>JASNZW010000003.1:0-686306 GCA_048499435.1 Anaerolineae bacterium
CGAACGGGAACGAGGGAGCGGCAGCGAAGAAGGAGAGCTACTACGCGATCCGAGAGGATGAGGCAGCAATAGTGCGCCTCATTTTCCGCCGCTTATTGAACGGCGATCCCATGCGAAAAATTGCGCTTGAACTCGAAATGGCAGGCGTCAAGCCGCCGAAGCAATCTAAGCATTGGGAAGCCGTATACGTCCGTCTCATTATCGTGAACGAAGTGTACAAAGGCGATTTTTACGCCCACCGCTGGCATCACACAGTTGTACAAAAGCCGTCAGAGGACGGACTCTCCACCCGTGCAGTAAAGTGCAAAATCGAATATCCGCGCGAGGAATGGATACACGTTCCCGTACCTCCAATTGTGACGCCGGAGGAATGGGAGGCAGCGAACCGGATGCTTGCCCAGAACAAGAAAACCGCACGACGGAACGCCAAAGACCCGTATTTGCTCACTGGACTTGTTCGGTGCGCTCACTGTGGCTGGATGTACACCGGGACGACGCACCGATCAAACAAGCCGAACGCAAAGCCGCATTGGAAACCATATCGAGGCTACCGTTGCCCGCACAATGGCGTCCGACCCAAGTACCTCGTTACCTCCGAAGCCTGCCAGAACAGCCATATTCCCTGTAAAGTTCTCGACACAGCAGTCTGGGGTATTGTGTGTCAGGCGCTTTTTGAGCCGCAGGTGCTACTCACCGCGCTTGATGAGGACGCGACAAGCGAACGAAACCGGGAGCTATTGCAGCACATTGAATACCTAGAGCGGGAGCTTACGCGCAAACTGGACGACGACGAAAAACTATTACGTGCATACATGGCGGGAGCGTTCGATGAGCATGAATTTTCAGCACGAAGGAGGATACTCAAGGACGAAGGAACACGAATGACAGAGGAATTAAGCCGCTTACGCGGTCAGGTGATGACCCCGGAGCAGCTAGAACGGCGCAAAGCTGACGTAATTGCGCTATCGAAGCAATTGCAGGCGGAGCAAATGCCTATTGATCCACCGTTTGAACTCAAACAGCGGATCATCAAGCTGATCGTTGATGAAATTCTGTTGAACGTGTCAGAGGGTTGGTTGCTGTTGACCGGAGCGATACGCGGACGATTTTCGATTGTGGATACCCCTGTGGGCAGGGGTTCATAGCGGCGACGAGCAGGAAGTTGGCCGGGAAGGTGAGCGTGCCGCTGGCGCGGCTGATCGTCACGATCTTATCCTCTACCGGCTGGCGCAGGACTTCAAGCGTGCGCGTGCCGAACTCTGGCAGCTCATCAAGGAACAGCACCCCCCGGTGCGACAGGCTGATCTCGCCCGGCTTGGGGATAGAGCCGCCGCCGACCAGCCCGGCCTGCGAGATTGTATGGTGCGGCGCGCGGAACGGCCGGATGCGCGCCAGCGGGCTGCTGCCCTGGAGCAGATCGGCTACTGAGTAGATGCGCGTGACCTCCAGCGCTTCGTCAAGCGTGAGGCGCGGCAGGATGCCGGGCATGGCGCGCGCCAGCAGCGTTTTGCCCGCGCCCGGCGGCCCCTGCATCATGATGTTGTGGTTGCCGGCGGCGGCGATCTCCAGCGCGCGCTTGGCGTGTTCCTGGCCGCGAATGTCGGCGTAGTCCACCAGGTTATCCAGCGGCAGCGCCGCGTCGTCCGCGTCCAGCGGCGGCGGCGAATAGCGTTCAATCGGCTGCAGATTGTAGAGATGTTCCACGAGCTGGCCCAGCGTCGCCACCGGGATGACGCTGACGCCCGCCACCAGCGCGGCTTCCGGCGCGTCCTCCGCCGGGACATAAATCGTTTCACAGCCTTCCAGCAGCGCCGTGTGCGCCATCGGCAGCACGCCGTTGACGTGGCGCACGCTGCCGTCCAGCGACAGCTCGCCTATGAACAGCGCGCCGTCCAGCGCCGCCAGCGGAAGCTGGTCGGTGGCGGCCAGCACGCCAACAGCGATCGCCAGGTCGTAGGCCGGGCCATGTTTAGGCAGGTTGGCGGGCGAGAGGTTGACGGTATAGCCTTTGTTGACGAACTGAAGACCGCTGTTTTTAATGGCCGAGCGCACCCGGTCGCGGCTTTCGCGCACCGCCGAGTCTGGCAGGCCGACAATGGTGAACATAGGCACGCCGGCGCGTGGGTTGAAATCGGTCTCGACTTCGACGATATAGCCTTCCAGGCCAACGACGGCGCAGGCGCGGACAATTGCCAGCATGGACGCTTTCCTTATTTTCATACGCGGCGGCGCTTATCTCAGTATAGCGCTGCCGGCGGGTTGGCGCGGGTTAAGGTTCAGGGGGCGGGTTAAAACCGCCGAATTTGTTTATGCAGTTTGAACGATTTCAGACTCCGAAGCGGCGCAGGATGCGGTCCACCGAGCCAGCATAGCTGCCGCCAAACAGGCGCACATGGACGAGCAGCGGGTACAGGTTGTAAATATCGCGCCGCGCTTCAAAGAAACCTGGCTCAATAGGGCGCAGCGCGTGGTAGCGCTCGAAAAATGCCTGGCCGAATGTGTTGAACAGGGTGATGTAGGCCAGCTCCATTTCCGGGTGGGCGTAATAGATGGCGGGGTCAACAAAGGCCGTTACCCGGTCAGCGGCGGCCAGCACGTTGGTCGTCCAGATGTCGCCGTGAATCAGCGCCGGCTGTTCCGGCTCAGTCAGCAGCGCGTCGAGTTTTCCGGCGAGCCGTTCGATGCGCGCCAGCATGGTGGCGGGCAGCCGCCCGGAGTCAGCGGCCAGCCGCGCCAGGTAGCGGAGCCGCTGGTCGCGGAAGAAGGCGACCCACGACTGTGTCCAGGGGTTGGGCTGGCGCAGCGGCCCGATCAGCGTGTCGCGCTCCAGGCCGCAGGCTGGCGCTGTGACCGCGTGCAGCGCGGCCAGCAGATCAGCGGCATGGCGCTCAGCGGCCTCTGAGAAGTGGCTGCTGCCCGCGACGAACGCCAGCAGCAGCAGCGCCGGCTCGCTGTGCAGCACCTCCGGGACCGGCAGGCTGGTATGCTGAGCCAGATAGCGCAGCATGTAGCCTTCGATATCCAGCGTGCCGCCGGCGCCGCTGGTTTTAACAACAACGATTCGCCCGTCTGGCAGCTCCGCGCGGAAAACCTGGCTGACCATCCCGCCGTGCAGCGGATCAAGGCGGGCTGGCAGCAGACCTGTGATGCGCTGGAGCTGGGCCGCCAGGTCGGGTGGAGTCACGCGGGCGACCTCAGCAGGCGCTGATAGAGTGCGAAGATCTCGCTCACCTCATCGTGATCGGTTCTTACGGGCGGAATGCCCGCGCGCAGCCGCGGCAGCAGTTCGGGTTCTGAAACCAGCCGTTCGAGCTGGCGGCGCAGGTCCTGGGCGTCGTTAAGCTCAAACAAAAGGCCGCTTTGTTCGTGTTTTATCAGCTCCGCCATGCCGCCCAGCCGCGTGGCGATCACCGGCACGCCGGCGGCATACGCCTCCCAGATCACAGAGGGACTGTTTTCGTACCAGCGCGACGGCACGACCAGCACGGCGAGGGATGCCAGGATGTCCCATAAGGCGTTTTTCTGATAGCTGCCCTGCCAGCGGACCGCCGGGTAATTCGCTGTGCGGCGCTTCAGCGCCGCTGTGTAAGCCGGGTCTTCGTCGTCTGGCCCCCACAGATCGAGGGTGATGGCGTGCCCGGCGTCAAGCAGCGGCAGCACCGCGTCAACAATGAGGTCAACCCCTTTATGCGGCTTGATCTGCCCTAGGTAGCCCAGGTGCAGCGCGTCAGCCGGGCCGCGATCAGCGGGCGCTGGGCTTTTATTGGTGGCTGCCAGGCCATGCCGGACGAGCGCGAAGCGTTCGGTGTCGAAGCCAAACTCAGCGAATTTGTCTATCAGAAACTGCGATGGGCTGATGACCAGATCAGCTTCCTGCAGGGTGCGGTGGAGCGTCACGCGGCGCACGCCGACGGCGGTTTCCAGGTCGTGCAGCACGGGAATCTGCCACAGCGCATCTACCAGCCCCGGCGCTTTCTGCGAAAACAGGCGATACCGGCGCTTGCTCTCCGCCAGGCAGCGCGCGCATTTACGGTCGGTTTCCGGCCCGCTGCACAGGGTGTTATCCGCCCGAAGCAGGTTGAGACGTGCGCACAGGAACCAATACTCTGTAAGCGTGATGGCGACCGGTATGCCCGCCTGCCGGGCAGCGCGGATAACCGGTACAGCCAGCAGATAGCCGCTGATTATGTGGATGAGGTCAAAGTGCGATTGTTTGAGCACCTGCTGAATGGCGTCGGCCAACTGCGGCGAGTCATAAGAGCCAGGGTAAGGCGCGGTGGTCCCCGCGTTGTAGAAAACCCGATGAACGGGGAAGCCGTTCTCGCGCTCAATTTCTACCCTGAAGTGTGGGTCGTCAAGCTGTTCGACGGCGAACACCGCAACGGTATGCGCCCTGGCTGCCAGCCAGTGGGCGATGCGCTCCGCGACGCGCTCTGCGCCCGCATAATGTGAGGGGGGAAACCCGTGAACTGCGATGAGGATGTTCAAGATAGCGCACTCCTGCCGTGAAACGAGAATGCCACACAGAGCGTCAGCGGGCCGGTTTGAGGCGCGCGGGCAGCCGCCGCCTGATGAAGCTGATTATGTGCGCGCGCTCGGCCTGGGTGAACGCGCCCGATACCCACACCAGCGCCAGATAAACCACAGCGCCAATCGGGATAACCAGCAGGAAGTGCGCCTGGTTCAAAAGCAGTATCACGCCGCCCATCAGCGCCGCGGCCCCAGCCAGGCGCAGCAGCCGCCGGAAGCCCAGCCCGGCGCCGAAGGCGTGCCGGTACAGGAAATAGTACAGCGCCGCGCCGGCAGCGTCGGTCAGCACAGTGGCGAATGCCGAGCCTACAACGCCGATTCGCGGGACCATTATCAGGTTGAGCGCCAGATTAATGAAGCCCAGGCTGATATAGATGCGCGCTGCCGCGCCTTCGCGCACCGTTGAGTTGGCGATCTGCCCGCAGAACGAGTGGTACATCACGAAGGGTATGTCCCACACCAGGATCGCGAGCACGATCGCCGCCGGCGCGATCTCTGGCTGATAGAGAAAGTGGATGATGGGCTGGGCCAGCAGCGTCCCGCCGACGGCAATCGGCAGGCCGATGAACAGCAGCATTTTCACTGACGAGTAATACCAGGGCAGAATCGAGGCAGGGTCGCGCGCGTGTTCCTGCGCCAGGGTGGGCATGACGGCGGCGCCGAAGCTGGCCGTCAGGCTCACCAGCGTCAAGACGAGATTATAGGCGACGTTGTACAGCCCAACTTCGTATTCGCTGACGAAGTTGCTCAGAACAATGGTGTCAACGCGGAAGGCGAACGACAGCGCAATCTGCGTGAACCCGAACGGCAGGCCAGCCCGCACCACGCTCCACCACATAGCGGGGTTAACCTGGAAGCGCGGCGGGCCTAATTTGTTGCGGCGCACAAACCAGTAGGCGAGCGCTGTGACAATCGGCATATTGAGGATGCCGGCGACAAACAGCCAGAGGAAATTGAAACCCAGATACAGGAAGAGGCCGGCGAAGATCATCCACAGCACCTGCATGATAACAGTCAGCGCTGATGAGATGTCTATGCGCTCCCTGCCCACCAGCACACTGGTGAGCGGGGCCAGCAGAATCTGGAAGAAATAGGTGCCGCAGAACACGAGGATGCCCAGGATGATGTCGTGCGAATAGTCGGTTAAGAGCACTGCGCCGCCTACTGTGACGACGGTGCTGATAACCGCCAGGACCAGCCGCAGCGAAACGGTGTCCCAGAACAGGTCCTCGCTGCGGCCTGGGGTGCGGGCGATTTCGCGGGTGAGGTACTGCGTGATGCCCAGGTCGCCGATTACGGAGAACAGGCCCGCCCAGGCCATCACGATCCAGTACTGGCCGAAGGCTTCACCGCCCAGGGTCCTTACGACCAGGACGCTGAAAATGAAATTGGCGCCCTTAAGCGCAAGCTGAGCCGCCATGCCCCACAGGGTATTGCGGGCGATCATCTGGCCCGCGCTGCGGGTTGGCGTTGTGGTCTGGACAGAAGTTTCCGACATAATCCCTCGTAGCTGCTGCGGTGCATCAAACACGGAGAGAGGCTGTGCCAGGCTCTCTCGCGTTCGGTTAAATCCTCAAACGGTGGGGGTCAGGCTGGCAGGCGCAGCGCTCGCTCATAACAGGCCAGCGTGCGGCGCGCCGTTTCGTCCCAGGTGAACTGCGCCACCCGCGCGAACCCGCGCGCGCGCATCTGCGCTGCCAGTTCGGGTTCGGTCAGCACGCGGGTGATATTGCGGGCGAAACCGTCTGCGTCCTCGGCATCGGCCAGCAGTCCCGCGTCGCCAGCGACTTCAGGAATGGAGCCGCGATCTGACGCGATCACCGGCGCGCCGCAGACCATCGCCTCAAAGACGGGTATGCCCAGCCCTTCAATCCACGATGGGAAAACAAAGGCGCGCGCCAGGTTGAACAGCGCAATCAGATCAGCGTAGGGCGGGCGTATCAGCAGGCGCGCATCGCCTGCCGCCTGGGCGGCCAGGACTTCTGCCGGCGGCTCTGGCGTGCGCGAGAAGAACACAATCTGATACTGTTCGCGCAGTTCAGGCGCCAGTTCCTGCCAGGCGCGCACAAGCGTGGCCGGGTTTTTGATGGCATCGGCCAGCACGAACGGCTTCTCTAACTGGTAGCGCTGCCGCACAGTTTCCAGGGCGGCAGCGTCAGTAATCCGGCGCGCATCGGGCGGTGGGCTGTACATAACGACCTCGATCTGCGCAGGGTTAAAGCTGCTGTACTTGATAATCTCCTGCCGGGAATACTCCGAGATTGTGATAACCAGGCGGGCGCGGCGCAGCGCCTGCACAGTGGAGAAGTGCAGGTACGTCATCATGCCTATAGTAGAGGCCTTTTTCGCGTGCCCCCGGACGATCTCGCGCAGCGGCATCACGTTGATCTGGTCGTGAAGGGTGATAACCGCTGGCACGCCCGCCGGCGCGAAACCGTAGTTGGCGGGGAAGTGTGCCACATCGAGCCGGTCCTGCTTCATCGCCTGGCGCATAAAGTAGTCGTTGTAAACGCTGGACAGCGGGTTGCGATACGGCAGCAGCCGAACAGTGGCGTTGGCGGGCAGGTCGGACAGCTCCAGGGGCTTTTTTGTGTCGGCGTACAGGAAGAAGTCGTGCTGCGGGCCGGCTGCCAGCAGGGCAGCGGTCAGGTATGTGACGTAGCGATGAACACCTCCCATCAGCCCGTGCGAGAGATACCTGATATCAACCCCTATGCGCATTACCGGACCTTTCAGCGGCGAGAGCGTTCGTAACAGTTGGGGCAAACAATGCTTAGCATGCGCTGATTATATCAAACAGGGTATTCCTTGCAGTCAGCTAAAGCTCAGGAAGAAAGCGCTGGCGGGCGCGCCGCTGGCCGAAACGCTGCCGCGCCACATCCTCGCCTTGACAGTGTGCACGGCCGCGCCTTATAATGCTTCCGTTACCGCCGCAAGACCGGCGCGCCCGGTTCTTTGTATCAGTTCTGAGGAGTAAACCGCGTGGGTCCGCTGCCAAAACGTAAAGTCTCTCGCAGCCGCCGCAATCGCCGCCGGGCGCATGACAGCCTGACGCTGAATCACCTGGTGGTGTGTGAGGGGTGTGGTGAATATCATGTCGCGCATCGTGCCTGCCTGAACTGCGGCACATATCGCGGTGAAACGTTTGTCGAAGTTAAAAGCGAGTAACGACAGGTATTTCCCCCTGCATAGCGCTGTGGCCCTGTCTGGTATGTGACCAGGCAGGGCTTTTTTTGTGAATTTTGCCAAAAATGAGTTTCAGGTTATGCTATTTTGCATTCGCGGCTTGCGCATGAACAGGGGTTGGGTTGCATATGGTTGAATGGTCGGCCACTGCGTTTGTATTTCCAGGCCAGGCCTCGCAGGAGGTCGGCATGGGGAAAGCCATTGCAGCGGCCTACACTGTTGCACGTGATACATTCCTGCAGGCTGATGACATCCTCGGCTTCAAGCTGTCAACGCTGTGCTTTGAAGGGCCTGAGGCTGACCTGAACGACACCATTAACACCCAACCGGCGCTCTACGTGTGCGGCATCGCCACGCTGCGGGCGCTTCAGGCTGAATGCCCCGAAGCCGTGCCGGCTTTCACGGCGGGCCACAGCCTGGGGGAGTTTACCGCGCTCACCGCGGCGGGCGCGCTGACCTTTGAAGATGGCGTGCGGCTGGTGCGCGAGCGCGGCCGCCTGATGAAGGAAGCGGACGTGCGCAGCCCCGGCGCGATGGCCGCCATACTGGGGCCGGACGGCAGCGCGGTGCGCGACCTGTGCGCGCAGGTGGCGCAGCAGACAGGCGGCGTGCTGGTGCTGGCAAACGACAACTGCCCCGGCCAGACGGTGATTTCCGGTGACGACCGATCTATTGAGATGGCGCTTGAGGCGGCCCTGGCAGCCGGCGCGAAACGCGCTGTTAAGCTGGCGGTGAGCATCGCCGCGCATTCCCCACTGATGGAGCCGGCCTCAGCCCACTTCCGCCGCGCGCTGGAACAGGTGAGCTTTCACAGGCCGCGCGTGCCCGTTTACTCGAATATCCATGCAAAACCCCTGACTGACGCGGAAGCAATTCGCCGGGAACTCGAACAGCAGTTGACGCACTCGGTGTTGTGGACGGATTCGATCCGCGCGATGGCCGCCGCTGGCGCTGGAACATTTGTCGAAATCGGCCCTAAGGATGTGCTGGCCGGCCTTATCAAGCGCATCGAGCGCGGCGCGGCGCGGTTTACACTTAATGGCCTGGATAGTTTTCAGACGTTCCTGGCTGCCGCGCGCGCGGAATGAGTCGGCTTCAAGTCTGTGTTGCGGAACACGCGGCAGGCGTTAATATATACGCTTCTTACGTTAGCGTGAGGAAGTTTCAGTGAATCACGAAGGCCTGAATTCGACGCGAATCGCCTCTTTTAAGGGTGAACACCGCCCTGAAAGCTGGCGGTTGTGCTGGTTGGGCGCGGCGAACCGGGGTAAACAGGCCGCGATTCACTGAGTTTCTTTGCTCTGCTTCTGTGAAGGCACACTTCCAGCGTGTGCGCGCGCAGGGTACTTCTAGCGTATGTTGATCTGCGTTGTCATAAGGAGAGAAGGGTAACATGTCAGCGAAACATTTCCGTTGGACTTTGGCGCTTATCGCAGCCGTTGCGGTAGTGCTTGCAGCCTGCGCTCAGGCGGAGCCTACCCCTACGACTGCGCCGACAACAGCGCCCACTGAACAGCCTACTGAGGAACCAACTGCTGAGGCGATGGCCGAAGCGACCGAGGAGATCACTGAGGAGCCGACGGCCGAGGCGACCGAAGTGGCAACTGAAGCGCCAGCGGCTGAGGCGACCGAGGCCGCGGTCGAAGCCACCGAGGAACCGGCGGCTGAGGCGGCACAGCCGGTCGTGACGGTGGCGTCGGGCGGGGCGGTGAAGCTGGGGCTGGCGACGATACTGAGCGGCGAGGGTCTGGTCCCGCTGGGGGACGACATTCGGCGCGGGGTGGAGCTGGCGCTGGCGGAGCGGCCGACGGTGACGGTGGGGGGTGCGGAATTTGAGGTGACGCTGGACGTGCTGGACGACCAGTGTTCAGCGGAAGGCGGGCAGGCGGTAGCGAACCGGCTGGTGTCGGACACGGCGGTGGTGGCGGTTGTGGGGCCGACGTGTTCGAGCGCGTGCCGGGCGGCGGGGCCGATCTTCGACAGTGAAGGGTTCACGATGATCAGCTCGAGCTGCACGGCGGTTGACCTGACGGCGGCGGACACGGGGTTTGCGAGCTTCAACCGGACGACGCCGAATGACGACGCGCAGGGGATTGAGGCGGCGAAGTTCATCTACGACACGCTGGGTCTGCGGAAGATTGCGACGATTCACGACGGCAGCCCGTATGGTGAGGGGCTGGTGGCGGTGGTGACGCGCGAGTTCGAGGCGCTGGGCGGCGAGGTGGTCGCGGCGGGGGCGGTGAACGTGGGGGACACGGACTTCCGCAACCTGCTGGACGAGATCGCGGACGGGGGGCCGGAGCTGATCTACTTTGGCGGGTTCCCGGCGGAGGCGGCGCGGCTGAGCGAGCAGCGGGCGGACGCGGGGCTGGGGGACGTGCTGTTCATGGGCGCGGACGGCATCCAGACGCCGGAATACGTGAGCCTGGCGGGCGCGGCGGGCGAAGGCGCGCTGGCGTCGTCGCCGGTGGCGCCGGGGAGCGAGGCGTATGCGGCGTTCCTGGCGACGTATGAGGCGACGTACAACACAGCGCCGACGGCGGCGTTCCACGCTTATGCGTATGACGCGGCGAACATGCTGCTGGACGCGATCGAGGCGGTGGGCGAAGTTGACGCCAACGGGGCGCTGGTGATTGACCGGGCGGCGCTGGCGGGGTTCATTCGCGGGTTTGGGGCGGACGAGCCGGTGGCGGCGCTGTCGGGCATGCTGTCGTGCGATGGCACGGGCGAGTGCGCGCTGGGCGGCGTGGGCTTCTTCCAGGTCGTGAACGGCGCTTTCGTGCCCTACAGCGGTGAATAACGCGCTGCTGCTTACTCAGTGATGTAAGCGCGGACGCAGTATCGAACGAGAGACAGAGGTGGGCGTATGCCCACCTCTGCCACTATACAGCCAACGAACCGAACGGGGCTGGCGCGCGGGCCGGCCAACGTATGTAAACAAAAGGAGTCGCTATGGTGTCGGATGCGCCGGGGGTTAATCCATCACCGAACACAGCAGCGCGGTCGCGCCGTGACCGGCTAGCCGTCTGGGTGCGTAACGACCCTATCCGGCTGGTGCTGTATGTGGTTGGCCTGTTGATTGTTTTGCTGATCGTGGCCGCCGCAGCCAACAACCTGTTTTTTAACCCCGACAGCAGTTTCACGCTGGAACGGTTGATCCGGCTGTCAGTTTTTGGGCTGGCCCAGGGCAGCATCTACGCGCTGGTGGCGCTGGGCTACACGCTGGTTTATGGCATTCTGCTGCTGATCAACTTCGCGCACGGCGAAGTGTTTATGGCGGGGGCTTATATCGGGTTTTTCGCGATTACGGCGCTGGAACGGGCGGGCCTGCTGCTGACGCAGCCGCTGCTTTCGCTTTTTATCACGATGGCCGTCGGCATCGCTGCTTCGATGGCTGTTGCTTTTATCCTGGAGCGCGTGGCGTATCGGCCCTTGCGCGGCGCGCCGCGCCTGGTCCCGCTGATTACGGCGATTGGCGCTTCGATCACCATTCAGCAGATCTTTCTGCGCCTTTTCGGCAGCGCCACGCGCACATACCCCGACCTCAATCTGTATATTCTGCCGGGCATTTTCCAGGAAGAGTGCACGCAGATCAACGGGCAGCTTGTCTGCCAGGGGCTTGATATTATCCGGGGCATTTATGAGGTGGATTTCCTGGGGCTGTCGCTGCGCATCCGCCCATTCTACTTTATCGTTTTCTTTGTTGCCGCCATCACGATGGTGGCGCTGTGGGTGTTCGTCAGGCGCACCCGCACCGGCAAAGCCATGCGCGCGGTTGCTGAGGACAAGAAAACGGCCGCGCTGATGGGGATCAACGTTGATCGCGTGATCGTCGTGACGTTCCTGCTGGGCGCGGCGCTGGCAGGCGTCGCGGCGGTGCTGTTTGCGCTTTACAACCGGCAGGTAACGCCATTCATGGGGTTTGCGCCCGGCATTAAGGCCTTTACCGCCGCGGTTTTGGGGGGCATTGGCAATATCCCCGGCGCCATGTTCGGCGGCGTGCTGCTGGGCATGATTGAGTCGATTGCGCCCTCGCTGCTGGGGATTCCGTCGCAGTTGGAGGATGTGATTGCTTTCGGCATGCTGATTCTGATCCTCATCTTCCGGCCTACTGGCATCCTGGGCGAAGTGCTGTCGGAAAAGAAGGCCTGAACCCTATGGACCGAAAATCTCTCATCTACGCGCTGTATGCGAGTGTGGTAGCGGTTCTGCTGACGCTGACCGGTATTTTCTCGTCGTTCGAAAAGACAACCGTGATTTCCGGGGTGCTGAACCTCAGCACGGTGATTCTGGTGCTGATGGTTGGCAGCGTGGCTTATCTCAATGCCTGGCGTGTGCGCGACAGCGCCAACACGGCCGCGGTTTTCGCGGGGGCGGTCTCAGGCGCGATCGTCGCGGCGGCGCTGGCAGCGCTGGTGCTGATCAGCACGATGGTCGATCTGCGGTTTGTGTTCCCCAACATCCGGGACCTGACCATTTCAACGCTGACGTTCGGCCAGGCGGACCTGGCCAGCGGGCTGCTGGCGCTGCTGGTGTTTGGCGTGGTCGTCGGCTCAGCGATGGGGCTGCTGCTGACCATCCCGGACAGGCTGCGCAACATCCTTCTTGTCGGCATGGGGCTGACGGCGCTGATCGGCCTGCTGCAAAACCAGATCAACAACATTGTGACGCCGCCTTATGCGCTGCTGATGGTGGCGGCCTTTGCGCTGGCCTATTTCGCGAACTACCGCTTCATCGCTGATACCGGTGTGGTGGCGCGCATGCTTATCGGCCTCAGCTTCGGCCTGGTGCTGGGCGTGTTGGCGGCGCTGGTGGTTAGCGGCGGCACGACAGCTATCGGCGGCATCAACATCTTTCCGTCCCAGCCCACAACCGCGCTGATGTGGGCGGCGCTGGTGCTGGTGGTCGGCTGCGCGGGCGCGCTGGGCGCGCTGGCTGTCAGCAGCTCACGCATGGGGAACAGCGCCATGCTGTATTTCCTGATCAGCCTGCTGGTGCTGGCCGTTATCAACTGGCAGCGGCAGATGACAACCCTGTCAGCAGTGATTACATTCCTGCTGGTAAGCGTGCCGCTGTGGTTTGCCCCTTATATCGCTGACCGGGCCGAAGAGCGGTTTACGCGCATCAGCCGTGTGGAAAAGCACACAACGGCGCGGCTGACAAGCGTGTTCACGCTTATCCTGATGCTGGTCGCGCCCTTGTTCCTGGGGCAGTATATCACCAGTGTGTTTGACCTGGTGGGCTTGTACGTCATTATGGGCATTGGCCTCAACGTCATGGTGGGCTACGCTGGCCTGCTTGACCTGGGGTTTGTGGCGGCGTTCGCCATTGGCGCGTACAGCCTGGGCCTGCTGACCACGCCCAGCCTGCTGACGTGCGGCGGCATCCCGCCGGACCAGATCACGCCGGGCAATGCGGCTGCACTCTGCACCGGCATAATGACCTTCTGGCAGGCGTGGCCGCTGGCCGCGCTCACTGCCGGCGTAACCGGCGTGCTGCTGGGCATCCCGGTGATGCGGCTGCGCGGCGACTACCTGGCGATCGTGACGCTCGGCTTTGGCGAGATCATCAACCGGGTGGCGCTGTCCTCAACCTTCAAGCCGCTGCTGGGCGGCGCGCAGGGCATCGCGCCGATTCCCAGCCCGGTCATTGATCTGCGCGCACTAAACCCTGGCTGGCTGTTCAAGCTCGATAACGCGGTCAGCGTTTACTATCTCATCCTGTTCACTGTGCTGCTGGTGGCGTTTGTCGTGATACGCCTGTCGGTCACGCGGCTGGGGCGCGCCTGGCGCTCGATCCGCGCGGATGAGGACGTGGCTGAGGCGATGGGCATCCACCTGGTCAGTAGCAAACTGCTGGCCTTTGGCATCAGCCGAACGCTCGCCGGCCTGGGCGGTGCGATCTTCGCGGCCTGGCTTCAGGGCATTTTCCCGAACAGCTTCACGCTGCTGGTCTCGATCAACGTGCTGTCGCTGATTATCATCGGCGGGCTGGGGTCAATTCCGGGCGTGGTTGTCGGCTCTATGATTTTGATTGGCCTGCCGGAGGTGCTGCGCGAGTTCCAGGACTATCGCCTGCTGGCCTTTGGCGTGCTGCTGGTTGTGACGATGCTGCTGCGGCCTGCCGGCCTGATACCGCCGCCGGTGCGCCGCCTGGCGGAACAGGCGCTGGCGCGCCGCGCTGAAACGCAGCCGGCGGAGATCGGCGGGGGAGGGGAGCTGTGACCGAAATCCTTCTGGACGCACGGGCTGTCACCAAGCGCTTTGGCGGGCTGACAGCGGTTAGCAGCGTCAGCCTGCAAATCCCGCGCGGCTCTATCAGCAGCCTGATAGGCCCTAACGGGGCCGGCAAAACCACGTTTTTTAACTGCGTTACCGGGTTTTATACCCCCGAAGAGGGCGACCTGATCTTTGATGGGCAGTCCGTTTACGGCTTGCGGCCTGATCAGATCGCCCAGCGCGGCATCAGCCGCACTTACCAGAATATCCGCCTGTTTTACGGCCTGACGGTGCTGGAGAACATCCTGGTCGGCATGCACAGCCGGCTGACCTCAGGGACGGCGCAGGTGCTGGTGGGCACGCCGGGGATGTGGCGTGAGGAGGGCCGGGCGGTTGACCGCGCCCTTGAGCTGCTGGCGTATGTTGGCCTGGAGGGCATGGGCGACAACCTGGCGGAGAATCTGCCTTACGGGTTCCAGCGGCGGTTGGAGATCGCGCGGGCGCTGGCCGCGCAGCCGCTGCTGCTGCTGCTGGATGAGCCGACCGCCGGGATGAACACCTACGAAAAAGAGGAGATGATGGCGTTCATTCGCCGCCTGCGCGACGAGCTGGCGCTGACGATTTTCCTCATCGAACACGATATGAAGCTGGTGATGAACGTATCCGACATCGTCAGCGTTATGGACTATGGGGCTAAAATTTCTGAGGGCACGCCGGCCGTGGTGCAGCGCGACCCGAAGGTGATTGAGGCTTACCTGGGCACAGCGCCGATTGAGGGTGAGGACGAGGAGGCTCTGGTATGAGCCTGCTGGCGGTTCACGACATCCACACGTATTACGGCAAAATACACGCGCTCAAGGGCATTTCGCTGACTGTTGATGAGGGCGAAGTCGTTACTTTGATCGGCGGCAACGGCGCGGGCAAGACGACAACGCTGAACAGCATTTCCGGCATTACACCGGCGGCGCAGGGCCACATTCTGCTGGACGGGGAAGACATCACCCGGATGCCCGCGCACGAAATTGTCACGCGCGGCGTGGTGCAGTCACCTGAGGGGCGGAAAATCTTTACCCGGCTGACGGTGCGCGAGAACCTGGAAATGGGCGCGTTCACGCGCAGGGACACGGCGCAGGTTGCCCGCGACCTGGAATACGTGTTTGAGCGCTTTCCCCGGCTTAAAGAGCGCGAGAGCCAGCTCGGCGGCACGCTGTCGGGCGGCGAGCAGCAGATGCTGGCGATGGGCCGGGCGCTGATGGGCAAGCCGCGCATCCTGCTGCTGGACGAGCCGTCTATGGGGCTGGCGCCGCTGCTGGTCAAGCAGATCTTCGATGTGATTACGTATCTGAACCAGGAAAGCGGCACGACGATCCTGCTGGTGGAGCAGAACGCCGTGATGGCGCTGTCGGTGGCGCAGCGGGGTTATATTATGCAGTCGGGCTATGTCATTCACGCTGATAACGCCGCGACGCTGCGCGACGACGAGACGATCATCAAGGCGTACCTGGGCGGGTAAGCGGGCCGCTGGAACGCGCGTAAGCAGAAATGAATGGGGCGGCTGTGAATTTAAACCAGCCGCCCCGTTTTTATGCTCTCAGGCCCCAGTGGGGCGTTTACAGCAGCGCCTTGAGGCCCTCAAAGAGGCGCTGAACGGCTTTGGCGGTGACTGCTGGCGGCAGCGCGTAAGAGAACCGAATCCAGTTCAGGCCGGCATCCGAGAAATACATGCCCGGCACAACCGCCACGCCGAACTTCTCGCCCAGGTGCGTGAGCAGTTCCTCAGAGTTTTGCAGGCCGCCCGCCGCGATGTAACGCGAGCAGTCTATAAAGGCATAGTAGCCGTCGCCCATGATATAGGGCGCGCTGGCTTTTTCAGCCTCCAGGGCGCGGCGCAGCACCTGGCGGCTCTCCGCCGTCGGCTTGATGATGCTGGCGGCCGCCTCGCCGTAGCCCATGCGGTAGGCTGCGATAGCGACGGCCTGGGCGTAGAAGGCAGGGATGACGCCGTGCGACGCCTGGCCGGTGATATATTTGACGACCTGCTTGCCCGCCAGCAGGTGCGCGGCGCGGATATTCGACGCGCCCAGGCTCTTGGAGAGGCCGTCAAGGAAGATGAGGCGCTCGCGCTCCGCCGGGGTGAACGCCTGCAGCACGACGTTGATGTCTGACGGCCCGCTGTCAGTCACCCAGTGGTATATCCAATCGAAGATGACATAGGCGCAGCCGCTTTCCAGCGCGGTGCGCGCCAGCGTGATCTGCTCAGCAAGCGGGATGGTGCGCCCGGTCGGGTTATCGGGCGAGGTGATGACGATCCCGGCCAGCCCGCGCCCCTCACGGGCCGCCAGGTCAGCGCAGGCGCGGATGCCCGCAGGCGTGTAGCGCCAGCCGGCGGCTGGGTCGCCAGGGGCCAGGATGACGTTCAGGCCGAGCGCATACGGCCCCCAGTTGTAGCTGATCCAGGGCACGCGCGACACGATAAGCAGGTCGCCGATCTGTTTGCCGCCGGTGCCGATCATGGCCTGATACGCCTTTTGCAGGCCGTCGCGCCCACCCTGCGCGAAGACGATGTTCTCCGGCCCCCAGCCAGAGGCGGCATCAAGCTGCCAGTAATCCTCAGCGGCGGCTTTGCGAAACGCCGCTGTCCCCCAGGGTTGGTCATAGGCCGTGCCATGCTCGATCTGCAGCCGCAGCGCCTCTTCCAGAATGTGGCGCGGCACGCCGGGCAGGCTGGCGCCGCCGTCACCCTGTGAGGCGTCGTAAGTGGGCGCGTCAGCGCCCGCGTGTTCCTTGTAGGTCTTGAGCGCGTCGCGGATGAGGAACATGCGCGAAGGCGGAATGTCCATCATGGCGGCCGGGTAGCTGTTCACCGGAACGCGGTTCTGCGGCGGGACGACGAACACGGGCGTATCGAGATTTTCCAGTTGAGCGACCAAAACCAAAGCCCTCCATACGAGCAGGCGAAAAAAAGCACCCCGGTTGAACGGGGTGCTGGGTCACAAGCGGCAGCGCGTGGGACATACCCCCGGTTCAGTCTAAGGTGCGGTTATCAGTAGCAGTGAAACGCATCATGGATATTGGCTGCCTGCCGCTGCACGTGCCGACACTGAACCCCGATTGTGTAACATCCCCGGCCAACCGTCAATATGCAAGCCAATCAAATCGCTTGTCGGGCTATTCGTGCAGATTGCCCGATGCCCCCGGCGTTTTAAGCGCTCGCGCCGGGTCCGGCGCGCCTGCCGCCGGGCCGCGCCGCCGGCGCGCCTGCCAGCTCTCGAACGTGCCCACGACGCCCTTGGGAAAGGCCATGACGACCACGATAAAGATGATGCCCAGGATGAGCGACCACTGCTGGCCCACGTTGATGACAACGTCGCCAAAGATAAACTCACGGTTGAAGATGCGCTCGCTGAGGTGCAGCCCCGCCGCGCCGATGATCGGTCCGCCGATTGTGCCGACGCCGCCGATGATCGTCATCAGCAGGGGGTCAATGGTGTATGAGACACCCAGGATTTCCGGCCCCACTTTGCGCGCCATGATGATGTGCATCATGCCGGCCCCGGCTGCCATCATGCTGGCGAGGGTGATTGACAGCACCTTGAACCGCAGCGTGTTAAAGCCGATCGCCTGCGCGCGCGCTTCGTTGTCGCGGATTGCGATCAGCACGCGCCCGGTGGGGGAGTTGATCAGGCGGCGGATAAACAGAAACGTGATAACAACCAGGATCAGCGCGATATAGTAAAGAAAGAGCCGGTTGCGCGTGGGGTTGAAAAGCTCTGGCAGCACGTCAATGGGGAAGCCGTCCTCGGCGTTGGTGACCGGCCAGCGCCCGATGTAGATGGCTACCATCTCCGCGAGCGCCAGCGTGAAGATGGCGAAATACACCCCGCGCACACGCAGCGTCACCAGCGCCGTGACAAAGCCGATCACGCCGGCGATGGCGATGCCCACCAGCAGCCCCAGCGCCAGGCCCAGGTCAGGCCCTAGCTGCGAATATTGCAGCGTCATGCCCAGCGCATAGCCGCCCAGGCCGAAGAACATCGCGTGGCCGAACGAGATCACGCCGGTGAAGCCGAAGATCAGGTTGTAGCTCATCGTGAGGATCGCGAGGATGAACACCTCGATCAGGATGCTTTGCCAGAACACAGATTGGCCGCGCGCGCGCCCACCAACGCCAAAGGGGCTGTCGCCTGTCAGCCAGCCGATGATGTGTGGAAACAGCACCAGAAAGGCGAGCAGCAGGATGTAGACCCGGTTCGAGCGCAGGACGCGGCGCCACAGGTTGCTGTCAGTTGGCTGCATGGTATCAGTGTTCCTTTCCAAACAACCCGCTGGGTTTGAGCAGCAGCACCAGGATCAGCAGGATCATCGGCGTCAGGCTGGACCACACCGTCTGGTTGATCTCAGGCCGTGAGGTGAACTTGGCGACAATGGCGATTGACAGGCCCACCAGCACGCTGCCGATGGCCGTGCCCTCGTAGCTGCCCAGCCCGCCCAGCACCACTACCGCCACCGACCCCAGCAGAAAGGCGTTGGCCATGCCCAGCGACGCGCCCAGGAAAGGCGCCGCCACCGCGCCGCCGAACGCGGCCAGGGCGCAGCCGAAGGCAAAGACGAGCGTGAAAATGGCGCGGACGTTGATACCTAACGCCTCGACCATCGCGCTGTCCTCGACGCCGGCGCGGATAATGATGCCGATGCGCGTGCGCCGCAGCAGCAGCGTAACGAGGATCATCAGCGCCAGGCCGATCAGGATCACAAAGATGCGATACCAGCCGAACTGCTGGTTAAACAGGACGAATGTGCCCTGGTGGATGCCGAACGATGTAACCGTTGACCAGGTGTAGGTGACGGTTCCCCAGATGGATTTGATCGCCTCGCCCATCACGATCGCGACGCCGAACGTCAGCACCAGCATGAAGAACGGGCGCACATACAGCGGGCGGATTAAGCCGCGTTCCAGCAGATAGCCCAGCACGCCGCCAACGGCGGTTGAGATCAGGATCGCGATAGGAAAGCGCAGGTTCGGGTCAATTGGCGCGAGGCCCTGCGCGTGGAAGAATGCGAACGCGATGTAAGCGCCCAGCATGAAAAAGTGGCCCTGGGCGAAGTTGAGCACGTCCATTAAGCCAAACACAATTGACAGACCCGAAGCCACCAGGAACAGCAGCGCCGCCTGGAGCAGCCCGGAAAGCACTGTAATGACGAAGCTGCCGAAGCTGTCAGCCGTTGCCAGCCCGAACAGCAGCAGGCCAGCAAACAGCAGCGCCACAACGCCGAGGGTGCTGCGATTTTGGAGCATAATGTCAGTCCTTCCTACGCCACACCCAGATACCGGTTGATCAGCGCGCTGTCCTGCACCAGGTCCGACATCAGGCCGGCGGCAACGCTGTGGCCATCGTCAATGATGACATACCGGTCAGCGAGCTGGCTGGCGACGCGGAAATTCTGCTCCACCAGCAGCACGGTTGTGCGCGCGGACAGCCTGCGGATCGCCTCCATCATTTGCTCAATGATCACGGGGGCCAGCCCTTCGCTGGGTTCATCGATCAGCAGCAGCCGGTTTTCGGGCACGAGCGCGCGGGCCACCGCCAGCATCTGCTGCTGGCCGCCGGAGAGCTGGCCGCCGTCCAGGTGGTAGAGGCGCTTGAGGTCCGGGAACAGGTCGAAGATAAAATCGGCGCGCTTGGCCAGGTCGTCGCGCTGGCGTTTGGCGATCTCCAGGTTTTCGCGCACGCTCAGCTCGTGAAAAATCGCGCGGTGTTCCGGCACATAGCCGATGCCCATCTGCGCGATGGTGTAGGGGCGCTTGCCTGCCAGCGCGGTGCCGTTGAAGGTGATCGCGCCCTGGCCCGGCGGGGTCATGCCCATAATGCTCTTGAGGGTTGTTGTTTTGCCGGCCCCGTTGCGGCCTAACAGGGCGGTGATGCTGCCGCGCGGGACGTGGACGGTAACGCCTTCCAGAATGTGAAACTGGCCGATGAAGGTGTGGATGGCGTCTACGCTGAGCAGGATATCGCCGGTGTCAGGCATGGCTGACACCTGGCGCATCGTACAGTTCACCCAGGTAGACACTCTGTACCGTCTGGTTGCCGGCGATCTCAGCGGGCGTGCCTTCAGCCAGCAGCCGGCCCAGGTGCATGACAGTGATGCGCTCAGAGACGTTCATGACGACGCTCATATTATGTTCCACCAGCACAATCGTGCGCCCGCCTTCGCGGCGGATGTTGTCAATTGTGGCCATCAGCTCTGGCATCTGTTCCGACGCCATACCGGCGGTTGGCTCGTCCAGCAGCAGCACTTCAGGGTCAGGGGCCAGCAAGATAGCCAGTTCGAGCTTGCGCTTGCCGCCGTGTGGCAGCGTCGAAGCGAGGTTGTGCGCTTCGCGCTCCAGCCCAACCAGATTCAGAACGGCCAGCGCGCGGTCAATAAAGAGGCGGTAGCTGTCAGCGCGGCGCAGAATATTAAAGCTGACGCCGCTCATCGCCTGGGACGCCAACCGCACATTTTCCAGCACCGTAAGGTTGGGGAAGATATTCGTCACCTGGAACGACCGCCCCAGGCCCAGGTGGGCGCGCCGATACAGCGGGACGTTGGTGATGTCCTGGCCTTTGAAAATGACCTGGCCTGTGTTCGGTTTGTAAATCCCTGTAAGCAGGTTGAAAAAAGTTGTTTTGCCTGCGCCGTTAGGGCCGATGATCGAGTGAACGCTGCCGCGCGCGATGCTCAGGCTGACATCGTCCACCGCTACCAGGCCGCCAAACTGTTTGCGCAGGCGGCGCGCTTCCAGGATAGTTTCAGCCATCGGGTATATCTATCCTCAGTGAGTGCGGGGAAGCGCCGTCAGACGCTTCCCCGCTGCGTGTCAGATGTTACTGCGGCACAGCGCAGGCCAGGGTGTCGCTGGAGCGTTCCTCTGGGGCCTGGCAGGGCACGTTTACGTTCACTTCCAACAGCAGTTCGTAGTTCGGCAGCGGCATAACTGTCCCGTTGCCGAGGTCCACGTCTTCGATGCCCAGGAAGCGGATCAGATAGGTGGGCATGAGCGCCTGGTGGTCCTCAGGGCGGATAACATAGCTGCCCTTTGGCCCTTCAAATTCCAGACCTTCCAGCGCCGGGATCATGGCTTCGGGCAGCGGGTCGCCGCCGTTGGCTTCCAGCGCCAGGTAGAGCGCCTGGGCGCTGGCGAAGGCGCATTCGGTGAACAGGTCCGGCACATCGTTGAACATGGCGATGTGCTTCTCGGTCAGCCAGTCGTTGATTTCGGTGTCGGGCAGGGTGTAGTTATAGACGATGTAGGCGACTGTGCCCGGCAGCGGCGGCGCGGCCACGATAAAGTCGTTCGAGTTCGTGCCGCTGATGACAGAGACTGCATCGGCCAGGCCAAGTTCGATGGCCTGCTGGGTCCACAGCGCGGTCAGCTCGCCGGCGAAGATCGGGTTCACCACTTCGGCGCCAGAGTCCAGAATCTGCTGGATGTAGGGCGTCAGGTCGGTGGCGTTGGACGGGACGAGGATGGTGTCCTGCACGAACTCAACGCCTGCCGCTTCGTTGGCGGCCTGGAAGGCGGTCGCGGTCGTGCGGCCAAAGTCGGTGTCGTTGGCGATCTGAATCCACTTATTGCCCACCTGGTCGGCGATATGCGACAGGGTGATGGCGTCGTGGTTGGTGTTGCGGCACACGCGGAACGTGTTGACGTTGAAGTTCGCGCCGGTGATGGTGGGCGAAGCGGTCGGCCCGGCCAGCAGCAGCACATTGTAGTTCTCTGGCGCGATCACGCCCTGAAGCGCGATCGCCGCGCCGGAGTTGGGCACGCCGTAGATCACGTCCGCGAAGTCGGACTCGATCAGCTCACGGGCGCGGGCGGCGGCGTTGTCGGCGTCAGCCTGGGCGTTTTCGCTGCCGTAATCCTTAACGATAACTTCTACCGGGCGCCCGGCGACCGTGACATCGGCCAGGGCCGCGTCTATGCTGTCATACTCAGTCGGGTCAATGCCGGCGGCGTACAGCAGGCCAAGCTGGAAGCCGTTAACCGACTCGGCGCCATAAACAGCGAGCCAGCCAGAAAGGTCCTGGAGCAGGCCGACGCGAATAGGCTCGTCCTGTGCAACCGCGCCGCCCCCCAGCATACCCAGGGTAAGCGCTACGACGAACAGTACCAGCAGTGTTTTCCTAACCATATTACCTCCTCAAGCGATTTTGAACGGCAGACAGGCAGGGTTGTACAGACACAAACGGCGGCGTGTCAGCCGCGCGCAGGCGCGATGACCACCGCTTCACCCTCTAGAATAAGTGTGCCACTCTGATTGGTGCAGGTCGTGCGAAAAGTGGCGATGCGCTTGTCCTCGCGGTATTTGATGAGTTCAACGACGGCGGTGATGGTGTCGCCGATGTAAACTGGCGCTTTGAATTTCAGGTCCTGGCCGAGGTAGATCGTGCCGGGGCCGGGCAGGTCGTTGCCCAGAATGGCGGAGATTACGCTGGCAGTCAGCATACCGTGCGCGATGCGCCGTCCAAACTGCGTGGTGGCCGCGTAGGCGTCGTCAAGGTGAACCGGGTTGGTGTCGCCGGAGGCCTGGGCGAAAGCGCGCACATCGTCGTCGGTGATCAGCTTTGTGCGGCTGGCGCTCGCACCGATCTCTAAACTCAATTTAACCGCTCCTGTACATTAAGAACAATGTTATAGCGATTTTATACGCACATTAACTCGCGCCTGAGTATAGCGCAATTCGGCCAACCGGCCAACTGGCCGCCGGCTACCGTTCATCTGTGAACTGCTGGCGCAGCTCGCGCTTGAGGATTTTGCCCGCCGCTGAGATCGGCAGCGCATCCATAAACGCAACGGTGCGCGGCACTTTATAGCGCGCCAGGCTGGCCTGCAGGTGTTCGATCAGCTCGGCTTCGCTGGCGCTGTGGCCGGGCTTAAGCACCACACACGCCTTGCCGACTTCGCCCCAGCGGGCGTCGGGCACGCCGATCACAGCGCACATGTGCACGGCGGGGTGGCGATACAGCGCCTGCTCAATTTCCGCCGGATAGATGTTCTCGCCGCCGCTGATAAACATGTCCTTCTTGCGATCCACGATGTAGAAATACCACTCGTCATCGTGGCGGGCCAGGTCGCCGGTGTGGAACCAGCCATCGGCGTCAATAACGGCGGCGCTGGCGGCGGGGTTGTTGAAGTAACCGGACGCCTGTGACGGCCCCTTCAGCACCAGCTCGCCCACTTCATCAGGCCCCAGCGGCCGGTTATCGTCGTCAACGATGCGGGCGTCCACGAAGAAATTGGGCCGCCCGATGCTGCCCGCCTTGCGAATGGCGTCCTCCGGGGCCAGCGCGAAGATGCCTGGGCCGAACTCGGTCATGCCGAAGCCCTGTTTGAACTGCACACCTTTTTCGTCGCGGAAGCGCTCTACCAGGGCGACCGGCAGCGGCGCGCCGCCGCTGGTGCAGAAGCGCAGGCTGCTGAGGTCGGCGCTGGCCCAGTTGGGCGCGGTGGTGAGCATCTGGTACATGGTGGGCACGCCGCCGAAGAAGGTTGCCTGATACTGCTGGAGCAGGTCAAGCACCTGTTCCGGGTCGAACTGGCGCGTCAGGACAACGGTGCCGCCGATAATCATCATGGACATGGTGTAAGCGAACAGCCCGCCGGCGTGGAACAGCGGAAACACGTTCACCGTGATGTCGCCGTGACGAATGTCGTGGATTACCGTGTTCATGGCGTTCCACGCGACCTGCCGGTGGCTGATCTGGGCGGCTTTGGGCAGGCCGGTTGTCCCGCCGGTGAACAGCAGACAGGCGATGTCCTCCTGCGTCACGCTTTCCTCAGTGACTGGCTCCTGGCTCGACCGCGCCAGCGCGTCCTCAAAGCGCACGCTGCCGCGCACGCCGCCGCCCTCGATATGCAGCAGGTGTGTTGTGAACGGCGTTTCGGCGGCGACTTCATGAACCGCGCCCGCGAAATCGTCTGAGAAAATCAGCGCGCGCGGCTGCGTGGTGTGCATGAGCTGAAGCAGCTCGCGAGGGTGCAGCCGCCAGTTGAAGCAGGTCATGATGGCGCCTGTCTTGCCGCAGGCGAAGTACAGGTCGAGGAACTCGACGCCGTCGCGGGCGAGGATGCCAACGCGGTCGCCTTTCTGCACGCCAACGGTGTGCCGCAGCCAGTTGGCGAGGCGGTTGGCGCGGTCGTCCATCTGCGCATACGTGAAGCGCCAGTGCGGCGTCTTGCCCGCGTCCACAACCGCCAGCGTGTCCGGTGAGTAAATGCGCCGCCGCCCGGTGATGTCACCGATATACATGTGCTGATCCTCTCACACCCAGATAAACGCCGCCGCGCCGAAGGCAGCGCCGCCGCCGCTGCCACAGAACACGACCAGCTCGCCAGGCTGCGGGCCGCGCCCCTGCGCGATAGCGTCGTCCAGCGCCATTGGCATGCAGGCCGAACCGGTGTAGCCCCACTTATCCATGATCGTGTGTGTTTTTTCGGGCGGCAGACCCAGGTCGGCCATGACGAATTGAATCGTTTTGATGTTCAACTGGGTGAAGTAGATGCGGTCAATGGCGCTGGCCGGACGCTTGATTTTAGCCAGCAGGTCGCGGATTAACTGCGGCCAGGCTTTGTTGTTGGTGTCGGGCGGGAAGCGCTTCTGAAATTTTACATATTGGTGCGGCGAGCCAGTGCCGCCGGTGGGCCGCGCCGTGCCGCCGCTGTAGATCCCCATATAATCGTGAAACGAGCCGTCAGCGGTGAGCTTTGCGCCCAGGAAGCCGGGCCGGTCGCCGGCGCGCAGCAGCGCCGCGCCCGCGCCGTCAGCGAACAGGGTAGCGGTGCGCTTGTCGCCCCAGTCCACGTAGCGCGTCATGCCGTAAGCGCCAATGACCAGGATGTGATTGTAGCTGTCGTCAGTGGCGATGTAGCGCGCGGCGATATCCATGCCGGTAACCCAGGCGGCGCAGGCGCAGTTGACGTCGAACGTGCCGGCGCGGGCCGCGCCCAGCTTGTGCTGCACCACTGACGCGGTGGCCGGCGAGATATAGTCGGGCGTGTCGGTCGCCACGATCAGCAGGTCCAGGTCCTGCGGCGCGACGCCGGCGCGGTCGAGCGCGGCGCGCGCGGCGTTCACCGCCAGGTCCGATGTAACCTGGTCGTCCGCCATAACATGGCGTTCACGGATGCCGACGTTCTCCACCAGCCAATCGCTGACCGGCTCGCCTAACAGCGCGTCCAGCTCAGCGTTGGTGATGATTTTAGCCGGCACGTAAGCGCCGGTGCTGGCGATCTGCGCGATTCGCATCGTTTATCAGCTCCGCGCTGCGTTAAGGTGGGCGTGAAAATGCCGGTTGAACTCGGCTGGCTTTTCAATAAACGGGACGTGCCCGGCGTCCTGAATGACGACCTCGGTGTACGAGCCGCCTGCCGCCGCGTACTGCGTCAGCACGGCGCGCGTCTGGTCGAGCATTGGCTGCGGCGGGAACACCTCAGCGCCAGGCCAGCCGGGCAGCACGCCCATCTGACCGAGCGTGCCGACGTCCGAAGCGGCGGTGTTGGAGACGAGCAGATCGTGGCTGCCCTGTACCCACAGCACCGGCGGTTTAGGGTTGATGCTGTACAGGCGCGCGGGGTGCGCGACGTATTTGGGCGACAGCGCGTTGGCCGACCCCCAGCGCCCCGGCGCGGTGAACGGCCAGTTGGGCGACGGGACCGAGTCGCCGGGCAGGTCCTGTTCGCCCAGGTGCGTGGCGAGCATGGACGACAGCAGCTCTTCCTCGCGCGCGGGCACGAACGGCGGCTTGACGATCAGGGCGCGGATGGCGCTGCGCGGTGAAAAGCGGCTGTCGGTGCTGCGGTCGCCGGCTGCCATCAGCCGGATAAGCTCTGGGTTGACCAGACCGGCCCCGGTTCCGGCGAAGTCGGCAAAGCAGGGCGTGCCTTCGACGCCTTTAGTGCCGCCGAAGCCGTAGGGCGAGCCGGGGTCAACCTGCGTGACCGTCAGGATGCGCTCCGGGCATTCCATCATCATGCGCCAGACGACGACGCCGCCCAGCGAATTGCCGACCAGGTGCGCCCGCGCGATGCCCAGGGTGTCAAGCAGGGCTGCTGCGTCCGCGGCCAGGTCGCCCGTTCCCTGGGTGGCGTCAATTTTAGCGGTTGGGTCGGCCTCGCCAAAGCCGCGCTGATCGTGCGCGATGCCGCGATAGCCCGGCGGCAGCGCGATCATCGTTTCTTCCCACCAGGTGGCGGAAGATGAGTTGCCGTGAATGAACAGGACCGGCATACCGTCTGCTGGTCCGCTGAACAGCACGCGGGTTGTCAGGCGGCTGGTGGTGATGGTGCGGGCGCTGATGCCCGCCATAACAGGGATTGTCATGGAATTAAGCCCTTTAGTCAGCTATTTACGGTTGATTGTGGTTTGCCGTAGCGCTGCACAAGCACCTTTTTATCCAGTTTGCCGATGGCGGTTCGGGGCAGCGCGTCCACGAAAATGACCGTTTTCGGTATTTTATACTTTGCCAGCCGGTCGCGCAGGAAAGCGACCAGCTCGTCCTGGCTGAGCGTTTGTCCCGGCTCGACCACGACGATCGCGCAGCCGACCTCGCCCCATTTCTCGTCCGGCACGCCGATGAGCGCGGCCTCGGCGACGGCGGGGTGGCTGTGCATAACGCTCTCGACCTCCGCCGGGTAGACGTTTTCCCCGCCGCTGATGAGCATGTCTTTGCTGCGTCCGATGATGTAGAAGTACCCTTCGGCGTCGCAGCGCGCCAGGTCGCCGGTGTGCAGCCAGCCGTCCACGATGCTTTCGGCGGTCGCCTCAGGGCGGTTCCAGTAGCCGGGGATAACGTGCGGACCCCGAATGAGCAGTTCGCCGGGTTCCTCGGCGGCGCACTCGCTGCCGTCGGCCCGGACGATTTTCATATCCACGTGGAAGTTAGGAAAACCGACCGACCCCGGTTTGCGCCGCACATCCTGCGGCGGCAGCCAGAAGTTATTGGCTGGCGCTTCGGTGAGGCCATAACCGACTTTGAAATCAATGCCGCGCGCCCAGAATTTCTCGACAATGGGCAGGGGGCAGGGCGCGCCGCCGCTGACCACCAGCTTAAGACGCGAGAAATCGGTGCTTTCCCAGCGGGGATGCTGCTGCATCAGCAGGAACATGGTGGGCACAGCGACGTAATGCGTGACGCCGGCGTTGGCGATAAGGTCAAACGTCTGGTCCACGTCGAAAGCCTGACACAGGATCGTTGTGCCGCCGGTGTGTACGGCGGGCAGGCAGAAGATGTGCGCTCCGCCGATGTGAAACAGCGGCAGTTGCAGCGGGGCGACGGTCTCCGCTGTAATGCCCCAGGTGACAACCGTGTTGACGCTGTTCCAGGTGGCGTTGGCGTGCGTCATAACAGCGCCTTTGGGCAGGCCGGTTGTGCCGCCGGTGTAGTAGATCGCCCAGGCGTCGTCTGGGTGCTGGTCAGGCCGCTCGGCGAGCGTGTCCGCGTGCTGGTCGCGCTGCGCGAAAGCGACATCGCGCGGGCTGGCCGGCTCATCCAGCGCGACAAAGTGGCGCACGCTGGCCGCCGCCGCGCGCAGTTGGTTGATCTGCGCGTTCCAGTCGCCAGAGTAAAGCAGCACGCACGGGTCAGCGTCGGCGATAATGCCCTGCAGCTCGGCGACGGTCAGCCGCCAGTTGAGGTTGAGCAAAATCGCGCCGATCTTGCCGCAGGCAAACAGCACATCCAGATACTCGACACAGTTGCTGGCGCAGACTGACACGCGGTCGCCTTTTTGCACACCCAGCGCGCGCAGGAAGTTGGCCGTGCGGTTGGCGGCGGCGTTCCACTCGTCGTAGCTGATCGCGCGTCCGCTGCTGGTGTCAATCAGGCCGATGCGCTGCGGCGTGTGTTTGGCGCGCTTGTCCAGCCAGTCGGTGACGAAGTGTGATTTTTGCGGTTCCATGCTGTTATCTCTGATTCAAAGCCACTGCCGTTAAAAAAGCCGCCGCTGCCCCGGCCAGTCACCCCCAGCGCAGCGCGACCGCGCCCCAGGTGTAGCCGCCGCCTGCGCCGGCCAGCACGACCAGATCGCCCGGCTTGACCCGACCCTGTGCCAGCCCTAACTCCAGCGCCAGCGCCTGATCCACGCTCTGCACGTGGCCGTGATCTTCCAGGTAAACCGACTGTTCGGGCGTCAGGCCCAGCGTGTCGAGAATCTCAAGCCAGAACGAGCGCTTCATCTGTGAAATACCCAGGAAGTCGATGTCGGCCACCGCCGCGCCGCTGCGCTCGACGGCCTCGCGAATCGTGCGGACGAAATTCGCCAGCGAGATTTCACCCAGCCGCTCGGACATCCACTCATACTGGTCTACGTCCAGCCGCCCGTAATAGCCGCCGGGCAGCAGTGGGTCGCCGCTGCCAATGGCTTCCTCAGTCTGCTTGAACAGAATCGTTTCGGACAGGCTGCCATCGGTGAAGTATGACGCGCCCAGAAGGTGATTGTGCGCCGCGCCGCGCCGTAGCAGCAGCGCGCCCGCGCCAGAGCCGAAGTTGTACATGAAGCGCGCGCGCGGGTTGTGCAGGTTGATGAGGTCGTTTTCGCGGCTGGCAGCCGCCAGCAGCACGTACTCCAGGCGTTCATCGGCCAGCATCAGGCTGCGGGCGGTGTTGAGCGCGATCACGCCGCTGGCGCACAGCGCGTACACCTCAAAGCCGTAGCCGTGTACCGCGCCGATGTTGTGCTGGATTTTGCCGGCGGCGTTCCACAGCACATGGTCCTTGAACTCGCTGCCGTGCGAGATCACAAGGTTGACGCGCTCGCCGGGAACGCCGGCCACCGCCAGCGCGCGTCTGGCGGCCTGCGTTGCCATTGTAGTGATCGTGTCCTCTGGGCCGGCGAGGTGGCGCTGGTGGATGCCCAGCTTATCGCGCAGCACCTGCTCCGGGATGCCGGTGCGCGCCGCCAGCGCAGCGGCGGTTTCGATCTGTGGGGGGAAATAGGTTCCCCAGCCTGCCAGCCCAACGGGCACGTTCATGCCATTTCCTCTGCGACTACCTTACTCTATATCCCCTGCGGCGCGGCCTGCGCCAGTAACAAATGTCCGCGCAGGACGGGTGTGAAATCACTTTGTCCCTGCTGGCCGCCGCAGCGCGGGCAGGAAACGCCCGGTGCGCGCGCGGTAGGCAGCGTAGGCCGGGTACACGCGTGCCAGCCAGCTTTCCTCGAAGCGCGCTTTGCCGGCGAAAAAGAGCACCAGCAGCAGCGCGATAACCAGCCCCGCCGGGTGGCCGTGCGCCAGCGCCGCGCCGCCCGCCGTCAGCATCACACCCAGGTAAATCGGGTGGCGGACGCAGCAGTATGGGCCGCTTTCGACCAGTTGAAGCTGTGGGTTTGGCGCCGGCGAGATGCTGACCAGCGCCCGGTTAACGCGCAGATGCGTGAGAATGGCGAACGTCGCGATGGCGACGCCGGCCAGCGCCGCCGCCAGGCCGAGCAGCCGCAGCCACAGCACCTGATCAGGCGGCAGCAGCAGCAGGCTGAAGGCCAGCGCCCCCAGCAGCATAAACTGGACAGCGACCAGCCCCAGCGCGAGCACCTGGCGGTTGTTGTTCATCGTCAGCCCCAGCGCACCGCGATGGCGCTCCAGGTGTAGCCGGTTCCCGCGCCCGCCAGCACAATCAGATCGCCAGGTTTGATTTTGCCCTGTTCCAGCCCAAGCTGAAGCGCGAGCACCTGATCCACACTTTGGATGTGGCCGTAATCCTGGAGATAGACAGCCTGGTCAGGCGTCAGGCCGACTTCCTCAAGAATCTGCACGAAGAACGACCGCTTCATGTGCACCAGCCCCAGGAACTTCACATCGGCCAGGCTGGCGCCGCTTTTCTCCACCGCGTCGCGGATGACGCGGACGAAATTAGGCAGCGAGACCGCGTTGAGGCGTTCGGCCATGTACTCGGCGTTCTGCACGTCGAGCATGCCGTAGATGTCCCCGTTCACTGCTGGGCCGCCGCCGACAGCCTCCGGCTCGCGGGTGATAATCACCGTCTCCGACAGGCTGCCGTCAGTGAGCGCCGCCGCGCCCAGCACCAGGTTCTGCCGCGCGCCGCGCTGAAGCAGCATCGCCCCGCCACCCGAACCGAAATTGAACATAAAGCGGGCGCGCTGGTTGCCAGGGCTGACCAGCTCATTTTCGCGGCTGGCGGCGGCCAGCAGCGCGTATTCCAGGCGTTCGTCGGCCTGCATCATGCTGCGCGCGACGTTGAGGGCAATCGGCGCGCCGGCGCACAGCGCGTAGACCTCAAATGCGAAAGCGTTCACAGCGCCGATGTTGTGCTGGATTTTGCCAGCGGCGTTCCACACAACGTGGTCCTTAAACTCGCTGCCGTGCGAAATGACCATGCCGATGCGCTCCGGCGCGATGCCGGCCATCATGACAGCGCGCTGGGCGGCGTGGGTCGCCATCGCGCTGATCGTGTCCTCCGGCCCGGCGACATGCCGCTGGCGCAGGCCCATTTTAGTTTCGATCACGTCGGCGGGGATGCCAGTCGGCCCGGCCAGCTCAGCGGCGGTTTCGACGCGCGCAGGGAAATAGGTGCCGAAGCCGGCGATGCCAATGGGGATGTCGTTCATCATAGGCGGTTCGTTATCTCCACAGCGCGGACACACTAAGCAGCATTATACCGCCTGCTGGCGCGCTTGCGCACGCCTGCCGGGTTGGGTGATGGACATAACCAGCGGCGCGTTATACGTGTCACTGTTACAATGCCAATGGATGCCAGTATCATCCAGACACATCTTTTCCGTGTTTGCGCTGCCCGGTTCGCGCGGTGTGTTTATCAGGAGGGCTGACATGGGTTTTCCGCAAGGATTCGTTTGGGGCGCGGCGTCGGCATCATACCAGGTTGAAGGCGCAGCCTATGAGGACGGCAAGGGCCTGTCCGTGTGGGATATGTTCGCGCACGAGCCGGGGCGTATCTACAACAACCACACCGGCGATGTCGCCTGCGATCACTATCACCGCTATGAGGAAGACGTGGCGCTGATGCGCGCGATCGGCCTTCAGGCGTACCGCTTTTCGATAAGCTGGCCGCGTGTGCTGCCTGCTGGCAGGGGCGCGGTCAGCGCCGCCGGCCTGGATTTCTACGACCGCCTGGTGGATGCGCTGCTGGCGGCGGATATCGCGCCATACGTGACGCTGTTCCACTGGGACTACCCCTATGAGCTGTACTGTCAGGGCGGCTGGCTGAACCGTGAGTCGTCGGACTGGTTCGCGGACTACGCCGCCCTGGTGGCTGGCAGGCTGGGCGACCGCGTGAAACACTGGATCACGCTCAATGAGCATTCTGTGTTTACGCTGCTGGGCCACCAGACCGGCGAACACGCGCCCGGCGAGCGCTGGAGCCAGCCCAAACTGCTGCGCATCGCCCATCACGCGCTGCTGGCGCACGGCAAAGGCGTGCAGGCGATCCGCGCGGCGGCGGCGCAGCCGGTGCAGGTCGGCGCTGCGCCAGCCGGCACGATAACCATTCCTGCCAGCGCGGCGGCACAGGATATTGAGGCGGCGCGGCAGGCGATGTTCAGCGTTAAGACCAACGGCCTGTGGAGCCATACCTGGTGGATGGACCCCAGCATTCTGGGGCACTACCCGGCGGACGGGCTGGCGCTCTACGAGCAGGATATGCCGGAGATCAGGCCCGGCGACCTGGAAACCATTTGCCAGCCGCTTGACTTTTACGGCGTCAACATTTATCACGGGGCGCCGGTGCGCGCCGGCGCGGACGGCAAACCAGAAGAAATTCCGGGCGCGGCGGGCGAGCCGATGACGGCCTTCCCCTGGACGGTCTCGCCTGAGTCGCTCTACTGGGGGCCGCGCTTCCTGTATGAGCGCTACCGCCTGCCGATCATCATCACCGAGAACGGCCTCACGAACCCGGACTGGGTCGCGCTTGACGGCAAAGTTCATGACCCGCAGCGGATTGATTTCACGGCCCGTTACCTTGCCAGCTACCGCCGGGCCGGCGACGACGGTGTTGATATCAGGGGCTACTTCCACTGGTCCATCATGGATAACTTCGAATGGGGTTACGGGATGCGCTACCGGTTTGGCCTGATCCATGTGGATTACACTACGCAGAAGCGCACGCTCAAGGATTCCGCCTATTGGTATCGCGACGTGATCGCCAGCGGCGGCGCGCGGCTTACGGGGCCGGCTGAGGCCGTTTCTGGCTAGCGGCTTGTGTGTGATTAGAGGGGTGACTGTAGATGAATGCGTTTGAGCGGATGACCCGGCGGATACGCGGCGAGCCTGTCGACCGCCCGCCTAACTTTGACATCATGATGCAGTTCGCCGCGCACTACAGCGGCCTGCCGCTGTCGCGCTATTATCAGGATCACCGGGCGCTGGTTCAGGCTAATCTGGCGGTGCTGCACGACTTCGACCTTGATATCGTCCAGGCTATCTCTGACCCGTATCGCGAGACGGCAGATTTTGGCGCGCAGATCGAGTTCCCGGAGGACAGCCTGCCGGTTTCAAAGGTGCATCTGCTGGCCGACCCGGCAGACCTCAGCCGGCTGAAAGCGCCGGACCCGGCTTCCGGGCGGCGCATGAGCGACCGGCTGGAGGCGATCCGCCTTTTTCGGCAGGAAGTGGGCGGTGAAGTGCCGATCATGGGGTGGGTGGAGGGCGCGCTGGCCGAAGCCGCCGACCTGCGCGGCGTAACTAACCTGATGACCGACCTGTACGACCGGCCAGAATGGGTTGAGGAACTGCTGGAAATCTGCACAGAGGTCGGGATTGCCTTTGCGCGGGCGCAGATTGACGCCGGGGCCGACATCATTGGCCTGGGCGACGCCGTCGCTTCGCAGATCGCGCCGCGCCTGTACGCGCGCTACGCGCTGCCCTACGAACAGCGCATCTTCGCGGCTGTGCGCGAGACGGGCGCGCTGGCGCGGCTGCACATCTGCGGCAACACGTCACGGATCGTTGACCAGATGGCTCTTAGCGGCGCTGACATCATTGACGTTGACTGGATGGTGGATATGCAGATGGCCGCGCGGGCCTTCGGCGAGATCGCGATTTGCGGCAATTTCGACCCGGTGGCTGTCATGCTGCAAAGCACGCCCGCCGACGTTTACGCGGCCACGCTGACCTGCATGCGCCAGGGCGGCGCGCGGGCGATCAGCGCCGCGGGCTGCGAGATTCCCGACGGCACGCCGCACGATAACCTGCGGGCGCAGGCGCGCGCGCTGCGCGATTTTGGCGCGGCGCGCTGACTGTGTGGCAGAATAGATTACAGCGTATACCGACTTTGGCGCAGAGGCAGGCAACCACATGGACTCCATACTGCAGGATATCTACAACAGCGTTTTGGAAGGCAGGGCGAAAGTTGCGCCGGTTAAGGTCCAGGAAGCGCTGGACAGCGGCATCAGCGCGGTTCAGATCCTCAACGAGGGCATGATCCGGGCGATGGCTGAGGTGGGCCGCCTCTATGAAGAGGGCGAGTATTTTGTGCCAGAGATGCTGATTGCCGCCCGCGCCATGAAAGAAGGGCTGGCGGTGCTCAGGCCGCACCTGCTGCGGGCCGATGTGAAGTCGGTGGGCAAGGTAGCGGCTGGCACCGTCCAGGGCGACCTGCACGATATCGGCAAAAACCTGGTGGCGCTGATGCTGGAGGGTGCCGGTTTCGAGATTGTGGACCTGGGCGTGGACGTGTCGGCTGAGCGCTTCATCGCGGCGGTGCAGGAACACAATGTCGATATCATCGCCATGTCGGCGCTGCTGACGACCACGATGTCGCACATGAAGGACACGGTTGAGGCGCTGAAAGCTGCCGGCCTGCGCGACAAAGTTAAAGTGATGATTGGCGGCGCGCCGGTCACGCAGTCTTATGCCAATGAGGTGGGCGCGGACGGTTACGCGCCGGACGCCAGCCAGGCGGTCGCGCTGGCTAAGTCGCTTATTGCGTGACGACGGGCGTTACAGCGCCGCCGTCAGAACAGCGGCCAGCTCGTCGTCTGTAAGGACAATTGGGTTCGCTTTCATACTGCTGGCGCGCGCGCTGGCTTCGATAATCGCGGGGAAGTCCGCAGGCGTAACGCCATGCTGGCGCAGCGGCGGTATGTTCAGGTCTGCCAGCAGCGTGTGCAGCCAGGCAGCGGCGTCATCGGCGCGCGCGCCGGCGCTGCCGGTGAGCAGGCGCGCGATTTCATCATAGCGTGCCAGCGCCGGGTTTTGCGGCTGGCGCTGCCGCAGCGCGCGGATGTTGGCCGCCGTCACATGCGGCAGCAGCGCGGCGCACAGCGCGCCGTGCGCCGCGTGAAACATGCCGCCCAGCGGCCCGGCAAACCCGTGAACCGCCCCCAGGCCCGCGTTCGCCAGCGCCAGCCCGCCGAACAGGCTGGTCAGCGCCATCGCTGCGCGGGCGTCAGCGTCGCCGCCGTCGGCGTAGGCGCGGCGCAGCGCGTGCGCGCCTGACGCGATGCCTTCGCGGCATAACGCATCGCTCAGCGGGTTGGCGCGCACCGACACGAACGGTTCGATCACCTGCGTCAGCGCGTCCATGCCTGTGCTGGCCGTGATCTCCGGCGGGACGGAATGCGTCAGCTCCGGGTCGATCAGCGCCACGCGCGGCAGCAGCAGCGGGCTGCGCAGGCTGACCTTAACGCGGTGTTCAGGCGCTTCCAGCACAGCGTTGCGCGTGACCTCTGCGCCGGTCCCGGCGGTGGTGGGGATGGCCAGGACGGGCAGCGGCGCGCTGACGAGCGGTTGCCCGCGGCCGATAACTTCCAGATAATCAAGTGGGCTGCCGGGGTTGGTCGCCAGCGCCGCGATGGCCTTGCCGGTGTCCAGCACGCTGCCGCCGCCGATAGCGATCACCAGGTCGCAGCCTGCGGCCCTGGCCTGGTCCGCGCCGCTGACCGCCAGATCAACGGTCGGCTCGCCCTGAACGGCGAAGCGCACGTGCTGGACGCGGTGTTCTGTCAGCATGTCGAACAAAGGCTGCGCGCGCTGGCTGGCCGCGCCTGCGATGACCAGCGCGCGCGTGCCCAGGCTGGCCGCCAGCGCGCCGGCGTCGCGCCGTTTCCCTGGCCCGAAGACGATGCGACCGGCGGTTGCAAATTCAAACGACATGGCTGTCCCTCTGGCGGGTGGTATGGCGGCTTATTTTACGCCTGGCGTGCGCCGGGCACAAATAGCGCCTGTGTGCGCGGCGGTGTTCAACCGCTGTTATCGAAACGCCAGCGGGTCGCCGTGTTGGGGAAGTCGCTTTCCAGCCAGGCGAAGACCGTGTGCGGCCTGAGTATAAACCAGATAGAGCCGGGTTCGTGGGGGTCCGGTTTGTACGGCGGATACTTGGCTGCGTAAACAGCGGCGACCTGCGCCAGCAGCGCTGTGTCGGTTAGCTCAGCCAGCACACCCTCCAGAATGACGACTTCATCGCCGCTTTCGAGGTGCACAACCGCTTCCGGGCTGTGTATGAGGTTGCGCGCCTTGCGCGACTGCCGGCCCGTGCCGAAGCAGAGCGCGCCGCTGGCCCAGACGCCCCACACCGGCGCGGCGTGCGGGCGGCCGTCGGGGCGCGTCGAGCAGACCCAGTAGCTGTGCGACCGGGATAGCTGGTCAACAACCCATTCCCAGGCCATCAAACCGGCGCTGCCAGCGGCGATGCCGTAATCCTGCATCTGTGGCCGGTCTGGCTGGGGGGGCGCTGCCTGCTGCTGACCGTTAAGGTCGGACATTTCTCAGCCTCCACGCTGTGTATACGGGGGCGCTAGTTTAGCAGGCCGCCGCGCCAGCGGTAAAGCTGAAATGCCCGCCGCACGCCCGCCGGCGGGCATTTCGGGGACAGCGTGCGGCGCGCGCTATTCGACGGTGACGCTTTTCGCCAGGTTGCGCGGCTGATCCACGTCTGCGCCGCGCCGCACCGCGATGTGATAGGCCAGCAGCTGCAGCGGGATAACCGCCGCCACCGGGCTGAGCAGCGGCGGCGTCTGCGGCACATACAGCACGTAGTCGGCTTTGGTGGCGATAAGCGTATCGCCCTCGGTCGCCAGGGCGATAACGATGCCGCCGCGCGCCTTCGCCTGCTCGATCTGGCTGACCATTTTGTCGTACAGCGCGTCTTTGAGCGCGATAGCCAGCACCGGCACATTCTCATCAATGAGCGCGATTGGCCCGTGTTTCATCTCGCCCGCCGGATAGCCTTCGGCGTGGATGTAGCTGATCTCTTTCAGCTTGAGCGCGCCTTCCAGGGCGATGGGGTAGTTTATGCCCCGGCCCAGATAGAGGAAATCGCGATAGTGGTAGACGTGGCTGGCCAGGTCCTCCACCTGTGGGTCGCACGCCAGCGCGCGGCCCGCCAGGTCGGGCAGGCGGGCGATATCGCGCACATACTGGCCACGCTGCGCTGACGTGAGCGTGCCGCGAAGCTGGCCCAGGTAAAGCGCCAGCAGATACTGGTCCACGATGCTGGATGTGAACGCTTTGGTTGAGGCCACGCCAATTTCCGGCCCGGCGTTCATCGTGATGCAGCCATCGGCGATGCGCATGGCCTGGCTGCCGACAGCGTTAACGATGCTCCACACCAGCGCGCGCTGGCTGCGCGCTTCTTCGACGGCGGCCAGCGTATCTACGGTCTCGCCGCTCTGGGTGATGGCCAGCACAGCGGTGTCGGCGTCGAGCAGCGGCTGGCGGTAGCGGTACTCGCTGCCGTAATCCACTTCAACGTGCAGCCGCGCCATGTGTTCGATGAAGAACTTGCCCACCAGCCCGCTGAAATAACTGGTCCCGCAGGCGATAGTAACCAGGCGGCGCAGGCGGCGCGCGCGTTCCGGCGTGAGGTTGAGTTCTGGCAGCAGCGCCAACTGGCGCTCGAAATCAACGCGCCCGCGAATGGTGTCGGTGATGCTGCGCCCCTGGTCGAAAATCTCTTTCTGCATGAAGTGCTTGAACTCGCCTTTGACCGCGCTCACCGGATCCCAGGGGATGTCGTGGCTGTCGAGCGTGACCGGTTGGCCGTCCAGCGTCTGAACGGTGTAGCCCGCGCTGGTGATCGTGGCGACCTGGCGATTTTCCAGGAAAACCATCTGCCGGGTGTGCTCCAGGATGGCGGGGATGTCGGAGGCCACGAACATCTCGCCGCTGCCCAGCCCCAGCGCCACGCCGCCCGCGTTGCCGATGCGCACCGCGACCAGCGTGCCAGGGCTGCGCCGGCTCAGCACGACGATGGCGTGCGCGCCGCGCAGAAGCTGGACGGCGCGGCGGGTCGCTTCGGACAGGCTGTGGTCAGCGCCATTGCACGCGAAGCGTTCGATGAGATGGACGATCACTTCGGTGTCTGTGTCAGAGGCGAACACCACGCCTTCGGCGGCCAGCTCAGCGCGCAGCTCAAGATAATTCTCGACGATGCCGTTGTGGACGACGACGTAATCGCCCTGCATGCTGATGTGTGGGTGAGCGTTGTGCTCGGCGGGCGCGCCGTGTGTCGCCCAGCGCGTGTGGCCGATGCCGGTGCTGCCGCTGAGCGGGTCGGCGCTGACGCGCTCGCGCAGGCGCGCGAGTTTGCCGACATCGCGGCGGAGCTGCAGCTCATCGCCGTTGAGGACGGCGATCCCCGCCGAGTCGTAACCCCGATATTCAAGGCGCTGCAAGCCGTCGAGGATGATCGGGACCGCATCGCGTGGGCCAACATAACCAACGATACCGCACATGGCACTGCCTCCATCAGCTAAGGGGGGACTGTGCAGCCAGCAGCCGCCAAGCCTCACTGGCTGGCTGCGAACTGCTGCGCTCCACGTGCGATCCGCTTTGGCCCGGCGATTGCTCGCGGTTTTGCCGGCTCGCTTCTGTTAGACGGAGGCAAAAGACAAGGATTGTGGAGAACCCTGGCGGCATCCGCTGATGGTTCGATCTTCTTCCCGCCGAAGCGAGAATTAGCCCCACAGTGTTCGTGGGGAACCGCCACCTCGTCACCCTGCGTTATGCAGGGCCTTGCGCTGGTCTGCGCCTCCTGACGGCGCACGCGCCGTCGCTACGCTATTCAATAAACGCGAGATACCTTGCTGTGGCCTTGCTTACATCGCTGTAGACGCCGCGCAGGGCGGGGTCAGCAACAGCCAGCGCGAGCTGGTACATGGCCTCGTCGGTCATGGCGGCCAATGTGTCACGCGCGACGCGCTGCTGCCCGCCGGTGTTGAACCTGAAGGCGCGCCCAAAGTTCAACTGGATGGCGGGCCGCTGCCGCCGCTGCCATTTCTCTTTCCAGCCGGCGGCCCCGGAGATGCCCGCCGGAATGATCACCGCGTCCGCTTTGGTCGCGATGTACGCCAGCCCGTCTTTGGGGCGCGCCAGCCCGTGCTGCTGGCGTGTCCCTTCCGGCGCGATCAGGATAAGCTGGCCGCTTTTCAGCAGTTCGATCGAATTCAGCAGCGCCTTGCGGTCGGCCTCGCCGCGCGTCACCGTGTATGACCCCCACCACCACACGGCCAGCCGGCCCGCCAGGTGATAGGTGTTTTCGATCTTGGTCATGGGCACGACAAAGCGGTGTGTCACCGCGCCCATGCACAGGCCGGGGTCAAGGGCCGAGATATGGTTGATCATCAGAATGGCCGGGCCGGCTGGCGGGATGTTTTCCAGGCCGGTTACGGTGAGCCGCACCATTCGGAAGGGAAGCTGGCGGATCAGCCAGCGCATAACGTGCCGCCGCCAGGCGAGGCGCGGCTGGCGCGCAACATATTCCTGAACGGAGAGCGACGCGCTCAACGGGCCGTCCTCTTCTTGCGCACGGGCGGTTTGCGCTTAGGGGGCGCGCCGCGCGGGGTGGTTATGGTGGCCTTGCCGGCGGTCGCCGGGCGTGGCGGCGTGGGGCGGCGTTTCGGCGCGGCTGGCCGGCTGGCGCGCAGCGGCGCATAGGGCGCCAGCAGCGCCTGCACGTCGCTGGCCGTGAGCGTGCGCCACTCGCCGGGGCGCAGGTCGCCCAACGCCAGCTTGCCGATATGCGTCCGCGTCAGATGATGGACTGGATGGCCCAGCGCCGCCGCGACGCGGCGAATCTGGCGTTTTTTGCCCTCGACCATCACGATTTCCAGCACCGTGAAGGTGCGGTCGCCTTTAGTAATGCGGACGCGGCAGGGGGCTGTCATGCCGTCTTCTTCGAGCAGGATGCCCTTTTCCCAACGCTCGATCGTTTCGGCGGTGGGCAGCCCGTGCACTGTGACGCGGTATGTTTTGGTGTGACCGTAGCGCGGGTGAGTCAGGCGGTTAGTGAGCGTCCCGTCGTTGGTCAGGACGATCAGCCCTTCGCTTTCGGCGTCCAGCCGGCCGATCATGAACAGGTGGCCAGCTACATTCACCAGGTCGCGCACAGTTTTGCGGCCATCTTCCTTGCGCGCGCGGGTGGTCGAAAGCACGTTATGCGGCTTGTGCAGGGCGATATACACGCGCGGCTGCGCGTTGAGCCTGAGCTGTTCGCCGTCTACGGTGATGGTGTCGGCATCAGGGTTGGCTTTCGCGCCGACGCCTATCACCGTGCCGTTAACACGGACGCGGCCCTGAGCGATCAGCGCTTCGCAGGCGCGCCGCGACCCCAGGCCGGCCTGCGCCATAAGTTTCTGGACACGTTCTTCCACGGTGAATGCTCGTTCCCTGTAGGCTGGTGTTGGTTAAATTATGCCACCGTTGGCGGCGTTGTCCACGACTAAATTTTCTTCGTCACGCGGAACTGGAGCGGGACGCCGATCAGCAGGCGCGTCTGCGCCTGGATGGTGGGCAGCGCGACGAAGATCAGCGTGAGGACCACCAGCAGGGGGAAGCTGAGCAGCGTCAGCAGGCGCTCGGTCATTGTTTGCGGGTGGGTGCGCGGCGGGCGCACGATCACGTCCTGAAACCAGAAAACAACCCCCAGCACAGCGACCAGCGCGAACGACACCTGCAGCAGAGCGAACACGGGGCTGCTGAGACCTTCAGCCACGATTTGCCCGAACAGCGCCGGGTTGAGCAGGATCGTTAGCTGCGAGCCGATTGTCAGGATCACCCAGCCAGCGCCCGCCAGCAGAATGTCGTGCGCGACGCGGAACAGCAGGGCGAACGACTTGCCGAACGGGATTTCCGGGTGTTCGAGCAGCTTGGCGACGATATAGCCGACTTCCTTGCTGCCCCAGGCGTGGCGCAGCGTTTGCAGATAGCGGTTCTTGACGCTCTCCCACACGGTCTCGCCGGTTGTGGCGTAGGCCGAAAACGGCAGAAAGACGCGCTCCAGCGTGACCGCGCCGTCGCGCGCGTAGAACGCTTTGATGAACATGTGCCATTCATCGGCGATGACATCGCCGTCCCAGTAGCCGCTGCTCTCTAGCAGCCACAGGCTGAGCGAATACGACGACATCGGCATGGGAATCCACCAGGGGGCCGCCAGGTATGCCAGCTCGAAAGCGGTGGCGTAGGCGTTAACCAGGCGCATCGGCGGGCTGATTTCCCAGATGTTGGTGTGGTAGCGGATGGGGGCCTGCCAGAAGCGCAGATAGCGCTGAGTGTCCAGCGCGAAAAGGCAGGTGAGCGCCTGAAAATGGTCGCGATGCCACAGGGTGTCGGCATCCATCGTGGTGACGAGGATGTGGCCGATATCCCAGCCCAGCTCATCCACGAGATGCCGGCGAATCCAACGGGCGGCCCAGGCTTCATTGGCTGACTTGCACTGCATCTCGCCGGGCAGCCCGCGCGGGTGGACGGTGTAATAAAAGCCAGCGAAGCGCTGCGCGTAGCTGGCCTTGAGCTGTTCGGCTTTGGCGATGCAGCCGGTTTCGGCGGCTTCCATCGCCATCACAACCGTCATCGTGTGCGCCGCCTGACACTGCGCGGCCAGGTTGTCCAGCGTGGCGCTCAGCGTGGGGAGGGGTTCTTTGTAGTTGGGGATGATAACGACATGGCGGACGCTGTCCCAGGGCAGGGCTTCCGGGCCGGCGTGTTCGGCGTAATAGGCGCGCCAGTCGCGGCGTTCCCACTGTCGGATATAGCGCAGGCCCATGAAATTTGCGATGCCGGCGAAGAAGAAGCGCACCGCCGAGTAAAAGCCGAGGACAGCGGCCAGCGCCAGAATGACCTGTGGGAAGGCGACCGCGCCGGCCACCGACAGCAGCAGGGCGATCCACGCCAGGCAGCCGGGGATGCCGTCAAGCGCGCGCTCCGAAATTGGGGCCGGCAGCGTGCCGCCCCATACCGAGCGGCCGACACCAATCTGCACGTTGTTGCGGCGACCGCCGCTCGATTGGTAGGGCACAGCGTTTCCCAGCAGCCGGCAAGTAACGCGCTAAGGATAACACAGGCGGCCGTCGCCACCAAGCCCGCGCCAGGGCAGCGCGCGGCGTTTCAGGGGCGCGTCCTGGCGGCGGGCGCTTTGCTGCCTTTCACCCCTTTGAGGCCGCGCGTCGCCGCCAGCGTGATCAGGTCCGTTTGGTAGTCAAACGAGGTGCGCCGTTTTTCAGCGTGCGCTTCGCGCGCCAGCGCCACCAGCCTGTGCACCAGCTCAGCCATGCTCATGCCGGTTTCCTGCCACAGGTAGAACGCCAGCGAACCCGGCATCGTGTTGATCTCATTCAGCCAGATTTCGCCGCTGGCGGGCCTGGCCAGAAAGTCAATTCGCGCTGTGCCGTGCCCGTCAATGGCGCGGAAGGCGCGCAGGGCATAGTCCTGCACCTGGGCGGTCAGGGCCGGGCTGAGCGGCGCGGGGATGATGCGCTCAGCGCTTTTCATGCCTTCGCCGCCGCGCAGGTACTTCTCGTCGTAAGTGAGGAACTCTTCCCATGACACAGGTTGTTCCAGCACAGAGGCGCGCAGGTCCTTGTCGCCGCCCAGCACCGCACAGTTGACCTCTATTCCACCGGTGACAGCCGCCTCTACCAGCACGCGCCGGTCGAAATGCGCGGCAATGTCGATGGAGGCGCGCAGCAGGGTGAGGTCGGTGGCACGCCCGATGCCAATGCTGGAGCCGGTGGTCGCCGGTTTGACGAACACCGGAAACGCCAGCGCGTCTGTGATGCGGGCCAGCACCGCGTCCGAATCGGTCAGCCACTCAGCGCGGCTGAAGCTGATGCCGTCCACAACTGGGATGTCGTGCTGGCGCAGCAGCGCCTTGGTGGTGATTTTGTCGTTGGCGACTGCCGACGCCAGCACGCCGCAGCCTACGTAGGGGATGTCCGCCAGCTCCAGCAGGCCCTGGAGCGTGCCGTCCTCGCCGTGCGTGCCGTGCATGGCGGGAAAGACGACATCCAGGCGCAGCACGGCGCTGCGGCTCAGCCGCCCGGAAACCGGGTTGACGATCAGCCCGTGCTGCTGCGTGGCGGGCGAAAGCACAGCGGGCACGACATCCTTATGGCTGATAATTTCGGAGTCGTAATTTTTGAGTTCCAGCAGCGGCGCGCCAGTGTACCAGCGGCCATCGCGGCTGATATAGACGGGAACGACGTCGTAGAGCGCCTGGTCAAAGGCGCGCATGACCTGGTTAGCGGTGATGATCGAGACATCATGCTCGACGCTGCGCCCGCCGAAAATGACGCCGACAGTGGTTTTTCGCATCGCGCTCATGGCAGCGGCTCCTTGCGAGTGATGTGAGGGCGCGCAGCCTGCGCGCCCTCTGGCGGCAGCCGCGCGCCGCTGTGCGGGCGGGCGCGGCCGGTGTTAACGCGCGAGCGCTTTCAGGGGCGCGCCCGCACGAACGATTCGATTTCGGCGATGTCGGCGTCGCTGAGCGTAAACGTGCCGCCGGCGAACGAGCTGTCAACCTGGCTGGCGCGGCGGGCGCCCACAATCGCGCCGGTTACCACCGGGCGGCGCAGCGTCCAGGCGATGGCAACCGCACCGGCGGACCGGTCGTAGCGCTCGCCGATGCGGCCCAGCAGCGCCGCCAGCTCCATGTTGCGCGCCAGGCGCGGCATCTGGAACTCGCTGCTGGTCTTGCGCCAGTCATCCTCTGGCATGGCTGCCACGCGCTCAGGGGTCATCGCCCCGGTGAGCAGGCCCGACGCCATCGGCGAATAGGCGATCACGCCGATGTTGTTGTCCTTGCAGAAGGGCAGAACCTCTTTTTCGATTGCCTGGTCCAGCAGCGAATAAGGCGGCTGGAGCGAGGTGACTGGCGCGATGCGCTGGACACGGCGCAGCTGCTCAACGCTGAAGTTTGACACGCCGATCCAGCGCACTTTGCCTTCCTGCTGAAGCTGCGCCATCGTTGTCCAGCCTTCCTCGACTTCTTCGTCGGGGTCCGGCCAGTGAATCTGGTACAGGTCAATCACGTCCACCTGGAGCCGCCGCAGGCTGTCCTCCACTTCCTGGCGGACGCTCTCGGCCCGGAGCGAGTAATGCAGCTGACGGTTTTCGTCCCAGCGGATTTCACACTTGGTGAAGATATACGGTTTGGTGGCGCGGCCCTTGAGCGCCCGCGCCACGATCTCTTCCGAGCGGCCCAGCCCATAGGCCGGCGCGGTGTCAATCCAGTTAACGCCGAGGTCCAGCGCGCGCTGAATCGCGCCAATGGAATCCTGATCGTCCTGCGGCCCCCAGCCGTAATCCCAGTTGCCGCCGCCGATAGCCCAGGCGCCAAACCCCACGGGCGTGATGTGCAGATCACTGCTGCCAAGCTGACGTTTTTCCACGTCTGTCACCTTTCGGTTTACGAAGATAAAACGCCACTAGTTTACCGCAGCCCCGGCGACCACCGCTGGAATGGTCCTAAACCGCACGTCAGCGGGCGTGCTGTTTCAGCAGGCGGCAGGCGGTTTCGGCCAGCAGGGCCGCGCCGACATGGAAGCTGGATTCGGCGATGTCGAACACCGGCGAGTGGTGCGGGCGGTTGCGCCCATCATACTGCGCGCCCAGCATGAACATCGCGCCGGGGGCTTTGCGCGTCATATAGCCGAAGTCTTCCGCGCCCATGCCAGCTTCAGGCGGATACAGCGCCCCTTCTCCGAACAGCTCCACCGCCGTTGTTTCGATTAACGTGGAGACATCCGGGTCGTTATACATGGGGTCATAGCCGATCTCAAAGCTGAGTTCGTAATCGCCGCCCAGGGCGCGCACCACGCCGAACGCCTGCTCCAGCTCGGCGCGTAACTGCAGGCGCACTTCGTCGCTGTAGCTGCGCATCGTGCCGTTGATTTTGACCTCTGCGGGGATGACGTTGCTCACATCGCCGGCGTGAATGGCGCCGATGGAGATGACCGCTGGCTGGACCGGGTCGATGCGGCGGGCGCGGATGCCGTGAATGGCGTTGATAAGCTGCGCCAGCATGAAGATTGGGTCGGTTCCTTTGTGCGGGTATGCGCCGTGCGCGCCAGTGCCGCGAATGGTGGCGTAGAAGCCGTCTACGGCGGCGCAGGCGAAGCCGCTGCGAATCTCGATCATGCTGGCGGGCATCGAGCTGGCGACGTGCAGCGCGATAACCGCGTCCAGCTCTTCGAGCGCGCCGTCGTCAATCATGCGCATAGCCCCGCTTTTGCCCTCGGCATCCTGCGCTTCTTCGGATGGCTGAAACAGCAGGCGGATCTCGCCGGGCGGCCGGTCGTCCATCTCGTTGAGCAGGCGCGCCACGCCCAGCAGGATAGCGGTGTGCGCGTCGTGGCCGCAGGCGTGCATCACACCGGGCGTTTGGGAGGCGTAAGGAACGTCGTTGGCTTCCTGAATGGGCAGCGCGTCCATGTCGGCGCGGATGCCAACCGCCGGGCGGCCCTCGCCGATGCGCGCCACGACGCCGGTGATGCCCACGCCGGTTTCCGTCTCAATGCCCATCGCCGTGAGGGCCTCGGCGACGAGCTTCGCCGTGCGGTATTCCTGAAAGCCCAGCTCCGGGTGCAGGTGAATATCGCGCCGCCAGGCGATGATCTGGTCTTCGAGCGCTTTGGCCCGCGCCACTACAGCACTGGATTCCATGAGTTGATCTCCTGTCTGTGGTCGGTAAGAGAAGTTTATTATACGCCGCCCCGGCAGCGGGTTACGAAATCCGCGAACAGCGGCAGCGTCCGGTCGAGCATGCGCTCCGGGTGGAACTGCACGCCGATGCGCCGCCCATCAGCGGATTCGATGGCTTCGATCACGCCATCCGGGCTGAAGCCGACGGCGCGCAGGCCCGCGCCCAGATCAACGACAGCCTGCACATGGTAAGTGTTGACCGACAGCGCGGCGGCCTTCAGGCTGTGGTTGAGATACGAATCTGCCTCCAGGTGGATCAGATGATGCTGGCCGCCGCGCGCGGCGCTGTGAACCAGCGCGCCGGGGCGTTCGGCGTTCAGGTCGCCGTAGATCGTGCCGCCTGCCTGCGCGTTGATAAACTGCATCCCGTAACAGATGCCCAACACCGGGCGCTGGCCCATCTGGCTGTAGATCAGCGTGTCGCTGCGGTCGCGCGCTGGGTCCACCGGCTCCAGATCAGCGGGCAGGCGGCCCACCAGCCCGCGCGTGATGCCCGGCCCGCCAGTGATGATGAGGCCGTCGAGCAGGCTGGCGAAGGCGGCGGCCGCTTCGTCTGTGTCCAGCAGAGGCACGATCAGCGGCAGCCCGCCAGCGGCTTCCACCGCGCGGATGTAATGGACGTCAACGCTCTGGCGCTCATCTTTATAGCTGGTGGTGATGCCGATGCGTGGGCGGTTTTCAGGCATAAGGCTGGCTTTCGCGCTGCTTTCAGTTTCAGGTTGAATAGGTATCGGGCAGGTCGTTCAGGAACAGCACCGCGTCGCCGGCTTTGAGGTTGTCCTGATACCAGGCGACGGCCTCCGCCAGCGTGTGCACGCTCTGCACCCGCTCCGGCGCGAAGCCCGCGTCCAGCAGCCCTTCGCGGATCGGCGCTGTTTGCTCCGGCCCGACCAGGATCACATCGGTGGCGTGCTGTGCCGCGATCGCGCCCAGGCGGCGGTTTTCGGGGGCCATCAGCGGCCCCAGCTCGACCATGCCGGGCGTGACCAGCAGACGGCGGCCCGTGCCCTGCCGCGCCAGGGCGCTCAGCGCGCTGGCCGCGCCAGCCGGGTTGGCGCTGTAGGCGTCATTGATAATCGTGATTCCGGCGGGCGTTAGCTGGCGGGCCAGCCGGGCCTCGGCGGGCTGTAAACTGCTCACGCGCCACGCCACATCGCGCAGCGACAGGCCCTCGTGAACGGCGACCGCTGTGGCCAACAGGATATTGGTTACGTTGTGCAGGCCCAGCAGCGGCGCGCTGAACGGTTCCTGCGCGCCGGTGGCGGTGTCGGTGACGGTAAATGCCAGCGCCTCAGCGGTTTCAACGATGTTCGCGGCGATGAAACGGGGGCCGCCGGGCGGAACGGCCGCCGGGTCCAGCTCGCGGCTGACGGCGATGCGCGTCTGCGGGTGGCCGCGTTCGTACATCGCGCGCACGAACGGGTTGTCCCAGTTAAAGACGCCGACGCCGCCCGCCGGCAGCGCTTTGATGATCTCGTATTTGGCGCGCGCCACGTTCTCCAGGCTGCCAAAACGCTCCAGGTGCTGCGGGCCGACTTCGACCACGACGCCGATGGCCGGCTGCGTAAGCGCGCAGATGCGCTCGATCTCGCCGGGGATGTATGCGCCCATCTCAGCGATGAAGTATTCCACGCTGTAATCGTCGGCCAGGTCGTTGTTGATGGCGAGGCACAGGCCCATCAGCGTGTTGTAGCTTTTGGGCGTGGGGTAGGCTTTATAGCGCCCGTTGAGAATGTGCGCCAGGTAAGCCTTCGTGCTGGTTTTGCCATAGCTGCCGGTGATGCCGATGACCACCGGGCGCACGTCGGCGAGCACGCGGCGCGCCCGTGCCTGATAGCGGCGGCGCAGATAGGCTTCCAGCGGAAACAGCAGCAGGTTGGCGAGCGTCAGCAGCGGCGGCACGGCCAGGAACAACAGCAGGCCAAACGCCGCTGCTGCTGCTGGCTGTAAACGCTCTGGCAGGCTGGCCGTGACAGCCAGGGCCGCCAGCGCCGCTGCTGCCGCTAACACCCAGGCGGCGGCCAGCAGACGTTTGGCGCGCCCGGTGGCGCGGAAGGGTTTCTTGACTTCGACGCGGCGCGGCGGCCAGCCAGCGGCGGCGCCTGCCGCCGCGCCGACGAGCGCGGGCAGCGGGCTGCCCGGCGCTTCCGCCAGCAGGAACAGCGCCGCCGCCCCCGCCAGCCACGCGGCCAGCGGCCTGCCGGGCAGCCAGCGCTCGCGGCGCGCCGCCGCCCAGCGCAGATAGCGCAGATTTTTATATTCCTCAAGCTGGAAGTAATGCGCCTGCCGGTAAACCCGCGCGCACGCGCCCGCCAGCCACACCAGCAGCACAAGCGCTACAGCCATGTCAGGGTTGGCCATCCTGTCTGAAGAAGTGATCCATCACGCGGGCGGTGTCGTTCAGGCGGTCAAGATAGCTGTAGTGGCCAGCCCCTTCCCACAGCACCAGCCCGGCGTCAGGGATGGTCTGTTCCAGCAGGCGGCCCTGCCACAGCGGGGTATCGGTGTCGCAGTCGCCCCAGAACAGCAGCGTGGAAACCTGCACGCGCGCGGCATAGGGCAGCAGATCCTCACTGACGATGCGGACGAACGTGTCGCGCAGCACGCCGTGCGCGGCGCGGTAATCCGCTGAGCCATAGCGGCTGCGATACCAGTCACGCAGCGCGTCAGCCTGGGCTGACAGGCGCAGCCGGCGCAGCGCCTTCAGCGCGTTGTGGTAGACGAACAGGCGTGTTCGGTCGGCGCGCGATGGCTGAGTGCGCACGCCGGCGCTGTTGGCGAGCGCCATTTTGACGATGCGCGCGGGCTGCTGCGCGCCGAGGACCAGGCCCAGCCGCCCACCGAACGAGTGCCCGAACAGCAGCACCTGTTCCAGCGCGTGATGGTCGAGAAATGCCAGCACGAAATTCGCATAGTCATGAACCGACCAGGCTGTGGGCGGCGGTGGAGTCGCGCCGAAGCCCGGCAGGTCCAGGCTGTAGACGCGGTAGCCTAACGGGGCCAGGCGCTGCGCCAGCGGCTCAACAAGCTGCATGCTGGCCCCCCAGCCGTGCAGCAGCAGCACAGGGGGGCCGGCGCCGATTACAGCGCAGGCCGTCGGCAGGCCGTTGACGTCAGCGATCATTCGACCTCGATGTGCGCGCCAAGCGCCTTAAGGCGTGGGATCACGCCGCCGAAATTGTGTTCCAGCGCCTGCGCGTTGTCAATCACGGACGTGCCGCTGGCGACCAGCGCCGCCGCCAGCATGCCCAGCCCGGCGCGCACGTCGGGCGAGTCCATGTAGATGGCGTACAGCGGGGTCGGGCCAACGACGATGGCCCGGTGTGGGTCGCACAGGACGATCTGCGCGCCCATCGCCTTGAGGCGGTCAACGAACAGCAGGCGGTTGTGAAACAGTTTTTCGTGGATGAGTGACGTGCCGCGCGCCTGGGTGGCGATCACGGTCGCCAGCGCGACCAGGTCGGACGGGAAGCCGGGCCAGATCGCCGTTTCGATGGAGGCGTCAACATCCTCCTCGCGGTTGGAGACGGCGAGCTGGTGATGTTTGGGCACGAAAACGGCGTTCTCGTCCATGTCAAGCTGGATGCCGAGCCGCTGGTAGATGCGGTCAATCATGCGCATGTCGTCCAGGCGCGTGCCGTCTATCTGGACGCGCCCGCCCGCGAGGGCGGCGGCCCCGGCTACGCTGGCGACCTCGATATGGTTCGCGCCGACGGTCGCCTCGGCCCCCTCCAGCTCTGCCGGGCTGAGCACGCGCAGCACATTGGAGCCGATTCCCTCGATATGCGCGCCCATACTTTCCAGCAGCAGCGCCAGCTCGCGGGTGTGCGGCTCGCAGGCGGCGTTGTGAATAATCGTCTCTTTGCCCAGCGCCGCCGCCAGCATGAGCACGACGGCGGTGGCCGTGACGCTGGCCTGCGCCAGGATGATATTGCGGTAGCCCCACTCTGCCGCGCGACACTCAACAGCACCGTTGATGGTTATGACATCCAGCCCCAGGTCGCGCAGGGCTTCAAGGTGAGTGCGGATGCGGTTGAGTGGGAAATCGAACTCAAGGCGGACGTGCTGGCGGCGCACCAGCAGCGGGGCCAGCAGCAGTATCGAGCCAATAGAGCTGGCGGTATCCGCCTCCGTCAGCACGCGGCCCGTGAGCTGGCTGGCCTCGACAACCAGGGTTCCCGCGTCGTCACACGCGATCTGCGCCCCTAACCGTTCGGCCAGGGCGATAACGGCGCGGGTGCTGGCGGTTACTGGCACATTGTGCAGCGTCACCTGGCGCTGGGTCAGCAGCGCCGCAGCCAGCAGCGCCATTGCCGCGTTGGGGTTGCCGGCGGGCCGGTAGATGCCGTTAAGCGGATGCCCGCCTTCGACGTGAATGCGCATGTCGCCTCGCTGCTTGCAATCTGGCGCGCATTATACCAGACACTGGCTGAGGCATCAGCGTGACATTCGGCGCGCGATTGGAATCGGAGGACGTTTACAATTCGTTCAACCGCGCCAGCATAAAAAGTGTTATTCTTAGGTGGTATCCACCTGGCGGCTGGCCTGGAGCGAAGCGCGTGAATGCTGAATGTCTGCGGTCTCTGCTGCAATATAACTACGATATGCACCGGCGGGTGTGGGCGTGTATTGAACACCTGAGCGATAGCCAGTTTGTTGAGGAAACCGATTACTCGCTGCGCTCAGTGCGCAACCACATGGTGCATCTGATGAGCGTGGACGCGCGCTGGCTGGCGCGGGTGCAGGGGGAACCGCCGCCGGCGCACCTGATCGGGGGCGATTTCCCGACGCGCGCCGCCGTTCGCGTTTACTGGGATGTGGTTGAGGCGCGGGTTCGCGGCTACAGCGATACGATGGACGACGCGGCGCTTCAGTGCGTGCACCACTTCGACATGCCGCATCGCGGCGGCAGCAGGACGGCGTCTGTCTGGCAGATTCTGACGCATGTGGTTAATCACGGCACAGATCACCGCGCCCAGGTGCTGGCGCTGCTGCATCATTTTGGCGCGCCGACACTGGAGCAGGACTTTATACTGTATCTGTGGGGATAGCCGCGCCTTCGTGGGCGCTCACACGGCGGGAGGCTGTTGCGATGGAGTGGTTCAGGCGCCTGATTGAAAACCCGCATGTCGAGCAGGCTTTGTGCGCCAGCAGCGACGGGCGCGTGCTGCTCACCAGCCACGATATCGCGGGCGACGTTGAACGGACGGCTGCTATGCTGCAATCGGCGGATGTGCTGGCGCAGGCGCTGACCGCGGCCCTGGGCTGTGGCAGTGCCGAGCTGGTGCAGATTTCGACGCAGCACGAGCACATCATCATCGTGCCGCTGCTGGACTCCACCTGGTATCTGGCTGTGCAGATCGCGCGCGCTGCGCCGCTGCTGCTGTTTATGATTGAGCTGGAACGCATGCTTTCCACACTCGCGCGCATTGAGCCGGATGATTTCGCCGTCGGGGCTGACGAGCGCGGCGACGACACGCCTGTGCTGGACGCCGCTGAGCTGATCGCCGCGGTGCAGGAGTGGCTGCGCGGGCGTTCAGCGCTGGGCTGATAATTTTCACACATTTTTAGTGAAGCTCCAACGCTTTACGGCGCTGCTGCGATTATACTGAAGGTAAGACCTGGTACAGCAACCGTGCTGCTGCGGAGGGAACAGAGACGTGTACACTGTTTCGGGAGGGCCGGCAGGGGGCGAGAGGCGGAACAACTCGCAGGCAGAAGTCAAGTGCCCTTATTGTCAGCAGGAGTTTTATACCCCTGACGATCTGACGCTGCATATTGTGACGCGCCATACGCAGATTGGCATCCGGCGCGGCCCGACAGGGTCAGCGGCTAAATGACGTTGTAACGGCTTTCAGGCGGCGGTCACGTTCAGCCGGCTCAACCTCAGCAGGGTTGAGCGCGCCGACAAACTCGATGCAGAATGACGCTGCCACTGCCCCCATTGCCGCCGCTTCCTGAAATGGCCGGCCCTGCACGATTCCCGCGAGCATTCCCCCACAATAAGTGTTGCCCGCCCCAGTCTGATCTGTGATGCGCGCCGCGGGCGCGGCGGGGATGTGGAACACCGCGCCGTCCTGGCTGGCAGCCAGCGAGCCGTCCGCCCCCATGCGCAGCGCCGCTGCGCGCGCGCCATCTGCCAGCAGCGCCTGCACCAGGGCCTCTGGCGACAGGCTGCCGTACACCGCGCGCGCCTCGTTCAGGTTTGGCGACACCAGATCAACGCTGGTTTGCCGCAGCGTTTCGGCCAGGCGTTTGTGGCTTCCCGCGACCATAACCTGCTGCAGCGGCTCCCACAGGATGAAACCGTTGAGGACGGGCCGCCAGGCGGCGATCCCTTCAAACCCCTGAAGCAGATAATACCCGCGCGAACAGCGGTAGACCGGGGGCAGGTTTTCGGGGCGCGCGCCGACGATAAAAGGCGCGATTGGGTCTGAGCGGTAGAGTTCCCGGCGCGTGCCATCGGTCTCGAACAACTGCCAGGCGCGCGCCTGCGGGTAGTCAACGGCCAGCAGGCCGCGCGTGTCGAGGTGACGCTCCAGGCGCGCGGCGGTGGCTGGCGGCAGGCCGCGCCCGACCAGCGCCACAATGCCGGGGCGTTCATCCCACACCGCCGCGCCCATCAGCGCGTGCGTGACACCCCCGCCCAACTGTGCCATGTGTGTCTGGCCGTCAGGCAGCACGATATCGTCAATGAAAATCGAGCCGATGCCGACCAGGCCCGGCGCGGCGGCGTCTTGGCTGTTCATCAGGCAGACAGCGCCGCTGCGATCAGCCCGGCGGTGCGCGCGTTGTTGATGAGCAGCGCGGTGTTGGCGCGCCGCGACCGGCCCTCAGTCAGCTCCAGCACGCGGCCCAGCACAAAGGGCGTGACTTCTTTACCGTGCACACCGCGCTCAGCCGCCTCCAGCGTCGCCTGTTCAATGGCGGCTTCGGCGGTGTCAACCGGCAGCTCGTCAGCGGCGGGAACCGGCACGGCGACCAGCAGGCCATGCCGCGCCCCTAACCGCTGCGCGGCGGCGATGATCTGCGCGGCTGCGGCGGGCGTTTCAACGCGGACATCCACCGGCAGGCCGCTGCTGTGGCTGTAGAACGCCGGCAGGGTGTCCGTTTGCAGGCCGATGATGGGCACGCCCTGTGTTTCCAGCACCTCAATCGTCAGCGGCAGGTCAAGGATGGATTTCGCGCCGGAGCAGACAACGGCCACTGGCGTGCGGCCCAGCTCGATCAGATCGGCGGAAACGTCAAACGGCTGGCCGCGATGCACGCCGCCGATGCCGCCGGTCGCGAACACGCGCACCCCGGCCATGTGCGCCACGATCATCGTGCCCGCAACCGTTGTGGCGGCGTCTTCGCCCAGGCCGACGGCGATAGGCAGATCGCGCCGGCTGCACTTGCGCACGCTACCGGTGGGCAGCGTCCCCAGGCGCTCGACCTCAGCCTGAGACAGGCCAACCGTAATGCGCCCGCGCAGCACCGCGATGGTGGCGGGGACGGCCCCGCTGGCGCGGACCGCTTCCTCCATCGCCAGCGCCGTTTCAACGTTGATCGGGTAGGGCAGGCCGTGCGTAATCAGGGTTGATTCCAACGCCACGACTGGCTGCCCGGCGGCGAGCGCGGCGGCTACTGGCTGTGCGAGGTCAAGCTCAGGGTTCATGGGTGCGGTGTCCGTTCAGACGCGGGTAAGATGGCTGATATTGTAGCACAGCGGCGTACAAAACGGCCCGCTCAAAACTGAGCGGGCCGCGCTGCTGCATGAAACCTGCCGGGGGACGCCCCTGGCTGCCGCGCTACGGCATAACCTGGATGGCGTCCACGTTGAAGCGCAGGCCGGGCGCGCGGTTTTCCAGAATGAGGTGATGATTCTGGTTCTGGCCCAGGCCGTAAAACGCGATCGGCGAGAAGTATTTGTACGGGCCGTACTGGCTGAAGTTCGAGCACAGCAGCTCGCTGCCGTTCTCCGCTAGGCAGACACGCACGTTGTTGCTGTTGGTGTAGTTGAACTGCTGGTACAGCGTCAGGCCGTTGCCCCGGATGTACAGGCTGAGGGTCGAACCGGCGCGGATGGTGAACCGCTCGGTTTTGTTCCAGGGGCCATAGGGCGGGCCGTAGTAGACATACGGCGGCGCGCTCCAGGTGTCCGCTGGCCCGAAGTGGGCGGCGGCGCTGGTGAGCAGGCTGGCGTCATCGTACATGCCGGGCAGCAGCGGCGTGTTGGGCGCGCGCCCGCCTGCGCCGTCGTCCACCGTTGTGACGTCACCCATAACGCCGATGGCGTCCACGTACAACCATTCCCAGGCTGAGATCGCGCCGTCAGCCTGCTGCGCCGCCGGTTTGAGTTTCAGCTCAACCCGGTAGCGCCCGTAGGGCAGGCCGTAGTACGACCGGCCATACTGGAAGTGCAGCGGCGCCGGCGAGTCGTTGCTGCCGTCCTGGCAGACGGGCGCGCCCCAGGCGCTCCCGGTCCACTGCTCGTAGCACACCTGGTAGTCCAGGCCGTAAACCCACTGCATCGTGCTGATGGTGAAGCCTGTGCCTTCAAATTCGAAGGTCAGCGCCGCGTTCGGGTCCTGTGTGCGCTGCTGGCTGCCGCCAACGGCCCAGGGATGCTTGCTGAGCGGAATCGCGAGGCCCTGCTGCCAGACGCCGGTCTGCTGGATAAGCGCGCCGCTGGCGGCGTTGAACAGGTAGTCGTCGTACATGCCTTCGCTGAGCGTGCGCCCGGCGATGACCTGGAAGCCGGCCACGTTGAAGAAACCGGTCGTCAGGGTCGAGAACGTAACGGTGCGGTTAACGGGCGCGCCGCCGCTGTTGGTCAGGCTGAAAACCTGGAAGCGCGACGACTGCGCGGTCGTAATGACTTCGCATTTATCGCGCGCGCCGGTTGCCGCGTCGTAGGCGCAGGCCAGCAGCTGGGCGCTGTTGGCATATGTCGGGTTGCCGGTGTCGAGTACGATGGTCGTCAGGCCGCCGGCAGACTGGGCCGGAACCTGCACCTGCATGATCAGCGCCGAACCGGGATAGATGTTGGAGATGCGGCCGAGTGGGTCGCTGATGCCGCGGTAGCTCTGGTTGAAGTAGGCCGCAGCCGGCAGCCCGGTGATGCGCGCCCAGCGGTTCGTCGGCGTAAACTGGAGGTATGGCGCGCTGCCAGCGGCGTCGTCGTTGTAGCTGCCGGGCGGCACAACCGGCGGCAGCGCTGTGTTGAACACCTGAACGTAATCCACTCGCAGCCGCGCGGGGTAGACCGCATAGCGGGCGAAACCGGGGATGTGCTTGGTCAGCTCGGACCGGCCGTCGTTCAGGTTCGCGATGTAGGCGCGGTAGACGCCGGGCGCCAGGCCAGCGACTGTGCGCAGTGTGTAGTAGTTAGGCGCTGCTGACTCGTTCTGGTAGTCGTAGCAGAATTCGCCAGCGCCGTCCCAGGTGCCGTCGAAGCTGCTGTCGGGCGCATAGCAGATGCGCATTTCGCTGCCGAAGATGTCTACGATCGTGCCGAGGGCGAAGCCTGTGCCGTTGAAGGTGAACTCCAGGCTGCCGCCGCCGGTCGTCTGGGCAGATGGCAGCTCAGTCTGGCCGACGCTGCCGCCGCTGTAGACCGGGTTGTTGACCGTCGTCCAGGTCCCGGTGAGCTGAAGCGGCGCGCCGGGGTTGGTGCTCATCTGGGTGTTCTCATACAGGCCAGCGTCCAGCACAGTGGTGTTGACTGTGCGCACTTCAAAGCCGTCGATCAGGAACAGGCCCGGCGTGAGCGTGCGGAAAACGACCAGGTAGCTGCCCGCTGCCGGCACGTTGACGCCGTTGGTCAGCGTCACGGTCTGCTGGCGCGATGTCCACATGCCTGGCGTAACCGGCTCGCAGGTGAACTGTGTGTCGGGCGCATCGGTGCGGCGGTAGCAGGCCTGAAGCTCGCGGCTGTTGGCGGCGGACTGATAGCCGGTGTTCAGCGTGATCGTCGTGTTGCCCACAGCCGGCACGGCCACATGCAGCGCCGCTGTCGGCCCGCCATAGAGCGGCGAATACTGCCGCAGGTCGTTGACAACGGCTGTGTAGCTCTGGCCGCTGTAAGCGTAGGCCACTGCGCCGCTGAACGTGTTCCAGCGGTTCGCGGGGGCGGTTTGCAGATACGGGCGGCTGTCACTGGCGACGGCCGTGTCGTTATAGACGCCGGGCGGAACCAGCGGCGGCAGGGCCGCGCCAGCGTCAATGACCTGAATGTAGTCAATGACCAGCCGCGCCGGGAAAATCTGGGTGTTGCGCGGCAGCGTGGGAACGACGACCGATTCGCCGTCGTCACGGTTTTCGATGCGCACGGTGTACGTCCCGTATTCCAGGCCGGCGATCGTGCGGCTGGTGTAGTAGCTGACGCCCGCGTATTCGTTCTGGAAGGTTTCGCACACCTCCGCTGACCAACTGCTTCGCTGGTAGCAGATGCGCATTTCGCTGCCCCAGCGGTCGAGCAGGGTTCCCACTGAGATGCCCGTGCCGGTGAAGCTGAAGCTCAGGCTGCCACCGGTGTTCGGGGTCGCTGGGCTGGCCGGCGGCGGCGTGTCCTTTCTGAACTCTGTGCTGAAGGCGCGCCCGCCGGTGTACGGCGCCAGCGTGATGGTTTTCCAGTCCTCACTGTTAGCGTCGTTGGTTACGGTGAACAGGCTGAACGCCGGGCTGTTGTACGATTTGACGCCCGTGCCCGCGAACAGGAATTCCTCATAGGTGCCCGCCGACAGCGCGCCGCCAGGGACGACCTGGAAAGCGGCGATGTTGAAGAATCCCGGCGTGAGCGTGCGGAACGTCAGGCGGTAGTCAGCGCTCGGCCCGCTGTGGCCGATCTGGAGCGTCTGGTAGCGCAGCGTTCGCATGGTGGTCAGTGTGCGGCAGGTTCCGTTGTCGGCGCTGATCGTGCCATCGCCGCTGACCTGATCCACGCACACCAGCAGTTGGTCGCTGTTGAGAACCGATGGGTTGCCGGTGTCGAGGATTACCGTCGCGCCGGGGTCCGTGACGCTTACGCGCAGCGTGGCGACCGGGCCGACGTAGCGGTTGGTCACGGCGCCGGGGTTGTCAACGATGCCGGTGAACGACTGGTTAGCGTAAGTGAGCGCGCGCCAGTCGGTGATCTGCCGCCAGCGGTTGGCGGGCGACACCTGAAGATAAGGGCTGCCGCCGCTCGTGGCGCTGTCGTTAAAGCTGCCGCTGGCCACCGCCGGGGGCAGGGGGGTGTTGTAGACACTCACATAATCCACGCGCAGGCGCGGGACGTTCCAGGTGCGCGCCGGCAACGTTGGGTAGACAACTGAGCCGTTTTCGTCCAGATGCCGGACGCGGACCGTGTAGCTGCCTGCCGTCAGCGCGTTGACGGTGCGCGCGGTGGTGTAGTTCGGCGCGGCGGTTTCGTGCTGGTAGCGGAAGCAGTAAGGGCTGGCGGCGTCGAACAGCGCCGGGTCGAATGTTGTGCCGCCGAAGCTGGCGCTGATTGTCCCGGCGGCGTAGCAAATTTCCACTTCACTGCCGTAGATGTCGGTTGTCGAGCCAACTTCGAAGCCCGTCCCGGTGAAGTCGAACACGAGATAGTCGCCGGGGGTTGAGGTCTGCACCAGGCTGCCGCCGCTGAAGGCCGGGCTGGGCAGCGTGGCCCAGTCAGGCGTGGCCGCGGTCCAGGCGGGAACGCTGCCCTGCGGCGTGTTGTTCGCCAGCATCAGGCCAGCGCGCAGCTTGGGGTGCGTTTCTTCGTATGTGCCTTCAACCAGCGGGTCAAGGCTGTTATAGATGTTAACATAGTCAATGACAGCGCTGGCGTAGGGCGGGTTGAAGGCTTTGTGCCGCACCAGAACTGAGCGCACGCCCATGCTGGGGAAAGCGCGCCCGTAAAGCTGCCGCGCATAGGATATCGTGTTGGCGGCGGGCCAGGTTTCACAGGCCCAGCTTCCGGGGTTGGCGGCGTAGTCAGCGCGGTCGAACTGGCCATCTTTGACACAGATATCGAGCTGGTTGTAGGCGCTGAGGAACGTGCCAATTTCGACATATGCGCCGTTCATATAGAACAGCATGTCGGCGTTGTCGGTGGTAGTGCGCATGCCGCGCGCCGCCGTGTAGAGGCCATGGGCGAGCGGCGACCAACTGCTGTTGAATTGCAGCAGCGGGTTTTCGTCTTCGTACTGCCCCACCGGCAGCGGGCTGTTTGTGTTGTAGACGTCAACCGCGTCCAGGATCAGCACGCTGCTGGTTGCGGTCGTCACGGTGATAATGTGTTCGGCGGTGTCGGGCAGGCGCACGATCACCGGGTTCTGCTGGCCGAGAACCTGGAGACAGTTCTGGCCAGCGGTCACCGGGTCGAAGTCTACGCCGCTGGCGCAGATTTCCAGCGTGGCCCAGCCAACCACGGCCGGCCGCACGATGCGGATCAGATCCACGCCGGACGTGCGGAAGGCGAAGCCCGCGCCTGGCCGGTACAGATTCAGGTCGTAGTTCATCCCCGAATAGGCGACTCTTGGCCCTTCAACGCTGCTCCAGCCTGTGCCGAAGTAGTAGAAGGGGACAGCAGAAGCGTTGGCGGTGAACTGCGTGAAGCTGGTCTCGTAGCGCTGTCCCGGCTGGTCCAGCAGCAGCGCCGGCAGGGTGTGGTTGAAGATTTCCACCGCGTCAAACTTCATTGTGGTCTGCGCCGGGCTGTTGGGCCTGTTGGAGATCACGACGGTGAAGTTAGCTGGCGCGGCGCTGAGGCCGACAACGGTGCGCGGCGTCTTGTAGAGCGTGTATGGCAGGTAATTGTTATAGGTGCGGCAGGTTCCGGTGGTGCGCACGGTCTCCACCGTGTGGTCCAGGCCGGCCAGCCAGCAGATTTCAGCGCTGCCGGCGAGGTAGTCGGTCGTGAAGGACGCCGCGAACCCGGTGCCGTTCATCTCGAAAATGACGCTGGCGTCGGCTTCAGTGGTCTGTTTGGCGGCCAACCCGGATGCATACCCGGCGAGGGGCCATTTCAGATTCGTCCAGGTTCCGTTGTAACGGTAGGCTGAGGTGGGGCCGCTTGGCTCCAGGCTGAACTCTTCATAATAGCCGGGGGCCAGCGGCAGGCTGCTGTCGAACACCGTTACCTTGTCGAAGTTGAACGAGTTATTGACCAGGCTGAAGATTTCAACCGTGTGCGGGCCAGCCGCCACCCAGTCTGTTGGGAAATCGCTCTCTCTGATCACCAGCGGATTAGGCGCGGTGCGCAGGTCGCGCAGCACGCAGTAATCGCCCTGCGTGCCGGCCGGCCCGCCGCTGGCGCGGTCCACACAGATCAGCGCCTGCTGCGTGTCAATGGTCGGGATCGCCACGCGCGCCCACTCGAAGCGGTCGGCGGTCGGCGGAAGCTGGAAGCTGATGAACGGCCCGGCGTTGATCACGCCCCAGGCAACCGTGTGCAGGCTGCGGTTGGATGCGCGCGCGTCTACCGTATTGAACGTCCAACTGTCGTCGCGCCCGTTGCCGAAGATGATCGGCCCGATAACGTCGTTTTCGGTGACGCCGATAGGTAGCGCCGCGGTCGGCTGCTGATCAAAGACCGTGATCGAGTCGATGACCAGGCGCGCGCCGGTGGGGATTTCCTTGATGATCAGGCGCGCCTCATGGATCGCGTTAGGGCTGGCGTCAAAGCCGTAGAAGGGCCGGAACGCGCCGAAGGTGGGCAGATAAACCGCGCCGTCGCCGTTGCGATATTCCTGGCACACCCAGGCGTCAGCGGCGCTGGCCGAGGCCCGGACGCAGATGTCGTAGACCGCGCCTTTGAACGTGCGCGTCACGTAGTCATACGCGCCCTCCAGCGTTGTGCCAATGCTGAAGCCAGTTCCCCGGAACGAAAACTCCAGGTCGTTCGCGGCGGCGGTGGTTGTGTACATGGCGATGCTGCTGGAAGCGCGCGCATCGGTAAGCTGCTGCCAGCTCCCCGTGAACAACTGCCGCACCGCGGGCACGTTCACATCGTGCATGCCGGGCAGCAGCGGGTCGGACTTGAAGAGAATGGAGAAGGCATCCACCCGCAGCCAGCGGAAGGCCTGCCGGTTGATGATCTCGACGGTGTGCGCTTCGCCGTCGCGCAGGTCGCGGCAGGAAACGGTGTAAGGCGCGATGCCGTAGTTGGTCAGGCGGTCCCTGGCCAGCGTCCAGTCGCGCAGGAAGATCGCGCGCGTGCTGCACGTAAAGCCTTCTGTCTGGACGCCGTTGGTCAGCACACGGCCCTGGCGCTCGCCAGTGGGCAGCGGCGGGTCCCAGGTGAGTTCGCTGCCGTCTACGCGCAGGTCCCAGAAGCCGCCTGCCGGGTGTGCCTGCATATAGAGCGTGAAGCCTTCGCCGACGAAGTTGAACGTGGCCGTGTCGTTCAGCGCCGTTGTGTCGTGGAGCGTGTTGTTGATGTTCGGCTCGCTGACCGCCGTGGTCCAACTGCCGCTGGCTGCCGGGTTCTGGTTGCCATAGCTGAAGGCGAAGCTGGTGTCATCGTGCAGGCCGCGGTCCGGGATGCTGCCGACGACCTCCAGGCGCACCTGGCTGGTCACCGTGCCAGGGCCGCCCGCCCCGGCGAACGAGTCGGTTGTCTGATATTCGAAAACCAGGAAGCCGCGCTCGTTAGCCGCTGGCGTCAGCGTGATAACGCCGTCTGGCCCGGCGGCAGTGATGCGGCTCTGGATGTAAGCGGCGGGGTCAGCGCCCAGCAGGTTGGGGTTGTAGCCGGGTTCAAACGTGATCTCGCGGCCCGCTGTGCTGTCGTTCGCCGGCCAGACCGCTATGCTGCCGTAGGTGAAGGGATAGTCAGCCTGGCTGCCGCGCGACGGCGTGCCGACGTCGCTGCCCGCCTCAGAGAAGCTGAAATTGTTAAACTGGACATAGGGGCGCAGGCGCAGGCGGAAGTCAGTTTCCGGGTCGGTGATGAGCCGGTACGAGGCCCAGGGCGCGCCGCCCGCCGGTTGGGTCAGGCGTGTGTCCTGCGTCGGGGCGATGTTCACCGTGATTGTGCTCTGCACGACTGCGCCGGACGTGTCCCGCGCTTCGTAGGCGATAATGACTGGCGCGGCGGACACGGTGTAGAAATGCTTCGGTGGGCAGTAATAGATGTACTGCTTCAGGTCGAGCGGGGTGGCCGGGTTCTGGCTCACTTTCAGGCCCTGGCCGCCGCAGAAATCGGCGGTGTCGGTGCTGTAGTTTTCTGGCAGCGGCGAGACGATATTGAAGGTGTACGGCTCGAAGCCGCCCTCCACGCCGCCCGCCCGGCCGTCGCGCGCGCGCGGGTCAATCAGGAACGCGCCGTTGACCGCGCCCGCCGGCTGCACGTCGCCCGGCTGGTTGAAGGTGTCTTCCTGGCGCGCCTCGCTGGCGATCGGCGTGACGCTGAGCAGGATCAGCTCGTAAGCGCCGATGTCCGGCACGCCGTTGACCACGCGCGCGCGCCCGCGCAGGTCCAGGCTTGACGTAAGCACGCTGCCGCTGCCGCCGTCAACGCCGGGGTTGGGGTTGGCGACGGTAGGCTGGAGCAGTTGATAGTACAGCGGGTCGTTGGTGGAAAGGCCCAGGCGCGGCCCGGCGAACTTGGACGTGTTCGGGTCGGCGGCGGGGTAGCCGGGGGCCGGGTTGACCGTCAGCACATTGTTGTTGCCGGACGCGGCCAGCGCCGGGCCGCAGTCGCCGCCGGTGCCGGTGGTGTAAATCCAGTTGTTGGTCGCGCCGCTGTTGACAGCGCCGTTGGCGCTGCCATCAGGGTTGCTGGCCTGACAGGATGAATCCATAGTTGGGTCATCGACCAGGTTGGGGAAGTTGTTGTTGAGGAAGATGTTGTTGTGGATATCCCACTGATTTATGCCTGTTGGCGCGCTGCCAGGCGCGCTGCGTTCGAGCAGGCCCAGAAAGTTGTTGGTGCGGTAGGCGGCGTCGAGCACATGGCCGACGACGGTGTTATGCGTGAAGCGGAAGCCGGGGCCGGGATCAAGGTGGACGAGGGGGCCTTTGGTGAGGTTGTTCAGCAGCATGTTGCTGAACATGTTAACCGTACCCTGGGCCAGGTTGGTGTTCATCACGCGGACCAGCCCCTCGCCGGCATTACCCGTAAACAGGCTGCGGGCAATCGTGCCGCCGCTGTTCTCGAAGGTGATGACGCCGTAGATACGTGTGTCGGTGGCGTCGAGGCGCGTGACATTGGCGCGAAAGGTATTGTTTTCCAGCACGACGCCGCTGCTGTCTGTGAGTTTAACAGCCGATATCGTGCTGCTGCTGCTGCCGTTGCTCTCGAACAGCGAGCCAGCTACAGTGGAATTAGCGCTGCCGTCTGTTTCCAGCGCCGCATCCAGATAGTACATAAAGGCGCTGTTACGCACCGCGCCGCCGGTGGCGCTGGTGAAAGCGACGGCCCGCGCCGCCGGAAACTCCCAACCGACCGTGCCGCCGCGCGGCCGCGTGCCGCGAAACTGGAAGCCGCTGACGGTTGTGTCGGTGACGTCGCCGGTCAGCACAACGCCGGCGATGCCCCCGTAGCCGTTGTTGGTGATGATTGTGCTGGCGCCGGCGCCAGCCATCAGGCTGCTGTAGCTGACGAGCTGGATGTTGGTCCGGTTGTTCAGCACGATCGGCGTAATGTACTCGCCGGGCAGCAGCACCACGCGGTCGCCGGGCAGCGCTGCGTTGATAGCGTGCTGCGGGAACAGGTAGGGCTGGTTGAAATTGTCGGGCGCGGGCGTCATGCTGCCGGTCTGCGAGGACACGTACAGCGTCCTGCCGCCGAAGCCATCGCTGAGAGCGCCGCCGGGCAGCGCCGGGCGGACATAATTGGGCTGGCCCAGCACTGGCAGGCCGGCGCCGTAAGTCTGATCGAAGCCGTCGCCGGCGCGGTCGATCGCGTGGCTTTGCAGGTACGCCTGGAGCGCGTTGGCCGCGCCGACGCCGCTGTCGAAGGCGGCCATGTCAGCGTTGGGGTTGGCGATGAGCAGGGCGGCCATGCCGGCGATGTGGGCGGCGGCGGCGGATGTGCCGTTAAAGCCGTTTGGCGGCGTCGGCTCTACGCCGTTGCCGTCTGTGTCGGCGCAGCCGTTGAGGCCGCCGCCGGGGTCGGATGACGAATCGCCGTAAACGGCGATATGCGACAGGCCGACTACGTCGGGTTTGAACACATTGGCCGGGCCAGCGCCGCTGTTACCGCCCGCTGCATAGAGCGGCCCGCGCGAGCTGCTGGGCATAATGGGGTATGGAACGTTCTGGCCTTCGGTCGCGCGCCCAGGCAGCGCCGAGCAGACCGCGCCCGCCGTGAGCGCAGAGGTCGAGTCGCCGGGGCGGCCCAGCGTGCGGGTGGTATTGGCGCTGACGCCGGCCGGGTAGCCGGTGATCGTGCCGCTGGTCTGGAATTGCAGATAGTCGCTGGCGGAGTCGCCGCCAAGACGCGTGATAGTAGCGGTGAAAACGGTTGGGGCGGTATATGAGGCAGGGATAACAACCTGGATGCCAGGGTTAGCGGTCAGCGGCGACCGGCTGACGGCGGGCAGCGTGGCCGCGCCGGCTGTCAGCTCTAACTGAAAATTTTCGCGCACAGCGCCGCCGTTCGGGGCGCTGTCCCAGTCGTTCCAGCTCAGCGAAACGGTGTCACCGGCCTGCGCCTCAACGGTGAATGTCATGGGCGCGCCGGCCCAGTCAAAGCTGGCGTAGCGGTTCAGGTTGTTGTTGCCGGCGCTGACGATCACCAGCACGCCCGCGTCGCGCGCGGCGCGGATGGCGTCATAAGGCGTGGTGGGCGCGGCGGGGTTATAGATGGCGTTGCCGTCTGTGCCGTCGCCGGGGCCGGCGCTCACACCCAGGTCGAGCGTAATCAGGATGATGCGATAGTTCGCGGCGCGCGCGCTGTTAATGGCTGTGGTAAGCGCCGCGTAGGACGTGGCGGGGAAGGTCGCCACGCGGCTGGCCGGGGCGATGTCGCAGATGGTTTCGACCACGCGCGCGCCGTGGCTGATGGACACTCCAACTGTGGCCGCGCTGATCAGACAGGAACGCTCAGCGGTCGGCAGCAGATTCAGGCCGGCGAAGTTGGTGTCGATAACGGCGATCGGCACGCTGGCCCCGGTGACCGCAGCCCAGGCCGCCGCGCCGTTGATAACCGGCGGCGTGTGCCAGTCGTTAACGCCTATGATGTCCACGCTGTGCGGCACAACCGTGCCCGCGCCGGTAACCGGGTTGGGCGCGCCGGGGACGCTGGCTGCGCTGGACGTTGACACAGCGCGCTGCGGCAGCGCGATCGCCGCCACCTGTTCGGTGCGGATGAGCGCCTGAATCGCCGGCAGCGGCACGCGGGCGCTGACCGAGTTGTCGCCAATGAAGTCCACCAGGCCGCCGACCTGCTCAACAAGGGCGGCAAGCGCCGTCACATCCAGGTCCGGCGCGGCGTAAACGACGACCTCAACGCGCAGGGCGTCATCGAGGGCCGGCATTCCGTGATCCTCAGCCAGCGCGAGCGCGGCCTCGACCTCGCCGCGCAGGTACAGGTCCAGCACGGCGTAGATCACGCTGTGCAGCCTGGCAGCGTCGGCTTCGGCCAGGCCGAGCGGCGCGGGCGTGGCCGTCGGCAGCAGGTCAGCCGGCGTCAGGTCGTAAATGGCGATATCGTCCAGCAGCGCCGCGGCGCTGCCGCCCGCGCTGAACGCGATCTGGCCGCTGGCAAAGGGCGCTTCGTCGCTGAACGTCAGCGCTGCGGCGCCGTCCAGCAGCACGCTCAGCGCGCCGCCGCTGGCGTTCAGGGCCAGGGTGTGCCATGTGTTCGGCGCGAAGCTGGCTGGCGCGGCGGCGGCCAGCGTCTGCGCGCCGTCGGCGGCGCGGTACAGCGCAACCTGTTCGGCTGTCAGCGCCAGCGTGTAGCTGCCGGCGTCGGCGCTGCGGAAGATGAACTGCAGGCTGCTGCCGGCATCGGCCAGGCTAAAGCGCGCCTCAAAGTCGAAGTCCGCCAGGTGGACCAGCGCCGCCGGGGCCAGCGTGCCGCCGGGGTTGAGCAGCAGCGCGTGGCTGCCGGCGCCGGTTTCGACGACGCTCGTCTCTTCGCTGGCGGCCCAGCCAACCAGCTCGCCTTCAAAATCGGCGGCGAGAACGGGCGTCCGCGCCGCTGGTTCGTCGGTGCTTTCCGGCTCAGCGGTCATTTCCGGCTCGACCAGCGGTTCGTCGGTGGCTTCGGGGGCGGGTTCTTCTGTGCCCTCAGGCGCTGTCGTTGCCTCTGGGAGCGCGGTTTCGGTTGGCGTGGGCGCCGCTGTGGTGGGGGCGGGCGTGGGCGTTTCGGCGGGCAGCTCCAGCCGGTGAATCACAATATCGTCCAGCGCGACCGCCGCGCTGCTGGTCGCGCCGGTGGTGAAGGCCAGCGCGCCCGCGGGCAGCGGCAGCGGGTCCTGGTAGGTGAACTGCACGACGCCATCCAGGCCGACGGTGATCGTGTCGCCCAGCAGATGCACGTTGAGCGTGCGCCAGGCGGCCGGCGGTTGGCTGCCCGCCGCCGGCGGTGTGGGCTGCGGCCCCTGCGCCAGCAGCGCGCCGCCGCGATACAGGCTGGCCTGGCCGCTGCTGTCAAGCGTGACCGCATAGTGTTCGGCGCTGGCGCGCAGCGTCAGGCTGATCTCCGCGCCCGGCTCAACGCGCACGCGCGCCGCCAGCAGCAGATGTTCCCAGTTGAGACCGTTTACGCCGGCGCTCTGCGACGGCCCGACGGCGGTCAAAATATGGTTCGCGCCTTCCAGCGCGACCTGCCAGCCGGGCGTGAGCGTCCAACCGGCGGCGCTGCCGCCCTCAAAGGACGCTTCAAACAGCGCGGCGTCGGGGGGCAGCGTCACGGGTGGCTCGGTGGCCGCTGGCGCGGTCGGCTCGCTGGTGCTTTCCGGCGCGGCGGTTTCGGTTGGCGGCGCGGTCGGCTCAACCGTCGCTGGCGCAGCCGTCGGGGTGGGCGGCTCAGTTGGGCTGGCCGTTTCCTCAGCCGGGGGCGGCGGCTCAACGGTGGTTTCCTGCGCGCGCGCGACATAAGTGGCCGCGGGCGCAGCGTAGGTAACGAGCAGCGAAATAAGGATGAGTCCGGTCAGGATTGTGTTAATAGCGCGCCGTTGTTCAGGGGTCATGGGAGCCTCCAGTGACCAGTGAGCACAGTAGATGAGGGCTGCGCAGCGTTGGCTGCGAATGGATACAAAAACATGAAATTCACACTGTGACCATTATACGGGCATCATTGTTTTGCGATCATCAAGATTGCCGCATCTCGATTACCGCTTAATGCCCGGAAGCGTTACGGGCGATTGTGCGAATTTTGTATAGATTTCACGATGGGCTGGCGCGCCAGGGCGCTGCTTACCGGCGCGGCCCAGGCAGCAGGCCCGCCGCGTGTGGGCGCGCTGGCTGGCGCGCCATTATATCGCTACCGGCGAGGGCAGATGTAAGGTACAATTATCCTAACACACGGGGCTGGCAGCCTGCGCCTGAACGGCGTATAAGCCACGGCCAGCGATCTTCAGGGAATTGCGATGGGCGCGCGACAGACACAGCCAGCGAAGCCAGCCTCAGCGGCCCGCCACACCCGCCAGACGCAGCGACAGATTGTTCTGCCGGTGCTGGCCGGGGTCGTGTTAATAGCGCTGCTGGTTGGCGTAGTGCTGTGGCTGCCACAGCGCCTGCAGGTCGGCATTGTCTCCGATTTCATGCTGGTTGTGTTTATGCTGTGCCCGGCGGTGATCTGTATGCTGCCGCTGACGATCGCGCTGCTGGTGGCGGCCTTCGGCGCTGGCCGCCTGCACGACCGCACCGCGCCGCCGCTGCGCGGCCTGCAGGCGCGCACGGGCAGGCTCGCCGCGCAGGCCAACACGGTCGCCGGGGCCGTCAACCAGCGCACCGTCACTTATGGGGCGCGGTTGGGCGCTGTGCTGCGCGTGCTGGACGTTTTTGAATATCCGCAGTCCGCTGCAACCAATGGAGAAGGCAAGGATGAACAAGCTACAGAATGAGCTGAATCCGCCCGAAGCCGCCGATAACTGGAAAGCAAAGACCTATGGGATAGGCGCGGTTGGCGGGGCGCTGTTCGGCCTGCTGGCGTCCTATCTGTACGCGCGCGCCGCCGACGAGGGCGCGCACCGCAACGCGGGCAAGCCGCCGGCCATACCCACCGTAACGCTGATCGCCGTGCTGCTTTCCGGGCTGGGGTTGATCCGGCAGATCGCTGAGGCTGGCAGACCGAAAAACTAGGCACGGGGGGATGGTAACGTGTGCGGACGGTTTGTGCTCATCTCAGACGTTGACGCACTGCAGCTGGCGTTCGACCTGACGGACATCCCGCAGGCGCTGCCAGCGCGTTTTAATATCGCGCCGTCGCAGCCGGTGGCTGTTATCGCCAACGACGCGCCGCAGACGCTCGCCCTGTTCCGCTGGGGGCTGGTTCCATTCTGGGCGAAAACGCCCGATATCGGCGCCAACCTGATCAACGCCCGCGCGGAGACCGCCGCCGAGAAGCCCGCGTTCCGCGCGGCTTTCAAACGGCGCCGCTGCCTGATTCCGGCGGACGGTTTTTTCGAGTGGCAGAAGGTTGACCGGGGCAAGGTTCCGCTGTTTATTCACCTGCGCGACCAGCGTCTGTTCGCTTTCGCCGGGCTGTGGGAAACCTGGTTCAGCCCAGAGGGCGACGAGCTGCGCACCTGCACGATCCTCACCACGTCCCCGAACAGCTTTATGGAGCCGATCCACGACCGGATGCCGGTGATTCTGCCGCCTGAACATTACGACACCTGGCTGTCGCCTGACGAGCTGCCGGCGTCCGCGCTGCTGCCGCTGCTGCAGCCCTACGATGCCGCCGCGATGGCGGCCTATGCGGTGTCAACGTTTGTCAACAACCCGCGCAATGACACGCCGGAGTGCATTGAACGGGCGGGTTAGCCGCTGCCGGTCCGTTTATCTATCTCCACCTTGAAAGGGTCTTCGCCCGGCTTGATGAGCACACGGCGGCTGCGGCCGCCGGCTTCGGGCGGCCCGATGATGCGGAGTTCGTACATCAGGTCAATCAGGCGGGCGGCGCGCGGGTAGCCCAGGCCCATTTTGCGCTGGATCAGCGAGGCTGAGGCCTCGCCTTCCTGGATGACCAGCTCAATCGCCTCTTCCAGCATTGGGTCCGTTTCAGAGAGGATCTCGCGCCGGGTGACGCCGCGCTCCCAGGGGCCGATCATGGACGGCGCGGCCATGCTGCCGCCGGCGACCTGTTCCTTGTGCCAGGTTTTCCAGTGGTTGACGACCGCGCGCACCTCGTCGTCGGACACGAAACAGCCCTGAATACGGCGCGGGCCAGCGGCGTCGCTGGCGTGGAACAGCATATCGCCGTTGCCCAGCAGATTCTCGGCGCCGCCGGTGTCCAGGATAACGCGCGAGTCAACGCCGGTGGCGACGGCGAAGGACATGCGGGTGGGGAAGTTGGCCTTAATGAGGCCGGTGATTACGTCCACGCTGGGGCGCTGCGTGGCGACGATCAGATGCATGCCGACCGCGCGGGCCATTTGTGCCAGCCGCGTGATGGTTTTCTCGGTTTCGTCCGGCTGGCTCAGCATGAGGTCGCCGATCTCATCTACCAGGATGACGATATACGGCAGACGTTCGCTTTGCTGGCGGCGGCCCAGCCGGGCGTTGTAGGTGTCAATGTTGCGTGCCGCATGCTCCTCAAGCAGCTTGTAGCGCCGGTCCATTTCGCGCGTACACCAGCGCAGCACGCCGATGATGCGTTCCTGGTCGGTCTCGACCGGGCCAACCAGGTGCGGCAGCCCGTTAAAGCGGCTTAGCTCGACCATTTTGGGGTCGAGCATAATCAGCTTGAGGACGTCGGGCGTGTTGTTCATGATCAGCGCGGTGGCGATAGCCGCTATCGCCACCGATTTACCAGAGCCGGTTGTGCCGGCGATGAGCAGGTGTGGCATCTGTCCGATGTCAGCCGTGACTGGCGTGCCGGCCACGTCGCGCCCCAGCGGGATGAGCAGCGGCGATTTTTTCTTCTGCGCCAGGTTGTAGTAGTAGCGGCTTTCGAGAATGGCGCGCAGCGTGACAAGCTGCGGATTGCGGTTCGGCACTTCGATGCCGATATAATTCTGGCCGGGCACGGGCGTTTCCAGCCGCAGCCGCTTGGCCGCCAGCGACAGCGCCAGGTCGCTGGAGAGCGAAACGATCTTCCTGACACGGGTGCGGTTGAGAACCGATTCGCCTTCCTCTGACACTTGTTCCTTGAACGGCTGGACAGCGTAGCGCGTTACCGTTGGGCCGATCTGGACGTCAACCACGTCAACGTCAATGTCGAACTCCAGCAGCGTGTTTTCGATCAGCACGACGTTGGTGTTGATCTCAATTTCGTCAGGCGGGCTGGTGCTGATGTCGCGCAGCAGGTCGAGCTGGGGCAGCGGCCGTTCGCGGCGGGGGTTTTGTTTTGGCTCAGCCATGCTTTCGATGTTGAAGTAGCGTTTCACACGGCCATCAGGGCGTTCCACCAACTGCGGATCGTCCTTGCGCTGCTTTTTGCGCAGCGTGCCGATAGCGTTAAATTCCGGGATGATGTGTTCTACCGGCGGGCGGTCCGTGATCTCGCGCAGGGCCGCCGGGATTTCGCTGGCGGCGGCGGGCGCGGCTTCAGCGCGCGGGCCGGGGCGCTGCGACGGCGGCAGGTGCTTTGGGTCGGGCCGGATGTGGATGATGGGTGGACGGCGCGGATCCGGCGCGGGCGCGGCGGCGGCCGTTGGCGGCGCGGCGGCGCGCGGCGGCTCAGGGATATTGGTCAGCCGCGCGCCCAGCGCGCGCAGCCGCTGGCTGGCAGCCGTCAGCAGGCGCAGCACGTGGCGGCGGCGCACACCAATCACCACCAGCAGGCAGAACACGAACAGCACACCGTAGACGAAGAAGGCGAACGCCGAGCTAAGCAGGCCGCCGACCACCTCACTCAGCCCCCAGCCGACGATGCCGCCGCCGCCGCCGGCGCGGGCCACAGCCCGCCACTCGGTGTCGCCAGACACCAGGTGCAGCAGCGCCAGCAGCGCCAGGAACCCCACCTCCAGGGCCAGGACGCGGTGGGCAGACAGATGGACCTTGACCCCCGCTTTCGGCAGCAGGATCAGCACGCCCAGCGCCAGAATGCCGCCCGCCACCGCCAGGCTGCCGTAGCCAAAGAGGCTGGTGAGGGCGGCTGACCACGCGCGTGAAATGGTGGCGTCTGACGAGACGTTGAACAGCGACAGAAACGACACGATGCCGAACACGATCAGCACTACCGCCGCGATCTCGTCACCCCAGGGCGGGATGCTGTCCAGAATGCGGTCCCAGAATTCAGGCTTGACTGTGTAGCGGCCCTGAAATGGGTCGGCAGGCTGGGCCGGCTTTTCCGGCTGTGCAGCGGGGGCGGGTTTGTCGGTTTTTCTCGCAGCCACGCGGCGGCTCACTCCATGCTAACGCTAAGACGGTATTATACTGGACATTGGAGCGACAAAAAGGCCGCACCTGACAGCGGGGTGCGGCCTTGCTGCTGGCGGGAAAGCGCCGGCGTCTGGCTCAGGGCGCCAGGCGCAGGCTTAACCCCAGCCGGCGCGCCTGGCTGTCGATGCTCAGGATGCGCGCGCGGATGTGCTGGCCTTCGGTGACGACGTTGCGCGGGTGCAGGAAATGCCCTTCGGCCAGCTCAGACACGTGAATCAGCCCTTCAAGGCCTTCTTCGATGCAGGCAAAAGCCCCGAAGTCAACCACATTAGTGATCGTGCCCACCACCATCTCGCCGATGTGGTAGCGCTCGCTCACGGTTTCCCAGGGGTCCGGGTGCAGCCGCTTGAGGCTGAGCGCGATACGGCCATTTTCGCGGTCCACGTTCAGCACATAGACCTTGACCTGCTGCCCCCTTTTGAGGATGTCTGCCGGGTGGCCAACCCGCCCCCAGCTCAGTTCGCTGATGTGGATCAGCCCTTCAAGCCCGCCCAGATCAACGAACGCGCCGAAATCGCACAGGTTCGTAATGCTGCCGTAGGCGCAGTCACCGGGGGCCAGGTGCGACAGGATGTGCGCGCGCTCGCCAGCTTCAACGCGCGCCGCGCGCTCAGAGAGAATCAGCCGGTTCTGCTCGGGGTTCAGCTCGATAATGCGCAGACTCAGGTTTTGCCCGATGTAGCGCAGCAGCGCGCCGCGCCGGATGGCGGTGTTGGGCGTGGACGGGAAATCAACGAGCTGGCTGGCAGGCACGAAGCCGCGCAGGCTGCGCCATTCAACCAGCAGCCCGCCCCGGTTGCAGCCGATAACGGACAGCGGGATGACTTCATCTGCCGCCAGTATGCGTTCCAGTTCATCCCAGTTGTGGTCGCCGCCGCCTGAATAATCGGTGGTATAAGGCGGAAGATCGTCGGCGATAACGGTGTAATCGCAGCTGGCGTCGCTGGTGTGCACCTCGTCGTTGGGCTGATGGGCCGCCGGTCCAGCGTATTCCCCCTCTTGCAGCAGCGCTTTCCAGTAACCTTCCTCTAACGGCGGCGGAGCGATGTCTTCCTGACGCTGCAAACTCATAGCTATCATACCTTCCCTCTAAGATATGCTGCTCACTCTAACGCAGTTTGCCGGCTCGTTTAATAAACCCCGATATATTCAAAATTATAAAATCCTGGTTTTACGCTGTCAAACCCGGCGGACTTAATACAAGGCGCGGCCGGGCGGCGCTCAGGCCTGTTCCTGAGCGCGCTCCAGGGCCATGATTGCATCAGCCACGGCGTCAATGGCGACGCGCTGCTTGCGAAAAAGATCGGGTTCGCTCAGCGCCAGGCGCGCGGCCGCTTCGCGCACTTTGAGCTTCTCAACAAACCGCATGTGCAGGATGTTGTAGATCGTCCATTCGGGGCTGAGCAGCTTGCGCTCGCCTTCAGGGCGCTGGCTCTCGATAGCGGCGGTCAGGACGGCGCGCAGGGCGCGCACGGCATTGTTGTCGTTAGCGGGCAGGGCGCTGCGCACAACGCTGAGTTCTAACAGACGGCTGTGTGTCAGGCCGGGGCCGCCCCAGTAGTGGCGCAGCGCGGCGCGCACCTGCTCAACGAACAGCTCCCGTTCACCGAACAGGTCATTCTCGCCGTTGGTGTCGGCGGCGCGCTGGCCATCGCGCGGGCTGGCAGCCCGACTCGCGCGGTATTCGACTTCGGCGGCGCGCGTGCGGGTGATGTTGATCTGCGGCAGCAGCCCTTCCAGCGCCGCGTAGATTTCGGTTTGCAGCGTGAGGTCGTCAAGCGTGCGGGCGGCGCGGCGGGCAAATGTGCGCAGAGCGCGCTGCTCATCCGGGTTGAGATCAGGTTGGGCGGCGCGGGCCTGTACGGCCAGGAAGCCGATGCCGGCGTCGGCTGTTTCAGCGGCGGGGCGGCGGCGCGTATACAGCGGGACCAGCCAGAAGGCATGCCAGGGCAGCAGCACAAGCCCATTGTTGTTCTGGTCGCCATTTTCAAACAAGCGGCTGAGCGCGCCGGCTTCGCTGGCCAGCAGCGTTTCGCCGGGGCGCGTTGGCCCGACCGCCGCTGTCAGCTCAGGCGCGCCGTCGGCAAAGGCCACGATGAAGGCGGTGTTCACCTGGAGATAATCGCAGCTCGCGGCCAGGATAGCCTCAAGCAGTTGGATGAGATCGCTGCGGGTGAGCACCTGCTCGCTCAGGTTCTGGATGCGGCTGAGGCGCTCATCGTCTTCATCGGGGTAGATCAGCCGTTTTTCCAGCCAGGGCAGCGCCAGATACACGCTCCACTGCCACAGCAGCACCACCGCCACGACGGCGAAGGGCATGAAGGTCTGGCCGGGCAGGCCAAGGATGCGGGTGGCGGGCGTGGTGAAGATAATAACCGCCAGGGCGAGCAAGCCGGTGGCCGGGCCGCGCAGCAGGAAGCGCAGCAGCTCGGTTTTCACCACGCGATCAGGCACGCGCGAGCCGAAGAATGACAGCGGATAGGCCAGAAACAGCAGCATAAGGATGACGACGATGTTGGTGACGTTCACCAGCAGCAGGCCGACCAGCGAGTATTCCTGCCCCGGCAGAAACAGCACAGAGAACGGAAAGATGCCCAGCGCCGGCGTAACCAGCGCGACCTGCAGATAGGCCATGCGCCGGCGTGTGTCGCGCGTGAGGCAGCGCTGGCGCGCCCGCTGAACGTTTACCAGGGCGATGCCGACGGCCAGCACGAAATACAGCAGATAAACCAGAAACAGCGGGCCAGCGCGCAGCCCGACATCCAGCCCGTCGCGCGTCGGCAGCACCAGGATGTTGGTAAAGGCCGCCGCCACGATAAAGGCTGCGCCAATGGCGTACAGGATGCGGGTCACGCGCCGCCGCCGCCCGCGCGAGGGCAGCCCGGTCGTTGCCAGCAGCGCGTCTGACAGGTGGAACATGCCAGCTGGCATCAGCGCGATGCCGATCCACTGCATGCGCAGCACCGCCTCGAACACGCCGGGGCTGGGCTGCAGCGACATGAAAACGTCGCAGATGTAGGTGATGGTTACGCACGCCAGCACAACGCTTGAGGTGCGCGCCACCCGGTCGCGCAGGTTGCGTGTGAGGTTATACAGCAGCAGCGACGCGGTGACGATAACGGTGGCGGCAGTAAGGGTTTCGTTCGAGAGGTCGAGAAATGCCTTAAGCAGATTTTCCATTTCCACCGCGCAGCTCTCCCTGGTTAGCGCAGCGCCTGGCAGAAAAAGATCGCTATGTCCTGGTTCGGATAATAATGGTCGTTGAAACCGCAGAACCTGAAACCCGCCTGCTGGCAGAAAGCCGCGCCAGGGTGATTCTTGGTTTGCAGCTCGATGCTGAGCTGTTTGAGGTTGTGTTCGCGCGCCCACTGCCGCGCCACGTTGAGCAGGCGCGTGCCGATACGATGGTGGCGGTATGGGCGCGAAACGACCAGGTCATGCACATGCGCCAGGCCATACGCGGTGTCGCTGCGCATCGTCAGGTAGCCCAGCACCTCAGCCGACTCGCGGCGGGCCGCGACCAGAAAACAGTGATCGTCGGCCAGCGAACGGCGCAGACGGTCAGCGTGGGGCAGGCAGGCGGCTTCCATGATGCGCGGCAGACGCTCGGTTTTAAACACAATCTGCCGCTGGCCGCCGTCCTCGGCGGCGGTCATCTGCCAGACGCGGTCTGTTTCGTAGGTGTGGTCGAGCGCGAGGCAGGGTTGAATATCGGCGGCGAGGGCGTCACGTATAACGAAGCTGATTACGGTGGACATAGTTCATGCCAGATAAGCGTCGCCAAAAGTGCTTTGGACGAACACTTCAATGAGCGGCGCATCATCATCTGCGTCATGAGCCATAAACACGCCTGGCTCAACCTCCGCGTAACGGTTGGGGTCAGCCGTGACCCCGAAGAAACGGCTGCTTTTGGCGTGAACGACGGCGCGGCAGCCGTGCGGCGTTATGACCTGGACAGCGCCCAGGGCGGAGCGCAGGCGCAGCGGCCCCAGGGCCTCGCGCGGGCAGACCAGGCGGATGTCGCCCAGGCCAGTGCCGATCACAGATTCTTCAACGATCAGGCTCGACAGATCGAGGCTGACCTGGCCGAAATGCGTGCTGACGAAAATCTGCCAGGGGAGGTCGCGCGCCAGACCCATTTCCCAGTCGGCAAACGACAGCCAGGGGACGGCGCTGCGGTCCATTCTGATATAGGCGCGCGTGTCGCTGACGGTCATGTGCGGGCGCGACTGCCCGGCATACTGGCCGGCGATCAGCCGGCCTTCGCGCTGGAGCGCGCGCGCCTGCACGTCAATTGGCCCGGCGCTGATGTCGAGGGTTGCGGCTTCGACGCTGCCGCGCGTAACGCCGAAGGTCTTGCTGTCAGCGTCGGGCAGCACGTCGCCGCGCAGCAAAATCTGCGCCCCGACGACAACCAGCAGCAGCGGCCACAGGCGGGCGGGGTTGAAGCCTTCCAGCAGCAGGAAATTGTCCAGCAGCAGGATCACGCCAACAGCGGCGAGCGCCAGCGGCCACAGCCAGGGACCCCGTGAACCCTTGGCCCGCACGGTTTCACTCCTCGTACAGATAGTCGCGCAGGATCACATGGGCGGACGACTGGCGCAGCCGGTTAAGCGCCTGCGCCTCAAGCTGGCGCACCCGCTCGCGCGTGACGCCGATAGTCTGCCCGACTTCCTCCAGCGTGTAGACGCGCCCATCTTCCAGCCCGTAGCGCAGGCGCAGAATCTGCGCTTCGCGCGCGGGCAGCCGGTTAAGCGCCTGGGTGAGCTGCTCGTGCAGCAGGTGTGTTGCTACTTCTTCGGCGGGCGCCGGGCTGGAGATATCTTCAACGAAGTCGCCGAATGTGGAGTCGCCTTCTTCGTCAATCGGGGTTTCCAGGCTTACCGGGCGCCGGGAGATCTCCATCAGGTCTTCAATCTTGTCGGGCGTGGTTTCCATGCCCAGCGCCAGCTCGTCAATGGTGGGGTCGCGCCCCAATTCCTGCGTGAGCTGCAACTGGATACGGCGCATCCGGTTAAGCTGGTCGCCCATGTGGACGGGCACGCGAATCGTGCGGCCCTGGTCGGCGACTGCACGGCTGACCGCCTGGCGAATCCACCAGGTAGCGTAGGTGCTGAATTTGTGGCCGCGCTGGTATTCGAACTTGTTGGTGGCGCGGATGAGGCCGATATTGCCTTCCTGGATCAGGTCCAGAAAGGGCACGCCGCGCCCGATATACTTCTTTGCCACGCTGATCACCAGGCGGGCGTTGGCGCGGATCAGGTGTTCCTGGGCCGCGTCGCCGTCCATGATCGTTTCGCGCAGGGCGTAAGCATCGTCGAGCGGCAGGCTGTCGCCGTGCTTTTCGAGCGTCTTGCGGGCAAAGACCGCCGCCTCCATGCGCTGCGCCAGCTCAACTTCCTGCTCAGCGGTGAGCAGCGGGACGCGGCCAGCTTCCTTCAGGTAGAGGCCGACTACGTCGTCGGTGTCAATTGCCTGTTGATAGCCCAGGTCCTCGGTCAGGTCGTTGGCGTCGGGCAGCCAGTCGTCCTCATCGTCCTCGCGCTCGTCGTCGTCGCCAAGCGTAGTCAGGTCTTCATTGAGGTCTTCGGGCAGGCCCTCTGCCGCGTCGTCGATGGTGATTTCGTCTGTTTCGGATGGCTCGCGCGCGGGCACCACCTCGATGCCAGCGTCGAGTATTTCTTCCATGATGTCATCAAGCAGCGCGATATTGTGCTCGGCATCCGGGATGACCAGCAGGATGTCGTCGTAGGTGATCGTGCCCTGTTTGCGGGCTTTTTCGATGAGCTGCGTCCGCAGCGCTTCGTGATTCTGTTCTTGAACCATCAGCATGATTGATCTGCACACACCAATTAGACACGCAAAGCCTTGCTATCGCATTTATTAGCAAGGCGTTCAAAATCCGAACTGCCACTATCAATCAACCGGAATAGTATGACTCAAAACCGCGTGGTTGACGAATTAGCCGTATGAAGCCGCCACCGAAGGTGTCTTTTTTTAAAGATAACTGTAAACAGTAACGATATTTGATTTTTTTGTCAAGCAAGCGGCGGCGACTGGATATAACCTTCCAGGAAGTCAACAGGCCCACGCTCCAGCAGGAAGATCTCGTCACGCTCATCTACCAGCGCGTAATAGGCGCTGCCATCGGGGGTGAGGCCGCCGACAGCGATCACATGGCCGCTGCCGTCCGTTAACACGAGCTGAAACAATAGACGCGGCGTCTCTGTGAATCCATACGCGCTGAGGTCGGTATCTGGCACAATGTTAACGCTGCGCCCGTAAGGCAGCAGCGCAAACGTGCGCGCGATGGCGCTGGCGGCGTCCAGGTCAAGCGTGCCCGCGGCGTCCGGCGCGGCCCAGACGCCGTCAGGCCTGCGGCTGATGGTGAACGGCTGCGCGCTGGCGGCGCTTTCCAGGCGGATCGCCTGGATGTCGCGCACGGCCAGTTCGGGGAAAACGCGCAGCAGCGTGCCGGTGGGGATGGGCGACAGGGCGAGGGTCGCGGTGGCGGTTGGCGCGGCGGGCAGGGCGGGCGGCGGTTGGCGGCTCTGCAGCAGCGCGAGCGCGGCCAGGGCGACAAAGAGCGCCAGCAGCGCCGGCAGCAGCGGGAAAGCGCGCCGGCGTTTCATCGCCGAGCCGCCCGGCGCCGCCATACGGCCAGCCCGGCGATCAGCACCGCGCCGGGCATCAGGACCGCCGTGATCAGGGCGATGAGGTCAAGCTGCTGTGTTGTGACGTAAATCAGCGGCAGCGCGGTCGTAAACCCCTGGGTTGAAAACCCAATCTGGTCGCTGAGGCCTGTGAGCCAGGCCAGGCCGTCAGTAAAGAGGATGGCGTTCCCCAGGCTGCTGCTGACGTAACCGTTTGTGATGAAATCGCTGTCGCCGATCAGCAGGATTTTCGCGCCCGTTGTCTGGTCCCAGGCCCACCCGGCGATAACCTGCGGCCCGGCCCGGTCGCTGGCCGGGTCGGGCGCATAGGCCCCGGTTTCCGCCAGGGTGGTCAGGTCTGTTTCGCCATAGCTTTCGGGCGACGACATGATAATGAAGCCGCTGTTGACCGGCGGATTCTCGCTGTTGATGTCCAGGCTGCGCGCCAGCCGGAACAGGGTGGGGGCTTTCTCAGGGTCAAGCCGGGCGGCGATGTCCACGCCGGTCGCGACGGCAGCGCCGATAACGTCGAGCGGCGTGCGGATGCTCGACGTGTAATCCACCACCACAGCGTTTTCGGCGCGCAGGCCGTAAGTCGTCCACAGGTATTCGTTGAACAGGCTGTCGGCGCCCATCACCGGATTTGCGCTGAACTGGATATCAGCCAGGATTAAGAGCGCGCCGCCCTGCTTCAGATAGGCGTCCAGCAGGGCCAGCTCCGCTGGCCCCGGCTCCACGGTTGGCCGGGCGATGATAACAGCGGCGGCGTCGTCAGGGATGGGGCTGCCGGCGGCGGCCAGCGCGGCGAGGTCAAGCGCGCTGGTTGTCAGGCCGCTTTCCTGCATGCCCAGGTGGACCGCCGACAGCCCCTGCTGCGACGTGTCCAGCGGGTCAAGCGTGCCCAGGCTGGTCTCAAAATAGACCTTGAAGGTCCCGGCGTTAAGCAGCCGCGCGATTGCCTGGGTGATCTCGCGCTCCTGCGCGCCGCCTGTCTCGCGGGGGATGCGGGCCAGCGTGCTGAAATTGACCGAGCCGTCAGGGTTGAGGTACGACAGGTACAGCGCGCCGCTGCTCGTCGCGCCGAAGCGCTGCGCCAGCGCTGGCTCTTCTTCCGGGTTGATGTACTGGTGTGTAATGCGTCCGTCGCTGGCCGCTTCATAGAGGCGGATGATCTGGTCGTCAATCGCCTGCATCTGCACCGCGTCAGAGGCGTAGAAGCCGGTGATGCGGACCGGCTGGCTGACGCCGCGCAGCACATCCTGGGTTTGCTGGCTGAGGGTGAAGCGCCGCCCTTCGGTCATGTCCAGCGTGAGCGCGGCGCGCTCCAGCAGGGTGTACAGCAGCGCCACGATGCCCACCAGCAGCAGCGCGGAAAACACCGAGGCGGTCGCGTGGCGCGTCTGGCGTCCGCGGATGAGGTCCGCGAATTCGCGCGGGTTCAGCGCGCCCCAGGCGGCGAGGCCGAGCGCGCCCGCGGCCAGCAGCGCGCCGATCACCGGCGTGAGCGCGCCCTGCCACAGCCAGCCAACCACGCCCAGCAGCAGGCTCGCGCCGCCGAGATACCCGGCCCAGTGCCCAAGCTGGCTGCGCCGAATGACGATGGGGTCGTTGCTCATCAGCGCCACCTGTGCGATTCAACTGCGCGCATTGTAATGAACAGCGCGATCACGATGATCCCGGCGTAGTAGGCGGCGTCCTCAGCGCGCACCAGGCCATAGGCGAATGAGGTGGTGAAGTGCCCTTGCAGCGTGAGCATGTTGATCAGGCGGGCGACCTCCACATTGGCGACAATCTGCCCCGCCAGGCTGCCCAGATACAGGATCAGCAGCGCGGCTGTGCTGAGGAAGGCGGCGACAATCTGATTTTCAGTGAGCGCCGAGAACAGCAGCCCAACTGCCAGCGCAGCGCCACCGTACAGCCAGATGCCGATGTACGCGCTGGCCGCGTGGCCCAGATCTGGCTGGCTGATGGCGGCCAGAATCGCCAGATAAACCGCTGTCAGCGCCAGCAGCAGGGTGTAGAAAAACCACGCGCCCAGGAACTTGCCCAGCACAATATCGAAATCGCGCACGGGCGCTGTAAGCAGCAGCTCCAGCGTGCCCTCACGGCTTTCTTCCGCCAGCAGGCGCATTGTCAGCAGCGGGGCCAGAAATACCAGCGTGAACGACAGGAAGGCGGGGACAACGGCGGGCGACGCCGGGCGGAAGCTGACGCTGATAACCAGGTCGTTATTGAACACCAGCGCCGTCAGCAGCAGAAAGCCCGCCATCAGCAGATAATACAGGGGCGTGGCGAAATACTGCCCGACTTCACGGCGGAAAACGATCCACACAGCGCGCATTATTCCTGGTGCGCCTTTCCTACGACATCAAGGAAGATGTCTTCCAGTGTCATCGCGACCGGGCGCAGCTCAAGCAGGTGGCAGCCAGCCTGCGTGACCGCCTGGGCGACTGCGGCGCGGGCGTCAACGCCGGGCCGGATGCGCAGCGTGCAGCCTTCGCCCTGCGGCTGAACCGCCTCGACACCCGTTACGCCGGCCAGCAGGTCCCGCGCTGACACGCCGGGCACGCACGCGACAGCGACGTACAGGTGCGCGCCGGGCTGAAGCTGCTGCCGCAGCGTTGCGGGCGCGCCCTGGGCGATGATGCGGCCCTGGTGAATGATCAGCACGCGGTCGCAGATCTGCTCAGCTTCGGACAGGATGTGCGTGCTGAACAGCACAGTGTGATCAGCGCCGAGCTGGCGCACGAGCTGGCGCACTTCGATCACCTGCTGCGGGTCAATGCCGATTGTTGGCTCGTCCAGAATGATGATTTCAGGGTTGTGCACCAGGGCCTGCGCCAGGCCCAGGCGCTGTCGCATGCCTTTTGACAGGTGGCGGATCAGGCTGTCGCGGCGGTCAGCAAGCTGGACGCGCGCCAGCACGCTGTCCACCTGGGCGCGGGGGCGGCGCACGCCGCGCAGTTCCGCCCAGAACGTGACATAGCCGCGCACCGTCATGTCAGGATAAACGGGCACGCGCTCCGGCAGGTAGCCAACGCGCCGCCGGACTTCAAGCGAGTCAGCGCTGATATCGAAACCGGCGATAACCGCGGTGCCGCTGGTGGGGGGCATGAAGCCGGTAAGCATGCGGATCGTGGTGGTTTTGCCGGCGCCGTTCGGCCCCAGCAGGCCGACGATCTCGCCAGGGGCGGCGGTGAACGACAGGCCCTCGACCGCCGGGTACAGACCGTAGCGTTTGGTCAGGTTGTGCGCTTCGATCATGCTCAGGTTACGCTCCGTGTGCGCACCTGCATCCTACCGCCGGGGGGCAGGCGCGTCAAGTAAACGTAAACGATTCTGGACAAGGGCACGGCGGCGCTGTGTTAGGCACACTGCACAAAAGCGCCGCTGTTGATTGACAGGTCACTGTGAACGTTTTACACTACCTGTTACGCGGCCTGTCCGGCTGGCCGCGCAGCGGGGTGGTTTACGGGTTATGCCGTTCGCCATTTATGATAGACGCTGTGCAGTCTCACAGCAGCCGGATTTTCAGGTTGTATCGTTTGCCCTAGGGGTTTCCAGATGAATTGACAGACAGCAGCGTGCGCGCTGAAGCTGTGCAAACAGCGGTGGGAAGTGGCGTTACAGCTTGCTGTCGGTTGCTGCCGGAATTCCCCTTATAGTCCACAGTTAAAAGGAGAAACAACAGGCAATGTTTAGACGAAAAGTTTTCCCGATTCTCTTGCTGGTCGCGCTGATCGTCCCGATCTTAAGCGTGAATGTCGTCGGCGCCCAGCCGCCTGGATGCCCGGATGGCTTCTTCCCGATGATGTCGGCGGAGCTTGAAGCGGCCTGCAACGGCGAATATGCCGGAACAGTCGTGACAATCGTCGGCACACAGGACGGCAACGACGCCGTTCAGTTCCAGAACTCGTTCCAGGCGTTCATGGACTGGACGGGCATCATCGTGGTGTACACCGGCAGCAAGCAGTTCGAAGGCGTGATCGCGGCGCAGGTCGCTGGCGGCCGCGCCCCCGATATGGCGGACTTCCCGCAGCCTGGCCTGCTTGATGTGTTCACGAAGCAGGGCAAGGTCGTTGACATCAGCACCTTCATGCACCCTGACTGGCTGACGACGAACTACACCCAGGCGTGGCTTGACCTGGCGATGCGTCCGGGGCCGGATGGCGAGAAGTTCATGGCTGGTGTCTGGGCGCGCAACAGCGTCAAGAGCCTGGTCTGGTATCCCAAGCAGGCCTGGGACGCGGCTGGTTACCAGGTTCCCGAAACCTGGGATGAGATGCTGGCGCTGTCTGACCAGATCGTTGCCGACGGCGGCACGCCGTGGTGCATCGGCATTGAGTCGGGCGCGGCGACTGGCTGGCCCGGCACCGACTGGATCGAAGACATTATGCTGCGCACCGCGCCGCTGGAGGCCTACGACAACTGGACGGTTCCGGCAACCCCGGCTGACCGTGTCAAGTTCACCGACCCGATTGTGAAGAACGCCTTCGAGGTCATGGGCAATATCTGGTTCAACGACGCCTATGTTGCTGGCGGCACGCAGTCGATCGCCGGCACGGCGTTCGGCAGCGCCCCGCTGGGCCTGTTCACCGACCCGCCAGAGTGCTACATGCACCGCCAGGCGACGTTCATCACCAGCTTCTTCCCGACTGACCCGCCGCTGGTCGCTGGCGTTGACTACGACTTCTTCTACCTGCCGCCGATTGACCCCGCGTATGGCCGCCCTGTCCTTGGCGCTGCTGACATCATGGCGATGTTCAACGACCGCCCCGAAGTCCGCGCGACGATGGACTGGCTGAGCCGTGGCGAATCGGTTAAGACGTGGCTGGCTGACGGCAGCACGCTCGCCCCGCAGAACGACGTGGATCCCGCCTGGTTCGCCAATGACATTCAGCGCCGGGCGGCCGAGGTTGTGGCGCAGGCCACGTCGTTCCGCTTCGACGGTTCGGACATTATGCCCGCTGCTGTTGGCGCTGGCACGTTCTGGAAGGGCATCACCAACTGGGTGAGCGGCACGACCGATCTCGATACGACGCTTGAGGAAATTGACGCGGGCTGGCCGGCTGAGTAACGCTTTGCCGTAAGCGTCTTCGGGCGTACTAACGTCGCGCTTTTTCAGTTGTGTCTGTGAAAGGCAGGGCAGCCAGCTATGGTGCCCTGCCTTTCTTAATCTTACCGCCATGCCTGGCGAGCCAGATTCTATTTAGCCTGAGGAACAAAATTATGGAACAAGTGACTGACCACAACGCAACAGGCCCTGAGCCGCGACGCACTAATGTGTTTCGCATTGTGGTGGGTGTTCTGGGGACGCTGCTGACGCTGCTGGGCCTTTATCTCGGCTTTGCTTATTTGCGCGACAGCCAGGATTCGCGGATCGTGATTGGCATTGTAGCGATTATCTGGGGTGTGGGCGGCATCGCGGCCCTGTTTTTTATGGCGAACTGGATTGTCGAGTCGCTGCCTGCCAAGTGGACCAGGCGCATTCAGCCTTACGTGTTCGTTGGGCCGGCGATCTTTTTCCTGCTCTGGTTTCTGGCTTTGCCTGCCCTGCGTACGTTTATTTTAAGCCTTTACAGCGCCGACGGCTCTAAGTTCGTCGGCCTTGACAATTATGTTCAGGTGTTTACCCAGCGCGTTATGATCGAAGCCTGGCGCAACAACCTGCTGTGGCTGGTTATCGGCACGCCGCTGACGATCGGGCTTGGGCTGCTGATCGCCATCCTGGCGGACCGCAGCAGGTTTGAGCGCGCCGCCAAGTCGCTGATCTTCCTGCCGATGGCGATTTCGATGGTCGGCGCGGGCGTGATCTGGAAGTTCGTTTTCGACGTGAACCCTAACATTGGGATCATTAACGCTGTCGTTACCGGCCTGGGCGGGCAGAGCCAGGACTGGCTGCGCCTGGTGCAGCCCTGGAACAACCTGTTCCTGATTATCGTCATGGTGTGGCTGCAAACCGGCTTCGCGATGGTGCTGATCTCGGCGGCGATCAAGGGCATTGATGGCGACCTGCTGGAGGCCGCCCGCGTGGACGGCGCGAATGAGGTGCGCATCTTCTTCAGCATTATTATCCCTGGCATTCGCGGAACGCTGATCACTGTGACCACGACGATCATCATTTTCACGCTGAAGATCTTCGACATCGTCATCGTTATGACGGGCGGGCAGTTCGGCACGGAGGTGATCGGCGTGCGCTTCTTCCGGGAGATGTTCACTGTGTTTAACCAGGGCCTCGGCTCAGCGATCGCTATCGTCCTGCTGCTGGCGGTTGTCCCGGTGATGATCTACAACCTCCGGCAGTTCGGCAAGCAGCAGACGTTCTAGGGGATGGGAGACCAAACGCGATGAAGATTACCAAACGCAGCGCAGCTCTCCTGGTCAACGGCACGCTGCTGCTGATCGTCATTCTCTGGACGCTGCCGACGCTGGGCCTGTTCATCTCTTCGATACGCACCCGACAGGATATTGACAGCTCCGGGTGGTGGACGGTTTTCCCCCACCGCGCGCAGGTTCAGAGCGAGGAACTGCCGATCCCGACCGGACAGTCGGTTGACCAGCCGATCACGATCGAGGGGGTCACTAAAACCTTTAATGAATGGCGGGCCGGCGTGACGATGCCTGACGGCAGTCTGCTGACGTGGCAGGGCACGATCCGGGTGGGCAAGCTGGTACGGTCTTCTGAACAGATCACCGCTAACACCAATTTCACGCTGGAAAACTACCAGCAGGTCATCAACGGCCAGGATGTGCAGGTGCGCAACGCCGATGGCACATTCAGCACGGTCGAAGGCGAGAATATGCTGCTGGCGTTCATCAACTCGCTGACTGTGACCATCCCATCAACGATCATTCCTGTCCTGATCGCGGCGTTCGCGGCTTACGGCTTCTCGTGGATGCGATTCCCTGGCCGGCGGATTCTGTTCATCCTGGTGGTGGCGATGCTGGTCGTCCCGCTTCAGATCGCGCTGGTCCCCGTCCTGCGCGACTACAACGTCCTGAATATCAACGGGACGTTTCTCGCTGTGTGGCTGGCGCACACGGGTTTCGGCCTGCCGCTGGCGACGTACCTGCTCTATAATTACATTAGCGGCCTCCCGCGTGACCTGCTGGAGTCCGCCTTCATTGACGGCGCGTCGCACTTCACGATCTTCGTGCGGTTGATCCTGCCGCTGTCCATCCCAGCGCTGGCTTCGTTCGCGATCTTCCAGTTCCTGTGGGTGTGGAACGACTATCTGGTTTCGCTGGTTTTCCTGAGCTTTACCAACAACGACAACATCGTGCTGACGATGCGCATCGTTAACATGATTGGGTCGCGGGGGCAGCAGTGGTATCTGCTGACGGCGGGCGCGTTCGTTTCGATGATTCTGCCGCTGATCGTGTTCCTGGGCCTTCAGCGGTATTTTGTGCGCGGTCTGATGGCGGGGTCCGTCAAGGGATAAAAAGCGCGGCTATGCATATGCGCGCTGCGCGGCCCTGCGGCGGCGCAGCGCGCGAAGCACAACGGCAGGAAGCAGGCAAACCCCTGATCGCATAGCAGGCGATCAGGAGTTTTTTGTAGACAGGAGAGGAGCAGCTATGCAGTTGGTGCGTGTGGGGGTGTATGGCGCAGCCGGATACGCCGGCCTTGATCTGGTCGAGATTCTGGCGGGCCACCCGCAGGTGGAGATCGTTTTCGCGACATCGGGCACCTTTACCGGCCAGCCGGTTCCGGGCACGTCGCTGCGCTATATTGGCGCGGACGCCGCTGACCTGGCGGCGGTTGATGTCGTATTTCTGGCGCTGCCGCATAAGGTATCGGCGCCGGTGGCGGCGCGCGCCCTGGCCCAGGGCGTGAAGGTGATTGACCTGTCAGCCGACCTGCGCCTGAACACGCCGGCGGACTATAAGCGCTGGTACGGCATCGAGCACCCTAACCCGGAGCTGCTGCCCGTTCCTTACGGTTTGCCGGAGATCAACCGCGGCCGGCTGCGCGGCGCGAATGTCGTCGCGGCGCCGGGCTGCTACCCGACAACGACGCTGCTGGGGGTGTACCCGCTGCTGAAGGCGCGGGCGCTTGAGCCTGATGCGCCGGTGATCGTGGACGCGAAATCAGGCGTTTCCGGCGCCGGGCGCGAACCGAAGCCCACCACGCACTTTGTCGAGGTGTTCGGCAATTTCTCGCCTTATAACCCCGGCCGCGTTCACCGGCACGTGGGCGAGATTGAGCAGGAAATGGCCAAACTCGGCCAGACTGGCACGCTGATTTTCACGCCGCACCTGCTGCCGGTGGACAGAGGGCTGATGGCGAGCATCTATGTCACGCTGAACGGCGCTGTTTCCAGCGACCAGGCGCAGACGCTCTATGAGGAAATCTACGCTAACGAGCCGCTGGTGAACGTGCTGCCGGCGGGCCAGCAGGCCACGCTGCGCCATGTCGTGCGGACCAACGGCGCGGCTATCAGCCTGACGCCGGTTACGCCGCGCTACCTGCACATCACCAGCGTGACGGATAACCTGCGGAAGGGCGCGTCGGGGCAGGCGGTACAGTGTTTTAACCTGATGTTTGGCCTGGACGAAACGGAGGGCCTGTTGTGACCGACGCAGCGCCAGTTGTCGTCAAAATTGGCGGCAACGAGATTGACGATCCCGCTTTTCTGGCCGGGCTGGCACCCGCGCTGCGCGCGCTGGACGTGCCGGTCGTGGTGGTGCACGGCGGCGGCAAAGAGATTTCCGCTTTGCAGCAGGCGCTGGGGATCGAGCCGCGCTATCTCGACGGTGTGCGCGTAACCGATGCCGCCTCGCTGACGGCGGTTGAGATGGTGCTGTGCGGCGCGGTGAGCACGCGGCTTGTGCGCCATCTGGTGGCGGGCGGGGTGGACGCCCTGGGCGTCAGCGGGGTGGACCGTGGGCTGATTCGCGCGGAGAAGATGCCTCACCCGACGGTGGACATGGGTTTCACGGGCGCGGTGACGGCGGTGCGCGCGGAGGCGCTGCGCGCCTGGCTGGCGCAGGGTGTGACGCCGGTGATCGCGCCGATCTGCCTGGGGCCGGACAGCGCCTATAATGTCAACGCTGATCACGTCGCCGGGGCGGTGGCGGCGGCGCTGGGCGCGCGCGAGGTGGTGTTTCTGACGAATGTTGAAGGGGTTATGCTCGACGGGAAGGTTATCGCGGCACTGGACGCGGCGCGCGCGCGCGAATTGATTGCCGATGGCACGATTTTCGGCGGGATGATTCCGAAGGTCCAGACAGCGCTGCATGCGCTGGAAGGCGGTGTGCCGCAGGCGGTTATCACCAACCTGGCGGGCTTGCAGCGGCGCAGCGGCACAGTTTTCACACAGGCCGCTTTGACAACTGGAGAGGGCAGCTAATGACAGCTACGGATATAACAGCGCGGGCGCTGGACCTGGAACACAACTACCTGATGCAGACGTATCGCCGTCCGCCGTTTGTCCTGGCCTACGGCGAAGGCGTGCAGTTGTACGACACGGAGGGCCGCGCATACCTGGATTTCGTGGCCGGCATCGCGGTCAACGCGCTGGGCTATGGCGATGCTGAGCTGACGCGCGCTGTCCAGCAGGCTGCCGGCCAGCTTATCCACGTGAGCAACCTGTACAACACTGTGCCGCAGGCTGAGCTGGCCGCCGCGCTGGTGGAAAAATCGTTCGCGGACCGCGTGTTTTTCTGCAACAGCGGCGCGGAGGCCAACGAAGGGGCGATCAAGTTCGCGCGCAAGCTGGCCTATGACGCGGGCCGGCCCGACAAAACGGAGATCGTGTGTTTCACCGGCGCGTTTCACGGGCGCACGATCGCGACGGTCTCGCTGACGCCCAAAGAGAAATACCAGAAGCCGTTCGCGCCGCTGCTGCCGGGCGTGGTGGTTGCCCCGTTCAACGATGTGGAGGCCGCCGCCGGGGCGATCACCGACCGGACGGCCGCCGTGATCGTTGAGCCGGTGCAGGGTGAAGGCGGCATTAACCCGGCGACGCCGGCCTTTTTGCAGGCGCTGCGCGACCTGTGCAACCGGCACAGCGCCGTGCTGATCTTTGATGAAATACAGTGCGGTATGGGGCGCACCGGCACGCTGTGGGCGCATGAGGCCAGCGGCGTTACGCCGGACATCATGACTATCGCCAAACCGCTGGCGGGCGGGCTGCCGGTCGGCGCGATTTTAGTAACGCAGGCGGTCGCTGACCACCTGCACCCAGGCGAACACGGCTCGACGTTTGGCGGCGGCCCGCTGGTGACGAGCGCGGCGAAGGTCGTGCTGGCGCGCGTGAGCCAGCCTGAATTTCTGGCGCACGTGCGCGCGACGGGCGAGTATCTGCTGGAGCGCCTGGCGGAGATCAACAGCCCGCTGATCGCGGCGGTGCGCGGGCGCGGTCTGATGGTGGGCCTGGAGCTTACAGTTGATGTCGCGCCGCTGGTTGCCGAAGGGTATCAGCGCGGCCTGCTGCTGGTTAACGCGGGCGAGAACGTGCTGCGCTTTATTCCGCCGCTGGTCATTGAAAAGCAGCATGTGGACATTCTGATTGGCCATCTCACGGCGATGCTGGAGAGCCTGGCACATGGTTGAGATCACCCCTGCGATTGCGGCTGTTAGCGGTTTCACGGCGGCGGGCGTTCACTGCGGCCTGAAAAAGGACAGCCGGCTTGATCTGGCGCTCATCACCAGCGCCGCGCCGTGCGCCGCCGCCGGGGTGTTCACGACCAACCGGCTGAAATCTGCGCCGGTGCTGCTGGATGCCGAACGACTGCGCGCCGACGCCAGCGCGGTGCGCGCGGTTGTTATCAACACCGGCAGCGCGAACGCCTGCACCGGCGGCCAGGGTATGGACAACGCGCGGGCGACGGCGCGCTATGCCGCGCAGCGGCTCGGCTGCGCTGAGGACCAGGTGCTGGTGCTTTCGACCGGTGTAATCGGCACGCAGCTTCCGATGGACAAAATCTGCGCTGGCGTGGAGCTGGCGGCCAGCGCCACGGGCAGCGACTGGGCGGGGGCGGCGCGGGCTATCATGACGACGGACACGCGCCCTAAACTGGCATCGGCCACAGTCGGCGCGTGCCAGGTGGCGGGCATCGCCAAAGGCGCGGGCATGATCGCGCCCAACATGGCGACCATGCTCAGCGTGATCGTCACGGACGCGCTGCTCACGCCGGCGCAGGCGCAGGCGGCGCTGGCCGCCGCCGCTGACGCCAGCTATAACCGTATCGTTGTGGACGGCGACATGAGTCCTAACGACACGGTGCTGCTGCTGGCGAACGGCGCCAGCGGCGTGACGCCCGCGCTGGATGCGTTCGAGCAGGCGCTGACCGCGCTGTGCGTACACCTGGCGCAGGCGATTGTGCGCGACGGCGAAGGGGTGACCAAGTTCATCACGCTGGCGGTGAACGGCGCGGCCGATGACGGCTCCGCGCGGCAGCTTGCGAACGCAATCGCGACTTCGGCGCTTGTGAAAACGGCGTTTTACGGCAATGACGCCAACTGGGGGCGCATTATCGCGGCGGCGGGGCGGGCGGGCGCGCCGTTCGACCCGGCGCGCGCCAGCCTGACGATGGCGTCCGGCGCGGCTGGTGACAGGAACACGGTGCTGCTGTTCCGCGACGGCGTGCCGCTGGACTACAGCGAAGCGCTGGCGACGGCGATCATCAGCGCCCCGGAGGTGGATGTCACGCTGGACTGCGGCCTGGGCAGCGGCGCGGCGCTGGTCTGGACCTGTGACCTGAGCCACGAATACGTGACCATCAACGGCGACTATCGCTCGTAGGGGGAAGGCTGATGCGCGGCGCGATCGCGTTAGAGGATGGGCGCGTTTTCACGGGAATCGGCTTCGGCGTGCAGGGCGTCCGGGCGGGCGAGGTGGTGTTCAACACCTCCATGACCGGGTATCAGGAAATCCTGACCGACCCGTCGTACTTTGGCCAGATTGTGACGCTGACCGTCGCGCACGTTGGCAACACCGGCGTGAACCTGGAGGACGTTGAATCGGACCGGGCCTGGGTGTCCGGTTTTGTGGTGCGGGCGCTCAGCCCGGTGGTGAGCAGCTGGCGCGAGCGCGGCACGCTGGACGACTATCTCAAGGCGCAGGGCGTGATCGGCCTGGCGGAGGTGGCGACGCGCGCGCTGGTGCGGCACATCCGCGCGCAGGGCGCTATGCGCGCTGTGATCGCGCACGGCGCGGCGGCGGAGGACACGGCGGCGCTGGTGGAGCTGGCGCGGCGGGCGCCGGATATGGTTGGCGCTAACCTGGTGGACAGCGTGACCTGTGCGGAGCCGTACAACTGGGCGGAGCGCAGCGATCCGCAGTGGTATCGCAGCCACCGCTATGACCCGGCCGGGCCGCTGATCGTGGCCTACGATTTTGGCATCAAGCGCAACATTCTGCGGCTGCTGACCGACCGGGGCCTGCGTGTGACCGTTGTGCCGGCGCACACGCCGGCGGCGGACGTGCTGGCGATGAACCCGGCGGGCGTGTTCCTGAGCAATGGGCCGGGCGACCCGGCGGCGGTCACCTACGCCATTGAGAATGTGCGCGCGCTGCTGGGCCAGATGCCGCTGTTTGGCATCTGCCTGGGCCACCAGATTATCGGGCTGGCGCTGGGCGGCAGAACTGAGAAGATGCGCTTCGGCCACCGGGGCGGCAACCAGCCGGTGAAGAATCTGCTCACCGGCGTGGTGGAGATCAGCAGCCACAATCACGGCTTCGCTGTTACGCCGGACAGCGACCTGGGCGGCGCGGAGATCACGCACGTTAACCTGAACGACGGCACGGTCGAGGGGCTGCGCCACAAGGCGCTGGACGTGTTCAGCGTGCAGTATCACCCGGAGGCCGCGCCCGGCCCGCACGACTCGCTCTACCTGTTTGATGCGTTTGTCGAGCGTGTGAAAGACGGCAGGCGGCGGGCGGGTGAATGACTTTCTGCTATTGACGCGCGGTAAGCGCAGGTTGTAAAGCGATGCCCCCACGCACAGACATCAAAACCATCATGGTGATTGGCTCCGGGCCGATTGTGATCGGCCAGGGGTGCGAGTTCGACTACAGCGGGGTGCAGGCGTGCAAGGCGCTGCGCGCCCTGGGCTATCGCATCGTGCTGGTGAACTCTAACCCGGCCACGATCATGACCGACCCGGAATTTGCGGACGCGACTTATGTCGAGCCGCTGACGCCGGAAATCTGCGCGCGCATTATCGAGGCCGAAAAGCCGGACGTTATTCTGCCGACAGTCGGCGGGCAGACGGCGCTCAACCTGGCGCTGGCGCTGCGCGATGCGGGTATTCTGGCGAAGCACGGCATAGAGCTGATCGGCGCGTCGCTCAGCAGCATCGAGCTGGCCGAGGATCGCCAGTTGTTCAAGGACGCGATGACCGAGATCGGGCTGAAGTCGCCGCCGAGCGAGGTGGTGACGAGCGTGGAAGCGGCGCTCAGCGCGGCCGAGGCGCTGGGTTATCCGGTGCTGGTGCGCCCGTCGTTTACGCTGGGCGGCAGCGGCGGCGGCGTGGCTCATTCCCCTGATGAGCTGCGCGCGATCGCTGAGCGCGGCCTCAAGCTCAGCCCGGTGACATCGGTGCTCATTGATATGAGCCTGCTGGGCTGGAAAGAGTACGAGCTGGAGGTCATGCGCGACAGCAGCGGCAACTTTGTCGTGGTGTGTTCGATTGAGAACCTTGACCCGATGGGCGTGCACACCGGCGACAGCATCACGGTAGCCCCGGTGCAAACGCTGACCGACAGGGAATTGCAGCGCCTGCGCGACATGGCGCGCGCTGTGCTGGATCGCGTTGGGCTGGCGACGGGCGGGGCCAACGTGCAGTTCGCCATCAACCCTGACGACGGCGACGTTTACGTGATCGAGATGAACCCGCGCGTGTCGCGTTCGTCGGCGCTGGCGAGCAAGGCCACCGGCTTTCCGATTGCCAAGATCGCGGCGCTGCTGGCGGTGGGTATGCGCCTGGACGAGATTCCCAACGACATCACCCGCGTGACGCCGGCCAGCTTTGAGCCGTCGCTGGACTATGTGGTTGTCAAAATTCCGCGCTGGAACTTTGAAAAATTCACCGGCGCTGACGCGGTGCTGGGGCCGCAGATGAAAGCGGTGGGCGAGGTGATGGCGATCGGGCGCACTTTCGCAGAGGCGCTGCAAAAGGGCGTGCGGGCGCTGGACATTGGCGTGACCGGGTTCGGCGCGAAGATGCAGGATGTGCCGCCTGAAGCGCTGCGTGTGCCAACGGCGCGGCGGCTGTTCCAGGTGGCGGCGGCCATGTTCCACGACATGCCGCCCAGCGAGATCGCGGCGAACACGCGCTTTGACCCCTGGTTCGTGCGCCAGATGGCCGACACGATGCGCATTCAGCAGACGATTATCGGCAGGAAGCTGACGCTGGACCGCCTCGACCAGGCCGATTTCGTTAAACTCAAGCGCTACGGTTTCAGCGACGCGCATGTGGCGCAGCTTGTCGGCACGGACGAACAGGCGGTGCGCGCGCGGCGCAAGGCGCTGGGCGTGCTGCCGAACTATTATCGTGTGGACACCTGCGCGGCGGAGTTCGAGGCGCACACGCCTTACCTGTACTCCACTTATGAGGACGACGATGAGGCGCAGCCTACCAGCCGGCGCAAGGTGATCGTGCTGGGCGGCGGGCCAAACCGCATCGGGCAGGGAATTGAGTTCGATTACTGCTGCGTTCACGCCTGCTTTGCCCTCAAAGAGATGGGCTATGAGTCAATCATGGTGAACTGCAACCCGGAGACGGTCAGCACCGACTATGACACCGCCGACCGGCTGTACTTCGAGCCGCTGGCCGTTGAAGATGTGCTGAATATCATTGAGAGCGAACGGCCTGACGGGGTGCTGGTGCAGTTTGGCGGGCAGACGCCGCTGAATATCGCGGCGGCGCTGGCGCAGGCCGGCGCGCCGATCTGGGGCACGCCGGTGGAAACGATAGACCTGGCGGAGGACCGCGAGCGGTTTAGCGCGCTGCTGCGCCGCCTCGATATCAACCAGCCGGACGGCGCGACGGCCCTGACCCGCGAAGCCGCCCTCGAAACCGCGCGCCGCATCGGCTACCCGGTGCTGGTGCGCCCCAGCTATGTGCTGGGCGGGCGCGGCATGGCGATTGTCTTTGATGACGAGATGCTGGCGCGCTGGCTGGATAACAACGTGGAATGGACCGGCCACCCGCTGCTGATTGACCAGTTTCTGGACGACGCCTTTGAGGTGGACGTGGACGCGCTGTGCGACGGCGCGCACGTCACCATCGGCGGCGTTATGCAGCATATTGAGGAAGCGGGCGTGCACAGCGGGGACTCCGCCTGCGTGCTGCCGCCGTATAAAATCAGCGAGTACCACATCGAGATTATTCGCGAACACACGCGGCGTATCGGGCTGGCGTTGGGCGTGAAGGGGCTGTTCAACATCCAGTTTGCCATCAAGGACGATGTGGTGTACGTGCTGGAGGTCAACCCGCGCGCCAGCCGGACAGTCCCGTTTGTCAGCAAGGCAGTTGGCCGCCCGCTGGCGCGCTACGCGGCGCAGATCGCCGCCGGGCGCACGCTGGCCGACATCGGGTTCACGGAAGAGCCGTCGGTAGATGGGTTCTTCGTCAAAGAGGCGGTGCTGCCCTGGCAGAAGTTCCCCGGCGTGGACGCGCGCCTGGGGCCGGAAATGCGCTCTACCGGCGAGGTGATGGGCCACGCGGCCAGTTTTGGCCACGCTTTCGCCAAGGCGCAGATCGCCGCCGGGGCGCCGCTGCCGCAGGATGGCACGGTTTTTATCAGCGTTAACGACCACGACAAGGGCGCGGTGGTGAAGATCGCGCGTGACCTGCACAGCCTGGGCTTTGCGCTGGCGGCGACGCACGGCACGGCGCAGCTGCTGGCGCTGGTGGGCATCCCCGCGCGGACGATCAACAAGGTTAGCGATGGCTCGCCGCATATCGTGGATGCGGTTCGTGCCGGCGAGATCGCGCTGATTGTCAACACGCCGCGCGGCGGGCAGGCGCACTATGACGGCAGCCTGATTCGCGCGGCGGCACACCAGTACAACGTGCCGATCGTCACGACGCTGAGCGCGGCGATGGCCACTGTGCAGGGCATCCGCGCGCTGCGCCAGAAGCCGCTGAGCGTGCGCAGCCTTCAGGCCCATCACCGGTTGGAGGGCTGATGTTCTCCGCGCGCGCTACCGCAATGTTACAGGCGCTGCTGGTCACGCTGATCTGGTCGGCGTCGTGGGTGCTGATAAAGGTGGGCCTGACGGACATCCCGCCGGTGACGTTCGCCGGGCTGCGCTATTTTATCGCCTTTCTGTGTCTGGCGGCGCTGGCGGCGCGCTCGCCGCAGAGCCGCGCGGCTGTGCAGCGCCTGACGCGGCGGCAGTGGGGGCTGCTGGTCGCCCTGGGTTTCACGTTTTACACGCTGACTCAGGGCGCGCAGTTTGTGGCGCTGACTTTGCTGCCGGCGGTCACGCTCAGCCTGATGCTGAATTTCACGCCGGTGTTCGTGCTGGCGTTGGGCGTGCTGCTGCTGGGCGAACGCCCTGTGCGCCGCCAGCTTGTGGGCATTGGGCTTTTCCTGCTGGGCACGCTGGTCTATTTCTGGCCGGTTTCCTTGCCGGCGCAGGCGCTGTTTGGCCTGGTGGTGGGGCTGGCTGGCACGTTTGCCAACGCTGTCAGCAGCGTGCTGGGGCGCTATGTTAACCGTGACGGCGCGATCACGCCGCTGGTTGTAACGACTGTGAGCATGGGCATTGGCTCAGCGCTGCTGCTGGCCGGCGGCCTGCTGGCGGAAGGGCCGCCGCGGCTGGACCTCTCCGCCTGGGCGCTGATCATCTGGCTGGCGGTGGTGCACACGGCGCTGGCGTTTACGCTGTGGAACGCCTCCCTGCGCACGCTGAGCGCGCTCGAATCCAGCGTGATCAACAACACAATGCTGGTGCAGATCGCGCTGCTGGCCTGGCTGTTCCTGGGCGAGGCCATCACGGCGCAGGGGGCGCTGGGGCTGCTGCTGGCGGCGGTGGGCATACTGATAGTGCAGGTGGCGGGGCGGGCTGTGCGGCCCGCTGTGGCCCGCCCCGCCGCTGTGGAGCAGGGCGAAGCCGATTAACGGCGGCCCGGCGGCGCGTCAATCTGGCGTGTCAGCGCAGCGGTGAAGGGGCTGCCGCCGGCGCGGCCGCCGTTTGGCCAGCAGCGCCGCCAGCACGACAGCGGCGGCCAGCGCCGCCCACACGATTGTTCGCGCCGGGCGCGGCGCGGCCTGCGCCTGCGTTGTGGCGCGCAGCAGCGCGTGCCAGTCGGGGATTGATTCGGGGGCGGGCAGGCTGTAGTGCTCGCGCCACAGGGCGCGATAAGCGGCTTCTTCCGTTTTCCAGCGCGCGTCGTCCCAGCCGAGTTCGGGCTGACAGATGGCGCGCACGCGCTCCAGCAGCGCCGCGCCGCCCTGCGGCTGCACCAGCCCCAGGCGCACCCGGCGCAGCAGCAGATCGTCGAGGTGGCAGACGCCTTCGGCGCGGGCGGCCCAGCGCAGTTCGGCCCACAGCGTATGCGTTCCGGGGATCGCTGTCAGCTCGCCGGGCTGCGCGGCGGCAGCCAGCGCGGCCGCGTCCGCGCCGTAGCGGCCCAGCAGCCGCCGGCGCGTGGCCGCGCTCAGGTCTGTGGCGGGCAGCGCACTCAGCTCCACGGCTGAGAAAGCGGGTGTGTTTTCTTCAGGCAGTTCGGCGTCAGGGATGCGCTCACGCGCTTCGCGCAGCACCTGGAGGGCGGTGGCGCGGAAGGTCGTCAGCTTGCCGCCAGTGACCGTCAGCAGGCCGTTTTCCTGCCAGAGAACGTGCTCGCGCGATTCGCGCGATGGGTCGTCTTTGCCCGTGCCGATGACCGGCCGCACGCCGGCGAAGGTGGCGATCACGTCGTCAAGCGTAACTGAGCAGGCCGGGAACTGGTGCGCGATGGCCGCCATGAGATAGGCCACTTCGTCCGGGCTGATGCGCGGCTCAGTGTGCAGCGGTTGGTTGTGGTCGAGGTCGGTTGTGCCCACCAGCGTGATATCTTCCCAGGGCAGCGCGAACACCGGCCGGCCATCGAACGGGTGCGAGAAAGCGACCGCCTGCGCTACCGGCAGCCGCCACGCGGGCACGATCAGGTGGCTGCCGCGCAGCGGTCGGATGCGCGCTGGCGCGTCTACCTGCTGGCGCAGGCCGTCAGCCCAGGCCCCGGTCGCGTTAATCACCACCCGCGCCCGCAGCTCAGCGGCGCGCCCGCCCTGGCAGGTGTCGGTTATACGCGCGCCCCGAACCTGGCCGGCTTCGAGGATGAGGCTGTCGGCGCGCGCGTAGTTGAGCGCGTGCCCGCCGTCGGCGGCTGCTTCGCGCAGCAGGCGCAGCACCAGCCGCGCATCGTCTGTCTGGGCGTCGATATAGCGGAAGCCGCCCTCCAGCCCGTCGCGACGGATGTGCGGGGCCAGCAGTTGGAAATCTTCCGCCTGATAATAGCGGTGCGTCCACTGGCCGGCCATCAGATCGTAGAGCGAGAGGCCGGCGCTGTAGGTGAAACTGCCGGGCTTGCTGCCGCGCGCCGCCACCATGAGGAAGCCGAGCGGTTCAACCAGGCCGGGCGCGCTGTCGAGAAGCTGCTCGCGCTCGCGCACTGAGGCCCACGTCATGCGCACCTGGCCGGACGCCAGATAGCGCAGCCCGCCGTGCACCAGCTTCGAGGACCGGCTGGACGTGCCCCAGGCGAAATCGCGCTGTTCAACCAGCAGCGCTGACCAGCCCGCCCGCGCCGCCTCGCGCAGAATGCCCGCGCCGGTGATGCCGCCGCCGATGATGAGGATGTCCCACTCCTGGGCGAGCTGTGACCAGACAGCATCGCGCCAGCCGCGTTCCCACATGGCTCACACCTCTCCGAACAGCTTGCCCGGATTCATCATCCCGGCGGGGTCGAACTGGGCGGCCAGCGCCCGCAGCGCCGCCATCCCCTGCGCGCCTTTTTCGGCCTCAAGATACGGCAGGTGATCGGTTCCGACGCCGTGCTGATGGCTGATCGTGCCGCCGTACTGCACAACCGCCGTGCTGGCCGCACGCTTGAGGCCGGCCCACAGCGCCAGCGCCGCCGCGGGCTGCGCCGGAAGCGGGAAGATCAGGGTAGTGTAGATGCTCGCGCCGTGCCGGTAAACGTGCGAGATATGTGTGAAAATGTGGACGCGCGGCGTCAGGTCAGCGGCGGCGGCGCGCAGCGCCTGTTCGATACCGGCTAGCGCCGCCGGGACACGCTCCCAGGGCACAGCGGTCTCAAGCGTGTCAACAGCGTACCCGGCGTCCCACAGTGTGTTGCGCAGGTAGGGCGTGTAAAAGCGCGACCGCCGCCACTGCTGGCCGAGGTAGCCGCCAGCCAGGGAAACACCGCCCTGCCGCCGCGCCAGCGCCAGCGCTTCGCGCAGGGCGCGCCGCACCTGTTTGCCGCCGCCAGCCGCCCCCAGCAGCAGCATACATTTTTCAGCGCCAGCCCCGCGCGCGGCCAGCAGGCGCTCCAGGGCTGCGACAGCGCGCGCGTGCCCGGCCAGGCGCAGCGTTGTTTCGGTTTCGGGGGCGGTGCTCAGGCGCAGCAGCGCGAGCGGCAGGCGGCTTTGCACCATCTGGCGGACGGCTTCCAGGCCGCGCGCGAAATCAGGGAAGAAAACAGCCTGAAAGATCTCGCTGTGGGGCAGGGGCGAAACGCGCACGGTGGCCGCCGTTAGCACGCCCAGCCGCCCCTCTGACCCCAGCACAAGCTGTCGCAGGTCCGGGCCGGCCGCCGATGCCGGGAAAGGCGGCAGCACCAGCTCGCCCGCCGGGGTTTCAAGTGTTCCGCCGGCGAATAGGTCCTCAATGCGCCCGTAATGCAGCGACTGCTGACCGCTGGAACGCGCCGCGATCCAGCCGCCCAGCGTCGAGTACTCGAACGATTGGGGGAAATGGCCCAGGGTGCAGCCGCGCGCCCGCAGGTGCGCTTCCAGGTCCGGGCCGGTGATACCCGCGCCGAAGGTGGCCAGCAGGCTGGTTTCGTCCAGGTTGAGCAGGCGGTTCATGCGGCTCAGGTCAATCGTCAGCACGGGCTGATCGCCGGGCAGCGCGTTAATGTGGCCGACAACGCTGGTCCCGCCGCCATAGGGAATCACGCGCGCGCCCGTTTGGCGGGCAAAGCGCAGCAGCGCCCGCACGTCATCTGGCGACAGCGGGTAGGCGACGCCGTCGGGGAAGCTGCCGGGCTGCCCGGCGCGCAGCGCGATCCAGTCAGGCAGGCTCTGGCCGCGCGCGTGGCGCACGCGGTCCTCAGCGCGGTCAGTGATCAGCGGGTGCGCGGGCAGGCGCGACGCCGGGACCGCCGCCGCCACCTGCTCGAAAGTGGCAGCGTAGGGCTGGCCGCCCGGCCCCAGGCGCTGCGCCAGAAAGGCCGCTGCGCTGGCCGGCAGCGGATAAGTTACAGTGGTGTCGCCCCATCCATTCCAGCGGCGCATCACACCTGCTCCTCAGGGACGCTGCCGGCCTGCTGCCACAGCCGGATGCTTGCGCGCATAACGGCGCGTGTGGCGTCCTCCGCGGCGAGGCCGTCACCCTGCTGGGCGGCGGCGGCCAGCGCCGCGTAATAAGCGCGCGACGAGGCCCGGCTTTCAGGGTGGCTGAAGTACAGCACGGCGAGCTGGTGGTAGAAGCTGGCGAAGCTGTTGAGGATCAGCGCGTAAATCGGGTTGCCAGAGGCGGCCGCCAGCGTTTTTTGCAGCGTCCAGTCAAAGGCGGCGCAGGCGGCGGGCTGCTCAGCCAGCCGATCATGCCCGGCCAGCGCCTTAAGCACGCGCGCGGGCGCGCGTTCGACTGCCAGACGGGTGTAAGTCGGGGCGAGGTCAAGCCGCACCTGCAGCAGATTGGCCACGAAGTCTGGCGGCAGATGCTGGCTGTAGCGCACGATGCCGCTGAGGACGTTCATTCCCCCTTCCGTCCAGAAGTCGGTGACGGCGGTGGATTTCCCCTGGCGAACGACCAGCCAGCCGTCACGCTCCAGGCGGCGCAGGGCCTCGCGCAGCGTGGGCCGCGTGATGCCCAGTTGGGCCGCTAATTCGCGTTCGGCGGGCAGAATGGAGCCGGGCGGGAAGCGGCCTTCAAGAATGGCGGTGACGACAGCCTGTTCAACGTGATCTACCGGGCGAAGGGCCGCTGGTCGCTGCATAACGGGCTGCTCCGTGCCAACTGGCGCCGCTGGGCGCGCCGTCACTGGTAAGAGGTCTGACCAGTTTCATTGAGCATTACACATTCTGCGGTTGGTGTCAAGAGCGCCGCGCCGGGCCGCCGGGTTCAGCGGGCGGCGTTAGGGGTGGTAATCGGCCAGGGTGGAGCCTCCGATAAACTCGCGCAGCAGCGATGTGTCGGGGATCATGGCGTGCTGTTCAGGCGTGAAGGGCTGCACCCAGCCCAGGAACGACAGCAGGCGGTTGGCCTCAATGTAGGCGGGTGTGTTGGGGCGCGCCTGCAGCAGCAGCGGCTCCACCAGCGGGCGCAGCGCGGCCAGCTCGTACACCAGCGCCGAATTGAACATGGAGTCAGCGTTTTCCTGGAAGGGGAAGATGTTCTGCTTTTCCCCCCGGCGCACGCTCTGCCAGCGCAGCAGCGTGTCGGTCACGCTGTAGCCGCGCAGGCGCGCGTCGCGCACGATGCGGCGCAGCAGACGCACGTCGGTTGTGGGCACGCGGTTGTGCGCGTCGATATTAAGCTGGGTCAGCGCTGAGACATAAACCCGGTGCACTATTTCCGGCGGGATAGCGGCTGCCAGCGCCGGGTTGAGGCCGTGAATGCCCTCGACGATGATGATCTGGCTGTGCGCGAGCTGGACGCTGCTGCCGGTTTCGCTTTTCCCGCTGATGAAATTAAAGCGCGGCAGCGTCGCCGGCCTGCCGGAAGCCAGCTCCAGCAGGTGCTGGTTGAACAGCTCCAGGTTAACCGCCTGCAGCGACTCAAAATCGTAATCGCCGTTTTCATCGCGCGGCGTCAGGTCGCGGTCAACGAAATAGTTGTCCAGCTCTACCGTGAACGGGCGCAGGCCGTGCGCCAGCAGTTGAATAGCCAGCCGCTTGGAGAAGGTTGTCTTGCCCGACGACGACGGCCCGGCGATAAGGACCAGCCGTGTGTTCTGGCGTTTGTGCTTGTCGCAGATTTCGCGGGCGATGAAGGCCACGCGCTGTTCGTGCAGCGCTTCCGCCACCAGGATGAGTTCGTGGACGCGGTTTTCGCGAACAACGCGGTTGAGGCGGCCCACATCTTCGACGTTCACGCGCCGCAGCCACTCGTCGGCTTCGCGAAACACGGACGTCAGTTTCTCGTAGGGGAGCATGTCCTTCAGATGAGTCGGGGTTTCCTGGCGCGGGTACTGAAGGATAAAGCCGGGCGGCGCGGCCAGCAGGCGGAAATACTGAAGGCTGCCGGTGGTAGGGACCATATAGCCATAATAGTAATCGTCACGCCCGCGCAGCGTATAGATCGTCAGGTCGTGGCGGGTGCGCTGCTCTAACAGGCGCACCTTGTCGAAGTCCTGGCGCGCCTCAAACAGCGCCACCGCCTGATCCAGCGGCAGGACGCGCTTGGTAATGGGCGCGTCATCCTGCACGATGGCGCGCATGTGCAGGTAAAGCGCCGCCATATCCTCCCTGGTCAGCGAGTCGCTGTCCAGCATTTTGCAGTAAAAGCCGCCGTCGGGGACGGCATAGCTCACGGCGACTTTTCTGCCCGGCCACAGCTCGTCGATGGCGGTGGCCAGCAGCATGACCAGTGAGCGCCGGTAAATGCGCTCGCCGTCGCTGCTGGCGAGCAGAACCGGGGCCAGCGCCGCGTCGCTCATGACCCGGTATGACAGCTCGCGCAGGCGGCCGTCCAGCACGCCAGCCATCGCAGGGTAGGGGTAACGCTCTGGGGTGGCCTGGGCCGCCGCTGTCAGGAACGCCTGAATCTCAGCGCCAACCGGCCCTTCGAGCACCAGGCCGCTGTCCAGCGTGACGCGGATCGTGTCGCGCGGCTGCGAGATCGTAATCGGGGTCGCTTTTGTGGTCATGTGCGAGTAGCTGTCCAGCGCAGGTAAGTGCTATAATCGCGGTATAGTCCTGGTAGTTTACAACGAAAACCGCGCCAGATGAACCATGGATCAGATATGGAAGAAACCGGCCCGCTGGATGAGGCCGAGCTAGCCGGGGCCAGCAGCGACACCGTTATTCTGCCAGGTGGGCGGCTGCTGCGGCGAATGGTTGACCGCGCCGCCGCCGGCGATGACACGCTGGTCGGGCAGAAGGGCGAGATCATACTGCTGGTTCGCGGCATGACCGAGTCGATTTTGCTGCGCGAAAAGCCGTCCGTGACGCTGGGGCGGATTGATCACCGCAGCGCCGTGCGGCCGGACGTTGATCTTACGCGCTATGGGGCGGCGGAGCGCGGCGTTTCGCGCCAGCACGCGCGCCTTGAGATCGTTGACAATCACCTTTTCATCACCGACCTGGGCAGCTCTAATGGCACGTTCTATCGCAGCCAGCGGCTGCAGCCGCACAGGCTCTGCATGCTTAAGCGCGGCGATGAGATCATTCTGGGGCGGCTTGCTTTGCAGATTATGTTTGACTGACGCCAGCGCAAAGTGTGAGTGACCGATGGCCTACGCTTACGAACGTTTCCTCCAGGAAGTGCTGATTGACGAAGCGCAGTTGCAAACACGTATCCGTGAGCTGGGCGACCGGATCTCTGCCGATTACGCGACCTGCCCTGACCTGGTGCTGATCTGCATCCTCAAGGGCGGGGTGATGTTTCTCACCGACCTGATGCGCCATATCAGCGTGCCGCACGAGATTGATTTTCTGGCGGTTTCCAGCTATGGCCGGGGCATGCGCGAGTCTTCCGGCGATGTGCGCATTGACATGGACCTGACGGTCCAGGTGCAGAACCGCCACCTGCTGATCGTCGAGGACATTATTGACAGCGGCCACACGCTGCGCTTTGTGATTGACGTGCTGCTGGCGCGCAAGCCTGCCAGCCTGCGGCTGTGCGCGCTGCTGGACAAGCACTCGCGCCGGACGGTGGATATCCCGGTGGATTACACGGGCTTCAGGATTGAGGATAAGTTCGTCTTTGGCTATGGCCTTGACCTGGACGAGAAGTTTCGCAACCTGCCGTTCATTGGTGTCGCGCGGTTAGATCCCCCACTGCATGAATAACGACCTGTCGCCGCGCCAGCCGTATCGTCCGCTGCGCTGGCCGGACGCCATTCTAAGCCTGCGCGCCGCGCTGGCCGGCGGCACGACGCCTGTTTACGTCGTTGGCGGCGCGGTGCGCGATGCGCTGCTGCACCGCCCCCTGCGCGACTTCGACCTGGCGGTGCCGTCCGGCGGCATCGCGCTGGCCCGGCAGATTGCGAACCGGATGGGTGGGGATTTTTTCCCGCTGGACCGCGCGCGCGACGTGGGCCGGGCGCTGCTCGGCGCTGAGCACGGGCGGCTGGTTGTTGACGTGGCGCGTTTTCGCGGCCCTGACCTGTACGCTGACCTGGCTGACCGCGATTTCACGATCAACGCGCTGGCGGTGGACCTGCGCGCTGACCTGGACCTGCTGATAGACCCGCTAGGCGGCGAACAGGACGCGCGCGCCGGGATCATTCGGCGCTGCGGGCCGCAGTCGCTGGACGATGATCCGGTGCGCTGCCTGCGCGCGGTGCGGTTGAGCGCGCAGCTTGGCATGCGTATTGAGCCGGTCACCGTGCAGGACGTGCGCCGCTGTGCGCCGCGCCTGGCCGCCGCGTCACCGGAGCGGGTGCGCGATGAGCTGTTCCGGCTGCTGGCGCTGCCGAAAGCCGCCGCTGCGCTGCGGGCGGCGGCGGCTGTGGGCGCGGTCATGCCGGTGCTGCCTGAGGTTGACCTGACGGGCGGCTCGTGGAGCCGCGCGCTGGTTGCGGTCGAACACCTCGCCGCGATCGCTGCTGCCTGCGCTGACTACACCGATGACCTCACCGCATCGCTGGGCGTGGGCCTGCTGATTATGCAGCTAGGCCGGTTCCGCGCCCCGCTGTGCGCGCATTTCGCGACACCCTGGCCCAATGGCCGCCAGCATCAGGCGCTGCTGGCGCTGACGGCGCTGCTGGCCAGCGCTGGCTCGGCGGCCCTGGCTGGCGAGCGCGCCGCCGCGCTGCGGTTGAGCAGCGCTGAGGGCGAACGCGCCGTCCGCGTCATACGCGGGGCCAGCGCCGCGCTGACGCTTGACCCCGGCGACCGGCGCGCGCTGCACCGCTTCTGGCGCGACGCCGGGCCGGCGGGCGTGGATATGTGTCTGTTGGGCGCGGCTGATTTCCTGGCGCGGGCTGGCGCGGCGCTGGACCAGGACAGGTGGCTGGCGGCGGTGGACAAAATCAGCGCGCTGCTGGATGTCTATTTCAACCGCTATGCGGAGATTGTAGAGCCGCCGCCGCTGATGGATGGCAATACGCTTATGCGCGCGCTCAGCCTGCCGCCGGGGCCGGACGTAGGCGCGCTGCTGGCCGCAGTGCGCGAGGCGCAGGCCGCGGGTGAGGTCCACACGGCGGATGAGGCCCTCCAGCTTGCGCGGCTGCTGTTGGGCGGTGGCTAAAGATAAGGCGCCAGGTCGAGCAGGCGCAGGCGCGCATCCTCAGCCGGGACCTCGAAATGCTGGCTTAGCCCGGCAGGGGTGCGCGCGCCGCTGCTGAGAGCCTGAATCATCGGCGCTGGCATGATGAGCATGCGCGCCAGCATCTGCATCTGCGCGTCGTGCTGCACCAGCTTTGGGATGCCGCGCGCATGTCCCCAGTCGCAAAGCACGATTTCGCGCGCCAGCAGCCGCGCCAGCGACATACGCGGCGCGTACAGGCTCCTGGTGTTGAGAAAGCCGAGCGAGATGTTGCGCAGGTTTACCTCGTGCCACATGTCTGGCTGGGGGTGCTGGAGCATGCTCTCGATCGGAACGGGCGGCGCTTTGACGCCGAATACTTCGAGCAGCTCGCAGACGATCGTTTCTAAGGGCGGCAGCGCGGGCACAGCTTACCGGCTCTCTTCGTCAGGGGCATCTGGGCCAGGGGGGGCTGGCAGCGCGGCGTGGGCCTGCAGGAACCACAGCAGCGTATTGCCATAGCGCCGTTTGTCGTAGGCGCTCAGGTGTTTCAGCGCGATCGGCTGTTCCTCAGATGGGTCTATCTGCACGATTACGACCGTGCCGGGCGGCAGCCACGCTGGCTGCGCGTCGAGGGCGTTCAGCGTGTGCTGCCACAGGTCCCTGTACTGCGGCGGCGCGATATAGATGAAGTCGAACGCCTCGGCGGTGGGCTGGCGCAGCAGGTTCAGCACGTCGGCACGCCTGACGACGGCGCGCGCCGCCAGGTTTGTAAGCGCCAGGTTGTCGTGAATCGTCTGCACAGCCAGCCGGTCAAGCTCGACAAACACGGCGCGCGCCGCGCCGCGGCTGAGCGCCTCGATGCCGACACTGCCCGTTCCCGCGTACAGGTCCAGGAAGCGCGCGTCAATGATGTCCCTGCCGATAATGTTAAAGCAGGCTTCCTTGACGCGGTCCATCACCGGGCGCGTGGAATCGCCAGGGACCAGTTTCAGCCGGCGCCCCTTGGCGCTGCCGGCGATTACGCGCGCGGGCATCGCTCAGGTTCCACTGTTTTCCACGATCTCGCGGACAGCGCGGATATTTGACTGCGGCGTGGTCGTCATGATCACGCAGCCGGTGGAGAGGATAAAACGCCGCCCGCCAGTCTGGTGGATGGCGTCGCGCGCGGCTTCGCGGATGGACGAGGGCGTGCCGTTGTGCAGGTGCTGCCAGCGCGACAGGCCGCCGCAGACTGCGCCGCCAAACAGCGACTTGCCCTGCGCGAGGTCCGGCTCGGTGTCGCGGTCGTGCCAGTTGATACACTGCACCGGCAGCTCGCTCAGCGCTTTGAACATTGGCGCGCCGCCGTGCAGGTGCAGCATGTTGAGCCACCACTTTTCCGGCAGCGTGCCCAGCAGCTTGCGATCATACGGCAGGCCGAAAGCGCGGTATTCATCCTCCGACAGCACATCGTAGCTGGCGTGCTGAACAGCGTAGAAAATGCCGGCGATAGGGGTGCGCCGCAGCGCGTCTATGTAGCGCAGCGTGGTCTCGGTCAGGATGTTGAGGCCGGTGTGCAGCCGTTCTGGCCGTGTGCGCATGTGACGGATCAGCGTTTCTTCGCCGGCCATGTGCTTGGCCTGCGACAGCGGATTAAAGACGGTGGCGATAACCGGAACGGCCTCGCCGAGGCCGCTGCCGATCAGGTTGAGCGCCTCGATATGGCGGCCCAGCGCGCCACGCAGCGGGTCAAGCGGGCGCAGCTCTGTCCAGTCCAGCGAGCGCGTTATCACCCGGCGGGTGTAGGCCCGTGTGCCTTCAAGGTTGCCTTCCCACTGATCCTGCACGCCGTAGTCGGCGACGCTGTAGCTGCTGGCCGGCGTCACCTTGACGAAATCCCAGTCGAAGGCGCGCTGGAAGTCAACGACTGACCGCGCCAGATCAGCGGCGCGCTCATCATCCCCCGGCCAGTGCCGCCACAGCGCGGCGGGCACGCGATCAGCGGCTTCGCCGGCAATCGTTTTTTCCAGGCGTTCGCGTTTATCCATAAGCATGTTGTGCCGCTGCGCCTGCGGCGCGGCAGCAGCTCCTTAGCAGACTTCTGCGATCAGGCCAGCGGCGCTGGTTTTGTGGCGCCGGTAACCTCATTTATGCGCTGAGTGGTCATGCTGATAAGCATGGTAAAGCGGTCATCTTCAGGCGTCTTGACGTTGTCGTGCGGGTGCTGTTCCTCGCGGGTGCGCTCATATTCCTTGCGCGCTTTCTCGACCAGCGCCAGGCTCTGCCGGAAGGCTGCCGCGGCGGCCTCAGTCTGGCCAAGCGCTTTATAGGCCAGGCCCTTGCCGTAGTTGGCGTCAATATCATCCGGGTGCTGCTTGAGGATCGCCTCGAACTCTGCCAGCGCTTCGCTGTGGCGTTTGTCGCGGTGATGAAGCCAGGCCTGGCCGATGCGCTCGGCAACTGAACCGGTGTTGGACATGGTGTTTTGCTCCTGTGGAAAACCCGACGAAGAAATTGTACTGAGGGTGCGGCATTATCACAAGGCGGGCGCAGGGGCAATATGTGGGTAAATGGGCAGGTTAAGCGCCTGCCCCAGCGGTTGGCCGCTGCTGTCAAAAAATGACAGACGGGTGCTGGGGTCGCAGTTGGGGCGGCAGGCGTAAACCTCGACTGTAAGCTGGTAGTCGTCCGGCGGCAGCCCTGGCGCCAGCGGGATGATGTAAGGGTCAGCCACATACTGATAGGGCTGCCAGCGCCGGGTTGGGTAATCGCCGGGCGCGCGCAGAACTGTCTGGTAATGCAGCGCGCCGCGCGTGATGTCGTACAGGCTGACCTGGACCTGATAGTTTTCATCGAGCAGGCGCAGCGTTCGCCAGTAGAGCGTGAGGCGCAGCTCACCGCCAGGCTCGCGGCTGCCCTGCTCAAGCCTGAACGCGATCGCTTCCAGCCCGGCGTCAGTGCGGTCGCGCAGGCTGATGGCCCTATCCAGCCCGTGACCAGGGCGGGCGTGCAGCGTCAGCGGCGAAAAGGGCGCGGCGAACAGCGGGATGAGCGCGGCGCTGGTCGCGAGGGTGAGCGCCAGCAGGCGCGCTTCGGCCACCGGCAGCAGGGGCACGTCGCCGCTGTCAGGCCCGCCGCGGCGCGAGCGCCGCCACACCAGCGCGGCCAGCACGACAAACGCGCCCAGGCTTACCAGCCAGCCGCGCTGGCGCGGGGGAGTCGGGCCGAGCGTGAGCTGCACCTCACCGCTCATGACGGGAACCTGCACCTGGATCAGGTTGGTTTGCGGGTCGGGCATCAGCGCCAGCGAACCGCCTTCGCTCCACGCCTGCCAGCCAGGGAAATAGGCCATCAGCAGGTTGATGCGCTGCGCCGTGTTCGTGCTGACCTGCAGGCGCAGGGTGTGCGTCCCACCCTGGACTACGCTGGCCTGGAGGCCGCTGGCGCGCACGATGCGGTTGGCGATGTCGCCAGGCGTGCGGCTGGGCGGCGCCGCCGGCAGGGTTGTGGGCAGGGGCGCGCCCGGCGGCAGCACGGCGATGCCTGCGCCCTGCTGTTCATAATGGAGCTGGGCGGCGGGCGTGAAGTTGTCCAGTGTGTCGGGCCAGCGGGGGGCCAGCCACACAGGCGCTGAAACTGTAATGATGGCGGCCAGCAGCGCCGGGGCGGCCAGCCGCCGCGCGCGCGGCGGCAGCCGCTCGCGGAGGGCCGCTGCGCCGCCAGCGGCCACCGCCGCGCACAGCGCCGCCACGCCAACGAGCCAGGTTTCCGCGGGCAGCAGCGCGGCGGCAGCGGCGGCGCCAGCTCCGCTGAGCAGAAATAGCGTGTGGAAGCCCGCTGCGCGGCGCGCGGCGACGGCGGCGGCTGCGCCTGCTGCCGCCAACACAGCGGCCAGCGGACCCAGCGTGAGGCGCGCGCGCGGAACCAGCTCTGCCAGGTCAATAAGCGGCAGCGGGCTGAGCAGCGTTTCGGGCAGCGTGCGCGGCGCGATAATTCGGGGACGCTCTTGCCAGGCGACAAGGCTTTGCTCGGCCAGGGCTGGCAGCCAATAGAAGGCTGCGATGCCGATTCCGATAACGGCGCTTAAGCCAACCAGCGCCCAGGGAACGGGCCGCTGGCGGCGGCTGGCGGCGTAAAGCGTGAGCAGCGCCGCCAGGCCCGCGCCGACCGCTGCCAGCGGCGGGTGTGTCAGCGTCAGCGCCGCCGTCAGGAACGCCACCAGCGCGATATCGCGCGCGCTGTTCGCCCACAGCAGGTGGTCCACGCGCCACAACAGCGCCGCCAGCAGCGCCACCCCGGTGACGGCGGGCAGATCACCCAGGATGTGCGGCGCGGTGTGACCGAAATAGGGGCTGAAAACGAACAGCGCCGCCGCGATAAGCCCGGCCTGCGCGCTGGCGCGCTGCCGCGCCAGCCCATAGAGCGCCGCGCCTGCCAGGCAGAAGGCCGTGACATACAGCGCGCGCACCGCCACAACGGCGTCATTGGTCAGCAGCACTTCAAAGAGCGCGGCGGCATAAGCTGGCGCTGGGGGGTAGTAGTGGGGGATTGGCGCGCCGTAGCCCTGCTGCGCGAACGCCGACCAGCGCGGATACAGCCGCCCTTCCTGCAGGGCGGCGGCGTAGTCGGCGGCCATGAAAGCGTGATTTTCACTGGCGTTGGTGTGGGGCAGCCCTGGCTGAAGCAGGAATGGCCACGCCGCCAGCAGGCCCAGCGCCAGCGCCAGCAGCAGGCCCCAATCCCAGCCGCGCCGCGCCTGGCGCATCCAGCGCGGCAGGTCTTCATTTGCTAACCCAGCGGTGTAGTCCATGCCCGCATTTTACTTGATTTACCCTGTTGGCGGTGATATGCTGTGCCCGTTCGGACGGGGATTAATGGTTACTGTTACGATTCGCAGAGTCGAGCCGGGCGATCTGCCAGCGGTGGCGGCGCTGTGGCATGAACGGATGCTGCTCCAGCAGCAGGCCGACCAGCGGCTCACGCTGGCTGCTGACGCGCAGGCGCGCTGGCGGGCGGCGGCGGCTGGCTGGCTGGCTGACCCTCGCTGCCTGATGATCGCCGCTGAGCGCGAGGGGCTGCTGGTTGGCTACGCGGTCGGCTGGCTGCGCGACGCCCCGCCGGGGCTGCTGCCAGAGCGCCTGGGCGTTGTCAGCGAAATGCACGTTGGCGCGCACAGCTATCAGGCCGGGCTGGGGCGAGCGCTGCTGGATGAACTGCGCGCGTGGTTCTCGCAGCAGGGCGCTGCCGCGCTGACCGCGCAGGTTCCGCGCCGGCAGCCGGTGGAGCAGGCTTTCTGGCGGGCGATGGGCGCCGCTGAATGGGTTGAGATTATGTGGGTGAAGCTGTGATGATCCGGTTTGCCGGGGCCGCCGACGTTGAGGCCATTGGCCAGTTGTGGACCGCGCTGGTCGCTTACCACCGAGCACTTGACCCCGATATGCCCACCGCGATGCCCGACGGCGCGGCGTATTACAGCCGCAGCCTGCGCAGTCGACTCGACGATAAACACACCTGCGTGCTGGTCGCGGAACAGGATGGCCGGGTGGTTGGGTATGTCCTGGGCGTGGTGGTAGACCTGCTGCCGGAGATGTTTGACTACGAAGCGGGCGGGTTTCTGGCCGATATTTTCGTCGAGGCCAGCTACCGGGGGCAGGGCATCGGCCTGGCGCTGGTTGAGGCCCTGGCCGCCTGGTTCCAGCAGCAGGGGCTGCGCCATTTTGAATGGCATGTAGCCGCCAGCAACACGGATGCGCTGGCCTTCTGGCGCAGGATTGGCGGGCGCGATTTTATAATTCGGATGCGGGCGGATATCGCGCCGGGGGACAGTGTATGACTGCGCTGCTGTATCAGCTTGACAGCTATATTAAAGAGTTCACGGCGCAGGTGACGGCGGTGGATGCCGACCAGCGCGCGGTTTATCTGGACCGCACGGCGTTTTATCCGGGCGGCGGCGGCCAGCCTTACGACACGGGCGCGCTGATCAGCGGCGGTCAGACGTACCAGGTGACGCAGGTCGGGCGCGGCGGCGCGCATATCGTTGACGGCGCTGACTTGCCCGCTGTCGGCGCGGAGGTGCGCGGCGTGCTTGACTGGACGCGGCGCTATCAGCTTATGCGCACGCATACCGCTATGCACATCCTGTGCGGCGTCGTTTGGCGCGACTACGGCGCCAGCGTGACCGGCGGCAACATGGAGCCGCTCAAGGGGCGCATGGATTTTGAATTTGAACGGCTGCAAAAAGATCTGGTAGGCGAGATTGAGGCGCGCAGCAACGCTGAAGTCGCTGCCGCGCGCGCTGTCGTGGTGCGCGTGCTGCCGCGCGACGAAGCGTTTGCGATTCCTGACCTGATTCGCACGAAGATCAACCTGCTGCCAGCGGGCATAGCCCACGTCAGGACGGTTGAGCTGGTTGGGCTGGACCTCCAGGCTGACGGCGGGACGCACGTCGCCAACACGCGCGAGGTCGGCCAGATTCACATCGTGGATTACAAGAGCAAGGGCGGCATTAACAAGCGCATTTATGTCGAGCTGGATGAATAAGCGCCATGCGCCATCTGCACCCTGTGCTGCCGACTGAGAGTTTTGTCGCCAGCGGCGTGTACCGGCAGACAGCTTCGGGCGCGCCCGAATACTGGAGCGTTCACGCGCAGCCCGGCGGCGCGTTAGTGACCCGTGTGGATCGCGATGGGCGCGCGGTAGATGGGCGCAGCCTGCTGATCGAGGCCTGGTCTGTGCCCGGCGGCGCTGTTGAGCGTTTCAGCCTGCGGGCGTATGGCGGGCCGGCAGACCCGTTTCAGGTGGCGCGCGCCGACGTTATGCTCGACGGCCTGCGCGCTGAGATCGGCCGCAGCGCGGACGGCGGGCCGCGCCAGGACAGCGTTTTAACCCTGCGGGGGCCGGCCTGCGTCTGTCCCGACGCGGTGATATTTCGCGGTTTGGTCGTGCGGTGGGCGGCGCGGCAGACTGTGCCCGTGTCACTGGTGATGTATGCGCCGTTCGATGGCGAACAGCCCGTTTCGGACGCTGTAGTTCTCAGCGCCGGCCCGCCGCTGTGGGTTGAAGACGATACGGTCAGCGTTGACGGACGCGCTGTGCTGGCGGAGCGCTGGCGCTGGCCGGGCGTGCCGGGGTTTGCTGGCGACCTGTGGCTGGACGCGCACGGCGCTGTGCTGCGCCACCTGCGCCCGGACGGCGCGGACGTCACATTGGCGCGGTATGCGCGGCGGATGGAGCCATCGGCACATGGTTGAACGGTTTCGCTTGTTTTTAGGCCCGGCGCGCGTGCGGGCGTTCGTGCTGCTGCTGGGCATAACCGGCCTTCTGAGCCTGGCGCTGAGCGCGATTGCGCCGCAGGCGGAGTGGACCGCCAGCGCGCAGATCGCGCTGGCGCTCGTCTTTTTCGCCGGCGCGGCGGTCATCGTCGGCGGGCGCATGACGCGCGAGGAGCGCGCGCGCTGGTTTTCGATTCTTGGTCCGGCGGTCGGCGCGCTGGCGCTGGCGCTGACGGTGCTGCCGGACCTGGCGCTGCCGCTGGCGGGCGTGGCGGCGGGGTGGGTCATCGCCGGGCTGCTGCTGTTCCGCCCGCGCGCGCCCAGGGCGTATCTGGACGCGGTCAAGCACCTGCGCCGCGGCAGCTACGCTGAGGCAGTCGAATGCCTGGATGAGCTGATTAAGGACAGCCCTGACAACCTTGACTATTACCGTTTGCGGGCCGAGGTGTTCCGGCTGTGGGGCAAGCTCGACCGGGCGTGCCGCGACTATCAGCGAATGACAGAGCTTGCGCCTGAGTCGGCGGTGGCGTTTAATGGCCTGGCCGAGGTGCACCTTCAGTCCGGCAAATTCGCTGAGGCGCACACCGCCGCGCAGCGAGCTTATAAGCTGGCCCCGGATGAGTGGGTGGCGGCGTATAACCTGGGGATGATTGAGGATCGCCTGGGCGACGCTGACGCCGCGATCCAGCATCTTACTGAGGCGCTGGCGCTGAAAGTTCCTGATGCGCGCCACCGGCTGCTGATTCACCTGTACCTGGCGCGGGCTTACGCGCGCCTGGGAGATCTGCCAGCGGCGGCGGACGAGGCGGCGCTGGTCGCTAAGCAGCGCAGCGGCTTGCAGGAATGGCAGTCGCTGCTGGGTCATGAACAGGCGGCGGCGCTGCGCGCTGTGCTGGCGGACGATATCGCGCTGGCTGACCGCCTGGCCGCCGGTGAGATCACGGCTGCGGCGCTGGCGGCGGGCGAATCGACATGACGAACCGGCGCGTTTATTGGCTGATGCTGTTTGGCGGGGCGGGGGTGGGGCTGGCCGGCCTGCTGGTGTTTATGGGCGGGCTGGTGATCGAACTGGTGAGCGAGTCCGACGCGGCGCGGACGGGCCTGTCGCCGGTGATTCAGTTAGCGCTGGCCGGGCTGTGCCTGGCGTCAGCCATGTTTATGCTGGTGTTCGCGCTGATCGGCTGGCTGCTGGCGCGCCAGTCGCGCGAGCAGGGGTCAGGCTATGGCGAAGCCTACCGGCTGATCGAGGCCCTGCGCTTCCGCGAGGCGATCCCCCTGCTGGAGCGCTCGATCAGCGAGGGCAAGGAAACCGCCGAGGTGCTGATGCTGCTGACCAGCGCCTATGCTTACACCGGCCAGCTCGCCAAAGCGCAGGCCGCTGCTGACCGTTCGGTGCGGCTCTTTCCCAACGATCCGGATGCCTATATCACGCTGGCGAACAACTACCGGATGCAGGCCGCCTATGACGAAGCCTCCGCCGCACTGCGCCAGGCGGCTGAGCTGGCCCCCAACCAGCCGGCTGTCTGGGCTGAGCAGGGCTTTCTCCAGCTTTTCGCCGGCGATGAGGCCGCCGCGCTGGCGTCGTTTGAGCGCGCGGCGGTCCACGCTATGCCGTCCATGTACGGCGTGCGCGTGTACTATCACTTGACGCAGCTTTACCAGAAGCGCGGCGCTGCCGCCGAGGCAGTGCGCGCGAACGCCAAGATGATGAGCGCCCGCGATGGGCTGGTGGCCTGGAAACCGGCGCTGAGCGCCCTGGAGGGCACCGCTTACGGCCAGGCGATGCGCTATGAGATCGCGACTATCGAACAGGCGTTGGCGGATGCCGACGCCGGGAACCTGGGTTAGCGGTGAAGCCGGTCGCGCTGCGCCTGCTGGCGCAGTTCCGATCCTGGGACCGGCCCGCGCAGCTTGGGCTGGCGCTGGCGCTGGCGCTGATCGCGGTGGTGCTGGTTGTGGGGCGGCTGGGGCCGGCCAGCCTGTTCGAGCCGGCGCTGATCGGCCTGCTGGGGCTGGTGATCGTCGCGCAGGTGATTGTGCTGTGGGCCAGGCGCGGCCTGGTGACACCGTACACGCAGGCGCAGCGCCATTATCTGGCGGGCGATTTTGAGGCCGCCTGCGCGGTGCTTGAGGGCCAGCGCCAGGCGGGCAAGGCGGATTTCCGCGCTCTGACGCTGTTGGGCAACGCCTATCGTCAGCGCGGCGCGCTGGCTGAGAGCGCGGCGGCACTGGAGGCTGCGCTGGCGCTGCGGCCAAATCACAATTTTCCCCTGTATGGTTTTGGGCGTACACTGCTGGTACAGGGACAGTACGCCGAAGCCGCTGACGTGTTTGAACGCGCGCTTGAGGCCGGCGCGCCGCCTATCGCCCATCTGGACGCTGCGGAGGCTTACTATCGACTGGGGGATGCAGCGGCGGCGCGCGCGCAGCTTGCGGCGGCCGAGGCGGCGGACGAGGCGCCGCGTCAACTGCTGCGGGCTTACCTGCTGCACCAGTTGGCTGGCGGCGACCCGCCTGACGCGGCCCTGATTCGGGCGGGGATCGCCTATTGGGAGGCCAGCGCGGCGCGGTTTGCCGCTTCGCCTTACGGCGCGGCGCTGGTGGTTGATATTCGTTGGCTGCAAGCACGCCTTGAGGAGATGTAGCTCATGTCGGTTTTCATGGGACGTGATGGCAGTATCTCGATTTTTCGCGTGGCGCTGGCGGTGGCGCTGGTGGGTATTCTGTTCATTGGCGGGGCGCTGCTGTCGTTCTTTATAGATCAGTCCAGCCGCCAGTCGCCGCTGGAAATTGAGCCGTTCCCTGGCGCTGAGCCGATGGGCGAGATTCCCGGCGGCCTGGCGGCGCGGAGCCTCATTTTCCGGGTGAGCGACGCTTCGCCCGAAGAGGTGGCGGATTACTACCAGCAGAAGCTGACCGAGTTCAGCGGGAGCGACCCGCAGGAATGCGCCCGCATACCGCGGGTGGGTTCGTACCCGGAGGCGGAAGGGCGCAACGATGTGGTCCCCTTCCAGTACATCTGCCATTTCGACCGTTCCGGTTTCCGCGCCACACAATATACCAAAGTGACGATTCAACCGGGGATTTTCAGCGCTGTCCCGGCGGACAACACGCTCGGCTTCACTATGATTGAGCATGAGCAGCGCTGGCAGCCCTGAGCCGCGCCCGCGCTGGCTGCTGCCGGCGCTGGCGTTAAGCGTGTGCGGGCTGATATTCGCGGCAACAGCGGGCGCGCAGGCGGTCGGCGTGCTGGCGGCGATTGTCGCGCCGCCCACGCCGCCTGTGCCTGAGGGGGCTGCGCTGACAGCGCACACCAGCGCGGCGCATGGCGTTGACCTGTGGGAGTATGACGTAAGCCTGAAGCCGTGCGCTGTGGTCGCGTTCTACCAGGCGCAGGGGGGAAGCTGCGCCGTGCGCGCGGGCTGGTGCGATGGCGACGACCCCGGCGTGCTGGAAATAAACGTGGCGCGCTGCGTTGGCGACGCGGCGTTTTCGGCCTTCGCGCTGCGCTGGCGGGCGGAAATAGCGGCCGGCAGCGCGCCGGCCGCAACCCGGCTGACGCTGGACCGCGAGGTATCGTGGATGGGCGGGCTGCCGCCAGAGACCGCCGCGCCCCCCTGATTGCCCCTACCCGAATCGCGCGGTGTGGGGAATAATTGCAACCCTCATCAAGGCAGCAGTATAACAGCGAACGGCGTGCGCAGGAGGTGCTATCGTGGTGTCGAGACATGCGCTCACACCGCGGGCCATTGCCAGTTTGACAGGGCGTGCTGGCTAGTGTGTTTTCGAACCGACCGGCCAACCTTTCAGACAGTGGAGATCACACCATGTTCAAGGCAGTGAACCCGAAAGTAGATATTCAGAAGCTTGAGCGCGACCAGCTCAATTTCTGGCGCTTGAACCGCATCTTTGAGCGCACGGTAGAGGAGCGCAAAGGCGGGCCGAATTACGTGTTTTATGAGGGGCCGCCCACAGCTAACGGCCGCCCCGGCAGCCATCATGTGCTGGCCCGGTCCTTTAAGGACATGTTCCCGCGTTACAAAACGATGCAGGGCTTCTATTCGCTGCGCCGCAGCGGATGGGACACGCATGGCCTGCCCGTTGAGATCGAGGTCGAGAAAGAGCTGGGCATCACCCATAAGCACGAGATTGAAGTCTACGGCATCGCCGCCTTCAACGAGAAGTGCAGGACCAGTGTGCTGCGCTATATTGCCGACTGGGAAAAGCTCACCGAGCGCATGGGCTACTGGGCCGACCTGGACAACGCCTACGTCACCTTCACCAATGACTACATTCAAAGTGTCTGGTGGATTCTCAAACAGCTCTGGGATAAAGAGCTGATCTACAAAGGGCTTAAGGTTGTGCACTACTGCGCCCGCTGCGGCACGCCGCTGAGCACGCACGAGGTATCGCTGGGCTATGAGACCGTTAAGGACCCCAGCATGTACGTGCGTTTTCCGCTGCGCGACAAGCCAGGCGTGTACTTCCTTGCCTGGACGACGACGCCCTGGACGCTGCCCGCCAATGTGGCGCTGGCGGTGGGCGAAAACCTGGATTACGTCCAGGTGGAAGGCCCGGCGCCGCAGGGCGACGGTGTTGAGAACCTGATCCTGGCTGAGGAATTGGTCAGCCGGGTGCTGGTTAACCCTGAACAGTATCGTGTTGTCAAACGGTTCAAGGGCCGCAGCCTGGTGGGCGAACACTATCGCCCGCTTTACACCTTCCTGCCGGTGGACGGGGACTACGCTTACGTTGTGCCGGGCAGCTTTGTGAGCACCGATGACGGGACCGGCATCGTCCATATCGCGCCGGCTTACGGCGCTGACGACATGGAAGTGAGCAAGGCGCACAACCTGCCTGTGCTGCAAACGATCGCGCCGGATGGCACGTTCATTGACGCCGTGACGGAGTTTCGCGGCATGTGGGTTAAGGATGCCGACGCCGAGATCAAGCGCGACCTTCAGCAGCGGGGCCTGCTCTACAAGGCTGAGCTTTACGAACACAGCTACCCGTTCTGCTGGCGCTGTGACACGCCGCTGCTGTATTTCGCCCGCGACAGTTGGTTTATTCGCACGACGGCGTATCGCGATAAGCTGGTGGCGCTCAACCGGACGATCAACTGGGTTCCTGAACACATCCGCGATGGGCGCTTCGGCAACTGGCTGGAGGACGTTAAAGACTGGTCGCTGGGGCGCGAGCGCTTCTGGGGCACGCCGCTGCCGGTGTGGGTGGATGACCAGACAGGCGATATGCTGTGTGTGGGCGGCGTGGACGAGCTAAGCCAGCTTGCTGGCCGCGACCTGTCCGGGCTGGACCTGCACCGGCCCTTTGTGGACGAGATCACGTTCCCCAACCCCAGCGGCAAGGGTGGCATTATGCGCCGCGTGCCCGAACTGATAGACGTGTGGTTCGACAGCGGGGCTATGCCGGTGGCGCAGTGGGGCTACCCTTACGCCAATCAGCAGTCGTTTGAGGAACAATTCCCGGCGGATTACATCTGTGAGGCGGTTGACCAGACGCGCGGCTGGTTCTACAGCCTGCACGCTATCAGCACGCTGCTGTTCGAGCAGGTGTGCTTTAAGAATGTGATCTGCCTGGGGCATATCCTGGATGGCGACGGACAGAAGATGTCCAAAAGCAAGGGGAACATCGTTGACCCCTGGTCGGTGCTGGACGCGCACGGGGCTGACGCTTTCCGCTGGTATCTGTATACGTCCGGCCCGCCCGGCGAGTCGCGCCGCTTTTCCGCGGAGCTGGTAGGCGAGGTGATCAAGAAGTTCTGGTCCACGCTGTGGAACACTTACAGCTTCTTTGTCACCTATGCCAACCTGGACGGGTGGACGCCGGCCAGCGCGCAGCCGCCGGTGGCGCAGCGCGACCCGCTTGACCGGTGGGTGCTGGCGGAGCTGCACCGTCTGGTGCGCGATGTCACCACTGCTTACGACGAATACGATGTCCCCGGCGCGACTCGCCCAGTGCAGGCGTTCGTCGAGGTGCTGAGCAATTGGTATGTGCGCCTCAGCCGCCGCCGCTTCTGGAAAAGTGGAAGCGACAGCGACAAGCTGGGCGCGTATGCCACGCTGTACGAATGTCTGGTGACGGTGGCCAAGCTCATCGCACCGGCGATGCCCTTCCTCAGCGAGGCGCTGTACAGCAACCTGGTGTACGAGGTAGACGCCGCCGCGCCGATGAGCGTGCATCTGGCCCGCTGGCCTGTGTATGACCCGGCGCTGATCGACGAGCGCGCGCTGGCCGATATGGCGCTGGTGCAGCGGCTGGTCAGCCTGGGGCTGGCGGCCCGCATGACGGCCAAACAGCGCGTGCGCCAGCCGCTGCCGCGGGTTGAATTCGCCATGCGCGATGCCGCTGAAGCGCCGGTGATCGAACGCCTGGCGGAGCTGATCCAGAGCGAGCTGAATGTGAAAGCGGTGGGCGTTGTCCGCGCGGATGACGCGCGCAGCCTGGTGCAGGTGGTCTACAACCTCAACCCGCTGCCGCAGCTTCTGGGCAAGAAGTACGGCAAGGATTTCCGCCGGCTGCAGGACGCGCTGCGCGAAGGCGAACAGGCGTTTGTCAGGCCGGTTGCGGAGGCCCTGCTGCGTGGCGAAACCGCCTCTGTAACTGTGGACGGCGACGTGTTTGAGGTGACGCCGGAAGAAGTCGAGGTCAAGGTGCTGCGCGAAGTCACCGAAGGGTACGCGGTGGCTGAGGACGCCGGCTATATCGCAGTGCTCGACACTCACCTGACGCCGGAGCTGGTTAACGAAGGGCTGGCGCGCGAGGTTGTGCGCCGCGTGCAGACGATGCGCCGTGACGCCGATTTCAACATCAGCGACTCGATCGTTATCGCCTACGTGGCCGGCGAGCAGCTGGCGCTGGCTATCGAACAGCACGCCAGCTATATCTGCGCTGAAACCCTGGGCAAGACGTTGGTGCCGGGCGCGCCGGACGACGGCTTTTACACGGAGACGTTTGACATTGACGGCGATGAGCTGCTGCTGGGCGTGAAGCAAGTCAGCGCCTGAATGTCATAACTGCACAAACTGCCTTTGCGAAAGGCGGGCGCCGCACCGACGCCCGCCTTTCGTTTTGGGTGAAAAAGCGGGTTTTGCTAAGGGTTCCGCCGTTCTGCTGTGTTCCTTCTGGCAGAAAGCGCTATAGTTTGAGCAGGCGCGCCCGCTTAGCGCAGGGGGCATTGCAGGATGCTGCCAATGACGGACAACAACGCGGTAACTATTCAGGCGCTGCTGCGGTTCGCGCTGCCGCTCGGCACGGCGCTGCTCGCTGGCTCTGCGGATACCGTGATTAACTGGGCGATCACGGTGCGCGCGCAGCCGCCCGCCTTCCCGGAGGTTTACGGCGGGGAGCTGGCGCTGCTGTCTATGGAGCTGCTGCGCGCCTATAACAGCCGTCTGACGCTGGATGAGGTGATCACCAGCCTGGCCGATGTCGGCGTGCTGGCGCTGGCGGTGCGCGGCGAAATCCCGGACGGCGCGGTCGGCACAGTCCAGGCGCGCGGCCTGACCCTGCTGGCGCTGCCGGAGAGCAGCAGCCTGACCGGGGTGGAGCGCGCGGTTAACACGCTGATCGTCAACCAGGCGGCTCAGCTTACGCAGCGCGCAATCGAGATTCAGCGCCAGCTCACGCGGCTGGCGGCGGAGAATCGGGACCTGAACAGCCTGCTTCAGCTTATGGCGCGGGCGACCGCCCGGCCGCTTCTGGTGCACGACGACGCCGGCGCGCTGATCGCGCAGGTGCAGGCCCAGGTGGCGCGGCAGGGGGCCAGCGGGCAGGCGCTGGCGGGGCTGCCTTACGCCGCGTTCCAGAACTGGCTGCGCCACGCCGCGCCGACAGTGGAGGGCGCGATTGTCGCCAGCCCGCTGGGGTACACCACGGCGTTAATGGTTGAGAAGTGCGTCGCAGGCTATCTGTCGCTGGTGGCGGGTGAAGGCCCGCTGGAGGATTTCGACCGGCTGGTGCTGACTTATGGCGCGGACGTGTGCGCGATCGAGATGGCTAAAAGCCGCGCGATCGCGGTGGCGGTGGAACAGACGCGCGGCGACTGGGTGCAGATGTGGCTGAGCGGGACGCCAGCGGACGACGACCTGATGGCGGCGCGCGCTCAGCAGACCGGGTTTAATGTGGATGCGCTGTGCGTGGTGGCGGCGTTCCGCGCGGTGACAGCCGCCGGGGCCAGCCTGCCGCTGGAGGCGCTTGTCCCGCAGGTGCGCGATGATATGGCGCGCCGCCACATTAACGGGGCGGCCGGGCTGTATGTGGATGTGATCGTTGCCCTGTACCCGCTGGAGAACGCCGCGCAGATCGGGCGCGTGCGGCGCAGCGTTGAAGAACTGCGGACACAGCTCGCCAGCCGCACAGCGGGCGGGCTGGTGACGGCGGGCATCAGCCGGCCCGCCGCCGGGCTGGCGGCGCTGCGCGAGGTTTATCGCGAGGCGCGGGACGCTATGCGGATCGCGGCTGAACTGGGCGACCTGGAACAAGTCACGTTTTACGGCGATCTCAAACTGTACCAACTGCTGCTGGCGTTGAAAGAGCGCAACCTCGATCACCTGCGCCGGTTTTACGCCGTGACCCTCGGCCCGCTGGCCGAATACGACGAACGCAAACAGGCCGATCTCATCCGCACGCTGAACGGCTTTTTTGAGGCTAACGGCAACCTTGCCAGGGCGGCGCAGGACCTTGACGTTCACCGCAACACGCTCGTTTACCGCCTGGAGCGCATCAGCGAGCTGACGGACCTGGACCTGGACGACCCGGACAACCGGCTGATTCTGCACCTGGCGCTGAAAGTGCAGCGTGTGCTGGCGACGCTGCCGGGGAAGAACGCAGGCCAGGCGGGCTGAATCAACACAGAGCAGGGTGGGGGCCTGCTCTGCATAGACGCGATCTGCGCGGTGTTTAGCTGTCGACCAGCGGCTCTTCCGGGACGACCAGCGCCATAATGATGTACAGCAGCAGGCCGGGGCCGCCCAGCAGCGCCAGGATGATAAACGCGATGCGCACAAGCGTTACATCAAGGCCGAGATACGCGGCCAGGCCGGCGCACACACCAGCGAGCTGGCGGTCGGTCCGTGAGCGGTAGAGGCGCTTGGGTTCTGAGGCAGACATCGTTAAATTCCTTTCGCGACGCGATCTGTAGTCCTGCAAGCCATATACGCAAAAAACTGCCAGGGGTTTCTCAACCCACTGGCAGTTTTTCGATGAGCCTTTAGCGGCGCGGCGGCGACAGCTTGATAAAGTGGTCCTGCGGGCGGTGGAGCAGGCTATAGAGGTGCTGTACCGCTTCTGGCTGGTTATTGTTCTCCAAAGTTGTGATGTAGCTGCTCAACAGTTCGCGCACGCCTTCAGCGTCGTTTTCGTTGAGCGAGAACAGCTCCACAGTTGAGCCGCTGGCGATCCGCCGCCGGATAGCCTCAACCGTCAGGTTCATCTCCGGCTGGATGCGCTGGTAGATGACGCCGCCGGTCATGCCGGCGCACAGCCAGGGGCCGGGGTCGCCCAGCACCAGCGCCCGCCCGGCTGTCATGTACTCGAACGCATATCCCTTCAGATTGGCGCGCGCGCCGATGCCGCCCAGGTTGTCCTGAAGCGGCTCGCTCACCTCACCGCCAAAGATGACGTCAGCGCCGCTGAACCGGATGCAGGCGCGGGTGTCGGCGTTGCCCTGCACGATGAACAGGCCGCCCTGCGCACCGTAAGCGAAGCTCTTGCCCACCGAACCATCGAGGCGCTTGCCATCGTGGTTGAGGCCCTTGAGGATGCTGACTGTGCCGCCGCGCGCGCACTTGGCGACGCCATCCTGCGCGCCGCCTTCGACCACGATATGCACCGGGGCGTCGAGGAACGCGCCCAGCCCGTTGCCCGGTATGGCCGAGTTGCTGAACGAGAGATGCACCGCCTCGATGCTGTTGCCGTTGGGGAAGTCAGGCCGCTTGAGCGCGCCGCACAGGTGCGTGCCCAGGGCGCGGTCAGTTGCCATCACGCGCTCGTCGTCGTAAGTCATTTCGGTGTCGCCGTCGCGGGCCGATTCCATGATGGCGGATGTGATCTGTTTGCTGAGCGTATTGCGCGGGCGGGTGAGGTAGCGGCCAACGCCGGGCTGAAGCTTGCTCTTTTGCAGCGTCGGCACGCGGTATGTAAGCGGGTCCAGGTCCACGCGATCATGCATGGCGCGCTGTTCGAGCAGGTCGGCGCGGCCTACCAGGTCCTGGGTGCGAGTGAAGCCCAGTCTGGCCGTCCACTTGCGGATATCCTCGTGCAGCATGGTGAACACTTTGCAGATGCTCTCAACTGAAGCGTCATAGTCGCGCGGCTCGAACGACTTCAACCCCTTGAGCGCGGCTTCCTCGCGCGTCTTGATGTGGGTTGTGATGCCCACATGACAGGTTCCTTCGTGGCATTTGCGGCAGATCGTGCAGCCAACGGCGACCATCGCCAGCGTGCCAAAGCCAACCCGGTTCGCGCCCAGGCACAGCATCTTGACGACATCGCGCCCGCTTTTCATGCCGCCGTCGCACCACAGCTCGACCCGGTCGCGCAGGCCGCTTTCGACAAGCTGGCGGTGCGCCAGCCACACACCGATTTCCGCCGGCAGGCCGACATAGCGCAGGGCGTGGGCGCGGGCCGCGCCGGTTCCGCCCTCGTAGCCGGTCAGGTTAATGATGTCGGCCCCCGCCTTGGCGATGCCGACGGCGATGATGCCGACGCCCGGCACGACCGGGATTTTCACGGAGACGCGGGCGTTGGGGTTGGCGGTCTTAAGCTCGTCAATGAGCTGGGCCAGGTCTTCGATGGAGTAGAGGTCATGGTTGTTGCTGGGCGAGATGAGGTCAACGCCGGGGGTGGTGCTGCGCGCCGCCGCGACCTGTTCCGTCACCTTAGAGCCGGGCAGGTGGCCGCCCTCGCCGGGCTTGGCCCCCTGGCCGATTTTGATTTCGATCAGGCGGCACGAGTTGAGAAAGCCGATGTTGACGCCAAAGCGCGCTGACGCCACCTGCTGGCCGCGATGATTGGGGTACTTGCCCAGCAGGTCCGGCAGTTCGCCGCCCTCGCCGTTGACGGCGATGATGTTCAGGCGGTAGGCGGCTTCGGCGTAGGCGCGGTACGACAGCTCGCCCTGTGAGCCGAACGACATCGCGCCGATCACGACGGGCATGGCGTGGCCCTTGTACGACGTGTCCACCGCCGCCGGCTCGACTTTGGCCGCCTTGTCGGCTTTAAGCTGAAGCAGATGCCGCAGCGCAATCGGGATGGTGTCTTCCAGGTTGAGCAGCGCTTCCGTGTATTCCTCAAGCGTCAGCTCACCGTGCGCCACCGCTTCGACCTTCTTCCACAGCTTCGGGTAGAAGCGGTCGGGGTTGGCCAGCTTGCCGGCCTGTTCGCCGCGCAGCTCGGCGGCGCGTTCCTCGGCATCCGCTTTAAGCGCGCCCCACGTCAGGCCGCGCGCCTCAGAGCCGAAGTAATTCGGCGTGCCGAAGTAAGCCGCCACGCCCGACGCCAGGCCCACTGAGCTGAACGAATGGCCATAGCCGCGCAGCTCGTGACAGCCGATGGTCGATGTCACCTTTTGCAGGCCGGCGGTGAGAATGCGCACCGTGCGGCTGAGGTTTTCGACGATTTCAGGGCTGGAGAGCGGCTCTTTGGCGGCGCGCGGCGCAGCCTTCACGCTCACGGCGTAGATCGCGTAGGGGACGACGGCGTTGGCCCCCAGGCTGACGCACAGCGCCAGGTCGTGCAGGCTGCGCAGCGCGCCAGAGCGCACCACGATGCCCGCCTGCCGGCGCAGGTTCGGCATGTGTTCCGCCAGCCGCAGCGCGCGATCAACCGCCGCTGTGACCAGCAGCGGGTCTAACCAGAGGCTGCGCCCGTCGTAGATGTCGGTGTCGTCCAGGACGATGCATTCCGCTCCGCCGCTCACCGCCGCGACCGCCGCTGCCTGGATGCGGTTGACCGCCGCCTCGAAGGATTCGTCCAGCCCGGCGCCCATCTGGAAGATTGCCAGCCGGTCGCCAAAGGTTTCAATCAGTTCCTCGACGGTAAGCGTGCCGTGCTGCCCGGCTACAGCCTGCATATCCTCAGCCGCGCCCAGGTCCGGGTGGCCGCCCAGCAGCAGCGGGGTCTCCAGTTGAACAAGCAGGCGGCGGGCGTCCGCCGCCTGGCCGATATCCGGGCGCACACCGACCAGCACCTGAGTCGAGAACTGGGCGCGCTCGCGCTCGCGGTCAATGGAAGGGTTCGTGACGACGGCCACCGTTTCCTTGAACGCATCGGCGATGTTTACGCGGGTGAGGCTGAGCGCGGCCAGCGGCCCATCCCAGCCCAGCGAACCGATCTGCTCATGCTTGTCGTCGCAGATGCTCTCAATCAGGCTGACGTGATAGCGTTCCCAGCCCAGCGCGCCCATCGTGGCGGTGTTAACAGCGGCGGCGCGCTCATGCCAGGGGAGCGCGCGCGGCGCCGCCAGCGTCAGCGGGCGCGGCGTGCGTGCGGGCGCGGCCTCAGCCAGCGTCACCGACTGCGCTTCGCGCGCTGTTTCAGGCCCGCCGCGCCGCGTGAGATCGGCGGGGAACGACGATGAAGGGCCGCTGTCGGGCGCGGCGGGCAGGCTGTCCAGCGAGAGAATGCCGCCGGTTGAATCGTCAGCGAAATGGATACCGCGCTCGCGGTAGCGGTTGAGGACGTGGCGCTGGATGGCCGGGTAGTCGAGCACGCGAATCGCGCGGCCCGGCTCAATCGTCAGGGCGATCTTTTCGCCAGGGGCCAGCGGCTTGGGGTCTGACGACATGGTGTCGAGCGGATAAACGCCGCGCTCCGAGCTGACGAAGTATTCCTTTTCCGTGTCGCCAAACCACAGCGGACGCAGGCCCAGCGTGTCCACGCTGAACACACACATATCGCCCAGGCGGGCCACCACAGCGGCCGGCCCCTGGGCGAAGGGGCCAAAGGTGCGCCGCAGGTGATCATACATGCGGTGGATATCAGGGGCGTTTTCGACCAGATCGTGCCGGTAGGGCGGGAAGATCAGCTCCATAGCCTCGATCAGGTCGAGATCGAAGCGCCGGCACAGGGCTTCGATAACGCGGTCAACGTCCTGCGAGTCCGAGTTGGCCGGATCGAGGTTAACGCCGAGCATGGCAGCTTCCAGGCGGAAGCGCGAGATGGTGTTGAACTCGCCGTTGTGACCGATCACGTTGAAGGGCTGCGCGCGCTCGAAGATGGGGTTGGTGTTGGTGCTGTAGCGGGCGTGGCCCAGCGTGGCCGCTGAGGCGTATTCCGGGTCGCGCAGCTCAGGGTAGTAACGACGCAGAATCTCGGCAGTGCCCTGCACCTTGTAGGCCGCGCTGTGCGCCGAAAACGACGGGAAATGGACGCCAAGCTCGCGTTCCAGGCGGACGCGCAGCTCAAACAGCGTGCGGTCCAGCATGCTGGGGGTGATCTGACCGTTCATGCCGGCGATCTGCCAGAAAACCGGCTCGTTCTTTTCCGCGCTGCGGCCCAGCATGTGCGAGTCGACAGCGCCGGGCTGTTCCAGCAGCACTTCCAGCCCGATAGCGCTGATCTGGCGATAGATGTGATCAACCAGATGGCTGGCGCGGCTGCGGGCCTGGGCGGGGATCATCAGGTGCGCCACCCAGAAGCTGCGGCTGGCCGCCAGGGATGAGCGCAGCCCGGCCGCCGCCAGCTTTTTCATCCAGAGCTGGCGCGGGATGTCTGTGAGGATGCCCACACCGTCGCCTTCGCCGTCAATATAGCCGGAGCGGTGGCCCATCCGGGCCAGCGCCTCGATCGTGCGCTTGACGTTGCCGTGTGTCGCTTCGCCGCCTTTGCGAACGGCGCAGATGAGCGCGCAGGCATCACGCTCGTTGGTGTCAACCCAGTGCAGCTCAGGCTGGGGAACGTCGTCAGGCTGTAACTGCTGTGTCGTTTTCAAGGCGTTCCTCCCGATGTGTGAACGGGCGATAATCGGCAGGGGGCGATTGTCGCACGGCTGGCGGCAATAATCTGCAAGAGATTTGCGCGCGCGTTATGATGCAAGCTGCATAAGCGTTTTGTGAGGAAGGCGCGGCAAAACGGCCCGCGCGGCGTGGATTGCGGGCTGTCTTTTGGGCAGATTGCCTAAGTGGAGCGCGGCGCTGGCTGTAGGCGCTGTCCCGCCTTAGTTGAGCGTCAGCAGCCGCCGGACCGTAAGCGCCAGGTGCAGCGCCAGGCGCGTCTCTGGCCGGTTGAGGTCAATTTCGGCGATCTCGTTAATGCGATTCATGCGGTAGAGCAGGGTGTTGCGGTGCACGATCAGCGTTTCCGCGGTCTGGCTGAGGTTGCCGTGACAGGTGAAAAACGCCTCCAGGGTTTTAACCAGGTCGGCGTGCTGGCGCATATCGTATTCGAGCAGCGCGCCCAGCGTTTTGTCGCAGAAGGACAGCAGCTTTTCGCGGTCGGACAGGCTGAGGATGAGCTGATAAACGCCCAGGTCGCCAATGTAGAGCGGCTGGTCGGTTTGCAGGCGGCGCGCCAGATCAAGCGCCTGGACGGCATCCCGATAGCTGGCGCGCCAGCCGGTGAGGTCGCGCGCGGGCTGGCCGAGGCCGATGGCGATGTGCGCTGACGGATACTGGCGCTGAATCTCGCTGCTGACCGCGCGGGCGAGCTTGAGGCTGGAATCGATCGGCGCTTTCAGGTTGGTCGCGTGGAAGATAAGCACTTCTTCCTCGCGCTCGCGCTGCCACACCAGCGCATCGGCGCGCTGGCTGCTGACGACCGTGTTCACCAGCGTTTCCAGCCGGCGTGTCGAGAACGACGTGTCGCCCTGCCAGGCCATGACAATGGCGATGTGCACCTGCGACATGTCGTGTTCAAACCGCTCGCCCTGGCGCAGAGCTTCCTGCTGGCTGACATCGCCGATCAGCAGACGGTCCAGAAACGTGCCGCGCAGCCGTTTTTCTGTGTCGCTCACCGCTTTGGCTTTCGCCATTTCGAGGGCGCAGGTCGCCGCGCCGTGTTCGGCGACCAGCGTGTCCACGTCGTCAAGCTCGTTATCCCAGCCGATGATCGAGAGGTAGCCACGCCCGATGTCTTTTGTGACGATAGGCGCGACCAGGCGCGCGATGCCAGGCGTGGGCAGCGACTGCAGCAGCACCGGGTTATCGATTTCGACCACGCGCAGGCGGTCCTGCAGCTCAACGGGCAGGTTGTCAACCTTGCGCAGAAACTGCTCGATATCGTCCCACTGCGCGGCGAACTGCGGCTGGACAGAGTTGTACAGAATACGCAGGCGTTTATCCTGGACCGCGACTGACTTATTGGTCAGGCGCGCCATCGCGTTGATGATCTCCGCCATGCCTTCATTGCGCGAGGAAATCTGCGCGAGCTGGCGGTAGACCTGGGTGCCGCGCCGTTCGATCTGGCCTTTGCGGTCTACCAGCAGGCTGACGACGGCTTTCTCCACCAGCCGGATGCGGCTGCCGGCGGGCAGAATCAGCACCGGCATGCCATAAGCGTTGGCTTCGGCCAGTGCGGCGGGGGACGCTGTTTCGCACAGCACGACAGCCGAAGCGTGCATTTCTGACGCCCAGCGCACGATGTCCAGGTCGCTGGTCACGCGCGGCTGTTTGGCGTTGGGCGCGGAGACCAGGATCATCTCGCCGCGCTGCACCGCGCGCGCAGCGGTGCTGTCTTCGGGGTAGACGATTGCTGTCCAGGTGACGGGCTGGTTGAGCATGCCGTCCCCGGCCAGCACGCGCGTGCCCAGCGGCAGGGCCAGCTTGCGAACATCTTCGACTGTGATGCGCTCCGGCAGGTCAGTCATGGCTTTGGTCGTTCAATGTGCACAAGAAAGGTGGCTATGAGATAGCATATTTCTGCCAGCCTGTCAACGTGGCCGCCGGCTGCGCGTCAGGTTTCGCCGAAAAATGTCCCGGCAGCGATCACAACAACGGTGACGAGCAGCGTCTCCAGCAAAAACGTGTTCTGCGGCAGGACGTAGAAGGCGAGAATGGTGAGCACCAGCATGACGATGCCGCCGATCCAGGTGACCGGGCTGACGCGCCAGCCCCGCACGGTCTGAAAAAGGCCCGAACCGAGCAGCACCAGCGCGCAGGACGCCGGCACAAGCCAGTTAGGCAGGCTGTCAATGGTGGCTTCCGGAGCGAGGTAGAGCACGGCGAAGATGGCCACCAGCAGACCCCAGGTCAGCCGTTCGATGCGCGCTTCTTTGGGCTTTTTGGTTCCCTGGCGGTTTAACATGATGCCGTTTCTCCACCTGTGCCATTTCGCTGTTTATACATGATAGCGCGGCAGGGCATTCAGGCCAATTGCACAATAGGCGGACACAGCTATAATGAGCTAACTTACGCAGCTTAATGAGGTTGGTCGGCGCAGGATGGCGGAAAAATCAGTGTGGATGTGGGCCGCAATGGCGATCGCGGCGCTGGCCGCGAGCTGTGCCGGGCCTGGCGGCGCTGTCCGTGACAGCGGCCCGCGCCTGGTGCAGGATGTAACGCTGCCGCCGCCAACGACTCCCTGGCAGACGAGCGCGCCGGTCGCCGTCAGCACCGCGACGCCGGCAGCGCGGCCTACGGAGGCGCTGACGCCGATTCAGATCGTGACAATTGACTCCGGGTTTGTGTTCGTCACGCCCACGCTGCCGCCCAGTAAAACGCCGACGGTTACGCCTACGCAGTCGCGCACGCCGACGGCCGCGCCGGCGTTTCCGACAGCGCTGGCCCCCACCGTCAGCCTGCTGCTGCCTGACAGTGTGTTCGCCACCTCTGCGCCGCCGCTGATCAGCGTGCCGCCCGTCAACCAGCCGTTTACGGCTGTTCCGCCGGCGTCTGCCTGCTCCGTAAGCTGGTTCTTTGCCAGCCCGCTGCCGCCGGCCTGCCCGCTGAACGCGCCGCTCAGCAGCGCCGCCGCCGCGCTGCGGCTCCAGTTCGGCTACATGGTGTGGGTTCAGGAACAGAGCGCGGTGTACGTGCTTTACGACGATCTCGTGCAGCCGGCCTGGGAGGTGTTCCCGGATCGCTTTGCTGATGGCATGCCGGAGCGCGACGACGCGCTGACCGCGCCCGATAACCTGTGGCAGCCCAAACGCGGGTTTGGCCTGGTGTGGCGCACTTACGCGCAGGCGCAGCGGCGGTTAGGGTGGGCGCTGCACCCTGACGAGGAAGGGTTCACCACGCAGGTGCAGATCGGCAGCGACGGCACAGTCTACGTGAAAGACCCCCAGGGCGGGGTGTTTGCGCTGGCCCCGGCAGGCGCGAACTGGCAGCGTTATCAGCGGGCTGCCGGTTAGCCGTTTCAGCTCAGCCCCACAAAAACGGCGGACTCCTGCTACAATGCTCTCCGTTTGACTGACGCTGATCTCGGATTTGGACGATGACCAGGCGGATTGGAATCCTCACGGGCGGCGGCGACGCGCCCGGTTTGAACGCTGTGATACGCGCTGTGGTGCTGACGGCGACTCGCCGCTACGGTTGGGAGGTGGTCGGCATTCTGCAGGGCTTTGACGGCCTGTACGCCGGGCTGCCCACTATTCCGCTTACAGAGGCGCGCGTCGCCGATATCCTGTCGCGCGGGGGGACGATCCTGGGCGCGGCCAACCGGGGCAGCCCGTTCGCGTTTAAAGTGGAGAACCCGGACGGCAGCATTACCCACGTTGATGTGTCGCACGAAGCGCTGGGGCGCATCACGGAGCTGGGGTTGGACGCGCTCATCGTGGTGGGCGGCAACGGCACGATGGCGATCGCGCATAAACTCGTCCAGATGGGCGCGCCGATTGTGGGCGTGCCCAAGACGATCGACAATGACCTGAACGAAACCGATGTGACATTTGGTTTCGATACAGCTATCTGGACGGCGACCGAGGCGCTGGACAAGCTCCAGACGACGGCGGAGAGCCATCACCGCGTGATGGTGCTGGAGGTGATGGGGCGGCATGCCGGCTGGATCGCGCTGGTGGCCGGCGTCGCGGGCGGCGCTGACGCCATTCTGATTCCTGAGATCCCGTTTGATATCGAGGTCGTGTGCGACCGCATCAACCATCTGCGGGTATCAGGCCGGCATTACAGCCTGGTGGTGGTGGCTGAGGGCGCGGTTCCGCTGGGCGGCAAACAGGTTTACTCTATTCCAAGCAACGGCCTGACCAGCGGACGGCTGGGCGGGATTGGCTATCTGGTCGGCGCGCTGCTGGGGGACCGCCTGCTGGCAGAGGTCCGGGTGACCGTCCTGGGCCATGTGCAGCGCGGCGGCCAGCCGACCGCGCGCGACCGCTGGCTGGCGACGCGCTTTGGGTCAGCGGTGGTGAACCTGGTGGCGCAAGAGCGCTGGGGCTGCATGGTGGCGCTGCAGGGCACGCAGATCGTCAACGTGCCGATTGAGCAGACGATCGCCATGAAATTTGTTGACCCACGCGGCGAAATGGTGCAGATGGCGCGCAGTATGGGCATTGTATTCGGCTAAGGCGGGCGATGAAACAGTCAGATTCGATGGCGGACACGCAGCCGGTGCTGCGGGGGGCGCGTCGGCTGCGCCGCAGGCGGGGCGGCTGTCTGCTGCTGGGCGCGGCGGTGTTGATTGCCCCGGCGCTGTTGTGCGGGCTGGCGCTGGTTATCTATCTGGTGCTGCCGCCGGCGCACACGGATATTCTGGTTGTGGGGGTGGACAGCCGCGCGGGCGAGGGCTGGCAGACGCGCGCGGACAGCATCATGCTGGTTGGCGTGGACCCGGCGCATCTGCGCGTGGGCCTGCTGTCTATCCCGCGCGATCTGTCGTTCGACACGCCGGGCTATGGCTGGCAGCATATTAACGTGGTACACGCCCTGGGGGAGGCGGAAGCGCCCGGCGGCGGGCCGCGCCTGCTGGCGGACACGCTCGCTGGCAGCTTTGGCGCTGCGCCTGACCGGTATGTTCGGCTGAATTTCGACGGCTTTGTCCGGCTGATTGACGCGGTGGGCGGCATCACGGTTGATGTCGAGCGCCGCATTGAGGACTTTAACTATCCCACTGCTGATTATGGCGTGCAGACGGTGGTGTTTGAGAGCGGTGTGCAGCACATGGACGGTGAGCGGGCGCTGATGTACGCGCGCACCCGTTACGCGGACGACGATTACCGGCGCGCAGAGCGCCAGCAGCAGGTTATCTCAGCGCTGCTGGGCAAGCTGGTTAACCCGGCGCACTGGCCGTCCGCGCTGGTTGCGCTCAACCAGGCGGTCGAAACCGATCTGACGCTGTGGGATTTGGCGGCGCTGGCGCCGACGGTGCTTATTAACCGGGGGCAGTTCGACCGGATGGTGATTGACCGGGAGTACATCACCGCGAACGCGGCGGGCGCAGCGGTTCCTGATTACGCCCGCCTTGAGCCTTACCTGCGCGAACACTTCCGGTAAGGTGAGAGGGAGCAGGGGCGTCGCTCAGGGCTGGCGCAGCGGGGGCTTTTCGCGCATCAGCGCGGCGTAGCTGCCGTTCCACGACCCTTCGCGGCGGGTGAACTTGTTGATCCTGATATCGCTGAAATATGGCAGCAGCCGAACCATGATCTGCGGCAGACCGGCCCAGTCGTCGGCAAACGCCAGTTCCTGGAGTTCGGCGGCCATCACGCCGGACCAGCGCCAGCGCTCGCGAAATTCTTCGGCTTTCATCCAGTAATCGCGTTTTTCCCACACCTGAGCTGACTGCTCGATACCGGCTTCGATCTCGCGCAGGCAAAAGAACAGCAGCGCCGTCAGGTCTTTAACGTCGTCGTCAACGGTGGTTTTCTGGCTGAGGCGGCGCAGAGTCTCGGCGGCGGTGCGCATAAGCTGGCTGCGTTTTTTTCCGGTGCTGTCAGTGTTGATAACGCGGCTCATAAAGTTAGACCTATCGCTGGTTCAGTCAGGGTATGTAGGGGCGGATGCCCTTGTAGATGCGCGTCCCGCCCAGGGTTTTGAGGATTGTGTTGGCGTCGCGCCCAGTCTGCGCTGCCAGCTCACGCGGCGTCAGCGGCTGGTTATTGTTCGCCAGAAAGACGCGGAAAATACAGTCTACCAGCGAGGTCTGCGGGCTGATGAAGTTCGGGTCAGCGGTCGCCAGGCGGATCGCCAGCGCCAGCTCATCCAGTTGAAAAACCTCGCCGGTGTTCGGGTCTATATAGTCTATCATGCGGCGCTCGGCGCTCGGCGACAGCGTTTCGCGCTGTTCAGGCAGCAAATGGCTGAGCATATAGACGTCCAGTTCTTCCCCGCTGCGCTCCCACCAGGTGTAGTCAATGGAGAAGCGCGTATCAAGCGTTGGCTTGATGAGCGCGCTCGGTTTGCCTGAAGCGGTCATAAGGCGGGACTCCTAATTGTCGCTCAGCTTCCAGTAATGGTCGCCAACGTTCTGAAAGTCAGGGTTGGCTGCCAGCATGGCGAAGATTGGGCCAGGCGGGCAGCGCTTAACGACGTTTACGGCGCTGTAAAGCGTTTTGGCGTGGACATTCCCCTGCGGTGTAAGACGCCCCAGCGGGGGGATGATGGCGCGCATAATGGCGGGCAGGGTGCGCTTCTGCCGCTGGGCCTGGGTGAACAGCTCGTCTACCGCGTCCAGGTCGTCGGCGCCCAGAATCATCAGGTCGTCGTACTCTGCGCCGATTGCGCGCTTGGTGTTCTCGAAGCTGATCAGGTTGCCGTGCGGCGCCACCAGGCGGATCCACTCAGTGCGCGGCCGGTAGGCGCTGTAGTCAACGATCACCTGCCCCGGCTCGTCGCCGCGTCTGACGGTTACAAAGGCCCCGATCGGCAGTCGGTGCTTGCGGTAGAAGCGGTCCAGGCCGAAGACATAGCGCTCTTTGCGAACGACCCAGCCGGGGTAGGTCTCGCCGTCCTGGCCGTCAACCAGCCGCACGTGAACGCGGGGCGTCTGGCGGGCGGTGGGGAAAACGTGGCGCACGGCGGCGGTAAGCGGCAGCGTGCCGGTGCGCCGGTGCGGGTAGATCAGGGTGATGGTGGCCGTTGACAGCTCGCCGCTTACGGGCGCAGGCGGCGAATGCTCATCGTTGATTTCGGCTTCCAGCGCCAGTAGTTCCGGCGAGAGCAGGCTGCGGTCATAGTCAATCGGGGTGTAGCACAGGCGGGCCGGCGTGTTCAGCACCTCTTCCGGCTCAAGCCGCCGCAGATGCCACAGCACGAGGCCGGTAGGCCCGACTTCGTCGAAGCGGTTGTCGTCGCGCATGGCGAAGTTGAGTGAAAATTCCTGCAGGGCGGGGGTTCCGCTGCCCAGGCCGCCGATCTCGCCCAGGATTGCCTGGGTTGAAAGCGGGCCGCCGCCGTTGATGTCGAGGATGGCCTCGGTCAGGTGCAGGTGGCCCAAGTTGGCCTCGGCCAGCAGGTCGCGCGGGAACCACAGGCCGGCAACCTGCACCAGCGACCCGACATCGGCCAGGCTCTGGTCAAGCGTGTAAACGATATCGGCGCCTGCCGCCTGCATGATCTCATCAGCCGTAAGCTGGTCAGCCTGAAAGTGGGCCGCCACATCGGTGTCGCTGGCCGCGCTCAATGCGTGCGCGGCGGCCAGGCTGGCGGCAAACTCGCGCAGGCGGCCCGCTGGGTTGAGCACATCGTCGTCAAAGTGGACAGTGATGACATCGAACGGCTCGCAGGCGGGGTTAGTGCCGGGTCGCACAGCTTCAACGGTGGCGGCGGCGTAATCGAACGCGGGGAAGATCAGGCGCTGGCCGGCGGCGTAAGTGGCAGATGGGCTGTAGGGCAGGGTGTCTTTGTAGCGGCTGCGGATAGCTTCTGCTTCACGGTCGAGGCGGTCGGCGATGAGCGCGCGCGCCAGGGTTTCGGTGCTGAGGGGGGTTTCTTTTTCAAGGAGCAGGCCGGTGATGAATTCGACATCACTTTTGTTCAGGGTAAAATTGCGCGCCCAATGGCTTGCTGGCATCAAGGCGGTTATGCCTCCAGACATGGTAAAGGGGGTTGTGTGTGGCTAAGCATCTATGGATTAGCTATAGAATCACAAACCAAACTCAGATTATACTTTACGTGGGCGAGTCCTTGCAAGCGCCGGGTTGACCATGCCGCGGCGGTAGGTTATACTTGCGGCTCGAAATTCACCAGTGTTAACGAACTGTCCTGTGGGCAGTTTCTCTGTTTGCGAAGGGATAAAAGAAGATGTCAACCAAACGTACCTGGCAGCCGAAAATCCGCCGCCGCAAGCGGGTACATGGTTTTCGCCAGCGGATGCAGACGGGTTCGGGACGGCGCGTGCTGAAGGCGCGCCGCCTGCACGGGCGGCACAGCCTGACTGTAGCGCCCAATCACGTTAAGAAGGTCAACTGGAAAGCGTGATCGGGCGGGGATGCAGCGGCGGTTCCGGCTGACGCGGGGCGAGGACTTTGCGCGGGCGCGCAAACAGGGTAAGACGTACCAGCACCGGCTGTTCTCACTGACAGTAGCGGCAAACGGCCTGCCCGCTAATCGCTACGGCTTCATTACCAGCAAACGGCTGGGAAACGCTGTTACCCGCAATCGCGCCCGGCGGGTGCTGCGTGAGGCTGTTCGCCAACTGCACCCACAGCTTAAACCCGGTTTCGATGTTGTGATTGTGGCCCGGCGCGATATTGTCGGGCAGCATTTTTTATCGGTGAGTTGCGCGGTGTCTGAGTTAGTTCAGCAGGCGGGCCTGCTGCGGGCGGAAGGTGAACTGTCATGAAGGCGGTAGCGCTGGCTTTGATCCGATTCTACAAGCGCTTTATCTCGCCGCTGCTGCCGCCTAGCTGCCGTTTCCAACCTACCTGCTCTGTTTACACCTATGAGGCTATTGAGCGCTACGGGGTCATACGCGGCGGCTGGCTGGGCATCAAGCGCATTTCACGCTGTCACCCGCTGAACCCTGGCGGCTATGACCCGGTTCCTGACCTTGAGGAGAGAAACAGTTGAATAAACTGCGGAAGCTGGCGCGTAACCGCCTGTTCACACTGGCGCTGGCGGCAGGTTTGCTGGCCGGGGCATGTGTGCCTATTCGCATGGAGTCGAAATGGCCGTCGGTCAGCGTTATCGGCCCCGAAAAGAACCTGATGCTGGCTTATCATGAACGGCTGGTGCTGGTGGATGTGCGCGACGGCACGCCGGTGAAGCTGCGCAACGCTGACGGTGAGGTGCGCCTGGATAATGAGGGCAACCCCCGTATCTGGGAATTTGCCGCGCCTGACGGCCAACCAACCAGTTTCTATTCCGCCCCGGTGCTGACCAGCAGCAACCAACTGCTGGTTGCTACGTACCACAACAAGCTGTTCGAAATTGACCTGCCCACAGCGCGTCCGACTTCTACCGAGGGTATCAACCTGCCGGGCGCGGTGCTGTCTGACCCGGTGCTGTACGGGTCCCGGCTGCTGGTGGGGCTGGCCGAGTCGGATTTAGTGGCGCTGGAAAACGGAAGCTACACCAGCGAAGCGTGGCGTGTGGACACGCAGCGCGGCGTGTGGTCCCACCCGCTGCTGGTTGACGACGTGCTGTACTTCGGCGCGCTGGACCACCGCCTGCGCGCGGTTAACGCCGAAACTGGCGCGGAGCTGTGGCAGCTTGACCTGGGCGGCGCGGTGATGGGCCAGCCGGTGTATCACGATGGACACCTCTACGTCGGCAGCCTGGCCCGTAAGGTGTTTGACATCTCGGCGGATGGCGAGCTGCTGGCGGAATACGAGACGGCTGATTGGGTGTGGGCCAGCCCGACGCTGGTGGACGGCGTTCTCTACGCCGCTGACCTTAGCGGGGCTGTGTACGCGCTGGCGGTTGGCGCTGACGGCTTCCGCGAGCTGTGGCACAGCAAACCCGCCGCTGACTCGATTGCCGGCCGGCCGGTGGTGTGGAACGAGTATGTGATTGTTGGTTCGCGCGACCGCAGCGTGTACTGGCTCAACCGCGCAGACGGCTCAACCTTTTTCTCTCGCCCGGTGGCGGACGAAGTGCTGTCTGACCCGGTGCTGGTTGAACCTGACGAATCAGTTGACATACCGGAAGCGTATGTTATTTTCAGCACGATTACGAACAGTGAGCTGTTGGTGGCGTTCACAGCGCAGAACGGCGAACGCAGGTGGTCGTATGGCCGTTAAGCTGGGTGTTGGAGCGTAAGCCATGTGGGATATTATCATCAACCCGTTTATCACTATCCTCACCCTGCTGTACTCGGTGCTGGGGCAGAACATCGTCCTGGCGATCGTTGTGTTCACCATTCTGGTGCGGGTGGCGATTCTGCCCCTGACGGCGCAGCAGCAGCGCTCTACCAAGCGGATGCAGGCCCTGCAGCCGGAGCTGAAGAAGCTGCAGGACAAGCACAAGAACGACCGTGAGAAGCTGGCCCAGGAACAGATGGCGCTGTATCGCGAACACGGGATCAACCCGTTTGGCGGGTGTTTGCCGCTGCTCATCCAGTTTCCGATTCTTATCGCCCTGTATCAGGCCATCATTTACGCGCTGGCCGCCACACCGTTCCAGCTTATTGACCTGTCCGGGCGGTTCCTGCTGCCTGGGCTGGACCCGCTGGTTCCGCTTAACAACATGTGGCTCGGCATGGACCTGACCAAAGCGCCGACCGCTAACCCGGTGTGGGCGCTGGCGCTGCCGGTGCTGGTGCTGGTTACCACCTGGCTGCAATCCAAGCTGACGATTGTGCCTACGCCCCCCAGTGACGACGGCAAGCCTAACCAGGCGCAGGCGATGCAGCAGTCTATGACCACTGTCATGCCGCTGATGTTCGGCTTCTTCTCACTGTCGTTTTCGGTGGGCCTGTCCATTTACTTCATCGTCAGCAACGTTATCGGTATCCTTCAGTATGGGTTTATGGGCAGCCCGGATTCCGGCATCGCGCGCCTGCTGCGGCGCGGCGGCACGCCAGAGCCGGCGGCGAAAGATAAGGGCAAACAGCGGGCGGCGGCTGCGCCAAAGATCACAGCGGGGGACGGCCGTGACGAGGTCAGCGCTGACGGCGCGGGCGATACACTGCATAACGGCGGCCAGCAGGCCAGCCAGCCCAGAGCCAAGACCAAGACAAAGACCAAGGCAAAATAGAATCGCGATATGACATGGGCGCTGCTGGCGTCCATCTTCATTCTGAAGGATGACCGTATGAGTTCAGAGCGCTTTATCGAGGCTACCGGCAGCAGTGTTGAAGAGGCAATTGCCAAAGGGCTGGAGCAGCTTGGGGTCGGCCCTAACGAGGTGATCGTCGAGGTGCTGGAGGAGGCGTCGCGCGGCATGTTTGGCCTTAACTCGCGACCGGCGCGCGTGCGGCTGCAACTGCTGGTTCAGCGCGCGCCAGCGCCGGCTCCGCCGCCGCCGCCGCCGCCGGTTGAGGACGACTATGACGACTACGACGCGGATGAGGGCGCGGGCAGCGAGACCCGCTACACCGACGAGGCAGCCGATGAGGAGGCCGAGGTAGCGCGGGTCGTACTGGGTGAAATCCTCGAAAAACTGTCTATTCGCGCCCGTGTGGAAGTGCGCCGCGCGGAAAGCAGCGATGAGGACGAAGGCGAAGCGCCCTGGCTGCTCAACGTGACCGGCAGCGGCGACCTGAGCGCGCTGATTGGCAAACGTGGTGAAACCCTGGCTTCGCTGCAATACCTGACGCGGTTGATCACCAGCCGGGAGATTCAGCGGCGCGCCAACATCGTTATCGACGTGGACAGCTATAAGGCGCGTCGCACCAGCAAGCTGCAGGAACTGGCGCTGCGCATGGCTGACCAGGCGGTGCGCGAACAGCGCACGATTTCGCTGGAGCCGATGCCGCCCTACGAACGTCGGATTATTCACATGGCCCTGCGTGACCGGGCTGATGTGTCAACGGAAAGCGTCGGGGAAGGGGCCGCGCGCAAAATCACGATTGTGCCCAGCAAGTGACAGGGTGCGATGAGCGGCGCGGTTGAATACGCACTGATCGGGCACATCTCCGCTGACCTTACGCCGGACGGCGGGCGCGTGCTGGGGGGCACGGTGTCGTTTGCCGCGCGGGTAGCGCATGCTTTCGGGCTGCGCGTGGGCCTGGTGACGAGCGCGGCGGCCGACGAGCCGCTGCTGGCTGAGCTGCGGCCGTTTGTCGCGGAAATCGTGGTTGTGCCCGCTGCTGCTACCACCAGTTTTGAAAACCGTTACAGCGCCGCCGGACGCACACAATACCTGCGCGGGCGCGCCAGCGTGCTGACGCTGGCCGATGTGCCGCTGGCCTGGCGCGCGGCCCCGTTGGTGCACCTCGCCCCGCTGGCTGACGATATTGACCCGGCGCTGGCACAGGGTTTTCCACAGTCGGCGGTGCTGCTCACGCCGCAGGGCTGGCTGCGCCAGTGGGACGCCGCCGGGCTGGTGCGTTTCAAGCCCTGGTTTGACGCCGACACACTGAAAGCCCTGACACTGCTCGTCCTCAGCGAAGAGGATATCGCGCCGGACCCGGCGCTGGCGCAGGCGTATGCGCAGGCCGCGGCCTGCGTGATCGTGACGCGCGGCGAACACGGCGGCGTTTGCTATTGCGGCGGCGACACTTTTACTTATGAGGCGGAGCGCGTGCAAGTGGCTGATGTCACCGGCGCGGGCGATGTGTTTGCGGCGGCGCTGCTGGCGTCCTGGACGGCGGCGAACGGCGATCTGCGGCCGGCGCTGCGGGTGGCGGCGAAGCTGGCCGCGTGGTCGGTGACGCGGCCTGGGCTGGCCGGCGCGCCGACTCCCGTGGAGGTGCGGCGGGCGCTGGCTGAGGTGGCCTTGTGATTGATTTAATTCTGTATAACGGCAACATTATTACGTTAAACGCGCACCAGCCGCGCGCGGCGGCGCTGGCGATCTGCGGCGGGCGCGTTGTCGCCTGCGGCGACAGCGACGACCTGCTGGCACTGGCCGGGCCGACCACTGTCCGCGAGAACCTGGGCGGGCATACGGTGATTCCGGGCATGGTGGACGCGCATATTCACTGGCGCTGGACGTCTGAGGCGCTCAGCCAGGTGGATGTGTTCGAGGTTCCTGACAAAGCGATTGCGGTCGAACGGGTGGCGGCGCGGGCTGCGTTGGCCGCGCCCGGCGACTGGATTATCGGGCGCGGCTGGGCGCAGGATTTCTGGCCCGATAAAGCCTTCCCGACGGCGCAGGACCTGGACGCCGCCGCGCCCCACAACCCCGTTTGTCTGGACGCCAAAAGCGGGCACGCGGCCTGGGTCAACAGCCAGACGCTGCGGCTGTGCGGCATCACGGCCGCTACGCCTGATCCAGAGGGCGGGCAGATTATGCGCGATGCCGATGGCGCGCCGACGGGCATTTTGTTTGAGACGGCGGCTGAACTGGCTGCCGCGCACATTCCGCGCCTGACGCCCGCGCAGATCGCGGCGCAGATGCAGACGGCGCAGGACCTGGCGCTCGCCGCCGGGCTGACTGGCCTGCACGACTTTGACGGCCCGGACTGTCTGCGCGCGCTGCAAATCCTGCGCGAGCAGGATAACCTGGCGCTGCGCGTGGTGAAGAACATCAACAAGGAATGGATTGACCACGCGCTCGCGACCGGGCTGCGCTGGGGCTTTGGCGACGAGTGGATTCGCATCGGCGGGCTGAAGATTTTCGCGGACGGCGCACTGGGTACGCGCACCGCGTATATGGCCGCGCCCTATGAAGGCGAACCGCATAATTACGGCATTGTGGTTACTGAAAATGAGGAAATGTTCGAGCTGGTCAGCCGGGCCAGCGCCGCCGGGCTGCCGGCGACGATTCACGCGATTGGCGACCGCGCGGTGCACGACGTGCTGAACGTGTACGAGGCTGTGCGCCGCGAGGAAGCCGCGCGCGGCGAAGCGCCGGCGTCTCGCCGCCATCGCATTGAACACGTGCAGGTGATCCTGCCGGAGGACGCGCCGCGCCTGGCGCAGTTGGGCGTGATCGCATCCATGCAGCCGATCCACGCCACCTCTGATTACCTGATGGCCGACCGCTACTGGGGCGCGCGCAGCCAATGGGCCTATAACATTCGCGCGCAGCTCGATTACGGCGCGCACATCGCCCTGGGGTCGGACTCGCCGGTAGAGCCGTTCGAGCCGTTTAAAGGCATTTACGCGGCGGTGACGCGCCGCCGGCCTGACGGCGCGCCTGGCCCTGACGGTTGGTATCCGGCGGCGCGGCTGACGGTTGATGAGGCGCTGCGCGGTTACACCACTGGTCCAGCGTATGCTGCCGGCCTGGAGCGCAGCCTGGGCCGTTTGGCCCCTGGTTTCCTGGCGGACCTGGTCGTGCTTGACCGCGATTTGTACCGTGCGTCGCCGGACGAAATTCTTGAGCTGAACGTTCTGGGGACGATGGTGGGCGGCGTGTGGCGTTTCGGCGGCGTTTAGCTCTAATGTAGTGCTTATACGGAGCGGCTACAATAGCCAGTGATGTAACCTGAAACACTGTCTATCCGAGGAGTATTCACGATGAGCAGCCGTCCGGGCATGAAAGTTGGGGATAAAGAGCATCACGTACAAGGGCCGATGCTGAAAGTTGGCGACAAGGCCCCTGATTTCACACTGGTGGCCAACAATCGCTCCACGCGCTCGCTGGCAGATTACGCGGGCAAAGTCAAAATTTTCAGCGTTGTGCCTTCGGTTGACACCAGCGTGTGTTCAGCGCAGACACACCGCTTCAACCGGGAAGCCGCCAGCCTGGGCAGCGCCGTCGCGGTGCTCACCGTCAGCGCTGATACGCCGTTTACGCTCAGGCGCTACTGCGGCAACGAGGGCATTGAGAACACTGAAACGCTCAGCACGTTCATGGACATGAAATTCGCCGACGACTACGGCGTTCATGATACCGACTGGCGTCAGTGCCAGCGCTCGGTGTTCGTCGTGGACAAGGACAACGTGGTGCGCTACGTGGAGTACGTGCCGGTGATGGGCAACGAAGTGAACTTTGACGCGGCGCTGGCGAAAGCCAGAGAACTGGCCTGAGCTGACGGGCTAATGCGGAATGTGACGGGCCGGTATTAACCGGCCCGCTGCGTTGATGGAGACTGCCGTTTCGCTCAGATGTGCGGTATACTGACTCCGGTACAGTGGTCAGGTAAGGGGCGCAGGCTGTGACGACGCTCAGCAACCGCGAGATCGCCAACATCTTTGAGACAACCGCAGATCTGCTGGAGATACGCGGCGATGTAATTCACCGGGTGCTGTCGTACCGGCGCGCCGCCGAGACGGTGCGCGACCTTCCGCGCGACCTGCGCGCGGTCGCCGCTGAGGGCGGCCTGGAGGACCTGCCGAACATCGGCAAGACGCTGGCGGCCAAAATCACGGAGCTGCTGGAAACGGGTGGGCTGGCGTTTTATGACCGGCTGGCGCAGGAGATTCCGCCGGGGCTGGTTGATGTGATGCGCGTCAACGGCGTGGGGCCGAAGAAAGCGCGCCTGTTCTGGCAGCAGCTTGATGTCACCAGCCTGGCGCAGCTTGAGGCCGCTGCCCGCGCCGGCAGGCTGCGCGACCTGCCCGGTATGGGCGAAAAAAGCGAACAAAAGATTGTCCAGGGCATTGAGGCGCTGGCGCGGCGGACTGATCGCACGCCGCTGGGGGTGGCGCTGCCCGCCGCACAGGCCATTCTTGACCTGCTGCTGGCGCTGCCGCAGGCTGTCGAAGGGGCGCTGGCGGGCAGCATCCGGCGCGGCAGGCCGACGATTGGCGACGTGGATATCCTGATCGCCAGCGCTGACGCCGCGCCGATTATGGAGCGCTTTGTCACGCTGGAGAACGTCGCGCGGGTGCTGGGGCATGGCCCGACCAAAAGCAGCGTTGAACTGCTGAACGGTCTGCAAGTGGACCTGCGTGTGCTGGAACCGGCGCGCTGGGGGACCGCGCTTAGCTATTTTACCGGCAGCAAGGAGCACAATGTGCGCTTGCGCGAGCTGGCACTCAGGCAGGGCTTCAGCCTGAACGAACACGCCTTCAGCCCGGTGGACGATAACGGCGTCGTGATTGAGGATGCGCCGAAAATCCTGTGCGCCGCTGAGGAAGACGTGTACGCGCGGGTGGGGCTGCCTTGGATCGCGCCGGAGTTGCGCGAGGACAGCGGCGAAATCGAGGCGGCGCAGGCGGGGACTCTGCCGCGCCTCATTACGCTGGCCGATATGCGCGCCGACCTGCATCTGCACACCACCTGGAGCGACGGCACGCTCAGCGTGCGGGAAATGGCGGCGGCGGCGCGGGCGCGGGGCCGGCAGTACATCGTCATTACCGACCATTCGCAGTACTCGTCAATCGCCAACGGCCTGTCGGTGGAGCGAATTCTGCGCCAGCAGGAAGAGGTACGCCAGGTAGACGCCGAGATGGGGCCTGACTTCCGCGTTTTTCACGGCGTCGAGCTGGACATTCGCGCCGACGGTGAGCTGGATTACCCCGACGATGTGCTGGCGCGGCTGGACTTTGTGGTCGCATCGCTGCACTACAGTCTGCGCCAGGACCGGGCGCAGATCACCAGGCGCCTGCTCAACGCGATCAGCAGCCCGCACGTGGATTTAATCGGCCACCCGCGCGCGCAGTATATCCCCGACCGCGAGCCGGTAGACGTGGACATGGACGCGGTGTTCGCGGCGGCGGCGCAGCACGGCACAGCGCTGGAGATCAACGCTAATCCGCGGCGCCTTGATCTGGAAGCGCGGTATGCGCGGCGCGCTGTTGCGCTGGGCATACTGCTGGCGATCGACACGGACGCGCACAGCGCCGACCAGATGGACCTGCTGCATTTTGGCGTCACCACGGCGCGCAGAGGGTGGGTAGAGGCCGCCAGCGTGCTTAATACCTGGCCGGTCGAGCGTTTTACGGCCTGGCTGGCCAGCCGGGGCAGGTAGACTATGCGCCCTGAGCCGCCGCCGTTTTTGCCCGGCGAACATTTCCCCGACACGCGCAAACGCAAGCCCGCAGCGGCGCGCGATAACCCGCTGTATATGCCGCTGTGGGCTGTGCTGCTGCTGCTGTTTGGCGTTTTTAGCGCGGCAGCGTGTGTTGTGCTGGCGGTGATCGGGTTGGGCGGGCGGGCGGCTTTCCCGGCCAGCGCGCCAGAAGTGATCGTCCTGACTGCTGTGCCCACCGCGACGCCGGTGGGCGGCCTGCTGGGGCTGGCGGCATCGTCCACGCCGGCGCTGCCAACAGCGCCAGCGCCGCCGGATGCGCTGTTCCAGGGGCCGACGCTGGCGCCAACCGTGACGCCAACAGCGACGCCGGTGGTGATCGCGGTGGGGGCGCGGGTTGAGGTGGTTAACCGCGGCGGCGCGCGGGTGCGGGCCTCCGCCGGGACCGATAACGCGGTCAACCAGGTGCTGCGAGTGGTCAACAATGGGCATGTGTTTACGGTGATTGACGGGCCGCAGACGGCGGACGGGTTGATTTTCTGGCAAGTGCGCGACCCGCAGACTGGCGACACTGGCTGGATAGCGGAATATGATGGTCAGAGCCGGATTTTGCAGGTGGTGGAAGGGTAAAGGTGACGCGCATGGCAGACGACCTGGCGCGGCGCGCGGCGGCGCTGCGTGAACAGCTTCACGACCACAGCTACCGCTATTACGTTCTCAACGACCCGGTGCTGACCGACGCGGATTACGACCACCTGTATCACGAACTCAAACAGCTAGAGGACGAACACCCGGAGCTGATCACGCCGGATTCGCCGACACAGCGCACCGGCAGCGACCTGACCGAAGGGTTCCCGAAGGTGCGCCACCCGTCCCCGGTGCTGAGCCTGTCGAACGCTTTCAGCGCTGACGACCTGCTGGCGTGGGAAGAGCGCAACCGCCGCCTGCTGCCGGCGGACGCGCAGCTTGACTATGTGCTGGAGCCGAAGCTCGATGGCCTGGCGATCGTGATTACTTACGAACACGGTATGCTGGTTCAGGCGGCGACGCGCGGAAATGGCGAGGTGGGCGACGACGTGACGGCTAACGTCCGCACGATCAGGACTGTACCGCTGCGCGTTCCCCGGCGCGCCGATGGCCCGCCGCCCCCAGCGCGGCTGGTGGTGCGCGGCGAAGTGCTGTTCCTCAAGGCGGATTTCGAGGCGCTGAACCAGCGCCAGCGCGCGGCGGGCGCGCCGCTGTACGTTAACGCGCGCAACACAGCGTCTGGCACGCTCAAGCAGAAGGATTCGCGCATTACGGCGGCGCGCCCGCTGACGGCTTATATTTATGATGTGCTGGATTCTGTGGGAATTGTGCTGGATACACAGGGGGAAATGCTGGATTACCTGGAGCAGATGGGCTTTAATATCCCGCCGGGCTGCGCTTATTTTCCCACGCTATCCGACATTATCCAGCAGTTACCCACGTGGGAAATGCGCCGCCGTCAGCTCGGCTTCGAGATTGACGGTGTGGTGATTAAAACCAACAGCATGGCGCTGGCGCGCGAGCTGGGCGTGGTCGGCAAGGACCCACGCGGCGCGACGGCGTATAAATTCCCGGCGCAGGAGGCCACCACGCGCATAACAGGCGTAACGGTCAACATCGGGCGGACAGGGAAGGTGACCCCTACCGCGCAGCTTGAGCCGGTGTTCGTCGGCGGCGTGACGGTGAGCAGCGCCAGCCTGCACAATTACGACCAGATCGAGAAGCTGGATATTCGCCTGGGCGATACGGTGGTTGTCAAGCGCTCCGGTGACGTGATCCCCTATGTGGTCGGGCCGATTGTGGCGAACCGCGACGGCAGCGAGCAGCCTATCCGCCCGCCGGACGTGTGCCCGTTCAGCGGCGACCCGCTGCTGCAGCCTGAAGGCGCGGTGGATTACCATTGTCCCAACCCGCGCTGCCCGGAGCGTGTGCTGCGCAAAGTCGAGTTTTTTGTGTCGCGCGCGGCCATGAACATCGAGGGCATGGGCGTGCAGACGGTTAAAACGCTGATTGAACGCGGCTTCGTTACTGATGAGGCCGATGTTTTCTATCTTGAACCGGGGCCGCTGCTGGAGCTGGAAGGCTTCGCCCAGAAGAAGGTGGACAACCTGCTCGCGTCGGTGGCGGCGGCAAAGCAGCGCCCGCTGGCCCAGGTGTTAACGTCGCTGGGCATTGATGGCGTTGGCGGGGCAATCGCCGAGCTGCTGGCGCAGCACTTTGGCTCGATAGACCAACTGGCGCAGGCCAGCGCCGAGGAAATTGACGCGCTGGAGGGCATTGGCCCCATCCTGGCGCAGAATGTGGTGGACTGGTTTGCTGACGACTTTAACCGCCGGCTTATCGAAAAGCTGGCCGCGGCGGGCGTGAACCTGCGGGCGCAGGAACGGCGCGCGGTCAGCGACGCGCTGGCAGGGCTGACCTTCGTCCTCACGGGGACGCTGCCAACGCTCGCGCGCGATGAGGCAGCCGCGCTCATTAAGGCGCACGGCGGCAAGGTGGTGGGCAGCGTCAGCAAAAAGACCAGCTATGTGCTGCTGGGCGCTGCGCCGGGGAGCAAGGCGGATAAGGCGGCGGCGCTGGGCGTGCCCATAATCAGCGAGGGCGATCTGCGCGCGATGCTTGGCGAGGAGGGCGAATGACCGAAGGCGTTGTGACCGTCCGCGAGGGGCGTGAGAAACCGGTCCGCCAGGGGCATCCCTGGGTGTTTTCCGGCGCGATCGCCAAAGCGCAGGGCGCGGCCCCTGGCGATGTGGTGACGCTGAACGCGCACGATGGCGCGTTTCTGGCGCGCGGCTACTGGAACCCTAAATCGCAGATTCAGGTGCGCGTGCTGACCTGGCAGGACGAGGCGGTTGACGAAGGTTGGTGGCGGCGGATGCTGGCGCGCGCGCTGGCGGCGCGGTCGCTGCCGATGTCTGCCGGCAGCGGCCAGCGCATCGTTAACGCCGAGAACGATTTTCTGCCCGGCCTGATCGTGGACTTATATGCTGATTTCCTGGTGCTGCAGGCCCTCACGCTGCACATCGACCAGCGGAAAACGCTGATCGCCCGGCTGCTGGCGGCGGTGTTTGACGAGGCCGGGCTGCCGCTGCGCGGCGTCTATGAGCGCAGCGATGTAGATGTGCGCGGCAAGGAAGGGCTGAAGCCGTCTGTCGGCGTGCTGTGGGGCGCGGAGCCGCCGGCGCTGATCACGTTTACGCATAACCGGCTGCTGCGGCTGGTGGATGTGCGCGGCGGGCATAAGACCGGCTATTATCTTGACCAGCTCGACAATCACCGGCTGCTGGCGGCGCTTCCCGCTGAATCTGCTGGCGGCGCGCGGCTGCTGAATCTGTTCAGCTACAGCGGCGGCTTCGGCCTGGGCGTGGATGGGGAAGTTGTCAATGTGGATGCTTCGCGCGAGGCGCTGCGGCTGGCCGAGGATACTTACAGCGCCAACAACCGGCCCGCGCCCACGACTGTCCAGGCTGACGCCTTCCAGTACCTGCGCGAGGCGGTGGCAGCGGGGGAACGCTTTGACATCGCTGTGTGCGACCCGCCCAAGTTCGCGCACGCGCAGCAGCAGGTAGACCGGGCCGCGCGCGGCTATAAGGACCTGAATCTTCACTGTTTTCGCCTGCTCAGACCGGGCGGCTGGCTGCTGACATTCTCGTGTTCGGGCGCGATCAGCGCCGATCTGTTCCAGAAGATCGTGTTTGGCGCACTGGCTGACAGCGGGCGGCAGGCGCAGATTCTGGCGCACCTCGGCCCCGGCGGCGACCACCCAGTGGCGCTGACCTTCCCGGAAGGGGCATATCTCAAGGGGCTGCTGCTGCGAGTGTACTGAGCGCGGCAGGCCGTCTGTCACCCGCCCAGGCGCGCCTCGTCCGCCAACTGCAGCTCGGTCAGGCGTTTGATTTTGGCGAAAGTCTCGTGCCAGCTTGCGTCGCTGAGGCCGAGCTTGTCGCGGATAGCTTCCGGCTCTGCGCCGGCGCGGTAATCGCGCACAGCGGAGGTCCAGCGCAGCATTTCGAACGAGAGCTTGACTGGCAGCTCAGCGCCCTGGCCGACCGCTTCGAGAATGTATTCGAGGTTGCGCGCGGTGCAGGTGAACAGCGCGTCCTTCGGTTTGTACTGCGCGATGTAGTCGTCCAGCAGGTCCGGCCAGTCGGGCGCGAGCGCGATGCGGCGTTCTTTATATACGTTGTGCATCCGGTGGCGGACAACCAGCACCGGGTGCTGCGGGGCGCTGCGGTCAATGTGTTCGAGCCTGAGCGCGGCGGTTTCGCCTTTTTTGATGCCGGTGTCCAGCAGCAGACGGAACAGCAGCTCCGGGCGGGCATCGGGCTTCTGGCCGCGGTTCAGGCCCTTCGCATAGTCAACAGCCCCCCGGATTTCCGCCGGGTTCAGCACAGCCGCCAGCGGCGCGGGGCCAGAGCGCTGAAGGACGGCGCGGGCCGGGTCATGCGCGATCGCGCCGACGCTGTGCAGCCACTTAAAAAACACCTTGAGCGTGGTTACACGGCGCGCGTAGGATTTCCGGCTGCACGGCACGCCGCGCCCGGTTTCAAGCCAGGCCAGAAACTCGTTCAGGTCGGCTGTCGCGAACCTGCCGATTGGGAAGTCGTCGCCGCTGTGTTCGGCCAGCAGCAGCAGATCGGACGTGAAGGCTTTGACCGTGTGCTCGCTTTTGCCCTCGCGGGCCAGATGCCGCTGAAAGAGCGCGAAGGTGTGGCTTAGCTGTGTCTGTTGGTGCAGGTCTTCAACTTTTTGCGGCTGGTCAGGGAACAGCGGAATCTGGCGTAAGTCGAACATGTTATCACTCAGGCACGGTCAGCGCGGCGCGAACTGACTCTCAGCTTAGCTGCGAACACCTGTGCTGTCAAGCGCGTTAGCGGCGGTGAATCCAGGCTGACGCGCCGTACACGTCGGCGGCCAGGCGGTCGGCGGCGTCGCGCTCGGCGGCTGTGAGCTGGCCGGGCACGCTGCTGAAATCCACCGCGAACGTTTCAGCGAAGCCGGCTGCCAGCGCGGCGGCGGCGGTGTCCCGGCTGACGGGCGCGCCACCCAGCGCCTCCGTCAGCGTGATGGCGCGCGCGCGCACCTGCGCCCGCGCCTGCGTGCGCGCCGCCTCATCGGGATAGGCCAGCACGTCACAGATGCGCGCGAGGTCGCCGTGAAGCGGCAGCGTGCCGTGCTGGAGCACGCCGTCGCGGCGGCGTGCCTGGGCGCTGCCGATCAGCTTGCGGCCGCCAACGGTGATTTCATACTGGCCGGGGGTTTCAAAGCACACTGGCCCGCTGTGGGCCGGGCTGGCGGCGTGGGGAGCGGCGTCAGGCACAGCCCCCAGCAGCGCCAGCGCCGCTGCCAGCGCACGGCTGATGCGCCGGTAGCTTTCGGCGATGTCGCCGGTGACGATTGGGTCGTCCAGCGGGAGAATAAGGCTGTACGTAAGCTCATCGGTGTGCAGGATGGCCCGCCCGCCGGTGGGGCGGCGCACCAGGTCCCAGCCCGCCGCCGCCAGCCGGGCGAGGTCCACGTCGGCGGCGCGCTGACCATACCCTAACGATAGGCAGGGCGGGTCCCAGGCGTACAGCCGCAGCGTTGGCAGATACTGGCCCGTTGTCAGGATGGCGTCGTCAACTGCCATATTCCGCGCGCCGTAAGTGGGGCAGTCGTAGATGAGCCGCCATTGACGCATATTTCATGCAAACCTATACTGAAAACGGTATGACGGCTATTGTACACGGTTTGATGGCGGCGGATGACCCCAAACAGCGGTGAACCTACAGTGATAAATGGCCAGGCGGTGAACCCAACAGGCGCGCCGCCGGCAGCGCCGACCGCGCTGCACACACCCAGGACGCAGGCGTGGGGCTACGCTGCGCCACCGCCACCGCCGCCGCACGAGTCGGCGGCGCGCGCGCGGGCCAGGCAGCGGCGGGTGAAGTCGCGCAGCCGGGGCGGGGAATGGGCGTGGGTGGTGATCGCGGCGGCGATGATGGGCATTGTGATCGTGCTGGGCATGAGCGTCTCGCTGGTGCTGCGCGTGTCGCAGACCGCGACGGAGGTGATCCCAACGGCCGCGGCGATCCTGCCAACGGCGGTTGATGTGCGGGCCGATTTCGCCAACCTTTCCAGCGCCGCTGGCGGGGAGCGGGTTATCCTCAGCGACGGCCGCAGCATCACGCTGATCCCCTGGGACGGCATGTCGCGCTTTACGGTGCTAGTGATGGGGCTGGACCGCCGCCCTGGTGAGGATGGGCTGGCGTTTCGGACCGACACCATGCTGCTGGTGAGCATGGACCCGCTGAGCAACTCGCTCGGCGTGCTGAGCATCCCGCGCGACCTGTATGTGGACGTGCCCGGTTACAGCCAGCTTCAGCGGGTCAACACGCCGATGGTGCTGGGCGAGCTGCGCCAGCCGGGCTTTGGCCCGCAGCTTGCCATGCAGACGGTGCAGTACAACCTGGGCATCCGTGTTCACGATTACGTGATCGTTGATTTCAACGCCTTTGTGCGGTTTGTGGACATCATCGGCGGGATTGAGATGGACGTGCCGTATGCGATCAACGACGCGCTGTATCCCGATATGAACTACGGCTACGACCCGTTTTATATCCGCGCCGGGCGGCAGGTGCTGGACGGCGCGACCGCCCTTAAGTACGCCCGCACGCGGCACGGCGACAACGATTTTCAGCGCGCCGCCCGCCAGCAGGCTGTTATGTACGCTGTGCGCGACCGGCTGTTCACGGCGGACGCGCTCACGCAGCTTATCATTCAGGCGCCGACGGTGTGGGCCGCGCTCAGCGAAGGGGTCTATACCGGCCTGACGCTGGAGCAGGTCGTCCAGCTTGCGCTCTACCTGAAAAACATCCCGGCGGAGAACATCCACACGGGGGTTATCAACGAAGCCTACACCATGAACTGGACAACGCCGCAGGGCGCCGCTGTGCTGGTCCCGGACCGCGCCCGGCTGGGACAGTTGATGGTAGAAGTGTTCGGCCCCAGTTACTCGCAGTAAGGCGGTTGCCGGCGCATTGACGACACGGTATGCTTTGCCCCTTATCAGGATGCGGTGGGCCACTAAGAGAGGATAAACGTGATGGCAACCTGGATGGTTGTCGAAGATGAGCCGGACCTCTATGACATGGTTCTGGCGATGTACGAAACCCTGGGGATTGACGGGGTTGCCTTTCTTAGCGGTGACGATGCGGTTGACTGGCTGGAAGACGTGGACGCCGGCGCGGTTGGCGCTGATCTGCCGCAGCTCGCCCTGCTTGACATTCGCCTGCCGGGGAAGATCAGCGGGACGCTGGTCGGCGCGCGCATTCGTGCCAGCCAGCGGCTGGGGCATATCCCGATTGTGCTGATGACCGCTTACCGGCTTACGCCGGAGCAGCTAGAGGAAGCCCTGCAAGAGGCCGGGGCTGACCTGCTCATTTACAAACCCCTGCCTTCACTGGACGAGTTTCAGCGTTTAATGTACGACGTGCTGGCCCGGCGCTGACGCGCGCGTGCGCGATGGTATAATTGAGGCTGCGCTGCGCCGTGAGTTGAAGGTGAAGATGGTGGCCGCCGAACAAACGAAGGACCTGGACACACGTCTCGCGACGGACTATGAGGCTATTCGCCGCCGTGAGTATGAACTGATTACAGACCTGCTGGACGTGCTGCCGCGCGTGGACAACCTGCCCTCTGAGCGTGTCGCCCAGGTGCGCGACGCGCTTTTTCACGCCGATCACCCATATCTGATGGTGTTTGTCGGGCCGTTCAGCTCTGGTAAATCGAGCCTCATTAACGCGCTTGTAGGCAAGCCTGACCTGCTTAACGTCGGCGTTGTGCCCACCACCGACCGCATTTCAATTCTGCGCTGGGGGGACGATGTCCAGCGCGTTTCGGCCAGCGGCGATGTTGAAACGGTGTTTTACCCGTCGCCGCTGCTTAAAAAGGTCAGCTTTGTTGACACCCCTGGGCTGGAATCGGTGTTTCAGACGCACGAAGAAATGACGCGCAGGTTTCTGCACCGCAGCGATGTCGTGCTGCTGGTGATGCTGGCGACGCAGGCGATGACCGCGCGCAACCTGGAGTATCTGCAAACGCTGGGCGGCTATGGCAAGAAAGTTATTATTGTCATCAACCAGGCGGACCTGCTGACGCCGGAAGAGGCGGCTACTGTGCGCAGCTATGTTCTGGAGCAGAGCCGGTCGCACCTGGGGCATGAGCCGGAAGTCTGGCTGATGTCGGCCCGGCAGGGGCTGGCGGCGCGCAGCGGCGCCACGCTGGACCCGGCTGAGTGGGAGGCCAGCGGCCTGTACCGTATTGAAGCGTATGTGGACGAGCAGCTCAGCGACGCTGACCGCCTGCGGCAGAAGCTGAGCACGCCGCTGCAAATCGCGCGCAACGTGAGCCAGGCGGCGCTGGCGGCTCTGCGCGCCAACCAGGCGGCGTTGGACACCTACCAGAGCATTTCGGAGAATATCGACCGGCAGCTTGGCGCGCAGCAGCGCGAGCTGGACAAAATTGTGCGCGACACGACCGCGCAGGTGAGCGAGAAGTTCGGCGCGGCGGCTATGAACGGCAGCGAGGCAATTCGCGATGTCTTTCGCCTGTCGCGCGCTGTTGGGTCGTTGGGGCGGGGTTTCATGGAGCTGGTGGGCCTGGCGCGGCTGACGCGCGGCACATCGTATCTGCGGTCGGTGTTTGAACGGCACGCGGCCTTCACGCCGATCAATGAGCTGCCGGGCGTGGTGGACAAGCTTGGCCCACGCCTGGAAGGCAAGGATGTGCAGGACATTGATGATCTGGTGAAGTACGCCCAGCATGAGATCGGCGGCCTGCCATCCAGCATCCGCGCGAAGGTTATCGGCACAGTGCAGGCCCCGCTCAAGTATGACCGGTCGGCGCTGGAGAAGGCGCGCGCGGACCTGGAAGCTATCGAGACGGCGGCGCGCGAGGACGAATCCGCGCGGATGGACCGTGCCGCGCGCAACACGCTGCTGTACCTGGTCGTGTACGAGATTCTACTGCTGCTGTTTGGCTTTTTCTTCACGCAGGCGCTGCCGGCTGAGCAGGTCCCGCTGGTGCTTATTGTGACCCTGGTGCTGATGCTGCTGGGTTTGCTGGCGCTGCCGCTGCGGGGCAGGGCGCTGGAGGCGGCGCACACGCGCCGCCTGCTGACGCTGCAGGCACAGTATGTTGAAACGGTGACAAAAGCGGCTGACAGGCAGATCGCGTACAGCATGCAGCTTCGGCGCGACGCTATCGCGCCGCTCACGCGCCTGATCGAGGCGCAGACGCAGATTCAGACCGATCAGCTAAAGCGGCTGCAGGCCGCCGAACACGAGATGGTTGGGATTGAAACGGCGCTCACAGCGATGGGCAGACGGCCGCTTTTTGGCCGCTGAGGGTTGTCTGGTAATTTAACGGGCTGGCATAAAAGACCGCGCCCGCTTGCCAAAGAAAGCAGTGACTATGCAGACGATTGCGCTGGAAGGGCCGCTGGCGGCCCTGCGCGAAGCTGAAATTCGCCTGATTAACGATATCGCTGCCGCGCTGGCCGAGATGGGTGAAGCCACCGCCGAGGACCGGCGCCGCTTGCTGGATGTCATCACGGACCTGCGCGACCTGTTTTTCCTGGTGGTCGTGATCGGCGAGTTCAACGCGGGCAAGTCGTCGTTCATTAACGCCCTGCTGGGCGACGATCTGCTGCCGGTGGGCATCACGCCGACCACCGAGGTGATCGAGCTGATGCGCTACGCAGAGGCGACTACAGGCAAGCCGCAACTTCGGGACGACGGCACGCGCGAGTGGGTGCATCCGGGTGTGGGCGCTCAGGGTGTGGCTATCGTGGACACGCCGGGAACCGGCTCTGTTTTTCAGCGGCATGAGGCGATCGCCAAGGAATTTCTGCACCGCAGCGACCTGGTGATCTTTGTTATTTCGGCTAAGCGCGCGTTCGCTGAGACCGAGCGCCTGTACCTGGAGCTGGCGAAGAATTACGGCAAGAAGATTATCCTGGTGGTTAACCAGATTGATCTGCTTCAGCCGCGCGAACAGGATGAGGTGCGCCGGTTTATCGAGCGGCAGGTGGACGATCTGCTCGACCTGCGCCCGCTGCTGTTCATGGTGTCAGCCAAAGAGGCGCTGGCAGCGCGCCGCGCCAGCGGCCCCGTAACCGGTGACCCTGGCGGCGTTGACGCGGTGCGCGCGCATCTGCGCGGGGTGTTCAACCAGGCCCCGCCGGCGAAGCAGAAACTGCTGGCGCAGCTTGACATGGCCGAGCGCGTTGTGCGCCGCGCGCAGCAGATGGTGCAGGGCAACGCTGACCTTGTCAGCGCCGACACAGCGAAGGTGCGCGATGTTGAGCGCGAGCTGGAGCAGCAGGCTGTTGGGCTGGATGCGCAGCTTGTCACCGCGCGCGCCGAGATCGAGCAGGTGTTTGAAGGCGTGCGCCAGCGCGGCCTGCACTTTATTGACACGAACCTCTCGATTCGCAAGCTGGGGCGCGCGCCAAAGCGCGAGGCGCTGCAGGCGGAGTTTCAGGATGTTGTGGTGGGGCGGGCGCTGCGCGATATCAGCGAGGCGACGGACAATTACAGCAACGCGGTGGTGGACCAGAGCCGCCGCTACTGGCGCGGCATCATTGACCGCCTGAACCAGCTTCAGGACCTGCTGGAGCAGGAATTAAGCGGCCTGGACGCTGGCGTGTACGCGGAGCAGCGCGGGAGCCTCCAGGAGGCGATTCGTATCGCGGAAGCGGAGCTGAAGTCGTATTCCAGCGGGCAGGTTGTGGGTGAAATGCAGCACGTTTTTGAAACCAACATGAGCGCGTTCACAGCCTCTACCGCCGCGGCGCTTGCCGGCCTGGTTGTGGCGCTGGTGGGCGCTGCCACGCCGGGGCCGCTGGTGGGGGCGGTGGGCGGTGTGGTCGCGGCCCCGCTGGCGCTGCCCGCTGTGCTGATCGGTACGCCGGTGGCGCTGGTCGGCGGCGGCCTGGCGCTGCGCTATTACCGCCGCATCTCGCGCCAGATGCGCTCTGATTTCAACGCGCGCATTGACCAGCTTGAGAAAAGCTACCGCGAGACGCTCACCGACCTGACACAAAAAGAGCGCAACCGTCTGACACAGTATGGCAAGCAGGTGCTTACGCCAATTTTCAGCCGCCTGGGGGTGCTGGCCCAGCGGTATGCAGGGCAGCAGGCGGCGCTGCGTGAACACCTGGACCAGATCGCCACGCTGCGCCAGGGCATCGAGAGAAGCCATTAGCGGGACGGCTTCACTGCGCGAGTAAAGACAGCAGCCAACCTGGCTGCTGCCTTTTCGTTTCACCAGAATTGACAGCTTAAGTAAATGTTAAATCACGTTAAAATGATTTAACGGTAAACGGATTCGCGGGGCGGCGCTGACACGAAAGAGACAAACAATGAGCCTGGAAGTTCAGCTCCAAGTTAGCGGCATGCTGGTGTTGGCGGCGCTGCTGAGCATGGTGATTGGCCTGGACCGCCAGTCGCATTCGCCCGCGGGGCTGCGCACACACATGCTGGTGGGCGTGGGCGCGTGCCTGTTCACGCAGCTTTCGATTCATGGCTTTGCGAACACCGGCGATTCAGCGCGGGTCGCGGCGCAGATCGTGTCTGGCGTCGGCTTCCTGGGCGCTGGCACCATCCTGCAGCGCAAGCAGGGTGTCCAGCATCTGACAACAGCGGCAAGCATCTGGGCGACGGCGGCGGTGGGGATGGCCGTTGGCGCGGGCGCGTGGTTTCTGGCGATCGTGGCAACGCTGGTAATCTGGTTTATCCTGGTGATTATGCGCTGGGTGCGGACACGCTGGTGGACCCCACCGCGCGCTGCTAAAGCTGATTTGGACAACGACACGCCGGGCAAAAATGGCGATTCCTAACGCGGCAGGTCAGCCAAGCCCGTGAACGCGGCGGGCGTAGGCGATAACTGCGGTTATGTCGGGCGGCGCAGGCGCTGCCGCCGAGCCTAGCGGGTCGCTTATGGCGCTGTCGCCCAGCAGCAGGTGGGCGATGTTGCGGACGCCGTGCGCCAGTGCGTCGAGGTTGTACCCGCCCTCAAGCACGAAAATGATTTTGCCGGCGCACAGGCTGTCAGCCATCGCGATCAGCTCGCGCGTGAGGCGCGCGTAACCGGCCAGGCTGAGCGCCATACCGCCCAGCGGGTCCGCCCAGTGGGCGTCAAAGCCTGCTGAAACCGCTACCAATTGGGGTTGGAAGCGCTGCGCCAGCGGCCAGATAATGGCGTCACACAAGGCGGCGTAGCTGGCGTCGCCGTGCCCGGCGGGCAGCGGCAGGTTGACGGTAAAACCGCGCCCCGCGCCCGCGCCTGTGTCCTCGAACGCGCCAGTTCCGGGGTAAAAAGGGTGCTGGTGGGTTGAGATAAACAGCACACCCGGATCGTCATAGAAGGCGTCCTGCGTGCCGTTGCCGTGGTGCACATCGTAGTCAACAATCAGGACGCGCTCCAGGCCGAAGGCGCGCCGCGCGTGCTGGACCGCGAGCGCGACGTTGGCCAGCAGGCAGAAGCCCATTGGGCGGGCGGCGGTGGCGTGGTGGCCGGGTGGGCGGACGACCGCCAGCGCGTTAGCGGCGCGGCCCGCCAGCACCTCATCCACCGCGCCGGCAGCGCCGCCAGCGGCCAGCAGCGCGATATCAAACGAGGCCGGCCCGGCATATGTGTCAGGGTTGAGCAGGACCAGCCGGTCAATTGACTGTGTGATGCGCCGCAGTTCCTGGATATAAGCGGGATCATGAACGGTGTGGAGCAGGTCGAGGTCCGCCGGGACGGCGTCGAGCGCGTGCATGCGGGCGCGCAGGCCGGCGTTATCCAGCTCGCGCCAGATCGCCTGGATGCGACCGGCGTGTTCCACGTGGCCCGCGAGCGTGTGTTCAGCGCAGCGTGGGTGCGTGATGTAAGCGGTAACGGCCATTGCGAGTTAGCCTGCTGATTGATTTCTGGTTGATTGTGGCCGTGAAACGGCCGGCGCGCAAGCAGCCCGCGGTGTTATGAGTTCGAGGGAGGCTGTATAATGAATCCCAACCCAAGGCATAACCCTCGCCGGCGCGCCGCACGGCAGTCTCATTCCAGTCGGCGTCTTGATTCACTGCTTATGAGCTTTGGCGGGAAGCAGAAAAGGGGCAGGGGCGAGATTATGCAGTATGAACGTTTGGTGCAGTGGGCCGCTGAGGTGTGGGAACAGCGCTGGCCTGGCCGCGATTACGTGACGGTCTGGGCGTCACCTGAGTGCAGCAATATGGTGGCGCACAACCAGGTTAAGCCTGGCAGGCGGCTGCGCGGCAAAGCCCGTTACGAAGGACGTGAGCCGCTTGACTGCCCGGTGGTGATTCCGATCAGCGATTACGGCGTGCGCGGGCAGCTCACCGTGCTGATGGCTGCCGCTGGCGCATACGCCTTCCGCTTTACGGTTGGCGACGGCGAGCCATTTGAGGTCATTTACGCCAGCGCATATTTCGACGACGATGTGCAGGACCTGACGGCTATCGCGCTGCTGCCTGCCGACCGGCTTGAAACCTGGGCCGCCTTTGAAGCGGCCTGCGCGCGCGCCGTGCGGCCGCGCATCCGCCGCCGCCGCGATGTGTATATCATCGGCGGGACGGATTTATTTTTTGACCCCACGATTGATTGGGACGATGTGATCCTGCCGGAGGACCTCAAGGGTGAGCTGCTTGAGGATATGGAGGCCTTTTTCGCGAAAGGCGTCCATATTTACCGCCAGCTCAAACTGGCCCCTTTCCGCAAACTGCTGCTGGCCGGCGCGCCAGGGACCGGCAAAACGATGCTGTGCGCTGCGATGGCGAAGCTGGCGATCGCTCAGCGGCGAGTTGTGGTGTACGTGTCTGGTTCAGACCGCGATGGCGCGTCGTTCGAGAAAATTCAGCGCGCTTTACAGGCGGTGGCGGCGGCGCGTTACCCGGTCCTGTTGATTGTGGAAGAGCTGGATGCATACCTGCATAACGACGACAAGGCGCGCGTGCTTAACGTGCTGGACGGCATTGAGTCGCCGAATAACCCGCAGGGCGCGCTGCTGCTGGCGACCACTAATTACCCCGAAGTGATTGATGAGCGCATCGCCAAGCGGCCAGGGCGGCTGGACCGCATTTTCGTTATTCCGGCCATTCAGGATCACGAACAGGCTGAAGCGATGCTGCGGCACTATATGGCTGACCAGTGGCGGGAAGAGCATAACGCTGTGGTGGCGCAGCTTATCGGCCAGCCTGGCGCGTTCGTGCGCGAGTCCGCGCTGCACGCCCGGATGCTGGCCGCGCACGCGCACAGCACCGAAGTCACGCTGGACCTGCTGCAAGAGTCGGTGGACAGCCTGCTGCGCCAGATGCGCGCCAACGGCGACTTTCTTCTGAATCGTCGCCCGATTGGGCTGGCAAACACCAAAGGCAGATCACCGCGGCCCGGCATACCCGGCCCGCTCCGCTGACGCCGCCCGCGCCTGCACCTGTTCTGAACAAGCAGCTTCGAGCGCAGGTTAGAAGTATCTAACCGCCGCTGGCGCACGCCTGGCGTATGATGACTGTAACAGTATTTTATACGCGCCTGGCGCGGATCAGCGAGGAAGGTGCATTCGTGATCGCACGTGGGTTAAAAATAGTTTTGATCGTGTTAGCGGTGGTGATGCTGCTGGCGCTCAGCCTGGCCCCGGCGGCGGCTCAGTCCGCATGCGGCACACATGTTGTGCGCGCTGGCGAGAATCTGTTTCGCATCGGCCTGCGGTACGGCGTGGATTACCGCACGCTGGCGGCCTTCAACGGCATCTACGACCCGGCGCGCATCTACGCCGGGCAAATCCTTCAACTGCCCTGTGCCGGCGCAGCGCCGTCTGTGCCGGTGCCAGCGGTGATCAACACGCAGGTGGTGATACCGGCGGCGGCGCTCCAGCCGCAGTACCTGCCATACTCGGTCCCCGTTCCCTATGTGTCGCCGGCTTACGCGGGCGGCTGGGGCAGCTATCAGCCGCCGTTGACCAACCACGTTGACTGCGCCGGTTTTCGCGCGACCTCGCCGGTGGACGGCTTCCCGCTGGGCACGGTAACGTTTTACTGGGACCCGCCGCGGTCGGCGGCGCTGGTGGCGCGCTACCAGGTGCGGGTGCTGAACGAGCGCGGGCAAACGGTGCTGGCGCGCGAGGTGCTCAGCCCCGGCCTCAACCTCACGGCGGACGCGGGGGTAGGCGCGTTTGGCCCTGGCAACCGGTTTTCGTGGTATGTGGTGGCGGTGACGGCGGATAACCGCGTGTGCCAGTCGCAGGTTGTGTCTATCCCGCGCGAGTGGTCGTCACAGGGGTAGCCAGCGCCGCGGCGCTGGCGGGCCTGGGCCGCAGGATGAAATAGCGGAAGCCGTTCAGTTCGATCACGTCGGTGTGGTCATAGGCGCGACCGATGGCCTGGAGGATGTGTTCGGGGTAGAACTGCGCGCGCAGAATGATCAGGCCGAAATCCTGGCGCTCGATCATCGCGACCAGCTCGCCGCCGTCGTACAGCTTTTTCTTGTCCAGGTTGAGAAGCTGCGTCGGGTTCGTGATGACCTCACGCCCCGCCTGTACGCTGAAACCGGCTTCTTCGCTGAGGACTGGCTTGTCCGTCTGGCGCAGTAGCTCGACAATATGCCAGCCGGCAGCGGCGTCTGCCGCTGAGGTGAAGTGGCCGATGCTGGCGTAACCGCCAGGGTACTGGCCATCGGCGGTGCGCGCCGAGTCGTAGAAGCCGTTCAGGGCGTTGGGCTGAACGCGCAGAAGCTGCGCGATCTGGCGAAAGCCTGGTTCCTCAGTGGGCAGATGCAGCACCGCCCGCCCATAGCCGAGGTACAGCAGCGGGACAAGCAGCAGGCTGGCGGCGGTCAGCGCCGGGCTGTGCCGCCGCAGCGGGTCAACAAGGCGGCGGCTGAGGTAATTATCCGGGAACGACCAGCCGCCGGTCAGCGTGCGCGCCGCGAAGATGCCGCTCAGTACACAGACGGCGGCGATCGCGGTCGCGAAGTAGCTGTCGCCGCCGCCCCAGGTTCCCGACGCTGACCCGTTCACCAGCAGCGCCAGCGCGAACCACACGCTGTAGAGCGAAAGCCGATCAAAGTACAGCTCGTAGAGCGCCAGCAGCGCCGCCGGCACGACGAGAAACCCGTGCAGGCTGAACCACTGGCGAAACAGGCTGACCGTCTGCAAAATCTGCAGGTCGTTGACGTTGGCCAGGATAGCCTGGCGCCACCATTCCCCGCCGGTGGCGACGTTCATCCACACGAAGATCGCCGCGCCGACCACGCCCGCCAGCGCCGTCCACAGCAGCGCGCGCAGCGGCCCGCGCAGGAACAGGAACGCCGCCGCCGCCGCCAGCGTGACAGCGGCGAGCTGCTTGGTGTAGCCGGCGGCGACGATCAGCAGCGCGCCGGCCACCAGGGCGGCGCGGCGGCGGCGCGGGTTAGCGCTGTCTGGCGCGTGGGCGAGCACGACAACGGCCAGCATCTCAAACATCACCATGGCGGCATGCTGGCGGAACAGCGGCCCGATGTGGTAGATGGTGTTCGACGCCAGGTAGGCCAGGCCCGCCAGCGCCGCGACGAACAGGTAGGTGCGCTGGCCGCCGCGCCGCGCCCCCTCCCGGTAAACGGCATAGCCGATAGCGGCGGCGGTCACCAGCGTGCTCAGGAAACCGAGCAGGCGGCCATACCAGTAGGCCGGGCCGAACAGCCACACAAACGGCGCGGCTATGACGTGAAACAGCGGCGGGTAATTGCTTGAGTAGAAGGGATACGTTTCAGTATCTATGTAGGGCCAGCGCCCCTGGCTGAACAGCACCGTATCCACCAGCTCGAAGCCTTCGCCCTGGTCGTAGTCGAAGGGGAACTGCAGCAGGTTGGCGGCGTAAGCAACATACACCGCCAGGTAGAACACCAGCACCAGCAGGGCCGCTGCCAGCAGCAGGCGCTGCACGACGAGCAGGGCGGTGGGGTGTTTTGCCGCGCGCTGCATGTCAGGCGGGGGCGCTGCCCAGCGGCAGCAGAGAAAGGCCAGCCAGCGCCAGCAGCGCGGAGAACAGCAGCGCGATCTGCTGCGCCGGGCCAATGCCGCCCTCACGGCCTGCATCGAGAACATCAATGGCGATGATGGCGACAAAGGCCGCTGTGCCGCCGATTAGCAGCAGCCAGCCAAGCTGACGTTTGGTGAGCGCGCGGTTTAGCATGGCGGCCAGTATACCAGTTCAGCGGCGCGCCTGAAACCCTGGCCGGAACGTGTGCGTATACGATGTCAGATTGCGATGTGCATGAGGAACGCGGTATGGATGAGGGGCTAAACGACCAACTGGCAAATGACGATGCGCGCGTGTCGCGGCTGTCGGCGACTGCGGCTGCGCCCGACGACGACGTTGTGCGCGAGTATGAAGCGCGCTATCGCGAGCCGCGCAAGGCCCGGCCCAAAGCGCAGGATTGGCCGCGCAGCTACAGCACTCTGCGCGTGTCTGACCAGGAACGGCTGTGGGCTGGCGCGGCGCACGCCAGCGCCTGGGTGACTTTGGCCGCCGCGTTCTTAACGACTGGCTTTGCCATCCCGGTGACGGTTTTTGTGCCGCTGGTGATTTACTTCCTGTTCCGCAAGCAGTCGGACTATGTGGCTTTTCACGCGCTTCAGGCGTTTGTGCTCCAGCTTGTGGGCACGGTCGGCGCGCTGGCCCTGCTGACCTTTGGCGGCGTGCTGTGGGTCATTGGGCTGGTGATCGCGCTGCTGCTGGCGCTGGTCCTGGTCGGGTTTGTGCTGGTCCCGGTCTGGGGCATTGTGGGCGTGGCGCTGCTGCTGACCGCGCTGCTGATGCCGTTCGGCATGGTCCTGCTGGGGACTGTGGGCACGGTGCAGACTTACAACGGGCGCGATTACCGCTACCCGTACATCGCGCATTGGGTTGACCGCCAGCTCGCCGGCGGTTTTCTCAACGCGGTGTAAGCGCGCTGTCTCACGCTGACTGAAGGGGCGGCTGTGCTGCCCTTTTTTTATTGGTGCGCGCGCTGCGATATTTATTTCTCGGCGCTTACATGCTATTCTTGCCCGGCAGCGACACCCACTGACTAACAACCCACCCAGGAGCAGCAGCGCCATGATGAAATCACATACGTGCGGCGAATTGCGGGTTCAGCACGCTGGACAGCCCGTTGTCCTGGCCGGCTGGGTCAATCGGCGGCGCGATCAGGGCGGCGTTATTTTCATTGACCTGCGCGACCGTTGGGGCATCGTGCAGGTGGTTGTTGACCAGGACAGCGCCCCTCAGGCGCATCGCAATGCGTCGGATTTCGCCCGCACTGAGCATGTGATTCAGGTGGAAGGAAGCGTGCGGGTGCGGCCTGAGGGCACGGCCAACCCGGACCTGCCCACTGGCGCGGTGGAGGTTGTGGCGGAAACAGTCGCGCTGCTCAACCCCGCGAAGAACCCGCCGTTCTACATCAATAAGGACGATGTGGTGGACGAGGCCGTCAGGATGAAATACCGCTACCTGGACCTGCGCCGTCAGAATATGCAGCACAACATCATTCTGCGCCATCGCGCGCTTAAATTTATCCGCGATTACCTGGATGCGCGCGGCTTTGTCGAGATCGAAACGCCGATTCTGTTCAAGACCACGCCGGAAGGCGCGCGCGACTTCCTGGTCCCCAGCCGGCTGCAGCCCGGCAAGTTCTACGCGCTGCCGCAAAGCCCGCAGCAGCTAAAACAACTGCTGATGGTCGCCGGTTACGAGCGCTATTTTCAGATCGCGCGCTGTTTTCGCGACGAGGACCTGCGCGGCCAGCGCCAGCCAGAGTTCACGCAGCTTGATCTGGAGATGAGCTTTGTCGAGCGTGAGGACGTGATCGCGCTTAACGAGGCGATGATGCTGGCGCTGGTGAAGGCGGTTGTGCCGGACAAGCGCATTCTGGCGGAGCCATTCCCGCGCCTGCTCTACAAGGACGCGATGGAGTGGTATGGCAGCGACAAACCCGACATTCGCTATGACCTGCGCGCGGTGGATATCAGCGATCTGGCGGGCAAAAGCGGGTTCGCTGTGTTTGTGAGCAACGTGGAGGCGGGCAAGCCGGTCAAGGCTATGCGCGTGCCCGGCTATGCCGGCCAGCTCAGCGGAACCGCGCTGCGCAAGGTCACGGCGGACCTGGAAACGCTGGTGCGGAGCCAGGGGGCGAAGGGGCTGGCGTGGATGGCGCTGCCGCTGAGCGAGGCTGACGAGATCAAAGGGCCGGTGGGGAAGTTCTTTACCGTTGAGCAGAAGGCGGCGCTGTTCGAGCGCCTGAACGCGCAGCCGGGCGACCTGCTGCTGTTCCTGTCGGACGTGCGCGAGGTGGTCTACGCGGCCACCGACGCGCTGCGCCAGCACCTCGCGAAGGAACTGAGCCTGACCGACCCCAACACGCTGGCTTTCTGCTGGGTGATTGATTTCCCGATGTTCCTGTGGGATGAAGAAAACCAGCGCTGGGACCCGTCGCAGCACATGTTCACCATGCCCATGCCGGAGGACGTTCCGCTGCTGGACACCGCCCCCGGCGCGGCGCGCGGCTCGCAGTATGATATGGTCTGCAACGGCTTTGAAGTCGCGGGCGGCAGCATCCGTATTCACCAGCGCGAGCTGCAAGAGAAGATTTTCCCGCTTATCGGCCAGACGATGGAACACGCGGTCGAGCAGTTTGGGCACATCCTGGAAGCGTTCGAGTATGGCGTGCCGCCGCACGGCGGCATCGCCTGGGGGGTTGACCGGGTGGTGGCGCTGCTGGCCGGCGAGCCGAACATCCGTGAGGTGATCGCGTTTCCCAAGTCGCAGACCGGCACCGATGTCATGGCGCAGGCGCCATCTGTGCCGGAGCCGGGCCAGCTTGAAGAACTGCATATTCGTGTTATCGAGCCGGACGCTGACAAGCCGCAGCCGCCGCAGAACTGACCACGAAACCCGCGCGGCGCACCCCAAAGAGGCGCAGCCCGCGCCTCTTTCAGGTGCGCTGGCGGGGCAGGTCAGCTCAGCTTTCCGGTTTGAATATGAACGTATGCAGCAGACCGGCTGCGCCGCCGCCGGCGAACGCGCCGACAAAGTAGGGCAGCACATAGCTCAAGTCGCCAGCGGCCAGCGCCGGCCCCAGGGTGCGCGCGGGGTTGAGCGACGCGCCGGTGTAGACGCCGCCGGCGATAATGCAGAATGCGAGCGTCAGGCCGATGGCGACGCCGGCCAGGCTGCCGGCCTTACCGTAGACTGCTGCCTGATACACGACGCCCACCAGGAAAAACGTGAGCACAGCTTCAAGCGCGGCCGCTGTCCAGACGCTGTCAGCGGTGATCGTGCCGGTGGTCTGGCCATAGTTGACTGGATCGGGAACCAGCGCCACCACCAGGTACGCGGCGATGATGCCGCCGATAAACTGGGCGATCCAGTAAGCGACCGCCGCCGCTGGTTTGATTTTGCCGCCGACCAGCAGGCCCGCTGTCACCGCCGGGTTGACATGCGCACCTGAAATGTGGCCGAACATATACACGATCCCTACCAACGCCAGACCATGCCCAAACGCCGGAATCAGCACATTAGCGTTGTTGGCCGGGCTGCCCGTTACGATGACAGCCAGCGCGCCAACGAATACCAGCGTGAACGTGCCGATCAGCTCGGCCAGGCTCGCCTGAAATAGTTTCTTATCCATCTGGCTTTCCTCTTTTGACGTTTACCGCATGCTGCGGGGATTATAACAGCCTGGCGTTGGGCGGGGGAAAAGAGAGGCTTTACACTACTGCGGGCCTCTGGTATAAAATCCCTAACCTGCCGTGCTTGTGATGGCGCATATCGTTTTGAGCCAACACCCTTATGAGGGGCTTCGGCGTCCGCTGGAGAGGCGATAGGCTGGAGCCAAGGCCACGCCAGCAGCACGTTGCCCAACCTGCGAAAGCAGGTTCAAAACACCGCGGCACACGGCATGGCGGGGTTCCCCTAACACCAACGGCGCGCTTGATCTGAGCGCGCTTTTGATTCGCGCTCCTGGGCAGGCGGGATACAATCAAGCCAGATATCGCCGCCGCCGCGCGCCAGAAAGGCCCTTGTCCATTCTATGCTGAACGGTTCGTTCCAGTACCGCAATAACAGGTTGTATTGTGACCAGGTGCCCGTTGGCGAGATTATCGCGCAGGTGGGGACGCCGGTTTATATCTACAGCATGCGGCGCGCGGTGGACAATTTCAAGCGAATTCGCGCCGCGTTCGCCAGCTTAAACCCGCATATTCACTACAGCGTCAAGGCTAACGGGAGCCTCTCGCTGCTCAAGGGGCTGATCCGCGCTGGCGCGGGCATTGACGCGGTCAGCGCCGGGGAGATTCACCGGGCCTTGATGGCCGGGGCCAACCCGCAGGAAATTGTGTTCGCCGGCGTGGGCAAGACCCCGCGCGAGGTGGCCTACGCGCTGGAGCATGAGATCGGCTGGTTTAATGTCGAGAACGTCGGCGAGTGCGGGTTAATCAACGATATTGTGCGCCACATGCAGCTTGCCCCCGCGCGGGTGGCGCTGCGCCTTAACCCGGACATCGCCGCCAGCACGCACCCTTATATCGCCACTGGCCACGGCGGGGCTAAGTTCGGCTTGTCGCAGGACACCGTGCGCGACCTGCTGGCGAATCAGTCTGCCTACCCGCATCTGCACTTCGCGGGCATCCACATCCACATCGGCAGCCAGCTTCATGACACGGCGGCAACGCAGCAGGCGCTGGCGCTGGCGCTGGCGCTGATCGCGCCGTACCCGGCGATCAGGGCTGTCAACCTCGGCGGCGGGCTGCCGGTCGCGTATGCGCCAGAGGAAGTTGTGCCTGATTTCGCTGACTTTGCCGACGCGCTGGCGCCGCTGCTTCTCGGCTATCACGTGCTGCTGGAGCCAGGGCGCGCCATCATCGCTGACGCCGGCCTGCTGGCGGCCAACGTGATTTACGTCAAGCGGCAGGGCGGACAAACATTTTACATCACTGACGCCAGCATGACGGAGCTGATTCGCCCGGCGCTGTACCAGGCGCGCCACACGATTGTGCCGGTGCAGCGCTCAGGCAGCGACGCGCCGCTGCGCCCGGTGAACGTGGTTGGGCCGGTGTGCGAAACCGCGGATGTCCTGGGGCGTGACGTGCCGCTGCCTGATCTGTCGCCGGGGGAGCCGCTGGCTATTCTGACGGCAGGCGCATACGGGATGGTTATGGCCAGCAACTATAACGCCCGCCCGCGCCCGCCAGAGGTGATTGTCAACGAGGATGGGCACACCTGGCATGTCGCGCGCCGCCGTGAAACCTGGGAGGATATGCTGCGCCTGGAGGTTAACTCGTGAGCAGGGGGGCGCTGGGTTGCTCACAGGATTCGAACAGGGACGGACGGCTTCTGCTGGCGCGTTCAGTATTTGGTGGACTCGCCAGAATCCGCTATGATTTGTGGCGGGAAGCACAAACTCATTGATAGTATTTTTTGTGTGAGACGGCATGAAAATAAGTAAGAGCTGGTCAGGGAAAGACCCGGTTGCGGCGCTGGCGCTTATCGTTGCTGTGCTGCTGGCGCTGGCGTTGGGCGCTGTGCTGCTGCTGGTCCTGGGGAAAAACCCGGTTGACGCTTACATCTCCATGCTGGATGGCGCGTTTGGCAGCGACACACGCATACTCAACACTATTAACCGCTCTATTCCGCTGCTGCTGGTCGCGGTTGGTATCTGCATCGCCTTTCGCGGCGGCGTTATCAACATTGGCGCGGAAGGGCAGCTCTTTGTCGGCGCGATCAGCGCGACGGCGGTGGCGGTGGCGTTGGGTGACAGCGCTTCGCCGGTGCTGGGGCCGCTGCTCGTGCTGGCCGCCGGGACGGCAGGCGGCCTGGTCTGGGGGCTTATCCCTGGCTTCTTGAAGGCGCGCTTCGCTGTCAACGAGATTCTCTCGACAGTGATGATGAACGAGATCGCTGTGCAGCTTCTTATCTTCCTGCTCAGCGGCCCAATGATTGACCCTCGTGAAATTGAGCTGGGCACGCGCATCCCTCAGTCGGCCCCGCTGCCAGAGGCGACCTGGCTGGGCCGCCTGCTGCCGCCCTCGCGCCTGCACACGGGCATCTTCGTGGCGCTGGCGATGGCGGTCGTGGTTTATCTGCTGTTGTGGCGCACGCCGCTTGGCTATCGCATTCGCGCGGTCGGCTTCAGCCGCCACGCTTCGCGCTACGCCGGCATTTCCGTGCCTTTTTACCTGACACTGGCGCTGGCCTTAAGCGGCGCGCTGGCCGGGCTGGCCGGGGCAGTTGAAGTCACTGGCCTGACGCACCGCATGGTTGAGGGCTTCGGCGTTGGCCTGGGGTTCAGCGGCATCGTGGTCGCGCTGTTTGGGCGCCTGCACCCGCTGGGCGCGATCCCGTCGGCGTTTCTGTTCGGCGCGCTGCTGACCGGGGCGGAGCGGATGCAGCGCACGCTTCAGGTTCCGTCAGCCACTATGACTGTTTTGCAGGGCCTGGTCGTTCTGTTCGTTGTGAGCAGCGAGGTCTGGGTGCGGCGGCGGGCGGCGCGGCGTGCGGCGCAGCACGTCTCTGCCGCCGTTCCGGTTGAGCCACCGCCGCTGGAGCAGGCCGCGATCGCGGGAGGCCACCATGATTAACAATATGACGTTGGGCGATATTCTGGTAGCAGCTTCCGCGCTGACGCTGGCGATGTCCACGCCGTATCTGTACGCGGCCCTGGGCGAGCTGTTCGCGCAGCGCTCCGGGGTGCTTAACCTGGGCGTTGAGGGCATCATGCTGATGGGGGCTTTCACCGCCATTTACACGGTTTCTGAGAAGGGGCTGGCCGCCGATCCGCTGGCCGGGCTGCTGGTCGCCGTGATTGTCGGGGCGCTGATGGGCGTGCTGACGGCGGTGGTCAATGTGACGTTCAAGGCCCAACAGGGCATCAGCGGCATCGGCATTACGCTGCTGGGGCTGGGGCTGTCTACGGTGCTGTTCAAGCTGCTGGCTGGCGGCGTGATCACTGTCCGGGGGTTTGGCAACGTCAATATCCCTGTTTTGAGCAGCCTGCCGGTTGTGGGCGAGATTTTTTTTAAACAGAATGTCCTGGTCTACGGCGCGTTCATTCTGGTGCCGATTTCTGTCTGGGTGCTTAACCGCACGGGCTGGGGGCTGAAGGTGCGCGCCGTCGGGCAGAACCCGAAAGCGGCGGATGCGATGGGCGTGAATGTCGTGCGCGTGCGCTACCAGACCGTTATTCTGGGCGGCATCCTGGCCGGCGTGGCCGGGGCCTCGCTTTCGATCGCGCTCACACCCATCTTCCAGGAAAACATGACCGAGGGGCGCGGGTTCATCGCGGTGGCGCTGGTGTATTTTGGCGGCTGGTCGCCCTGGCGGGTGATGCTGGGCGCGCTGCTGTTCAGCGTGGTTAACAACCTGCAGATCTGGGCGCAGATTCTCGATGTGCGCATCGCCGGCGCGCCGATTCCGTCGAATCTGCTGATTATGATCCCGTATGTTATGACGATCGTGGTGCTGATCTTTGCGCGGCAGCGGCAGAATAACGAGCCGGCGGCCCTGACCAAGCCATTTGAGCGCAGCGAGAACTGAACGTTGGTGCAGCGCGCGCTTCGCTGTGTGCCAGCGCGGCGCGCTTGAGAGCACAGTTTGTTGGCTGTCGAGGAGGAAACTGAGATGAGAACTAAAGGTGTTTCCGTTATGCTGCTGGCCGCGCTGCTCGCGCTGCTGGCCTTTGGCGGTCTGGCGACGGCGCAGGACGACATAGTGCGGGTCGCGGTCGTCATGCCCAGCAGCACCACCGACCTGGCGTGGAGCCAATCTATGTACGACGCGCTGCGGGTAGTGCAGGCCAAACTGGGCGGCGAGTCCGCGATGGAGATCGCTTTCACGGAGAACATGTTCCAGGTTGATGCGGCGGCCCAGGCCCTGCGCGACTATGCCGAAGATGGCTATGATCTGGTGTTTGCGCACGGCACGCAGTACGGCACGTCGCTGTTTGACCTGGCCCCGGACTACCCGGAAACCTCGTTCGCCTGGGGCACAGCGACCGATACCGGCGCTGACCGGGGCCTCACCAATGTTTTCGCTTACGAGGCTTCGGCAGAGCAGGGCGGTTATGTCAACGGCGTGATGGCTGGCCTGATGACCACCAGCGACGTGATCGGCATCGTTGGGCCAGTTCCAGCGGGCGACGCGCTGCTGTACATCAACGGTTTCCAGCAGGGTGTCGCGGCTTCCAACCCGGACGCGACTGTGCTGGTGGCGTACACCGGCGGTTTTGGTGATACAGCGGCGGCGGCGGAAACGGCCCGGACGCAGATTTCGGCGGGCGCGGACGTGCTGACCGGCTCGGCGCAGCAGGTTGTGGGCGCGATTGGAGCTATCGAAGCGGCAGGCGGTTACTGGTTCGGCACGCAGAGCGACCAGAGCGCGCAGTGGCCGGCGACGGTGGTTGCTTCACAGGTGTTCGACTGGGTTCCGGTGGTCGAGGACATGCTGGCGCAGCGGGCCAACGGCGTGCTGGGCGGAATCGCCTATAACCTGACGCTGGCGAACGGCGGCCTGACGTTTAAGTTCGGCTCGGTGGGCATTACGCCGGCGGTGCTGATTGCCGCTGGCAACGCTGCCGAGAGCATTTTGAGCGGCGAGACGGTTGTCGCGCGCGAGCTGCCAGAGTAGACAGACACAGCTTATCAGACGGGTATGGGGCCTGCATCTGCCGGATGCAGGCCCCCGGTGTATAAAGCGATGAAACCAACAAACCTGCTGCCTTCGGGCCATGTGCGCATTGATCACGCGGAGCTGATCGGGATCAGCAAGCAGTTCCCCGGCGTGCGCGCCAACGATCACGTAAATTTTGACGTGCGTGCCGGCGAGGTTCACGCGCTGCTGGGCGAGAACGGCGCCGGTAAAAGCACGCTGATGAAAATCCTCTACGGCCTGTACCAGCCTGACTCTGGCGAGATACGGCTGAACGGCGCGCCGGTGAGCTTCCACTCGCCCGCTGATGCGCTGGCCCAGGGCATCGGCATGATTCACCAGCACTTTATGCTGGTCCCCACGCTGACAGTGACCGAGAACGTCGCGCTGGGCATGAAATCCAGTCGGGGGCCGCTGCTTGACCTGGCGCGCGTGCGCCGGCGCCTGCTTGAGCTGTCGGAGGTTTACGGCCTCAAGGTTAACCCAGACGCCTATGTCTGGCAGCTTTCGGTGGGTGAACAGCAGCGCGTGGAGATCGTCAAGGCGCTGTATCGGGGCGGGGCGCTCATCATTCTGGATGAGCCGACGGCGGTGCTCACGCCGCAGGAATCAAGCGAGCTGTTTGCCACGCTGCGGCAGATGCGCCAGCAGGGTCACGCGCTGATTTTTATCTCGCACAAGCTGTACGAGGTTCAGAACCTTTGCGACCGCATCACGGTGATGCGCGATGGCCGCGTGGTGGACACTATCCCTAACAACGGCGTTGAGCAGCGCGTTCTGGCGCGGATGATGGTCGGGCGCGATGTGCAGTTTCAGCCGGCGCGGGCGGAAGTGACGCCGGGCGAGGTGCGCCTGTCTGTGCGCGACCTGCACGTGCGCAACGACCAGGAGCTGCCGGCGCTGCGCGGCGTGTCATTAGATGTACACGCGGGCGAGGTGCTGGGGATCGCGGGGGTTTCGGGCAACGGCCAGCGCGAGCTGGCAGAGGTTATCGCCGGCCTGCGGCCCGCGCAGAGCGGCGCGGTGTACCTGGACGGCGTTTCGCTGCTGAGCCTGTCGGTAACGCAGCGCCTGAAGGCCGGGCTGTCATTCGTGCCAGAGGAGCGCAACCGGCACGGGTCGATCGGCGATTTTACCGTTGCCGAAAACCTGGTGCTGCAAAACCACGCCGCCCCGCAGTTTATGCGCGGCCCATTCTTCGATTTTACGGCTATCGCGCGCCACGCAGACACTTTAATTACCCGGTTTAACATCAAAACGCCCAGCCACGACACCCGCGCCAAGAACCTCTCCGGCGGCAACCTGCAAAAGCTGATTCTGGCGCGTGAGCTGTCGCGCAGCCCGCGCGCGCTGGTGGCGGCTCAGCCGACGCGCGGCGTAGACATCGGCGCGACTGAATATATCCGCAGCGTGCTGCTGGACCAGCGCCGGGCGCAGGTCGCCATCCTGCTGATCTCTGAGGACCTTGACGAGATCATGGCGCTGTCTGACCGCATCGCGGTGCTGTATGAAGGCGAGGTTGTCGGCGTGGTCGCGCGTGAAGACGCCGATGTCGAGCATCTGGGGTTGATGATGGCCGGCGTGCGCGCGTGAAGGTTAGTCCGCGCGCGCGCCCCAGCGCTCAAGCGCCCGCCGCAGCTCGGCGTGTTCAAGCGCCTGCTCGGTAAGCGGCACGCCGGCCAGCGCGGCGTCAACCGCCTGGCGCATCGCCCGCCCACCAGCGGCAGGGCCGTCCGGGTGGCCCTGAATGGCCCCGCCGACGGCCAGCAGCACGTCGTTCCCCAGGTCGCGGATAACCTGGACCGCCGTCGCGGGATGAATTCCGCCGCCGGGCACAGGCAGCGATGGCCGGATGTCATAGCAGGGCAACCGCATTAGCTGTGCTGCGCGCAGATAATTTTCGCGCAGCAGCGGGTAGGCGCTGTACGGCGAGTTGAACGAGGTCGCATCTGAGCCGCACAGGCGCATCAGCTTGCCCAGCAGCAGCGGCGACGACATGCCGGAGGCCGCACCTTCGGTCAGCGAGGACGCGCCAGCGTAGTGCGTTAAGATCGGCACGTTGATCGCCGGGGCGCTGGCAACTGCCTGGACCATCCCCAACCCGCTGCTGACCGCGTTAACCATGACCACATCGGCGCCGGCTTCGACGGCGCGGCGGCCGTTCTCAAGCGTGCGATCCGGGCGGTCGGTGATGTTAATGCACACCAGCGCGCGGTGCCCGGTTTCCTGGTACACGCGCTCGGCGGCTGCGCGATAAGCCGCCGCCCGCTCCCAGGCGGGGTTGAACGGCGGGCTGCCCAGCAGCTCGTCGTCTTTGATGATGTCCACGCCGCCGCGCGCGGCGGCGGCGAACATCTCGGCCCCGGCGTGGGGTGTGAAGCCGGTGTTCGGCTTGATGATGTTCAGGATCAGCGGGCGCTCAGGGACGCCCAGCAGCGCGCGCAGGCCGGCGACGCCAAAGCGCGGGCCGCCGAAACCGGCCGCCAGCTCAGGCGAGAAATGCAGGTCCAGCAGCTTCATCTGCGCCGAGGTTGACACGTCGTTGCCCAGCAGCGCGGTCAGCAGCATGGGGAACTGCGGCCCGAAGTTAACTTCAGGGAAGGCGATCTGCACAATGAGCCGGCGCTTGTCCGGCGGCAGGTTGAAGCGCAGTTCCACTGGGGGCACATCGTAAAGCGCCACGACGCGCCCCATGTGGGCGGCGAGCATTTCGGCGGTCAGGCCGGGGACGGCGGTCCATGTGCCAACGCTCTGGCCGATGGCGATAGCTGCCGCCTTTTTCAGCGGGTCGCCGTCCGCTTCCATCTCAAGATAATAGGTCGCCAGCAGGTAATCCCTGCCGGCGACCTGTTCGGCATACGCGAAGGCGTGCTGATAGAGGTCCATGCGGCGTGGATCAGCCTGTTTCGCCCCCTGTCTTGTGCAGGTACTTGTGGTCAATGTCCACCATGCGCTGCACTTTAGGGGCGGAGCTGCTCTGCTCGTCGAATTCGGATTTCAGCCAGATGTCCACGATGGCTTTGCCCAGCTCCGTGCCGATCACGCGCGACCCCATCGTGAGCACCTGCGCGTTGTTGCTCTTGCGGGCGCGCTCAGCCGAGTAGGTGTCGTGCGCCAGCGCCGCGCGGATGCCGGGCACTTTGTTGGCCGTGATGGCCATGCCGATGCCGGTGCCGCACACCAGAATGCCGCGCTCGAAGCCCTGTTCGGCCACCGCGATCGCCACGCGCTCAGCCACGTCGGGGTAATACTCAGTGTGGTCGCTGGTGGGCGCGCTGAAGTCCACCACTTCGATGCCGGGGTGCTGCTTCAGGAATTTTTCAACCTCGCGCAGCAGGGGTTCGCCCGCGTCGTCACAGCCGATTGCAATTCGCATAGGTTCTGTCCTTTCAGCCCTGTTTGTGGGTGGCCGCGCTGGCCACCATTTTAACCATGATGGAGAAGTCGTGCGCGTCCAGCGCCGCCCGCCCGATAAACAGCCCGTCTACGTCCGGCAGAGCGATAATGTCCGCGCCGTTGACCTGGTTCACGCTGCCGCCGTAGATCACGCGGGTCTGCGCCGCGATGTCTGCGCCGTGCTGCTGCGCCAGGCCGGCGCGAATAAAGGCGTGAACCTGCTGAATATAGGCCGGCGCGGCGGCGTCCGCCTGGCCGATCGCCCAGCGCGGCTCATAGGCCAGCAGCGCGTCAGGGACGCGCGCCGCCGGCACGCCGCGCAGCGCGGTCGCGACCTGCTGGCGCAGCACCGGCTCAGTGTGCCCGGCGTTTTTCTCATCTGCCGTCTCGCCGATGCAGATAATCGGTATCAGATTGTGCGCCAGCGCCGCCAGCACCTTGCGGTTGACATACTCGTCCGTTTCGTTGAAGTAGTAGCGCCGTTCAGAGTGGCCTAACTCAACGTAGCGGCAGCCTGCCTCGGCCAGCATCGAGGCGGATATTTCGCCGGTCCAGGCGCCGGCGCTGTCCCAGTGCATATTCTGGCCGCCGAATCCAATGGGCGTGCCGGCCAGCAGCGGCTCAACAGCCGCCAGCGACGTGAACGGCGGCAGCACAAACACCTCTACCTGTGCCAGCACAGCGGCATCCAGTAAAGGCAGCAGGCGCGCGATATACTGGCGCGCCTCCGACGCTGTTTTATTCATTTTCCAGCCGGTGCCGGCGATAAGTTTGCGCATTGTCAGGCTGATCCTTTGCTGCGGCCAGGGCGGTAGATTGTTGTTTATAACCCGCCTGGGTCCGCCGCGCTAATGCCAGCAGGCCAGCCGCGCGGCCAGGGCTGCTGACCGCGCCTATTCGGGTGTGCCCGTGGGGCTGATCCCGTGGACGCTGGCGCGCAGGTAGGCTTCCATGAAATCATTCAGGCGCCCGTCGAGAACGGCGCCGGTGTTGCCTGTCTCGTATTCGGTGCGGTGATCCTTGACCATCTGGTAGGGGTGCAGCACATAGGATCGTATCTGGTTGCCCCAGCCAGCGTCTACGTTCTCGCCTTTCAGCGCAGAAAGTTCGGCTTCCTTTTTGAGGCGTTCCATTTCAAACAGGCGCGCCTTGAGAATCTGCATAGCGCGTTCGCGGTTCTGCATCTGGCTGCGCTGGTTCTGGCACTGGACGACGACGCCGGTCGGGATGTGGGTGATGCGCACGGCGGTGTCGTTTTTCTGGATGTGCTGGCCGCCCGCGCCGCCTGCGCGGTAAGTATCTATGCGCAGGTCGCGCTCGTTGATCTCGATGTCAATATTGCCCTGGATGTCGGGCCACACTTCCACCTTTGTGAACGATGTGTGGCGGCGGTTGGCTGAATCGAACGGGCTGAGGCGCACCAGGCGGTGAACGCCGCGCTCGCTTTGCAGGTAGCCGTAGGCATATTCGCCGCGCACGCTGGCGGTCATGCTCTTGATGCCGGCTTCTTCACCTTCGCTGCGTTCGATGATCTCAACTTTGTAGCCGTTTTCCTCGGCCCAGCGCAGGTACATGCGCTCCAGCATCTGCGCCCAATCCTGCGAGTCGGTGCCGCCTGCGCCGGCGTGGATGGCGAGAATGGCGTTGGCGGCGTCATAAGGGCCGGACAGCATCGTCTGGAACGACAGCCGCTCGACCAGCGTGTTCAGCGCTTCGGCCTCTTTGGCCAGGTCATCGAACAGATCAGGATCATCGAGTTCGGCCAGCTCCAGGGCGTCGCTGATGCGGTTCAGCACACCGTGCCAGCGGTCAACCTCATCCTTGAGATTCGACATTTCCTGCATGGTTTTCTGGGCCTTTTCAGGGTTGTCCCAGAAGCCGCTTTCGCCTGACCGCGCCTCAAGCGTGCCGATGCGCGCGGCCTTGTCTGCGATTTGCAGGCGTGCCATCAGGCCCTCGACCTGAGTTTTCAGATCATGCAGCAGGCTGGTTAAGTCTTCCAACGTGGTTTCTGCCCTGGCTTCCCGCCTGCGCTAGTTTTCGTCAAACAGGCTGCGCACAAAGTTTTCGGGGTCAAACAGCACCAGATCGTTGATGCCCTCGCCCAGGCCCACGTAGTGAACCGGAAGGTTGAGGTCGTTAAACACGGAGAACACCATGCCGCCTTTGGCGCTGCTGTCCAGCTTGGTGATGATAACGCCGGTGATGTTGACCATCTCGCGGAACTTCAGCGCCTGCTGTAAGGCGTTCTGGCCGGTTGTGCCGTCCAGCACCAGCAGCACTTCGTGCGGCGCGTCAGGCACGACGCGCCCGGAAACGGCGCGCATTTTCGCCAGCTCTTCCATCAGGTTGTAATTGGTGTGCAGCCGCCCGGCGGTGTCCACGATCAGGATATCCCTGCCGCGCGCGTTGGCTGACGAGGCGGCGTCGTAGATCAGCGCTGCCGGGTCAGAGCCGGGCTTGCCGGCGATCACCGGCACGTCAATGCGCTCGCCCCACAGTTGAAGCTGCTCAATCGCTGCGGCGCGGAATGTGTCGCCGGCGGCCAGCATCACCTTGCGGCCTGCGCGATTGAGGCGGTTGGCCAGCTTGGCGATGGACGTGGTCTTGCCTGACCCGTTCACGCCGACGACCAGAATGATGGACAGGGGCCTGCCGCTGATATTCATGGGCGGCGGCGGCTTGAGCAGGTCTGTCAGGGTGGCCCGCAGTGCCTTTTGCAGTTGTTCCGTGCGGGTGATGCCTTCGCGCGCGGTGCGTGTCTTGAGCGCGGCGAGGACCTTTGCGGTGGTCTCAACCCCCACGTCGGCCTGAATAAGAACAGCTTCGATGTCGTCCCAGGTGTCCTCATCAATTTCGGTGCTGCCCAGCATCTGTGAGATGCGCCCGAAGAATGACTGGCGCGTCCTGGAAAGACCCTTGCTGAAGACGCTCAAGCGCTGTGCTCCCGTGTTTACGTGAGGGGGGATGTATATCGCTGCCAGTATACACAAGCGTCAAAAGCAATACAAGCCTGCTTAAACCGCCCAGGTGTGCGCTATAATGCGTGGTGGCGAAGGCAGGTGGAAAATGAAACGGCTGACACATCTGGATGAGCAGGGCGCGGCGCACATGGTGGATGTCGGCGATAAGCCCGCCAGCGCGCGCGAGGCGGTGGCGGCGGGCACGGTGTATATGCAGCCCGAAACGCTGCGGTTAATCCGCGAGGGGGCGGTGAAGAAGGGCGATGTGCTGGCGACGGCGCGCATCGCGGGCATTATGGCCGCCAAACGCACCTCTGAGCTGATTCCCCTGTGCCACCCGCTGCCGCTGACGTATATTGACCTTGACCTGACACCCGACGCCGACGCCAGCGCGATTCACATCACGGCGACTGCGCGCACAGTGGGCCGGACTGGCGTTGAGATGGAGGCGCTGACGGCGGTGAGCGTCGCGGCGCTCACGGTTTACGATATGGCCAAGGCAGTTGACCGGGGGATGCGCCTGGGCGATATCCGACTGCTGGCGAAGCGCGGCGGCGTTCACGGCGATTACGCGGCGGAGTAAGGCCAGAGATGATCGAAGTTAAGGTGCTGCTGTTTGCCACACTGAAGGACGCTGCCGGGACCGCCCACCTGACGCTCACGCTGCCCGGTGACACGACGACCGCGGCGGGCGTGCGCCAGGCGCTGGCGACACAGATGCCGGCGCTGGCGGCGCAGCTCGCGACGGCGGTGATGGCGGTGAACGAGGAATTCGCTTTCGCGGGCGACGCTGTGCGAACGGGCGACTCGGTGGCGTTTTTCCCGCCCGTCAGCGGCGGCGAGGATGCGCGCCCGGAGCTGCTGCGGCTGACGCCTGAGCCGGTGGATTGCGCTGCGCTGATTGCGGCGGTTACTGTGCCCGCTACCGGCGCGGTGTGCGTCTTCAGCGGCATCGTGCGCGGGCGCACAGCGCGCGACGGCGCGCCGTCACACACTGAGCGCCTGGAATATGAGGCTTACGCGCCGATGGCGGCGGCTAAGCTGAAACAGGTGGCGGCTGAGATCCGGCAGCGCTGGCCGCTGGTGCAGGGCATCGCGATTGTGCAGCGCGTGGGGCAGTTGGAAGTTGGCCAGAACACGGTTGTGGTTGCCTGTTCATCGGGCCACCGCGATGAGGGCTGTTTTGAGGCGGCCCGCTATGGCATTGACCGGCTTAAGGAGATTGTGCCGGTGTGGAAAAAGGAGATCGGCCCGGCGGGCGACGTGTGGGTCGAGGGGCACTATATGCCCACCGCTGGCGACCGGCAGAGTTAATTGCTGTGGTTTTTGCGCTGAGGAGTTTACAATTATGAGACGGGTTGTCGTGACCGGCCTGGGCATCGTGTCGCCGCTGGGACACAGCGCTCACGATACCTGGGAGGCCGTTAAAGCGGGGCGCAGCGGCATTGGCCCTATCACGCTTTATGCGACCGATGATGGCCACAACGTGCGCATCGCGGCTGAGGTGAAGAACTGGAACGCGGCGGAATACATGTCCGCGAAGGATGCGCGCCGCCGTGACCGCTATCAGCAGTTTATCGTTAAGGCGGCGCAGGAAGCCGCTGCCCAGGCGGGCTTCGTGGTGGATGCGCGCCAACCGGAACGCAGCGCCGTGATTATCGGGTCGGCGGTGGGCGGCGTGACCAGCTATTACTCTGAGGCACGCACGCTGTTTGAAACCGGCGACGTCCGCCGCATCACGCCGTTTGGCATCCCTATGCTGATGGTTAACGGCGGCAGCGACATCGTCAGCATCGACACCGGCGCGGTGGGGCCGTCGTATGTGCCTGTGTCGGCCTGCGCGACCGGCGCCGATTGCATCGGCCACGCCTGTGACCTGATACGCATGGGGCGCGTCGATCAGGCGCTGGCTGGGGCCGGCGAAGCGCCGATCTTCCCGATGGGTGTGGCGGCGTTTGACCGGGTGGGCGCGGTTTCGCGGCTGAACGATGACCCGGAACACGCTTCGCGCCCGTTTGACAAAAACCGCGCCGGCCTGGTGTTTGGCGAGGGGGCGGGGGTTCTGGTGCTGGAAACGCTGGAGCACGCCCGCGCGCGCGGGGCCAGCATCCTGGCGGAGATCGTCGGCTACGGGACGACGTCGGACGCTTTTCACCTCACAGCGCCGCACCCAGAGGGATTGGGGGCCAGCAAGGCGCTGCGTCTGGCGCTGGACGACGCGCGCTTGCGCCCTGAGGACATTCACTACATCAACGCGCACGGCACAGCCACCGACCTCAATGACCCGATGGAGACGATGGCGGTCAAACGTGTATTTGGCGAACATGCCTATCAGATCCCCATGAGTTCGACCAAAAGCGTGACCGGTCACTGTATGGGCGCGACCGCCGCGATGGAAGCCGCGTTCGCGGTGCTGGCGCTGCGCGACCAGATCGCGCCGCCGACCATGAACCTGTCTGAGCCGGACCCGCTGTGCGACCTGGACTATGTTCCGAACGCGGCGCGCCCGCTGGCGATGCAGCATGTTATGTCAAATTCTTTCGGCTTTGGCGGGCACAACGTGTCGCTGATCGTCTCGGCGTTCACATGATAAGCCTGGCCGACTTTCAGCGGCAGGTCGGGCTGCGCTTTCAGCAGCCCGACCTGCTGGCGCAGGCGCTCACGCACCGTTCGTTTATCAATGAACAGCCGGACGCGGCGCTGCGCGACAACGAACGGCTGGAATTTCTGGGCGATTCGGTGCTCGATTTCATCATCACCAGGATGGTATTCGAGCGCTACCCGGATCTGCCGGAGGGCGACCTGACCCGTTTACGGGCTGCGCTGGTGCGCACGGAAACGCTGGCCGAACTGGCTGACGCCTGCCAGATCGGCGGGGCGCTGCGGATGGGCAAGGGCGAGGACAGCAGCGGCGGGCGGCGGCGCATCACCATCCTGTGCGACGCCTTTGAGGCGCTGCTGGGCGCGCTGTATCTCGATCAGGGGCTGGCGGCTGTGACGGATTTTGTGCTGCCGCTGCTGGTCCCCCGCGCCGACCACATCCTGGCGGAGGGCCTGCATCTTGACGCGCGCAGCGCCTTACAGGAATGGAGCCAGGCGGTCCACAATATGACCCCGACCTATCGCGTTGTCGCCGCCACCGGGCCGGATCATGACCCGGCGTTCACGGTTGAGGTGCTGATCGGCCAGCGGTTAGCCGGGCGCGGGACGGGCAAGAGCAAACAGGCGGCGGCCCAGGCGGCTGCGCGCGCGGTGCTGCGCCTGGTCGAAGCTGGTGAAGCGCCGGTTGACGACCGATCAGCGGCGGACGATCTGTAGCTCAGCGACAACCATCCGGTGGTCGGAGGCGCGGGTGTCCATCACGCCGGCGTTGGTCGCCAGCAGCGGCGGGCGCACCCACAGAAAGTCTATGCGGGCGCGAATGCCGGTGCGCCACAGCGTCGTGGACAGTTCGAGCGGCAGGCCAGCAAAGGGGTCCACGAAGCCGGCGGCGCGCATCCGGTCCGCCAGGGGCGACGCCGGCGTGTTGTTGAACGTGCCGCCTACGACCATGCGCCCCAGGTTGCCGTCCGGGTGGTCGGCGCTGATGATGCTCAGCGCCTGGTCAAGCTGCCGCTGCTGTTCCTGTTCCTGCGCGGCGATGCCCTCTGGCAGCTCTACTAAAAGCCCCAGCCACACGTTGTAAAACGTAATGACGCCGGCGTCCGGCTGCACCTGAACGCGCTGCAGACCGGTTTGCAGGCTGCTGCTGGTCAGCGCGCGGCCCTCATCAAAGACGATGGGGACCTGTGACAGCGTGGCCAGGCCCTGAAGGCCCTCATTGGTGGCGTAGAAGCGCCGGTCCATTTGCAGGCGGCGCGCGAGCCACAGCGCCTGGTCAACGCCGAAGCTGGTGAGGCGGCCTGTTTCGACCTCTTGCAGCAGAACAACATTGGCTCCGCTGGCCTTGATGGTGCTGGCAATCGCCTCCAGGTCAAAAGCGAAGAACTCATTGAAGCCGGCGTGAACGTTATAGGTCCCGGCGCGCAGGTTTTCGACATCGCGCAGCGCACTGACCAGCGGCGGGCGGGCGAGATAGGCGGCGAGGATGCCCGCGCCAGCGGTGACGCCGACCGCCAGCAGCGACTGCCCCAGCGTGGCGCGCCGTTCCGCCCAGGGGACGCGGCGGCGCATCTGAATCATAGGCAGGGCAGCCAGGAAAGCGGCCAGCAGCAGCAGCGCCAGGCCCATCCCGCGGAAGCCGCGCAGCAGCAGCGCCACAACTGAATCGAGCGGCGCGATGCCGGTAGCCAGGCCGCGCGCGAAGGCGTATTCGTATGTATAGACATCGCCGGCAACCAGCAGCGCCAGCACCAGCGCCGCGACCACCAGCCACAGCCCGGTGAGGTTGCGCTCTTTTTCGGCCTGCGGGCGCGCCAGCCACCACCACAGCAGCGACAGCACCACCTGCGCCATGACGAGCGCCGCGCCGCCGACGATGCCCGGCACGCGCAGCCCCACGACCAGCAGCAGCGCCGCCAGCAGCATCCACAGCCAGCCGCGCACGCTGCCGTCGAAAGAGGTGATGAAGCCGCGCGCCTGCGCCCGCACCCAGGGAACCAGCGGCAGCAGCGTCGCCACCAGCACCAGCGGCACAAACGTCGTGTAATCAACGCCAGCGCGCCCGGCGACGGCGTTGGGCAGCGCCAGCAGCGCCAGCTGAAGGAACAGCAGCCCGCCCAGCCCAACGCCAGCCCACAGGGTGAGCAGGCTGCGATCGGCCGGGAGGCTGCTGCCGGCGCGCAGCGCGTTATAGATGCCGACAGCCACGGTGACCAGCGACAGCGCGAGCTGCGGCGTGTAGTAGGCCGCTGACCACGACGGGTCGAGCGTGTTGCCGGCGGCGCGCAAAATCTGGTCTGTGCTGAACGCCAGGATAAACATCACGGGCAGAAGCTGGGCGCGCTGGCGCGTGATAAGGGCGGTGTACAGCAGCCCACCCCCTACCGTCAGCGCCGCGGCGGTCAGCGGCGAGACCGGCCCGCTGACCAGCAGCAGACGCCCCACCGCCGTGATGCCAGCGGCGACGGGCAGCAGCCAGCGCGCGCGCCCCAGAAACAGCGCCAGCAGCGGCAGCAGCAGCGCCAGCCCTAAAAACAGCAGCTCGCTCTGGACGGCGGTTGGGTCAGCCACGCCGGGCAGCGCGGCGTCAACGGCCTGCGGGTCCAGCGCGCTGACCAGCGATGCGCTGGCGATGCGGCTGTAGACCAGCCCGATTAACAGGCGCAGCGCCTGGACAAAGAACACACCGACCAACACCGCTTCAAGGGCAGGCAGATGCTGTAAGCCCAACCGTACACGATTCAGCATGGAGGCTCCTTCACGTTATATCGTAAAGTTTACAACGCGGTTATAATTGCGCAAAGTGAGCTGTAAAAGCAGGGAGGTGCAGCGGTGGAGCGCGTTGATGTCATTCTGACAGGCGGCACCGTTTTAACGATGAATGAGCAGATGGACCTGCTGTTCGACGGCGCAGTGGCTGTGCGCGGCGCGAAAATTGTCGCTGTTGGCGCGGCGGCGGATATCGCCGCGCGGTACGAGGCGGCTGAGGTAGTGGACTGCGGCGGCAAGTATGTGCTGCCAGGGTTGGTTAACGCCCACACGCACGTGCCGATGACGCTGCTGCGCGGCCTGGCGGACGATCTGCGCCTGGATGTGTGGTTAATGGGTTATATCATGCCGACTGAACGCATGTTTGTTAACCCGGAATTTTGCCGGCTGGGGACTAAACTGGCGTGCGCAGAGCAGATCCGCAGCGGCATAACGACCTTTGTTGACATGTACTACTATGAGGCCGACATCGCCCAGGCGACCGCCGACGCTGGCATGCGCGGCGTGCTGGGGCAAACGCTGCTTAAGTTCCCGGCGCCGGACGCGGAATCGTATGATGAGAGCCTGGCGTATGCGCGGCGTTTTATCGAGGAATGGCGCGATCACCCGCTGATTACGCCGGCGGTTGCGCCCCATGCGCCTTATTCCAGCACAGAGGACCTGCTGCGCCGTTCCGCCGCGCTGGCGATTGAGTTCGACGTGCCGGTGTTGATCCATATCGCGGAAACGCGGCAGGAAGTTGAGGATCAGCTTGCCCAGTTCGAGCTGACGGTTGTGCCCTGGGTTGAGTCGGTTGGGCTGTTAGAGGCTAAAGTGCTGGCGGCGCACTGCGTTCACATCAACACAGCGGAGATGCACACGCTGCGCGCGCATGGGACGACGGTTGCCCACAACCCGACAAGCAACCTTAAGCTGGCCAGCGGCATCGCGCCGATCAAGCAGATGCTTGATTACGGCCTGACGGTGGGCATCGGCACGGACGGGCCGGCCAGCAACAACGACCTGGACATGTTTGAGGAAATACGCCTGGCGGCGCTGCTGGCCAAGACGGCGGCGAATGACCCAACCGCGCTGCCAGCGCGGCAGGCGCTGCTGATGGCGACGCGCTACGGCGCTGCTGCCTGCTTCCTCGGCGATGTGACCGGCAGCCTGGAGGCGGGCAAGCTGGCGGATATTATCATCATGGACAGCGACACGGTGCACAGCCAGCCGCACTTCCGGCGCAGCCATGAGGCTGTCTATGCGGAGATCGTCTACACTGGCAAAAGCACGGATGTGGCGCATGTGATGTGCAACGGCCAGTGGCTGATGCGCGACCGGCGGCTGCTGACGCTTGACGAGCAGGCGCTGTTGGCTGAGGCGACAGACTACGCCCGGCGGGTTGACACGTTCCTGATCGCGCATGAAGCCGATATTCTGCGCAAGCTGCTGGCGATTGGCGGCCTGGAGCGCAGCGAGAGCTTTGAGGTGCAGACGAAAGCCGTGCTGCGCGACCCGGCGCTGATAGATGTGCTGCTGGCGCACCCCGATGTGCAGGTGTTGAAAGCGCATCATTACCGCCAGTATGACACCTATTTCCTGTTTGAGGACGCCGACCAGGGGCGCGTGCGCTATCGCGAGGATGACTTCATTGACGCTGACGGCAACGTGCAGTCAGTGCGCACCCGGCTGACGCTGACGATGCCGACAAAAGAGAAAGAGTACGACGCCTCGGTGCTGCTCTCGCACTCGCGTTTCCTCGCTGCTGCTGATCGTCCCCTGCGTTTTTACCGTGAGTATTTCCAGCCGACCGCCGAGCGCGAGCTGCAAAAAGACCGCCGCCGCTGGCATATTCACTATCAGGGGGTGCTGTTCTACGTGAACGTGGACAAGGTGCTCCAGCCCGCGCTGCCGGGGACGTTTATCGAGATTAAGAGCCGCACCTGGTCCGCCACTGACGCGGAGAACAAGGCGCACCGCATCCAGGAAATGCTGGCGATCCTCGGCATTCAGCCGGAAGACGCGCTGCTGGCCGATTATCTGGAGATGCCGGAGCAGGTTGAGTAAGGCGGCGCACAGATGGACCCATTGATTGAGTGCGTGCCGAACTTCTCGGAAGGGCGGCGCGCCGAGGTGGTAGATCAGATCGCCGCGGCGATCGCGGGCGTCGCCGGCGTGCTGGTGCTGGACCAGCACCGCGACGCCGACCACAACCGATCGGTCATCACCTTCGCTGGCCCGCCCGGCCCGGTGCTGAAAGCGGCGTATCAGGGGGTGGCCGCGGCGGCTGAGCTGATTGACCTGGACCAGCACCAGGGCCAGCACCCGCGCATTGGGGCCGCCGATGTCGTGCCGCTGGTGCCGCTGCGCGGCGCGACGCTGGCGGAATGCGCCGCGCTGGCGCGCGCGCTGGGGCAGCGCATCGGCGATGAGCTGGGCCTGCCGGTGTATCTGTACGCGGCGGCCGCTTCGCGGCCCGACCGGCAGGCGCTGCCAGATGTGCGCCGGGGTGAATATGAGGGGTTGAAGGCTGCTATCGCCGCTGACCCGGCCCGCGCCCCGGATTTCGGCCCGGCGCGCGTTGGTCCGGCGGGCGCGGTGGCGGTCGGCGCGCGGCCGCCGCTGGTGGCTTTCAATGTTTACCTGACGACAGCCGATGTCGGCGTCGCGCAGAAGATCGCACGCGCCGTGCGGCATTCTTCAGGCGGGCTGCGCCATGTGCGGGCGCTGGGGCTGCTGGTGCAGGGCCAGGCCCAGGTGTCCATGAATCTCACCGACGTCTCTGTCACGCCCATCCACCAGGCTGTTGAGCTGATCCGGCGTGAGGCTCAGCGCTATGGGGTGGGCGTGGCGCGCAGCGAGCTGGTTGGCATGCTGCCGCAGCAGGCCCTGTTGGACGCCGCGCAGTGGTATCTTCAGCTTGATAATTTCCGTGTTGAGCAGGTCCTCGAAACGCGCCTGGGCAGCCTGGCCAGTATCGAATAGCCCCGTCCGAAACTTCGCCTGGTAAGGTGGAGAAAGATCACGCCGGGCCGGTGTCATTCGGCACTATTAGGCCGCAGATTCGTTTGCCCACCCCTGTCCGCCATATAATATATGAGAAAGATTTCACAATCGTGCCGCTGCGCAGCTCGCTGGCGGCGATGGAGGCTGTTCCATGGTGTACGCGGTGCTGGTTGTCCTTGCCGCTGTGTGTGCCATCCAGGCGCTGCGGATGGTGCGCCTGCTGCCGGCGGCGCTGTGGCTGGCCGGCACGAGCGCCGCGGTGTCGGTGGCGCTGTACCTGCTGGGCGCGGTGGAAATAGCCGTTATCGAGCTGAGCGTGGGCGCGGGGCTGGTGACGGTGCTGCTGGTATTCGCCATCACGATGGCAGGCGACGAGCCTACGGCGCGCGGGCCGGTTGTGCCGCGCCGCGTCGCGCTGGCGCTGGTGGGCGCGGCGGCGGTGCTGCTGCTGTGGCTGCTGATTCCGCTGGCGATAACAGCGCCCGCGGAGGCTGACGCGGCCTCATTTGCTGATGTTTTCTGGCACGCGCGCAGCGCCGATATTCTGGCGCAGGTGCTGCTTATTTTTACCGGCGTGCTGTGTTTGCTGGGGCTGCTTATTGATGAGGCCGCTGTTGAGCGCGCCGCAGCGGGCCAGTCGGCAGCCGAACCCGTCAGCGACCGCGCCGCGGAGCCGCTCGCGCCGCAGGAGGAACCCGCATGAATTATGGGCCGGTGGAGGTGATCGCCGCTGGCGCGCTGCTGCTGGTGGGCATCGGCATTTACGGCTTGCTGGCTGTGCGCAACCTGATCAAAGTGGTGGTCGCGCTGCAAATTCTGGTTAAGGGCACGCTGCTGGCGCTGGTGGCTGCCGGCAGCGTCAGCGGGCAGCTCAACCTGGGCCAAAGCATCGCCGTGACTGTGATCGTGGTAGACACGCTGGTCGCCGTTATCGGGTTGGGGCTGGCGGTTCAGGTGCGGCAGCGGTTAGGGACGCTTGACCTGAAAGAGATTTCGTCGCTGCGCGGCTGAGAAGCGCGCGGAAAGAGGTTATGTTGTTTGAACTAGTTCCTCTGCTCGTTTTGCTGCCGCTGGCCGGGCTGACGCTTAACCTGCTGCTGGCCCGCCGCCTGCGCGAGCCGGCTGCCGGTGTGATTGCCAGCGCTGCCGCCGCCCTGACGTTCGGCGTGGCGGCGCTTTTACTGATCGCGCTGACAGCGCAGCCGGAGGGCGCGACCGTTACGGCCGCCGACTGGATCACAATCGGAACGCTGCGGGTGGCGTGGGCGTTCCAGGTGGACACGCTCGCGGTCACGATGGCGCTGGTGGTGTCCGGCGTGGGCACGTTGATCCACATCTACGCTATCGGCTACATGCGCGGCGATCCGCGTTTCACGCGCTTTTTTGTCTACATGAACCTGTTTCTGGCCGCGATGCTGCTGCTGGTCACGGCCGACAGCTTCCTGATGATGTTTGCCGGCTGGGAAGGCGTCGGTTTGTGCTCGTTCCTTCTGATCGGCTTCTGGTTCGACAAGGCGGACGGCGTCGGCTGGCGCAACAGCACCGCCGCGCGCAAGGCGTTCATCGCCAACCGCGTGGGCGATTTCGGCATGCTGCTGGCGATTATGCTGCTGTTCTGGGCTACCGGCAGCCTGCGCTTTGCCGACGTGTTCGCGGCGGCTGACAGCGCGCTCACGCTGGGCGGGCCGCTGGTGACGCTGATCGGGCTGCTGCTGCTGCTGGGCGTGACCGGCAAAAGCGCGCAGATACCGCTGTTTGTGTGGCTGCCGGACGCGATGGCCGGGCCGACGCCGGTTTCCGCGCTGATCCACGCGGCAACAATGGTCACGGCGGGCATTTACCTGATTATCCGGGCGCACCCTATCTTCGCGCTGGCCCCCGCCGTGCAGGATGTGATCGTAGCGGTGGGCGTTATCACGGCGCTGCTGGCGGGCAGCGCGGCGGTGGCGCAGTTCGACATCAAGCGCGTGCTGGCTTACTCGACTATCAGCCAGCTCGGCTTTATGGTGGCGGCTGCCGGGCTGGGCGCGTATGCTGGCGCGCTGTTTCACCTGACAACGCACGCCTTTTTCAAAGCGCTGCTGTTCCTGGCGGCTGGCTCCGTTATTCACGCGCTGGCGCACAGCCACGAACACAGCGGCCGCGCCGGCGCGTTCGACGCGCAGGACATGCGCGGTATGGGCGGCTTGCGCCGCCGGATGCCAGTTACTTTCTGGACGTTCCTGGTGGGCGCGCTGGCGCTGGCCGGGCTGCCGCCGCTGGCCGGGTTTTTCTCGAAGGATGAAATTCTGACGGCAGCGGCCAGCCACAGCCCGCTGGCATTTGCCGGGCTGCTGGCGGCGGCGGCGCTGACGGCGTTCTACGTGGGCCGGCAGCTTCTGCTGGTGTTTTTTGGCGCGCCGCGCAGCGCGGCGGCGGGACACGCCGCTGAAAACCCGCCGGTGATGACGGGGCCGCTGGTCGCGCTGGCGCTGCTGGCGGCGGCGGGCGGCGCGCTTAACCTGCCCGGCTCGCAAACGCTGAGTGCGTGGCTGGCGCACACAACCGGCGCGGCGGAACACAACGCCTTCGCGCTGCCTATCGCGCTGGCGGCGACGGCGCTGGCACTGGCGGCGCTGGCGGCGGCCTACGCGCTGTATCGTGGCTACGCGACGGCTGGCGCGCCGGACCCGCTGGCGCGGCGTCTGGGCCGCCTGTACCCGCTGCTGGCGGCTGCCTGGGGCGTTGATGAGGCTTACCGGCGCTATGTGATCGGTGCGTTTGACCGTCTGGGCGCGCGGCTTGCGGACGCTGACCGGGGCATCAGCGGCGGCGTTGAGGGCTGGCTGGCGCGCGGCGTCCAGCGCGCAGGGCACGCCGCGGCGCGCACGCAAACCGGCCAGCTTAACTGGAATGTGGCCGGCATCATCGGCGGTCTGATCCTGGTGCTGCTGATCGTCCTGATCGGAAGGGGGGCGGGATGAGCGACGTGCTGTTGGCGCTGGTGGCGCTGCCGCTGGCCGCGACACCGCTGATTTACCTGCTGGGGCGGGCGCTTCCAGGCTGGCCCGCAGCGCCGCGCGTTGGGGCGCTGGCCGCGCTCACGGGGATGGCGGCGCTGTTCGCGGCGCTGCTGCTGGACACGCCGGATGGCGGCGCGATTGAGGCGGCGCTGGGCGCGGTAACGCTGCGGATGGACGCGCTGGGCGCGCTGTTCGCGGCGCTGGCGCTGGCCGCTGGCCTGGTGACCGCCATTTACGCTGGCCCGTATATCGCGCGTGAAACCGGCCTGAACAAGTTCTACGCGCTGCTGACGGCGCTGGTGGGCGCCCTGATCGGCGTTGCCAGCTCTGGCGACCTGTTCAACCTGTGGGTGTGGTTTGAGGTGGTTGTCACGTCCTCGTATCTGCTGGTGATGTTCTATCGCGACGACGGCCCCGCGCTGGAAGCCGGGGTTAAATATCTGGCGCAGAGCGCGGCGGGAACCGGGCTGGCGCTGCTGGGAATCGCGCTGGTGCTGGCGCAGGCGGGCACGCTGTCGCTGGCCGGGATCGCCGCCGCGCCGGTAGCGCCGGAGGCGGCGCTGGCGGCAGGCGCGCTGTTCGTGGTCGCCTTTGGCATCAAGGTGGGCTTGGTTCCACTGCACACCTGGCTGCCAGACGTTTACACGCGGTCGCCAGGGCCGGTCAGCGCGCTGCTGGCGGCGGTGGTGGGCAAGGCGGGTTTGATCGCGATGCTGCGGGCGCTGGCGGCGCTGCATGGCGAGGCCGCTTCCTGGGGGTTGGTGCTGCTGGCGCTGGGCACGCTGAGCATTTTCGCTGGCAACCTGCTGGCGCTGCGCCAGCGTGAGGTCAAACGACTGCTGGCGTATTCCAGCGTAAGCCAGATCGGGTTCATCCTGCTGGGCCTGGGCATTGGCGTTTACGCGGGCCAGGCGGCCGGTATCCAGGGCGGGCTGCTGCATCTGCTCAATCACGGGATTATGAAGGGGTTGGCGTTTCTGGCGGCGGGCGCGCTGGTGTATGCGGTTTCGGCACAGCGAGGCGATCGCACGCCGCTGCTGCTTGATGACCTGCGGGGCGTGGGCCGCCGCTGCCCGCTGGTGGCGCTGGCGCTGACGCTGGCGCTGCTGAGCCTGGCGGGGATCCCGCCGCTGGCCGGGTTTATGTCAAAGTGGCAGATTTTCGCCGCCGGGCTGGCGGTGCGTTCGGGGCTGATAGACGCGCTGGTGATCTTCGCCGCGCTTAACAGCGTGCTGTCGTTGGTCTACTATCTGCCGGTGATTAACATGCTGTACCGGTCAGACGGCGGGCAGCCAGCCGCGGCGGACGCGGCGGCGCCAGCGGCGCTGCGCGTGCCGCTGGCAGTGCTGGCGGGCGCGGTCGTGCTGGTGGGGGTGTGGCCGGGCATCCTGACCGTTCTGACGGAGCCGGCCAGTTTGCAGTTGGCGACGATCTTCGGCGGATAAAGGGGCAGCTATCCATGAGCGTTGAAATACTGCTGGTGCCGCCGGTGGCATTTGTGATCTATCTGGGGCTGGTGGCGCTGTTGTCGGCGGCTGGCAAACGGCTGGCGCGCACACCGAACGACCCGCTGACGGCGGTTGAGACATACGCCAGCGGCGAGGCCGCGCCTGAGGGACAGGCCGCGCCGGGGTATCGTCCGTTTTTTGTGACCGCCCTGTTTTTCGCCGTATTACACCTGGGGGCGCTGGTGCTGGGCAGCAGCGACCTGTCAGGCTCTGCCGAGGTGTATTTGCTGGGGTTAGCAGTCGCGCTGGTGGCTTTGATACTCGGTTGAGGGTGTGGAGGAGTTTTTGAGATGGGCCTGCATATTGACAAGCTGTGGGAGGATGCGCTGGACCAGGTTAAGACCTGGGCGCGGACAAATTCCCCCTGGGCTATCCACTTCAACAGCGGCTCGTGCAACGGCTGCGATATCGAAATCCTGGCGACGCTGACGCCGCGCTACGATGCTGAACGCTTCGGCGTGAAGCTGCAGGGCAGCCCGCGCCACGCCGATGTACTGATCTGCACCGGGCCGGTTACACGCCAGGCGCGCGACCGTCTGCTGCGCATCTACGAGCAGATGCCGCACCCCAAGTTCGTGATTGCGGTTGGCTCATGCGCGCTGTCCGGCGGCGCGTTCCAGGGGTGCTACAACATCATTGGGCAGGTGGACGCGGTAATCCCGGTGGATGTGTATGTGCCGGGCTGTCCGCCCAAGCCGGAGGCCATTATTGACGGTGTGGTCAAGCTGTTGGACAAGCTTAACGGCGCTGCACCGGAGGACGAGCAGCCATGAGCGCTGAGCTGGAACAGGCATTGGACATTGTGCGCGCGTGGGCGCTGACGCATAACGCGCCCGGCGAGGGACGCCTGGACGTGAAGATTGCGCCGGAACACGTGGCAGAGGCCGCGCTGGCGCTTATCGGGGCGCATTGGGGCTACCTGACGGCGATCACCGGCCTTGACGACGGGATGGATTCGGGCCAGCTTGAGGTGCTGTACCACTACTGCCGGGGCGCGGACGTTCTCACCCTGCGGACGCTGGTTGCGCGCCAGGGCGGGGTTGTGCCGAGCGTGTGCGCCGCCGTGCCGATCGCGACGGTTTATGAGCGCGAACTGGCCGAGATGTTCGGGATAACGGTTGCCGGCACGCCGGACCCCAGCCGCCTGTTTCTGCCGGAGGACTGGCCTGGTGGCGTGTATCCGCTGCGCAAGGACGCTGACCTGGAAAGCGCCGCGCCCATGAGCGAGGAGGAACAATGAGCGATAACGGGGCAGGCTCGAAATTTACAGTTCCGATTGGCCCACAGCACCCGGCGCTGAAGGAACCGGGGCACTTCGAATTTGGCGTTGATGGCGAGGTGGTGACCAGCGCAACGGTGCGCCTGGGCTACGCGCACCGGGGAATTGAGAAGGCGACAGAAGGGCGCAACTGGACGCAGAACATGTATCTGCTGGAGCGCATCTGCGGCATCTGTTCGCACGTCCATGCGATGACTTACTGCCAGGGGGTTGAACAGTTGGCGGGCGTCGAGGCGCCGGCGCGCGCCCAGGCTATCCGCGTGCTGGTGGCCGAAATGGAACGGGTCCACAGCCATCTGCTGTGGCTGGGGGTGGCGGCGCATGAGGCTGGTTTTGACACGCTGTTTATGTACAGCTGGCGTGACCGCGAAACCATCATGGACATGCTGGAAGGGCTGACCGGCAACCGCGTGAACTACTCTGCCAATGTGCTGGGCGGCGTCAAAGTTGATGTGACGGCGGCGCTGGCAGATGAGATCAGGAAGGGGCTGGACTTCCTTGAGGAGCGCACCCAGCACTATCTCAAGGTGGTGACTAACGACGAGCTGTTTCTGCGGCGCACACGCGGCGTAGGGACAATGACAGCCGAGCAGGCGGAGAACTTAGGCGTTTTTGGGCCGACCGCGCGGGCGTCTGGCGTTAACCACGATATCCGCGTTATCGCGCCGTATTCGGCCTATAGGGTGTTCCCCGTGACCGCTGTGGTCGAACACAACGGCGACCTGGAGGCGCGCTTTGTGGTGCGCCTGAAAGAGCTGTTCGAATCGTACCGTGTCTGCCGCGCGATTGTTGATGACCTGCCGCCAGGCGACATCATAACGCCCCGCTTTCCGCGCCGCATCAAAGCCGGCGAGGCGATCAGCCGGGCGGAAGCGCCGCGCGGCGAGCTGTTCTACTACATCCGCAGCAGCGGCGGCGAGACGCCGGACCGCATTAAGGTGCGCACGCCCACGCTGGCGAATATGGCATCTGTCATTAACCTGGCGGTGGGCCACCAACTGGCGGATGTGCCGCTGCTGCTGGCGGGTATTGACCCGTGCTTTTCGTGCAACGACCGCGCGGTGACGTTCACCGGCGCGGAGGGTTGGACGTGGGAGCGCCTGCGGCAGCATGGCATTGACCACTATGGGAGGCCCGGCCAGTAATGGAACTGGTGGATATTCTGCGCACGCTGGTTGTTATCGCGCTTTTCCCGGCAGGGTTGTTTGTGCTGATTAACGGCCTGCTGTATCAGTGGGCTAACCGCAAGATGATCGCGCGCCTGCAAAACCGGGTAGGCCCCCGCTGGTTCCAGCCGTTCGCCGACTCGCTTAAGCTACTGGCCAAAGAGGAAGTCGTGCCCGAAGGCGTGAACCCTTATCTGTTTATGGGGCTGCCGGTTGTGGCGCTGGCGGGCGCGCTGACGACGGCGCTGTACCTGCCGATCGCCGGCCTGGCGCCGGCGTACAGCTTCCCTGGCGACCTGATCGTGACCGTGTATATGCTCAGCCTGCTGACGCTGTGTACGGGCCTGGCCGGGGCTGGGACGCGCAGCCGGTTTGGGCTGGTGGGCGCGACGCGCACGCTGACGCAGTTGTTCTCGTATGAGGCGCCGTTTCTGCTGGCGATGCTTGGCCCGGCGGTGGCCGTTGGGACGTGGCAGATAACCGGGGTGATGGACTATGCCAGCAGCCACCTGCTGCTGCTGACGCAGCCGGTGGGTTTTGTTATCGCGCTGATCGGGCTGATGGGCAAGCTGGAGATACCGCCGTTTGACGCGCCGGAAGCGGAGACCGAAATCGTGGCCGGCGCGCTTACCGAATACAGCGGGCGCGGGCTGGCGCTGTTCCGGCTGGGGCGCAGCGTGGAGCTGGTGTGTGGGCTGACGCTGGTGGCGGCCTTTTATCTGGGCGGCATTCACAGCCCGCTTGATTACCTGCTCAAGACGATGGGCCTGCTGCTGGGGCTGGCGGCTCTGCAGGCGCTGCTGGCGCGCCTGCGCATTGATCAGACCGTTGGCATGTGGTGGCGCTACGGCTCGCTGCTGGTGCTGGCGCAGTGGGCCGTCATGATTGTGACGAGGAGTTAGAGCAGATGCGAATGGTTTCGATGCTTAAGGACGCGCTGCAATCCGCCCTGAAGAAGCCGGCCACCGAGAATTACCCCGCTGAACGGCCTGACTCGCCGGAGCGCCTGCGAGGCCGCCTTTACTGGGACCCGGAGCGCTGCACGGGCTGCCGGCTGTGCGTGAAGGACTGCCCGGCCAACGCGATCGAGCTGATTGACATTGACCGTAAGAGCAAGCGCTTTGTGCTGCGCTATCACATGGACCGCTGCACGTACTGCGCGCAGTGCGTTGTCAACTGCCGGTTCGACTGCCTGAGCATGTCCCCTGAGGAATGGGAGCTGGCAGCCGTAAGCCGTAAGCCGTTTGAAGTCTACTATGGGGATGAGGCCGATATTGGATGGCTGCTGGCAGGAAGCCCTGAGCGCGCGCCTGAGCCGCCTGAAGAAACCTGACGGCGCGCTGCGCGCCGCTGTTGTGGGGGTCGGCCATGACCTGCGCGGCGATGACGCTGCCGGGCTGGCGGTGGCGCGCGCGCTGGAACCGCTGCTGAACGGCTGCGACCATGTGCTGGTTGTGGAGGGCGGGCCGGCCCCGGAAAACGTGACCGGGGCGCTGCGCCGTTTTCAGCCTGACATCGTGCTGTTGATAGACGCCGCGCAGTTTGATGCGCCGCCGGGCACGGTGCGCTGGCTGGATTGGCGCGCCGCCGCCGGGTTTGGCGCGTCTACGCACGCTGGCTCGCTGAATATGGTAGGCCGGTATCTCAGCGCGGAACTGGGCTGCGAGATCGCGCTGGTGGGAATCCAAATGGGCGATAACACGCTGGGCGCGCCGCTTACGCCGGCGGTGGCGCGGGCGGCAGCCGAGTTAGCGCGAACGTTGGGCGCGCTGCTGCCTGCGCGCGGGCCTGAGCAGGGCCGGCGCGCTTTTCTATAAATGCGCAGCGGACGCCGCTACCCCTGATCCAGCCGGAAGCCGTGACCGCGCACGGTGACAATATACTGATGGTCAGGGTCAATCTCAGCCAGGCGGTCGCGCAGGCGGCGCACCAGCGCGTCAATCGCCTGTTCGCTGACGCCTTCGCCCACTGCCTCTGGCCACACGGTTTCGATCACGCTGTCGCGCGTGCAGACGCGCCCCAGGTGGTTGTAGAGCAGCTCGACCAGCCGGTACTGCGGCAGGCTGAGCGGCGGGTCGAGTTCGATGTCGTTAATGAACACGCGGCGGCCTTCGCGGTCCAGGCGCAGCCGGCCGGTGAGAAGTTCAGGCGGCGCGTAGGGCAGGGGCGTGGTCGCGCCGGAGCCGACAAAGATCATGCGCGTGACCAGCGCCAGTTGTATCTCATCGCCGTCAGCCAGTTCGCGCGTGCCTTTAAGCTGCTGGCCGTTGACCCACGTGCCGTTTTTGCTCTCCAGGTCCTCAATAAAGTATCTGCTTCCCTGGCGATAAACGCACACGTGCTGGCGCGAGATCTGGCGCACGTCCAGGCGAATGTCGCATTCCTCGCCGCGCCCCAGAATCACGCTGTCTTTGTGGATGCTCAGATGCTGGTCAGGGGATTCGTCTCCGCCTTTAACGATCAGAATTGGGCGTTCCTGCGGTTTTTCGGCCATCGTAAAACAACTCTCCAGGCAGTTGGCAAATCCACGTCGGGCGCCAGGGCGTAAAGCGCGGCGCGCGCCCCACCAATAATCATACACTACTGTGCTATCGCTTGCAGTTCGATTCTCACGGGTTCTGACTGTACAAAGCCGCTGCTGACCGTCAGCAGGCCCTGGTCAGGGAAGATGGGTGTGGCGGCGCTTCCCGGCGCTGCCATTACCTGCCCGGCGGATGTGATACGGTAGAACGCCAGGACCTGCGAGCCGCCGCTGGTGAGCGTCGGGTTGGCCAGCACCTGGCTGGCGGGAAATTCTATGCGGTGCACACAGCGCTGGCGCGGACCCAGCAGGCGGATGCCGCTTTCCGGGAACGTGGCGTAATCCTGGCGCGCGCCGCCGGTGGAAAGCGAATTGGATGGGTTAAAGACGATGCCCAGGCCGCTGGTGCCGTTGTCCCCTACGATGACCTGCTGCGGGTTGTAGACGATTGGCACCGTGCCAATTGAGTTGTTCTGCACGATGATGTTGATGACCAGCGGCGCATCCTGGCGCACCGGGCTGGCGGTGACGCGCAGGACCAGCGCGTTAGTGGCGGCGCGCCCCAGCAGCGACTGGTGATTGGCGGTGTTGTCGGCGCTGCGCAGCCAGCCACAGGGGATGCCTTCGCTCGCGTTAGGCACGAAAGCCGAAATCAGGCGCGGCATCGCGTCCGGGCCGGCGAAGAGCGCCAGCAGCACGAGCAGAAAGATGCCGATGAGGGTGTTAGGGTTATTTCCCCGCCGGGCCACGTTCTATGTTACTCCGTCTGCCTTGGCAGCCAGTCTTCTGTTGTCCTGATAAGCGCGGTTGTGTCGAGCGTTTCGGCATCCAGCCAGATGATGCCGGTGTCGTGCCCACGAAACCACGTGTACTGCCGCCGGATAAACGCGCGGGTGGCGCGGCGGATGGCCGTCAGCGCGTCCTCCAGCGCGACCCCCGCTGTGAGGTGTTGGGCGAGCTGCGCATAGCCCAGCGCGCTGAGCGCCGGCAGAGAGGGATTATACCCCATATCGAGCAGGCGTTTAACTTCGTCCAGGAACCCATGCGCCAGCATAGCGTCCAGCCGCTGATCTGCCTGGGCGTACAGCCGCTGGCGGTCCATCGTCAGGCCGTACTGCCGCAGCCGGTAGGGCGGCGGCTGTTTGCGCTGCTGCTGGCTGAACGGGCTGCCGGTCTCAATACACACCTCCAGCGCGCGCACAACCCGGCGCACGTTGCGGTGATCAATGCTGTCTGCGGCGGCGGGGTCGCGCTGGCGCAGCCTGGCGTGCAGCGCCGCAGGCCCGTGCGCGGCGGCGAAGGATTCCAGCTCAGCGCGCAGCGCGGGATTGGGCGCAACGCCGGGCGTGGTCCAGCCTTCGATTAGCCCGGTGATGTACTGACCAGTGCCGCCGACCAGCAGCGGCAGCCGTCCGCGCCGCTGGATATCGGCGATGGCCGCACCCGCCAGCGCCTGATACTGCGCCAGGCTCAGCGTTTCGTCCGGGTTGAGAATATCAATCAGGTGATGCGGGGCCTGCGCCAACTGCGCTGGCGTGGGCTTGGCAGTGCCGATATCCAGATAGCGGTAGACCTGCCGGCTGTCGGCGTTGACGATCTCGCCGCCCAGCGCCTGCGCCAGCGCGAGCGCTTGGCTGGTTTTGCCAACGGCCGTTGGCCCCAGAATAACCACCAGCGGAAGCTTACCAGTCAAGGCCGTTTTCCAGGTGCTGCACGATAGGCGGGCTGCCGCGCCGGATGGCGATGACAATCACGTCAATGCGCCAGTCCGCATCTTCCAGGCCCTGCTGCGCCAGATAGGCGTAAGCGGCAGTGAGCATCCGCTGGCGTTTGCGCGGCGTAATGCTCTCCAGGGCGACATCCACCGAGGCGGCGCGGCGGGTGCGCACTTCAACGAACATGAGCAGGCCGCCGTGTTCAGCGATGATGTCGATTTCACCGCCCGCGCAGCGCCAGTTTGTTGTGAGCAGCGTGCAGCCGCGCTGCGCTAAATACTGCGCGGCGGCCGCTTCGCCCTGACGCCCGATTTCAGCGGGAGATAAGCCCATTTGACAGCCTGTTGTCGCGTGCTGTGTTGATGATACATTAACATGGGTTGTTAGGCGAAGGGTTTGTGGCGAGAAAAGGCGCCGCTGAATCACAACGGCGGCGCAGCTGCCCGCGCCGCCGTTTTCGGTCGAACTCAGCTCAGGCCGCCAGCGGCGATCATGACGAGCGCGGCAGCACCTTGCGGAATTTATAGCCGTAGATAATCATGCCTTTGCTGCCTTCGGTGGACAGCTTGCGCGTGACCATTTCAACGCGGTCGCCAATCGCGACCGGGCCGTCAAGGTCGGTAAGCTGGGCCGTGATCAGCACGCCCTCATCCAGCTTGATCAGCGCCAGCGTGTAGGGGGCCTGCTCCTCGAACCCTTCGGGCGGCTCCTGGAGCGTAGTGAAACTGTAGATTTCACCAGTCCCGGCGAAAGCGAACTGCTCAGCCGGCGGCGCGCTTGAGTGTGGGCTGACTGTCATGCCTCAGCCTGTTCAGGCAACGGAGGACAGCGCGAGCTGGCGTTCGGCGGCGCTGGCCGCCGCCTCATGCTCAGCGGCGGGCTGGGCCACGACCTGCTGGCGCGCCTGGATGCTCACCTGGCCGTCGCTGGTGCGGAAGCCCGCGAGGCGATAACGCTGAGGGTTCAACCGCCAATGGCGTGAAATCTGCATGCTGGTTACTCCTGGTTTTGGTTCCCGTTTTAGTTCCCGGCGCTTGTGCTTTCCGGAACGAACTGGCCTCATTGTATGGGTGAATGGCTATCAAAATCTATCAGAAGCGACCTGATTGCTATCAAAGCCTCTCAGTAAAAGCCGGCTTCAAGGCTGGATTCAGGCTGCTGGCGCGCGCTTTTAAGCCCGCAGCACGTGCGTGACAGCGGTGCTGCCCAGGCCGCCCAGGTTCTGGATCAGCGCGACGCGCGCGCCGGGGACCTGGTTATCGCCGGCGGCGCCGCGCAGCTGCAGGCAGGCCTCTGCTGCCTGATAAATACCTACCGCGCCGGCAGGGTTCCCCCGGCTTTTAAGGCCGCCGAATGTGCTGATCGGCACGCTTCCTGTCAGGCCGACAGCGCCCGCGCGCGCCAGCTTCCAACCTTCGCCGCGCGCTGCGAAACCGGCGGCCTCCAGCGACAGGGTGCTGATGATGGTGAAGGCATCGTGCAGTTCAAACAGGTCCGCGTCGGCGGGGTTGATGCCAGCCTGCTGGCAGGCGCGCTGCGCCGACAGCGCGGCGGCTTTGAGGTACAGCAGGTCGGCGCGGTCGTGCAGCGCCAGCGTGTCGGTGGCGACGGCGCTGCCCGCCACATACACCGGGCGGGCGGCCAGCTCGGCGGCGCGCTGGCGCGTTGTCAGCACCACGGCAGCGGCGCCGTCAGCGTCAGGCGCGCTGTCGAACAGGTTGACCGGGTCAGCGACCATCGGCGCGCTGGCGTAGCGCCCTGGTTTGATCAGGTTGTGGAACATGGCGTGCGGGCAGCGTATGCCGTTGGCGTGCGCGTTGATCGAAAAGCCTTCAAAGGCGTCCAGCTCCAGGCCGTATTCGTGCATATAGCGCCGCATCAGCAGCGCGGCCAGCGCGGTGAGCGTTGCGCCGTGCGCGGCCTCGAAATCTGCGTCCAGGCTGACGCCGCGCGCTGTGATGCGGGCAGCGGCGATGCTGTCCGTCATTTTCTCCGCGCCGATGACCAGCGCTGTTTCAACCGCGCCCGCCGCAACAGCCAGATAGCCCGTGCGCAGCGCCGCCGCGCCCGACGCCTCAGCAGCCTCAACGCCGAAGGCTTCAATACCGACCAGCCCGGCGTAATCTGCCACCAGGGCGGCAAGCTGGGTCTGGCTGCTGATCGGGCCGCTGTAAGCGCTGCCGAGGTACAGCGCGTCAGGCCGGACACCGCCGGCGTCGGCCAGCGCCTGGCCAGCGGCGTCGGCGGCCAGCTTGCGCAGACTGGTGTCCCAATGTTCTCCTACGGGCGTCAGGCCGACGCCGATAATGGCTACTTCGCGCATTGTTCGCTTAATCCTTCAGTTTGCCGCGATACCGGCAGTAGGTGGCGTAGTCAATGACGGTGCGGCGGTTGATGTAGTCGCGGGTGGTGGGCGCGCGGCCCTGCACAGCGGTGATGCGGTTGGTCACGCGCAGGTCGAACGCGTCGGAGCCGGCGCCGCTGCCGTAGCTGACCATCAGCACGCGGTCGCCGGGGCGGGCGATGTCCAGGATGGCGGTCAGGCCGAGCATAGACGACCCGGAGTAAGTGTTGCCGACCTCGCCCGAAAGCAGGCCGGTTTTAATCTGCTCTGGCTGGAAGCCCAGCATTTCAGCAGCGCGCGATGGAAATTTGACGTTGGGCTGGTGGAACACCGCGTGGGTGTAGTCAGCGGCGGTTGTGCCCATAAGCTCCATCAGGGCCTGGGCGGCGGAGAGCGTGTGCAGGAAGTAGGCTGGTTCGCCGGTGAAGCGGTCGCCGTGGCTGGGGTAGGGCTGTTCAGGCCGCCGCCAGAAATCCGGCGTGTCGGTCACGTAGCTGTAGCTGCCCTGGTAGACGGCGCAGGCCTCATCCGCCGGGCCGAGCAGGAAGGCCGCGCCCCCGGATGCCGCCGTGTATTCGAGCGCGTCGCCAGGGCGGCCCTGCGCGGTGTCCATCCCGATGCTGAGCGCGTAGCCGGCCATGCCGCTGCCGATCATGCCAATGGCGGCCTGCACGGCTTCTGTGCCCGCTTTACAGGCGAATTCCCAGTCGGCGGCCTGGATGCTGGGGGTTGTGCCGATGCTCTCCGCGACGATTGTGCTGGTGGGCTTGACAGCGTAGGGGTGGCTTTCGCTGCCCACCCACACGGCGCGGATCAGCTTCGGATCAACGCCGGCGCGCGCCAGCGCGTTGCGGGCCGCTTCGATCGACATCGTTACGACGTCTTCATCCAGGCCCGCCACTGCTTTCTCTTTAACCGGGCTGCCGCCCAGGCTGTTAGTCCACACGCGGGCGATTTCAGCGCCGGGCAGGCGGTAGCGCGGCACATAAGCGCCATAGCCGACCAGGCCCACCTGGCGGTCAGGCCGCATGAGCAGGTTCATGCCGGGCGCGGAGGTGCGTTCGTTGAGTGGCATCGGATCAGTTCTCCTGTAGCTGCTGCACTAATTCGATGGCGCGTTGCAGGCCGATATTGTTTTCGGCGATCATCATCTGCACGACCTGCGCGACCTGGCTGCCGGCTGCGCCGGCGGCGATGGCGAGCTGGCGCGCGTGCAGGCTCATGTGGCCGCGCTGGATGCCTTCGGTGGCCAGCGCGCGCATGGCGGCCAGGTTTTGCGCCAGGCCAACAGCGGCGATCACTTCAGCCAGCTCGCGCGCTGTGTCCACGCCGAGCAGCTTAAGCGCTGCGCGCGCCGCCGGGTGAACACGGGTTGCGCCGCCCACGATGCCGACCGCCAGCGGCAGCTCAATGCTGCCGCGCAGGCTGCCCGCGTCGTCGGCCCACCAGCGCGTCAGGCTGGTGTAACTGCCGCCGCGGGCGGCGTAGGCGTGCGCGCCCGCTTCGATCGCGCGCCAGTCGTTGCCGGTGGCGATAACGACGGCGTCAATGCCGTTCATAATGCCTTTGTTGTGGGTAGTGGCGCGGTAAGGATCAAGCGCGGCGAACGCGCCGGCCTCGACAATCGCGCTGACGACTTCAGCGCCCGCGAGCGTGTCTGTTGCCAGCTCGCCAGCCGGAATCACGCCCTCGGCCCAGGCTTTGCGCCGGTCGGACAGGTTGCTCAGGATGCGCAGATTGACGCGCCCGCCGGTGAGCGCTTCGATCTGCGGCCCCAGATGCTCGACCGCTGTGTTGATGGTGTTCGCGCCCATCGCGTCGCGGCAGTCGTAAAGCAGGTGGACGATCAGCATGGGCGGCGGGCCGGCGATCGCGCGCACCTCAATGTCGCGCGCGCCGCCGCCGCGGCGCACGATGCTGGCGCTGACGCTGTCGGCGGTGGCCAGCAGTTGGTCGCGATGCGCCAGCACCGCCTGGCCGGCGGCTTCGGGGTCGTCCAGGTCGAGGACCTGCACCTGTCCGATCATGACCGGCTCGTCGCTGCCAGCGGTGAAGCCGCCGCCGGCACGAAACAGGCGCGCCGCGTTGCTGACGGCGGCGATAACCGACGGCTCTTCGATGGCCAGCGGGATGAGATAGTCACGCTGATTGACGCGAAAATTGGTGGCGATACCCAGCGGCAGGGCGTAAACGCCGACCGCGTTCTCCACCATGTGATCGGCCTGGGCCGCATCCAGGCCGTTTTCGCCGGTGAGCGCGGCGCGTTCAGCGGCGCTGAGGCCGGCCCACTGCGCGATCAGGTCGGCACGCTGCGCCAGCGAACGTTTGTAAAACCCGGTAATGCGTGAGCTTTTCTGTTCAGTCATGGCTCTCACTTTAGCAGCGGCAGGCTGTCAAAAACTATCAGACTGGTGAAAATTGACACAAAAGTAATGGGCAATTTGCGGAGACTCAGTTATTCGTGGTACAGGTGGATGCTCTCCCAGGCGGCAGCGGCGGTGTCGCTGAAAATCACGCCCCAGCGCTGCGGCGCGGGCAGCGTTCCGGCCCAGGCGATTTCATCGTTGACGCGCAGCACGGCGCTGCCCGCGCGATCCAGATGCAGGTAGAGACGGTTAGGCGCGGCGGGCCGGATGTGCATAAATTCAAACCAGTGCTGCTGCCCGTCAGCCGCGAGGGAAAGATAGCCGTCGGCGCTGACCAGCGCCTGCCACACGCTGTCCGCCGCGCCCAGCCACAGCCCCCAGACGGCCCCCGGCGCGGCGGCGCCGACGCTGATTTCAAACGTGACAGGCAGGCGCGCCGGCGCGCGCGGCGCTTCCAGGCGCGTCAGGCCGGGGGCGGCTGGCAGGCTGGCCCAGCCCGCCGGCGACACAGTGTGCCAGCGCAGCGGCCCGGCATAGGGCGGGTTGGCGGCGCCGGCCGCCAGCAGCAGCGCCGCCGCCGCGCCTATTGACAGCAGCACCGCCACCGCCAATAATGCAAATGACCAGTGCGCAGCCGAAACAGTTGACGAAGCAAAGGATGGGGTTATGCGCGGCGGCGGTTCCGGGTTGCTCGTGCGCGGCCTGCTGCTGATAGGCATGGGTCTGACTTTCGCTGGCGCTGCCGCTGCGCTGCGCGCGGGGCCGGCCACGGATGGCGATGGCACGCTGCGCCGCATTCGGGTTCCGATACTGATGTATCACTATGTCAGCCCGCTGCCGGGCGACGCCGACGATATTCGCGTTGGCCTGACAGTGGCGCCGGATGTCTTTCGCGTGCAGATGGAGCTGTTAAAGGCGCAGGGTTACGAGACCGTTTCCCTGTATGACCTGCACGCGGCCCTGCTGACAGGCGCGCCGCTGCCGTCACAGCCTGTTATCCTGACCTTCGATGACGGCTACAGCGATCACTATACTACTGTTTTCCCCGTGCTGCGGGAACTTGGCTTTACGGCGACATTTTTTATTATCACTGGCCGGCAGGATATTGGCGACCCTGTTTACATGTCCTGGGCGCAGATCGAGGAAATGGCGGCGGCGGGCATGAGCATGGAGCCGCACACCAAGTCACACCGCGACCTGCGCGACCGCGATCACGATTTCCTGGTGTACGAGATGCTGGGCAGCCGCGAGAGCCTGGAAGCGCACGCCGGCGGGGCCGCGCGCATGTTCTCGTATCCCGCCGGGCAGTACGACGACCACACGCTGCAAACAGCGCGCGAGCTGAACATCTGGCGGGCGGTCACTACGCAGGCGGGAAGCTGGCACACCACAGATAACTACCTGGAGCTGCCACGACTGCGCGTTAACCCGGACACCGGCGTCAGCGGGCTGCTGAGCCTGCTTCGCAGCCAGTGAACGGCAATAAACCCGCCGGGCTGAACATTCCCGGCGGGGCAGGGCGCAGCAGCCGACAGCGGCGGCGTTAGTCGGGCAGGATGCGGGTGTCGAGGAAGTGATCCAGCCACACCATGTACAGCAGCACCAGCGGCAGCGCAGTTGTCAGGAAGTAGATGATGCCATAGTCGGCGATGCTGACAGCGTGCGACTGAACTGGCGTGATGATGGGCGGCAGGTGGATGTGCGGCAGGATGCTGAAGCCTACCGTAATAATGAGGTACGCTGTTCCGCCGCCAAGAATGATTGAAATCACCCAGACTGAAATTCGTTTAATGGTCAGTGACGACATGCCCATTCGCCTCCCGCAGCCGGTCTAGCCTGTATCAGCCTTGCATTTTAACCCGGTTACAAGGTAACATGCAAGTAATGTTTTTCACAAGCCTGGAGCCGGTCAGGTTCCCTGTGGCGTTTCGTTCAGTTGGTTGTTAAACTTATAAAAGTTATGGCCAGTTACATGGCGACAACTGTCACTGCCCACCGGGGTTATATGCCCTGTATGTGCCTGGTTTTGACTCGGTAAAGCGATTGGCAAAGAAGGGGACCAATTGATGGCCGATCTATTCGATAAAATTGTCCACGATGACACGCTCAAGCGTGTGCGTACAGCTACTGAAGGTGGCATCTATCCCTTTTTCCGCGCGCTTAGCGACTCGGAAGGGACGATAGCGACATTTGAAGGCAAAGAAGTCGTGATGATCGGCTCGAATAACTACCTGGGGCTGACAACCGACCCGCGCGTGCGCCAGGCCGCCATTGACGCGGTTGAGCGCTTTGGGACAAGCGTAACCGGATCGCGCTTTCTTAATGGCACGCTCCAGCTGCACCTTGAGCTTGACCGCCGGCTGGCCGCCTTTGTCGGCAAAGAGGCGGCGCTGGTTTTCCCGACAGGCTACCAGACCAACGTTGGCACGATTTCGGCGCTGGCCGGGCGGGGCGATTACATCATTGTGGACAAGGACGACCACGCCAGCATCGTTGATGGCTGCTTTATGAGCCAGGGCGAGATGAAGCGCTTTATCCACAACGACACCGACAGCCTGGACACAGTGCTGAAGAAGCTGCCCGCCGACGCGGGCAAGCTGGTGATTGTGGACGGCGTTTACAGCATGGGCGGCGATATCGCACCGCTGCCGGAGATTGTCGCTATCTGCCAGCGCTACGGCGCGCGGATTATGGTGGACGACGCGCACGGCCTGGGGGTCACCGGCGGCGGGCGCGGCACGGCGATGCATTTCGGCCTCACCGATGAGGTTGACCTGATTATGGGCACGTTCAGCAAGAGCTTCGCCTCAATCGGTGGGTTCATCGCTGGCCGCGCGGATGTTATCCACTACATTCAGCATCATGCCCGTGCGCTTATTTTCTCGGCGGCGCTGCCCGCGCCAAACGCGGCGGCGGCGCTGGCGGCGCTCGACATTATGGAGCGCGAACCGCAGCATGTAACCCACCTGTGGGAAAACGCGGAGTTCATGCGCAAGGGCCTGAATAAGCTGGGCTACAACACCGGTGTGTCCAACACGCCCATTATCCCCGTTATTCTGGGCGACGATTTCAAGACTGCGCTGGCCTGGGCCGCGATGATTGAAGAAGGCGTGTACACCAATGTGGTTGTGCCGCCGGCTGTGCCGCCGAACAAGAGCCTGCTGCGCACCAGCTATATGGCCAGCCACCAGGTTCACCACCTGGAGCGGGCGCTGCGGGCCTTCAAGGTTGTAGGCGAGAACCTGGGCCTTATCCCGCCGCAGCCGGCAGCGGCCGCGGTCGGTTCGGATGGCGCACCGAAGAACCAGCGCTGAGGCGGGGTTTGTAACCTGAACGATGTAAAAAAAGAGCGGGGGCTGTCCCCGCTCTTTTTGACTGTGGCGACGTTACACCTCTGGCGCCGGGCCGCGCCGGAAGATGCCGGTGATCCGCCGGTTGAGCGGGTCCAGAACCCGATAGATAACCGGCACAACGATCAGCGTGAGGATCATGCTGCTGGTTATGCCGCCGATGACGACAATGCCGAGCTGCGCGGCGATCAGCGCGCCGTCCGACAGGCCAACCGCCAGCGGGATAAGCGCGATGATCGTGGCGAGGGTGGTCATCAGGATGGGACGCAGGCGGCGGTCGCCGGCATCGAGCAGCGCGGCATCAACAGACATACTGCGCTCACGCCGGCTGGACTGTACGCGGTCAATAAGCACGACCGCGTTGGTGACAACCAGCCCGATGAGCATCAGCAGGCCGATCAGCGCCGACACGCCCAGCACCTCGTTGGTTATCGTCAGCGCAATTGCGGCCCCGACGGGCGCGACGATCACGCTGAAGATGATCGTGATCCAGTGAATGGGTGAGGCGAACGTGAAGATCAGGATGATGATCACAAAGACCATCGCGATGCCCATTGCCCCGATCACGCCCACAAACCCCTCAAACTGAAGCGCGCTTTCCGCGCCCTGGCTGACTGTCACGGTGTCGGGCAGGTCAAGCGCCAGCACAGCGTCTATCGCCCGCTGTGTCACGCCCAGCGTGTCCTCAGTTTCAAGCTCCGCGTTGTAACTGACTGCGGACTCCCGGTTGATACGCAGATAGGTGGCTGGCCCATCGCCGCCGCCCTGCGCCGCGATCTGGCTCAGGGTGCTGGTGGCGTTTGCCAGGCCAGGGACGTCGTTAAGGGTTGTGATTATTAGCGGGTCAAGCTCCGCCAGCACATCCTGAGGGCCGGACACCACCAGCCCGAACCCGCCGAAGCCGCCCGCTTCAGCCAGCGAAGCGGCTGAAACAGTGACGTTATCCGGCCCGAAGATCTCTTCCGCTTTGCCGCGTAGCTCAAGCTTGTGCCGGTCGAGCTGGTCGGGGTTGTTCAGCAGCACGCTGATCTGAGCCTGATTCTGGTTGACACTGTTGGTTCCCAGCAGCGTGTCCAGCGAGAAGCCGCCGCCGCCCACCGTTGTGCGAATGGTGCCCAGCTCGTCCGCCGGGATCGCCTCCGCGATGTGATCTTCCATCTGGCGCACCAGCGCGTCGGTTTCGATAATGCTGGTTCCCAACGGCATGTTGACATTAACGGCGATTTCCGGCTCGCCGAACTCCGGCAGAAACGCGAAGGGGCGGCTGGCGAACAGCGCGCCGCTGATGACCATTGAGAGCACCGCGATGCCGATCACGATGATGCGTGTTCTGGGCGTGCTCAGCGACCAGCGCAGCACCGGCAGGTAATACCGCGCGATGCTGCTGGCGATAGGCCCGGCGTCGTCGCCGACGATGTCCTCGCGCCGGATGAAAATGTAGGCCAGCGCAGGCACAACCGTGATCGCGACGATAAACGACGCCATCAGCGCGTAAGTCACCGCCAGGCCGAAGGGCAGGAAGAACTCGCTGATGAGGCCGCCGCTCAACCCCAGCGGCAGGAACACAACCACGGTGACAAGCGTGGCGGAGAAGATGGCGATGGACACATCGCGCGTGCCTGTCAGGATGGCGGTGCGCTTGTCGCCGCCCGCCTGCAGCTCGCGGAAGATGTTCTCCAGGACGACGATCGAGTCGTCAACAACGCGCCCGATAGCTACCGTGAGGCCCGACAGAGTCATGATATTGAGCGTCACGCTCGCCGGGAACAGCCGGCGAATAAACGCGAACAGCGCTGACGTTTCTGCCAGCGGCGCAAGCAGTTCGTTCGCGAAGGGGGGAATCCAGTTCATGATGGCCAGCGCGGCCAGCAGCGAGAGCGGGATGCTGACGGCCACGACCAGGGTGCTGCGCCATGATGGATCGGGCAGGCTGCCGGGCCAGAAGCGAACGGCCAGGCCGATAGCGATGCCGATGATGAGCAGGATGCGCACGACGGCGTCAATCTGCTGGAAAGCGCGTTCAAAGCTGCCGCCGGCGGCTTCAAGGCCGCTGAACAGCGCCAGCGCCAGCGCGGCGGCGAACACAAGAGTTATCAGCGTGCCGGCAAGCCGCCGACGGTTCCGCTGCCACACGCCGTCGCTGAGGAACACCAGGATTACGAGGATGGCGAAGATGCCGCCCAGCATGCCTTCACGGGCGACGCCGTTAATGGAGTCCTCAACAAAACTGGCCGTCTCCACGGCGATTTTGATCTCGATGGCCGGGTTCGCCGCGTCAATTTCCTGCATCATGCCGTTGACGATGTGGAAAGTTTCGACGGTATTGGCGTCGCTGGCTTTGTACACCGTCAGCAGCAGGCTGGCGGCGCGGTCAGTGCGCGTGATCTGCGTGGTCGGCGTGAACGGCTCTGCGCTGGAAAGCGTGCGCTCCTGAAGCGCGGCGGGCAGCAGCGCGAAGGTTTCGGGGGTGAACAGGCGCAGCGCGTCGGACGTCAGGTCGTCAAAAACCTGGGGGTCGCGCTGAAGCATGTAGCTGACGGCTTCCACAGTCAGGTTGCCGAACAGGTTTGGCGCGAAGGCCGCGCCCTGCGCGCTGCTGAAGATGCTGTTCATTAGCCCGGCGGCGTTGGCAAAGGGGAAGTCCGCCGGGAAGCGGAAGAAGTCGTCGGCGGTGTTCAGTTCGATATTGTAGAACGGCTCCAGCAGCGACCACTGGCTGTTGAGCGCCGGCGCAGCCGGGTCGCCTGGCGGCAGTTCGGTCGTGTAGCGGTCCGCCAGGGCGGTGGCAGCGGAGGGCTGTTCGCCGCTGGCGATAGCGCGCAGCTCAGCGGCCAGCGGCGCGTCTAGCTGCGCCAGCACATCGTCGGGGATGAGCGCCAGCACGGCGGGCGAGAGCTTGCGCAGGGTGTCGGCGTCGGTCTTCGCAAAGAAGTCCGGCTCGTTGAGCACGAAATAGCGCACGACGCCCGGCGTCAGGCTGTCGAGCAGCCGCACCTCATAGCCGGAAAAGCGCTCCGGCACGGTCTGGTTAATTGTATTCAGCACGGCGCTGGCGCTGCCCCCGCCCAGCTCAAGCAGGTCGCGGGCGGTGCGCAGCGGGCTGTTCGCGAACTGAGGCTGGCCCGCCAGTGTGTCCCACACAGCGGCCAGCGGCGGCGCGAGCTGCGGCAGCGCCAGCACTGTGTCAGAGAACAGGTTATAGACTTCGGCATTGAGCGCCGGCACAAAACCAGGGTCGTTGGCGGCCACAAACGCGACCGCATCGGCGGGCAGCGCGCGGATAAGGCCGGCGAGGTCGAAGTCCTGGGTTGGCAGCTCCACGCCAGCCGGCAGGTTTTCCGGGTCGTTAAGCAGCACCAGGAAATTGAGGAAATCGGCGGCGGCCAGCGTGTCAGCGCCGAGCTGCGCGGCCAGGTTCTCCGGCAGGGTGATGTTGATAAGGTCGTCAGCGGTGTTCAGCTCGACGCCAAACTGGCTGCCAACCAGGCTGAAGAAGAAGGGCAGCGGCGGCCCTTCCGGGACATCGCGCGGCGCGTCTGCGTCCTGGCTGGGGGCTTCGGTTTCGTTGGGGGCCGCGGCGGTCGGGCTGTCTTCAGCCGCGGCGGCGGCTGTTTCCTGGCTGGACGCAGGTGTGCCGAAAACGCTGAAGGTGACAAGCGGCAGGTCGTCGAAGCTGAACGAAATGATCTGCGGCGGCGGAATGCGCCAGGCCGCTGGCAGCGCCACCGGCTGCGGCGCGGCGGTCACGCCGGTAATGCTTTCGGCCATTGACGCGGCGGCCAGCGCGTCACGTGTAAAACCGTCTAGGCCGGCGATAAAGCCGTCGGGCAGCGCGGCGAACACGTCCTCTGACATGGCGGCGAGGTGTTCGGCGGTGAAATACTCGACCATTGACGGGTCTATTTCCAGCATGCGCTGGATTGTCTCTGGCGTGAGATCGTTAGTCTGGCCCAGCGCGCCGGCGATGAAGCCTGCTTTGCGCAGGTTGTTAACGGCATCCGCTATCGAGCGGGCGGTTGACTGCATTTCGAGCAGGTCACTGGCGTCAGTGAAGTGATCCGTCTGCCAGCTCTCAGGCAGGGGCGGCGGCGCGGCGGGGATGGTGAAGGGGATGTTTGCGAACGCGGCGGGGGTGTTTTCGTCGCGCTGCGCGTCAAGCCCCGCGCGGGCGGCGATCACCTGCCAGACATCATCAGACACCTTCAGCAGCAGGCTTTGCGGCGTGGTGGCTTCGCCGGGCGCGGCCAGCGCCAGCGCGCTTTCGTCGCCGGGGAGAACCTGGCCGCCATCGACGCTGACTGTTCCCACCTGCGGGACAGTTTGCAGCAGCGGCACGATTTCCTTGTCAACAAGCTGGCGCAGCGCGCTTGTTTCCGCGCTGTCGCTTTCCTCCAGCGACGCCAGGTAGGACGCAGCGGCGATTACCGTTTCGTCGTTCAGCGATTCCCATACGGCGGGCGAAAGCTGGAACAGGAAGTTGGAGTCCTGTTCCGCCAGGTAGATAAGCACATCCGCCGTGAGATCGGCCAGCAGGCGGTCGGCGAATGCCTGGGCATCTTCGCCTGCGGCCGGCTGGATGCGGCGCTCTGGCAGCCAGACGGCGTCAATGGCCTGCTGGACGCGCCCAAGCAGGCGTGCCTGGTCACGGCCAAATTCGTTGCTGAGCTGGAGAACCGCCCCGAAAGCGCCAGTCGTTGTTGACTGAATGTCGGTCAGCTCGTCAATGGCGCTCAGCTTGTCTTCAAGCCGCAGCGTGATGATGTCGAGGACCTGCTGGCTGGTCATGCCGGAGACCTGGGCGAGGATCACGGTGCTGGGAAACTGGATCGGCGGGAGCAGTTCCTGTTTAAGCTGGGTCGCTGACATCACCCCAAGAAGGATAATGGCGATCGCCAGCGCCAGGGTAACAAAGCGAAAGCGCAGGGAAAGCGTGGTCAGGAAATTGAAAAACGCCCGCATGCTCAGTTCCTCGCGGATAGGCCTGTACAGGGTAGCAGCCGGGCAAACGCAATCAGCTTGTGCGCCGGCCAGAGGTAAACGGCTTGCTGGAATGAGTGCCGCTCGCCGGGAAAGCCGCCAGCCTAGTATTCTATTTCACAATCAAGACCAGTGTCCAGTCTCATCTCAGGCCAATGCCTTAAATGGCTGGCAATTCAACCCGCTGACCGGCCAGAGCAGACTCTCGCTCGGAGGTGTTATCTCGTAAGACGCCCTACAGCCGTCTGCCGAGGCGTTTGCCCGCAGTCGTGCAAGCGTAGGTTAGGCGCCGTTGACAGGCGAAACCGTTACGCTTAGGGTTTCGTATAGGACAAAGGTCTTATTCGGGCTATAGTTTGAAGGTGAGTGAACCGCAGCATGGCGAGCGCAAACATCCTGATGGACGACAAACGCACACGATCGCGGCGACAGTATCCACCCGCCCAGCCTGGGTATCCGCGCGGGCTGTGGGGGCAGATCACGTCTCTCTTGTTCCAGCCGGGGTTCTTCTTCCGCGCGCTGGGGGCCAGCGGCGGGGATCGCCAGTGGCTGTGGGCTGCTGCGCTGATTCTGGCGTTGATCGGCTTAAGCGCTGTCCGCGTGAGCAGCGGCGCTGTGCCCGTGCCGACTGTTCCAGTCACGGATTCTGGCCCGATGATGGGCGATCCCGCGCTCGGCTTCAGTGACCTGGGCGGCCCCCCACCGGATATACAGCCTGGCGGCGCGGAGGGCGCGGGCGGCGGCGACGCGGCGGCCCAGGTGACGGCCACCTGGACCACTGCGCTGGTTGCCGCCAGCGGCGTTGTGCTGGGCTGGCTCATCCTGGGGGCGCTGCTGAGCGAGGTGACGCTGCTGCGCGGCTATGCGCCTCGCCTGGGCCTTAACCTGCGGGTGGCCGTGTGGGCCAGCCTGCCGCTGGGGCTGATGGCCGCCCTGCAGCTGCTGTACCACGCTGCCGGGGGGGCAGGCGGCAGCGCCGGCCTGTCCGGCATGGTCGCTGACCTGCCCGGCTATTCTGATCTGCCGCCGTTTTCGCAGGCGCTGCTGCTGTCGCTGGCAGGCCAGCTTACGTTGTTTGGGCTGTGGAGCCTGCTGCTGATCTACAAAGGCGCGCGCCACACGCTGAACGGCTCGTGGTGGTCGTCGGCGCTGGTTGTGGCGGCCTGGGCGCTGCTGCTGGTCGTCCTCCCGGTTATGACCGGCGCGGTCAGCGCGCCAGCCCCGGACCTCGCCGCGCCCTATGCGCTGTCACCGGAAGGCCCGCCTGCTGATGGCGGCGCGCCTGAGGGAATAATGCCTGCTGACAGCACAACGCCGCTGGCCGAAGACATGCAGGCTGAAGCGCCGGCGCAGGAGCTCGCCGTTCCTGACGCTGAAGGGAACCCGTGATATGGGCCGGCCTTCACGCGCGGCTCATGAGCGAGCTGACCACGATGTGATCGCGGCGCGCGGGCTGCACAAGGTGTTCGACCTGGGCGGACAGACGGTGCGCGCGCTCGATAGTGTGAGTGTGCGCATTCCTGTCGGGCAGTTCGTGGCCATTATGGGGCCAAGCGGCTCTGGCAAGAGCACGCTCTTGTACGTGCTGGGCGGGCTGGACCGCCCTAACGCCGGCGAAATCCTGGTGGATGGCGCGCGGCTGGACCGGATGGCAGGTGAAGAACTGGCGCACCTGCGGCGTGAGAAGATCGGGTTTGTGTTCCAGGCTTTTCACCTGGTGCCGACGATGACCGCGCTGGAGAATGTGGCGCTGCCCGGTGTTTTCGCCAACCTGCCGCGTGGGGCGCGCGAAGCCCGCGCGCAGCGCCTGCTCGGCGCGCTGGGCATGGACAGCCGCCTGGACCACAAGCCGGCGCAGCTTTCCGGCGGGCAGCAGCAGCGGGTAGCTATCGCGCGGGCGCTGTTTAATGACCCGCCAATTATCATGGCGGATGAGCCAACCGGCGCGCTGGACAGCCGAACCGGGCAGGTTGTGATGAAGATGCTGCGCTGGTTGTGCAGCAAACAGGGGAAGACCGTCATCGTGGTGACCCACGATTCAGGCGTGGCCGGCTATGCCGACCGCCTGATACAGCTCAGGGACGGGCAGATTACCGGCGATTACCTGGCCGGGGCAAGGACGCAGGAAGATGTTGCTTGAGACCGCGCGCCTGCGGACGCGCGCACTATACGTATTTCTCGCGCTGGTGATCGCGCTTGGCGCTGGCCTGGCGCAGCTCACAGCCGCCCAGGACGGCGGCGATGCCGGCGCTCCGCCGCCGGAAGGCACTGCTGACCCGGCGCAGCCGCCAGAGGAAGAAACGCCCACGCCGGTGTTTGTCAGCGTTACCGGCTCAGAGCCGGTGCAGGTCCTGAGCGGCAGCGAGTTCACGCTGTCGGTCTTTGGGGCCAACTTCACACCGAACACGCTGGTGCGGCTGGTAGGGTTTGGCCTGCTTGAGACCAGCCTGGTCAATGAAGGCGCGCTGCGGGCCAGGGTCCCGGCCAGCGTGCCGCCCGGCCAGTACGTTGTCGAGGTGATTGACCCTGGGCGCGGCAGCGCGCTGTCGCCGGCTGGGTTGGTGCTGGCCGCGCCGCAGCAGCCGGTGCCAACTAACCCGCCGCTGCCGACACCGCAGGCGCCGACGCCGCTGCCGGGCCGGCCGTCGCTGGTCGTGCGGCATTACTCAGCCAACCCGGCGGCAGTCGCGCCTGCCGGGACGGTTGCGCTGACGATGGAGGTTGTCAATCAGGGAAACCGCGCCGCCCAGGGCGTTTCAGTCGCCATCGATTCTGGCGGCAAATTCGTCCCGGCCAACGGCCAGGCGAGCGCCACTCTGCCGGATATTGGCCCTGGCGGCGCATATACGTTTACGCTGGCTGCGGTGGCCGCTATGGACACTGTTACCGGCCCAACAAGCATACCGCTCACGCTTGCTTACCATGATTTCGAGGGCCAGGTCTACACGGACAAGGCCGCGCTGACGGTGAACGTGCAGCGGGTAGACGAGGCCTCACAGCTTACCCTGGCGCGCTATATGGTGAATCCGGCGCCGGCTTCTCCCGGCGAGCGGGTAACTGTCACTGTGCTGGTGACCAACACCGGCAACGAAACCGCGCAGCAGGTGCTGCTGCGCGTAGCGACGACCAGCAGCGAAGGGGTGCTGCTGGCTGGCCCGCAGGGCGACAGTTTTCCGTTGGGGGACCTGGCGCCTGGCCAGAGCGCCGGCCTGGACCTGCCGCTTGTGGTCAGCGCTGCCGCGAAAGCCGGGCCGCAGGCGCAGCCCGTGACGATCACGTACCTCCAGGACGGAGAGACCAAACAGCTCACCGGAAGCATGACGGTAGAGGTGGCGCGGACGGGGTCCGCCGCGCCTCTGCTGCTGCTGGCTTCGTATGACATCGGCGCGGACACGCTTCAGCCGGGCGACCGCTTCACGCTGGCGATGGTGCTGCGCAATGTGGGCGCGGCGGACGCCTCGGATGTGCTGGTCACCTTCGGCACAGTCGAATCTTCGGGCGGGCCGCCGAGCGGCGGCAGCGATAACGGCGGCAGCTCCAGTGCTGAGGGCGGCAGCTCTGGCAGCAGCAGCACCAGCACTACGCCCAGCATAACCTTCGCGCCTCTGGGCGCGGGCGGGACGCTCTTTCTGGGCACGCTTTCTGGCGGGGGCGAGAGCGTCACGGTTGAGCAGGAGTTCATTGTCAACGGGACAGTGGCCAGCGGCATCTATAACCTGCCAGTGACTCTGCGCTACACCAAGCCTGATGGCTCCAGCGGCCAGGACAGCGTGCAGGTGAGCGTGGTGGTGGTCGCGCCGCCGCGCCTGCAAATCGCGCTGCAGGGGGCTGTCCCGGAGAGCGTGAACATGGGCGAGCCGCTCGCGCTTTCGTGGCAGGTGCGCAACCTGGGGAGCAAGAGCGTCAACCTGACTTTCGCGCGGGTGACGACCAGCAGCGGCGAAGTCGTTGACGGGGCGGAAACGTTCGCCGGCACGCTGCGCGCCGACGAAGACCTGGTGCTCAACGCAGCGGTTGTGCCAGCGGAGGAAGGGGAGCTGACGCTGACGCTCGCGCTCTCGTATCTGGATGATCTCAACCGTGAGCAAACGATTGTCGAGACGTTCGAGAGCACGGTTGTCAGCCCGCCGCCGCCGGAGGATGCTGGCCCGCCGGAGGATTTCACGCCGACGCCGGTCGCTGAGACGCGCGACGACGGCTGGCTGGGCAGGCTGCTGTTGGGGCTGCTGGGCCTGGGGAGCTAAGCATGTTCTACGAACTGGCCCGGCTGGCGATCGGCAACCTGATGCGCGCCAGGGCGCGCCTGGTGATGACCGCCGGCGGCGTGCTGGTGGGCACTGCGGCGGTTATCCTGCTGGTCGCCTTAACGATCGGGCTGCAGCACGCCGCGGAGGCGGGCATCGGCAGCAGCGCCTCGCTCACTGAGCTGGAGGTTTTCCCGACGTGGGGCAGCGGGCCGAGCGGCGATGAAAATCTGCCCCAGCTTACGGTGGACGCGGTGCGCGCATTCTGGCAGATACCGGGCGTGGCCGTTGTCGTTCCGATAGTGAACTTCTACTATGGCGGTGAGCTGCTGGCGGACAAATACAGCGGCTATGGGCAGATCATGGGCATTGATCCTGGTTTGCTGCCGTATCTGGGGTTGAACGCCGCGCAGGGGGCGATCAGCCTTAACCGCGGCGAGGTGGTTGTCGGCGCGATGGTGGGGCAGAACTTCCACGACCCGAACGACACAGAGTGGCGCCCTATCGAGGTGGACGTGTTTAACACACCGCTGCGGATGCGGGGCTTCTCGCAGATGGGCGAGGAGCGCAAATTCAACCTGAAGGTGAGCGCGGTGCTTCAGCCGGCCAACTGGCGCTTTGACTACAGCATTATCATGCCCATCGAGGAGGTGCTTCGCCTGAATGAATGGGCGAGCGGCGAGAAGCTCAACCTGAAAACGTTCAAATTCGACCAGGTTGTTGTGCGGGCCACCAGCCGCGAAACAGTGAACGCTGTGTCGCGCGCGATCCAGGACATGGGCTATGGCGTAGGGGGCGATGCAACTTTCCTGGATCAGCTCAACAGCTTTTTTGGCACGATGCGGGTGATGCTGGGCGCTGTCGGCGGGGTGGCGCTGCTGGTAGCGGCGTTTGGCGTGGCCAACACCATGACCATGTCTATTCTGGAGCGCACCAGCGAGATCGGGCTGATGAAAGCGGTCGGCGCGACTGACCGGAATGTGCTGACGATCTTCCTGATCGAAGCCGGCCTGGTGGGGTTGGGGGGCGGCGCTGCCGGGGTGGCGCTGTCGCTGTTCGTGCGGGACCTGGTGAACCGCGCTGTACAGAACGCGCCTACGGGGGACGGCGGCGGGATCATGTTTCTGCCGCTGGACCCCAGCCAGCTTCAGGCGGGCGGCGGGTTGCTCATTGTCCCGCCGGAGCTGATCGCGTTTGCGCTGCTGCTGGCGACGGTGGTCGGGTTGGGCGCAGGGCTGTTTCCGTCGCTGCGGGCGGCGCGTCTGCAGCCGGTTATCGCGCTCAAGACTGAGTGAGGCTGTGCCGCCGGGGGCGGGCTGCTTTGCCCGGCCCCCGGCCTGTTTTAGTGTTTATCGCACGTCGTGCCAGGCGGTGTGCACTTCGGCTGCGCCTGAACGCAGCGCCCGCAGCAGCGCGTCCTGGTCAACTGGCAGGCTGAATATTCTGACGCCGGTGGCGTTGTAGATGGCGTTGCAGATCGCCGGTGAGGTGTTGATGGATGGGATTTCACCGACGCCTTTAGCCCCGAACGGCCCCTCGCTGGCGCGGTGTTCCACCAGGTGGTTGACGATCTGCGGCGTGTGTTTAATGCTCGGCATTTTGTAGCGCGCCAGCAGCGTAGACCAGGGCACGCCGTCCTCGACGATGTAGCTTTCCGTCAGGCAGTTGCCCAGCGCCATCACGATGCCGCCTTCGATCTGCCCCTGGAGCAGCAGCGGATTGATGGCGCGGCCAATGTCGGTCGCGGAGATGATTTTCTCGACGTGCACCGCGCCGGTGTTGAGGTCCACCGCCACCAGCGCGATCTGGGTCGCGTAAGAGAAGGCGAAGTGCATGTCGCCGCCCGTCCCCAGCGGCTGCGTCTTTGGCCCCCAGTATTCGTGCAGGATGCGGGTGGCGGTTCCCTGGCTTTTCGCCAGCCGCACCGCTTCGCTGAACTGGATCGACTGGCCGTTGGCGCGCACCAGGCCTTCCTCAAAGCGCAGGCGGTCCGGGGGCTGGTCCAGCTCTTCAGCGACGACGCTGGCCAGCGCGCTGCGCAGGCTGGCGGCGGCGTGGCGCACGGCGTTGCCGCTCATGAACGTCTGACGGCTGGCGGTGGTTGGGCCGCCGTTGGGCGTCAGGTCGGTGTCGGACAGCAGCACGCGCACCTGCTTGTAAGGGATGCCCAGCTCTTCGGCGGCGCACTGGGCCAGCACAGCCACCAGGCCCTGGCCCATATCAGCCGACGAAGTGCGCACTTCAACGGTGCCGTCCTCGAAAGCCTCGACTTCGGCGTCGGAACGGTCAGGCGCGCCGCCGCCCAGGCCAGTGTTCTTGTAGGCACAGGCGATGCCCCAGCCATAGGCTGTATCGCCTTCGCGCCAGCCCCATTTGAACGCGGCGCCGTCCTGCTCAGCGCGCATATCAGCCGCGCAGATTTCAATGGTTTCGATCAGCCCCACGCTCTCGCGCAGAAGCTGGCCGGTGGCGGTTGTCACGCCGACTCGCTGCGCGTTTTTCAGGCGCAGCTCCACCGGGTCCATGCCCAGCGCCTCAGCCACCAGGTCCATATTCTGCTCGACGGCGAAGGCGCTCTGGGTGACGCCGAAGCCGCGAAACGCGCCGGATGGCGGGTTGTTGGTGTACATGGCGTAGCAGTCTATTCTGGCGTTGGGCACGTTATAGGGGCCGGTGGCGTGCGTGGTGGCGCGCGTCATGACCTTGTCGCCCAGGCTGGCATACGCGCCGGAGTCGCCATACAGCTCTGCTTCGACGGCTGTGAGCGTGCCGTCGCGCTTTGCGCCCGTTTTAATTCGGATAATCGTCGCGTGGCGCTTGGGGTGGAACAGCAGCGATTCCTGGCGGCTGTAGAGCATCTTGACCGGGCGCTGGACGTGTTCTGCCAGCAGCGCCGCGTGAATCTGGCCGGCGATGTCCTCTTTGCCGCCGAAGCCGCCGCCGATCAGCATCCCGCGCACGCGCACCGCCTCGTCGGGCAGGCCCAGCGCGCGCGCGATCTGGTTGCGGTCCTGGTAGGGGATCTGTGAGCCGACGTACACCGTGACTTTGTCGTGTTCGGCGTCGTAGCCGGCGGGCACGCCAATCGAGCATTCTGGCTCCAGGAAGGCGTGTTCAGTGGTGGGCGTGTGGTAGGTGCGCTCGATAATTACGTCGGCTTCGGCGAAGCCCTGCGCCATATCGCCGTGCCGCACCTTGATGTGCTTAAGCAGGTTGCCGTCCTCGCGGCCCTCGTGCAGCAGCGGCGCTTCCGGCTTGCGGGCGAACACAGGGTCAGCCACAACCTGCAGCGGCTCGTACTCCACGTTAATCAGGGGAAGCGCGGCGGCGGCGATCTCCGGCGTGTCGGCGGCGACTATCGCGACCGCGTCGCCCATATAGCGCACTTTTTCGCCGACGGCGCACAGCACCGGCCAGTCCAGATAGACCAGGCCGTGAATGTTTTCGCCGGGGATGTCGGCGGCGGTCAGCACCGCGCGGACGCCGGGCAGCGCCTGCGCGGCGCTGGTGTCAATGCTGAGGACGCGGGCGTGCGGATAGCGCGCGCGCAGGGTGCGCCCATAAAGCATGCCGGGAAAGCTTACGTCGTCGGTATAACGGGCGCGCCCGGTCACGCGGTCAACGATATCCTGCACCTTTTCGCTGCGGCTGATCGTGTGCAGCGGCTCGCTGACCACCGGCTCATTAACCGGCAGCCTGCCCGCCCCGCGTCTGACGCTGGCCGCTGATTTGATAGCGTTAATGATGCTGGTGTAGCCGGTGCAGCGGCAGTAAGTGTCTTTGAGGGCGACCTTGATATCGTGATCGGTCGGCTCGTCGCTGCGCTCCAGCAGGGCGGCGGACGTCATGAGCATGCCCGGCGTGCAGAAGCCGCACTGCACCGCGCCGTGTTCGATAAACGCTTCCTGGAGCGGGTGCAGGTGCTCCACGCCGTTTTCGTCAGACACCGCCAGCCCCTCGACGGTGGTGATGTGTTTGCCCTGCGCCCGGAAGGCCGGGTAGATGCAGGAATTGACGGGCACGCCGTCTACGTGGACGGTACAGATGCCGCATTCTGCTTCATTACACCCGATTTTAGTCCCGGTCAGGCCCAGGTCATAACGCAGCACATCGGACAGCGTGCGCGACTGGGGCACGTCCAGCATGTGTTCGGTGCCGTTAACTGTTAAGCGCAGTGTGCTCATTGATATGCCTTTCCCATGCTCTGCCTGTGAACGCTAACTTAACCCGACGCCTTCGGCCTGCGCTGTGCCGGTGCGCGCGCGGTGGGCCGCCAGGGGCAGCGCCTGGCGGAGCAGGGTTTCGGCCATGTGCTCTCGATACTCGGCGGTGGCGCGGTATTTGCTGGTGCGCGGGCGCAGCGTCTGGCGCGCAGCCTGCACAGCCGCTTCCGCGATGTCACCGTCAATTGGCTGGCCGCGCAGCGCCGCTTCGACCGCGGCGGCGCGGGCCGGCACAGCCCCGACCGGGCCGATGCACACGCGGGCATCGGCGATGTGTTCACGGCGTTCGTCCAGGCGCAGCCAGACCGCACACCCCAGCACCGGCAGCGCCACGCCCTGCGGCCGCATAATGCGCTTGAAGGCGGTCGCTTCGCCGGGGCCGCACAACCTGAAGCGGAAGGCGACCAGCACATCGCGCGCTGAGTCAACGCTTGACTGGCCGGGGCCTTTGAACAACTGCGCGATAGGCAGCCATTCGCGGCGGCCGCCAGCCCAGGCGACTTCGGCTTCGGCGTCCAGCACAACCAGCGACGTTGTGCCGTCGCCCGCCGGCAGCGCGTGGACAACGTTGCCGCCCAGCGTGCCGACGTTGCGCACCTGCGGCCCGCCGACCACGCCGCAGCTTTCGACCAGGCAGGTTGCACGGTTTTCCAGCAGCGGCGTGCCGACGATAGTTGTGTGCGTCACGGCGGCGCCGATCACACACAGATCGCCATCCTGCGCGATGCGCGTCATTTCCGGGACGCTGTTGACATCTACCAGCGCGGCCAGCGGGTCGGCCACAGCCCGGCCATACTGCATGTCAATCAGCAGGTCAGTGCCGCCCGCGATAACGCGCGCGCGGCCGTCGTGCGCTGCCAGCAGTTCCAGCGCCTCAGCGACTGTGGCAGCCGTATGATATTCGTTCCAGAGTTGCATGGTGTTGTCCTCTGCCAAAGACCTACGCAAATACCTACAGATTGCGTACATCCCTTGCAGCGCTTTTCGAAGGGCACAGGCTGCCCCTTCGCCGGCGCGCTGCGCCGACTGCATGTGGAGGAACCGCATTTCTAATGTAACACGCCCGCGTGATAGCGACAAGCATATTCGCGACTTTTGTATGGTAAGCCGCTGCGTGGCCACGCCTCACGCCTAGCCTGACGCGGCCAGATATTCGGTATAGCCGCCGGCGAAAGTTGTGAGCGCGCCGTCGCGCAGTTCCACGACCTCATCTACCACTCGGTCGAGAAAATAGCGGTCGTGCGAGATCACCAGGATCGCGCCTTCAAAGTCGTTGAGCGCTTCTTCCAGCACCTCCGCCGAAATGATGTCCAGGTTGTTGGTTGGCTCGTCCAGCAGCAGCAGGTTAGGCTGCTGGAGCATCAGACACAGCAGCTGCAGCCGGCTGCGTTCGCCGCCGCTGAGCGTCTGTACCGGCTGGCGCACCTGATCATAGATGAAGGCCATCTTCAGCAAGTGCGCGACCGCCGCGCCTTCGGGCATAGGGCGGATATCGCGCACCAGCTCCAGCGGCGTGCGGTCAAGCCAGGCATCGAGGGTCTGGTGTTCCTGGGCGTAATAGCCGATACGGGTGCTGGGGCCGATCTTTACCTGGCCGGAAAACGGCTCAATTTCGCCCAGAATGGCCCGGAACAGCGCCGATTTGCCTGTGCCATTGGGGCCGATCAGGCCGACACGCTCGCCCTGGCGCAGCAGCAGGTTAAGATCAAAGAACAGCGGATCGCCGTCAAAGGCCAGCGCCAGATCAACGATTTCCAACGCTTTGGTGCTGCCGCGCCAGCCCTCAAGCTGAAGCGCCATGCGGCGCTGCTCGGTCACGCGCTCGATTATCTCGCCGTTGGCCTCCATGCGTTCCAGCATTTTTCGGCGGCTGCGCGCCTGTCTGATGTGGCGCTCATCCACGACGATGCTGGCCCAGTGCTCAAAGCGGGCGATGGCGGCTTCGATGCGGGCGATGTCTTTCTGCTGAGCGACGTACAACTGCTGCTGGCGCAGACGGCGCAGTTCGCGCTCGGTGGTATAGGCGCTGTAACTGCCTGTGTAGACGGTTAGCTGGCCGCTTTCCAGCTCGGCGATGTGCGTTACGGTTTCGTCCAGCAGATAGCGATCATGCGACACGATGACGACCGCGCCTTCATATTTGCTGATGAAATTCTCCAGGCAGCGCTTGGCGCGCAGGTCAAGATGGTTGTCCGGCTCATCCAGCAGCAGCACGTCGGGCGCTTCTAAGGCCAGCCGGGCGAGGGCGATCAGTTTCTTCTGGCCGCCGCTGAGCGTATCGGCTGGCAGGTCGAAGTCATCAGGCGTGAAGCCCAGGCGATGCAGCAGCTCGCGCACACGGCCCGTGTGGGCTGTCCCGCCAAGCTGGTCGAACTGTTCCAGCAGCGCCGCCTGCTGTTGCAGCGCTGTATGAAGGCGCGCCGGGTTGTCATAGACTGCCGGGTTGGCCAGGCGGCTCTCCAGCGCAGCCAACTGACGGTCAATGTCTGCCAGGCGCGGTGGCAGCGCCTGCGCGATGTCCAGCAGCGTGCGGCCCGCCGGCAGTGTCACATCCTGGGGCAGCATCCCCACGCGCAGCGTCCGCTGGCAGATAATCTCGCCAGTGTCGGGCGTCAGCGCCCCGGTGATCAGCTTAAGCAGCGTGGATTTGCCCGCGCCGTTTGGCCCAACAAGGCCAAGTCGATCACGGTCGCTGACGGCCAGCGTCAGGTCTTTGAAAATCTGACGCCCGGCATAACTGACACTGACGCGGTTAAGGTTGATAACGTGCATGCTGTTCTGCTCCTTTGTTTTAATTCAGCGATGGGGAGCGCATTCGCAGGCAGGCCAGTCTGACGTGTAAAACGAAAAACGGCTGCGAGCAAGATGCGCTCACAGCCGCCGGGATAATCGTATCTGTTACAGAGTGTTACAGATCTCCACCGGTCACGAGGCGCATTTCACCCTGGGACCGGCTGCACCATGCGACATGGAAACCAGCGAAATAACGGTTGGATAGCGAAAGAAGATCATGCCCGGAAGCATAGCATAAAAGCTGAGCCGCGTCTACAGCGCGTTACAAAAGCCGCGAACGATGGTACAGTGAGGGCGCAAACGGGCGGAGCAAGCGGCTATGCGTTTCGATGTACACAAGGTGCGCATGTATCTGGTCAACGCGCTGCTGGACGCGCCGACGGTGGCCAGGGTCAACGACGACGGCGCGGATATCGTGATCGCCGACCTGCCGAATGGCCAGACGGTGATTATCCAGCTAATCGAACGGCTGCTGTCGGTAAACGATATCGTGGCGACGCTGAACGAAAACACAGCCGCCCGGCGCCACACGCTGTTTGTGTTGTGGGGCGATATGCTGCTGCCAGAGGACGGGGCGCTGTACCTGCCGGACGACTGGATGGAGGTGCTGCTCACGCTGTATGACGGGAAGATTTATGGCTACGATTCGTATGGACCGCTGGCGTCCGTCTTTCCAGTGTTCTTCGAGGCGCAGGCCGGGACAATGCTGCGCTTTATTCGCTGCGGCGCGTCTGTCAACGCCGCCGGTTTGCGCTGCGACCGGGTGCAGGTTAACAACCGCTTCGCCAGCGGCCAGTGGTTGATCGCGGATTTCGGCGAGGGCCGTCGCACGGCACAGGCTGACGCCCGCGCGGGCGCGGCGCCGCACCATGAGATTTTCACCAGCCGCAGCTCGCTGACGGTGTGCTATGAGCTGCTGGCGATTCCGCCGGATGCCGACGCGCAGGCGGTGCGGCGCGCCTATCGCCGCCTGGCGCGCCAGCATCACCCTGATCTGAACGCGGCGCCAGAGGCTACGCTGCGGATGCAGCAGATCAACGAGGCTTACCGGCGCATCATGCGCGCACTGGACGCCGATCAGCGGTAGAGCAGCGCCGCCAGCGCCTGTACCAGCGCGTCGGCGTCGGCCTGGGTGTTATACCCCTGAAACGACGCGCGGATGTAAGCGCCTTCCGGGCGTGGAATCAACGGCACTTCGATATGATAGCGGTCGCGGAGGTCAGCGCCGAGCGCCGCCAGGTCGCAGGCGGGCAGGGGGACGGCGACCATCTGCGCGAACCACTCGCCGCTGTCCGGCGCGACCGGCGGCAAGCCGGTAAGCTCGGCTAGCTGCGCCCGCAGCGCGCGCGCCAGCTCGTGACAGCGCGCGCGCACGGCAGGCCAGCCGTGCTGCTGCTGGAAATCAATGGCAGCCGGCACGCTCAGAAACGCGGCCAGGTCGCGCGTGCCCTGCCACTGGTTGCGGCTTACAAACGTGCCGCCGTCCTCCCAGCCGTGGCTTACGATCAGCGGTTCGATGAGATGCTGGTATTCGGGCCGGGCGTAAAGAAAGGCCGCGCCTTTGGGGGCGCACAGCCACTTATGGCAGTTGCCGGTGTAGAAATCGGCGTCAATGGCGCGCAGGTCCAGCGGTATCTGGCCGGGCGCGTGCGCGCCGTCAATCACAGTGAGGATGCCCGCTGCCCGCGCGCGGCGGCAGATTTCCGCCACCGGAAAGATTAAAGCAGTGGGCGAGGTAATGTGGCTGACGCTGATCACGCGGGTGCGCGGCGTGACACCCTCCCAGAGCGCAGCGACGAAGGCGGCGTGATCGCTCACGGGCAGCGGTACGGCGTGGCTCACCAGGCGCGCGCCGGTTTTCCGGCAGACGAACTGCCAGGTTTTATTTACCGCGCCGTATTCGTGGTCGGTCGAGAGGATTTCGTCGCCCGGCTGGAGCGCCAGCGAGCGCGCGACCATGTTCATGCCGGCGGTGGCGTTGACGACGAAAATGAGGTTGTCGGGCGCGGTGTTAACGTAAGCGGCTAGCCGCGCGCCCGCCGCATCCAGCAGCGCAGCGGCGCGGCGGCCCAGAAACGCGACCGGCTGGCGCTCAAGCTCGCGCTGCCACTGCTGATACACGTCGAATACGCTGGCGGGGCAGGCCCCGAATGAGCCGTGATTCAGGAAAATAACGGTTGGGTCAAGCAGGAACAGGTCGCGCATAGGTCCCTCGCATACGGGCTGCCGGGCGGTGACAAACGCCTCCGGTAGCCCGTGACAGGTGCCGCCGTCAGCCGTCAAGCTGGCCTGCCAGCAGGCCGAGCGGCAGCGGCGCCGGGCGGTCGCAGACGCTCTCAACCAGCACATGCTGGCCGCTTTGTGCGGCGTCGTGGAAGGCGTGCATCAGATCAAGCACGTGATAAGCCATTTCGCCGCTGGCGCGGTGCGGCCGGCCGGCGCGCAGCGCGCAGGCCATGTCAGCCACGCCGATGCCGCGCGCGACGTCGGCGCTGAACGCCAGCGGAATCTCGCGCCAGTCCTGCGCGCCGCCGCGCCGCACCAGCACCGGACCGCCGTGTGTGTTCGGGTCAGGCACGCTCAGCGAGCCTTCAGAGCCGTAAATCTCGATGTGCGGCAGGTGGTGGCTCCACACATCGAAGCTGGTCGTCAGGGTGCCAACTGCGCCAGCGGCAAACTCCATAATGCCGGTGACGTGCGTGGGGATTTCAACGCCGATGCGGTGGCCGAAAAGCGCCGCGCTGGTGGCGACGCGCTCAGGGAAGGTAACGCGGGCCGCGCCTGTAACGCGCTTCACCGGCCCCAGCAGGTGAATCAGCGCTGTGAGATAGTACGGCCCCATGTCGAACATCGGGCCGCCGCCGGCTTTGTAAAAGAAGCCCGGGCTGGGGTGCCAGCTTTCCGGGCCGTGGCTGAGCATGAAGGCGGCCGCCGCGACTGGCATGCCGATCCAGCCGTCGTCAATCAGCTTGCGGCAGGTTTGCAGGCCGCCGCCCAGAAATGTATCAGGCGCACAGCCGATGCGCACGCCCTGCGCCTGGGCAGCAGCCAGCAGGCGCTGGCCGTCGGCGCGCGTGGTGGCGAAGGGCTTTTCCTCGTAAACGTGCTTGCCCGCCGCGACGGCCATGAGGCTGACCGCGGCGTGCGCGGCGGGGACGGTGAGGTTGACGACGATATCCACCGCGGGGCTGCTGACAAGCTCAGCGGGGCTGAGGGCGCGGATATTAAATTCCTGCGCGCGCGCCTGGGCGCGTTCCATGTCAAGGTCGGCGCAGGCGACAACTTCCAGGACTTCAAACGCTGAGCAGCCGCGAATATAGGCTGGGAAAATATTGCCGCAGCCGATGATGCCGACTCTGGTTTTAGCGGCCATGACCGTAACCTTTCTGCGTCAGAAATGTGAAACTGTCCGTGACGGCCCGCAGCATATCGGTGGCGCAGCGGTCCAGCTCGACGATCAGCCACTCTGCTGCGCTGCCCGCCGGGATGATCGCCTGCCAATCCATGACGCCCGCGCCGACGGCGACCATCGGCGCCTGGGTGCTGTCAGCCGGGCCGTCCTTGATGTGCAGCAGCGGCGCGCGGCTGCCAAGCTGGCGCAGCACGGCGGCGGGGTCGTGGCCGGCCACCTTCACCCAATAGGTGTCCACCTCAAAAAAGATGCCGGGGTCAAGCTGTTCGAGCAGCACCTTATAAGCATAGCGCCCCTCGACCTGCTGAAATTCCCACCAGTGATTGTGGATGCCCAGTGTCAGGCCGTGCGCGGCGGCGACTGCGGCGGCCTCGTTGAACGTCTCGGCGGTGCGGCTGATCTGGCGCAGGCTTTGGTAGTGATCAGCGCCGAACGCCGGGTTGATAATGCGCGCGCAGCCGATGGCCTGCATCGTTTCGAGCACCTCATTTTTCCGGTCGCCAATGGGCAGCGGGCTGTGCGCGCCGGCGACTTTCAGGCCCAGCTCGCGGAACAGCCGGCCCGCAGCTTCCGCCGTCGTGCCAGGGAAACCAGCCGTCTCGACGCCGCTGTAGCCGATGCCGGCCACTTTCCGCACGGTGTCCTCGAAGTTCTGGACGGCGAGATCGCGCAATGTATACAACTGCAAGGCAAGGGGGGCGGTCATTCGCTTGTTGACTCCTCAGGGAAAAGAGAGCGCCAGGGGTTAACCCGACCGCTGGCGGCGCTGTGCGTTGGGCCGGTTTGCTGCCGATGATTGTTGACTGAAGCGCCGGTTTCGTCAATAAATTCGGCGGGCTGCAAGCGCCTGTTCGCGAACGGCCGAAGCCTGGAAAACTGGAAAACTGCGCCATTGACAGGCGGGGACTGCCCGGTGTACCATTAGCCAGGCTAATCATTAGGTGTGCTAATTATGCTGCCGGATAAACAGGCGCTGGCCCAGGCCGTTATGGAAATAATCCCGCAGGTCATGCGGGCGATTGCTGCCGACCTGCGGCGCTCTGATCACCTGATGGAGCACTCACACCTGCGGCTGCTGATGCTGCTGTCTGAAGCGCCGCACAGCCTGAGCGAGCTGGCGGGGCGCCACGCGGTGAGCCTGCCCACCATGTCGAACTCAATCACGGCATTGGAGGAACGCGGCTGGGTGCAGCGTCGGCGGTCAGCAAAAGACCGCCGGCGAGTGGCTATCTCGATTACGCCGGCAGGGGAGATGGCGCTGAACGACGCGTGCCAGCACATAGAGGGCGCGGTGGCGGCGGCGCTGGCTGATCTGCCGGCGGCCGACTGCGAGAAGCTGGCTGCCGGGCTGGACGTGCTGCGCGCCGCTTTCGCCCGGACCGCGCCCTCGCCATGTGACCACGCTAGCGGTTTTTCCACAGCAAAACAGCGCCAACCGCGCTGAGGCAGCCGCTGCCACAGCGCCACAGAGAGAAGAATGAGGAGGCAGAAGTTGCAGGCTCAAGCTGCGTTATCGTCAGGCCGTCGCCAGGGCAGAGGCACACCGGGAGGGATGCGGGCGCTGGGGCGCGCTGTTCGCTACCTGGGCAAGAACCGCCGTCCGGCCGCTATCGCTTACAGCGCGCTTATCGTCGCTACGCTGGCGCAGCTCGCTGTGCCGCTGCTCATTCAGGATATGATCAATTCTGTCACCAACGGCGTTGTGGCTAACCAGATTCTGGAGCTGCCGCCGCTGCTGCAAGGGCTGGCCGCGAACAGCGCAGGCAAGGACCTGGGCGAGCTGCAGACGGTCTCGGCCAATGCCGAGAGCTGGCTTATCAACGCCGCTCTGGTGATTGTGTTGTTCGCGATAATCCGCGCGGCGTTCTCGTTTGTGCAGGCCTTTATGGCAGAGACCACTTCACAGGGCGTGGCGTTCGACTTCCGTAATGAAATCTTCACCAAGCTTCAGCGGCTTTCCTTCAGCTACTACGACCGCAACCAGACCGGGCAGTTGATGATCCGCGCGACAGACGATGTGGAGAAAGTCCGGCTGTTTATCGCCCAGGGGCTGGTGCTGGCCGCGCAGGCTGTGCTGCTGCTGGTGGCCACGCTGCTCATCCTGCTGGCGACTAACTGGCGGCTGACGCTGGCGATTATGCCGGTGCTGCCGATCGCGCTGGTGCTGTTCATGGTGTTTGGCTCTGTTGCCCAGCCGCTGTTTGTTCAGGTGCAGGTCCGCCTTTCGCGCCTGAACACGATCCTGCAGGAAAACCTGGCCGGCATCAAGGTGGTGAAGGCCTTTGTGCGCGAGCCGCATGAGCAGCGCAGTTTCGACCAGGCCGCCGATGACCTTTTCGCCCAGAGCCTGCGCGTCAACCGCACGTTCTCATTCCTGTTCCCGATTGTTTTTCTGATCGCGCAGATCGGCCAGGGCATTATCCTGTACTTCGGCGGCCAGCAAATCTTTGAGGGGATGCTGACGCTGGGCGGCTATCAGCAGTTCACGCTGTATCTGATCTATGTGTTCTTCCCGATCGGCCAGCTTGGTTTCATCATCACGCTGATGGCGCAGGCGTCGGCGTCGGCGACGCGCGTGTTCGAGATACTCGACGCGCAGAGCGATGTCACCAACAAGCCCGGCGCGCACGAGCTGCCGGCTATCGAGGGCCGTGTGGCGTTTGAGAACGTGTCGTTCGCCTACTTTGGCTCGCACGACTACGTGCTGAAGAATGTCAGCTTTGAGGCGCTTCCGGGCCAGACTATCGCGCTGCTGGGCGCGACCGGCAGCGGCAAATCAACCATCATCAACCTGATCCCACGCTTTTACGACGCGACAGAGGGTGTGGTGCGGGTTGACGGCCACGACGTGCGCGATGTGACGCTTGACAGCCTGCGCCGCCAGATCGGCATTGTGCTCCAGGAAACGAATTTGTTCAGCGGCAGCATCCGCGACAACATCGCGTTTGGCCGCCCCGAAGCGTCAATGGAGGCGGTGATCGAGGCCGCTAAGGCCGCCGCCGCGCACGACTTCATCATGAGTTTCCCGGAGGGCTATGATACGCCGGTGGGCGAGCGCGGCTCTACGCTGTCCGGGGGGCAGAAGCAGCGAGTGGCTATCGCCCGCGCGCTGCTGCTCAACCCCCGCCTGCTTATTCTGGACGACTCCACCAGCAGCGTAGACCTGGTGACGGAGGCGCAGATTCAGCGCGCGCTGGACAGCCTGATGAAGAACCGCACCAGTTTCGTGATTGCTCAGCGCATTACCACTGTGCTCAACGCTGACCAGATTATCGTGCTGGACAAAGGCGAGGTGACGGCGATAGGGACACACGCGGAACTTATGGAAAGCAGCCCAATCTATGCCGAGATTTACAATTCGCAGCTTGTGGGCGACGCCGAAGCGGCCGCCACAGAAGGGGGGACAGCGCTATGATGGGCCTTGGCGGCAGGCGTGATTTATTCGAGCAGGAAGTCTCCAGGCCGAAGAACCTGGGCGTTACCCTGGCGCGCTTCGGGCATTACTTCCGCCGCTTCTGGCTGGGCCTGGTGATCGCGCTGGCGCTGGTTGTGGTGTCTACCTGGGCGCAGGTAACTGCGCCGGAGTATATCGGGCAGGCTGTGGACTGCTTCCTGTTCCAGCCGAATGCCGGGCAAGGCTCTGACGGTAAGCAGGCTGCCGCTGGCGATAACTGCTGGTTTACGGACGACGATGCCGCCGCGATCACAGCGCGTATCGCCGCTGACGCTTCAATTCCTGACGCTGAGAAGGGCGCAGCCACAACGGCGGCGAAATTGCAGGGCCTGGGCGGGATTGTCCTCATTCTGCTGGGGCTGTTCGCGCTGGGCGCGGCGATGCAGGGCCTGGCGTTTTACGCGATGGCCTGGACAGGGCAGAACGTGCTGCGCGATATGCGCAAAGGGCTGTTTCGGCAGCTGCACCGGCTGTCGCTGGGGTACTATGCTCAGCACGAGGCCGGCAGCGTGATGAGCCGTATCACCAATGACACCGACACTATCCAGCAGGTGTTCAGTTTCGCGCTGCTGCATGTGTTCAGCGGCGCGCTGCTGATCGGCTGGATCGCGGTGCGCATGCTCCAGGAAAACGTAATTTACGCATTGTCGGCGCTGGTGGTGGTGCCGTTTATGCTGGTGGCGACGATCTACTTTTCCGGCCAGGCGCGGCGGGCTTTCCGCCGCAGCCGCCGTGAGATCGGCAACGTGAATGCTGACCTGCAGGAGTCGATCGCGGGGGCGCGTGAAGTGCAGGCGTTCGGGCGCGAGGATGAAAGCATTGACAATTTCCGCCAGACCAACGCCGCCAACCGCGATGCCAACATCCGCGCGGCGGCTTTCACCAGCGCGCTGAACCCGGTGCTGGAGGCGTTGGGGTTTGTGGCGCTGGGGGGCACGGTGGTGGTCGGCGGCATCTCTGTGCTGCGCGGCGAGCCGCTGTTAGGTGTCGGCGCTGTTGTTTCGCTGGGGACCGTCATTGTGTTCATGCAGTATGTGCAGCGCTTCAACCAGCCGATCCAGCAGATCGCCGTTATGTGGACCAACATTCAGAACGCCATCGCCGGCGGCGAGCGGATCTTCGGGCTGCTGGATGTGCAGCCGGATATCGTGGACAAGCCCGGCGCGGTTGAACTGCCGTCTATTCGAGGGCAGGTTGAATTTGACGACGTGTGGACCGCGTATGTCAAGGATGAGCTGGTGCTAAAGGGCGTGACGTTTTCGGCCCAGCCCGGCGAGACAGTGGCGATTGTCGGCCCAACTGGCGCGGGCAAGACCACGATCATCAATCTGCTGCCGCGCTTCTATGACACCACGCGCGGCGCGGTGCGGATTGACGGATACGACGTGCGCGACGTGACGCTTGCCAGCCTGCGCAGCCAGATCGGCATTGTGCTTCAGGACACGTTCCTGTTCTCTGACACCGTGATGAACAACATCCGCTATGGGCGGCTGGACGCAACCGATGATGAGGTGATCGCGGCGGCGAAACTGGTGGCGGCGGACACGTTTATCGAGCGCCTGGCTGACGGTTATCAGACGGTGCTGGGCGAGCGCGGCAGCGGCCTGAGCCAGGGGCAGCGCCAGTTGATCGCCATCGCGCGCGTGGCGCTGATGAACCCGCACATCCTCATTCTGGACGAGGCGACATCGAGCGTGGACACGCGCACCGAACGCGTCATCCAGCGCGCGTTTGAAAAGCTGCTGGAGGGCCGCACCAGCTTTGTGATCGCCCACCGGCTGAGCACCATCCGCAGCGCTGACCAGGTGCTGATGCTGGTTGATGGCGAAATCGCCGAGCACGGCACGCACACCGCTCTGCTGGAAAAGCGCGGCGCGTACTATGACCTCTACATGAGCCAGTTCCGCTATGAAGAACCGGCTGATCCCCCGGTTAACGGCAGGGTGGAAACGCAGCCGCAGGCGGGTGACTGACGGGCAGAAAGTGTCTATTTGCAACGCCGCCGTGTAAAATAGCGCGCTCATCCGGGCGCGCTGTTTTTCTGCATACAGGGAGGGGGATAGATATGGACCGGGTTACGCTGTTGTGCATTTCCAGCTATTTCAAGGGCGAGGCGTTTCTGCAGGAAGCGCAGCAGCAGGGCTGCCACGTCATGCTGCTGACGGAGGATAAGCTGGCGGACGCCGCCTGGCCGCGCGCGAGCATTGACGAGTTCCTGACGACGCCTGACCTGACCAACATGGATTGGGTGATGAACACAGTGGCCTATCTGTGCCGGTCGCGGCAGATTGACTGGATTGTGCCGCTGGATGAATACGATGTGCAGACGGCGGCGGCGCTGCGCGAGCACCTGCGGCTGCCGGGTATGGGCGAGAGCGCCACGCGCTTTTTCCGCGACAAGCTTGCCATGCGCATGCGGGCCAGCGCTGCCGGCGTTGCGGTGCCAGAATTCGCGCCGGTGTTCAATTATGACCGCCTGCGCGAATACATGGAGCGGGTTCCGCCCCCCTGGGTGCTTAAACCGCGCACAGAGGCCGGGGCGATGGGCATCAAGAAGATTGAGACCGCGGACCAGCTCTGGCGCTGGCTGGACCAACTGGGCGACCGGCAGTCGCACTTTCTGCTGGAACGATACGTTCCGGGCGACGTGTTTCATGTGGACGCGCTGACGTGGGACGGCGATGTGGTGTTCGCCAGTGTGCAGAAATACGGCCAGCCGCCGATGGATGTAGCCCACCAGGGCGGCGTGTTCGTGACTCAGATTGTTGACCGGGGCAGCCCGGACGTGGCCGCGCTGGAGGCCCTGAACGCCGACGTGCTGCGGGCGCTGGGGATGGTGCGGGGTGTCACACACGCGGAGTATATCAAGGCCGCGGATGGCCGCCTGTACTTTCTGGAGGTGGCGGCGCGGGTGGGCGGCGCGCATATCGCGGACCTGATCGAGCAGGCGACCGGGTTGAACCTGTGGGCGGAGTGGGCGCGGCTGATCGTGGCTGACATCCGCGGCCAGACCTATCAGCCGTCGCCGTTCCGCGCCGGCTACGGCGGGCTGCTGGTGTGCCTGGCGCGCCAGGAATACCCTGATCTCTCGGCTTATAACGATACCGAAGTGGTCTGGCGGCTGCATAAGAAGCGGCACGCCGGTTTGATCGTCGCGTCGCCGGCGCATGACCGGGTGCAGGCGCTGCTGGCAGCGTATGTGCCGCGCTTTGCTGGGGATTTCCTGGCGGTAGCCCCGCCTAAAGACCAGCCATCTGATTGAACAGAGGGGCGCAGACGAAGTTCAGCGAACTGCGGGCTGGCAGGATTTTCGCGCGCGGGGGTGAGCGCTTCGCGCTGAATCCAGGTTTTCGCGATTCGCTGAATTTTTCTTAATTCAGCCCTATAATAAGGCGAGATTCGCCCCCTTGCGGAGGTCGCTGCTGTTTATGTTTACCGCCAGCTATCCGTTTTACCAGCCCGGCCAGCCGGCGCTGCTGCCCACGCCGGAGCGGGTTGGCGCGCTGCCCGCTTACACCGGGCGCGGCGTTGTTGTCGCTTTTGTCGATTCGGGATTTTATCCGCACCCGGACCTCGCCAGGCGGGTGCTGGTGCACGTGGACGCCAGCACGAACCGGGTTGTTGAGCAGCCTTCCGATGCTTTCGCCGTCAGCGACCAGAGCTGGCATGGGCAAATGACGAGCGTTATCGCCGCCGGCGATGGGCACACGTCCGGCGGGCGCTACCGGGGAATCGCCTCTGGGGCGCAGTTGGTGCTGGTTAAAGTGAGCACGCCGCGCGGGCAGGTCAAGGAACGCGATATCCTGCGCGGGCTGCGCTGGATTGCGGACACCCATCAGCGCTTTAACGTTCGCATTGTTAACCTGTCGGTTGGCGGCGATTTTGTCAGCAGCGACCCCGATCACCCGCTGCACCGCGTTGTGCGCGCGCTGGCCGAAGCCGGCGTCACAGTTATCGCCGCGGTAGGCAACCGCGCCGCGCCGGTGGTTTTCCCGCCCGCCAGCGCGGTTGAAACGATCGCCGTCGGCGGGCTGAACGACCGCAACACACGCGACCGCGGCCAGTGGACGCTTTATCACAGCAACTACGGCACAGCCTGGGATGGCAGCACCAAGCCGGATTTGCTCGCCCCGGCGGAGTGGATCGCCGGGCCGATCATGCCGGAGACCGGCGTAGCCCGCGAGGCGCGCTGGCTGGGGTCGCTGCTGCATATCCAGAGCGCCGCTGAGGTGCGCCACCTGCTTGACCGCGCCCACGCTGACCTGGGCCTGCCGCGCGCCGCCGCGCAGAACCCGGATGCCAACGTCTACGCCATGCTTCAGGCGCGCATCAACGCACATAAGATTGTAGACGCGAGCCATCAGTTTGTTGATGGCACTTCGGTCGCCGCGCCGATTGTCGCGGCGGTGGCGGCGCAGATGCTGGAGGCCAACCCTGGGCTGACACCAGCGCGGATACGTTCGATTCTGAAGGCGACGGCGCAGCCGCTGCCGGGCATTGAACCTGGCCGGCAGGGGGCCGGCGCGCTGGACGCCGCCGCTGCCGTTCAGGCAGCGCTGGCCGCTCGTTGATTGTCTGCAAAGGACGAATACGATGAACCGTGAGTATCACCGCTGGTACAGCCCGTCGCTTAACCGCAATATGGAACTGCTGGTGTTCGGCCACGCCGGCGCGCGCGTTCTGATTTTCCCGACATCGCAGGGGCGCTTTTTTGAATGGGAAGACCGGGGCATGATCTGGTCGCTGCGGCATCAGATTGATAACGGCTGGCTTCAGGTATACTGCGTGGACAGCGTGGACGCTGAGAGCTGGTACTGCGGATGGGCGCACCCCGGCGGGCGCGCTTACCGCCACGCGCAGTACGACGGCTATCTTTACAACGAGGTGCTGCCTTTCAGCACCAGCCGGAACGGCAACCCGTATCTCATTACCATTGGGGCCAGCTTCGGCGCTTATCACGCCATGAATTTTGGGCTGAAGCACCCGGATCGCGTTGGGCGGATTCTGGGGCTGAGCGGCCTGTATGACATTCGCATGTTCACTGATGGCTTCAACAACGAATACGTGTATTTCAACAACCCGATGCAGTACATCCCCGCTGAACACAACCCGGAGCGGCTGGCGCTGCTGCGCCGCCTCGACATCATTATCGCTGCCGGCCGCGATGACCGCCTGGTTCAAAGCTCGCGCGATCTCTCAACCGCGCTGTGGCGCAAGGGGATCGGCAACGCGCTGCGCGAGTGGGACGGCTGGTCGCACGACTGGCCTTACTGGGAGAAGATGATTCACCTTTACATCGGCGGCCACGATTAATTGCGACGAACCGCGCGCGGCCCAAAAATGTCGCCAGGGCCGTTTGTGTGTTTTTGATTCGCGCTGTGTATAATCGCGCCCTTAAGCCGTCATTTGTCGGTAGCTGGCCTAACGGGAGAGTGTGCTATGGCGCGTAAGAAGTCAGGTGGTGAGCCGCTGCGGATCGGGCTGCTGGTAGGCCGGGAGTGGTCGTGGCCGCCGGCATTTATCGAGGAAGTGAACCGCCGCAACCAGGGCGTCGTTGCAGAGTATGCGCGGCTGGGCGGCACGCCGATGAACGAGCCGTGCCCTTACCGCGTGCTGGTTGACCGCATCTCGCATGAAGTGCCATATTACCGTTCCTACCTCAAAAACGCGGCGCTTCAGGGCGCGAAGGTGATCAACGACCCGTTCATGTGGACGGCGGACGACAAGTTCTTCGGCGCGTCGCTGCTTGACCGGATGGGCCTGGCGTCGCCGCGCACCGTCGTTCTGCCCAATAAGGATTATGTGCCGGGCATTGTCCACACGGAGAGCCTGCGCAACCTGGATTACCCGCTGAACTGGGACCGGATTATCGAGCTGGTCGGCGGCCTGCCGTGTGTGCTGAAGGACGCGCACGGCGGAGGATGGAAAGAGGTGTACGTCGTTCACTCTAAAGAGGAGCTGATCTGGCGTTACAACGGCACGGGCCTGCTGACGATGATCGTGCAGGAGTATATCGCCTGGGAAAACTACTCCCGCTGCATGTGCCTGGGGCAGGACGAAATTTATGTTATGCGCTATGACCCGGTGCAGCGCCGCTACCATGACGACCACGACTTTGCTTCGCCCTTGTACGAGCGCATGGTGGCTGACGCGACGGCTATCTGCACGGCGTTGGGCTATGACATGAACACGGTTGAGTTTGCGGTTAAGGACGGCGTGCCCTACGCGATTGATTTCATGAATCCCGCGCCGGACATGGACGTGAACTCGCTGGGCCGCCGCCATTTCGACTGGATGGTTACGCACATGGCCGATCTCACGATTCGGCTGGCGCAGTCTTCAGCCGCCACTGCTGACCGCTATTACTGGTATAAGGCTGCTAAGGGGTTGGCAGCCGGGGGGCGGAAATCATGATCCAGGAAGCGATTGACCTCTATCACAGCCTGCTGGCGGGCGATGCAGCGGAGGAGGCACACGCCACGCTGCATCAGGCGCAGCGCGAGCGCGACCTGTATTTTGGCGACCGCCCTTTATGCCGCGTGCTGCGCCCGCACTTCTATCTGCAGGAACAATGGGACTATCTGCGCCACGAGACCGAGCTGATCCTGAGCGCGTTTGCGCGCGCCCACGTCGCCTGCCTGGAGAATGCGGCCCTGCGCGCCCAGCTTGATCTGGAGCCGTATGAGGAAGAGCTGTTTACGATCGACCAGGGCATTGAAGTGCCCTGGACCACGTCGCGCCTGGATGCGTTTTTCCGGCCAGAAATGTTCAGCCTGAGCTTTGTTGAGTACAACGCCGAAACGCCCGCTGGCATTGGGTATGGCGACCGGCTGGCTGACGCATTTCTGACGCTGGAGCCAATGAAACGCTTCCAGCAGCATTATCACATGGTGCACTTCCCTGGCCTGGGGCATCTGTTAGGCGCGGTGCTGCACGGCTATCGCCTGTGGGGCGGGCGCGAAAACCCACAGATCGCTATCGTGGATTGGGCGGATGTGCCTACGCTTAACGAACACGCCATCACGCGCGATTATTTCGAACGCAACGGGCTGACTACGATCCTGGCCGACCCGCGCGCGCTTGAGTATCGCGCGGGCGCGCTGTGGGCCGGGGACTTCCGCGTGGACCTGGTGTACAAGCGGGTGCTGATCAGCGAGCTGATTGACCGCGCTGGCATCAACAACCCTATTGTCCAGGCGATGCGCGATCACAAGGCGCTGATGACCAACTCGTTCAGCGCCAAGCTGATGGCGAAGAAGGCCAGCCTGGCTTTCCTGAGCGACGATGAGAACGGCTGGCTGTTCAGCGACGCTGAGCGCGCGGCGATCAGCGCGCACATCCCCTGGACGCGGCGCGTGGGCGAGCGCCGGACGCTCTACCAGGGGCGCACGGTAGACCTGCTGCCGTTTATCGCTGATAACCGGGACCGGCTGGTGCTCAAACCCAACGATGAATACGGCGGCAAGGGCGTGGTGCTCGGCTGGGAAACGACGCAGCAGGAATGGAATGCCGCTATCCAGGACGCGCTGGTCAACCCGCATGTTGTGCAGGAACGGGCGGAGATCGTGTTTCGCGATTTCCCCATCCTGCTAGACGACGGCACGCTTGACGTCAGCCCGCGCTATGTGGACGCTAACCCGTATGTGTTTTTCGGCAAGACTGTGGGCGGCGTGCTGACGCGCCTGTCGTCGGAGGCGCTGCTGAACGTGACTGCTGGCGCGGGATCGGTTGTGCCGATGTTCGTTTTGCAGAAGCGCAGCTAAGCGCGCCTTCAGCCGGCGAAGCGCTGGCGCACCTGAAGCTCAAGCTGGCGCAGGTAGGCGGCGGCGTCAGGGCTGCCTTCAGCGGGCGCCCAGGGCGCGAACTGTTTGTGCGAGGCCGCGTCATACGGCCCCTGGATAATCTCCACCAGCGCCGATGGCTTCAGCGCAATCAGGCTGTGATAGGTGCGCGGCGGGATATCCACGACGCGGTCGGGGCCGTTAGCGTCCAGAATGACCGCCAGCTCAAGCGCGCCGTGCGAGGCGAACTGCAGGCAGGCGACGCGGCCTTCGAGGATGGCGAACAGCTCGACCTTGTCCGGGTTTTCGTGTTTGTGCGGCTGGACGTAGCTGCCGGGGACAATGGCGTTAATCATGCGCTGGACTGCCTCTTCGTGCTCGTGCAGGCGGAAAATGGCGCGCCGACGGGGCGCTTCTGCCGCCTGCCGCAGCAGCTCGTTGAGCAGATCCTGGTTAACAGCGCGCAGCGTGGCGGACATTTAAACCCCTCCGTAAGCGCTGAAGCCCCCGTCCACCGGGACGACTATGCCGGTCACGAAGCGCGCCGCATCCGATGCCAGCCAGAGCGCCGCGCCGATCAGCTCTTCAGGCGCGCCGAAGCGCCCCATCGGCGTGTGCGCGACGATCTGCTGACCGCGCGCGCTCAGGCTGCCGTCGGGGCCGGTAAGCAGGTCGCGATTCTGATCTGTCAGAAAGAACCCTGGCGCGATGGCGTTCACGCGGACAGCCGGGCTGTGTTCGCGCGCCATGTAGACGGCCAGCCAGCGCGTGAAGTTGTCAACGGCGGCTTTGGCCGCGCCGTAAGCCACGACGCGCGTAAGGGGGCGGACGGCGGCCATAGACGAGATGTTCAGGATGACACCCGCACCCTGGCGCGCCATCACCCGCCCGAAGGTCTGCGACGGCAGCAGCGTGCCCAGGAAGTTCAGGTCAAACACGGTTTCCAGGGCTGCGCCGGGGATGTCAAAGAATGTCTGCTGCGGGCCGGCGGCTGCGTCGGGCCGGTTGCCGCCCGCGCAGTTCACCAGAATATCGACGCGGCCGAACGCCGCCAGCACCGCGCGCGCCAGCGCTTCAAGCGCTTCAGCGTCCAGGACATCGGCGGCCATGCCCGCCGCGCGCCCCCCGGCGGCGGCGAGGGCGCTGGCGCACGCCTGCGCTTTGTCCGCTGTGCGGGAAACAACGACAACAGCGGCCCCGGCCTGGATAAAACCCTGGCACAGCGCCGTGCCCAGCACGCCGCTGCCGCCGGTAACGACGGCGACTTTGCCGCTCAGGTCAATCGTGTAGGGCATGGCTTCTCCGACAGCGCGGCGGGGCAGGCTAAGCCCACCCCGTCGCGCACGATACAGGGTTAGCGGATGTCCGCGAAAAGCACGTCGGCCAGCCGCGGCTCGTAAATCTGCTGCGCCACGAACTCACTCAGGACCATATCCGGCGTGATTTCAGCGGGCAGCGCGCCGTCCGGGACGGTGGCGCTCAGCGTGACCAGGAAGCGCCCGCGCTGGCGATGCGCCCGCGCCTGGGTGGCTTCGACATCGCAGGCTGTTACGGCCTGGGTGTAAAGCGGCACGCCGCCCAGCGACTCCGCCGGGCCGGCATTGACGAAGCCTTCAGCCAGCGTCGCCTGTTCCAGCGCCGGGTCGGCCAGCGCCGCCGCCGCCGCTTCCGCGCTGGGGAAGGCATCCAGCGTGTAGCCAATCGACACGAAGAAGGCGCTTTCCAGATCGCAGACCGCGTTCATCAGCGTGTTAGCAACGCGGAACTCCAGCTCGTTGGCCTCGAACAGGCTCGCCAGGCTGTCGCGCGCCGCTTCCGGGGCGCTGTCCAGCACCGCCTGGGCGTCGAAAATGCCGCTGGTCGCCTCGTCAATCGCAAGCAGATCGGGCGGAAGCAGGGCTGTCAGTTGGTCAAACACGGCCTGCACTTCCTCAGCCGTGACGGGGACGGACGTAAACGTCACGCTGGCCGGGTCTGTCACGATAACGACGGTTTCGAGGGCAGCGCCCGGCCCGGCAGCGGTCTGTGGATCACGCGAGGGCAGGGCCAGCACGCTGCTCTGGCCGGCGCGCACCACGCCGAAGATGGTGTGCAGGCCGTTGAGGTGCGGGGTGGGCACGGTCGTGATAAAGAACTGTGAGCCGTTGGTGTTGGGGCCTGCGTTGGCCATCGCCAGCAGGCCGGGCTGGTCGAAAACGCGGCCGGTGTCTACTTCATCTTCGAACGCGTAGCCAGGGCCGCCGGAGCCTGTCGCGGTCGGGTCGCCGCCCTGCGCCATAAAGCCCTCGATAACGCGGTGGAAGGTGGTGTTATTGTAGAAGCCGCTGTTGGCCAGGAATACGAAATTGTTAACCGTGATCGGCGTTTCTTCTTCCAGCAGGTCAACATAGACGGCGCCGGCTTCAGTGCAGAAAACAGCGTGATAATCCACACCATCCTCAAGCACCTGCTCTGCCTGGCTGAACGTGCGCGTTTCTGGCTCGCCGGCGGGGACGGCGGCGGCGCAGATTTCGTCGGGGGTTTGCACGTCCTGGGCGCTGGCCAGGGGCGCTGCCAGCGCGGCAATGATGAACAGCCCGGCAGCCAGCGGATAAAACTTCTTCATTCAGGTTCTCCCTTGTTGTAATACATTGTTACAGCATGCTTGTTCCGGGTGGCTATTCTACAGGGATAATCTGTGCGCGGGAACAGGCATTGTTGGCGCGCCGTGTAAAAACGCGCTAATTGGCCGGTCAACTGGCTCTGGCGGCAGGGCCGGCTTGGAGTCATTATCAGGTGGTTTACGCTGGCTGGATAATGAAAGGCGAAGCGCGATGCTGGCTGCCCGGCTGCATGGCCCGCGCGATGTGCGCGTTGAAGAAGTTCCGGCTCCGGCTGCGCCGGGACCGGGTGAGGTGCTACTGCGCGTCGGCGCGGTGGGCATCTGCGGCTCGGACCTGCACACGTACACTGACGCGCGAATTGGCGACACGCAGGTGCGGTCGCCGCTGGTGCTGGGGCACGAGTTTGGCGGGGCGGTGCTGGCGGTCGGGCCAGACACAACCGACGCGCTGGGCGCGCCGCTTGCACCCGGCCAGCGCGTGGCGGTTGACCCGGCCACGCCGTGCCGCCGCTGCGAGATGTGCGAGGCGGGCCACCCTAACCTGTGCTGCCGGCTGCACTTTTGCGGGCTGTGGCCAGATGACGGCGCGCTTCAGGAACAGATGATCGTCAAGGGGCACACCTGTTTCCCGATCCCTGACGCGCTGTCCGACGCGGACGCGGCGCTGCTGGAGCCGTTAGGCGTGGCGCTGCACGCCGCTGACCTGGGCAAGCTGAAGGTCGCGCGCAGCGTTGCGGTGCTGGGCTGCGGGCCGATCGGGCTGCTGATTATCAAGCTGGCGCGCCTGTCGGGCGCTGACCCGCTGTACGCTTTCGACTGTTTTCCCTGGCGCGCGGCGGCGGCGCTGGCCTGGGGCGCGACGGCGGCCTGGACGGTGGACACGGGCGACCCGGTCGGGACGGTTGAGCGCGAGACCGCTGGCCGCGGTGTGGATGTGGTGTTTGAGGCGGCGTGGGCTGATCACTCGATCGCGCAGGCGGCGGAGATGGCGCGCCTGGGGGGGCGGGTGGTGCTGGTGGGCATTCCATCCAACGATGAGCTGAAAATGCGACATTCAGCGGCCCGGCGCAAGGGGCTGACGATCATGATGGCGCGGCGCATGAAGCACACCTACCCGCGCGCTATCCGGCTGGCGGCGTCGCACGCGGACCGGATCGCGCTCAGCGCGCTGATTTCGCACCGCTTGCCACTGCGCGAGGCGAACCGCGCGTTTGCGCTCAACGCCGCCTACGAGGATAACGTGCACAAGGTTATCATTGACGTTTGACATGGCGGCGTTTGCTAAACTGGAGCCGCGCTGCAACAGCTGTTAAGCGCGATTAAGGAGGGTATCGCATGGTTTACTTCGATATGCCGCTGGAGGAACTGGAGGCGTACAGGCCGCCGCGCGACGAACCGGCGGATTTTGACCAGTTCTGGAAAAGTACGCTGGACGCCGCCCATCAGCACCCGCTGGATGCGCGCTTTGACGCGGTGGACTACGGGCTGAAAAGCGTCGAGGTTTACGACCTGACGTTTTCAGGCTATGGCGGCCAGCGGATAAAAGGCTGGTTCCTGCTGCCGGTGGGCTGGAAAGATGGGCTGCCCTGTGTGGTGGAGTTTATCGGCTATGGCGGCGGGCGCGGCTTCGGCTTTGAACATCTGCTGTGGCCGAGCGTGGGCTATGCCTATTTGCTGATGGACACGCGCGGGCAGGGCAGCGTATGGCGGCAGGGCGACACGCCTGACCTGCCTGACGAAGGCGCTAACCCGTCTGTGCCCGGTTTTGTGACACAGGGCATCCTTGACCCCAAGACCTATTACTACCGGCGGGTGTTCACAGACGCGCTGCGCGCGCTGGAAGCAGCGCGCTCACACCCGGCGGTGGATAACGGGCGCGTCGCGGCCACCGGCGCCAGCCAGGGCGGCGGCATCAGCCTGGCGGTGGGCGGCCTGGACACGAGCATCAGCGCCGTAATGCCTGACGTGCCGTTTCTGTGCCATTACCGCCGCGCGACCGCGCTGGTGGACACCACGGCGTATTCCGAGATCGTCACCTTCTGCAAGATCCACCGCGACAAGACAGAGCAGGTGTTCAGGACGCTGAGCTATTTCGACGGCATGAACTTCGCGCCGCGCATCACGGCCAGCGCGCTGTTCTCCGTCGGCCTGATGGACACTGTCTGCCCGCCGTCCACCGTTTACGCCGCTTACAATCACACGGTGAGCGACAAGCAGATCCGCATCTACAGCTACAACAACCACGAAGGCGGCGGCGGCTATCAGACGCTGGAGAAGATGCGGTTTCTGCGCGACCTGTGGGGCTGATTACAGGCGGTAGGCGCGCTGTGCCAGCCGGTAGGCGCAGTCGTGCAGCATCTCTGCCGCGTCGTCGGTATCTGCCAGGCCGCGCACGACCAGCCCGGCCAGCCAGTTGGCGGCGGCGCGCCGCCACAGGTCATGGCGCGCTGGGATCGACAGGAAAGCGCGCGTGTCATCGTTGAAACCGGCGGTGTTGTGCAGCCCTGCGGTTTCAACGGTCAGCTCAAAATAGCGCTGCATACCGTTGAGGCTGTCGAAAAACCACCAGGGCGGGCCGAGGCGCACGGCGGGGTAATGGCCGGCCAGCGGGGCCAGCTCGCGGCTGTAGGTTGCCTCGTCGAGCGTGAACAAGATCAGCGTCAGGCGCGGGTCGCTGCCGAAACGGTTAAGCAGCGGGCGCAGGCTGCGCGTGAACTCAGCGGCAACGGGGATGTCTGCGCCGCGGTCCGGGCCGAACTGCGCGTACAGCGGCGCGTTGTGGTTGCGCAGCGCGCCCGTATGAAGCTGCATCACCAGCCCGTCTTCAACGCTCATGCGCGCCATTTCGACCAGCATGTGGCCGGTGAAACGCGCGGCGTCGTCAGGCGCGGCGGCGCCGCTGAGGGCGCGCTGAAAGATGGCTTCCGCTTCATGCGCCGACATAAGCTCGGTGTGCGCGGTGAGCGCCGCGTGATCAGCCGCCACTGCGCCCTGCGCTTTGAAGGCCGCCCGGCGCGCTTCGAGCGCGCGGATAAACGCACTGTAGCTGCCGATCTCTACACCGGCGCGCGCGCCCAGCGCGGCGATGTGGCCGTGCCAGCCGGGTGTGTCGAGGTTCAGCACGGCGTCGGGCCGGAACGTGGGAATCATGCGGCCCGGCCAGCCGGAGGCGCGCAGCGCGGCGTGCTGCTCAAGCGTGTCAGTGGCGGCGTCAGTCGTCGCCAGCACGGCGATGTGAAAACGCTGGTAGAGCGCGCGCGGGCGGAAGTCTGGCTGGGCCAGGCGCTGCGCCAACTGGTCGTAGATACGCTGCGCGCTGCCGCCGTTGAGTTTTTCAGCGATGTTGAAAACCTGGCGCAGTTGGTAGTCCAGCCAGAGGCTGGTGGGCGTGCCGCGAAACAGATAGAAATGATCGGCGAACGTCTGCCAGATGCGGCGGTGATCGCTTTCGACTGGCGCGCCGTCCAGGCGAGGTATGCCCAGGGCCTCAAGCGGGATGCCCTGCGAGTAGAGCATGCGGTGGATGTAGTGGTCCGGCAGGATAATCAACTCGGTCGGTGAGCCAAAGCTGTAATTCGGATCTGCCAGCAGGCGGGGATCAACGTGGCCGTGCGGGCAGATGAGCGGCGCGTCCCGCACCAGGCTGTACAGCTCGCGGGCGATGGCCTGCTGGCGCGCATCGGGGCCAAAGCAGCGGTCTTCGGACAGGTCAGACGGCGTGTGAGCAGGCAAGCGTGTTTAACCCTCCCCGCGATGTTGATTGCAAGTTCGGACGCAGGGGATAATATTAACATGCAAGCCCGGACATTCCTCACTGTTAACCGGCTGAAGCGGGGGGGTATTATGTGTTCAGCGCCCCGCTGCGCGCGGCTGGTGAAGTTGAGGCTGGGAATTGGCGAGCTGAAAAGCGCTGGATTATTTTTTAAGGATCAGGCCTATGTATACAATCGGCATTGACTTTGGCACGGAATCAGGCCGTGCGCTGCTGGTGGATGTGCGCGATGGCAGCGAGATCTCTACCGCTGTTCACGCTTACGGCAGCGGCGTGATTGACCAGCATTTGCCCGGCAGCGACAAGCCGCTCCCGCCTGACTGGGCGCTGCAGGACCCGCTCGACTACCTTGAAGTTATTAAACGAACTGTTCCAGCGGTGCTTAAGCAGAGCGGCGTGAACCCCAGCGACGTGGTGGGCATCGGCATTGATTTCACCGCCTGCACGATGCTGCCGGTCAAGGCTGACGGCACGCCTCTGCGCGCTGTGCCGGAGTGGGCCAGCCACCCGCACGCCTGGGTTAAGCTGTGGAAGCACCACGCCGCCCAGCCGGAAGCCGACCAGATTAACGAGACGGCGCGGCGCATGGGGCAGAGCTGGCTGGAGCGCTACGGCGGCAAGATTTCGTCGGAGTGGTTTTTCAGCAAGGCGCTGCAAATTCTGCACGAAGCCCCGGATGTATACCGGGCTGCCGACCGGTTTATCGAGGCGGCGGACTGGGTGGTCTGGCAGCTCACCGGCCAGGAAACGCGCAATACCTGCACCGCCGGCTATAAGGCGATGGTGCAGGACGGCGATTACCCGCCGCGCGCGTATTTCGCGGCGCTGCACCCTGATTTTGCGGATATCGTTGACACCAAAATGGGCCGGTCGTTTGCGCGCCTGGGCGACCGCGCCGGCGGCCTGACGCAGCAGTTTGCTGATTGGACCGGGCTGCCCGCCGGGATCGCGGTGGCCGTCGCCAACGTAGACGCGCACGTGACCGCGCCGGCGGTGCAGGCGGTCAAGCCCGGCCAGATGGTGATGATTATGGGCACGTCCACCTGCCACATGATGGTTGACGACCAGCTTCAGCCGGTCGAGGGCATGTGCGGCGTTGTGCGCGATGGCATTATCCCCGGCTACTACGGCTATGAGGCAGGGCAGAGCGGCGTGGGCGACATCTTCGCCTGGTTTGTGGATAACGCCGTGCCGCCGGAGTATCACGAAGCGGCGGCGGCGGTGGGCATGAACCTGCACCAGTACCTTGAGAGCGAGGCCGCGAAGCAGAGGCCGGGCGAACACGGCCTGATCGCGCTTGACTGGTGGAATGGCAACCGCTCGACGCTGGTTGACGCGGAGCTTTCGGGCGTGCTGGTGGGCGCTACGCTGGCGACGCGCGCGCCTGATATCTACCGGGCGCTGATCGAAGCGACGGCCTTCGGCACGCGGGTGATCGTCGAGGCCTTTGAGGAACGGGGCCTGCACGTGAACGAGCTGATCGCCGCCGGCGGCCTGCCGGAGAAGAACGCGCTGCTGCGCCAGGTCTACGCTGATGTGACCGGGCGCGCGCTCAAGCTGGCCGGCTCGGCGCAGGCCCCGGCGCTTGGCTCGGCCATGCACGCGGCGGTGGCGGCGGGCATTTACGCGGACATCGAAGCGGCGGCCGCCAGGATGGGCAAGCTCAAGGATGTCGTGGTAGAGCCGGATATGGCGGCTAAAGCGATTTACGACCAGCTTTACGCCGATTACAAGACGCTCTACGATTACTTCGGGCGGGGCGATAACAACGTGATGAAGCGTCTTAAGCGCATTCGCCGCGAGGCGCGGGAAGGTGAAGCCGAATGAAGCTGGAGACTTTGCGCGCCGAGGTGTGCGCGCTGCATGACGAGCTGCCGCGCAACAATCTGGTGGCCTGGACCAGCGGCAATATCAGCGCCCGTGACCCACAGAGCGGGCTGATCGTCATCAAGCCGAGCGGCGTCAGGTTCCAGGATTTGACACCGGCGAACATGGTGATCGTGGACCTGGACGGCGCAGTTGTCGAGGGCGAGCTGAGTCCTTCTTCCGACACCGCGTCACACTGTTACGTTTACCGCCATCTGCCACAGGTGAACGGCATCGTTCACACTCATTCGCGCTATGCTACTGCCTTTGCCACGCTGGGCCGCGCGATTCCCTGCATAACAACCGCCATGGCTGATGAATTTGGCGGGCCGATTCCCTGCGGCGGCTTCGCGCTGATCGGCGGCGAGCAGGTTGGCGAACAGATAGTGCAGGCGCTGAGCGGGACGCGCAGCCCCGCCTGCATCCTTCAGAATCACGGCGTGTTTGCCACCGGCCCAACCGTTGAGAAGGCGGTGCAGGCCGCCATTATGACCGAGGACAACGCAGCTATTGTGTGGGTCGCGCTGCAAATTGGTCAGCCGCTGCCGCTGGCGCAGAGCGATATTGACCGGTTGAATGACCGTTATCAAAACGTGTACGGCCAGCGCTAGAGATGCGCTGGCGGGCCGGCGCCGGCCCGCCAGCGGTGGACACAACCTTTTCGCACTCGCAGAGGTAAAAAGGAGTTTGGTTAATGGCTTTAGCACAGGTTCAACCCACGCCCGCGTCTGCCCTTAACGCCCGCCCGGTTACGCTGGCGGTGATTGTGGGCAACCGGGGTTTCTTCCCCGATCACCTGGCGGTGACGGGGCGCAAGACCATCCTGGACGTGATGCGGCAGGCCGGGATTAACGCCATCATCCCGCCGGAAGACGCGACCAGCGTGGGCGCGATCACGACCACGCCGGAGGCGCGCATCTGGGCTGATTTCGTCAAGCCGCGCCGCGATGAAATTGATGGGGTGCTGATCACGCTTCCCAATTTTGGTGAGGAATACGCGATCGCGGACGCCCTGCGCTTCGCCGGCCTGAATGTGCCGGTGCTGGTTCACGCCTTCCCGGATGATGTCAGCAAGATGGCTATCACGGACCGGCGCGACAGCTTTTGCGGCAAGATGAGCGCGTGCAACAACCTGTATCAGTACGGCATTAAGTACTCGCTCACCAGCCAGCACACGATGGACCCGACCACGCCGGCGTTCATGAAGGACCTGCAGAACTTTGTCGCTACCTGCCGGGTAACGCGCGGGATGCGGACGGCGCGCCTGGGCATGATGGGCGCGCGCCCCTGGGCCTTTAAGACTGTGCGCTACAGCGAGAAGCTGCTTGAGCTGGCTGGCATCAGCGTGGAGACGCTCGACCTGAGCGAGGTTTTCGGGCTTATCAACCGGCTGAAGGACAATGACCCGGTGGTGCTGGATAAGCTGAACGCGATCAGGGGGTATGCGCGCATCAGCGGCGTGCCGGAGCTTTCGCTGCTGCGGATGGCGAAGTTCGGCGTTGTGCTGGACAACTGGATGGCTGAGAAAACGCTCGACGCGACCGCTATCCAGTGCTGGACCAGCATGCAGGCGTATTTTGGCGTCATGCCCTGCACGCTGATGAGCATGAGCAGCAACACGCTAAGCCCGTCGGCCTGTGAAACGGATATTGTTGGCGCGCTGGCGATGCTGGCTATGCAGCTCGCGTCTGGCCGCCCGTCGGCGCTGGTGGACTGGAACAACAACTACGGCGATGACCCTGACAAGGGCGTGGTGTTCCACTGCTCGAACCTGCCGAAGGACATCTTCATTGACGACATCCCGGAGATGAGCTACCAGGAGATTATCGCGGGGGCGGTGGGGGTTGAGAACACCTACGGGACGATCTACGGCAAGGTGAAGGCAAACCCGTTCACGTATGTGCGCATCTCGACCGATGACTTCAACGGCAGGATCGTGGCCTACGCCGGCGAGGGCGAGTTTACTGACGACCCGATTGACACGTTCGGCGGGTATGGCGTAGTGAAAGTGCCGCGCTATCAGGACCTGCTGGCGTATATCTGCGCCAACGGCTTTGAGCACCATGTGGCCGTGAACCAGGCGCGGGTGGCCGCGCCGATTGTCGAGGCGTTCACCAAGTACCTGGGCTGGGCTACGTATTATCACAAGTAACGCTGGGTAGTTAAAGCCGGGCAGTAGTTGACCTGCTGCTCGGCTTTTTTTATTTGCGAGAGGAACCGCAAAGATGCTGCATAAAATGCGTTGGACCGTCCCGAAGATCGCCCAGCGCCTGGCGCTGATTGAGCCGCTGGTGTACCGGCGGCGCGCGGCGCTGCCGCCGTTCCGGTTTACCGCCCTGGATGACCCCGACCCTGGCCCCGTTCAGCCGCCGCCAGTGGGGCCGGCGGTGGACGACAGCGGCTGGCCGCTGCTTGCATTCAACGACTACTGGGCGGGCGCTGACGTTAACTTTGTGCTGCGCGGGTCGTTTCAGGTTCCGGCGGGGTGGGACGCCGCTGTGCCGACCGCCCTGTATCTGCCGCTGGGCAAGCCAGGGTCGTTCAGCCACCCGGAAGCGCTGATTTACGTGGATGGCGCGCCTTACGCGGCCTGTGACCGGCATCATCAGGAAGTGCTGCTGCCTGCCCGGTGGTGTGCGGGCCAGCGCCATGCGCTGGCGCTGCACGGCTGGACGGGCGGCTGGCCAGAGCCGGACCGGCTGTTCCTGGAGCAGTGTGAGCTGGTCCAGATTGACCAGCCCACGCGCGATTTCGTGGCGGCGGTGCGGGTGGCGCTGGGTGTCGCGGAAACGCTGTCTGAAAATGAGCCGGCGCGCGGTTTCCTGCTGAACGCCCTCAACGCGGCTTTTAATGTTCTGAACACGCTTGAGCCGCTGGGGGCGGCGTTTTACGCCAGCGTCGCGCCGGCGCTGGCCGCGCTGCGCGCGGGCATCGCGCAGGCCGGGCCGCCGCTGGCGGTCAGCGTTTCGGCGGTTGGCCACGCGCACATTGATGTCGCCTGGCTGTGGACGCTGGGGCAGACGCGGCGCAAAGCCGGGCGTACCTTCCACACAGTCGCCCGCCTGATGGAGCAGTTCCCGGACTATCATTTCGTGCAGAGCCAGCCGCAGCTTTACGACTATGTGCGCCAGGATTACCCGGCGTTGTTTGGGGCGATCAAAGACCTCATCGCCGCTGGCCGCTGGGAGCCGATTGGCGGCATGTGGGTTGAGGCGGACTGCAACATCAGCGGGCCGGAATCGCTGGTGCGGCAGTTTCTGCTGGGGCGCGCGTTTTTCCGCGAGCACTTCGGCGCTGACGCGGAAAGCCCGGTGCTGTGGCTGCCAGACGTGTTCGGCTATGCCTGGTCGCTGCCGCAGCTTATCCGGCTGGCCGGTTTGAAGTACTTCTTCACCATCAAGATCGGCTGGAATCAGTACAACCGGCTGCCTTACGACAGCTTCTGGTGGCAGGGGCTGGATGGCACGCGCGTGCTGACGCATTTCAGCACAGCCAATTGGCCTGGCAGCCAGGGCGGGAGCTACAACAGCGGCGCAGCGCCGGGCGAGCTGCTGGGGACATGGATCAATTTCCAGCAGAAGGAAACGCAGCAGGATATTCTAATGGCGTTTGGCTATGGCGACGGCGGCGGTGGCCCAACGCGCGAGATGCTGGAAAACCTGCGCGAGATGGCCGCTTTCCCGGCCGCGCCGCAGGCGCGGCAGCGCCCGGTGAAGGACTTCTTTGAGGACCTGGCGGCGCACAGCGGCGAAAATCTGCCGACCTGGAACGGCGAGCTGTACCTTGAGATTCACCGGGGCACGTACACGACGCAGAGCCGGAACAAGCGCGCCAACCGCAAAAGCGAGTTTCTGCTGCATGACGCTGAATTTTTGGCCGCCCTGGCCGCGCAGCTCGACAGCGGTTTCGTGTATCCGGCGAGGCGACTGCGCCGCGCCTGGGAGCTGGTGTGTCTCAACCAGTTTCATGACATTATCCCCGGCAGCAGCATTAACGCGGTGTACGTTGATTCACAGCGCCAGTACGCTGAGGTGTGGGAGATCGGCGCTGCCGTGCGCGATGAGGCGCTGGCGGTCGTCGCCGAGAAAGCCGGCGCGGCGCTGATCGTCGTTAATCCAACCTCGTTCACGCGCGGCGATCTGGCTTTCTGGCCCCGGCGCATTGAGCCGGCGCACCGCCTGGAACGGCCTGATGGACAGCCGGTTTTGACACAGCCTGCGGACGGTGGAACGTGGATCAGCACGGGCGAGCTGCCGCCGTACAGTGTGACGCCGCTGCGGGTGGTGGCGGGGGCAGGCGACGCGCCGGAAACCGGCCTCGCCGTCACGCCTGCGCTGCTTGAGAACAGGTATGTGCGCGTTGAGATTGACAGCGCTGGCGATATCACGCGCATTTACGACAAAATCGCGGCGCGCGAGGTGCTGGCCCCTGGCGCTGTCGGCGGGCAGATGCAGGCGTTTGAAGATCGTCCGCTGAACTGGGATGCCTGGGACATTGATATTTTCTACGATGATCGCATGTGGCTAGCTGAACCTGCCGAATCCGTGCGCGTGGTCGAGGCGGGGCCGCTGCGCGCGGCGGTTGAGGTGCGGCGGCGCATCCTCAACAGCGCGTATGTGCAGCGCATCGCGCTGGCCTACGACAGCCCGCGCGTCGATTTTAAGACACACATTGACTGGCGCGAGCGCCATGTGCTGCTGAAAGCCGCCTTCCCGGTGGATATCCTTGCGCCGGTGGCGACGTTCGAGATTCAATGGGGCAGCGTCGAACGGCCCACACACCGCAACACGAGCTGGGATTGGGCGCGTTTTGAAACCGCCGCGCAAAAATGGGTGGACCTGAGCGAGGGCGGGTACGGCGTCAGCCTGCTGAACGACTGCAAGTACGGGTACGACATTCGCGACAACGTTATTCGCGTCAGCCTGCTGCGCAGCCCCACGATGCCTGACCCGCTGGCGGATCAGGGGGAGCATACATTTTCCTACAGCCTGCTGCCACACGCGGGTCGCTGCGATGCGCGCACGGCGGCGGCGGCTTATGCGCTGAACGACCCGCTGCTGGTGGCGGGCGGCGGAAGCGCCGCCGCGCAGGCCGCGCCGCCGCTGCTGCACAGCCTGATCGCCTGCGACAGCCTGAACGTGATTATCGAAACCGTCAAGCGGGCTGAAGATGGCACGGGATTCATCGTCCGCCTGTACGAAAGCCAGCGTCAGCGCGGACCTGTCACGCTGACGGCGGGGTTTCCCATCAGGGCCGCCTGGCGCACGAGCCTGCTGGAGGAAAACCAGGATTCACTCAGCACGCACGGCAGCCGCCTGAGCCTTAACCTGCGCCCATTCGAGATCGTGACGCTGCGGCTGCTGCCCGCCTGAGACGCTCAGCGCCAGATCGGGTTCGACCAGGCGCGGCGGTCCTGCGCGTCGCGCACGATGACGCGGCAGTAGGGGCTGTCGAAGCTGGCCAGGTCAAAGACCGCTTCGGTCAGCCCGTTGCCGTATACGCTGCGCGCGCGGTAGCCGGAGCCGGTTACGAACACGCGGCTGGCTGGCGAACAACGGACAGCCAGCCGATCTCCCTCCAGGCGGATGTCGTGCAGCAGCGGGCCAGTGCTGGAGTAATAGTGTCCGTTTTTGAGCGCGGCCAGCAGCGCGTCAGGCGTCAGCTCGCTGGCTTTGACCCATGTCCAGCCCAGCAGCGCATCCGCCCGGTCGGGGTGAAAATGCGCGTCATCGGTGGCGCAGGCGCTGTAGCGGAGGCCGCGTTCGAGCAGCGTTTCCAGCATATACCAACTGTCGGCGCGGTCATTGTGGTCGTGCGATGTGCCGTTGAAGATTTCGACAGCGTGAACCGGGCCGAGCGAGAGCACGTCAGCCTCAGTCAAGTTATACCAATAGGGATGGGCGGCGGCGACAAACGCGCCGCTGGCCAGCGCGCGCGCGGCGAGCTGCGGGCCGGTTTCTTCGGGCGTAGGGGGCGCGAAGTCCAGCGGCAGGCCGACCGCCAGGATATGCCAGGTCGTGCCGAACTCGATTTTGCCAGCGTGCAGCTCCGCGCCCAGCAGGGTGGTGAAATCAGCGGAACGGTAGGGGCGGGTGTCGGCAACAGGGAAATTGAAGGCCGCCATGAAGTGATCGGTCAGCGCCAGGAAGTGGTAGCCGGCCTCACGGTAAAAATGGCAGACGGCCTCCGGCGTGAGATGTCCGTCGGATAGGGTGGAGTGCGTGTGAAGGTTACCCTTCCAGAAGCGGCCCGGTTTGTCGAATGGCAGGTTGTTCACGAATTGTCCTTTGCGTTTGGTGTCGCTGCGATGAACGGCTACGAAGGCTGTGTTTTTCCAGAGGCCGTAAACAGCCCGCGCCGGTAAATCTCGTCTGGGCGGCGGTGGATGTGCAGCACATCGGCCTCTGTCATGAACACAGGCTCGCCGACCGCGCACGCGCCGACGAAGACCGCCGCCGCTTTAACGGCCATCGCGGTGATGTTCAGCGCTTCTTCGTGTGTTTGCGCCAGGACGATAAGGCCGTGATTGGCCATCAGGACAACTTTCGGCGGCTCGTCATAGCGGGCCATGTACGCGCGCACCTGCTCGCGGATCGCGCCTGCCAGCGGCAGGCCGGGGTCAATGTACGGCACGAAAACTGATTCTGGCCCGCACAGCACCACATCATCGGGAAACAGGCGGTGGCGCGCGAACGCCTCAGCGCGCGTGCTGCACAGCACCTGGTTGATTACGGTTGGGTGCGTGTGGGCGATGCAGGCCGCGCCGCAGTCGGAAAGCAGGGCCGCGTGGAATGTGGCTTCCACCGATGGGCGGGCGGGCGTGGTGGTGTCTACCCTGGCGTCCATCATGAGCTGCTGCACCTGGGTGGCGCTGGCGGGCGGGCTGTCGAACAGCGCGAGCAGCGGCGCAAAGCGCATCGCCACGAAGCCGGCGCGGTCGATCTTCTGCATCTGCTGGCCGCTGGCTTTTACCCAGAACGTGTCGGCGTCAATGCGCTGCGAGGTGTTGCCCTCACCGATGATGACGTAATCGAGGTGCGGCTGGCCCAGCGCGCGCGTCATGCTCACCAGGCGGTCAAGTTCCTCACTCATTGTCGAGCCTCATTTCGACAAGCGCGCGGAAACGCTGCTGATAGACATCGTCCCAGGCGGCGATGTGTTTGGGTTCGTAATGGAGTGTCCCGGCGGCGCGGCTGAGAAGCTCGCGCGCCTGGGCGATGTTGTCCAGCTCGCCCAGGGCGATAAACTGGACGAAGGCGCTGCCCAGCGCCGTCGCTTCAACCGGCCCGGCGATAACCGCGCGCCCGGTGGCGTCGGCGGTCATCTGGCACAGCAGGGTGTTCTGCACGCCGCCGCCGATAATGTGGATACGGTCCGCCTGACGCCCGCTGATTTTCAGCAGGCTGTCGAGGACATAACGGTATTTGAGCGCCAGGCTTTCGTAAACCGTGCGCATAATCTGGCCGACTGTTTCGGGCACAGGCTGGCCGGAGATGCGGCAGAACTCACGGATGCGCTGAGGCATGTCGCCTGGTGGAAAGAACAGGTAGTGGTTGGGGTTGATCAGGCTGCGGAAGGGTTCGGCGTTGATCGCCTGGGCGGTGAGGTCGTTGTATGAGTACTCAGCGCCTTGTTCGGCCCAGGCCGCGCGGCACTGCTGCGCGATCCACAGCCCCATCACATTTTTGAGCAGGTGGAAGGTGTCGTATACGCCGCCCTCATTGGTGATGTTCGCTTCGTAGACGGCTTCGCTGATAACCGGCGCCGGCACTTCCATGCCCATCAGGCTCCAGGTGCCGCTGCTGATGTAAACGTAGTCGGTGGTGGTGGTGGGGACGGCGGCGACAGCGCTGGCGGTGTCGTGCGAACCGGTCGCGAACACTGGGACGTTGTTGTATTCACCCAACCTGCTGCCTGGCGACACGATGGCAGGGAAGATCTCGGTGGGGATATTCAGCGCTGTGAGCGTTTCGTAATCCCAACTGCGCGTGTGCGGGTTGTAGCACTGCGTTGTTGTAACGTGGGTGAACTCGCACGACCGCGCGCCGGTGAGCCAGTAGTTGAACAGGTCGGGAATGGTTAGCAGCGTCGTCGCCGCGTTGAGCAGGGGGCTGTCGGCCTTAACCAGGCTGGCAAGCTGGTAAAGCGTGTTGATGTTCATGAACTGCAGGCCGGTGCGCTCAAAGATTGTGCGGCGCGGCACGCGCTGAAAAACCCATTCCTGCATTCCTTCGGTGCGGCTGTCGCGGTAATGCGCCGGGTTTGCCAGCAGGCTGCCGTCGCGGTCCAGCAGCGCGAAATCAACCCCCCAGGTGTCAACGGCGATGCTGGAAGCTGTGGGCAGCACGGCGTTCAGGCCCGTGACGATCTCGTGCCACAGTCGCAGCACATCCCAATGCAGCGTATGGCGGCACTGCACAGGGATGTTAGGGAAGCGGTGCACCAGGTCTATCTGGAAGCCCTGGCCGTCGAAGCCGACCTGGACCACCCGGCCTGATTCCGCGCCTAAATCAACAGCGACAACCTGCTTTATACCCATAGATGCGGCCCTTTCATGCGCTGGAGTGAGTATACCGCCCTGGCGGTAAACCAACAAAGCCCGCGCGCCTGAGCTGGTCGCGCTGGTGGGCGTGGTTCAGCGGGGAGGTGACGCCGGTGTAGGGGGCTGAGGCTGTGCCTTACGGGCAGCGCGGGCCAGTCCTGGCCCGCGCTGCCGGAGGGCGCTGTCACTCATGCGCCGCGTTCTGCGGCTGGCAGTAGCGGTCAAACCATTCGATCATGTGCATCAGACGGCTGGCGCGGTGCGCCGGCTCGCCGCTGCGCGACAGCTCGTGGCCTTCGCGTGGGAAACGGATCATTTTGACAGTTCCGCCGCTGCGCCGGATGTACGCGAATAACTGCTCGCCGTCGGACACCGGCACGCGGAAATCATTTTCGCTGTGCAGGATGAGCAGCGGCGTTTTGATCTGGTGCGCGTAGGCCAGCGGCGACTGCTGCCACAGCAGTTGAGGGTTTTCCCAGGGTTCGGCGTCGTACTCGTTGCTGATCAGCAGCGGCACGTCGCTGGTTCCGTAGAAGCTGAGCAGGTTGTAAACGCCGCGCTGTGACACGGCTGCCGCGAAACGGTCGGTGTGGCCGATAATCCAGGCGGTCATATAACCGCCGTAAGAGCCGCCGGTGACGGCCATGCGCGCCGGGTCTATAAGCCCTTTTTCGAGCAGCACATCCACGCCGGCCATGATATCGGCCAGCGCGATATCGCCCCAGGCGCCGTGCAGGGCGGCCTGGAAGCCTTCGCCATAACCGGCAGCGCCGCGCGGGTTACAGTAGAACACCACATAGCCGCGCGCCGCATGGCACTGTGTCTCGTGCCAGATGGACTGTGTGCCCGCCCCCCACATAACGTGCGGGCCGCCGTGAATGTTCAGCGCCAGCGGGTAGGTCTGGCCGGGCGTGTAGTCTGGCGGCAGCATATACCAGCCTTGCAGCTCTGGGCCGTCTGGCGACTGAAAGCGCAGCTCATGCTTATCCTGGACGGTCACCTCCGCCAGGAACGCGCGGTTAACGTGCGTAAGCTGGACTGGCCTGCCGCCCGCGGCCTGCCAGAACAGCTCTGACGGGTTAGCGGCGCTGGCGACGGCATAGGCTACGCCGCCGTCATGCGCCACATCGAAGGCGGTGATGGTGCTCTCGTCTGCCACCACTGCGCTGACCGGCCCGCCGTCCGCCGGAACGGTGTACAGCGCGCACGTGCCCCAGCTTTCAGCGGTGAAAATGAGCGACTGGCCGTCGCGCGACCAGCGGAAATCCACTACACCGCAATCGAAATCGAGATTCAGATCGCGCGCGGCGCCGCCCGCCGCGCCCATCACCGTGAGACGGGTAATGCGCTCGGTCAGGCGTTCCTGCGGCAGCCGCGTGTACGCGACCAGCTCGCCAGTGGGGGCGGGAACCGGGCCATAGCTGGTGTGGGACTGGTCCGTAAGCTGCTCCAGCGCGCCGTCGGCGACGCGAATGCGGTACAGGCTGCTGGAGCGCCAGGGCATGTCACCGAGCGGGTTAACCGTGCGCGCCGTCAGCAGGAACTGGCCGTCGGCGGTCCAGCGGGGCGGCTCGTGGCTGGCGTCAACGTCGGTCAGGCGGCGCGGCCTGGCCTCGTCCGCTGGCAGGCCGTCGGCAGTGGGTATGACATACACCTGGGCAAAGCGATCATCCAGATAGCTGGTTCCGCTGCGGTATGGAATCCGTTCAATCGGGCGCGGGTCCCAGCGGTTGGCCTCATCATAGTCTTTGCGTTCAGCGCGCTGTTTGGCTTCGAGTTTATCGGCGGGCGGCGGGGCCTTTTCGTTGCGATCTTCGTCGGCGCGCTCGCGGGCGCTGCTGCTGGCGAGAAAGGCGATCTGCGCGCCGTCAGGCGACCAGGCCGGCGCGACTGCGCCGTTGGGCTGGTTGGTGAGCGGGCGCGGCTCGCCGCCGGGGACGGTTATCGCCAGCAGATAAATCTGGGGTTTTTTATCGCGGGCAGAGACAAACGCCAGCGTTTTGCCATCAGGCGACCAGCACGGGGTCGAATCCTTGCCGCTGCGCGTAAGCTGGATGGGCGCGCCGCCGGCGGTGGGGACGGCCCAGATGTTGCGCCGATACTCGTTTTCGAGCTTGTCTATCGTCACCTGCACATAGGCGATCCAACGGGCGTCGGGGCTGACACGAGGGTCTTCTATAAGCGTAATTCGATAGAGATCATCAACTTCGATGGGGCGTTTTTGCTGGGCCAACGCGGTATTTCCCTTTGTTATCTGCTGCCAGTAAAGCCAGGCGATTATACACGCGATCTGACGCTGGGCGAAAAAAATATGCCCCTCTGCTGAGGCGGGCAGAGGGGCAAGCTAAAGGAGTAAAGCTCCCAGCGAAAAGGCGGCCCCGGCAAAGGGGACAACCTTTCTGGACTGGCAAACGCATTATACACCCATTATAGCCCGCTATAACCCTTTATCGTTGGCGGCGCCGGTTTGCGCTTTGTCGCGCTGGCTGCTCACCAGAACAGCGGGTTACTGTGACCGGGACTATGCGGAGAGTATAATTTGTGGCCTGGGCATCCGGCAAGGAGGTTGGTTATGACCACTTCAGCGACACAGTTGCGAATCAGCAGCGGTGAACATATCGCGCGCTGCGAGCGCCTGCTGCAATATCTGCACGCGCAGTCGCTCAGCGGCGTTGTGCTGTTCGACCGGGACTACATTCTCTATTACACCGGCTTCGCCTTTATCCCCACCGAGCGCCCGATTGGCTTTGTGATGAACGCGCAGGGCCTGCGCGGCCTGTTTGTGCCGCGCCTGGAAGTGGAGCACGCCCGCGCCAACGCCGTTCTGGAGCGGGTGGATCACTACCCGGAATACCCCGGAGCCACCCATCCGCTGCGCCTGCTGGCGGCCATGCTGGCCGATATGGGGGTCAGCGGCGATATCGGCGGCGACGGTGATGGCTACCCCTGGATTCTCGGCTATCGCGGGCCGCTGCTGACAGAGATAGCAGATGTAAGGGTGCGGTTCATTCGGGGCTTTATCGAAGATGAGATGGCGGTTAAGTCTGAAGCTGAGCTGAACTGCCTGCGCGAAAGCTGCAAATGGGGCAACCTGGCGCACATGCTGCTGCAGGAATACACGGTTGTTGGCGCGAGCGAGACGGAGGTGTCGCAGCGGGCCAGCAACGAGGCCACGCTGGCGCTGTATAAGGCGATTGGCCCGCTGTACCGGGCCTACGGCGGCGGGATGGGCGGCGGGGCGTTCGCCGGCTATCGGGGACAGATCGGTCGCAACGCCGCTATTCCGCACGCGCTGGCGAACAATATCCGCTTCCAGAAAGGCGATGTGCTGGTAACCGGGGCGAGCGCGCCGGTGTGGGGGTATGTGTCGGAGCTGGAACGCACGATGTTCCTGGGCCAGCCGACCGATGACCAGAAACGCATGTTCGCGCATATGGTAGCTTTGCAGGACACGGCGCTGGCCGCGATGGGGCCGGGCAAGCCCTGCTCTGAGGTTGACAAGGCGGTGCGGGCTTACTTCACCGCGCACGACCTGCTGCCGTACTGGCGGCATCATACCGGCCACACAATCGGTTTGCGCTACCATGAGGGGCCATACCTGGACAGCGGCGACGACACGCCGATGCTGCCGGGGATGGTGTTCACGGTTGAGCCGGGGCTGTATTCGCCGGAGTTGGGCGGTTTCCGCCATTCCGACACTGTTGCCATCACTGCTGATGGCATTGAACTTATGACCTATTATCCGCGCGACCTGGACAGCCTGACGCTGCCGGCCTGACGCAGAACCGGGCAGAGGCCAGACGATATGAAGCCAATGTCTTTCGATTTTAAGTCGCGCCGGTCAATGGTGGCGGCGCGGCGTGGTATGGTGGCGGCCAGCAACCCGCTGGCGGCGCAGGCCGGGCTGCTGGTGCTGCGCCAGGGCGGCAACGCGGCGGATGCGGCGGTGGCGGCGGCGGCGGTGCTGAACGTGACCGACCCGGCTTCGACCGGCGTCGGTGGGGACTGTTTCGCGCTGTTCTACGACGCACAATCGCGGCAGGTGACGGCGCTGAACGGCAGCGGACGCGCGCCCGCTGCGCTGTGCGCCGCTGATCTGCGCGCACAGGGGCTGACGGCGGTGCCGCCGCACAGCGCGCACGCGGTGACTGTGCCGGGCACGGTTATGGGCTGGCACGATCTGCTGCGGCGGCACGGCACAATGACGCTGGCCGAGGCGCTGGCGGAGGCGATCTATTACGCTGAAGAAGGCTATCCGGTCGCGCCGGTGTTCAGCGTGTCGTGGGACAGCCCCACAGCGCGGGCGCTGCTGGCGCGCAGCCCGCACACAGAGGACTACCTGCCCGGCGGCCAGCCGCCGCGCGCTGGCCAGGTGGTGCGGCTTCCGGCGCTGGCGCGCACGCTGCGCCTGATCGCGGAGGGCGGGCCAGCGGCGTTCTACAGCGGGCCAACCGCCGATGCGATTGTGGCCACGGTGCAGGAACAGGGCGGGGTGCTGACACACGCTGACCTTCAGGCGCACCGTTCGACCTGGGATGATCCGATCGCAACCGACTATCGCGGCGTCAGGGTGTACGAATGCCCGCCTAACGGCCAGGGCCTGGCGGCGCTGCTGGCGCTGAACATCTTCAGCGAATTCGACGTGCGTGGGCTGGCCTGGGATACGCCGGAACGGCTGCACCTGATGGTTGAGGCGATGCGGCTGGCGTTCGCGGACGCGCGCCAGCACATCGCTGACCCGGCGATGAGCGCCGTGCCGGCGCGCGAGCTGCTGCGCCAGCAGTACGCTGCCGAGCGCGCGCGGCTGGTTTCGCCGGACCTGGCTATGCAGCCGCCGTCGTTTGGCGCGCCGCTGGCCAGCTCTGACACCGTGTATCTGAGCGTTGTTGACGGCAAAGGCAACGCCTGCTCGTTCATCAACAGCCTTTTCATGGATTTTGGGGCGGGCATCGTAGCGCGCGGGACCGGCGTGTTTCTGCAGAATCGCGGCGCGGGTTTTAACCTGGAGCCGGACCATCCTAACACGCTGGTGGGCGGCAAGCGCCCCTATCACACGATTATCCCCGGCATGGCGCTCAAGGATAGCGAGCTGTGGGCCAGCTTCGGCGTGATGGGCGTCTTTATGCAGCCGCAGGGGCATTTTCAGGTATTGAGCGCGATGCTGGACGATGACCTCAACCCGCAGGAAGCGCTTGACCGCCCACGCTGGTGCCTGGAGGACGGCACGGGCGGCGGCGTTCTGGCGCTGGAGGATGGCATCCCGATCAGGACGATGGCGCGGCTGGCGGAACTGGGTCACCGCGTGCGCCCGGTAAGCGGGCAGGGGCGGCTGATGTTTGGTGGCGGACAGATTATCCGGCGTGACCCGCACAGCGGCGCGCTGTTTGGCGGCAGCGACCCGCGCAAGGATGGCCTGGTCGCCGCGTTCTAGCGCGATTCTCAGCGCCGGGAGGCGGAGGTATGACCCAGCAGGAACTGCGCGTCGGCTTTGTGCCGATTGCGCGCACGACATTCGATATGGCGCTGGCGGAACAGGTTACGCGTGCAGCGCATGACCAGCTCACGCAGGCTGGCTTTGCCGTTGCCGGGCCAGCGGCGCCGGCGACAACGCCGGAGGCGGCCCGCGCGGCGCTGGATGTGCTTGGGCCAGCGCCTGACGTGGTGATTTTGTTTCAGGCGACGTTTGCTGACAGCAGCATGGCGCTTGAGGTGGCGCGCGCGGTCCAGGCGCCGCTGCTGCTGTGGGCTGTGCCGGAGGCGCACACGGGCGAACGGCTGCGGCTTAACGCGCTGTGCGGCATCAACCTGGCGGCGCACGCGCTGACGCGCGCCGGCCTGCGCTACCAGCATATCTACGCCGCGCCAGGCGATGCGGCGGTGGCGCGCAAGGTGGGCGCACTGGCGCGCGCCGGGCGCGCGCGCCGCGCGCTGCGCGGGGTGCGCATTGGCTGCGCTGGCCAGCGTCCGGTGGGTTTCGAAACCTGTGACTACGACGCTGAGGCGCTGTTAGCGGTGTTCGGCGTTGACGTAACGGCGGTTTCGCTGGAGACGGTGTTTGCGGCGGCGCGCCAGGCGGACGCGGCTGCGGTGGCTGGCGTGCGCGCCGCGCTGGCGCAGCGTGTCAGCGGGCTGGACGCGCTCGATCAGCCCGCGCTTGACGGCACGCTGGGCGTGTATCTGGCGCTGCGCAGCGCCGCGCAGCGCGATAACCTGCGCGGGTTGGCTGTGCGCTGCTGGCCGGAGTTTTTTACGGACCTGGGCTGCGCGGCTTGCGGCGCGATGTCGCTGCTGAACGATGAGCGGCTGCCGTGCGGCTGCGAGGCGGATGTTCACGGCACGATCACGCAGCTGCTTCTTCAGGAATTAAGCGGCGCGCCAGCTTTCGGCACGGACCTGGTTTCGCTGGATGCGGAGCGCGACGGCGTTGTCGTGTGGCACTGTGGGCAGGCCCCGCTGGCGATGGCTGATCCCGACGCCGTGCCCACCGGGACGGTTCACTCTAACCGGCGGCTGCCGCTGCTGCTGCAGTTTCCGCTGAAGCCGGGCACGGTAACGGTGGCGCGCCTGAGCGCGGCGGCGGGCGGCGGCCTGCGGTTAGTTGTCGGGCGCGGTGAGATGCTGCGCGCGCCAATGAGCTTTTCGGGGACGTCGGGCGTGCTGCGCTTCGAACGGCCAGCGACGGCGGTGCTGGACACGATTTTCAGCGCGGGCCTGGAGCATCACATCGCGCTGACATACGGCGATTACGTGGACGCGCTGCTGGCCCTGGCTGAGCTGCTGGCGCTGCCGGTGCTGTGCCTGTAAGGCGCTATTTCAGGCCGGTGGTGGCGATGCCGGTCGTGATGTAACGCTGCAGGAAGCCGAATACCAGCGTGATTGGCAGCAGCGTCAGCACGGTCATCGCCAGAATCAGATTCCACTGCACCTGGAGTTCGCCCTGGAACGAATTCAGACCGACCTGAAGCGTGAACAGCTCGTTGCGGCTGAGCACGACCAGCGGCCACAGGAAGTCGTTCCAGCGCCACATGATCGAGAAGATGGCCAGCACGGCCAGCGCCGGGCGGGCCAGCGGCAGGATGATCTGGATGAAGATGCGCCACTCGCTGGCGCCATCAATGCGCGCCGATTCGATCAGCTCGTCGGGAATGGTCAGCATGTACTGGCGCAGCAGGAACACGCCGGTTGGGGTGGCTGCGCCGGGGACAATCACGCCGAGCAGGTTGTTGTTCCAGCCGATCTGGGTAATGACGAGAAAGACTGGCACCAGGATCACGGACAGCGGGACCATCAGCGTGGCCAGGGTCAGCAGGAAGATTGTGTCGCGCCCGCGAAAACGGTACTTGCTGAGGGCGAAGGCGGCCATGCTGTTGATGAGCAGGGTGAGCGCGGTGGCGGCGGCCGTGACGACCACGCTGTTGCGGAAGTAGGTCCAGAAGGGGAAGCGGTTCACGCCGTCAATGTAGTTGTCCAGGCTGAAGCGCACCGTTTCCACCGGCGTGCGCTGGTTGATGTTGACGCGGATGATGTCGCCGGGGTTTGCCGGGTCGATCATCTGTGCTTCGATGCCAACGCGCCGCACCTGGGCCAGCCGCTGCGTGCTGCCGTCCTCCAGGGCGACTTCGTACAGCGGTAGCGGGCTGTCGTGGCCCTCTACGACCACCGTCGCCTGGCGGTAAGGCAGGAAAGTCGGCGGGAAGCGAACGAGCTGGGCCGGCTCTTTGAACGATGACAGCGCCAGCCACAGCACCGGCCCAAACATCAGCACCGTTCCCAGAGTCAGGTATAAGTACGTCAGGCCGTCGCTGATATCCAGCCGACCGCGTCCGCGCGTGCGTGTGAGAAAGTTCACGCTGTTCGCTCCTTATGCATCAGCAACATCGCTGCTGGTCCCGCCGAGGCGGAGCTGGAGCAGCGTGAACACGACCAGGATGACCGCCAGCACCACTGACGCGGCGGAGGCCAGGCCGTAGAGGGTGCTGAGATTCGTGAACGCGGTGGTGTAAATATACTGCACCAGGTAGAACGTGGCCGTGCCTGGCCCGCCGCCGGTGAAGGCATAGACGACATCGAACACCTGCACCGCGCGAATCACCGACAGCACCAGCACGACCATCATGGTTGGCATCAGCAGCGGCAGCGTAACCTTCCGAAACGACGTCCAGGCGTTCGCGCCGTCGATCGCGGCTGCTTCGTACAGCTCTGCCGGGATGGACTGAAGGCCAGCCAGCAGAATCAGCATATAGAAGCCCATTGTGGACCACACGCTGATAATCACGACCCAGAAGCGCGCCCAGTCGCCGCTGGTGAGGAACGAGATTTTGTCGCCCCCCAGCGGCACAATAAGCGCGTTCAGCAGGCCGTCCTGCTGCAAAATCCACTTCCAGATAAGCGCGACCACCACCGGCGAGAGCAGCACCGGGTAGAAGAACACGCTGCGGAAAAAGCCGCGCGCCACGATTTTGCGGTTGAGCGCCAGGGCGGTGATAAGCGACAGCAGCACCACCAGCGCCACCTGCGCCACAACGAAGCCCGCCGTGTTGACCATTGAGCGTGCGAAGCGATCTTCAACGCAGGTGTTGGGCTGGAGGAAGTTTTCACAGGCGAACAGCCTTTCAAAGTTCTCCAGGCCAACCCAGGGGCGATCCTGCGGAAACAGATTGGTCCCGCCAGTAAAGGAATAATAGAAATTAAGCAGCATGGGCAGCAGAATGAAAATGCCAAAGATCAGCAGGTTGGGCAGCACAAAAACGTAGGCCATGCGCTGTACGCCGATCCGCTGCTGGAGAGGCGACATAACGCGCTCGGTTATCGCGAGGACGACGTTGGATATGCCTGCGCCGAGGCCGCCCAGCAGGCGCTGCAAACCAGAGGGCGGCGCTTCGCGGCTGGGTGTGGCTTGAACCTGGTCCATAAAATCAGTTCCTAAAATTTGGGGGACAGCATAACAGGGCGGGCTGCAAACGCCCTGAAGGTATTTGCAGCCCGCGGCGGACGGGGCAGCGCCCCGGTCAGGCGCTTGTTACTGCTGCGCGGCGGCGACTGCGTCGTCAACCGCCTGCTGAATGCGCTCAATCGCCTCGTCCAGCGTCAGCTCGTCCAGCATCACCTGCGAGAGGCGATCACGAGTTTCGTTGAACACCACGAAGTTCTGTGGGTGGAAGTTAAGCTGATAAGCCTGCTCCTGGAGCTTGGGCACTTCCGCCGCGAAGGCGTTGAGCGCCTGCTGCGCCGCGGGCAGATCGGTGTCATAGGCGACTTCGCCCAGGCCCAGATGGCCGGGGATAAACAATGTACGCGCGGTGAACTCGCGCATCTGCTCTTCCTGCACCAGCCAATCCATCACGCGGGCGACTTCTTCCGGGTGCTTGGTGCTGCCGATAGCCATCAGGGCCGCGCCGCCGGGCATGCCGGTGCTGCCACCAGGGCCGGTCGGGTTGGGGATAACCTCCCAGTCGAAGGCATCAGCGATGTCATTAGAGAAGCGGCCTACCTGCCAACTGCCGGACATATACAGCACGAGCTGGCCGTTGATAAAGAAGTCGGCGGCGGCGGCGTAGCTGCCACCAGAGCCGAGCCACACCTCAGCCGGCGTGATACCGTCTGTGTGCCAGCCGAACAGGATTTCGGCCATCGCGCGGAAGCCAGGGCTGTCAATGGTGATGCTGCCGTCGGCGTCAAAGTAGGTTGCGCCCATGCTCATAGCCGGGCCGGCGAAGCGGTGGCCGGTGCGGTCCATCGCGATGGCATAAGGGGTCTCTGTGGCTTCAGCGACCTGCCGCGCTACCGCTGTCCACTCCTCCCAGCTTACGGGTTCGCCGCTGTCACTGGGCACGTCAATGTTGGCCTGCTCGAACAGGGTGCGGTTGATGAACGGGCCGGTCACTGTGAATTGGGTCGGGTAGCCGTAAATGCCGGCGGTGTCGTCTTCAGCGCGCATAGCCTGGAGCACGATCGCCGGGAAGCTGGTTTCCCAGTATTCCGCATCTGGCAGATAGGGGCGCATATCCAGATATTCGCCAACCAGGCCGGGGAAGTTGGTGATGCGGGCCATATCCGGGCCTTCGCCCGCCTGAATCTGAAGCGGAAGCTGTTCCAGAATCACAGTGTAGGCGACGGTGTCGATGACGACCTTAATGTCAGGGTTTTCGGCCTCGAACCGGTCGAGCAGATCGCGCAGGACGGCCCCTTCATTGCCGTCGTCATACCAGGTGATGCGCAGTTCTACCGGTTCCTGAGCGCTCAAAGGGGCAACGACCATCAGCAGCAGGGCCGCCAGCAGGGTGAACAGGATACGTTGTTTCATGAACAATCTCCCTAGGGGTGCTTAAACAAACTTAATTCGAAACGGGGCCAGGACGCACTAACCGCCGCGCGGGTATTATAGCAGCGGCGGTATACGACCGCAAAACTCATGGTGACCGGCGCTAAACCTCAAGCCGCGCGCATTCCGCTTGTGTTATGCTGCTAGCAGCTTAAAGAATGTGCAGGTGGTGCTATGAAACGGATTTTATGGCTGCCAGTTTTGCTGCTTTGGGGTGTGTATCCTGCGGCTGCCCAAGCGCCGCAGCCCTATGATATCGGCGCGCCGACGCTGCGTGAAATCTGGGTGGATGGGGTGAACGGCAGCGACGATAACAGCGGCGAGTCCCGCGATAACGCCCTGGCGACGGTCTCCGCCGCCTGGGCGCGCATTCCGCAAACGCTGACAGACACCGGCTATCATATCCGCCTGCTGCCGGGGCAGTATCCGCCGGCGGCGCTGCCCAATTACTGGGAATCCCGGCATGGCTCTTTTGAGCGCCCGATCATCATTGAGGCCGTCGAAGGGCGCGATTCCGTCACGCTGGCGGCGGTGAACATATTTGATGTGCGCTATCTGTATTTTGTGAACGTGAGTTTCGCTTCGGAAAACGACCCTTTTCACTGCGAAGCCTGCCAGTATCTGCTGCTGCGCGGCGTGCGCGTTGTCGGGTCAGCGCCGGACACTTACGAGGTACAGGAAGCTGTGAAGATCAATCAGTCACAGCATATTTATATTGAGACGAGCGACATCTCCGGCGCGTGGGATAACGCGGTTGATTTCGTCGCTGTTCAGTATGGGCATGTGCTGAACAATCGCATCCATAACGCGGGCGACTGGTGTATATACGCTAAAGGCGGCTCGGCGTACCTGCGCCTGGAAAACAACGAGATTTACAACTGCGGGACGGGCGGCTTTACAGCAGGGCAGGGCACAGGCTTTCAGTTTATGACCGAACCCTGGATTCAGTACGAAGCCTATGACATCCGGTTTGTGAACAATGTGGTTCACGATACAGAGGGCGCTGGGGCGGGTGTGATGGGCGGCTATAACATCCTCATCGCTGATAACATTTTCTACCGGGTAGGCGCGCGCAGCCACGTGTTAGAGTTTGCTTTTGGGATGAGAAGCTGCGACGGCACACCGGGCGACCCCGGCCGCGAACGCTGCGACCAGTATCGAGAGGCTGGCGGCTGGGGCGATAGTTTGGCAGCCGACGGCGAAAATTATGTGCGTATCCCCAACCGCCATGTGTTCGTTTATAACAACGTAATCTATAACCCCTCTGGCGAGCAAAGCGCCTACCAGCACTTTTTTATCCCTGCGCCTTATGGCGAACAACCTGGCACGAATGTGCCCGCGCCGGCGCTGGCGGACGACGACCTGCAGATTCGCGGGAACCTGATCTGGAATGGCGCTGCTGATATGCCGTTGGGCGTCGAAGCAAACCCGGATGTTCCGGCTGGCTGCCAGGCCGATAACCCTGCCTGCAACGTGGCTCAGCTTCGCGCCGATAACGCAATCAACCAGGCTGAGCCGGCCCTGGCTGACCCGGCGAATGGCGACTTCGCGCTGCTGCCAGGCGCGGCTGTGCCAGCGCTGCCGATCCCGGAATTTGTACAGCCTTCCCCCGGTTACGATAACTGCTGCGGCGCATGACGCGGCAGCGGCGAAACGTCCCCGTGGGCGCAAGGTTTGCCGTTCAGCCGCGCAAACTGTATGTGTTACAACGGTGCGGGGGATGTACAATAGACAAGGCGCAAAGGACAGCGCTCATGCAGAAAAGGCAGGCCTGTGACCGCTGATTATTCTGTTGATGGCTACACATTTGACCTGGAGGCGTTTTTCCCGCGCTACCTTTTCGACCGTATCACTGAAATACGGGTGAGCGCGCCAGAACTAATTGAACAGCAGGCGCTGGCGCGCCGCCGCCGTTCGCGCCTCACGCGCGATGGGCGGCTGACGATTCTGGCCGCTGATCACCCGGCGCGCGGCGTAACGAACATCGGCGCAGACCCGTTCATCATGGGCAACCGTCAGCAGTATCTGGGACGCATCCTGCGCGTGCTGACCGCGACCAGCTTCGACGGGTTTATGAGCACGCACGACATGATTGACGATCTGCTGATCGTTGATTATCTGGTGCAGGCTGGCGGCGGGCCGTCATTCCTGGATGGCAAGGTGTTGATCGGCTGTATGCAGCGCGGCGGCATCGCCGGCGTTGTCGGTGAAATTGATGATCGGTTTACTTCGTACACGGCTGAGTCGCTGGCGCGTTTTCGCCTGGATGGCGGCAAGATGCTGCTGCGGTTTGTGCCTGACGACGAGCGCACGCTGCTGACGGTGGACTACTGCGCCCGCGCCATAACCGAGCTGAACCGCTACAACCTGCCGGCGTTTGTCGAGCCGCTGCGCATGGACTTCAGCGCTGGCCGCTGGGTGATGGAGAACACCGCCGATGAGCTGGTTAAACTGGTGGGCGTGCTGGCCGGGCTGGGCGATTCGTCGCGCAACACCTGGCTTAAGCTGCCGTACTGCGCGGGTTTCGAGCGCGTCTCGCTGGCGACGACCATACCGATTATCCTGCTGGGCGGCCCCTCGAACGAGGATCCGCGCAGCACATTCGCTGAGTTTGCGGCGGGCATGGCAGCGGGCGCTAACGTGCGCGGCGCGATGGTGGGCCGCAACGTGACATTCCCCGGCCCGGATGACCCGGCGGCAGTCGCGCAGGCGGTGGACGACATTGTGCGCAAAGGCATTGATGCCGCTGAGGCTGCGGCGGTGACAGCCGCCAGCCGCGGCCTGCAGACGGATTTTCTCACACGCTATATCCCGAACTGATAACGGATACGCATAACCACCAAACAGACAATGACTGTTCAGAACGGCGATACCCAAACCAACACTGCTGATGGTCGGGGGCGCGTCAAACCGCCCAAGATTGTTGTCATTGGAGCCGGCAGCGCGATCTTCGGTCTCGGTTCGCTGGCGACCATGCTGCAATCAGCGCGCCTGAAGGGGGCGCGGCTGGCGCTGGTTGACACCGATGAAGAGGCGCTGGCGACGATGACGAAGCTGGCGAATATCATGAACGACGCCTGGGACGCGCAGATGAAGATCACCAGCTCGACCAACCGGGTTGATGTGCTGCCGGGCGCTAATTTTGTGATTGTGTCTATCCAGGTGGGGCCGCGCGAAACCGTGTGGGAGATGGACTGGAAGATTCCGCTGCGGCACGGCGTGCGCCAGCCATACGCTGAAAATGGCGGGCCGGGCGCGCTGGCGCACACAGCGCGCAACCTGCCCGTCATTCTGGATATCGCGCGCGATATGGAGCGGCTGTGCCCTGATGCGTGGTATTTTAACCTCACTAACCCGCTGATCCGGCTGACGTGGGGCGTGCGCCGCTTTACGAAAATCAAGAAGGTCCTGGGGCTGTGTCACCAGCTTCTGTGGGGCTATGCGATGGCGGCGGCTGTCCTGGCGGACCGCTGGAACATCGCCATCCCCGACAAATTCCACGTACACACCGACGCCGAAAACATGCCGCGCTTTATCCCGGTGGCGCGGGCGGCGCTGGAGCACCTGGACATTAAGGCGGCAGGCATTAATCACTTTTCGTGGGTGTACGATATCCGCGATAAGCACACCGGCGAGGACCTGTACCCGCTGCTGCGTGACCGGTGGCTGAACCATTTCCGTAAGGATTTCGAGCCGCTGACGCGGAATATCTTCGAGGTATTCGGCATGATGCCGACGGCGGGCGACAGCCACATGTGCGAGTTCCTGCCCCTGGTGAGCGACCAGCAAACCCGGCCCTGGGAGAAGTATGAACTTAAGCTGCAAAGCTGGGAGGGCAACCGCCAGCGCCGCGCCCAGCGCAAGGCCATCGCCAAGGCCATCGTCAACGGCGAGATGGATGTCAATGAACTGCGCGATGTGTGGCGGCACAACATGCTGGACGAGGGCATTCCTGAGCTGATCGGCGCGATGGTCAATAACGGCAATTACTACCACCAGCAGCTTAACATCCCCAACGAGGGGCTGCTGATTCCCAACCTGCCCCAGGACGCGATCATCGAGGTGCCGGGCCTGGTTTCCGGGATGGGCATTCAGGGCCTGACGTTCCCGCCGCTGCCAGAGGGTATCGCTGAGATGTGCCGGCGCGAGCTGGCGCTCAGCTCGATCACGATTGACGCGGTGGCGAACGGCGACCGCAACCTGGCGCTTCAGGCGCTGCTGCTGGACCCGATGGTGACAGATATTGACCAGGCGCGCGCTATCCTCAACGATTTTATGTATGAGTTTGAGGAATATCTGCCGCAGTTCGGCTAGCGACGGCGGCGGGCAGAGCCGGTTCTGCTGCAACTGCCCTGAGTCTGGCGCAGGCCCGGTCTGTTGTGTAAAATCAATAAGATAATTAGGTTCCTTTGCATAAGCCCCGGCTGTTTACCGGCCCACTTTTGTATGTCTTTTGGAGGGCAGTTCATGTCATTGACACAGCAATACATTGACCAGACTAAGCGGCGCGCAGCCAACACCTACAAACCGATACCGGTTGTTATCGCCACTGCTGACGGCTGCTGGGTGACGGACGTTGAAGGCAAAAAATACATTGACATGCTCAGCGCCTACTCGGCGGTGAGCCATGGCCACCGGCATCCGCGTCTGATCGCCGCCGCGCAGCGGCAGATGGAGCGCGTCACGCTGACGTCGCGCGCTTTTCACAACGACCAGCTCGGCCCGTTCGCTGAAAAACTGGCGCAGTTCTGCGGGATGGACCGTGTGCTGCTGATGAACGCCGGCGCGGAAGCGGTGGAAACGGCGGTCAAGCTCGCGCGCAAGTGGGGGTATCAGGTCAAGGGCGTGCCGCGCTACGAGGCGGAAATTATCGTTTGCGAGAATAATTTTCACGGGCGCACGACAACCGTTATCAGCTTCTCGACTGAGGAACTGTACTGGCGCGACTTCGGCCCCATCACGCCGGGATTTCGCGCGATTCCCTTCGGCGACGCCGCCGCGCTGGAGGCCGCCATCACGCCCAACACCGTCGGCTTCCTGGTGGAGCCAATTCAGGGTGAGGGCGGGGTCGTGGTTCCGCCAGAAGGCTACCTCAAGCGCGTGCGTGAAATCTGCGACCGCCACAATGTGCTGCTGATGACCGATGAGATTCAGACCGGCCTGGGGCGCACCGGCAAGACCTTCTGCTACCAGCACGACGGGATTGAGCCGGATATTCTGATTATGGGCAAGGCGCTGGGCGGCGGGCTGTACCCGGTGTCGGCGGTTGCCACCAAAGAACATCTCCTGGGCTTGTTCACGCCCGGCGAACACGGCAGCACGTTTGGCGCTAACCCGCTGGCCTGCGCTATCGCCAGCGAGTCCCTGGCGGTGCTGACCGACGAACACCTGGCTGAGCGCGCCGCCGAGATGGGCGCTTATTTCAAGCACCGGCTGGAAACGCTGGAAAGCCCGTATGTTGACCACGTGCGCGGCCGGGGGCTGTTGATCGGCGTGGTGTTCAAGGACGGCTTCATAGCGCGCCCCTTCTGCGAGGCGCTGATGCACGAGGGCGTGCTGTGCAAGGAAACGCACGAGACTGTGATGCGTTTTGCCCCGCCGCTGGTCATCACCAGAGAAGAGATTGACTGGGCGATGGAGCGCGTGGAGAAGGTGCTCATGCAGGAACCGCAGGCGAAACCGGCGCACGGCTGACCACAGGCAGCGCTGGAAGGAATCGCCGCCGCTGCGTATAATGCGGTGCGGTTCCACAGGACGAGCGAAATAATGTGCCGCCTCTGTGCCTGCCGCAGAGGCGGCTGTTTTACAGGTGTACGGCGCGCGCGCCGGCAGCAGCGTGGGAAGGGACAACCGTGCTTTACTGGGCAGATCAGCTTATCGCCGAACTTGCAGCAGATGAGATTATTCTGAACGACTCAAAGACCTATTCCGGCAGCGCGCACGTTGGTTCGCTGCGCGGTCCCGTAATCCACGATGTGCTGTACCGGGCGGCACTGGACGCCGGACGCCCAGCGCGTTTTTTCTACGGCAGCGACGATTACGACGCGCTCGACGCTGTGCCGCCCAGCCTGTCACCTGAGCTGTACACGCCCTACCTGGGCAAGCCGCTGTGCCATGTGCCCGCCCCGGACGGCAGCGACCGCAGCTATGCCGAGTTTTTCTACGACGAGTTTATGAGTGTGCAGCATGAGCTGGGCATTTTCCCGCAGTCCTACCGGATGAGCGACCTGTATCGCGGCGGCAGGATGAACGACGTTATTCGGGCTGTGCTGGAAAACGCGGCGGCGGTGCGCGAAATCTATCTGGAGGTCAGCAAGTCTGAACGCCCGGACGATTGGCTGCCGTTCAGCGTGATCTGCGAGAACTGCGGGCGGATCGCCATGACGCGCGTCACGCGCTTTGATGGCGAGAAGGTGTATTACCGCTGCGACCCTGACGCGATGCCTTATGCACGCGGCTGCGGGCACGAAGGGGCTGTCAGCCCATTTGACGGCAGCGGCAAACTGCCCTGGAAGCTGGAGTGGGCGGCGCGCTGGTCGGTGCTGGGCGTGACCGTGGAAGGCGCGGGGATGGATCACTCGGTGGATGGCGGCTCGCGCGATGTGGCTGAGGCTATCGCGCGGCGCGTGTTCCACCGCGAACCGCCGGCCAACGTGCCTTATGAGTTTCTGCTGATGGACAGCCGCAAAATGAGTTCGTCGAAGGGCATTGGCTTCACAGCGCGGGTTGTGGCCGACGCCACGCCGCCTGAGCTGCTGCGCTACCTGCTGGTGCGCACCCGCCCGCGCACAGCCGTCAACTTCCGCCTGGACGACGAAGCGATGCCGCGCCTGTACGACGAATATGACGCGGCTGCCGAACAGTATTTCCGCGACGACGCCGAAGCCGGCGAAGAATGGTCAAAGCGCCTGTTTGAGCTGGCGCAGATCGCCCATGTGCGCCAGCTTGAGCCGCGCTACCGGCCGCGTTTCATGCACGTGGTTACGGTGTCGCAGATTCCCGGCATTGACGCCATGCGGCATTTCGAGGCGCACAAGGGCGCGCCGCTTACCGCCGCCGAAGTGGCTGGCATTCAGGATCGCATCGCGTATGCCCGGCTGTGGCTGCGGCGTTTCGCGCCTGAGGGGGCCGCGTTTGAGCTGCGCCAGCAGTACCCCCCTGAGGCGGCGGCGCTCAGCGGCGCGCAGCGGACGTTTCTGGCGCGCTTCGCGGAGTGGTTTGGCGCGCAGACCGCGCTGACCGGCGAACAGATGCACAAGGGCGTGTACGAGATCGCGGCTGTGACGGATCTGAAAGCCGGGCAGGCGTTTCAGGCACTGTACCTGATCTTCCTGGGGCGCACCAGCGGGCCGCGCATCGGTGAGCTGCTGGCGGCGCTGGACCCCGCGTTTGTGGCGCGGCGGCTGCGCCAGGCCCAGGCCGCGCAGCACCTGGCGGGCGCGGTTTACCGGGTAGCGGCCAGAAGCCGCAGCGCCAGCTATGGCGGCCTGCTGACGGTTGACCCGGACGTGTTCGGGCGCTTCCCGGACCTGCGTATTGGCGTGGCGGTGGTGCGCGGCGCGCGCGCGCACGCCGCGCACCCTGAGCTGGATGCGCTGAAGGACAAGCTCGCGGCGGAAACGCTTAGCCGCTACCAGGGCGTCAACCTGGGGGCGCTGGAGCGCATTAAGGCCTATCGTGAGATTTACCGCGCGTTCGGCGTAGACCCCGGCGCGCGCAGCTCCAGCGTGGAGGCGCTGCTGCGCCGGGCGGCGCGCGGCAAGGGGCTGCCGGCGGTAAACGTGATCGTTGACGCGCTTAATGTCACATCGGTGGAGATGATCGTGCCGGTGGCGGCCTACGACCTGGGGCGGTTGGCGCTGCCGGTTGCGCTGCGCTTTGCCCAGGCGGGCGAGCCGTTTGTGGCGATCGGTGGCGAACCGGCCGCGCTGGACGCCGGCGAGCTGATTTACGCCGATCAGCAGCAGGTTATCTGCCGCGATTTCAACTATCGTGACGCCGACGCGACTAAAATCACCGACGCGACCGCCGACGTGCTGCTGATTGTGGATGGCTGCGGCCCGGTCTCTGTGGACGAGGTGCAGGAAACGCTGGACCTGGCTGCCAGCCGCGTGATCCGCTACGCCGGTGGCGCGCTGGAGCAGACGGCGGTGCTGTACGGCGGCGGTTGAGCTTATTCGCGGATAGACTGGCGGGCAGCCAGCGCCGCGCCGACGATGCCGGCGTCGTTGAGTAACTGCGCCGGGACAACCTCAGCGCGAACGGTCAGGCGCGGGCCGAACCTGTCGAATTTGCTGCTGACGCCGCCGCCGATAATGAACAGGTCCGGCGAGAACAGAAACTCCAGATGGGCCAGGTAGCGGTCAACACGCGCTGCCCACCCTTTCCATTTGAGTTTTCCCTCTTTGCGCGCCCGGTCGGAGGCCCACTTTTCGACTTCGTGGCCGCCGAACTCCAGGTGTCCCAGCTCGCTGTTGGGCAGGCGGACGCCGTTGACAAAGATCGCAGAGCCGATGCCGGTGCCAAAGGTCAGAATAAATACCACACCGTCATGGCCCCGGCCAGCGCCAAAAGCCATCTCAGCGATGCCGGCGGCGTCAGCGTCGTTGAGCAGCAGCACGGTGCAGCCGGTTTTTTGCGTCAGCAGGTCCTCGGCGTTGAGGCCGATCCAGGCCTGATCCACGTTAGCGGCGCTGAGCGTGTAGCCGCGCTTCACCACCGCCGGGAAGGTGCAGCCGACCGGCCCGTGCCAGTCGAAATGCTCGACGAGTTCCTTCACGACGCTGGCAACCGCGCCGGGTTTGGATGGCTGAGGGGTAGGGATGCGGTGGCGCTCTGTGCTCAGAACGCCCTTGTCGGTGTCTACTAACGCCCCTTTGATACCTGAGCCGCCGATATCAATGCCGAGTATTTCCATCGTTTATCTCCATACTGCTGCTACAGGCGCGCATCCTCACGAAGGGGGCCAGCGGGCACGGCCGCGCGAACGCCGCTGTCAGGCGCGATTTTACGAGTTCCCGCCGTCTGGTACAGCACAAACGCCGCCAGCGACAAAATCGTCAGAAATGGGCCAATGACCTCTAGGCCGCCCGCACCCGCCAGCACGCCGGCGATGCCGGGGGCCAGGGTGAGGCCCAGGCCAGCGGAGCCGATCTGGAAGCCGATGGCGTTCGCGGCATGGCCGCGCCCCAGGCGCTGCGGGGTGGTGGAGATCATCAGCGGGAAGACGGGGGCCTGGGCAAAGCCCAGCAGCGCCAGGCCAAAGAAGCCGACCGTATTAACCGGGTTCCACCACAGCAGCAGCGCGCCGGCGGTTGCGCCGACGATGCACCAGCGCACGGCCGCGGCGGGGTTCAGGCGGTTGGCGAAGATGCCAAACACGATGCGGCCAATGGTAAAGAAGCCCCAGTACAGGCTGACCCACAGGCCGGCCTGGGCGGTGTCAACGCCGCGCGCCAACGTAAACAGGCTGTAGGCCCAGTTGCCGGCAGTGATCTCAACGCCAGCGAACAGGAAGAACAGCAGAATGCCGACCCACACCAACGGCTGGCGCAGCGTATTTCGCAGCGGAGGGATGGCAGACGCTGGCAGCACATCGACGGCGGCGCTGCCGTGGCGCAGCGCCCAGTCCTGCCGCCGGGCGACGTAGAGCAGGCTCATGGCCGCTGTGACGACGCCAACAGCGATGTATCCCCATTCCCAGGACAGACCCGCGCTGAACATGGCCGTCATCAGAATCGGGCCGAGCGTCGCGCCGACACCGAAAGAGGCGTGCAGCCAGTTCATCAGGCGCGGGCCGAAAGATTCAGCGAAAAAGGCGTTCATGCCTGAGTCCAGCAGGCCGGAGCCAGCGCCGAGCAGCGCGCCCAGCACGATAAGCGCCAGCCAGGAAGGCGCGATGCCGTAGGCGATGAGGCCCAGGCCGAGCAGCAGGCAGGCTGTCATAAGCGTGGCGGCGATGCCCAGGCGGCGGATGATGCGCCCGCTAAGAAAGCTGACAGTCAGCGAGGCAGTGGTCGGGGCCAGCAGCAGCAGGCCCAGGGCGTCAAGCGACACGCCGAACTGCTGCTGCATCGAGGGCCAGGCGATGCCCAGCAGGCTGCCGGAGGCCCCCAGCATGATAAAGCTGGCATAGGCCAGCGCGATAACGCGGAATTCATGTGTTTTAAACTTCGCTGGCATATGCGTATTTCAGCCTTCCTATAGCAGGGCAGGCAGCGCGCTCAGAAGTTCGACAGGCTCGACAGGCTGTAGATGTGAAAGCCGCCGCCGCGGCAGAAAGCGATGAACAGGGTAAGATCGTGCTTGTACTGGCCGCCGAACAGCTCGAAGATGTTGAGCGTGCGGTTGAGTTCGATGATGTGGAAAGTGATGGACGTCTGGTCCTCGTAGTCCATTTCTTCGATTTCGGTTTCAAATACGCGCTCAGGCATCGGGCAATCGGGCAGATCATCGAGCGCGCTGCTCAGCGCGTTGGCCATCGCGGCGGCGTCGTCGGCGCTGACCCACTCGCCCAGGTAGTGATCGTAACGCCCGGACCAGCCAGACTGCGACTCATCGCCTTCCCAATGCTGCGGCTCGGCTGTGCCTACCGGGAGCCAGCCGTACATCTGCGCCAGATCCATGACTTTCTGCCAGATACCGAAATACTCGAACTGGAAAGAGTCGCCGCTGCGGTACAGCTCGACAGCCATAACTGCTTTGTCCTTGTTGCCAAGCGCACTGGCGTTATTGTCGCAGACACGGGCGGCTTTGTCTATGTATGGCGGGCTGGTTTGCCGGGGCGGCGCTGGTTGTTACTTTCTGGCACGGTTTGCTGCGCGGAAGGTCACTTGACGCTGCGCGGCGGGCTGTCTGATAATGATACGGATGTGTTGCGCACAGGGAGAAAACAACCTATGACACCCTACAAGCCGGTTATGCTCATTATTCTGGACGGCTGGGGTATTCGCGAAATGGAACACGGCAACGCCGTGCTGCTGGGCAAAACCCCCAACTACGACCGCTGGACGCGCCAGCTTGAACGGTCAATCGTGGATACGTCCGGCGAAAGCGTGGGGCTGGTCCCGGACCAGATGGGGAATTCGGAGGTCGGGCATCTGAACCTGGGCAGCGGCCGCGTCGTATACCAGGATATTTCGCGCATTGATATCGCCATTAAAAACGGGACGCTGGCGCAGCGCCCGCCGCTGGTGGAGGCCATTCAGAAGGTGAAGGCCAGCGGGAAAAAGCTGCACCTGGTGGGGCTGCTGGGGCCGGGCGGCGTCCACAGTCACGAGAGCCACCTGTTCGCGCTGCTGGATGTGTGCCAGCAGAACGGCGTTGATCCCGTTATTCATGTGATTACTGACGGGCGCGACACGCCGCCCGACAGCGGCATCGGCTTCCTGGCGCGCCTGCAGGCTAAAATGGACAGCGCCGGCGTGGGGCGCATCGCGACGGTCAGCGGGCGCTATTATGCGATGGACCGTGATAAGCGCTGGGAACGGACGGCGAAGGCGTTTGACGCGATGGTCTGGCGCAAGGGCCTGCACGCGGCGACTGCGCGCGAAGCCATCCAGCAGTCGTATGACAGCGGCGTGACTGATGAGTTTATTGTGCCGACGGTGGTCGGTGACGACCCGGCCCTGCGCGTAGAGGCAGGCGATGCGCTGGTGTTCTACAACTTCCGCGCCGACCGCATGCGCCAGATCGTACAGGCGTTCGCGCGCCGGGAATTTGAGGGCGCCAGCCACTTCACTTACCTGGATGATCTGTATATCGCGACGTTCACAGAGTATATGGAAGACCTGCCGGTGCAGGTCCTGTTCCCGATGGAGCTGCTCACCAACACGCTGGCGGAGTGGCTGAGCAAACACGGTTTGAAGCAGTATCACTCAGCGGAGACGGAGAAATACCCGCACGTAACGTTCTTCTTCAACGGGCGCAATGAGGACCCGTTTCCGGGCGAGGACCGCGCCATTATCCCGTCCCCCAAGGTGGCGACGTATGACCTTAAGCCGGAGATGAGCGCCTACGAGCTGACCGCGGCGATGCTCAAGCGCCTGGAGACGCATGACGACGACTTCATCCTCATCAATTTTGCCAACCCTGATATGGTCGGGCACACGGGTGTGCTGGCGGCGGCTGTAAAGGCGGTCGAGGCGGTGGATGAGTGCGCCGGGCGGCTGGTCGAAGCGGTGCTTAAGAAAGGCGGCGCGGCGATTGTCACCGCCGATCATGGCAACTGTGAGCGCATGATTGACGAAAACACTGGCCACCCGCACACCTATCACACTGTTGGGCCGGTGGCGCTGTTCGTGATTGGCGATGGTTACTTTGGCCTGCATTCGCGCGGCATCCTGGCGGATGTTGCCCCAACGGTGCTCGACCTGATGGGGCTGGCGAAGCCGCCGGAGATGACCGGCCGCAGCCTGATTCAGACCAAACCCGAAGATGTGAAGCCGCATCAGGATTGAGAAAAACATGACCGGCAGGGCGTTAATTGTGCAGGGCGGCTGGGATGGCCATGATCCGCAGGGCGCGGCGAACCTGTTCAGCGCACAACTGGCGGCGCGGGGCTTTGAGGTCGTGGTTTCCGACACGCTGGATGCGTTCAAAGACCTGGAGCTGGGCGCGTTCGATGTGATTATCCCGGTTTGGACGATGGGCGCGATCACGTCAGCGCAGCTTGGCCCGCTGCTCAGCGCGGTGCGGGGCGGGGTGGGGCTGGCCGGCGTTCACGGCGGCATGGGTGACGCCTTTCGCGGCGAACCCGAATACCAGTTTATGTGCGGCGGGCAGTGGGTGGCACACCCTGGCGGCGACGGTATCGCCTACGAGGTGTATATGGACGGCGAGCCGCACGCCATCACGGCGGGCCTGCCCACGATCCACGTGAAATCTGAGCAGTATTATATGCATGTAGACCCGGCGATAACGGTGCTGGCAACGACACGCTTTGGCGACACTGTAATGCCTGTAACCTGGGTCACGCATTACGGCCAGGGGCGGGTGTTTTACTGTTCGCTGGGCCACCAGGTGAACGTGCTCACCGAGCCGACTACGCTGGAAATGGTGACACGCGGCATGCTGTGGGCGGCGGGCCGGCTGGACGCCGTTAAAGCATAGGGACACGCCGCTGCCCATGAGGGCGGCGTTTCCGGCGCTGGGCGAATCAGGCTGCAGTGTGCCCACCTTCCCAGCGCGCATTAGCGCCGCCGCGAGCGGCGCTTGTGCGTTTTTGGGGCATAAACAGTTTGCTGGCTGTTGGGTAAAATCACGCACGCGATGAAACGGAGGGAGGCACAGCATGGATATTCAGGTGAAAGCAGGCGAGCTGCACGCGGCGGCAGTTGAGGCGCTGATCATTTATCTGTTTGAAGGCGGCCAACTGAACGGAGCGGCGCAGGCGCTTGACAGCGCGTTGGGCGGCGTCCTCAGCGAGTTAATCAGCGCCGGCGACATGGCCGGTAAGGCGGGCCAGTCCGCTGTGCTGTACCCGCGCGGCGCTGTCGCGGCGCGGCGGGTTGTGGCTGTCGGGCTGGGGCCGGCAGATGCGTTCACAGCCGACCAGGCGCGGCGGGCGGTCGCCCAGGGGCTGCAAAAGGCGCGCGAGCTGAAGGCGGCCACCGCCGCCACCGCGCTGCCGGTCGGTCACCTGGACCTGACCGCGGCGGCGGAGGCTGCGGCGGAGGGCGCGCTGCTGGGCCTGTACAGCTATCATGGCCAGAAAACCAAGGAACCGGACGCGCCGCTGCCTGAAACCCTTACGGTGTGCGTTGAGCCTGACGAGGTGGCAGCTGTTGAGGCGGGCGTCAGGGCTGGTGTTGTGATTGCCGAGTCGGTTTGCCTCGCGCGCGACCTGGTGAATCTGCCGCCTAACATCTGCACGCCGGCGTATCTGGGGCAGACGGCGGCGGAGATAGCGCGCGAGGCCGGCCTGAAAGCGGAGGTGCTGGAGCGGCGGCAGATCGAGGCGCTGAGCATGGGCGCGCTGCTGGGGGTGGCGCAGGGCAGCGACGCGCCGCCGCGTTTCATCATTCTGGAGCACAACGCCGGGCGGGCCGACGAGCTTGACACGATTGTGCTGGTAGGCAAGGGAGTCACGTTTGACACCGGCGGCTATACCATCAAAACCGCTGAGGGGATGGTCGGCATGAAAAGCGATATGGCGGGCGCGGCGGCGGTGATTGGCGCTATGCGCGCGCTGGGCAAGCTGGCTGTGCCGCTGCACGTTGTCGGGCTGGTTCCGGCGGTGGACAACATGATCAGCGGGCACGCTTACCGCCCGCAGGAAGTGCTGACGGCCAGCAACGGCGTGACGATTGAAATTATCAGCACCGATGCTGAGGGCCGCCTGATTCTGGCGGACGCGCTGGCGTTCGCGGCGCGCTATAAGCCGGCGGCGGTGGTGGATATTGCCACGCTGACGGGCGCGTGTGTTGTGGCGCTGGGCGCGGTGGCGGCGGGCCTGTTCAGCACCGACGACCGGCTGCGCGATGCCCTGCTGGCGGCGGCTGAGCGCACCGGCGAGAAGGTGTGGCCGCTGCCGCTGTTCCCGGAATATGACAAGCTGATTGAGTCGCAGACGGCGGACATCAAAAACAGCGGCGGACGTTTCGGCGCCGCGGCGATCGCGGCGGCTTTTCTGCGCCATTTTGTGGATTACCCGGCCTGGGCGCACCTGGATATAGCTGGCATGGCTGGCATCGAGAGCATGGGCGGCGGCAGCGGCGGCGCATATGTGCCGACCAAAGGGGCGACCGGTTTTGGCACGCGGCTGCTGGTCGAGCTGGTGCGCCGCTGGCAGCGCCCGGCCTGAGCAGACAGCGCGCCGCCTAATTTAACCCTGGCGCGCCGCAAATGCAGTATACTGCGCCAGCAACCCGCATCGCTGGGGTTGTGCGGGCGGGCAAGGGGGGCTTATGGCGGCGGCTGGCTATACAGTGGCGTTTCCAGCGGACGAGCGCGAATACCGGCGGCGTATTCGCGCCTGGACGATGTACGACTGGGCAAATTCGGCGTTTGCGACGACGATCCTGGCCGCGGTCCTGCCTATCTATTACAGCCAGGTGGCGGGCGCGACGCTTCCCAGCGCGGCGGTTGCCACCTCATACTGGAGCCTGGGCCTCAGCATCTCGTTGATTATCGCGGCGGTGCTGTCGCCGATTCTGGGCACTGTGTCCGACATTATGCGCGGCAAGAAGCGCTTCCTGGCGTTGTTCGCCGCAGTGGGCATCCTGGGAACGGCGGCGCTGGTGTTTGTCGGCACGGGCGACTGGATGCTGGCCTCGATCCTGGCGATTATCGGGCGCATCGGTTTTACCGGGTCAATCACATTTTATGACGCGCTGCTGCCGCATGTAGCGCGACCGAAAGACCAGGACGCGGTATCCACGCGCGGCTACGCCACCGGCTATCTGGGGGGCGGGCTGCTGCTGGCGGTTAACGCCGTTATGATCTTCACGCTAGGGTTTGAGGCCGGGGCGCGGCTTTCCTTCTTCAGCGTGGCGGTCTGGTGGGCGGTGTTCTCGCTGCCGCTGTTTCGCCAGGTTCCAGAGCCGGTGACGGCCACCGCCGCGCTGACGCCGGGGCAGACGGTGCTGTCAGCGAGCTTCGGGCGCATCTGGGGGACGATGAAGGATGTGCGCCGCTACCGCGAGCTGTTCAAGTTTCTGATCGCCTTTCTGATTTACAATGACGCTATCGGCACGATTATCGGCGTTGCCGCTATCTACGGCGCTGAGCTGGGCTTTGGCGACATTGAGCTGATCCTGGCGCTGCTGCTGGTGCAGTTTGTGGGCATTCCTTTCAGCCTGATCTTTGGCTATCTGCCCAGCTCCAACGGCCGCCGGCGCGCCTTTTTCCTGGCCTTTATCGTGTTCAACCTGGTGGTGCTGCCGCTGGTGGGCATCGCAGGCGCGGCCGCCCTGCCGCAGTCAGTGACCGGCGTGCTGCTGCCGCCATACGAGAGCGTGGATGGCTTCGCCGGGACAGGCGTATATCGCGTTGGCGACAGCGCCCTGCGCCTGGCGGATGGCTGGGAGACGCGCACGGCGCCTGCCGCTGACCTGGGCGGCGGCGCGGACGCTGTGTATGCTGTCTCCGCTGCGCCGGACGCGCAGTTAGCGTTCGATTTCAACGGCCAGGAAGTGGTGCTTACGCACAGCACAGGGCCAGATCACGGTATCTGGGCGGTGCTGCTGGACGGCGCGCCGCTGACGGCGGCTAAGGACGGTCAGGAAACTGCGGTCGTGATCGATGCCTTCAGCCCGACGCCGCGCTATGGCCTGACGCGGACATTCAGCGCGCCAGCGCCGGACCGCCACACGCTGACGCTGGTCAACACCGGCGCGGGACACCCTGACAGCGCCGGGACGGTGCTGTCGGTGGCGCAGCTTGAGGTGCTGACGCCGGTAAGCCAGAGCAGCCTGCCGGTTATCCTGGGGGCGATTATCGCACTGCAGGCGGTGGGGCTGCTGTTCGCTTATTTTGTCGGGCAGCGGCTGTTTGCCGGGCTGGCCGGCCAGATGAACACGAAGCGCAGCATCGTGCTGGCGCTGGTGATTTACTGCGTCATCGCGATGTGGGGCTTTGTCCTGAACTCCGTGATTGAATTCTGGTTTCTGGCGTGGATGGTCGCCATCGTGCAGGGCGGCAGCCAGGCGCTCAGCCGCAGCCTGTACAGCGTGATGTCGCCGGCGTCAAAAAGCGGCGAGTTCTTTGGCCTGTTTGGCGTGATGGAGAAGTTCGCCGCGTTTATCGGGCCGCTGCTGTTCGCGCTGGCGGTGGTGGCGTTCGGCAGCAGCCGCCCGGCGATTCTGGTGCTGATCGCCTTCTTTATTGTCGGGGGCTACCTGCTGACGCGGGTGAATGTGGACGAGGGGCGGCGCGTGGCTGAACAGGAAGACGCGGCGCTGCTGGGCGGCGCGGCAGAGGGGTAAATGGAGGGGCGCTGCTTTCGGACCGGCGTTATGCGTTCGCGCATCATTTCCAGCCGGCAAGCCGCGCGCAGGCAAAGCGCGCTGACCGCTGGCGGCAGGTTGTTCAGCGGGTATACAGACGGTAGAGGATTTCGCCGGCTTTGGGGACGAACAGCGTTCCCTCGCCCTCGCGGCCGCGCCACGCTTCCGGGTTGACGCTGGCCGGGTCAAGATAGCCGAGGTTGAGCCGGTCACAATCGGCAGCGCTGATTTTCGAGGCCAGCGTAACGCGGATGCGCGGCTGTTCGACACCGCCGCTGAAAGCGCCGGCGCCCTTGACGTGCGTGCTGTGCGCCAGCACACCCAGCGGCACAGTTTTGAACTGATCCCACTGGCTAAGGAAGTAGTCGCGCACATGATAGCCAATGCGGTAGATATGCGCCCCGTGCACATGGCTGACGGTGTCCAGGTGCGGCGCGTAAACCACGATTTCGCCGCCGTCCGCCACAACCGGTTCCAGCTTATAAACCGCTTTGGCCGCCGTCCACAGCTCGTCATACATGGGTGGCGCCCACGATAGAACGCGCTGAAACGGGGCCGCGCACCAGCGGATGTGCAGGCGGCTGGAGAGATCAGCGGCGGCCTGGAACGCGGCGCGATGGTCGCCCACAAACACGCCTGCCAGCTCGTCGCCCTGGACAACAAGGCTGGCCAGCGTGACCGGCGTCGGGACCAGCGCCGCCGCCGCGTGGATGATGTCGCGCACCGGCGTGCTGCACGTGCCGATAATCTCCATGATGGTGATGAGCGCGCCCAGCCAGTGGGTGACGTTAATCATTTCCGGGCCGGAGATGCCGGGAAACAGGTATTTAGCCCCGCCCGAAAAACCAGCGACCTCATGGGGGAAGGTGGGGCCGAGGATGAGGATGTGATCGTAATCCAGCACGCGGCGGTTGATGCGCACCGGGACAGCGCCGCCCAGTGAAGGATGCCAGGCCGCGCCGGCCAGCTCGCGCAGGCGCTCGGCTGTGAGCGTCCCGATCTGAGTCAGCGCGTCCGGGTTGGACCAGTCGTGGTTAAAAAGCCCGATGTGGGCGAAGGCGCTGGCGCGTTCAGCCGGGGTGATGCCGACCAACCGGCACAGCGCGGCGTCGTCCAGCGGCGGGTGCGTGCCCAGCGCGACCATGAAATCGAGGCGCGCGGTGTCGCTCAGGATGTCCGTGACCATGCGAAACAGCAGCGGCAGCGGCAGCGACCGTGTGTGATCGGGGATAAGCACAAGCACGCGGCGCTGGCTGAAGCGGCCTGCCAGCCCGTTGGCCAGCGCGGCGTAGATATCTGCCGGCGCGAGCGCTGCGCCCGCCGCTGCTGTCGCCTGTGCGTAGAGCATTACGGGCGCTTCCAGAGGGGGGTCAGACCAGGCCGGGCGCGCTGACGCCGGTAAACGAAACCCGCAGCGTAACGCCGCCAAACGCCAGCTCGTCGCCGTCGAAAATGGGCACGGCCTGCCCTGGAGTCGTTTCCTGGCCGTTTACGTAGGTCCCGCTGCTGCTGTTCAGGCCGATCAGCACCATGTAGCCATCCTGGCTGCTGATGAGCGCGTGGCGGCGGGAGACGCCTTTTCTATAGCCATCCCAGGCGCTCAGGTCCACATCAGGGCGAACGTTGTGGCCGCCGTCGCTGCGGCCAATGATTATCGTGCGGGTGGTTGGGACGCGAATCGGCTCGTGCCGGGGGCTGAGATGAAAATTCAGCGCGGCGGGCAGTGGGCCGGGCGGCCGGGCAAAGCGCGTGTGATAAATGGACGGCGTGCGCTGCGGCTGGCGGTTTAAATACACGTTCTGGTCCATCTGGACAGCCCTCTGGACAAACTAATGGACGTGGCACGCGCGGCAGCCATGTGCGGTTGCAATCTTTACAATTTTCAGATTATCGCCGGTAAACGCCAGCCGTCAATAGCGCTTCAGTACAAGTTTTGTAACAATAGAGACAGTAATTATTGTTTTGGGCGCGGAAAAGGACATAAGGATGAGAGACTGGCAGCAGGTCTGGCTGGCGGCGCTGCTGGTGCTGTGGGCGGCGCTGCTGTTTGGCGGTTTTATCGCGGGCCGGGAGGACGCGCAGCAGGCGCGCCGGATGCCTGTCTGGACGCGCATGGCGTCCTCAGCGGCGCTGGTGCTGGCCGGTTGGAGCTGGTATGTGTTCAACCGTGAAACGCCTGCGGCGCTGTTCAGCCTGTGCGTGGCCGCCGGCATGACGCTGGGGTTTGTTGGCGACCTGTTCATGGCGCGCCTGATTCCGGTGGCTAACTACGTGCTGGGGGGCATTGGCGCGTTTGGCGCCGGACATGTGCTGTACATTGTCGGGATGCTCTGGTACGGCGGGCAGGCCGGCCTGGACGCGCCTGGACCGCGCTGGGGGGCGCTGGCGCTGTGGCTGCTGATCGGCGCGGCCGGGTGGTACTGGGTAGTATATCGCGGCCAGCAGGCCGGGCCGCTGCATTACGCGGCGCTGCCTTACGCGCTGCTGCTGGCCGGGACCGCCGGCCTGGCGACTGGCCTGGCGCTTCAGCAGGCCGCTTTTGCCAGCGTGGCCCTGGGCGCAGCGTTGTTTCTGCTCAGCGACCTGATTCTGGCCGGTCAATTGTTCAGCGGGCTGCGCTTCCGCCTGATAAGCGATGTGGTCTGGCTGACGTATGGGCCGGGGCAGATGCTGATCGTCTATGGCGCGGGGAGCGCAGCGGCCCTGGCGCTGTTGTGAGCAGCGCCAGGGCCGGCAGCGCGGTTGCTGTTGTGCCTGGCCGCTTACATGCGGCCGAAGCGGCGAGCCTGGTCGGCGGCGGGGCGGAAGGTTGTCAGCGCGCGCATATACTGCGCGCGTTCGAACGTGCTCGGATCGTCCACCTTGATCTGGCTCATGCTGCCCTGCATCTGGCGGACTGATTCGTACTCGTTCTGCTCCATCCAGTCGCGCATTTCCTGCTCAACCACGCGCAGATGGTCAATGCCGTTTTTGAGCAGGGCCGATGTCAGCATAGTGACATTCGCGCCGACCATCATCATCTTGATGACATCTGTGCCCTGGTGAATGCCGCTGGTGGCGGCCAGGTCAGCCTGGATGCGCCCGTAAAGGATGGCGATCCAGCGCAGCGGCAGCCGCAGCGCCTGGGGCGAGCTGAGGATGACGTTAGGCTTGACGACCAGCTCTTCCATGTCGATGTCAGGCTGATAGAAGCGGTTGAACAGCACCAGTGAGTTGGCCCCGGCCTTGTCAAGCTGCTGCGCCATATGGGCGAAGTTGCTGAAGTAGGGGCCAAGTTTGATGGCGACGGGGATGTCAACGGCGCTTTTCACCGCCTTCAGGATATTCAGGTACGTCTGCTCGACATCCGCCGCCGACATATTGGGGTCAGTTGGGATGTAGTAGACGTTAAGTTCAAGCGCGTCCGCCCCGGCTTCCTGCATCTTGTGGGCGAACTTTGTCCAGCCGCCCAGCGAACTGCCGTTCAGGCTGGCGATCACAGGGATGTCAACCGCCTCTTTGGCCTTGCGGATGTGTTCGAGATAGGCGTCTGGCCCCAGCTTGAACTCGATTGACCGCGGGACATACGAGAGGGCTTCGGCGTAGCTCTCGGTGCCCTGGTCCAGGTGATGCGCCAGCTCAAACTCCTGGCGCACAAGCTGTTCCTCAAACAGGGAGTAGAGCACGACGGCGCTGGCGCCCGCGTCTTCCATGCGCTTCAGGTTGGCGATCTCTTCGGAAAGCGGTGAGGCGGAAACCACCAGCGGCGATTTCAGCGTCATCCCCAGATAGGTTGTTGTCAGGTTCATTGTCATTCGCTCCTAGTGGCCGTTGCTGCCGCTGCCATCGGCTTCCTGGCCCCACGTGCGTGAGGCAAGATACTGATAGTAGTCCCACCGGTTGTTCACGTCTTCCTGCGCCGCTTCCAGCAGGTGCCTGGCACGCTCTGGCTCGCTGAGGGTGAGCATCTTGAAGCGGTTTTCCATGTACATGTAGCGCTCAACCGGGATTTTCGGCGCGCGCGAGTCCAGCGTCAGCGGGTTTTTGCCTAACTGGACGTTGTCCGGGTTGTAGCGGTAGAGCAGCCACTGGCCTGATTCAACGGCGGCCTTCTGGTTCTGCATGGCCGTGCCCATATCTATGCCGTGCGCGATGCAGTGGCTGTAGGCGATGATGAGCGAGGGGCCGTCATAGGCTTCGGCTTCGAGGAAGGCGCGCAGCGTTTGTTCGTCACGAGCGCCCATAGCCACGCGGGCGACGTAGATGTTGCCGTAGGTCATAGCGATCAGGCCCAGGTCTTTCTTGCCTTGCGCCTTGCCCGCGGCGGCGAATTTAGCGACCGCGCCGCGTGGGGTGGCCTTAGACATCTGGCCGCCGGTGTTGGAGTAGACTTCGGTGTCGAGCACCAGGACGTTGACATTGCGCCCGCTGGCGAGCACGTGGTCCAGGCCGCCGTAGCCGATGTCGTAGGCCCAGCCGTCGCCGCCGATGATCCACACATTCTTCTTAACCAGCGTGTCGGCCAGGCTGAGAAGCTGGCGCGCGTCGTCGGAGTTGATGCGTTCGAGCTTCGCCTTCAGAGCGCTGACGCGCTCACGCTGTTCGTAGATGCCAGCTTCGTCAGATTGATCGGCGGTGAGCAGCGCGTCGGCCAGCTGGCCGCCAATTTGACCGGCGAGGCGGGCGACGAGTTCGCGCGCGTGCTCGATTTTCTGATCGAGGGCGACGCGCATCCCCATGCCGAACTCGGCGTTGTCTTCGAACAGCGAGTTCGACCACGACGGGCCGCGGCCTTCGTTGTTCTTTGCCCAGGGGGTTGTTGGCATGTTGCCGCCGTAGATAGACGAGCAGCCGGTCGCGTTAGCGATCATCGAGCGGTCGCCGAACAACTGGCTGACCAGCTTGAGGTACGGCGTTTCACCGCAGCCCGCGCACGCGCCAGAGAACTCGAACAGAGGCTGCTGCACCTGCTGCTGGCGGATGGATGCCACTTTGATATTGCGGCGGTCCATCTCCGGGATAGTGCAGAAGAACTCCCAGTTTTCGTTTTCGCTCTCGCGCAGCGGGGGCTGGGCTTCCATGTTGATGGCCTTGCGGCCCAGGGCCGATTTATCGCGCGCCGGGCACACGTCCACGCACAGCGCGCAACCGGTGCAGTCTTCAGGCGCAACCTGGATGGTGTACTTCATGCCGGCCCATTCGCGGTCGCGGACATCCGTCGCCTTGAAGGTGGCGGGCGCGTTATCCAGCACTTCCGGCTCGTAAACCTTAATGCGGATCACCGCGTGCGGGCAGACCAGCGCGCATTTACCACACTGGATGCATACATCGGTGTCCCAGACCGGGATCTCCAGGGCGATATTGCGTTTTTCGTACTGGGTTGTGGCGCTGGGGTAGGTGCCATCAACGGGCATGGCGCTCACAGGCAGCAGGTCACCGCGCCCGGCGATGATCTCGCCCAGCACGCTGCGTACGAAGGTGGGCGCGTTTGCCGGGACAGGCGAGCGCATGGTCAGCGTGCTGCCGGCGGCCGCGGGGACGGTCACTTCGTAGAGGTGCGCCAGCGTGTGATCCACCGCGCGCAGGTTCATTTCGACGACATTTTCGCCTTTGCGCCCGTAGGTCTTGCGGATCGAGTCCTTGATTTCGCTGATCGCCTCATCACGCGGGAGCACGCCGGAGATGGCGAAGAAGCACACCTGCATGATGGTGTTGATGAGCCGCCCCATGTTGGCTTCGTGCGCCACCTTATAGGCGTCAATGACGTAGAAGCGCACTTTCTTCTGGATAATCTGTTCCTGGAAGTTGATGGGGAGCTGGTCCCACACATCGTCTGGGCCGAAGGCGCTGTTGAGCAGGAAGACGCCGCCAGGGGTGATGTCTTTGAGCATGTCATACCGCTCAAGGAAAATGGGCTGGTGGCAGGCGATGAAATTCGCTTTGCTGATGAGGTACGACGACCGGATGGGGTTAGGACCGAAGCGCAGGTGCGAGACGGTGATCGCGCCGGACTTCTTCGAGTCGTAGAAGAAATAGCCCTGCGCGTAGTTAGGCGTGTTCTCGCCGATGATCTTGATCGAGTTTTTGTTCGCGCCCACTGTGCCGTCAGCGCCCAGGCCGTAGAACATGGCGCGGATAACGTTGTCCGGCTCAATTGAGAAGTCCGGGTCAAAGGGCAGGCTGGTGTGCGTTACGTCGTCGTTGATGCCGACTGTAAAATGGTTTTTCGGGGTGTCCTGGGCCAGGTTATCAAAGACAGCCTTGACCATGGCCGGCGTGAACTCTTTGGACGACAGGCCATAGCGCCCGCCGGCCACGCGCGGCATAGTCCGCGGCGCATCCCAGCCGTTGGTGAAGGCTTCCTGGATGGCGACAACGGTATCCAGGTACAGCGGCTCGCCGCTGCTGCCAGGCTCTTTGGTGCGGTCCAGCACGGCGATCGCTTTTGTGGTGGCCGGCAGGGCCGCGACGAAGCGGCGCATGTCGAACGGGCGGTACAGGCGCACTTTAAGCACGCCCACTTTCTCGCCCCGCGCGACGGCGTAGTCCACATATTCGTGGACGATCTCCGCACCCGACCCCATCAGAATAATGACGCGCTCTGCATCGGGCGCGCCATAGTACTCGTAAAGCTGGTACTGACGCCCGGTAAGGCTGGCGAATTTATCCATCGCGCGCTGCGTGATCTCAGGGCAGGCGGCATAGAAGGGGTTGACGGTCTCACGGGCCTGGAAGTAAACGTCAGGGTTCTGGGCCGTGCCGCGAATGACGGGGTTCTCCGGCGTGAGGCCGCGCTGGCGGTGCGCCATCACCAGGTCGTCGTCAATCATGGCGCGGATCTGCTCGTCGGAGAGCATTTTGATTTTGGCGACTTCGTGCGAGGTGCGGAAGCCGTCAAAGAAGTGGATGAAGGGCACGCGCGCCTCAAGCGTGGCTGCCTGGGCGATGAGGGCGAAGTCGTGCGCTTCCTGCACCGAATTGGAGGCGAACAGCGCCCAGCCGGTGGAACGGGCCGCGGTTATGTCGCTGTGATCGCCGTAGATCGAAAGCGCCTGCGCCGCCAGCGACCGGGCCGCAACGTGGAACACGGCGGCTGTCAGCTCGCCCGCGATCTTATACATGTTGGGGATCATCAGCAGCAGGCCCTGCGAGGCGGTGAACGTCGTCGTCAGCGAGCCTGTTTGCAGCGCGCCGTGAACTGCGCCTGCCGCGCCGCCCTCGGACTGCATCTCGACGACTGAGGGCACCACGCCCCAGATATTCGGCTGGTTCGCGGCGGCCCAGGCATCAGCCCATTCGCCCATCGGTGATGAAGGCGTGATCGGGTAGATGGCAATGACCTCATGCGTGCGGTAAGCCACGTGGGCTACCGCCTCATTGCCATCTATCATCGTATACACTTGTTCCGTCATTTTACTGCTCCCATGATTGTGTTAACAAACCTGGCGACTGTTTTCCCCCGGCTGACAGGAATCTGGGAAGAATAGCTGAGTGCCAATACTTAATTTTTACTCTATCAGGTGGCGCAATCCAGCGGATGTTCCTCTGTAAAATGTGTGAGGTTCATCATGAAACGCGGGGACGCGCCAGCCGCCGCCGCTGGCGGGGCGTTTTGGGCGGCTGCTGGTACGCTTCAGGGCGGCTGTTATATCCCTGGCAGGCGCACATCGTGCATGGGCCAGCCGCTGTCCATCCGCTGTTGAGTTGCGTCCCAGGTGCGCACGCCGCTGATCGCGTCAGCAGCCTCGCAGTTGCACGCGCCTACCGCGCACGCCCAGCGGATGGCGGCTTCCGGCGCATAGCCGCGCACCAGCGCGGCCAGGAAACCCGCATAAGCCGCGTCGCCCGCGCCCAGTGTGTTGACCACATCCACAGAAAAAGAAGGTATGTACAGCGCGCGCGCGTCCCACTCAGCCGGGTTAATGGGCAGGCGGGCGGTTAACTGGGCGATGCGGCTGAACGGCGCTGTTTTCAGATACAGACCCATTTCACCCAGTTTAAGGCCCACGATCGCGGCGCCATAGGCCAGCAGCTCATCGGCCAGCGCTGAGAGGTAATCGGCGTTGAGCTGGCCGCGCACAGCGCCTTGCCAGCCGTCATAATCGCGGCGGCGCAGCGTGAACAGCGCCTCTTCAATACTGGGCAGAAAGATATCCACAGAAGGCAGTGTGCGCGCCAGGACGCGCGGCCAGTTTACCCGCCCGCTGGCGCCTTTTGGATCGGGCAAAGCCATGTCCAGCGAGGTAACGGCCCCTGCTGCCTGCGCCTGCTGATAAAGCGCGCTCAGGCCGGCCCCGTCGTCAGCCGTCAGTTGGGGCAGAACAGGCGGATAACCCAGGTGAAATAGGCGCGTCTGCCGCAGCAGCTTGAAGTCGATGTCGGCGGCGCTGAAGGTGCTGTTAGGCCCGGTGCTGTGCAGGAAGATGCGGTCAGCTTTTGCCGGCGCCATCACGACTGTGTACGAGCTGGACTGTCCGGGCTGAACGGTGATGTGCTCGCCCAGACGCTCGTCGCGCTCTTTAAGGATGGCGACGGTCAGGCGGCCCAGTTGATCATCGCCAACCGCCGCCATCAGACGCACATCGACTCCCAGGCGGTGCAGCGCCAGGCCGGTGTTGGAAACCACGCCGCCGGTTGAGATCGTCAGCGGCCCGATCTCGTACAGTTGGCCGGGCCGGGCGAACCCCTCCAGCGGCACAAACTGCATATCAGGAATCAGGTCGAGACACAGATGGCCGCTGACGACAACATCAATGCTGGGGGTGACGTTCACTGAAGCTCTCCCTGCGTTCAAGGTACGGGCGCAACCTGTTTCAGTTGATTTTCTTGTTGGAGGGCCAGGCCGCTGCTGTGCAGCAGGCCCGTTTCAACTTCGGTGATCGCGGCGGGCGCAAACAGGCGGTTCATGCGAGCTGTAATACCCATAAATAATTTTCTCCTATTATTAAGACTCTAGCTGTTCTTGAGTCTAAACCATGCACACAGGTTGTCAAGCAGATGGACAGCGGCCAGTAATACCACCGCTGGCCGCCGCGCCGCTGATTCGCTGGCTGCGCGCGGATGCGCTGCCTTGACAACTGCAACGCGCGGAGTATGCTTATGCGCCATGCCTGAAAGGTCCGACACCCGTCGCAGCCGTCGTATTTGCCCGGTTTCAGGGTCCGGCGGGCAGGGCAGGCAGCGATCTGCAATCACCAGACCCCGGACCCGGTTCGGGGTTTTTGTTTCTTCTGCACACAGCGAGAGGCGGTTCACCATGCGAAGCGCGGTTTCAAAGGACGTTAAGAAGGTTGTGCTGGCTTACAGCGGCGGGCTGGATACATCGGTGATTGTGCCCTGGCTGCGCAACAACTATCAGAACTGTGAAGTGATCTGTTTCTGCGCTGACCTGGGCCAGGAAGAGGAACTGACGGGCCTGGAAGAAAAGGCGATCAAAAGCGGGGCCAGCAAGCTCTATATCCGCGACCTGCGCACGGAGTTTCTGACGGATTTTGTCTTTCCGACGATGCAGGCGGGCGCGGTGTACGAGCGCGAGTATCTGCTGGGCACGTCGTTCGCGCGCCCGCTGATCGCCAAACACCTGGTTGAGATTGCTGAGATAGAGGGCGCGGACGCGATCGCACACGGCGCAACCGGCAAGGGCAACGACCAGGTGCGCTTCGAGCTGACGGTGATGGCGCTGAACCCTAAGCTGAAGATCATCGCGCCCTGGCGCGAGTGGGATATCCGCAGCCGGCAGGACGCGCTGGCCTACGCGGCTGAGTTCAATGTGCCGGTGATGGTGACTGAGAAGTCCATCTACAGCCGTGACCGCAATATCTTCCACCTCAGCCATGAAGGCGGCCTGCTGGAGGACCCCTGGAACGAGCCAGAGCCAGCCATGTTCCAGCTCACTGTCAGCCCGGAGGAAGCGCCCAACGAGCCGGAATATGTCGAGATTGGGTTTGAGCAGGGCGACCCAGTGAGCGTTAACGGCGAGCGCCTTGAACCGGTTGCGCTGTTTACGCGCCTGAATAAGCTGGCGGGAAAGCACGGCGTGGGGCGTGTGGATATTGTCGAAAATCGGTTGGTTGGCATGAAAAGCCGGGGCGTGTATGAGACGCCGGCGGGCACGCTGCTGCTGCGGGCGCACCAGGCGCTGGAAAGCGTGTGCCTGGATAAATACACCATGCATTACAAGGACTTTCTGGCGGTCAAATACGCTGAGCTGGTGTACAACGGCATGTGGTATACCCGGCTGCGGGAGGCGCTGGACGCCTTTGTCCAGGTGACGCAGCAGCAGGTGAGCGGCGTGGTGCGGGTGAAACTGTACAAGGGGAACATTATCATCGCCGGGCGCAAGAGCGAATACAGCCTCTACCGCGAGGATTACGCTTCGTTCGGCGAGGAAGATGTGTACAACCAGCAGGACGCGGAGGGCTTCATCAACCTGTTCGGGCTGCCGCTGAAGGTCGAGGCGCTGCTGGCCATTGATGGCGGCGGCAAGAGCCGCTACCGCAAGCCGGACTACAGCAAGTTCAAGCGCGACTGAGGGCCTGATGATGCTGTGGGGTGGGCGCTTTGCTGAGCCGACAGACGACGATCTGCGCCGGCTGAACGACAGCATTGGCTTTGATAAGCGGCTGTATGCTGAGGATATCGCGGGGAGCATGGCGTATGCCCGCGCGATCAGCGCCGCCGGGGTGCTGACGCCGGCGGAGGCGGAAACGATCAGTGGCGGGCTGCGCCAGGTGCTGGCGGAGTTCGAGGCAGGCACATTCGTTTACGCGCCGGGCGACGAAGACATTCACACCGCGGTCGAGCGCCGGCTGATCGAGCTGGTCGGGTCGGTAGGCGGCAAGCTGCACACCGGGCGCAGCCGCAACGACCAGGTGGCCACAGATATGCGCCTGTGGACGCTGGGCACGATCTCACGGCTGGACGCGCTGGTCGAGGCTGTGCAGGCGGCCCTGGTAGAACGGGCGGAGAATCATCGGCACACGCTTATGCCGGGCTTCACCCATCTTCAGCCCGCCCAACCGGTCACGCTGGCGCACTGGCTGATGAGCTATTTCTGGATGCTGGCGCGCGACCGCGAGCGGCTGGCCAGCGCGCGCCAGCGGGCGGCGGTGATGCCGCTGGGGGCGGGCGCGCTGGCCGGGACACCGTTCGCGGTTGACCGGCCCGCGCTGGCGCGCGACCTGGGGTTTGCTTCGTGTAGTCAAAACAGCCTGGACGCGGTCAGCGACCGCGATTTCGCCGCTGAAACGCTGTTCGTGCTGTCGCTGTTGGGGGTGCACCTCAGCCGGCTGGCGGAGGACATTGTCCTTTACAGCAGCCCGCTGTTCGGCTTTTTCACGCTGGACGACCGCTACAGCACCGGCTCCAGCCTGATGCCGCAGAAGCGCAACGCTGACCCAATGGAGCTGGCGCGGGGGAAGGCCGGGCGCTTGATCGGCCACCTGGTGGCGCTGCTGACCACGCTGAAGGGGCTGCCCAGCGCCTATAACAAGGACCTGCAGGAGGACAAGGAGGGGCTGTTCGACGCGGTGGATACCACGCAGACGCTGCTGCCCGTCGTGGCGGCGGTGATCCGCACGCTGCATGTGAACGCAGACCGGATGCGCGCCGCGCTGGACGAGGAGCTGCTCGCCACTGATCTGGCCGATTACCTGGTGGAGAAGGGGCTGCCGTTCCGCGAGGCGCATCACGTTGTTGGCGCGGCGGTGCGGCTGGCGGCGGACGATCACAGCCGCCTTTCGGCGCTGCCGCCTGACCGCCTGCGCGCCCTTTCACCGTTGTTCGCGGACGATGTGGCCGCTGTGTTTGATTTTGAGCGCGCGGTGGCGCGCCGGCGCGCGCCGGGGGGCACGGCCCCGGAGGCGGTCGCCGAGCAGATCGCGGCGGCGAAGGACTGGCTGGCCGCCCAGGCGCGCTGACGGTTGTGATGTCTGCACAAGCGGCGACAGCCAATGTGTATAAACCTGGGCGTGCCGGAGGCAATTTGTGGGCAAAGGGTTGACAAATGTGTCCGGTAGTGGGTACGCTATCGCCATCATCTACGCACATGAGCAAAACCATGTCTGACGCTGTTTGTATCAACGCCGCCCTCATCCTTATTGCTGTAGACGTACTCGTCCTTATTGGTGACGGGTTATAACGGCTTGGGTGGCGAACGACGCGGCAGGTAATGACTGAAAACAGCCCCCCAAGCCGGGGGGCTGTTTTATTTATGGGTATGGGTCGTGGGTAGAAAGCGGGGAAACAGGATGCCTCCACAACAGCAGTCAACAGTTACGGTGTTTTACGGCGTTTATCCGACCAGCCCCTGGACTGAGATGTACCAGTCGAACCAGTCGGCTCAGGCTGAGCGCCAGCCCATGCCCGCGCCACGATTTGACAGCGAGGACCAGCAGCCCACGCACGATGCGCTCTCCGATGCTTACACCAATTAGCACAGTCGGGGGGCGTTTTCTTTTTTGGACACCCTGAAAGGATATTTGCACCATGGCGAATGCTGACTTCATCTGGATGAACGGCAAGCTCGTACCCTGGGGAGAGGCGCGGGTGCACGTTACCACGCACGCCCTGCACTACGGCTCAAGCGTATTTGAGGGGGTACGCGCCTATGCAACGCCGGGCGGCCCGGCGGTGTTCCGGCTGAGTGACCACTCGCGGCGTCTGGTTAATTCCTGCAAGATCGCCCGGCTGGACCTGGCGTACAGCGTTGAGGAAATTGATCGCGCTGTGGTTGAGACCGTCGCGCGTAACGGCCACGAGGCGTGCTATATCCGTCCGCTGGTGTTTCGCGGCGAGGGGCCGCCCGGCCTGGAGGGGCGCAAGTCGTGCCCGGTGGAGTTCATCATCTACACCTATGAGATGGGCCGCTACCTGGGCAGCGAGGCGTATGAGCAGGGGATCGACGTGCAGGTCAGCTCGTGGCGGCGGATCGCGCCTGACACGTTCGCTTCACTGGCGAAGATCGGCGGCCAGTATATCAACAGCCAGTTCATCACAATGGAGGCCCGCGATAACGGTTTCAAAGAAGGCATTGGCCTGGATATTAACGGATATGTCAGCGAGGGGGCTGGCGAGAATCTGTTCGCTGTGATCGACGGGGTGGTGTACACGCCCGGCGCGTGGTCAAGCATTCTGCTGGGAATCACGCGTGACAGCGCGCTGCGGATACTGGCGGATATGAACGTTGAGGTGCGCTTTGAGCCGCTGGCGCGCGAGATGCTGTACCTGGCCGACGAGCTGTTTTTCACCGGCACTGCGGCTGAGATCACGCCGATCCGCTCAGTGGACAGGCTGCAGGTGGGCGGCGGCCGGCCAGGGCCGATCACGAAGGCGGTGCAGGAAACGTTTTTCGGCATCGCCACCGGCCAGAAGCCAGATCGCTACGGCTGGCTGACACATGTGTCACAGTTTGAGACGACAAGCGGCGACTGATTGCAGACAGGAGAGCACTGATGTTGTTAAGCGGCGCTGAGATCATACTGGAGTGTCTGCTGCGCGAAGGGGTTGAGGTGATGTTCGGCTACCCCGGCGGAGCGATTCTTCCAACCTATGACGCCATGACGAAGTACCCGCAGATACACCATGTGCTGGTGCGCCATGAACAGGGCGCGGCGCACATGGCGGATGGTTACGCGCGGGCGACCGGGCGCGTCGGCGTGGCGATTGCCACCAGCGGGCCAGGCGCGACCAACCTGATCACGGGCATTGCCACTGCGATGATGGATTCGTCGCCGATCGTGTGCATTACCGGGCAGGTTCCACGCGGGGCTGTCGGCACAGATGCCTTCCAGGAAACCGACGTTACGGGTGTGTCGCTGCCGGTAACGAAGCACAATTACCTGGTCGCCGATGTGAACGAGCTGGCGTATGTCATTCGCGAGGCTTTCCATATCGCGCGCACCGGGCGTCCGGGGCCGGTGCTGATTGACATACCGAAGGACGTGCAGATCGAGAAAACCGAGTTTGTCTACCCGGAAGGCGAGATCGTGCTGCCCGGATACCGCCCGCCGGCGCGGGCCGGCGACGATGCCGTGCGGGCAGCGGCGGAGATGATCAACAGCGCGCAGCGACCAATCATCCTGGCGGGGCAGGGCATTCTCAAGTCGCGCGCCATGCAGGAGCTGCAGGAGCTGGCGGAACGGGCCGGTATTCCGGTGGCGCTGACGCTGCTGGGCAAGGGGGCTATCCCGGAGAAGCACCCCCTGGTGCTGGGGATGATGGGCATGCACGGCGAAGCCGCCTGCAACCTGGCGATTCAGGATTCGGACCTGCTGATCGCGCTGGGCATGCGTTTCGATGACCGCGTGACCGGCAACCTCAAAACTTACGCGGTCCACGCCCGCAAGATTCACGTGGATATTGACGCGACAGAGATCAACAAGAACGTCAAGGTGGACCTGGGAATCGCCGGCGACCTGCGGACGGTTCTCACCCAACTGCTGCCCTCAGTGGAGAGCGCGCAGCACGCCGAGTGGATGGCGCGGATCCGGGATTGGCAGGAGGACAGCGACGAGCGCGATATCGTTCACCACGAGACGGCCAAACTGTTAGGGGCGCAGGTTGTCAATGACCTGTGGAAGCACACCGGCGGTGAGGCGGTGACCGTGACCGATGTGGGCCAGCACCAGATGCTTGAGGCGCAGTACTACCCGCACCAGCGCCCGGCGACGATGCTCACCAGCGGCGGGCTGGGAACGATGGGCTTTGGGATGCCGGCGGCGATCGGCGCTAAGCTTGGGCGTCCTGACGAGGAAGTGTGGGCTATCGTGGGCGATGGCGGCTTCCAGATGACCGTGTGTGAGCTGGCGACGGCGGTGCAGGAGAAGGTGGACCTTAAGATCGCCGTGCTCAACAACGCCTTCCTGGGGATGGTGCGCCAGTGGCAGGAGTTCTTCTATGAGGAACGCTACCAGGCCACGCCGATGTACAACCCTGACTTCTGCAAGCTGGCCGAGGCTTACGGCATCCCCAGTATGCGCGTGACTGAGCGCAGCCAGATCGAAGAATCGGTCGCCTTTGCGCGCAGCATCAAGGGGCCGGTGCTGATTGAGTATGTGATCGAGAAGGAAGAAATCGTGTATCCGATGGTTCCTGCGGGGGCCGACCTGCACAACATGCTTCGCCGTCCGAAGCCAGGGGAGAAATAACTATGGAGCAGCCACAGCAGACCGAAAAGCAGACGCTGGCGGCGCTGGTTGAGAACAAGCCCGGTGTGCTGAACCGTGTTGCCAGCCTGTTCCGGCGGCGCAACTTCAACATCGACAGCCTGACGGTAGGCCGCACGCACAAGCCGCACATTTCGCGCATGACGATTGTGGTGGATGCGAAGCGCACCAATATCAACCTGATCGCGGCCAACCTGTACAAGCTCATTAACGTGATTGAGGTGCAGTACGTATCACAGGAGCCGTTCATAAGCCGCGACCTGGCGCTGGTGAAAGTGCGCGCTGAGGACGCTGACATGCGCAACGCTGTCACAATGATTTCCGAGCGCTACCCGGCGCGGATCGTGGATGTAGGGCCGAAAGTGCTCATCGTCGAGATCACGGCGCAGGAGGAAGTGGTCGAAGCGATGATCGAGGAGCTGCGGCCAATCGGCATTGTGGAGCTGGTGCGGACGGGCATCGTCGCGATGGGGCGCGGCACGCGCATCCTCGACACCCAATACGAGCCGCCGGTGATCGCCACCGGCACGAACGGCCAGCGTTACAGCGTTTGACGGATCAACATTGTGTGCGGGCACAGCTCCGGCTGTGCCCGGCTGCATCTGATTTAATGGCTAAGCGCCGCGCGGCGCTGCACAGGAGATAACGCCGAATGGCAACCCTCTATTACGATCAAGACGCGGACCTCAGGCTGCTGGAAGGCAAGACGATTGCCGTGATTGGCTATGGCAGCCAGGGGCATGCTCATGCGCTGAACGCCAGAGACAGCGGCATTCATGTTGTTGTTGGCCTGCACGAAGGCAGCAAAAGCCGGGCTAAGGCTCAGGCTGACGGGCTGGAGGTGATGTCGGTAGCTGATGCGACGCGCGCCGCTGACGTTGTGGTTATCCTCATCCCGGACACCATGCAGCCGGCGGTATACCACGAATCAATTCGCGACAACCTCAAGTCGGGCAGCATGCTGATGTTCGCGCATGGGTTTAACATTCACTTCGGGCGGATCGAAGCGCCTGCTGGTGTGGATGTGGCGATGGTAGCCCCCAAAGCGCCGGGGCACCGCGTGCGCGAGGTGTTTCGCGATGGCGGCGGCACGCCAGGGCTGGTCGCGGTGGCGGTAGACGCCACCGGGCGCGCCAAAGCGACCGCGCTGGCGTATGCCAAGGCTATCGGCTGCACGCGCGCCGGCGTGATTGAGACCACGTTTAAAGAGGAAACGGAAACCGACCTGTTCGGCGAGCAGACGATCCTGTGCGGCGGCGTGACCGCGCTGATCCGCGCGGCGTTTGACACGCTGGTGCGCGCCGGTTATCAGCCGGAAGTGGCGTATTTCGAGTGCATGCACGAGCTTAAGCTGATTGTTGACCTGTTGTACCAGGGCGGCATGAGCTACATGTGGTACAGCGTGAGCGACACCGCAGAGTACGGCGGCTATGTCGTCGGCGATCAGATTGAGGGCATGGTGAAGGAAGAGCTGGACGGCGTGCTTCAGCGCATTCAGGACGGGTCGTTTGCCCGGAACTGGATTGCCGAGAACGAGACCGGGCGCCCATACTTCACTGGCCGGCGCCGGCAGGAACAAAGCCTGCAAATCGAGGAGGTGGGCGCGAACCTGCGCGATATGATGCCGTTCCTCAACGCCAAGCGCATTAAGCAGGAATAGCGAACAGAGCGAGCGCAGCCATGACTACCAGTGATGAAACCGGCGTAGCTGTAGAAGGGGGGTGGTCCTGTGACTGAAGACGGCCTTGCTGACCTTACGCGCAAACCGTTTGACCGCCTGATTGCACACGAAAGGATCACCCCTACATGTCTGACCGAACTGCTGATGACGGCGTAGTTCTGTTTTTCGACACCACCCTGCGCGACGGCGAACAAAGCCCCGGCGCGACGCTCACCAGCGCGGAAAAGCTGGAGATCGCGCGGCAGCTCGCGCGCCTGGGCGTGGACATCATCGAGGCCGGGTTCCCGGCGGCGTCGCCCGATGACCTGGCGGCGGTGCAGCGCATCGCGCGCGAGGTTGGGACAGCCGACGGCCCGGTGATCTGCGGGCTGGCGCGGGCGGTAGACAGCGACATCATAACGTGCTGGGAAGGCGTTAAGGACGCGGCCAAACCGCGCATTCACACCTTCCTCGGCACGTCCGATATTCACCTGAAGTATCAGACCGGCCTGACCCGCGAGGAAGGGCTGGAGCGTGTGCGCAGCGCGGTGACGCTGGCGCGCAGCCTGTGCGCTGATGTTGAGTTCAGCCCGATGGATGCCGGGCGCACTGACCTGGAATACCTTGTTCAGGTGTGCACGCTGGCCGTGGAATGCGGCGCGACGACGCTCAATATCCCGGACACGGTGGGCTATGTGACGCCGGCGGAGTGGCAGGAAACGATCGCCACGCTGATCGCGGAGACGCCCGGCGCCGGGCCAGGCAGCGGTGTGGTCTGGTCAGTACACTGCCACAACGACCTGGGGTTGGCGACGGCCAACACGCTGGCCGGCGTGATGGCGGGCGCGCGCCAGGTTGAAGTGACGATTAACGGCATCGGCGAGCGCGCGGGCAACACCAGCCTGGAGGAAGTGGCGATGGCGCTGCGCACGCGGCCTCAGTTTTTCAACCTGCGCACTAACATCAACACGCGCGAGATCATGAAAACCAGCCGCATGGTCAGCAACTACACCGGCATGTCGGTGCAGCCCAACAAAGCGATTGTCGGCAGCAACGCCTTCGCGCATGAGGCGGGCATCCATCAGGACGGCGTGCTCAAAAACGCCAGCACCTATGAAATCATGACGCCGGAGAGCGTCGGCCTGATACAGAGCCAGCTCGTGTTGGGCAAGCACAGCGGGCGCCACGCGCTCAAGGTGCGGCTGCAGGAGCTGGGCTATGATGTGGATGGCGACGCCCTCAAGCAGGTGTTCGCCCGCTTCAAAGACCTGGCAGACGCCAAAAAGACCGTCACCGACGCCGACCTGCAGGCGCTTATCGCCGACGAATTTCACGGGTCGGAGGAAATCTTCTCGCTGGCGGATATTCAGGTGACGTGCGGCACGATGGGCATGCCGACGGCAACCGTCAAGATGACCACTGCCACCGGCGAAACGGTCATCCATGCAGCGGTTGGGACGGGGCCGGTGGACGCCTCTTTCCGCGCGATTGACGCGGTTGTGAAGGCCCCCAACACGCTTATCGAATACAGCGTTCACAGCGTCACCGAAGGCATCAACGCGCTGGGCGAGGTCACGGTGCGCATTTCGACGCCGGACAGCGCGCGCACGTTTGGCGGCTACGGCGCCGATGGCGATGTTATCGTGGCCAGCGTCAAAGCCTATCTGGTGGCGCTGAATCGTATGGTCGCGGTGATGGGGCTGGCCGGCCAGCAGCCAGAAGGTGAAGCGGCGACGGTCAATCTGGCAAGCGCAAAGTAATGACGGCAGACGACGAAGGCGAACATTGAAGTGATGGAATCAACGCAACCGAAACCGCAAACGTTGTTCGAGAAGGTGTGGTCGCGGCATGTGGTCCGCCCGCAGACACCTGACACGCCGGCGGTGCTGTACATTGATCTGCACCTGGTACACGAGGTTACGTCGCCGCAGGCGTTCTCGCAGCTTCGCGAGCGCGGCCTGAAAGTGCGCCGGCCTGACCAGACGCTGGGCACGATGGATCACAGCACGCCGACGACGCCGCGCAACGCGCTGGGGGTTATCCCGGTGACGGACGCGCTGGCGAGCGCACAGCTCGATGTCATGCGCCGGAACTGCCAGGACTTCGACATTCCGCTGTTCGACCTGGGCACGCAGAACCAGGGCATTGTGCACGTGATCGGGCCGGAGCAGGGGCTGACGCAGCCGGGCATGACGATTGTCTGCGGTGACAGCCACACCAGCACACACGGCGCGTTCGGCGCGCTGGCGTTCGGGATCGGCACGAGCGAAGTGGCGCACGTGCTGGCGACGCAGTGTTTGCTGCAGAGCAGGCCGAAAACGATGGCGGTGCGGGTGGATGGGCGTTTACAGCCCGGCGTGACCGCGAAGGACATCATCCTGGCCATCATCGCGAAGATCGGTGTCGGCGGCGGCACCGGCTACGTGTTTGAGTACATGGGCGAGGCCATTCGCGGCCTGAACATGGAAGGCCGAATGACCGTGTGCAATATGTCTATCGAAGGCGGCGCGCGCGCTGGCATGATCGCGCCGGACGACACCACGTTCGAGTACATCGCTGGCCGCCCGCTGGCCCCGCGGGGCGCTGCCTGGGAGCAGGCCGTCGCGGACTGGCGCACGCTGCCCAGCGACGAGGGCGCGGCGTTCGACAATGAGGTGCGGCTCAGCGCGGACGACCTTGTGCCGATGATAACGTATGGAACCAACCCCGGCATGGGGATGCCGATCACCGGGCGCGTGCCCGACCCTGACACGCTCAAGGACGTGACGCAGCGCGCCGCGCTCGACAAGGCGCTGCGCTACATGGATTTACAGGCAGGCCAGAGCCTGCTCGGCAAGGCGGTGGATGTTGTGTTCGTGGGAAGCTGCACGAACTCGCGCATTTCCGACCTGCGCGAGGCGGCGAACCTGCTGCGCGGGCGGCGCGTGGCCGCCGGCGTGCGCATGCTGGTTGTGCCGGGGTCGCAGCGCGTCAAGGCGCAGGCAGAGGCGGAGGGGCTGGACGCGATATTCAAGGCTGCCGGCGCGGAGTGGCGCGAGGCAGGCTGTTCGATGTGTATCGCGATGAACGGCGACCAGCTCCAGCCGGGGCAGTACGCCGTCAGCACCAGCAACCGCAACTTTGAGGGCCGCCAGGGCAAGGGCGGGCGCACGTTTCTGGTCAGCCCGCTGACAGCGGTGGCGACGGCGGTCAGCGGCGCGATCGCCGACCCGCGCGCGCTGCTGGAAAGGACATATGCGTGATGGAACCCATCAGGGCTTTCACCGGCAAGGTAGTCTCGCTGCCGATCAACGACATTGACACCGACCAGATTATCCCGGCGCGGTTTCTCAAGGTGACTGATAAAGCCGGGCTGGGGGCCAACCTGTTCGCTGACTGGCGCTATGACGCCAGCGGCGCGCCCCGGCCCGATTTCGCGCTCAACCGGCCCGAACACCAGGGCGTGGAGGTGCTGGTCGCCGGCGACAATTTTGGCTGCGGCAGCTCGCGCGAGCACGCGCCCTGGGCGCTGGCCGGCGCCGGGCTGCGCGCGGTGGTAAGCACGAGTTTCGCTGACATTTTCAGGAATAACGCGCTCAAGAACGGCCTGCTGCCCGTTATGGTCGATGATGAAACGCTGCAGCAGCTTCACAGCCTGGCGGAAGAAGACCCAGAGGTGCGGGTGACGGTGGACCTGGCAGCGCAAACCCTGACGCTGCCTGATGGTCGCAGCGTCACCTTTCCGATTGACCCGTTCGCTAAATACTGCCTGCTGAACGGGGTGGACCAGTTGGGCTTTCTGCTGGGACTGGACACCGACATCACCGCGTATGAGGCGGCCCAACCAGGCCGTGTCAACACGCTCGCTGTGTAGAATCCTGGCCGGACGGCCAGTTGTGGTGGTGAAAAGGTGAAGCTGACATGACAGCCAAAGTAGCAATTTACGACACGACACTGCGCGACGGCACGCAGCGCGAGGGGATCTCGCTGTCTGTCGCCGATAAGCTCAAGATAACGCGCCTGCTCGATCATCTCGGCGTGGCGTACATCGAGGGGGGGTGGCCTGGCTCTAACCCGAAGGACGCCGCTTACTTTGAGGCCGTGCAGTCAGTGGAGTTAAGCCACGCGAAGATCGCGGCTTTTGGCTCCACCCGGCGCAAAAACAGCGACCCGGCGGATGACCCCAACATCAGGGCGCTGGTGGACGCGAACACGCCAGTCGTAACAGTGGTAGGCAAGACATCTATGCTGCACGTGACCGATGTCCTGCAAACCACGCCTGACGAAAATCTGCGCATGATCCAGGACAGCCTGGCCTATCTGAAGCGCCTGGGTAAAGAGGTGATCTACGACGCGGAACATTTCTTCGACGGCCTGAAGCTGGACATGGAATATGGCCTGGACACCATCAGGGCGGCGGTTGAGGGCGGCGCGGACTGCGTGGTGCTGTGCGACACTAACGGCGGCTCGCTGCCCTGGGAAGTGGCGCGCTATGTCGGGATGGTAAAGGACGCTTTTCCGGATATACCGCTGGGTATCCACACACACAACGACGGCGAGCTGGCGGTCGCTAACTCGCTGACGGCGGTGCGGGCGGGCGTAGTGCATGTGCAGGGGACGATCAACGGCTACGGCGAACGCTGCGGTAACGCTAACCTGTGCAGCATCATTCCCGACCTGCAGCTCAAGATGGGCTGCGACTGTGTGCCGCCGGAGAGCCTGCGCACGCTGACGCTGCTGTCGCGCACGGTGGCGGAGATCACCAACCTCGCGCCGGACGACCATCACGCCTATGTGGGCAAAAGCGCCTTCGCGCATAAAGGCGGCATCCACGTGGCGGCGATCCGCCGCAACGTGGACAGCTATCAGCACATTGACCCGGCGCTGGTCGGCAACGAGATGCGTGTGCTGGTCTCTGACCTGAGCGGGCAGGGCAACCTGTTGAGCAAGGGCGAGGAATTCGGGCTGGATGTCTCGCGCGAGGAAGCGATGCGCGTGCTGGAGGAAATCAAGCGGCTGGAGAACGAAGGGTTTGTGTTCGAAGGGGCTGAGGCGTCAGTGGCTATCCGCCTGCACCGGGCGAAACCGGACTACGAACCGCTGTTCACGCTGATTGACTTCACAGCGACGGTTGAGGAACGGCGGGGGCGCGGCACGCTGGCCGAGGCGACTGTTAAGATCGAACTGGCGGGCGAGGTTGTTCACACCGCGGCGGAGGGCAACGGCCCGGTGAACGCGCTCGACCAGGCGCTGCGCAAGGCGCTGGCCCCGCTGTACCCTCAGCTCGCCGATTTCCGGCTGGCAGATTACAAGGTGCGCATTCTCGACGGCGACAAAGGCACGGCGGCGACCACGCGCGTGCTGATTGACACGCAGAACGGCCACCAGCGCTGGAGCACGGTAGGCGCGGGCACAAATATCATCCAGGCAAGCTGGCACGCGCTGGTTGACAGCATGGAGTATGGGCTGCGCCTGGCGCACAAGCAGCAGTCGCCAACGGCGGCGGCCCCGTGAGCCGGGCGCGCAGCGGGAAGGCGAACGGTGTGTACGGCGGTGTAAGTTTGCGATAGCGGTGTAGGCCGGGCGCAGGCGCCTGGCCTTTTTGCGTATGGAGAGATGTTATGAAGGCCACGATTGCAGTGCTGCCGGGCGACGGCATTGGCCCGGAGGTGACGGCTAAAGCGGTCAGCGTGCTGACGGCGGTCGCGGGCAGGTTTGGCCACGACTTCACGTTCAACGAGGCGCTGATGGGCGGCTGCGCTATCGACACGACTGGCAGCGCGCTGCCGGTGGAGACGCTGCGCGTTTGTGAGCAGAGCGATGCGATCCTGCTGGGCGCGGTGGGCGGGCCGCAGTGGTCCGACCCGACGGCCGCGGTGCGCCCGGAGCAGGGTTTGCTGGAGCTGCGCCAGCATTTCGTGCTGTTCGCGAACCTGCGGCCTGTCAAAGCCTACCCCGTCCTGGCGGAGCACGCGCCGGTTCGCGCCGACCTGCTGCGCGAAGTGGATATGTTATTTGTGCGCGAGCTGACAGGCGGTATCTACTTTGGCGCGCGTCAGGAACAGGGCGGCGGCGACAGCGCCTACGATACAAACCTGTACACTGTTGGCGAGGTGGAACGGGTGGCGCGGATCGCATTTCAGGCGGCGCAGCGGCGGCGGCAGCGTGTCGCCTCGGTTGACAAGGCTAACGTGCTGGCCTCGATGCGCCTTTGGCGGCGGACGGTCACTCAGGTTCATGACGACTACCCGGAGATCGCGCTGGAGCATGTGCTGGTGGACGCCTGCGCTATGCACCTGCTGACGCGCCCCGCCAGCTTCGACGTTATCCTGGCCGACAACATGTTTGGCGACATCCTCAGCGATGAGGCGTCGGTGCTGGCCGGGTCGCTGGGCATGCTGCCGTCGGCGTCGCTGGGGGCGGGGCGCTTCGGGCTGTATGAGCCGATTCACGGCTCAGCGCCAGATATCGCCGGGCAGGGCAAGGCCAACCCCACCGGAACGATTCTCAGCGCTGCGCTGCTGCTGCGCTACAGCCTGGGGTTAGAAGCTGAGGCGCAGGCGGTTGAGCGGGCGGTTGAGGCGACGCTGACCGCCGGCGCGCGCACCGCCGACATCGCGCCGCGCGGGGGCGGCTACATCAGCACGGGCGATTTCACCGGCGAGATTTTGCGGCGGCTGTAGCGGGCTGGCGTTAACTGTATCAGCCGTGGTCGGTTTCATCGGGCGAGGGGGTGTCGGTTTCGCCGGTTTGCGGCGGGCGCTGGCGCATTTCGTCAATCGCAAGCGCGGATACCGCCAGCATCAGCCGCCGCGCCCCCAGCGGCATCGTGTTCCAGGTCACAGCGCGCAGCGCGCACAGCGCCAGCGCGATGTAATATTCTGCCCAGTTATGCTCGATCGCCAGCAGTTCCTGGACGATATCCCGCACGGCGACGACGGCCGCAAGCGCTTCTGATACGTCCGGGTTCAGGTCGGGCAGCTCGGCGCGCGCGTTGAGCGCGGTGAGATAGTCCAGCACCAGTGCGACGTCCGCCCAGGTGTCGCCTGCCGCCGGCATAACCACTTCGCTCAGCAGGCTGATTTCCAGGTTGGCCCAGTCAAACAGCGTATGCCCTTCGCGGCTTTGGGCGAAGTCGATCAGGAAGGCGCTGTCGCCGGGGCCGATCAGGATGTTGCCGAGATGCAGATCGCCGTGAATCTTGCTGGTGGAACCGCTGATATAGTATTGCAGCAGCGGCTCATGGGCGGTGATCGGGTTGGGCAGCGCGCGCTGGTTGAGCGTAAACGACGGCGCGGCGAGGTCGAAGGGCGGGCTGAGCAGCTCGGCGGCGGCCACCAGCCAGTCGCGCCGCGTTTTCCACACCTGGCCGGTTAGCTGTTCGATGACTTCACCGCGATAGTGTCCGGCGCTGTGTGGGTCGCGGCCGGTCACCTCAATCTTGTAAGCGCGGCGGGTGGCCTCGCTGCCGCGCCCCAGCACAAGCTGGAGCGCGTTGCGGTCCGGGTAGGTGCGCTGGACGGTGAAATTTTCCAGCGTGACGATGTCGCCGGCCACAACTGACGCGATCCGTGACCGGCTGACGGGGACGCGCAGCACCTGCGCGCTGTCCGCGTCGGCATTGTCTGGCGCGGCGTTCAGCGACAGCACCGGGGGCAGCAGCCAGTCGTATTCGGTCCACACCTGAAACCGGAACATGCGCTGCTGCTGCCACCAGGCGCGCCCGAAGTGCGCGTAGAGCTGCTCGCGCAGCCAATCGCCCAGCCGCCCGATGCCGATTTCGCGCGCCGCCGCCCGCAGGTCCTGGGGCGGCTGGTCGTGCCTGGTGACGATGCTGTAGCCCAGGCCGGCAAGCGTGCAGCCTTCCGGCGCGACAGGTTTGTTTTCCAGGCGGGCGGTCAGCGGCGGCAGCGTCCCGCGAATATGGGTTTCGTAGCGCTGTTCCTCATCCAGGATGATTTCCTGCTCGTCAATTTTGACGACGATAGCCGCGTCCTTGCGCAGGTCGGCGTGAATTGGCGTGACGACCAACACCAGCGCGCCGGTGTATCCCCCCGTGAGGCGGCTTTCAATGCGGATGCGCGAATAGGTGTGAAACATGCGCCGCAGGATCAGCAGGTGTTCGTGGTTGAGCGCGTAATCGAAGGCCGGGCTGAATTCGATGTGGACGTAAGGCTGCGGCGCGTGGTCGTTAAGGCTGTGTGTGTGCGCCATTTCAACCAGGCGCTGGAAGTCTACGCCGAGCGTGCGCACGACGCGCACTGGCATGCTGTCGGCCTCTTCGAGAATAGCGATCAGCAGATCGCGCTCGTTGATCTCTTCACGGCCATCTTCGCTGGCCAGGTCCTGGGCGACGCCGACAATCACATTGGCGCGCGGCGTGTAGGGCGCGCCAGCCCACAGGCGCCGCTGGCTGCCCCTGCCGATCTTCCGCCGCACGGCGTCAATCACATATTCGGGTGTAAGGCCCTGCGCCTCCAGCAGACTGCTCGCCAGCCCGCTCTGAATTTCAAGCAGGGCGACAAAAAGGTGCTCCACACCGATGTAGTAGTGCTGCATCCGGTGCGATTCCTGCCGGGCGTTGATAAGGATGTCTTTCAGCTCGATGGTGGGCATTGGTCACTCAGCCTGCTCGATGCGCATCCAGGTGCGGCCCACACGGAATAACTGCCCCGGCGTGATCGGCGCGGCCTGGTCAATTTGCAGGTCCTCGATCGGGGTCTCAACGTAGGTTCCGTTGGTGCTGTCGCGGTCCTCAAGCCACAGACCGTCCGCGCGGCAGCAGATGCGCGCGTGATGCCGAGATACAAAGGTGTCGTTGTTCAGGCAGATATCGTTATCGTCGTGCCGGCCAATCGTGATCACCCACGAGCCGTCGGCCAGGCGCGATTCGCCCTCATCCATTGTGAGCTTAAGGACTGAGCCATCGTCCACACCGCTCATGATCATGATGTTCAGGCGGGCTTCCACGGGCGCTCCTCGAAAGCTGTTCCTGCTTTTTAGTATACTCAGTGAATCGCGGATTGCTCAATCTCGCCCCTGTTTGCCGCGCTTAACCGCCCCTTTCCCTGGGAATGGGGCGAGAAACAGCGGGTTTTGAGGGGGAGGTTCACCTGGAATTGCGCTTCCGGGCTGCGCCGCCGGATTTTCAGCACTGTGCTTGCGCCTGAGCTGCCGTTGTGCTACAGTAATAACCAGCGCAGCACCGCACCTTAACAACCCAACAGTAACTGGATTCTCTTATCCAGAGTGGTGGAGGGAACGGCCCTGTGAAACCACGGCAACCCCCAGGCAGGCGCTGGGAAGGTGCCAACTCCGACGGAACCGGGTTCCGGGAGATGAGAGCGGATACTGGCGTCAACGTTTGACGTCAGCTTGCTAACCGACCTCAAGACTTCAGCCGAAGTCTTTTTTCGTTAGCGCGCACACCACAGCAGGCCGTGACTACCGATGAGGGACGCGGCCTGTTTTAGTTATCCAGAAGGGGCGATGTGAACATGACAGCAGCGCGGAACAGCGAACCATTTGCCAGCAGCACAGATCAGCAGCAGGGCAGCAGCACGCGCGCGGTGCACAGCGGCGCGCAGCGGCGGAAGGCGCATCACGCGCTGATCACGCCTATCGTGCAGACGGCGACGTACACCTTCGGCAGCACGCAGGAACTGGTTGATTTTATGGCGCGCAGAACATGGGGTGACGGCGCGGCGCGGGAGGAATATGGGCGCTATGGCAACCCGACAGCGGCGGCGGTTGAGCAGAAGCTGGCGGCCCTTGAAGGCGGCGAGGACGCCGTGCTGTACGCCTCCGGCATGAACGCCGTTACCTCGCTGCTGCTGTCCACGCTGCCTGCTGGCGCGCATATCGTTATGACCAACGACTGCTACCGCCGGACGCGCCAGTTCTGCCAGACGTTCCTCAAGCGTTTTGGGATCGAAACGACGGTTGTGCCGATGGGCGATTACAACGCGCTGGAGGCGGCGATCGTTCCTAAGCGGACGCGCTTCATCATTTCGGAAAGCCCGACGAACCCGTATCTGCGGGTGGCTGACCTGGAGCGCATCGCACAGATAGGCCGCAAATACCGTGTGCGCACGCTGATTGACAGCACGTTCGCAACGCCGATTAACCAGCGGCCACTGGAGTGGGGAATTGATTTTGTCGTTCACAGCGCAACCAAGTATCTGTCCGGCCACAACGATCTGCTGGCTGGCGTGGTCATCGGCAGCGCTGAGCGCATTCAACTGCTGCGCGAGGCGCGCGGTGTTCTGGGCGGTGTGGTGGACCCGCAGAACGCTTTCCTGCTGGAGCGCGGGATTAAAACGCTGGGCCTGCGGGTGCAGCAGCAGAACCGCACCGCGCAGGCGGTCGCTGAGTTTCTGGAAGGCCACCCGGCTGTTGCGCGCGTGTGGTATCCGGGCCTGCGGTCGCATCCTGACCACAGGACGGCGGCGGCGCAGATGAGCGGATATGGCGGCGTGGTCAGCTTTGAAATCGCAGGCGATCTGCAGGCGGCCGCCGCCTTCATTGACCGGCTGCGCATCCCCTACATTGCGCCCAGCCTGGGCGGCGCCGAGAGTCTGGTTGAACAGCCGGCGCTGATGAGCTACTTTGAAAAAACGACAGAGGAACGGCAGGCGTTGGGCATCAGCGACAACCTGGTGCGGCTCGCTGTCGGCATTGAGGACACGGCGGACATCCTGCGCGACCTGGAGCAGGCGCTGAGCGCGGTGCCGCGCACCCCGGCGGCCATCTATCGGCTGGAGGAGCTGTGGGAGTGGCGCTTCCGGCAGTAGCGGCGGCGCTATCCCCCGGCAGACACCTGACTGGCGGACAGAATCTGTGCGATAGCCGCCGCCGACGGCGCGGCTTCGTGAATGTGATTGGGATAGGCGGCTTCTATGCCCGCCAGCGCGCCGCGGTGATAGCCGATGGTCGCGTCCGGGTCCTTGAGCAGATGGCCGGTGAGCACCGCGACGACTGTCTCGCCTGGCCTGATGACGCCGCTTTCGGCCAGTTTGCGGGTCCCGGCCAGTGAGCAGGCGGAGGCTGGTTCGCACCCGATACCCTGCGCGTCGATGAGCGCTTTGGCGTTCATAATCTCGGCATCCGTAACCTGCGCGACGACGCCGTCGGTCCAGCGCACAGCGCGCACAGCTTTCGGGTAATTGACCGGGCTGCCGATTTTGATCGCCGTCGCGATTGTGTCCGCCGTCATGGGTTCCAGCCGGTCGAAGCCGCGCTGGAAGCTGCGATACAGCGGATTCGCGCCTTCTGCCTGGATGATCGCCAGCCGGGGCAGGCGGTCAATGAGGCCGAGGGCGTGAAGTTCGTGCAGCGCCTTGCCAAAGGCGGAGCTGTTGCCCAGGTTGCCGCCGGGGCACACGATCCAATCCGGGACCTGCCAGCGGAGCTGCTGGATCAGCTCAAACACGATCGTTTTCTGCCCCTCCAGCCGGAAGGGGTTGACGGAATTGAGCACATAGATGCCCAGGTCAGCGCCGACCTGGCGCACCAGCTCCAGGTTGCGGTCGAAGTCAGCGGCGATCTGGATGCAGGTCGCCCCGTAGGCGACAGCCTGGGACAGCTTGCCCAGCGCGACCTGTTTGTTTTGGAAGAACACGATGCCTTCCAGCCCGGCGAAGGCCGCATACGCCGCCAGCGAAGCCGATGTGTTGCCGGTGGAGGCGCAGGCGACGCGCGTCATGCCCAGGGCGCGCGCCTGTGTCAGGCCGCCGGTCATGCCGCGATCCTTGAACGAGCCGGTCGGGTTCTCGCCCTCATGCTTGCAGTACAGCCGCTGTACGCCTGCCCAGGCCGCCAGCCGGGGCGCGCTGTACAGATTCGTATTGCCTTCTGGCCGGCTGACGATGTACTCTAGGGCGATGTCCGGGTATACCAGCTCCTTATAGCGCCAGACGCCGCTGTTAAAAGGCGCTTGCAGGGTTCCCAGACGGCTGTCGAAAAGCGCGCGGCTGACGGTCTGGCGCAGGGCATCAAGATCATGCGCCACGTCCAGCAGCCCGCCGCAGCGTTCGCAGGTGTAAAAGGGGACGTTGATCGCGTATTCGCAGCCGCAGTCCATGCATTTGAGGACGCTGAGCATAGTATAATTACCGCCTGTGTATTGAGCAGCTACCGCCGTTAAGGATAACACTAAACATGCCGATTACCACAGCCGAAGCCTACGCGCCCGCCAGCATGGGCAATGTCGGCGTTGGGTTCGATATTCTGGGGCTGGCTTTCGAAGAACCGGGCGATGTGGTGCAGGTGCGTCTGCGCGACGAGCCAGGGGTTACGGTTGTCGCGATTGAGGGCGATGGCGGCGCGCTGCCGTTCGACCCTCGAAAAAACACGGCGGCGGCGGCGGCGCAGGCGCTGCTTGACACCATCGGGGCGCGCCAGGGCGTTGACCTGACGCTGTACAAACGGCTGCCGCTGGCCAGCGGATTAGGCAGCAGCGCCGCCAGCGCTGTCGCGGCGGCGGTGGCTGTCAACGCCTTGTTTGGCGCGCCGCTGGCTAAAGAGGATTTGCTGCCGGCGTGCCTGGAAGGGGAGGCGTGCGTCAGCGGCTACCACGCGGACAATGTCGCGCCCAGCCTACTGGGCGGTATCGTGCTGATCGCGGGCGCAGGGCTGATACACCGCCTGCCGACCCCGCCGGGGCTGTGGCTGGCGCTGGCCACGCCTGAAGTGGCCGTGCCGACGGCGGCGGCGCGGGCTGTGCTGCCGGCGTCAGTGCCGCTGGGACAGATGAAGAGCCAGACGGCGGCGGTGGCGCTGCTGGTGGATGCGCTGTATCGCGGTGATATCGAGCAGTTGGCGGCGGCGATGGAATCGGACAGCGTTGTGGAACCGGCGCGGGCGCATCTGATGTCCCGACTGGCTGAGGTGCGGGCGGCGGCTAAGCGCGCCGGGGCGCTGGCCGTCGTGATCAGTGGGGCAGGGCCGACGCTGTGCGCCGTCTGTGACACGGCGGCGGCTGCCTGCCAGGCGGCGGCGGCGATGAAGGCCGAATACGACGAGGCCGGCATCAACAGCGCGGTGCGGTACTGCCAGGTTGGGGCTGAGGGCGCGCGCGTGCTGTGTACGGCGTAGAGGCGCGCACGGCGCTGATGGGGGAGGGCGATTCATGTCGGGTTTAGGTGTTCGTAATGCGTTGAAATTGTGAAATTCTTGACAATGAAGTTTGTGCAACCTATACTTGAACACTGCACAACACCCCATATTACATTTCCTTATGCTGTGTGTAGAGAAGGGCGCTTATGGCTGACCTCGTGAAGAATTATATTGGCGGGTCGTGGGTCGAGGCGCGCTCTGGCGAAACCTTTACCTCGTTAAACCCGGCAACTGAGGCGCCGCTGGCCGAGGCGGCGCGCAGCGCGGCGGCAGATGTTGACGCTGCGGTGCAGGCCGCCAAAGCGGCGTATCGCGGCTGGCGGCTGACGCCAGCCCCCCGGCGCGGCGAAATCCTGTTCCGCGCTGCTCAGATTCTCACTGAGCGCAAGGATGAGCTGGCGCGGTTGATGACGCAGGAAATGGGCAAAATCCTGGCGGAAACGCGCGGCGATGTGCAGGAGGCCATCGACATGGCCTACTACATGGGCGGCGAGGGCCGCCGGCTGCTGGGCTACACCGCGCCAGTCGAGATGCCCAATAAATTCGGCATGGCGCTGCGCGACGCGGCGGGCGTGGTCGGGCTGATCACCCCCTGGAATTTCCCGGTTGCTGTGCCAAGCTGGAAGATGCTGCCCGCGCTGATCGCCGGTAACGCTGTTGTGTGGAAGCCAAGCGAGGACACGCCGGCGGTTTCGGCGGCTTTTGTGCGCGTATTCGAGGAAGCGGGCCTGCCCGCCGGTGTGCTTAACCTGGTGCTGGGGACAGGCGAGGCCGGCGCGGCGCTGGCGACGCACGCCGATGTGCGCATCATCTCGTTCACTGGCTCGACGCAGACCGGCCTGAAGGTCTACACCGCCGCCGCCGCCCTGGGCAAGAAGGTCACGCTGGAGATGGGCGGCAAGAACGCGATCATCGTGCTGGATGACGCGAACCTGGAGCTGGCGGTCGAGGCGATCACCTGGAGCGCGTTCGGCACGACCGGCCAGCGCTGCACGGCCACGAGTCGGCTGATCGTCCAGCGCGGCATTAAGCCCCGGCTGCTGGAGGCGCTGGTGGAGAAGGGCCGCGCGCTGCGCCTGGGCGACGGCCTGGAGGCCAGTACCGACATGGGGCCGCTGGTCAACCAGAAGGCGCTGGATAAGGTGAGCGGCTATCTGGATGTAGCGCGCGGTGAAGGCGTGCAGGTGCTGCTCGGCGGCGGGCGGGCTGATCTGCCGCGCGGCTTCTTCTTCCAGCCGACGCTGCTGAACGGCGTCACGCCGGGGATGCGCGTCGAACAGGAGGAGATTTTCGGCCCGGTGCTTTCGATTGTCGAGGTCGGGACGCTGGAGGAGGCGGTTGAGGTCAACAACAGCACAGCCTATGGCCTTTCCAGCAGCATCTTTACCGAAAACGTGAACGCCGCTTTCCAGGCGATCCGCGACCTGACGACCGGGATTGTCTACGTCAATCACGGCACGACCGGGGCCGAGATACAATTTCCGTTTGGCGGCACGCGCGGGACCGGCAACGGCATGCGCGAGGCGGGCCAGGCGGCGCTGGACAGCTTTACCGAGTGGAAGTCGGTGTATGTGGATTACAGCGGGCGCTTGCAGCGCGCGCAGATCGACACCGAGCGTATTCTGGGCGACACGTGAACGCGGTGAGTTAATAAAGCAGACCCGGCTTTGACTTTTGTTCGGCATTCGCGCTGGAATGCGGTAAGCTAAGGCCATGATGGAAGACGCCGCGCCTGTTAACCCGCTGTACTGGGACACGCCGTATGAGATTGTGCTAGCGCTGTGCGCAGCGCACGGCGGCGCTGACCTGGACGCGCTGGGGCTGGCTGAGCTGTGGGAATGGGTGATCGCGCTGCCGAACTTCGCCGACGACCCGGCCCTGGCCAACGATGATATGCTGAACGACATCCTGCGTGAGTGGTATGAGGAGGTCAATGGTGTATGAGTGAATTTGATCTGCGCGACTTGAACAGCACCGAGTTCCCCATTCCAGAGGAACTGCAAGGCAACCTGGCTATTACCAGCCTGAGCAGCCTGTACAACTGGAGCCGGCGCTCGTCCATGTGGCCGCTGCTGTTCGGCCTGGCGTGCTGCGCCATCGAGATGATCGGCACGGCGGCATCGCGTTTTGACTTCTCGCGCTTCGGTTTTGAGGTCATGCGCGCCAGTCCGCGCCAGGCGGACCTGATGATTGTTTCAGGAACCGTCACCAAGAAGATGATCGTGCCGATTGTGCGCCTGTACAACCAGATGCCAGAACCCAAGTATGTGCTGGCGATGGGCGCGTGCGCCAGCGGCGGCGGGCCGTTCAAGGAAGGCTATAACGTGGTGTCGGGCATTGACAAATATGTGCCGGTGGATGTGTACGTGCCCGGCTGCCCGCCCACGCCGCAGGCGCTGATGTACGGGATGATCGCGCTGCAAAAGAAGATCGACGGGCAGTCGCTGGCGGATATGAACGACGTGCCCTGGTATGGCGTGGGGCCGTCTGAACCAACGCCGATTCCGATTTTAGGCCCGGACATTATTGACCCGCGCCAGATGGACATTATTCGCCGGCAGGCTGAGCTGGCCGCCGCTGGCCAGGCTTACGGCGTGCGCGAGCTGCCGCCGCCAGTGGTGCTGGAGGCGAAGAGCGCGGTGAAGGTGGAGGCGCAGGCAGCGGCGGCCCCGGCTGCCGAGGCGGAAATGGACTCAGAGAAGACTGAGAGACTGCGCAAGCGCGAGGAAGCGCTGGCGCGGAAGCGCGCTCGCGAATCTGCGCAGAAGGGTGAGTGACAAGATGGCGATCGTAACGCCAGACGCAGTTGAACTCGATGTCAGCGCGGCGGCAGCGGCGCTGGAAGCGCGCTTCCCTGGCGCTGTCAGGCCGGACACGCGCCCCGGCTATAAGGGCGTTATCGTTGACCGCGACCACCTGGTAGAGGTTGCGCGCAGCATCCGCGACGACCTGGGTTTTGATTATCTGTCCAGCGCGACGGCCGTTGATTATCTGGGCCTGAGCGATGAGATGGAAATGGTCTATCACGCCTACCGCACCACCGGCGGGCCGGCGCTGGTGTTTAAGGCGCAGACCGCGCGCGACAGCGCCGAGATTCCGTCGCTCGTCAGCATCTGGCCTGGCGCGGATTTTCAGGAACGCGAAGCCTGGGACCTGTACGGCATAAAGTTCCCCGGCCACCCGGACCTACGGCGCATCCTGCTGTGGGAAGGCTTCGAAGGCCACCCTATGCGCAAGGACTGGCACGAAGCCTATTACGAAGACGATCACAAGCCTTTTGACAGCCGGTGGCCCGATGGCCGCGGGGTTCACCGCGCGGAAGAACGCAATCCCTATGGCAAGAATGTGCGCTATCCGGCGGATATTGACCTGTCACGGCTGTCCGATCAGTCAGAGGAGGCGGTGTACGCCGGCGCTGGCCTAGGGGTTGATGTTCAGCGGTTAAGCAGCGACGACCTCCAGACTGACCGGTTGGTGGTCAACCTGGGGCCGCACCACCCCAGCACGCACGGTGTGTTTCGCATGGTCGTAACGCTTAGCGGCGAGACGATCGAGACGCTTGAACCGGTGATGGGCTACCTGCACCGCAACCACGAGAAGATCGGCGAGCGCAACACCTATCTGCACAACATGCCCTTCACCGACCGGCTCGACTATATTTCGAGCATGGGCAACAACCTGGGCTATGCGCTGGCCGTTGAGCAGCTTCTCAGCCTGGGCGCGCGCTACCAGCCGCCGACGTACCGCGCTGAGGTGATTCGGGTGCTGATGGTCGAGCTGACGCGCATCGTCAACCACCTGTGGTCAATCGGGTTTCTGCTCAACGACCTGGGCGCGTTCTTCACGCCGATGCTCTACGCCAACAATGAGCGCGAGAAAATCCTCGATATTTTCGAGGCGGTCGCTGGCAGCCGCCTGATGTGCAACTACATGCGCTTTGGCGGTGTATTTAAGGACCTGCCGGAGCGCATCCACAGTATCGCGCACCTGGTCAACGACAAAGTGCGCGACTACAACACCATAGACTACATCACAGAGATGGTGAACGAGCGGCTGCCGCGGTTCATTGACGAGTATGAGCGCCTGCTGACGGACAATGAGATCGTCAGAGAGCGCTCAATTGGCGTGGGTGTGCTGCCGCGCGACAAAGCGATTGCTTACAGCGCGGCTGGTCCGCTGCTGCGGGGCAGCGGCGTGGCTTACGATGTGCGCCGCGCCGACCCGTACAGCATCTATCCCGAACTGGATTTTGACATCCCCGTCGGGCTAAACGGCGATATCTATGACCGCTACCTGGTGCGGATGCAGGAAATGCGCGAGAGCCTGCGCATCCTCCGGCAGATACTGCCGCGCCTGGAGCGCACCAAAGGCGAGCCGATTCTGGCGGGCAAGCCGGTGCATACGCCGCGTGTGCCGCCAGGCGAGGCGTTTGGCCGGGTCGAGAACCCTAAGGGCGAGCTTGGCTATTATGTGGTGTCGGCGGGCGATGAAAAGGGCACGCAGAACCCCTGGCGTTATCATGTGCGCGCCCCCAGTTTTATCAACCTGACGCCGCTGGGCCTGATGTGTGTCGGCCAGAAGGTGGCGGACGTGGTTGCTATCCTGGGCAGCATTGACATCGTGCTGGGCGAGACAGACCGTTAGCAGGGACGTGAAAAGGGCAGGGTATGTACGGATACGGACAGGGCATTGTACAAGGGTTGATAATTACCCTTAAACACTTTGTCAACACCTATGTTGATGACATTCGCTATGCCGGGCGCAAGTATATCGACGCGGCGAATTTCCCGACGCGGCAGGGGCCAAAGACGCAGGGCGCGTACACGGTTCAGTACCCGGACGAGAAGATCGCGGTGCCGGAGCGCTTCCGCTTTGTGCCGTTCCTGGTAGTGGAAAATTACGATGACCCGGAGCGCCCCGGCCACGACTGGTGCACAAGCTGCGGCATCTGCGTCAAGGTGTGCCCCCCGCAGTGTATCTGGATCGTGCGCGGCGAGGACCCGAATACCGGACGGCCTATTCCTGAGCCGCAGGCGTTTTACATCGACATTGATATCTGCATGAACTGCGGCCTCTGCGCTGAGTTCTGCCCGTTCGATGCGATAAAGATGGACCACGATTACGAGCTGGCGAGCTACGATCGCACATCCAGGCACATCTACGACAAGCAGAAGCTGTCGAAGGAGATGCGCTACTGGAAGACCATCGCCCCCACGACCGCTTATGAGGAGATGGAGGCGCGCGGCGGTTGGGAACACGCCGATGTGCTGAAGGAACGCAAAAAGGCGGAGCGGGCTACCGCGGCCGCCAGGGACGCGGCAGCCGCAGCGCCGCCAGCCGCTGCTGGCTCTGAGGCCGCGCCCGCTGCCGCGCCGTCCCCCGCCGCTGACGCTGAGGCGGAGAAGGCGGCTCGTCTGGCGAAGCGCGAGGCGGCGCTGGCGCGCAAACGCGAACGTCAGGACGGCGACAAGGGCGAATAAAACGGCCTGTGCCCACGTCACGAACCCCGATTATGCTTATCGGGGTTCGTGATTCAGGCGCGGTTTGCGATAAAAGATGGTGACGAATAATTCTAATGTGAGTTATAATTATTAGCGTCTCGTTTCGCTTGCTCATTTGTGGGGATCTATGGATACCATCGAACAACAGATTATGGCGGCGCTGTCCACCGTTATCGAACCCGAACTGAACAGGGATATTGTGTCGCTCAAGATGGTGCGCGACCTGAAAGTCGTGGGGGATACCGCGCTGTTCACGATTGTGCTGACAACGCCGGCGTGCCCGCTTAAAGGCGTTTTTCTGGAGCGCTGCAACGCGGCCGTCGTGGGCAAAGTGCCGGGGATCGAACGGCTGGAGATTGGCTGGGACTCCCAGATTCCAACGGACCGGCGGGTGCAGGGGCTGCTGAACGTGCCGATGAAGTGCCTGCTGGCTGTTTCCAGCGGGAAGGGCGGCGTGGGCAAGAGCACTGTGTCAATTAATTTAGCCGCTGCCCTGGCCGAAGCAGGGGCGTCAGTCGGGTTGATTGACGCTGACATCCTCAACCCGAACATCCCCACTATGACGGGCCTGGGCTATGGCCGGCCGAAAGTGGCGGGGGACAAAATGGTGCCGCTGGAAGCCTACGGCATCAAGCTGATCAGCACTGGATTCCTGACATCTCCCGACAAGCCGATGATCCTGCGCGGCCCGATGCTGCACGGCGCGATTCGCCAGTTCTTCACGGATGTTCAGTGGGGAAGCCTGGACTATATGATCGTGGACCTGCCGCCCGGCACAGGCGACGCGCCGCTGTCGCTGGCGCAGTCGTTCCCGCTGACTGGTGTGATTGTCGTGACGCAGCCGCAGGAAGTGGCGGTGTCTGACGCCCTGCGCAGCATCGCGATGTTTGAGACGCTGAACGTGGCGATTGTCGGCGTGGTTGAGAACATGGCCGGCGATTTCTTCGGCGAGGGCGGCGGTGAGGCGCTGGCGCAGGAACGCGGCGTGCCGTTCCTGGGGCGCATCCCGCTGGCGGCGGACGTGCGCAAAGGCGGCGACTATGGCCGCCCGATTGTCGTCAGCCAGCCGGAAAGCGCTGCCGGACAGGCCTTCATAAGCATGGCGCACGCGGTGGCTGCGCGCGCCAGCGTGCTGATGCTGCAAAACGAGGACGCGATATCGCTGAACGTGGTCGAGTAGCCAGCGGCCCAGTTTGGCGGCAGCAGCGCAGCGCCGGGTAGTGTGCCGGCGCTGCGCTGTTTAATCGTCCATGCCGATGACCTGGATGTCGTCGCTGCTGCCGACCGGGTTGTAGCGCCCGATGAACAGCCAGAACAGGAAATTGAGCGCCAGCGCCGCTGCCAGGGCGGCTGCGAAAGCGCTGCCAAGCCCCCGGTAATTGGCCCAGAACCAGGTCAGAAACCCGATCACGAGCAGCAGCAGCATGACGATCCGGCGCCGCCTGGTTTCAGTGCGCTGCCACAGCAGCAGCAGCGCGCCCAGCCAGATCGTAAGCAGTATAACTGTTCCCCAGTCCATTTTCCCCCGCCATTTAAGCGGCCACTGATAAGATTATACCGCTGCCAGGCCGGTTCTGGCCGGGTTTTCGTTTACAGGCGCAGATCAGGCTGTGGCATAATTACAGCTATAAGCGCCGGCAGCGCACAGCCGCAGCTAACAATCGCTTAGGTGGAGCGTGGTATATGTTTGAAGCGAATGTGTCAGAAATTAATCAGGTGGCGGTGGTTGAGGCCAGAGGGCGGGTTGACAGCGCGACGGCCGCCCGCTTTGGCGCAGCGCTGACGAGCGCGATTGACGGCGGCGCCAGGCGTGTCGTGCTTGACCTCAGCGGCGTTGATTACATGAGCAGCGCCGGCCTGCGCGAGATCGTGTCCGCCCTGAAGAAGCTGCGCAAAATGCAGGGTGATATCCGGCTGGCAGAGCCGGCGGCGCGTGTGCTGGAGGTGCTGGAGATGGCGGGGCTGGACACGTTCATGCAGATTTACCCCGCCAGGGCCGAGGCGCTCAACAGCTTCTAAACGGTGCGGCGGACATGGCAGATGCAGAGCGGCGTGTGACCATTGCTGCGCGCTACGCTGAAATCTGGCGGGCGGCGCAGGCTGCAGCCGGGGCGGCCCGCGCTGCCGGGCTTGATGACCGGGGGGTACACCACTGTCAGCTTTGCGTGGATGAAATCTGCGCCAATATTATCGAGCACGGTTATGGCGGCGAGAACGCGGCGCAGACGATTGTGGTGGCGTGCCGTATACGCGAACCGGGCTGCCTGACAATCGAGATCAGCGACAGCGCGCCGCCGTTTGACCCGGTAAGCTCCGGCAGCCCGGACATGGTGGACGACCCTGCTCGCCGGCCCGGCGGTTGGGGCGTGTTGTTCGTCAGGCGGTTGATGGACGAGGTCGCCTACCGCTATGAGCAGGGCTATAACCAGCTTACGCTGGTTAAATGCCGGCCTGCTGTTGAAACAGCCCAGGACACTTAAGCCGCCTAAGGGTCTCTGCGCCAGGCGTTGATGTCGTTCAGGTTGACTTCGCCGAAAGGCGGCAGGAAGCCTTGTGTGCCATCTTGCGGATTGCACTCCATAGCGGTTGGGGGCAGGTCGCTGCGGGGGGCCAGCAGCGGGTTTTCGGGGTTAAAGTAATTCCACGCGGCGCGCGAAATCCCTTCGATCAGGGGCCAGGCCCGCTCGAAACTGAAGAAGTCGGTGTTCTCCCACAGGAAAACTGAGATGATGTAGTGGCGTCCGTTGGGCGAGTACACGATGCCGGCGTCTCCGTGCATGGTGGAAAGCCAGCCGTTCTTGTGCGAAATGCGCTCGCCGGCCGGGATGCCGCCCTGGAGCAGGCGCTGCAGATCGTTGGCGCTCATAAGCTCCAGCATCTGGCGGCACTCGTTCTGGGTGAATTCGCCGTCCGGGAAGGCGGCCATCAGGCCAGAGCCGTAGTTGGCGCAGTCGTAGATCATGCCGAACAGCGTGCCCAGGTCCTCAGCGGTTGTCTGATTGAACGGATCGGCGCCGGTGTTGTGGTCAGGGTTGGGCGCTGTGGGCGGGGCGGCAATCGAACCTAGCTGCTCGCCCTCTACCCCCAGAACAAAAGGCGCGCTGATAAATGTGTTGCGCGCGCCCAGATGCTGAGCGGTGTTGGTGACGCTCGCCAGGCCGTTAAAGATATTGGTCCCGCCGCCAATGATCTGCATAATGAGGTTGGATGACGAGTTGTTGCTGCACAGCAGCGAGTTCGCCATGAGATAGGCTTCTTCGTCGGTGGGGGCCAGCGACAGATAGCGGAAATAATCTATCAGGATGGCGACTTTAATCGTGCTGGCGGCGGAGAAAGCCACGTCGCTGAGCAGGTCAATTTCCTCGCCCGTTTGCAGGTCCTGAATGTAAACAGAGGCAACCGTATTCTGGCTGTCGTAGAGGAATCCCTGCGAGTCCAGGTACTCGACGATGGTATCGCGCAGAACTGTGATATCGGTGGAGCCGACGCCGGTGTTCTCCACTGGCAGCGCGACGGTGCGGTTATCAGGGCTGTGCAGCGCCGCGTCAACGGCCGCCAGCGCCGCCCGCTGGTTGAGCGCATAGCCGCCTGAGCCGGGGCGCACGGTGAGCGTCTGCAGGTCGTAAGACGCCCGGCCGGGCGGCTGATCGTAGCGGAGGCTGATATCGCGCAGCAGTTGCTCAAGCAGGTTCTGCTGGTAATCCGCGGCGATGGGGATGTTGATGGTGTTCTGCGCTTCCTGGCCGGTCAGGTAGTTGAAGAAACGCTGCCAATTGCTGCCGGCGATATCAGCCGTCGCGCGCACGTCGGCGAGCATTGTGGCGCTGTTGATGCGGAAACCCAGCGCCCCAGGGTCAATGAGAATCGGGCTGTCGTTGTACCACAGCGTGACTGGCTGCATCAGCGCGTTTTCCCAGCGTGTCACCGCCTCGCCGGCTGACAAACCGCCGACCGGCACGCCAGCCACCGTGACATCGGCGGGAAGGCGGTCGGCTTCCTGGCTGAAAGTGACCAGCTCAAGCACGAACAGGCCCGCCGCGCCCAGCAGCAGCAGGGTGGAAAGGATGGGCAGTATGGGGATGCCAGGGCGGCTGCGCCGCTTGGTGCCTAAGCCGCTCAGTCCTGCGGACATCTGAACCTCGTATCAAGTTCCAGGGCACGCTGGACAGCGCGAAGGTGAAAAGGCTGGAGCCGGGGCAGGTCATCGGGGCGCTGCCAGCGGTAGCCCAGCAGCTCGCTGCTGAGCGCGCCGACCGGCCCGGCTTGCTGGCACAGATAGGCCATGTCTATGTGATTGCCGTGCTCCACTTTCACCAGTAAAACCGGGCCAACTTCGATTCGCAGCTCAAGTTCCTCGCGCAGTTCGCGCAGCAGGGTGTTCGCCGGGTCCTCGCGGCGGTCCACCCAGCCGCCGGGCAGCCCCCAGGGGTGATAGGGGTGGAATACGTGCTCTACCAGCAGCACCTCGCCGCGCTCGTTGAAGATGACAGCGACGACGCCGGCGGAAAACCGGGCCTGGAGCAGGCGGTAGAACCATCGGGCTGTGATGGCGATCCAGGGCGCGCGGCGGATGATGTTGGCTGTAGCGCTGCGCAGCCGGTGCTTGTCCTGCATGCGTTTGCCTGGGGCACCCCGCGAATAGCGTAACGACAGTTCAGTGTAGCGGAATGGCCGCGGAGCGTCAACGCTTACAAGCGTTCCTCTAATGCGGAATTAACCGCACCGCAACCGGCGCAATTCAGGGGTTATGCTATACTGTCAGTGTAACGCGCGTTCTAATCTGGTTGGAGAACTGTGATGTGTCTCAGACACCGGTTGACTTTGTAAACATTCTCGTTCAGCCGCCGGGCGACCTGCTGTTTTTCCTGGCCGTTATTCTGCTCACACAGGCCGGGCTGTTTATGGCGCTGGAGCGGCGGCTGCGCGCCCCGAACGATTACGCGGCCCGACGTTATGTGCGCGCCGGGATTGGGGTGACGGTGGTCTGGGCGGCGCTGGTGATCGGCGGCGTGTTCGCGCTGCTGATGAACATTAACGCGCGCCTGGTGCTGCCGCCGGTGGAGCGGGTGGCCCAGGCCGTGACGATTCTGCTGCTGGGCTGGGCTTTTCTTACTGACAACCAGCAGAGCGAGACGCGCCGCGCCAACATCGTCCTGCTGCTGCTGTTGATCGTTGTTATTGTTGGCTACATTTTCAGCGGCACACAGTGGCCCGCCGCCGCTGGCGAGACCGGCTTCACGGCCAGCGTTTATGGGGCAGCCTGGACCCTGATTTCGGCTGCCGTCGCCCTGTTTGGCCTGATCCTGCTGGCGGTTTATTTCCACAGCGTGACTGACACGCCGGTGAAACTGGTGTTTTTTGCGGTGCTGCTGCTGGGCTATGCCGGCACGCTGCTGCAGATCGCGCAGGGCACAGCCGCTGGCGATTATTCCGGCCTGGCGCGGCTGGCTTTCCTGGCGGCGCTGCCGGTTATGCCGGCGGTAATTTACCGCCTGGTTGTTGGCCACACCACAGCGGACGCGCGCCTGCTGGCGAACGGCGGCGCATGGCCGGACGTGCCGGCGGCGGAAACAACGGACAGGCTGGCGGCGGTGGGCACGCCAGTTGAGCGCGAGTCGGTCCAGCTTCTTAAGGCCCTGGGCGTTATCCTCGATAAGCCGATTCCGGCTGAAATCCCGCTGCAGGTTGTGCGGGCCGCGCTGGAGATCGCGCGCGGCGAGGTTGGCCTGCTGCTGACACTTCAGGACGCCAACTACGCTGACATCGTCTGCGGGTACGACATGATTATGCAGCGCCCGATCCTGGGCATGGCGCTGAACCTGGATGACCAGCCCACGCTGGTTAACGCGGTTGAGCGGCGCATGCAGCGGCCGCTGTTCCCGGACCGCAATGAAGCTGAGCTGCGCGACCTGTACACACGGCTGGACGTTGATCAGCACGGCCCGGCTTATTTCCAGCCGCTGGTGCACAATAACGAGCTGGTGGCGGTGCTGCTGGTGGGGATGCCGTACAGCGGGCGCGAGCTTAACGACGGCGAGCGCGAACGGCTGCGCGGTATCGCGATCATCGCCAGCGGGATGCTGGCGTTGAGCTACCGGGCGAACGATTCGCAGCTGCAGGCGGAGGCTAACGCCATTGAAGCGATGCTGCGCGGCATGCGTGACGGCGACAGCGAGGACGCGGCGGCGGCGCGCATGGACATGCAGGCGGCGCTGGTGCAGTCGCGTGAGCAGATCGCCACGCTGACGCGGCAGGTGACACAGCTCAAAATCGAGCTGGACGCGGAGCGCAGCCGGGTGGCGTCGGGGCTGGAGGATACTGACGAAGGGCTTTCGATTTCGCAGCGCATGGTGGCGCTCAATGAGGAACAGCAGCGGCTGCTCGCGGAGCGCAGTCAGCTTCTGGTGCGCCTGCAGGAAGCCGAGACTGCGCTGGCCGGCGCGACGGCGGACAGCAACGCTGACGTTTACCACACCATGATCGAGGTGCTGAAGCGCGAAAAAGAGGACCTGCTGGCGCAGCGCGCCAACCTGGAGGCGCAGCTCAGCGAGCTGCGGCGCGGTGATCAGCCGCATATGCCGGCGGCGGTGCAGGATATGCTGACGAGCATGGCCGATGAGAAGGCGCGGCTGGAGTTAGAGCGCGGCCAGCTTCAGGGCCGGCTGGGCGACCTGGAGGCGCAGCTCGCAGCCCTGGGCATTGATAACGGCGCGGCGGGGCTGGCGCAGCTTGTCGGGCGGCTGCATGAGCAGCGGGCCGCGCTTCAGGCGCGGTATGACGCGCTCAGGCACGAGCGCGATACCCTGCTGAGCGAGCGAACTGGCCTGGAGACCAGCATCGCGCAGGCGCAGGAACGTGAGCAGCAGATCGAGGATTTGCAGAAGGTAATTAAGAACCTGGCGGCGGACCGCGAGGCGGCAGTCAAACAGCGCGACGCGCTGCGCGCCGAGCGCGAGGAACTGCTGACTAAGCAGGATTCGATCAGGGAGCAGCGCGCGCGAGTGATCGCTGAGGCTGAGGCTTACCGCCAGGAACTGGAAGAGGCGCAGGAAGCGGCGGTTCAACTGCGGCGCGAGCTGCAAATGCTGGCGGACGCGCGCAGCAATCTCTCAGCGCAGGTTGACCGGCTGCAAGCCGAAAAGGGCGCGGTTGAGGGCGAACGCGAACAGCTTCTCGCGCGCGTCGAGGGCGACCGCAGCCGCCTGGAGCAGTTGGGCGCGGACGGCGTCGGCTCGCTTACCCGCATCATCGAGGAACTGACGGCGCAGCGCGAGCAGTTGGAGCGTCAACTGCACGACGCGCAGGGCGAGGTGGCGGCGCTGCAAGGGCAGGTGGGCGTGCTGCAGGCTCAGGCGCTGCCGGCTGCGCGCCCGGCGCGCCAGCCGCAGGACCCGGCGCTTATTCTGGGCATGGTGCAGGAACTGCGCACGCCGCTCACATCAATTGTGGGCTATGTTGACCTCATGCTGTCAGAGTCCGCCGGCATTTTGGGCGAGATGCAGCGCCGGTTTTTACAGCGGGTAGCCGCTAATGTCGCACGGCTGATGTCCATGATGGAGGACTTAGCGCGCATTACCGCGCTGGACATGGGCGCACTGACCCTGGCCCCCGAAACGGTGGACCTGGTGACGGTGATCGAGGATGCGATCACCGCCTCTGGCGGTCAGTTCCGCGAGAAGGGCCTGACGGTGCACCTGAGCCTTGCCGAGGACCTGCCGTCGATTTCAGCGGATCACGACGCGCTTAGCCAGATTGTCGGCCAGCTGCTGACAAACGCCTACCTGGCGTCGCCGCCGGACAGCGAGATTTTCATCGCCGCCAGCCGCCGGCCGGTGGCGCTCTCGAACAACGGCGCGCGCGAGACGGTTGACAGCCTGCTGGTGACGGTCGAGGATCGCGGCGGCGGCATCGCGCCGGAGGATCAGCAGCGCGTTTTCGCGCGCAAATACCGGGCGGAAAACCCGCTGATTCAGGGGCTGGGCGACACGGGCGTGGGCATGGCCATCGCCAAGGCGCTGGTAGAGGCACACGGCGGCGTTTTATGGTTGGAAACGCGCGCGCAGGTGGGCAGCGCCTTTCATTTCGCGCTGCCGCTCGAAGCGCGCGCCCAAACAGAAGGCTGAGCAATGCAGCGGGACATTGGGAACGAAATTATCGTTGCGATTGTTGTCGTTGGGGTGCTGGCGTTTGCGCTGACTTCTGCGATTATCCTGTCGCTGTCCAGCGGGGCGACAGCATCCAGCGCGCCGGCAGGCGCTGCGACGGCGGACGCCGCCGAACCGACAGCCGCCAGCACAGATGTCGCTGTGGCCGCAGTGACGGCCAGCGTTACGGCTTCGCGCACGCCAGCGCCGCCGACGGAAGCGCCGTCGTCCGCCACACCGACTGACGCGCCGCCGCCATCGGCCACGCTTACCACGACGCCGCGACCGTCCGCCACGCCGACTGACGCGCCGCCGCCATCGGCCACGCTTACCACGACGCCGCGACCGTCCGCCACGCCGACTGACACGCCGCGGCCATCGGCCACGCCGACTGACACACCGCCGCCATCGGCCACACCCACTGACACACCACCGCCATCAGCCACGCCGACTGACACGCCGCGACCATCAGCCACGCCGACCCCAACGGCGACAAACACGGCTGAGCCAACCGCCCGCCCCAGCGCAACATCTACGCTGACGCCGACCGCGCCGCCTGTGCCCAGCCGCACGCCGCTTCCCACCGCAGCGCCAACCGACGCAGCCGGCGCGGCCTCAGGACCGCGTGTGTTCTGCATCGCGCCGTTTGGCTGGAAACTGTATGAGGTTCAGGCGGGCGAGACGCTAACGGGCATCGCGCGGGCGACTGGCAGCGCCGCCCTTGATCTTCAGGTGGCTAACTGCCTGGACAGCGCGACCTCACCCGTGCCCGGCAGCGTAATCTATGTGCCGCGCCTGCCCGGCGAGCCGGCGCAGACGGCCGCCGCGGGCCAGCCTGTGACTGATTCCGCGGCAGCAGCCGGTTTACAGGCGGCAGGGTGCAGCAACCCGAACGCGCTGATTACCAGCCCGGAGGCTGGCGCGCGCGCGGGGGGGCAGGTCGCCGTCACTGGCACGGCGGCGGGCAGCAGCTTTGGATATTATCTGCTTGAGGTGCGGTCGGAGTTCGTGACCGTCTACACGCAGCACCTGCGCAGCGCCGAACCGGTGATTAACGGCCGCCTGGGCGTCATTAATTCCGCCGTGTTCCCGCCCGGCGTCTATTGGATTCGGTTGAGCGTGTTCGACCAGAGCGGGGGCATAAACAACGCCCGCTGTGCGATCCCTGTTTATTTCGGCTGAGCATACCGTTGGCCGGGCTTCTCTGATACACTGGGCCGGTTGTGTAAGCGGTCAGGTGCAGGGCAGGGAGAGTGCGCGTGCGTAAACTGCTGCGGCTGGTGGTGTTCAGGCTGGTTCCGCTGCTGCTTATTGTGGCTGTTATCTGGTCGGGCTATGGCGTGGCCCGCGCGGTGCTGCGCCAGGTAAACGAGCAGAAGGTGGCGGCGGAGCGCGCCCCGGTTTATGCTGAAACCGTTACCGCTATCGGCGCGACGCTGGTCACGCACACGCCGACCAGCACGCCGACGACTGCCGCCTCCGCTACGCCCACAGCCAGCGCAACCCTGACGGCAACGTCAACGCTCACGGCAAGCCCGACGGCGTCCGCAACCAGCACGGCCACCGCAACGCCCACCAGCACGCCCACGCTGACCAGCACGACAGCGCCGCAGGCGGTGGCGCAGGCGTTCGCCACCAACACGCCGCACGCCGTCGCTGTGACGATTCCGCCGGTGAACACGCTGCCGCCGCTGCCAGCAACGGACACACCAGCGCCCCCAACGGCGCCGCCAGCAACGATAACGCCGCCGCCGACCGCGCCCGCGCAGACGGCTACCCCGCGCCCGCTGCCGACCATCCGCTACCTGGGCGACCCGGACCCCAGTCAGGTGGATGTTACGGCGATCCCGACGCGGGTTGAGCCGGTGGCGCGCGATTACGACCTGCTCAACGTGCTGCTAATGGGCAGCGACGGCGAGATCACCGGCGACGGCTTTGTCCGCACCGACACGATGATCGTCGTCTCGATTAACCGCGATACGGGTTCAGTGGCGATGCTCAGCCTGCCGCGCGATCTGTTCGTGTACATTCCTTCATGGGGGATGCAGCGCCTTAATCTGGCTTATACGCGCGGCCAGTCCGGCGGCTGGAACGACGGCACATTCGAGCTGCTGCGGCAGACGATCCTCTATAACTTCGGCATTAACGTTCACTACTACGCGCTGATTGACCTGAGCGGCTTCCGTGAGGCAGTTGACACGCTGGGGGGCGTGGATATCGCGGTGGACTGCGCCATTGAGGACCTGCCGCTGATTGGCGCTGACGTGCCGGCGGCGGCGCGGCGCGTGAACGAGGACGGTTATTATGCGCTGGATGTCGGCTATTACACGCTCGATGGGGGCGAGGCGCTGTGGTATGCCCGTTCGCGCCATAACAGCACCGACTTTGACCGGGGCCGCCGCCAGCAGCAGCTTCTGCGGGCTTTGTGGCGCAAAGCCCGTGATACCGGCCAGCTTGCCCGCCTGCCGGAATTGTGGAGCCTGGGCACGCGGATTGTGGAAACCAACCTGACGTTCGAGGATGTGGTGGGCCTGCTGCCGCTCGCGCTCAACCTGAACCCGGCGCTGATCGAGAATTTCGCGCTGGTGCGCACCTACCACACAACCCCCTGGCAGACGCCGGATGGCGATTACGTGCAGCTTCCGGTGTACGAGACGATGCGGCCGCTGCTGGAGGATTTCTATCAGCCGCCCACGTTAAGCCAGATCGCGGCGGAGGCGGCGACGATCACGGTTTACAACGGCACGGCTAACGCGGACTGGGACCGGGTGGCGGCGGAGCGGCTGGCGTGGGATGGTTTAGTGGCAACCGCTGCCGGCGCGGCGGAGCGGGCGGATTACACCGAGACGCTGCTCATTGATTACACCGGCCAGAGCAAGGGCAGCAGCCGGGGCAGCATCGCGAGCGTGCTGAACATCAAACCCGAAAATATCGTGATTTCGCCGGACCCCAACCGCACCACCGATTTTGAGGTGATTCTGGGCAGCGAGTACAATTCCTGCACGTTCTCTGTGCTGCCTGTCAGCGGCTGACGAGCGCGCGCGCTCAGCCAGGTGTGGCGTCTGCGTCGGACGGGTTTTCTGCCAGCCGGATAAAGCGCAGCGCGGGCGCGTCGCCGGCCTCAACCAGGTTGAGGTTTTGCAGCGCGGCGATGACAGCGCGCGCTTCGCCGGTTGACAGGCCCAGAATATCGTGCAGCGGGCCAGGGCCGATCCAGCCAAGATAGGCGGCGAGTGCCTGGGCGCGCTGCAGGACCAGCTCTTCGTCGGCGCTGGCGAGCGCCTGTGTGGCGCGCACCAGCGTGCCCGCGCGCGTCCGGGTGGGCAGCGGCGGCGCGGCGGGACGATCCGCCAGGTCGCTGCCGGCCAGCTCTGGCAGCAAATCAGTCAGGCCTGTGCGCTCACGGGACGTGATCTCACGGGCGCGCTGGGCCGCGCCGCCGCGCCAGTAAGTTACCAGCCGCTGTGTTTCTTCAGGCGCGACGGTGCACAGCTCGACCGGAAGCGGGCTGGCGTTTCCCTCGCTTCTGATAAAGAAGGCGTCCATAAAGCGCAGCGCTGAGCTGTGGATGTTCCTGAGGCTGGCGGCCAGGTCTGGCCGCGCTGACCGCATGATGATCTGGTCTGCCAGCACCCCGATCAGCGGTTCGGGGACGTGTTCGGGCTGCGCGGCGCACAGCACGTGCACGCCTACCCGCGCGCCGTTAACCAGCAGGTCGTAAGTTGGCTCAACCCAGCGGTCGGGGTTGCTCATCCAGGCTTCGCCGCTGAAGGCGTCGAGCAGAATCACGATGCGCGGCAGCGGCGGCTGGCCGGCGCGCTGGAGCTGCTGGTTGTAGGCGCTGAGGGTGTTAACCTCGCGTTCCTGGAACCACTGCCAGCGCCGCTGCACCTCTTTCGACATACCCTCCAGCAGTCGGCTGCCGCGCTCAGGGTCCTCAATGACGCGCCCCAGCATGTGCGGAATGCCCGCGATGTCGCTGTAAGCAGCGGCCCCGGCCCCCACCAGGCTCAGGCGCAGCTCTGCCGGCGTGTTGAACAGCGTCAGCGTGATGAGAATTGAGCGCACGATGTGCTGGCGCGCCGTCTCTGAGCCGGCGATAAGCAGGTGGCCGATAGCGGCGAGATCGCGCACGATGACCTGCTGTTCCAGCGTAACGCCAGTGATCAGCGCCAGTGTTGATGTATTGTGCATATATGCGTTGCTGATGAGCACCTGGCGCAGCTTGAGGGGCTGATGCTGGTCGGTCCGCAGCAGAATGCCGACACTTTCATCGTCATCAGGGACCTGCTGGACGAACCCCAGCGTCCAGTCCGGGTGCTGCTCGGCGATTGCGCTCAGGCTGCGCCTGATCTCCGCCGGGGTGACGGGGCGGCGCGCGCTGCGCTTGCCGATCAGCTCCGGGCGCGCGATAAACAGCGTGCGCGACGCCGTTGGGCGCACATCAACGATGCGCGCCGGCGTTTCCTGCTCCAGCAGGATGCGTTGAATCTCAGCGGCCTGGGCGTGCAGCGCGTCTTCGCCAGGCAGCGCGCCGGTTGTCTGCCGCAGTATATCGGCCATTGCTGGTGTCAGCCAACCGTTATCATCTCTGCGACTGAGTAACTGTGGCATGGGTTGCCGACTCCTTATTGAAGCCCTGATTCGATTGTAAGCAAATTCGGGACAATGGCAAATTGACGGCGCGCGGTGGTCGTGCTAGGCTAAGATTGGAACGCACACCGGAAGGATTCGCAGCTTATGGCGATCAGACTGCGCGGCTTGACACTCACGGGCGTCCTGCTCGTTGCTACTCTCACGGCCTGCGCGCTGGGTGACGTCGATCGGCCAACGCCGCCGCCGCCGATCACGCTGGCCCCGCCGCCAACGGCGCTGTTTGAGGGCCAGTGCGCGCAAACGCCGGCGCTTGACGCCTGGCTGCAGGGCACAGCTACGTTTCTGGTGCCAGAGTTCACGGCGGCGCTGACGGAGGCCGCGCGCCAGTCGAGCGCGCAGGCCTACAACAGCGTGCTGCGGATGGCGCGCCTGCGCGATGCTGCTAACGGCCGCCCGACGCCCGACTGCGCCACTGAGCTGCAGCTAATACTGATGGACGCCATGAACACGGCCGTGGACCGTTTTCAGGCGTTTGCTAACGGCGAGACGGTGGACGTTGGCGAGGCCGCCGCGACGGTGACGGCGCAGCTCGAGCAGGTGATGGCGCTCCAGAACGAGCTGATTTCCCGGTTGGAGGCGCAGTACCGGGCGGAGCGCGGGCAGTAAGCGCGCCTGTGCCCACTGGCAAACGCGGCCCGGCTTACACAGCGGGCCGCGTTTTTGTCGGCAGCAGCGGCGTTCAGTTTTCCATGCGCGGATCAAAAGCGTCGCGGATGCCGTCGCCGATGATATACATGCACAGCACTGTGATCAGGATGAGCAGGCCGGGCGCAAAGACCAGATGCGGGGCGCGGCGCATGAAAGTCTGCGCGCCGGTGAGCATGTTGCCCCAACTGGGGATAGGCGGCTGGATGCCGAAACCGAGGAAGCTCAGGCCGGACTCGACCAGAATCAGCACACCGATGTCAATTGCGAGCGCGATAGTGATGACGGAGATCAGATTAGGCAGGATGTGAACGAACATAATGCGCCGGTCTGACGCGCCCAGCGCGCGCGCGCTAACCACGAACTCGCGCTCGCGCAGGGAAAGCGTTTCGCCGCGCACCAGACGGGTTATGCCCGTCCAGCCGAGCAGGCCAAGCACCATAATCAGGCCCAGCGGGCCGGGCGAGAGCACCGCGCTGATAATGAGCAGCAAAAAGAGCGACGGTATCGAGTTGATCGTGGTAATGAGCCAGACGATCAGGTCGTCCACGATGCCGCCGTAGAAGCCGGTGATGATGCCCAGCGCAACACCGATGCTAATGGAAAGCAGGGCCGCCGTGAAGGCGATCCCCAGCGAAACCTGTCCGCCGTACAGCAGGCGCGCCAGATGATCGCGGCCCAGGTCGTCAGTGCCGAGGATGTGGCCGGGCGAATTGGCAGGCAGAAACGCTTTTGCCGGGTCAGCTTTGACGAAGTCCACACGGAGTATCTGGGTGCTGATGATCGGGGCCATAATCGCGAGGAAGGCCAGCAGCAGGATGGTGGAAATCGCGATCATGGTGAGCCGGTCGCGCACCAGGCGGCGCAGCGCCCGGCGCGTCAGCGACTCGCTGCGTTGGGCGGCCTGGAGATCTGTGCCCAAAGCGATAACGTTAGTTTGCGAAGTGCTTGCCATGTTCTAAACCCTCAACCACACGTTAGAAGCGGATGCGCGGGTCAACAACCGCATAGAGAACGTCAGAAAGAATGTAGCCGAGGATCGTCAGCAGCGAGGCAATCACCACAGACGCCATGATGATCGGGTAATCCTGCCGGGTGATAGAGGTAATCAGCAGCAGCCCTAACCCCGGCCAGGTGAAGATTTGCTCGGTTACGACCGCGCCACCCAGCACGCCGACCAGCGCCGGCCCCAGAAAGGTCGCGATCGGGATGAGCGCGTTGCGCGCGCCGTGTTTGAACCACACCATGTTGGCCGGCAGGCCCTTGGCCTTGGCCGTGCGGATATAGTCGCTGTTGATCTGTTCCAGCATGGAGGCGCGCATATAGCGTGAATAACCGGCGATGCCGCCGAGCGACAGCACGGTGACGGGCATAATCAAATACTCAAGGCGCTGGTAGATCGGCGGGCAGCCGCCGCGCGTCTGGGCGCAGCGCCCGCCCATCGGCAGCAGGCCCAGCCAGGCGCCGAAAACCAATATTAAGATCAGGCCGAGCCAGAAGCTTGGCACAGCGTTGCCGATAACAGCCAGGATACGGGTGGCGTTATCAAATTTGCCGCCGTGCCACACCGCCGCCAGGATGCCGATGGGGATACCCAGCGCCAGGCTGACGACCAACACGGCGACGCCCAGCTCAAGGGTTGCTGGCAGGCGCTCACCAATGAGCTGCAGCGCGGACATTTTCAAGAAGAAAGAATTGCCGAAGTCGCCGCGCAGGATGCCGTAGCGCACGCGGTCCAGGCCCACCGTGGGCCGATCGCGCAGGTCCTCGCGAAAGACCTCCATCCAGTCATCGCCGATCAGCCAGCGCAGATACTGCACTGGCCAGGGGTCATTGACGCCCAGGCGCGCGCTCAGGCGCTGCGCCTGTTCCACGGTCACGGTTGGGTCAAAGGTCATCAGGCTGACCGGGTCTCCGGGGGCGGCGGTCATAATGAGATAAGAAATAAGCGTGATGCCAAAAAAGGTGGGGATAGCCTGGATGAGGCGGCGGAAGATGTACTTAATCATAGCGGCTGTACCTGCCTGTAAAACACAGCTCCGCGAGGGGAGACATGGCGGTTGTCATAGCTGGCAGCGATAATGAAGCAGGACACCGGCACACAGGCCGGTGTCCTGACCAGATACTACGTCACACTAGTTATTCACGTCCCAGGAAGTGATGTTCCAGGTCGCGAAGTTCGGATAGGGATCGAAGTTCTGGACGTTACCCTGCGCAGCGTACATCACGTTGCCCGCGTACAGGTACAGATAGGGCTGGTCGCGGTAGAGGATACGGTTGACCTGGCGGTAGATGTCAGCGCGCTCTTCCACGCCGCAGCCCGGAACCGTTTTGCCCTGCGCCAGCAGCTCGTTCAGCTCAGGGTTGTCGTAGGACGTGAAGCCGAAGCCCGCGCCAACCTGATCAGAGAGGGCGGTGTAGAAGCTGGTGACATCCGGGTCAACCGGCAGGCCCAGGCTCCAGCCGATGATGAAGGCGTCGCCCTGCTGCGCGCGCATATTCTGGATCAGCACGCCGAAGTCAATGGCCTGGAAGTTAACCTTGATGCCAATTTCAGCGAGCTGCGACTGGATCGTCTGGCCGATGCGCTCGCGGGCCAGATTGCCGGCGTTGGTGATCAGCTCAAACTCGAAGGGCGTGCCCGGCGCGACACCGGTGGCCGCCTGGGCGACATCGGTGGCGACCAGCGGGGTGCTGGGGTCATTGTCGTCGTCCACCCAGCCGGCCTCAGCCAGCATTTCCAGCGCCAGCGCCTGGTCGAACGCATACGGCTGGAGGTCGGGGTCCTGCACCCAGGATGTGGGGATGCTGTGGGTGATGACGCGCGTGCCGTTGCCGTCGAGGATGCCTTCAATCATGGCGTCCACGTCCACCGCGTGCGCGATAGCCTGGCGCACCAGCACGTTGCCGAAGATGGGGTGCTTGCCCTGATCAATGGTGTTGCCGTTTTCGTCCATGCCGTTCTGCGGGTTAGCAGGATCGGCCAGGTTGTAACCCATATACTGGAAGCCGTTCTGCGAGAACTCGAACGTCTGGTAGTCCGGGTTGCCGCGCACTTCGGCCTGCCGCTCGGCGGCGATGCCCGTGTAGGTGATCTCGCCAGCCAGGAACTGCTCGAAAGAGACAGTTGTGTTGGCGACGCGCTTGTAGACCCATTCCGCCGGGCTGACAAAGCCGAGTTCGGTGTCGGGGTACGACTGGTCGGCGATCAGGCTGACCTGGGCATCCGGGGCAAATTCGATGTCCTTGAAGGGGCCGAAGGTGACTGTCGGGATGTAGCGCGGGTCCTCATCCATCAGCGCGTAATTTGTGCCGTAGAGCTGCTCCCAGATGTGGGCTGGCACGACGGTGATGTCGTTGGCGTCATTGAACGCGCCGCAGTCAGCTTCCTTGAAGGTTATGACGACTGTGTAATCATCGGGAGCCTGCACGTCGACGATCGGGCCGCCAGCGGGCGTGCCGTCAGCCAGCGTGTCGAAAACGTAAGTGCGCGGGGAGCTGGTCTGGCCGCTGCGGACCGCGTTAACCGCCCACAGATAGTCGGCTGAGGTGATGGGCGTGCCATCGTTCCAGGTCAGGTCCTGGCGCAGGTGGATGGTCAGCACGGTGCCGGTGTCGTCATATTCCCAGCTTTCGGCCAGCGCGCCGTCAACCATCGGGGCGGGAGCGCCGGTAGCCGGGTCGAGGCCGTGAATAGCCGGGTAGAGCCAGTCATAGACAGCGGAAGAGGCCGTGTCGGAGCCGAGCAGCGGGTTAAACGTGGACGGGTCGCCGCCGATGTTATCGGTGAAGATAACACCGCCTTCGCCGGGACCCTGGGCGAGGACCGGGAGGACTATCGCACCCAGCAGCGCCAGGCACAGCCCGATCAAGAAAAACCTGGTTTTCATGCCTTACTCCTTTAATCTAAAATGTTATCACTGCCCCTGGTTATGGAAAGTTGCGCCCTGGGGCGAGGGCGCTGAACCTTTTGCGCACTTTGCGCTTGCCTCTGCCAGATTACCCGCACAGCGCGCGAACGGTTCGGAACGCATGGAAATAATTTCCACGCGCTAAGTTTATCCAGCCGGGTACGAATTAAGCAAATTTTTAAGTGGGGATTAATGTGAAGTAAACACCGCGCGCCACACAGGCGTGGCGCGCGGGCTGCAGAGGCGGCTGCGATTTAGTCAACGGTGGTTGGGTCGAAGGCGTCGCGGATGCCGTCGCCGATGATGTACAGGCATAGGACAGTTATCGTGATGAGCAGACCAGGCGCGATAACCAGATGCACGCCTTTGGTAAAGTAAGTCTGGGCATCGGTCAGCATGTTGCCCCAGGTAGGCGTTGGCGGGCGGACGCCCAGCCCCAGGAAGCTCAGGGCGGATTCGGTGAGGATAAGCGCGCCGACGTCAATGGCGAGCGAGATAACGACCACCGAGAACAGGTTGGGGACGATGTGGCTGAACATAATGCGCCAGGGCGAAGCGCCCAGCGCGCGGGCGCTGATGATGAACTCGCGCTGGCGCAGCGACAGTGTTTCGCCGCGCACCAGGCGGGTTGTGCCGGTCCAGCCCAGCAGGCCGAGAATCAGAATCAGCGTGAGCGGGCCGCTAACCACCGAGCCGGCAAGGTTCGGGTTCTGCAAAATGGCCGCCGAGACGATCAGCAGCAGGAACAGGCTGGGGATGGAGCTTAACGTCGCCACGATCCAGTTCACGAAGTCGTCCACGATGCCGCCGTAGAAGCCGGTCACGACGCCCAGCGAAACGCCAATGCCCAGCGAGAGCAGGGCGGCGGTGAAGGCGATGCCCAGCGAAACCTGCCCGGCGTAGAGCAGGCGGGCGAGGTGGTCGCGGCCCAGGTCGTCGGTGCCGAGGATGTGGCCGGGCGTGCCGATGGGCAGGAAAGTCTGGCCGGCGCTGGTGCGCGTGTGGTTCACCTGGAGGATAGAGCGCTCGATAACCGGGGCCAGCAGCGCCAGCAGCGCGAGAATCACGATGAAGGCGATCGCCGCGATTGTGAGCCGGTCGCGGCGCAGTCGTCGCAGCGCCAGCGTAGTGAGCGACTGGCCGGCGAGCGACACATCGGCCATATCAAGCTTTACCACCCCGGTTGGTTGGGTTTCGGCTGCCATTACCTGCTGCTCCTGGAGAGTTAGTTGTAGCGGATACGCGGATCAATGATCGCGTAGAGCACGTCGGAAAGAATGAAGCCGAGCAGCGTCGCCAGCGCAGCGAAGATGGTGATCGCCATCACCAGCGGGTAATCCTGCTGGAAAACGGATGTGACGCCGAGGCGGCCTAAGCCCGGCCAGGAGAAAATTGTTTCAGTGATGACCGCGCCACCCAGCAGGCCGGTCAGGGCCGGGCCGAGGAAGGTTGCCACTGGGATCAGCGCGTTGCGCGCCCCGTGACGGAACCAGACAGTTCGGTCAGTGAGGCCCTTGGCGCGCGCGGTGCGGATGTAATCCTGCCCGATAACGTCCAGCATTGAGGCGCGCATATAGCGCGAATAGCCGGCGATACCGCCGGTGGCCAGCACCAGCACCGGCAGCACAAGATACTCAATGCGCGCGTAGAGGGGCGGGCACTCGTCGGTGAGCGTAGGCGGGCAGCGGCTTCCCATGGGCAGCAGCCTCAGCCACGAGCCGAAGACGAGAATCAGAATAAGGCCAAGCCAGAACACAGGCACAGCGTTGAACACCACCGCCATCACCCGCGTGAAATTGTCGAACCAGCCGCCGCGCCGGACAGCGGCGATCACGCCAATGGGAACGCCGAGAAAAAGCCCAACAAGCAGCGCCGTGAAGCCCAGCTCCAGCGTGGCGGGGACGCGCTCAAGGACCATATCAAGCGCTGGCCGCCGGGAAAAGAAGGACGCGCCGAAATCGCCGCGCAGCACGCCGCGCGACGTGCCCGGCGGCTCTGGCTGGCCGTCACCGTCGGCATCCAGCGGGATGATGACCGACTTGTCTGCGATGCCGTCTCCGTCGCTGTCCCAGCGCATCCAGTCATCACCCAGCAGCCAGCGAATGTATTGCAGCGGCCAGGGGTCGTTGACGCCTAGCTGGGCGGCTAACTGTTCGCGGGCCTGCGGCGAGACGCGCGGGCCGAACGAGAGGGCTGCTGCGGGGCCGCCGGGCGCCGCGGCCATAAGCAGATAGGACAGCAGCGTTACGCCAAACAGAGTTGGGATGGCCTGGATGAGGCGGCGAAGGATGTATTTCATCATGGCGAATGTTATCCGTATAGGTCCCCTGGCTGCAGGGTGGTTCTGGCGGCGGCGGCTGGCCGCTCGCGTTGGGCGCTGCTGGATATGGCTGCGGCAGGCGAAGTTAAGGCTGTCAGCGCCGGGCACGACGCCCGACGCTGACAGCCTGACAAGCGCCGCCTAGTTCACGTACCAGGCGTTCAGGTTCCAGCGCGGCTGCGCCGGATAGGGCGAGAAGTTCTCAACGTCGGCGCGCGCTGCGTACATCCCGTTGATGCTGTACATCCACAGGTAAGGCAGCTCGTCCTGCATGATTTCCTGCATGCGGTGGTAGATTTCAGCGCGTCCCGCGATATCGCAGCCAGGCAGGGTGCGCGCGCGCTCGTTCAGCTCGGTAAATTCCGGGTTGTTGAACGAGGTGAAATTGTTACCGCTGCCGACCACGTCGCTGACCGGCGTGAAGAGCTGGGTCGCGTCGGGGTCGTCGGGGTAGCTGTTGCTCCAGGCCAGCATGACCGCGTCGAAGGTCTGCGCATTGACGATTTCGATCCAGGTGGAGAAGTCTACCGCCTGGTAGATAGCCTCGACACCGATCTGGCTGAGCTGGTCCTGGATGAGCTGGCCTTCAGCGGCGCGGCGGGTGTTGCCCTCGTTGCCGAGCATGGTGAAGCGCATCGGCGTGCCATCGGGGACCTGCGTGCCGTCGGGCAGGGTCACACCCTTGGCCACGCGAACGGTGCTGGGGTCGTTGTCGTCGTCAACCCAACCGATTTCTTCGAGCATCTGGGCGGCGACTTCCGGCTCATACGGGATGGGGGCCAGGTCACTGTGATAAGCCCAGGAGCTTTGAATGAGATAGGATGTCATGCGCGTGCCTTCGCCGAAGACAGCGGCCTGAATCATATCGTCAATGTTGACGGCACGGGCGAGAGCCTGGCGCACTTCCTTGTTGCCGAAGATGGGGTGGTAGCCCTGCGGAATCGCGTTGCCGTTTTCGTCAAGGCCGTTCTGCGGGTTGGTGGGGTCAGCCAGATTGAAGGCCAGGTAATCCCAGAAGTCACCAGCGTAGTCGTAGAGGTTGACCTCACCGCGCTCAGCGGCGGCGCGGATGTCGGCGCGGCGGCTGACGGTCGGCGAGTTGATGAAGTTGACTTCGCCGGCCAGGAACTGCTCAGTCAGCACTGTCTGGTCAGGGACGTTTTTGTAGATGTAACCCTCAGGGACCACGTAGCCGTAGATGGCATCCGGGTAGTTCTGGTCAGCGATGAGCGCGAGCTGCTCAGCCGGGCGATAGGAGCCGAACTTCAGGAAGCCGCCTGTAACGGTGGGGTTGGTGTTGTAGTCCAGCTCATTAAGGTCGGCGAAGTTCTCCGGCATGATGTGCGAGGGCAGCGGCGGAATGGAGGCGTTGGCCAGGGCGCGGCAGTCAGCTTCCTTGAAGGTGACGACCAGCGTGTGCGGGTCCGGCGCTTCGATGCTTTCGACGACATCCGGGATGAACGAAAGGAGCGTATTCAGCAGCTCGCCGCTTTTGATCGCATTCCAGGAGTAAATGAAGTCAGCGGCGGTGACGGGCGTGCCATCGTTCCAGGTGTAGTCGTCACGCAGGGTGAAGGTGTAGACCTTGCCATCGTCCGAGATTGTCCAGCCGGTCGCGATCGCGCCGGGGCCGGATTCAGCGAACTGGGCGGTGGTGGGGTCAACGGCGACCAGGCCGGGGAGCATAAAGCCGGCTACGTCCTGGCACGAGGATTCGGAACAAACCAGCGGGTTCATCGGAACGGGGTCGGAGCCAAAGTAGGCCTCAATAATGATGCCGCCTTCGCCAGGCCCTGGCACATCATCCTGTGCCAGCGCCGGTCCAAATGTGATAGCGCTCAACGCCACAAGCGCTACCGCAAGCAGCAGGTATCTGGTGCGGTTGTTCATAAGTTCTCCTCGAAAATACAGGTACGGCGCGAATTTCGGATTACCAGACAGTGGAGTCTGGACAGTCCCAACGGTTATACGCTGCTATTTCTGTTACCTGAAACGCAATCTGTCGGTTCGATTCCCCGGATGTGTAGGCCGAATTTCATCGTTGGCAGAAAAGTAACAGCGCCATCAAAACGAAACCCGCTCTCCGGTATTTTGATGGCATCAGGAGGCGGGTTTGTCTGATGACTGTGTCGGGGCGACGGGATTCGAACCCATGACCTCTTGCACCCCATGCAAGCGCGCTACCGGGCTGCGCCACGCCCCGAAATTTGTGACGGTTAGTATAGCCGACACACCGGCGGCGCGCAAGCGGCAATCACGCTGGTTTTCGGGCGGGCACGGCGGTTGCGATCAGCGCCATGTTTGCCTATACTTGCCGCGACAGGCTGGTGTGCAAAGCGCGCCGATAGGCGGAAAGGATGCTTTACAGTGACCACAGGTAAGATGATTCGGCTGACGACGCTGGCATCGTGCGCGGGATGAGCGTCTAAGCTTGGTCCTGGTGACCTGTCGCAAGTTTTGCGACCTTTAGCTGACATTTTTCCGGCTGACGCCTATCCTGATCTGCTGGTGGGCCTGGCCGCGCCAGACGATGCCGCTGTCTACCGGCTCAATAACCAGCAGGCCGTTATTTCAACGACCGATTTCTTCCCGCCGGTGGTGGATGACCCGTATGCGTTCGGCGCGATCGCGGCGGCCAACGCGCTCAGCGACGTGTACGCCGTCGGCGGCGAGCCGCTGCTGGCGATCAACCTGGTGGCATACCCCGATGGCTACGGGCTGGAGCCGCTGTCCGAGATTCTGCGCGGCGGGGCGGAGAAGGTGCGCGAGGCGGGCGCGGTTATTGCTGGCGGGCACACAGTGGTGGACAAAGAGCCGAAGTATGGCCTGGCTGTGACCGGCATTGTGGACCCGGCCCGGATTCTGACGAAAGGCGGCGCGCGCCCTGGCGACCGGCTGATTCTGACCAAGCCGCTGGGAACGGGCGTGATCACCACCGCGCTCAAAAACGGCGCGGCGCGCGAGGCCGACGTCGCGGCTGCGACCACAAGCATGGCGCGGCTGAACCGTGAGGCGTCGCGGTTGGCGCGGGCGGCTGGCGCGCACGCTGTGACCGACATTACCGGCTACGCGCTGGTCGGGCACGGCCATGAGATGGCGCATCTCAGCGGCGTTGATCTGGTGATCGAGTGGGGCGCGCTGCGCTGGCTGCCGGGCGCGCTCAGCTATGGCGAACAGGGCTTTTTCGCCGGCGGTATGGGGCGGAACCGCGACTTCTTCGCGCCCTGGGCGCGCTTTGCCGATGCGCTCGATACGATTCAGCAGAGCCTGCTGTTCGACCCGCAGACCTCCGGCGGCCTGCTGATTGCGGCGGCGGCGGAAACAGCGGACGACCTGTGTCGGGCGATTGTCGCTGCGGGCGACGAAGCGGCGGTAATTGGCACAGCGCAGCCGGGGAGCGGGCTGCTTCACATTATCTAACGGCGCGTCACAGGTTTTGCTCGCGTTAGCGAAATGTATTAGTATGGTGTGCGGGTGCAGCGCACGCCTGGGGCGCTCCATTACAGGAGGTCTTGATGAGCATGTCTCCACCGGCGGTCCCCAAGCCGCCCAATGCCGGGCCTGGCAAAACCGCGATCATTTACACGACCCTGGCCTATGTCAACATTCGCACTGGCCCAGGGGGCGATTACCGCGACATTGGCGATATTTTTGATAAGACGCTGGTTGTTTACTACCCTGGCTCGCGCACCAGCACAGGTTGGGTGTGGCTGGAGCAGGGCGCGCTGGCCGGTTGGGTATCTGCGACGGCCGCGCGGTTTGAGGAGGTCACAGCCCCTAAGCCGGCGCCTAACCCGACGCCTTATGATGGCAAGGTGGCGGTTTGGCATTGGCGCGGCGACGTCGTCCCGGAGGCCACGATTGACGATCTGGCGCGCAACCTGCGCCAGACTGCGCCGCATGTCGGCGCGGTGTTTGTCAAGACCAGCGATTACACACCCCGCAGCGGGGCGCGCTGGCAGGGATTCTGGGACACCAAGCGCGCGCTGGCTATTGACGGACCCACGAGCATTGACCGGTGGGTAGAGGTGTTGGGGCGGCACGGCCTGGAATTTCACGCCTGGTGTGTGGCGCGCGGCCTGGACGAGCGCGCGGAAACCGATCTGATTATTCAGGCGTGCCAGCGCCCAGGCGTGCGTTCCATGATTTTGGACATTGAACCCTACGAGGGGTTCTGGTCTGCGGGCCGGGCCGGTATCCGCCCGTTTATGCTGCGCATCCGCCGCGAGCTGCCGGGCAGCTTCCACATCGGCATGGCGGTTGACCCGCGCCCACAGCACTATAACGCGATCTTCCCGGAAGAGTGGTTCCCGTTTGTGCACAGCGTCCACACCATGAGCTACTGGCAGACGTTCCAGAAATCGCCAGAAGAGGTGCTGGAGGAAACGTACCGGGTGTGGAGCAATTATGGCCGCACGCTGATTCCCATTCTGCAGGGCGACGCGCCGTCCGCCGATATCGGCAAGGCGCACATGCTGGCGACACAGCGGCACGGCGCGCCGGGGCTGAGCTGGTGGCGTCTGGGGGTGATCGGCAGCGCCCAGTGGCCGGGGATCAGCCAGCCGATCAGGCCGGGCACGCTGCCGCCTGACCCTGGCGAACCGGGCGGGTATGGCGAGGAGATTGACATCCGGCCTGCCGACAGCGGCTTCGCCAAAGGTTCGTACACGGGCCTGCCGGAGTTTCAGAGTTTTCAGGGAACCTGGGGTTGGACAACATATTATACCCCAACCGCCCGCCAGTTCAGCCGAGTGTGGGCGCAGTGGTCGCCCCGGCTGCCGGCCTCAGGCAAATATGAGATCGCAGTGTTTGTGCCAGCGCGCCACGCAACCACCCACAACGCGCGCTATAAGCTGCACGGCGTAACAGGCAGCGCGGGCCAGGTGGTTATCGCGGTGGATCAGGAACGCTACGCCAACCAGTGGGTAACGCTGGGCGTGTACGATCTGGACCGCAGCGCGGTGAACGCGGGCAGCATTTTCCTGAATGATCTCACGTTTGAGGATGGGCTGGAGATCGCGTTTGACGCGATCCGCTGGCGGCAGGTGTTAGACGGCGGCAGCGGATTGCCGCGCGCGGACGGCTACGACGCGCCGGTGGGCACGCTGAGCGAGCGGCGCGCGGCTAAGGTGTGGCCGGGGAGCTGGTATGACGCCAGCCCGTTCGCCCAGCTTTACTTTGTCGGCACGCCGCAGGAAGCTTATCACACAGGCGCTGACCTGAACCTGCCGCAGGACAAGGACCGGTTCGCGCCGGTGTACGCGACCGCCAGCGGCGTTGTCATTTTCGCCGCGCGGTTCTCGGTGTGGGGCAATCTTATCGTTATCAAGCACGATCCGCTCGCCACCAATGGGCGGGTAATGTACAGCCGCTCGGCGCATGTGGACACGATCCAGGTGCAGGTGGGGCAGCGTGTGCGGCGGGGCGACCAGATCGCCACGATTGGCAACGCATTCGGCCAGTGGGCCTACCATCTGCATTTCGACCTCAGCCCGACAACCATTCTCGAAACCCAGCCGCAGCACTGGCCGGCGCGCAACCTGGCAGAGGTGCTGAGCAACTACGTTGACCCGCGCCTGTTCATTGAGCAGAACCGGCCGTAAAACGGCCGCTGCGCGCTGTACTGGCGGCAGCGGGCGCTCTGGCTTCTTAGCAGAGCGCCCGCTGTTTGCTGAAAGCTGGTGTTGAATGCAGGGGCTGCGGCGGGCTAAAACAGACCCCACTCGTCGGCGGCCCCTTCTTCCATCATGCTGGGGTCCCACATTTCCAGGCCCATTTCGATCGTTGTGAACATGCCGAGGAAGGCCTGCGCGGTGCGGCGCGTCTGATCCAGAAGCTGGGGCGCGTAAGGGCAGAAGGGGGTGGTCATGATCATCACCAGGTGCGCGCGGTCCTCGCCGATATCTATTTGCCGGACCAGGCCCAACTCGATGATGTTCATGCCGATTTCGGGGTCGATAACTGATCTGAGGGCTTCGATCAGCCCTTGTTCCTGGCTAGCTATCTGGTCGCTCATGCGCAGTTTCCTTCCGCAGCTCTAGCGCGCCGTTAAGATGTGGATGATGCGCCAGCTATGGTAGCATACCGCGCGAGCTGCGTCAATTTTTATAGTTTATATCATCAATATTGACAGAGCGGCGGCGGCCTGTTATACTGGCGTTTAATTTGAACCTCTGGGTACAGAGTAAAGTTAACGGCTATTAAACTCGTAGGAGGAACCGCCGTAATGGGCGCAGCGCTTGAAATTCGTAATCTGCACGTATCTGTGGCCGACAAGCCGATTCTTCGGGGCGTGAACCTGACTATCAGACAGGGGGAAGTTCACGCGCTGATGGGGCCGAATGGGTCTGGCAAGAGCACGCTGGCCAATGCCCTGATGGGACACCCGGCATACGCGGTCACGGCCGGGCAGGTCATCTTTGACGGCCAGGATATTCTTGAGATGGAGCCTGATGAGCGCAGCCGCGCCGGCCTGTTCCTGGCCTTTCAATACCCGGTTTCCATCCCTGGTGTGACTCTCGCCAACTTCCTGCGCCTGGCGATCAACTCACGGATGAAAGCCGCCGACCCAGACAGCAAAGGCATCTCGATCCCGCAGTTTGCGCGCCTGCTGCGCCAGAAGATGGATTATCTGCACATGGATCACAGCTTCGCCGGCCGCTACCTCAATGAGGGCTTCAGCGGCGGCGAGAAAAAGCGCGCCGAAATACTGCAGCTCGCGACGCTTGAGTCGAAGATCGCGGTGCTGGATGAGACCGACTCCGGCCTGGACATTGACGCGCTGCGCGTGGTAGCCGAAGGTGTTGACAGCCTGCGCGGGCCGGATCTCGGCGTGCTGGTTATCACGCACTACCAGCGCATTCTCAACTATATCAGGCCCGAACACGTCCATGTGATGTTTGAAGGCCAGATCGTTGAGAGCGGCGGGCCGGACCTGGCGCTGCGGCTGGAAGAAAACGGCTATGACTGGATTCGAGAGAAGTACAGCGCGGTTAAGTAAGCCAGCGGCGCCGGCCAATTAGTTTAAGGAGCAGCCTGATGGGTGAACCCAGTGTTCGCAGCGAAAAGGAACTAACGCAGGACGAGCGCGCGCTGAAGGATGTGCGCCACGGTTACGACGAGACATACGGGTTTTCGTACCCGGATAACTACACCTTCAAGAGCCAGAAGGGCCTGAGCGCTGAGGTCGTGCAGCAGATCAGCGCGATGAAAAACGAGCCGGACTGGATGACTGCTTACCGGCTGCGGGCGTACAAAATCTTCACCAGCAAGCCGATGCCCCAGTGGGGCGGCAACCTGAACGAGATTGATTTCGACGACATTTACTACTTCGTCCGGGCGGCAGACCAGCCGGGGCGAAACTGGGATGAAGTGCCGCCGGAGATCAAAGAGACGTTTGACCGGCTGGGCATCCCGGAGGCGGAGCAGAAATTCCTCCAGGGCGTGAGCGCCCAGTACGAGTCGGAAGTCGTGTACCACAGCATCCGTAAGGACCTTGAGGCGCGCGGGGTGATCTTCACGGACATGGACTCCGCGCTGCGCGATTATCCTGACCTGGTGAAAGAGTATTTCGGGACCGTTATCCCGGCCTCTGACAACAAGTTCGCCGCGCTTAACAGCGCGGTGTGGTCCGGCGGGTCATTCATTTATGTGCCGCCTGGCGTGCACGTCGAGATGCCGCTGCAGGCCTATTTCCGCATCAACACGCAGAACATGGGCCAGTTCGAGCGCACGCTGATTATCGTGGACGAAGGCGCGTATGTGCATTATGTCGAGGGCTGCACCGCCCCGACATACAGCTCAGACAGCCTGCACAGCGCGGTTGTCGAGATTATCGTCAAGGACAGCGGGCGCTGCCGGTACACAACGATCCAGAACTGGTCAAACAACGTCTACAACCTGGTGACCAAACGCGCTGTGGCGTATCGCAACGCGACGATGGAATGGGTGGATGGCAACCTGGGCAGCAAGCTGACCATGAAATATCCAGCGGTGCTGCTGATGGAGGAGGGCGCGCACGGCGAGGTGCTGTCAATCGCGTTTGCCGGGCGCGGCCAGCATCAGGATGCGGGGGCTAAGATCACGCACCTGGCGCCGAACACCACCAGCCAGATCATCAGCAAGTCTATCAGCAAGGATGGCGGGCGTGCCAGCTACCGGGGCCTGCTGAAGATCGCGGATGGGGCGGACGGCTGCAAGAGCAATGTCGTGTGCGATGCCCTGCTGCTGGACGACAAAAGCCGTTCGGACACTTACCCGACAATTGAAATTGACGCGCGCAACGTGACGATGGGCCATGAAGCCTCGGTGAGCAAAGTGGGCGAGGACCAGTTGTTCTACGCCATGAGCCGGGGGATGAGCGAGGACGAGGCGAACGCCATGATTGTCAACGGGTTTATCGAGCCGCTTGTCAAAGAGCTGCCGATGGAATACGCGCTTGAACTGAACCGCCTGATCCAGATTCAGCTCGAAGGCTCGATCGGTTAGCGCGGCTGCGTGGTGCATTTACCTGCCAGGAGAAGTGACCTGTGGTTGTAGTGAGAAGGCGTGGGGCCAACAACGCCCCTCGATACACATGGGCTGAGGTTGAAGCCCTGAGCGCTGAGCGCGCTGAGCCGAAGTGGCTGCGCGAAAGCCGGTTGATGGCGTGGGAGGTCTATGAGGACCTGCCGATGCCCAGCCTGTCGGATGAAGAATGGCGGCGCACGGACTACCGGCACATTCGCTGGGATGAGGCCGACCAGCTGAAAGCGCCCAACGGCAGGGCGACGCTGGCGGCTGTGCCCGCTGCTAACCTGGAGCCGCTTATTGGGCAGGAGCAGGGCGGGCTGCTGGTGTTTGTGGACGGCAAGGTTGTTCACGCCGAGGTCGCGGACGCGCTGGCGCGCGACGGGGTGGTGTTCACCGACCTGACGACGGCCTGCCGTGAGCACGAGAGCCTGGTGCGCGCCAATCTGATGACTAAGGCGGTGCTGCCCGGCGATGGCAAGTTTGCGGCGCTGCACGCCGCTATGTGGACGCACGGCGTGTTCCTGCATGTGCCGCCTAATAAAACAGTTGAACTGCCGCTGCATGTGGTGATGTACAACACGCATGCCGGCGCCAGCCTGGGGCATGTGCTGGTGGTGCTAGAGGAAAATGCCCAGGCGACTATGCTGGTGGACTACCTCTCGGCGGACAGCGAGGCGCAGTCGGCTTATATCGGCGCGACGGAGCTGCTGCTGGGCGACTCTGCAAACCTGCGCTACGTGGCGCTGCAAGACTGGAACCGCAACACGTTCGAGTTCAGCCACCAGCGCGGGCGGGTGGGCCGCGACGCCAACCTCGACTGGATCATCGGCACATTCGGCGGGCGGCTGGCCAAGCTGTATCTCGAAATGGAGCTGGACGGCATCCACGCCAGCGGGCGCATGTCGGGCATGTTCTTTGCCGACGGCGACCAGCTTTTTGACCACGACACGCAGCAGAACCACAACGCGCCGCTGACCACGTCCGACCTGCTGTTCAAGGGCGCGGCCCGCGACCAGGCGCACACGGTGTGGCAGGGTATGATTAAGTCGCTGCCGAAGATGCAGAAGATTGACGGGTTTCAGGCCTGCCGCAACCTGCTGTTAAGCGACAGCGCGCGCATGGACGCTATCCCCGGCCTGGAGATCGAAGCGGACGATGTAGCCTGTTCCCACGCGGCTACGTTCGGCACGCTGGAGGCTGAGCCGATTTATTACCTGATGAGCCGCGGCATCCCGCGATCGGAAGCCGAGCGCACGCTGACTGAAGGGTACTTTGATGAGCTGCTCCAGCGGATTCCGTTTGAGCGGGTGCGCGAGCGGCTGCTGGCAGCCCTGGATGAGAAGATCATCGGCTGATATGCGAAAGGCGCGGCCAGCAGGAACCTGATCTGAATCACAAAGGCGTGTCGTGGGTGCTGACGCGCCTTTAGTTTATATTGTGCTGGCGCGTTTTGCGCGCCGAATTGAAAGAGGTCTGTATGACGATTCCAACGCTGCCGTATGACCTGGACGCGGTGCGCGCTGATTTCCCCATCCTGGGTGAGGCGCATCACGCGGATGTGCCGCTGGTATACCTGGATAACGCCGCGACCAGCCAGAAGCCGCGCGCGGTTATCGGCGCGCTGACCGCCTATTATGAGCACAGCAACGCCAACGTACATCGTGGGATTCACAAGCTGAGCGAGCAGGCGACGCACGCCTACGAAGAAGCGCGGCTCAAGCTGAGGCGCTTTATCAACGCGGCCAGCCGGCGCGAGATAATTTTTACGCGCGGCACGACCGAGGGCATTAACCTTGTAGCGCAGACCTGGGGGCGGGCCAACCTCAAAGCGGGCGACGTGGTCGTTTCAACGGTTATGGAACACCACTCGAACATTGTGCCCTGGCAGCTGCTGGCCGCTGAAAAAGGGTTCACTATCCGCTATGTGCCGCTGCTGCCTGATGGCACGCTGGACATGGCAGCTTATACGGCGCTGCTCCAGGCAGAGCCGGTCAAGCTGGTAACGGTAATGCACGTGTCGAACGTACTGGGCACGGTGAACCCGGTGGCGGAGATGGCCCGGCAGGCGCACGCTGCCGGCGCGCTGATTCTAATGGATGGCGCGCAGAGCGTGCCGCATATGCCGGTGGATGTGCAGGCGCTGGATGCGGATTTCTACACCTTCAGCGGCCACAAGATGGCGGGGCCTACCGGCATCGGCGTGCTGTACGGCCGGCGGCAGCTTCTGGAGGACATGCCGCCCTGGATGGGCGGCGGCGATATGATCTCGACGGTGCGGCTGACGGGCAGCACCTGGAATGAACTGCCGTACAAGTTTGAGGCGGGCACGCCGATTATCGCCGGCGCGATTGGCCTGGGCGCGGCGGTGGACTACCTGACCGCGCTGGGGATGGAGCAGGTGCACGCGCATGGGAAGGCGCTGACAGCTTACGCGCTGGAGCGGCTGGGCGAGATGCCAGCGCTGCGGCTGTACGGTCCGGACACGGCCGAGCGCGGCGCGGTGGCGGCGTTCACGTTCGCTGACATTCACCCGCACGACCTGGCGCAGCTGCTCGACCAGGACGGCATCGCTATCCGCGCCGGGCATCACTGCGCGATGCCGCTGCATGAGCACCTCGGCGTGGGGGCGTCGGCGCGCGCCAGCTTCTATCTGTACAACACGTTCTCTGAGGTTGACGCGCTGATTGAGGGGTTGTATAAAGCGAAGCAGGCATTCGACTTTTAACCCGGAGCCGCGCTATGTATGATATGTACCGGGAAAACATCCTCGACCACGGCAGGAACCCGCGCAATTGGGGCCTGCTTGAACCGGCTGACATTGATTTCGAGGGGTATAACCCGCTGTGCGGCGACCGGCTGCGGCTGACGCTGCGCGTGGACGCTGATGAGCGCATTACGGAGGTGGGTTGGGATGGCGAGGGCTGCGCGATCAGCCAGGCGTCGGCGTCCATGCTGGGCGAGCTGCTTGTGGGCATGACGCTGGCCGAGGCCCGACAGATCGACAAACAGGTGATCTTCGACCTGCTGGGTATTCCGCTGTCTATGAGCCGGGTGAAATGCGCGCTGCTGTCGTTAAAGGTGCTTAAAGCCGGCGCTTACGGCCTGGACAAGCTGGCATCTGATGACGATGAAGATTGAGAGGCAGGAAATGACGGAGTTCGTTACAGTCGCGACAGCCGGTGAAATCGCGCCGGGCGAGCGCCTGATAGTGGAAATTGGCCGCCACTGGGTGGCGGTGTTCAACGTTGACGGCACATATTACGCGCTGCGCGATGTGTGCACGCACGACGGCGGCCCGCTGGCAGAAGGGGAACTCTGCGGGCATGAGATTGAATGCCCGCGCCATGGCGCGCGTTTTGATCTGCGCACCGGCGCGGTCACAGCGCCGCCGGCGGTAAGGCCAGCCCCGGTTTATGAGGTGCGCGTAGTGGGCGACGAAATCCAGGTTGAGGTGCGTTGACATGAGCAGCGAAGCGGCGCGCGCCGCGCTAACGGATATGTACGCGGGCGGGATGCTCGTATTTGGCCACCGGGGGGCGAGCGCTTACGCCCCCATGAACACGCTGTCCGCTTTTGAGCTGGCGGCGGACCAGGGCGCGGACGGCATTGAATTGGATGTGCACCGCACGCGCGACGGCCATATCGTGATTGTGCATGACTACACGGTTGACAAGACGACGAACGGCAGCGGGCGCATCACCGAGATGACGCTGGCGCAGGCGCGCGCGCTGGACGCCGGTTCCTGGTTTGGCGACGCCTTTCGGGGCGCGCAGATTCCCACGCTGGATGAGGTGTTTGAGGCGGTGGGGCGGCGGCTGTACGTGAATGTTGAGCTGAAGACCGAGAGCCGCGAGACGGACGGCCTGGAGCAGGCGACAGCGGATGTCATCACCCGCCACAACATGCAGCGGCGGGTGATTGTGTCGTCATTTAACCCGCTGGCGCTGGCCCGCTTTCGCGCGCTGCTGCCAGATGTCCCCGCCGGCTTCCTTTACGATGCGACGATGGGCGACCCGCTGGCGCTGATGCGCGCGGCGGGGTTAACCGTTGAGGCGCTGCATCCCCATCACACCCTGCTGGACGCGGGCCTGATGGTGCTGGCGCGCACGCATGGCTGGTGGGTTAACACGTGGACGGTCAACGACCCGGCGCGGGCTGTCGAACTGCGCGGTGTGGGCGTGGACATCGTGATGACGGACAACCCCGACACCGTGCGGCGCGCGCTTGGCTGATGCGCGCAGGCCCCTGGCAGCGGCTGGTGCGCTTTGGCTTTCGGCTGCTCTACAATGAGCTGGCTTTCACCTACGACACAGTGAGCTATGTGGTGTCGCTGGGGGCTTGGCGCTGCTGGCAGCGTGCAGCCCTGAAGCACCTGGATGTGCCGACGGCAGGGCCGGTGCTGGAGCTGGCGCACGGCACCGGCGACCTTCAGCTTGATCTGCACGCGCTGGGGTATTCGGCGGTTGGTGTTGATTTGTCGCCCTACATGGGGCGCATCGCGCAGCGTAAACTGCGCTGTCACGGCGTCCCAGCCCGGCTGGTGCGGGCGCGGGCGCAGCGCCTGCCGTTCGCCGCGGGGACATTCGCGGCGGTTGTCTGCACCTTCCCGACGGAGTTCATCTTCGCGCCGGAGACGCTGCGCGAGGTCGCCCGTGTGCTGCGGGCGGGTGGCCGCCTGGTCATTGTGCCTGTCGGGCTGTTCGCGGAGCGCGGCGCGGTTGAGGCCGGCCTTGAATGGGCTTACCGCCTCACCGGCCAACGCGGCGGCGGGCCGGAAGATGTCTCACAGCTTTTCGCGCGCTGCGGCTTTACGGCGGTTCTGACGCAGGAAGACTGCCCGCGCAGCCGCGCTCAGGTGATTGTGGCGCGCAAAATGGCCTAGCATCCAGCGCAGCCGCGTGTTATAATGCTTCCTCGGCTATGGTGGCTATAGCTCAGCTGGTTAGAGTGCCTGGTTGTGGCCCAGGAGGTCGTGGGTTCAAATCCCATTAGCCACCCACCGTAAAGCAGACAGCCCGGTTATCCGCCGGGCTGTCTGCTTTGTGTTAGCCTGATCTGCTAGCGGTGGCGCACTTTCGCCTGCGCCCGCCGCTTAACAGTGCGCCAGCCCAACAGGGCGGCCAGGTTGGCGCTGCCCGTCACTGGCGGGACGGAAGCCGGGACTGCCGCGGCGATGCTGGCCAGCGGCGCCGCTTCGGCTTTGGTATCGTTGGTGGGCGGCGGCAGCTCAGCCGCCAGGGCCGGCGGCGGGGCTGGGGCGGGCGTGGGCGGGGTGGCGTCAGCGGCAGGCGCAGGCTGGGCTTCACTGGGGGGCTGAACCCCGAACACTTCCCAGATGCTGACGTGGGCGGTATCGGCTGACGGCTGGCGCGTGGCCAGCGGGGCAGGCTCCGGCAGCGGCGTTTCCTGTGCTGCGCTGCTCTCGGCCATCGGGGCCTCGCTTTCGCTGGCGGCTAAAGCTGGCTCAGCGTCGGCGTCGGCGTCGGCAGCGGGCGGCGCTGGCTGGTTAGGATCGGCAAAACGCTGTGCCAGTTCCTGTTCGGGCGTCAGCGCCGCGCTCTCAGGCGGCGCGGGCGCTTCTGGCTCTGGCGCCGCGACCAGTTCCGCGGCGGCGTCTGGTTGCAGGGCAGGGCGCGGCCGCGTGTCGTCTTCTTCAAGCGGCGGCTCCGTGAGCACGAGTTCTGGCTGGGCTTGGCTGGCGTTGTGTTCCTCAAGCGCCGATGGGTGGCGCGGTTTGTAATTGGCGCGCGCTTCGTAATCCAGCGCCTCGCGGATGAGCGATTTAGCTTCGTGGCTGCGCTGCGTGCCGCCGCTCTGGTTGATATAGCGCCACAGGTTTTTCAGGCTTTCGACCATGGCGGCTTCAATGCGCCGGCGCGCGCCCAGGCCGCTGCGCAGGCTGCCAGCAACCCCCTTCGGCTCGTAGGTGAACGTCCATTGGACGATTGTGCCTTCGGGGATTTCCTGCAGGCGGATGCGCCCCTTGGCGGAGGCAAACGGCAGCCCGTCAACGACGGTGTATTCATAGCCCAGGCCGTCGTACCAGGTCGTGATTTCCAGAACCTGCTCACGCCGGTCAGGGCTGGTGCTGCGCCAGCGGACCCCAGGGCCGCTGCGGCGCGATGACAGGTGCGAAACAGCCGTGCACTCTGTCTGCCACTTGGTGTTGCTGTCAATATCGCTTACACAGGCCCACACCGTTTCGGGTGCGGCGGGTATCAGGATGCGCTGGTCAATGATTGTCATGCGCTTATTATAATCGTTTTTGGAAGGTGTTCAAAACCCCGGTTTGTGCTACACTACCGGGTGGCGATTAACGCAGGTTGTAACCCGTCAGGCAGCGAGATGTCAGGATGATACCGGCGCCGACACCCGTACTGGGCTTTATCCTCGCGACTTTATGCGGCGCCCTGTTTCACCTGATTGTTGGGGGGGATGCGCGCCGACTGGCGCTGTTTTTGCTGGCCGCCTGGGTCGGCTTTGGGCTGGGCCATCTGCTGGGCGTTTTCCTGGGGATTGATGTCATGGCCATCGGCTCGCTGCGAGTGGTAACAGCCGTAATGGGCGCCGGTGTGGCGCTGCTGGCTGTGTATGTGCTGACGGCTAAACGCGCGGTCGGCCGTTCACGAGAATAGGTAGCGGATAAATGGCACAGCAACCGCCGCAATCTGGTAATCTGGCCTCGAACAAGAGTGAACCTGCTGCGACAGCGGAGACCAGCCGCTGGCCCTTCAGCCGGGTTGTTAAATACATCGCGATCGGCGTGATCGGGCTGATCGTCCTGATTTTCGTTTTCGGGCTGCTGCTGGCGCTGCTGACGAATGTGGAGGCGACCGCGCCCCGAATACAGATCATTCGCGATATTTTTATCATTATGCTGGCGCTGCAGGGCATTTTGATCGTGCTGGCCCTGGTTGTGCTGATCATGCAGGTGGCCCGGCTCGTTAACCTGATCCAGAATGAAGTCATGCCGATTCTTCAGGACACGCAGCAAACCGTCAGCACGGCGCGCGGAACGGTGGAGTTTGTTGGCAGCAACCTGACGGAGCCGATTGTGCGCGCTGGCGGATTCCTGGCTGGGGCGCGCGTGCTGCTGCGCGAGGTTGGCGGTATTCGCCGCGCCATCCGGCCGGAGGACAAAAATGGACGCCAATCATAACGATGCCCGGCCTGGCCAGGGCGGCCTGGACCTCTCGGCGCTGGTGTGGGGGATTGTCGGCGGGCTGATCGTGGGCGCGCTCGCTGGCCTGTTCGCCAGCCGGCGGTCAGGCATAGAGACGCGGCGCGAGATCGCGCGCTCTGGGCAGGCGCTCGTCAGCCGGATCGAGGAAACGGTGACGCCGGCTGACCCGCTGGCGGAGAGCATGGCGGCGGGTAAGGCGGCAGCGCGCCGCCGCCGCGCCGATCTGGGTTTGTCGGGCTGAGCTGTGGAGCCGGCTAGCGCCTGACGATCAGGCCAGCGTGGGCGCTGGCAGGGCCTCGACCTGGCGCAGCGCCGGGCCAAGCGTGCGGACGACATCGCCGGCGACAACGGCGCGGGCGCTGCCGATTTGCTGCGCCGCCAGCGTCCCTGACAGACCGTGCAGATAGGCGCCCGCCACAGCGGCCATGAAGGGGGCGCTGCCCTGGGCCAGCAGGCCCAACAGGACGCCGGCCAGCACGTCGCCTGTGCCGGCGGTGGCCAGCGCATCCGTTTTGAAGGGGATGACAGCGGCATCGCCATCCGCGTTGGCTATGACGGTGTGCGCGCCCTTCAGCACCAATACTACCTTCCAATCAGCAGCGTATTTGCGGCAGAGCGCGATGCGGTCGGCCTGGATGTCAGCAACGCTTAAGCCAGTTAAGCGCGACATCTCGCCGGGGTGCGGCGTCAGGATGGTCCTCAGGGGCAGGCGCGCCGGCCATTGATCCGACTGCGCCAGCAGATTTAAGCCGTCGGCGTCAATGACAAGCGGCGTCTGCGCGCCGGCGAGCGCGCTTTCCAGAAGGCGGCGCGCCAGTTCGCTCTGGCCCAGGCCCGGACCGACCAGAACAGCGGCGCTTTCGGCCAGCGCAGCGTCAAGCGCGGCTGCGGCCTGGTCCTCAGTTTCGTAGGGCCGCCAGGTTGCCTCCAGCAGGCTGCCAGCCAGCGCCTGAACGGCGCTTTGTGGCGCGCACACAGTAACCCAGCCCGCCCCGGCGCGATAGGCGGCCTGGCCAGCCAGCCCTGGCGCGCCGATGTAGCTGGGCGCGCCAGCGACCACCAGCGCCCGCCCATACGTTCCTTTGTGCGAGTCAGGCGGGCGCGGCGGCAGGTGCGCGCGGACGAACGCCGCATCTGCCAGAAACACGCGCTCACGGCGCAGCTCAGGGAGGTCAGCCGGCACGCCGATGTCTGAAACCACAAGCTGCCCCACCGCCGCCGCCGCCGGAAAGGTGAGCAGGCCGGGTTTGGCGGCGATAAAGGTAACTGTTTCCTCAGCGTAGAGGGCGCTGCGATCAAACTGCCCGGTGTCGCAGTCCAGGCCGCTGGGGCAGTCCACTGCGATAACGCGCGGCGCTGCTGGCCGTGGGATATCGTCTGGCGCGGCAGGCGCGGCGGTGATGATGGCCGGGCGCTCGGCGCGCAGCGTAGAAAGGGCCTGATTTACAGCTTGCAGCAGGCGCGCGGCGTCGCCCTGAAGCGGAAGCCGGACGCCGATGCCAAACAGCGCATCAAGGATGAGGTCGGCGCTGGCGACCATGCCGCGCAGCAGGCGGAAATGCTGATCGCCCTCGGCGTCGGCCACCAGCAGGCCGCGCTCGCGGACAGCCTTGAGGTGCGGGTCGTCAGTGGGGCGTTTTTTCAGCAGATAGACGTCCACCTGAGCGCCGCTCTCCGCCGCGATGATGCGCGCCGCCACCAGGCCATCGCCGCCGTTGTTGCCGGGGCCAATCAGCGCGATGACGCGCGGCTGATCGCGCCCGGCGATCAGCCGGAGCGCGCGCTCGGCGGCAGCGCGCCCGGCGTTTTCCATCATCTCAGCGTAGGTGAGGCCGGCTGCGTCAGCGGCGGCTTCGACCTGGCGCATCGCTTCGACGGAGATAACTTTAAACATGGCGGGCTGCTGCCTGTTCAGGCGACGACGGCGCGGTCGGCTTGTCAGTAGCTGCGGTTGATCACGGCGTGCGCTGTCTCAGCCAGGGCGTCACGCGCGGCGGACGGCGGCAGCGCGGCCAGGCTGGCAACAGCCTGCTGCACGAATGCGCGCGCCTGCACGCTGCCTTCTTCGATGGCGCTGCCTTGCAGGATGCGGCGTTTGAGGTCAGTAAGTGGGTCGTCGCTGGCAGCTTTGTCGTCCTCATCAAGCACAAAGGCCAGCGCCTCAGCGTCGGTGAGGCTGCCGCCGTTAGCTGCGTAAACCGTGCCCAGACCTTTGCCCTGCGCCAGATCAATGCCGGCGGTTTTGCCGAGCAGCTCGGCATCAGCAACCAGATCGAGAATGTCGTCTGTGATCTGAAATGCCATGCCGAGGTTGAAGCCATATTCGCCCAGGGCGGCCACCTGTTCCGCGGGCGCGCCGGCCAGCTCAGCGCCCAGGCGCGCGCCGGCGCGGAACAGCGCCGCTGTTTTGCGGGCGATAATCTGCGCGTAGATTTCGCGGTTCAGCGTGCCGGTCTTGGCGGCGTGGGCCTGGAGGGTTTCGCCTTCAACCAGCGCGACGGTCGCCTCGGCCAGCGTGACGTTAAGGTCCTTATAGGGGGCCATCAGCTCGTAGACTTTGGTGAACAGAAAATCGCCGGTGAGCAGCGCGAAGGTGCGCCCCCACTGGACATTAATGGACGGACGCCCACGCCGCACAACGCCGTGATCGTTGATGTCGTCGTGGACTACACTGGCTGTGTGGACAAGCTCGACCGCTGCGGCTACTGGCGCGGCATAAGCGGTGTCTGACCCGCCGGCTGCGGCGTAGCTCAGCATCACGATGCGCGGCCTGATGCGCTTGCCACCGGCGTCCAGGATGTGGTGGCTGGCGTCGCGCAGGACAGGGATATCGCTGTTGACTACGGCGGCCATTACAGTTTCAACTGCTTGCAGCGCCTGTTCTAAACTCATGACGGGCTTTACCTCGCCTTGCGTAATTTACGACTGTCAATATCATTTGTTACTTTCAGAACAATTTGAATTAATTATAGCTTGTGGAAATTGTCGTGTCAATTAAAGCCGAACCGCCTCAGCTCCCGTGATTTTAGCGCATCTGGCGGCTGATTACACCTCTGCGACAGGCAATGTGAACGAAAAAACACTTCCCTTGCCAACTTCGCTTTCCACTTCAATTTTTACATTATGGCGGTCGAGGATCAGGCGGACGATGGCCAGCCCGATGCCGGTTCCGCCGTAGGGACGGGTGGATGAGCCGTCTACCTGGTAGAAGGAGTCGAAGATCTGCTCGCGCTGGTCAGGCGCGATGCCGATGCCGGCGTCGCTGACCGCGATGCGAACCAGATTGTCTTTGCGCTGCGCGCTGATTGTGACGGCGTCCTGGCTGAATTTGAGCGCGTTGTCGAGCAGAAGCTGGAACACGGTGCTGATCCCCTGCCGGTCACCCCACACGGGCGGCAGGTTTTCCTCTACGGCCACGCGCACACGCCCAACCGCCTCTTTGTGCTCCCAGGTGCGGCCCAGATTGGTCACCGCGTAGGTGACGCATTCGTGAACCAGGGTAGGGGCGATGTTCAGGTTCTGGCTGCCGGCAAGCTGGGTGATATTGCGCACCAGCGCCTCAAGCCGGGCGGTCGCGCCGGTTGCGTACTCAGCAAGCTTAGGGCTGGCGGCGTCTTCGGCCAGCAGGGCCACAGCCGCCTTAACGTGCAGCAGCGGTGTTTTAAGTTCGTGCGATACGTTGTTCACGATGGTGTTTTTCAGCAGTTCCAGCTCGCGCGCCGCTTTCTGGGAAGCCTCAAGCCGGTTTTCAGCTTCCGCGGCGCCTTGCCAGGCCTGTCTGAGCTGCTCATCGGACTGGTCGCGGGCGGTTCGCAGCGCCAGCGCTTTTTGCACCTGGCGCGGCAGCAGGCGCGTGTCCGGCGCGGCGATGACGTCTGCCAGGTGATCGCAGCCGCCGCCAGCGGGCGTGTCGGCCACCAGAAGCACCACCGGGGGCGGCGTGTTCTGCCTGATCTGGGCGATTATATCCGCGCAGCAGGGGCTGCTTTCGGCGACGATCACGACGGCGGGGCGATCCTGGCGCAGACGATCAGCCAGGCTGTCGTCAGGCGCTGTGATCACAAGGCGCTGGTTCGCGCTGATAGCATCCAGCCAGGCGGGCCGAAACACATCTGGCAGGACCGCCAGAACCAGCGCGCTGTCTTGCGACTGTAACATAGCGCCAGGTTCCTTGCATTGAAGAACAGACACCACGATACTATTTTTGCCTGGGGGGCGCAAAATCACAATACCTATTCACAGCGCCCCAGCGTCTGGCAAAGCTGGCTTAGGTGCAGGCGGTCATGCTGGGCAGTAAACAGGGCCATCTCCAGCAGCGTTGTCAGGCCGAAAACGCTGTGCCGCGCGGGCCGATTCCAGGCGGCGGCGGGCAGCGCGCTCAGCAGGGCGAGCGTTTCGCGGCGGCGCGCAGCAAAGCGGCTGGCAGCCTGGCGGCCATCGCTGTCACAGGGCGGCGCATGCGGGCCGGTGGGCGGCGGCGGGTTCACCAGGAACGGGTTGTCCGCCGCCAGAATACGCTCAAGGCGCGGGCGCTGCACTTGATCTTCGCTTTCCAGCAGGTGGCAGACAATTTGCAGAATTGACCATTCGGCGGGGTCTGGGTGCTGTTCCCAGTGGCCCGGCTGAACGCTGGCCAGCAGACCGAACAGCGCGCCGACGTTGCCCCAAAGCTGTGGCGCGACGGCCTCCGGGTTGAGCGCGCGCGGCGGCAGCGCGTCACGCCAGCCGCTGTCCTGAATGCGCCGAGCGAACCCGGCCAGCGTGCCAGCGTCGTCAACAGCGAGATCGCGCGCGCCGCTGCCGACGTGATAGGTCCGCAGGCGCGCCGTCGCCGCCGGGCGCACATCATTCGCGAGGCTGTCGCTGACGACAATGGCTTCGTCTGGTTCAACGCCAATGCGCGCCACGATTTCGGCGTAGTAAGCCGGGTCTGGCTTGGCGAAGTGCATGGTATCGCTGCCGGCAACCAGCGCGTAATCCCGCGCAGCGCTGGGCAGGCCCGCCGCAGCGAGCCGCAAACGCGCCGCCGCCGTCGGATAAAGCGGATTGCCGGCAATCACGACGGCCAACCCCTGGTTGCGCGCCAGGGCGATGGCTTCGCTCGCGGCGGCGGCGGGCTGGGCGCTGCCCGCCGGGGCTGACCAGCACGCTGTCCAGAAAGCATCCAGAGCGGCGCTGACAGCCTGTGGATCGCGGTCAGCGGCGGCAGCCAGCGTTTCGGCCAGCAGGCTGTCGTTAGTGGTTTGCGCGTCGCGCGGCAAAGTGAGGACGCGGCTGGCTTCGGCCAGCAGGGCCGCTGAATGGGTTGTGCCCCACAAATCATCAAGGAACGCCCCTGCCAGCCGCGTATATTCGGCGGCCAGGGCGCGCTCGCCGCCGCGCAGCAGCGTGCCGTCGAGGCTGAACAGCACGGCTTTAATCATGGTCGTCAGGCCCCAGGGCGCGGCGGAACACGTCCAGGCTGGGGCGCTCCGCATTGCATTCCGGGCAGCCGACGTAAGGGTCGGCAAGCGGGATGCGGTGGCGGCTGCACCAGGCTTCAACGACCGGCGTGCGCCCCAGGCCCAGCAGACGCGGTTTGATCGTCAGTTTCAGCTCCAGGTTGGGGCTGGCGTTGGCGTAGAGGATGGCCGGTACAGGGCAGCGCGAACAATCCACCGGCTTCCACACCAGCGAGTCGGGATTGCTCTGCACCAGGCGGCATTCCTGAACGCTGCGGCCCCTGTGGAAGTCCTCATAGTAATAATGGCATTCCTTGCCGGCGGGCGTGCGCATGCTTGTTTCAGACTCCGTGATCGGGCCGGCGCTCAGGCTTCTGCTGGAAAGTTCAGCCAGGCGCGGGCGGCGTCGGGCAGGGCAGCGAGCGACCCGTATTCTACCGTACAGTCAGGCAGCGATTCCAGAAAGCTGCTGCCGTAACCCTTGCTGATAACGCGGCGGTCGAAGATGGCGACAACGCCGCGATCTGTGCTCGTGCGGATCAGGCGGCCAAACCCCTGACGGAAGCGCAGCACCGCTTCCGGGACGGCGTACTCGTCGAATGAGCTGCTGTAGGTCTCTGACCGCGCGGCGAACACCGGGTCCGACGGGACGGCGAACGGCAGGCGCACGATAACCAGCGCGCTGAGCGATTCGCCGGGGATATCCACCCCTTCCCAGAAGCTGCGTGTGCCCAGCAGCACGGCCTGCTGGCTGGCCTTGAACCCTTCCAGCAGCGCCTGGCGGCTGGTGCCGTCGCTCTGGTCATAGACAGTGATTCCACCCAGCGCCAGCCGCGGCGCGATGGCCTGCGCTGTCTGTCGAAGCTGGCCGTAGCTGGTGAACAGCGCCATTACACGCCCGCCGAGCGCGGCCGCCAGCTCAATAATGCCGCGCTCGACCGCCTGCTGATAACGCTGGCGATCGTTGGGTTCGGGCATGTCGTCCGGCACGTAGACAAGCGTTGACTCGCGGTAGTTGAAGGGCGAGCCAACCTCCAGCGTCTCGAAGTGGTCGGTGTGCAGCCGGTCGCTGATATAGTCGAAAGTGTTTCCGGTGCGCAGGGTTGCGCTGGTCATTACGATGGTGTCGGCCGCCGCCCACAGATACTTGTCCATCATCGGGCCAACGCGCAGCGGCGCGCTGTGAACGGCCGGGCTGCTCTGGCGGTCGGCGGCTATGCTGATCCAGTAGATGGCGTTGTCATCGGGGTCGCTGACGAAGGCCGTAATCTGCGCGTTGACCTGCTCGAAGTAGCGCGCCGCCGCGCCAACGCCGTTGACCAGGTCGTCATAATCGTCCAGGTCATACTGCTCCAGGCGTGACAGCGCCTGGCCGAGATGGTGGAGGGCCTCGCTGATAACGCCCACAAATTCGCTGAGGACGGCCCAGGCAGCCTGAACCTGGGAAAAGGAACTGCGCTCGCGCAGCGCGGCGGTGACGCGCACCTGCAGCATATATTCTGAGGTGGCGCCACCCTCAACATCGGTCACGAAGCCGCGCAGCGCGGCAAACACCGCCGCGATATGATGCTGCATAGCGTCGGTCGCCAGGCTGATATTTTCGATAAACCCGGAGAGCCGCCGCACTTCCTTGTCCGGCGCGCTGGCGCGCGCGCTGCGCAGCAGGTCGCCCAGCAAGCCCTTGTCCGGGCTGCCCAGGTCGGCCAGGCGGCGGCGCAGCGCGGTTTCATCCAGCCGCAGGCTCAGGCTGTTGGTCACCGCGTCTTCGAGGTGGTGGGCTTCATCCAGGACGAGCCGGCGGTACTCCGGCAGGACGCGGTTGTCAGCGGCGGCGTCGGACAGCAGCAGGGCGTGATTAACGATCACGATGTGCGCGGTTTCGGCTTTGCGCCGCGCCTTGTAAAACGGGCAGCCGCCGCCCATCATCGTCCGGCAGCGATCGAGTGTGCAGCCTTCATCTTCGGCGCTGAGGCGCTGCCACATCAGGTTCTCGACGGGGCCGCGCAGGCTGATTTCACTCCGGTCGCCTGATGTTGTCTGGGGCAGCCAGACGAGAATCTTGGCCAGCGTGCGCAGCTCATCGACACTGGTTGGCCGCCGCCGCCGGATAGCGGCGAGGCGGCGCGGACAAAGGTAGTTGCTGCGGCCCTTGAGCACCGCCGCCTCAACCGGGGCGCCGAGCGCCGACACGAGCGCGGGGATGTCCTTGGTGATGAGCTGGTCCTGTAAATTGATGGTGTTGGTCGAGATGACGACGCGCTCACCGTTTTGCAGCGCCCACAGGATAGACGGAAGCAGGTAGGCGATGGATTTACCGGTCCCGGTTCCCGCCTCGATCATGATATGCAGGCTGTCGTTGAAGGCCGCCGCGACAGCCTGCGCGGCGCTGATCTGCGGGTCGCGCTGCTGAAAGCCGGGAATGGTTTTCGCCAGCGCGCCGCCAGCGCTGATCAAGGCCGTGAGGGATTCGATATCGAGCAGATCAAGGCTGGCGTTGGGGCGCAGCGGGCTGTGCTCGTCGGCCAGCGGCGCGAAGACGCTGGCAGGCTCATCGGGGGCGCTGCTGCGGCTGCTGCGGCGGTCGGGGTGTTCCAGCAGGGCGGCCTCGAAAACGCGGGCAGTGTCCCAGGGGATGCCGCGGGCCGCTTCTACAATTTCACGGATGACGTCGTAGGGCAGGGCGAGCGCTTTTTGCCACAACTGCCAGTACAGCAGCGCCGTGGCGCGGGCGTCGCTGAGGGCGCGATGTTCAACGTCGTGCGTAACCCCCAGGTCGGCGGCCAGGCTGTTCAGGTTATAGCGCGCCGCCTTAGGCAGCAGAATCGAGGCCAGGTCATAAGTGTCAATGCGCAGGTTTTTTTGCAGGATGCCGCGATGGGCCAGGAAGCCGGCGTCGAAATTCACGTTATGCGCCAGCAGCGGGGCGCTGCCTACGAAGTCGCGAATGTGGGGCAGGACGGCAGCGATGCCCGGCTTGCCGATCACCATGTCGGATGTGATGCCGGTGAGGTGGGTGATGGCCGGCGGAACAGGAAAGCCGGGGTCAATCAGCGCGGTGTATTCTTCAATCACCACGCCATCGGCAGTGCGCACCGCGCCGATCTCAATGATCGAGTCGGTTGAAATATCCAGGCCGGTGGTTTCAAGGTCTATAGAGACGATTTCGCCGCGCATGGGCGCTCCGTTCGGTCAGTGAGACAGCGGCACAGTGGGCAGGGCGAGTGCAGTATAGCACAGGTTGCCTGAACAAAAACACCTCCACCCGATCACGCGATGGAGGTGTTTAGTTTTGGCGCAGCGGCGCGATCAGCCGCCAGCCTCGGGAGTTGCGTCCTCGGCGGGCGTTTCAGTCGCCTCCGCAGGCTGTGTGGCTTCGGGCGTGGCCTCGGCGCGGGCGGCGGCGTTCGCCTGCGCCGTCAGGATCGCGCGCTGAAGTCGGTCGCGGATACCCGCCAGGTCGCCGGGCCGCACGCCGATAAAGCCCTGCGCTTCGAGGTTGGCGTAGTTGTCGCTGCTGGCGAGGTACAGCGCGAAGGCCTGCATTTCCGGCGCTGTCAGGGATGCCTGGTTGAACAGAATCTGCGTCGGCAGCGACAGCGGGTAGCTGCCATCAGCGATGGTGTTGGGGTCAGGCAGGGTGCAGCCATTTCCGCCGTCCACCGCGACCAGTTGGATGTTCGCCTGATTGTTGGCGAGGATGCGCTGATACTCTGGCCAGGACACCAGCGCCAGCGCGCCCTCGACATTGGCGGCGGCGGCGGCGCGATACAGCGGGTCGTTGTTTCGCTCCATGTCCGGGCGGTCGGCCAGCGATTCGCCTGACGCGCTGAGCAGCAGCAGGTCCATCAGCGCGCTGCCGGCGGACGGCGCGAACAGCGTGACAGGCGCCGCAGGCAGCTCAGCACTGACCTGATTCCAGGCGCGGACGGGTTCTTCGGCGGCGCTGGCGCTCCAGGCGGCTGTCAGGTTGTCGGTTGTCAGGCACGCCAGATACTCGCTGTCCGCGTTGGCGATGAGCACCGCTCCCTGCCGTCCCAACTGGACCGGGACGGATTCGATCAGGTTGGCCGCGCAGTTGTCAGCCTGTTCGGGCGAGAAGTCGTTGTTGGCCGCGAGGATGTTAATTTCCCCGTTGCAGAACTGGCGAAAACCGGCTGGCTCGCCCAGGAAGCGGGTCGTAACCGTTACGCCGGAGTTGAGCGCCTGGAAAGCGTCGGCAGAGGCCTGGGTAAAGCCGCGCGCGCTGGCGGCCCCGCCCGCCGTGAGCTGCCCGGTAAGGCCGGTGGGAACGGCAGCGTCACCGGCAGCGTGCGTTACGGTTTCACCGCGCTCGGCTGCCGCCAGGCTTTGCTGGTTTGCCTCATAGGCGGTTTCGGTAGGCGGCAGGAAGCCCTGACCGCTGATAATCGGCGCGGCAGCGTCGCTGGCGATGAAGGCCAGCGTGTCCTGGAGGCCGGGCTTCTGCAGGCTGCTGAGGCTGGCATAGACGTAAAGCGTGTCTGCCGGGGCGTATAGACCGCCTTCAATGGCCTGCGCGTCGGGCGCGCGGCAGCCGAGGCCAGCGTCAATTTCCAGGGTTTTGACGCTGTCGCTGGCAGCCTGGGCGGCAGGAAGCGCCAGAACGCCGATTGACCCCTGCGCCGCGCCCGCCGCCGCCGCGATCTCGGCCCCCGAAGGCAGCGCTGCGGCATCGGCGCGCACGCCGTCGCCTTCGACAAGGCGATCAAGAATGGCGTGGGTTGAGGTGTTCGCGTTGGGGATATACACCGTCAGCGCCTGGTCGGGGCCGTCAGCGAGCACCTGATTCCAGTTTGACACTGTTTCCTGGCCGCTGGGCGCGAAAATAGTGTTAAGTTCATCCTGGGTGAGGCAGGTCAGAAAGCTGGTTTCAGGGCTGGTGATGAACGCGGCGGCGTCATGGCCGATAACCAGCTCGACATAGGCGACGCTGTTGGTGATGCAGGCGGCATTTTCGTCGGCGGAGATCGGGCGCGCCGCCGTTGTCACGTCAGCTTCGCCCGCGCAGAACTGGGCGAAGCCGGTGTTCGTGCCGGTCACGGTCAGGTTGGCGGCGGCGCCAACCTCCGCCGCTGCCGCCTGGAACAGCGGCCCGGCGATGCCTGAGCCGATCACGGTGATGGGGCTGCTTTCAGCCTGGGCCAGCGCGGAGAGGCTGCCCGTTAACAGCGCAGCCAGGACAGCAATGATCCCGATACTGCGCATGAGCGAGTGCTTCATAGAAGCTCCTTAACAGCGTGCATGAGGAAAACTTTATACCGAAACGGTAGGGGAATTTTACCGTTCTGTCTCTGATTGTCCAGCCATACTTTCGCCCGGCGCGGAAGCGGGTTAATATGAGCGTTGGTAGACTGAAGGTTGAAGATGCACAACGCACAGACTGTTTATGAATTGGTGGGCGGGGACGACGTTTTCCAGCAGCTTGTTGAGGTGTTCTACCAACGGATCGAGGCCGACCCTGGGCTGCGCCCCTTGTTCCCGGATGACCTTGAACCGGGCAAGCGCTGGCAGTTCCTGTTTCTGACGCAGTTCTTCGGCGGCCCGACACGTTACGCCGCCGAACGGGGCCACCCCCGGATGCGCCAGCGGCACATGCCGTTCACGATCGACCGCGCGGCGCGCGACCGCTGGCTAGGGCACATGCTGGCGGCGATTGATGTTGTAGGGATCCAGGAGCCGGCGCGCAGCACAATGCGCGACTATTTTGAGCGCAGTTCAATGTTCATGATGAATGCTGAACCAGAGGAAACGATTCCACTACATGGGCAGGCGGACACGGACAGCGAGCGCTGAGGCCCGGCCCGCGCAGGCCCTGAAGCGGCCTGACCGCATTGTGCAGCGGGCGCTTAATCTCCCGCGCGCCGGGCGCGTGCTGCTGGCCGGGCTGTTCGGCGTGGCGACGACGCTGGCGTTCATGCCGCTGGTTGACGGCGTGTATCTGGCGCATCTGCTGGCGTGGCAGACGCCGATGCTGCCTGCGCTGTTTTCGAGCGGGCTGGGCATGGCGGTGTATATTGCGGGCTGGCGGCTGCTCGTGGGCACGGTGGGCGAGCGCCCGGCGCTGGGGCGCGCGACCGCGCTCTATTTCTGGTTTGGCGTGCTGATGTGCCTGTTTGTGCTGGCGCTGGTGTTGTACGGCCTGGCGCTTAACGCACAGGCAGACTGATGTAAGGGAGGGCGAGATTTGGCTGGACACAAAATTGTATCGCTGACGCTGTTGTTTGCGCTGGCGCTGGCGGCCTGCGCGCCGGATGTGCCGGCGCCGCCCACGCTGGCGCTGACATCCACACCGATTATCATCACAGCGCTGCCGACTGCGACAACGATCGCCCGCCCCACGCTGCCACCAACCTGGACGCCAGCCGCCGATGCGCCGCAGCCAGCGGAACCCGCCGCGCCTGCTGCTACGCCCACGCCTGAAGGCGCGTCAGGGGCGCAGTTTGTGCCGGCATCGCCGCTGCCGGCGTGCGCGACGTTTGGCGAGGACCGCGAGCTTAACAGCCGAACGTTCGCGCCCGGAACCGCGCCGCAGGTTTTCTGGACCGCGGTTGAGGGCGCGGCCAGCTACAGCGTGGCGCTGCTTAACGACGCCGGCGAAACTGTGTTCGAAGGGTATACACTTGAGCCGACGATCACGTTCGAGGCCGACCTGTTTGAACCGGGCCGGCTGTACGGCTGGGAGGCGTACCCGATCAACCCGCTGGGCCAGCAGATGTGTCTTGCGCGCGGCGCTGAGTTGTTCCCGGAAGGTCTGCCCGGCAGACAGTAGCGGCGGGCAGGTTTAGTCGGCGTTCAGCACGTACTGCTCAAACGCTTCAGCGGTCCAGGGCAGGGCAGGCCGGAAGAAATGTTCAAAGATGGCCTGCGCGTAAACGCGAATTTCGTACTGCGCCTCCGGGGCCATGCGCAGGCGCAGGAAGTGCATCAGATTGTGGGCATCGGTCTTGACGACCCAGGTGTAATACACGCCGAAGCCGGGCAGGAACAGGCGCGCCATCTCGCGCGAGATGCCGCTGGCAAGCGCTTCCTGATAGAGCGCGAAGCTGCGCTGGTAATGTTCGATCAGCCTGGCCGTCAGCGCGTCGCCCAGTTCCGGCTCCGCTTCGCCCATACTGGCCTGTTTGTTGTCCTGTGCCTGTTTGCGCCAGGTGTCCGGGACGTAGAAATCGTCTTCCTCAAAGGGTGTATACCGGCCTGACTGCGCGTTCATGTTCCAGGTGCGGTGGCGCACCCACTGCCACCAGGTAACAAGCGGCGCGCGGCAGCGAAACTTAAATTCGACCATCTCGAAAGGGCTGGTGTGCTGGTGGCGCAGCAGGTAGAACAGCAGCTTTTTGTCTTTTTCAGCGCCTTTGCTTTCGCCCAGAAACGACACACGCGCCGCGTTGACAATGGCCAGGTCACCAGAAATGCCGGACGCAGGGTGTGGCAGCAGGTCCGTCAGTTCGATCCAGCCTTTATCGAGCACAGCAACGCGGTGTCCAATCAGATTTTCCTGCACGGGCAGCCTGTCCTTTCAGAGGTGGTCAATCCAGCCAGATTCAATCATGCTCTCAACCATGCGCGCCGTATCCTGGTCTTCCTGCGGCAGTGTGAGATGGTACGGCAGCGCTGCGGGGCGTTCGGTAAGATAAAGCAGACCTTCGCTGTTGAGCACAACTGTCAGAATAGGCACGATGTGCAGCAGGGCGCTCACCGCTGTGCCGCTGACGCCGGCGATGTCGCCGGCGATGGCGCGCAGGGGTGTGACGCCGTCCGCGCGCAGCCAGATTTCGCTGGCCAGGGCATCGAGCATCACCAGGCGATTCTGATAGCGGTTGAAGGCCGCCACGCCATCCGGCGTGACGCTGTAGAGCGAGTCGCGCTGCGGATACTGGTCGAGCGTGGCGGTCACTGCTGCCGCTCCGCGCTAACCGAAAAATTGCAGCGCCAGCCGCACGCGGTCTTCGACCGTGTGCGGGGCGTCGGTGGGCAGGGCCTGCAGCGCTGTCTGCGCTTCGACGATGCTGTAACCCAGCGCCACGAGCGCGTCTACAACGTCGGTGTTGATGTCGTCGAAAGCGAACACAGGCGCGTCTGCCATGTCAGCGGCCAGCTTGTCCTTGAGGTCCAGGATAATCTTCTGCGCCGTCTTTTTGCCGACGCCGGGCACGCGCATAAGGATATCGGCTTTTTCGCTGTAGACCGCGCCGCGCAGGTGATCCACGCTGATGGTGCTCAGGATCGCCAGCGCGAGGCGCGGCCCCACGCCGTTCACCTTCAGCAGCGTTTCAAAAATTTCGCGCTCAACAGCGGCGGCGAAGCCGTACAGGGCGAATAAATCTTCTCGCACAATCAGGACCGTGTGCAGGAACGTCTCATCGCCAGCGTCCAGGTGGTCGAGCGCTGTGTGCGGCGCGTAGACTTTGAGGCCGACGCCGCTAACGAGGATCACAACGTGATCTTTGTGCACGGCGGCGACCCTGCCCTGGATGCTGGCGATCATGGCGGTAACAGCTCCTCAGCCGGTCAGGCCGGCGAAATGTGCGCTGTGCAGGTCTGTAATGGCGACAGCCAGCGCGTCGGCGGCATCGTCAGGCTGCGGGATGGCCTCCAGACCCAACAGCATGCGGACCATCTCCTGCATCTGCGTCTTTGGCGCGCCGCCATAGCCGGAAATTGACTGCTTAACGTTGTTGGGCTTGTATTCCAGCAGCGGCACGCCGGCCAGCGTCAGCGCCAGCAGGATAACCCCGCGCCCCTGTGCTACTGTGATCGCGGTTGTGACGTTGCGCGCAAAGAACAACTCCTCCACTGCCGCGCGATCGGGCCGGTGGATGTGGACCAGCTCAGTTACGTGCTCGAAGATCAGCCGCAGACGCTCAGGCATCGGCAGGCTGGCCGGCGTCGTGATCGCACCGTAGGCGACTGCCTGGAGCGAACCATCGCGCAGTTCCCGCACCAGCCCGTAGCCAACGGTCGCCGTGCCAGGATCAATACCCAGCGAAAGCATCAGGCTGTCTCGTAGGCTGCCATCAGGTCGTCGGTAATCAGCAGGTTAGACGACACGGCCTGCACATCGTCGAGTTCTTCCAGCCGTTCCATAAGGCGCATGTTTTGCAGCGCTTTGTCAGTTGGCAAGTCTGTTTCATTCTTTGCTCCCCAGCGCAGGCCGGATTCCTCAACCTCGTAGCCGGCGGCGGTGAGGGCGTCTTCAACAGCCGCCAGCAGCTCGCGGGGGGTGTAAACCGTTATCGTGCCTTCATCGTCCTCGACGTCTTCGGCCCCGACCTCAGCGGCGGCCATAAAGACCTCATCGTAGTCGTGCGCGCTGCCCGCCAGCACAATGTAACCCTTTTGCTCGAACTGCCAGGCAACGGACCCGGCGGAGGCCAGGCTGCCGCCAGCGCGGTTGAAGGCGTGTTTGACCTCGGCCAGGGTGCGGTTTTTGTTGTCGGTGAGCACGTCAACCAGGAAGGCCACGCCGTCAGGGCCGTAACCCTCATAGGTGATTTCGGCCATATCCTCGCCGCCCGCGCCGCCTGTGCCGCGCTGAACAGCGCGCTCGATGTTGTCCTTCGGCATGTTCGACGCTTTAGCTTTGGTGATCGCCAGCTTGAGCTTAGGGTTGGAGTTCTCGTCACCGCCGCCTTCGCGCGCCGCCATCGTAATATCGCGCGCTAAACGCGTGAAAATCTTGCCCCGTTTAGCGTCTTCCGCGCCTTTCTTGCGCTTAATGGTAGACCATTTGCTGTGCCCGGACATGCTGCTTTCTCCGTAATTCCGCCACCCTTGGTGTGCTGTTATTATACATAAGTGCTGGTTGAGCGTCTATGCGCGCGGTGAGAAAAACTGCGACGGCCGGCGCGCCGGGGATGGACCGGCGCACCTCTCATGCAGCGCTCACGCCGCCGCAGGGCAAGTAACTTATAATGATATTTCGAGTTGAGCGCCGTAAAAACAGAGTGCAGGTGACTGATGATTTTGCCCAAGTCTCTAACCGACCGTCTGCGTGTTCTACAGTTCGCGCTGCTGCTTTTGGTTGTGTTCGCGGTTGGTTTTGCCGCTGGCACACAGTCTGATGTAACGCACGCCCAGGACACGGCGTCGGCTGAAACACTGTTCCAACCGCTGCTGGAAACATATGCCGCTATTGAAGGGCAATACGTTGACCCCTATGGCCGCGAGCTGAAGCCTGAACTGCTGCTGGATGGCGCTATCAACGGCATGATTGCCGCGCTGGATGACGAATACAGCGGGTATATGAACCCCGAAGGCTATGCCATCAGCAACAGCGACCTCGCCGGTGAATTTGAGGGAATTGGCGTGGTTATCCGCGCCGGCGACAGCGGCATTGAGGTGTTCGGTGTTATGGACGGCACGCCAGCGGCTGAGTCAGGCGTGCGGGTTGGCGATGTGTTTATCGAGGTGGACGGCGTTGATGTAACTAAAGCCAACAACCTGGAGCTGGCCACTAAAGTGCGCGGGCCTGCCGGAACCAACGTCAAGATCACGTTCCTGCGGGACGATGAGCTGATTGAATTTGACATCGTGCGCGCGCGCATTGATATCCCTAACATCACCTATGAGGTGCTCGCGGACAGCGATATCGGCTATGTGCGGCTGAATCAGTTCACGGCGGAGGCGCGGCAGCAGATCAACCAGGCGCTGGCCGATCTGGACATCAACAGCCGCCGCGGCCTGATTTTCGACCTGCGCGGCAACTATGGCGGCCTGCTGTCCAGCGCGATTGAGGTCGGCAGCGCGTTTATTGAGAGCGGGCCGATTGTGATTGAGGACTTCGGCGGCAGCCGCGCGGAAACTGTGCTGAACGCTAACGGGACGTACAGCGGCATCACTGTGCCGATTGTGGTCCTGGTAGACGAAACCAGCGCCAGCGCGTCTGAGCTGGTGGCTGGCGCGCTTCAGGATCTGGACGTGGCAACGATTATCGGTGAAACAACGCTCGGCAAGGGCACGGTCCAGGTGTGGCAGCAGCTTTCGAACGGCGGCGGCATACGCATCACGATCGCACGCTGGCTGACGCCTGAGCGGCACTGGATTCACGGCGAAGGCATTACACCGGACATTGTTGTGGAATGGTCGCCGGAGGAACAGCCTGATGACGCGCCTGACCCGCAGCTCGCGGCGGCTGTCGCGCACATCCAGAGCTTAGAGGTTGTGCCGCAGACCGTTCAAGGGATGAACTGAGCGGCAGCTCACGACGGAAAGAGCGGGGGCAGCCTGTCTACGGGCTGCCCCTTTTTTGTTTTACCCTTTGACGCTGCCGGCCAGCAGGCCGCGAATGAAATAGCGCCCCAACAGAATGTAGACGATGAGCGTTGGGATAGCTGCCAGGAAGGCGGCGGCCATCTGCACGTTCCATTGGACGATCTGGCTGCCAGAGAGGTTTTGCAGGGCCACCGTTACGGTAGGCGTGTTCTGCGCCAGGCTGACAGCAAAGAGGAACTCGTTCCAGATTTGCGTAAACTGCCAGATGACGACCACCACGAAGCCGGGCAGCGAGATGGGCAGGACGATGTGGCGGTACAGGCCAAAGAAGCCCGCGCCGTCAATCGCGCCGGCCTCGATCATCTCGTCTGGCACTTCCGTGTAGTAATTGCGGAAGATCAGCGTGGTGATAGGCAGGCCGTACACGACGTGTACGATAATCAGGGCGATGAGGTTGCCGGGAACGTAAACGGTGCAGCCGGTGTCAGCGCTGAAGTTCAGGAAACCGCCGCTGCCCAGACAGATCGAGTTGAACGATTGAATCATGGGGCTGAGGAACTGCACCAGCGGGATGAGGATTGCCTGATAGGGGATAAACATGCCAAAAAGCATGAGCGTGAACAGCAGGTTGGAGCCGCGAAACTTCCACTTCGACAGCACGTAGCCGTTCATAGAGCCGAGCACGGCTGAAAGCAGAGTCGCCGGGATGACCAGCAGCACGCTGTTGCCCAGGCCGGGCGCGAGCACACGAAACGCTTCCTGGAAACTTTCGAGCGTGAACGCGGTGGGGATTTCCCACATCCGCGACAGGCTCACCTGGTCAATGCTTTTGAACCCGGTCATAAGCACCATGTACACCGGGAGCATGAAAAAGAGCGCGAACACGACGAGAAGCGTGTAGATTACGAAGCGGCTGGCTTTGCGCCGCGTGGCTGCCCGCTGGGGCGCAGCGCTGAGCGGACCAGAGGTGGTTGTGGCTGTCATCGCTTCGTCTCCGCGCGCATATTGCTGATCAGGTAGGGGACTATGACCGCGGCGACAAGCACAAGCATGACGATCGCGATGGCCGCGCCGCGCCCGAAGTTCTGGCCGCGAAACGTTTCGAAGAACATGTTGATGCCGGGCATGTCAATGGCCAGCAGATCACCGCCGCCCATAACGTACACCAGGTCGAAGATTTTGAGCGAAATATGGCCCAGAATGATGATTGCGCTCAGTGTGATGGGGGCCAGCAGCGGGAAAACGATATAGCGGTAGACCCCGAACTCTGTACAGCCGTCCACGCGCCCGGCTTCGCGCAGTTCCTCAGCGATGCCGCGCAGCCCGGCAAGGTACATCGCCATCGTGTAGCCGACCATCTGCCAGCCAGCGGCGACCACCACGGCGATCAGCGCCAGGTTGAAGCCATGCGTTTCAGGGTTTGGCAGGGCGTTCAGCGACGCAGCGCCGCCGAGCAGAATCCAGGCGCTGATAAGCAGGACCGCGCCCGCGCCGATCAGCGCCGGGGTGGTGCGGCGTTTAAACGCCCACCACAGCGTCAGCGACAGCAGCACCGCGCCGATGACGATGCTGATGATGACGGGCAGGTCCTGCCAGTTAAATTCCAGAATGCGGTCCTGGCTGATAAACCAGCGGAACTGCGCTGGCGGCAGGCCGACAAAGGTGGGCAGGATGTTGATGCCGGCGGCAGGGTTAAACAGCCATTTCCAGATGACGCCTGTGACCACAAACGAGAGCGACATGGGGAACAGGAAGATCGTGCGGAAGACGCCCTCTCCCTTTACCTTCTGGTCCAGCAGGATCGCCAGCAGCATGCCAATGCCCAGGCAGGTTACGATAAACAGGATGGTGAAGAAAACAGTGTTTACAATGCCGATACGGAAACGGGTATCAAGCGGGCCAGCGAACAAGTTATTGTAGTTTTCAAGGCCGATGAAGTTAGCGGGAAGGCGGCTCAGGCGCTGGAGCGCGCTGGAGTCCGTCATTGAGGTATAGGCGGTGGCGCCGATAAAGATATAGACGAAAATTCCGAGCAGCGCCAGCGATGGGAGCAGCATCAGCACAGCGATCAGGCGATCACGATTTAATCCGTGTGCCATTAGATAACCCCTTCACACAGCATCCGACGTTCATCCTCCACGAAAAGCCTGGGATCTGCTTAAGAAAAATCCTGCGGAACAGGCGCTCCGCAGGATTTTTTGTAAACAGCGCTAAATCGGCAGGGCTAGATTACCGTACCATGCCAGTCTGGAGCGCCAGCGCCGCAGCGGCAGCGGCAGCAGCGGACGCATCGCGGTCACTCTGGAAGCCGGCAATGATGTTCGCGAAGCCGTTAGAGAAAGCGGGCGGCGCGACCAGGCCGTGCGCCAGGCTGCCGACGATGGCGTTGGTGGTCCAGTCCTCGTAGGCGTCCTGGAAGTAGGCGTTGTAGAGTTCGGCGTTGCCGATGTCAGCGGTGGTGTTGGCCGGCAGCGAACCCTTGACCGGGTTGAACAGGTCCTGCGCTTCAGCCGTGCCCAGGAAGCTCAGCCAGGCGCGCACCGCGGCGGGGTTGTTAACGCCCAGCGGCAGGCCGAAGGAGTCCGACAGCATCATAAAGGCGCCGTCAGTGCCGGGGGAGGCTGCCCAGCCGAAGCCGACATTCGGCTCAAGGGCCAGGTCTACGAGGAAGTAACCGGCAGCCCAGTCGCCCATGATGTTGAAAGCCGCCGCGCCTTCAGCAACGCGCTGGGAGGCATCCTGCCAGGACAGCGCGTTCATGTCGTCGTTGGCGCAGTCCATGACTTTGCCCAGCATTTCGAACGTGCTGACGACTTCCGGGCTGGTCCAGACAGTGGTGCCATTCCACAGGCCGTTGTAGGCGTCAACGCCCAGCACGCCGAGGGCCACGCTTTCCCACAGGTGGATCTGGGTCCAGTTTTCGCCGACAGCGAGGGGGGTTACGTCCTTCGCCAGCAGCGCGGGGCAGGTGACGTCCACAAATTCCTGCCAGCTTGTGGGGACGGTCACGCCCCAGCTTTCCAGGTTGGCGGGCACATACCACAGCACGTTAGAGCGGTGGATGTTCACCGGCACAACGTAAATGTTGCCAGCGTCGTCGGTGATCAGGTCAAGCAGGCCCTGCGGGAACTGATCCATCCAGCCGTTGGCTTCATAAATGTCGTTGAGGGGTTCCATCAAACCGGCGGCCACCCACAGCGCATTCAATTCTTCACCGGCGTGCACCTGGAAGGTGTCCGGCGGGTCGCCAGCGAGCATGCGGGTGGTCAGGACGGCGCGGGCATTGACGCCGGAACCGCCAGCGACCGCCGCGTTGACGACGTTGACGTTAGGGTACAGCTCTTTGAAGCGGGCGATGAGCGCATCCAGGCCCGCCGCTTCACCGCCGCCGGTCCACCAGGAGAAGATCTCCAGATCGCCGGAGGGTTCTTCTTGTGCGGTGACGAAGCCGACCAGCCCAAGCGCGAGCACGAGTACTGCGACGAGGCCGACGATTCTTTTGAACTGCATGAGGTAATAGCCTTTCTATTTTTTATAGGTTCATGAGTGTGCGGTAAGCGCAGCCACAGGGCCGCACTATGGTTCCATAATACCATCATAAGGCATTGTTCGCAACGTGCTTCCGGCGGCGTTGTTGGCGATCAGCGGATACACACGTACAATAACAACAGGCTTAAAAGGCCCCGCCGGGGCCGGCGTTTGCGGCTGTGAGAAGGCTTTATTTGACCGGAGACACATTATGCACGTGAACCGCCAGCAGTTAGAGCGCATTGAGGAAACGACGCTCGCGCCATACGCGCTGCTAAGCCTTACCACGCAGGGCCGCCGCCACTATGACCCTGAACCGGCTTATCGCACCGCCTTTCAGCGCGACCGCGACCGCATTATTCACGCGGCGGCGTTCCGGCGGCTGGAGTATAAGACGCAGGTGTTCGTCAACGACGAGGGCGATTATTACCGCACGCGGCTGACCCACACGCTGGAGGTCGCGCAGATTGGGCGCACGCTGGCGCGCGCGCTGGCCGTTAATGAGGACCTGGTAGAGGCGATCTGCCTGGCGCACGACCTGGGGCATCCGCCGTTTGGCCATGCGGGCGAGAGCGCGCTGAATGCGCTCACGGCTGACTGCGGCGGGTTCAACCACAATCACCAGAGCTTCAGGATCGTGACGCAGCTTGAGCGGCGCTATGCTGACTGGCCGGGGCTTAACCTGACCCACGAAACGCTTGAGGGCATCGCCAAGCACGAGACAGAGTATGACCTGAGCGCCGCCGGCGGCTTTAACCAGACGCTGCGCGGCAGCGTCGAGGCGCAGATCGCCAATGTGGCCGACGAGCTGGCGTATAACGCCCATGATCTGGATGATGGCTTGCAGGCGGAGCTGATCGAACCGGGGCAGTTGGCCCAGCTTGAGATCTGGCGCGAGCTGTGCGACCAGATTGGCTGGTCAGGCGAACGAATGGACGAGCTGACACGCCATCTGATCATCAGAGAGCTGATTGGGCTGGAAGTAACCGATGTGCTGGAGGCGACGGCGCAGCGTCTGGCTGAGCTTAAGCCGCAGTCACCCGCTGCGGTGCAGATGCACGCGCAGGACCTGGTGGCGCACAGCGCGCGCGTAACGGCGATGAACCGCGCGTTAAAGGCCTTCCTGTACGAAAATATGTACCGTCATTTTCGGGTTATGCGCATGGCCCGGCGCGCGGAGCAGTTCATCAGCAGCGTTTTTAAGAGCTATATTGAGGAACCGCGCCAGCTCCCGCGCGAGTACCAGGCCCGGCTGAGCACCAGCAGCCTGCACCGCGTGGTTGCGGATTATATTGCCAGTATGACAGATCGCAGCGCTTTGTTAGAATACCGTCGGTTATTTGACCCGCTCATGCGCCCTTAGCGGCGGCAGCGCCAGCCCGGTGAACGATGTGAGAGACCTGATTCATGGCGAGCAGTGAAACGCTTCTGAACGGACGCTATCGCCTGATAGCCCAGCATGGCTCAGGGGGCATGGCGGTCATCTACAAGGCGGTTGATCAGGAGCTTGGCCGCACGGTGGCGGTTAAGGTCCTGCGCCCCAGCCTGACGAAAGACCCGGTCTTCCTGGGGCGTTTTCGCAATGAGGCGCGCGCGGTCGCCAACCTCTCGCACCCGAACATCGTCACTGTGCACGACGTAGGCAGCGACGGCCAGACACAGTACATCGTCATGGAGTTTGTGGAGGGCCAGGACCTCAAGAAGATCATCCGCAGCGACGGCATTCTCACTGTCCAGCGCACGCTCGACCTGGCAGTGCAGATTTGCGCGGGCATTGGCTTCGCGCACCGGGCGGGGCTGGTACACGCCGACCTGAAGCCGCAGAACATTCTGGTCACTAAAGATGATATGGTCAAAGTGACGGACTTCGGCATCGCCCAGGCGCTCACCGACACGCAGCCCATGCCGCGCCAGGATGTTGTGTGGGGCAGCCCGCACTACTTTTCGCCGGAGCAGGCGCGCGGTGAAAAGCCGACGCCCGCGTCAGATGTTTACGCCATCGGCATCGTGATGTTCGAGATGCTGACGGGCCGCCTGCCATACACGGGGGCCAGCCAGCAGGAACTGGCGATGGCCCATCTGCGCGACCGTGTGCCGCTGGCGACTGAGTTCAACCCCAGCGTGCCGGACGCGCTGGCGCGCATTATCTACAAGGTTATGAGCAAGGAACCTTCTGCGCGCTACCGGATGGCTGACCAGCTTGGCCACATCCTGCGCAGCTATCAGGACGGCAACCGGCAGAGCGCCGGCGCGCGCCCGCCGGCGAGCGAGCCGGCGGTTTCATACCCGGCGGCGTCGCGTCCGCCAGGCGTGCCGGTGACCGCCCCGCCGCCGCCACCGCCGCAGCCGCAGCAGACCGTGCCTGTTCCCAGAGCGCTGGGCAGCGCGGCGGCGCCGCGCCCGGCATCTATGCCCGCTGCCGCTGGCCTGGCGCGCCAGGGCGACAGCCGGCAGTTCGATGCAGCGGCAGCGCAGCGCGGCGACAGCGCCCGGTTTTACAGCCAGTCGCAGTACACCAGCAAGCCAGCCGCCGGGTTGGACGTTGTCACGATCACGCTGGCGATACTGGCTTTCATGGCCGTGTTCTGCCTTATCCCGCTTTATATCGTCGTGTTTCAGGTGCGGTTTGGCGGGTAAGCTGCGATGCGCTGCGTGAACCGTGCGGGACTGCTGCTGGTGTGCCTGTTGGGGCTGTGTGTGCTGCCGCTGCGCGCGCAGCCGCCAGCCCAGGCGCAGCAGGCGGCGCTGTATACGCCGCTGGTGTTGACGCTGCCGGCTGATGAAAGCGCGTATCGCAACCCCTTTGACCCTAACGACATTGAGATGCTGGCCATCTTTAACGCGCCTTCTGGTGCGCGGCTGGTGGTCCCCGGCTTCTGGACGCTGCCGTATGAGGATCGCTGCCCTGAGCCATGCGCCGCTGCTGATTTTCAGCCTGCCGGCGCGCCGCAGTGGCAGGTACGTTTCACACCGGACCAGGTGGGGACGTGGACGTACACGCTTCAACTGCGGCAGGGTGGGGGGCTGATTTCAAGTGAGGACGGGCAGTTTGAGGTCGCGCCATCAGCGCGCGATGGGTTTATCGGCGTTGGGGCGAATGGGCGCTATTTCCAGTTCGACAGCGGGCGGCCTTACTTTCCGGTAGGGCTTAACCTGAAGTGGTCATGGGATGGCGTCGGCGGTGTGCGCACGTATCAGCGGTGGCTGCGCGAATTGAGCGCGGCGGGCGTTAATTACGCGCGGTTGTTTATTGATGTCCCCTGGTTTATCAGCCTTGAGTGGCAGGGGCCGGCGGGTGACTACCGTGCGGCTCAGCGGGCTGCGGCTGAGCTTGACGCTATTCTGGACACCGCTGCCGAAACCGGCGTGTATCTGCAGCTGGTGCTGCTGTGGAGCCAGTCGCTGACGGTGTATAACGGCCCGCCGGTGCTGATTCCAACAGAGCCAGCGCGGCCCAGCACCGCCGCTGACTGGGATGATCACCCGTACAATGTGCTTAACGGCGGCGTGCTGAGCGGGCCGGGCGCTTTTTTCGCCAGCCCACCCGCCCAGGACCTGTTCCGGCGGCGGCTGCGCTATATCGCCGCGCGGTGGGGCTTCAGCCCGCAGGTGTTTGCCTGGGAGATCGTAGATCGCGTTGACCGGCTGGGGAATTTTTCGGAACAGGTGGCGGGGGAATGGCTGCGCAGCGTGACGGCTTACCTGCGCGAAATTGACCAGCACGACCACCTGATTACCGCGGGCAGCCAGGAATCGACCGCCGTGATCTACGATAACCCGCTGCTCGATTTCACGCCGTTCGAATTTTATCAGCGCCGCCCGATCGAGGCCGCGATAGACCAGCAGGCGGGCGTCAGCGCGCTGACGCAGCGCTACCGCGAGGTGACTTCATCCCCGGTGCTGCTGACCGCTTTTTCGCTCAACCCCTGGTACGAGCCAACCGCCGACGACCCCACCGGCGTGCATGTCGGGAACACGCTGTGGGCATCAGTGCTGGCCGGCGGGGCGGGCGGCGCGGCGAGCGACTGGTGGGATACTTATATTCTGCCGGCGGGGTTGCAGCGCTATTTTACGCCGCTGGCGGCCTTTACCGCCGGGATAGACTGGCCCAATCTCGCTTTACAGCCGGCTCAGGCGAGTTTGCTGACGGATGATGAGGGCGTTTACGCGCCGCTGCGGCTGGACGGTTTCGCGCGCCGTTTTGCCTTTTTGCCGCGCGCGGCGGTGCTGCGCGAGATCACCCCTGACGGCGTTTTCCCGGAGCTGGCGGACCAGACGAGCTATCTTTACGGCCAGGTGTACAACAACCGTTTCAGCCAGGCGCAGCGCTACCGGGTTGTCGTGCCGGTGGACACGTACCTGGAGCTGGGGGTCAGGGCTGTTTCTGACCAGGCGGGGGCGCGCCTGATCGTGACACTGGACGAGCAGCCGGCGCTGGAGCTTGAGCTGCGCGCGGGCAGCCGGGATATCGTCGCGCGTTTGCCGCTGGTGGCTGGCGAACATGAGATTGTGCTGGACAACAGCGGGAATGACTGGCTTGAACTGGCTTACATCGAAATCGGCCATCTGGTCGCGCCCGCGCGCGCGCTCACGCTGCGAGACGCTGATGCCGGCGTGGCGCTGGCGTGGATTCAGCACGGCGATTATACCTGGGAGCAGGTAGCAGCTCACGTGGCGCGCGCGCCGCTGACGCTGCGCTACCGGCTGAATCGTTTGCCGCCAGGGCGCTATGTGGTCGAGACGTGGGACCCGTTGGGGGGCGGTGTGCTGGGCGAGGAACTGCTGCGGGTGGGCGCTGACGGCCTGCTGGACGTTGACCTGCTGCCGTTCGACGCGCAGATCGCGCTGCGCATTCTGCGGCAGCCGGAAGCGCCCGCTGCCACCGCGACCTTAAGCGCGCACGCCAGCCCGTCCGCGCCGCCTTCGCCAACTGCGCCGGCCCGCTCAGCGACAGCGACTCCGACGATCACGCCTTCGCCTACCGCGACGGCGCGGCCGCTGACGGCTGTGCCGTCGCTAACGCCTACTGCAACGCTAACGCCTACCGTAACGCGCACGCCTACTATAACGCGCACGCCTACCCGAACTGTGACGCCGTTCCCGTCGGCGCAGGCAACCATCATTCAGAGCGTGCCCCGCCTTACGCGCACGCCAGGCACGCCAGCGGCCCCGCTGGTTGTGTCTACGAACACTCCGCGCCCGACGCACACCGACCAGCCCTAGCGCTAAGCGGGGAAAAGCGAACGCTGCTATACTGAAACGCACGCTGTGTTCGACCTGGAGTGTGTAGGGTGGAGCGATGCGGGCGATAACCAAACACGACCGACTCACCGAAATTGAGCGCCTGCTGTTTAACAACCCGGAGGGGCTGCGCGCGGTCGAAATTGCGGCGGTGTGCGCCGTTGACCGGCGCACCATCTACCGTGACCTGGCCGCGCTGAGCGACATGGGCGTGCCCATTTACCAGCGCGACGGACGCTTCCTGCTCCACCAGGAATATTATATGGCCCCGCTGCGCCTGAATCTGGACGAGGCGCTGGCTTTGTTTCTGGCGGTGCGCGGCTGGATGCACCAGGCCAAGCAGCAGAATCCGCATGTGATTGCGGCGCTCGCGAAAGTGAGCACCGCCCTGCCAGAGCCGCTGGCCGCGCACACGCAGAGCATGGCGGAGATGATGCGCAGCCGTTCAATTGACCGGGCCTTTGTCAGCGTACTGGAGGCTTTTACGCGGGCGTGGTCAGAGCAGCGGCGCGTGCGGTTCTGGTATAAGCGCGCGGACAGCAGCGCTGTTCAGGTTATTGAGTTCGCTACTTATTTTATTGAGACGGCTGTTGAGGGGGCGCTGTGTGTGGTCGGCTATGATTATGCCCACCAGCGCACCGGCTCTTTCTGGCTCCAGCAGGTGAAACGGGTGCAGTTTCTGCCGGTTACGTATGAGATCCCGCCGCGTTTTGAGTGCCGCCGCTATTTTTCCAGCGTCCCCGGCACGCTGATAAGCGACTCGGCTGAAACGCCAGTCGAGGTGGTTGTGGGGTTTACGGCGGCGGCCGCGCCCGCCGTGCGGGCGCATGAACACACGCTGCCGGCTAACTGCCGTCTGGTGTCGCTGGATGATGGCCGCTCGCTGCTGACGATGCGGGTGTCGGACTGGCGGCTGCTGCTGCCCTGGCTGCGCTCATGGGGGGCGCAGGCAGAGGTGCTGGAGCCGCGCGCCCTGCGCGATGAAATCGCGCGCGAGGCGCGGCGCGTGGCGGCGGTGTATGCCAGCGCCGCGCACACCTGACAAAAAACAGCCAGCGCAGCGCGCTGGCTGTCGATTTTTCAGGGCGCGGATTCAGGCGTGGCTTCCGGCGCTGCCGCCGCTGCTGTTGGCGACGGGGCAGGCGGCGGGGTGGGCCGCAGCCGCTTTTCCAGCGCGGCGACGGAAATGAACGCCGGGCGCGGCGCGCCATCCGGCCCGATCAGGCTGTAGTAGCAGCTATCGAGGCTGTAATTGGCAGCGGCCAGGCAGCCGTTCAGGTTGTAAAGGAACATCGGCCCTACGTAATCCAGCCAATAGCCGATCTCGAACGCGCGGCTCAGATAGCGGGCCTGTTCTGTGAGATCGGTATATGCCAGGAACTCGTTGAGCGCATCTGGCGCGCCCAGGTCTTCGCTGGTTCCCCAGCCAAACGCTGTTACCCACAGCGCAGTCGTGCCGTCGCTATTGCGCTCCATGATCTGGCGATAGGATTCCAGAGTTTCGAGGAAGTAAAAATGGGCGTCCTCGAAATGCGTTTCAACGCCGGCTGATGGCTCGCAGCAGCGGGTGTCAGGCGGGTTGGCCCAGCCCATCGCGTTAACGCCGACGGCGTCGCTGTAATCGGCCAGCCCGGCTGCGTACAGGCTTTCGAGGAAAACGCGGTCGTCAATGGCGTTGACTTCGAGGCTGCCGGCTTCAGCGCCGGCTGCGTCGTTGAAACCGGTAGGCGCGAGGCCGGCGCTCACCACAACAGCCGCCGGGTCAGCGGCCTTAACCGCTTCGTAGCCGGCGCGCAGCAGCGCCATATAGCTGTCGGCGCCGATCGGATGCACCAGGCTTTTCCAGCGGCTGCGCAGGTTTGGCTCGCTCCAGATCTCGTAGGCGTCCACACGGCCCGCATAACGGGCGGCCAGCGCGCTGGTAAAAGCGCTGAACGCGGCTATGTCGTCGGGTGGCCCGCTTTCCTCAAGGATGCTGCGCGCCCAGTCGGGCGCTGTGGCGACGCTGAACAGGATTCGGAAGCCGCCGCTTTCCAGCGTCTGCACAATCTGATCTAGCAGGGCGAAGTCAATCTGTCCCTGCGTGCGCTCAAAGTCGCGCCAGGGGATTTCGTGCTTGACCCAGCTCACGCTGAGCTGCTGAAGGGCGGCGTTGGTCGCGTTAAAGTCCTGCCCTGGCAGGCTGACGATGACGCCGTAGTCAAAGGGGGCGGCGGCGCTGCCGCTATCCTGGGCGGAGGCTGAGAGCGCCAGTAGCAGGCCGGCCAACAGCGCCGCCGCCCCACTGCGAAACCACTGCATATCGTTCCCTCCCTGTTAAAGCCGGCAACTCATGGCGGCTGAACCACGTACATATTACAGCGCCAGCCAACGCCGCGCTAATCAGGCGCTTGTTGAACTGGCGGGGGGTGTATAATCAAACCATATAATTTTGTCTGGAGGTGCTGTATGGGCAAACGCGCGGCGGCTGCCGGCGTGATATTTTTACTGTGCCTTCTGGCGCTGCCGGCTTACGCACAGGCGCGGTCGGTTTTCTGGCAGCGGTGGGACGTCGTGATTGATAACATTGACACGGCCGCCAACCGGTTTGACGTGACTGAGACGCACGATGTTTATTTCACGGGCACGTTCTCTTTTGGCTCACGGGTTATCAGCCGCACCAACCTGACCGATATTCAGGATATTCAGGTGTATTCGGGGGAACAACTGCTGCGGCCTGGCTGCGCGCAGGCGCCGGGCACTTTTTGCGTGAGTGAAACCAGCGACGGCGTTTCGATCCGGTATTATTTTACGCAGCCGCTAACCAATACCGCGCACGTATTTCGCATCACTTACAGCGTCCTGGGAGCGCTGCGCAGCTATGACGCAGGCGACCAGCTCTGGTGGACGGTTATCCCGGCGGAGCATTTCGGGTTTTCGATTGGCAGCAGCACCGTCACCGTGCACATGCCCGCTGGCTTCGCGCCGCGTGAAGGCGTTGATCCGGTTGTAACTTATGGCGCAGCCGCCAACGTTTCGGTTGAGGGGACAGTCGTCAGGGCGGTGGCAACCGGGACGATTAAGGGCAGCGAGCAGTTTGAGATACGGGTGCAGTATCCGCACGACCCGGCGATCCGACCGGCGGTGTGGCAGGCAGATTACGACGAACAGGCCGCCTTTGAGACTGACGTTAAACCGCTGCTGGACCTGGGCGCGATAGCGATGTCGGTGCTGATTGGCCTGGGCGGCGTTCTGGGTGTGTTCGGCCTGTGGTACACGCGCGGGCGTGACCCGCAGATCGGGCCAGTCCCTGAGTATCTGGCGGAGCCGCCGTCTGACCTGCGGCCAGCGGTGGCGGGCACGCTGATTGACGAGCGCGCGGATACACGCGATATTCTGTCAATCCTGCTGGACCTGGCTAATCGGGGCTATCTGGTTATTGAGGAAAGCCAGTCGAGCGATCTCTTTGGCATCTGGAAAAGCCGGACATTCACGTTTAAGCGGACGGATAAAGGCTATGACGACCTGCTGCCGTTTGAGCGCAGCATCGTGAAGAAGATGTTTCCGGGCGGCAAGCAGGAATGCACGCTGGAGTCGCTGAAAAACCGGTTCTACACCGTGATACCGGAGGTGCAGCGGGACCTTTACGGGGCGCTGGTTAAACATGGCCTGTTCAACGCGCCGCCAGACCGAACCCGGACGATCTGGAGCGTGCTGGGCATGGTGGTGGCGGTTGTCGCCGGGGTGCTTTTCTTCGGGTCAATAAATGTGTTTGACCGGTTTTCGCCGTCGGTAATGTGTCTGCCGCTGGCGCTGATGGCGGTGGCGGCGGCGCTGTTCATCGCCAGCCAGGTTATGCCGGCTAAAACGCGCCGGGGCGCTGAGGAGGCCGCGAAGTGGGTGGCCTTCCGCGAGTATCTGCGCAACCTGGAAAAATACAGCGATGTCAGCGATGCCGCGGATCAGTTTGCGCGCTACCTGCCTTACGCTGTCGCATTCGACCTTGATCGCTCGTGGGTGCAGAAATTCCGCACTGTTGAGCGCGTGGCGATACCGTACTGGTACTATCCAACGTACGCGGGGGGCCGGTACAGCGGGGGATTCGAGGCTGGGTCGCCGCTACCGTCGGCGGACTACGGCGACCTGGCGCGGGCAGGCGGCGATTTCTCGCTTGACACGGTGTCGGGCGGCCTGGCCGGCGGCCTGAACTCGATTTCTGAGGGGCTGACGTCGATGCTGAACTCGGCGTCGCATGTGTTCGTCAGCCGGCCTGCTTCATCGGGCAGCAGCGGCAGTTGGGGCGGTGGCGGCAGCAGTTGGAGCGGCGGCGGGTTCAGCGGCGGCAGCAGCGGCGGTGGCAGCGCTGGGTTTGGATGACAGGGAGATGTGCAGGTGAATACAGGCCGGTTGATCGGCATCATTCTGATTGTGACGGGGTTTATCGTCGCGGTGCTGGCTGGCCTGTGGCTGGCTGTGCAGACCGCTGAGTTACAGCCAGGCGGGCTGGTGCTGGGGGCTGGCCTGGCGTTTATTCCGGTGGCGCTGCTGGTCGGGTTCGGCATTTTTCTGTACGTGCGCGGCGGCAGGGAAGCAGAGCTGGAAACGACCATGCAGCAGCAGCGCCGCCTGTTGGATATTCTGAAGAGCCGGGGACAGGTAGGCGTCAATGAGATGGCCCTGGAGCTGGGCCTCAGCGTGGATACAGTCAGGGACCTGGTGCATCAGCTTGTTGGTTTACAGGTGTTCAGCGGGTATGTGAACTGGCGCGACGGCACGCTGTACTCGTCAGATGCCAGCAAGCTGCGCGAACTGGAGCGTTGTAAGAACTGCAACGGTGAGATCGTGCTGGCCGGAAAAGGCGTTGTAACGTGCAAGTACTGCGGCACTGAGTACTTTCTCACGTAAGGCGCAGTTTGCTGCCGCGCGATGCCAAACGGCAGCGGCCAGAATATGTTATGCTTGACTGTGTGATTCGCAAGAGGAGAACTGAAGCATGTCCATGTCTGACCTTTACGAGCAGATCGTAAGCCAGCGCGGCGCGGGCCAGCGCCTTCTGGGCCGCATTCCGGGCTTTCGGGGGTATCAGGATAAGGCCCAGCGCCGCACGGCGGACCGCATGCTGCGCGATTACATCGCCGGCGAAGTCGCCAAGCGGATTAACCGTTTTACCGCGCTGGAGAAATCGCTGCTGGATATGGATGGCGGGCTGATGCACATGTCGAAAACGCGCAGCGCCAAAACTAAAATCCAGACTTACCACGATCGTATCGCCGCCGCTGTGCCGGGATACTCTGGCTTCTTTGCCGCCATCAAGGTAGATGAGGAGGAGCTGGAGAAGCTTTACAGCTTCGACGAGGCGCAGATCAGATATGTTGAGCGGCTGGACACCGAGCTGGATAAGCTCGCGCAGGCCGTTGCGCAGAAGACCGGCGTTGATGAGGCCATCGCCGCGCTTGACGCGCTGGGCGCGGAGGCCAACGAAGCGTTTATGCTGCGCGAGTCGGTGCTGACTAATCTCGACAAGACGCTTGGCGGAAGTGGCAGCTAGCGCGCTGCCCGCTGCGCTGCGATGAATACCCCACGTGCTGAAGTTTAAGGAGACAAGCGATGCCGCGTATCATTGATGTTATTGACCATGTTAATGTGATGGACGACGAGCTGGCCTACCGCGAGCCGCAGCAGGGCAGCGGCGACTGGCGGATGGGGTCGCAGGTTATTGTTGGCGAAAGCCAGGCCGCCGTGTTTGTGCGCAGCGGCGAGGTGCTGGACGTGCTTAAATCGGGCAAGCACGTGCTTTCCACGATGAACCTGCCGCTGCTGTCGGGCCTGATCGGGCTGGCGACAAGCGGTCGCACGCCGTTCACGGCCGACCTGTATTTTATCAACCTGAAGGATATGCCGCAGGTAGGCTGGGGCACGAACCCGCCGATTGTCCTGGAGACGCCGGGGCGGGGCCTGGGTGTGGCGCTGCTGGTCACGCACGGCGTGATTGATATTGGCGTGGACGACCCGGTGCGCTTTATGAAGCAGTACGCGGTCGGCAAGCCGATAACCCGGCTGGAGAGCATTAAGGACCGCATCCAGGCGATGCTGCTGGGCGAGATTTCGTCGCTTCTGCTGAAGTCGGGCGCGCAGAGCATCCCTGATGCTAACCGCATCCTGGGCGAGCTGGAGGGCGCGGCGCTGGCGGTTCTGAACGAGCAGTTCCAGGCGCTGGGCCTGCGCATTAAGGCATTTGACGCGAAGCCGTTCACGGCCAAGCAGGTCTCTGAGGATGAGCTGCGCGATTACGTCAGCCTGGAACAGTGGGAGCGCGTCAAGCGGTTGTCCATTGCGCAGACGGCCGCGGGCAACACTGGGGCCGGCGGCGCGCTGGCCAGCGCGGGCGTCGGCCTGGGCGTGGGGCAGCAGGTGGGCGCGGCGCTTAACCCGGAGGCCGCCGCGCTGCAGCAGCAGCTCCAGCAGCAGCAGATGATGATGCAGCAGATGATGATGCAGCAGATGATGCAGAATCAGCAGCCTGGCGCGCAGCAGGCCGCTGCCCCGGCTGCGACAGCGCAGGCTCCGCAGACAAAAGAGCAGATTCAGGCGATGATTGACAGCCTGGACATGAAGCTGGCCAGCGGTGAAATCTCTGAGGAGAACTATAACCGGCTGGTCGCCAAGTGGCAGGAGCGCCTGAGCCAGCTTTAAGGCTGCGGCAGCGTTAGATCGCCGATGTGGTAGCTGTCGCTGCCGTCTGCCAGGGGCACGCGCGCGCCGGTTTCGGGGTCGTAAAGCCCGATGAACAGGCTGTATGTCCCGGCTGGGAGCGGCTTCAACGCCAGCGTGTAGATATCGCGGAAGCGGCCTGAGCCGGACCATCCGCGCGCGCTGATGCGCCCGTCCTGCGGGAGTTGGTCATCCTGCGCGGCGGGCGCTGCTGTTGGCGCCGCCGCGGGGACCAGGTGGACAAACACCTTCAGGTCGGTGGGCGCGCTCGCCAGCGGCTGCCAGTAGGCCAGCAGCACAAGCTCGTCCGCCGCTGTTGGCTGGTCGAGCACGCGCACGCCAAGCAGTTGGGCGACGGAACCGAACTGGGCGCCGCTGCCGGGCGGCAGCTCGCTGGCCGCTACCTGCCAGGGGCTGTAGCGGCGCGCCGACAGCCCGGCGACGCTGTCGGCCTGGATTAACTGCATGTTGTTTGCCAGCCACTCAGCGCCGACGTGGGCGTTAGGCCAGCCGGGGGAGGGGTTAGCGACCAGCCAGATGTTGGTGTACTGCCGTTCGTCGGCCTCCAGAATGCTGGCGATTTCGGCGGCGGATTGGTTCGGGTTGGCGGGCAGGCGCTGGTGATCGGACCAGTTAGCGAAGTAGTAGGTGAACGCTTCGTCGGCGGCGGCCTGGATAACAAGCGTGTCGGCGGGGTCCACACGCGCATGCAGATAGGTGGCCAGCGTGCGCCAGTCGGGGGCCTTCGCATAGTCAAAGTAATATGTCAGCAGACTGGCAGCGCTGATTGTCACCAGCCCGGCCAGCAGGCCAGCAGCCAGTGCGCGCTGCGCCGTTTGCGTTGGCGCGCGCCGGCTGCCAAACACGACCAGACCAGCAAATACGAGCGTGTAGGCAGGCGCGGACGCCAGCACATAGCGCGGGGTAAAGACGTTCAGGCGCAGCGACACCAGCGTGAGCAGCAGCGGGGGGACAGCGCCCAGCAGCAGCAGCAGCAGCGCGCAGCGCCGGCACTGCCGCCACCACGCGACCAGGCCGAGCGCCAGTGCCAGGCCGATTAGCGGCCAGGCGAACGACGCCAGCGGCGGGGGCAGAGTCTCGCCAAAGGTGAGCGTAGGCAGAAACCAGTCGAATAAGCGCGCGAACTCGGCGCTGAAGGTTGTGCCGGTGTAGCCGCTGCCAGTAAGCAGGCGTTCCTGCAAAAACCAGGGCGCCAGCAGCAGCGCGATCAGGCTCTGGGCGGCGAACCAGCGCCGCAGCAGGCCCCATTTTCGCCAGTGCGCGGCCAGCACGAAAAGATTCAGCGCCACAAGGACAAAAAGCTCAAGGTAATACAGATAGGCCGCCGCCACCGCCGCCAGCACGTAGAGCGCCCAGTCGCGGCGGCGCTGGCGCGCCAGCGCCCGCAGCGCCAGCCACAGCGCGGCGGCGCTCAGCGTGGCCCACAGCGCGTAATTGCGGGCATCCTGCGCGTGCCAGACAAGATAGGGGTGGACGGCCCACAGCAGCGCCGCCAGCGTTCCCAGATAGCGGCTGTGCAGGCGCGTGCCCAGCGCGTACAGCAGGGGGATACCCAGCGTTCCGACCAGCGCGGGCAGCAGCCGCACGGCCAGCTCGCTCGTGCCGGTTAGCTGCCCCCAACCCCAGAACACAGCATAGGCCAGCGGCGGCTGTGGGTCGCGGGTGGGAACGTCGCTGGCGAGGGTGTCAGCGAGCGGCGGCGTGATCCAATTGAGGACGGTAAAAGCCTCATCGCCGCGAAAAGGGACTCGGTCGAGCGCGTAAATACGGAGCGCGAAACCCAGCAGAGTCAGCAGAGCGACAGCCGCCAGCGCGCGGTTTCTGGTCATGATGGATCAGCCTGCCAGCGTGGCCGCTTCAAAGCTCTTGATCTGGTCCTGGGTGAGCGTGGTTATGCCTTCACGCGGCAGGTCGCGCAGGTAGTCTTTAAGGTTAGGTTCCATTTTAGGGTTGGCGTACAGAACCGGCACAAGCGGCTGGTTCAGCGTGAAGCGCGCGCGCGGGTCCACAAACACGACCAGCGGCCTGACGGTGACGCCCGGCGCGATTGGTTCGAGCAGCTTCTGTACGTGGCCGGCGGCGCGCGCCGCATCGGCGTTCGGCCTGCCGACGCTGTCCTGCCGGAATACGCGCATGACGGCGCTCAGCGGCCCGCCGTGCGTCGTCCAGCGGTCGCCTTCGACGCTGAAACTTCCTTCCTGGAAGCGCGTTACGATGGCGAACACGCCCTGGGGACAAACCAGAACATGCTGAGCCGGCGTGTGGTAATAGCTGTAAAGCACGCTGCGATTGCTCAGGCCTTTAAGCCCGTCGCGCAGCGCGGCCTCTGGCCGTGGCTGGCGGATCCACAGATTCGTCATGCGCACAGAGATCAGCGTCGCGATCAACCCCAGCGGCAGGACCAGCGACGACAGCAGCAGCATAAGGGTGTTGGCGCTGGCGGCGGTATTCATCGCCTGCTGGTTGGTGATGAAGAACGCGCCGATGAGGATGCCAAAGCTGACAAAGAACAACCACTGCGCGATACGCCGGTTGCGCTTCACCAGCCGTTCGTTGATTTCGGTTCGCATGGCGCTGCGCTGTTCCTTTCAGAGCGTGTTAACCGTTAAGTGCGCGGCACAAAGTATGACAGCAGGCCGCTGCGGCCAATCTCAGCGCAGATGAGGTCACCGAAGCGCATGGTGGGCTTTATTTCCCACAGGCGCGGCACACCGTAGGCGTGCCCGATAACTGCCCGGTCAAGATCAGTGGGGTTGGGCCTGATACAATGCGTGATCTTGTCTGGCAGCCAGCCTGAAATGCTCTGGCCCTGGTCGTTAAAGATTGTGATTTCGTAGAGAAGCTGCTGGCGCACGTAGCCGGCGGGGTCGGGCGGCGAGTAGCCGAACCAGGCCAGCCGGCAGGAAAGCGCGTAGCGGCTCAGAAGCGTGATATTGATGTCTTCGGTGTCGCGGAACAGCGTGTCGCAGCCAGGGTCAGGGTAGACCTGCATAACGGAGAGGTTAGCCTGCCCGCCGGGAAGCTGGCCGCTTGTGCCAGCGCCGGGCTGGGTGCTGCCGATAATTTCGGCGGTGATCCGCGCTTTGCCGTTCATGTTGATGTTCACCGGCGCTGACCCATCAGCCGGGCCGAGGATCTGCGCAGAGGCCAGGTCGTTCACGTTGAACCGTGTGCCGGCGCTCCAGGCCCAGTAGGTGAGCACGGAAGAGCCAGACGTGTCGGCCAGGAAGCGGAAGTCAACAGGCAGATAGAACCCAATCCACACCACCGGCTGCGTGATCGTGACGGGGGTGGGGAACTGATAAATAAAAGTGCCTGACTGGCGGATGTCCACCTGCGTCTGGCTGACCAGCCGGGCGTCAATGGGCGAGCCGCCGTTGCCATCCTCATAGATGAGCAGGTCAATGGACGCGCCTGGCACCGGCGTGTTGACGGCGATACTGACGCGGTCAATGGCTGCCGGGAGGGTCAGGTTAAGCGGCGTCAGGTCGAAGCCGTTCATGACCAGGGACGCCTCGCCTGAAATAAACCAAACGGTGCTGTCGCTGCCCGTGTTGATGTTGAGCACGATATCGCCGGCGGCGGCGGGCAGCGCCAGGGCGCTGAACAGCAGCAGCATGAGCAGGCAGATCGCAATCTGTTTTCTGAGCACAGACATAAGATTCACTTCCTGGCTGAACTCGGCCGGGCGGTAAAGTCAGACGCTGTTATACCACCAAAAAACACAGCGCGCCCGTATTTTAGGGGCAAGGCCCTATATTGGTCAAGCAGTTGCTGCTCGAATTGGTATTGTTGCGCTATCACAGCGCGCTATAATGCTTGCTTGTCTGACAGCGCCGTGAGGTGACTATGGCAGAAATTATATTAGTGGGTGTAGTATTGGCGCTGGGTATCGGCGCTTATTACTCTCTTGTCCTTTTCCCTAAGCAGCGCGATTTCCAGAAGCGCCAGAATTTTGTGAGCGAGCTTGCGCCAGGGAGCGAGGTTATAACCGCTGGCGGAATCATCGGGGTTGTGCTGGATGTTCAGCCAGAAGACGGCATCGCCTTGGTTGAGATCGCCGATGGCCTGGTCGTTCGCATGATTACGGCTTCGCTGCTCGCCCCGTTTGACTCGGATGAGCTGAAACGCAACGTGCAGATGGCAGCCGCCCGTCAAGAGACGGGCCAGTGACCTTTTTTCTCCACGCTGCCGCACCACACGAGAGGAACAACATGCTATGAGACGCCATCTGGGCCGGTTCATCCTGGTTGTATTAGTCGCTGCGGCTGCCCTGTGGATCAGCCTGCCCGACAGCCGGACGATAAAGCTGGACTTCAACAACGACGGCGAGAACGATTTTGAATTGGACGTTGAGCAGCGGCTGGGGCTGGACCTGGTTGGCGGGCTGCGGGTGCTGCTGCGCGCTGACCTGCCGCCCGGCTCATACAGCGGCGCTGACCTTCAGCAAACGGCTAATAATGTGCGCCGCCGCATTGACGCGCTGGGCGTGACGGAGCCTACGATCGAGGTGCTCCAGGGCAGCGGGCGCATTCTGGTTGAGCTGCCGGGCATTACTGACCGCGAGCAGGCGATCGCGACCATCCAGCAGACCGCGCTGCTCGAATTCGTTGATTTCGCTGGCCTGCGCGGGCAGGTCAGCCAGTTTGTTGGCCGCTCGATTCTGACCAGCGAACAGGTAATTATCAACAACGAGCGCCAGGCCAACCAGCGGGCGGTGACGGCTGAGGCCACGCCTGAGGCTGACGCTGCCCCCGCTGAAGCGCCCCTGGTTAACCCGCTGACGAACCAGCCTTTCCACACTGTGATGACCGGCTCAGGGCTGCAAGCGGCGGCGGCGCAGATCGACCCACAAGGGGGCGGCTGGCTGATTCAATTCGAGCTGACGCCGGCGGGCGGGGAGGTGTTTGGCCCTTACACCGCCGCGAACATCGGCGAGCCGATGGCGATCGTGCTGGACGGCGTTGTGCTGTCTGCGCCCACTATTCAGGCCGAGCTGCCGACCGGCGGCGTGATCACGGGCCAGTTCACGGAGGAAGCGGCCAAAACTCTGGCCTTACAGCTCCGTTCCGGCGCGCTGCCGATTCCACTGAGCGTTGACAGCGCGGAAACCGTTGGCGCTTCGCTGGGGCAGGAATCGATCGCGCTCAGCCTGCGCGCGGGCATTATCGGCGTGGGCGTCATTCTGACTTTTATGCTGCTTTATTACCGCATTCCGGGTATCGCGGCTAACCTGGCGCTGCTTGTGTTCATCCTGCTTAACCTGGCAGCCTATAAGCTCATTCCGGTCACGCTCACGCTGCCGGCTATTACCGGGTTTCTGATCGGCATCGGCACGGCGGTTGACGGCAATATTCTGATTTTCGAGCGCATCAAGGAAGAGCTGCGCGGCGGCGCTGACATCACCAGCGCCCTGGAATCGGGATTTCACCGCGCCTGGAACTCCATTCGCGACTCGAACCTGTCAACCATTATCATCTGTGGCATTCTGTTCCTGTTCGGCCAGACGCCAGGGGCCAGCGTCGTGAGTGGGTTCGCGGTGACGCTGGCGCTGGGCCTGACGATTAACCTGTTCACAGCGGTGGTCGTTACGCGCATCTTCCTGAGTATCATTGTCGCGCTGCTGCAAAAACCGCTGGCACAGCGCCAGTGGCTGCTGGGTGTGTAACTGGAAGGCTTCTGACCGATGTTTAACCTGATCCAGAAACGGCGCTACTTCTTCCTGCTGTCGGCGGCGATCATCGTGCCGGGGCTGATCATTATGATCTATTCGACCATCACCACTGGCTCGCCCTTCCGCCTCAGCATCGACTTCATCGGCGGCAGCATCTACGAGCTGGCGTTCACCGAGGCCGGGGCCACCGAGGCCAGCATCAGGGATGCTTTTGTGGCGCAGGGCGACGATTCCGTGACTGTGCAGCAGCTTGGCAGCCCTGAGGAACACCGGTGGTCGGTGCGGTCGCTCATCCAGGACCAGGCGACGTCGGACCTGGTGCTGGCGGAGCTGGAGAAGATCGCGCCCATTGATCGCACGCTGCTGCGCAGCGAGAGTGTCTCAGCCACAGTGGGGCAGGAGGTCGCGCGCGCGGCGGTGGTGGCGGTAGCGGTGGCGGCGGCGGTGATCATCGGCTTTATTGTGATCGCGTTCCGCCAGGTTCCCAGGGCGTTTCGCTATGGCGTGTGCGCGGTGGCAGCAATGCTGCACGACGTGCTGGTGATTTGCAGCCTCATCTCGCTGGCCGGGTTGGTTCTGGGCTGGGAAGTGGATGCGCTGTTCCTGACCGCTTTGCTGACCATCGTCGGGTTCTCGATCCAGGATACGATTGTCATCTTCGACCGTATCCGCGAGAATATCCCGCGCTACCTGGGCGAGCCGTATGAAACGATCGTTAACCGCAGCATCCTTGAGACCATTCACCGCTCGCTGGCGACCCAGCTTAACGCTTTCTTCGTGATGGCGGCTATCCTGCTGTTTGGCGGCGACACTATCAAACAGTTTATCGCTATCCTGTTCATCGGCATGCTCTCTGGCACGTATTCTTCTATTTTCACCGCGGTGCCGCTGCTGGTTTCGTGGGAAAAAGGTGAGATTCCGTTTATCAACCAGCGCCGCACAGCAGCGGTGGAGGGGTAGCTATGCGCGCATTAATTTATGATGGACGGCTGCGCCTGGATCGCGATGTTCCTGTCCCCACGCCAGGCCACGACGAGGCGCTGATAAAAATCAGGCAGGCCGGTATCTGCAACACCGACCTTGAGCTGCTCGACGGCATGTACGATTTCGCCGGTGTGCTGGGCCACGAGTTTGTTGGCGAGGTTGTGCAGGGGGCGGCTGAGTGGCTGGGCCGCCGTGTCGTTGGCGAGATCAACGTGACCTGCGGCGTGTGCGATTTCTGTACGCGCGGCGTCCCCAGCCAGTGCCGCAACCGCACAGCGATCGGCATCAAAGGACACGCGGGCGTGTTTGCTGATTACCTTTGCCTGCAAACCAGGAACCTGTACGCTGTGCCGCCGGAGGTCAGCGATGACGCTGCGGTGTTTGTCGAGCCGCTGGCTGCCGCGCTCCAGGTCACGGAGGCGGTTCACGTTTCACCGCGCGACCGCGTGGTGGTTATCGGCCTGGGAAAGTTGGGGATGCTGACGGCGCAGGCGCTGCGCCTGACGGGTGCTGACCTGGTGGCGGTGGTGCGCCACGAGAAACAGGCTGCGCTGCTGCGCCGCTGGGGGATTGCGACGGCCGCCGCCGACGAGCTTGAGCCGGAACGGGCGCAGGTGGTTGTGGACTGCACCGGCCGGGCTGACGGCTTCGCCAGCGCGCTGCGGCTGATCGAGCCGCGGGGGGCGCTGGTGCTTAAAAGCACCTATCACGGCCTGCCGCAGATAGACATGACTCAGGTGGCCGTGCGCGAGATTCGCGTGGTTGGCAGCCGCTGCGGCCCGTTCGACGCGGCGCTGCGCCTGCTGCGCGCTGGTCTGGTGGATGTCGAAGCGCTGATCGAGGCGCGCTACAGCCTGGACGACGCGCTCGCTGCGCTGGCCCGCGCCGCGCAGCCGGGCACGCTCAAGGTTCTGTTAGATGTTGGACGCACAGGGAATGGTGATGTAGAACGTTGAGCCGGCCCCCGGCTCGCTTTCCAGCCAGATATGGCCGTTATGCGCCTCAATGATGTGCTTGGCGATCGCCAGACCGAGGCCAGTTCCCTGGGTGAAACCGGCTGTGTCCGCAGCCCGGTAGAACTTCTGGAACATGTTCTTCTGATTGTCGCTGGAAATACCAAAGCCGGTATCCGCGACTGACAGCTCAACGAATGTGCGATCGTGATCACGGCTGGGGCGGGTGTGGATCGTAATGCTGCCGCCTTCGCGATTGTATTTAACAGCGTTGGTCAGCAGATTCAGCAGCACCTGTTTGAGCTTGCCCCGGTCGCCGCGCACGGTGACCGCTTTGTTTTGCAGCTTTAGCCCCAGGCGCTTGTCCTCTGCCTGCTGACGAATGACCTCGACGCTTTCGTGCAGCAGCATATCCAGCTCGAAGTTAGTGATATCAAGGCGCGTGCGGCCCGACTCAAGGCGCGCCAGGTCCAGAAAATCGCTGGTCATGCGGATGAGCCGGTCTGTCTCAGACTGCATGGACGCGATGATCTCGCCGACGCGGTTCGCAGGCAGGTCAGGGCGCAGCAGCAGGGTGGTGCTGGCCTTCAGCGCGACCAGCGGCGTGCGCAGCTCATGCACCATCTCGGCGATGAAGTCGCTTTGCTGAAAGAGGCGCGCGTTTTCGATGGCGATGGCCGCCTGGCTGGCGAGAATGGTGAGCGTCCTTACGTCCTGTTCATTAAAAGGCTCGCCGTTGTGCTTATTCAGCGCCTCCAGCACGCCGATCACGCGGTTGTGAGCGCGCATAGGCACGCCCAGCAGGTTGCGCGTGGTGAACTCAATCGTGTCGTCCACACCCTGATAATGGCTTGGCTCGCGGGTTACGTCTTCGATTACACGCGGCTCACCGTGTTTTACAATCCACCCGGCTGTGCTGCCTTCCATCGGAATGAGGATGGACTCGGTCTGGTTCGGGTTGAGGTTAGAGGTGATTTCAAAGCGCAGATCGCCGCTGCGTGGGTCTAGCAGCAGGATTGATGACGCCTCGGTGTTGGTCAGTTCTTCAGCGGCGGAGATAATTTTGCGCAGCAGAGCGCCCAGTTCCAGCGTGGAGTTGAGCTGCTGGCTGATCTCCAGCAGATGCTCATAGGCCGCCAGCAGGCTGAGGCTCTCGTCACCTGGAACGCCGGTGTCACCGGTAAAGGGCATGTTCATAGGGCTGTCTCTGCGCAGCGCATGATCTGGGGTAAAACCTGAGCCGCGTCCGCGCGAATAACAATATCGGCTTCGGAATCGGCATAAGTCGGGTCAAGATTCACGATGATCAGCCGGGCGCCGTTGCGGCGCGCCAGCGCCGGAAGCTGGCTGGCCGGGGCGACTTCCAGCGATGAGCCGACGACGATCATGAGGTCGGTTTTGCTGGCGGCGTTGCGTGCGCCAAGCAGTTCAGTTGCCAGAAGCTGTTCGCCGAACAGGATAACGTTGGGTTTGAGCACGCCGCCGCAGTGCGCGCAGTGCGGCACTAGGCGGTCGTCGAGAAACCGTTCGATCACAGCCCTGGCGGGGTAGACGGTAAAGCAGTGGACACAGGTCACTTCGCGCATATGGCCGTGCAGCTCGTAGACGGTCTTGCTGCCGGCGCGCTCGTGCAGCATGTCAATGTTCTGGGTGATGATAGTCTTAAGGTAGCCGCGCTGTTCCATTTCGGCCAGCGCGAAATGCGCGGCGTTCGGCTGTGCGTTAATAGTCAGGCACACCAGCGGGTAAATCCATTTGTAAAACGCCTCTGGGTTCTGACGGAAGCTGAAGATGCTGGCGACTGACAGCGGGTCCACATCCTGCCACAGCCCGGAATGTGGGCTGCGGAAATCGGGGATGCCGGATGCCGTGCTGATGCCCGCGCCCGTAAACGCGACTGCCCGCCGCGCTTCGCGCACTAACTTGGCCGCATGGAAAATCAGATCGTCTTCACAGGCTGTCATTGTAATCAGAGTGCGTTCCAACAAGAGCATTTCGTCACTGTTCAGGTGATTAACCCGCCGCTGGCCAGGGTGCGTATGCGCTGGTTCAGCTCCTCAGACAGCTTGATAATCTGGTTTGCGACGATTGAACTGGGCTGCAGCAGCACAATCGGCGTTGCAGCCCTGGCGGCCTGAAAGGCCAGTTCGGGCGCGGCGGACACAATCGCGCGCAGTTCGCGCCCGACCATCTGCTCGACTTCGTTCCAGGGCGTTTGCAGGCTGGACTGCGAACGGTTGATGACCACGATATGAATTCGCCCTGAGCCGGCCCCGCTGGTTTCCAGCTCCTGCAGCAGCTCGCGCGCCATCGCCAGGGTGATGCCGGCCGGCTCGACCACTAAAATAAGCTGGTCCATTTCGCGCTGAAGCCGGCTTATGCTGTCGTCGAAGCCGCAGCCGAGGTCGAAAATCGCGGGGCGGCCCATCGTGCGCAGGCTGCCAATGACGGCCACCACCGACTCAATGGGATATTTCATCTGTGCTTCTTTAGGGCGCGGTGATGACAGCAGGGCGCGCAGCCCGGACGAGTGGACGACAAGCTCGCGCTCAACCGCCGCTGGGCGGATGTCGGCTGTTGGGCGGGCAAGCGTGTTCGCCATGCCGTATGAGCGCTCGAAACCGATGGCCAGGCCCATGCTGCCTCTGCCCAGGCGAAAATCGGCCACGATAGGGTTTTCGCCCGCAGCCACCAGCGCCGCGCCAATGTTGAGCGCGAGCGTCGTCGTGCCCAGGCCGCCCTTAGCGCCCAGCAGCCCGATAGTCATTCCTTTTTTAGTGTCGCGCCGGCGCTGGTTGGCGCTGCGGGCCAGGATAGCCTTAACGCGCGAGGCCAGTTCGGCGGGGTGGGTAGGTTTGGTCAGGTAGTCGTCAGCGCCCGCCTCAAACCCGGCTACTTTATCGTCCACCAGCGTCTTGGCGGTGAACATGATAATCGGGATTGGCCGCGTTTCCGGGTTAGCGCGCAGGCGGCGGCACACTTCATACCCGTCCATATCCGGCATCATGATGTCCAGGATAATCAGATCGGGGCGGTCAGCCATCGCCTTCGACAGCGCCTGCACACCGGCGCTGGCCGCAACAACCTCATAACCATGCCGCTGAAGCATCAACCCGATCAGCTTCAGGCTGTCAATATCGTCGTCCACAATGAGAATTTTTTCGGACATGGCCCTGTCACGCGGCGTTATTTGTCAGAAGATAATTACAAAAAAGTCTAGCACGAAAGAATAGGCGGTGCAAGCAACCCGCCGATGGGTATTGGCTGGACACGTCCAGCAGAAAGCTGATTGCTTCTGTAACGCCAGGGCAGCGCGGGGGCTTGCGATATGCCGCAACTGTGTTTAGCATGGGCGCTGTTCAGCTTAGAGGTGGGATAATTGCGATGGTTTCGCTGCTTACACTTGACGCGGCTGCTGCGCTGGTACAGGATGGACAGACGCTCGCCCTGGGCGGCATGACGCTGTATCGCCGTCCGACGGCGTTTGTGCGCGCGCTGCTGCGCCGCCGCCCTGGGCCGCGCGGCCTGACGCTGCTGTGCTTTACCGCCGGTTACGAGTCGGATCTGCTGGTTGGGGCAGGGTGTGTGGACGCTGTGCGCAGCGCTTACTTCGGGCTGGAGGCTTTCGGCCTGGCCCCTATGTTCACGGAAAAAGCGCAGCGCGGCGAAATCACCATCATGGAGGAAACGGAGGCCAGCATTGTCATGGGCCTGCGGGCGGCCGTGGGCCGCGTCGGTTTTATGCCGTCGCGCGCCTGGCTCGGCACAGATTTGCCCCGGCTGCGGCCTGATGTGCGCACGGTGACCGACCCCTATTCCGGCGAAGAGCTGATCGCCTTTCCTGCCCTCCACTGTGATATCGCCGTGCTGCACGGGCTGGAGGCGGACGCTTACGGCAACGTTGCCCTGAACAACAATCTGGGCCTCGACATGGAGCTGGTTTACCTGGCGCAGACGGTGATTGTGACGGTTGAGCGCATGGTGGACCAGGTGCTGCCCGCTGTGGACCGAACTGTTATCCCGGCCCCAGGGGCCACACACATTGTTCTGGCGCGGCGCGGCGCGTGGCCTACAAGCTGCTACCCTGATTATCCGGTGGGCGGCGGCGAGCTGATACGCTATGTTGACTGGTGCAATGCGGGCAGATTTGACGAATATCTGGTCGCATTGGCTGACTGTGACGCGGATAGGCAAGCTTCAGGTTGACTTCTGCGGTCGGGCTGGTTAAGATCAGGCTACAATTAAACTGACCAGGGGAGTCTGCGCTGAGCGGGCTGAGAGGACACGTAGAGCCGTGTCGACCCTAGAACCTGATCCGGGTCATGCCGGCGTAGGGAGTGCGGCGCAGTTGGCCTGCCAACCCAACCACCCCTGCGATCAGCGCGAAGAGGTGGTTTTTTGTTTGCGGCGCGCGGCCCCGGTTGACGCATACCAGAACATGAATCAAGCGGTGGAGGGTTTGAAAATGCGGCGGATTATCTGTTTGTTTATGGCGGCATTGGCGCTGTGCGCGCTGCCCACAGCGGCGCAGGACAGCACGCTGACGCTGGTCACGCACGACAGCTTTGACATCAGCGAGGCCGTGCTGGCGCAGTTCGAGGCGGAGACGGGCATCACGGTGCGGATTCTGCCCATTGGCGACGCTGGCGCGATGGTCAACCAGGCCGTGCTCACGCGCCAGAATCCGCTGGGCGACGTGCTGTTTGGCATTGACAACACCTTCCTGAGCCGGGGGTTGGAGAATGACCTGTTTGAACCGTATGAATCGCCGCTGCTGGTCGATATCCCAGACACTTTCAAGCTGGACCCGGAGAACCGCGTTACGCCGGTTGATTACGGCGATGTCTGCCTGAATTACGACATTGCCTACTTCGCGGAGGCTGACCTGGCGGTGCCGGCCAGCCTGCTGGATTTAACCAGCGCGGCGTATCGCGGCCTGCTGGTGACGCCGAACCCGGCCACATCCTCGCCGGGGCTGGCTTTTCTGCTGGCCACGATCGCGGCCTTTGGGGTTGAGGGGGATTACACGTACCTTGACTTCTGGGCTGACCTGGTGGCCAATGAAGTATTGATTGTGGATGGCTGGACGGAGGCTTACTTCGGCTATTTCACGCAGGGCGCGGCGGACGGCACCTATCCGCTGGTTGTCAGCTATGCCAGCAGCCCGCCGTTCACTGTTGATGAGGAAACCGGCGCGCCGACGACGGCCAGCATCACGGCTGATGGCATGTGTTTTCGGCAGATCGAATTCGCCGGCATCCTCAAAGGCACGGCCAACCGGCAGGCGGCGGAGCAGTTCATAGACTTTCTGCTGAGCGTGCCGTTTCAGGAAGATATGCCGCTGCAAATGTACGTGTTCCCGGTGAACCCGGCGGCAGCGCTGCCGCCGGTCTTCGAGGAACACGCGGCGGTCGCGGAGAACCCGGCCACGCTCAGCCCGGATGAGATTGAGGCGGGGCGCGCGGAATGGATCCAGGCGTGGACCGAAACCGCGCTGCGTTGAGCCGAATCGCGGGGCGCGGGCTGCTGCTCATGCCGCTGCTGTTCCTGGGGGTGCTCTTCTTTTACCCCCTGGCCGCGATTCTCGCCATCAGCCTGGCTGCCAACGGCCAGCTCGACCTCAGCGGTTTCGTGCACATCGTGCAGTCGGCTTATTATCGCGAAACGCTGTGGTTTACAACATGGCAGGCGGCACTTTCAACCCTGCTCACGCTGGGGCTGGCGCTGCCTGCCGCTTATGTGTTTACCCGCTACCGATTTCCAGGGCGCGGGCTGCTTTTGTCGCTCGCGACGCTGGCATTTGTGCTGCCGACGGTGGTGGTAGCGGCTGGCTTTTCGGCGCTGATCGGCCCGCGCGGCCTGCTCAACGACGCGCTGATGCGGCTGTTTGGGCTGGATACGCCGCCGATTCAGCTTGAACACACGCTGGCGCTGATCCTGATCGCGCACGTGTTTTACAACTTCGCCGTTGTGCTGCGGATCGTCACGGCGTACTGGGCCAACCAGAGCGCGCACATCGAGGAAGCCGCGCGCGTTCTGGGCTGTCATGGCTGGCATTTATGGCGCGAGGTCAGGCTGCCGCTGCTGCGCCCGGCGATTCTGGCGGCGGCGGCGCTGGTGTACATCTTTACGTTCACCAGTTTTGGCGTTGTGTTGATTCTGGGCGGCCCGCGTTTCGCCACTGTCGAGGTGGAGATTTACCGCCAGGCGGTTAACCTGTTCAACCTGCCGATGGCGGCGGCGCTGTCGCTGGTCCAGATCGCGTTTATGTTTGCGCTGCTGATGGTGTATACGCGCTTTCAGGCGCAGACGCCGTCTGAGGTGCAGCCGGCTGCGCGCGCCGCGCGGTCGCCGCGCCGCCGGCGTGAGCGGCTGCTGGTGGCAGGCGTCGCGCTGCTGATGGGTCTACTGCTGTTTTTGCCTTTGTTCGCGCTGGTCGCGCGCTCGCTGACGGTGGACGGGCAGTTCTCCACCGCCTATTACAGCATGCTGACAGAAAATCCGCGCGGATCGGTGTTGTTTATTGCGCCGCTGAACGCCGTTATTAACTCGCTGGGCTTTGCGGCTGTCACAATGCTGCTGGCGCTGGCGCTGGGGCTGGCGTCAGCGTACCTGCTGGCGCGCCGGCGCGGCGGCCTTGCGCGCTGGCTTGATCCGCTGTTCATGCTGCCGCTGGCGACCAGCCCGGTCACGCTGGGGCTTGGCTTTATTGTCGCCCTGAGCGTACCGCCCCTGGCGCTGCGCTCAGCCTGGACGATGATTGTGATCGCGCATACGCTGGTGGCGATGCCCTTTGTGGTGCGCAGCGCGCTGCCGGCCCTGCGCCGGGTGTCGCCGGAAGTGCGCGAATCGGCTGCGGTGCTGGGCGCGTCGCCGCTGCGTGTGGCGCGCTGGGTTGACCTTCCGCTTATCAGCCGGGGGCTGGTGGTGGGGGCGACCTTCGCTTTCACGGTGAGCATGGGCGAGTTCGGCGCGTCGCTGTTTGTGGCGCGCCCGGATTCGCCGACGCTGCCCATCGCCATTTACCGCCTGCTGGGCCAGCCTGGCGCCGCGAATTACGGCCAGGCGCTGGCGCTGAGCGTGCTGCTGCTGGTGGTGTGCGCGGCGGGCTTTTTTGTGATCGAACGCGCGCGCACCGGCGACATGGGGGAGTTCTGATGCTGTCAGCGCGGGGGGTTCGGCTGGCTCTTGACGGCCAGGCGGTGCTGCGTGGGGTTGATCTCGAAGTCGGGCAGGGGGAGATTCTGTGCCTGCTGGGGCCGAGCGGCTGCGGTAAAACCACGCTGCTGCGCGCGATCACCGGGCTGGAGCGGCCCGACGCGGGCGATGTGCTGGTGGAGGGACGTTCGGTGCTGGGCACGCCGGTGCACGCGCGCGACTTCGGGCTGATGTTTCAGGACTATGCGCTTTTTCCACACATGTCAGTGGCGGAAAACGTGGCGTTTGGCCTGAAGATGCGCCGCCTGCCTGATGCCGCGCGCCGCGTGCGCGAGGCGCTGGCGCTGGTTGGCCTGGCAGGTCTCGAACGGCGTGCTGTAACGCAGCTTTCCGGCGGGGAACGCCAGCGGGTGGCGCTGGCGCGCAGCCTCGCGCCGGGGCCGCGCCTGCTGATGCTCGATGAACCGCTGGGCGCGCTGGACGCGGCGCTGCGCGACCGGCTGGTGGTTGAGCTGCGCGCGATCATCCGGCAGGTCGGGCTGACCGCTATCTATGTGACGCATGACCAGCGCGAAGCCTTTGCGGTCGCTGATCGTATCGCTATTATGAACGCCGGGCAGATTGAACAGGTCGATGTGCCGGAGGCGATCTACCGGCGGCCAGCCACCGAATTTGTGGCGCGTTTCCTGGGGTTGAATAACATCGTTCCGGTGCTGGGCGCGGCGGACGGGCGTGTCAGCACCCCGGTGGGGGAATTTGTGGCCCGCCCTGACGCGCACAGCCTGCTGCTGCACCCTGTCGGTCTCCGCCTGGCGCCGGTTGAAGCTGCGCAGGGAAGTATAACCGGCGTCGCGCAGGAATGTGTTTTCCAGGGCGACACCTACCGCCTTACTATCGCGCATGAGAGCGGCCTGCTGTTCACATTTGCGGTGCCTGTTGGCAGCCGCCCGCTGCCCCATGTCGGGCAGGTGGTGACTGCTGCGGTTGATCCGCAGACGGTGGTGGCGCTGGGCACAAGCGCTCGTGAAACGGCGGAAGCAGCGCTATAATTAAACGCGGATTGTAATACAGCGTGGTGGCGCATGGCCGGGTTCAAGGTATCAAAACAGCAGCGGTCGCTGATAAAAACCAAAAGCAGCACGAAAAACACGATCTTCCTGGAAGGCCCGGCGGGCACGGGCAAGACGACCGTCTGCGTTGAACGCATGCTCAACCTGCTGCAAACAGGGCAGGCTGCCGCCGACGACATCCTGATACTGGTGCCGCAGCGCACGCTGGCCGCGCCCTATTTTGAGGCGCTGCGCCGGCCAGACTTCCCGGACGGCGGCCAGCCGCGCATTATGACCATTGGCAGCCTTTCGGCGGAGGCGGTTGCGTTTTTCTGGCCGCTGATAGCGGCGGAGGCGGGCTTCACACAGCCGCGACCGGAGCCGACATTCCTCAGCCTGGAAACGGCACAGTATTACATGGCGCGGCTGGTGGGGCCGTTGATCGAGCGCGAGGGGCTGTTCAGCACGATCACCATTGACCGCAGCCGCCTTTACAGCCAGATTATTGACGCGCTGAACAAGTCAGCCGTGGTGGGCTTTCCGCACACGGAGATTGGCGCGCGGCTGACGGCGGCCTGGGTGGGCGACGAGGCGCAGCGGCGGGTGTATCAGGAACTGCAGCGGTGTATTGACCTGTTTCGCGCCTACTGCCTGGAACACAGCCTGGTGGATTTTTCGCTCCAGCTTGAGCTGTTCATGAACAACCTGTGGCCGCTGCCTGAGTGCCGCAATTACCTGGTGGCCCGCTACCGCCATCTGGTGGTGGACAACATCGAAGAGGATGTGCCCGCCGCGCACCAGCTCATCCGCGAGTGGCTGCCGGCCTGCCAGTCGGCGCTGCTGGTGTTTGACACGGACGCCGGCTACCGCCGCTTTCTGGGCGCTGACCCGGAAAGCGCGTACAGCCTCAAGCGGCTGTGCAAGCGGCGCGAGGTCTTTACTGAGACGTTTGTCGCGCCGGCCAGCCTGCGCGCTTTCGGCGGCGAGCTGGCGCTCAGCCTGGGGCAGCCGCCAGCGGGCGAGGGCGGCGCCGTTGATCCGCGCGACGCGCTGGAATTTGTGAGCCATCGCTTTTACCCTGATCTGATTGACTGGACGGCGGAAGAGACCGCGCGGCTCGTCTATGGCGAGGGCGTGCCGCCAGGGGAAATTGTGATTCTCGCGCCTTACCTTTCAGATGCGCTGCGATTTTCGCTGGAGAACCGGCTGGCGGCGCTTGAAGTGCCAGTGCGGGCGCACCGGCCATCGCGGGCGCTGCGCGAGCAGGGCGCGGTCGGCTGCATGCTGACGCTGGCGCAGCTTGCGCACCCTGACTGGCGCACGCAGCCGGCGTCAGCCGCTGATGTGGCTTACGCGCTGATGCAGGCTATCGCTGATATGGATCTGGTGCGGGCGCAGCTTCTCACGCAGATCGTGTACCGGGCCAGAGACGGTGCGCGCGCGTTGAGCGGGTTCGACCAGATTGAGCCGGAGATGCAGACGCGTGTCACGTATGAGCTGGGAGAACGCTACGAGCGCCTGCGCCAATGGCTGGAGGCTTATCAGGTTGATGCTGTTTACAGCGCAGAGCCTGAACTGCCGCTGGATTATTTTTTCAGCCGGCTGTTTGGTGAAGTGCTGTCGCAGCCGGGGTTTGGCTTTTTCGACAATTTCACCGCCGCCACACACATTGCCAACCTGGTTGATTCTGCGCGGCGTTTCCGGCTGGCGCTGCAGGGCCGCCCGGCTGGCGGCAAAACGCTGGGCCAGGAATATGTGGAGATGGTGCAGGCCGGCGTCATCGCCAACCAGTATATTCGCGGCTGGGACCTGGCGGCGGGGAGCGGCGCGGTGCTGCTGACGCCCGCCTATACGTTCCTGATGCGCAACCAGCCTGTTTCCTATCAACTGTGGCTGAATGTGGGCGGGCGCGGCTGGTCAGAACGTCTGTATCAGCCGCTGACGCACCCTTACGTGCTGAGCGCGGGCTGGCGCGCGGGCGATCTGTGGACGGATGTAGAAGAGTATGCCGCTGAGCGCGCCGCGCTTTACCGGCTGACGCAGGGTTTGGTGCAGCGCTGCCGCCAGCGTATTTACCTGGTGTTCAGCGAGCTGGGTGAGGAGGGCTATGAGCAGCGCGGGGCGCTGACCGAGGCGGTGCAGCGGATGCTGCGCCGGCTGACCGCGCCAGCGGCGGAGGCGCTCGATGTTTAAGCCGCGACCAAAACAGGCGGAGGTTCTGCGTTATAAAGGCGGCAGGATGGGCGTTTCTGCCGTGCCCGGCAGCGGCAAAACGCGCACGCTGTCGTATCTGGCGGCGCGGCTGGTGACCGGCGCGCAGTTGGGTGATGAGCAGGAAGTTCTGATCGTCACACTGGTTAATTCGGCGGTGGACAACTTCAGCCGGCAGATAGGCGAGTTTGTGCAGCAGCGCGGGCTGCTGCCGAATTTCGGCTACCGCGTGCGGACGCTGCACGGCCTGGCCAATGATATTGTGCGCGAACGGCCGGGGCTGGTGGGGCTGGCCGAAGATTTTCAGATTGTTGACGAGCGCGAAGCCGATGAGATTCTCCACGACGCGGTGGCGGCCTGGCTGCGCGGCGGCGGCGCGCTGCTTGACGCCTATTTTGCGCCTGACCTGGAGGACAGCCAGCGCGACTATACGCGGCGCGACCAATGGCCGGACCTGGTGGCGAGCATCGCGCGCGCGTTTATCCGCCAGGCCAAGGACCAGGATCTGACGCCCGAACAGGCCGCCGACTACCTGGCGGACAGCGAGACGCCGCTGCCGCTGGCGCAGATGAGCCTGGAAATCTACGCGGGCTATCAGCGCGGGCTGGCTTATCGAGGGGCGGTTGACTTTCAGGATTTAATCCGGCTGGCGCTGCGCGCGCTGGAGGCCGACCCTGATTACCTGGCGCGGCTGCGCCGCCGCTGGCCGTTCATCCTTGAGGACGAGGCGCAGGACAGCAGCCAGCTTCAGGAACGTATCCTGCGGCGGCTGGCGGGGGTTAACGGCAACTGGGTGCGCGTCGGCGACCCTAACCAGTCCATCTATGAGACGTTTACAACCGCCAAACCGCACCATCTGCGCGATTTTCTGCGGTCGCCGGGTGTGAAAGCCCGTGAGCTGCCAGATTCGGGGCGTTCGACTTACAGCATCATCACGCTGGCAAATTACCTGATTGACTGGACGCAGCGAGCGCACCCGGTGGCGGAGATACGCGCGCTGGCCCCGCTGCAGCCGCCGCTGATCAAAGAGACGCCGCGCGGCGACCCACAGCCTAACCCGCCTGATAATCCGGGCGGGGTGCATCTGTACCGCGAAGCGCTGGCCCCGGCGGATGAAGCTGTGCTGGTGGTGAGGTCGCTGGCGCGCTGGCTGCCACAGCACCCTGACGAAACGGCGGCGGTGCTGGTCCCGCGCAACCAGCGCGGTTTTGAAGTGGTGGACGCGCTTAAGGCGCTGCGCGACCCGCAGCTTGAATACGTGGAGCTGCTGCGCAGCACAACCTCAACCCGCGAGACGGCGGGGGCGCTGGGCAACGTACTTCGGTACCTGGCGGACCCCAGCTCGCCCGGCCTGCTGGCGATCGCTTTCCGCGTGTGGCGGCGCGACGACCGCGATGACCCCCTGGCGAGCGCGCGGGCTGAGCGCCTGGCGAAGGCGCTGCGGGCCTGCCGTCGGGTGGAGGATTACCTGTGGCCATTTCCCGGAAGCGACTGGCTGGAGCAGGTGACAGCGGCGCAGGATGAGTTGGAGGCGCGCGAATATCTGGAGCAGTTTCGGGTGCTGGCGCGGCGCTGGCAGGCGGCGGTCGTGCTGCCTGTTGACCAGCTTGTGCTCACGCTGGCGCAGGACCTGTTCCGTCACCCGGTTGATCTGGCGGTGGCGCACAGCATCGCGGTGTTTTTGCGCCGCTACGCCGAACAGCACCCGTATGCTGGCCTGGCCCAGTACACAGAAGAGCTGGCGGTGGTGGCGCGCAATGAGCGCCGTTTCCTGGGGCTGAGCGGCGACGACACCGGCTTCGACCCGGACCGCTATCGCGGCAAGGTGTGCATCGCCACGATGCACAGCGCCAAAGGGTTGGAATGGGATCGGGTTTATCTGATGTCAGTCAACAACTATGACTTTCCATCGGTGCAGCCCTATGACACGTATATCGCGGAGAAATGGTTTGTCCGCGACCACCTCAACCTGGAGGCTGAGGCGCTGGCGCAGCTTAATACGCTGGTCGAGCAGGAACCGTATGTCGAGGGCGTGGGGACGCGGCAGGCGCGTATCGAGTACGCCGCTGAGCGCCTGCGGCTGCTGTATGTGGGCATCACGCGCGCGCGGAAGGAACTTATCGTGACGTGGAACACGGGGCGGCGGGGCGATGCGCAGCCCGCGCTGCCGCTGGTGGCGCTGCAGGCGTATTGGGAGTCGCGAAATGACAACGCTGCCCGTTGATTTTCGTTTCAGCCAGAGCAGTTTGCAGGATTATCTGGACTGTCGCTACCGCTTCAAAATGCGCTATCTGCTGCGGCAGCCCTGGCCGGCGGCGGAAGCGGAGCCGCTGGGCGCGTTTGAGCAGCACCTCAGGCAGGGCGAGCGATTTCACCGGCTGGTTCACCAGCATCTGGTCGGTATCCCGGCGGCGGCGCTGGCCCCGCTGGCGGCTGAAGATCCGCTGCGCCAGTGGTGGGCAGCCTATCTGCAGACCGGATTGAACGGCCTGCCTGCCGTGCGCTACCCTGAAATTGTGCTGGCCGCGCAGATTGCCGGGCATTGGGTTACGGCCAAGTACGACCTGATCGCGGTGACGCCCGGCGCGCGCGCGATTATCGTTGACTGGAAAACCGGGAAGCGCCCACCCAGGGCGCGCCTGGCGAAATCCATGCAGACGGTGGTCTACCGCTGCCTGCTGGCCGCAGCGGGCGCGCACCTGAACGGCGGCGCACCGCTGGCGCCGGAGCAGATCGAAATGGTGTACTGGTTCGCGCAGGAACCGGATAACCCGGAGCGCCTGGTCTACGACCGCAGCCAGTTTGAGCTGGATGGCGCGACGCTTGCGGCGCTGGTCAGCGCGATAGCCGCCGCCGGGCCAGACGATTTTCCGCGCACCGAGGACCAGCGTCACTGCCAGCTCTGCGTTTACCGTTCGTTGTGTAACCGGGGCACGCGCGCCGGCAGCTACCTGGAAACTGACATGGCGACTGATGCGGGGTCGGCCGCTGACTGGGACCTGGGAACCGATTTTGACCAGATCGCCGAGATTGAATTCTGATGCGCCGCTGGGTTGAACCAGCGTCTGGTGATGCGCCCGCCGAGCTGCGCGACGCGGTGGGCGGCGCGCCGCTGCTGGCGCAGATACTGGCGCGGCGCGGCATCACAACGGCGCGGGCGGCCGCGGCGTTTTTAGATCCGGATGCGTACACGCCGTCCCCGCCTGCTGACCTGCCGGACCTGGCACTGGCGGCGGCGCGCGTCCAGCAAGCGCTGGACGCGCGCGAGCAGATCTGCGTGTGGGGTGATTTCGATGTGGATGGCCAGACCGCGACGGCGCTGCTGGTTGAAGCTCTGCGCGGGTTGGGCGCTGACCCTGTATATTATATCCCCGACCGCGCGCGCGAGGGGCATGGGCTGCACCGCGAAGCGCTGGCGGCGCGCATTGACGCGGGCGCGCGGCTGATCATCACTTGCGATACGGGGGTCGCGGCGCATGCGGCAGTTGAGTATGCCCGGACGCGCGGCGTGGATGTTGTCATTACCGATCATCACAACCTGCCCGCCGCTCTGCCCGCCGCCTGTGCGGTTGTCAACCCGAAGCGCCTGCCCGCGGACCACCCCCTGCGCGAGCTGCCGGGCGTGGGCTGCGCCTATAAGCTGGTTGAGCAGCTTTACGCGGGCCAGCCGACCGCACATTTCCTTGACCTGGTGGCGCTGGGCATTGTCGCTGACGTGGCAGTGCAGACAGGCGACACGCGCTACCTGCTTCAGCGCGGGTTAGAAGCGCTGCGCACAACAGCGCGACCAGGGCTGTTAAAGGTCATGGAGAACGCCGGGGTGCACCCGGCGGAGGTGACCGAACAGCAGATCGGCTTTGCGCTGGGGCCGCGCCTGAACGCGCTGGGCCGCCTGGGCGACGCTAACGAGGCGGTTGTCCTGCTGACAGCGGCGGACCTGACCGCGGTAGAGGTGCTGGCGCAGCGGCTGGAGGGGCTGAATAACCAGCGCAAATTTGAGACCGACCAGGTATATAACGCCGCGCTGCGCATGGTCGAGAGCGACCGGTCGCTGCTGGACCACGCCGCGCTGGTGTTGAGCCATGAGCGCTGGCCAGGCGGCGTGATCGGTATCGCGGCCAGCCGCCTGGCGGAGCGTTTTAACCGGCCGGTAGTGCTTATCGTCACGCCGCCCGGCGGCGTAGGGCGCGGCTCGGCGCGCTCGGTGGCCGGCTGCGATATCACTGCGGCGCTGGCGGAACACGCCGCTGTGCTGCGCAGCTATGGCGGCCATGCGATGGCCGCCGGGCTGACGATTGACGCCGCTGCTGTGCCCGCTTTCCGGCAGGCGCTGGGCTATACCGTGCGGCGTATGGTAGGCGACGCGCCGGCGGCGGCGCTGGCCGTAGATGCCTATATTACACTGGAGGAGCTGTCGCTGGCATTCGCGGAGCAGCTTGGTCGGCTGGCTCCGTTTGGGCCGGGCAACCCGCCGGTGACGCTGGTGACGCGCGGGCTGCGGGCGCGCACGCGGCGTGCGCTGGGGCGCGGCGGCGATCACCTGCGCGTGACAGTTGCGGACGATACCGGCGTTGAGCGCGAAGTTATCTGGTGGCGGGGGGCCGCCGATGAGTTTCCCGGCGAGCGCTTTGACCTGGCCTACAGCGTCCGGGTCAGCCGGTTTAGCGGCGCGCCGGAAATGCTGCTGGAGTGGATTGACGCGCGCGAGATCGCGGCGGACGCGGCGGTGGACGTTGTTTCCGCCGCAGCGCTGGCGGGCGACTACCGCCGGTCGGATAATCTGCTGGCGGCCCTGGCAGCCCTGCGCGCGCGCGAACCCGATCTTGCTGTGTGGCGTGAAGCCGCTGGTCAGGTTGACGGGCTGACGCGCGCGCAGCTCGCGCCGGCGCCGGCGCTGGCGGTATGGACTGTTCCACCGGGGCCGGAGATCTGGCAGATGGTGCTGGAGCGCGCCCGGCCCGCGCGCGTTTATTTGTTTGGCGCTGCCGACCCCGATCTGGACACGCCGCGCGCGTTTATCCGCCGGCTGGCGGGGCTGGCGAAGACGGCGGCGGCGCGCGCCGCGCCCGTCTCCGCGGCTGAGCTAGCGGCGGCAATGGCGCACGGCGAGGCGGCTGTTCACGCCGGGCTGCGGCTGCTGGCGGCCGAGGGACATATCACCGTGCAGGCGCGGCCTGACGGTTTGCTGAGCCTGAGCGTCTCAGGCGCGGCGGATGGCGCAGCCCTGATTGCAGCCCGGCGCGAGGTTGAGCAGCGGCTAAAGGAAGCCGCCGCCTACCGCCGCTACTGGAGCAGCGCGCAGCAGCTTCCCGGCCTGTCCCCTGATTATCCCTGAGTCACCCTGAAAATATGCTCGACCGCGCCGCCGGCTTCGGCCACGCTGGCGTAGAGCGTGTCGAGCGCTCCGGCAGGCGATTCGCCGGCGGCGCGCAGCAGCGCCAGCGCCGCCGCAACCACTGGCGCGGCGAAAGACGTGCCTGCCCACCAGGCCCAGCCGCTGCTGTTCGCGCTGGCTGTGCCCGGCAGCGGGCCAGTGTATACGCCCAGCATACCGTCACCGGCATGGGCTGTGCCGCTGCTGTCCTGGATGCCGCCGAACGTGGCGATCCCTGCGCCGCCGGTGTCGGAGATGTTGGAGTAGCTGGCGGGCGACTGGCTGTTCTTTTGCAGCGCGCCGACACCTATGACCGTGTCCAGGGCGGCGGGCAGGCGGGCAGGGGGGCGAACGTGATTGGCGCCGTCGTTGCCTGCCGCGGCCACGACCAGGACGCCGCGCGCTTTAAGCGCTTCACACATCTGGCTGAGCGGCAGATATGACCGTTCGACAAAGCCGGGGCGGCCGCTGAGCCAGTCGCGGAACCAGCGCCATTCCTCAAACTGAACGGGCAGTTGGCGGTGATCTATGTGTTCTGGCCGCGGAATGTCGAGCATCAGGCTCAGGTTAACAACTAGCGGGCGTTCGCTGTGCTCGGCTGCCAGCAGCGCCAGCCCGCGAATGATGGTTTCCAGCGTGCCTACGCCCCAGTCATTGAGCACCTGCACCAGGTGCAGGCTGGCCTCCGGGGCGATAGTGTGGGCGATGCCGGCGGCGAACAGGCCGTGATCGTACATGATATAGTCGTGGCCGTAGATGCCCGCGCTGCTGGGGTGGGTGTGGTCATTGAGGCTGCGCATCTGCTGGCTGGTGTCGTAGGTGATGCGCAGGCGGTGGTTGGGCAGGGCGAAGCTGCCATCAGGGCCGAGCAGCTCATAGACCAGCGGGTTTTCGGCGGCCAGCCTGGCGTAAGCGTCCGCAAGCTGATCGTGCGGCGGCGCTGTGTCCAGGATAGCGATTTCAACGCCGCTGCCGCGCGATTTACTGGCCGATTCCAGGTCAAGCAGGCTGAAACGGTAGGGCGCGCTGGCCGGGCTGCCGCTGTAAGCCTGTGGGCGCGCGCCTGGCCCGCCTAGGCCGAGGTGCATCTGCGCGCTGTTGGCCAGCCAGTTGGGTGTCACCGCGCTGACGCGGACGGAATCGCCGCCGTCCGGCCGCAGCTCAGCGGCCCTGGCCGACGCATCGAGGGCGCGGTCGTGCTGTTCGATAAGCTCGACAAAGGCGCGCGCGCCGCTGGCCGCGCGCAGATGGCTGTTCACAGCGCCAACATCCGCCAGCACCGCCGACAGAAAGGCGGGCGCGGCGGCGTCTGCGCCAGTTTTGTCCGCCTGCGCGCGCGCGGTGGTGGTTATACGGGCGGCATCCGCCCTGGTGACTGCCTGGGCCAGCGTGTGATCGTCGCTGCGGGCGGTGACGATTGGGTCCTGCGCGAGGCGTTCGAGCAGCGCGCCAGGCGCGAGCGGCTGGTCATGCTCCACGAACAGAACCATTTCGCCCGGAACAAAAAACGCCAGCGGTTTCTGGCCGGGATCAACCGACTGCGGTTTGGACATTTGTTAACTCCTCCTGCTGGAAACCGCCAGAGTCCTGTGCTGTCAATGGGTCAGGGTTGCCGATAAGCTGGAAAGCCCCCCAGAAGGCCGGGTGCAGGTGGGGCGCGCAGGCCAGCAGCTCGCACTGCGCCGCGCGCAGCGCGGCGGCTTTGGACGCGCCCCGGCGCAGTGCGCCGTAGACCTGTCTCATTGTCTGTAACGCAATATCATCGTCCACCCGCCACAGGCTGGCGATGAGCGCGCCCGCGCCGGCGTAAAGGAAACTGTGCCCCAGGCCGATAAGTTCATCGCCGGGCGCAACCCGCGCGCGGCCTGTCTCGCAGGCGCTGAGCGTAACCAGCTCGAAGCTGAGGTCGTTCTGGAGCAGGTCATCGGTGAAGAGCTGGCCATCGGCAAGCTGGATATAAGAGAAATCCGGCTGGTCGATCCGGTATTTTCCGTGCGCGGCGATGTGAAGAATCTGCCGGGGCGGCGCCGCTAATGACCGGCGGTTGGCGCTGTCCTCAACGCACAGCTGGCCGCCGAACAGGTCAAAGACCGATTGGGCCTCCGCTTGTGTGTTGGGGAACAGGCCGCCGTGTGAATGCGCCAGCGCCAGCGCGCCAGCGGCGCGGTGTGGGCTGCGCTGCGTCGCCAGGCCGGCGGCAGGCAGCGTCGCAAGCTCGCGCTGCTGAATAAGATACTGCTGGCCGTCGTGCAGCAGGTTGAACGGCAGATAATGCAGCGCGCCATACGGCACAATGACAACCCGTGAGCGCCCCGCCAGCGCAGCGGCCAGCGGCGCGATAAGCGCGGCGTGGAGGCGCTGCAGCACAGTAAGCGTGTGGCCGTGAAGCGTTTGAGTCACCGGCGCAGCGCGGCCCGCGCGCAGTGCGCGGTCTATGTAAAGCTGGAGCTTTTCGATCAGGCTGTTCAGGGCCTCAGGCGCGATACCCAGCGGGTGTACCTGGAGGCCGCGCGCGTCGAGTGTAAACGCCCACAGATGCTCGCCGTCATTATAGTATTCGACCAGCACAGCGTCCGGGCTGATGGCTGCCTGAATGTCGGCCAGCGCGATCGTGGGTTCGCTGCGCTCGGCAGCGGCGGGGTCGCTCAGCAGGTAGAGGCGCTCGGTCAGCGCGCGCATGCGCCGTTCGCAGGTTGTCAGTTCAGCCAGCGCCTGCTGCGGGGTCAGGCGCGGCGCCGGTTGGCCGGCCTCATCAGCGGCGGCGGGTTCATACACCATACGATAATACCAGTGGTGACGGGCGCGAAGCTGATCCAGTTCCTCAACCATCTGCTGGGCTTCGGGCGTGTCAGTGGCCCAGCGCATGGCTTCGCGGTTAACCAGGTGGCCCAGCAGCACCTGGGATTTCGCTTTTTCCAGCGTTTCAAAAGCGGACGCGGGCTGGCCAGCATGCAGATACATGTGGATTAGCGCGCGCAGCGCCTCGCCTTTGTCCTCCAGGAAACCGGGGCGCAGCGTGACAGTAAGGCGGCGCTGAAGGCGTTCCACGGTGGCGGCGGCGGCCTGATAATGGCGCGCGGCCCGCAGGCTGCGCTGGCGGCAGGCTGCGATGTGGCCTTGCAGCAGGTGTGCGCTGTAGCGCAGGGCCGGCATGTGACACTGCTGCGCCAGCCGGGCCGCGCGCGCGGCCTGCTCAGCGGCTGCATCCAGGCTGCCGGCGGCGAACGCGGCCTGGGCCGCCAGCAGCGTGGTTTCGGCAAAGGTTATACGGTGTTCATTCGGGTTCAGGCTAGCCGCCGCTGTCTGCGCCGCGCGCGCGGCGGCCTGGTGGTCGCCCTGGCGCAGCGCGATACGCCCCCGGCGCAGATGAACGGTCGCGGTCCAGGCGGATGCGCCCAGCGCGGTGTACAGCGGCTCAGCTTCTTCGAGCGCCGCCAGCGCCGCAGTGTCGTTCCCTAGCGCCGCCTCAGCGGTCGCCAGGTGCAGCAGCGTGCGCGCCAGCCCCAGGTCAGCGTTCTGCTGCCGGTAGGCTTCGATGACTTCGCAGGCGAGGTCACGCGCCTGCCGGCTGCGGTTGAGGGCCAGATAGCATTCAACCATCTCGCGCCGGGCCAGCGTGTGCTGGACGGGCAGCTCGCCGGGCGCGAGATCGAGCACGTGGTGCAGCAGCCGCAGGGCGTGCCGATAGTGCCCCTGCGCCTGCGCGATATAAGCGATGTTCAGCTCCGCGACGGCAGCGCCGGTGCGCTCGCCGCGCGCCAGCAGATGGTCATAGGCGCGCTCGTGGCAGCGCAGCGCTTCGTCAAACGCCGCCAGGAAGGTGTGCGCGTAGCCCATGTTGGTGAAGATGTACGGCAGATAGGGCGTGCCGGCTTCCCCCATGCTCTCCGCTGTGCGGTGCGCAGACTGGTACATGCTCAGCGCGCGGCGGTGTTCGCCGAGCAGGTCATGGACGATAGCGGTGTTCAGGTCAAGCCGGAGCAGCCGGTCAACGTCATTGTGGCGGGTGAAGATTTCACGCGCTTCGGCGGCGTCGGCCAGGGCTTCGTCCACACGTTTCAGGTCGGCGCTGATATACAACCGGCCAATGCGCGTGCGCGCCCAGCCGATTTCATCGCCGGCTTCGATGAACATCTGCCCCGCCTGGCCGAGCGTGTCCCAGGCTTCTTCAATGCGCCCCAGCAGCTTGACCGCGTCACCGCGCGCCATCAGGCCCAGCGCGGTGACGCCAGGGCTGTGGGCGTGGCGGCCGATGGCGATGATGGCTTCGGCCAGCGCCAGCGAACGGTTGGCGTCAATCGTCCAGTGCCGGTCAGCTTCGGCCTTGAGCTGCTCCGCCGCCGCTGCCGCGCTGACAGCATCAAGCGGCGCTGCCAGCAGTTCGGCCAGCGCCTCGCTGTCACCAGTGAGGAATCTCTGCAGAAGATCGTTGCGCATGGACAGGCTGTCCTTGATTACACGCGCCGCCGTAACAGATATGCGTTCATTCCTGCGGCGTGAGGCCCTGCAGGTCAAGCCCCTCAAGCACGACAACGCGCCCGGCATGGGTGCGGATGCGCAGCGCCGCCGGCTCTGCGGTGGGAAGCGTACATTTAAATTCGCAGAACTCGTCCAGCGCGGCGGCGCAGGTGAGCGCGCCGGCCTGGCGCAGTTCGACCAGCGCGCCAACCCACTCATCCTGCTTTTTCTCGGTGATTATCTGACCGGTAAGCTCAAAGCCAGAGTCTGCCGGGTGAAATTCGAGAAAGATTGTGATGCCGCTGGCGCGGGCTGTGATCTGCCCGGCGCTTGAACCGCGTAGCGCCATAACCGGCGTTTGCGGCACCAGCGCCGCGATCAGCTCGCCTGGACGGGGCAGGCGGGGCAGCCTGAGTGAACGCTGTGGGCGCGCCGCCGCAGGCGATTCCGAAGCGAGGAAGGCGCGCAGGTCGGCCAGTTCGGCGGCGCAGTGTGGGCAGGCGGCCAGGTGGCGCGCGATGGCAGCCGACTGTTCCGCGCTAAGAAGCTGCAAATGGTGCTCGCCCAGCGCCTGCGGTGAAGGACATTCCCAGCGATATAAACCAAGGCGCACCGCATTTTCGAGCTGCCGCGCCTCCTGCAGGCGCCAGGAACAGCTCGGACATCGCTCAAGGTGCTGTAGTATGGTGGGGGCGGCTTCGCCATCGAGCGCGGCTGTGAGCTGATCTTCGGTTAATGCCGGTGGCTGTGTGCATTCCATCCGTTATGGCCTTTGTGGTGTGAATACTGCGCGTTAATTCTGAATTGTCCGTGTTACCTAAATAAATGCAACACGCAGACATTTATCAGCGCCAGCCGCCGCTAAGCGGACTGTGAATTGACGTTTGCCCACTGGTTGACTTTAGGGTCAGCGCGCAGCGCGCGCCGGATACGGTACAGCGCCAGCGACACCTCACGCGCGCTGCCCCAGGCAGAGGGGTAGAGTTCCGCGATTTCGGCGGGCTTGAGTTCGAGCACAAACACGCCGTGCGCCAGCAGCCTGTCATTTTCGTCCGGCAGGGTTTCGCACATGATGCGCCACAGGGCAGCGGCGTCGGCGTCAGCGCTTAAGGTTGGGGCCTGTTCAACGTCCCCGGCCACCTCCAGCGACACGGCGGTAAACCGCTGGTGGTCACGGATATACTGCGCGATGGCGGTGTGCACGCACAGTTTCAGATAGGCCAACACCTGCGACAGCAGCTCAAACTGCTGGAATTTCGGGCCGCGCAGAGCGAAGTAAAAATTCGACAGCGCCTGGCTGACGAAATACTCGGCGTTTTCGTCTGTCTGGTCAAAACGGCTGTGGTTGTACACCCACCTGCGCACCTGCGGCTCGTAAATCTGGTAGGCGTATGTGAAGGCATCCGCCGCGCCCTCCAGCAGCGCGCGGCGCAGCAGCTCCAGACAGAAGCGTGTGTCGTTAGGTTGGTGATGGGTAAATTTATGCGTTTCTTCTGCACAGCGAGCAGCCAGATTATCCACGGTTAAGCGCGCAAGGTTCATACTGAAAAGCCCTTGTGTGGTGCGAGAGGCGAATTTGTCACTGAGGACCTAAATACCTGTTATTCTCCCGTGAAAAGTATAGTAACGTGTCTCTGACCAGGAAGCAACCCAGCCCTGACAAGTGTACGGCTTTGGGCGGCGAAATTCTCAAGGGGCCGGCGCGCGCAGCCATGATATGATGCGCATATGCACGGGGTGGATGCACGAGTTATTCGGATTGTTTATGCAGCAGACACAAAACCTGGCGCTGATAGGCTTGCAAACTGACCAGCGTCGAAAGCTGAAAACAGCGCTTGCGCAGGCCGGTATTGGGGCGTATTCCCTGCATCAGGCGCGGTTGGGCGCCCCGGAACGGCCTGAAAACGGCGGGACGGACGCTGCCTTTATCGCGTTTCCGGCTGGCCGCGCCGATCTCGTCAGGCTGGCCGAACGGTTTACAGCGCTGCCTGTTATCGCGCTGGTTGAGAGCGCGGCTGACGGGCTGGAAGCGTTAGATACGGGCGCCTGGGACTTTCTTCTAGTCAACGGCGCGCCGGACCCTGACAGTGTGCGGCAGAGCCTGTGGCGTGTCAGCGCACAGCGGCGGCGGCTGCAAACGCAGCCGTCAGCAGCGGAAAATGGCAGCGCGCTTTTCAGCAGCATGGCCGACGGGCTGCTGAACCGCGTTATCGCTGTGGCAAATATGTCTTTCGACAGCGCCGACATTCTGGACCTGGCGTGCCGCGAACTCAGCCAGGTGTTCCACGCGCCGCAGGTGCTGGTGCTGCTGCTTGACGAAACGCAGACTAACTCTACAGTAATGGCCGAAGCTGCGCGCAGCGGCGTGCCATCACTGCGGGGCCGGACAGCTCCGGCGGCTGACAGCGCGATTTACGATTATCTGCGCCGTTACAGCATCCCCTTATTGATACCCTATGGTGACGACGATTCCACGCTGGCGGCGGCCCGCAATACGCTGCTGTGTGCCGGCTGCGGCTCGACGATGTTCGTGCCTTTGTTAATGCGCGGCGCTGTGGTGGGCGCGCTCGCCATCAACACCTACGGCCCGCGCGACTACCCTGATGATGTGTTTTCACTGCTCACCAGCGCCGGTTACGCTGTTTCGCAGGCGCTGGAAAACAGCAGGCTGCATCGCCAGCTTGCATTGCACAACGCCGCGCTGGAGCGCACGGTTGCTGAGCGCACGGCTGAGCTGCGCCAGATGAGCGAGCGCGTGTCGGCTATTCTGAACGGCGCGAGCGACGCTATCATCCTGGCGCGGCCAGATGGCCTGATCGAGATGGCCAACCAGGCCTTCCAGCAGCTGTTCGACTATCAGGCTGATGAGGCGGCTGCGCTGCGCCTGTGTGGGCTGGTGGATGCTCAGCAGCGCCCTGGCGTAAGGCACGCCGTTAAGCAGGTGCTGGCCGATGGGCAGCCGCGCCGCCTGGAGGTGCGGGCGCAGCGCCGGGATGGCGCGGCGTTTGACGCCGACATGGCCCTGACGCGGATAGATCAGGGGCACTATCACATCGTGTGCAGCCTGCGCGATATCAGCCAGCTTAAAGAGGTCGAGCGCGTTAAGGACCGTTTTATGTCAATGGTCAGCCATGAGCTGCGCACGCCGATCACCACGATCGTGCTGAGCGCCGGCGCGCTGCGGCAGTACTTTGACCGCATGAGTGACGAGCAGCGCCGGCAGGCTATCGCGCGGACTGACCAGCAGGCGCAGGTGCTGGCGGAGCTGGTTGAAATGATTCTTGATCTGTCACGGCTGGAGGGACGGCGCGGTAAACGCGCCGCGGCGCGTGTGGACGTGCGCGCGCTGGCGAACGGCGTGGCGGCTGAGTTCCTGCCTGTCGCCGCCAGCAAGGACCAGGCGCTTACGCTTGAAGTCGGCGACGCTCCGATTGTTCTGCTGGGCGAGGAAGCCGATTTTATGCGAATCTGGCGCAACCTGCTTAGCAACGCCATTAAATACACACCGGAACACGGGCAGATTACGGTTCGCCTGGAGCGTCTGCGGCTGCCCCTGGCTTCTAAGGGCGCTGCTGCCGACAGCGCTCTGCGGCGGTTTGGCGCGGCGAACCTGCCGGCTGACCTGCCAACGGGCGATTATCTGCTGGGGCAGGTGGCTGATACCGGGTATGGCATTCCGCCCGAAGATTTTGAGCGGCTGTTCGTGCGCTTTCAGCGCGGGTGGGCCAGCCAGAGCAATATACCCGGAACCGGGCTGGGACTGGCGCTCGTGCGCGAGGTGTTGAACCTGTACGGCGGCGGCATTGACGTTGTTAGCGCCAGGGATGAGGGAAGCGTGTTCAGTTTTTGGGTGCCGGTTGGAAAGGCGAACCTATGACCAAGGTTATGCTGGTAGAGGACAACCTCACGCTGCTCGACAGCATTGCGTTTGAGCTGGAGATGCGGGGTTACGACATTATTAAGGCCGCTGACGGCCAGCAGGCGCTGGATTTGCTGGCGATGAGCGCCACGCCGCCGGATATTATCGTAAGCGATATCGCCATGCCGAATGTTGATGGCTACACACTGCTGGAAACTGTGCAGCGGCGGCCGCAGTGGCAGAGCATCCCTTTCATTTTCCTGACTGCCTTTGATTCGCAGAAAGCTGTTCGGGTGGGCAAGGAACTGGGCGCAGACGACTACCTGGTTAAGCCCTTTCAGCCCGACGACCTGGCGGTGGCGATGGAAAACAAGCTGCGCCGCGTGCGGCAGTTCCAGCACAGCGCCGAACGCCGCCTGGATGACCTGCGCAGAGAGCTGCTGGAGATCATTTCGCACGAGTTAAGAACGCCGCTGACGTCGATTTACGCCGGGTCGGAGCTGTTGGCAGAGAGTATCTCTGGCATTCCTGACGAGACGCTGCAAAGCATGCTGATGGTTGTGCGCTATGGCGCGCGCCGGATGAACCGCCTAGTGAGCCAGATTGTCATGCTGACCCAGCTTGACAGCGGGGTTGTCGAGCGGCTGCTGCAGGATCAGCCGCAGATGTGCGACCTGACGGCGCTTGTCCGCAAGGCCTGCGATGCTGTTACTGGCGAGACGGACCGGCATCAGGCGAATCTCAAATGCTCCCTGCCGGTCGCGCCTGTGTGGGTCAGGGGGATAAATGACGTTCTCTTGTACACGGTCGAGGAAATCGCGCGCAACGGCGTAATGTATTCCCCGCCTGATACGCCGGTTTACGTTATGCTGAGCGCGCAGGCGGGCAGCGCGACCCTGATTGTCGAGGACCAGGGGCGCGGGATCGCGCAGGGGGATATTGCCCGCGTGTGGGAACGTTTCGCGCAAATTGACCGCGGCCAGTATGAACAGCAGGGCGCGGGTTTGGGATTGGCGCTGGTGCGCACCAGCGCGCGGTTGCACGGCGGCACATGCGATATCGAGAGCCAACCGGGGCAGGGGACACGTTTTACGCTGACGCTGCCAACGGCTGTGTCTGAGGTATAATCCGGCATCGCTTGGTGAGATACGCCCTGCAGGTCGCGTAGAACGAAGGGGATCAGTGCGCAGCCGGAAAGCCGATGAGCGGGCACAGCGCCTGGATGGGGACTGGGAAGCGGCCGCGGTCGGCCTTCATGCGAGCCTTCGCCCGGACGCCGCGCCGCCCGGCGGCTGGATCGCTGTGCCGGTGGGCAGCCATCTTCAGCCAGCGCTGTACCCCGAACAGCCGTACTGGGGCAGGCATCTGCGCCAGCTTAACGAAAGCGCCTGGCTTTACCGGCACCGGTTCCACGCGCCTTCCAGGGACTGCCGACGGGCGCGCCTGCTATTCGAGGGCGTTGATTACTATGCGTCGGTGTGGCTTAACGGCCGGTACGTCGGCCAGCATGAGGGCCATTTCGCGCCGTTCGCATACGATGTGACCGATCTGCTGCGTTATGACGGCGAGAACACGCTGCACGTCCGTGTGACCGCGCCCTGGGACGCGCCTAACCCACGCGGCACATACCCAACCGATCACGTGATTCGCGGGCTGGTCAAAGGGCTGTACGAGCACGGCGAGGGGGTTATCCCGCCGGATGTTAACCCTCTTGGCATCTGGCGGCCTGTATGGCTGATGTGGGATGACGGGATCAGCATAGACCAGCTGCGGATTCAGACCAGCCTGGATGGACAGGTCAGCGTGCGGCTGACAGTGACTAACGCCACCGGGTCGGCGTGGCAGGGCAGCCTGGAGATCGCGGCGGCGGGTGAAAACCACAGCGAATCGAGCGGCCAGACGGCGCAGCCGGTCACGCTGCTGCCGGGGCTGAGCCAGCTTGAAGCTGTGCTGCACCTTACTGAGCCGCTGCTGTGGTGGCCCTGGGATCATGGCGCGGCGAATTTGTACCGCCTGCGCGCCAGCCTGATTGATGGGCAGGGGCAGCCGGTGTGCGCCGCTGATGAAACGTTTGGCGTGCGCACAGTGCGTCTGGAGCGCACGCCGCAGCGGTTCACGTATTACATTAACGAACGGCCAGTGGCCCTGCGCGGCACATCGTACATGCCGGGGCTTTATCTGTCACAGGTGACGCCCGCTGCGCTGGCGCGTGATCTGGACCTGGTTCGCCAGGCTAACCTCAACCTGCTGCGCGTGCACGTCCACACAGCGCCGCCTGAGCTGTACGAGCTGTGCGACCGGACTGGCGTGATGATCTGGCAGGACTTTGAGCTGAACTGGGTGCAGGACCCTTCACCGGCCTTCGAGGCCCGCGCGCGCCTGCTGCAGCGCGAAATGCTGGACCAGCTTTATAACCACCCATCGGTGATGACCTGGACGTGCCATAACGAGCCGACGATGGTATTTCTGCGCCGTCAGAACCTGGAACAGCGCCCTGATCCCGCGCTGTATGCGGACGCGCTGGCCCAGGATGTGTCACGCCCTGTGTTCATCTGTTCCGGGCAGATGGAGGACGACTGGCAGCGCGCCGGGGATGTGCATTCGTACTACGGGGCTATCTGGAGCGAGCGCTACACCGATGTTTATTCGCAGCGGTACAGGCTGAACACCGAGTTCGGCTTTGAAGCGCCGGCAGCCCTGGAGACGCTGAAAATTTACCCGGACACGTGGGAACGGCTCAGCCACCTTGAGAGCGATATCGAGCGTCTGTGGAATTACCAGGCGGCGCTGATCCAATACCACGTTGAGCATTTGCGGCGGCTGCGCGCTGAGGGCTGCGCAGGCTATATCCACTTCTGGCTGGCGGACCTGGTGCCGCAGGTGGGCTGCGGCGTGCTGGACGCGCAGCGCCGGCCAAAGGGGGGGTATGAGGCGCTGCGGCTGGCGTCGCAGCCGCTGCATATCGCGCTGGAACACGATGGCAAACAGCCGCGCGCGCTGTGGGTGTTTAATGACACGCTGGCGGATTACGCCGATGCCGTTATAAGCTGGCAGGTGCGCGATGCGGCCGGCGGCGAGCTTGCGGCTGACAGCCTGACCGCTGCCATCACGGCCAACGCGGCACAGCGAGTCGCTGGGGCGGCGTGGCCAGTGCCCGCTGAGTTATGCCACCGGGTTGAGCTGACTCTGGTGGACAGCGGCGGGCGCGTGCTCGCCCGCAACGCTTATGAGCGCCCGTTTCAGCCGCTGCGCCGCCCGCGCGGCTACCCCTGGAAATTCAATCACCACCTGGGCACGAAAGTGTTTGACCAGCCGGGCGCGCCCAGCCTGGCGGACCAGGGCACGAGCGCGCTTATTCGCCTGATTCCGCTGCATCTGCGCGAGCGCATCGCTGAGCGCGCGCTGCGCCAGCGGCTTCCCACGCGCCTTGTGTCGCTGATGGCGCGCATCGGGGACACGCTGCTGGGATAAAAAACGCAGACGGGGTTGGTTTGCCCCGCCTGCGCTGCACAGCGGCCAGCAGTTGCCGCGCTAATTTGCTGAGGGTTCAACGCCCTTGACCGGGATCGCTTCCGGCACGATCACGCCGTCGTGACCGTTGCCTTCCGCTGTGACGCGGCGCTGCGCTGTGACGTAGGTCCCATACAGCCGCCACTCATCCATGCGGCAAGAGTGGACCAGCCGGCCATTCCACACGGTCATGTCGGGGCAGCTTTCGCACATATCCACGCGCCCATCTTCGAGCAGATCCGGCCCCTGAATGATGCCGATGCTCTGGACATAAAGCGGGCTGAAAAGCTCCGCCGGACGCCGCAGCACCTCGCGCCAGAACTTGCCGCTTGTCTGCCGCACGCCCTTGTCTAACAGGCCCAGCAGGAAAGCGATTTTGGGAATCCTGTTGCTGGGGGAGTAGACCACATATGTCCCGTGCTGAAGGTGATGGAATGTTTGAAACAGCTCCATGACGCGCGCGCCGACTGAGCCGTACATTTTGTGCCGCGTGCCAAGCTGAGCTGACACCAGCCAGGTGATTTTGTCCTGGGTGTTCGAGCCGCCCATATAGGCGGATGTGTCGTAGTGCGGGAAGTGCTCGCGAATTTTGTTGTAGATGTCCTCGGAAACCAGATAGGACTCTTCGTTGGAATCGGCAACGTAGCTGGTGGCCATGTCGATCTTCTGGCCGTTGACCAGATAATCAAAATCACCTTCCATGACGGCGTTGCGGAAACCGATGAACACCAGCCCGTGTACCCGGTCAATGTTCTTATTGGCCCATTTCACCATCTCTGGCACGAAATCCAGGTTGCCGGGGTAAACCGTCATGCCGAAGCTGACGAACATGCCGCCGACCTCGTGGACCATGTCCGCGTAGTGCTGGCGCAGCTCAAACAGCTCCATCTCGCTTTTGCCCTTCCAGTGGGGCCGCTGCTGCTCGCTGTCGATGTGGAAGGTGAAGCCGATCGCGCCCGCCTTTTTCAGCGCCAGCATAAACTCGCGGTCGTTTTCCAGGCGGATGCCGTTGGTGAGGATGAGAGGCTTCATGCCCCGGCCGCTGATGTACTCAAGGATTTCGATGATGTCGGGATGAATAAGCGGTTCACCGCCGGCGATGGAGATGTTGTCGCAGTTGCGCCACTTTTTCAGAATGTCGATTTCTTCTTTGATCTGCTCCAGCGACTTGTGCCCCTGCATACCGTTAATGCGGTAGCAGCCGCGACAATAGGTGTTGCATTTGTCAGTGACTTCCAACCACCCGATCGGGTTGTCGTTGCCTGACCACGGAAAGCGATACATGTTGCGGATAGAAAGTGCCATCACAGATGCTCCTTGCCTGGTTCGCGGGCGGCAGATTCCAGGAAGGCACAGCGCAGCCTGCGCGCTGCCCGGCAGGAATAGGCTCACTCGCGCTATTAGTGTTTTATTTCACAAGGCATTGTAGCGCAGATATTTAGGTTTGCAAAGTATTTCGATATAAAACGGCGGTTACGTTCCCGCTGTCACCGCGGCGCCGGGCGCTGGCTGGCTGATATATTGGGTCCAGGCGCGCCCAGGCTGGCGCGCTTCCAGGTCGCGCACCGCGGCGGAAACGCCGTCCTGCCAGCGCTGCGGGACGATCAGATGGACGGTGGGGCCGGCATCAAGCGTGAAGTACACGGGCAGGCCGTCGGCCCGCCAGGACTGCACCGCCAGCATCAGCTCAAGCGTGTCTGGCAGCAGATAGTAAATGCCTGAGTGCCAGGCGCTGCCCGCCAGGTGCGCCGATGTCAGCGCGACAGCGTGCATCGAGAGGGCCTCCGCCTCAAGCTCACGCCCGAACGTCTCGAAGTCGCGCTCCAGGATAGCCCGGCGCACCGCAGTTAAGCGGTCTGGAATGGACGCAAGGCGCGCCTGCCAGAAAGGGCTTTGCAGCGCCAGCAGGTGACCTTCAGACGACGAGACAGCTTTCTCGCGCGGCGAGACGACCACCGCGATATCGCGGATGTCCCAATGCTGCGGCGCGGCAATCTGGAAGGCGAATGAATCGTCGTGGCCGGTGCCGGCCTGCCATTCGACAAAGCCGGCGGGCACAGAGCGACAGGCGGAGCCGGAGGCCGCGCGCGCCAGCGCGGAAAGCTGCGCTTCGCTCAGCGACAGGTTGAGGGCGGTGGCGGCGGCCACCGTCAACGCCGCCATGCCCGAAGCCGATGATGCGAAGCCGGCCCCGGTGGGGAACGAATTGTGCGTGCCGACACGGGCCGGCGAAGTTACGCCAGCCAACTGGCGCAGACGGTCCAGGTGCGCGCTGACGCGGCGCGCGAAGCCGGGTGGGGCAGGCTGCATGTCCGCGCCGACCAGCACCGAATCCGCCGCCAGTCGCGCGTCAAACTCGACGGTGGTTTCGGTGCGCGCCGCGCTGAGATTCATCGAGATTGAGCCGTTAAGCGGGATATTGAGCTGCGCATCGCGCTTGCCCCAGTATTTGACAAAGGCGAGATTGGCATACGCGACAGCGGTGGCTGTTAGCATGGCGTTGATTTTCCCGGCTGCAAATAAAGGTGGATTTTACCAGCTCTTTCGCAAAGTAGCCCGGCCTTGCGGCGGCATAAGATAAATGGACAATAAAGCCATACTGCCGCTGGGTTCAACTGGGAAAACTCTTATGTGGGTTACTGCTTCCGCGCCGGGCAAACTGCTGCTGCTGGGCGACCACGCCGTTGTTTATAACCATCCATGTCTTGTGACGGCCGTTGACATCCGCTATGAGGTCAGCGTGTGCCGCCAGGACGGCGCTGTGCTGGAGATCGAGACGCCTGAGCTTCAGCGCCGGAATGAGATTTACCGCGTCTCGATACACGACGCGGGCCGGGAATACCGCGCTGAAACGGCGTTTGTCGAGGCGGCTGTGGTGCAGATGCTGCGGCAGCACGGCGTGAAAACCGGCCTCAGGATCAGCACCAGGGGGCCGGCGCGCAGCTTTGGCCTGGGCAGCTCTTCGGCTGTCACGGTCGCCACGCTGGCGGCGCTTGACCGTCTGTTCAACCTGCGGCTGAGCCAGCGCGAGCTGTTTACTGCCGGATATCAGGCCGTGCTCGATGTGCAGCGGCTCGGCTCTGGATTCGATGTGGCAGCCGCTGTGTACGGCGGCACGCTGTATTATGTTATGGGCGGGATGGAGATTGAACAGCTTGCCGCCGCTGATCTGCCGTTTGTGGTTGGGTACAGCGGCGCGAAAGTGGGCACTGTGAACCTGGTGAAGGCGGTCGCGGAGCGCCGCCGCCAATATCCTGAAATCGTTGATAACCTGTTCACCGCGGCGCATGCGATCGTTGAGCAGGGACGCGAGCGCCTGCTTGAGGGCGACTGGCGCGCATTTGGCGACCTGATGAATATGCACCAGGGCCTGCTGGAAGCGCTGGGCGTGAGCACGGGGCCACTGTCAGCCCTGATCTACGCTGCGCGCGCTGCCGGGGCGGATGGGGCTAAATTGTCAGGCGCGGGCGGCGGGGACTGCATGTTTGCCGCTGCCAGCGGCGACAGCCGGGCGGCGGTGATGCGGGCGGTCGAGAGCGCCGGCGGCGAGCTGGTTACGTTCGCGCTGGGGGCGGAGGGCGTGCGCATTGTGTAGACCGCCGGCGCTGCTAAGGCGCAAGCCAGCCGACTGCTACCGCAGCGCGGCCGTTCAGCGGCGATAATGGGCACTTTGGGGGTGTGAAACCGAATTTTCCATGAAAAGTGTGACTCAGCGGCCCTCCAGTACTGGCCAGAGGGCACGTTTTCTTATACGCTATAGTTGTCAGCTCAATGTTTCATTAACTGACAATACGCGAGGTGTCATTATGTCATACTTTTCATATGGTTCACGCCAGCGCTTATCCTTTGCCACTTTTCATCCTGATACCGCTGGCTCCGCCGCCTGCCTTATCGAACTGCATCACACGCTTTACGACCGGTTCCGCGCCCAGTCGTGGGATCTTTATCCGTATTGGGAGGCCGACCGCCTGCTAAGCCGTGTCTCAGCGGCGGGCGGGGCCGCGAGCGACGTGAACGCCCTTATTTACCTGCGCTCTGCGGAGCAGGCGCGCACGGTTGAAGAAAACATGGGCCTGGAGAGCCGTTCGCGCAGCTACAGCGGCGTCAACGCCAATCGGCACCCGGTTATTGAGGTGCGCAGCACGCCCGACCATTTCGCGGTCGAACTCATCATTTCGCCTGACGCCTGGTGGGACCAGCAGAATGTTATCGGCAAGCTGGAGCTGGACCGCCACCGCGTCGGCCTGCGCAGCCTGCTGCGCAGCATGAAGCCAGATTACTGTTTTGGTTTCTGGGGCGGCGAGCGCCTCAGCGACATGCACCTGACGGCCCGCCAGCTTGTGCAGGGCAATATTCTCAGCGAGTGGCTGGGGACGTTCGCAGACAGCCAGGATTATCTGCGGTTCGGCGTGTGGTATGAGCACGATGACCCGGCGCTTGACCCGCGCAGCATCGCGGCGGAAGTTTATTCGCGGCTGGCTGATCTGTACTCGCTTTACAATTTCCTCGTCTGGACAAGCAACAACAATTACCGCAGCTTTTACGAGAAACGCGGCTGCTATCAGCGCCGCTACGCCTGACCCGCGCCACCAGCCATCATCAGACCATCCGCCTGACCTTATCTTATCCCGGCGGATGGTTTTGCTGTTGGGCCGCGCCGACATTTGCCTTTGCCGGCCCCGTTCTTTGCACTACACTTGAACGCAGCTCTGCTCTCTCTGGCGGCGGGGTCATTTATGGCTGTGCGGCGCGATCTGATTCTAAGCCTCGACTTTGGCGGCACAAAACTGGCCGCTGGCATCTTTGACCCGGCTGCTAACCGTCTGCTGCACGCAGCGCAGGCGGAGACGCGGGCCGCGCTGGGCGCGGAGACCGCGCTGGCCGACATGCTGGCGCTGGCCGGCCAACTGCCGCATATCAGCCGCGCGGGGCAGGTGGGCGTGTCTTTTGGCGGGCACGTGCGCGACAATCAGATACTGCGGTCGCTGCACGTCGCTGGCTGGGATGGCTATCCGCTGGCACAGCATCTGCGCCAGTGCCTGGGCGTTGATGACGTGCGGATCGCCAACGATGCGAACGCGATGGCGCTGGGCGAGTGGCGATTCGGCGCGGGCAGGGATGTTTCCTCACTGCTGTTTATCACGGTGAGCACCGGCATCGGCGGCGCTGTGATCGTAGGCGGCAGGCTGTGGGCGGGCGCGGCGGGCATGGCCGGCGAGATCGGCCATATGCAGCTCGCGGCGGATGGGCCAGAGTGCACCTGCGGGCAGCGCGGCTGCCTGGAGGCGCTGGCGGCCGGCCCGGCGGTCGTCCGCCGCGCTGCGGCGCTCGGCCTGGGGCTGGCGGCTGACGCGGCGGGTGGAGCGGGCGCGCTGACAGCGCGCGCTGTTGCCGAGCGCGCCGCCGTTGGCGATGCGGCGGCCCGGCAGGCGCTGGTCGAGTGTGCTCAGTATCTGGGGCTGGGTGTGGCTAATGCGGTCAACCTGCTGGATGTTGAGCGAGTCGTAATTGGCGGCGGCGTATCGCGGGCGGGCGCGCTGTGGTGGGAGACCGTCCGCGCGACGGTGCAGGGCAGGGCGCTGCCGCGCGGGGCCGCTGTCGCTGTTGTGCCCTCAGAGCTGGGCGAGTACGTGAGCCTGTGGGGCGCTGCCGCGCTGGCGACAACCTGAAAATTACGCGACATCAACGCTGTGACGGCGTTCTGGACGAAAGGCGCGGTGTATGCGGCTTGTGCAGCCTGGCCCGGTGACATTCGACGGACATGACGCGCATTCACTCTATTTCAGCGGCGCGCAGGGCGAGCGTCTGCGGCTGGATGTTCTCACCGAGGACATCATTCGGGTGCAGCACCTTCCTGATGGCCGGTATCGGCTGGGGCGCACCTGGGTTGTCACCGGCGGCGCGGAGGATACCGCGCGCGAAGGCCGACCGCGTGACGACCTGACACCGTTTCCGCTGCCGCCTTTCACGCTGACGGTCGGCGATAGCGCGCTGACGCTCGCGACCAGCGCCTTGCAGATCAGGGCGCATCTGCCTGCGTTTCACCTGACATGGCACACGCCCGCTGGCGATCCGTTTGCGGCTGATCTGCCGCGCCGCGCGTATCAGTATGACGCCGAAACCGCCGCCGTATGCCACTACATGACGCGCCGCGCTGGTGAGCGCTATTACGGCTTCGGCGAAAAAGCCGGCCCGCTGAACAAGGCCGGCCTGCGGATGCGCATGGCGAACACTGACGCGCTGGCTTATAACGCTGAAACCAGCGACCCGCTTTACAAACACTGGCCATTTTATATCACGCTTGTGCCCGAACTGAACCTGGCCTATGGGCTGCTGTATGACAACCTGGCCGACAGCGTGTTTGACATGGGGCGCGAGATTAACGCGGTGTATGGCCCTTACCGCTATTATCAGGCTGCCGATGGCGACCTGGATTACTATTTGATTTTGGGGCCGACGATAGCGGCAGTGCTCGACAAATTCACGTGGCTGACTGGCCGCCCGGCGCTGCTGCCGCGCTGGAGCCTGGGATACCTCGGCTCAACCATGCACTACACTGAGCAGCCGGACGCGCAGGCGCAGCTTGCCCAGTTTGTCGCGCAGTGTGAACGTTATGAGATACCCTGCGACATGTTTCACCTGTCGTCCGGCTACACCACCGACGACGCTGGCCGCCGCTGCGTCTTTACCTGGAATCGCAGCAGGATACCTGACCCGCCGGCTGTGGCGGACCAGTTCCACAGCGCGGGCATTCACCTGGCCGCGAACGTCAAACCCCATCTGCTCACAGCGCACCCGGCGTTCAACCAGGTAAACGCAGCGGGCGGTTTTGTGAGCGACACTGACGGCCAGCCGCACATTGTTTTTCGCTGGAGCGGGGGCATACACGAATCGGAGCCGGGGGCTTTCGTGGATTTCACAAGCGCCGCCGGGTATGACTGGTGGCAGGCTCAGGTGCGGTCGTCGCTGCTGCGCTATGGTATTGACGCTGTGTGGAACGACAACAACGAATTTGACAGCTTCGACGACAGCGCGCAGTGTGCCGGTTTTGGGGAGGCTGTGCGGCTGGGCATGGCGCGCCCCCTGCTGACGCTGCTGATGGCCCGCGCGTCGTATGAGGCCCTGCGCAGCGAACGCCCCGGCCTGCGCCCTTATGTGCTGACGCGGGCGGGCTGCCCTGGCGCGCAGCGCTACGCGCAGACCTGGTCCGGCGACAACACGACCTCATGGCACACGCTGCGCTACAATATCCCGATGGGGCTTGGCTTAAGCCTGAGCGGGCTGCCGAACACCGGCCACGATGTGGGCGGGTTTGCGGGCCGCCGCCCCGACCCTGAGCTATTTGTGCGCTGGGTGCAGAACGGCATTTTCCACCCGCGCTTTACGATCCACTCTATGGGCAGCGCGGGGGAGGCCAGCGAACCCTGGATGTACCCTGAAGTGCTGCCGCAGGTGCGGGCGGCGCTGGCGCTGCGCTACCGGCTGATTCCTTATCTGTATACGCTGGCGTTTGAAGCTGCGCGCAGCGGCGCGCCGCTGATTCGGCCGCTTGTTTACCATTACCCACAGGACGCGCGCTGCCAGGAAGAATCGTTTGATTTTATGCTGGGGCCAGGCCTGCTGGTGGCGTCAGTGCTGGCGGCAGGCGTGCGGACGCGCCGCGTGTATCTGCCGGCTGGCGCGCCGTGGTGTGATTTCTACAGCGGCCAGTGGCACGCCGGTGGCCAGGAAATTGAGGCGGCGGCGCCGCTGGACCACATACCCTTATTTGCGCCAGCGGGCGGCATCGTGCCGACCGGCAAGCCAATGCGCTATGTAGGGGAACAGCCCGATGATGTGCGCCGGGTTTACGTTTTCCCGCACCCGGAAACGGGGGCGGGCGCGTTCTCGCTGATCGAGGACGACGGCGTATCGCTGGCTTATCGCACGGGCGGCTACAGCCAGCTACATCTGACGGTCGATGCGCGCCCTGACGAGATCGCGCTGCGCGCTGAAGTGCTGCACAACGGATACGCGCTCCCGTACCGCCAGATTGAATTTGCGCTGCCGGCAGGCGAAACGCGCCCGGTAAGGAACGGCGGCGCTGAGCGCACAGACGCAGAGGGGCGGCGCGTGATTGTGATGCGATTGTGACAGCGGCAGCCCCCGACAGATCATCGAAAGGCTGCCGCTGTAGGGCTTACGGCTGGGTAATGGCGAAATCCTGGAATTTTACTGTGAAGCCACCGCCGTCAGGCGAGGCGCACATAAGGCCAACCTGGAGCGCCTCCGCCACCGACAGATAGCCGAGCCGCAGCAGAGTAAAAGCAGCGCCGTCAAGACTGTAGTGAACCTCGACCGTGCTGCCTTCGCGGCGAACGCGCAGCCAGATCGCCGGAGGGTTGTGGGGCAGCGGCGTTACGGACCAGTCTGAAAAGCCGCGCGTGATAACCGCGCTGGCGTTCTGAACCCCCTGGACATATTCGATACCGCATTTTATCCAGGTGCGCTCATCCTGACGGATCATAAGGCCGGCCTGGTCGTACAGGTCCTGGTACTGGCCAGCGATGTACACCTGCGCCGTGAAATCGCCCGTGACGGTCCGGTAGTAGAAATGGCCGCTGTCACGAGCAAAGCCGTAGTGCGTCACCTGCCAGAAATCGGTGCGCGGGGCGGTTGTCACGGTGATGCCGCCAGCGTTCTCGTCCCAGCTTTGTGGGGGGTTGAACCACTGCATCGCGCTCATGGCTGCCAGGAAACCGTTCCGCACAGGTGCACATCCAAACCCAGCGCGTCAAGCATGGCGGCTTTGGCGGCCAGCGCCATGTCGGCTTCGTGAGCTGAGGGCGCGTAGGCCACGTTGAGGTGGTTGGCTTTGTGGCGCGCCATCATCTGGTCGCGGGTGACGCCGTGCAGCACAGCGTGCATGATCGGCCACTGCGCTGACGTTGCCTGCCAGCGGCGCTCGGTTTCGGCACGTGGCAGCTCAACCACTGTGGCGCGCCCCAGATCGGCGTGCAGGCGGTTGTCCATTACGTAGACGCGGCTCCAGACAATCTCGCCGGGCTTGCTGATGCCCTTCAGCGTGCCGCCGCCCAACCGGAAGTACATCGGCGTCTGGCGTTCGCTGGACGCGCCTGCATACCCGCCAATAAAATGTGACGCGGGGGCCGCGCCAGAGATGAGGAACACCCAGACGAAATCGTCCACGCCGCCGCCAGTGAAATGCTCGCCCCAGCGCAGGTCGTGCAGGGTGGTCGCCGGGTCGAAGTTCATCGCCCGCCAGACGCGGTTGGTGACGAGCGCATCCAGGCCAGCGCCCTCGTCCACTTCGTTGAAGTGGGGCAGGGCCTGACCGGGATAAAGCTCGGCGCCGGTTTCTGCGTGATAGACCGGTGGCCGCTCCACGTTGTTCAGCAGCCCCTCGGCCAGGTCAGAAGCGGGGGTCATGTCCTTCAGCCCCTGCTGATACTGAATGCCGATGGCGGCGCAGCCGAACTCGTGGGCGATGCGCACCGCCGCAATATACATCTTGCACTGTTCGAGAAGCTGGGCGTCGGTGAGGTCGGTTTCCTCGTTTGTCCCGGTGACGAAAGTGACGCCGCGCTGGTCAAGCCAGGCGCGCACCGCCTGCGCCTCGCGGTCGCTGACCTGGCGCATCGCCGCCACCAGCCCCGATTGACTCAGGCGTTCCTTGTACATACCGGTAGCGTTGAGCAGTTCATCGTCAATGATGGCGTTGTACATGCCCATGCAGCCTTCGTCGAACACGCCGAGCACGGCTTTGTTGTGGCGAAGCTGGCGCGCCAGCGCCCGGCCTAACTCGGCTTCGCTGGCCGGCAGCGCGGCGGTGTCGAGGTCGCGGGCGTGCGCGGTGTCGTGCGTGACATAGCCGAGCCTGATCCACTCGCGCAGGCCCTTCAGGAAGAACGGATCATCAAAATTCTGGCTCCACAGCGAGCTGTAGCGAACGCCCATCTTAGTCAGGCTGCCGTTGAGATTGAGCAGGCCCACCAGGCCGGGCCACTGGCCGCTCCAGTTGGCGACGGTCAGGATGGGGCCACGATGGTCGCGCAGGCCGGCCAGGACGTGATGGCTGTACTGCCAGACGGCTACCGCGACGATCAGCGGAGCGTCCGGGTGGATGTTATTGAAAATATCCATGCCCATACGCTGATTCCAGATAAAGCCGTGCTTCAGCACGGGGTCATACTGATGGCCGCGCAGGACGGTCACGCCTTCCGCGGCAAATGCGGCGATGATCTGCTGCTCCATCTGTTCCTGGGCAGGCCAGCAAACCTGGTTCGCCGCCAGGCGCAGATCGCCACTGGCAACCAGCACCGCCTGGTTGGGGCCTAGCGGCTGTGGAGCCTGATAATGAGGAACGGCATAAGCGGTCATTATTCCTCCGATATATATAAAAAGTGCGGGACAGCCTGTACATCGTGAATCCTAGCACGCCTGCGCATATTCACAAAGTCCTGGGAAGATGAATAATGACATATCGCTGCGTAAGGCGTGAGCATCAACAATGCCTTAAGGATTGCGGATTGTGTACGATAGCGTGGAGGTGTATCGAAGCAGGGAGTATGCCATGAGCGTAAGACAGGGTGATGCCTCTTTCCCTTCTGATGATAAGCGCTGGCGCGTCGTGAACGCGACAATGCGGCGGCACGGTTATCAGCCAGAAGCGTTAATTGAGACGCTGCACACCGTCCAGGAATCGTTCGGTTATCTGGACGATACTGCGCTGCATTTTGTGTCGCGCAGCCTGCGTGTTCCGCTGAGCCAGGCGTATGGTGTGGCGACGTTTTACCATTTCTTCAGCCTTAAGCCGCAGGGCAAGCACAACTGCACCGTGTGTATGGGGACTGCATGCTATATCAGAGGCGGGCAGGCGATCATTGACGCGGTCAGCGAAGCCTTTAATGTCGAGCCGGGCAAGACAACCGCTGACAACCAGCTTTCACTGCTGGTGGCGCGCTGTGTTGGGGCCTGCGGCCTGGCCCCGGTGGTGCTGATTGACAATGAAATCGAGCCGGCTGCCACCGCTGAAGGGCTGCCTGAGCGTATTGCGGAGATAATAAGCCATGCTGAACTATGATGAGCTGGAGGAAATCAGCGCTGCTGAGCGCGCCGCCAACCAGCAGTACCAGCACCAGATTAACGTTTGCACATCTGCTGGCTGCCTGTCCGCGCACAGCGACCAGATCAAGGAAGCCCTGGAGAAGCGGATAGCGGAAAAGGGCCTGGGCAAGACCTGCAAAGTTCGGGGCGTAGGCTGCATGGGACCCTGCGCTGCGGGGCCGCTGGTAGCGGTTGAGACGGACAACGTGCTGTACCGCAACGTAAAAGTCAGCGATGCTGACGAGATCGTTGACAGCATGGGCGGCGAACCGGTTGAACGGCTGGTTATGCCCACCGACACGTCTTTTTTCACGCGCCAGAAAAAGATTGTCCTGGAGAACGCGGGCTACATTGACCCTGAGCGCATCGAGGACTATATCGCGGCGGGCGGATATAAGGCGCTGTTCCGCGTGCTGACGGAGCTGATGCCGGTTGGCGTGGTGGCAGAGATCACGCGCAGCGGGCTGCGCGGGCGCGGCGGCGCCGGGTATCCGACCGGGCTGAAGTGGAGCACGGTGGCCAAGGCCAGCGGGGCCAAGAAGTATGTCATCTGCAACGCCGATGAGGGCGACCCCGGCGCGTTTATGGACCGCAGCGTCATGGAGGCGGACCCGCACCGCGTGCTGGAAGGCATGGCGATTGCCGCTTATGCCGTAGGCGCGGACCAGGGCTATATCTACATTCGGGCGGAATACCCGCTGGCGATCAAGCGCGTTGAGCGGGCTATTCGCCAGGCGCAGAAGATGGGTTTCCTGGGCAAGAACATCGTCGGCACGCCCTTCAGCTTCTCGGTAGACGTTCGGGTAGGCGCGGGCGCGTTTGTGTGCGGCGAAGAAACCGCGCTGATGGCTTCGATTGAAGGGCGCCGCGGCACACCGCGACCCCGCCCGCCGTATCCGGCGGCCAGCGGCCTGTGGCACAGCCCGACGCTGATTAACAACGTTGAAACCTACGCCAACGTACCGACGATTATCCGCAACGGCAGCGACTGGTTCGCCAAGATCGGCACTGAGAAAAGCAAGGGAACGAAGGTGTTCGCGCTGTCAGGCAATGTGAAGAACATCGGCCTGATCGAAGTGCCGATGGGCATCAAGCTGCGCGATATCATCTTTGAGATCGGCGGCGGCATACCGGGCGGCCGCCAGTTCAAAGCGATTCAGACCGGCGGGCCGGGCGGCGGGTGTATCCCGGCGGAACACCTTGACGTGTCGGTTGATTACGAGTCGCTGGCCGCGCTGGGGTCGTTTATGGGGTCGGGCGGCATGATCGTTATGGATGAGACATCCAGCATGATCGGCGTTGCTCGGTACTTCATGGAATTCTGCATGACTGAATCCTGCGGCAAGTGTGTCCCATGTCGTGTAGGAACAGCGCAGCTTTACGACCTGCTGGGGCGGTTTGAACAGGGCGATGTAACCGCGAAAGAGCTGGCGCTGCTGGAATCGCTGTGCGACATGGTTCGCAACACCAGCCTGTGCGGCCTGGGGCAGGCCGCGCCCAACCCGGTGTTAAGCACGCTTCGCTACTTCCGCCAGGAATACCTGGACCAACTAGCTGCTGAGGGCGAATCGGCGGCTGAATACGCCACCGTCGGCGACTGAAGATGGAGATGATGACGCATGAGTGTTAAAACGCTCAGGATTAATGACCAGGACGTGAGCGCGCGCGAGGACGAGTCCGTCCTTCAGGTGGCGCGGGAAAACGACATCTTCATCCCGACATTGTGCCATCTGGAAGGGTTGAGCGTCGTCGGGTCGTGCCGGCTGTGCCTGGTGGAGATTAAGGGGTCGTCAAAGCTGCACCCGGCCTGCGCCACCCAGGTGCAGGAAGGGATGGAAGTTTACACCGACACAGAGCGGCTGCGCGATTACCGCCGCATGATTATCGAGCTGCTGTTCACAGAGGGCAACCATATCTGCGCGGTGTGTGTGTCGAACGGGCGCTGTGATTTGCAGTATATGGCGCAGCGGCTGGGCGTTGACCACAGCCAGTTCGACTATCGCAGCCCGTACAAAACGGTGGACGCTTCGCACTATCGGTTTGGCGTGGACCACAACCGCTGTATTCTCTGCACGCGCTGCGTGCGCGTGTGCGATGAAATTGAAGGCGCGCACACCTGGGATGTGAAGGGGCGCGGTATTGACTCGTATGTTGTTACCGACCTGGACACGCCCTGGGGGGTATCAGAAACCTGCACAAGCTGCGGCAAATGTGTCCAGGTGTGCCCGACTGGCGCGCTGTTCAAGAAGAGCAAGGCAGTGGGCGAGATGGAAAAAGAGCGCGAGTTCCTGCCGTATCTCAAGACGATGCGCGAGGTGAGGTGAGATGAGCAAAGTAACAATGGCGACGGTGTGGCTGGACGGCTGTTCTGGCTGCCACATGTCGTTTCTCGACATTGATGAGGCGCTGTTAAACCTGGCCGCGCGGATCGACCTGGTCTACAGCCCGCTGGTTGACAACAAAGAGTTCCCGGAAATGGTTGATGTCACGCTGATCGAGGGCGCGGTGAGCAGCGAGCACGACCTTGAGAAGATCAAGCATGTGCGCGCGCACACACGGGTGCTTGTGGCGTTGGGGGACTGCGCTGTGACCGGCAACGTGCCCGCCATGCGCAACCCGTTCAGTGTGCAGGACGTTATCCAGCGCGCGTACTTCGAAAACGTCTCCAACAACGCGCAGCAGCCGCAGGAAGTGGTCCCTGCCTTGCTGACCAGAGTGCGGCCGGTGCATCACGCTGTGCCAGTGGACGTGTTTATTCCGGGCTGCCCGCCTTCGGCGCAAATGATTTTGCAGGCGCTCACCGACCTGCTGGACGGTAAACAGCCTGAGTTGAACGCGAGATTCGGATAGGAGCGCCCTGCGATGAGCCAGACAATTGTCATTGACCCCATTACCCGAATCGAAGGGCACGCCAAGATCACTATTCAGCTAAACGACGCTGGCGAGGTAACGGACGCGCACATGCACGTCACGCAGTTTCGCGGTTTCGAGAAGCTGTCAGAAGGCCGCCCCTTCCGTGAGATGCCGTCGCTGATGGCGCGCATCTGCGGCATTTGCCCGGTGAGCCATCTGGTCGCTTCAGCGAAAGCGTGCGACGCCATCTTGGCGGTTCGTATCCCGGAGCCGGCGGTTAAGCTGCGCAAAGTGCTGAATATGGCGCAGATTGTGCAGTCACACGCGCTGAGCTTCTTCTACCTGTCCTCGCCTGATCTGCTGCTGGGCATGGATGCCGACCCGGCCAAGCGCCACCTGTTCGGCGTGATGGAGGCGGAGCCGGAGCTGGCGCGCGGCGGTGTGCGCCTGCGCCAGTTCGGCCAGCAGATCATCGAACGGATGTCGGGCAAGCGTATCCACCCGACCTGGGTGATTGCCGGCGGCGTGAATCACCCGATTTCGCCTGAGACGCGCGACGCTATCTTGGCGGAAATCCCGGAGGTAAAGGCTATCGCGCTGCGCACGCTGGCGTGGTTTAAGCCCGTGATGGGCGGCTTCCGCGAAGAAATTCAGACCTTCGCGAATTTCCCCACCATGTTTATGGGGTTGGTAGGGCCGGACGACACGCTTGAGTTTTACGATGGTCAACTGCGCCTGGTGGGCGCTGAGGGGCAGGTCGTTAACGCCGATATCCCGGTAGAGCGCTACAACGAGTATATCGGCGAGTCGGTCGAACCCTGGTCGTACCTGAAGTCGCCCTATTACCGCCCCATCGGCTACCCGGCGGGCGTGTATCGGGTTGGCCCGCTGGCGCGGCTGAATATCGTGGCGCGCTGCGGCACCCCGCTGGCCGACAAGGAACTGGCCGAGTACAAGCAGCTTGACGCGGCCGAGCGGATGAGTTCGTTCTATTTTCACTACGCCCGGCTGATCGAGATCCTGCACTGCATTGAGAAGATCGAACAGCTTCTCAGCGACCCAGACAGCGTCAGCAGCCACGTGTTCGCCAGCGCCAGCGCCAACAGCAGCGAGGGCATTGGCGTCAGCGAGGCGCCGCGCGGTACGCTGCTGCACCATTACCGGATTGATGAGAACGGGTTGATCACGTGGGCTAACCTGATTATCGCCACTGGCAACAACAACCTGGCGATGGACCGGGGTGTGCTTCAGGTGGCGCAGCACTTTGTCAAGAGCGACCGGCTTACCGAGGGGATGCTGAACCGGGTCGAGGCGGTGATCCGCACGTTTGACCCCTGCCTGAGCTGCTCTACGCACGCTGTTGGGCAGATGCCGCTGCACCTGGAGCTGGTGAATGCGTCCGGCGAGGTGCTGGACGAGATCAGGCGCTGATGCCGCCGGTGGTAGTGGTTGGTTATGGCAACTGTCTGCGCGGCGATGACGGTATCGGGCGGCGGGCGGCGCAGAGTTTAGCTCTGCGCCTGCCCGCGCAGACGGCAGCCGTGCTGGAAGCGCACCAACTGCTGCCGGAGATGGCAGACGTGATGAGCCGGGCGCAGCTTGTCGTGCTGATTGACGCCGCAGTCGGCAGCCCGGCCGGGGCGATCTCTCAGCGCTTAGTCGCGCCGGCGGAGGGCGAGAACATGGCCGCCAGCATTCTGGGGCATCACCTTAGCCCGGAACAGATGCTGGCGGCCTGCGACCGGCTGTATGGCGCGCGCCCGGAGATGGTGTTGTTCACGGTGTGCAGCCAGTTCTTCGCTTTTGAGGAAAGGCTCTCTGAGCCGGCACAACAGGCCCTTCCTGAGCTGATTGAGCGGGTAGAACAGGTTATTCTGGGGCGTTTCCCGCCGGTTTGACATACCCCTGCGCCAGCAGATAATCGAAGATGTGCTGCGCGTTTTTCTCGGCTGTAACGCTTGCGGTTGAAAGGTGGATTTCGGGGTCGGCGGGCGGTTCGTAAGGGTCGTCAATGCCGGTGAAACCGGTGATGTCGCCGCGCCGCGCCTTCGCATACAGCCCCTTTGGGTCGCGCTGCTCACAGAGCGCCAGCGGGGTATCCACGAACACTTCGATGAAGCGGCCGTCCATCATGCGCCGCACCTCGGCGCGAACAGATGCGTAGGGGCTGATCGCGGCGCAGATCACGATGCCGCCGTGCCGCACGATCTCGCTGGCGACATAGCCGAGGCGGCGGATATGTGTGTCCCGGTCGGCCTTGCTAAAGCCCAGGCCGCTGGAGAGGTGCGCGCGCGCGATGTCACCGTCGAGGACGGTGACCTGGCGGCCGTGCTCCAGCAGGCGCACGGCCAGAATCTCGGCGGTGGTTGATTTGCCCGCCGCGCTCAGGCCCGTCAGCCAGACGCACGCGCCGCGCGCGCCGTAGGCTTCGGCCAGAATACGCGCCACTTCCGGCCGGGTGAACCAGGCGGGCAGGGCGCGCCCGCGCGCCAGATAGTCCTGCCGCACCTGTGTCCCAGAGATGCGCAGCGTGCGGGCGCTGGCCGGCACGCGGTCCTGTTCCTCATACCGGTCTTCCTCCGGCAGATAAACCATTTCCTGAAACGCCATAACGCTGATGCCAAGTTCGCGCTCATGCTGCTGGACCAGCTCCTGCGCGGCGTAGGGCGGATAGAACGGTTTGCCAGCGGAGTCGCTGCCGGGGCCGGCGTGGTCGCGCCCGACGATGAAATGGGTTGCGCCGTAATTGCGGCGAATCAGGGCGTGGAGCAGGGCCTCACGCGGGCCAGCCATACGCATCGCCAGCGGCAGCAGCGACAGCACCACGCGGCCCGGCTCAAAGTAGTTGTTGACCAGCGCCTCGTAAGCGCGAACACGGGTGTAATGGTCAATGTCGTGCGGCTGAGTCAGCCCCACAGCCGGGTGCAGCAGCAGCGTGCCATTCACCGCGGCGATTGCGCGCTTAACAAGCTCCTCGTGCGCGCGGTGCAGCGGGTTGCGCGTCTGAAAGGCGACCACGCTCCTGCGGCCCAGCGCGGCCAGCAGCGCGCGTATCTGGGCTGGCGTGTGGCGCAGATGCCTGAAGTCGTGGTGCTGCGGCGGCTGCAGGACGCGCAGCCGGCCCGTGAGGTTCAGCGGTCCCCACTGCTGCATTTCGCGCACCAGCGGGTGCGCGGTATCGTGCGTGCCGCAGGCGAGAAATGCCAGCTCATCCCGCCTCCAGGGGTAGATATCCTCAATGCTCAGAATCGCCAGCGGACGGTTGTATTCATCGCACAGCGCGATGTCGCGGTCCAGGTGAAGCGCTTCAGCGGCGGCAGTGGGCAGCGTCACCGGCAGCGGGAACAGGCTGCCGTCGGTGAGGCGCATTGTTTCCAAAGATGATTGGAGGTCGGCGCGGCCCATGAAACGATCAAGGGGGGAATAGGCCCCGATGGCTAACATCTCCAGGTCGCACAGCGCGCGCTGGCCCAGCGTGAGCGAGGGCAGGGCGCTGGCGTAGGCGCGCAGCGCGTCCGCCTCCTCTGGCGAGGACGGCAGCAGGTCCACAAGCGCGGGCAGGCCGGGCTGGTCGGCGCGCGCGGTTGGATCAGGCGCGCTGAAGGCGTTAGAGTCGGGTCGGTATCTTCGCATAGTCACTAGAGAATCATGAACCTAAAACACCCCCCGAAAGCATACAACAAAAACGGGGCTGGTAACACACCAGCCCCGCGAAACACTGCCACACAGCTGCCTTACTTAGCCTTGAAACCCTGCTCAAGCAGATGCGCATGCGCAGCGGCCAGCCGAGCGATCGGGATGCGGAACGGCGAGCAGCTCACATAATTCAGCCCCGCGCCGTGACAGAAGTGAACACTGGCCGGGTCACCGCCATGCTCACCACAGATACCAACTTCGAGGTCTGGACGCTGCTGGCGGCCCTTAGTCGTGCCCAGCTTAACCAGGTAGCCCACACCAACCGGGTCCAGCACCTGGAATGGATTCTCAGACAGGATGCCGCGCTCAACATATTCCAGCAGGAATTTGCCCTCAGCGTCATCGCGGCTGATGCCGAACGTCGTCTGGGTGAGGTCGTTCGTGCCGAACGAGAAGAACTCCGCGTACTCAGCGAACTCATCAGCGGTGATGCAGGCGCGCGGCAGCTCAATCATCGTGCCGACTTTGTAGCTAACCTTGATGCCTTCCTCCGCCATCACCTCAGCGCCAATCAAGTCAATCATTTCCTTGATGAGCTTGATCTCGTTGTAGTGGCTGGTGACCGGGATCATGATCTCCGGGTGAACATCAACGCCTTCCTTGCTCAACTGGCAGGCAGCAGAGAAGATAGCACGCGCCTGCATCGCATTGATCGCCGGGCGCATGATGCCCAGGCGCACGCCGCGCAGGCCAAGCATCGGGTTGAACTCGTGCAGGCTCGCAACCACGGCCATCAAGCTTTCGACCCGCGCCAGCTCAGCAGGCTGGTTGCCCGCAGCACGCAGATCAGCCGCGCGCAGCGCCAGCGACTCGTGGTCGGGCAGGAACTCATGCAGCGGCGGGTCGATCAGGCGGATAATGACCGGCAGGCCTTCCATGGCGCGGAAGATGCCGTAGAAGTCATCGTGCTGGAGGGGGAGCAGTTTAGCAAGCTCACGCGCTTCAGCTTCGCTGTTCGGCTCAGCCAGGATCATGGCCTGAACAGTAGGCAGGCGCTCCTCCTGGAAGAACATGTGCTCGGTGCGGCACAGGCCGATGCCGACAGCGCCGTACTCACGAGCGCGCTGGGCGTCAGCAGGGTAGTCGGCATTAGCGTACACGTTCAGGCGGCGGAACTCATCAGCCCAACCGAGCAGCTTCTGCAGGTAGTCTTCGTGGATGAAATCCGGCTCGACCATCTCCATCTCGCCGACGTAGACCTCACCCGCGCCGCCGTCAATCGAGATGATATCGCCCTCGTGAACGACTGTATCGCCCACGCGAAGCTGGCGACCGCGCACGTCAATGTCGAGGGCTTCAGCGCCAGCGACACAGGGCACACCGAACTGGCGCGCCACCACAGCCGCATGGCTGGTAGCGCCGCCGCGGCTGGTGAGAATACCCTTGGACGCCAGCATGCCATGCACATCGTCTGGCTTGGTTTCAGGGCGTACCATGATGACCTGCTTGCCCGCTTTGCCCCACTTCTCCGCCAGATCAGCGTCGAAGGCGACAACGCCGACTGCCGCGCCGGGCGAGGCGTTAACGCCAGTGGCGATCATGCGGCCAGTGGCCTTCGCAGCGTCCTTCGCGGCGGTGTCGAACTGCGGGTGCAGCAGCTGCGCCACCTGGCTGGGCGACACGCGCAGGACTGCCTGTTCGCGCGTGATAACCCCTTCGTCGGCCATTTCGACGGCAATGCGAATGGCAGCGCGCGCGGTGCGTTTGCCGTCGCGCGTTTGCAGCATCCACAGTTTGCCCTGTTCAATGGTGAATTCCACGTCCTGCATTTCGTGGTAATGGTTTTCCAGCCGCTGAGCGATCTGGTTGAACTCCTCGTAGGCTTCCGGGAATTCGCGCCCCAGGTCGGCAATGTGGCTGGGCGTGCGGATACCGGCAACGACGTCTTCGCCCTGCGCATTCACCAGATAGTCGCCAAACAGCACGTTTTCGCCGGTGGACGGGTTGCGGGTGAAGGCGACACCCGTGCCCGACGCCTTGCCCATATTGCCGAAAACCATTGTCTGCACGTTAACGGCTGTGCCCAGGTCGTGCGAGATACCGGTGGCGTTGCGGTAATCGACGGCGCGTTTGCCATTCCAGGATTTGAACACGGCCTCAACGGCGTGACGGAGCTGTTCGTAGGGGTCCTGCGGGAAAGCGCTGCCGACATGTTCCTTGTAGATGCGCTTGAACTCAGTGGTGATCTGCTTCCAGTCAGCAGCCGTCAGATCAGCATCGGACTTAACGTCCTGCTGTTTCTTCACGTCCGTAAGGTAGTCCTCGAAGGCCTCGTCTTCGATATTCATCACCACCGAGCCGAACATCTGCACCAGGCGGCGATATGAATCGTAGACAAAGCGCTCATCGCCGGTCAGGGCGACCATGCCCGCCGCGGTGACGTCGTTCATGCCCAGGTTAAGAACGGTGTCCATCATGCCCGGCATGGAGAACTTCGCGCCGGAACGCACCGACACGAGCAGCGGATTAGCAGCGTCGCCGAACTTCTTGCCGGTCCGACGTTCAACATCCTTCAGCGCTTCGAGCGTCTGCGCCCACATGCCTTCGGGGAAAGTCACGGTCGCCTGGTAGGCGTTGCAGGCCTCGGTGGTGATGGTAAAGCCAGGGGGAACGGGCACGCCCGCGCGCGTCATATCGCCCAGGCCAGAGCCTTTGCCACCCAGCAGGGCGCGAACGGCATCCCAGGACCCTACCGCCTTTTCAGCCAGCTCAACGTCGCTAAACAGATAGACCCATTTCTTATCGGCAGTTGCCATATGCTGCTCTCCTAATCGTTTGTACGGGGCTGTTAACATGTACGCGAACATTTTCGCACGGGTAGGTTGAATTCTCAACTGACATTACGCGCGAATAAAACGACGTGTGTAACGTTTGGCCAGCCAGACTAAACATAACTGCTTTTTTGCGGTATGCCAGGGTGAATCATACCCCTTCACCATAATTCAACTGAGGGTTATCTGTACCTACTGAAGCTCAGGTAATGGCTATGAGGAATATCACTATTACGCGGGGGGTTAAACTGGCACTATAGCGCTGCTGCTAAACGAAGGGATTTCTCAATGACCACATCTGAAACCGCCGCCGCACCGGACAAAACAGCGCCGCCGTTTCTGCGTATACTTACCGCCGCCGCGGCGATTGGCCTGGGCATTGGCCTGTATTTCGCCCTGGCATACGCCGGCACAGACAGTGTGCAGGGCAGCGTTCAGCGGCTTTTCTATATGCACCTGCCTTCCTTCACCGGCGCAGCCGCGGCCTTCGGGCTTACGTTTGTCGGCGGCCTGCTGTACCTGGCTCTGCGCCAGGATCGCTGGGAAATGCTGGCGATCGCGGCTGCCGAGGTTGGGCTGGCGCTGGCGGCGATCAACGTGGCGCTGGGGTCAATCTGGGCGCGGCCCATCTGGAACACCTGGTGGACCGGCGACCCGCGCATGACCTCCTCGGCGGTGATGGTGCTGATCTGTGTGGCGTATCTGCTGCTGCGCCAGGGCATCACCAACCCGAACTGGCGGCGCTGGTTCTCGGCGCTGATGGCGGTGCTGCTAATGACGGTGATGCTGTTCTCTGTTGCGGTGGTGCGCACGCGCACCGACACGATTCACCCTGTGGTGATTGGCACGAGCGCGCAGGGCGCGACCGGCGGATTCAATATGGCGGCCAGCATGTCAACCGCGCTGATCATCAACATTATCGTCTGGGCAGGGCTGCTTACGCCGACGCTGGTGTGGTGGCGCTTCAGGCTGGAACGCGCCAAACGGCGGCTGGCCAGCGAATAAGAGAGAAAAAGCCCGCGCCTTAACACCACAGCGCGGGCTTCTCAGCTAACGCCACGCGGGCTTTAGCGCCGCACGAGAACGGCGGTGTTCAACTGGTTAGCCGGCAGCACATAGTGCGCCGTGTGGCAGTCTGAACAGCCAACGAGAATGTCGCGCTTCAGCACATCTTCGTAGTGGGCAGTGTCCTCCAGGTGGCAGTTGATACACACGCCGGACATCTCTACCCGGTAGGCGCCCCGGCTGGCAAACGAAACACTCTGGTGTGGGAAAATATCCGCGCTGTGACAATCAAGGCAGCCGAACGGCTCGCCCGCTGGCCCCGTGTGAACGGATGCAGCCATGCGCTCGTGATCAACGCGCATGCTCAGCGCGCTGCTGTCAGCGAAAGTGTAGCTGTAAGCTGCGTTCGCGTGGCAGAAAAGGCAGTTCGCATTGTCGCCAGTGATCGCAGCCGTCCTGTTCGGCTCACGCAGGATTATCACCCCGGCGACGATAGCGAAAGCGGCGATCAGGCCCAGCACCGCGAGCAGCCGCCGCCCGCGCAGCAGCAGGAACAAAGCCAGCAGCAGGACGAGGCCGGCTGCCGCCAGCGCCGCCAGCATGGGCGCTGTAAGGCCCAGAATCACGGTATTGCTGCGCGCGGCCTCGCGGGTCAGCTCAAGCACCTCGCGCGTGGTCATGATCTGAGCGTGCCCGGTAGTATCCAGCGCCGCCAGGCCCAGCGCCTTCTCCACAGCGCTTAAAAGCGCCTGTGTGTAGGCGTAATTATGCATGCCCAGGCTGCCGTCGCCGTCAACGAACGCCAGCGCGTCACCGACCCACTGCGGGGTGTCGGGCGCTGTCGCCGCCCGCGCAGCCTCCAGCCGGGCCTGAACGTCGCCCTGAACATCGTCCACAAGCTGCTGGATACCCGCGCCATCCAGATATTCTGTGTGGCAGGACGTGCAGCCGTCGCTCAGCCCAGCAAAATCAACCACCGCGCCCGGCAGGATAACGTTCAGCGAATGGCTGACGCGCTCCTGTTCCGCGCCCACGCTGACCGCGGGCAGGTGGCAGGTCTGGCAGTCAGGGCCATTCTCAGCCGTGAAATGCGCGCCGGGCACGCCCGCAACCTCAGCAACAAGGGTCAGGCCCTCGAACATTTCCCTGGCCGGATGGTGCACAGCGGACAAAGCCTCTGTCTGCGTGTGGCAGCTCGAACACAGCGTATAGGAATCTGTGACTAACTGGTAATCGTAACCGGCCTCGCTGTGCGGGTTGTGGCAGGCGGTGCAGGTAACGCCGTCCCGCGCGGTCGCCAGCGTAACCGGCTCAGGCGGGGCGCCATTCCAGTCGCCATCCTCGGCCCTGGCGATGCGCGCCGCCGTGTACTGGTAGTCTGCGCTGTGGCAGGCGAGACATGAATCATCAGCGTCCTCAGCGCCCTGGAGCGCCTCAAGCGACTGCGCGTGGGCCGACGTATGCCATTCGTTAAACTGCATGTTTGGCTGGCGCGCGTGGCCGGTAGGCCACCAGTGGTCAGCGTCGTCGGCAGGGACGAGGTTATACACGCCAGTGTCGGTCAGGTCCATAGCGGGCAGATAGTCTACGGGGTAGGGGTGAACGCCATCCGCTGCGAGGCCGCGGCTGTGGCACTGGCCGCAGGTCTGCGGATCAGCACCGCTGGCAATGGCCCCGCGAATACCGGCGATTTCTTCGTCAGAGGGCCGGCGGCTGGCTTCATCGGCGGCGTCCACATGGGCGCTGCCCGCCCCGTGGCAGGTTTCACACTGAACGCCGGCCTCTTCCCAGGTGTAATCCTCAACATCCAGGCCAACGGTGTGACAGCCCGCGCAGTTCGGGCCAAACTCAAGGGCGGGATCAGGCCAGCTTTCCGCGCGGCCAAGCGCGATCCATTCCTGCTTCTCAACATCCCACTCCGCCGGAAACACCACATAATCGTTGTCGCCGCGTTCAAAAAGATAAGCCTGCAGGCTGCGGCCAGCGCCCAGAACAAAAGCTATATCATCCACTGTAAAAGGGCGGGCGGCGTCCTCGCCAGGGAACTGAACCGTGCGCAGCTCCGCGCCAGCGGTGAAATCAGCAAGGATCGCCTCGCGGTCTTCGTCCGCGCTCACTTCGCGGAGCGTCAGGCTGTGATTGGTGGCGCGGAAGGCGCTGTAGGCGCTGCGATGGCAGTCCCGGCATTCGCGTGCGCCAACGTACTCCGCCGCTGCCGGGGCTTCCTCAGCCGGTTCCGGCTCGCCCCCTTCATCCTGCGCGACAAGCGGCGCGGCCGCCGCCAGCAGGACAACCGCTGTGATGATCAGAAATACGCCGCCGACGGACAAACACCAGAGCATAACTCGCCGCATATGTCCACTTGCCCTTCAGTTTATTTGTCTGAATTAAGCGTCAAACGATGCCGCAGCCGCCAGTAACCTGAGTGTAACCTATTTTACCCGGTTTATTCCCAGCGCTATAACCCCCGCCTGTCAATGGTGATACATGTCCCTTGCCGGGCGTGACGATTCGCGCTCGGCAGCCAGACACACGGCCAGCGGCGAATCAGCAAAATGCAGGCAGGCGCACCCCCCATTTTCCGGGGGTGCTGCCCGAAAACAGTGGGCAAAACAGCGCACCTTGCAGTAGGATAGCTGCTCTAAAGTTCAGGCTTCACCTACGCTGCGGCGGATCATCGAACAGACGCCGCTGTCTGCCCACTCACAACTGCCGTAGTGTAATCGTGCTGCATTCTAAACTGGAGATGGCGTCACGTGGTCGTCAAAAACCCGGCTCAGAGCGTTAACAAAACGCAGATTATTGACGTAAAGACGACATGGCACACGCTTCCAACCGCGAAGACACTCGCACAGCTAAATACCTATGAGGGCAGCGGCCTGTCGAGCGCTGAGGCGCGCGCGCGCCTGGAGCAGTACGGGGCCAATGAGCTGATCGAACGCGGCACAAAAAGTCCGCTGGCGATCCTGTGGGAGCAGATGATTAACCCACTGGTGCTGCTGCTGCTGTTCGCCGCCGTTATTTCGGCGCTGTTAGGGCAGGCCGACAGCACGATCGCCATTCTGGGGATTGTGACGCTGAATGCGATATTGGGCGTCGTGCAGGAATACCGCGCCGAAAAGGCGATGGCCGCCCTTAAACAGATGGCAGCGCCGCTGGTGCGTGTGCGCCGCGACGGGCAGGTCAGCGAAATCTCGGCGCGCGAGCTTGTGCCGGGCGATATCATCCTGCTTGAGGCGGGCAACATCGTTCCCGCGGACGCACGCATTACCATGTCGGCTAATCTGAGCGTCCAGGAAGCCTCACTGACCGGTGAATCGCATCCGGTCGAGAAGGTATCTACAGAACTGGCCGCCGAAAACCTGACTCTCGGCGACCGGGTGAACATGATCTATATGGGGACTGCTGTTACGTATGGACGCGGCACGGCAGTCGTCACCGCCACGGGAATGAACACTGAGCTGGGGCGCATCGCCGAGATGATTCAGAGCGTCACCAGCGATGCGACACCGCTGCAGCGTCGCATGGCCGAAGTGGGCAAGGTGCTGTTCGCTGTGGGCCTTGTGGTGCTGGTCATCGCCTTCGTGATCGGGCTTATAACGCGCCGCCCGCTGGACAGCGTGCTGCTGAACGCGGTGGCGATCGCGGTCGCAGTTGTCCCGGAGGGCCTTCCGGCGGTCGTCACGGTCGCGCTGGCGCTGGGCGCTCAGCGTATGCTGCGCCGCCGCGCCTTAATTCGCAAGCTGCCCGCCGTTGAAACGCTGGGTTCCGTCACAACTATCTGCTCTGACAAGACGGGCACGCTCACCGAAAACCGGATGACTGTCCGCATCGTTGACGTGGCGGGGCGCACCGAGGAACTAGAGGCCGTCGTTGAGCGCGACAGACTCACACACGTCGCAGCTAACGGCCACGCTTTGCCCCAACACATGTCGCAGGTGCTGCTGCTGGCCGGCGGCGCGCTGTGCAATGACGCTCTGCTGGAGCAGGGGGATGATCTCGCGGGGGGCGGCTTCTACGCGATGGGCGACCCTACAGAAGGCGCGCTGGTTATCGCGGCGGCCAGGTTTGGGCTGTTGAAGCCCGACCTGGATCGCGCATTCGTGCGCGTAGGCGAGGTTCCGTTTTCATCCGAACGCAAACGTATGACGACTATTCATCACATCCTGCGCGACGACCAGCCGGCTAACAGCAAATTGTCCCCGCTGCTTGCCGCCACAACCGCGCCTTACGCCGCTTTCACAAAAGGCGCGCTCGACAGCCTGCTGGACATCAGCAGCACTGTGTGGACTAACGGGGTGTGGAGCGAGGGGCAGGGGCAGGCGCTTACACCGGAACTGCGCGCGCGCATTGAGCAGTCAGGCGACCGGCTGGCGGCAGAGGGCCTGCGCGTGTTGGGGTTGGCCTTCCGTCCGCTGGACGCCCTGCCAGCGCACACCACCGCCGCTATCGAGGACCAGCTCACGTTTGTTGGCCTGGTCGGAATTATTGACCCGCCGCGCACCGAGGTTAAGGCCGCCGTCGCCACCTGCAAGCGCGCCGGCATTCGACCGGTTATGATAACAGGCGACCACCCCCTCACCGCCCTTGCGATCGCCCGCGAGCTGGAGATCACCGACGAGCACGGCGAAATCCTGACCGGCCAGGACCTGACGCGGATGTCGCAGGCCGAGCTGGAGGCGCGGGTAGAGCAGGTTGCGGTTTTCGCGCGCGTATCCCCGGAACACAAGCTCAGGATCGTCGAAGCCTTGCAAACACGCGGGCACATCGTAGCCATGACAGGGGACGGCGTTAACGACGCGCCAGCGCTGAAACGCAGCGATATCGGCGTGGCGATGGGCATAACGGGCACAGCGGTCTCGAAAGAGGCGGCTGACATGGTCATCCTCGACGACAACTTCACTACCATCGTCAGCGCGGTTGAGGAAGGGCGCACAATCTACGACAACGTGCGCCGTTTTATCAAGTACCTGCTGGCGAGCAACACCGGCGAGCTGCTTGTGCTGCTGGCGACCCAGCTTATCCAGGGCATGACCCTCCCGCTGACCACACTCCAGATTCTGTGGATGAATCTGATTACCGATGGCATTCCGGCGCTGGCGCTGGGCGTCGAACAGGCGGAAAAGGGGGCGATGAACCGCGCGCCCTACGCGCCCAACGCGAGCGTATTCGGGCACGGCCTGGGCCGGCATATCCTGCTGGTAGGGCTGCTGTTGGGCGGCACGGGCCTGTTGCTGGGCTACCTGACATGGTCGAGCGGCATGGCGGCGGCAAACGGGCGGCCAGCGTGGAACACGATGGTGTTCATCTTTCTGACGCTGGCGCAGATGGGGCACGCGCTGGCTGTGCGCTCGCACCGCGAGTCGCTGTTCCGCATGAATCTGTTCTCGAATAAGCTGCTGCTGATCGCCGTTGTCAGCACTGTTGTGCTTCAACTGGCCGTTGTCTACGCGCCGTTCTTCAACAAGCTGTTCAACACCAACCCGCTGACAGCCGAACAGCTCATCTTATGCCTGGCGCTCAGCACCGTTGTGTTCTGGGGTGTCGAGCTTGAGAAGCTGCTGATCCGGCGCGGCGTGTTGAAATAAGCGGCGGCCCGCCGGGGCGTTTGACCAGATCGCGCGCCGCTTGTTACAATCCCTGCAACGACAAGGGGTTAATTAACTGCACTGGCGCTGGCCGGCTGAGCCTGCTAAGGTTGTCAGCCGGGTTTGTTATGTCTGGTGGGGTATCAGGCACAAGGCAGCCTGCACAGATCACATCCATAAGGAGCAGCATAGAGATGAGTCAGAAAATTCCGATAACTGTGGCGCGCGGCGACGGCATCGGGCCGGAGATCATGGACGCCTGTCTGCACATCATTCAGGCTTCCGGCGCGCCTATTGAAATCGAGGAGATTCAGATCGGCGAGCAGGTTTACCTCAGCGGTCAGACTTCGGGGATTGGGCCGGAGGCGTGGGAATCGCTGCGGCGGACACATGTGTTCTACAAAGCGCCGATCACCACCCCGCAGGGCGGCGGCTACAAGAGCCTGAACGTCGCCACGCGCAAAACGCTGGGGCTGTACGCCAATGTGCGGCCATGCGTGTCTTACCACCCGTTTATCGAAACCAAGCACAAAACGATGAACATAGTCATTGTGCGCGAAAACGAAGAGGACCTGTACGCCGGCATTGAGCACCGCCAGACGGACGAGGTCTACCAGACGCTCAAGCTGCTTTCGCGGCCTGGCTCTGAACGGATCGTGCGCTACGCCTTCGAGTATGCGCGCCTCAACAAGCGCAAAAAAGTAACTGCGTTTACCAAAGACAACATCATGAAGTTCACTGACGGCATGTTCCACAAGGTCTTTGATGAGATCGCCGCTGAGTACCCTGACATCGAAAACGAACACTGGATTGTGGACATCGGCGCCGCCAAGATGGCCGACACGCCGCAGAACTTCGATGTTATCGTGCTGCCGAACCTGTATGGCGACATCCTGTCAGACGTAGCTGCGCAGATCGCCGGGTCGGTCGGCCTGGCCGGTTCATCCAATGTCGGCGAGGGCGCCGCCATGTTTGAGGCTATTCACGGCTCCGCGCCGCGCCGTGCCGGCCAGAATCTCGCCAATCCATCGGGCCTGCTGCTGGCTGGCGTCATGCTGCTGGTGCACGTCGGCCTGCCTGACAGCGCCGAGCTGGTCCACAACGCCTGGCTGCGCACGGTTGAGGAAGGAGTCCACACTTACGATATCTTCCGCGAGGGGACCAGCCGTATTAAAGTGGGGACGCGCGAATTCGCGGAGGCGGTGGCGGCGCGGATGGGCCAGAAACCAGAGGTGCTGGCGCCGGTGAGCTACGCCGGCGGCCAGGGCCAGCAGACAGCGGCCTCGACCGCGACTATCCGCCCGCCCGCGAAAAAAGAGCTTGTGGGCGTGGACCTGTTCGTGCATTTTCGTGACCGGGACCCGCAGGTGCTGGGGAAACTGCTGGAGGAAAAGGTTAGCGGCGACGGCCTGACGCTGGCTGTGATCAGCAATCGCGGCCAGGACGTTTACCCTGGCGCCGCGCCGGAAACCTTCTGCACAGACCACTGGCGCTGCCGCTTTATGGCCGCCAACAACGGCGGCGCGATCGCGCACCGGCAGATTGTCGGGCTGCTGGACCGCACGACGGCGGCAGGGATTGATTTCATTAAGATCGAGAACCTGTACACCTTTGACGGCGTGGCGGGCTTCTCGCAAGGGCAGGAACAGTAAAAGAACCGGCACAGAAAAAGCGCAGACAGGGAGCAGTTCTGGCTCCCTGTTTGCTTTGTAACGCAGACGCCCACCTTCGCACGCACCGCCGCGGCAGGTATAATAGGCCTTCACCCGCCAGGCGGGCAGGGTAGCTGGACAGGGGTAAGGATCAGCGCTTGACTTACAAAATCTGCCCTATCTGCGCGTCACCGTCCCCCAGAACGGCGGTCACATGCAGCATTTGCGGCGCCGCGCTCACCGCCGTGCCGGCGGCTGGCGAGCGCACAGGCACCGAGAACCAGCCTGCCGCCTACGACCCGCGCTATGGCGAGACCGACCTCGACGAAACCAGCCTGAAATGGCGCTGGGCAACCTACATACTGCTGATTATCGGCGCAGCCGCGGGCATAGTGTGCCTGGGAACAGCAGCGCTGGCGGGCACGCGCCTGCTCGCGGTGATCTCCGCGCCGGCTGGCGGCCCGGCGCTGACCCCGACCGCGGGCGGCGCTGCGCTGGCGACCAACACAGCCCGGCCAACTGTGTTTTTACCTACCGTTACCGACGCACCGCCCACTCGGACGCCCACACCATCGCCCACGCCCAGCGAAACGCCCGGCCCGTGCTTGCAGCAGGTGCAGCCTGGCGACAGTTTAATCGCGATTGTCGCGCGCTGCGGCCACCGCGATCTCGCGGTGATTGATCTGGTGCTGGAGCTGAACAACCTGTCCGCGCCAGAGGTTATTCAAAGCGGCCAAACGCTGGAGATACCCTGGCCAACGCCAACCGATGACCCGGCCAGCGCCGCAACCGAAACGCCGGAAGGCGCAGCGAGCGCCGCCGAACCGGTATCAGTGGTGATTGGCGCGCCGCAGGCCGATTCCGACACTCTGGCGCGGCTGGCCGCCGCCCCGCCAACGGCGACGCTCCAGCCGGGTGTGACATGGCACCGGGTGGCCTCCGGTGAGAACATCATCATCGTCGCTTATACATACGGGGCGAACGTGAAGATTTTATCTGAGCTGAACCCCGAAATCACCTTCTCACAGTGCGATTTTGGCCTGGAGACCGGCGGACCGAACTGTGTGGTGCAGATTTATGAAGGGCAGCTTGTGCGCGTGCCGGCCCCAACGCCCACGCCCACGCTGTCGCCAACGCCTTCTGGCAGCGAGACCGCCACGCCAACGGCCACGCCGACGTTTAACGCGCCCAGCGCGCTCAGCCCCGGCGAGGGACGGCTGTTCCGGCGTGATGAGTTCGTCACCCTGCGCTGGATCGCGTCGGGCACGTTAGCGCCCGATCAGGTCTACCGGGTGCGCGTCACCGACATTACGGCAGGCGCGGTCTACGAAGCCGACACTACGGAGCTGTCATTTGTGCTGCCAGCGAGCTGGCAGGGCCGCGATCAGCGGCGCCACGAGTATCAATGGACGGTCAGTGTGATCGCGAGCAGCAATCCCCAACAGCCAGCTTTCACGACTGAGCCGCGAACATTTCTCTGGGAAGCGCAGGGGGAGGGCAGTTAATGCTGCGAACACAGATTACGGCGCTGCTGATCAGCGCGGCGGGCATCGCGCTGGTTGGCTGCAACTTCGCGCCGCTGCCACAGGGCGAGGCCAGCCCAACCGTTGAGCAGATCACGCTGACAGCGCCGCCGGTTGAACCCACGTTAACCCAGGCGCCCACCAGCACGGCTGAGCCGGTTGTCGAAACCAGCACGGCGACACCCTCGCCGCTGCCCCCTACTGAAACGCCCACGCCCACTGAGACGCTCGGCCCCTACGAACACACCATCCAGGAAGGGGAAACCTTAGGTTATATCATCCAGCGCTACGGCTACCGCGATTTCGGGGTGATCAGCCTTGTGGTGACGCTGAACCCTAACGTGCCTAACGCGGACACCCTGCCCGGCGCCGGTTCGGTTATCCTCATCCCGCGCCAGACAGCCACGCCGACGCCCGAAGCCAGCGCGCAGGTTGAGACGCCCGCTGGCCCGCTTCCTAACATCGTTGTCGCCCCGACAAACGAGACCGGCCTTAACGTAAATACCGACATCCTCCCGTACACGGTGCTGGAAGGCGACACCATCGTAGGGATCGCCGCTGACTGGGCAACAACACTGGAGGTGCTGGCGCGGCTGAACCCTGATATCGGGTTCTTCGGCTGCAACTTCGAGATCCCCAGCGGCGGACCAAACTGCAACCCCAGCCTGAGCATCGGGCAGACCGTCAACGTGCCCGCGCCTACACCGACGCCCACGCTGTCGCCAACGCCTTCTGGCAGAGAGACGCCAACTGCCACGCCCACATACGCGCCGCCGGTCATTCTCTCGCCGCCGCAGGACGCCGTCGTGCCGCCCGGTGTGTTCCGCCTGGAGTGGGTCAGCACCGGGGTGCTGCTGCCGGACGAGGTTTATCTTGTGCAGGTTGAGGACGCAACCGCCGGGACAACCTTCGCCGCCATCACGCGCGACACTGCCTTCCTGCTCCCTGACACGCTGGTTCCAGCGGACGGCCAGCCGCACGCGATGCAGTGGGCTGTATCAGTGGCGCGGCGCAACGAGCAGGGCCGGTACGCGATCATCAGCGGGCCGCCCGCCGTGCGCAGATTCCAGTGGCAAAGCCGTTAGCGAACAGCCTCACTTACGGCTGAACTCGCGAGCAAGCTGGGCGCTGCTCAGGTGAATCATGGTGGGCCGCCCATGCGGGCAGGTGAGGGGGGACTGGCAGCGCTCAAGCTGGCGGATAAGCCCCTGCATCTGCTCCAGGCTGAGAACAGTGCCGGCCTTGACCGCCGCCAGCTTGCACACGCGGCGCACAATGCGTTCCTCTATCGGGGCCTGGCCGGGCGCGGCGCCGGAATCAAGCTCATCGCACACACGCGCCAGCATCTCCAGCGGGTCGCTGTCGGCCAGGATAGCGGGCACGCTGCGGATAACAAATGTCCCCGCCCCAAACGGCTCTAAGCTGAACCCGGCGGCGCGCAGCGCCTCGATGTGGGCCTCGACGAGGCGCGCCTCAGCCGCCGGGAAGGCGATCGTCTGCGCCGCCAGCGTGAGCTGGCTGACCTGTTCGCTGCGCGCGTAATCGGCCATAAACTGCTCATAAAGGATGCGCTCATGGGCCGCGTGCTGGTCGATGAGATAAACGCCCGCCGGGCCTTCGGCGACAATATAGCTTGCGCCCACCTGGCCGATGACGCGCAGCATCGGCAGCGTGCGCGGCCTGGCCGGGCCTTCAGGGCCAAAGGGAACAGCGGTCTCTGCCTCTGCCGCGGCGCTGTCCTGATGGCGAAAGCGCCCCGGTGTGTCAAAATCCAGCGCCAGCGCACCCTGCTGCGCCGGCTGCGGCAGTCCAGCGCCGCCCGCCGGGCTTTCGCCGCTGGACCGATTGATCAGCGGGGCCGCGCCCTGCGCGATTACAGCCCGCCGCACTGACCGCTGCACGATCGCGAAAACGGCGTTCGCATCGCGAAAGCGCACCTCTGCCTTCGTGGGGTGTACGTTAACGTCAATGTCTTCCGGCGGAACGTCCAGCGCGAGAATGGCGATCGGATAGCGCCCTTTGGTTAAAAAGGTGTGGTAAGCCTGTGTCACGGCGTATGACAGGCCGGCGTCCTGAATCCAACGCCCGTTGACAAACAACGTGATGCGCGTGCGGTCGGCGCGGTGCGTGCCCGGCCCGGAGGTAAAGCCGTAAACGGCGATAGCCGTGCGCTCATCCTGCCCGTGAACCGGCAGCATATCGCGGAACACATCAAGGCCCAGGGCGGCAACCAGCACTTCAGCCAGATCGCCGCCGCCGCTGGACCGGAAAGCCTCGCGGCCGTCCTGCTCCAGGACAAAGCGCACCTGCGGGTAGGCCATCGCATAGCGGCTGACAACAAGGTCAATATGGCGTTTTTCGGTGCTCTCCGCCTTGAGGAATTTGAGGCGGGCAGGGGTGTTAAAGAACAGGTGCTCCACCGTGATAACCGTGCCAGACGGCGCGCCCACCGCGCGCCGCTGCACCCGGACGCCGCCTTCAAAGGCCGCCTCAGTGCCTGTCTGCTCGTCGCGATGGCGCGTTGTCACGCTCAGATGGCTGATTGACGCGATGCTGGCGAGCGCTTCGCCCCTGAAGCCCAGTGTGCGCACGCTGAAAAGGTCGTCAGCGCTGCGCAGCTTGCTGGTAGCGTGGCGCGCAAAAGCCAGCTCGACCTCATCCGCCGGGATGCCGGAGCCGTTATCCGCGACGCGCAGCAGCCGCCGGCCCCCGTCCTCAACCACGATGTGAACGCTGGTCGCGCCAGCGTCAAGCGCGTTCTCGACCAGTTCCTTAATCACAGAGGCGGGGCGCTCAATTACTTCGCCAGCGGCGATCTGCGCCACAACTTTGTCGGACAGTATCTGAATGGCCATTATGCCCCCTCGAACTGACCGGGGAAAAGCGCGCAGCAGCGCCAGATGCGAACACTAATTCTATTATAGCGGGAAACAACCGCGTTTCCAGCCAGCTCCGCGCGCAGCGCCCCGTTCGCGAGGAACAGCCGGCGGTCAGGCTGGTGCGCTGATCAGGTTGTCGCCCTCCAGCGGGATGCTCATGAAGAAGGTGCTGCCTGCGCCGTCGACGCTTTCGATCCAGGCGCGGCCTCCGTGCCGCTGTGCCACGCTGCGCACGATAAACAGGCCCAGGCCGCTGCCTTTGATGGACCGGTGCTCGTGCCGGGCGATGCGGAAATGGCGCTCAAAGAGCAGCTTCTGGTTCTCCGGGCTGATGCCCAGGCCGTTGTCGCGCACGCTGATAATCACCTGGTTATCCACCCGGTGCACGCCGATGCTGACCGCTCTGCCGTTAGGTGTGTACTTAATGGCGTTATCAACCAGGTTGGTGACCGCCCGCTCGACCATCGTCTGGTCCACGTTAACGATGGGCACATCGGGCGCGGTATCAACCACCAGCGACAATTCCTGCTTCTCCGCCGGGATAAGATGGTTGTTGGCGATGCGCGTAACCAGCTCGCAGAGATCGCACGGGCTTCTCGACAGCTCGTAGAAACCGGTTTCCGGGTCATAGCGGCCAGCGTCCTGGATGTTATCCACCAGCTTGGTCATCTGGACGATCCCGGAAAGGATTTTCTCGATGAAATATTTCTGCTTCTCATTCATGTCGCCGACTATCGCCAGCATGTCAGCGAACCCCTTCATCGAGGTCATCGGTGTGCGCAGGTCGTGCGAGACGATGCGCGTGAACTCGCTCTGATTGTGGATCAGGCGCTTGAAGCGCGTGATGTCGTTAAGGATAACGACCCAGCCCGCCAGCGCGCCGTCGGCGCTGCTCACCGCCTCCACATACGGCATAAACGCGCGGCCATTCTCCGCCAGCCATTCCTGATGGCTGTCCGTGCCGGCGGCGATTATCCCCAGCAGCTCCGCTGAGGAAATCACAGCTTCAAGCGGCTGGCCGACAGCCGCCGCCGGCGAAACCTCAAACAGCTCCAGCGCAGCAGGGTTTAAAGCCACTACCGTGCGGCCAGCGTCCAGCGCGATAAGCGGGTCCTTGATGGCGGCGACCAGCGAGGCAGCGAACTGTTCAGCGCGGGCGGCGGCGAGGGCAGCCGCGCGCTGCCGGTCAATCACAGCCGCGCCCACAGCGGCCGCCTGTAACAGCGTCTGCCTGGCTTCATCGAGCGTTGCTTCGCGCGCGTACAGCAGGTACAAAGCCCCGCACAGCTCATCGTCACGGTACACCGGGGCCAGCAGGGCGCTTTTAAAACGCCCATCGTCCGCCGCGAGCAGCGGCTCAACAGCGCTGACGCTGCCCGGCGGCAGCGCAGCCGCTGCGCGCGCCAGCGCCTCAACCGCCAGCGACACCTGGCCGCCAGCAACCGCAGAATGGGCCGGCGCGTGGAACAGCAGCACAGCGCTGGCGTCGGCCTCAGCCGCTGTGCGCAGCAGTTCAGCCAGTTGTTCAGGCTGCTGCGACAGCGCCGTCTGCGCGATAAGGTGCAGGATATCCTTGTGGACAGCGTCCAGAGGGGCTGTGTGGTGTTTAGGGGCAAAAGGCATTGTGCGGCCTCGCGGGTCTTGCAAGCCAGGTCAAGAAGGCGTCAGGCGCACAGCCAAGTATAACCAGGCAGCAGCCAGCCGTGCGCGCCGCCAACCCAGGATTATAGCCGCGCTGTATTGCGCCAACAAGTTAGGCTTTGCCCACCGCGAAACACAGAAGCGCGGCCAGCGGGATTCTGTTATACTGAAACCATACGAAGAACGTCACAGCATAATCACTTCAAAGACCGCAGGGATTAGCGCCGTGCACAGTGAGAGAGCAGTCAAACAGCTTGTCCATTACCATATCACCCGCCTGAAGGATAAAAACCCGACAGCGCGGCTGAAGGCTATCAATGAGCTGGCTTTACTGGGCGACCCCGAAGCGCTGGAGCCATTAGAAGCTGTCTTTCGCGATGACAGCGATCCTGAGGTCAAGAAGGCCGCGCAGGAAGCGGGCCGCGCTATTTTCCTGAAACAGCGCGAGAACGAGACGCGCCAGGGTAACCAATAAGAGGCGCAGGCTGTTCTGCGCCCCTTATTGATCAACCCACAGGGCAGGCCGTTTCGCGCCTCAGGACAGAAACAGCTTTAGTTGCGCCGCTATCTGAGCAAGGCTGGCCTCCGCGTCGGCCAGCCGCGCCCGTTCGCGCTCGACAACCTCGGCTGGCGCGCGGCTCACAAACTGTTCATTTGTCAGCATCCCCTGCGTCCGCGCGATCTGCTGCGTCAGCGCAGCCTGTTCTTTTTGCAGGCGCTCGCGCTCAGCCGCGATATCAACCATCCCCGCTAGCGGCAGATACACAACGGTGTCGCTGACAACCACCGATGCGGATTCAGCCGGGGCCGGGGCAGGGGGTTCCAGCAGATCAAGCTGCGACACGTTACACAGCCGGTTGAACAGAAACGCATACTGCCTGATCAAAGCCGCGCCGCTGCTGGAGACCACCTGCACCGCGATACGGCGGGCGGGGTCCACCCGGTAATCGCTGCGAACGGTGCGGATGCCGCGCACCAGGTCCATCAGAAACGCCATTTCGCCCTCGGTCTGGTCGTCAATCAGCGCGGCATTCACTTCGGGCCAGCGCGCCAGCATGAGGGTTTCGCCTTCATGCGGGAGATACTGCCAGATTTCCTCCGTCACAAAAGGCATATACGGGTGCAGCAGGCGCAGCGCTGTGTCGAGGACCTGCACCAGGACCTGGAGAACGGCGGTCTTTTCGGCTGGCGTGCCTTCGTAAAGCGCGTGCTTGCTGATCTCGATATACCAGTCAGCAAATTCACCCCACAGGAACTCGTAGAGCTGCCGGCCCGGCTCGCCGTACAGATAGTGGTCGAACATGTACTGCATCCCCTGCAGCAGGCGGTTGAGGCGCGAGATAATCCAGCGGGAAGGGAGGTCACGCGCGGCCGCAGGCGGCAGCCCCGGCGGTATGTCACCGTCGAGGTTGGCAGTCACAAAGTTCGCCATCTGCCACAGCTTGTTGACAAAGCGCCAGCTGCCTTCGACACGGGCGACGTCGAGGTTCACATCGTTGCCGGGCGTGCCGCTGGTCGCCAGCGTAAAGCGCAGCGGGTCTGTGCCAAAGCGTTCCATCAGCTCAAGCGGGTCAATGGCGTTGCCCAGCGTTTTGCTGATCTTCCGGCCCTTCGCGTCGCGCACCAGGCCGTGCAGATACACGGTGTGGAAGGGCACTTCATCGGTGAACCACAGGCTCAGCATAATCATGCGCGCCACCCAGAAGAACAGGATGTCGTAGCCGGTTTCCATCACTGACGTTGGGTAATAGCGCTGGAAGTCAGGTGTAAGCTCTGGCCAGCCCAGGGTGCTGAACGGCCACAGCCCGCTGCTGAACCACGTGTCGAGCACGTCTTCCTCCGGCGTCCAGCCAGGGCCAGCCGGCACCTCAGCCCCGACGTGAACCTGCCCGGCAGGCCCATACCACACAGGTATGCGATGTCCCCACCACAACTGCCGGCTGATGCACCAGTCCTCGATGTTCTCCAGCCAGTGGAAGTAAACCTTTTCGAAGCGCTCAGGCACAATCCTGATACGCCCATCGCGCACAGCGGCCAGCGCCTTCTCCGCCAGCGGCTGCGCCCGCAGGAACCACTGTGTGCTGATCAGCGGCTCGATGATCTCGCCGCCGCGCTGGCTGCGCGGAACTGTGTGGACGATTTCCTCAACCTTGAGCGTCAGCCCTGCCGCCTCCATATCGGCCCACAGGCGTTTGCGGCACTCAAAACGGTCCAGGCCGGCGTATGGCCCGGCGTTCTCGCCCATCGTCGCATCGCGATTCATGATATTGATGATATCCAGGTTGTGGCGCTGGCCGAGCGCGTAGTCGTTCGGGTCGTGCCCCGGTGTGACTTTGAGCGCGCCCGTCCCAAACTCTTTTGCCACATATTCATCGGCGATAATCGGTATGCGCCGGTCAAGCTGGGGGACCAGGGCCGTGCGGCCAATAAACTGCTGATAGCGTTCATCGTCCGGGTGGACCGCGACGGCAGTGTCGCCGAGGATGGTCTCCGGCCGCGTCGTCGCCACCGGTATATAACCGCCACCTTCGACCGGGTACTTAAAGTAGTAAAGCTGGCCCGGCTCTTCCTCGCGCTCCACCTCCAGGTCAGAGACAGCGGTCTGCAAACCGGGACTCCAGTTGACCAGGCGCGGCCCGCGATAGATCAGACCCTGCTCGTACAGGCGGATAAACACTTCCTGAACTGCCCGCGACAGGCCGTTGTCCAGCGTAAAGCGCTCGCGGTCCCAGTCGCAGCTCGCCCCCAGGCGTCGAAGCTGGTTGGTGATTGCGCCGCCGTACTGCTCCTTCCAGGCCCAGGTGCGCGCCAGGAACGCCTCGCGCCCCAGCGCCTGGCGGCTGGTTCCTTCCTGCCGAAGCAGCTTTTCAACCTGCAGCTGGGTGGCGATACCCGCGTGATCTGTGCCGGGAACCCAGAGGGCGGCCTTGCCGCGCATGCGCTCGTAGCGCGTCATCAGGTCCTCAAGCGTGACGAACAGCGCGTGACCGGTGTGCAGCGCGCCGGTCACGTTGGGCGGCGGCATGCTGATCACAAACGGCTCGGCGTCAGGGCCGGCCACCTCTGGCTTGAACCACTTATTCTGCTCCCACCAGGCATACAGGCGCGGCTCAGCTTCGGCGAAGTCAAAGTTACGGGGCATGGGTTTGGGTGTCATCGAACGCTCTTTCCCCTGGTAAACACTTGGCGGTAAATAAAAACCTTCCGCCCTTCTACAAGGACGGAAGGCCAGGCTTCCGCGGTACCACCCTGTTTCTCCGCCGCAGCGGAGCGCTCACGCGCTGTAACGGGCGTATCCCGGCCCGGCTTACTCAGTTCAGCCGGGCGACTCCTGGGTGACTTTCAGGGCATCCCTGCGAGCAGGCTCACAGCCAGCGGCCCGCACTCTCTGGCACAGGGAAACGCGCCTGTCTTTCCCAATCACAGTCGTTCAGTTTTATGTGGCTGTGCCGAAGTTTAGCATGGCGCGTTAACAGCAGTCAATCCCCCAACGCGGTGGGGTCATCAGCCGACCGCGCCTGCTGCCACAGCAGCATATTGCGGATGCGGTCCGCAACCATATCAATCGCAACGGTGTTGAAACCGCCCTCCGGGATGATAACGTCGGCGTAGCGCTTGCTCGGCTCGACAAACTCCAGGTGCATCGGGCGGACGGTTTCAAGATACTGCGCGATCACACTGTCAAGGGTGCGCCCGCGCTCAGCGATATCGCGTTTCAGGCGGCGGATGAAACGGACATCGGCGTCGGTATCCACGAATATCTTGACGTCGCACAGCTCGCGCAGCTCGCTTTCCGCCAGAATCAGAATGCCCTCCACCAGGATAATCGGCTGTGGGTGCACACGGTGTGTCTGGCCGGTGCGCTCATGGCGCGTGAAATCGTAAACGGGGATGTCAACCGGCAGCCACTGCTGAAGCTGGCGCACATGCTCAATCAGCAGCGGCGTGTCCAGCGCTTCCGGGTGGTCAAAATTGCGCAGATTGTGCGGCCCAACCGGGATGTGGCCGAGGTCCTTGTAGTAGGTGTCATGGGGCAGATAGGCGATATTGTGCGTGCCGACGCGCTTGAGCAGCGCGTTTGAAACGGTCGTCTTGCCTGATCCAGTGCCGCCGGCCACAGCGATGGTGACAGGCGCCGGTTTCGTTGACATCGGGCGCTCCTTGCAGTTATAAAAAATGCCCGTAACAAACCTGTTGACGGGCGTTTTAGATAAGCCACCCGAGGGACTTGAACCCTCAACCTCACGCTTACGAAGCGTATGCTCTGCCATTGAGCTAGGGTGGCAACTAGGCGCGATTATAGCAGCAGGACAGCGCGCCTGCAAGACCGTTCAGTGACGGAAATGGCGCGTTCCTGTGAAGATCATCGCCATGTCCGCTTTGTTGGCCGCGTCGATCACCTCGCTGTCGCGTATTGAACCGCCGGGCTGAATGACAACCGTTACACCCGCCGCCGCCGCCGCCTCAAGCCCATCGGCAAACGGGAAAAAGGCGTCAGAGGCCAGCGCCGCGCCGCGCGCCCTGTCACCGGCTTTCGCCAGCGCCAGCCGTACCGCGTCAACCCGGCTGGACAGGCCGCCGCCAACGCCAACTGTCGCCTGCCCGGACGCCAGCACAATGGCGTTGGATTTCACGTGCTGCACGGCTTTCCAGGCGAACTGAAGCGCTATCAGCTCGGCGTCGGTTGGCTTGCGCGCGGTCACAACGCGCGTGACTGTGTTCTCCGGGTCGCCCAGGTCAGGGCGCTGCACCAGCATGCCACGATGCACCGTCCGCACCTCCAGCTCAAGCCCATCATACGGCTGCGCGATCTGGAGCAGGCGGCAGTTCTTACGGCTTTCGCCCAACCGCGCCAGGGCAGTAGGCGAGAAACCGGGGGCGGCAATCGCCTCAACAAACAGCGAGCCAAGCGCCTGCACGAAATCGTCGTCAATAACGCGGTTAACCGCGATCACGCCGCCGAAGGCCGATACCGGGTCTGAGGCCAGCGCCGGCGGGTAAGCGCTGGCAATTGTGTCCGCGCAGGCGATGCCGGTTGGCGTAAGGTGTTTGATAATCACGACCGTCGGCTGCTGAAAGCTGCTGACGGCGCGCCAGGCTGCGTCAAGGTCGAGGATGTTGTTGTACGAAAGCGGCTTGCCATTGAGCAGCGCGCCGCCCAACGGCCCGGCGGCTGCCTGGCGGCTGTAATAGCCTGCAAGCTGGTGGGGGTTTTCGCCGTAGCGCAGCAGCTCTGCCCGCTGCATGCCGATAGACAGATGCTGCGGCAGCGTATCAGCGGTCAGGCTGGGGACAAAATCGGTTGAGAGGAAGGCGTGGATAGCGGTATCGTAGTCGCGCGTATGCGCGAACGCCTTAACAGCCAGGCTGCGGCGGGTAGCGATGTCCACAGCGCCGGCGGCCTTCAGCTCCGCGATCACTTTGTTATAGTCGTTAGTGTCGCAAATGGCGATCACGTGGAAAAAGTTCTTGGCCGCTGCCCGCAGCAGCGTGACGCCGCCAATATCAATCTGCTCGACAGCGTCCTGAAGGGCGATGCCTTTCTGGGTCACCGCTTCCTGAAAGGGGTAAAGGTTGCACACAACCATGTTGATAGGGGCATAGCCAGCAGACTTCAGATCCGCTAAATCCCGCTGAGTATTGCGCGCCAGGATACCGGCGTGAACGGCGGGGTGCAGCGTTTTTACGCGGCCATCCAGCATTTCAGCCATGCCGGTCAGCCGGGCGACCGACACTACCGGCAGGCGGGCCGCGCTGAGCGCCGCCTCCGTGCCGCCGCTGGCCACCAGGTCCCAGCCCAGCTCGACCAGCGTGGATGCGAAACCAACAAGGCCGGTTTTATCGTAGACGCTAATTAAGGCTCGCGGCATGCTGTTTATCTCTCGATGTGCGCTCAGTTATAAGCTGCCGGGCTAAAGCAGCCGGGAAATCGCAGCAGAGATTATAGCAAACCCGGCCAGCGCTGGCGCACAGAAACTGTGCAGACAGAAACATAAAAGCTAGAATAGGCGGCAGACTTGTGACCGGGCTTAACGAAAGAGCAGGGTGCTTCCATGAATTCCAGCGACATTTTACGCAGCAAGCGCGACGCCAAAGTACACGAACATCTCAGCCAGTATGCGCCTGTCTGGCTGGTAGAGGACACGGTGCTGCTGAGCGAGGAAGCGGTGCGGTTTAATGTTGTGTTTCAGCACCACCAGTATGGCTGGGTAAACCGCCGCTACCGCTATGACGGCTTCAACGATGTGCTGCACTTCCGGGGACAAACGACGATCACCGGCGAGCAGGCGCTCGCGGTGCAGGAACAGGAACCGTATATCAGCCCCCTGGTCGCCAACATTCCTAACGCTTATGGCGGCTGACGTGCCAGGGCGCGACCATCTCGGTGAAAGCCGCGATAAGCTGGTCAGCCACCAGCGGCCAGGAATAGCGGCGCGCGGTGGTGGCAGCGGCGGCCCGCATCGTCTGCTGCAGCGGCACATCGCGCAGCAGCCGCGCGATGCGGTCTGCCAGCGCGGTTGGCTCGCGCGTGGGGATCAGAAACCCGGTTTCGCCGTCGCGCACCAGGAAGGCCAGACCGCCAACTTCTGAGGCAATAACAGGCGTCCCGGAGGCCATCGCCTCCAGCGCCACCATACCGAACGATTCATAGTCGGACGGCATGATCACCGCAGAGGCCAGCGCGTAGTAACAGGGCAGCAGTTCCTGCCCCTGCGCGCCCAGGAACTCTACGGTGGATTCCAGCCCAAGCGCGGCCACCAAATGGCGCAGGCGGGGCAGCTCGGTGTCGGCGCGGTCATTAAGGCTGCCGCCAATGACAACAAAGCGCGTCCTGCTGAAAACCGCCGGGTCGCGCTCGCGCAGCAGCGCCAGCGCGTCGAGAACCGTGTCAACACCTTTTAGAGGTTCCAGCCGCCCCACGAACAGCAGCAGGTTGGCGTCCAGAGGAAAGCCCAGCGCGGCGCGCGCGTAGTGGGTGGGAATGGGGTGGAAGCGGTCAGTGTTGACGCCGGGCGGAATGACCAGAATCTTACGGCGATCAGCCCGGTACAGCCACAACAGCTGCAGTTGTTCTGCCGGCGTCGCGGCGATCAGGCGGTGCGCCCACTGCGTAACCTGGGCCTCCACATTCACCCGCACGTCCGGCGTCAGCCCGGATCTGCCAGGCACGATCCGGTTTTTCATCTGGCCAAGCGTGTGAAACATGTGCGCGAACGGGATGTCCCACACTTCGTTCAGCTTGTGCGCCACCCATCCGCTTAACCAGTAGTGGCTGTACAGCATGTCATAGCGCAGGCCGAACCGTGTGGCAAAAGCGATCACACCTGCTGTAAACTGCGACAGATGGGTGTAGATATCGTCGGGGGCAAGCGGCTGCAGCCCGCCCGCGGCCACCGCGATCACCCGAACGCCGCTGCCCAGGGCGTGGCTGACTTCCGGCTCGTCGGCGCTCTGGCGGCGTGTGTAGATATCAATGGCGATTTCGCGGCGGCCCAGTTCCTGCGCCAGCTCACGGATATAGACATTCATGCCGCCCGCTTTGCCGCTGCCCGGCGCGGCCAGCGGGCTGGTATGGACACTGATAAAAGCGATTCGTTCGAGCGCCATAACGATAAACCTGCCCTTTGGCCCCTTTACGCCTCGGCGCGGCGCGCCGCGAGATTATAGACGTATGTATCCTGGCCACCCATGCGGTACTTGTAGATTTCATCGCCCTGCAGAAAGTCGAACAGCGTGTGCCCGGTTTCGATAGCGTGGCGTATCAGATAGGACAGCAGCACAATGCCAGGGCTAAGATGGCCATAATCGACCGGGGACAGGCCAGAGTTGTAGACCAGGATATGCCCCTCATAGTCGAAATTCAGGTAAGCAGCCACAGCTTTGCCATCGACGGTGAGAAAGGCCAGTTGAAGCCAGCCCGCCGCAAACAGCGCCGGGATTATGGCCCGGAAGAAAGCCGCGTTCTTTCCGTCCTCCAGGAAGCGCGCCTTGTCCGGGCTGCTGGCGGCCATCAGGTCAAGAAAGCCGTTGATCTCCACCTGGAGATCGTGCGCCGGCCCGACAATATACCAGTCAAGCGGTTCGCTAACCCCCTGTGACCGGCGCAGTTTGCGCCGAATCTCGTGGCGCTGCTTTTTGTCCAGCAGCGCCAGGTACTCATCCCACGTGCCGGGCAGCGCGATAACCGGGCAAACATCCTCGTGCGTGATCGTCGCGGCGAAACCGCGCTGTTCCAGCAGGCGCGGCAGCAGTTGATAGCTTACTGACTGCTCTGAAAGGTTGCACAATTCCAATTCATCGAACTGCTCGGCGTGGCTGACAGCGTATGCGACCAGGCACTCAGCGACGGCTTCCGGCTGATCCCGGTCAACGATGATGTCGATGTAGTCGGTCACTTCACGGCATCCGATCGCGGCCACAACGCGCTTCCCGTCTGCCTGGCGGCGTATACACCAGGGAGCCAGGCCAAGCAGCGTTCCTGCTTCGTCGCGGCAGGCGAGCACCCACAGATCCCCTGGCTGGTAAACCTTCCACCAGGTTGACTGCCACTCCCAGGTGTTGAAGACCTGGTTAGCCCGACTGCGGCACACCAGATCGTTCCACTCTGGCCTGAGCGCGTCAAACAGGCCCACATCGTTGTAAGCGGTTACCTTCACAATCCTTATGCCTTTGCTGCTGTTCAGGGGTATACATCACGCTCCGATTATAACCGCATCGGGCGCTGCCCCTCAATAACCGTAGGACCAATTGCGCTCAAAGCTAACGCGGCGCACACTTATCACACTTCCGCGCTCAGGTAAAAAAAGCCGCCCGTTTTCCGGGCGGCCTTCGCTGTTCTCGCTGGTTCGCTGCCAGGCTCAGACAGGGGCGTGAGTCCCGGTCTTCTGCTTATGCTCATAGGCAAGCGAGAGCTTGGTGTTAGCGTCGAAGAGGTGGATGTTGTCAATGTTGATCACGGTCTGGATGCGGTTGCCCACGTGAACGTCCGTGCGCGGGTCCATCCGGGCGATAAAGCTAACGCCGCCCTCATTCAGGTACACCACAATCTCATTGCCCATTTGCTCGACAACTTCGACATTCGCCTCAACCTCCGACGGGGTGATGCCCGGCGGCTGGTAGCGGTAATCGTGAATATCGTCCGGGCGCACGCCCAGGATAATCTCACGACCCACATGGGGGCGATAGGGTTCGGCGTGGCGCGGGTCAATCACGAGCTGGAAGGCGTGCGCATCCGCGATCAGCGAGTCGCCATCTGCCTTCAGCACCGCGTCGAAAAAGTTCATGGCCGGGCTGCCGATAAAGCCGCCTACGAAAACATTGTAGGGGTTGTTGTAGAGGTTAGTGGGGGAGTCTACCTGCTGAATATCGCCTTCGTTGAGCACGCAGATGCGCGTGCCCATCGTCATGGCCTCGATCTGATCGTGCGTTACGTAAATGAAGGTGGTCCCCAAACGCTGATGCAGTTTGGAGATTTCCGCGCGGGACTGAACGCGCAGCTTCGCGTCAAGGTTGGAGAGCGGCTCGTCCAGCAGGAACACAGAGGGTTCACGGACGATCGCGCGCCCCACCGCCACGCGCTGGCGCTGACCGCCGGAAAGCTGGCGCGGGCGACGATCAAGCAGGTTGATGCCTTTGGCTTCGTCAATCAGCCCCAGGCTGCGCGCGGCCTCGTTCACACGGCGGTCAATTTCCGGCTTGGGCGTCTTGCGCAGGCGCAGCCCAAAAGCCATGTTATCGTAGACCGTCATGTGCGGGTAAAGCGCGTAGCTCTGGAACACCATGGCAACGTCACGATCTTTGGGCGCAACATTGTTAACCAGGCGGTCGCCAATATAAATCTCGCCCGATGTCACTTCCTCCAGGCCGGCCAGCATCCGCAGGCTGGTTGACTTGCCGCAACCCGAAGGGCCGACGAACACCAAAAACTCTTTATCAGCGACCTCAAGATTCATGTCCTTGATAACGATGGTGTTCCCAAAAGATTTATGGATGTTGCGATAGGTAACACTTGCCACTGAAGAACCTCCGTAGGTATAAGAGCGTTCGAGAACAGCTACTCAGCCGGTACATTGGTGAATATGCACAAACTTTTTGCCATTTCAGCAGACAACTCATTGTTACGATGGGATTATAAAGGGTCTGCAAAAAATTGCAAATTTCAGTGAGCCTGCGAAGGGCCAAACGGCTTGCTTCGCGCGCAAACCCACTGGCTGGGCAATCTGCGCGGCGCTGAATCTGGCGTTTGCCCTTGCTGGCGCGCCTGGCCAGTGACAGCCACGCTGATTGCCTGCTAGAATTATAGCCTGTTGTAAAGCAATTACGCTAACAGATTGTGGAACCCTGATGGCGCAGACAGTTAATGCGGAGATTATCAGCGTCGGCACGGAGATTCTGCTGGGCGAGATTACCGACACCAACTCCGTGCATATCGCGCGTGCGCTGCGCGACGTTGGCGTCAATATCTACTACATGGTTTCGGTAGGCGACAACCAGACGCGCATTACAGCGGCGATTCAGGCCGCCCTTCAGCGGGCAGACATCGTAATCACCACCGGCGGCCTGGGGCCAACCGTAGACGACATGACGCGCCAGGGCGTGGCAGCGGCGACGGAGCGGGGGCTGACATTTCACCCGGACCTGCTGGAAAAGATCGCTGAGCGCTTCGCCGGCTTTGGCGTGCGGATGACCGACAACAACAGGCAGCAGGCTTATCTGCCAGATGGCGCTATCGCCGTTGAGAACCCGGTCGGCACAGCCCCCAGCTTTATTGTTGAGCACAACGGCAAGCTCGTTATCAGCCTGCCCGGCGTGCCGCGCGAAATGCGCTTCCTGCTCGCGGAAGAAATCATCCCTTTCCTGCGCAAACGCTACAACCTGGGCGTTATCAGAACCCACACTCTGCGCACAGCGGGCATTGGCGAAAGCGCCCTTGACGATCTGATCGGCCCGGCGCTGCTGGAAGGCGGCAATCCCACAATCGGCCTGGGCGCGCACAGCGGCATAATTGACATCCGTATCACAGCCAAAGCTGACTCCTGGGAGCAGGGCGACGCCATGATTGCGGCGGTTGAAGCGCAGCTCAGGGTGCGCGTTGGCTCATACATCTTCGGGACCGGCCAGGACAGCATACAGCAGGTGCTGGTAGCCGCGCTGCACGGGCGCTCAGCAGCTATCGCCCTCAGCGAGACTGGGACCGGCGCGGCAGCGGCGCAGCTTATCCGCGCCGCCGGCGGCGATTCCGTTTTGGGCTTCGCTGAGGATTACGCCACGCTGCCTGACTTACAGCGGGCGCATCCTGACCTGGCGCGGCAGCCGCTGCGCGATCAGGCGGCGCAGCTCGCCGAACAGATCTGCGCCCGGTCAGGCGCGCAGGTGGGCCTGGCCATCATCAGCAACCCCGACCAGACGGAAGATCATGCCGACACTGACGCCAGCACCGCCGTTGCGGTTTTCGCCGGCGGGAAAACGCGATCGCGCGTGTACGGCTTCGGCGCGCTGGCGGAGGTCTCGCGCAGTTGGACGAGCACCTGGGGGCTGGCGACCGCCTGGCGCATGCTTCAGGAAATCATCGGTGCAGGCTGATTTCGCCCAGCGGGTTGAGCGCAGCCTGCGCGCCAGCCGGTCAGGCACGCTGCTCTGGCTGGCGCCAGTGGTTTCTGAACTGCCGCTGGCTTACCTGCGGTACGACGACCCAGCGCTGCCGTACAGCCGCGCCCTGATTAACGCCACCGCGGGGCGGGTGTGCGGGTGGGTATTCGACCTGGCGGCGTATCTGGCGTTTGGGGCGGCAGGGGCGGTTGCGCTGGAGCGCAGCGCGGCCCTGGCCGCCGGGCGCGGCATAACCATTCTGCACGGCCCATTTGCTACCGAGGATTACGCGGCGCTGCTCGACAGCGCCCTGACCTTTGACGCCGTGACAGTCACCGCTGAAAGCCTGCGCCCGGCCTACACCCGTTCGATGGGGCGGGGGGCGTTTGTGTGGCAGGCAGAGGCCGGCGACCGTGAAGCGCCAGCAGGCGACATCTTTGAATCCGCGGCCGGCCGGTTCAGCGTCAGCAGCGCCGGGCGGGAGTCACCGCTGCGACTGCGCCTTTTCGACCCGCTCAGCACGGCGGAAAAAGGCGCCGACGAAGCGGTCTTTTTGCAGTTAGCGGCGCTGCTGGCAGGCTCTGACAATGAGTGATTTAGGCACAGCGCTGGTGCAGGCCGGCCTGATACAGTTCGGCTGGTACGCGCCTGACAACAAGCCGTACCGCATCCACCTGCAGATGCTCCCCAGTTACCCTGAAACGCTGCGCCTGCTGGTGGCTGCCAGCGCAGCGGCGGCGCAGGGCGCTGATCGCCTGCTGGCGGCGGCGGAAGCGGTTCCCTTCGGCGTGGCGCTGAGCCTGGCCACAGGAATACCGCTGGTGTACAGCCGGGGCAGCGCGAACGCCGCGGTTGACGACCTCGTGGGGGCCTACGATATTGGACACCCGGCGCTGCTGGTGGTCAATGACCTGGACCACTGGGACGCTGTCGCCGCGCTCGCCGCTGGCGCGCGCCAGGTTGGGCTGGCGGTTGACAGCGTGCTCGCGCTTACAGTGGGCCGCACTCCGCCGGCGCAGGATGAGCTGAAAGTAACCGGCCTTGTGCACCTGAGCGCCGTCGTCCGGCGGTTGGTGGAGCAGGGCGAGCTGCCGCCGCGCCACGCACAGGCGGTGCTGGACTGGCTGCAAACGCCGGGCTGACCGGGATCAATCGTCGTCCAGGCTGAGCAGGGCCATAAACGCTTCCTGCGGCACCTCCACCGCGCCGATCATCTTCATGCGTTTCTTGCCCTTCTTCTGCTTTTCCAGCAGCTTTTTCTTGCGGGTGATGTCGCCGCCGTAGCACTTAGCCAGCACGTCTTTGCGCAGCGCCTTGACATTGGCGCGCGAGATAATGCGCTTGCCCACCGCCGCCTGAATAGGCACGATAAACATCTGGCGCGGAATCAGGTCCTTGAGTTTGCTGACGAGCTTCTGGCCTTTGTGATAAGCATCGTCGCGGTGAACGATCATCGCCAGCGCGTCTACCGGCTCATTGTTAACGAGCACGTCCAGCTTAACCAGGTCACCAGGGCGGTATTCGTCGAACTGATAGTCGAGGCTGGCGTAGCCGCGCGAGGCGCTTTTCAGGCGGTCGTAAAAATCAATGATGATTTCGGACAGCGGAATACGGTAGTGCAGCACCACACGGGTCGCGTCGAGGTACTCGGTGTTCGTGTACTGCCCGTGCTTTTTGATGACCATATCCATGATCATGCCGATATATTCCTGCGGAGTGTATATCTGGATGCGCATCCAGGGTTCGTGAATTTCAGCGATGGTGCTTTCGTCAGGGAGCAGCGCCGGGCTGTCGATAGCAACCATTTCGCCGCCGCGCGTGATGATCCGATACTCCACGCTGGGCGCTGTCGCCAGGATATCCAGGTCGTATTCGCGCTCAAGCCGTTCCTGCACGATCTCCATGTGGAACAGGCCCAGAAAGCCGACACGGAAGCCGAAATTGAGCGCCTGCGAAGTCTCCGGTTCATACACCAGCGAGGCGTCGTTAAGCTGAAGTTTCTCCAGCGCGTCGCGCAGTTCGGGGTAATCGTCGTTGTCGGTCGGGTAGATGCCGGCGAACACCATCGGCTTAACCTGCTTGTAGCCGGGCAGGGGGGTGCTGGCGCTGCGCGCCGCCAGGGTTATTGTGTCGCCCACGCGGCATTCGCGCACCGTTTTCAGCCCGGTCGCGATATAGCCGACTTCGCCAACCCCCAACGTCTCCACCGGCTGCATAGCGGGCGTGAACACGCCAATCTCAACCGGCTCGAACCGCACATCCGCCGCCATGAGGCTCAAAGCGGTGCGCCGGTCCAACCGCCCATCAACAATACGCACGTATGCCACCACACCCTTATAGGAATCGTAGTGCGAGTCGAAAACCAGGGCGCGCAGCGGCGCGTCAGCGTCGCCTGTCGGCGGGGGCACATGCGCGATCACCGTCTCCAGCACATCCTGCACACCCACGCCGCTTTTCGCCGAGATTCGCAGCATCTCGTCCGCCTCTGTGCCCAGCAGGTCAGCGACTTCGTGCGCGACATCGTCAGGCCGCGCCGCCGGCAGGTCAATCTTGTTGATCACCGGCAGGATTTCGAGGTCCTGCTCCAGCGCCAGATAGACGTTGGTCAGCGTTTGCGCCTCGATGCCCTGGCTGGCGTCAACCACCAGCAGCGCCCCTTCGCAGGCCTGCAGGGCGCGGCTGACCTCATAGGTGAAGTCCACATGGCCGGGCGTGTCAATCAGGTTAATAATGTACATCTGGCCATCCTGCGCCAGATACTGCATTCTGACCGCCGAGGCTTTGATGGTCACGCCGCGTTCGCGCTCTAAATCCATCGTGTCAAGCATCTGTTCCTGCATTTCACGGTCGCTCACCGTGTGTGTGAGCTGGAGCAGGCGGTCCGCCAGCGTGCTCTTGCCGTGGTCAACATGGGCGATGATGGAGAAATTGCGGATGTTAAGGCTCATGCTCTGCCGTTCTCAATAGTCACTGGCACGATTATATGCGCTGGCAGGGATAAAGTGTAGCGTGTCAGTGGGCCGCCAGTGCCGCCTCAATCAGCGCGGCTGGCGGCTGAGCGGCTGCGGCGGCTGCTCCCCAGCCCAGCCAGACGAGAAACTCGATATTACCCGCCGGGCCGCGCAGCGGCGAGACGATCAGCCCCCTGACGGTATAGCCGGCGCGCTGCGCGAAATCCAGCGTGCTAGCCAGCACCTGGCGGTGCACAGCGCTGGCGCGGACAACGCCGCCTTTGCCGACCTGTTCCTTGCCGGCCTCAAACTGCGGTTTAATAAGCGCGACAACGTCGGATTCCGGCGCCAGCCAGCCGCGAATGACCGGCAGCAAAAGCTGCAAAGAGATAAAGGATGCATCAACCACAACCAGCGAAACCGGCTGCGGCAGCCGTTCGAGATAGCGGGCGTTGGTCCGCTCCAGGACTGTCACCCGGCTGTCCTGCCGCAGCCGGTAATCGAGCTGGCCATAGCCGACATCAATCGCGTAGACCTGCTGCGCCCCGCGCTGGAGCAGGCAGTCGGTAAAACCGCCCGTGCTGGCGCCGACGTCAGCGCACAGGCGGCCAGCGGCAGCGATAGCGAACGCGGCGAGCGCGGCCTCCAGCTTTTCGCCCCCCCGGCTGACAAAACGCGGCTTTGCCCTGACCGCGAGGATATCGCCTTCAGCGACGCGCGTGCCCGGTTTATCAACCAACTGGCCGTTAACGGTAACCTCACCGGCCATAACCAGCGCGCGCGCCTTCTCGCGGCTGGGCGCCAGCCCGCGCTCGAACAGGCTGCTGTCAAGGCGCTGTTTATCGGCCACCGTCACCCCCGCGTAAGATAGATCACCAGCTCAAGCGGGTTGGCCGTTTCGCCGTCCACTTCAAAGCCGTCTACTGTCACGGGCAGATAGCCTGCCGCCGTTATAATCACGCTGTAGGGGGCCGCCAGTTCAAGCGGGCGATCTACCTGAAACCGACCGCTGCGGTCCGTCACCGCCAGCGCGAACACCTGGTCCGCCCGCCACTCAAAATCTGCAACCGAGTAATCCTTCGTCAGCAGAATAAAGGATACCCCTGGCACGCCCTCGCGCGTCTCGGCGTCTATAATCTGGCCGCGCACCTGCACCCCGCTGGCACTGGCGAACCGATCAATTGGAAGCTGGCCGATGCCTACCTGCGCCCTGGCTGACTGAAGCGGCACATTGTTGACCAGCAGGTCCAGCCGGTAGGTGCCATCGGGAATGCCGCTCTCATCGGTCATGCGGACGACGAAATTCGCGCCGCTTTCGGGACTGGTCCAGGGCGCGGTGCGCTCGTAAAACACGCTGTCGTCAACAGAGAGCCGCAGCGTCCACAAAGTGCCGATCTGTATCTGCTGCCAGTCGAACAGGCCGTAGAGCGTGTTGATGCCGGCTGGAAAGGTGCTGCCGGCTGGGGCGCTGGCGGCATCCGCCAGTGAGGGCGCGGTCGCAAAACGGACGTTGCTGAAAACCTGGGGAAAGACCCCCTGCTGCGCGCCGGCGATAGTGAAGTCGGCAGTGGCCGCCAGGCGGTTCTCGATGTACATCTCCAGGCGATAAGCGCCGGGGAACAAACCGCCTTCGCCCTCAAGGCCGATCGTCTTGGCGCCGTCAGTGCCATCTGACCAGACCTGCTCATCGCGCCGCACCTCAACGCCGCCGTAATACCAGATAACCGTCCAGGGCAGGCCAGCCTGCATGTTGCGGTAGATAAAACGCGCGTTTGCGACGCTGCCGGTGGGCAGGACGAACCCGTTGCCCAGCGGTGTGCCCTGGCTGTCTTGCAGGCCAAACACAATGTCACTGAACGTTGGCACCGGCTCCGCCGCGCCGCCGATCAACAGGCGCGCTGTGCCGCTGGTGATGCCGTCCGCGAACAGCGTAAAGTCATAGACACCGTTCGGCCAGGGCTGGTCAACGCTGCCGATATGCCACAGGCCGCGCTCGCCACCGCTCCAGCGCACCGGTGCCAGGCTGAACGTGCGGTTGGGGATGCCATCGGTCGTGACGCGCAGCTCGTAGACCGTTTCCGGCGTCATATTCGCATAGTCGAAAAACAGATAAAGGCTGGTGCTGCCGGCGGGCAGGCTGCGAATCACACTCGTTGGCACGCCGGCCTCATTAACCGATGGCGCGAAAAACAGACGGTTGAACGCTGGCTGACCAGCGGGGACAATCGACCCGCTGCCGAGGGCCGGCAGGTCTACCTTCAGCCCCAGCGCGGCGGCGCGCAGCAGCGGCCTGGCGAAATTGGAAGGGCGCAGCGAGTTGATAAAGCCGCCAACCGGGATACAGATGTCAGCGGCGTTGACGAGGCCGTCACTGTTGGTGTCCTGAACCGGCACGCAGCTCGTGCCCTGTGCCAGGCCGGAAATCGGGGCGGTCGTGGGCACGCCAATCAGCCGCCCATCCTGATCATAGGCCCCGCCGCCAGACATTGTTCCAGGGATTTCGGCCAGCGTTTTGATCCAGGCGCGGTCGCCGCCGCGCGGTTCGGCCACGAACCCGCTCACTGTGCCGCGCCGGACCTCCACCGGGTCATTTCCGATATCAGGGTAGCCCACCACCGTGATCGTCTGGTCAAGCCGGACTGTGCCCGAATCCGCCAGCTCAACGAAGGGAAGCGCCAGTGAGCCAGGGCTAACCAGGCGGCCATCAAACTGGCGGGTGATGCGCAGCAGCGCCAGGTCAAGCCCGATATCAGCCTGCGAGATTTCAGCGCGGTACTTGGGGATCGGCGGCTCGCCCGCCCGGACGGAAAACGCGATTATCAGCGTTTCGCCATTACAAACCGCGCTGGGGACGGTGGCGTGGGCGTTAGTGAGAACCAGGCCATCGCGGCTGACCACCGTGCCAGAGCTGACACACGTCACCATGAGGCTGCTGCCGACATTGCGCGTCTGCATGATGAACACGGTTGCGCTCTGGATACGCTCAAGATCGAGGGTCTGGCCCTGGGCGGCGCCCGGCCGGATTGCCAGACACAGCAGGGCGGCCAGCACCCCTAAACGCAGCGCGATCTTCATACGCTAAAATTCCAGATTGCTGATGAACTGTTCAAAAACCGGCATGAGCGCCTCAAAATCGGCAGCGTCAGCCAGGAAGGTGATGATCAGCGCCTGGCCACCCCGCAGCGTCAGAATATCAAGCCCCTGAACAACAACCGGGATGCCCTGCAGAAAGGGGTTATCCTGCGTGTCAACAAAGGTGTAGGTCATAGCGGTCGCCGCCACTTCATTAGGCAGCGTGAAGCTTTCTTCCGCCAGCACCTCGTATGCCGCGAGCGTCTGGGCGCGGTTGAGGTTGAGGTCATCGAGCACGTTGCGCGTCGAAGTCGCCGGGCTGACCGGGCGCGTCGCAACCTGAATAGTGGTGTTAAAGCCCGCGCGCGCCACGTCACGGACGCGAAACACATAGCTGCCAGCCTCGTCAATTAACCAGTTGACCGGGTACTGGGCGCTGATGCCGACCTGGCTGTTCACGTACAGTGAGGTAGCGGTCAGGGCTGCATCGCGCAGGTTGATGCCAATCACCACACCCACAACTGAGAAAATAATGGCCAGGTAGTGGCTCCAGCGCTGGCGAAATGTCAGTTCAGTTAACTGCATAGCCGGTTCACAATCATCGCGGGCCGCAAGCCTAACCTTCGCCGACGGCGGCGGCTTCCTGATCCTGGCGGACAGCGATAGTAAACAGGAAAATCATTACCCCGGCGACAGCCGCCATCAGCACCGCGGAGAAAAGGAAACCCCGCAGCGGGCTGGCCGCGGTAACGGGGGCGCTCACGCTCAGCGCAACATTGGCCAGCCCGGAGGTCACGGGGATGGCGATCCCGGTCACAAGCGCGGCGAAGAAAAGCGCCGCCGGCAGCAGCAGCGGGAACGGGCGCGGGTTGAAACGCACTTCAGCGAGGCCGTAGCCGACGATGATCCCGCCGGCCACCTGGCGCACCGTTTCATCGAACACGCGCATAGCGGCGATGTCCAGCTCTGCCTGAGTGGTCAGCATAAAATTCAGGTTGAGCGCCAGCGCGCAGCCGACCGCGCCGGCCACGCCGTAGGCCACACCGTCCAGGCGCGTGCGGAAGTAGCCGGGCCAGACGGTGTAGCGCAGCACCAGATAGCGGATCAATTCCTGAACGATGCCCACAGTGAACGTGTAGCCGATGATGCGGTTGACAGCGCCGGAAAGCGGCAGCCACTCGTCAACCCGCAGCACATCGCGCACGAACGGCACGCCAACCGCGCCGGCAGCCAGCGCAGTAACCACTGCCACCAACAGCAGGTGTTGGCGCGGCTCCGGCACGGCGTGCTCACGCTGCCACGAAAAGCGCAGCCAGAGCGCGCCAGGGAACAGCGCGATAAGCGCCAGGGCGGGTGGGTGCAGCGCCGGCGGAATAGCGACCAGGCGAGAGACAACGAACAGGGCCAGCGCCGCGCCAAACAGGCCGCCCAACTCCAGCAGCAGGCTAGGCCAAACGCGGCGATAGGGATATACTTCTTCTTCCTCTTTGGGAGGCGTAATCAGGTAACGGGGATCGTATGTGCCCAAGCTCGTGTACCTGTAACGTAAATGCCGGCAGTGATAACAACATCCTATCGCATCGTGATAAAGCTGGAAAGATCAAAATGCCAGTGAGACATGGGTGGGCGGCGCTGGTAAGCGCGCTGCTGCTGACGCTGGGCGCCTGTCTGCCCGCCGTGCAGACACAGCAGGGCGCGGGGCAGGGGCGGCTGGTCTACGGGCTGACGCTGCAGCCAAGCGGGTTTGACCCGCACATTCACCGTTCAGCGGAGCTGGGCATCCCGCTGCGGCAGGTGTACGACACGCTCGTTTATCGCGACCCGACGACGCGGGCGTTTGTGCCAGGGCTGGCGGCTGAGTGGTCGATCTCTCAGGATGGGCTGGTTTACACCTTTAAACTGAAGCAGGGCGTTGTGTTCCACGACGGCACACCCTTCAACGCGCAGGCGGTGGCCGCTAACCTTGATCGCATCGCTGACCCGGCCACCGGCTCGCAGCGCGCGGCGTTCATGCTGGGGCCTTACGCGGGCTACGACATCGCTGACGATTACACCATCAGCATCCGGCTCAGCGCGCCGTACAGCCCGCTGCTGGACGCGCTGGCGCAGGTTTATCTGGGCATGGCCAGCCCGACCGCCTTCAACCAGTATTCAACTAACCGCTATCAGTTTCACCAGGTTGGAACTGGCCCCTTTACGTTCGTTGAGCTGGTTCCGGGTGAGCGCATTCTGCTGCGCCGCAACCCTGATTACACCTGGGGGCCGGCGTTTTATCAGCCGCCGGGCGAAAACGCCGTCAACGAAATCGAGTTCCGCTTTTTCAGCGACCCAGCCACGCGCCTGCTGGCGCTGGAAAGCGGCGACGCCCAGATTATGGGCGAGCTGCTGCCGACCGATGCGCGCCTGCTGGCAGGCAACAGCTCAATCCAACTGCTGCCCGTCAGCATTCCGGGGCAGCCAACACAATTCCTGCTGAATACCGCCCGCTTCCCAACTGATAACCGCGCTGTGCGCCAGGCGCTGCTGTTCGGCACCAACCGGAACGCCATTATTGACGCTGTTTTCCAGCGCTTCTCGCCGGCAGCCTGGGGGCCGCTGGCCGCCAGCACATTGTTCTACGACCGCGCGCTGAACGGGGCTTACGCCTTTGACAGCGCCCAGGCGCAGGCGCTGCTGGCCGCCGCCGGCTTTAATGACACCAACAACGACGGTATCCTGGAGGCCAACGGCGTTGATCTGGAAGTTACTGTTATCGTGCCGCCCTGGGGGATGATCCCCCAGATCGCCGAGCTGCTGCTGGACCAATGGCGAACAATTGGCATCCGCGCGCGGCTAACGCCGGTTCCAACTTTCCCGACGCTGCAGGAAGCCGTTCAGCAGGGGGACTACAATCTGGTCGCGTTCGACACGCCGGGCCTGGACCCGGCCCTGCTGAACGATTTCTACCTCAGCACGGGCAGCCTGAACTGGACCGGTTACGCCAGCCAGGAACTGGACGCGCTGCTGACCCAGGCCGTCACACAGACCGACGAGGCCGCGCGCCAGGCGCTCTACAGCCAGGCGCAGCAGATCATCATGGAAGAGGCGCTGGTCCTGCCAATCCGCGATTATGTTAACCTGAACGCCAGCCGCGCCGCTGTGCAAAACCTGATCTTCGACCCTTACGGCTGGTTTCCGCTGCTCAACAACGCGGTTTACACAGCCGACATCCCCTGATGCGCGGCCTTCGTTTACTCGCCTCTGGCGCGCTCAGTGTATGGCTGGCGATCACGCTGGCCTTCTTCGCGCTGCGCCTGCTGCCAGGGGACGCGCTGCAAGCGGAGCTGACGCTGGGCGGCGCGCAGCAGGGCGTGATTGAGGCGCGCCGCGCTGAACGCGGCCTGGCTGATGCCGTGTTTGTCCAGTACGTTCGCTACCTGACGGGCCTGGCGCGCGGCGACCTGGGGGAATCGCTCGTGAGCGGAGAGCCGGTCGCGGACGCGCTGTGGCGCAGCCTGCCGCCCACGATAAACCTGGCGCTGGGCGCAGGCGCGGTGGCCACCTGCCTGGGCCTGAGCCTGGGCATCGCCAGCGGTCTAAAGCTGAGAGGCGTATCCGCAGGGGCGCGCGCTGTGACCAGCCTGTCGCTGAGCGTGCCGATTTACTGGAGCGGCATCGCGGCGATCTACCTGTTCAGCGTGCAGCTCGCGCTGACGCCCTCCAGCGGGGCCGGAAGCGTCGCCCATCTTGTGCTGCCCGCGAGCCTGCTGGGATTTCACACCGCCGGCGCGGTCGCGCGGGTTACGCAGGCCAGCGTCAGCAGCGCCGCGGCGGCCGACTATATCCGAACGGCGCGAGCAAAGGGCCTGACTGAGCGCCGCGTCACAACACAGCACATCCTGCGTGCCGGACTGCTGCCGGTTGTCAGCACGCTGGGGCTGCAAATCGGATTTCTGTTCGGCGGCGCGGTCGTGACGGAGAGCATGTTTGTGCGGCCAGGCGTCGGGCGGCTGCTGCTGGATGCGGTTATCAGGCAGGATTTCCCCATCGTTCAGGGCGTTGTCATCTTCTCGGCGGCGGCCTATGTGATTATCAACACCGCCATGAACCTGCTTCACGCCTGGCTTGACCCGCGCGTGAGACACTGAATACGATGCTGCGCGCGGCGGTTATCATCATCAGTGTGACGGCGGCGCTCGTGATCGCGGGGCCGTTTCTCGTGACGCATGCGCCCACCCAGACCAATCCTGACCACCAGCTCCAGCCGCCCGACCGCGCCCACCCGCTGGGAACCGACCTGCTCGGCAGGGACGTTCTGAGCCGCTACCTGTACGGCGGGCGGCAGACGCTGCTGGCGGCGGCCATCGCAACCGCGTTCAGCGTGGCCGCAGGAACAGCGCTGGGATTGGTCATGGGGATGGAACCTAAGGCCGCCGATCTCGTGTTTATGCCGCTGGTAAACGCGCTGCTGGCCGTGCCGGGCCTTGTCCTGGCGCTGATAGTGCTGGCCGCCGCCGGCCGCGGGATTGTGCCGCTGGGCCTGGCGGTCGGCCTGTCGCAGTTGGCCCCTACGGCGCTTATCGTCCGGGCGGCGGCGCTGACGGTGCGCGCTCAGGGGTACGTTGACGCCGCCTACGCGCTGGGCGCAGCGCGGCTGCGCGTTGTGACGCGGCACGTGCTGCCGAACATTATGCCCACGCTGGCGGCGTATACAGGCGTAGTGTTCGGCTATGCGCTGCTAAGCGGCGCCGCGCTCACGTTCCTGGGCGTCGGCTATGAGCCGGGCACGCCTGACTGGGGCGGCATGCTGGCGGAAAGCCGCGCGGTTTTTCGCACCGCGCCCTGGATTGGCATCGCGCCAGGCGTGACTATCGCGGCGCTGGTGTGGGCGGGCAACCATCTGGCAGATGCGCTGAGCCGGCAGCGCGCTTTTTAACCGACAACCGTGCGGTACACCGCCGCCGCGCCGGCGGCCAGCAGCGCCTGTTCAACTTGCCCCGCGGTGTCAGGGGGCACCAGCGCGATCATATTGCCGCCGCGCCCGCCGCCAGAGAGCTTGGCCCCCAGCGCGCCAGCGTCAGCCGCCGCCTGGACCAGCCGCTCTAACTGCGGCGACGACACCGTAAGCTGGCGCAGACGCTTGTGATTCGCGCTCATGAGCGCGCCCAGCGTAGCGATATCGCCACGCTCGATACACTGGCGCGCCTGCCGTACAAGCGCCGCGATGGCGTCGAAATGGCCCTGGACGCTGGCAGGCGCGGCATCATAAAGCTGGCGCACATCGGCCACAGCGGTGCGCGTCAGGGCGCGCTGCCCGGTATCCGCGATTAACAGCGTGAACGGCGCCCCGATAGGCAGCGCCTGGATCGGCGCACCGCGCACAAAATAGACGGGCTGCTCATAGACGATAACGGTGTTGTCTATGCCGCTTGGCGTGCCGTGATAGACTTTCTCTACCTCATAGACCAGCTCATTCAGCCGGTCATTCAGCAGCGGCCTGTTCACCACGGCGGCCAGCGCCCGCCCCAGCGCGGCTGTCACCGCCGCGCCGCTGCCCAGCCCGCCAGCGATCGGGATGTCTGACTGAAGCGTGATCGTCACGTCTGGCGGCGGCGCGCCTAATGCCTCCAGGAACAGCCGCAGCGCGAAAGCGACAGCATCATCTGCGGGGCTGTCCGGTGAAAACGCCAGCTCCATCCCCGCGGTCACCAGGCGCAGCCCCTGGCAGGGCGGGTCATTCGGCGCGCTGCGGGCCGTCACACGCAGGCTGGACACCGGGACAGCGATAGCGGGGCAGCCATACACGACGGCGTGTTCACCCAGCAGAATGATTTTGGCGGGCGCGCTGGTTTCCAAGCGAGCACTCCCAGTCAGGCGGAGCCGGGCAGGTACAGGATCAGCACGAAGGTTAGCCCCCATAGAATGATCGAGATCAATAGCGGGTAGTCGCGCAGCAGCACTTCATCGGGCGCGCTGCCTTCATTCTTCACATGGATCAGGTAAAGATAGCGGAACAAGGCATACAACACGAACGGCGTCGTGATCAAGGCCAGGTTGGTGTCCGCGACTTTGATCGTGGGCGCTTCAATGGTGTAGAGCAGGTAGGCCAGAAACGTGCTGGTTGTGACCAACCGCAGCATATCGTCGAGCAGCGGCAGGTTGTAAGCGCGGTACGTGGCGCGCACGCTCTCCGCCCGCTGCTCCAGCAGAAGCAGCTCCTGGCGGCGCTTACCGATAGCCAGGAACAGCGCCAGCAGCGCCGTGCAGGCGTACAGCCAGGGCGAGAAATTCTGCACCTGAACCAGCACCACGCCCGCCGCCACCCGCAGCACAAAGCCAGCCGTGATCGTCATCACGTCGAGGATAACAATGTGCTTTAGCCAGAACGAGTACAGCACATGCAGCACGAAATACATCAGCAGGATGACGGTGAACTGCGGGTTATAAGCCAGCGAGGCCAGCATGGCGAAAAGCGGCAGCGCAATGGCCACCGCCAGCGCGGTAGATACCTTTAGCTGTCCGGATGGCAGCGGGCGGCGCCGTTTTACCGGGTGGCGGCGGTCACGATCAATGTCAATGATGTCGTTCAGCAGGTAGATGCTGCTGGCCACGAGCGACAGCAAAAAGAAGCTGACCGTGACTTTCACGAAAGCGTCAAGGTTGAAAAGCTGGCCATCAAAGACCAGGCCGGCGTAGATCAGAACGTTTTTTGTCCACTGTTTGGGCCGCATGGCCCGAATGAGGCCCTTCAGGGCAAGCACGCTGCGTTCTCCGCTTGAGATTCCGCCGCTGATTATAGCGGAGGGGTGGGCGCGCACAATCCCTTAAAAAAGCTGCGCGAACATCAATAATTGATAAGCGTCGCCATTAGCGCCTTGTTCTTATCTCGCCGCGACGTTTATAATCGGCTCGACTGTCCACTAACTGTGACCTGCCGCATCCCGCGCGATCACACGCTGAGGTGAGCAATAATGTTAGACTTTCTGCTGGGGAACGACGCTTTATCGGCAGTTGTCGCCTTCGGGTTGGTTCTGATTCCAGCGATCATCATCCACGAGCTTGGCCATTTCTTCGCCGGCAAAGCCGTAGGCATCACCATTCTGGAGTTTGGTATCGGCTTCCCGCCGCGCATGCTGACACTATTTCGGCGGGGCGAAACCGAATACACGCTTAACTGGCTGCCGATCGGCGGGTTCGTGCGCCCCCTGGGCGAGGATTTTGTGCGCCCGGTAAGCGAAAGTGCCACTGAGCGCGATCGCGGTATCGCGGCAGAGCGGCTTGCCAGCCAGGCCGATTCGACAAGCGACCGCGAGAAGCTGCGCGCGCGCGGCGTTGTCAAAACGATGTCGGTTAACGAAGCCAGGCCGCTGGCGCGCATTCTCTTTCTGGTCGCCGGGTCGGTTATGAACCTGCTGACGGCCATTGCGCTGTTCATCATTATCGGCATGGCCGGGCTGCCGACTGTGGTCGGCGGCAGTGTCGGCCTGGTAGACATTGCGCCAAACTCCACGCTGGGCGCGGCGGGCCTGCTGCCGGGCGACATGATTCTCAAGGTTGACGGCGAACACTTCGCGGACTCCGCCAGCCTGTTCAGCAGCCTGGCCGCTGCCGCAGGCCAGCCGGTCGCGCTGACGGTTCAGCGCGACGGCGAGAACCTTGAAATCGCCTTCACGCCGCCGGCCGCCGCAGAAAACGCGGCAGCAGCGCCCTATGTCTACGTCTCCGGCGTGGCTGAAGGCTCGCCAGCGGCACGGGCGGGGATCGAACCGGGCGACACGATCATCGCCTTCAACGGCGAGCCGTTCACGGCGTTCGAGGACCTGCCCACGCTGACGCAGCAGAACATGGGCGCGGAAATAACCCTCACGCTCACGCGGCAGGGCGAAACGCGCGATGTCACGCTGGTCCCGCGCGCCGATCCGCCGCAGGGGCAGGGGGCGATGGGGATAACCATTCAACCCGCCCTGTCTGATTCGTCATTGGGCGTTATCTACGTTGACAGCGGGCTGCAGCAGGAAATCGTGCCGCTGTCACTGGGCGATTCCCTGCGCTACAGTTTCGACCGCATCAGTTTTTACGTGACGACGCTGCTGCGCCTGCCCGGCGAAATCATCAATGGGGCGATCAGCTCAGACGAAGCGCGTTTTCTGAGTCCGCTCGCTATCAGCCAGGTTGGCGCGGTATTCCTCCAGCAGAGTATCGAGCAAAATCAGCCGGTAGTTATCCTGAACTTTGTGGCGATCATCAGCATCGCGCTCGGCATAACCAATCTGCTGCCGCTGCCGGCGCTGGACGGCGGGCGCATCCTGTTTGTGCTGATCGAGATCGTTCGCGGCCGGCCCATTACGCCAGAGCGCGAAGGCCTGGTGCACCTGATCGGCATGGTGCTGCTGCTTTCGATCTTCGTCATCGCCTTTGTAAACGACATCCTGAACCCGATCACCAGCTTGCTGCCTTAAGGGCGCAAAGGATGAAGCATGAGTGACCTGGACGATGACCTGCCGCTGGACGGCGATGAGTTCGCGCTCGATGACCTTGACGGCCTTGACAGCGAAGACGGCGCGCCCGCTGAACAACCAGACCTGCCCACAACGCTTAAGCTGCTGCAGACCGGGCAAAGCGAGGGCTTCAGCGCCGCGCTCTATTATGGACTTTCCGGCCTGACGGCTGACGAAGTCGGCCAGCTAACGCCGGTTTGGGAAGCGCTGGATGTCGAGCGCCGCCGAGCGCTGATGCGCCGCCTGGCTGACCTGAGCGAAACCAACTTCGAGCTGGATTACGAGCCAGTCAGCTTTTTCCTGGGGCTTGAGGATGAAGACCCGGAAGTCCGTGAGGCCGCGATCAACCTGCTGTGGACGAACGAAACGCCAGCGTTTATGGCGCGTCTGAGCGAGTTGGCGCAGTGGGATGAGGCGGCTGTTGTGCGCGCTGCCGCCCTCAACGCGCTGGGCAATTTCATTTTCATGGGCGAAATGGGCGGCCTGCCCCCCGCGGCGTATTACCAACTGCAGGACACCGTCGTCGGCATCTACTCCAATGAGACGGAAGAAGTTGAGGTGCGGCGGCGCGCCTTAGAGGCGATCGCCAACTCCAGCCATGAAATCGTCAACGAAGCGATTGACGAAGCGTATCACAGCGACGACCAGCGCATGCGTATCAGCGCGGTCTTTGCTATGGGGCGCGCCTATGAACAGCGCTGGAGGGACGCCGTGCTGCGCGAGCTGCGCAGCGACGACGCGGAGATGCGCTATGAGGCGGCCCGCGCCAGCGGCGAGCTGGAGCTTGAGGAAGCTGTTCCTTACCTGATCGCGCTCGCCAGCGAAGATGACCGTGAGATAAAAGAGAGCGCGATCTGGGCGCTGGGCGAAATCGGCGGCGATCGGGCACTGGCGGCGCTTACGGCACTGGCGCAGGAAGCCGAGGAAGCTGGCGACGACAGCCTGCTGGAAGCCATCGAGGACGCTATCGGCAGCGCTACACTGGCGAATATGGGGCCTGATCTCGACCTGGATGACGAGTAGGCACGCGGCGCTGCGCCACAGGGTCCCCGCGACAGCCGCGCGGGCCGCCCCTGTGGCGCGGCGCTGGTTGAGCAGGGGCAGCCTAGCTGAGGAACATTGGCTGAAGTTTCAGCGCCAACCCCATGTCGCCCTGAATTTTGAGCTTACCGCTCATGAAAGCCTGCATAGGGTTGAGCTGGCCGTTCACAACCGCTGCCCAATCGTCCGCCGCGGCGCGCAGCGTCATCGTGGGGCTGTCGGCGAGGCCGGTGCCGCTCTGGGCCTTGCCGTCGGCAATTTTGATCCAATACTGGCCGCCGCTGTCGCCGCCGAGGTCGAACTGGATGGTGGCATTGACGCCGACAGCCTTCTGCGGGTCAAACGTTTTCACCATTTTCTCGAATATCGCGGCAATTTCCTGGCTTGTTGCCATGTTGTAACAGCTCCTTGTTTTCAGCAGGTTGTCAGACAGGATTGTTATATCATCAATCGGCAGAGTAGTATACAATCAAACGCGCGATTGCCCAATTTTAGGGAGCCAGTTTTGCTTCCCAGGCTGTTATCCTGGCTCGCGCGGCGCGCTCATAGTGGCGTCCCGCTGGCCCTGGCCGCGCTCGCAGCCTGTGTGCCAGCGCGCCCTGTCTATGTGGTTATAACGGCGACCAGCACGCCGCTGGCTGCGCTGACCGCCACCGACGCACCAGCGGCGACGGCGACACAGATCGCGCTGACAGCGATTGTGCCCACGCCCGACCCTGTGCAGCCGGGCGCGCCAGCCAGCAGCGCGCGCGAGTATGTGGTTAAGCCGGGCGACACGCTCTCAGGGATTGCCAGCCTGCACGGGGTGTCCGTCGCCGCGCTGATAGACGCGAACACGCTGGTTAACCCTGACATCCTGGCGGTGGGGCAGGTGGTTCATCTGCCGGGCCTGCCGCAGGACACAACCCCGCTGCTCAAGATTATCCCGGACAGCCGGCTGGTGCGCGGGCCAGGCGCGGCCCAGTTCGACACCGCGGCCTTCGTCAGCGGGCAGCCAGGCTATATCCGCGCCGCCACGGATGAGGTTGACGGCCAGCTCTATCGCGCGGCGGAAATCGTTGAGCGCGTAGCGCTTGAATTCAGCGTAGACGCGCGCCTGCTGCTGGCGCTGCTTGAGCTGCGCGGCCAGTGGCTCACCGACGCTAACCCCTCTGAGACGCTTCAGACATACCCTCTGGGCGCGCCCGCTTCGCCCCTGGGTTTTGATCGCAACGGGCTTTACCGGCAGCTCACCTGGGCGGCGGACCGCTTAAACGAGGGCTATTACGGCTGGAAGTACAGCGGCCGCGCCGCTGTTGAGTTCGAGAGCGGCGAACGGCTGCGCTTTGCGCCGGGCCTGAACGCGGGCACGATCGGCGTACAGCACATGCTCAGCCTGTACAACACTTACGACCGCTGGCTGCGAGAGGTCGGGCCTGACGGCCTGTACAGCGTTTACGCCGCTTACTTCGGCGATCCATTCGCCGCCCCCCTCGATATTTTAGTTCCAGCCGGCCTGGCGCAGCCGCCGCTTATGCTGCCCTTCGCCAGCGGCGAATCCTGGTTCTTTACGGGCGGGCCGCACGGCGGGTGGGGCAGCGGCAGCGCCTGGTCAGCGGTTGATCTCGCGCCGCCCGACGACCTGGCGCTGGTTGAGTCGTCATGCTACCTGTCAGCTTATACGGTTACGGCGGCGGCAGCGGGTGTCGTGGTGCGCAGCGCCGGCGGCGTGGTCGTGCTTGACCTCGACGGCGACCACGACGAGACAACTGGCTGGAGCGTACTGTATCTGCACATTGATTCAGACGGGCGTGTCCCGGCAGGGACCACTGTCAGCGCCGGCGACGCTATCGGCCGGGCGTCGTGCGAGGGCGGCGTGTCGAACGGCACACACGTCCATCTCGCGCGCCGCTATAATGGCGAGTGGCTGCCGGCTGATTGCAGCGCGTGCGCGCCAGAGCGCGCCACGCCCCCTTTTGTTTTGAGTGGATGGACCGTGTACGGGTTAACAGGGCAGGAATATGAGGGGTATCTGGTGCGCGATGGCGAACGCCGGACAGCCGAGCAGGGTCGGCAGGCTGCCGATAACGTGGTTTCCTGGTAGGAGAAGCTGATGCACAGCCAGCGCGCTTATGCGGCGATTCTAATTAGCGCCGTCTTTCTGCTCAGCGGGATAGCCGCGCTGGGCGGGTTCAGCAGCCGCGATGTCGCCGCGCAGGAGCTGGTGACATCGACGCCGGTGCGCGCGGAGCTGCCAACGCTCGCGCCGCCAGTGATTGAGGCCGCCGTAACCGCCACGCCTTCGCGCACGCCCACGCCAGAAGGGCAGGTGCTGCTTGAAGCGAAAGCAGAGGCAGGCGAAGTAAACGTTCGAGCTGAACCGGATATTGAAGGCGAAAGACTGGGGACTATCCGCGCCGGCAGATCATATCAGGTATTCGGGCGCTATTTTCGCTGGCTTCAGTTCCAGTTCGACGACGCGCCCACCGGGCCGGTGCGCGCCTGGGTCTTTGACGAGCTGGTGCAGATCATTGGCGACGAAAGCGCCGTCCCCAACCTAGAACCGGGCATGGCCCCGACGACAGCCGCGACGCTGGAGCCAGCGGAGGTGCTGACGCTGACGCCGGGTGGCTTCCTCACGGCGACCGCCAGCGCGCGGACATTGAGCCTTCCGGGCGCGGAGCTGTCGTCAGCGGGCGGTCAACCGCCCGCCGCCAGCGGCGCTGGCGCTGTGGAGCAAGCCCAGGCACTGCCCACCTACACATACCCGCCAGTGGTGGCCGCCGCGCCCACTACACAAAGCAGCGCGGCAGAGGCGACATCCGCGCCAGCGCCGCGCCAGCAGCCTTTCGATCTGCCAGAAGGCATGCCGCCGATAGCGCCGATCCTGCTTCTGGGGGCGTTGGGGCTTGCCGGCCTGGCCGTTAGCTCACTGCGACGCTAAAGCGCCGCCGGTTAATGGCTGCAACAGCAGCCGCCGTCAGCGGCCTCATCATCACCTTCGCCGGAGCGGAAGGACTGGCCGCAGCCGCACGACGACAGCGCGTTCGGGTTATCAATGCGGAAGCCGCCGCCCATCAGGCTGTCCACGAAATCAATTGTGGCGCCCTGCAGGTAGATCATGCTGGTCGGGTCTATCACCAGGCGGACGCCGTCAACGGTAACAACGGTGTCGAAATCCTGCACTTTTTCCTCAAAGGCCATGCCGTACTGCATGCCGGAGCAGCCGCCGCCAGAGACGAATACGCGCAGCGCGTGGTTTGGAATCTGGCGCTGTTCCAGAAGCTGTTGGATTGTGTTTACAGCAGCAGGCGTGACCAGCAGCGCTGGGGTATCAACCTGGAGATTGTCCTTCTCGTTAAGGGCCATGCTGTATTCTCCTCAGGCGAACAGAGATGTGCAATCCTGCCAGTTTAACACGGGTGCGAGGGGGCAGTCAATAAAAACGACAGCCATTAAAACTATCGCTGGCTGTCGGCAGCTGCTGCCGGGATGAAATAGGCGCAGACGTGGTCGCCGGCCATCACGCGCGATGTGCGGCGCGGCACAGCGCCCAGCAGCCCGGCAACCAGGCGCATATCCATTTCGCACAGCCGATCCTCATCCTGCGCCAGGTGGTGATAGGGGCAGTTGCTGGTGCACAGCAGATAGCCATCGCTGGATTCTTCCCAGTGCGCTTCATACCCCTGCTGAGTGAGATACTCGACTGTCATCGCCAGCCGCTGCTCCATAGGAACCTGCGGGATATCAGCGTCCATCACCATCAGGTCAGCCACGTCTTCCAGAATAACGTTGATATGGTCCGCAGGCAGGTGGCGGCGCATCCCCTGGAGCAGCCCGGTCGCCAGGCGCTGGTAGTTGTTCGGGAACTGCGCAAAGGCTTTTTCGGTCAGCGCGTACACGTGCTGCGGACGCCCCGGCGTGCTGCGATGCCGCATCTGCGGCGTGGCGATCATGTCCTCTTCCTGCAGCCGCGTGAGGTGATGCCGCACAGTAACCGCCGTGATCTCTTTGCCGCGCCGCTGCTGCAGTTCCTCGACAATATCATCTACAGTGGCTTCACCGCGCTCGCGCAGGATATCAATGATGAAACGTCGTGTCTGCTGCATGATGCCTCGAAATATTTCTTGTTTCCATCTGAAAAAAGTTTATCATTGCTGGCCGCCGCTTGTCAAATCGCGCGGGGGGTGGCATTGGCGCTTTCAGCCAGGCTGTGATACTATTCTGGCCGCTTGGCGCGAACTGTTCTAAACATCCACGCCGTAAACCCACAACGCACACACTTTAAGGAGCTGGCTGTGTCTGCTCGCGACATCGTTGCATTTCAGGGCGTTCACGGAGCAAATTCCGAGCTGGCGATCAGACAGCATTTCGGCGACCGGGTTGAGGTCCTGCCGTGCCACGCTTTTGCTGACGTGTTTGAGGCGATTTACGCGGGCAAATCGCGCTATGGGCTGCTGCCAGTGGAAAATGCGTTCGCCGGGGCGGTCAGCAAAGCCTACGAACTGCTGATGGACGCCGACCTGCGCATCCAGGCCGATGTCATTCACCACGTCCACCACGCGCTGCTGGCGCCGGCGGGGTTAACCCATCAGGACATCAAATTTGTGCGCTCGCACCCACAGGCGCTGGCGCAGTGTGAGCAGTATCTCAAGCGGTATGGTTTCGAGCCGATTGTCTGGCACGACACAGCCGGGTCAGCCCGCGATCTGGCGGCGGAACCAGCGCCGTACACGGCGGTGATCGCCAGCGAGCTGGCAGGCCAGTTGTACAGCCTGAACACGCTCGACACCAACATCGAAGATGTACCTTATAACTTCACACGCTTTTTCATCCTCGGCCACGACGATCCGCCGCGCGGCGAGTACAACAAAACATCCATCGTGTTCGCCACGCGCAACCGCCCGGCGGCGCTGTACGAGTGCCTGGGCGAGTTCGCCACACGCGGCATTGACCTGACCAAGATTGAATCGCGCCCCCGGCGCAACCGCCCCTGGGAGCCAGTTTTCTACCTTGACTTTGAAGGACACTGGCAGGACCCGCAGTGCCAGGAAGCGCTGGCCCGGCTGGTTCAGCGTGCGTCATTTGTCAAAATGCTGGGTTCCTATCCCGCTGTTAAAACAGGGCGCGACTCGATCGGCATCTGAAAGGGCAGCCACATGGCAGACAAACTGGACGTAGCGATTCTCGGCGCGACAGGCGCGGTCGGGCAGCGATTTGTGCAGCTTTTAGAGAACCACCCCTGGTTTGTCGTGCGCGAGGTGGTTGGCTCGGCGCGCACGGCGGGCCGGTTATACGGCGAGGCGGCTAACTGGGTGCTGGACGGCGCGCCGCCCGCTAGCGCAGCGAACCTGCGGGTGAAAGGCTCTGACGAAGCTGTCGAGTCGCCGCTGGTGTTCTCGGCGCTGCCTAAGGAGGCCGCTGACCCCTGGGAAATGGAGCTGGCGGCAGCCGGCCATGTGGTGTGCACAAACGCCTCGCTGAACCGGATGATTGACGATGTGCCGCTGCTGCTGCCTGAAGTTAACGCCGGCCACGCGCGGCTGATAGAGATACAGCGCCAGCGGCGCGGCTGGAAAACCGGCGCGCTGGCCGCCAACTCCAACTGCACCACTATGCCGGTGGTGATGGCGCTGGCGCCTTTGCGCCGCTTCGGCATCACTAAAATCCACATGGTGAGCGCCCAGGCGATCAGCGGCGCCGGCTACCCTGGCATCGCCTCGCTGGACATTCTCGACAACGTTATCCCCTACGTCAGCGGGGATGAGCACAAGCTGGAAACCGAAACGCTGCGGATGCTGGGCGCGCTGGAAGGCGAACAGATCACCTGGCTGGACGCCCGCACCAGCGCGGCGTGCAACCGTGTGCCGGTCGTGGACGGGCATCTGGTCAATGTCTCGGTCGAACTGGTGGAGAAGCCGTCGTTTGACGCGATAATCGCGGCGTGGCAGGCGTTTCGCGGCCCTGACCCGGTGCCGTCGCTGCCCAGCGCGCCCGCGCAGCCGGTGCAGTATCTTCCCCAGATTGACCGGCCGCAGATTCGGCGCGACCGCAATGCGGGCCGCGGCATGACGACATCAATCGGGCGGCTGCGGGAATGCCGCCTGCTGGGCTATAAATTCGCCACGCTGGCGCATAACACCGTTCGCGGCGCTGCTGGGTGCAGCATCCTCAACGCCGAGCTGCTGGCGGTGCAGGGCTATCTGCCCGGCTTCAACCCGGTTGGGTGAGAGGACGGCGGAGCAGCGTGCGGGTACTGGTTGCCGGGGCGGATGGATACCTGGGATGGCCGCTGGTGCAGCATCTGGCGGCGCGCGGGCACGCTGTGGGCGGCGTGGACGCGCTGCTGCGCCGGGGGTGGGTGGCTGAAATCGGCGGCGACAGCGCCGTCCCGGTTTTCGACATCGGCGAACGGCGCAGCGCCTACCAGCAGCATTTCGGCCAGCCGCTGCCTTTCTGGCAGCTAAACCTGCTGGATTACGACGATCTGCGGCGCGCGCTGGCGGATTTTCAGCCCGACACAGTTGTTCACCTGGCGGAGATGCCGTCCGCCGCGTACTCGATGATTGATGCCGCGCACGCCGCTTTCACCCAGCACAACAACGTGATCGGCAGCCTGAACCTGCTGTGGGCCATTAAGGAAATCTGCCCGCAGGCGCACCTGGTCAAGCTGGGCACGATGGGGGAGTATGGCGCGCCGAACGTGGACATCCCCGAAGGATTTTTCGAGATCGAGTTTCGAGGCCGGCGCGATGTACTGCCGTTTCCCCGGCAGGCGGGCAGCTTTTACCATTGGAGCAAAGTTCACGACTCAAACAACACCATGTTCGCCTGCAGGGCGTGGGGCCTGCGCGCCACAGACATCATGCAGGGCGTGGTGTTCGGCACGCGCAGCCAGGTCAGCGCCGCGGACCCACGCCTGCGGACCCGGCTTGACTTCGATCAGTGCTTTGGCACCGTCGTAAACCGGTTCTGCGCGCAGGCCGCGATTGGACACCCGTTAACCGTTTTCGGTTCCGGCAGCCAGACGCGCGGCTTTCTGCCGCTGCGCGATTCGCTCAACTGTCTGGCCCTGGTTATTGAAAATCTGCCGGCGCCTGGCGAATATCGTGTTGTCAACCAGTTTGACCAGTGTTATACAGTTAACGACATCGCGGCGCTGGTGCAGCAGGCCGGTCAGTTGTTAGGGCTGGCTGTCGCGGCAAGCCACTACGATAACCCGCGCGTCGAACCCGAACACCATTACTACAACCCGGACCGCCGGTGTCTGGCTGAAATTGGGTACGTTCCATCCGGGCAGATTGTGGACGAGCTGGCCCTGATGCTTGAAGACCTGCTAACGCACAGGGACCGGCTGCTGGCGAAACAGGACCTACTTATCCCCGATATCCGCTGGGATGGCACTCAGCGGCGTTCCAGGGCGCTGCACAGCGCGGGAGAAAAGCACGTATGATACGGTTCAGCGAGTACGAAAAGCTCTCGGCCAGCGAAATGGCGCATATTATGCGCCGGGCGGAGACCGACATCACCGAGCTGCTGCCAACCGCGCAGGAAATCATCAATCAGGTGCGCGCGCGCGGCGATGAGGCGGTTGTGCAGTACGCCCGCCAGTTTGACGCGCCGAACTTCGCGGCCCATCTGCTGCGGGCGACGCCGGAGCATTTCGCGGCGGCCCGCCAGGCGCTGGCCCCGGACGTCATTGAAGCGATCCAACAGGCGCACGCCAATATCCATGCCTTCCACAGCGAGCAGATGCCGGAGCCGATGTGGTTTACCGAGGTCGCGCCCGGCGTGATGGCCGGCGAAAAAGTCACCTCGGTGACCAGCGCGGGCCTGTATGTGCCGCGCGGCAAGGGCGCTTTTCCGTCCGTCATGCTGATGCTGGCGATCCCGGCGGTCGTCGCAGGTGTGCCGCGCGTCGTTGTCGTGACCCCGCCCACGCCTGAAGGAACTGCTGACGCCGCTTCGCTGGTCGCGGCTGAGATCTGCGGCGTGCATGAGGTCTACGCTGTCGGAGGCATTCAGGCGGTGGCGGCGCTGGCCTACGGCACGGAAACTGTGCCGAAGGTGGCGAAGATCATCGGCCCCGGCAGCAGCTATGTGACAGCGGCGAAACGGCTGCTGTACGGCACGGTGGATGTCGGCCTGCCCGCCGGCCCCAGCGAGGCAATCATCCTGGCGGACGAGCACGCAGACCCGCGCCTGGCGGCGCTTGATCTGCTGGTTGAGGCTGAACACGGCCCGGACTCGGCAGCCATTCTGGTGACGCACAGCCGCGCGCTGGCCGAGCAGGCGCTGGCGCTGCTGCCAGACTACATCGCCGAGCTGCCTGAATGGCGCCGCCGTTTTGTCGAGACTGTTCTGTCAAACTACGGCGGCGTGCTGCTCACGACCAGCCTTGAGCAGTCCATCCAGTTCGTGAACGATTACGGCCCGGAACACCTGGAAGTTATGACGGCTGATCCGTTCACAACGCTTAATAAGATCAGAAACGCCGGGGAGATTCTGCTGGGGCCTCTCACGCCGATTCCCACTGCGAACTACTGCCTGGGCCTGAACGCCATTCTGCCGACCGGCGGGTTCGCGCGCAGCTTCTCATCCGTCAGTGTGCAGGATTTCCTCAAACGCAGCGGGGTAGGGTATCTCTCGCCGGAGGGGTATCAGCGGCTGCAGGGTATCGCGGCCACGCTGGCAGACTATGAGGGCTTCCCCGCGCACGCGCTGGCCATCCGCAAGCGCAGCGCCATTCTGGGGCTGTAGCAGGTGAGCGACGGCGGCCCGCTCCAGCGCATCCAGGCGCTTCAGTTCACTGACAAAAGCCAGGCTGAAGCGCTGCTGTGCGCGTTTATCGCAGAGACGTTCGGGCTGGCTGTGCAGCGCGTGGCGCTAAGGCCGCTGGCGGTTTCGTTGAACTCGTTCAACGGCTTTCTGTGGCTGGAGAGCGGGCAGCAGTTGTTCTTCAAGACACACACCGAACCCGACAACGTTATCGGCGAATACTACAACGCCGCCGCGCTGGCCGCCGCCGGGTATCCGGTTATCCAGCCGCTGTACGCCTCAACTGAAGCGGGCCGCCAGTTCCTGATTTACGACGTTGTTGAGTGGCCATCGGTGTTCGATGTCGCCTGGGCCGTCGAAAACGGCGAAAACGCCGCTTTCGCAGCGCTGGAACAGGCGCAGCGGCGGGCGGACGAAGCGCTGCTGGAGCGCTATCTGGACACGCTGGCGTGGCAGCAGGCCGACACAGCCGCTGCCGCGCCCATCCACCAGTTGTTTTATCACCGGCTCGCGCGCGGCCGTCTGGAGCGTTTCTACGGCCCGCCGCCGGGGCAGGAAGACGATAGCGGCCCGCAGATTGAGCTGCCAGGCGGCGCGCAAACCCTGCGGGCGGCGCGGCGCGCTGCCTGGGAGATCAACGGCCAGCGCTACGACTGCAATCTGGACGCGCTTATCGCCGACGCGCTGGCTGTGCTGCTGCCGGCCCAATCGGGGCCGTCAGTTATCGGCCACGGCGATGCCCACAACGGGAACGTGTTCCTCAACGCCCGCGCGCAGACGCTCATCTACTTCGACCCGGCTTTTGCTGGCCGGCATCACCCGCTGCTCGACCTCGCCAAGCCCCTGTTCCACAACGTCTTTGCCATGTGGATGTACTTCCCGCACGAGGCGGCGGCGCGAACGCCCGTTACGCTTCAGATAGAGCAGGGCAGGTGGATAGTCGAATACGATTGGCCGCTGCACCCTGTCCGGCGGCTTTTTTGGGAAAGCAAAATCCACACGGTGCTGCTTCCTCTGGCAGCGGCGCTCAGACAGCGCGGCTGGCTGCGGCCGGACTGGCGGCGCTACCTCAAGACAGCGCTGTTCTGCTGCCCCTTTCTGACGATGAACCTGGCTGATAGCGGCCGTTTCCCGCCCGCCATCAGCCTGCTGGGGCTGGCAATGGCGGTCGAGATGGGGGCAGAAAGCACGGGCCAGCGCAGCCTGCTTGACCGCACGCTGGACGCTGTGCAAGCGCAGATAGAGGCTTAACACGGCGAATCTGGCGCGAATTGCTTCACTTTTGTTTTCGCTCTATACTTGCAGATATAATTTCTTTGGCGCAGCAGTACACGCCATCGGCGCAGCACGGGGAAGGGCGAGCTTCTTTCAGGAGGGATGCAATGAAATTTTCAAAAGCGGTTGTGCTATTCCTTTTTGCAGCACTGCTTCTGGCTCTGGTCGGCCCTGGCGTTACGGCGCTGGCCGCGCCAGTGGAACAGCAGGTGCAGTTTGCCACACCGATTATGGTAGTTAACGCCAGCTTCTTAAACGTGCGCACCGGGCCTGGTGTGCAGTACAGCGTGCTGATTACGGTCGTGGGCGGCACAGAGCTTCCCGTGTTAGGCCGCGCGCGCGACAACGTCTGGTTCCAGGTCTCTACGGTGGTCGGCGTTGGCTGGGTCAACGCGGAGTTCACCATTCCGCGCGGTGAGTTTACCAACGTTCCTTATGTTGATTTTAACCTGGCTGAAGCCGTCGCTGCCGCGCCTGGCGCAGCGGTTATCGGCCTGCCTGACGGCCAGGGCGGCGGCGGCGCGCCGGCGGCGTCTGGCGCGCCAGCCAGCGGCGGCATCCCCTTTGTCGCCGGCACAACCGCTGACGGCAAGCCGATCGTCGTTTCCCCCAACGAGCGCTTTCGCGCGCTGATCAACGTGGAGGCTGTTAACCTGCGTGAGCAGCCGTTCGGCGCCGCGACACCCCTCACAACGCTGTTCCGCAACGACAGCTTTGACTATCCTATCGTAGGGATCACGCGCGACAGCGAAAACGTTGATTGGATCGCGCTGGTCGCGCCGGAGGTCGGGACGGGGTGGGTTGAAGCGCCCAAACTGACGCTCAGGCTGTCCGGCGCTTATCACACCGTGGTGGTGGTGGTCGCGCAGACCATCGGCATGGGCGACACACCTGGCACAGGCAGCACGCACCTGCCAATCCTGACCGCCGGGCGGGAAGGTTTCCTGGTCGGGGCCAGCCGCGACGGCGGCTACGTGCAGATCGAACTGGGCGGCGGCGAAACAGGCTGGGTCCCGCTAAACGCAGTGCAGACGCGCAGCGGCACGCCCACTGACGGGCTTAACCTGACGCAGCAGCCGCCTGCCGCGCCAGGGGCGGGCGGCGGCGGTGTGCCTGTGCGTCCCAGCCTGGCCGTTCCCCACATTGTCGTTAACACGTCCTTCCTGAATGTCCGCAGCGGGCCGGGCGCGCAGTTTATGCCTGTGGCCACCGCCGCCGGCGGCTCAGAGTTCTCGGTTGTTGGCCGCACCCCAGACGGCGTCTGGCTGCTGGTGCAGGGGCCGTTCGGCCAGGGGTGGGTTAACCAGGAATTCGTTGTTTTCCGCGGGGTCTATGACAATGTAGCCATCATCCCTTACGCCTCAGCTGCTGGCGTGCTGGCCACGCCCACAGTTGTCATTGGCGGCCCAACAGTCCTCTACGTTGCGCCAGGAACTAACTTTGGCGCCGCCGGGACGATCACCGGACCGGCTGAGGTCCCCATTGTCGCGCGCACGGCTGACGGCACATGGGTGCAGGTTAATACCTCACTCGGCTTCGGCTGGGTGCTGGCCGCCCAGGTACAGCTGCGGGGCGATATCAGCCTGATCCCCGTTGTCGGTTAATTTACTCGAAAATATGACAGCTAAGAAGCGCCCAGCGTAACGGGCGCTTCTTAGTGTGTCTGCACCGTGACAGGACATCCAAATGACAGACATGCAAGCGTTCGCCGCCCGCCTGATGCAGACCCGGCTCACCAGGTCTAATTTGCCGACCGCGATTTTCGGCTCCGCCGATACGCTGTCAAAAGCGGTGGAGATCAACCGGCCGGCTGTCCGCATTGGCCTCTGGCCGGTTGTCAGCGCGCAGTCGCCTGAGGCGGCGATGGGCATAGCGACCCTGCTGGGCTTTATGCTGGCGCGCCATGCCGGCGTTCGCGTGTACCGTCTGTTCGCGCACCCTGAAGGCGAGCCTGAGTCCTACACCTGGCAGATTGAGAAATCACAGTTCAGCGTGGACGACTGGCAGCTTGAGGGGCTTGACGAAAACGTGGCTGTCTGGGGGACACTGGAGCGGGCGGCAGACGCATGGCGTCTGGAATTGAATGTCGAGAACGACCTGGCGGCGGAAGGGGATGATCTGCGAGCCTTCAACCTGGCCGCGTCGGATCTCGCTGGCCTGGTGAATACGCTGGCGGGACTGGCGGCTGACATCGCGGCGTACCTGGATGCCGGCGATGTCCCGATTACCGCGCCGCTGTTCGATGCGCGCCCCACCGCCCAGGGCGATGAGCAGGTGGAAACGCTGCTGCGCTGCGCGTTTAAGTGCGAATTAGAGCTGTATCTGTCCATGTGGGGCAGGCCACGCACGCCGCAGGGCGCGGCAGATGACTTTCAGGCGCTGCTGCGCGCCGGGGCCGGGCTGGGCGAGGTGGGCGCGTGGACAGCCGCCAACACCCTGCTGCGCCTCAGCGCGCAGATGCCGGATATGGATGAAGCGGCCATCATGGATATGGTGGATCAGCTTGTCACTGAGTTCCCGGCGGCGGCGCTGGCGCCGGTAATCGCTGCTGCGGGCCTGTATTACAACGGCTATGCCCAGCAGTGTTTTGATCTGCTTGAAGACGCCATCGTCCAGCACCCGCAGCAAACGCTGCCGCGCGCGGCGCTGGCTGACTGCTTTCAACAAGCCAGCCGCCTGTTTGAGGCGCTGGATGTGCTCCAACAGGCCATCGAGGACGATGTGGTTGATGCCGATCTCTATCTGCGGTATGCCAGACTGCTTTCGATAGTTGACTACAACGGCCTGATCGTTGAGGATTTTGTGCTGATCGACATGGCCCAGCGCGCGCCTAATCTGATCGCGCTGGAGGCCCTGGCCGCGTACAGCACCGCCCTGGAGCTGGAGCCGGACAACCTTAAAGCGCTGTCGGGCCAGTTAACGCAGCTTCTTGAAATGGGCAGCGTCCGCGAACGTTTTTGGGATGGCTTTTCCCGGCTGGTTAAAGCTGACGACAGCGGCGAGCACGTGCGCGGCCTCATTGACAGCATGGAAGCGGTTGACGAGCTTGCGACGGGCATTGACATCCTGCGCAGCGCCGCTGCCCGCCACCCAGAGCGCGTTGACCTGTGGGTTAACCTGGCCGCCACCTGTACCCTGGACGAGGACAGCGACACCGCGCTGCACGCCCTTGAACAGGCCCGCAGCCTGACAGACGACCCCGCGATTCTGGCCGATATTGCGCGCCTGGCCCTCAGCGCGGAGGACCCAGACTTTGAGCTGCGGTTGGGTGAGATCATCGACCTCATCAGCGCGGGCAGCCGAGTTAATGTTGAAGACGCGGAGTATCTGGAGGCGGCGGTAGCTAACGCGCCTGCTTTGGGCGAATTTTACGTGCTGCTGGCGAAAATCTACATCGGATGGGATGAGCCAGGCAGCGCGCTGGACACGCTGCTTGACGGCTACAAGCACGCCCCTGACGACGCTGAGCTGGCCTTTCTACTGGCGCAAACGCTGTGGGATTCGGGCGAGCGCGACCTGGCGTTAAACTATCTGGGCAAAGGCATCGCGCACAATCCGAATCACGTGCCGCTGCTGGCGCTGATGGGCCGGTGTCTGTTCGACTCAGACCGCGACGAGGAAGCGCGCGTGTACCTGACGCGCGCCGAGCTGATCGCGCCGCGCAACCCCATGCTGAACGAAGTGCGCGCGTACATAGCAGGCCGCCTCGGAGAGTAGCGCGTGATCGCATACAAGCGCGCGATTTGGCTGGCGGCAGTCTGCTTAACTCTCTTCCTGTGTACAGCCGGGGCGCGGCAGGCGCGGCTGCAAAGCGACGACGGCGGCGAAACCCCACCGCCGCCAGCTCCGCCGCTGCCGCTGAACGGCGCGAACGTGACGCCTTTCCTGCTGCTCGGCACAGATTCCGGCAGCGCGGCGGGTAGAACCGATGTCATTATCGTTGTGTTCGTTCACCATGACACGGACACGGTGTCGCTGCTGTCGATCCCGCGCGACCTGTACGTGTACATCCCCGGCTGGCAGATGCAGCGCATCAACACGGCCTATCCGCATGGCCGCAGCGCCAACCCTGACGGCGGCGGCATCGAACTGCTGCGCGAAACGCTGCGCTACAACCTGGGGCTGGACGTTGAGAAATACGCCCGCGTGGACTTCGCGACTTTCAAGCAGCTTATTGACATGCTCGGCGGCGTCGAGCTGACCGTTGACTGCGCCATCGAAGATTGGCGCCTGCTTGAGCCAGGGCTTGACCCGGCTGAAGCGGCCAACTGGGCTTTGTTCACGCTGCCGGCAGGCGTCCACAACATGGACGGCGAGCTGGCACTCTGGTATGTACGCAGCCGCCGCACCAGCAGCGATTTCGACCGGGGCCGGCGGCAGCACGACATGCTCAGGGCTATCTGGCGGCGCGCCGATGCCCTGAAACTGCTTGAGCAGCTTCCCGAACTGTGGCAGCGGCTTACTACCGGCATGGTCGAAACCAACATCACGCTGCCCGACGCGATGGCGCTGCTGTCAACAGCGCTGCATTTTGACCCAAATCGGCTGGATTCCTACACGTTCCGGCTGAACCGCGAGGTCACACAGTGGCGTTCACCAGAGGGCGCAAGCGTGCTGCTGCCTGTTCCTGAGGCGATCGCGCGCATCGAAGAACAGGCGCTGACGCCCCTCACCGCCAATCAGGTAGCCAGCGGCCTTACCCGCGTCGAAATCATCAACGCCACCGGCAGAAGCGGCATGCACAGGGTAGCCGCCGACCGGCTGGCGTGGGAGGGGGTGCAGGCCTCTGTTTCCAGCGAACAGATACCGGCGCAGGCAAACACGACGATCATTGATTACACTGGCCAGAGCAAAGGCAGCTACCTTGAGACGCTGCGGCAGGTGCTGCGCGTAGCAGAAACCGATGTCATCCAGCAGCCATCGGCCAGCCGGGAGTTCGACTTCCGCGTTATCCTGGGCAGTTCATATTACGCCTGCACCTACGGGGTTATCCCGCCGCAGCCAGCGGGCAGCTAGCTTGCTTCACCCTCATCCAGCGTCACCGGCACGACCTTGCCGCTGCTGAGGTCAATTATCTGCGCCGACAGCCGGTCAGCATCAGGCAGCGCGACCGAAACCGTCACCGCGACGTCTGCCGTGAAGCGCTCGTCCAGGATAACGGCATTGTATTCGAGCAGCAGGCGTTTTATCTGCGCGTAGAGCGAATAGGGCAGCTCGATGGCCAGCCGGCAGCGGGGGATTTTCTCTTCGGTCGGCAGGTCACGCAGCGCGCCGCGCGCGGCCTCGCTATAGGCCCGCACCAGGCCGCCGGTTCCCAGTTTGGTCCCGCCAAAATAGCGCGTGACAACCACCATCACATCGCCGATCTCTGCGCCGCGCACAACCGCCAGCACTGGCGGCCCGGCCGTGCCCGAAGGCTCGCCGTCATCGCTCATGCCCTCTGTGACGCTGTTGCCAAACCCCACACGGAACGCATACACATGGTGCGTGGCGTCCGGCATTTCGGCGTGTATATCCGTAAGCAGCGCCCTGGTGGCCTCGACACTGGGCGTTCTGTCAGCGGTGGCGATAAAGCGCGATCTGGCGATCACGATTTCAAACTGATGCCTGCCGGCAGGCACACGGTAGCCGACAATCGCGCTCATGATAAAGGCCGCTACGCCGGGTTCTGCAAAATGAAATGCTTGAACACAGGCGGTTCGACATGCAGGCTGCCGTCCTCACCCACCTTCAGCAGCGACTTGCGCGCCAGCAGTTGGACGGCAGCGGCGGGAAGTTTGCTGCTGTTGAACGGCAGCAGGTCGCTAGCCACCTTCAGAACCAGCTTTTCCGCCTCACTCAGGCTCATCCAGATCGTGTTGCACTCTGTCTGAACAGGCGGCAGCGCGGCGAGATGGCTGGCGAGCGCGTCGCTGCGCGTCATCACCGCTGACGGGCTGAGGTCAGGCAGCGTTTCGATGGAGCGAAAACCCGCGCGCAGCAGCCCGGCGAAGCGCCCGGTCGCCCACAGCAGAAAGTTGATCGTGTATTCGTCGTACTCAGCCTGATTGCGCGCCCTCAAGTCGGCCACCATGCGCCGCGCATCCATATCGGTATACGGCCCGATAAAATAGGTGTTGTCGTTAAACAGCTCTACGAACTGTTCAATGGCCAGCGGCTCGATATTTTCCTTGCTCAAAATGGCGGGCAGCGGCATCCGCGTGAAAGTCAGATACGAAAGCTGTGTCTTGTTAGCGTCGCGCAGGCCGCGCAGGGTCAGGAAGAACTTGACCGGCAGGTTGCGCAGCAGTTCCTCAAATTCGTCGAACATAAACACGATGTGGAACCCACGCCGCAGGAAAAACTCCAGGCCGTGCTCGAAATAGCGCAGCCCCATATACGCGAACAGCGGGTTTGCCCCATTCTGAAGCTGCTGGTATGTTTCGTAGAAACGCTGTTTTTCCTCCGGGTCCAGCACGCCCGCATCGTGAAACGCCATAAACAGCCGGTGCATGAGCAGTTCGTAGCCGGCCCAGCAGCGCATCAGATCGCTGTCCGGGCTGCTGCGCTGGGGCAGGGGGGCCATCAGGCTGGGATCAACCAGAATGGCCTTGAACTGCTTTACTTTGGCCTCTTTCATATAAGCGCCCTGAACCTGCGGGTTCGCGAGGTGCTGCAGCAGGTTCGACTTGCCCACGCTGCCCACGCCCACCAGTGAGCAGGACTCGACGGCACGCCAGCGGTCCATGATACGCCCCACATCCTGCTGTCTGAAATCAATAGGTAAAGTGCGTGTGCGCGGTGTAGCCATTGGTTGGCCTTTTAGTGTATGCTGTATGCCCGTGCTGTCATGTATTATAACAGAGCGAGCGCCATGCCGGACAACAAGCCCTATCGTTACTATGATGGCATAATCGCCCTATTTGTGACAACCCTGCTGCTGAGCAACCTGCTCAGCAGCGCCAAGATCATTGACCTGGGCATCAGCATAGCGGGGCTGCCCCTGGCATTTGATGCCGGCACGCTTGTTTTTCCCGTTTCCTACATCTTTGGCGATATTCTCACGGAAGTTTACGGGTACAGGCGGTCGCGGCGGGTGATCTGGCTGGGGTTTGGCGCCGCGCTGTTGATGGGCCTTTTCGTCTGGCTGGCGGGGCGGCTGCCGGGCGAGGCGCAGTGGGAAACCTACGCGGGCCAGGGCGCTTACGACGCTATCCTGGGCGGCATCAGCGGGCTGATCGTCGCCAGCCTGACGGCTTACTGGCTGGGCGAGTTCAGCAACAGCTATGTGCTGGCGCGCATGAAAATTGCGACAAAGGGCCGCTGGCTCTGGCTGCGCACGATCGGCAGCACGCTCGTAGGCCAGGCAGCAGATACAATGGTGTTCTTTCTGATCGCGACGGCGTTGGGCGTTTTCCCGCCTGAGCTGCTGGCCACGCTGGTTGTAACCAATTACATCCTGAAAGTGGGCATCGAAGTGCTGTTCACGCCGGTTACACTGCGCTGTATTGGCTGGCTTAAACGGGCGGAACAGGAAGACGCCTACGACTACAATACCCGTTTCAACCCGTTTCGCTTTGACGTGTAGGCAGTTCGGCAGCCGTGAGCGCGCTTTCCAGGTCGGCCAGCGCCCGCGCGGCGTAGGCGGCATACCGGTCGCGTTTGCCGCGGACGTGCTGCGCCAGCTCAGGCAGGATGCCGAAGTTGGCCTTCATCGGCTGGAAATACTCCGGTTCAGCGTGGCTGATATAGTGACACAGCGCCCCCAGCATGGTGGTTGGTGGCAGCGTCCAGGGCGCATCACCGGCCAGATGGCGCGCCAGGTTCAGCGCCGCGACAACGCCGGTAGCGATGTTGCCCATATAACCCTCAACGCCGGTGATCTGACCGGCGAAGAATAGATCGGGGCGGCCGCGGAACTGCATCGTCGCGTTGAGCAGGGCCGGGGAATTGATGAATGTGTTGCGGTGCATCTGGCCCATACGCACAAATTCCGCGTCCTGAAGGCCCGGAATCAGCCGCAGTATCTCCTCCTGCTGGCCCCAGCGGATATTGGTCTGAAAGCCGACAAGGTTATACAGGCTGCCAGCGAGGTTATCTTGCCGAAGCTGCACGACAGCAAAAGGGCGCTGGCCGGTGCGCGGGTCGCGCAGGCCGATCGGGCGCATTGGACCATACGCCAGCGTGTCCGGCCCTCTGGCGGCGAGCTGCTCAATGGGCAAACACCGCTCAAAAAAGCCGGTGTCGTCGGCTGCCTCGAAGTCGCGCAGCGGTATGCGCTCAGCGGCGAGCAGCGCCGCGACAAAGCGCCGGTACTCGGTCTCAGTCATCGGGCAATTCAGGTAATCGCCGGCCTCGTCCTGGCCTCGCTGGTAGCGGCTCGCGCGGAAGGCAACAGACATATCTATGCTTTCCGCAGTGACAATGGGCGCGATCGCGTCGAAAAACGACAGATAGCCTTGCCCGGTCAGCCGGGCGATATCCGCCGCCAGCGCGTCAGAGGTAAGCGGTCCGGTTGCGATGATCGTGGGGCCGGGCGGAATGACGGTGATCTCCTGGCGAACAATCTGTATGCGCGGATGCTGGTGCAGGGCGCTGGTGACAGCCAGCGCAAACGCATCCCGGTCTACCGCCAGCGCGCCCCCGGCAGGCACCGCCGCCTGTTCGGCGCACTCCAGCAGCAGCGAGCCTAGCCGTTTGACCTCAGCCTGCAGCAGCCCGGAGGCGCGGTCAACCAGCCGGGAACCAAGCGAATTGCTGCACACCAACTCGCCTAAGCGGTCGGTAACGTGCGCGCCAGTGGTTTTAGCCGGGCGCATTTCATAAAGCAGCACGTCCAGGCCGCGCTCAGCTAACTGCCAGGCCGCTTCCGAGCCAGCCAGGCCGCCGCCGATAACCGTTACCTTTTCCACCACAGCACCCCTCACATACAGCTTTACAGTAAGGACAAAAAGCCTAGCGCAGTTCCTGGGCGAACTGTTGATAGCGCCTGATTTTATCAAGGTCGCTGGCGTTCGCTGGGGCCAGGTGCAGCGCTGTCTCGTAAGAGGCAAAGGCCTCCGCGTAGCGCCCCAACGCGAACTGGGCGTTCCCCAGCACATCGTAAACCCGGTAATCCTGCACGGTGTCGCCGTCCTGCTCAACGACCGCTACGTACTGCTGCACAGCCACGACCGCATCCTCGTAGCTGCTGTGCTGATAGCAGGCCCGCGCGATCCGAAACAAGAGCGACGCTTCCCAGGGATGGTAAGGGTTGTATTGCAGCGCGCTGCGAAAAGCGCTGGCCGCCTGTTCAAACTGGCTCAGCCCGGTGTAGGCATCGCCCAGCATCTCATACACGCGCGACCAGGTCACATCAACGCCAAGCGGCTTCCTGCTGATCTGCAAAAACTGCTGCAAATGGCTTACAGCTTCGCGCTCGCGTCCTGGCAGGCTCACGGCGAGTTCGGCGGCAGCCAGCAGCGCCTCAGCCCACACCGCCCGGTTTTCGACACCGGTGTTCTCAGCCAGCGCCAGCGCTTTCTCGGCGGCGGCCAGCGCCAGGTGATGCTGGTTCATGGCGCGCAGCACCCGGCTGCGCAGGATGTAAACCTGCACAATCCAGGTAAGCGGCCCGTCAGCGGGGCAGGTATAGAGCGCCTTGTCCAGAAAGCCCAGCGCGCTGTCCGGGCTGCGCCGCTCGTAAAACGCGATAAACCCCAGGCGCTCATAGCAGAAAGCAGTCAGCGTAGCGACATGGCTGGGCGCGAACAGCGCCGCGCGAAAATAAGCGTCAGCCCGATCCACGTCGGCGTCAATCAGCGCAACGCGGCCAAGCTGGTAATAAACCCAGCCCAGGTTAACGTACTGTGGAAATTCGGACACAATGCGGCTGTAAAGCTGCTGCGCCCGGATGGTCTCGCCCCGGTCCGCGAAACCCACGCTCGCCATTTCGAACCGCAGCAGATGGCAGTCGGCGGTCAGCTCTATTACCCCTGGCTGCGCGCTGTCAGCGGCTGCCAGCGCGCGCGCCTCGTCGAGATCAGCCATGGCTTCATCCGGGCGGCCGTTGAGCAGGCGCGCCCGCGCCCGCATAACCAGCGCCTGCGCGCGCTCCGGCTGCGACAGCGTTGTCCGCAGCAGCTTGGCGGCCGCGACTTCCGCTTTCTTGACATCCCGCCGGTCGAGCAGCTCCGCGATCATTTGCAATTGGGAAGCAGCCATGCGTCTCCTGAGGCGAATACCCGGTGAACACCGCTATTATAGCCCAGCCGCCGCAATAGCAAACACAAGCGCGCCGCCAGACGGCAGCGCGCTGTGCAGCGGGGCAGGGCGCAAACTGGCGCTTAGAACGCGCCCATAACGATCGTCGCGTTCTGCCCGCCCAGGCCGAAGCTGTTCGACATTATGTACTTGAGGCCGGGCACGTCACGCGCTTCGTTGGGGACGTAATCCAGATCACAGGCCGGGTCTGGCGTTTCGTAGTTGATGGTGGGGTGCAGCACCTTATCCACCAGGCTGAGCGTGGACGCGATGGCTTCGATCGCGCCAGAGCCGCCCAGGGCGTGCCCCATCATGCTCTTGGTTGAGCTGATGGCCAGGTTATACGCCTGTTCGCCAAAAACGCGCTTGATCGCCAGCGTCTCCATCGCGTCATTAGCCTGGGTAGATGTGCCGTGCGCGTTAATGTACTGAATGTCCTCAACGTTGACGTGCGCATCTTCCAGCGCCCAGCGCATAGACCGCGTGGCGCCCATGCCTTCCGGGTCAAGCGCGGCGATATGATAGGCATCAGACGACGATGCATAGCCGAGAATCTCAGCATAGATATTGGCACCGCGCTTGAGGGCGTGGGCCAGGCTTTCAATGATCAGGACGCCGCACCCCTCACTGAACACGAAACCGGAACGGTTGGCGTCGAATGGGCGGCTGGCCAGTTCAGGGTTATCGTTATACCCGGTGGCCAGCGCCTGCATCGCCTCGAACCCTGCCAGGGCGTAGTCCTGAAGAACCGCCTCAACGCCGCCGGTGATAACCATGTCGGCGCGCCCGTTCTTGATCAACTCGCTGGCCTCGCCGACAGCCTGTGTGCCAGCGGCGCACGCCGTCGAAGGCGCGTTAAGGGGGCCAAGCGCGCGCATAAAGCGGCTGACATAGTGTGCCGGCATGTTCGGCAGCGCGTTAATCAGTGAAAGCGGGTTGGGCTTGCGGAAGCCGCCTGTCTTGTACTTAAACGTGCTCTGTTCGGCCATCTCGTGCGCGCCCAGCGACGTGCCGATAACCACGCCCACGCGCTCGCCATGTTCTTCGATCTGTGTGGTTGTCAGCCCGGCATCTTCAACCGCCATGTGCGCGGCCGCAACCGCAAAGTGTGACGCCCGCCCCATACGGCGCGCTTCCTTCGGCTCAATATACAGCGTTGGGTCGAAATCTCGCACCTCACCGCCGATTTTCACCTCCAGATGCTCAATGGGAATGGTTTGCAGCAGCCGGATGCCAGAGCGTCCAGCTTTCAACCCGTCCCACAGCGTTTTCACAGGACCCAGCGCTGTAACCGCGCCCAGCCCAGTGATCACAACGCGCGGTCGTCCGTTGCGCAGCAGCTCCATCGTTACGATTCTCCTGGTACGTTCTGCGAATCTTGAAATTCCTCACGGATCATCTCGATAACCCGCCCTTCGACAGCCAGCGCGGCCTGACGAACCGCGTTTTTAACTGCCAGGGCATCAGACCGTCCGTGTCCTATTATCACAACACCGTTAACGCCCAAAAGGGGCGCGCCACCCACTTCGCCCGTGTCCATTCGGCGGCGGACCCGCCGGAAGGCAGGCCGCAGCAGCAGCCCGCCCAGCATGGATAACGCATCGCTGGTGACTTCGCCGCGAATGGTCTCCGTGAGATAGGAAGCCGACGCCTCAAACGTCTTGAGAAAAATGTTTCCGACGAAGCCGTCGCTGACAACGACATCAATCTCGCCGCGCACAACTTCTTTAGGCTCCACGTTGCCGACGAAGTTCAGACGGCTCGCGCGCAGGACCGCCGTCGCTTCCTTGATCGCCGCGTTCCCTTTGCCTTCTTCCTCGCCGTTGGACAGCAGGCCGACGCGCGGGCTGGCGATGCCCAGCGCGCGCCGCGCGTAGATGCTGCCCATCGCGGCAAACTGAACGAGCCACTCCGGGCGCGAATCGGCGTTAGCGCCCAGGTCGAGAACGACAATTTTATGGCCGCGCATCGGGTAAATACCGCTGAGCGCGGGCCGTTTAACGCCTGGGATGCGGCGCAGGGTGTGCAGCGTGGCGATCGCCAGCGCAGCGCCCGTGTTGCCGGCGGTCACGAAAGCCTCAGCCATGCCGGAGTTGACCAGCTCCATGCCGACATGCATGGACGACCGCGATTTTTCTTTGCCGGCCTTTGCCGGCGTGTCTGTCATCAGCACCTGCTGCTCGGCGTGAACGATCTCAATCGGCAGGCCCGCCGCGTTAAGGCGGCTCAGTTCCACCTTGATCTGCTGCTCGTCACCTACCAGCAGCACGGTGTGGCCCAGTTCACGCGCCGCCAGCACGCCGCCAGCGACATCAGCCTGCGGGCAGGTATCGCTGCCCATCGCGTCCAGCGCAATTCGCATCGCCTACTCATTTCTGTGTACAAGCGCGGCTGTAATACCGTGTGTTCAGGCCCTGGCGCGCGCGTAAAGGATTGACAGAGAATCCGCAGCGGGTATAATACCCTACATAAATTAGCCCCGGTGGCGGAACTGGCAGACGCGCACGGTTGAGGGCTGTGTCCCTTATGGGGTGGAGGTTCAAGTCCTCTCCGGGGCAATTCGAAAAGCTCACCTGATCCGTGAGCTTTTTTGATGCCCAGGCCCGCGCAAACAGCGCCTTGCTTGCGAGTAATTCTACTTGGATGTACACTGCCTGTTAAGGGTCATAAATGGCCTTGCGCATGCTTCTACAGTCCGGGAGAGTGAAGGACCATGACCGACCAATTACAGGGCCTGCTGGCATCAGCTTACGAACTGATTGAGGCCGATCAGCTCGCTGAAGCTCGCTCGCTTTTAAAGCCTATACTGGCCGAAAACCCGGACAGCGCCGATGCGTGGTGGCTGTATGCTCACGCAGTTGAGGACCCCGAAACAGCGCGTACAGCCCTGAACAACGTCCTGCGCATTGACCGCGATTACCCCAGCGCGGCGGGCCTGATGACGACCCTGGAGCAAACCTACCCAACAGGCGCGCCGGCCCCGGCGGCTGAGCCGCTCGCCGAGCACGATCTCTTCGCGCTGGACGCGCCCGACTCGCTTGACCTGGCCGACGAGCTGGAAGAGGACAACCTGCTGCTCGATACGGAGCCTGATTTCGATGAGGACAGGGGCGATACCGCGCCTGTTCAGGTGGAAACTGTCCGCCGACGCACCAACTGGCCGCTGATTTTGCTGCTGATCCTGCTGATCGCGGTGATCATCGCGCTGCTGCTGCTGTCGCGGGGTGGCGGTAACGACGTTCAGCCGCCCGCGCTTGTGCCTACATCTGAGGTGACTGCGCCTGCCGAGGATTCGCAGGGCCAGGTCGCGCCGACGAGCGAATTGGCCGTTAGCGCTGAGAGCACCGAGGAATCCACCGCCGCTGCGCTGGCCGAGTCCGTGCTGGCGGATGCTGCTGCATTGGCCGAATCCGCGCTGGCGGATGCTGCCGCGCTGCCCGGCAGCGCCAGGGTTGAAAGCACGCCGCTGGGCCAGACGATGCTCGTCAGCGTGTGCACGGCCGCCGGCGACGAAATGCGCGCCGCGCTCGCGGCTTCGATGGCCAACCTGTCCACCGTGGCCGGCCAGATGGGCGCGGCGGCGGACGCGATCGGCGTGCGCCTTGTGAGCTGTGATACCGAGCAAATACTGCGGGTTATCGGCGTGCCGGCAGACACGGCGGCCCAGTATGCCGAGGGCGCGCTGGACCTGCGGGATTACCAGGCCAGTTGGAGCGCCTTGCCCTGACAGGCGGCCTGGACCGGTTATCCCGGCTGGGCGTCAATGGGCAGGCGCACGGTGAACGTTGTGCCAGCGTTCACCGTGCTTTCCACCGTGATCGTGCCGTGGTGGTTCTGGATAATGCTGTAACTGACGAACAGGCCCAGCCCTGTGCCGTTAGGTTTGGTTGAGAAGAACGGGTCGAAGATGTTGTTGATCTGTTCCGGCGGGATGCCGCTGCCGGTGTCCTGGAACTGGATTACAACCTCGTCCCTGGCGGCCCAGGCGCGAATCGTGAGCGTGCCGTGTTCCATTGCGGCATGCGCGTTAAGCGCGAGGTTCATGAAAACCTGCTCAAGCTGGTCTTTGCTGCCGTATATCGGCGGCAGGTCCGTTATCTCTGACTTTATCAGGAAGCCGTCCTGCTCAAACAGCCTCAGGTTAAGGTTGATAACCGTCTCCAGGGTTTTACGCAGGTCCAGAAACCGCACAACCTCAGTAGGGCTGCGGCGGCCCGCAAATTCCAGAAGCTGGCTCACAATGCGCGTTATGCGCTCGATGCTTTCCTGAATGCTGGTAATCGCGCGCAGGTCCAGCGGTTGGTTATCCCGCACATCTTCAATCATGTGCTCCAGGTGGATGCGAATCGGCTGAAGCGGGTTGTTGATCTCGTGGGCGATGCTGGCCGCCAGGTGTCCGATTGAAGCGAGCTTTTCTGACCGCACCAGCATCTGCTGCGCAGATTGCAGCTCGTTCGTTCGCGCCGCCACCATATCCTCCAGATGCAGCGCGTAGTTAGCCTGGATTTCATATAGTTCAGCGTTGCGCAGCGCCAGCGCCGCCTGCCGCCCAATTCCCTTAAACAAGCCCATGTGGTTTTCGTCATACACGACCGTGTCGCCCGCCACCAGCAGCACCCCTAAAAGACGGTCGCCGTGCTGAAGCGGCACAGCCATCTCATTGGGAAACAGATCCGTCAGCGGCGTATCGCCCGGCGGCAGCGGCGGCCGCATCCGCGCGAGAAATCGCTTTAGGGTGGAATCCCGGTCAAAGCCTGAAACATCGCAGCCGCTGCTGGCCTGAATGTGAAAATGCTCCAGCTTTTCAGCGGTGTCCAGGTGATAGATAGCGGCCATCCGGCAGGGCAGCAGATCCAGCGAAAGAAACAACACCAGATCGAGCAGATCGCCCACCGCCAGCGCGTTATTTAATTCCTCGCCTACGCGCAGCAGCGCTTGCAGTTCCTGGGTGCGCCGGTGGAGCTTTTCCTCAAGATGGCGCGCTTTGATTTTGCTCTCGGCGCGCGCGACCAGCTCGCGCGGATCGAACGGCTTGTACAGGTAATCATCCGCGCCCAGGTCCAGCCCATACGCTATATCGGCCGGCTCGCGGGCTTTTGCCGTCATCAGAATTGTGGGAATGCCGGTTGTGACCGGGCTGCTGCGCAGCGCCCGCAGCACCTCAAAGCCGTTCATGCCCGGCATCTGAATGTCGAGCATGATAAGGTCTGGCACAAGACGCTGGGCCAGCGCCAGGGCTGAGGCGCCGTCGTTAGCCCACTCAACGCGATAGCCATCGCGCTCAAAGATGTGCCGCAGCATAAACATCGTCTGCGATTCGTCATCGGCCACCAGCACCAGCGGCGCATTTGAGTTTTCAGCCATAACGCACACACTGTCCCGCTACCACACTGTCAGATCACAGGTGTCACCGTGCCCTGTCAGATCACAGGGGCTGTATGCTACAATCCACAATTATAGTGCAAATGCTGCCAGCGGGTGGGTATGCGAAAACACAAAGCTCAAAGTCTGCTGCGCTCTGTCGCATTAGGGGCCGCTATCGGAATTGGCGCCGCGCTTCTTTTCGCCGCCGGCTTCTTCCTGCGCGACTTCACCGGCATCTCGCGCGGTTCAGCGCTGGCCGCCTCCGGGCAGGGCGACTATCCGCTGTTGAATGAGGTTCAGTCTCTGCTCGACCAGCACTACCTGCGCGATCAGCCAGACGCCTCTGAGCGCCAGTACGCGGCCATCCGGGGCGTGCTGGCGTCACTGGCCGATCGCTATACCTTTTTCATCCCACCAACCGTCGCGCAAAACGAGTCCGATGCGCTGGCCGGCGCTTACGGCGGAATCGGCGTTCAGGTCACGCGCAATGAGCGCGGCGAACTCGTCCTTTACCCGTTCGCTGACAGCCCGGCGCAGAGCGCTGGTATTCTGGCCGGCGACATCCTGCTCGCCGTCAACGGCGGCCCTGTCAGCTTACAGGTTGGCCAGGATGAGATCGACCGGATGCTGCGCGGCGAGGTTAAGCCCGGAAATGGCGTGGAGCTTACAGTTCAGACGCCAGCAGACGCGGCGGCGGAAGAACGCACGCTCTTCGTGCCTTTTGACGTGATCAGCGTGCCGTCCGTTATCTGGCGGACACTGGCTGAGGACCCGGCGCTGGGCTATATCCAGATACTGAGCTTCACCAGTCGAACGCCGGAAGAGCTGGCTGCCGCTCTGGACAGCCTGCGCGCCGACGAGATAACCGGCCTGGTGCTGGACCTGCGCAGTAACAGCGGCGGCCTGCTTCAGGAGTCAATTGCCGTCGCAGATGAGTTCCTGGACGGCAGCGTTATTGTTTACGAGCGCAGCAGCCAGCAGGAAAAAACCTTTACTGCCGAGCCTGGCGGGCGGGCGGCGGATCTGCCGGTGGCCATTTTGGTAAACGGTGGCACAGCCAGCGCCTCTGAGCTGGTGGCCGGCGCGCTGCGCGACAATGACAGAGGGCTGCTGATTGGGCAGCAAACGTTTGGCAAAGGGACGGTCCAGCAGATTTTCGCGCTTTCTGACCGATCAGCGGTGCACATTACATCGGCTGAATGGCTCACGCCGGACCGCCACCAGCTTGCGGAAAACGGTCTTGACCCCGATATCGTCATGATTCCCGACGCGAATGGCCGCGACGTTGAGCTGGGCGAGGCCGTGCGCCAGCTAAAACAATTACTGGCCGAGCAGGTGTCGTAGTTATGCCTGATAACATTAAAGTCATCGCGAAAAACCGCAAAGCCCGCCATGAGTACAACCTGGAAGAGGTATACCAGGCTGGTCTGGCGTTAATGGGATCGGAGATAAAATCAGTGCGCGCCAACCGCGTCAGCTTGCAGGACGGGTATGTGCAGGAGCGAGAAGGGGAGTTGTGGCTGGTGAACACCCATATCGCGGTTTACGAGCAGGCATCTATCTTTGGGCATTCCGACCCGCTGCGCCCGCGAAAGCTGCTGCTGCACCGGCGCGAGATCGCCCAGATCATCAGCCGGATGCGCGAGCGCGGCTATACCGTTGTGCCAACGCAGTTGTACCTCGAAAAGGGCAGGGCGAAGGTCGAGATCGCGCTGGCGCGCGGCAAGAAGCTGTACGACAAACGCGATACAGTCTCGCAGCGAGATGCCGAGCGGCAGATACGCCGCGCGTTGAAAAATGATTACTAAAGGCGTGCCCCCTGTGACGGCCTGGCCGACCTCCATCCGTGAACTGAATGGCCTGCCAGCGGCTCAGCGTGAGGCGATTTACAGAACGCTGCTTCCCGACTGGCTGTATACGCGCTATAATGTTGACCCGTTGACGCTCACTGTGGATGGACATCAGGTTGTCCATTTTCGCCTTGTACCCGGCAGCCGGGCGGCGGAGATTACCGTCAAGCGGCGGGCGGAGGACCTGGACCCGTTGGTTTACCTCAATATCGCCGACACATTCAACAACCAGATCATCGTCCTTATGCTGATCGCTAATGACCCGGAAGCGCCGCGCTTCAATACCGACATAGACCAGCAGGGCAACCCTACCGCGCTGGGGACCAGAGGGCGCAACCAGCCGGCTGAGCTGGCGGCCCTCGCCGCTGGCCTGGCGCCGGGCCAGGTGCGGCAGGGTCTGCGCTTCTTTCGTTCGTCGCTGCCCTTATTTGAACAGTTCATCGAGCGCCTCAGCCACGATATGTTTCTGATCGAGCCGATGACTTATCACAACGCGATCATGTTCGAGCGTTACGGTTTCGGCTATATTCGCGGCCAGCACGATATGGCGCAGATCCACGCCGATTTCCAGCCCGGCGGCGCGCTGCACAGCAGGCTGTCACCCGACAAGCCGTTCCGGCAGCCTGACGCCTGGAAAACGGTTCGCGGGCGGTCCTGGGCCATTCACGATGGCATCCTGAGCCACCCCTTTACCGGCTTCCAGATGTACAAGCTTATTGGCCGCAGCCTGAACGTGAACACATTCCCTGATGCTGTCTGGTAAGCAGGCCGCAAACCGGCTAGAATACGCCCTGTGCGCCCATAGCTCAGCGGATAGAGCGACGGTCTTCGGAACCGTATGTCGGGGGTTCGAATCCCTCTGGGCGCGCCAGCCTTGCCACCTTCTGACAGAACCTGTGCTGCTGGTGTAAAAGCCTATGACCAACGCTGCGATAGCGCGCGTAACAGGCATGCGCGACCTGTTTTCCACACAGATTGCGAGCCGCCAACAGGTGGAAACGGCGCTTGTCCACAGCTTTGAACTGTACGGCTACGCGCCGGTTGCGCTGCCGCTTGTAGAGCACAGCGAGCTGTACCTGCGGCGGTCCGGGGAAAACATCATCTCACAGATGTACGAATTTAACCACCGGGGCCGCCGGCTGTGTCTGCGTCCGGAGATAACCGCCTCGGTTATGCGCGCCTACATTGAACACCTGCAGGACGCGCCGCTGCCGGCCCGGCTGTACTACGCCGGGCCTGTATTCCGCTATGCTGGCCCGCCGCATAACGGCCACCGGCAGTTTACCCAGATCGGGCTTGAGCTGATCGGGGCGGAGGGCGCGCTGGCGGACGGTGAGGTCATCCACGCAGCCTGCGCGGCGCTGGAGGCCGCCGGAGTGGAAAACTACCGCCTGCTGCTGGGCCACATGGGCATTCTCAGCGCATTTCTCGGCGCGCTCGATATCGACGCGCAGTTGCGCAGTTTTCTGCTGCTGAACATGGAGACGCTGCGCCAGCGCGGGCAGGGGTATGTTGCTGAGCGGCTCAGCGAGCTTTATCCGGCCTTTAACCCCAGCGCCGCCGAAACCCCAAAAAACGCTGCGAGCCTCGTTAACGTCCTGCGCGACATGCAGGCAGAGGCGGCGCGCGAGCTGGTGGTTGAGCTGCTGGAGAGCCTGAACCTCCGCCTGGACGAAAACCGTGACCGGGATGAAATCACTGAGCGCCTGCTGGCCAAACTTCGCCGGGGCGACCAGACGGCGGCGCTGAACACCGCGCTGGCGTTTATGAGCCAGCTCGGCCAGCTAAAAGGCGAGCCGCGCGCGGTGCTGTCAGCGTGCGAAGAACTGCTTTCTGAGTATAATGTTAATCGTGATATAATAGAATATATTAACAGACTTGTATCACTTCTCGACGCGCTGGGCGCTGCGGAAGGGCGCGTCTCGCTTGATTTAGGCATCACCCTCGGTTTTCAGTATTATACGGGCATGATTTTCGAGATTTACCACGCCGCGCCCGGCGCGGACAGCCAGCTCTGCGGGGGAGGGCGCTACGACGATTTGATCGGCCTGCTTGGCGGCAGCCAATCGCAGCCCGCCACCGGCTTTTCCTTCGATCTGGAGGCGATTTGCCAGGCGCTGGCGGTTGAAAAGGGGGCTGATGCGGCTTTCAGCGGCCAGCAGCCGCAGATATTCATCGCCGGCGCTGACGAGAACAGCCTGGCGCGGGCTGCGCAGACAGCGCAGACTGTGCGCGCCAGCGGCCTGCGCGCGGAGTTAGGCTTGCAGCCGGTTACGCTGGCCAGCGGCCTGGTCTACGCCAGCCAGCGCCAGATACCGCTGGTCGCCATCGTGGACGGGCAGGCGCCCGCGTCCGTGACTGTGCACGAGCTGCGCGCACACCGTGAGTACACGCTGAGCCTGGACGATCTTCTCGCAGCGCTTCAGCGCATCGGAAACCAATATGATTACCCATAACGACTCAACGCTCAAGGTCGCGCTGCCCAGCAAAGGCGCGCTGGAACAGTCCAGTCTGGACTTTCTGGCCAGCGCCGGCATGCGCGTTCATAAACCCAACCGGCGCCAGTACTCCGCCGCTATTGCGCTGATCCCTGGCGTCGATATCATCTTTCAGCGCGCATCCGACATCTTCAATAAGGTGGCAGAGGGCAGCGTGGACCTGGGCATCACCGGCCTTGACGTTGTGAGCGAGGCGCGCAGCGAGGACGATCCGGTGCTTGTGATTGACAAGCTGGGGTTTGGCGCCTGCGATCTGGTTGTCGCCGTGCCGGACTCGTGGGTTGATGTGTCGTCGCTGGCCGACCTGGCCGATCTCTCGCTGGCGTTCAAAACCAGGGGCAGCGATATGCGCATCGTGACCAAATACCCGAACCTGGCGCGCAGTTGGCTCTACGAAAAGGGCATTGTCTATTTCTCGCTGGTTAACGCCGACGGCGCGCTGGAGGCGGCCCCCGGCATGGGGTACGCTGACCTCATTATTGACCTGGCTGAGACAGGAACCACGCTGCGCGAAAACCGCCTAAAAACGATCGAACATGGCACGCTGCTGAAATCAGAAGCCTGTTTGATTGGCAACGCGCTTGCGCTGCGGCGCGACCCCCAAAAACGGCAGCTCACACGCCACATCCTGGAGCTGATCGAGGCACACCGGCGCGCGCAGAAGTATCTGTCGGTTGTCGCCAATGTTCAGGGCACATCTGCGGAGCAGGTCGGCGCTGAGCTGACGGCGCAGCCCGCGCTGGCCGGTATCATCGGCCCAGGCGTCACACACATTCATCCTAAAGCGGCGGCCAGCGCCTGGTACGAGATCAACATTCTGGTGGAGCGCGCCAGCCTGCTTCAGGTGATCGAGCACCTGCGCAGCGTGGGCGGCACAGACATTTCCGTTTTCTCGCCGCAGTATGTTTTCGGCGCGCGCGCGCAGCTTTTCGACGCGCTGTGCGCCGGCCTGGAGGGCTTCGCAGAAAGCTGATTTCACACCCTGTTATTACTCATGATAAGCGCCATTATCACCAACTAATCGCCGGTGAGCGCTTGATAGCGGAGAAAATATGAGCAAGCTGGCCAGTTGGCTGCAGCAGCACAATGACACGCTCATCCAGGAAACGGTGCGTGCGCTTTCCAGCGACGCGGCACAAAAAGCCCAGGTTACTGAAGCGGTCAGCCTGTTTTATCACCGCCTGATTCAAACAGCTCAGACTGGCGACGCCGCGCCGCTGCACGCCGCGCTGCACGACTGGGTCGCGGCGCGCAGCGCGCCTACCGAAGGCGAACTCACGCGCATTCTGCCGGTGCTTCTCACAATCAAAGATGTTAATTTCGACTGTATCCGCCGCCGGTGCGGCGCCGAAGAAGCTGTGGATTTATTAGCCGCCGCCGATGCTGTGTATTCGCCCGCCGCTGCCTATCTGTCACAGCTTGAAACCGATGCCCTGCTGGCGGATATGCGCCGCGAACTCCATGAAGCGCAGGCACAGCTTCAGCGGCTGGAAAAAAGCAAAACTGATTTCATCGCTGTCGCGGCGCATGAGCTGCGCACGCCAATTACGCTGGTCGAAGGCTACACCAGCATTATTCGCCTGACGTACAAAGCCCTTGCGGAAGATCAGGTCGGCGGCGCGCTGCTCGATGGCATTGACGGCGGCGTCCGCCGTCTGCGCGAGATCATCGGCGATATGATTGACGTCTCGCTGATTTCGCTGGCGATGGTCGAGCTGCATTTGCAGCCAGTCTGGCTGCCGCAGATCATGGATGCGCTGGAGCGCAGCTTCAGGGCGGCGCTGCGCGAGCGCCAGCTTGAGCTGGTGATCGCCTATGACACCATCCCCCGGCGCCCAACCTACGCTGACCCAGAGCGCCTGTTACAGGTCTTCCAGAAGATTGTCGCGAACGCCATCAAGTTCACCCCTGACAGCGGGCGCATCGAGATCAAAGGGCGCGAGCTGACAGGCTTCGTTGACATCACCGTAACCGATAACGGCATCGGCATCTCAGCCAGCGACCTGCAGCATATCTTCGGCATGTTCTCCACACTTGCCGACCCCGCGCTGCATTCCAGCAGCAAAACCGGGTTTCGAGGCGGCGGGCCGGGCCTGGGCCTGTTTATATCAAAGGGCCTTATCGAAGCACACGGCGGGAATATCTGGGCCGAAAGCCCCGGTTTTGACGAGAAAACCTGCCCTGGGAGCGCCTTCCACATCCTTATTCCTATGCGCGGCGCGCCACAAGATGCTAATATAAGCGGAATATTCGCTTCTGATGACTGAAACGGCCCCTTCAATGCCGCCAGCAGACCGCCTCCAACAACTGCCGCCCTACCAGTACGCCGTTATCGGCCAGCGTATCCGCGAGATGGCCGCCCAGGGACAGCGTGTCATCCGGCTCGACATCGGCAGCCCTGATACGCCGCCCCCTGCCCCGGTTATCGAGACGCTGTGCGCGGCGGCCAGCCGCCCTGACCGGCATGGCTACGCCGGCTATAAGGGAACGCCGCAGTTTCGGCAGGCGGTGGCGCGCTATTACCTGCGCCGTTTTGGGGTCACGCTGGACCCTGAGCGTGAAGTTCTGCCGCTGATCGGCTCTAAAGAAGGTATTATTAACCTGGCGTGGGCTTATATTAATCCGGGCGATACTGTCCTGATACCGGATATCAGCTACCCCTCATACACGATGGGCGCGCATTTCACAGGGGCGCGCATTCACTGGCTTCCGCTCCGGCCAGCGAATGATTACCGCCTCGACCTCGACGCTGTGCCGCCTGCGGTGGCCGCTGCCGCGCGCCTGCTGTGGATCAATTATCCTAATAACCCCACCGGCGCGGTCCTCGACCGGAGCGACTATGACCGTATCGTCGCTTTCTGCCTGGAACATCGCATCCTTTTAGCCTCTGATAACCCTTATGTGGACGTCACTTTCGACGGCTATCGCGCCGGCAGCGTCCTGCAATCCCCTGGCGCCGCCGCCTGCTCGGTCGAGTTCATCTCGTTTTCTAAAACGTATAATATGGCGGGGTGGCGGCTGGCGGCCGCGGTCGGCTCCGCCGAAGCGATCAGCGCCCTGCTCCAGGTAAAAAGCAACATAGACAGCGGCCATTTTGAACCCATCTATGACGCTGGCATCACCGCCCTGGACACCACGCCGCAGAGCTGGATTGACGACCGCAACCGCCTGTATGCGCGCCGCCGTGACTATCTTCTGCCGCTGCTGCCACAGATAGGCCTCACGCCTTTTCGGCCTGCCGGCGCAATTTACATCTGGGCGCGAACCGCCGACGGCGACGGCGATCGCTACGTTCTGGACGCGCTGGAACAGGCCCAGGTTTCACTGGGGCCGGGCAGCATGTACGGGCCAGGCGGCGCGCCCTATGTTCGCATCAGCCTGACCTGCCCTGATGACCAGTTGGCCGCGGCCTTCGACCGGCTCGCGGCCTGGAAGCAGCGCTAGCCGCTGCGCGGCGCTAATGACGATGACTGATAACATGACTACTGCACACCAGATCGTTAATACAGAGCCAGAACGCGCTCTGCTGGTTGGCGTCGGGGTTAAAGGCAGCCGCCCCCTGCTGACAACCGAGGACTCGCTGCGCGAGCTTGCGCTGCTGGCGTCCACCGCCGGCCTGACCGTCGTCGGGCAGGTCACTCAGCAGCTTCAGCAGATTGACCCGGCCACATTTGTCGGGTCCGGCAAGGTGGCGGAGATCAGCGAACTGGTTGATACCGCAGACGTGCAGACCGTCGTCGTTGACGACGAGCTTTCCCCGCGCCACCAGCGCGAGCTGGAGAAACGCCTGGGCGAGGCCGTCAAAGTGCTCGACCGCTCTGCCCTGATTCTGGACATTTTCGCCCAGCATGCGCACACCCGTGAAGGCGCGCTCCAAGTTGAGCTGGCGCAGTACGAGTACCGTCTGCCCCGCCTGACGCGCCAGTGGACGCATCTGGCCCGCCAGGCCGGCGGTGGCGCGGCGCGCGGCGGTTCCGGCGGCGTCGGCCTGCGCGGGCCAGGCGAAACCCAGCTCGAAGTTGACCGGCGCGAGATTGGCCGGCGCATCAGTATTCTCAAGCGCGAGCTTGACGAGGTGCGCGCGCACCGGGGCCGCCATCGTGCGCGCCGCACCCGCGCTGGCATCCCTGTGATCGCGCTTGTCGGCTACACCAATGCGGGCAAATCCACCCTGTTCCGTGCCCTGACCGGCGCCGAGGTTTATATTGCCGATCAGTTGTTCGCTACGCTGGACCCCACCACGCGGCGTATGGAGCTGCCGTCAGGCCACCCTGCCCTGCTCACGGACACGGTCGGCTTTATCCAGAAGCTGCCCCCTACGTTGATCGCCGCTTTCAGGGCCACGCTGGAGGAAGTTAACGAGGCCAGCCTGATTCTCCACGTGGTAGATGCGGCGCACCCCAACGTCTTCCAGCATATCGAAGCAGTTGAGGACACGCTGGCAGAAATTGACACGCCGCCTGTGCCCCGTATCCTTGTCTGGAACAAGATTGACCAACTGGCCGATTTCTCTCCGCCGCCCGGCAGCGGCGGCTACGCGGCGGAGGTGGCTGTTTCTGCCCTGCGCGGCGCCGGGCTGGATGAGCTGCGCGCGGCCATTGAAACCGCGCTGACAGCCGCCGTTCGCCGCGTGCGCCTGCTCATTGACTACCAGCACGGCGGGCTGATCTCTGAACTGCACGAAGCTGGCATCGTAAAAAAACAGGAACACACCCCGCAGGGTGTCGTCCTGACCGTCGAGCTAACGCCCGAACTCTTAGTGCACTACAAAGATTTTAAAGTGTGAGCTGCCATGTTCAAACGATTTGATGAATCACCGGCAATCGGTCGTTTTTTTGAAGCGCTGACCGCCGCCCTGGCGAAGAAACGCGGCCTGCCCGTTGTTATCGGCATCGTCCTCATCGTTATCAGCTTCGTTCTCCACCTCATCGAGGTCTTTCTGCCCTCCCCCGCGCTGGAGGCCCTGGGCGTCACCGCGCTGCATCTGGGCCTGCTCGCCGCTCTGATCGGCCTGCTGCTGGCCGAGGCGCTGGGCAGATAGCGCCAGCGCGCGAAGGCAGCCGCATGGACAGCGTCGTTTTTCGTGCCAGCCACACGCCCGCTGAGCTGTATGCCTTCGTTGATCTGGAGATGGCGATCTGGGGTCTGGCCGCGCGCGACGCCGTCCCCGCCAGCCTGCTCCACGCGCTGGCGCAGAACGGCGGCGTGCTGGTCGGGGCCTACGCCGGCCCCCTGCCGGTCGGCATGGCCCTGGGCTTTCCCGCGCACCGCAGCCGGCGCTGGCTGCTGTGGTCGTATATAAGCGGCGTCCACCCGGATTATCAGCGCCAGGGAATCGGGCTGGCGTTAAAAGAACACCAGCGCGCCTGGGCCTTAGCAAACGGCTTCACCGAGATGCGCTGGACCTTCGACCCGCTGCAGGCCGGCAACGCGCATTTTAACCTCAGCCTGCTGGGTGTCTGTGCCGACACCTACCATATCAACTATTACGGCGAGCTGGACGACGCTATCAATGCCGGCCTGCCCTCAGATCGTGTCGAAGCTGTCTGGGACCTGCGCCGCCCTGCCCCTGGCGCTGCCCTGGCCGACGCTGCTGTAAGCGCCGCCCCTGCCCCACAGCAGGTGGAGATCCCCGCGCGGCTGGACACGCTGTCGCCCACCGCGGTGCTCGACTGGCGGCTGGCCCTGCGCGCCGCGCTTCAGCCCGCCCTGGCGCGTGGTAGCCGGCTGGTTGCTTTTCAGCGCGACGGCAGCCGCTGCTGGTACACGCTGGCCGCGCCGGCGCCCTGGTTTCTCTATGTGCTGGAGTGCGCCGACGGGTCCCTTTACACCGGCGTCACCACTGACCTCGAACGCCGGCTGACGCAGCACAACGCGGGGCGCGGCGCTGCTTATACCTCCACTCGGCGGCCCGTCCGCCGCCTCGGAAGCTGGCGGTTCGACAACCGTTCAGCGGCTCTGCGCGCAGAGGCAGCCTTCAAGCAGCAGCCGCGCGCCGCCAAGCTGAAACGCCTTGCCCAGCAGGCCCCCTTTCAGGATGGCGTTTTCACCGACGACCGCTGATCCAGTGCGGCGCTTTGCAGCGCTGTAATCGCCTGGCATGACGAATTTGCCGTTTCAGGTGTCTGATCTTATTGTCCGAACGGCTCGATGCGCTACAATCAGTAAGTTGTCGATTTTTACTCAACGGAGGAGAGTACGATGAAATCTGGTATACGCTTGCTGCTGCTGGCCTTGCTGCTTACCATGCTGAGCAGCGCGGCAGGTGCTGCGGCTCAGGACACCGTTCTGCCCGATCTGGGCGGGCGGGCAGTGACGATTGCGGTCGAGAACGCCTACCCGCCGTTCAACATGCTTGATGCGAACGGCGTCGGCGTCGGCTGGGACTACGACAGCATCCGCGAAATCTGCGTCCGCCTCAACTGCACGCCTGAGTTCATCCCTGCCAGTTGGGAGGGCCTGATCGTCGCCGTCTCCAACGGCGAGTTCGACGTTGCCGCCGACGGCATCACCATCACCGCCGAGCGCGCCGAGCTGGTTGATTTCTCCATGGGCTACGCCAACATCATCCAGCGCCTGATGGTCACGGTTGACGAGGCGCGCTTCGACAACGCTGACGCCTTCATCGCCGGCGACTACGTTCTCGGCGTCCAGCTCGCCACCACCAACTACCTGACCGCCGTCGAGCTGGTGGGCGAAAGCCGCATCGTCGGCTTCTCCGACTTCGGGTCGGCGGTGCAGGCGCTCATCGGCGGCGATGTGGACGCTGTCATCATTGACGATGTGGCCGGCCAGGGCTATGTGGGCGAGAACGCCGAGCAGATCAAGCTGCTGGGCGACGTGCTGCGCGCCGACGAGCAGTTGGGCTACATCTTCCCCAAGGGGTCGGATCTGGTCGCGCCCTTCAACATGGCGCTGATGGGCATGATCGTGGACGGCACGCTTAACCAGATCAACGCCGTCTGGGGCCTCGGCCCGTATTTTGCCAGCGAATAAGGCTGCGCCTGACCGCGCGCTGAGGTCGTGAATCCAGGCTGAGCAGGCAGGGCGCACGGTGTCTTGTGCGCCCTGCCAGTATTTTATCTGACCATGGGGGGCAGTATGGCACTTTCGAGTGAGGAAATTGGAACAGCGCCGCCGTTGCCTGACAAGCCAGCCGCGAGCCGCCGGCGCATACGCCTGGGCTTTTTGTTCACGCTGCCCTGGTGGCTGGTTATGCTGGTTGGGCTGTGGGTCGCGGTCGTTATCCTCATCGCGCTTGCCCCTGAATACAGCCAGATATTCATGCAGCTTAAAGAGGGCATCGGCCTCACCCTTTATCTGGCCTTCGCAGCCTATGTTATCGCGCTGGGCATCGGTTTGATCGTGGGGCTGGTGCGCGCGAACCGCCCGACCCCGCCGCCGCATGGGGCCGGTTTCACTAAGGTGCTGCGCCATTTCCTGCACGCGCTGTTCTACAACGCGCTGACCTTCTACGTAGAGTTCATGCGCGGCATTCCAACGCTTGTTTTCCTGCTTATCGCCGGCTTCATTATCGTTCCCGCGCTGCGCGAGACGATCAACACGCAGTTTATGCCGGTGCTCAGGGCGCTGCTTAACAACCCTGAGATCCCCGATCTTATCTGGCGTGGGCGCGACGCCGGAACGGCAATTGCCGGCCTGGCGCTGGTGTACGGCGCGTTTCTTTCCGAAATCTTCCGCGCTGGCATTCAGTCGGTCGAAAAAGGGCAGATCGAAGCCGCCCGTTCGTTGGGCATGACGTATCTGCAAAACATGCGCTACATCGTTATCCCCCAGGCTGTGCGGCGCGTGCTGCCGCCGCTGGGCAACGATTTTGTCGCTATGATCAAGGACACATCGCTGGTGACCATTCTGGGCGTGGACGAAATCACGCAGATCGCCCGGCGCTGGTCAGGAAGCACATTTCTCTACCTGCAAACCTACCTGGTGCTGTCGCTTATCTACCTCACTATGACAATTCTCGGCTCGCTGCTGGTGCAGATGCTTGAGCGTCGGCTGCGCTATAACGAACGTTAGCCGTCATTCCACGCCGGCGGTCCCGGCAGCGCCCACCGCTGCCGGCGCCGGCCCGCGCCGCGCCAGGGCGGGCAGCGCCACATAAAACGTCGTCCCTGCGCCCGGCTCGCTGCGCAGCCACACGCTGCCGCCGTGGTTGTCCACAACCGCCCTGACCAGGCTCAGGCCCAGGCCAGATCCGCTGATATGCTCTGTCCCAGCCTGCCGCCCGCGAAAGAAGCGGTCGAAAACGCGCGCCTGAAGCTCCGGCGGGATGCCGATGCCCGTATCCGCAACCGCCAGAACGACCATCTCGCCCTGCCCCTCCGCCGTTACCTGGACCTTTCCCTCCGGTGGCGTAAATTTGATCGCGTTTTCGATCAGGTTGACCAGCGTGCGCCTGATCTGCTCCGGGTCGCCGGGAAAGTCTGGCGTGTCGGTTGCCGTGAGCCACGTCAGCGCGATCTGGCTGTCCGCCGCCATCTGCCGCAGCTCATCCACCGCGCTCTCCACAATCTCGGCGGCGCGGCAAACCTCCCTGTTGGCGATGCCGCTGCGGATGCGTTCCAGGTCCAGCGTGCCATTGATAATCCGGTTCATGCGTTCAAGCTGTTTGCCGATCACCGCCATTGATGCTTCAGCGTCGTCCGTCGCCTGCTCGCCCAGGTCATCGCGCAGCAGTTCAAGGTTAGCCATCGCCGCCTGCAGCGGGTTTTTGAGATCGTGGCTGGTCATCCGCACCATTTCGCTCTTGAGGCGGTCCAGCTCTTTAAGCTGTGTGATGTCATTCAGAACCGCTACCCAGCCGCTGGTGCGCGGCCCGCCCAGCCGCGCCAGATGGCACAGGTACACCCGGTTGCTGATGGCGATCTCGTAGACGTGCGCCCGGTCGCGCCGCAGATCGCGCAGCGCCGCGCGGTAGCTGCCCGGCAAGGCCCCCTCCGGCAGCAGCCCGCTGATCGGCTGGCCGCGCGCTGCGTCAGGGATGTCAAACAACTGCCTGGCCGATGGATTCGCCAGGATCAGCTCCAGGCGGCGGTTAACGGCGATAACCGGGTTCTCGGTGCTTATCAGCACCGTCTCTAGCTGGCTGCGGGCGGTTTCAACCTCGTGCGTCAGCGCTTCCTGGTCCGCGAAAAGCTGGCTATGCGCGATCGCGACAGCCGCCTGCCCGCCCAGCAGCTCCAGCAGGTGCACATCGTCGCGGCTGAACAGCCGCCCCTGCTGCCCGGCGATCACCATCAGCACGCCAATCACCGAGCTGCCATACTTCAACGGCACGCAGATCACAGAGCCAAACGTTTCATGTGCCAGCGGCAGGTCGTGTTCCTCGCGCCAGTCCCGACGGTAATTCTCCACAAAAACAGATTGGTGGCTTGCGGCCACCCGCCCGACGAGGCCCCGGCCCGCCGGCGCGCGCAAGCCAATAAACTGCCGCGGCAGGTTATAAACGGTTGCCAGCCGCAAATCTGCCGGCGTTGTCAGAAAGATCGCCGCGCCGTCAGCGTCCAGCCACCCCACCGCCTGCACCGCTATCTGGTCCAGCACGGTGTCCAGCCCAATCTGGCTGGTGATCGCCAGGCTGACGCGGTGCATAGCCTCGATCTGTGCGACGCGCTCAGACAGCGGTGTGATGATTTCTTTGCGCAGGATCGCGAAGCTGATGATCAGCGCGGCCAGCGAGCTGATGTTGATCGACAGCGAAACCACGCGCAGTTCCGGGTTGAGCAGGCCGATGCTCTGCCCCACGACGAACAGCAGGATGCCGCCGACCAGGCTGCGCGAGCGAATTTTCCGCCGGTAGCGCCACGCCAGGAAGAACGTCGCCGAATCAAAAAACAGGTAGAACAGGGCCGACAGCGGCTGCGGCTGGTAAGCGAACGCGCCGATTTCAGCGAACTCGTAGCTTACCGGCGCGCCGCGCGCCAGCAGCACCACCTGATACAGCGTAATCAGGCCCAGCGCGCTGAACGCGAGCGGGCGGAAGCGGCGCGTCTGCACGCCGACCAGCGCCGCCGTCAGCATGTAAATGGCAATGGCGGCGCCGGTAAAACCCAGGTTGATCACGCCCACCGCCGCGTTAATGGCTGACTGCGGCGCAGCCAGCAGCAGAAATACCTGCGTCAGCAGCGAGCCGATATTCCACAGCATCACCATCAGCAGGAACACAGCGAAGAACTGATTCAGCGCCTTGCGCGAGTCCTGCCAGAGCGCAATCAGCAGAAAGCTGAACGCGATCGCCAGCGTGAGGCCATTGAACATCAGCGTGACGGAGCTGCTAAGGGACATGGCCATCCGTCGGCAGCAGTCTAATCAGCCTTTGGGAATGCGGGGGTGCGCTTCTCGAAGCGATAGCCGACACGGTGTTCGGTCAGAATATACGTCGGGCTGGCGGCATCAGGCTCAATTTTGCGCCTGAGCTGGCTGATATACACGCGCGGGTAATAAATATCGTCAATATATTCGTGGCCCCACACCTGTTCCAGCAGCGCGCGCTGCGACACCACCCGGCCAGCGTTCTCCAGCAGCACCGCCAGCAGCTTGAATTCGGTTGGGGTCAGGTGAATGCGCCGCCCATCAACATAAACGTGACGCCGGTGCAGATCAATGTTCAGGTAGCCGTCGTTATAACCCTGCTCCGTCTCCGCCATGCCAATCTGCACGCGCCGCAGCAGCGCCTGAATCCGGGCCACAAATTCGTTAAGCCCCACCGGCTTGATAAGGTATTCGTCCGCGCCGGCGCTCAGCCCTTCGATAATGTCATCTTCGGTAATGGCCTGCGCCGACAGCATCATCACCGGCGTGTCCGCCACCTCGCGAATGCGGCGGCACACAGTCAGGCCGTCCATTTCGCCCGGCATAACAATATCCAGCACCACGATATCGGGCCGTTCGACGTGAAATGCCCGCAGCCCGTCCAGCCCATCGCCGCACAGCACGACTTCAAAATTCTCGCGCCGCAGCTTCCGCCCCAGCGCGTCGCGTATAGCCGGTTCATCGTCCACAATAAGCACTTTCATAGGAAATAGTGTAGCATTGTGTCATTTGAGCCACAAGTACCTTGCGCAGGTGGCATGGCGTGCAGCGGCCGTCAGGTTGCGGCGTGGCAGGGTCGCTATAATCAAATTGTGGCAGTTTAGCGTTTGCACAGGGAGAGCTAGGACAATGGTTCGGTCAAAGAAGCCATTTCCCGCTGTTTTGCCCCTGCTTCTGGCAGCGGCGACAGCTCTATTTATCAGCGCCTGCAATCTGACGAGCACCCCGCAGGAGCCGATTGACACGACCGACGTGCCCACTACGACGGTGCTTCCGACACGCACCAGCAGCGCGCCCACGCCTGTTACAGTCACGGCGCTTCCTGTTATCCCGACACAGGGGCCGCAGGGATCAACACCGGTGGTGATTCTGCCGCCCACATCCCTGCCCTTCCCCACCAGCACGCCGCTTCCGATCAGTATTTTTATCCTCTCGCCCATCCCCGGCAGCGTTGTGGCCGGCAACGTCCAGGTGCTGGGCGCTGCGGTCCACCCACAGTTTCTCCAGTATCAACTGGAGTATGGGCCTGACCCTAACCCTGGCAACCTATGGTATCCGGCCAGCGGCGTTGTGCAGATGCCCGTTGTCAGCGGCATCCTCGGCATCTGGAATACAACTGTTATTCAGGACAGCGTGTACCAGCTTCGGCTGCGCGTTACGCTGCGCGATGGCACCAACCTCATAACGGTTGCCAACAGCATCCGCATTCAGAATCGGGTCCCCACCCCAATTCCAACTGCCACCACCATCCCGCGCCCGATCGCCGCCTTTACGCAGGACCGCGTTATTGGGCAGGCCCCGCTGGTAGTCCGCTTCTTCAACCAGTCCACCGGCAGCGTGTCCAGCCACAGCTGGAGCTTTGGCGACGGCGGCAGCAGCCCTGAAGTCAACCCGGTCCACACGTTCCGCAATCCGGGCGTTTACACCGTCCAGCTTACCGTAGCCGGGCCGGGTGGCTCGTCTAACGTCTCGCGCCAGATCAACGTTCAGAGCGCTGTGCCGCCGGTAGCCGGCTTCACGCAGGACGTCACCAGCGGGTCATCGCCGCTTACAGTTCGCTTTACCGACCAGTCCACCGGCGCTGTCACCACCCGCGCCTGGAACTTCGGCGACGGCCAGACCAGCGCTGAGCTGAACCCCGCGCACACCTTCACGGCCGTCGGGACTTACAACGTCATCCTCACCGTCTCTGGCCCTGGCGGCTCGTCCTCCGTGACGCGGCAGATCACCGTGCAGAACCCGACCATTCCCGCGCCGATCGCCGCCCTGGTCGCCAGCCAGACGACCGGCAACGCGCCGCTGACCGTGCAGTTCGACGCTTCGGACTCGTCGGGCCAGATCGACAGCTACAACTGGGATTTCGGCGACGGCCAGCTTGGCACCGGGCGCATCGTCACCCACACCTTTACCGCCGCCGGCGAGTACCAGGTGCGCCTGCTGGTCGTCGGCCCTGGCGGCCAGAGCGCGGCGCAAGCTGCGATCACCGCCGTTCGCCCGCCTGACGCGCCGGTCGCGTCATTTACGGCTAACCCGACATCGGGCGACATCCCCCTGACCGTGCAGTTCGACGCCGCCGGGTCCACCGGGCCGATCGACAGCTACGCCTGGAATTTTGGCGATAGCCAGTCCGGCAGCGGCGTTTCGCCCTCGCACACCTTCACCGCGCCAGGAACCTACACGGTTGAGCTGACAGTTTCAGGGCCGGGCGGCACATCGTCCACGAGCGTCGCCGTCAGCGCCACCGAGCCAGTCACGCCGCCTGCTGCGGCTTTTGAGATCACCGCGTTAGGCGCTTACGCGCCGCTTGAGGTTGAGTTCATTAACCAGACCAGCGGCGAAAATCTCACTTTCGCCTGGGATTTTGGCGATGGCCAGACCAGCGCTGAGCGCGCGCCGCGCCACACGTTCATCAACCCCGGCACATACACCGTTACGCTGACTGCCGAAGGTCTTGGCGGCACCGACACCGCGCAGCAGACTTTTGAGGTCAGCCCAGCGCCAGAAGTTACCGCCGCGTTCACCGTCAACCCGCCCGGCGGCGAGGCGCCGCTGTCTGTCCAGCTTGAGGCCGTTCAGGCCGCCAACCTGGTCGCTTACGCCTGGGCCTTCAGCGACGGCGGGACCGCCGCCGGCCCCTCCGCCAGCTACACCTTCGCCAACCCCGGCAGCTACACCGTCACGCTGACTGTCACCAGCGCCGACGGCCGCAGCGCCAGCGCCGACCAGACCGTCGCCGTCACCGCGCCCGCCCCGCCGCCAGGGCCAGAGATCGTGCTGCAAACGCCAATTCTTCCTGATCTCGAATCGCCCACCGTCCAGGCTCACCTGCGCGCTATCTACGAGCGTGGGTTGGCCCAGGGCCGGCGCGCGTCCGTCTTCGTCAGGGCCGGCGATGATCAGGCGGTCCAGCCCGGTTATCTGACACCTTTTGCTGACCCCGGCCTGACCCTGTCCGACGCGGCCTTCCAGGCTGTGGTGGACTGGCACAATCAGTTGGATGTCGGCGGCGGGCGCAGCAGCTTTGACTATGTGGGCGCCGCTGCCCGTGCCGGGTGGCGCGCTGAAGACCTGCTCGACCCCGCCAGGGCGGATGTGGTGGTGTGCAGCCCCGGCGAGACCCCGCTGGGCTGCGAAATCCGTATGCTCCAGCCCGGTGTCGCGCTTGTCAGCGTGGGCCTCAACAACGTGTTTGACGGTGATCTGACCGCATTCCGCGCGGCGCTGGACACCAGCATTCAGACCCTGCTCGACAGCGGCGTGATCCCGGTGGTCAGCACAATTCAGCCAGACCCACGCGACCCTGCCGCCGCCGATGCCATCAATACCGCCATCATCGAGACAGCGCAGGGTGTCGCCGGGCGCAATAACACTACCGTGCCGATCTACAACCTGTGGCGGCGCTACAACGACCTGCCATCGAGCGGTCTTGCTGGCGATGGAACCACGCCGACTGTGGCCCCTGCCGGGCCGGGCGATCTCAGCCCGGAATCTGTGAACGGGTTCGGCATCAATGCGCGCAACCGCGATATCCTGACGATCCTCGATCTGCTGCGGTCGCGCATCTACCCGGATGCTCAACCCTGACCCGTGTCAGCGTCTTAGCCAGGAAAGGCTGTCCTCGAGGACAGCCTTTCCTGGCGTTCCGCTGTAGTCTGCCGCCTCACTGTATGTTACGATAAATCAATGAAATCATACCCGTTCTACGCTGTATTCTTTGTTCTGCTGCTGGCTGCTGCCTGCACACCTGCTGAAGAGCCACCCGCCCTTTTTGTGTCGCTAGTGGCGGATGGCCGCCAGCTTACGTTCGAGTACCGCGCGCCGGTCACTGTCGCTGAATTTCTGCGCGACGCTGAAGTCGAAACCGGCGAACAGGATCGCATTGATCCGCCGCTGTACACCCAGATCACTGATGGCATGCGCGTGACAATCGTGCGCGTCAGCGAGCGCACCGAGTGCGAACGCCGGGAAATCCCCTTCCGCCAGCGCCCGGTGTTTAACGAAGGGCTGCGCCCCGGCGAAGAGCTGCTGGCGCAGGCCGGGCGAAACGGTATCGAAGAAATCTGCTACAGTGTCAGAATTGAGGACGGTGTCGCCCAGGGGCGGTCTGAAATCAGCCGCGTAGAGGTCGAAGCGCCGCGCGATGAGCTGATCTACGTAGCTCCCACCGGCGAGCTGGACCCGGTGCCGATCACCGGGACTCTGGCCTACATCAGCAACGGCAACGCCTGGGTGATGCGCGGCAGCAGCACAGCCAAAACGCCCATCACCACTGACGGCGGCCTTGACCAGCGTGTGTTCAGCCTGTCCGCCGATGGCCGCCAGCTTCTGTTCACACGCAGCGGCGGCCAGAACAGCCGCCCCAATTTCCTCAACCAGCTCTGGTATATTGCCGACACCGCTGGCCCCTCAGCGCCCCTCCAGCTCGTGCCGGAGGACGTTCTGCTCGCCGCCTGGGTCCCCGGTCAGAAAAACACCATCAGCTACTCTACCGGCGAAGCCCAACCGACGCCCCCTGGCTGGCGCGCGTTCAATGACCTGTGGGTAATGCGTATTGACCCCGCCACCGGCGACCCGTTGAGCATTGACACCATCCTTCAACCTTCAACTGGGGGCCTCTATGGCTGGTGGGGCACAGTCTACGAGTGGTCCCCAGACGGCCAGGCGCTCGCCTGGGTGCAGGCCGATGCGGTCGGCCTGGTTGACCTTGAAACCGGCGACCTCAACCCCCTGCTCAATTTCCCGCTGTTCAACACCCGCGCTGATTGGTCCTGGCGCGCGACGGTTTCCTGGTCGCCCGATTCCAGCCAGATTTTAACCACCGTTCACGGCAGCCCCGTTGGCAGCGAGCCGCCAGAGTTCAGTCCGGCCTTTAACGTAGCGGTCGTGAGCGCTGACGGTGCGCTCAGCGCTGAAATCGTCCCCAGCGCGGGCATCTGGGCGTCGCCCCGCTATTCGCCGCTGTTTGCACAGGGCAGCGGTGAGTTTTCATCAGGTTACATCGCCTATCTTAAAGCGCGCGACATCGCCAACAGCATTAACCCCCAGGCCGAGTACGATCTGATCGTCGCTGACCGCGACGGCAGCAATGCGCGGGCCGTTTTTCCTGCCAGCGGCCAGCCCGGCCTGACTGCCCCCCAGGCGCTCGCCTGGAGTCCTGATGCGCGCCAGATCGCCTTCATCTACCAGGGCAACCTGTGGGTGGTTGATGTCGTATCCGAGATCGCGCACCAGCTTACCCTTGACGGCGCGGCTGCGCACCCCGTCTGGACATCGTGAATGCGGCGCTGGATTCTGCTGATCGCGGCGGGCGCGGCGCTGTGCGGCAGCGTAATCGGGCTGGCCGCCACCGCCGCCCAACGCGCTTACGCCCTGCGCGGCTACGTTGACCCCGCGCTTGAGGCCGACTTGCCCTTTCGCGTGCCCCGCCTGGGTGTCAACGCGGAGCTTACGCAGTACAGCGCCGGTGAGCTGGACGACCAGCTTCAGGCTATGCGCGCGGCGGGCGTGGTCTGGGTGCGGCAGTTTTTCCCCTGGGATCAGATCGAGCCGGCGCCCGGCGTTTTCGCCTGGGACCGGTGGGATCGCGTTGTCAGCGCCGCCGCGGCCTACCCTGACCTTCATCTGATCGCCGTGCTGGTAAACGCGCCGGACTGGGCGCGCGCGCCTGGCGGCCGCGGCGCGACAGCGCCGCCCGCTGACGCCGCCGATTTCGCGCGGTTTTCGCGCGCGCTGGCCGCGCGCTATGGCGCGGCGATCAACCACTACCAGGTGTGGGATGAGCCGAACCTCACCGCCGCCTGGGGCGGCCAGCCGCCCCGCCCCGCGCAGTATCTGGCGCTGCTGCGCGGCGCTTACGCCGCTATCCACGCCGCTGATGACGATGCCGCCGTGATCGCGGCGGCGCTGGCCCCCACCGTCGAAACCGGGCCTGCCAACATCAGCGACCTGCTGTACCTCAGCGACCTGTACGCGCTGGGCGCGCGCGATTACATGGACGCGGTCGCGGCCAAACCCTATGGCTTCGACACCCCGCCGACCGACCGCCGCGTCCAGCCCGACGTGCTGAATTTTTCCCGCATCGTCGCCCTGCGTGAGGAAATGGTGCGCCAGGGCGACGCCGCCAAGCCGCTGTGGGCGTCTGGCTGGGGCTGGAACAGCCTCCCCGCCGGCTGGGCCGGCGCGCCTTCTCTTTGGGGCAGCGTCAGCGTTGAGCAGCGCACCGCCTATACGCTCGACGCGCTCGACCGGGCTGAGCGCGAATGGCCCTGGCTGGCAGGGATGACGCTGTCACACTGGCAGCCAGACGCCCCCCTGGACGATCCGCTGTGGGGCTTTTCGCTGGTAGATCAGGCCGGCGCGCCGACGCCGCTGCTGCAAGCCCTTCAGCAGCGCCCGCCGGAAACGCGCGCACGCAATGGGCTTTTCGCCGCCGCCAACCCTTACGCGCGCTACAGCGGCGTCTGGACTTTCGGGCCGCTCGGCGCGGATATCGGCTGGGTCAACGACAGCAGCGTGCTGTTTGACTTTTACGGCCGCGACCTTGCGCTGCTGCTGCGCCAGGACGATTACGTCGCTTATCTTTACCCCACGCTCGACGGCCAGCAGCCCAATGCGCTCCCGCGCGACCCTGCCGGCAGCGCTTATATTGTCCTCACCAGCGACACGCTTCAGCCGGAAACGGGCCTGGTCACGGTTGCGCGCGCGCTGGCCCCTGGCCCGCACACGCTGCGCGTCGTCGCCGATGAGCTTGTCCTGGAGGACGCTCAGAACCGCTGGGCGCTGGTCGGTTTCGCCGTCAGCGACGGCAGCCTGGCCGCCCCCTATGACCGGCAGTTTATCGTCGCGCTGTTCAGCGTGCTGATGTCGTCGCTGGCGCTGGCCGTTACCGCCGCCCAGGCCGACTGGGCAGCGCTGCGGCGGCTGGCCGCCCGCGCCGGGAATCGCCTGGGTGAAGCGGGCCAGCTCGCGCTCAGCGCCGTCACATCGCTGGCCCTGCTGGCTGGCATGCTGTTAACCTGGGGCAGCCCGCCGCCCCTCTTGTTTCGCCAGGAGCCGGTGCATCTGGGGCTGGCGCTGCTGACCGCCGGCCTGATCTACGTCGAACCAGGCCCGCTGCTCACGCTGCTGGCGCTGGGCGTGCTGTTCGTCCTGGTGTACAACCGGCTGTCCACCGGCCTTGTCCTGACCCTGTTCTGGTCGCCCTTTTTCCTGTTCCCGGTTGAGCTTTATCGCTTCGCCTTCCCGCTGGCCGAGCTGATCCTGCTTATCACGGCTGCCGCCTGGGCGCTGCGCGCGCTCGCCGCGCTGGGCCGCTGGCGGCAGGCCGCCATCACCAGCCTGCCTGCCGTGCCGCTGACGGCGCGTCTGAGCCGCCTCACCCTGCTCGACTGGGCGCTGATCGCGTGGGTGTGCGCCGGCGCGCTCTCGCTCACCTGGGCGCAGTACCGCCCGCAGGCAGTCACAGAGCTGCGCGTGCTGATCGTCGAACCGGCGCTTTTCTACCTCATCATGCGCACAACGCCGCTGTCGCGCTCCGGCCTTGTCCGCCTGGTCGACGCGCTGCTGCTCGCCGGCGTCATAGTGGCGCTGATCGGCCTGTACCTGTTTGCACAGGGCGAGGCCACCATCACCGCTGAGGACGGCGCGCGCCGCCTGGCCAGCGTCTACGGCTCGCCGAACAACGCGGCGCTGTTTCTTGGCCGCTGCATCCCCTTCGCGCTGGCCTTCGTGTTCGCCGCCCCTCAGCGCGCGCGCCGCGCGCTCGCCCTGCTCAGCCTGCTGCCGATCGGCGCCGCCGTTCTGCTCAGCCAGAGCGCTGGCGCGCTCATCATCGGCGTGCCTGCCGGCGTGCTGGCGGTCACGCTGCTGGTCTACGGCCGCCGTGCCCTGCCCGCGCTGGCCGCCGCCGCTGTCGTCGGCGCGCTGACGCTGGCCGCCGCGCTGCGCCTGCCCCGGTTCGCGCGCCTGCTGGATTTCACGGCGGGCACGAACTTCGCCCGCCTGCGCGTCTGGCACAGCGGCCTCAACGTCATCCGCGACCACCCCGTGACAGGGCTTGGCCTGGACCAGTTCCTTTATGCCTTCCGCGGGCGCTATATCGTGCCCGACGCCTGGCAGGAACCTGACCTGTCCCACCCGCACAACATCGTCCTCGACTTCTGGATTCGCCTGGGCCTGCCCGGCCTGCTCGTGCTTGTCTGGCTGCAGGCAGCTTTCTGGCGCGCCGCTGCCGCCGCTTACCGGCGCTGGCGCCGCCAGGACGCGCTGCGCTTTGCTCTCACAGTGGGCGCGGCTGGCTGCATGGTCAATACACTGGCGCACGGCCTGGTTGATAACAGCGTCTACGTTAACGACCTGGCATTTGTGTTCGCCTTTACACTGGGGCTTGTCGCGGCGCTCTCGAACACGGGAGCTATTGACGCCGCCCCGTAAACAATGGTGTAATGGGCTGAAAAGTCAGTGGGGTGCGCGCTCATGAAAGCCAGAGTCAACCGCCTTACCGTTGAACTCCGCCAGGGCGACATTTTCGCCACGCCCGCCGCTGCCATTGTCGTTGAAACGGACACCAACCTGACACTGGAAGCTGACCTGCTGCGCCGGGCCGGCCCTGAAGTCCAGCAGGCCTGCCGCGAGATCGGCTGGTGCGCTGTCGGCGCGGCGGTTATCACCTTCGGCGGCTGGCTCCCCTTTGAGCGCATCATCCACGCGGTCGGCCCGCGCTGGGGTGAAGGAACCGAGCGCGCCCGCCTTGCTCAGGTTACGGCGGCCTGTCTGCGCCTGGCCGAGGCTAACCGTCTGAAATCCGCCGTTTTCCCCCCAATCTCAACCGGCGCGCGCGGCTACCCGGTTGAGAACTGCGCCCGCACGATGCTTTCGCAAATCGTTGATTACAGCTTCGAGAGCCTCAAACATCTCAGGACAATCATCGTCTGCGTGGACAGCAGCCTCGTTTTCGACACCTTTCACGCTGAACTGACACGCCAGCTTGCCAGTCTCAGCCAGGACAGCAGCGGGCCGGCGCAAGTTCGGGCATGAAAAGTTAACCCGTTGTGGTAAACTCGCTCCCGGTTCACGCTTCTAGCGGAGGGTGCGGGTGTGCGTATTCTAATTACGGGCGGCGCGGGGTTCCTGGGTTCGCACCTGTGCGACCGGTTTCTTAAAGAGGGCCACCGCGTGATCGCGATGGACAATCTCATCACGGGCAGCGTCAGAAATATCGCTCATCTGGCGGGCAACCCTGACTTCACCTTTATCCGTCACGATGTCACCAACTATATTTACGTTGATGGCGACGTTGACGCCATCCTGCACTTCGCCTCGCCAGCCAGCCCAATTGACTACCTGATGTACCCTATTCAAACGCTCAAGGTGGGCGCGCTCGGCACGCACAACACGCTGGGGCTGGCGCTGGCGAAAAAGGCGCGCTACCTGCTGGCCTCAACGTCGGAAATCTATGGCGACCCCCTGGAGCATCCGCAGCGTGAGGAATATGTCGGCAACGTGGACGCTATCGGGCCGCGCGGCGTCTACGATGAGGCGAAGCGCTTCGCCGAGGCGCTCACGATGGCCTACCACCGCTCACACGGCGTTGACACGCGCATCGTGCGCATCTTCAACACCTACGGCCCCCGGATGCGGCTGGAAGATGGCCGCGTTGTGCCCAACTTCGTCGCCCAGGCGCTGCGCGGCGAGCCGCTCACCGTCTACGGCGATGGCGCGCAGACGCGCAGTTTCCAGTATGTTGATGATCTGGTTGAGGGCGTTTACCGCCTGCTGCTGTCCGACTTTCATGAGCCGGTCAACATCGGCAACACGCATGAGGTCACTATCCTAGAGTTCGCGCAGGCTGTTAACGAGCTGGCGGGCAGCGCTGGCGGCATCACCTACAAGGCAGACCAGCGCATCAAGGGCGACCCGCAAACCCGCCGGCCCGACATCACGCGCGCCCGTACCGTTCTCGGTTGGGAGCCGCGTGTGGACCTTCGTGAAGGGCTTGCGCGCACCATTGACCACTTCCGGCAGGTGCTGTGACCCGTCTGGCGTCTCTCATTCAGCCGCGCGCCGCGCTCGATCTGGCCTGGGCCGCGCTGGCGCTGATGGTGGGGCTGGCGGCGGCGCTGCTGCCCGCCGAGCAGTTCTTCATCGCAGCGGCGCTGGTCGTGCTGATCGCGGCGGCGCTGATCACGCCGGTGGCCGGCGCGGTGGCGCTGTTGATTCTGGCGCCCCTGCGCACGCTGATCGCCACTGAAGCGGCGCTCGCCCTGCCCCTGGACATCGGGCAGCTTGCGCTGCTCATTACGCTGGCGGCGTGGCTCATGCGTGATCTGGCCGCGCACCGGCGTCTGCCGCGTTTCACCTGGTCGCCCTTCTTTGTTCCGGTGCTGGTGTTCATCGCCGTGGTGAGCCTGACGGCGTTTTCTGCCCAGTCGGCTCGGCTGTGGCTCAACGAGTGGCTGAAGTGGGTGCAGGTGCTGCTGCTGCTGCTGTTCGCGCGCTCCGCCGTCGGGCGCAGCGGCTGGCGCTGGCTACTCGCCGGGCTGGTCGTCAGCGCTGCTGCCAACGCTGCAATTGGAGTCTATCAGTTTTTTGGCGGCAGCGGCGCGCTGCACCTGCTGGTCGCTGATCGCTTTTTCCGCGCTTTTGGCACTTTCGGGCAGCCGAATCCCTTTGGCGGTTTTATGGGTTTGCTGGCCCCGCTTGCTATCGCCGCTGCGCTGAGCGCCGCCAGCAGTTTTCGCCGCTCGCGCGCCCGGCGCGATCTGTTCCTGTTCGGTTTTTACGGCGCCGCCGCCGGCGCGCTGCTCATCGGGCTGCTGCTGTCCTGGAGCCGGGGAGCCTGGCTGGGGTTTGCCGCCGCCGCTGGTGTCGTTGCGCTGCTGCTGCCGCGCCGGCGCTGGCACGGTGGGCTGCTGCTGCTGGCGACAGCGGGCCTGCTGCTGGGCCTGTGGGCGGGCGGCCTGCTGCCCGCCACTGTCACCGCCCGCATCGCCAGCGCGGCGTCAGAGCTGTTTTCGTTCAGCGACGTGCGCGGCGTGGACATTACAACCGACAACTACGCGGTCGTTGAGCGCCTCTCGCACTGGCAGGCCGCCCTCAATATGGCGCGCAGCCACCCCTGGCTGGGCGTCGGCATGGGCAACTACGAGTACGCTTATCCGGCTTACCGCCTTATCAACTGGCACGAGCCGTTAGGCCATGCGCACAACTACTACCTGAATATGCTGGCTGAAGGCGGCATCGTCGGGTTGATAGGTTACAGCAAGCTGTGGCTGCTTATAGTGGTCCTGACATGGCGGGCGGCGCGCCATCCTGACGCGCCCACGCGCCTGATCGCGGTCGGGCTGCTGGGCAGTTGGACCTATCTGCTGGTGCACAGCCTGTTCGACAATCTGTATGTCAACAACCTGTTTCTGCATATCGGAGTTATGCTGGGGATCGCGTCCATCCTCTACGATGATGCCCGGCACTATGTCACTTTGAGGTCGCTATGAATTCATTCCCGGCCAACACCGCGCGCAACCCGGTGGACGCGCTCATCCTGAATGTCGCCGCCCGCTTCGGCGAAAAATCCAGGGAGGTTGAGCGCTTCCTCAAGTTCGCTGTGGTGGGCGTCATCGGCGCTGTCGTAGACTTCGGCACGCTCTTTATTCTGCAGGCGTCTGTCATCCCGCCGACCAGCGCGCTTAACGTCATCGCGGCGACCACGCTGGCGTTTATCGCCGCTATCATCAGCAATTTCGTCTGGAATCGCTTCTGGACTTACCCCGATTCGCGCAGCCGTTCTGTGCGCCGCCAGCTCGCGCTCTTTACGTTCATCAGCGTGATGGGCTGGCTTGGCCGCACGCTCTGGATTGCGCTGTCGTATGCCTGGCTCGGCGCGCTGCTGCTGCCGCTGCTGCTGCCAGAGATCCGCCTGCTGCGGCCCGGTTATGTCCCTTCCCCCACGGCTGAAGCGAAACTTGGCACGATCGCCGCCCAGCTTATCGGTGTGATTATCGTTATGTTCTGGAATTTCTTTGCCAACCGTTACTGGACCTATAACGACGTCCGCTAACGCCCCGGTCGTCGCCCTTGACTACACGCCGGCCTATGAACAGGGCGGCGGCATCGGGCGCTATGTGCGCGAACTCGTCGCCGCCCTGGCGCGTATTGACGCGCGCACGTCTTACCGCCTGTTTGTGTCAGGGGCCGCGCCGGGCGCGCTTCCCCCACTGCCCGGCGACAACTTTTCCTGGCGCGCAACGCGCCTTACACCGCGCAATCTGGCGCGCGTCTGGCACCGCGCCCGCCTTCCCCTGCCGGTTGAGGTCTTTACTGGCGCTGTGGATTTATATCACGCGGCCGACTTTGTGCTTCCGCCGCACCTTCCGTCCGCCCGCACGCTGCTTACCGTTCATGACCTGTCCTTCGTCCAGGTCCCCGAAACGGCCAGCCCGCCCCTCAAAGCCTATCTGGACGCTGTCGTGCCGCGCTCTGTCCGCCGCGCTGACCATATCCTGGCTGACTCCGACGCCACTCGAATTGACCTTATCAACCTTTACGGGCTGCCGCCCGAAAAAATCACAGTGCTGCTCAGCGGCGTGGACAGCCGTTTCAAACCGGCGCGCGCGGATGAAATCGCCAGTGTGCGCCAGAAATATGGCCTCGACGGTGTAGAGTTCCTGCTGGCTGTTGGCACAGTGCAGCCGCGCAAAAACTACGCGCGGCTGGCACAGGCTTTGGCGCGCCTGCGCCAGCGCGGTTACGATCTTCATCTGGTCGTCGCCGGCGGGGCTGGTTGGCTTGAGGACCCCATTCATCAGGCCGTGCGCGCCGCCGGCATGGAGCAGTTCGTCCACTTTATCGGCTTTGCCCCGGACGCGGACTTGCCTGCGCTCTACAGCGCGGCCTGCTGCCTGGCCTTCCCCTCGCTTTACGAGGGATTCGGCCTGCCCGTTCTCGAAGCGATGGCGTGCGGCACGCCGGTCGTTACGTCAAACCTGTCATCGCTGCCGGAAGTCGCCGCTGACGCCGCCCTGCTGGTTGACCCCTACGATGTTGAGGCCCTCGCCTGGGCGCTGGAGCGCGTCGTCAGCGACACCGATCTGCGCCGCCGTCTGGTAAGCCAGGGCACAACGCGCGCCGCCCACTTCACCTGGGAAGCGTCCGCCCGCCACCTGCTGGCCGTCTACAGCCAGCTTCTCAGCCGCGCCCCCTGACCAGGTTTACAATTTGCTGAATTAAAACCGCGCACCGGTGTTATAATTGTCGGGGACGAAAGAACGTAAAAACGCGGGAGGCTGTGCTATGACTAAACCAGCGAAGCCCTTTGTGATCAACCCGGAAACCCCCTTCTTCATCTTTGACACCAACGGCGAATGGCACGCCACGCTTATCAACGGCTGTTTGTGGGACGCGAACGGCGAGTATATGGGCTTTGTGCGCGGCGAAAATCACGACGTTTACACTTTGCACGGTGAGTGGGTTGGCAACCTCGCGCATGACGGCCGCATTATCCGCCGGCGCATGAGCGAACGCCAGCCGCTGCTCAAAATTCGCCGCCTGCCCCCTCAGAAGCCGGTCAACCTGCCCGCGCGCGCGCCGCTGCCGCCGCAGCACGCTGAACTCGCGCACACCATGATTGATGTGCTGGACTGGGACCCGGATGTGTTTAAAAATGTCCCTGATCTTAAATCTGATCTGACCTGACAGGCCGCCAGCGCTCGTGCCTGACCACCACTCTCTGCCCGATCTGACGCACGGAAACGCGCCCTCTAACCTGCTGCGCATCCTTAACTCAGCGGGTGCGCGCAGCATTCTCGCCGAAAAAGAAACTGACTTCGGCCTGGCTGAGCACAGGCCGTACCCCTTTCTGGCGCTGGTTGGGCAGTATGAGATGCGCATCGCGCTGATGCTGGCCGTCATTAACCCGGCGATTGGCGGCGTGCTGCTCATCGGCCCGCGCGGAACCGGCAAAACAACCGCGGTCCGCAGCCTGTCCAGCATCCTGCCAGACATCGAAGTCAGCGATTGCGACGAAGAGGCGCTGCCCGAAGACCTGCGGGACGAGTCCGCGCGGCTGCTCTACCCTGACTGTTACGAGCGGTTCCATCGCGGGGAGGCCATCTCGCACTTTGAAGCGGTCAAATTGGTTGAGCTGCCGCTTAACGCGCGGCTGGAGGATGTCGTCGGCGGCGTCAATGAGCGCATCGCCGTGCAGCAGCAGCGGGTGCGCGTTGAACGCGGCATCCTGGCTCGCGCCGACCGCAATCTGCTGTACGTAGACGAGGTTAACCTGCTCGACGACCAGATCGTGGATGCCATCCTCGACGCCGCCGCCCAGGGGTCGTACACGGTGCGGCGCGGCGCGCTGTCGGGCACCTACCGCGCGCGCTTCGTGCTGATTGGCTCCATGAACCCCGAAGAAGGCCGCCTGCGGCCGCAAATCCTGGACCGCTTCGGCCTGCGCGTTAACGTGCGCGGCCTGTCCTCACCCCAGGAACGCCTGGAGGTTTACCGCCGCGTGCGCGCTTACCGCACCAACCCCACCGCTTTTATCCGCCAGTGGGAGCGCGACACCGCCGAAACGCGCGAAGAAATTATCCTGGCGCGCGAGCTGCTCAGGCAAACAACCGTAGCGGATGAGGCGCTGGAGGCCGGCCTGCAGATCGTCCGTGAGCTTGACATTGACTCGCACCGGGCAGAGTTCACGCTGTTTGAGGCGGCCCGCGCCCACGCTGCCGCCGACAACCGCGACCTGGCGGACCTGCACGATATTCGCACCATCGCGCCACTTGCGCTGCGACAGCGCCGCAGCGCCTTTATGGCGGCCTACTTCGACGATCAGCAGGCTGAGGATGAGCAGATACGCGAACGCATTGAATATTTCATCAACGCATCCGGGTGAGCGCGCCAGCGCGCGCAGCTCGCCGGCGCTGCTTGCGGCCCTGCTCATCGGGCTGGCGGTCGCTTATATTCTGCCCTGGTTGACCGGGCCGGGCGCGGGCCTCACCTTCAACGGCCGCGACCTGGCGGAGTGGGTCAGCCTCTACCCTGCCGCGCGCGCTGAGACGCCGCCCCTGCTCACCCCCCTGCTGCTGCGCCTGCCGCTGGCGCTCGCCGGCCTGATCGCGGTGGTCGGCCTCGCCAGCCCCTGGCTGCGCGCGCTGGCCGCTGGCGTTACCGCCCTGGCGCTGATGCCGCCCCTGGATTTCTTCCTCGGCAGCAGCGCCGACCCAAACTACCGCCAGCAGTTCGCGCTGGCGGTGGGCGTGCTGGCGGGCAGCGTTCTGCTGACGCGCTGGCCCTCCAGGCGCGCTGCCTGCGCCGGCCTGGGTGCGTTGGGTTTTCTGGCCCTCGCCGCCGGGCTGCCGCGCGCCCACAGCATAGCTGCGCTGGCGGGCATCCAGGTTGAGCTGGGGCCGGGCGGGCTGCTGATGGCTGCCCTGTTTCTGGCGCTCACCGCGCGGGCGCTGCTGATAAAACAAACGAGACAGCCGCATACAACTGTCTCGTCACAGGGCATATAAGCAGGCCAGCACGCCGCCAGCCGGCGATCGTGCGGCCGCCGCTTACTAAGTTGAAAACCGCCTGACTGTAGGCTGCTGCCGCGCTAGCTCATGTTGCTGTTGATGTAGTTTACCGCCTGCCCCACCGTAGTGATCGTCTGCGCGTCCTCATCCGTGATCTCGCTGCCGAACTCTTCCTCAAAAGCCATGATAAGCTCAACAAGGTCGAGTGAATCGGCCTCCAGGTCCTCACGGAAGCGAGCTTCTGGCACAACGCGATCCCCATCAACGCCCAGAAGCTCGATGACGATTTTCTTCACACGTTCTTCGGTTGATGCCATGAGTTAAATACCTCCCAGAGTGTGTGGGCTGCACATTGTCGTCAGAATAACAGTGGCCCATTATACCGATTATGGTACAGCTTGCCAGTCTTTGTGCGCCGCATTGACAGATCACACTTTTTGGGTAGCATAAGCCGCACCACAATTAAGGAACACCGTGCCATGCCTAAAGTCACACAACCGCCGACCACCGAAAGTCGTAAGGTTGACCACATCCGCATCAACCTGGAAAAAGACGTTTCCTTTCCACGGCTGACAACCGGCCTGGAGAATTACCGCTTCCTGCACCAGGCCCTCCCTGAGCTGAACCTGGCCGAGATCAGCACGCGCCTCAGCCTCTTTGGCAAAACGCTTAACGCCCCGCTTCTCATATCCTCGATGACGGGCGGCACCGAACTCGCGCGCCACATCAACCGGCATCTGGCGCAGGCGGCGCAGCAGCACGGCCTGGCGATGGGCGTGGGTTCGCAGCGCGCAGCGGTCGAGGACCCCGCGCTGGCTTATACCTACCAGGTGCGCGATGTCGCCCCCGATATTCTGCTGTTCGCCAACCTCGGCGCGGTACAGCTTAATTACAGCTACGGCGCTGATCACTGCCGCCGCGCGGTTGAGATGATCGAAGCTGACGCGCTGATTCTGCACTTCAACGTGTTACAGGAAGCGGTCCAGCCTGAAGGCGACACCAACTTCGCCGGCCTGCTGAAGAAGGTGGAACAGGTCTGCGCCGCGCTGTCCGTCCCGGTTATCGCCAAGGAAGTCGGCTGGGGCTTTGCCGGCGACACCGTGCGCCGCCTGGCCGACGCCGGCGTAGCAGCAGTTGACGTCGCCGGGTCGGGCGGCACATCCTGGAGTGAGGTCGAGTTCCACCGCGCGCCGACGTCATTCCACGCCCACGTCGCCGCCAGTTTCGCCGACTGGGGCATCCCGACGGCGGACGCGGTCCGGTACGCCGTCGAAAACGCCCCCGACATCCCGGTGATCGCCAGCGGCGGCCTGCGCGATGGTATTGATGTGGCCAAGTGCATCGCGCTCGGCGCGCAGCTTGCGGGGCTGGCCGGGCCGTTCCTCAAAGCTGCCGACCACTCGTATGAAGCGGTTGACGAGCTGGTGCGTGAGCTGACCGTGCAGCTCCGAATCGCGATGTTATGCGCCGGCGCGGGCGATCTGCACACCCTCCGCCGCACGCCGCTGCTGAAAGCGCAGGCCGCCGGTGTTTGAACAACTGCTGCAGCGCTACGCCGCTGACCTTGACCGCGCTATGCGCCAGACTGTCGCTGAGATTGATTCGGCCGCCCCTGGCTTTCAGATCATGGTGCGCTACCCGCTGGGCTGGTCCGACGAAACGGGCCAGCCGTATCGTGGCCAGGTCGGCAAGCGCATCCGCCCGCTGTTCCTGCTGCTGTGCGCTGAAGCCGCCGGCGGGGAGTGGCGTCAGGCGCTGCCGGCGGCGGCAGCGGTCGAGCTGCTCCACAACTTCTCGCTTGTCCACGACGACATTCAGGACGCCAGCCCGCTGCGACATGGCCGCGCCACCGTCTGGCGGTTGTGGGGCGCGGCGCAGGCTATTAACGTCGGTGACGCGCTCTTTAGCCTGGCTTTCACCGCCCTCGAACAGCTCTCTCGCCAGGGGCTGGCCCCTGAAACCGTCATCAGTGTGTGGCGCGTGTTCAACGCCACCAATCTTGAACTCACGCGCGGCCAGCACCTGGACATGCTTTACGAGACGCTGGATCACGTCACGGTGGACGACTACCTGACCATGATTCTCGGTAAGTCAGCCGCCCTGCTGGCCGCCAGCGCCCAGATAGGCGCGCTGGTTGCCACTGGCGACGAGCCGCTGGCCGCCATCTACCGTGAGTTTGCGCTCAACCTGGGGCTGGCGTTTCAGATCAGGGATGATATTCTCGGCATCTGGGGCGACCCGGCCGTGACCGGCAAGTCCGCCGCGACCGATATTGTGTCGCGCAAGAAATCGCTTCCCGTGCTCTATGGGCTGGTCCGCAGCCCCCGGTTAGCCGCGATCTACGCCCAGGATGCCCTGACGGGCGCCGATGTCGCTGAGGCCGTCGCGCTGCTCGACGGCCATTCTGCGCGCGAGTACGCGCGCCAGATAGAGGCTGACTTCTATAATAAGGCGCTCGCGGCGCTCGAAAACGCCAGGCCCCAGGGCCAGGCTGCGGTGTGGCTGGCCCAGTTTGTGGACGCGCTCTTTCAGCGCAGCCACTAACAGCCTAAACCAGATCGCGGAAGATCGTGTTGCTCAGCAGACGCCCTGCCCGCGTCAGCCGCACCTGCTGCTCAGTGACGGCCAGCAGCCCGTACTGCGCATAGCGTTCGATCACCGGCCGGTGCATATCCAGCAGATCAACGCCGAAGCGCGCGCGAAACTGCCGCCGGTCAATGCCTTCCCGCGTCAGCCGCAGCCCCATGATCAGCGTCTCCGCCGCCTCGCTGCGGTAATCCACCTGGACAACGGTGTCTGGGTCCGCCGCCGGGCTAAGCGGATAGCCCCGCGCTTCACCGCCAGCGGCGTCGCCCAGCGTCCTGATATAGCGCAGCGGCGACAGCAGCACTGCGTAGCGCTGGCCGCCGGCGTAACCGTGCGCCCCCGGCCCCAGGCCCAGATAAGGCAGGTTGCGCCAGTACTGTAGGTTGTGCTGGCACTCATAGCCCGGCTTCGACCAGTTGCTGATCTCATACTGGCTGTACCCGGCGCCGGCCAGCAGATCCGTTGCCAGTTCGTACATGTCGGCTGCCAGATCATCATCCGGCGCGGGAAGCTGGCCGCGCGCCACCCAGCTCTGCATCGGCGTGCCTTCCTCCAGGCCCAGCGCATACAGCGACACGTGATCGGGCTGCAGCGCGAGCATCTGTTCCAGGCTCCACGCCCAGTTATCGCGTGTCTGATGCGGAACGCCGTAAATCAGGTCGAGGTTGAGGTTCTCAAAGCCCGCTGCCCGCGCCGCCGAAACAGCGCGCGCGGTCTGATCGTTGTCGTGGCGGCGCGCGAACAGCGCCAGCTCATTTCCGTTTGCCGACTGCATCCCTATGCTGATGCGATTTACCCCAGCCTGCTGCAGGCCGCGTGCGTAAACCGGCGTGATATCATTAGGGTTGGCTTCCAGCGAAATCTCGGCCGCTGCCGACAGGTCGAAGGCCGCGCGCACAGCATCCAGCACCTGCGCGATCTGCTCAGGCCGCAGCAGGCTGGGTGTGCCGCCGCCCAGAAACACGCTGCCCGCGCGCCGGTCAGGGGCGCTCTGCCCCACCAGCTCAATCTCGCGGCACAGCGCGGCCACGAATGGCTCAAACAGTTGGTCCTGGTTGGTGTAGGTGTTGAACGCGCAGTAGGTGCACTTTGTGCGGCAAAATGGGATATGCAGGTAAATCGCAAGCGGGTTGCTCATAATCCAGTCACAACCGAATTCCAGCTTCCAGTGTGATTGCGGTATTGTTGCAGCTAAAATATAATTATTCAAGGCGCCGACTTGGCTTATACTACGTAAATATATACCTGTACCCAGACCCAAAAGGCCCGCTATGCCTGAAACAACGCAGTTTCCTGGAATGGAAGGTGTCGGCAATTATAATTCGCTTCAGGCGAACACCGTCCTGCTGGCACGCTATAAAATCCTCGGCGTAGTTGGCGGCGGCGGCCAGGGGTCCGTGTACCAGGCCCGTGATCTGAATTTCCCTGATGTGCGCAAACTGGTCGCCGTTAAGGAAATGCTTAACCCGGCCACCGACCCTAACCTGCGCGCCTCAACGCTGCGGACGTTCCAGCGTGAAGCGAATATCCTCGCCACGCTCAGCCACCCCGCGATCCCCAAAATCTTTGACTTTTTCGACCGCAATGATCGCGCTTACCTCGTCATGGAGTTCATCACCGGCAATGACCTCGAAGTGCTGCTGGGGAAAACGAAAGAGCTGCCGGTAGACAAAATCATCGAGTGGGCTATTGATCTGTGCGACGTGCTGAGCTACCTGCACGGCCACCAGCCCGAATCGATTATCTTTCGCGACATGAAGCCGTCCAATGTCATGATAGACAGCCTGGGCAAGGTCCGGCTGATCGACTTCGGCATCGCTAAGACTTTCGTGCCTAACGTCAAACACACCATGATCGGCACGGAAGGCTACTCGGCCCCCGAACAATACAAGGGCAACGTAACGCCCCTCAGCGATGTTTACAGCCTGGGGGCCACCCTCCACCACATCCTGACGCGCAAGGACCCGCGCCTTGAGCCGCCGTTCAGCTTCGCCGAGCGCCCCATCCGCGACTTCAACCCCAAAGTCCCCCCGGAGCTGGTCGCGATCGTCGAACGCGCCGTCGAATTTGAGCCGGCAAAACGCTTTGCGTCCTGCGCTGAAATGAAAACGGCCCTCGAACGCCTCCGCTATCGCCCAATCGCCAGCATTGGCTTCGCCCACAGCGACAAGGATAGCCCTAACGAGACCGATTTCTTCGAGGGCATAGAGCAGCTTGGGGAGATACAGCCGCGCTGGACCTTTGCCACCGAAGACGAGATCCGCGCTGGCCCAACCGCTTACGGCGAGCTGGCCTTTGTCGGCTCGTATGACACAAATATGTGGTGCGTCCGGCTTAACACCGGCGAGTTCGTGTGGAAATATGCCACCAACGGCGGCATCGCCTCAGCGCCAGTGATCGAGGACACCAGCCGCCTGGTGCTGTTCGGCTCGGAAGACCATTCTTTCACCGCGCTGGACTACCGCACCGGGCGCATTAACTGGTCGTATGTCACCAAGGACCGCATCCGCAGCACCGCCGCGGTTGTGAACGCCCGCGTGTTTTTCGGCAGCGACGACGGCCATCTCCACGCTCTGATGGCAACCAATGGCCGTTACCTGTGGAACTACAACGCCGGCGCGCCCATTCGCGTTTCCCCCTGCCTGACCAATGAGCTGATCGTCATCGGCACTGAGGCCGGCGACGTCACCGCGCTCACCCTCGATGGCCAGACGCGCCGGTGGAGCTTCCGCGCCAAGCGCGCTATAACGGCGTCGCCGCACATTGACCCGGTTGAAAATGTGTGCTTTATCGCCTCGTCTGACTACTTCGTGTACGCGCTTGACGCCGACACCGGCTACAGCTCGTGGCGCTTTCGCACCAACGGCCCGGTTATTTCCTCGCCAACCACCGCCAACGGCCTGCTGTACTTTGGCTCGGCGGATGGCTATATGTACGCGGTCAATGTGCAGACAGCCAAAGAAAAATGGAAATTCGACACCGGCAAGCCGATAGTTGCCGCGCCGGTTGTGCACAAAAACGCTGTCTACTTTGGCGGCACTGACGACTGCTTTTACTGCCTGGATGCCGCTACCGGAAAAGAACTGTGGAGGTTCAAAACCGGCGGCCCGATCACCTCTAAGGCCTATATCGCCGGCGATGTGGTGCTCTTTGGCTCGATGGACAAGAAACTCTACGCCCTGCCCCTTGTCGGATAAGCGCAGCAGCGCAGCGCTGTCGTTTACGGAGACGCTTTATGGACCTGTTTCGCCGTCTTTTCAGCCAGTCCAACGCCGACGAGCCGCCGGCACACCAGCCAGAAACCGGCGCGGATAACGGGCCGGAAGATCAGAGCGCGCCCGCTGCCATTGCAGAAATCAGCGTCGCTGACGGCGTCACGCGCCCGCTGCCGCTGGAAACGGTGATCTCCACGCGCAACGAACACATCACTTTCGGCCAGTCAACCGACGTAGGCATGGTGCGCAGCAACAACCAGGACACCGTAATGTCATTCTTCTTCAGCAGCCGCAGCGCCGAGGAACGCCCCGACTTCGGCCTCTTTATTGTGGCCGACGGCATGGGCGGCCACCAGGATGGCGAGAAGGCGTCTGCCATGACGGCGCGGGCGGTGGCCTCTTTTGTGACCAGCCACATTTACCTGCCGATGCTGGCCGACAACAGCGATTCGCAGCAGGTGCCGATCTCTGAACAGCTTATCGCGGCGGTCCAGAAAGCCAACAGTGAGGTAATCGCCAAAGTCCCTGAGGGCGGCACGACCCTCACTGCCGCCGCCGTCATTGGCGACCTGGCCTATATCGTCCATGTAGGCGACAGCCGCGTGTACCTGGTAACTAAGGACGGTATCGAGCAGATCACGCGCGACCATTCTCTGGTGCAGCGCCTCATCGAACTGGATCAGCTTACGCCGGAAGAAGTCATAGACCATCCACAGAAAAACGTGCTCTACCGTGCGTTAGGCCAGAGCGAAACTGTTGAGGTAGACACCATCACGCGGCGTTTGCCGCCTAATTCGCGCATGCTGCTGTGCAGCGACGGCCTGTGGAACCAGGTGCTGGGAACGGAAATCAGCGAAATCATTATGAGTCACCAGAACCCGCAGGAATCCTGTGATAAACTGGTGGCCCTGGCAAATGCGCGCGGGGGAACAGACAACATCACCGCTATTCTGCTTCACATTCCCAGCAGTTAACCGAGGAATCGCTGGCAGTATATGAACGCTGAGATTGATCCCTATACGCTGCTCGGCCTTTCGCCAAATGCCTCAGCTCAGGAGGTCAAAGCCGCTTACCGTCGTGTGGCGCGGCGGCTCCACCCTGATGTCAACCAGGCCAGCCCTGGCGCGGCGGTTCAGTTTCAGGATGTGAACTGGGCCTACGAAACGCTGAACGACCCGCATCGCCGGCACGAGTGGGATTCGCGCCTGTCTGACCAGCAGCGCGCGGGCAACGACTTCCACTTTATGCTTCGCGTTACGCCCAGCAAGCGGGCGGTCGCGCCGCTGCAGGAACCTCAGGTAACGTACCTGCTGGCTGAAATCCTGCCGGACCCCAGCGCGCGCAGCCAGCAGCAAACCCGGCGCGAGACACGCCTTAACCTGACGCTCGTGCTGGACCACAGCAACTCTATGAATGGGACGCGCATAGACAAAGTTAAGGTCGCGGCGCACCAGCTCATTGATCAACTGACAGGCCAGGACATCCTCTCGGTCATCGCTTTCAACGACCGCGCGGAAACGATCATCCTCGCCACCCCGGTCGCGGACAAGCCCGCCCTAAAAGCTAAAATCAGCATGATGGTCGCTTCAGGCGGCACGGAGATCTTCAAGGGTCTGGCCGAAGGCGTCGCTCAGAATCGCCGCTTCCTCGCCCCTAAGTTTGTGAATCACGTCGTGCTGCTGACGGATGGCAACACTTACGGCGATCACGATGCCTGCCTTGAGCTGGCCGAGAGCGCCAAGAAAGAGGGCATCTGCATCAGCGCGATGGGCCTGGGCCAGGAATGGAACGACGAATTTCTTGATCGCCTGGCGTCCGCCACCGGCGGCACGTCCACGTATATTAACTCGGCTGGCGCTGTAGTGCGGTTTCTCAACGACCATGTCCGCAACCTGTCGGACGCCTTTGCCGAGCGTATGCAGCTGTCAGTCGCGCCTGACCCCGACATCGTCCTTGAATCCGCGTTTAAGCTGGCCCCTCAGCCGCAGCCCCTGCCCATTGACGACGGCTACATCCCGCTGGGCAGCCTCCAGGCGGCGCGGCCGATCACCGTCCTGCTCCAGTTCCAGATGCCGGCGCACATGCTCACCGAATTCCGTTCGCTGGCCCGGCTGGTGGTCGTCGGTGACATTCTGGACAACCGCTCACAGCGCTTTCAGGCGCTCAGCGATGTGTCGGTAGAGGTAGCGGAAAACCCCGCGCCAGAAGACCCGCCGGCGATCATCCTGGACGCGCTGGGCAAACTCACACTCTATCGCATGCAGGAGCGCGCCCAGCAGGCCCTCGAAAGCGGCAACGTGCGCGAAGCAACCCGCCGGTTGGAAAATCTGGCAACCCGCCTGCTGGCGATGGGCGAAGAAGACCTTGCCATGCAGGCCCTCTCTGAAGCGCGCCGCGTTGCCCACACTAACGCCTTGTCAGATAAGGGCCGCAAAACACTTAAATATGAAACACGCCACCTTTTGATCGCCCCGCCGTCTGAGGACAAATAGTCGTTATGAATGCCTGCCCCTTCTGCGCCCACGAAAACCGTCCAGGGATGCTGTTCTGCGAGGAATGCGGCCAGCCGCTTACAGCCAGCGCGCCGGTCGTTATGCCTACCAGAAAGCTCGAAGCTGCTAACAGCGAGCTGGCTGCCAAAGCGACCTGGGGAACAGCGCGCTTCGGGCAGGATGCCTATATCATCGTCCATGTGCGCGACACGCCCGAACCACTGGTTATCCAGCCCGCCCGGCGCACCGTCCTGGGCCGGCAGGACGCCAACAGCGCGCAAAAGCCAGATGTTGATCTGTCGCCCTATGGCGCGCTGGAAAAAGGCGTCTCGCGCATTCACGCCGTAATCGCGCGCAGCGAGGGGACTCTGACGCTCACGGACATGGGCAGCGTTAACGGCACGCATCTCAACGGCCAGCGCCTGCTGCCCGACGAGCCGCGCGTGCTGCGCGACGGTGACGAGATTCGCCTGGGCAAACTGATAGCGCATGTTTATTTTAAATAGGAGCGCGAACGCGGAACCACATGATTACACTGCTTGTGCACATTGCCAACTCTGAGCCGATTAAACTCGATGTAGAGGAACTGCCCCGCCCGACAGAGTTGGTCATTATTGGCACGAACCCGCGCGACCGCAAGGACCGCGAGGTTCCCTGGGTGGAAGACGGCGTGACAACAATCATCCTGCCCTGGTGGCGCATCAACTACATTGAAGTGCTGCCCGACGCCGACGCCCAGGAAGAATTCCCCCTGCCCTTCCGCAATGATTAGCTTATCAGACCCGGTGTGAAATTATGACCGCTTCAATGCCACGTACTGGTCAGCGCGACGGCAAACGCATCCTCGTTGTTGACGACGAACCGCGCATCATCGGTTTTATTCGCATGAACCTGGAGCTGGAAGGCCATCAGGTGCTCGAAGCGCGCAGCGGCATTGAGGCGCTGGAGGCTGTGCGCACGGTGCTGCCCGACATCGTCCTGCTCGATGTCATGATGCCCGACCTCGACGGCTTCGAAACATTGCGCATGCTGCGCGAGTTCTCGAACATCCCCGTCATCATGCTCACCGCCAAAGGCGAGGAAAATGACCGCGTCTACGGCCTTGAGTTAGGCGCGGACGACTATATTACAAAACCGTTTGGCCCCCGTGAGCTTTCCAGCCGCATCAAGGCTGTGCTGCGCCGCGCCGCCATGCCCTCCAGCTCGCCCGACCAGGCTATTCTCAAAATTGATGAGCGCCTGAGCGTGGATTTCAACCGGCGCGAAGTGCTGGTAAACGGCGAGCGCGTCAAGCTCCGCCCTACCGAGTACCGCCTGCTCTATCATCTTATCGAGAATGCCGGTTGGACCGTGCCGCACGACCAACTGCTGGCGAAAGTCTGGGGCTACGAATATCGCGACGAAGCGCACTACGTGCGCCTCTACGTGAACTATCTGCGCGAGAAGATCGAGGAGGACCCGGCCAACCCGAAGTACATCCTGACTGAGCGCGGCGTCGGCTATCGTTTTGTTGATTTCAAACATCACCTGACTTCATAGCCGGTGCGCGCTGCGCCGGGGCTGCTTGCGGCCCGCTTTTTTCTTCCGTACAATTGGTACTTGTACCGCCCACTGAGTGCCCTCAAGGAGGGTATCGTGTCTGCATTCAAAATTGTGGTCACAGGGCCATTTAACTCCGGCAAAACGCAGTTCATCAAAACCATATCTGATATCCCGGTTGTTTCCACTGAGAAGAAAATCACAACTGAAGATCGCGGCATTAAAGCAGAAACCACCGTAGCGATGGACTATGGCCGCGCCCTGCTCGACACGCACACGCTCTACCTTTACGGCACGCCGGGCCAGACACGTTTCGACTTCATGTGGGAAATTTTATCCGGCGAGATGGATGCCTTTGTTGTCCTGGTGGACAGCACCGACCAGCCATCGTTTCCCGACGCCGCTGAGCTTGTCCGCCTGTTCTCCAGCTTTACCGATGTGCCGTATCTGATCGTCGCCAACAAAACCGACCTGGAAGGTGCGGCCCGCCTGGCCGAAGTGCGGCGCGGCACACGCGCCAGCGCCGATGTCACCGTTATGCCCTGCGTTGCCACGCAGAAATCGAGCGTGCGCCAGGTGTTGCTGCAAATGATCGAGCTGCTAAAAAAACAGCACCCTGCTGAATGACCCGCAGGGCGCTGTTTCCCGTCGTTTGCAATTGACTGTGTCTTAGCTGACCTGATCGCCCGCGTACTCAGCAGCCAGGCGCTCATACTCCGCGCTGAACTCGTCCAGCAGCGCCTGTTTATCCTCTGGCGCAAGCTGGCTGACGCGCACAGCGTTCAGCGCGATATCCTGAATTTCGTCCAGGCTGAAGCCCAGATATTTGTGCAGCGCCAGGTACTCATCGGTCAGCGATGTGCCCAGCAGCGCCGGCATCCCAGAGCCAATCACCAGCGTCACGCCCGCGTCGTACAGCTCGCGCACATAGCTCAGGTCACCGTAGCCCTTGATCGCCGGGTTCAGCCGAAGCGTACGTGTCAGCGTCAGATCGGCGGCCAGCCCACGCGCCAGCAGCAGGTCAACTATCTCTGGCGTATGCCAGTCCCCCCACCCTAACGCGATGCGGTCCGGCTCCAGTGTGGTCAGCGCCTCGCGCACGCCCTCAGCGCCCAGAGTGTCGCCCGCGTGTGGAAAGCGCACCACGCCTTTCTTTTCGGCTGTGCGGAAGGCGCGCTCGAACTGGCCCGCTGGCTGCGCGTCCTCGCTGCCATACAGCCCCATGCCCACCACGCCGCTGCGGCGCGCGGTCGCGCTGGTCGCCCAGCGCGCGATCTCGTCCGCGCTGCGCGGGTTATCGCGCGGGACGCACAGCAGCCACGCCAGCCGTATGCCCCAGGCGCGCTGCGCGCGGTCGCGCCCGTCGTTGATGGCGGCCAGGAACTGCTCGAACGTTAAAATGTCGGCAAACCGTGTCGGGTCCACACAGATCTCAGCGTAGCGCACGTGCTGTTTATCAAGCCGCACGCCCAGCTCATAGACAATCCGCGTGATATCGTCAGGGTATTGCAGCCATTTCATAACCGTCGCCGTGGTCTCGCCCAGGCGGGCGTAATCTGGCTCCCGCACAAGCTGCATCCACTGGTGGAAGTGCTTTACCGTTGTCTCAATCTCGTTCTGTTCGGCGATCAGCGCCAGCGTCTCCGGCTTGATCGCGCCCTCCAGGTGAACATGCAGTTCGACCTTGGGCATTTCGCGTATAATGCGTTCAACTGACATGTTCAGATTGACTCCTTGAATCCGAATCATATTCGCTGCCAGCCGGTGTGCGCGCGCCGAAGCCGTTTGCCTGCCCGGCCAGGCGTTTCGCGCGGAAAGCGACCGCAGCCTCAATCAGCCCCAGAAACAGCGGGTGCGGCAGGTTGGGCCGGCTCAGAAATTCAGGGTGGAACTGGCTGCCCACCATGAAGGGATGGTTCTGGATCTCCGCGATCTCGACCAGCTTCCCATCCGGGCTGAGGCCGCTGAAAACCATGCCCTTCTGCTCGAACGCCCCCCGGTAAACGTTGTTGAACTCAAACCGGTGCCGGTGGCGCTCTCTGATCTCGCGCGGCCCACCATACGCCCTGGCCGCCATTGTGCCCGCCTTCAGCCGGCAGGGATATTCGCCCAGGCGCATCGTGCCGCCCATATCCGTGATATCCTGCTGCTCTGGCAGCAGAGCAATTACCGGGTGTTCGCAGTTTAAAGCAAATTCTGAGCTGTTCGCGTCCTTCAGCCCCAGAACGTTGCGCGCGAACTCAATGGACATCACCTGCATCCCCAGGCACAGCCCCAGGTATGGCACGCCCCGTTCACGCGCATACTGCGCCGCCAGGATTTTTCCCTCGATGCCGCGCTCGCCAAACCCTCCAGGGACAATCATGCCGTCCAGTTCGTCCAGCACATCCCAGCCCTTGTCCTTTTCGAGGTCGCCGGAGTAAAGCCAACTGATCTCCAGCTTGCGCTCGTGCGCGCTGGCCGCGTGGAAAAGCGCCTCGCGCACGCTCATATAGGCGTCGTGCAGCTCAACATACTTGCCAACAACGCCAATCCGCACCGGCTCGCGCGCCGCGCGCATCCGCGTGATCATGCTGCGCCATTCCTGCAGTGAGGGCTTGGCAGCCTCCAGCTCCAGTTGTTCAACCAGGTAATCACCCAGCCCGGCGTCCTCCAGCACGATCGGCACTTCATACAATAAGTCGGTCGTCTCCAGTGGGATAACCGCTTCCTCGTCAACGTCACAGAACAGCGTGATCTTGCGCAGCAGATCCTTGCTCATCGGGTAATCCGCGCGCGCTACAATCACCTGCGGGTGAATGCCGATCCCGCGCAGCTCGCGCACACTGTGCTGTGTGGGCTTTGTTTTCAGCTCACGCGTCGCCCCCACATGCGGCAGGAACGTCACATGCACCGACAGCGTGTCGCTGCGGTCCAGGCTCATCCGCATCTGACGCACCGCCTCCAGAAAAGGCAGCCCCTCAATATCCCCGACCGTCCCGCCGATCTCCACCAGCACCACGTCAGCGCCGCTGTCCTTGCCCACCATCGTAATGCGCCGTTTGATCTCGCTGGTAATGTGCGGTACGACCTGAATGGTTGCGCTCAGGTAATCGCCGCGCCGTTCCATATCAATGACATGGCTGTACACGGTCCCGGCGGTAACGTTCGATGCCCGGCTGAGGTTTTCGTCAACGAACCGTTCGTAATGCCCCAGGTCCAGGTCGGTCTCCGCGCCGTCCGCCGTGACGAACACCTCGCCGTGCTGGTACGGACTCATCGTTCCGGGGTCCACGTTCAGATACGGATCAAGCTTCTGAACCGCAACGCGCAGGCCGCGCTCTTTCAGTATTCGGCCAATCGCCGCCAGCGTGACGCCCTTCCCCACCGAACTGACAACGCCGCCGGTGCAGAAGATATATTTAGGTTTGGGCATATCCTGCGCTTTCCGCATTTGTCTGGCTACATTACAAAACAGCGGCGGGGAGATTATCGCCCGCCACCCTCTACGCTCCCCGCCGGTGCTGCCTTTCCGAGTCTTTTACGGCCGGTCAAGGCCGCCCTTTCAGATAAGCCCTTTGAGATCAACCGCCGCCCGGCGCATGTCCAGGAAGATCAGGCCCAGCTTCGCGCCCTCGCGTACCAGCGTTGTCAGAACAGCTTCCTCGCCCACAGACATCAGGATAACGTAGCCGCCGTCGCCTTTGACATGCACCTGGTCCAGCCCGCCACGCCCCAGCTCGCCGGATATGCGCTCGCCCAGCGAAATCATCGCCGCCGACATAGCCGACACGCGGTCTTCCTCAACGCCCGCCGGCAGCGACGACGCCATAATCAGGCCATCCACACTCACCACACCGGCGCCTTCAATCTCTGGGGTCGTAGCCTGTAGATCACGCAGACGGTCTACCATTAGCTCGGTCCGCGATTTTGCCATTCCCACGCTCCTCTCAGGTGTCCCGGCGCAGGCCGGAAAGAAGCTCGCTGTCGCCTGTCAGTTGAACGCCGGCAGGGGCCGTTCCAGCGCCCAGCCAGCATCTGCGCGCTCATCGCCGACCTTTTCTAATTATACTGAAGCTCCCGTGAACGGCAAGTCAGCGTTACCCGCATTCTCCAAGTACAGCCTGTTCAGCTTTGCAAGTTTCGCTATACTGTGATGTAGAATATGGCAGGCTTTTCAGCGTTCAGCGCTCAGCATTGGCCGCTGGCATCAGGTTCGTTTACAGCATATAAAGCAGGTGCTATGTCTGAACACCCCCAGGAAACCCGCAGATCGCTTGATCGGCCCGCCCGGCCTGCCGCGCTCGTTCAGGATATCGCTGAGCGCATCGCGCAGAACGTTGATCGCGTCATCATTGGCAAACGCAATGAGGTTCGGCTCACGATCCTGGGGCTTATCAGCCAGGGCCATATCCTGATCGAGGACATCCCCGGCGTCGGCAAAACCATGATGGCCAAAGCGCTGGCCCGCTCCATCGGCTGCACCTTCAGCCGCATCCAGTTTACCCCCGACATGCTGCCGTCAGACGTAACCGGCGTGTCGCTCTTTAACCAGAAGACCCGCGAGTTTGAATTTCGCGCCGGCCCCATTATGGCGCAGATCGTCCTGACGGATGAGATCAACCGCGCGACACCGAAAACTCAGGCCGCCCTGCTCGAAGCAATGGAGGAGCGCCAGATCACCGTGGACGGCGTGACCTACAAGCTCGACGAGCCGTTCCTCATCATGGCGACCCAGAACCCAATCGAGTACGAAGGCACATTCCCCCTGCCAGAAGCGCAGCTCGACCGCTTCCTGCTGCGCATCCAGTTGGGCTATCCCAGCCCCAGCGAGGAGATGTCGATCCTCACGGCGCAGCAGCATCAGCATCCGATCAACACGATGTATCAGGTCGTCAGCGTCCAGGAGCTGCTGGCGGCGCAGCAGGCTGTTCGCGAGGTCTATGTGGCCGATGAAATCAAGAAATACGTCGTCGAGCTGGTGAACGCCTCGCGCCAGCACCCAGATGTCTATCTTGGCAGCAGCCCGCGTGGGTCGCTGGCGCTGTTCCGCACCTGCCAGACGCGCGCCGCCATGTTTGGCCGCGACTACGTCATCCCGGACGATGTCAAGGCGCTGGCCGAAGCCACCCTCGCCCACCGCATTATCGTTGGCCCTGCGGCGCGCATCAAGGACATTTCACCGCAAACCATTATTCAGGATGTGCTGGCAGCCACCCCTGTTCCCGGCGCCTCAGCCCGCCACTAATGCGCCATGCCCAATCGCCGGAACGCGGTTTATGTCCTGCTTATCCTGAGCCTTCTTACAGGCCTGTTCACGGGCCGGTCATTCTTCTTCAACCTCGCTTACCTTTTCGCCGGTCTGCTCGCCGTGTCCTTTGCCTGGGCCTGGGTGTCCGTCCGCTGGTTGAGCGTCAGCCGGCGCACGCGCGCCCGTCGCGCCCAGGTTGGCCGCCCGCTGAACGAGGTCTTTGTTATCCACAACCGCGCGCTGCTGCCCAAGCTGTGGCTGGAAGTGCGCGATCACTCTGACCTGCCCGGCCATCGCGCCAGCCATGTCGTGCCGGCGCTGGGCATCCGCAGCCGCTACCGCTGGTATGTGGAGACGCCCTGCCTGGTGCGCGGTGAGTTCCGCCTGGGGCCGCTTACTCTGCTCTCCGGTGACCCGTTCGGCCTCTACCTGTCCCCGCGCCAGCTTGGCTCCACCTCGCGCGTGATCGTCTACCCGGCCACCGTGCCCGTTGATCGCTTTGAGCTGCCAATGGGGCAGCTTTCCGGCGGCGACGCGCAGCGGCGGCGCACCCATTTCATCACCACCAACGCCGCCGGTGTCCGCGATTACGTGCCTGGCGACAGCTTCAACCGCATCCACTGGCGCACGACCGCCCGCCGCGACCAGTTGACCGTCAAGGAATTTGAACTCGACCCGCTGGTTGATATCTGGCTGTTCGTGGATTTCTCCGCTGCGTCCGTAGTGGAGATGCCGTCAGTCGTGCGCTCGTCCAGCGGCAACATCATCCCTAACGACCAGGGTATCCCCCACTCGACTGAGGAGTATGCCGTTGTTGTCGCGGCCTCTCTGGCGCAGCATTTTATCGAAATGGAGCGCGCCCTGGGGTTTGCGGCGTATGTGCCGCACCGCGAAGTCTATCAGCCGGAGCGCGGCAACCGCCAGTTATCGCGCATCCTTCAAACGCTGGCGGTCGCGCGCGGCCTGTCGCGCCTCAGCCTGCACCAGATGCTCACGCTGGAAACGCCCTATTTCACGCGCGGCACGACGCTGGTGATCGTAACCGCCTCTACCGATCACACCTGGGTCGCGGAGGCCCAGACGCTGTCGCGGCGCGGCATCCGGCCCATGTGTGTTCTGGTTGACCCGGCCTCATTCGGCGGCGCCTCATCCGATTCGATCCAGGGTGTGCTGCGCCTGGCCCGCGTTCCATCGCTGCTCATCCGGCGTGGTGACGATCTCACCGCCGCCCTCGGCCAGCGGCCTGTGTGACCTCCCGGCTGCCGAAGCCGGCGAAGTCGGGGAGAATTCTGGCAGGTGTCGGGAAGGTATCTGTTTATAGCTGTCTGGCTGCCGGAATTCTCCCCGGCTTTGGCGCCAACGGAGTAAACAATCAGCAGTATGTACAATTCCCTGGTTTCTAATGACTATGCGAAGGGCAGCGAGCGCTACCTTTACTTTACCGTTTTCGTCGGTGGTCTCGTCACCCTCACGATCGAGTTCTCCGCCTCGCGTCTGCTCGGCAGCGTTTTCGGCACCAGCAACCTCATCTGGGCCAATGTCATCGGCCTGATCATGCTCTATCTCGCCGCCGGCTATTTCCTCGGCGGGCGCTGGGCTGACCGTTCGCCGCACTTCACCACGCTTTACCGCATCCTCATCTGGAGCGCCTTTTTCGGCGCGCTCATCCCGCTCATCGCCCGGCCCGTGCTGCGCGCCGCCGCCCTCGCCTTTGTGGACGCCGAAATCGCGCTTTCGCTCGGCTCATTCATCGCCGTCATCGTCCTGTTCGCTGTGCCTGTCACGCTGCTCGGCTGCATTTCGCCCTTTGCTATCCGCCTGGCCGTGCGCGACCGCAGCGGGTCAGGCCGCGTCGCTGGCCAGATTTACGCTGTCAGCACCCTCGGTAGCCTTGTCGGGACGTTCATCCCCACGTTTCTTCTCATCCCTATGCTGGGAACTTTCCGCACCTTTCTGCTGGTCGCCGGCATCCTCTTTATCGTCGGCGGCGTCGGTCTGTGGCGGCATCGTGGGCCGCGCGCGGCCCTCCGCTATCTCTGGATGCCGCTGCTGATCGCGGTTCTGGCCCACTTCACTCTGCAAGGCTCGCTGCGCCCGGCCGCCGAAGGCACGGCCCTGCTGTATGACAGCGAAAGCGCCTACAACTATATTCAGGTGCAGGAAGACAGCCAGGGCTACCGCTACCTGTACCTGAATGAGGGGCAGGGCATTCACAGCCAGTGGCACCCGGACATCTACACCTACAACCGCACCTGGAGCTACTTCCTCACCGCGCCCTATTTCAACGCGCCGCCAGCTGTGCCCGACGACGTGCAGTCGCTGTTGATTATCGGCCTGGCTGCCGGCACGATCGCGCGTCAGTACACCCATATTTATGGCGACATCCCTATCGACGGCGTTGAAATCGACCCCGCTGTTATTGATGCCGGCGCGCGCTTCTTCGACATGAACCCGCAGGCCATGCCCAATCTCACCGTCTACGCTCAGGACGGGCGCTTTGTCCTTAACCAGCTCGCCGGCCTGTACAGCGTCGTCGCCGTTGACGCCTACCGTCCGCCCTATATCCCCTGGCATCTCACAACTGTCGAGTTCTTCCAGGAAGTGCGCGACCATCTGCTGCCTGACGGCGTGGTCGCGATCAACGTTGGCCGCACAGCCACCGATCGCCGCCTGGTTGACGCGCTCGCCGCCACCCTCAGCCAGGTGTTCCCTTCTGTTCACGCGCTTGATGTGCCTAACTCGTTTAACACTATCCTGGTCGCCACCAACCAGCCGTCCACACCCGCCAACCTCATCAGCAATCTCGCTGCCCTGCCGCCCTCCAGCCCGCCAGCCCTGCGCGATACGCTGACGCTCGCTGCGCAGACTCTCTCCGCTGTCGGGCCTTCAACCACCGTTTTCACCGACGATCTCGCCCCGGTCGAAACGCTGGTTGATTCGCTCGTGCTCAATTTCCTGCTCTCCGGCGAAGTCGAACAGCTTCGCTGATCGTCCTATGACTACGCGAAATCCATGGCGCTCCGCCCTCATCCTCAGCCTGGCGCGGCTTTTTCTGACCGTCGCCGTCTTCTTCCTGCTCATCGCCATCAGCGCCCGGCTGGTCATGACCCCGCCATTTCTGCGTTTCGAGTACACCCGCCCAGGCTTCCCGCCCGATGCCTATGGTTTTACTGCTGACGACCGTCTGCGTTACGCGCCCTTCGCCCTCGACTACCTGATCCACAATGCGGACATCGCCTTCCTGGCCGGCCTCACTGGCGCTGACGGCCTGCCGCTGTTCAATGCCCGCGAGCTTCAGCACATGGCTGATGTGCAGACGCTGACCGCCGCCGTCTTCGCCGCCGCGCTTGCCGCCGCCGCGCTTGGCGCGGTCATTTCGTTAGCGCTCTGGCGTGCCGGTCATGGCGCGGCGCTGCGCCGCGCTTATCGCGACGCCGGCCTGCTGACGATCGGCCTCATCGGCCTGGTTGTGCTGTTTGCCATAACAAGCTGGGACGCTTTTTTTACCGGTTTCCACACGGCGCTGTTCAGTGAAGGGTCTTGGTACTTTGCCTATTCCGACACACTTATCCGCCTCTTCCCTGAACAGTTCTGGTTCGACGCTGCGGTTGCGGTTGGCGCGCTCGCGACGCTGGGCGCTCTTGGCCTACTATTTGTCACCTGGCGGGCGGGACGTTCGGCCTGATTCGCCGCGCCCGCTTTGACACAGCTTCGACCTGGTGTTACCCTATCCTGTGGAAATAACGAAACAGGTAAGCGGCTAAATGTCCCGACTGCCCATCACGTTTGCCAGATGGCTCACACCGGGCATCGGCATCAAACGCTGGTTGTTGGCGTTCGCTCTCGGTATTTTCTTGATCGCGCTGGGGCTGTCCTACGCGCTGCTCGAACTGTATCTGCGAAGTGAACCGGACCCAATCGCAGTAAGCTATGTTCCCAGAGCAGCCCTCGCGCTGTTGATAGGGTTGGTTTTGACGGTTCTCGCTCTTGCTAAATTGTCGCGCAACATCCTTGCGCCCTACCGTGTGCACAAGCAGGGCCATGTGTTCGACGTTGTCTACGCGCACAGCCGGCGCGGCCGCGGCGTCAAGGTTGTTGCCATCGGCGGCGGCACAGGGCTGCCCGCTGTCCTGCGCGGCCTGAAACCGCACACCAGTAACATCACAGCCGTCGTCACAGTCGCTGATGACGGCGGCAGTTCCGGGCGGCTGCGCCGCGACCTGGGCGTGCTGCCCCCTGGCGATCTGCGCAACAACATCGCCGCGCTGGCCGACGACGAAAACCTGATGACGCGCCTCTTTCAATACCGCTTTGACACCGGCGACCTCGGCGGTCACGCCTTCGGCAACCTCTTCATCACCGCCCTGTCGGGCGTTACCGGCAGCATCGAGCAGGCGCTCGTTGAGACCGAGCGCGTCCTCAACATCCAGGGGCGCGTGCTGCCCGCCACGCTTGACGATGTCAACCTGTCAGCCAGCGTCTGCCTGCCCGACGGGCGCACGTTCCGCGTTGAAGGCGAATCGCGCATCAGCGCCAGCGGCGGCCGCGTGCAGCAGATCGAACTGATACCGCCCGCTGCCGAAGCCTGCGCCCAGAGCGTCCAGGCCATCCTTGACGCCGACCTCGTCGTTATCGGTCCGGGCAGCCTGTTCACCAGCATCATCCCCAACCTGCTCGTGCGCGGCATCAATGAGGCCCTGCGCGCCAGCCGCGCCTACAAAATCTACATCTGCAACGTGGCGACCCAGCCCGGCGAGACGGACGGCTTCACCGTTGCCGACCACGTCGTCGCCCTGGAAGACCACATCGGCCGCGGCCTGTTCCAAGTCGTCCTGGCCAACGACGCTTACCCTACGCTCAACGCCGGGGCCAACACACACTATGTCCAGCCTGCGCCGCCGCACCACGACATCCATCAGCGCTATGACGTTCGCAGCGCTGACCTTACTGACCCGGAGCGCCCCTGGCGGCATGATGCGCGCAAACTCGCTGACGCAATTCTTAACCTGAGCGGCGAGGAGAAAATTGGAGGCAGCAGCGGCCGAGTGACGGTTGCTGATAACCCCAAACCCGTGATAACGTAGCGTTTTCGCAGCGTCCTATCTATCAAGAAGGAGTTTCCTCTATGGCTATTCGCATCGGCATCAACGGTTTCGGCCGCATCGGTCGTCAGGTCGTGCGCGTCATCAAAGAGCAGTACAAAGACGATGTTGACATTGTCGCCTTCAATGACCTGGGCGACCTGCACACGATGGCGCACCTGTTCCGTTACGACTCCAACTACGGCAAGTACCACGGCACGGTCGAAGTCAGGGAAAGCGCCCTCATCGTGGATGGCGATGAAATCAAGGCGCTGGCCGAAAAAGACCCCGCCGCCCTCCCCTGGGGCAGCCTGGGCGTAGACATCGTTATCGAGAGCACCGGCCGCTTCACCGACCGTGACTCCGCCGCCAAGCATCTCGCCAGCGGCGCCAAGAAGGTCATCATCTCCGCGCCCGCCAAGAAAGAGGACATCACCCTCTGCCTGGGCGTGAACGAGGATCAGTACGACCCGGCCAAACACGATATCATCTCCAACGCTTCCTGCACCACCAACTGCCTGGCCCCCGCCGCCAAAGTCGTCAACGACAGCTTCGGCATCCGCAAGGGCCTGATGACCACCATCCACAGCTACACCAATGACCAGAACATCCTCGACCTGCCGCACAAGGACCTGCGCCGCGCCCGCGCCGCTGCCCTCAGCATGATCCCCACCACCACCGGCGCGGCTAAGGCCGTCGCCCTGGTGATCCCGGACCTCAAGGGCAAGTTTGACGGTTTCGCCGTGCGCGTTCCCACCCCCACCGTCTCCCTGGTGGACTTCGTGGCCGTCGTGGAAAAGCCCACCACCAAGGACGAGCTGATCGCCGCTTTCGACGCCGCCGCCAACGGGCCTATGCGGGGCATCCTCGGCGTCGAGCGCGAGCCGCTGGTCTCCATTGACTACAAGGGTGACCCCCGCTCCAGCATCATTGACGTTGACTCCTGCCAGGTTATGGACGGCAATCTCGTCAAGGTCGTGACCTGGTATGACAACGAGTGGGGTTATTCCTGCCGTGTTGCCGACCTCGTGAAACTCGTCGGCTCCAAGCTCTAAAACCAAAGCGTCCTGTAAATCGCGGAGGCGGGGTGTGCGTTGCGCCTCGCCTCCGTTTGTGTAACACCTGTGCAAAGGACCGATCATGAACAAAATGACTATCCGTGACGCCAGCCTGGCTGGCAAGCGTGTGCTTGTCCGCGTGGACTTCAATGTTCCGCTGGACGGCACAACCGTTACTGACGACACGCGCGTGCGCGCCGCCGTCCCCACCCTCAAATACATCCTCGACCAGCAGCCCCGGTCTGTTCTGCTCATGTCGCACCTGGGGCGGCCCAAAGGTGGCCCTGACCCCAAGTATTCACTCGCCCCGGTCGCGCCGGTGCTGTCCGCCCTTCTCGGCGTAGAGGTGGCCTTCGCCGCTGACTGCGTTGGCCCGGTGGCCGCTGAAGCCGCCGCCAAGCTGCCAGCGGGCGGTGTGCTGCTGCTCGAAAACACGCGCTTCCACAAGGGCGAAGAAAAAAACGACACTGAGCTGGCGCAGCAGATGGCCGCGCTGGGCGACATCTTCGTGATGGACGCCTTCGGCTCCGCGCATCGCGCCCACTCATCCACCGTTGGCGTTACCGAGTTCCTGCCGGCGGTGGCCGGGTTCCTCATGGAAAAAGAGATCGACTATCTCGCCACTGCGCTCGAAACCCCTGCCCGCCCGTTCATCGCCATCCTCGGCGGGGCTAAGGTGTCTGACAAAATCGCGGTGATCGAGGCGCTGCTTGATAAAGTTGACGCGCTGCTCATTGGCGGCGGCATGGCCAACACCTTCTTTGCCGCCCAGGGCTGCGCGCTGGGCAGCTCGCTGGTAGAGGCTGACGCGGTCGAGACCGCCAGGCATCTGCTGGCGCAGGGCGGCGGCAAGCTGGTGCTGCCCACCGACGGCGTTATCGGCGATTCTGTCGCCGCCGGCGCCCAGACCAGAACCATCGCCATCACCAGCGGCGTCCCCGACGGTTGGGGCATCTATGACATCGGCCCCGCGACCGTCGCAGCCTTCGCCAGCAAGCTTGCTGGCGCTAAGACTGTCGTCTGGAATGGGCCGATGGGCGTCTTTGAGGTTCCGCCCTTTGACGCCGGCACGACCGCGGTCGCGCGCCTGCTGGGCGAGGAAACGAAAAAAGGCGCTGTCACCATCATTGGCGGCGGCGACTCAGCCGCCGCTGTCGAGAACGCCGGCCTGGCCGCCGCCGTAACGCACATCTCCACCGGCGGCGGGGCCAGCCTGGAAATGCTCGAAGGCAAGACGCTGCCCGGCGTAGCTGCGCTCAAGGATCGCTGATCGCCGTTCGCGGGCGCGCCAACGCCCGCCTATACTTCTGTTATCCTGTATGGGCAGCGTCGGTCGCCAAACCGCCGCTGCCCATCCACATCGAAATGGAAAATGGCTATGCGAAAACCAATCATCGCCGGCAACTGGAAAATGTACAAGTCCCCCGCCGAGTCCGTCGCTTTCGTGAGGGAACTCGCCCCGCGCCTGGCCGCTTACACCGGCGTTGAGCGCGTGGTCTGCCCCACCTTTCTTGCACTGGCTGCCGTGGCTGATGCGCTTAGCGCCACCGAGATCAAAGTCGGCGCGCAGAATGTCCACTGGGAAGCGCAGGGCGCGTTCACCTCGCAGATCGCCCCGCCCATGCTTCAGGGGCTGGCTGAATACGTCATCATCGGCCACTCTGAGTGCCGCGCCTATCTGGGCGACACAGACGAAACCGTGAATCGGAAAGTGAAAGCGGCGCTGGCTTATGGCCTTAAGCCCATCGTCGCGGTTGGCGAGAGCCTGGAACAGAACGAAGCCGGTGAGACCGCCAGCTTTGTCGGCGGCCAGGTGCGCGCCGCCCTCGACGGCATCCCCGCCGCCAGCATGAGCAACATCGTCATGGCCTATGAGCCGATCTGGGCGATCGGCACAGGCCGGAACGCCAGCGGTGAGATCGCGCAGAACATCGTCGGCGGCACTATCCGCGCGACTTTGCGCCAGCTTTACGGCTCTGCCGTAGCCGACGCCGTCCGCATCCAGTACGGCGGCAGTGTCAAACCGGGCAATATGGCCGAGTACATGTCCCAGCCCGACATTGACGGCGCGCTCGTGGGCGGCGCCGCGCTCGTGGTTGAGGATTTCGCCCGGCTGATTGAAGTGGCGCAGGCCGAGAAAGGCTTCTGATTCTGTCTGGTCTGGAGGCTTTAGTCCCCTGGGTTACAGCCGCCCTGCTGTTCGTTGTGCTGCGCCAGCTTGAGCGCTGGCTGCACCAGCACATCTTCAAAGTTGGCTGGCTGCTGACGAAAAACTTCCAGACCACGACCATCCTTTACTACACCTTTTTTCTGCCCGGCGTGATCCTCAACCAGTTCACCGTCTGGCTGATGGCCGGCATCGTCAACGTGCGCGCCGACCGCGCTATCCAGTGGCCAGAGCCGCAGGAAATCGCCGAACTTCGTCTGGACTTCATCCGTCTGGCAAAAGGCGTCGGCCGTTTCAAGCTGGCTGTGATCGCCCTGTCGCCGCTGGTGGTCGGCCTCGGCTTCATCTGGCTGGTCGCCAGCCAGGTGCTCGCCGTCAGCGACATCATGAACAGCGCCAGTAGCCGCCCGGACGCCATCCCCGCCGCCTTAAGCGACCTCGTGGCCGTGCCCGATTTCTGGCTGTGGGTCTATCTGGCCTTCGCCGTCGGCAACACCATGATGCCTGACCTGAAAGCGCTGCGCGGCCTGCGCGTTGTCCTGTGGGTTGTGCTTATCGCGGCAGCGGCGCTCGTCATCGTGGGCATCGGCAGCGAAGTGCTTGGCCGGCTTCTTATCGGGCCGGCTGCCAGCGCGCTCAACCTGCTGGCGGGCGCGTTCGCCGTCATCATCGCTATTGACCTGCTCGCCGTAGCTTTCCTCGGAATCGCCGAAGCTGTGATCGAGCGCATCACCGGTGACAGCGCCACATTTGAGAAAGGTAAGCTGGTCGCCGTCACGCGCAAAGAGCTGCTTGAGCAGAAAAAAAAGCAGGCCGCGCGCGCGGCAGCGGCCAGCAGTCGCGCCGGGTCCGAGTCCGGCCCGCCGTCTGTTTACCGTCTGCCGCTGCCCATCCCCGGCCCGCCAGGTCGCGAGTCAGCGTCACAGCCTGCCGCCGTCCTGCCAGTCGCTGACAGCGCCAAAGATCAGCCTGACGCGGCGGCGCGCCCGCTGCCCGACGACCGCGCCGGCCCCGCTGTTATCGAAGGCAAGGCGGTGCCGCGCGCCATGCCTGCTGCCGCGCCCCCGCCGCGACCGCTGCCGGCTCAGCCCGCGCCAGCCCGGCCTGAGCCGGCGGGCCAGAATGCCGCCGAAAACGACGTTGATGATGATGATGACGATCCCGACGCCATCACCTATGTGGATATTGATGAGTTGGTCTGATTCAGCCGCGCCACAATGCCAAACCCAATGGCCACCAGCAGCAGCATGACGCCCAGCGCCACAAACTTGAATAGCTGGCTGGTCGTGATCAGCGTCAGCACGCCGAAGAATGCGCAGAACATGTAGTACGCCAGCACGATCTGCCGCTGGCTGACGCCCATATCCAGCAGCCGATAGTGAATATGCCCCCGGTCGCCGGAGAACGGGTTGCGCCCCTGCCGCAGCCGGTTGACAAACTGCCAGGCAACATCCATCAGCGGCAGCCCCATCACCAGCAGAATAGTCGCCATCTTCGCCCCGCCGATAATGCTCAGCGCGCCCAGCAGATAGCCCAGAAAGTATGCGCCGCCGCCCATCACGATGCGCGCCGGGAAAAAGTTGTGCAGCACAAACCCCAGCGCCGCGCCCATCAGCGCCAGCGGCAGCAGGCTTACGCTGGTCTGCGCCGGGTCCAGCACGAACGCGCTGTTAACGAATAACATCGCCCCGGCGATAAACGCCACCCCGCCCGCCAGGCCGTCCAGCCCGTCCAGGAAGTTGGTCGTGTTCATCATCGCCACCAGCCAGAAGAAGCTGAGCGCCACCGTAACCAGGTGCGGCCAGGGGTCTGTTTGCTGGCCGGTCAGCGGGTTGTTGAGATACTCAATGAAAATCTGAAACACAATGGCCACCGCCGCCGCCGCAAACTGCGCCAGAAACAGCCAGAAAGCCGACAGCTCGCGCTTATCATCCACCACGCCCACAATAAAAATCAGCGTTCCGCCCAGCATCAGGCCCAGCAGGCGGATCAGCTCGCGCGGGTCAAACCGCGGCACTGGCAAAAACTGCGCCGCCACCGCCGCCGCCATAAACCCGCCGAACAGCGCCAGCCCGCCCAGCTTCGACACGCGCCGCTTGTCCGCATCCGTTGTGTGCCGTCCGCCAAAACGAGTCATGATCCCGAATCGGCGGCCCAGCCAATCCGCCGCCGGCACGAGCGCCAGCGTCGTGCCCAACGCCAGCGAAAAGACAATAACAAATGGTATGAAGTCGGCCACGCGCCCTCCGCTACCCTGTGCCGAACTGGCGGTCGCCGGCGTCGCCCAGGCCCGGCACGATAAACCCGCGCTCGTTCAGGCGCTCATCCACCGCCGCGACGTAAATCGGCACATCGGGGTGCTTATCCGCCAGGTGCGCCACGCCCTCCGGCGCGGCGATCAGCCCCAGGAACTTGATGCGCGCCACGCCCCACCGCTTCAGAATGTCCACCGTTGCCACCGCCGAGCCGCCGGTCGCCAGCATCGGATCAAGCACAAAACACACCTGCACGGTGGGTTCTACCGGCAGTTTGTTGTAATACTCTACTGGCCGCAGCGTTCGCTCATCGCGGTACAGGCCGATATGCCACACCTGCGCGTTCGGCAGCAGCTCCATCACGCCTTCTACCAGGCCCAGCCCCGCGCGCAGAATCGGAACCAGGCCAATAACCTCTCTGGTTTTATGGCCGGCCGCCTTGCCCATCGGCGTTATGATCTCTGTCGCCGTCAGCGTCAGATCGCGCGTGGCCTCATAGCACAGCAGCAGCGCCAGCTCATGCACCAGGCCGCGAAATGCCCGATGATCCGTGCTTGCGTCGCGCAGCACGCTCAGCTTGTGCAAAACCAGCGGGTGCTCCGAAACATATACCTGGCTCATAATCGAATAGACCCCCTTACGTGCCCGCAAATTGTATGTCCAAACCCCCCGGCCGTCAAAGCGGCCTTTGCGCTCGCGCCCCGCTCCGGTATACTGGGTTTAGAACAGATTAGCCATTGTCGGGAGCTAACCCTATCATGTCCGACGCCGGGCGGTTGGTTGGCGGCGCGCGCCGCCAGGATGACCGCGAAAATATCGCGCTGCGCCCCAAACTGCTCAGCGATATCATCGGTCAGGATCGCGTGCGCGAAAACCTCAGGATCATCATTGAGGCGGCTAAGTCGCGCCAGGAGCCGGTTGATCACATCCTGTTTTATGGCCCGCCTGGGCTTGGCAAAACCTCGCTGGCGCACGTCATCGCCAATGAGATGAGCTGCAACATCCGCATCACCGCCGGCCCATCCATCGAGCGCGCCGGCGACCTGGCCGCGATCCTCACCCACCTCAAACAGAATGACATCCTGTTTATTGACGAGGTGCACCGCCTGGGCCGCGCCGTCGAGGAAGTCCTGTACCCTGCCATGGAAGATTTCGCCCTCGACATCGTGATCGGCAAAGGCCCCGCCGCCAAGAATGTCCGTCTGAACCTGCCGCGTTTCACCGTCATCGGCGCTACCACGCGCCTGGCGCTGCTGGCTGGCCCGCTGCGCGACCGTTTCGGCGCGCGCTTCCGCCTCGACTTCTACGATACCGACGCCATGATCCACATCATCAACCGCGCCGCGCACATGCTCGATGTCCAGATCGCCGCCGAGGGCACGACTGAGATCGCGCGCCGGGCGCGCGGCACGCCGCGCGTCGCGCTGCGCCTGCTGCGCCGCGTCCGCGACTACGCCCAGGTGCGCGCCGACGGCGTTATCACCCACGATATCGCCGCCGACGCCCTCAGCCTCATGGAAATTGACCAGCTCGGCCTTGACGACATTGACCGCCGCATCCTGCACACCATCATTGACAAATTCAACGGCGGGCCAGTTGGCCTCGACACCATCGCCGCCTCTATCAGCGAGGACAGCGCTACCATTACCGACGTTTACGAGCCTTACCTGCTCCAGCTAGGCTTTCTGGAGCGCACCCCGCGCGGGCGCACCGCCACACGCCGCGCTTATCAGCACATGGGCGTGGCCTACGAGGACGGCGGCGGCAGCCAGCCGCCGCTGCTGTAGCACGCAGTGGACCTTCAGGCTGTTGGCCGTGTCCTGCTGTTGATCGGCATCGCGCTGGCGCTGCTGGGCGGCCTGCTGCTTGTGCTCGGCCGGCTGCCCCTCTTTTCCAACCTGGGCAGCCTGCCTGGCGACATCCACATTCAGGGGCGCGGCTTCTCTTGTTTCGTGCCCATCGTCAGCATGATACTGCTCAGCGTCGTGCTCACCGTCGTTGTCAATCTCATCATCCGGTTTATCAATCGTCCATGAACCTGTCCGCCTTCGATTACGACCTGCCCGAATCGTTCATCGCCCAGACGCCCACCGAACCGCGCGACGCGTCGCGTCTCATGGTGCTGGACCGCGCCAGCGGAGCCGTCGCGCACCACACCTTTCGCGACATCGCCGCGATGGTCGCGCCAGGCGATGTGCTGGTGCTCAACACCACCCGCGTGCTTCCTGCCCGCCTGCACGGCGTAAAGGCCGAAACCGGCGGCGCGGTTGAGCTGCTGCTGCTGCGCCAGCTCGATTCTACCCGCTGGCGCGCGCTGGTCGGCGGCAGGCGTGTGACCGCCGGCACGGCCATCGCCTTTCCGCCCACCGCCTTTACCGCCGCCGTCACCGAAGACCACGACGGCGCTGAGCGCACCATCGCCTTTAACGCGCCGGTGGGCGCGCTGCTTGAGCAGCTTGGCGAGACGCCGCTGCCGCCCTATATTCACACGGCGCTCAGCGATTCCGAGCGCTACCAGACCGTTTACAGCCGACAGGAAGGCTCAGCGGCCGCGCCGACCGCCGGCCTGCACTTCACCGGCGATCTGCTGCTGGCCCTGCGCGAAAACGGCGTGCAGCTCGCTTACTGTACGCTGCATATCGGCCTGGACACGTTCCAGCCGGTGCAGGTTGAACAGGTGGAACAGCACCACATCCACCGTGAGCGCGCCCTGCTCACCGCCGACAACGCCCGCATCATTAACGACGCCAAGCTGGCGGGCGGGCGCGTGATTGCCGTCGGCACAACAACCGCGCGCACGCTGGAAACCGCTGCCATCCTGAGCGGCGGCGGCGACCCGGCGCGCCCACAGGATATGCCCGACATCTGTCCCTGGCGGCCCGTTATCGCCTTCGAACGCGACACTGAGCTGTTCATCTACCCCGGCTATCGCTGGCGCGTTGTGGACGCGCTTATCACCAATTTCCACCTGCCGCGCTCCACCCTGCTGATGATGGTCAGCGCCTTCGCCGGGCGCGAGCATGTGCTGGCCGCCTATCAGCAGGCCAAGGCCGAAGGCTACCGCTTCTACTCGTTTGGCGACGCCATGTTTATCCGCTGACCCAAACTGGACGTTGACGCGCCCGCGGTCTCTCTTTTATAATGTCCTTTGCCCTCTGTCCGGGGCTGCCTTTACATTTCACTCACCGGCCAATTTTCCCCCTGCCAGCGCCCCTGTTCAGCCGGCGCGGCGGTGGTGGCAAGTGAAGATTGGAGACTCTCTCACACATGTATGCGATCATCCGCACTGGCAACCGCCAGTACCGCGCTGAAGTTGGCAAAACGCTGGACGTAGAGCGCCTGCCCAACGCGGTCAACGACAGCTTCGAGATCACCGACGTGCTGCTGGTCGGCAGCGGCGAGAACACCGTCATCGGCCAGCCCACTGTCGAAGGCGCGGCGGTCAGGGTCACCGTGACTGAACAGTTTCGCGCCGACAAAATCATCGTGTTTAAGTATCGGCAGCGCACCAACTACCGCCGCAAACGCGGCCACCGCCAGTATTACACCCGCCTGCGCGTTGACGACATCATCGTTAAATAAACTGAGCGCCCAAAAGGAAGCAGCAAATGGCCCACAAAAAAGGTGGCGGCTCCAGCCGCAATAACCGTGACAGCCAGTCGAAGCGGCTCGGTGTGAAGCGTTTCGGCGGCGAATTCGTTATCTCTGGTAACATTATCGTGCGCCAGCGCGGCACGAAATTTCACCCCGGCCTTAACGTTGGCATCGGCAAAGACCACACCCTGTTTGCCACCGCCGCTGGCTATGTAACGTTCGAGCGTATGCGCGGCAAGGGCGGGCGCAAGCAGATCAGCGTTTACCCAGAAAAACCGCAGCCTGAAACCCAGGCCTGAGGCGGCAAGGACACTACCCAACCATGAAAGAAACCATTCACCCTAAGTGGTATCCTGAGGCGCGCGTGATCTGCGCCTGCGGTAACACCTGGACAACTGGCGCGACCGTGCCCGAAATTCGCACCGACATCTGCTCGAACTGTCACCCCTTCTACACCGGCGAACAGCGCATTGTTGACACCGAAGGCCAGGTGGACCGCTTCCTCAAACGCCTCCAGATGCGCGACTCGATCCGCACCGAGGCTGAGGAACGCCAGGCCGCCCGCACTTCGCCCAACATCGCCCTTTCCGAATTTGAGGCCGAGCTGGGCAAGCAGAGCAAGCGCTACCTCAACATCCTGGCCGAGCACAACATCGAGGTCGTTGGCGACTTCATCCAGAAGCTCGAAGAAGGCGGCGACGAAGCCCTGCTGGAAATCCCCGGCATCGGTCGCAAAATCGTCAGTGACCTGCGCCGTCTGCTGACCAACCGCGGCTATGAGCTGCCCGCCGCGCAGTAACACCATGCTGTAACCGTTAACCGGGCAGACATGCACACACATGTCTGCCCTTTTATTGTCCGCGTCGGCGCGCGTAACAGATGAGGAAGCTATGCTGGACCACAGCGGTCGTGTCGAGGTCATCTGCGGAAGCATGTTCTGTGGAAAAACCGAGGAGCTTATCCGGCGCGTCCGGCGCGCCATCATCGCCCGCCGGGCCGTCCAGGTGTTCAAACACAGCCTCGACACGCGCTACGGCGGTTCGCAGTATCTGACCAGCCACAACGGCCAGAACATCGCGGCCCAGCACGTCAGCAGCGCCGCCGAGATCTTTCCCCTGCTCGCGCCTGACACAACTGTCCTGGCCATAGATGAGGTCCAGTTCTTCGATGCCGCCGTTGTTGATCTGGCGCAGCGGCTCGCAGACCGTGGTATCCGCGTGATCACCGCCGGCCTTGACACCGATTTCCGCGGTGAGCCGTTCGGCCCCATCCCTCAACTGCTCTCCATCGCCGAAGAAGTCACCAAACTGCACGCGATCTGCGTGGTGTGCGGCGAAGAGGCAGGCCGCACGCAGCGGCTCGTCAACGGCCAGCCCGCCCGCTATAACGACCCCATTATCCTCGTCGGCGCGCAGGAAAGTTATGAAGCCCGCTGCCGCAAACATCACGTCGTTGTCCACGAGGAAAAGCCGGCCAATCCATAAAAGCCGGCGTCAATTGCGCGTTTTGCTTTGCATCCCTAAATAAAATCTGTTATAGTAGCCGTGTTGTATGTGGGAAGGAGTAAAAGGTATGGCCGTTACCAGTCCTAGCATCTCGCCTATCGCCCAACCGTCAGTCGGAGTACAGCCTAATCTGTGGTTGAAAGACCGCCGCTGGGACCTCACCTTTATCATTCTCAGCGTGCTGCTTGTCCCCTTGCCCTACATTTTCTACCTGATCGGCATCCAGGCTGGCATGCACCCCGACGTCAGCCGCAATCTCATCAACGGTTTCGTCGCTGTCGCTGTCGGCGGCCCGCACATGATGTCCACCTTCCTGCGGACGGGCCTGGACGGTGACTTCAAAAAGCGCTACCCCATGCTTATCCGCTCGTCAGTCATTATCCCGCTGGTGGTGGTGTCGCTGGCCTTCCTCAACCTGGAGCTGCTGCTCACCATCTTCTTCTTCTGGGCGATGCTGCACGTGCTGCACCAGGCCACTTATGTAACTGAGCTTTACAACCACAAAGCCGGTAAAGTCACCAGCCGCCGCATGACGCTGATCTCGCGCGCCGCCGATTACGGCGTCATCATTAGCTGCCTGTTTCCAATGGCCGCCTTCAAGATCAGCCAGGGCAGCTTCGAGATCGGCACGAACGACCTGACCAAGGTCATCCCCGGCCTTTTCCAGCAGACCTGGCTTTTCGTGGCCGCCTCCGCCGTCTTCTTCGTGGCGCTGGCGGTTTTCATCGGCAAAACGGTGGTCGAATACCGGCGCGGCATGATCAACTGGCCCAAGACGCTTTTCATCTCTCTGACCGTGATCGTTTTCTTCCCGCTGGCGGCGTTCCCCAACCTGGACACAGCCTTCCAGGGCGCGAATATGTGGCACTCGTTCCAGTATCTGCCGCTGACGTTCTATATCATCAAGCTGCGTCAACGCGCGGGCCTGCTCAATAACGCGCCGATTGTCTCACGCTTTACGCAGGTAGGCAGCAACAGCACGCGCGGCTTGTACATGCTCAGCGCGCTGCTGCTGGGCGGCTCGCTCGCTGTATTCGCGGGCGTCTATGTCCTGGCCGGCATCATTATCCCCAACATTGACCCTAACCGGCACTTCGACATCGCCTACTACACCGCGATCCTGTCCTTCCTGTGGATTCACTACTACCACGATCACTTCCTGTTCACCAACTACGAAGCGCTTGACGAGAGCTACTATCAGCGGCAGGCCGGCTGATTACAGCGCCGTTCTTCATCGAATCAACAGCGGGGACACACCATGTGTCCCCGCTGTGTTTCCCGCCTGGCGCGCTGCGCCTTACCAGGTTTTGCGCGGCAGCGTCCGGTCCGTCGTGGTTGGCTTCCGCGTGACTTCAACGCGCTGGAACGTGGGCACGGTCAGTTCCAGCACGCCCGCTTCGTAAAACCACAGCGGCGCGCCCTGCCGTTCTAACCCAACGCTGGCCGGCTCATCATCCAGCCCCACGACTTCCAGTCTGATGCCCGTGTAGTCCGGGCTGTAGCTGCCAGCGGTGCGCCGCTCGATCACCAGCGTGTCGCCCTGCCACCCGGTCGTGATATAAACCCAGCGGTAATCGCCCTGCTGATAAGCCATGCCCTCGCCGCGATCTTCGTACAGCACCGTCTCGTGCTCGCCCGGATAGCAGCGCAGCAGCAGCGTCTCGACCGGCTTCTCGCCCACATACTGCATAGCTGGCCACAGCGGCAGCGCCGTTCCGGCGCGCACGAACAGCGGCAGCCGCTCCAATGGGGCTTCCACCTCAATCTGCCTGCCGCCGTCAATCAGCCTGTCCGTCCAGAAGTCGTACCAACTGCCCGCCGGCAGATAAACCCGCCGCCGCACAGCGCCCTCTTTCAGCACCGGCGCGACCAGCACGGCGTCGCCCACCAGATAGCTGTCGTCAATGCTGCGGATATCCGGGTTGTCCGGCTCAGCCGTGAACACGGGCCGCACCACTGGCCAGCCGTATTCGTGGCATAAGGCCACCGCCGAGTACAGGTAAGGCAGCAGGCGATAGCGCAGCGCGATAGCCGCCCGGTTGAAGTCCTCGTATGGCTGCCCAAAACTCCAGGGTTCCTGGTCGCCCGTTCCGCGCGCCGTGTGTACCCGGAAATAAGGTAGCAGGCTGGCCGCTTGCAGCCAGCGCGTGAACAGCTCCGCGCTGCAGTCGCCGTAAAACCCGCCGACATCCGGCCCGGTCATCGGCGCGCCAGACAGCCCGGAATTGAGCGTCATGCTGATGCTCAGCCGCAGGTGATCCCAATCGGATGTGTTATCGCCTGTCCACGTGGCCGCGTAGCGCTGCGCGCCGGCATACCCCGCGCGAATCATGTTAACAGGCCGTTTCTCCGGCTGGAAACGCCGCTGTGCCTCCAGCGAACTGCGCCCCATCAGCGTGCCATAGACATTATGCAGCGCCAGATGCGCCGCGCCCTGCCCTTCCTGGTCATGTGGCACGTAATCGGGTATGGTGCGCGCCCCTTCAACGCCGAATATCGCTGGCTCGCACATGTCGTTCCACACGCCATCAATGCCTGCCGCCAGCAGCGGCCCACACTGTTCAGCCCACCAATCGCGCGCTGCCGGCTTGCTGAAATCCGGGAAGTGGCTCATCCCGGCCCACACCGGCCCGGCCACCAGCTTGCCGTCCGGGTACTTCAGGAACACGTCGCGCGCCAGCCCGCTCTGATAAGCGCTGTAGTTCGGGTCAATCTTGATACCAGGGTCAAGGATAGCCACCACCTTAAACCCCTGCGCGTGCAGCGTGTCCAGCATTTCTTCGGCGTGGGGAAACCGGCTGCGATCCCACGTAAACACGCGGTAGCCGTCCATGTAATCAATGTCAATGTAGAGCACATCGCACGGAATCGCGCGCGCGCGAAACTCTCTTGCCAGCGCCAACACCCGTTCCCGCGGGAAATAACTCCAGCGGCTCTGCTGGAAGCCGAGAAACCACATCGGCGGCAGCGTGATGCGCCCTGTCAGCTCGGTATAGCGGCTCAGCACACCGTTGATATCGCTGCCAGTTATCAGGTAATAGCGCAGCTCGCCCGCTTCCGCCTCAAATACCAGCTCGTCAGGCTGCGACTTGCCCAGGTCGGCGCTGCCCCGGTTAGAGTTATCCCACAGCACCCCGTACACCTGGTCGTCATGCGCCCCCAGGTAGAACGGCACGTTGTAATATAAAGGGTCCGACCCGCGTTTATATATGTGGTGGTCGGTATTCCACAGGCTGAAACGTTGGCCACGCAGGTTCAGCCCCGCCGCGCGCTCGCCCATGCCGTAGCTGGTTTCCGCCGGGTGCAGCCGCAGCGCCAGCCGCACCGCGCCATCTTCGCGCAGTTGGCACCCCAGCGCGTCCATACACACCAGCCGCGCGTCCAGCGTCTCCACGCCGATCCGCAGCGGCCACCTGCCAATACGGTAAACCGCCGCGCTGGTCTGCACCAGCACAGCGTCAGCGCCTTCAGTGATCGTTAAATTCACTTCCGGCCAATCTGACTTGCACACCGCGTATGAAAACGGCGGCGCGAAACCGTCGTGTCCCGCGTGCGCCCGCACGCGCAGACAGTTTGGGGCCAGCCACACCAGCTCAGCCTCGCCCTCTTCGCACAGCAGGCGCAGCCCGCCAGCCGTCGGCGTGATCTGCTGCACGCCGCCCAGGATGCGCCACGGCAGCCCCGGCGGGGCAGCCTTCAGATAAACGCGATCATACGCCGCCGTTTGCGCCTCAGCGGCGCGCGCGTCATCCACAAGCTGCTGCCCGCCCAGCTCTTTCAGAAACCGGATCTGATCCTGCTTTTTTGCCATTCCGTTCCCTATCCAAAAGATTGGCGCACCCACTGCATTGGGTCAACCGCCACGCCGCCTACCCACAATTCCCAGTGCAGATGCGCCCCCGTCACGCGCCCGGTCGCGCCAATTGTGCCGATCACCTGCCCCGTTGTCACAAAATCGCCCGGCTTCACATACTGTTCTGCCTGGTGCCAATAGCCGGTGTAAACCCCCCAGCCGTGATCAATCACCGTCGCGCCGCCGCGCACATTCAGCACGTCGGCCAGCACGACCCGGCCCGGCGCGGCTGCCAGCACCGGCGTGCCCGGCGCGCCAGCGAAATCTGTCCCCATGTGGAAGCGGTCAAACGGCCCGCCGTTATATGACCGCAGCGTGCCAAACGGCGAAATCACAGTGGCCGCCGCCGGCAGCCCCAGGGCGCCCTCAAAATAGCGCTCAGGGTTAAACACGTCCATGATGCCTGTGATCAGCGCCTGCTCGCTGTTCTCAACAACCGGGTCCAGCAGCCCGTCCCGGTCAGCCAGCAGGCGGATATTCTCACGGCCATAGCCGCCGTCCACCACCTGCAAATTGACAGACAGGCTCGTTTGCTCCCCCGTCTGCCGGTCCATGATCGTCAGCTCCAGCGGGTAGATTCCGGGGTCCGTAAACACCGGGATACCCTGCAAAAACGTGTGTTCCGTGCCATCCTGCTGCACGATCTCGGTCAGCTCACGCCCCACAAAGGCGGCCTGCACACTGGCCGGCGCTGGCGTTGTCAGCCGCACGCGCAGCGTTTTTCCTTGCAACAGCGCCTGCGGCATGATCTCCAGCCCGCTAACCGCCGCCGGCAGGTCCAGCGCGATCTGCGGCGGCTCCAGGCCGGGGATAACGAGCTGCTGCCCGACGTAAATCAGCATCGGGTCAGCGATGCTGTTCGCCTGCACCAGGTCGCTTACCGTCAGCCCGTAACTCTGTGCGATACGAAAGAGCGTTTCGCCCCGCTGCACCACGTGCAGCACCGGCGCGGCCGCTGCATCTGCCGCTGCCGGCGCGGCCGCTACCGCCACCGCGGTCGGGCTGCTTTCGACTGGCGGCGTTTCGACATACCGCGGCTGTGGCGCGTTGGCCGCCGCGTCCACCACCTCGCCTGGGCCAATCACCAACTGCTGGCCAACGTAGATGGCGTTGGCGTTAAGAAGCTGGTTGCGTGCCACCAGATCATCCACGCTCACGCGGTAAAGCTGGCCAATGCTGCGCAGCGTTTCGCCTGCCCGCACGATATGTGTTAGCTGTGCAGCGCCGGCTGCGCCCGCGTACACCGGGATCAGCAGCCGCTGCCCTACCTGGACGCTCGCCGGGTTGGTGATGCCGTTCGCGCGCACCAGGTCATCCACCGTCAGGCCGTAACGCTGCGCGATGCGGTACAGCGTCTCGCCGCGCTGCACAACGTGTACGGTCAGGCCGGCTGCTTCTGAGCCATTCTGTGCCCAGGCAGCCGGCCCGCTTAGCGCGCACACAATGCACACAACCACTGCAGCTAACCGATAACGCATGATCCCTATATCGCAGCCTCATCAAAGCGCAGCCGCTCGCCCCGCCTGACACGCTCCAGGACCGTCGGGTTCGCTTCCAGATAATACTGCGCTGGCTCAGCCGGCGCATAGGCTGGCCGCCAGGGACGGGCAAGCTGCTGATCCACCACCCTGCCCTCACGATCCAGCCAGACCACGCCGATGCTGAACAGCATGAAGAACATGTGAATCGTCGTGTGTGCACGGCCTTCGCGGTTCGTCACAAACAGCAGGCCCTCGTCCTCCGGCAAATGCCTGACGAGCTGCAGGCCGCGAAAGTGACACCAGAAGCCCGCGCACAGCCGCACGCGCGGCAGCACAACCGCGCCGGTGTCGGCGCTGCGCAGCACCCGCCACCCCGCGCTCACGGAATAACCAGAACCTGGCCGATAAAGATCAGGTTGATGTTCTGGATATTGTTAGCGCGCGCAATATCCCAGATCGTGCGGCCATACTGGAAAGCGATTCGCTGCAGCGTGTCGCCGGGCAGCACGATGTGCAGAATCGGCGTCGTCGGCTGCGGCGCAGGCGGCTGAGTCGTCGTCGCCGGGACAATGAGCTGCTGCCCCACCTGTATCTGGTTGACATTCACAATGCCGTTAAGCTGCGCCAGCGTCGGCACTGTCGTGTTGAACAGCCGCGCGATCCGCGTCAGTGTGTCGCCCGGCATGACCACATAGATGTTATTGTAGCCCAGCGGCGGCACAGGTTCGGGCGGCGTCGCCGTCACGAACACGACTGGCTCGGTCGCCGTCGGCGGCCCCGCGGGCGGCGTGCGCAGCGGGATAATCAGTTCCTGTCCTACCATGATCAGATGGTTGTTCGTCAGGCCGTTCGCGGCGGCGATCGCCTGCACGGTGCTTCCATAGCGCATCGCCAGCACCGACAGCGTATCGCCGCGCTGCACCGTGTGCACAATCGAGTACGGGAACTCGTCGGTGATCGGCGTGGCCGGCGTGGGCGACGGCGGGATAAACGTGCTCGTCGGCAGCGGCGGGATCGGCGTGCTGGTCGCCGGTGCAGGCAGCGGTGTAAAGGTCAGCGTGGGCAGCGGCGCGATAGTCGCGTCAGGGCTTCCCGGCGTTGGCGACGGCAGCGGCTTGCTGTCAGTGGTGGCGGTGGCGGGCGGCGGCGGCACAACCGTTGGCTGCGCGGTGTTGGTGGCCGGCGCTGGCTGCTGTTTGGTGGCCGTCGCTGTGGCTGCCGGCCCGCCTGCGCCGGTCAGTGAGGCGTCATCTACATAGATGTTGTTGTGCTTCACCGGCACGCCCGCCGTCGTTCGCACAAATACGGTGACCGCGCTGCCCGCCGCTGCCGCCTCAATCGTATAAGCGTTGTAGGCGTCGTACTGCTCAACCGGCGCTGACCAGACAATCCCCGCGTTCTGCGGGTCGGTGCCGCCGTTCGGGTCAATACCGACAGACACCAGCACGTTGCCATCGTCCTCGCTGAGGTTAACATCGTCGAACGTGCTCGACCACACATAAGCGTAAACAGTGAACCGCAGCGTCGTTCCCGGCGCAACCCCGCTGACACGCTGGTAAACGCCGCCGGTGTGTACCGCGAAAAACGACAGAATCGTCTGCGCGTCCGCCCCGCTGCGGATCCGCGCGGTGTCCGGCGCGGTGGGGTAGTACTCAGGCTGAATATTGAAGAAGCTGGGCGACCCCGGCGGCGCGGGTATATGCCAGGGTGTCCACCCTGTCGCGACCTGGCGCGGCGGCTGGCCGTCCAGCGTGACAAAGGGCGGCTCAAAACCTGGGTTTTGCAGCAGGTTGCCGTCCTGCGCGTGCGTGGGCAGCCCCAGCAGCAGGAACAATATCGCAAACAAACTTATCATTATGGGCTGGTGACTGGCTGGCTTTCTCATCAGTTCTCCCATTCAGGCTCGCGCCGGCACAAATGCGGCCAATAACTGTGCTATTAAGTATATGCCCGCCTTCATCTCTGCGCCAAATCGGGCTGGCGCGCTCAGCTTTTCCTGGCGAGCACACGCTCAACGCTGCTGAGCAGCTCAGCCGGCCCGAACGGCTTGGTGATGTAATCGTCCACCTTCGCGATGTGCAGCCCCAGCATCCTGTCAATGCTCTGCGCCTTCGCCGTGACCACAATCACCGGGATTTTATTCAACGCGGCGTTGGCTTTCATCCGCTGATACACTTCCCACCCATCCATATCCGGCATCATCAGGTCGAGCAGCACCAGGTCCGGCTGAATCTGCTCAATCAGCTTCAGCCCGTCCCGCCCGCCCAGCGCGCCCACCACCTCAAACCCCTTGCGCAGCAGAATCAACCTGATAAGGTCGATCATCTCCTGTTCGTCTTCCACACAAACGACAATCTGTGACGCCTTCTTGCTCATAACCGGGGCAGCTCCTGTGTGCTGGCGCGCGCCGCCTCACGGCCTGCGCACACCAAAAACCCCTTTTTCGCCCGCCATGCGCCTGATCGCGCGCACCCAACTGTCGCCTTCACGCCCCATTGCCTTGCCGATATGCTCATAATTCTGCTTGTCAATGAACATTTCCAGCTCATCGCGCAGTTCCCGCCAGATCGCCGCCTGCATCTCAACAAACGTGCGCGTGGTCGCGGGGTCAGTCAGCGCGCGCACGATCTGCCGGAAATGCGGCAGGCACATTCCCTCCGACGCCTTAAACGCCTCCTGAAAGCGCGCCTCGCCCGCGTACCGGCAGACAATGCCGACGTAATCCCGCTCATATTCCAGCATTACATCGCAGGCCACACAGCCAGTTGTCGGCTCTAACCGTTCCGCCAGCGGCGCGTTGTTCGCGCTGGCCTGGCCGCCCAGCAGCCGCCCAACCCACGAAGGCTGCTGCGGCTCATCCATCGGGGCCGCCATAGCCGCCAGCACATCATCAAGCGTGGTCCGGTACAGCCGGGCAATCGCCAGCACATTCCCCTGCTTGTTGTAGCGCAGCAGATGCCCGTGCTCGCTGCACACGCCCCGGCTCTGGTTGAAAACGGCGTGCATCTCGTTGGAATTGGCGTATTCGTACAGCAGCGAGTCAATAAACTGCTCAACACCGCTCAGCAGCAGCCGGCACAGCGCGCATCCTGGCTGAGGGAACGCCTCGATCAGCTCGAAGTAACGCAGCGGCGTTCGGTAGACGCTTTTCATCGGCGCTCCTGTTATATATTCTGCCGCGCAGCGCTCTCAGGAAAGTTAACGCTCACGGTAGTCTACCACACACCCGCGCCACCCAACAGGCAGCCGCCGTGCGCTGGCAGTCCAACGCGGCATCGCATATACTCATAACAGAATATCCGTCTTTGTTGCGCTGTACACTGCTGCTATGATTGTGGGAGTCTGCGAGATCGAGTTTTACCTGCCTGGTGTCTCCTCGCTGAAGGAAAAGCGCGGCATCGTGAAATCGCTTTTGGCCCGCCTGCACAATACCTTCAACGTATCCGCCGCCGAAATTGACCACCAGGACCTGTGGCAGTCGGCGCGCATCGGCATCGCAGTCGCCACCAATTCCGCGCGCCATGCCGACCAATTGTGCCAGACCATGCTTGAGTGGATCGAAGCGCACTATCCTGACGCGGTAATCACGCGCCATCAATTCGAGCTGCGCTGAGCGTGAACTGGCAGAACTGGCCGGCTGCTGTTGTCTGCAGCAGAGTTATACTCGTGCCCATTCGTTGGCCGCAGCAGTTTCTGTTTTACATGTAGAGAGGGATGCTTTGAAACTTCACGAGTATCAGTCCAAATTCCGTTTCGCTGAGTATGGTATTCCTATTCCGCGCGGAAAGGTCGCCGTGACGTCGCAGGAAGCCTACGATATCGCCCGCGAAGTTGGCACGCCTGTCGTTATCAAGGCCCAGGTCCTGGCCGGCGGGCGCGGCAAAGCCGGCGGCGTCAAAGTGGCGCGCACCCTTGACGAAGCGCAGCAGTACGCCGAAGCCATCCTCGGCATGAACATCAAAGGCCTGATCGTACACAAAGTGCTGGTTGATCCGGCCTCGAACATCGCCACCGAAATCTACCTGGGCATCACCAACGACCGCGCTGAAGGCAAGCCGGTGCTGATCGCCTCGTCTGAGGGCGGCGTTGAAATCGAGCAGGTCGCCGCCAAAAACCCGAATGCCATCATCCGCGAACAGATCAACCTGTGCCTGGGCCTGCGTGACTATCAGGCCCGCAACGTCGCCGCGGGCATCAACCTGCCGCGCGAACACTGGCGCGCCTTTACGCGCATCGCGCACGCGCTGTTCAAATGTTATATCGAAAGCGACGCCGTCCTGGCCGAAATCAACCCGCTGGTTATCACCAAAGAGGGCGATCTGCTGGCGCTGGACGGCAAAATGGTGATTGACGACAACGCTCTTTTCCGCCATTCTGACCTGGCCGAAATGCGCGATACCACCGCCGAGCCAGAGGCTGAAACCCGCGCCCGCATCGCCGGCATCAGCTATGTTAAGCTGGGCGGGCAGATCGGCTGCATGGTCAACGGCGCTGGCCTGGCCATGACCACGATGGACATGACCAAGCTCTACGGCGGCGATGAAGTCGGGCCGGCCAACTTCCTCGACATCGGCGGCGGCGCGCAGGCCGACAAGGTCGCCGCCGCCCTGCGCATCATCCTGGCGGACCCCAACGTGAAATCCGTCCTGTTCAATATTTTCGGGGGCATTACCCGCTGCGATGAAGTCGCGCACGGCATCATCACCGCCCTCAACGAAGTGCCGACCTCAATCCCGATGGTGATCCGTCTGGCGGGCACGAACGCCGAAGAAGGCCGCGCCATCATTGACAACGCCAGCATCCCCAATATCACCAGCGCCGCCACCCTCACTGAGGCCGCCAAGAAGGCCGTTGAAGCAGCTAAAGGAGCGTTATAAATGGCTATTCTTGCCGACAAGCACACTCGCCTGCTCGTGCAGGGCATCACAGGCCGCGAGGGCAGCTTTCACACCCAGCAGATGCTGGAGTTTGGCACAAATGTTGTGGGCGGCGTCACCCCCGGCAAAGGCGGCGAATGGGTGCACGGCCTGCCGGTCTTCGACACGGTCAAAACCTGCGTTGACGCGACCGGCGCTAACGCCAGCCTGATCTACGTCCCGGCGGCGTTCGCTGCCGACGCGCTCTACGAGGCCGCCGACGCCGGCGTCGAGCTGATCGTGTGCATCACCGAAGGCATCCCCATCGTCGAGATGATGAAGGTCTACGAATACATTCAGCACAGTGGCAGCCGGCTTATCGGCCCCAACTGCCCTGGCCTGCTGACGCCCGGCCAGGCGAAGGTCGGCATTATGCCCGGCTATATCGCCACCCCCGGCACGGTTGGCGTAGTGTCAAAAAGCGGAACCCTCACCTATGAAGTCGTCTACGCGCTTACCGAGGCCGGCATGGGGCAGTCAAGCTGTGTCGGCATCGGCGGCGACCCCATCATCGGCACAAATTTCGTGGACGTGCTGCAAATGTTCGAGGACGACAGCGCAACCGAGAAAGTCGTCCTTATCGGTGAGATCGGCGGGCGCGCTGAAATTGACGCCGCCGAGTTCATTAAGGCGCACATGACTAAACCGGTGGCCGCTTTTATCGCCGGCAAAAGCGCGCCCGAAGGCACGCGGATGGGCCATGCTGGCGCTATCGTCGAGGGCGGCGAAGGCACTGCTGCCGAAAAAATCGCGGCGCTGCTGGATGCCGGCGTGCGCGTGGCCGAGAACCCGGACCAGATTCCTCACCTTCTCCGTTAGCTGCCCCGGCGCGGCAGGCGCGCTTTTGTATCCGCGCGCCTGCCGCGCCCAGCCCGCGCTGAATATGGGATGCGCGGTGCAAATGTGCTAAAATAGTCGCAAACAGGTGTGCCATCACGGCTTTTGCCGCTGGTGAAAGCCGTGGTCGGCGCCGAAGGAATGCGCGCGACGTGAACAACCCCCGGACCAAGAGCGCCTTGCTGTATGTCTTTGTTGGCCTTGTCGTCGCCGCCATCTTCCTGTCAGTTAACAGCGGCGGCCAGAGCCTGCGCGAGCTTAGCTTCAGCGATATCGTCAAGCGCGTCAAGGCTGGCGAAGTCAGCCACATCGAAATAACCGGCACGCAGTTGATCGTCACCTTCCGCGACAGCACCCGCGCTGTCACGTTTAAAGGCCCTGAAGCCACCGCGCAGGAACAGCTTCTTCAGCTTGGCGTCACGCCTGATCAGCTTGAGCGTATCGCCTGGGATTATCAGGAGCCAAGCAGCTGGCCAACCATCGGCATCAGCCTGCTCAGCGCCCTGCTGCCTATCGCCCTCATCGGCGGCCTGATCTTCTTCATGTTTCGCCAGGCCCAGGGCAGCAACAACCAGGCGGTAGCCTTTGGCAAAAGCCGGGCGCGCATGTTCGCCGGCGACCAGCCCAGCATTACCTTCAGCGACGTGGCCGGCGCTGACGAAGCCAAAGCCGAGCTGATGGAAGTGGTCGAGTTTCTTAAAGAGCCAGAGAAGTTTATCCAGCTTGGCGCGCGCATCCCGAAAGGCATCCTGCTGGTCGGCAGCCCCGGAACCGGCAAAACGCTGCTGGCGAAGGCCGTCGCCGGCGAAGCTGGCGTGCCGTTTTTCAACATTTCCGGCTCAGAGTTTGTCGAGATGTTCGTCGGCGTGGGGGCCAGCCGTGTCCGCGATCTGTTCGACCAGGCCCGCCGTCACAGCCCCTGCATCGTCTTCATTGACGAGATTGATGCCGTCGGGCGGCAGCGCGGCACCGGCCTCGGCGGCAGCCACGACGAGCGCGAGCAAACCCTCAACCAGATTCTGGTTGAAATGGACGGCTTCGACACCGACACCAACATCATCATCGTCGCCGCCACTAACCGCCCCGACATCCTCGACCCCGCGCTGATGCGCCCTGGCCGCTTCGACCGCCGCGTTATCCTCGACCGCCCGGACGTCAAAGGCCGCGAAGAAATCCTGAAGGTTCACGTGCGCGGCAAGCCGCTGGCCTCTGACGTGAACCTCAAAACCGTCGCCAGGGCCACACCCGGCTTCGTCGGCGCTGATATCGAAAACGTTGTTAACGAGGCCGCCATCCTCGCCGCTCGCCGCAACAAAAAGACCATCAGCGAAGCTGAGTTTCAGGAAGCCATCGAGCGCGTGCTGCTCGGCCCGGAGCGCCGCAGCCGCGTTATAACCCCGGCTGAACAGCGCATCACGGCCTATCACGAGGCCGGCCACGCTGTTGTCGCCTACTACCTGCCTACCGCTGACCCCGTGCGCAAGATAACGATCATGGCGCGCGGCCTCAGCGGCGGCTCCACACTTTTTCTGCCGGACGAGGACCTCTCGTATATGTCGCGCTCGCGCCTGCGCGAGCAGCTCATCGTGGCGCTTGGCGGGCGCGCGGCAGAAGAAATCGTGCTGGAAGAGATCACAACTGGCGCGGCTAACGACATCGAGCGCGTGACCAAGCTGGCCCGCGCCATGATCACGCGCTTCGGCATGAGCGATAAGCTCGGCCCCATGATGTACGGCCAGAAGGACGAGCTGATCTTCCTGGGGCGTGAGATTTCAGAGCAGCGCGATTACAGCGAAGCGGTCGCCGAAGAAATTGACAGCGAGGTGCGCCTGCTTGTCAGCGCCGCCCACGAAGAAGCGCTGCGCATCCTCCGCGCCCACCGCGACCGTCTCGACACGGTGGCGCTCCGTCTGCTGGAACTGGAGACCATTGAGGCTCAGGAGTTCCTGCGGCTTATGGGTGAAAACAACCCGCCAGCAGCCAGCGGCGCGCCCCTGGACGAGCAGGTCGCGCGCGACGATCAGGGCGTGCCAGCGGACCGCTGATCACAGCCCAATAATGCGGCACACATCTGGCGCGCCCGGCCCGCCGCAAATCCCCGAAAAGAACAGGAACACCAGCGCGCACGCCCCGCACAGGATCACAACCACCAGACAGCCGCAGCATGACAGCGGGTCGCCGGTGAAAGCGCCAAACACCAGCCCGACAACAGACATCACCGCGTCCAGCAGGCCGGTTATGAGCTGAAGCGCCAGCAGCGCCACGAACCCGGCCACACACAGCAGCCCGCAGCACACGGCCAGCCACACAGCGCTGCCAACATCGATCTGCATACCGTTTATTCCGTTCCTGCCCGGCCGGGCGTCGTCTCGCGCGCCGGGCACGCGCCAGCAGTCGCGCCTGCTGCCTGCCAAACGCCGCCCGCGCCCCGCGTGTAACACTCACAGAACGTCTGCGGCGCTTCAGCCGTCCCCTGCCACAGCAGAAAGCGTACATCGGTCTGCACACAGACTGTGTCGCCCGTTTCGTAGGCCGCCGCGGTGGACACGCCAATGCCGCGCTGCGCCGCCTCCATAATCAGCCATACCCGCAGCCGCTGCTCCGGCGCGCTGCCCGTGTCCACCGAGATCTCGCCGCGCACTGCTAGCGCAAACAGCAGAAATGGGATCAGCATCAGCACCGCCCACACCAGCACGCCCAGCGCGCAGCCGGTTCGCCGCAGCAGCGGGCGCGATCGGCTGGCGTTTTCGTCCGCCGCCGGGGTTCTTTCCGCCTCTGTCATCTTCACCTCACCCCGCAGCAGGCGGGTCTGTTTCGATCCGCATCTGAATACGATCCTGCGCGTCATAGCTGACATGCACGAACAGCGGCGGCGCGTCCGGCGGCATCGCCAGCACCCGCGGCAGAATCAACGGCAGGTCCTCTACCAGCTCTAGCTGGCTTATCGCCGCCCGCGCGACCCAGTGCAGGGTCCCTTCCGGGCCATCAACCACAGCGCGGCTGGTGCTGCTGCCGGTGAACACAAACAACGTGATGCCCGTCGCGCCGCCCGCGTCTATATTATACACAGCCCGCAGGCGCAGGTTTTCCACGGCCAGCCCGGTTTCCTCCCTGATCTCACGGCGGGCGCTGCTCAGCGCGTCCTCGCCGCGTTCGATGTGGCCGCCCACGCCGTTGTACCGCCCTGGAAACACGCGCCGGTCGGCCCCCCGGCGCATCAGCAGCACATCGTCGCCGTTGCAGATAAAACACAGCGTGCGCGCTATCGTCAGCCAGCGCCCCGCTGTGGCATCCGCCCCCTGTTCATTCGCGCCCATCTTCACCCTTTTCTGGCCATCCCGGCATTTAGAATTGCCGAAGACGCCGCTTGATGATACTCTACTCACACCTTATCATCTTGCCGGTGTCATGCCAAATCGTCAGGTCAGCCATGCTCACCAATCACAGCCACGCCCCCATCCCCGACCTGCGCATCGTGCCCACAGCCTCGCTCCATGCCCATGAAGACCACGACTCACAGCGCTCTCAGCCTTTGATCGCGCGCCTTCAGGTCGAAGAATACGTGATCAACCCGCCGATTGTCGCCCCAATGGACGCGACACAGTATGTGATTCTGGACGGCGCGAACCGCTGCTACGCTTTTGCCGCCCTGGGATACGCGCACACCCTGGTCCAGGTCGCCCCTTACGAAAACGGCTTCGTTGAGCTGCAAACCTGGAATCATGTCATCAGCGACTGGGATACGGCCGTGCTGCTCGAACACCTGACGGCCTTCCCCGATATCCAGATGCGCGAAGGCTGGCATAACGACGCGGTTGCGCACGTTACCCTCACCAGCGGGCGCGTGCTGGCCCTGCTGTCCCCGGTCACCACCGTTTCCGAGCGCAGCGCCGTCCTCCGCCGCTTTGTGCGCATGTACCAGCAGCGCGCGCACCTGCACCGCACGATCCTTGCCGAGCCGCTCGACATCTGGCCGCTGTACGAAAACGCAATCGCGCTGGTGCAGTTCCCGCGCTACCAGCCCGCGGATATCATCGCCGCCGCGCGCCATGACGCGCTGCTGCCGCCCGGCGTCAGCCGCCACATTGTGTACGGGCGCGCGCTGCGCATCAATTACCCGCTTGCCCACCTGCGCGACGACCAGACCTCCCTCGCGGACAAAAATGAGGCGCTGGACCGCTGGCTGCGCCATAAACTCGCCAACCGTCAGATTCGCTACTATGCCGAACCAACATATCAGTTTGACGAATGAAGGGGCGTGCTATGCCGCAAACCGTTGACCAGGCGCTCCAGCAGGCGCAGCTCGTAACCGACGGCCAGGATTACGCGCTGGTCAGGCTGCCGCCCGGCGCGATCACCGCCGCCGCTGGCGTGCTGGCCGAAATCGGCGCGCCGTTTACCGCCCTGCTGGTCGATCGCGCTGAGGTTACGCTGGTTATCCCCGCTGAAGCCGCCGCCGACTTCGCGCCGCGCCTGCCCGGCCACCAGCTCAGCCCGCTGGCCTACCGCCTCATCACGTTCGACGCCGCCCTTGAGCCGGGGCTGGTCGGCTTCATGGCGCGCGTCGCGTCTGCGCTGGCCGCCGAAGGCATCAGCCTGCTGCCCTACGCCGCTTTCACGCGCGACCATATCTTCGTCGCCGCCCCTGACCTGGACCGCGCGCTGGCAGCTCTCAACCGGCTGCGCACCGCCCGCTAACCGCCGCCAGGAGAATGCGCAGCGTGGAAATCCCACTGTTCCCCAGCGACAGAACGCCCCGGCCAAAATCCGAAGTGCGCATCGAATACCTGGAGATCACCCCTTATCAGGATCGCGCGCGCATCCACATCCACATCCGCCTTACGCCCTTCAGCGAACGCCCGAACCTGCTGCTGGTGGCGCACGATGCGCACGACCGCGTGGTGAGCGAACTCGACATCATCGAGACCATGCATCACGATATGGAATTTACGCTGCACCTGCGCGGCGCGGGCGATCCCGCTGGCGTTTACACCCTCACCGCCGACCTGTTCTACGAGACTCGCAACCCGCCGCTGGACCGCCGCGTGGAATCGTTCGTCGTCCCGACGGCAGACTGAACGCCGCGCCCCCATGATTCTCTGGCTCACTCACGATCAGGCGCGCGCCGTCGCCGCCCACGCGCGCGGCGCGGCCCCGCACGAAGCCTGCGGCCTGATCGCCGGCGCAGGCGGGCGCGCCGTCCGCGTCATCCCCATTCCCAACGCCGCCGCCGACCCGCGCCGCCAGTACGATATGGAGCCTGCCGCGTTCGTGCGCGCCATGTTCGCCATCCAGCGCGACCGCCTCCAGCTCATCGGCATCTATCACTCGCACCCCCACACCGACCCGGTGCCGTCGCCCGCCGACATTGACCGCGCCGCCTACCCCGACGCCGCGCATCTGATCGTCAGCCTGCGCGCCCAACAGCCGCAGTTCGCCGCCTGGCGCATCCACAGCCGCCGCGTTGAGCGGGTTGACCTGCACATCGGCGCGGCCCCGCCGCCGCCCACCCCTGCGCCGCTGTCGCCGGCAGGCAGGGTCGCCGCAGCCACCGCTGCTGCGGTCGCCTTTGTCTTTTTAATTGTCCTGGCGCTGTCGCTGCTGCCGCCCGCCCCGCCCCTGCCCTGAGAAAGGCCGCTGACACCCATGCCGCTTGAGCCTGCTGCCGCCCCTGCCATTGGCCTGCTCTTCATCGCTGGCCTGCTGGCTGGCGTGCTGGTCAATATCCTGGCCGACGACCTGCCCCACTACCGCCGTCCGCGGCTTCCGCGCTACCCTGACGGCGCGCCGCGCCCGTTCATCGCCTGGAGCGGCCTGTCCGCCTTTCTCACCGGCAGGCGCGCCTCGCCCGGCGGCGCGCGCCTGTCGTGGCGCTGGCCGCTGGCTGAGCTGGCAACCGCGGCTCTGCTGATCATCGCATATCTGGCCACGGCGAACGACCCCGCCGTGACCGGCGTCCAGCGCCTGTTCTACTTCGTATATATGGCGCTGTTCGTCCTCATTACGGTCATTGACCTTGAGCACCGTCTGATTCTGTTCGCCGTCATCATCCCATCCTGCGCCCTGGCCCTGCTGGCCGCCATCCTCACCCCGGCCAGCCGCCCCACGCTCGGCGAGGCGCTCGGCGGGGCTGCGCTCGGCTTCGGCGTGTTCTTCCTGCTCTACCTGGGCGGGATTCTGTTCTCACACGTGGTTGCGAAGGCGCGCGGACAGGCGCTGCCAGAAGTCGCGTTCGGCTACGGGGACGTGCTGCTCGCCATGCTTTGCGGCCTGATTCTCGGCTGGCAGGCGCTGATCTTCGCCATGTTCATCACCGTGTTTCTGGGCGCGCTGGGGGCGCTGGTGTACCTTATCGTGCGCAGCCTCTCCGGACGCTACGATATGTTCACGCCGCTGCCCTACGGGCCGTATATCATCATCGGCACGTGGATTATGCTGCTGTTCAGTGACCAGGTGCGCGCGCTGCTGTGGCGGTTGTAACGCCGTTCAGCCGCCGTCAGGCTGTTCGATGATGCCGCCGCCCAGGCACACAGCGCCGGTGTAAATCACAGCGCCCTGCCCCGGCGTGACATCCCGCGCCGGCGCGTCGAAATCCACCCGCACCCGGTCAGCGCCCAGCGGTATCACCACCGCCGGGGCTGCCTGTGCCTTGTAGCGAATCTTCACCTCAGCGCGAAACGGCCCGGCGGGCGCTGCGCCGCTGACCCAGTTCATCCGCCCTGCCGTCAGCGTGATCGCGCCCAGTTCCGCGTGCGTGCCGACGATCAGCGCGTTGCCGCGCAAATTCTTGCCGATCACATACAGCGGCTCGGCGGCGTACACGCCCAGCCCCTTGCGCTGGCCGATTGTGTAATTCGCCAGCCCGCCATGCTGGCCGATCACCTCGCCATCGCGCCGCACAATCGGGCCGCCTGCCATCACTTCCGGCGCGTGTTCGGTCAGGAACCGCCGGTAATCGCCGTCGCCCAGAAAGCACAGGTCCTGGCTGTCGTGTTTGCTGGCCGTCGGCAGCCCGAAGCGCGCCGCCAGCGCGCGCACCTGCGGCTTGGTATACCCGCCCACCGGAAACAGCGCGCGCTGAAGCTGTGCCTGCCCCAGCACGCTCAGAACATAGCTCTGGTCCTTGTGCGCATCCGCGCCCTGGCGCAGGCGGTACAGCCCGCCGTCGTCACGGTCAACCTGCGCGTAATGGCCGGTGGCCAGGTAATCGGCGTCCAGCGCCAGCGCGTTGTTCAGCAGCCACTCAAAACGGATGTGCCGGTTGCACTCCAGGCACGGGTTCGGCGTGACGCCGCGCCGGTGCTGATCAATGAAATACGCCACAACTGTGTCGCGAAACACCTGCCGCGTGTCCAGCGCGTAAAACGGGATGTCAAGCCTGTCCGCGATGCGGCGCGCGTCCGCCATCTGGTCGGGCGTGCAGCAGCGGTTATGTACGCGGCCGTTGGCCGTTTCCTCTGACCACAGCCGCATCATCATTCCCACCACCTGATAACCCTGTTCGACCAGCAGCGCCGCCGCCACCGAGCTGTCGACGCCGCCGCTCATCGCCACCACAACGCGCTTGTCTGCGCTGCTCATAGGCCCCCTACAGTGCCGGTGTCAGCCGGTACAGCTTCTCGATCACCTCAGCCAGCGCCTCAACCGTGTATTCGATATCGGCCTCGGTTGTCTGCCGGCCCACCGTCAGCCGCAGCCCGCTGATCGCCTCGCGCGCGCTGTAGCCCATCGCCAGCAGCACGCCCGACGGCTCCGGGCTGCCGGTCTTACAGGCGGCCCCGCCGCTGGCGGCGATGCCCTTCATGTCCAGATGCATGACAAGCCGGCTGCTGTCAACACCCTCAAAAATGAAACTGGCGTGGCTTGCCAGCCGCTGCTGCCGGTGGCCCGTCAGCCGCGCGTTGGGCACGCGCCGCAGCACGCCGTCAATCAACTGGTCGCGCAGCGCTGTGTAATGCGCTGTATTGGCGTCAAACTCGTCGTAGGCGATCTCCAGCGCCTTCGCCAGCCCCACGATAAACGGCGTGTTGTGCGTCCCCGCGCGCCGCCCGCTTTCGTGGCTGCCGCCGCTCTGGCTGGGGACCAGCGTTACGCCCTGGCGGCAGTACAGCGCGCCTACGCCTTTCGGCCCGTAAAATTTGTGCGCCGAAATGCTCAGCAGGTCCACGCCCAGCGCCTGCACATCCAGCGGAAGCTGCCCCGCCGCCTGCACCGCGTCGGTGTGAAACAGGACGTTGTGGCGGTGAGCCGCCGCCGCCAGCGCCGCCACCGGCTCGACCGTGCCCACCTCGTTGTTGGCGTACATCACGCTCGCCAGCGCCGTGTCAGCCGCGCACGCCGCCGCCAGCGCCGCCGGCGCGACCATGCCGTATCCGTCCACCGGCAGCAAAGTGTGTCGAAATCCCATAAGCGCCGCGAGCTGCTCTGCCGTGCGCGTCACCGCGCTGTGCTCAATCGGCGGCGTCAGCAGGTGCGCGCCGCGCCCCGCCCGCCGCGCCTGCCAGGCCGCGCCGCGCAGCGCCAGGTTATCGCTCTCGCTGCCGCCCCCCGTGAACACGATCTCGCCCGGCTGGCAGTTGAGCACCCGCGCCACCGTCTCGCGCGCATCCTCTACCGCCCGTTCCGCCTTGCGCCCGAAGCTGTGCCCCGATGACGGGTTGCCGTAGATTTCGGTGAAATAGGGCAGCATAGCCTCCACCACGCGCGGATCAACCGGCGTTGTAGCGGAGTGATCCAAATACACCGCGCGCTGAGCCATCATCTCGTTATCCTCTGTCAGTCTGCCAGGGTTTCCATCGCGCTATTTTAACCGCTGCGCGCAGGCTTGTCAGGCCGTTTGTTGCCGTAGCTATCCAGCGGCACAGTGCGCTATAATAGCGGCGGTCGCACGGCGCCCATCATGCGCAGCCGCGCCCAGGAAGACAAATCTGCCATCCTGTTGTTCTTATTGTGCACCACACACAGGAGATAACTCTATGCCCATTATCGAGAAGATTCATGGCCGCGAGGTGCTGGACTCGCGCGGGAATCCTACTGTCGAGGTCGAGGTTCTGCTGGCTGACGGCGCGTTTGGGCGCGCTATCGTCCCCAGCGGCGCTTCAACCGGCGAACACGAGGCCCTGGAGCTGCGCGACGGCGACAAAAGCCGCTACGGCGGCAAAGGCGTGCTCAAGGCGGTCCAGGCCGTGAACGGCCCGCTGGCCGAGGCGCTGCAGGGCGCTTATGCCCTTAACCAGAAAGCCGTTGACGACCTGATGATCGAACTCGATGGCACGCCCACCAAGAAAAATCTGGGCGCGAACGCCATCCTGGGCGTTTCGCTGGCGGTGGCCCGCGCCGCCGCCGACAGCGTCGAGCTGCCGCTGTACGCCTACCTGGGCGGCGTCCACGCGCACATCCTGCCGGTTCCCATGATGAATATCATGAACGGTGGCAAGCACGCCGCCAACAGCACCGACTTCCAGGAGTTTATGGTTATGCCCGTCGGCGCGGATTCTTTCCGCGAGGCGCTGCGCTGGTGCGTCGAAATCTACCAGGCGCTCAAAGGCATCCTGCACAAAAAAGGCTTCTCGACCGCCGTTGGCGATGAAGGCGGCTTCGCCCCCAGCCTCGGCTCCAACCAGGCCGCGCTTGATGTCATCATGGAAGCCATCGGCAAAGCGGGCTACAAGGCCGGCGAGCAGGTGTTTATCGCCCTCGACCCCGCCACCTCTGAAATCTACCAGGACGGCAAATACCATCTCGCCATCGAAGGCCGCACGCTCACCGGCGCGGAAATGGTGGATTTCTGGGCTGACTGGGCGGCGCGCTACCCCATTATCTCACTGGAGGACGGCCTGGCCGAAAACGACTGGGAAAACTGGTCCCGGCTGACCGCCGCTATCGGCGACCGCGTGCAGATCGTCGGCGACGACCTGCTGGTAACCAACGTCGCGCGTGTTGAGCGCGCCATCAAGGAAAAGGCCGCCAACTCGCTGCTGTGCAAAGTCAACCAGATCGGCACGCTGACCGAGGCGATGGCCGCCAGCCAGCTCAGCCAGCGGCACGCCTGGACCGTTGTCGTCAGCCATCGCAGCGGCGAAACCGAGGACGCCACCATTTCCGACCTGGTGGTCGCCATGAACGCCGGGCAGATCAAAACCGGCGCGCCGGCCCGGTCAGACCGTATCGCTAAATACAACCAACTGCTGCGCATTGAGGAAGAGCTGGGCGACGCCGCCGTTTACGCCGGGGCCAGCGCCTTCTCCAACCTTAAGCGCTGAACATCGCTGCGCCGCAGCCTGTGCCTGTCCAGAGGGGGTAGCGCCTTGGTATACCCGCGCATTGACGGCAAACGCACCAAAATCGTCGCGACTATCGGGCCGCGCTCGTGCGATGAGGCAACCATCCGTGAGCTGATTCGCAAAGGCATGGACGTCGCGCGAATCAACTTCTCGCATGGCAGCCAGGAAACACACAGCGAAACCATCGACGTCATTCGCCGTGTGGCCGCCGAAGAAAACGCGGTTGTCGCCATTATGTGCGATCTGCAAGGTCCGAAAATTCGCATCGGGTGCGTCCCGCACGAGCCGCTCATGCTCAAGCCCGGCGACACAGTCACCCTCACGCTGGATGAACCGGAGGGCGATGACCCTTACATCATCGCCCTCCCCCACCCCGAATTTATCAAAGACATCGAAGCCGGCATGCAGCTTCTGCTGGACGACGGCAACCTGGAGTTCTCAGTCCGCGAAGCCAATGCCCATTCCCTCACCTGTGAGGTGGTTATCGGCGGCCCGCTGATGTCGCGCAAAGGCGTCACCGCCCCCAAAGCCCGGCTGTCGCTCTCCGCTATCACCGACAAGGACCGGGCAGACACCAGGTTCGCGCTCCAGCAGCAGGCGGACTATCTGGCGATGTCGTTCGTCCGCAGCGCTGACGATATCCGCGAGCTGCGCTGGCTTATCCGCCACCTGGGCGGCGAAACAGCCATCATCGCCAAAATCGAAAAGCGCGAGGCCATAGATGCCATCGAAGCCATTATTGCCGCCGCCGACGGCGTTATGGTCGCGCGCGGCGACCTGGGCGTTGAAACCTCTGCCGAAGAGGTTCCCGTTTATCAGAAGCGCATCATCCAGTTGTGCAACAACGCCAGCAAACCTGTCATCACCGCAACCCAGATGCTTAGCTCGATGGTAGACAGCCCGCGCCCCACGCGCGCTGAGGCCAGCGACGTGTTCAACGCCATTGTGGATGGCTCCGACGCCGTAATGCTCAGCAACGAAACCGCCATCGGCAGCTACCCGGTGGAGGCTGTGGCCACCATGGCCAACATCGCGCTCATCGCGGAAAAACACCTGCCCGTGCGCCGCACCAAACGCGCGCTCGCGCGCACTGGCGCCGGGGGTCGCGAAGTCATCTCAGACGCTATCGGCCAGGCCACCACTCAGATTGCGGAAACGCTTAACTGCCGCGCCATCGTCACCGCCACCATGACCGGCTACACGGCCCGCCGCGTCGCCAAAGAGCGCCCTGACACGCCCATCCTGTGTGTGACCCCCAGCGAAACCACCTGCCGGCGGATGGCGCTGGTGTGGGGCGTAATCCCCATTATCATCCCGCGCTTCGCCACTATTGACGAACTGATCACGCTCATCGTGCAGACAGCCTCCAAAAACAAGCTGCTCAGGCACGGCGACACGCTGATCATTATCGCTGGTGTGCCGTTCGGCGTCGGCGGGCACACGAATTTCCTGAAAATTCACATGGTCGGTGAATCGGGGGAGTTCTATTAGCCTGAACGGCTAAAGATCGTCGCCTTCGACAAACTCCAGCGGCGCGCCCGTTTCCGGGGCCGGCGTCTCGCGCGGGTAAGCGCGGCTGCTGCGCGTGGCCTGCGCTGGCCGCGCCGGTGGATAAGCGCTGGCGGCCAGCACATCGTCAGCGCTGGCTTTGTAAACAGCCTGCGGGCTGGCACAGTGGGGGCAGATATTCCACGAGATCTCCAGCGGCTTACCGCAGCTTATACAGGGCTTCTTGAGCCGCGTATGGCAGTGTGGGCACACCTGCCACTCGTCGCGCACCCGCTGGCCGCACGCCGGGCAGGCCGGTTTTTCCTCGATGCCCTGCAGCAGCGCCTCTTCCTCCAGCGAACGCTCATAGGCTTCGGCCAGCGTTTCCCGCGGGCGCAGCAGCAGGTAGATCAACAGGCCCGGCAGCGTCAGCGCCGCCACCAGCAGCGCCACCAGCAGCCGCGCTGGCAAATCGCGCGACCGCGAGCGCATATCGCGATACGCCCAGATCACCATCGTCAGCCAGAAAGCCGCCAGGATAACGCCGCCGTATACCGCCGCCGCCAGTAAAATATCCTCTGGTCTGATCTCGTTCATCCCCGCCCTGTCCTGGTTCTGGCCGCCGCCGCCAGTATAGCAGCGCCACCCTCAGCCCGCAATCCGCCCCGGCTAGCCCTTGCTTACCCCTGCGCCGTTTCCAGGGCTACGCGCCCGCCCAGCAGCGCTATCTCGCTGACCTGCACGTCAAACTGGTGGCCAGAAGCGTAGAACCACACAGCCACAATCTGAACTGGCCGCTGGTCCGGCGGCAGCAGCGCGAACAGGTTGGCGCTGTCAAACGTGTACCACGTTTTAGGGTTAATGAACTCGTGCGCCTGCCGGCAGCTGTTGCACTGCAGCGGGTACAAAAGCTGCTCATCGTTTGCCGAAAAGAAGCCGTGATACCACTTCTGCGCCTGCCCGTTCTGGTCAATGTAATCTACCCGCAGCATCAGCGGGCACTCGCTGCCCTCAATGCCGCAGGCGTTGAGCGACTGGAAATTGATGCTGAACGTGGCGCGCAGCGCCAGGTAATCAAACCCGCGCGCCACCACATCCAGGCCGGTCTGGCCAAAGGTCTGCACACACGATGTTCGCCCGTGCGTCGTCGCGTCGCCAAACCGCTCCAGCCGCAGAAGCATAACCCCATCAACCATTTGCGACCGGTATGACCCCGGCGGGTCGTCGGTAGGGTCATTGTTGCACACCCAACCGGACAGCAGTTCCTGTGCGTCTCCGCTGCTCACGCTGGGGTTGAGCGCCGTAAAGCTGCTGTTCTGCAGCAGCTCGGTATAGCCCTGCCGGGTCTCGAAGGTGTTCGTTTCCGTGTCAACCACGCCCTGCCCGGCCACCGGCACAACATACCCCACCTGCGATCCAATCGGCACAAGCACCGCCATACCCGCGCGGTTCAGTACCTGCACGCGCGTGTTCGACGTGTTGACGATGTAATCGCCGCTCTCGCTGAGGTTTATCAGCACGCCCTGGGTAGAGCGCAGCGTCACCAGCACATCGCGCCCCAGGTCAGGAACAATCGTGATATCGAACCGCCCCGACACATCCCGCAGGTCAACAAAGTAGCCCGATATGCTCCAGTTAAAACGCGGGCGCGCCGCCGTCCTCAGCGTCAGCGTCGAGTTGGTGTGCAGCGTCACAATGGCGATCAGGCGGCCATCGGCCAGCGTGTCACGGATAAACAGCTTAGCTTGCGACTGTGAATCGGTGCCGACCTCCGCGATGCCCGACAGGTTCACCGGTGTGCGCACCGAGCGCGCTATCGGGTCCGCCGGCTCAGTCACCTCAACCGACCCCCGGCTGACTGTCAGGTTCGAAAGCATCGGCACAGTGGACTGAAACAGGAAGAAATTCACCACAAAACCGGCAGCCGCGCACGTTACACAAAAGACCGCAAAAGCCATCAGCAGCACGCCCCACGCCAGCCGGTGTGGGTCCGTGCGCGCGTTCGATCGTTCCGGCAGAGCAGCAGTGTTGCTCACAGGGGCGGGCCTCTTTATCGCACGTCACAGCAGACGCCGATTATATCACACCCCTCTGAAGCCGGTTCAACAGTCCCGGCGGCGCGGCTAACTCATGATGCTGTCGTAAAGCGCTTTGGTCTCCGCCTCCGGCGACCGGCCAGCCTGGTCCAGCTCATCAACCAGCCGCTGAAAATGCGCCGCCGCCTCGCTGCGCCGCCCCATGCGCGCATACAGCCGCATAACCTCGCGGTGTATGTCTTCGCGGCTGCTGTCCTCGTTCAGCGCCCGCTGCAGCAGCCCCAGCGCGTGTTCTGGCCGGTCCTCAGCGAGCTGCACATGCGCCATCTCGCTCAGCGCCTCCAGATACCCGGTCCGAAAATCGCGCCGCCGCTCCACAATCCAGGTGTCGCTGTGGCCCTGCAAAAATGGACCGCGATACAGCTCGATCGCCTTCTGCCACGCCGCCACCCGCTGCGGGCCATCGCCGTTGCGCCCTGCCATCAGCACGCCCACAAACGCCATCACATCGTACTGGATCGCGAGCGCCGGGTTCACCCGGTAGTACCCGTCCTCATGGATCAGCACGTCAATATTCAGCGCTTTATGCAGCCGGCGCTTCGTTACGTGAAACACGTTCACCGCCTGGTCGGTGTCCAGGTCCGGCCAGAACGCCTGGCAGATTTCCGACCGTGTGATGCTGGGCCGGTCAAGCGCGAAAAAGAACAGCAGGCGCGGCAGATGCCCTTCCCAGGAGTCGATCGGCTGCCCGTTCATCAGCACATAGCCCGGCCCCAGCGCGAACACCTCCAGCCGGTTCTGGCCGTTAGCTTCGATGTTGTAGAAATCGTGCGCGATCAGCCGGTCATCCTCAAGCAGCACCGCCTGTTTCTGCGCGATCAGCGACACCCAGGGCAGCCGCGGCAGCGCGCGGCTGTTGATAACCAGCTTGCAGTGTGCCGGCAGCCGTTCGATCAGCCGTTCGACGAACGTCTGCACATCGTCGGCGCTGTCGCTGCGGTCATACTCGTCCAGGATGAGCAGAAACGGCTCCGCGCTCAATTCGCCCAGGTCCTGCGCGAACGCGCCCACCAGCGTATCTATATCCGCCTGCTCGCTCGGCGCGAGCATGCTGACATGCCGGCCAAACATGGGGTGCTGCCGCGCCAGGTCGTGAATCAGTCCGGTCACAAACGACGGCACACTGATGTCGTCCGGCCCCAGCGCGTAGTAAAATACCCGCAGTTCGGGCGTGTTAATCAGCCGCGCCACCAGCATGGATCGGTAGCGCCCGCGCGGGTGCAGCAGCACAACCCGCGCATTGGCCGACTGCTCCCGAAATATCTGATAAGATTGATCTATCAGGCCGTGCAGATTCATGAGAAAAATCACCTCGTGTATAGCTGAACTGCGTTATTGCGCAAATTCTACCATGTCAATAAGACAAGTGCTAATGTCCAAGTAGCTCTACCTTACAAGTGTATCGGAAGGACGCAACCTTGGCGAAACCAGGCCGCCCCCTCGGGCTTTCCCTTGCCATCATCACCAGCGCGCTGCTGTTTTCGCTGCTGCCGCTGCTGCAGGTCGCCATTCTTCTGCTGCTGCGGGAACGCCTGCACGCCGTCGAATCGCTGGAGGCCGGCGGCGTGGTGGGCAGCTACCTGACCGGTGTATCGGACAGCCGGCTACTGCTGCAAGCCGGGCTGGGGCTGATCTTCTTCGTGATCGCGCTGGCCGCCTGGCGCGGCAGGCCGCCGGCCATCCGCCTCATAACGGTTATCGCCGTGCTGCTGCTCACCGCCCTGACGATCGCGCTGGACCTGTCCGCCGCCCAGCCCCCCGCCGCCGGTGAAGGTTTTGATTCCAGCGCCGGGCTGGCGGGCAGCTTGCGGCAGGCGCGCAGCGCGATCAGCCTGCTGGTCGCGCTGTATGTGGTGTGGTATATCAACCGGGGGCCGGCCCGCGCGTTTTATCGCGGCTATTATCTTGAGGACCCCCGTCCCTAACCCTCTCGCGCCCTGCCCGCTGCACTAAACACGAAAGGCCGCACGCTGCTTTTGTGCGGCCTTTGTTATCCCGCCTGGTCAGCGCCTGCCAGCTCAGCCGCCCGCCTTTTCCTGTTCCTCCAGCTCCATCCGCACCAGCTCGCGCCGCAGCGTCTTAAGCACGTCGGACTTGGGCAGTTCGGCAATAAAAGCGATGCGGCGCGGCACTTCGTAAGGCGCCAGCCGCTGCTCACAGTGCTTGATAAGTTCCTCTGCGGTAACGCTCATGCCGGGCTTTAACACAACCCACGCCTTCAGCGACTCCTGCCCTTCCTTCTGCGGGTGCGGCACCGACGCCACGCCCACTTCCAGCACCGCCGGGTGGTCCTTCAGCACGTTCTCCACCGCCGCCGGGTACACGTTATACCCGCCAATCAGCGCCATGTCCTTCTTGCGATCCACAATATAGAAATAGCCATCGTCGTCCATCCGCGCGATGTCGCCCGTGTACAGCCAGGTCTTGCCGTCTTTCTGGCGCAGCGAATTGGCCGTCTCGGTCGGCATGCCGTGATAGCCTACCATGATGTTCGGCCCGGCCATCAGCAGCTCGCCCACCTCGCCCACCGGCACATCGGTCTCGCCATCGTCCAGGCTGACGATGCGCATATCCATATCCGGCAGCGGCAGGCCAATAGACCCCTGCCGGTTCTCGCCGTAAACCGGGTTCACGTGTGTGGCCGTCGGCGCTTCGCTCATGCCGAAGCCCTCCAGCAGCCGCCCGCCGCTGAGGCGCTCGAACTCACGCTTAGTAGCCGCTGGCAGCGGCGCGGAGCCGCTGACACACGCGCGGATCGAACTCAGGCTCACCTGCCCCGATGTAATCTTCGCGTGGTTATTGATGCCGTTAAACAGCGCCGGCACGCCGTGAAACAGCGTCGGCTTAAACTTGTCAATCGTGCCCACAACATCGTCAAGCAGGCGCGCGTTCGGAACCAGCGCGATCTTTGACCCCAGATAAACGGCGACGCTCAGGACTGCCACCATACCGAACACGTGGAACATCGGGATCGCGCCCAGGAACACCTCGTTTTCCTGCGCCTGCAGCACGGCGATCATTTGCAGCGTGTTGGCGACCAGCCCTTTATGTTTCGACATCGCCGCTTTTGAAACGCCGGTTGTGCCGCCTGTATACTGAAACAGCGCCAGGTCCTCGCCGGTAACCTGTACGTTGGGCTTCCGCCCGGCATATTTAGCCAGCACGTCCTGCAGCCAGAAATCGCCGGCCGCCAGGTCCTCGACGCGGTGGCCTTCCTTCTTCTCGCGCGCCACCGTAAACAGCGTGCGCGCCAGGCCCGGCAGATATTCCTTCACGTTAGTCACGATAACGTGCTTCACTTTTGTGCGCGCCTGGATCGCCTTGATATTGTGGTAAAACAGGCTCATCACAATGACTATCTCGGCCCCGCAGTCATTGATCTGATACGCGAGCTTTTCCGGCGGGTACGTGGGGTTGGTGGCTGCCACCACGCCCCCGGCCTTCAGCACCGCGTAAAAACTGATCACATACGCGGCGATATTGGGCATCACCAGCGCCACACAGGCGCCCTTCTTCAGCCCCAGCTCCACCAGCGCCGCCGCCAGCGCGTCCGACTGCCTGTCCAGTTCGCCATACGTCAGCTCGGTGCCTACGCGGCCCACAACAGGCAGGTGCGCGCTGGTGATAAGCGCCGCCGCATCGGGCGTCCGCCGGGCCGAATCGCTCAGAAAACTGTGCAGCGGCACGTCCGGATAAGTCAGCGTTGTTGGCACGCCCGGATCATATTTTCTGGTCCAGGGGCGTTCAGAATAAGTAACCATGGTTAACAATCTCCCTGAATATTCAAGTTGTCTTTACGTGCCTGCCCATGAACGCCAGCTCTCCGGCAGTTTAGCGACCTGGCCGTCCCGCGTTACACAGATATGCTTGCTGAACCCGGTAACCAGCACCTCGCGGGTTGCGGCGACCACAATCTCATAGGCGAACGTGAGCGCCCGGCTTTTCATTTCCTGAATCCAGCAGCGCACACTGATCTGCTGACCATACACCGCCGGTTTCAGATAGCGCGCCCCCACCTCGCTCACTACCAGAAAATACCCCTGTTCCTCAAAGTGCGCGTAATCGCTGCCGCGCTGGCGAGCGTAGCTGCTGCGCCCTTCCTCAAAATAAACAATAAAACTGGCGTGATGCACCACACGCATCGCGTCAGTTTCGGCATAGCGGACGAAAAAGGTCGTCTCCGCCACAAACCTGTCCGTCGGAGCCACGCGCAACCCCCACCTGCACACTAAACTGGTTGGAAGCATACCCAATTCAGCTAACGCGGGCAAGGAAATCAGCCCGCGCTTATCGGGGGCGGTGGCGGCGTTCAAGCTCTGCCATCACATCCTCAAGCGCGATGTCCAACTGCGCCATCAGCACCAGCGTGTGATAGTACAGGTCCGCCAGCTCGCCGATCTGCTCAGCGCGGCCCTGCCCCAGTGCCGCCACGACGACTTCCGTCGCTTCCTCGCCCACCTTCTGCGCGATCTTATTCACGCCGCCGTCGAACAGGCGGTTGGTGTAACTTTCAGCCTGCGGGTGCGTTTTGCGCTCCCTGATCACGCTTTCCAGCCGCGCCAGCATATCAGGCATGTGAGTTCTCGCTTTGCAATACGTCGTCCAGTGTGCGGAAGAAACAGGAAATCGCGCCCGTGTGGCAGGCCGGCCCCGCCGGTTCCACCAGCACCAGCAGCGTATCCGCGTCGCAGTCGGCGTAAATCGCCCGCACCGCCTGCGTGTTGCCCGATACAGCGCCCTTATGCCACAATTCCTGCCGCTGCCGGCTCCAGAAAACAGTTTCACCACTTTCCAGCGTTTTCGCCAGCGACTCCGCGTTCATATACGCCACCATCAACACCTGCCGGGTGTCTGCGTCCTGCACAACCGCCGGTATCAGCCCCTGCGCGTTCCAGTTAAGCCGGTCAAACACCGTCGCCCTCCCATCCCGTCAGGCGCACCGGCACGCCCTGCGCGGCCAGGCTGCGCTTCAGGTCGCCAATGCGGATTTCGTTATAGTGAAACAGCGACGCCGCCAGCGCCGCGTCCGCCCCGCCAGCCGTAAGCGCCTCATAAAAGTGCGCCGCCGTGCCCGCCCCACCCGACGCGATCACCGGGATCGAAACTGCCTCAACCACCGCCCGCGTCAGCTCCAGGTTGTAGCCAGCCCTCGTGCCGTCCCGGTCCATGCTCGTCAGCAGAATCTCGCCCGCGCCCCGGTCCTCAACTTCTCGCGCCCAGGCCACCGCCTCACGCCCGGTGGGCACGCGCCCGCCGTTGATAAACACCTCCCACCTGCCGTCAACCAGCTTGGGGTCAATGGCGACAACCATGCACTGGCTGCCAAAACCCCACGCGCCCTGGTTAATCAGGTCCGGGTTTTTTATCGCCGCGCTGTTGATCGAAACCTTGTCCGCCCCCGCCAGCAGCGTCGCCCGGATATCGTCAATGCTGCGGATGCCGCCGCCCACACAGAACGGCATGAACACCGTGTCCGCCACCCGCCGCACCATATCCAGCGTCGTGTTCCGGTTCTCGTGCGAGGCGGTGATGTCGAGGAACACCAGTTCATCCGCGCCCTCGCGGTCGTAAACCGCCGCCTGCTCCACCGGGTCGCCCGCGTCGCGCAGGTTGACAAAGTTAACGCCCTTCACCACCCGCCCGTTCAGCACATCCAGGCACGGGATAATCCGTTTAGCCAGCATCCGTCGTCCCCTCAGCGGCTGCCAGCGCCGCCGCCAGCGTCAGCTCGCCGCGGTACAGCGCCATGCCAATAATCACGCCGGCAGCGCCGCCCGCCCGCAGCGCGCGGATTTCTTCCACCCGCCGCACGCCGCCCGACGCGATCACGGCCAGGCCCGTCGCGCGCGCCAGCGCCGTCGTCGCCGCCACGTTGCTCCCTTCCAGGCTGCCATCACGGCGCACATCAGTGAACAGCGCGTGGCGCACGCCCAGCCCGGCCATCTCCCGCCCCAGCGCCGCCGGTGTCATCTCCGCCGTCTGCTGCCAGCCGTGGGTGGCAATCTGACCATCGCGCGCGTCCAGCGCCACGCACACCCGGTCCGCGCCCCAGCGCCTGACCGCCTCCGCTACCACCTGCGGTTCGCGCACGGCCACCGTCCCCAGAACCACCCGGTCCGCGCCGCCCGCCAGCGCCACCGCGATGTCGTCCAGGCCGCGCAGCCCGCCGCCAAACTGCACTTTGACGTCCAGCCGCGCCACCGCCGCCAGAATCGCGCCGTTGTCGTTGGCGGCGGCCAGCGCGCCATCCAGGTTAACCATGTGTATCCACTGCGCGCCCTGGTCAACCCACTGCTGCGCGGTCGCCAGCGGGTCATGGCCGAAAACCGTCTGGCGCAGCGGATCGCCTTCCTTCAGCCGCACGACGCGCCCGCCGCGCAGGTCAATCGCCGGGTAGACGATCATGATGCCAGCTCCAGAAAGTTCGCCAGCAGCCTGAGGCCAGCGCGCTGGCTTTTCTCCGGGTGGAACTGCACGCCGTACAGGCTGCCGCGCTGCACCGCCGCCGTAAACGGCGCGCCGTAGTGCGCCGTCGCGATAACGTCCTCCGGTTCAGCCGGCGCGCAGTAATAGCTGTGCACAAAATAGGCTGAAGCGCCCGCCGCCAGCCCGGCCAGCAGCGGCGTTTCCCTGGTCACTTCCAATTGATTCCAGCCCATGTGCGGGACTTTATAGCCCTTTAGCCGCGGGAAGCGCGTCACGCGCCCCGGCAGCAGGCCAAGCCCATCGTGCTCGCCCATTTCGTCGCTGCGCTCGAACAGGAACTGCATCCCCAGGCAGATGCCCAGGTACGGCACGCCGCCGCTGGCCGCCGCCCGCAGCGGTTCCACTAGTTCCTGCCGCCGAAGCTGTTCCATCCCCGCGCCAAACGCGCCCACCCCCGGCAGGATAATTTTGCGCGCGCCGCGCAGGTCAGCGGGCGTGCGCGCCAGGCGCAGGTCCGGCACCCCCAGGTGCTTCAGCGCGTGCAGCACGCTTCGCAGATTCCCGGCCCCGTAGTCAATAACAGCCAGCATATCGCCTGCCCCCCTTTGCCCGGTGCAGTGAACAAAAAATCCCGCCAGGCGCGGGACAATGCACATAACAGCGGCAGCTACAGCAGCTTACGGGCGGCCCGACGCCTGCGTCCAGTTATGTAGATCGTGGTGCTGATGGCGCGGCACAGAACAAGCCCCCTCGCGAACAACGCGGGCAGTATAACGAGGATACGAATGGTTGTCAATTGCCCTCCGCCTGCCCTACAATACCAGCGTCAGAGGCTGGTGTTATGAGGCAGGCAGCTCGCCTATGGACTTCCCCGTCGTCGCCCTGCTGACCGATTTCGGCCAGCACGACATCTATGTCGGCGTGATGAAAGGCGTCATGCACGGCATCTGCCCGCAGGCGCGCTTCATTGATCTGACGCACGCCATCGCGCCGCAGAATGTGCGCCAGGCCGCGCTCGCCCTGTGCGACGCCTATGCCTTTTTCCCGCCGGGCACGGTGTTTCTGGTCGTCGTTGATCCCGGCGTGGGCGGCGACCGCCGCGCGCTGGCCGTTCAGGCGGGCGGCTGGTCGTTCGTCGCGCCCGACAACGGCGCGCTCAGCTACGCCCTGCTGCGCCTGCCGGGTGCGCGCTGTGTCGAGCTGCGCATCCCGCCTGAACAGCAGGCAACGGTCAGCCGCACGTTTCACGGGCGCGATGTGTTCGCGCCTGCCGCTGCGCGCCTGGCGGCAGGCGCGGCGCTGGCCGCCCTGGGCGCGCCCGCTGCTCCCGCCGTCACGCTGCCCCTGCCCCTGCTGGCCGCAGCGCCCGGCGCTGTCACCGGCGAAGCGCTGCACATTGACCGCTTCGGCAACGTCGCCGTCAGCATTGGCCGCCTGGACTGGCAGCCGGGAGGCCGCCTGCGCCTGACCCCGCGCTTCACCGATCACCCGCCCGCCGCTATCCAGGCGCAGCGGGCCGTCATCGCCGGCCCTGGCTGGTCGCTGCGCGGCATCCACCCGACCTACAGCGCGGTTCCGCCGGGCGAGCTGCTGGCGCTCGTCAGCAGCGCCGGTTGGCTTGAGCTGGCCGTCAACCAGGGCAGCGCCGCCGACCGGCTGCGGTTGGCCCCCGGCGACCCCATTCAACTCACCTACAGCGAAGGCTAACCCTCATGCAGCAGTTCGTCATTCAGGGCGGCGCGCCGATCAGCGGCGAAATGACCGCCAGCGGCAACAAAAATGCCGCCCTCAAGATGCTTCCGGCCTGTTTGCTGACCGATGAGCCGGTGACGCTGCGCAATGTGCCCGACATCGGCGACGTGCGCGTGACCATCGAAATCATGCGCAAGCTGGGCGCTGACGTCGCCTGGACCGCCCCCGGCACGCTGCGCGTCCACGCCCACCGGCTTGCCACCACCACGCTTGACCGCGCGCTGGCAACGCGCATCCGCGCCAGCGTGGTCTTTGCCGGGCCGCTGCTGGGCCGTGCCGGCAGCGTGACGCTGCCGCTGCCCGGCGGCGATTCAATTGGCGAGCGCCGCCTCGACACACACACGCTGGCGCTGGCGCGGCTGGGCGCAGACATTGCGTTTGCGAACGGGGCGCTGGTGCTGACGGCCCCGCAGCTCACCGGCGCGGACATCCTGCTCAGCGAGGCCAGCGTCACCGCTACCGAAAACGCAGTTATGGCCGCCGTGCTCGCCCAGGGCACAACCGTTATTCGCAACGCCGCCAGCGAGCCGCACGTGCAGGACCTGTGCGCCATGCTCACCGCGATGGGCGCGCGCATCGCGGGCGCTGGCTCTAACCGCCTTACAATCACCGGCGTTGACCGTCTGCACGGCGCTGAAGCGCGCGTCGGCGCTGACTTTATGGAAGTCGGCAGCTTTATCGGCGCGGCGGCGGTCACCGGCGGCCAGCTTCTGATCCGCGAGGCCGACCCCCACTATCTTGATATGATCGCCCTGGTTTTCGAGCGCCTGGGCGTGACCTGGGAGACACACGGCTCCGATATTCTGGTTCCAGCCTCGCAGCGCCTCACGATCACGCCGGACCTCGGCGGGCGCATCCCAACGATCAAAGCGCAGCCCTGGCCAGGCTTCCCCCCCGACCTGATGAGCATCGCGCTGGTGATCGCCACCCGCAGCGCGGGCGCGGTGCTGTTCCACGACTGGATGTACGAAAGCCGCTTCTTCTTCACCGATAAGCTGGTGCGGATGGGCGCGCGCATCACCCTCTGCGATCCACACCGCGTGCTGGTTCAGGGGCCAACGGCCTTCAGAAGCGTGCCCTACATCTCCAGCCCTGACATCCGCGCTGGCATGGCCATCCTGCTGGCCGCGCTGGCCGCGCGCGGCGAAATGCGCATCTCCAACATTCAGCAAATTGACCGGGGTTACGAGCGTGTGGACGAGAAACTGACGGCCCTGGGCGCGCAGATTCAGCGCGTGGAAGCTGGCGGCACCGGCCCGCTGCTCGACGACGCCGAACAGCCCGGCCCGCTTACCGGCAATCACTGAGCCAGGCGGCGGCCCTGCTTACGCGCGCGGCCCGCGCACGCGCGCGTCGCCCTGGCGCTTGGTGATGCCGGCGCTGTCCAGGTGCTCCAGCAGGCCAATTGCGTATTTGCGCGTCGTGCCAAAGCGGTCGCGAAATTCCCCGGTTGTCACCTGGCCCTGCGCCGCCAGCATCTCGCGCAAAGCCGCCAGCATTGTGTCGTAAGCGGTGCGCGCGAAGATCACATCCGGCTGCACCACGACGATTTCGCCCTGGTCAATCAGCGCGCGCAGCACATCCTCGCCGACATCGCCGGCGGCCTCCGCATACGACGGCGGCGTGTACGGCGCGGCGGCCATCTGCGCCCGCAGCCGCTCGACCCGCGCCTGCTGCGCCGCGTCAAAGCGCACCTCATGCCCAACCAGCCGCACCAGCGTCCCCTCGCTGATTAGCTCAGGCAGCCCGTCCAGCAGGGCCGCCAGCGTGTTCTGCCGCACGCCCAACTGGCTGCGAAGCTGCTCGCGCTGGATGCCGCGCCGCAGCGGCTCGGCCTGGTGAAAAGCGCGCACCACCTCCGCGAGCTGCCGCTGCAAAGCGCCATAGCGCGCCGTCGCGATATACGTGCCATCCGGCAGCGGCGTCAGCAGCCCGCTGGCCAGCGCCTCGCCCAGCGCCGCCTCCATCTCTACAGCGCCCAGCTCGACCATTTTTTGCAGCGCGCCCGCTTTCACCGCGTCCGGCTGATCCGCGGCCTGCGCCAGCCGCTCGGCGGGCGTGCCCGCCAGGCGCGTCTCCAATTGTTCGATCACCCGCGCGTCAAAGCGCCGCCAGCGGCGGCCTGGGTGCGGGTCCACCACCACGCCGCCGCCAATCGTCTCGGCGGGCGACGGCCGGCGCAGGATGAACCGATCGCCCGGCGCCAGCGCCAGCGGCTTCTCCAGCCGCAGTTGCAGCCAGCCCTCGCCCCCCGGCTCAAGCGCGTCAACCGCCAGCAGCCGCACGTGAGCGCCCGCCTCCGCCGCGCCAACAAACAGCTTGACGGCCGCGTTGTGCCGCAGCGGGCGCGAAGCGTCCTTCAGGTGATGAAAGTAGACATCCGCCAGCAGCGTCGGCTGGAGCTGGCGCGGATGTGTCAGCACGTGCCCGCGCGCCACCAGCGCTTTATCCACACCGGCCACGTTCACGGCGACCCGGCTGCCCGGCTGCGCCACCTCAACCGTCCGCTGGTAGCTTTGCAGGCCGCGCACACGCCCGCGCAGCCTCGACGGCTGAAGCTCGATATCGTCGCCCACGCGCAGCGGCCCGCCCAGCAGCGTGCCGGTCAGGACTGTGCCAAACCCGCTGATGGTGAACACGCGGTCAATGGGCAGGCGCGGATACTGGCTGGCCGCGGCCAGTGGCAGCGCGCCGAGCAGCTCCGTCAGGCGCGCGCGCAGCGCCTCTATCCCGGCCCCCGTGTGCGCCGAAACCCGCACGATGTCCGCGTTCGCCAGCGCCGTCCCGGCCAGCGTGTCGCGCACTTCCTGCTCAACCAGGTCCAGCCATTCAGGATCGGCCACCAGGTCGGTTTTAGTAAGCGCCACCAGGCCGTTCGCGATGCCCAGCAGGTCAAGGATCGCCAGGTGCTCGCGCGTCTGCGGCATTACGCCTTCATCGGCGGCAATCGCCAGCAGCACAGCGTCAATGCCGCCCACGCCCGCCAGCATGTTCTCGATAAAATCGCGGTGGCCCGGAACGTCAACAATGCCTACGGTTTCGCCCGCCAGCGTCAGCCAGGCGAAACCCAGGTCAATAGTCATTTCCCGTTTTTTCTCTTCCGCCAGCCGGTCCGGGTCAATCCCGGTCAGCCGGCGGACCAGCGTTGACTTGCCGTGATCTACGTGTCCCGCCGTGCCTATTACCCGCATCGTCAGCCGCTCAGCCGCCGCCCGTGGGGGCGGCTCCGCCGGCGACCCCGTTGCCAGCCGTGGCGCTCACGCCGCTGAGGCTGCCGCCGGTGTCAAAGTTAAGCAGCAGCGCCTGGTATGTTTCGCGGTAGAGCCTGGCCCGCTCGCGTTCCATCCGCCACAGCCGGTCCAGGCTGTCCTGCAGCGGCGCAAAGAGCTGCTGCATCTCGGCGATGCGCTGGACAAAACGCTCAAATTCCTTGTCGTGGCTGCGCCAGACCTCATCGTTAGACAGCGTGAACTGCTTCCAGCGCTTCTGGTCCTCTGACGACCAGTCGTTCCATTCCTGGCGGAAGCGTTCCTCGCTCAGGCGCTGCATCTCCGCCACCTCGTTAATGCGCCGTTCCAGCCGGTCGCCGATGCGCTCAAAATCGTCGATAATCTTCTTCATGCCGCGGTACGCCTCTGACCACGTTTCGAAGCGCTCGATATTGCGCGCCATCACGCTGTCCTGCTCACCAAACTTAGCCACCAGCTCGTTGATCTGCTGGTCGCGCTGCTGCAGCAGCAGCGTCTGCTGGTCAATGAACGCCTGGATCTGATCGCGGCGTTCGCGCTCGCCGTTCTGAATGTCCTGCATGCGGCGCTCAGTGCGCAGCGCCAGGTCCTCAATCAGGCTCAGCTTCGGCTTAACACTGTCAATCTGCTTTTGCAGCTCCGGCACTTCAGACTGCGCCTCAGAGATACGGCGCGCGTCCTGCCGCCGCTGTTCCTCCAGGAAGGCCAGCCGGCGGTCCGGTTCCTCCAGCTTCTTGAGCATGTCGTCCACGCGCTGCTGCAAGGCCGCCACCGCCGCCGCCAGCCGGTCGCGCTCAACCGCGATCGCCGGCATTTCGGTGGACTGCCGTTCCAGGCGGCTCAGCTTCTCGCCCAGCTCGCGCACGCTGCGCATCGTGCCCTCGCGCGCCAGCTCAGACCGGCGCTCGGCCTCACGCTCAGCCGTCAGGCGCTTGGTGTCCACCGCCTCGATCATCTGCTGAACTTCCTTGCGCACCTGGTCGAGCACGTCGCCCTCGCGCCCGTTTGACGTGAGATGGCTGCGCATCGTCGTCTGGTCAGATTCAATACTAGTCAGGCGCTTGGTTAAGGCGCTGATCGTGTCCTGCTGCTGCGCCATCCGTTCTTCAAGTGTGGCGATCGTCGCCTTGTCACGCCGACGTTCCTCGTCCAGCCATTCGATCATTCGCGCTGCCTGGTTGATGTCCATCGCCCCGCCTCAACGCTTTTCCAACCCGCAAAACTGCCCTATTATAACATAGTGTGTTTAGCGCGCCCTCAAAAGGTTTTCGATGCCCCTGCTGCTCGGTATAGACATCGGGACGTCCAGCGCGAAAGCTGTCCTTTTCGACGCCGAAACAGCCCGGCCCGTGGCCGCCGCCGGCCACGAATATCCCCTTTACACGCCCACGCCGGACGCCGCTGAACAGAACCCGAATGACTGGTGGCAGGCGGTTGCCGCCGTCGTGCGGCAGGCCACAGCCCACGCCAGCCGCCGCGATATCGCCGCCATCGGCCTCAGCGGCCAGATGCACGGCACCGTCCTGCTCGACGCCGCCTATCAGCCAGTCGGCCCGGCCATCATCTGGGCCGACCAGCGCAGCGCCGCCGCCGGTGCCGCGCTTATCGCGCGCGTCGGCGCGGACCACTTCACCGCCCTGGCGGGCACGCTTCCCGCCGCCGGCTTCATGGGGCCAACGCTGCGCTGGCTGCGCGACAGCGACCCCGCGCGCCTGGACCGCGCGCGCCAGGTCGTGCTGCCCAAGGATTTCGTGCGCCTGCGCCTGACCGGTGAAATCGCCACCGACATCAGCGACGCCGCCTCAACCGCGCTGTTCGACATCAGCCAGCGCGCCTGGTCCGCCGCGCTTATCAACGCCGCCGGGCAGTCCGAGTCGCTTTTCCCGCCTGTCCTGGCGTCGGCAGCGCTCGCCGGCGCGCTGACCGCCGCTGCCGCCGCTGAGCTGGGCCTGGCCCCCGGCATCCCGGTCGTCGCCGGCTGCGCAGATCAGCCTGCCCAGGCGGTCGCCTGCGGCCTGATCGCCCCTGGCGCGGCGTCTGTAACAACGGGAACGGGCGGGCAGGTGTTCGTGCCGCTGGCCGCGCCCGCCGCCGGCCCGATCCCGACCGACCAGCGCCTGCATGTGTTCAACCACGCCGCGCCTGCTATGTGGTACGTGCTGGGGGCCATCCTCTCCGCCGGGCTGGCGCTGCGCTGGCTGCGCCGCATTACCGGCCTGGAGGGCCAGCCAGACGCCTACGCCCGCCTCAGCGCCGACGCCGCCGCCATCCCGCCCGGCGCTGACGGCCTCACCTTCCTGCCCTATCTGCTGGGCGAGCGCACCCCGCACATGGACCCGCTGGCGCGCGGCTGCTTCATCGGCCTCAGCTACCACCATGAGCGCGGCCACCTGGCGCGGGCCGTCATGGAGGGTGTGGCGTTCGCGCTGCGCCAGGCGCTCGAAACCAGCCAGGCGCTGACCGGCCCACCGCAAACGCTGATCGGCTCCGGCGGCGGCGTCGAAAGCGCCATCTGGCGCCAGATTCAAACCGATGTGTTCGGGCTGCCGCTGCGCAAGTCCCTGCTGGCGGAACAGGCCAGCGTCGGCGCGGCGCTGCTCGCCGGCGTCGGCGCGAACGTTTACGCCAGCCTCAGCGAAGCCTGCGCCCAGGCCGTCCACCTCGACCAGCCCACTGAGCCGCAGCGCGCCAGCGTCCGGCTGTACGATGACCTGTACGCTCAGTTCTGCCAGCTTTATCCACTGCTGCGCCCTTCATTCCACCGGCGGGCGCGCGCCGCCAACTAAAAACGCCCGCTTCGCGCGGGCGTTTTCATAGGTCAGCAGCGCCCCCGGCAGGACTCGAACCTGCGACATTTGGCTTAGAAGGCCAACGTTCTGTCCACTGAACTACAGGGGCATCTGTCGCGATTCTAAAACGGCGCTGTGTCGGTGTCAAGCTGCGCCGCCCCTAGCAAAAGTGTTCGACACACGGTTGTCGAGCGCCCTGACGTGCGGTATAATAGCCTTTGGCAAACCAGCATTGATTGAGGATCGAAAACCTCCGACGTTCCAGCCTGACAAGCCTTCGCAGCCGTTGCCGTGCGAAGCCGCGTTCACTTGAAACGGCGTAGTCAGATCAGGTTTAGCCGCTGCCCGCGCAGATAGCGCTGTATTGAGGAGTAGTGAATGGCGGACAGAGACGCGGTAGTGCGTCAGCAGATAGACGAGGACATTCAGTACCTTGACCCGATGGACCATATCCGCAAGCGGCCCGGCATGTATGTCGGCGGCACGGATATTCGGGCGCTGCACCATCTGATCTACGAAGTGGTAGACAACTCTATTGACGAGGTGCTGGCGGGCCGCTGTGACCGGATCATGGTCACGCTGCACGACGACAATGTTGTCTCGGTGGCCGACAACGGCGGCGGCATCCCGGTGGGTGTCAACAAGGAAACCGGCATCCCCACGCTTGAGCTGGTCATGACCAAAGTCGGCGCTGGCGGCAAGTTCGACAGCGGCGCTTACAAAGTCAGCGGCGGCCTGCACGGCGTGGGCGTCTCCGCCGTTAACGCGCTCTCGCGCGAGCTGAGCGCGCGCGTGTACCGCGACGGTTACGTCTGGGAACAGACGTACCATAGCGGGCGCAAAAACTCCGAAATCCAGAAGCTGCGCAAGCTCGAACCCGGCGAAACCACCGGCACGGTAGTCACGTTCGCGCCCGATTTCACCATCATAGACCACAACGACTTCCATTATCCGACGCTGGTCCAGCGCTTCCGCGAGATGGCGTTCGTGACGCGTAAAGTCACTATCACCCTGCGCGATGAGCGCGTTAAACCCTTCCCCCTCGAAACAACGTTTTACTTTGAGGGCGGCCTGCGGTCGTTCGTGCGCTATCTCAACCGCAACCGCAAGGCCATTCACGAGCCGGTTTACGCTGAGCGCGAGATCGAGATCACGCCTGAAGACAAGCCGGCCTACACAATCGGCGTTGAATTGGCCTTCCAGTACACCGACTCGTCCACCGTCACCGAGCTGGCGTTCGCCAATACCATCAACACGCCCGACGGCGGCTCGCACCTCACCGGCCTGCGTTCGGCCATCACCAGCATCATCAACCGTTACGCCCGCAGCGCCAACCTGCTGAAAGAGAAAGAGGCGAATTTCTCTGGCAACGACACGCTCGAAGGCATCACCGCCATCGTCAGCGTCAAACACCCCAGCCCGCAGTTCGAAAGCCAGACCAAGGTCAAACTGCTCAACCAGGATGCGCAGGGCGCGGTGTCGCAGGTCGTGGGCGAGGCCTTCAACGAATTTCTGGAGATGAACCCGCGCGAGGCGCGCCGCATCGTCGAAAAGTGTATGACCAGCAAGCGCGCCCGCGAAGCCGCGCGCAAGGCCCGCGACCTGGTGCGCAGCGGCCCCAGCCTGCTGGAAAGCAGCACGCTGCCCGGCAAACTGGCTGACTGTTCAGCGCACGGCCCGGAAGCTGAAATCTACATCGTCGAGGGCGACAGCGCCGGCGGCAGCGCCAAACAGGGCCGCGACCGCCACTTCCAGGCGATCCTGCCGCTGCGCGGCAAAATTCTCAACACCGAGCGCGCGCGCCTGGACAAAATCCTGGACAACAACGAGATCAAGGCCATGATCTCCGCGCTGGGAACCGGCATCAGCGAGGATTTTCAGGTTGAACGGCTGCGCTACGGGCGCGTTATCATCATGACCGACGCCGACGTGGACGGCAGCCACATCCGCACGCTGCTGCTCACCTTCTTCTTCCGCCACATGCAGTCGCTTATCCAGGAAGGCCATCTGCACATCGCCCAGCCGCCGATCTACCGTCTGCAGAACGGCCGGGAAGTCGAGTATGTCTACCCGGAGGCGGGCCTTAACGAAAACGATCTGCTCACCCGCGCCCTGCAAAAATACAAACAGCCTGACAAGGTGCGCGTCAACCGCTATAAAGGCCTGGGCGAAATGAACCCTGATCAGCTCTGGGAAACCACGATGGACCCGGAGCGGCGCACCCTGCTCCAGGTCACGATTGAAGACGCCGCCGAAGCGGACCGCATCTTCGACATGCTGATGGGCAGCAGCGTGCCGCCGCGCCGCCGCTTCATCCAGACACACGCCCGCAGCGTCCGCAACCTGGACGTGTAGCGCGGCCCGCGCCAGGCAGCAGGCCGCGTTCGCCAGCGCCCCCCGCTGAGGCCGGGCATGGCGAACGCGGCGCACCCAGCCCGCGCGGGCTAAGCGGTTCAGCGCGCAAAAATAGTGAATACTGTTTTGGTCAGAAAATATCGTTATGAAGGGATTAAATATAAGTGACACAGGTGCGGGTAATCGGCATTGGCGACGGCGGCGTCAGCGCGCTTGATTACGTCATCGCGCAGAAGCTGTACGGGGTAGTTTATATCGCGGCCAACACTGGCGATCTCAGCGGCACGCGCGCCCATACGCGCATTCTGCTCAGCGAACAGAGCGCTGGCGGCAGCCCCGGCGAAGGCGAACGCGCCGCTGAGGCACGCGCCAGCGAAATCGCGGCGGCGCTCGCCGACGCGGAACGGGTCATCATCGTGACATCGCTGGGCGGCGGCACTGGAACCGGCGCTGCCCCGCTGGTCGCGCGCATCGCCCGCGACTGCGGCGCTGTCGTCGCCGCGGTGGTCAGCCGCCCATTCACGTTCGAAGGCGATACCCGGCAGCGCATCGCGCACGCCGGCCTGGCGCAGCTTGAATCGTGGGTGGACGACCTGACCGTGATCGTCAACGACGACCTGCTTCAGCTCATGGATCAGCCAGATATCCCATCCCTCAAGGCGCTCTTTGACCTGGCGACCCGCGCCCTGGCCTGGAAAACGCTGGCGCGCATCCTTTGATTCTATCCTTGCCCGCCAGCAGCCCGCGTGAACATCGCCGCGCCCGGCGGCCATATCCGTAGGTTGCGCGCTGCGCACAGTTGGTTAAACTTCACTTGGGTTGGGCATCAGGCATATCTGCCAAAAGGAGGTCAAATGCACCGTAAAGTTATTCTTCTGGTGATCCTGGCGCTGCTGCTGGTTTCGCTGGTCCCGGCCGCCGCCCAGGACGATGAATTCGTGTTCGGTGTTATCTTGGTCGGGCCGCGCAACGATCGCGGGTGGAGCCAGGCCCACTATGAAGGTGGCCTGTACGTCGAAGAGATGATTCCCGGCACGCGCATGATCTACTTCGAGAACCTCAACCCCAACACGCCCGAAGCGACGGTCGAAAGTGTCGTTACGGACATGGTGGCGCAGGGCGCTCAGCTTATTATTACCGCGTCTGACGAGTTTGAAGAAGATACTGCCGCCGTCGCCGCGAAATTCCCGGACCATGTGTTCGTCAATATCTCTGGCGACGATGTTTTTATCGGCACAGCGCCGCCAAACCTGGGCAATCTCATGGGTGAGATGGAGTGGGGCAAGCTGATCGCCGGCTGCGCCGCCGCCCTCACCACCCAGACCGGCAGCATCGGCTATCTTGGCCCGCTGATCAACGCTGAAACCCGCCGGCTGGCCGCTTCCGCTTACCTGGGCGCTCGCTACTGCTATGAGCAGTACGCTGGCGGCAACCCCGATGAGCTGGACTTCGCCGTCACCTGGATCGGCTTCTGGTTCAATATCCCCACCGTCACCCTTGACCCGCTTGAGGAGGGCAACCGCTTCTTCGACAATGGGGCTGATGTGGTGATCTCCGGCATCGACACGACCGAAGCGATGGCGGTCGCCAAGCAGCGCGCCGCCCAGGGCGAAGCAGTCTGGGCAGTGCCCTATGACTTCATGGGCGCTTGCGACGAAGCCCCGGAGCAGTGCCTGGGGGTTCCCTATTTCCACTGGGGGCCGTCCTACGTGGACCTCATCGGGCGAGTCAAGGCGGGAACCTGGGAGCAGAGCTGGGATTGGCTCGGCCCGGACTGGGAAGACATCAACAACCTGGAAACAACGATGGTTGGCTTCGTCCCCGGCCCTGGCCTGAGCGCCGAGGCGCAGACGTCGCTGGATGCGTTCATCGCTGAGATGACCGCCTTCGCCACCAACCCCGACAACGAAGGGACCTTCTTCCTGTGGGAAGGGCCGCTGGCCTACCAGGATGGAACCGTCATCGCCGCCGAAGGTGAGTGGCTGCCAGCTATCGCCCCGCCGAGCGAGGGAACGTTCAGCGTGTGGTATCTGGGGCAGCTTCTTGATGGGATGATCGGCTCCAGCAACTAGCGCGGCCCTGCCAGCGCCAGCATCGGTTACAATAAAGGCGGAGGGATGTTCACGGACATCCCTCTGCCAGCGCACACACCACAGGATTATGATGCACATTGAACTGCGTCACATCCACAAGCGTTTCGGCAGTGTACACGCGAACAACGACATCAATCTGACATTCGGCAGCGGGCGCATCGTCGGCATCCTCGGTGAAAACGGCGCTGGCAAGTCCACGCTGATGAAAATCCTCTCCGGCTATCAGACGATGGACAGCGGCGAAATCGCCCTGAACGGCCAGCCAGTCCACTTTGACTCCCCCCAGACCGCGATCCGCTGCGGCATCGGCATGCTCCAGCAGGACCCGCTCGACGTAGCCGCCTTCACCGTGCTGGAAAATTTCATCTACGGGCTGCCGCTGCCCGGCGGCCCGCTGCTCAACCGGCGCGCGGCCCGCGCGCACCTGCGCGCCGCCTGCCAGCGCTTCGGCTTTGAACTCGACCCGGATATGCCCGTCGCGCAGCTCTCCATCGGCCAGCGCCAGCAGTTAGAGTTTACGCGCCTGCTGGCCCAGGGCGTGCGCACGATCATTCTTGATGAACCTACAACCGGCATTTCCGCCGAACAAAAAACGATTCTTTTCGACGCCCTGCGCGAGCTGGCCCAGCGCGATTCGCACACCGTGCTGCTGGTGTCGCACAAGCTGGAGGACGTGATCGCGCTGTGCCATGAAGTCGCCGTGCTGCGCGCCGGGCGGGTGGTCGGCACGCGCGCCATGCCCGCCACCCCCGCCGAGCTGGTGACGCTGATGTTCGGGCAGGCGCTGGCGCCGGCGGCGCGCCCGCCGGCCCGCCCCGCCGCCCAGACTGAGGTGCTGGCCCTGCGCGACGTACATCTGCGCGGGCGGCGCGTCACCGTCGAGCGGCTGTCACTGCGCGTGCGCGCGGGCGAGATCATCGGCCTGGCCGGCCTCGACGGGAGCGGCCAGGAGCTGGTCCTGCGCGCCTGCGTCGGCCTGGTGCGCTGCCGCCGGGGCAAAGTCACCGTTAACGGCCAGAATATGACTGGCCGCGTTTACCACCACTTCTTGCGGGCTGGCGCGGCCTTTGGGGCGGCTGGCCGCCTGGAGGAGGGCCTCGTCGCCGGCCTGTCGCTCACTGAACACGTCGTTCTGGCCTCCAGTACCGCCCCCCTCATTGACTGGGAGCGCGCGCACAGCCACACCGCCGCGCAGATCGCCCAGTACAACGTCGTCGGCCAGCCGGGCAACCTGGTCGAGAACCTCTCCGGCGGCAACCAGCAGCGCCTGCTGATGGCGCTCATGCCCCCTGCCCCGCTGTATATGGTGCTGGAACAGCCCACGCGCGGCCTCGATGTTGACTCCGCACGCTGGATCTGGCAGCGGCTTCTCGACCGCCGGGAACAGGGAACGGCTGTCCTGTTCAGCTCGCCTGACCTCGATGAGCTGGTGACTTACAGCGACCGCATCCTGGTGTTCTTTGCCGGGCACGCCTTTGAAATCCCTGACGCCAGCCGCACCACGATTGATGAGCTGGGCCATCTGATCGGCGGGGACTTCACGCGGAGCCAGCAGACAGGGGAAAAGCCGTGATTAACCGGCAGCTTGTGTACCGCGCAGGCTTTATCGTCCTGCCTGTCATCCTGTCGCTGCTGCTGACCGCCGTGCTGGTCGCGGCCGCCGGCACCGACCCACTGGCCGCTTTCGGCCTGGTGTGGGAAGGGGCCTTCCGCGACCTGCGCACCGTCGCCCAGGTCGTCAACTTCTGGATACCGCTGACACTGGCGGCGATCGGCCTGGTTGTCACCTTTACCGCCGGGCTGTGGAACATCGGCGTTGAAGGCCAGATTATGATGGGCGCGGTCTTTGCCAGTTGGGCCGCGCTGAGGCTCGACCTGCCCGCCCCGCTGCTCATCGCGGTCGAAATCAGCCTCGCGGCGCTGGGCGGCGCGCTGTGGGCGGCGCTGGTTGGCATCCTCAAGACACGCCTGGGCGTGCACGAAATCTTCGGCGGCGTCGCCCTCAACGCGCTGGCGAACGTGCTGTCTATCTACCTCATCGCCGGCCCCTGGCAGCCGCCGGAAGGCGGCAGCGTGCGCGCGACGCCGCCCTTCCAGCCGAACGCGCTGCTGCCCCCCCTGTCACCAGAGTTCAGCGTTAACCTGCTGGCGCTGGTGATCGTGGCGCTGGCTGTCGCCGCTGTGACGCTCTCGCTGCGCGGCACGCGCTGGGGGCTTCAGCTCAAAGCCGCCGGCAAGAACCCGGCTTCCGCCCGCCTGCTGGGCGTGCCAACCAACCGCAGCGCCATGAGCGCCTTCATTATCTGCGGCGCGCTGGCCGGCATCGGCGGCGCTTATCGCGTGCTGTTCACCTACGGCAACCTGCGCCCGCTGATTTCGGGCGGCATCGGCTTTCTCGGCCTGCTGGTTGTGCTGCTGGTCGCCATGCGCCCGCTCTGGGTCCCCGTCGTGACCTTCGTCTTTGCCGCCATCCTCAGCGGCAGCACGCGCCTGCGCGTCGCCCTCCAGCTTGACGAATCCCTCGCGGGCGTCCTTCAGGGCACGCTGGTGCTGGTGATGCTGCTTACCAATGGCGTGCGCCAGCGGCTCGCCGCGCGCGCCGCCCCTGTTGACCCGCCCCTGGCGCGCCGCGCCGACGCCGTAACCGAGACCGCCCATGACGCCTGAACTGATTAACACCCTGAACAGCATGGTCGCCAGCGCGACGCCGCTGGTGATCGCCAGCATCGGTGAAACCATTACCGAGCGCGCGGGCGTGGTCAATCTCTCGCTCAACGGCAGCATCATCCTGGCGGCGATGACCGGCTTCGTCGTCGCCCTGGCGGTTAACAGCGCCGTCGTCGGCGTGGTCGCGGCTATGATTATCGGCGCGCTCATCGCCCTGCTAATCGCGGTGGCCGATATCGAGCTGAAGCAGGACCCGGTCGCGATCGGCTTTGTGCTCACGCTGCTGGCCGCTGACCTGGCGCAGTTCCTCGGCCAGAACTACACCCGCATCCCCGGCCCGCAGGTGCTTATCACGCCGCTGCCGCTGCTGGCTGAAATCCCGGTCGTCGGGCCGATCCTCTTTCGCCAGAGCGTGTTCGTCTACTTCAGCTACGCCCTTATTCTCGGCCTCTGGCTCTGGCTGTTCTACTCGCGCCCCGGCCTGGCGCACCGCGCGGTTGGCGAACATCCGGAAACAGCCTTCGCGCGCGGCACAAACGTCAACCGGCTGCGCTATATCTACACTGTCGCGGGCGGCGCGCTGGTCGGGCTGGCTGGCGCCGCTTACTCGCTGAGCGTCAAGCCCGGCTGGTCCACCCCGCCCAGCATGAGCGGCGATGGCTGGATCGCCCTTGCCATCGTCATTTTCGGCGGCTGGCACCCGTTCCGCGTCGCCCTGGGGGCTTACCTGTTCGCCGGGCTGCGCGCGCTCGCGTCCGCCATCCAGCGCTCGCCCGACGTTAATATCCCCGTCGTGCTGCTCAACGGCGTGCCCTGGGTGCTGATGATTCTCACGCTGCTGCTGGTCAGCAGCGGCAGCCTCGAACGCCTGCTGCGCGTGCTGCCGCGCCCGGCGCAGAAATGGATGCGCAACATCCTGCGGTCCGACCCGCCGGCGGCCCTCGGCACCCGCTTCGAGCAGCAGTAACCTGCGCCCGCGCGGTTGACCGCTGCTGGCCGGGGTGCTATACTGCCTGCGCGCTTCATGTGGATAGGAGTCTATAGGGATGCAAGCCGCCCTGCAAATCGCTTCAATTATCGTATCAGTGCTGCTCATCGTTCTCATCATGCTCCAGGTGAAAGGCGGCGGCCTGAGCGGTCTGCTCGGTGGCGACCCCGGCGCGGGCATCAGCCGTACCCGGCGCGGCCTGGAAAAAACGCTCTTTCAGATCACCGTTATCATGGCGGCGCTTTTCCTGGGCATTTCCATTCTGTCTGTTGTCGCCTTTCGCTGAGCCGTTCTACGCGCTGCGCCCGGCGTGGCCCATGTTTTCAGCCTTTTTCGCTGAGCTTTAAGGTCTGCTGATGCTGCGCGGCTACCGCTGGCAGGTGTTAACGCTGGTCATGGCCAGCGTGCTGTTCGTCGCTGCGCTCTCGACCCGCCTGGCCAGCACGCCCGCCCCCGCCGAGCCAGCCCAGGCCACGCCGCAGCCCACCGTCACCCCCACCCCTCCGCCAACCGACGCGCCAATCGCGCCGCTGCCGCCAGCGGCCCTCTCGGCTGACGCCGCCACCTTCGCGGAAGGTCTCGTCGGGCAGATGCAGCGTCTCAATCCGCTGCTGGCGGGCCTCAACCCGGTTGACCAGGACATTACCGCGCTCATTTTTGAGGGCCTGGCGCGCCTGAATCAATATGGCGAGCCGGTCCCGGCCCTGGCGCGCGACTGGTCAGTTTCGTCCGACGGTCTGGAATATGTGGTCAACCTGCGCACTGATGTGCTGTGGCAGGATGGCACGCCCTTCACCGCCGCCGACGTAGCTCTGACGATGGCCTTGCTCCGCGCCCCGGACTTCCCCGGCCCGGCGGAGCTGGGGGCTTTCTGGCGCACTGTCGAGACTGAGCAGCTTGGCCCGCACCTCATCCGCTTCCGTCTGACGCAGCCGCTGGGCAGCTTCCTGGACAAGCTGCGCATCGGTATCCTGCCGCAGCACGCGCTCGCCGGCATCACCGCGGCCCAGCTCGCCACCCACCCATTTAACTTCACGCCCGTTGGCACCGGCCCCTATCAGCTTGAAGCCCTGCGCGCCGACGGCGGCCAGGTGCGCCAGGTTGACCTGCGTGCCGCGCCAGTCTACCGCCAGCGGCCTGAAGGCCAGAGCGGCTACGCCATCAGTCGGATGCGCTTCCGCCTTTACGACACCTTCGACGCCGCGCTTAACGCGCTCCAGGCTGGCGAGATTGATGGTCTGGCGGCGCGCAGCCGCCGCGAGCGTGACCCGCTGCTGGCAGCAGCCGCGGGCGGCGGCTTCCAGACGCACACCAGCCTGGAGCCGGCGCTTGGCGCGGTGATCTTCAACTGGCAGCGCAGCGCTGTGCGCTTCTTCCGCGAGCAGCGCGTGCGCCTCGCCCTGGAAATCGGCATCAACCGGTCCTCCGCCATCGAACGCTGGCTGCTCAACAGCGCGGTCCAGGCCAACAGCCCGCTGCTGCCCGGCTCCTGGGCCTACGACGCGGGCCTGAGCTGGCCGCCCTATGACCCAGCAGCGGCGCGCGCCCTGCTCGAAACGGCTAACCTGCGCGCGGACGCTGACGCCGACGATGAAGCCACCGCCGAACCGTCGCCCTATCTATTCAGCTTCGACATCCTCACGCCCGACGACCCGGCGCTGGTCAACCTCGTAAATGAGTTTGCGGCACAGTGGGGTCAGCTTAACATCGGCGTCACCGTCACCCCCGCCAGCAGCGACGATTACCGCCGCCGCCTTGAAGCTGGCGACTTCGACGCCGCGCTGGTCGAGCTGTCGCTGGCGGGCAGCGCTGATCCCGACGTGTACGCCTTCTGGCACATCGGCCAGTACCCTGACGGCCTCAACTACGGCGGCATGGACGACCGGCTCATCGCGGAAAGCCTGGAGCGCGCCCGCCGCGACCCCAGCGGCCCCAACCGTATCATCCACTATCGGAACTTCCAGCGCGATTTTGTTGAGCGCGCCGTCGCCCTGCCCATCTACTATCCGCTGTACACCTACGTCGTCTCCAACCGCGTCAGCGGCGTGCAGCTTGGCTTTATCGGCGCGGCGCCAGATCGCTTCCTCACCCTGTCAAACTGGTCCATCGCGGAGTCATAGCGCACCTTCCTGCGCCAGAATCGCGCGCAGCAGGTCACGCCGCGCGCTGCCCGCCAGCAGCTCCAGCTTGCGCACCCCCAGCGGATCAATCTCTTCGCGCAGCAGCCGCACTTCCTCTGCCGACGGCGGCGGCGTTTCGCACACCCCCGGCGCGATCTCCAGCGCGAAGCCCGTCTTGCGCTGAACCTGCTCAACGCTGCCGCCCGGATGATACGTCACCAGCCGCATTCGCCCGTTCGTCCAGTCAAACTGGCCCAAATCGCTGACCAGATAGCGCGGGCCGCTGCCAGCGCGCCGCGCGGGGCTGTGGCCCAGCCCGCTGATGTAATCCAGCGTTTCGACAAACGTAATACGCGAATGGCGCGGCACATACAGGTAAATGTGATCTGACGTCGGCGACACATCGGGTATACCGCCTGTCCCCGGCAAACGCAGCCGGGGGCGGCGGTAATCGCGCCCAATGGCGACGTTATTAAAATTGCCCTGGGCATCTACCTGCGCGGGCCGGAAAAACTCCTTCGGGTTGTAGCGCGGCAGCAGTTCAGCCGCCGCCGTCGCGAAGCCCACGTTGATAAGCGCCCGCCCCAGCCACAGGTCCTCGATCCGCCCCACCCCCAGCGGCGACCAGTCCTGGCAGATGGACTGACCCACCGCCGACGCGAAGCGCACAGCGGGCGCGTGCGTGCATTTAGCCAGGATAAACCCGGCCATCACCAGCGGCGTGTTAATGCCCTGAGCCAGCACCTCGCCGTCCACCACCTGCCGCGCGATACATACTGAAACCAGCTCATCAACCGAGAAGTCCGCCATGCAATCTCACTCCTGCGCCATCCGCACCAGACGCGGTTCAAACCGCCCCACCGCCTCCACCAGCTCGGCCTGCGCCGCCATCACCGCGTCAATTGACTTGTACGCCTGCGGCGCTTCATCCAGGCCGCCGCCGATCAGCACGACATCGCGTTCCTTCAGATAGCGATCGCGAGCTGTGCGCGTGATGCTTTCTTTGGCAGCCCTGCGGCTGAGCGCACGGCCGGCTCCATGCGCCGCTGAGCGCAGCGACTCCAGCGCGCCCCGCCCGCGCACAACGTAGCCAGCGTCCGCCATCGAACCCGGTATGACGCCCAGAACCCCCGCCCCCGCCGGGGTTGCCCCCTTCCGGTGAACAATCACCTCGCGCGTGCCGTCGGCGAAACCTGGCGGCGCGGGCAGGCGCTCTTTCCAGGCGAAGTTATGGTGATTTTCCACCACAGCCGCCGGTTTGAGGCCCAGCGCGCTGGCGATGCGCCGGTGGATCACCTGGTGGTTGGCGGCGGCGTAGCGCCCCGCGAGCTGCATCGCCAGCCAGTATTCCTGCCCCGCTTCCCAGGCCAGCGGGAGCCAGGCCAGGTGTCGCACGCTCTTTTCTAAAGTCGGGTGCAGTTTCATCGCCAGCTCAGAGTAATGATTCGCGATCTTATAGCCCACCCCGCGCGAGCCGCTGTGCGACAGCAGCGCCAGGTAATCCCCTGCTTTCAGCCCCAGGTCGGCGTCAGCTTGCGGCAGCCGAAAAACGCCCCACTCGACAAAATGGTTGCCCGTTCCGCTGGTTCCCAACTGCCCGTAAGCTGTGTCCTTTAAGGCGCGCAGCAGCCCGACAGCGGCCCACGCGGGGTCGTCCAGCACCTCATGCTCAACCTGCTGCCGCGCTTCCCAGGCAGCCCCCGCCCCGAAGCGTGTCTGTTCCAGCAGCGCCTTTTTGAACTGGCCGCTGCGCTGGCCAAGCACCTGCGGCTTCTCCGGAAAGATCGTCATCCGCATCCGACAGGCGATATCCACCCCAACCGCGTATGGAATGACGACATCCTCGGTCGCCAGCACCCCGCCGATCGGCAGGCCATAGCCCACGTGGGCATCAGGCATCAGCGCCCCGGCCACCGTCACCGGCAGGCGCATAGCGGCGTCCATCTGCTCCAGAGTCGCCCGGTCAATGTGTTCCGCGCCCCACACCCGGTATGGCAGCGGTGTGGCGTGGAGCGCCGCCCGGTCTGTCATCGCGTAAAGCCTCCGTCCACATACGTCTCACTCTATCGTAGAGGATGGCGGCGGTATATGCCAGCCGCGCGGCTGCCCGCGCGCAGCAGATCGTTCGTGCACAAAGTGTGATACAATGCACTTCAGCTACACTCGCGCCGCGAATGGTGTCAGGAGACGCGCATGTCGGTCATCACTGTGCTCCGGCAGGCAGATATTTTCTTCGAGCTGACCAATACCCAGCTTGAGTTGATCGCGTCGCTCTGCAGCGAGCGCCACTATCAGGCCGGCGATTACGTCTTTGAAGAGAACACGCCCGGCGACGAGCTGTATGTCATCGCCAATGGGGAGGTTGAAATCCAGGTCAACCCGGCGCTGCTCGGCAAGGATAAACACGGCGGGCCGCAGACGATCGCCACGCTGCGCCGGGGCCAGTCCTTCGGTGAAATCGCGCTGGTAGATGAAGGGCTGCGCTCCGCCAGCGCCCGCTGCGCCCAACAGGGCACGCATCTGCTGGTCATCCCGCGCGAAAAGCTCATGCTGCTGTGCGACACCTACCCCCAGCTTGGCTACCGTCTCATGCGCAACCTGGCCGCTGATCTCGCCATGAAAATCCGCCATACCGACCTTCAGGTGCGCGAACATCTCACCTGGACGGCCGGCAGCTAATCGCGCCTATTCGCTGGCCCGCGCCTGCCCCCGCCATGTCACAGCCGGCATCGCTGCACATTGTGTTGATCGTCGTCGCCTGCCTGCTCATCGGCCTGTCGAAAGGCGGCCTGGGCGGCCCTATTCCGGTGGCGCTGACCACGCCGCTGCTCAGCGCTGTAATGCCTGTGTCGCAGGCGGTCAATCTGGTGCTGCCGCTGCTGATCTTCGCCGACGTGTTCGCGCTGTGGGCCTACTGGCGCGACTGGGACATGTACTACATCCGCCTGATGCTGCCGGCGGCTGTGCTGGGCGTGGCCCTGGGGCTGCTGCTGCTCACCACCCTGCCTGATCTCTGGCTGCGCCGCTTGCTGGGGCTGTTCACCCTGGTGGTCATCGTCTACAAAATCGGCAGCAGCCGCATCGCCCGTCTGCATTATCAGCCGCGCGGCTGGCACGGCCAGCTTGCCGGGGGCGCGTCCGGCTTTGCGTCAGCGCTGGCCAACACCGGCGCGCCGCCCTTCACCGCCTACATGCTGCTCCAGGGCGTCTCGCCGACCGTTTTCATCGGCACGACCACGCTGTTCTTCGCCATCGTTAACCTGCTTAAGCTGCCGGCGGTCGCCGCCGCCGGCCTGCTCAACTTTCCGCTGCTGCTCAGCGCCGCCTGGGCTATCCCGCTTATCCCGCTGAGCGTGTGGGTTGGGCGGCAGTTTATCAACCGCGTCAACCCCCAGCTTTTCGAGAGCCTCATGCTGGCGCTGCTGCTGATCGCCAGCCTGTCCCTCATCTTCTCGCCCGCCGCCTGATCCAACGCGCTACTGCGCCGCCACCAGCCGCACAAATTTGCGCTTGCCCACCTGCAGCACCGCTGGCAGCATCTCCGGCGTGACCACCGCCTGCACATCCGTCACCGGCTCTTCGTTGAGGCGCACGCCGTTCTGCTCCATCAGGCGTTTGGCCTCGCCGCCGCTGCTGACCATATTCAGCCGCCGCAGAATATCCAGCACGCGCTCCGGCTGCGCCAGCGTTTCGCTCGGTATGTCCTCCGGGATGCCGCCGTGGCTGCGGAACACCTCGTCCCAGCGCTTCTGCGCCGCTGCGGCGTCCTCCGCGCTGTGGAAAATCGCCACGATTTCGCGCGCCAGCCGCATCTTCTCTTCGTTCGGGTGCAGCTTGCCGGCGGCCAGGTCGGTTTCCAGCGCCTTTACCTGCGAGTCCGACCAGCCCAGAATCAGCTTGTGGAAGATCGGCAGCGCCTTGTCCGGCAGGCTCATCACCTTGCCGAACATATCCCAGGGTTCGCCCAGCAGCGGAATATGGTTGCCCAGGCTCTTGCTCATCTTGATGTCGCCGTCGGTCCCTGGCAGGCTTTCGCCCATGATAATGGCGATCTGCGGCTGCTGGCCCAGCCCCTGCTGGAGCTTGCGCCCGGCCACCAGAATGTTAAACAACTGGTCCTGCCCGCCCACCTGGACATCGGCTTCCTGCGCCACCGCGTCGTACCCCTGCATCAGCCCGTAGAACAGCTCGTGCAGGTAAATCGGCTCGCCCGCGTCCAGCCGCCGCTTGAAATTCTCGCGCACCAGAAACTGCTGCACCGTGAAATTGCTCGCCAGCCGGATGATGTCGGCGAAGTCCAGCGTGGCCAGCCACTCATCGTTGAAGCGCACCCGCGTGCGCTCGGCGTCAAGTATCTTGAACGCCTGCTCAGCGTAGGTGCGGGCGTTTTCCTCAACCTGTTCCCGCGTGAGCTGGTCGCGCGCCTTGTCCTTATCAGACGGGTCGCCGATCAGGCTGGTAAACGTGCCCACCAGAAATGTCACATCGTGGCCGAAATCCTGGAACTGGCGCAGCTTGCGCATGGTGATCGTGTGGCCCAGGTGCAGGTCGGCGGTGCGCGGGTCATAACCGCAGTAAACGCGCAGCGGACGGCCCTGTTCTTCAGCTTCGACCAGCCGCTGGCGCAGTTCGCGCCGCATATTCTCTTTGATTTCCGGGTCGCCGTATTCAGCGCCCGACATCAGCACTTCAACCTGTTCGTCAATGGTCGGCATAGCTTCTTTTCCTGCTGCGAGCATCTGGAAAAACTGCGCGCCAGTATACCACAGCCTGGCCGCTGTTACGCTGGCAGCGCCACCACGCGGAACCCCAGGCTGAGGCCGCGCCCGTCGGGGTCGTTAACGCTGCGCGCCGCCGTGCGGGCGCTGGCCTGAAAGTCGAGCCATGAGCCGCCGCGCACCACCCGGTCAGCGGCGGCAGCCAGGTTGATCGCCTCCGTGTTCCAGCGCGACAGCGTCCACTCCCAGACGTTGCCGGCCATGTCCAGCGCGCCGCAGGGGCTGGCCCCGTCCGCGTAGCGGTCCACTGGCGTCAGCCGCCAGATGCCGCTTTCGGATGTGTTGCAGCGCGACCGGTCAAATGTGTCGCCCCAGGGGTACGCGCGGCCATCGTCACCCTGCGCGGCGCGCTGCCACTGCTGCTCAGTCGGCAGCGCGATGCGGGCCTCTGTGACACTGCTCAGCCAGCGGCTGAAAGCCAGCGCCTCGTACCAGTTGACGCTGGTGCGCGGCAGATCATCCCCCGCAAACGCCGGCTCCAGCGGGCCGCGCCCGGCGGCAGCCGCGCCGCCAGCCCACCAGCGCGGGTCAGCGTAGCCGTCCTCAGCCTCGATAAACGCGCGAAACTGCCCCGTCGTTACAGGGTAGCGCGCCACCGCGAACGTCGGCAGCTCGAACGGTCGGCGCTCGCGCACGCTGTATCTGCTGCGCGCCAGGTTCCAGCTTCCGTAGTCCACTGTTACCTCTCCCGCTGACACGATGCACCAGTCAAACGGCGGCGGCAGCACAGCGGACACATCCGGCGGCTCCCAGATCGCGCCCGCGCTGTCGGTCGGCGTCACCACGCGACCGCGCCTGCCGCGCGGCGCGCCCCGCTCCGCCAGCCGCTCGTAAAATCGCGGCGGCGGCATCTGCCCGCCGCGCACGTCAGTGAACTGCACATTAACAATGCGCGACCACACGTCACTGTTGAACGGGTCCTCGTCGCCCGCGCGCAGCAGTGGAAAGATGGGCCGTTTGTATTGCAGCGCGTGCAGCAGTTCAATGCCCACCCAGTGCGACCCTTCAGCCTCCGGCGTCATCACAACGACAAACGCGGCGCAGTCCCTGATCGCCTGGCGGATGTAGCGCCACCAGTCATCGCCTGGTTCAATCACCTCGTCAATCCAGACGTCAAATCCCCGGTGCAGGATGTGATCGCGCAGCCGCCGCGCGTAATCGCGATTTTCCTTGCTGTAGCTGATGAAAACATGGCTCACTGCGTGCTATCCCTCGTCTTGTAGAGCCTGGTGGCAGCATCTATAATTCTAGACTGAAAATAGCCGCCTCACAGTAAGGACCCGCGCCAATGAAAGCTATGACCAGCGCCGAAGTGCGTCAGGCGTTTCTGGATTTTTTCGAGGAAATGGGCCACCGCCAGGTCGCCTCGTCGCCGCTGGTCCCCGCCAACGACCCGACGCTGCTGTTCACCAACGCGGGCATGGTGCAGTTTAAGGACGTCTTTCTCGGCACAGACCGGCGCGACTATTCCCGCGCCACCACCTCACAGAAGTGCATGCGCGTGTCTGGCAAGCACAACGACCTTGAGGAAGTCGGCCCGTCGCCCCGTCACCATACGTTCTTCGAAATGCTGGGCAACTTCAGCTTCGGCGACTACTTCAAGCCCGACGCGATCCGCTACGCCTACACGCTGCTGACCGCTGTCTACGGCCTGCCGCCAGAGCGCCTGGTCTTTACCGTGTTCCACAACGACGACGACGCCTACAACATCTGGGTTAACGAGATCGGTGTAGACCCCCGGCGCGTCGCCCGTATGGGGCCGAAAACCAACTTCTGGCAGATGGCCGAAACCGGCCCCTGCGGCCCGACCAGCGAGATCCACTGGGATAATAACCCGGAGCTGGGCGCGGACTCAATCATCCCCATGCTTCAGGCTGAGGACAAGCGCTTCCTTGAGCTGTGGAATCTGGTGTTCATGCAGTTCAACCGCACCCAACCGGACCCAACGCACACCGGGGCCTACGATGTCCCCCTGCCCGCCCCCGGCGTGGACACCGGCATGGGCCTGGAGCGCATCGCCAGCGTTATTCAGGGCGTCAGCGCCAACTACGAAACCGACCTGTTCACGCCAATCATCGCCGCCACCCAGCGCCTCACCGGCCACACCGACGCCGAGCGCGACGCCAGCATCGTCCCCTACCGCGTCATCGCTGACCACATCCGCGCGGCGGTCTTTCTCATCGCCGACGGCGTGCTGCCCGGCGCTAAAGGCCGCGACTCAGTCTGCCGCCTGGTGATCCGGCGCGCCGCGCGCTTTGGGGCCAGGCTCGGCTTCCACGAGCCGTTCCTGGCGCAGGTGGCCGATGCCGTGTTCGATGTCATGGGCGGCCACTACACCGAGCTGGTTGAGCGCGCCGCCGCCATCAAAAAAGTCATCACTCAGGAAGAAATCCGTTTCCGCCGCACGCTCGACCGCGGCCTGACCGAACTCGACCAGATGCTGGCAGCGCTGGCGGAAGCGGGCAAAACCGAGCTGCCGGGCAGCCAGGCGTTTTACCTTAAGGCGACGCTGGGCCTGCCGCTTGAGGTGATCCGCGACATCGTCGCGGAGCGCGGCTGCACGGTAGACATGCCTGGCTTCCATGCTGAGGAAGAACGCCATTCCGAGGTCAGCGGCGGCGGCCAGGCGATGGGCGAGATCGCCTCAGCGGAGGTGTATAACGCGCTGCTGGCCGACCTGAAACAGTCCGGCCTGCTGGGTGCGGCGGGCGTCAGCTACCTGCCCTACGGCCCCACCGCCGCCGACACGCGGCTGCTGGCCCTTCTGCGCGGCGGCCAGCGCGTTGACAGCGCCATCTCCGGCGACCGCGTTGAGATCGTTCTGGCCGAAACACCGTTCTACGTTGAGGCGGGCGGCCAGGTCAGCGACACCGGCTTCATCAGCGGCCCCGGCTGGCTGGTCGAGGTTGAGGACATGCGCCGCCCCATAGGCGGCCTGATCGTGCACGTCGGCGAGGTGATTGAGGGCACGCCCCGCGCCGGCGACGCGGCCCACGCGGAGGTGGATGCTGCCCGCCGCGCCGATATCACCCGCAACCACACCGGCACACACCTGCTGCACGCCGCCCTGCGTAACCGGCTGGGCGCGCACGTGCAGCAGCGCGGCTCGCTGGTCGCGCCGGACCGTCTGCGCTTCGATTTCGCCCACGACAGCCGCGTGTCCCCGGCGGAGCTGGCCGCTATCGAGGCTGACGTTAACGCGGCGATTCTCAGAAACTACCCTGTGCGCGCCGAGGAAAAGCCGCTGGCTCAGGCGCGCCAGGAAGGGGCGATGGCGCTCTTTGGCGAAAAATACGGCGAGATCGTCCGCACCATCGTCATCCGGGACAACGGCGCGCCCTACAGCTATGAGCTGTGTGGCGGCGTGCACGTGGGCGAAACCGCGGAGATCGGCCTGATGGTCATCGTCAGCGAAGGCAGCGTCAGCGCCGGCATCCGGCGCGTCGAAGCGCTGACCGGGCACGGCGCGCTCAGCTACCTTCAGCATCAGCTCAGCGCGCTCCACAACATCGCCGCCCGCCTGGGCGCGGCGCCCGAAGAGGCTGAACACCGCGTCGTGCTGCTTCAGGATGAGCTGGCCGCCGCCCGCAAAGAGGCCGCCGCGCTGCGCCGTGACCTGGCGCGCCACAGCTTCGATGCGCTGCTGGCCGGCACAGAGACGGTCAACGGCGCGCAAATGCTGGTGGCGCGCGTGGATGACGCAACGCCCGACACCCTGCGCGAAATGTCCGACTGGTTCCGCGGCCGGGTCGCCAGCGGCGCGCTGGTCCTGGGCAGCGTGGTTGACAACCGCCCGCAGATTCTCGTCGCCCTCACCGACGACCTGACAAAACGCGGCCTCAACGCCGGCAGCCTCATCAAGCCGATCGCTGGCGTGGTCGGCGGCGGCGGCGGCGGGCGGCCCAATCTGGCCCAGGCCGGCGGCAAGGATGCCAGCCGCCTGGCCGACGCGCTCGACACCGCCCGACAGCTCATCCGGGAGACGATCCAGCGCTGAGCGCCTGCCCATGCCCGAACGACCGGACTTCATCCAGCTTGACGCCAGCGACGATGTGCTGTCGGTGCGCGACCGCCTGTCTTTCATCCACGGCAAACGCGTGCTGCTCATCTGGCCTGAACAGGGCACTGTCCTGACGCGCAAGCTCGATCTGGTCCTGGTCCAGCGCGAGGCGATGCGCCGCGCCGTGCGCCTGGCGCTGGTAACGCACGACGCCCAGGTGATCAAAAACGCCGAAGAACTCAATATCAGCGCCTTTGAAACCATCGGCGCCAGCGAACGCGCCCGCTGGAAGCGCGGGCGCGCTAAAGTGTTCGCCAGCCGCTACCAGCGCCCGCCCGACCTGCCCGCCAGCGCCGACGTAATCCCGGCAGCCGCCCAGCAGCGCGCGCTCGAAAGCGACAGCCGGCCTTCGCGCTGGCGTCTGCTGCGGCGCGGCGCGGCGCTGGCGCTGCTGCTGAGCGCCGCCGGCGCGGTGGCCTATGTCGTCCTGCCCGGCGCGGTAGTCACTGTCCACCCCGCTGAGGAGCGCATCACCGCCGAGGCTGTTCTGACCGCCAGCCCCACCGCCGCCGATGTGGACATTGAGGCCGGGTTGGTGCCGGCCATGCGCCTCAGCATCACGGTTGATGAAACCGGCACGCTGCCCACCACCGGCACGCAGGAGCTGGCCGCCGTCCCCGCCCAGGGGACCGTCATCTTCGTCAATCAGACGCCCGGCAGCGTTGAAATCCCCGCTGGGACCACCGTCAGCACCAGCGCCGGGACGCCGATCCTGTTCCGCACCACTGAAACAGCCCGCGTTCCCGCCGGGGTTGGCCAGCAGTTGGAAGTTCCCGTCCAGGCGCTGCAGGCGTCGGCGGGCGAAGTCGGCAACGTGGACGCTGGCCTCATCAACACCGTGGTGGGCGATCTCGCCAGCCGGCTGACCGTCCGCAACCTGACGCCCACCTACGGCGGAACCAGCCGCACGGCGGCGGTCGTCAGCGCCGAGGACCAGGAGCGCCTGCTGGCGATCGTGCGCCAGCAGCTTCAGTCGCGCGCCTATGTCGAAATGCTGCCGCGCCTCAACGAGGCGCAGACGCTCATCCTGGAGACGGTGCGCATCGCTGAGGAACGCGCCGACTGGACCGTGTTCAGCGCCGATGTCGGCCAGGCCGCCGACACCCTGACGCTGGATATGCGCGCCGTTGTCGAAGCGGTAGCCGTCAACCAGCGCCTCGGCCAGCAGGTAGTGCTGGCGCAGCTTTCCCGCCAGATTCCGCGCGGGCGGCAGCTCATCCCTGAAAGCGTCAGCTACGACGTGGGCGCGGTCACGCAGGCGTTCCAGGATGGCACGGTGCAGTTCAGCATCACCGGCAGCGGGCTGGTCGCCGCCCAGATAGACACCGCGCGCGTGCAGCAGCAGCTCGCCGGGCGGCCGCGCGAGGAAGTGCTCGCCTACCTGCAAACCCAGCTTGACCTCGACCCGGCGCGCCCGCCCACCATCGAGCTTATCCCCGGCTGGCTGGATCAACTGCCGGTGCTGCCGGTGCGCATCACAGTCCACGTGGAAACCGGCGCATGACGCCCGGCCGCCTGCTCGGTGTTGATCACGGCCTCAAGCGGCTGGGCCTGGCCGTGTGCGACGCATCCTGGCTGGTCGCGCGCGAGCTGGCGATCCTCCAGCGCCGTTCCCGCGCTGAAGACTTCGACCGCATCCGGCAGGTTATCGCTGAGCAGCAGGCCGTCGCGGTCGTCGTTGGCGTCCCCACCAACTACGAGGCGCTGCCCGGCCAGCAGGACCAGGCGGCCACCGTCCGCAAATGGGCGGCGCGCCTAGCCGAGGCCGCCGCGCTGCCGGTGCTGCTGTGGGACGAGCAGCTCTCTACCAGCGATGCCCGTGACCTGGCCCGCCAGCAGCGCCGCCGGCCCGGCGCGCCCGTGGACGACCTCGCCGCCCGCGTTATCCTGCAAAGCTATATTGACGCGGTTCGCGACGGCCTGGCGGACCCGCCTTCCTTCGCGCCGCCAACGGAGTGATCGCCTGTGAGCCAACTCGCCAAAGCCGTTATCGCCGCCGCGCTGACGTTCGGGCTGGCCCTGCTGCTGTGCGCCGGGGCGCTGTTCGTGATCTCCGGCGGCCAGCCGGTGGATTTCGCGCAGACCGAGATCATCCGCTGGCAGCTTGCCAGCCGCCAGGACGACCTGAACCGCCCAGTCGGCGCTGATCTGACGCCGGTGCGCTTCACAATCGCCCCCGGCGAGCCGCCGCGCGTCGTCGGCCAGCGCCTGCTCGACTATGGGCTGATTGCGGACGCGGGCCTGTTCGTGGATTACGCGCGCGTCTCCGGCCTCGATGTAGAGCTGGAGGCCGGCACTTATTTCCTCAACCAGACTCAGACTATCCCACAGATCGCCGTCGCGCTCACCGACTCGCGCAGCAGCGTGATTCCGTTTCGCATCCTGGAGGGCTGGCGGCAGGAAGAAATCGCGGCGGCGGTAGATGCCAACGGCCTGTTTGGCTTTTCCGGCGCGGACTTCCTGGCGGCAGTTGGCCCCGGCGCGGCGGTAGACGCGGCCTTTGCCGAATACGCCAGCCTGCCGCCGGGCGCGTCGCTGGAGGGTTTCCTCTTTCCAGACACCTACCAGCTTCCGCCCGAAATCACGCCCGCCGGCCTGCGCGACACGCTCACCGAAACTTTCGCCGCGCGCGTGGACGCGCAGCTTGTGGCCGACGCCGCTGCCCAGGGGCTGTCGCTGTTCGATGTCGTCACGCTGGCGTCCATCATCCAGCGCGAATCAGTCCACGCTGAAGAAAACCCGCTGATCGCCAGCGTCTACCGCAACCGTCTGGACACCGGCATGAAACTCGACGCCGACCCGACCGTTCAGTATGGCATCGGCTATCAGGATAGCTCGTGGTGGCCGCAGATCACCCAGGACGACTACACCAACGCCGTCCACGCCTACAACACCTATCTCCAGCCGGGCCTGCCGCCCGGCCCCATCGCCAACCCAGGGCTGTCCGCCATCCGCGCCACCGTCTTTCCCGCCGTCTCTGACTATCTCTACTTCCGTGCCGCCTGCGACGGCAGCGGCTTCCACAATTTCGCCCGCACCTTCGCGGAACACGTCGCTAATGGCTGCCCGTAGCTGGCTGCTGGCGGCGGTCTGGGCGCTGCTGGCCCTGTCCGGCTGCGCGCAGGCGCGCGCTGCTGCGCCCGTTCGCGTCGCGCTGCTGGCCCCGTTCGAAGGCCGCTACCGTGAAGTCGGCTACAACGCGCTCTATGCAGCCCGGCTGGCGCTTCAGGACGCCGGCGCGCCAGCGGTTGAGCTGCTGCCCGTGGACGACGGCGGGTCCGCCGCCAGCGCCGCTGACCGCGCCCGCGCGCTGGCGCTCGACCCGCACACGCGCATCGCGATCGCGCTCGGCTGCGCCGCCGCCGCCGATGACACGCTGCGCGCCTTCGCCGACCTGCCGGTGCTCGTGGCCGGCCACTGGGGCGCGCAGCCCGCAGCGCCGCAGGTCTTCGTGCTGGCGGCATCCAGCCTGGCGAACGAGTTAACAACGCCCCCCTGCGTCAGCGTCACGGACGCTGCGCGCCTGCCCGCGCCGCTGGTTGGCGGGGATATATTCGCGCTGGCGCAGTTCCCGCTGCTGCGCCCTGACCTGGACGGCGTTGTTGTCGTGTCCAGCGCGGCCCTGCCCGGCGCCGACTTCGCCGCCCGCTATCGCGCCAGCGACCCGTTCGCGCCGCCGCCGGGGCTGCTGGCGACGCTCACCTACGACGCGGCCCGCCTGGCGGCCCAGGTCGCCGCCGCCGCGCCTGACCGCGCCGCCGCGCTGGCCGCGCTGCTGAGCGCCCACTATGACGGCCTGACCGGCACGCTGCGCTTCAGCGGCGGCTGGTGGCAGGGCGCGCCCATCCACCGCTTCCGCTACAGCGCTGAAGGCGCGTTAACGCCCGTAGATGGTGTCGTAGAATAGCGGCAGTGGTTCAACCGGCTGTGGGCTGTAAGCCAGCGCCGCCATAACGGCTTCCCGGCACGCAGGCAGCCGCGTTTCATCGTTAGCGTAGATCGTCACCGCTGGCGCGCCGCGCCGCACTTTATCGCCCACTTTAAGGTGCACGATCAGGCCCACCGCCAGATCAATCGTGTCGCCCTTCTTTTCGCGCCCGGCCCCTAGCTGGAACGCCGCGCGCCCGATCTCCAGCGCCGACACGCGCGCCACATAGCCGTCCTCGGCGGCGGCCACCGTCTCAACCACGCGGGCGCGCGGCAGCCGGGACGTGTCATCCACCATGCTCACATCGCCGCCCTGCGCCGCCGCCATGTGCCGGAAGGCCACCAGCCCGGCCCCCGTCTCAAGCTGCCGCGCTGCCTCAGCGTGCGCTTCCTCCAGGCTGGTCCAGCGCCGGCCCTGTCCCGCCAGCCGCAGCATGTGCGCCGCCACCTCCAGGCAGTGCGCGCGGAAATCCGGCGGGCCGCCGCCCGCCAGCGTCTCAATCGCCTCAATCACCTCCAGGCTGTTGCCGACCGCCCGCCCCAGCGGCTGGTTCATGTCAGAGATCAGCGCCACCACATCGCGCCCGGCGTCCACGCCGATATCAACCATAATCTGCGCGAGCTGCCGGCCCTGCTCAACGTCGGCCATAAACGCGCCGTCGCCCACTTTAACATCCAGCACGATGCCGCTGGCTCCGGCGGCCAGCTTCTTGCTCATGATGCTGCTGGCGATCAGCGGCAGGCTGGGCACGGTCGCGGTCACATCGCGCAGCGCGTACAGCTTGCCGTCCGCCGGGGCCAGGTCTGCTGACTGCCCGGCCAGCACCAGGCCGTTCTCGCGCGCCAGCCGCAAAAAAGTCTCGGTGTCCAGGTTGACATCAAACCCGGCGATAGCCTCCAGCTTATCCAGCGTGCCGCCCGAATAGCCCAGGCCGCGCCCGCTCATCTTGGCAACCGGCACGCCGCACGCCGCCACCAGCGGCAGTACAGCCAGGCTGGTTTTGTCTCCCACGCCGCCCGACGAATGTTTGTCAACGGCGTAGCCGCCCAGCGCCGCCGCCAGGTCCAGCACGTCGCCGGAGTGCGCCATCGCCAGCGTGAGCTGCACGATCTCCTCGCGCGCCATGCCCTGGATGCAGATCGCCATCAGCAGCGCCGCCGCCTGGTAATCGGGCAGCGTCCCGGCGGTATAAGTGTCAACAAACCACGCGATCTCGGCGCGCGTGAGGGGCAGACCGTCGCGCTTCTTTGCGATAATGTCAACGGCGCGCATTGTTCATCTCCTGAGGTTCAAACCGGCAGCGTGCCCCTTATCTTACTCGCGGTCGCGGCATTTGGGGTAATTCACGGCCCCCGCCGGGCGCGCGCGGCGGCTGAAATGCTCATATATTTCTAAGTTGCGCGCGCTCAATATAGGCTAAAGTTGAGATTCGATCCGTGACCATCACACCAGGTAAATCTACTATGGAAGCGAAACAGCCCGCTAAACGCAAGAGCGATCAACCGGCGGAAAAGCAGCCCGCCAAACCCGCCGCCCGCCTGCGCGCCATAAACCCTATTCTGATCGGCGTTATCGGCGTCGCTGCAGTGGTTATCGCGCTGGTCGCCATCGTTGTTTCGACCAATAACGCGCCGGTCGCCGCGCTTGATGCCTACACCGGCATCCCCTTTGAGCGCCTGCCCGACGGCGCTTTCGTGCTCGGCAGCCCCGACGCGCCGATCACCGTTGTCGAATTTGCTGACTTTGCCTGTCCCCACTGCCAAAACTACAACCCCACGATGGGGCGCTTTATCGAAAACTTCGTCAAAACCGGCATGGCGCGCCTGGAATATCGCATGTTCATCAGCGCCGCCGATCCCGTTTATGGGCCGTACACAGCGCAGCTTGCCGAGTGCGTCAATCAGCAGCGCGATGGCGCTTTCTGGCTCGCGCACGACGTTCTCTTTGAGCTTGGCAGCCGCGCGCGTTTCAACGACACAACCGCCCGCACGCTGGCTGACCGCCTGGGCGTGAATTACGGCGAGCTGCTGACCTGTGCCGGCAGCGCCACCCAGTATCAGACCGATATCCGCATGGGGCAGAGCCTGGGTATTCAGAGCACGCCCAGCATCATGGTGCGCTTTGGCGACAGCGCGCCGCAGTTTATCCGCGCCGGCGAAACCGTGTTTAATCGCGGCCCGGTCGCCTATGACCTGCTGCAGCAGGTGGTGCTCGCCGCCCAGTCGTAATCGCCTGAACGTGCGCCGGGGCCGCCGTAGGCCCGAAAGGACGGGGCTGACCGCGATGGCTTATGACGGGCGCGATATGCCATCTGGCCCGGCGCTGCGCCGCGTGATCGCGGCGCGCCTGGGCTGGTACATGCGCAAAATCCAGGTTGGCTCGCGCGGCGTCGAGCACGACTACGTCGTTTACGACGGCGATGACCGCCGCGTCTACCAGCAGGAAATCACCGCCGCTGATCTCGCTGACGAGCAGGCCGCCGCCGCGGCGGTGTGGCTGGCCGCCATGAGCAGCGACAACTGCCCGCGCTGGGACGAAAATCTGAACGACGCCACCTGGCTGGTTGTCGGCCTTGACTACAAAATCTGGCGCGAAGCTGGCCGTGCCTGGGCATGGGTTGGCACGCCAGCGCATGCCGCCAGCGCCGCTGATGAGGCGCTGGCGCTGGCGCGCGCCTGGCTGGACTATCGTTCTGCCAGGACCTGATCCGCTGGCGCGGCCCTGCTTCGTTCAGCCCAGCGGCAGCGCCGGTTGTTCGCCCGTTGCCACCAGCTGCCCATCCTGCCACTGCATCAGCGGCACGTAATCAGGGTAATCCGCCGATTGGCGGAACTGCCATTCGCCGATGCTGTACAGCCCCACCGCGCCGCCCGCCCGCCGCACCGTCACCACGAACGGCAGCCGCCGGTGCAGCGCCATCACCTGGGCCTCGCTCTGGCTCATATCCGACCGCCGCGCCAGCATTCCCAGCGCGCTGCGCAGGCGCTTGCTGTCGAATGGTCCGCGAAATGACCAGAGCAGGCGCGGCACACCTTCCTCGCGCAGCAGCGGCGCGATGCTCTCCGGCTCGTCTGAGCGCACCTCGTCAAGCACAAGACAGCCGGGAGACTGCGCCAGCGCCGCGCCGATCAGCTCGCCAAACGTAACCGGTTCCTGCCCCTCGGCGCGCCAGCGCGCCACCAGCCGCCGCGCGCCTTCGGGCAGATACAGCTCGCCAGCGCGCTCAACCGCCGTGACTGTCTCCGGCTGCGGCAGGCGCCGCGCCAGCGCGCTCAACAGCGTCGTCTTGCCCGCTTCTGTGTCGCCAACAATCGCGATGCCGTGTGGCGACTGCGCCAGCCGCTCCAGCAGCGCCGCCGCCGGCGGCGTCAGAAAGCCAGCCGTCGCCAGCTCAGCGAGCGTCGGCGGCTGCGACGGGTGCAGCCGGATATCCGCCACATAGTCGGGCGTCAGCGGCGGCGCGATCAGGTTGATGCACACGCGCCTGTCGCCGATCGTCAGCCCGGTTTCGACAATCGGCTGGTCCTCGTACAGGTCGGTCCCGGCGTCGAGCAGCAGCCGGCGCACAACACGCCGCAGATGCGACGCGCTGTCAAATAACGGCCCGACCGGCGTCAGGTCCCCGTGGCCATAGCGCGCCGCCGCCTTGTCCGGGCCATCAAGCGCGATAGTGGTCACCCGTTCGTCGCGCAGCAGCGGGTCAAGCGCGCCATAGCCGAAAAGCGCGCTGTACGCCATCTCGGTCAGGGCCGCCCGGTCCGCGTCCTCTAACTGCACCGACTCTACCGCCAGCACATAGCTGATCGTCTCGTTGAGCAGCTTCAGCCGTGCCGTCGCGGTGACGGCGGCGGTCAGCGCCGCAGTGCCGGCATATTCCTCTGCAAAAGCGCCCTCAATTCGCTCCAGCAGCGCCTGAAAAGACACCAGCCGTCGCCCTGGCAGGCCCTGAATCAGGCGCGGCTCGCGGCGGCTGTTCGCCGCGCCGCTGCCGGGCCGGTTATCGCCGTTGTTCGCTGTCATCGCGCCACCTCCCCGCGTTCCGCTTCCTTGTAACCCATTCTACACGCCCCTGAGATTGTGGTATACTCTAGCGGTTCTCCCGCCAGCGTGAGGTCCTCAGCCACCAGATGAACATCATTATTACCGGTTCCATCGCCTACGATTATCTGATGCGTTTTCCCGGCCGTTTTACCGAACATTTCCTCCCCGATCAGCTTCACCAGGTCAGTCTCAGCTTTTTAGTGGACGACATGACCAAACACTGGGGCGGCGTGGCCGCCAATATTGCGTTTACCGCCGGGCTGCTGGGCCTGCATCCGCGCCTGATGGGCACAGTTGGGCGCGATTTCGGCGACTACCGCGCCTGGCTGGAAAAGGCCGGCGTGGATACCAGCACAGTTCGCCAGATTGACGACGTATTCACCGCGTCGTTCTTCGTCAACACTGATCTCGACAACAATCAGATCGCCTCATTTTACACCGGCGCGATGGCCTACGCCCGCAGTTTCTCGCTGGCCGATATCGGGCAGGACACCCCCGACCTGGTGGTGATCTCGCCCAACGACCCGCAGGCCATGCTGAACCTGACCGATGAATGCCGCCAGCGCGGCATCCGCTTCCTTTACGACCCCAGCCAGCAGGTCCCCCGGCTGAGCGGTGAGGAGCTGGCGCGCAGCATGAGCGGCGCCTACGCGCTGGTGATTAACGCCTATGAGGCGGAAATTATCTGTCACAAGACCGGCCAGACGATTGACGACCTGCGCCGCGCCGTTGAAATTCTTGTCATCACCCAGGGGCCAAACGGGTCGCACATTTACGCCAATGGCGAGCGCTATGAAATCCCCGCTTTTCCTTGCGCGGGTATCAAGGACCCCACCGGCGCAGGCGATGCATTTCGCGGCGGTTTCCTGCGCGGGCTGGCCTCTGACTGGCCGCTGCCGCTGGCCGGGCAGCTGGGCGCGCTGTGCGCCACCTACGCGCTGGAGCACGTCGGCACGCAGAATCACTCGTTCACGCTGGCGGAGTTCGTTCAGCGCTTCCGCGCCTTTTTCGACGACGGCGGCCTGCTCGACAGCCTGCTGGCGCCGGTCAGCGCCGGGGCTGAACGCTGATTTTTCTACCTGCACTGCCCGCAAAATCTGCGGGCAGCGTTGTTTACAGCGCCCGCCGGCGCGTCTGAAAGTACCGGCGACAACCGGTTAATCGTGTGCTAAAATCGCGCCGTTATGGGGCCAGCGTTGGCCGCCATTCGTGTATCAGGAGTATGAATGAGTATCCAATACGATGTCAAAAACCTGGACCTTGCCACCGGCGGTCGCTACCGTATCGAGTGGGCGGAACAGGAAATGCCGGTTCTCCGCGCCATCCGCGAGCGTTTCGCCAAGGAAAAACCGCTCGAAGGCGTGCGTGTTTCCGCCTGCCTCCACGTGACCACTGAAACCGCCAACCTGGTTCACACGCTTCAGATGGGCGGCGCGGATGTGGTTCTGTGCGCGTCTAACCCGCTCTCCACACAGGACGATGTCGCCGCTTCGCTGGTCTCGCACTACGAGATTCCGGTCTACGCCATTAAAGGCGAGAACAACGACATCTACTACGAGCATATCAAGGCCGCGCTCGACCACAAACCCCACATCACGATGGACGACGGGGCTGATCTGGTAGGGACGATTCACAAAAGCCGCCGCGAGCTGCTGGAAGATGTCATCGGCGGCACGGAAGAAACGACTACCGGCGTCATCCGCCTGCGTGCGATGGCCAAAGACGGCGCGCTCGCCTTCCCGGTGATCGCCGTTAACGACAGCAACACCAAGCACCTGTTCGACAACCGCTACGGGACCGGCCAGAGCACGCTCGACGGCGTTATCCGCGCCACCAATATCCTGCTGGCCGGGCGCACCGTCGTCGTGGCGGGCTATGGCTGGTGCAGCCGGGGCATCGCTATGCGCGCCGCCGGCCTGGGCGCGAACGTCATCGTCACCGAAGTGGACCCGCTCAAGGCGCTGGAAGCCGTCATGGATGGCTACCGCGTGATGCCGATGCACGAAGCCGCGCCGCTGGGCGATCTCTTCATCACCGCCACCGGCGACCTCAACGTGCTTGACGCGCACCACTTCGAGCGCATGAAAGCCGGCGCGATCGTCTGCAACTCTGGCCACTTCAACGTTGAAATCAACATCCCCGCCCTGGAAAAGATGAGCGCCACCGCGCCGCGCCTCGTGCGCCCCTTCGTGCAGGAATACATGGTCGCTGGCCGGCCTATCTACCTGCTGGGCGAAGGCCGCCTGATCAACCTGGCCGCCGCCGAAGGCCACCCCGCCAGCGTTATGGATATGAGCTTCGCCAACCAGGCCCTGGGCGCGGAATACATGCTCAAGAACGCCAGCAGTCTCTCGCCCAGCGTCTACGTCGTGCCGGAAGAAATCGACAACGAGATCGCCCGGCTCAAGCTGGAGGCGATGGGGGTGCACATTGACACCCTCACGCCAGAGCAGGTACGCTACCTCAGCCAATGGGAAGAGGGCACCTGAGTTGCCCTGTGCTCGGCAAATTAGGCCTGCATTGAGGGAGGAAAGAAAACCAATGAGACACCGCACGCAGTTGTTCGCGCTGCTGCTCGTCCTGGCAGCGCTTCTGATGAGCGCTGCCGGCGTTGGCGCGCAGGCCGATTCGCTGGCGCGCTTCGTCCATGTTGTTCCTGGCGCGCCGGCGGTAGACATCTACGCCGACGGCCAGCTCATCGCTGCTGATCTCGCGTTTGGCGCGGCAACGCCCTATATCACCATCCCCGCCGGGGAGCGCAACATCAGTGTGCGTCAGGCCGGCACCGATTCGCTGCTGTGGGAGCAGATTCTGCCCGCTGGCAGCGGCGCTAACTACACCCTCGTCGCGTCGTCGCCCGACAACCCCGGCTTTATCGCCTATCTCGACGAAAACGACCTGGACCCGCTGGCGCTGGGCCAGGCGCGGTTTACCAGCATTCACGCCATCGCTGACGCGCCCGCCGTTGATATCATGCTGGAGGACGGCCGCACCCTGGTCGTCAATCAGGCTTACAACCAGCCTTTCGGCACGCTTGACATTCCGCTGTTCACCTACAACCTGGTTATCGCGCCTGCCGGGGCGGGCGTTGACGGCGGCCTGTTCAACCTGGAGCTGCCGGTCAGCTTCAGCGGCACATCCTACAAGCTCGTCCTGTACGGCACCGCCAGCGTGCCCAACTACCTGGTGCTCACAGCCCCGGTGCGCCCGGAAAACGAGACCGACTCCGCCCGCGTCCGCCTGGTACACGCCGCGCCCGGCGCGCCCGCTGCCGACGTTTACGCGGCCGGGACCCTCATCGCCACGCTTGCCGAGCCGGCGGCGGGCGCTAACGCCACCGGCTTTATCGCCGTCCCGGCTGGCGGCCTCGACATCGTTGTGCGCGCCGCCGGCACGCAGGACGAGCTGGCTACCGGCACACTCGACGCCGACCCTGCCCTGTTTACGACCCTCGCCGTCATCAACACCGGCGGCGGCCTGGGGCTGGCCATCTACGCGGACGACTTCAGCGCTATGTCACCCGCAGAGCCTGTGCTGCGCGTGACCAATGTCGGCTCTGACGGCGGCGCTGTTTCCGCCGCGCTGGATAACGGCTCCGTCGTTGCGACGGATGTCGCCGCCGGGCAGGCCGGCCCGCTGTTCTTCGCGCCTGCGCCGGGCGATTACACGCTCACAGTGACCGCCGACGGCGCGGCGCTCGCGCCAGTCTCCGCCGCTTTCTACGGCGGCGTGTACTACGAATACCTGGCCGCTGGCGGCGCGGCGGCGGAATTGTTCCCGCTTGCGCCGGTTGCTCTGGCGCGGGGCATCGGCAGCGCGCCCGGCGCGGCGGCTGTCGCCCAGGCCCCTGCCCTGCCGGAACAGCCTGCCCAACCGGCCCCACAGCCTACCGCCACGCCCCCGGTTGAACCCACCCCCGCGCCGGTGATCGCGCCGCCGCCTGTCGCGCCGGCCGGGCCAGCGTTTACAGGCCGCGTCTTTAACCTGGACCCGGACCGCAACCTGCAGCTGCGCCAGTACCCCAATTCGCAGGCGCTCTCGCTGGGCACGGTTCCTTTCGCCACTGTTCTCACGGTCAATGGCCGCGAGGGCGAGCTGGCTGAAATCCTCAGCAGCGCGACCCAGATTCCGCCCGACTACGAGTATACCGACCCGGTTGAACTGCTTGAGGATGAGCGCGACGACCTGGCGCGCGACCAGACCTGGCTGTTCGTCACCTATGACACGCCCGACGGCGGCCAGATCGACGCCTGGGTGCGCAGCGACTACGTTGATGTGCGCAGCGCCGCTGGCCAGCAGGTCCCGCTGCGCGACCTGCCCACCATCCCCGGCAACACGCCTGGCGAGGCCCGCAACACCGCCATCACAGCGCCTGTCGGGCGGCAGGATATCGTCTCCGTGCGCGTGATCAACATGCTGTCCACCGCTAACCTCAACGTCCGCCGCCTGCCGGTGGCAGACAGCGAAGTGCTGGCGCGGCTCACGCTGAACACGGTGGCCGAGTTCGTCGGCATTGACGAAACCGGCGCCTGGGCCTTCATCCGCTACACCGCCCCTGAGGGCAGCTCCGTCACCGGCTGGGCCAGCACCGACTTCCTGAGCTACGAGTACAACGGCCAGCCGTCCAGCCTGGAAGAATTCGACGCGCGCGGTCTGCTTCAGGTCATCGACTCCGGCACGCGCGGCGCTGTCGAGGCCGGCGCGGCGCCGCAGCTCGCTGTGCCGACCGCCAACCCGACCAAAGACGCCGTCGTCGCCACCGTCGCGCTTGACCCCGGCGCTAACCTCAACATGCGGCGCACGCCTGACGTGAACGCGGAAGTCATCGCGCCAATCCCCAGCGGCACGCAGGTCGTGGTGACCGCCCGCACCGGCGACGGCGGCTGGCTCCAGGTCACTTACGAGGGCCAGGAAGGCTGGATCGCCGCCCGCACCGACACCGCCGTTTTCGTCACGCTCAGCTTCAACGGCGCGCCTTACGCGCTGCTTGACGTGCCGCTGGCTGAAGGCGAGGTTGACACTATGGGCGCGCCTGCCGGCGGCTGACGCGCGCCGCCCGTTTGCTGCTGTTCAGGAGTCCCGTGCGCGAGCGCGGGACTCTTTGCTTACTGGTGAATTCACGGCGCGCGGGTACAATGGCAGAAAATCAACCTGCGAGGACTGCAATGCTCACTGCGCGCCGCGTTCTGCTGCTTCTGGTGATCGCCGCTGCCGCCTGTGCGCCGGCTGCGCCCACCCCCACCCCCACGCTGATCGCCTCAGCCACGCCCACGCCGACCGACCTGCCAACGCCCCGGCCAACGCTGACGCCGCTGGCTGTGCCGCTGGCGCAGGACACTGCGCCGTCCGCCTTCGTCCGCGTGATTCACGCCGCGCCCGGCCAGCCGCCGGTGGATGTGTACGTGGAAGGGCTGGCCGTCGCGCCCTACCTCGGCTATCGGCAGTACACCGACAGCGCGCCGCTGGCCGCCGGGACCTATACCGTCCGCGTTTACCCTGCTGGCAGCCGCCCCGCCGACGCTGAGCCGATTCTCAGCGCCCCTGGTATCGAGTTTCCGCCCGGCAGCGCCCGCCTGATCGCGATCAGCAGCGCCGACGGCGGCCCAGCGCTGCTGATCCACCAGGAAAACAGCGCGCCGCTCGAACACGATCAGAGCCGCGTCAGCTTCGTGCACGCGCTCGACGGTGTTGGCGAAATCACCGTGCAGCAGCGCGGCGTAAACCTCACCCCACCGCTGGCCCTGGGCGCGATCAACATCATCGCCACCACGCCCGCCGGCGAAATCACGTTCGATTTCGCTGGCGCAGACGCGATCCTGCTCAGCTATCCGCTGAATTTGCGCCCGCGCACCGCCTACACGCTGCTGCTGGCAGGCACGCCAGCCGCGCCGGAGATCATCCGCGTGGATGCCCGTATGCCCGGCTGGGCCGCCGTGCGCGCCGTCAGCGGGGCCGCTGAGCTGGGCGCGGTGGATGTCTACCTGGGCGAGACGCTGCTCGCGGCGGCGCTGGACTACACCCGTTCGTCGCCGCGTGAAACGCTGGCAGCCGGCGCTTATCGCGCCGCCGTCTACCCTGCCGGGGCCAGCCCAGCCGACACTGAGCCGCTTGCCAGCGCCGACATCCTCGCCGACGAGGACGCGGGCACAACGCTGGTTGTCCTGGGAACGCCTCAATCGGCGCAGCTTATCGCCCTGCACGACGACCTCACGCCTACCGCGCCGGACACGGCGCGCGTGACGTTCGTCAACACGCTTGCTGAAACGCCGCGCCTGGCGTCCAGCATCAACAATGGGGCGCTCACGCTGCCCGTGCTGAACTACGGCGACATCGCGCGCCCGGTTGATGTTCCAACCGGCAGCGCCTACACCTTCTACTGGAACGCCGCCGCCGCTGACGAAAGCGCCGCCTCGCTCGAAATCGCGCAGGATATCGTGTTTGAGGCCGGTTACAGCTATCTTTACCTGATCACCGGGCGGGTCCCGCCGGTCATCCTCAGCGAGCGCGTCGGCATGCCGGCGCAGGCCAGCGCGCCGCCGCCCGACACAACACCCACGCCGGTCCCGGCCCGGCCCACCTACGTCAGCGCCGTCAACGCCGCCTTTGAGAGCGGGCCGCTCACCGTGCTGGTGAACGACACGCTGCTGGCCGAACGCCTTGACTATGGCGACGCCAGCCCGGCGCAGCCCGCCGCGAGCGGCGTCTTTACCGTCGAAGTCCGCTCTGCGGAGTCCTCAGAGCCGCTGTTCCAGGACAAAGTGGTGTTCGACACCGGCGTGTCCTACACGCTGGTTGTGCTGGGCTACGGCCTGGAGCGCACCCTTGTGCTGCCCATCCCTGAACCCGCCGCGGCCACCGGCGATGCGCCGCTGGCCCGCCTGATCAACGTCAGCGCCGGCGCGCCAATCAACCTGGGGCTGGCTTATGCCGCTGGCGCCGCGCCGGCGGGCACGGCAAGCCGCTTCAGCAGCCCGCCGCAGACCAGCGCGCTTTCCGGCACACCCGTCACGCCGACCTACCGCCAATCCATCGGTTTCGGCGTGCAGCCCGTCCCGAACGCCGATTCCGTGCCGCCGGGCAGCGCTTCAGCGCCGGGCCTGCTGCCGGCAGGTATGTGGGACCTGCTGCTGCTCGACGCCGACGCCGCCGCCGTCGCCGCGTTTATCGCCAACGTCAACCTGCAGCCGGGCCAGCGCTACGATGTCTACGCCTTACAGCAGCCCGGCTCGCCTATCGTTCAGGGGTTCGTGATCCCTGTGCCGGCTAATCCGGGATAGCCTGCTGGCGCGGCTTCGCTATAATCCAGCAGGCGCGGCGCACGGGAGCAAACGGCATGCGGGTACTGATTACGGGCATCGGGGGGTTTGTCGGGCAGCACCTGCTGCGCTATCTCGCCAGCGCCGCCCCCAGCGCCGAGCTGCACGGCACAGTCTTCAACCCGGCTGAGGGCGCGCGCCTGCCGGCTGCCTGCCACGCGCTTGACCTCACCGACCCCGACGCCGTTCACGCGCTGATCGCCCGCCTGCGCCCGGATCACATCTACCACCTGGCGGCGCAGGCGTCACCCCGGCAGTCGTTCAGCGCCCCCTGGGACACCCTCGCCAACAACATTCGCGCCCAGCTCAACCTGATTCTTGCCTGCCTGGCGGCGGACATACGCCCGCGCCTGCTCGTCGTCAGCTCAGCAGAGGTTTACGGCCCCGGCGACGGCTCCGCCATCACCGAGGACGCGCCGCTGCAGCCAACCAGCCCTTACGGCGTGAGCAAAGCTGCCCAGGACCTGCTCGGCCTGCAGTACCATCTCAGCCACGACCTGCCGGTGCTGCGCGCGCGCCCCTTTAACCACTTCGGCCCCGGCCAGCGCGAGGGCTTCGTCGCGCCCGATTTCGCTGTACAGGTCGCGCGCATCGAGGCCGGCTGGCAGCCGCCCGTGTTAGAGGTGGGCAATCTCGCCGCCCGCCGCGATTTCACCGACGTGCGCGATATCGTCCGCGCTTATCATCTGATCGTCGAGCAGGGCGAGCCGGGCGCGGTCTACAACGTCGCCTCTGGCGCGGCGCACAGCGTCCAGGAAATTCTCGACACGCTGGTCGGTCTCAGCCGCGCCAGCATCGCCATCCGCGTTGACCCGGCGCGCTTCCTGCCCATTGATGTCCCGGTCCGCCTGGGCAGCGCGGGCCGCCTGCGCGCCGCCACTGGCTGGCGGCCGCACATCGCTTTTGAACAAACGCTGCACGACCTGCTCGCTGAGTGCCGTCAGCGGGTTGACTCGGCACCTGCCCATTGAAACGCTTACGACACAGGAGAGTGTTATGAGTACACGCCGCGCGCTGATTACCGGCATCACCGGCCAGGATGGTTCGTACCTGGCGGAGTTTCTGCTGGCGCAGGGCTATGACGTTTACGGCCTGGTGCGCCGCACCAGCACGCTTAACTTCGAGCGCATTCGTCACATCCAGGATCAGGTCAGGCTCATCCCCGGCGATATGCTCGACCAGACCAGCCTGATGCGCGCCCTGCGCGACATCAACCCCAGCGAAGTCTACAACCTGGCCGCCCAGAGCTTCGTGCAAACGTCGTGGAGCCAGCCGGTGTTCACGGGCGACGTCACCGCCCTGGGCGTCACCCGCCTGCTGGACGCCGTGCACGCGGTTAACCCGGAAATTCGCTTCTACCAGGCGTCCAGCAGCGAGATGTTCGGCAAGGTGCACGAAGTGCCGCAGACCGAAACCACGCCTTTCCACCCGCGCAGCCCCTACGGCGTCGCCAAAGTCTACGGCCATTGGATCACCGTCAACTACCGCGAAAGCTATAACCTCCACGCCAGCGGCGGCATCCTGTTCAACCACGAAAGCCCCCGGCGGGGGCTGGAATTTGTCACCCGCAAGGTGACACACGCCGCCGCGCGCATTAAGCTGGGCCTGGATAACGAGCTGCGCATCGGCAACCTGGACGCCCGCCGCGACTGGGGCTTCGCCGGCGACTACGTCCAGGCGATGTGGCTCATGCTTCAGCAGGACACACCAGACGACTACGTGATCGCCACCGGCGTGACACACCCGGTTGAGCACCTGCTGTACGTCGCGTTCAGCGCGCTTGACCTGGACTGGAAGAATTACGCTGTCCAGGACCCGGCCTTTATGCGCCCCGCTGAGGTTGACCTGCTGGTGGGCGACCCCACAAAGGCAAAAACAGCGCTGGGCTGGGAGCCGCGCGTCTCGTTTGACCAGCTTATCGAGATGATGGTCGCCTCAGATATGCAGCAGCTTAAGAGCAGCCGCTGATCTTATGGCCTTGTTCGACACCCACTGCCACCTGGATTTCACAGCCTACGATGCCGACCGCGCCGCGGTCGTGCAGCGCGCCGCTGCCGCTGGCGTTACACGGATTCTCAACCCCGGCATTGACCTGCCAACCAGCCAGGCCGCCGCTGCGCTGGCCGCCAGCTTTGATGGCGTCTACGCCGCAGCGGGTGTACACCCCAACAGCAGCGCTGGGTTCGCGCCCGCGCTGCTGGCCGACCTGCGCGCGCTGGCTTCCGCGCCCAAAGTTGTCGCTGTGGGCGAGATCGGCCTCGACTACTACCGCGACCGCAGCCCGCGCGACCGCCAGCTAAACGCCTTCGAGCAGCAGCTCACGCTGGCCGCCGCGCTCGCGCTGCCCGTTATCATTCACAACCGCGACGCCAGCGACGATGTGCTGGCGGTGCTGGCAAGCTGGGTCCCCAGCCTGCCCCCGGCGCTTAAGGCCCGCCCTGGCGTGCTGCACTCGTTCTCTGCGCCGCCAGCCAGCGCCGAGCGCGCGCTGGCGCTGGGGTTCTACCTGGGCTTCACCGGCCCCATCACCTACAAAAAAGCGGACGATGTGCGCGCCGCCGCCCGCCTCACCCCGCTCGACCGCCTGCTGGTCGAGACCGACGGGCCGTTCCTGCCCCCGGTCCCCTTCCGCGGCCAGCGCAACGAACCGGCGTATATTCCACATATCGCGGCGGCGCTGGCGCAGACCAAGGCCCTGCCCACAGCGGACCTGGCCGCAGCCACCTGGGAAAACGCGCGGCGGCTGTTCAGCATCAACGATTGAGGGCGCTGGCGCGCGCCCTCAACACCGGTTTACGCTCAGGGAAACTGCCCCGTTTATACGTCCTCTGCGACACTCAAAAGGTCGAGCAGCCGCGCGCGCAGGGCGTCCAGCCGCGTCTGCGCCCGCTGCCCCATCTGTTCCTCAGCCTGCGCTACCGCCGCGTCAACAAAGGCGTTAACATCCACGCCGTTCGCCCGCAGAACAGCGCCCAGCGTTTCGCCGTCGGCAAGCTGGCTCAGGATACTGCTCACGTCCAGGCCGGTCTGCTCAGCGGCCAGCGCGATGATGTCCGCGCGCACGCCCGGAAACGAGAACTGTCCGCGCGCGCCCCGGCCGTGCGCGCCGCGCCCGCGATTCGTTCGGTCGCGAAACTGGTCCCAGAGCCGGTCCATCAGCGGTCCATAGACACCGTTAACCGCATCCGTCACCCGCTGCTCAACCTGCGCCAGCAGCGCCTCAGCCGCCTCCGCAGTGATGTGGCCCGCCTCCGCCGCCTCGTTGATATGCTCAGTCGCCGCCGTCACCGCCGCTGCGATCACCGCGTCCACATCGCCGCCGTTGGCCTCGATCAACTGCGCCAGCGTGCTGCCGTCGCGCAGCTGCTGCACAATCTCGCGCGCGTCCAGCCCGGTCTGCTCCTCCACCAGCGCCAGCAGCGCGCCGCCAGCCCCATCACCAATCCCATCGCCAGGGCGCGACCGGCCTCCACCGGCCCCCTGCGCGCTGGCCGCGCTGATCCCCAGGGTCAGCACGCCCACAACCATCGCACCGGTGATAACTTTTTTCGCATTCACGGTCAAAGTTCCCTTTCGCGGCTATGCCCGCTTTCACCACTAACGCCCCCATTGTGGCCGCCAGTTGTTATCAAAGTGTGGCCAGAACAATGAACATCTGTAAATTCCTCTGGTAAAATTGCGCTGCGTCGGAAGGATGGCTCAGGTTGATCGACCTCTCCATCATTATCGTAAGCTGGAACGTCAGCGCCCTGCTGGCGGCCTGCCTTGAAAGCATTTTCGCGCCGCCCGCCGCGGACGGCGCTGCGCCGCGCCTTGAGGTTATCGTCGTTGATTCTGCCAGCGCCGACGACACCGTGCGCATGGTCGCCGCCCGCTTTCCGCAGGTGCGCCTGCTGCCCCAGGCCGAAAACCTGGGCTTTGTGCGCTGCAACAACATCGGGCTGGCAGCGGCGCAGGGCCGCCACCTGCTGCTGCTTAACCCTGACACCGAAATCGTGGGCGACGCGCTGGCGCAGATGGTCGCTTTCCTCGATGCCAGCCCGGACGCAGGCATCGTCGGGCCGCGCACGCTCAACACCGACGGCACAACCCAGGCCACACGGCGGCGTTTCCCCTCGTTTACGCTGGCCTTTTTTGAGAGCACCTGGCTCCAGCCGTTTGCCCCGCGCGGCATGCTCGACCGGTTCTACGTGGCCGACGCGCCTGACGACGCGCTGCTCGACGTTGATTGGGTGCAGGGGTCTGCGTTGATGGCGCGGCGGGCGGTTTACGATCAGATCGGCAGCCTGGACGAAGGCTTTATCATGTTCTCGGAAGAACTCGACTGGTGCCGCCGGGCGAAAGACGCGGGCTGGCGCGTCGTTTACCTGGGCAGCGCCCGCATCATCCACCACGGCGGCGGCAGCACCGGCCAGGTCGTGGCGCGCCGCCACATCCATTTCCAGCAGAGCAAGCTGCGCTACTATCGCAAATATCACGGCTGGCTGGCGGCGCAGCTTTTGCGCGCGTTCCTGCTGCTCAACTACGCCTGGCAGCTTGCGCTGGAAGCCGTCAAAAGCGCGCTGGGCCACAAGCGTGACCTGCGCCGCCAGCGCATCAGCGCGTATTGGCAGGTCCTGCGCTCCGGGTTGAAGCTAAGCTGATGCGCATCGGCATTGTCACCGGCGAGTTTCCACCCATGCGCGGCGGCGTCGGCGCGTATACCGAGCTGCTGGCGCGCCATCTGGCCGCAAGCGATCACCAGGTTTATCTGCTCAGCCGCGTCGGGACGCAGGCCGCGGCGCAGGTTGCCGCCTGGGGGCCGGGCAGCCTGCGCGCCATCGCCCGCTGGGCCGGCGATAATCAGCTCCAGATCGTCAGTTTACAGTTTCAGACCGCCGCCTTTGACATGTCGCCCTGGGTGCATTTCCTGCCCCAGGCGGTGAGCGCGCCGGTCGTGACGACCTTTCACGATCTGCGCTTCCCTTATCTCTTCCCTAAGGCGGGCGCGCTGCGCCCCTGGATCGTGGCCCATCTGGCGCGCGCGTCGGCGGGCGTCATCGTCACCAATCACGAGGACGCGGCGCAGGTGCGCCACCTGCCGCGCACAGCCCTGATCCCAATCGCCAGCAACATCCTCGCGCCGCTGCCGCGCCCGTTCGACCCCGCGCCCTGGCGCGCCCGCGCCGGCGCCGCCCCGGCAGATTTCCTGCTTGGCTACTTCGGCCTGCTCAACCGCAGCAAGGGGTTCGACACGCTGCTCGCCAGCCTGGCCGCGCTGCGCGCCGCCGGCGTGCCAGCGCGGTTGGTCGTTATCGGCGGCGAAGCAGGCTCCAGCGACCCGTCCAATGCGGCTTACGCGGCTGAGATTCAGGCGCTGCTGGCGCGGCTGGCGCTAACGCCCTATGTCCACTTCACCGGCTACCTCGAAGATGAAATCGCCGTCGGCAGCTTCCTCAAAGCCAGCGACATCGTCGCGCTGCCCTTTCGCGACGGCGTCTCATACCGGCGCGGCAGCCTGATGGCCGCCATCCGCTACGGCTGCCCGGTCGTTACGACCGCGCCCCACGTCGCGATTCCGCTGTTCCGCGACGGGCACAACATGCTGTTCGTCCCGCCAGACGACAGCGCCGCGCTGGCCGCCGCGCTGCGCCGCTGCTATGAATCGCCGCCGCTCTGCGCGGCGCTGCGCCAGGAGGCGGAAACCCTGAAACACCAGTTTGAGTGGCCGCACATCGCCGCCGATTACACCAGCTTCTTCGAGCGCGTGCGGACGGCGCTGCCATGACCGCCCACCGCCGCGTGCTGATCGCGATTCTGCTGGCGTACACGGCGCTGGCGCTGGTGTACAGCGTGGCCGCGCCGCCGTTCGAGGTGTCCGACGAGCTGTGGCACTACCCGCTGGTGCGCCACCTCGCCCAGAACGGCCTCCAGCTCCCCGTGCAGGACCCGGCCAACGTTGGCCCCTGGCGTCAGGAAGGCAGCCAGCCGCCGTTATATTACTTTATGGCCGCCCTGCTGACCGCCGGCGTTGACACGTCCGACATGGACTACATCCGCCGCATCAACCCGCACGCCGACATCGGCATCGTCCGGCCCGACGGCAACGCGAACATGATTGTTCACCGCCCTGGCGCTGAAGCCTTCCCCTGGGCGGGCGCGACGCTGGCGCTGCACCTGGCGCGCCTGCTGTCGGTCGCGCTGGGGCTGGGGACCGTGCTGGTTACCTATCATCTGGGGTGCGCCATCTTCCCCGGCGCGCCGGTAATTTCTCTGGGCGCGGCGGCGCTGACCGCCTTCCTGCCCATGTTCCTGTTCATCGCCGGGTCGGTCAACAACGACAACCTTAGCACGCTGCTGGGCAACCTGCTGACGCTGTTCATCGTGCGCCTGCTGCTGCTTGAGCGCCCCCCCGCCGGGCGCGATTATGTCCTGCTCGGCCTCGTGACCGGCGCGGGCCTGCTGGCGAAATACAACATCGGCTTTCTCATCCCGCTGGTGGCGCTGACGCTGCTGATTATCAGCCTGCGCCGCCGTGACTGGCGGCCGCTGGTGGTCGGCGGGCTAATCGCGGGCGGCCTCACCGTGGCGATCGCGGGCTGGTGGTATCTGCGCAACCTCCAGCTCTACGGCGACCTAACCGGCCTCAACACGTTTCTGGCGCTTGTTGGCCGGCGGGCCGTCCCGGCTAACATGGCCCAGTTGTGGAGCGAGCGCCACAGCCTCACTCAGGCGTTCTGGGGCTTTTTCGGCGGCGTCAATGTGCCGCTGCCCGCCGCGGTCTACACGGTGTTCGACGCCCTCGCCGTCGTCGGGCTGGCAGGCGCGGCGGCCTTCTGGCTGCACAGCGCGCTGGCCCCGCGCCTCGGCTGGCGCGCGAGCAGCCTCACGCTCAGCGACAGGCGCTGGCTGCCCGCCGCCGTGACCGTCATCTGGCCGCTGACCACCTTCCTGTCGTATCTACGCTGGACCGCCGAAACGCCCGCGTCGCAGGGGCGGCTGCTGTTCGGCGCGCTGAGCAGCATCATGCTCTGGCTGGCGGTCGGGCTGGTGTGGTGGCTGCCACGCCGCGCGCGCCCCTGGGCGCTGGGCGGCACGGTCGGCTGGTTCGCCATTATCGCCGCCGCCGCCCCCTTTCTGGTCATCGCCCCGGCGTATGCCCCGCCGCCGCAGCTTCCCGCCGCCGCTGGCGCGCCGCTGGCCGTCTTTGCCCGCGCGGGCGAGCCGGGCGCGCTCAGCCTGCGCGCCGCCGCGGTAACCACGCCGCGCGTTCACCCGGAAGACTACGTGCAGCTTACGCTCGACTGGCAGACGCTTGAAACCCCGGCGCGCGACTGGAGTCTGTTCGTGCACCTGGTCACGCCCGACGGCGTGATCGTCGGCCAGCGCGATATCTACCCCGGCCAGGGCGCGCTGGCGACCTCTGACCTGGAGCCAGGCCGCGCCTGGCGCGATTCAGTCGCGGTCTGGGTCCCGTCCGCGGCCTATGCCCCGCTGCCGCTTGAGGTCGCCGTCGGCTGGTATCACCTGCCGACCGGCGAGCGCCTGACGCTGCCCGATGGGCGCGAAACGCTGATCATCGGCCAGACGCTGCTTGAGCCGCGCGCCAGCGCACACAACGTGCCCAACCCGCTCAGCGTGAACTTCGGCGGCCTGATCGAGCTGGTCGGCTACAGCCTGTCTGACCTCAGCCCGGCCGCCGGCGACACCGTTACGCTGACGCTCTACTGGCGCGCCCTGGCGCCCATCGCCGACGATTACAAGGTGTTCGCCAACATCCTCGACCCGCTGACGCTCACCAAGCACGCCGCCTCAGATGGCATGCCCGCCCAGTGGAGCGCCCCCACCTCGACGTGGACACCCGGCGTGATCGTTGAAGACGTGCACACCCTGGCGATCAGCCCGGACGCGCCGCCCGGCATCTTTGAGATTGAGGTCGGCTTATATCGCGAGACGCCCGACGGCGCTTTCCCGCGCCTGCGCGTTTTCACGCCGGACGGCGGGCAGGCCAATACGTTCGTTTATCTCAGCCGTGTGCGCATTCTGCCGGCGGAGGCTGGTTCATGACTACACGAAAACAGGACGCCGCCGCCGGGCTGCTGTTGGTCGCGCTGTGGCTGCTCTTTTTCTGGCGGCTGTTTACGCCCATCCCCGGCGACCAGGCCGCGCTCAAACTGGGCGACTTCTCTGGTCAGTTCGTCGCCTTCGGCGGCTACCAGTACGCGCGCTTCACCGCCGGCGAGGTTCCGCTGTGGAACCCCTACAACAACGGCGGCCTGCCCTTCATCGCTGACCCGCAGGCAGCGGTCTTCTACCCGCCGCGCCTGCTGACGATCGCCCTGGCGCACCTGTCCGGCGCTGGCTGGACGTACAGCGCGCTTCAGCTTGAAATGACCGCGCATGTGCTGGCCTACAGCCTGCTCATGTACGCCCTTGTGCGCCGCATGACTTCCGGCCAGCGGGGAAGCGTTTTTGGCGGGTTGGTCGCGGCTGTCGTGGCGGCTTACGGCGGCTACCTTGCCGGTTATCCACCGCTTCAGCTCGCTGTACTGGAGGCCGGCATCTGGCTGCCGCTGGCGCTGCTGGGCGTGTTAGAGGCGACCCGCGCCGCGCCGCTGCGCTGGCCCTGGCTGGCGCTGACCGGGCTGGCCCTGGGGCTGTCGTGGCTGGCAGGCCACCCCCAGACCAGCTACTTCCTCACCTGTCTGCTGGCCGCTTACTGCGCCTACCGCATCTACCGGCTGCGCCTGCGCTGGACGTATGCGGCGGTCGCTGTCGCCCTGTTCGGCGCGGTCGCGCTCGGCGCAGCGGCGGTGACGCTGCTGCCCGGCCTCGAATATCTGCCGCTCACCGCGCGCGTGGACTACACCTTCGCGGCCAAAGGCAACGGCTTCCCCTTCCGCGATGTGGTGCAAGCGGTCGTCCCCGGCGTGATGAGCGTGTTCTCGCCGCTGTACGCAGGCATCGTTGGGCTGGCGCTGGCCGCCATCGCTGTGTGGCGCCGCCTGCCGGAAAGTGCGTTCTGGGCGGCGGCGGCGTTAATCGCCCTGGGCCTGAGCTTCGGCACCGGCAGCGCCCTCTACCCCGCGCTCTACAATCTGCTGCCCGGCCTGCGCTATTTCCGGGGCCAGGAACGCGCCGCCTACATCGTGGCCGGCAGTGTGGCGCTGCTGGCGGGCCTGGGCGCGGCCCACATCGGCGGCTGGGACCGGCTCAAGGATTTCAAGGACACACGCCGCATCCAGCAGGCCCTGCTGGCGCTGCTGCTGGTGTGCGCCGGCGCGGCGCTGCTCACGCTGCTGGCGTGGTTCGGCGCCAGCGCGCAGTACGAACCCTATCTCAACGCGCTGATGTTCACCGCGTTGATCGCCGGGCTGGCGCTGCTGGCCCTGCCCCATGCCCTCGCCCGCCCTGACCAGCCGCTGCGCCTGGGCCTGCTGCTGGCGCTGCTGGCGTTTGAGCTGTTCACCGTCAACATGGACGCCGCGAGTGTCTACGACCCCGTTCCGGCGGCGCAGCAGCTCTCTATGCAGCCGCCGCCGCTGGTCGCCCAGGCCCTGGCTGACACCGACGCCCCCTTCCGCGTGGACGGTTTTCGCGGCCTGACAGACAACTACGGCAGCCTCTACGGCCTGGCGGACATGCGCGGCATCAGCCCGCTGTTCCTCGACGGCCCCTTCCAGCTTATCGAGCCGGAGAAGCACAACCCTACCGCCTGGGAGCTGTTTGCGGTGCGCTACGTCTATTCCGATTGGGAACAGCTCCCCGTCGAATCGGACATTATCGGGCGCGGCGCTGACCGCTACGGCCCGGTCAACCTGCACCAATTGGACAACCCGCGCCCGTTCGCCCACCTCGTTTATCAGGCCGCGGTGGTAGACAGTGACGCCTTCGCGCGCGCGCTGCTGGCCGACACCGACTTCGACCCGCGCGCCACCGCCATCCTCCACGCGCCGCCAGCGCTGACGCTGCCCGCCGCCGCGCCCACGCGCTTCTCGGCGGAGGTCACGGCGTTCGCCCCGGAGGCGTTCACGGTCGCCGTCAGCACGCCGCAAAACGCGATCCTCACGCTGGCCCACCCGAACTACCCTGGCTGGCAGGCCCGCCTGGACGGCGCGCCGGTCCCCATCCTGCGCGCCTACGGTGGGCTGTCCGCGCTGGCCGTGCCCGCTGGCGACCACGTTGTCAGCCTGGCTTACGAGCCGCGCGCCTATACTATCGGCGCAGCACTCAGCCTTGTGACCTGGGGCGCGCTGGGTATACTGGGCGCTGCGCTGGCGTTCAGGCGAGGAAGACGGAATCGTGTACAGCAGTAACAGCTTGCAAAACTGGTATGTCAGCCGCAGCGCCGCAGCGCGCGCCGCGCTGCTTGGGCTTGCCATCGGCATCACCGGCGGCGTCATCGGCCTGCTGCTGGCGGCCTTCGGCCCGGTGATCGCCGCTGGCGTCATCCTGGGCACGCTGGCGGCGCTCTACATTCTGACCGACGTTTCAGCCGCGCTGTACGCCGTCGTCGCCGTGATCGCGCTGCTGCCGTTCGGCACGCTGCCGGTTAAAATCGGCTTCACCCCTACGCTGCTCGACGCGGCAGCAGGCGCGTTCCTGGTCGTCTACCTGTTCCAATGGATGACGGGCCGCCGCAGCCGCCTGCGCCTGACACCCGTACACGCGCTGATCGGCCTGTACATCCTGTGGCTGCTGCTGAGCTTCGCGCTCGGCCTGCGCTACGCCCCACCGACTTCGGCCAAGCTGCGCCAGTTCGCTGAAACGCTGCTGAGCATCGGCATGGTGTTCATCCTGGTGGATCTGCTGCGCGATGTCGGCGCGCTGCGCCGGCTGCTGCTGGTGCTGCTGCTCGCCATTGGCGCGCAGGCCCTGCTGACGCTGGTCCTCTACGCGCTGCCTGACGACACCACTGAACGCCTGCTCGTCCGGCTGGCGCGCCTGGGCTACCCTGACGGCGGCGTTATCCGCTATATCGAAGATAACCCCGCGCTCAGCGAGCGCGCTATCGGCACCTGGGTAGACCCTAACGCCCTGGGCGGAATGCTGGCCGTCTCTGCCACGCTGGCGGCCTCACAGCTCTTCGCCAGCCGTCCGGTGCTGCGCCCCCGCCTGCTGAACATCGCGCTGGTGTGCCTCACGAGCGCGGCGCTGTTCCTCACCTTTTCGCGCGCCTCTATTCTCGCCTTCGCGGCGGGCGTGGGTGTGATGGTGTTCGCGCGCTATCGCCGCTACCTGCCGCTGCTGCTTGCTGTCGCGCCGCTGCTGCTGCTGCTGCGGCAGGCGCGCGTCTTTGTTGACCGCTTCGTGCAGGCTTTTACCGGCGCTGACCTGGCGACACAGATGCGCCTGGGCGAATATACCGATTCGCTGCGCCTCATCAGCCGCTACCCCGTGTTCGGCGTCGGCTTCACCGGCACGCCAGGGCGCGATCTGTACACCGATGTCGCCAGCATGTATCTCATCATGGCCAACCAGATCGGGCTGGTCGGGCTGGGCATCTTCCTGCTGACGATCGCCGGCGTCTTTGTCTACGGCCTGCGCGCCTGGCCCACCGCCCGCCGCATGCCTGACCTCGACGCGCTGCACCTCGGCCTGCACGCCACCCTGCTGGCCGCCCTGGTCAACGCGGCAGCCGATCTCTATTTTTTCCGGCTGGATTTCCAGGCGTCTATCAGCCTTTTCTGGCTTATCGCGGCCCTGTGTCTGGCCAGCTCGCGCCTGGCGCACGACCACGCCCTGGCTGATCCCGTGTCGCCCCGTTAACGCGGCGCTGTCTTGAATTTCATCTCTCAACACATTATACTCGCCGTATAAGTCTCCAGAGTTTCAGGAAAATTGTTGACGCCATGCAGCGAGAGCGAATCGCCGACGACATCTATGTGTTTACCAGCGACCTGTACGCCCAGGTGACGGCCAGCGTTGTCCTCACCGCTGTCGGGGCGGTCATTATCGACACGCTGGTCTATCCGCAGGAAACGCTCCAGATGAAACGCTTTATCGAGCAGCGGCTGGGCGCGGAAATCGCGTATGTCATTAACACGCACTTCCACGCCGACCACACCACCGGAACCTGTCTTTTCCCCGGCGCGCGCGTGGTCAGCCATGCGCTGTGCCGCGACCTGCTCGACCGCCGGGGCCGCGCCAGCCTGGAACGCGCGCAGGCTTCAGCGGAGGAACTGCGCAGCGTGCGCCTGGTGCTGCCGGACATCGTCTTTGACTGCGGCGCGCTGACGCTGCACCTGGGCAACAAAAGCCTTCGGCTCTGGCACACGCCCGGCCACAGCCCGGACTCCATCGTCTGCCTGCTGAAAGAAGATCGGGTGCTGTTCGCGGCTGATACCGTGATGCCCGTTCCCTATTTCGTGGACGGCAGCTACGACGATTTCCTCGCCTCGCTGGAAATGCTGCGCGCTGAAACCCTCGAAATGGTGATCCAGGGGCACGGCGAAGTTATTCTGCGCGGCGAAATTGAGGACAAGCTGAGCGCCGACATCGGCTATCTGCGCAGCCTGCGCGCCGCCGTAGACCGCGCGCTGGTCAGCCCGGACCCTGACGCCATGCTGGATGCCATTCGCATCGAAGACTGCGGCATCAGCCGTATCCTGCTCAACGGCGCGGTGGAGCAGCTTCACCGCCAGAATGTGCGCGCCCTCGCCAGCCAGCGCCGCGAGCTGGTCTGTCAGCCGCAGCTCTGACAGCTTCGTCTACCGCGTAAATCAGAATTCAGAAGAAGGTGTGCGCTATGTCCGAACTCGTTTATCTTACCGCTGAAGGCGCTGAGGAACTGCGGCAGGAGCTGGAAACGCTTATCGCCGTGCGCCGGCCTGAGCTGGCGCGCAAGCTGCGCGAGGCTGTCGAAGATGGCGACCTCAAGGAAAATGCCAACTATCACGACACCAGAGAACAGAAAGCCCTGGTCGAAGGGCGCATTCAGTATCTGGAAAACGTGCTGCGCAGCGCCCAGATCATCAGCAAGGACGGCAGTTCGGATATCGTTCAGCTCGGCTCAGAGGTGACGATCCGCGAAGAAGGCACGGACGAGGATGAAACCTATATCATCGTCGGCGCCGCCGAAGCCAACCCGCGCGAAGGGCGCATCTCGCACGAAAGCCCGATCGGCGCGGCGCTGCTGGGCCGCAAAAAAGGCGATGTCGTCCGCACCGCCACCCCCGCCGGTGAGACACTGTTCAAAATCCGCCGTGTGAAGTAGCGCGCCGCCTGCCGGCCCTGGCCATAAACGACAACGCCCCCTCTGGCAAGCAGCGGGGGCGTTTGCTTGTGCGCTGGCGCGGCTAACTGCCGCCGATCGGGGTAAAATCGCCCGTGCCGCCAAAGGGATCATCGTCGTCCCGGCGGGGCGGCGCTGCTGGCGCGGGCGGGGGCGCCGCTGGCGGCGTATAGGGCGTTGGCGGTGTATACGGCCGCGCGCCAAACGGCGCGGGAGCAGCCGGCGCGGGCGCGGACGGCTGCGGTGTGGCGGCTGGCGGCGTATAGGACGCTGGCGCGCTGAAAGCGGGGGCGGGAACAGCAGCAGCAGCCGGTGCGCCCTGCCGCTGCCACACAGCCAGTTCCAGCGTAAAGCGGTCAAAGTAGCTGTTAGCGGGCAGCGGGCCGGTCCCGTAGGCCATATCGACGACGCGCGCCTGCATGCGCAGCGTGTTCGTCTCCAGAATAGCCACCGCGCCCGGCTGCACCAGCACCAGCTCGCCCTTCGTCTCCAGCTTGCTGCGCAGCGCCGGGTCATTATAAGCGTATTCAGACACCAGCACCTTAGTGACGGTGCGCACATAATCCTCTTTGTCGAACAGCCACACCTCAACCGCGGCCACCTTCGCCGGCTCGCCAGCGCCGATCGTCTCTGCGATCGTCGCGCCGCACTCGCCCAGGAACATGTCGCTGGCGTCCTCGATGCTGAACGACTCGTCATACTGGCCCCGGCCCGCCAGGTAAACCGACATTTTGCGGATCACCGGCTCGCCCAGCGTGCTGTCGGCGGCTGTCCCCTGCGCCAGTTTCTCGGCCTGTTTCGCCATGCGGATAGCGTCAATCGTGCGCTGGGTGGCCTCGTCCGAAACCGCCGGGCCGCCGCGCAGCCGTTTGATAATCGGCTCTACCAGCAGATCGCGGATTAACAGCCCCCACAGGATGCTGACAATGAAGTAAACCACAATCAGCACCAGCGGCGCGATGATAAATGGCAGCAGATTGCCCAGCGTGTTTGGCTTCGGCGCGGGCCGCCCCGGTTCGGCCTGCTGCGCCAGCGCGCGGAAGCCGCCGTCCTGAATGCCGAGCCGATCCACAATTTCGGTCGGGTTCTCCACAAAGCCCAGGCTGCTGACGATCTGCGCCTCAAACTCCAGGCTGGGCACGCCGGTCGCGGTTGCCAGCGCGTAACGGTCCGCCAGCAGGCTCACCCACTCATCCTGCCAGCCGCGCTCCAGCGTGCTGGGGTCGGCGTCGTAGTAAACCGTCGGCGCAAGGCGATAAGCCCAGAACAGCCCGACAAGGACGCCGATCACCAGCGCGAAAAACGCGCCGCGCGACGGAATGCTGGGCCTGAGAATCGGGTATATGCCGTTGTATGAATTGACTAACCAGGTGCGAAACTTCTTCATGAGCAGCGGCCTTTCACATGACGCAGGCAAACCCGCAAACCGGAACACTACCTAATTGTACAGGAACTGCGCCAGTTCCGACAAACACGCGCCCCGCCCGCCGCCTAAGCCTGTTCTTCAGCCGCCAGCACAGGCTGCGTTTCAGGCAGTTCCTCAAGCGAATACGAGTTCCCGCACGACTGGCAGCGGGCTGTCTTGCGCGTCTGCTCCACCAGCAGCCCGCCGCAGTTGGGGCACGGTGTCCGCAGCGGCCGCTTCCAACTGGTGAAATCGCACTCTGGATAGCGTGAACACCCGTAGAACGTCCGCCCGCGCCGCGAGCGCCGCACGACGATCTCGCCGCCGTGTTCGCTGCCGCAGGTCGGGCAGGCGACGCCCAGGCGCTCCAGCCAGGGTTCGGTGTAGCTGCACGCCGGGTAATTGGCGCAGCCGATAAATTTGCCGTGGCGCCCGTAACGGATCACCAGCTTGTTCACGCCGCCGCACGAAGGGCAGTCGCGCCCAACCGGCTCTTCCTGCACAATCTGCGGTATCTGCGCCCGCGCCGTCGCCAGGTCCACCGCGAACGGCTCGTAAAACTCGCGCAGCACGGGCCGCCACTGGCGCTTGCCCTCCGCGATTTCGTCCAGCTCTTTTTCCATGCGCGCGGTGAACTGGTAGTTCATGACCTCCGGGAAATACTGCACCAGCAGGTCGTTAACGATCTTGCCCGTTTCCGTTGGAACCAGCCGTTTGTCCTGCTTCGCCACATACTCGCGCCCCTGAATCACGGCCACTGTGGGCGCGTAGGTGCTTGGGCGGCCAATGCCGTATTCCTCCAGCGTGCGCACCAGGCTGGCCTCGGTGTAGCGCGGCGGCGGCTGGGTGAAGTGCTGCTCTGGCAGCAGCCGCAGCAGGTCAAGCAGCTCGCCCACCTTGAGGTCGGGCACAACGCGCCCCTCATCCTCGTCCAGCGCTATATCTTCATCGCGCGCGTCCTCGTACAGCGCCAGAAAGCCGGGAAACTTAACCGTGCTGCCCGCCACGCGGAACGTGTACGGCATGTCACTGGGCGCTGGCCCGGCGCTGATCTCAACGCGCAGCGTGTTGTAAACGGCGTTCGCCATCTGGCTGGCGACAAAGCGCTCCCAGATGAGGGTGTACAGGCGCTGCTGGTCACGCGACAGCTTCGCTTTGATGCCGGCTGGCACGCGCAGCACGCTTGTAGGGCGGATCGCCTCGTGCGCTTCCTGCGCGCCGCGCGCCTTCGTGGTGTAACGCGGCGGGCTGGCCGGCGCATAGTCCTTGCCAAACCGCGCCTGAATATAGCTGTGCGCCTCGGCCTGCGCCTGCTTGCTCACGTTGGTGCTGTCGGTGCGCATGTACGTGATCAGGCCCACCGCGCCATCCGCGCCGCCAACGTCAAGCCCCTCGTAAAGCTGCTGCGCCACCGCCATCGTGCGCCGGGCGCTGAACCCCAGCCGGCGCGAAGCCTCCTGCTGGAGGGTGCTGGTAGTGAACGGCGCCGACGGGCGGCGCTGGCGTGTGCCGTGCTTGACATCGCTCACTGCGTACTGGCTGCGCTTTAGAATATCCAGGTGCGGCGTGACATCGCCCTCGCTGCCGAACGCCGCGTCCGCGCCGCCGATCTTCACCAGCCGCGCGACAAACGCCTTCGTCGGCTGCGCGCCGTTGTGCGCCTGCTTGCGCAGCTCCGCGTCCAGCGTCCAATACTCAACCGGCACAAACGCCTCGATCTCGCGCTCGCGATCTACCACCAGCCGCACCGCCACGCTCTGCACGCGCCCCGCCGAAAGCTGGTTGCGCACCTTCTGCCACAGCAGCTCAGTAATGTTGTAGCCCACCAGCCGGTCAAGCACGCGCCGCGCCTGGTAGGCGTCAACCACCTGGTCGTTAATCTTACGCGGGTGCGCGAACGCTTCCTGCACCGCCGCTTCCGTGATCTCGTGGAACACGACCCGGCTCACCCGCGCCCCATCCAGCCCGGTCGCCGCGATCAGGTGCCAGGCGATCGCCTCGCCCTCGCGGTCAGGGTCGGTCGCCAGATAAACCTCATCAGCGTCGGCAATGGCGGCTTTGAGGTCTTTCACCACGTCGCGCTTGTCGTTCATCACGCGGTAAGTCGGCTCAAAGTTGTTGTTCACATCCACCGAGAGCTGCGACACCAGCAGGTCGCGCACATGGCCTTTGGACGCTTTGACCGTGTGCCCCTTGCCCAGGAAATGCCCCACGCTGCGCGCCTTCGCCGGCGACTCGACAATCACCAGCCGCCCGGTCGTGCCGCGCTTGCGGCTGGCGCTGGCCTTCGCGCCGCGGCTTGCCTTCTTCTTATCCTTGGCTTTCACGCCAGGTTTGGCGCTCTTAGCGGCCTTTTCTTTCTTCGGCCTGGGTTGAACCTCAGGCTTAGGCACGCCCTCATGAGCCGGTGTCGCGCCCATCTTGAACATCGCCGTGCCGCACACCGAGCAAGTGCCCTTCGTGCCGGGCGTGCCAGTGGCGGTATAGGCCGCCTGCGGGTTAGCCATCTCCCGCTTTTCCTTACATTTAACACAGTACGCCTGTAGTGTTTCGCTCATCAGCTTTCCTGATTACAACGCATCACAATGGGGATGCAGCTTCCTACAGATATTTGTAGTTCTTGGTAGTCAGCAAATGGTTAACAACGTCCTTCACATCCTGCGTCCGGTCCTTGTGGCAGATCAGCAGCGCGTCGGGCGTCTCGATAACGATGATGTCGTCCACGCCAATCGTAACCGTCAGCTTGTCGCTGTAGATCAGCGTGTCATGCGTGTCCACGCTCACGCTCTCGGCGGCTTTGCCTTTATAGCGATTGCCGTTCCTGTCAGCCTTCAGCACCTCATACAGCGCTGCCCAGCTTCCGATGTCGTTCCAGCCGATCTCCACCGGGATAACAGCCACGTTCTGCGCGTGCTCCATAATAGCGAAGTCAAGCGAAATGCGCGTGACCTCGCCCCACAGCGCCTCCAGGTGCGTTTCAAAGCCGGGCGTGTCTATCGCGGCGCGCAGGCTGGCAAAATGGTCGTACATAGCCGGCTGCTGGCGCTTATACTCCGCCAGCGCCTGCTCCGCCCGCCAGATAAACATGCCTGAATTCCAGGAATAAGCGCCCGTTTCCAGGAAGGCGGCGGCGGTCGCGGCGTCCGGCTTTTCCGTGAAGCCGAGCGACTCGTAACACGCGAACCCGCCGACTGTCGTCAGCGCCTTCCCCTGCCGGATATAACCGAAACCGGTAGCCGCGTAGGACGGCGTAATGCCCAGCGTGACGATCCGGCCCTGCTGCGCCAGCTCATAAGCGGCGGCCAGGACCTCACGGAACGCCGCCTTCTGCTTAATGTGATGGTCCGCCGTCATGATGGCCACCGTTGCCTTCGGATCGCGCTGGTAAATCACCGACAGGCCCAGCGCCGCCGCCGGCGCTGTGTCGCGCCCATACGGCTCAATCACAAAGTTCTGCTCAGGGATGTCCGGCGCATCTGCCCGAAAAGCCGGCAGATACCTGCGCCCGGTGACGACGTAAATCTGTTCCGGCGCGAACAGCGGCGCCAGCCGCGTCACGCTCACCTTGAACATGGAGTCGTCCTCGACCAGCGGCAGAAGCTGCTTGGGCCTGTCCTGGCGGCTCATCGGCCACAACCGGGTTCCGCCGCCCCCGGCCATTATCAGGGCATAATAGTGTTCCATACAGGCGCTCTCCCGTTCCAGCGGCCCGCTAATCATTGGCCGCGCAGCAAGCTATATTGCATGGGGCCTGTCATTCGCGCAAGCCCTTTCAGCTCCAGAATAATCAGTGTGCTGGTCACCGCAGCAATTGGCAGGTCGCACAGGCGCGCCAGATCATCCACGTGCAGCGGGTCCGCGCTCAGGTTTTCCAGCAGCCGCGCTTCGGTGGCGTTCGCCGGCGCGATACGCTCCGCCGCCGCCTGCGTCTGGACGTTGCGCAGGGCCAGGTTCAGCTCCAGCAGAATATCGTCCACCCCCATCACCAGTTTGGCCCCATCCTGGATCAACCGGTTAGCCCCTCGGCTGCTGGGGTTGAAGATGTTCCCAGGAACGGCGAACACCTCGCGCCCCTGTTCGGCGGCCACCGTCGCCGTAATCAGCGCGCCGCTGCTTTCCGGGGCTTCCACCACCAGCACCCCTAACGCCAGCCCGCTGATGATTCGGTTGCGGCGCGGGAAGTTGCGCCCATCCGGCGGCGTCCCCACCGGAAATTCGCTCAGCAGCGCCCCCTGCTGCGCAATGGCGTCCGCCAACGCGCGGTGCTCAACAGGGTACACACGGTCAATGCCGCACCCCAGCACCGCTAGTGTACGCCCATCGCCCTCCAGCGCGCCAGCGTGCGCCGCCGCGTCAATGCCGTGCGCCAGGCCGCTGACAATGGTGATGCCATCGCGCGCAAGCTGCGCCGCCAGCTCGCGCGCCGCCTCGCGCCCGTAAGCCGTCGCTTTGCGCGTGCCGACGATGCTGAGCGCCTGCGCGTCTGCCGGCTCCAGCGTCCCCCGCACATACAGCACCGGCGGCGCCTCCGGCAGTTGGCGCAGCAGCGGCGGGTATTCGTCGTCGGCCAGCGTCACCAGCCGCGCCCCCGCACGGGTCACTTTCGCCATCTCCGCGTCCAGGTTCAGACGCGCGCGCGTTTGCAGCAGATTCTCAAGTGGACGGCGTTCCAGGCCGGCACGCCGCAGTTGGGCTTCACCCGCGTTCCAGGCGGCGGCGGCGTCTCCGAAAACATGCAGCAGATGTGTCAGGCGGCGGGGGCCAATGTCCGGCACTAAGCTGAAACCGAGCCAGTATCTGTGGTCGTTCACAGGGCATCCGCCGCGCTCAACATGCTCGCCACAGCATAGCAAGCGTTGATTGGGGTTGTCAAGCCAGCGCGACAGACAGCTTCAGGGCAGCAGGCCCTCAATAAGGTTAACCACCATTACGCCCGCCGCGATGTCAATGCGGACGATCACCTCGTCAATGGCGGGCAGCAGCACCTCACCGTGCGCCGGGCTGGCGACCACATACACATCGTTCGCGCCCGTCTCAATCACATCGCGCAGCGTCCCCAGCGCCGTGCCGTCCGCCGTCTCCACCGCCAGCCCGATAAGCTGGTACAGGTAGAACTCGCCCGGCTCCAGCGGGACAGCGTTCTCCAGCGGAACCATAACCAGCAGGTCGCGCAGCAGCTCCGCCTGGTCGCGGTCGTCAACGCCGCGCAGCTTCAGCAGCCCGTATGCCTGGTGCATCCGCATGTGCTCGACGGAATACGGCTTCACGTCTGGCGCGGCCGGCCCTACGCCCACATAAACAGCGGCCAGCCCTGGAATACGCTCCGGGAAATCGGTGAGGATGCGCATCCGCAGCTCGCCGCGGACGCCGTGCGGGCGCAGGATTTCCCCCAGCAGCAGGTAACGCGGCCCGGCAGGTTGTGCTTCTGCCGGGCCGCTGGCACGCTCAGGCGTCATGCTTAGTTGATCTCAAGGATAACGCGCTTGCTGGCCTTGCCGTGGCCGCTGTCCTGGTCGGCCACGCGCAGCAGCGTACGCATCGCGTTTGCCACCCGGCCATCCTTGCCAATCACCCGGCCGATATCCTCCGGGGCAACCTTCAGCTCAACCACAATGGCCGACTGTGTCACCCGGCGGCGGACCTTCACCTGCGACGGGTCGTTTACCAGGCTTTTGGCGATATAAGCGATGAGATCCTCCATAGGCGCGCTGTGTGGCTGTCCTTGTGATCGCATCATCGTTCGCCTCCGTTATTATTCTGCCTGCGCGGCAGCTTTAGCCTTCTTGCGCGACTGGCCAGCCGCCGGCGACGGGTAGCGCGTCCGCGGGCTGACCGCCGGCGCAGCGGCGCGGGCCGCTTCGGCCTCGGCCACCAGCGCTGCCAGTTCCTCGCCCTGCTTCAGGCGCTCATAGCGCGCCATCGTGCCCAGGCGCTTCAGCATCCGCAGCACGGCATCCGTCGGCTGCGCGCCCTGGCTCAGCCAGTAGAGGGCGCGCGCCTCATTCACCTCATCCGTCGGCGGCTCGGTGCGCGGGTTATGATGCCCGATAATCTCGATAAACCCGCCATCGCGCGAGGCGCGCTGGTCGGTGATCACCACGCGATACGACGGCTGCTTCTTCAGCCCCATCCGACGCAAACGAATCCGAACCATGTTTCTGCTGCTCCTTTAATACCTGCGCTCCCATGCGCCTCGCCGGCGGAGAGCCACTGTCCAACGATGAAACGTGACAGTTGCGGAAGGGCTTTATCCGCCCTAGCGCGTAAAGCCAGGGGGCAGCTTGCCACCGGGGAACCCCGGCATCCGGCCCTTGCCCATCTGGCTCATGAGCTTCTGCATGTCACGGAACTGCTTAAGCAGTTGGTTCACATCCCGCACCTCAACCCCGCTGCCAGCGGCAATGCGCTGCCGGCGGCTGGCGTTGAGCACTTTAGGGTTAGCGCGCTCAGCCGGTGTCATCGAGTTGATGATCGCCTCAACCTTGCGCAGGCTGCGCTCCATATCCTCCTGGCTGACCTGCTCCTGAAGGCGGTTCATGCCGGGGATCATGCCCAGAAGCTGCGTGATCGGCCCCATCCGCCGCAGCTTGCGCAGTTGGTCGGCGAAGTCCTGCAGCGTGAACTGGTTCTGCATCAGCTTCTTCTGCAGCCGCAGCGCCTCCTGCTCATCGAAGCTCTCTTCAGCCTTTTCGATAAGCGAAAGCACGTCGCCCATGCCCAGTATGCGCGACGCCAGCCGGTCCGGGTGAAAGACCTCAAAGCGGTCGAGCTTCTCGCCCGTGCCCATGAACTTGATCGGCACGCCGGTCACCGCGCGCATCGAGATCGCCGCGCCGCCGCGCGCATCGCCGTCCACCTTCGTCAGGATCATGCCGGTGATGCCCACGCGCTCATTAAAGCCCTGGGCGATATTCACCGCCTCCTGGCCGGTCATGGCGTCGGCCACCAGCAGAATCTCCGCCGGCTTCGTCCGCCGCTTGATCTCCTCCAGCTCGGTCATGAGCGTGTCGTCAATCTGCAGCCGGCCCGCCGTGTCAATCAGCACGACCGCCGCGCCCGCTTCCGCCGCCTGCTTCACGCCGCGCGCCGCGATATCCACAGGCCGGGCGCTCGTCCCTTCCTCGTGATACGGCACGCTGATCTGCTTCGCCAGCGTCACAAGCTGGTCAACCGCCGCCGGGCGATACGTGTCCGCCGCCACCATGAACGGCTGCCGCCCCTCACGGCGCAGATAAGTCGCCAGCTTGGCGGCGGTGGTCGTCTTGCCGGACCCCTGCAAACCCACCATCATGATGACGTGCGGTTTCGTGCTGCCAGAGAAGTTAAGCCGCCCCGGCTCGCCCAGCGTCGCGATCAGTTCCTCGTGAACGATCTTGACGACCATCTGCCCCGGCTTAAGCGCCTTCGTAACTTCCGCGCCGATCGCGCGCTCTTTTACGCGCCTGACGAAATCCTTCACCACCGGCAGCGCCACGTCGGCCTCAAGCAGCGCCATGCGCACCTCGCGCATAACAGTGTCAACATCGCTCTCGGTCAACCGGCCTGAACTGGCCAGGCGGTCAAATGTCGCCTGCAAGCGGTTGGTCAGGTTTTCAAACATGCGGGCAGTTACTTTCCCCAGCGCTCAGCAGCCGCATTGTAGATGAGGGGCGTGCCCCCGTCAAGATTAAGCATCCTTCACAAGCCGGCGATAAGCGCGGTTATGCCACACCAGCGGCCAGGCAGGGTCGGCCAGCCGCCCGGTCGCCAGCACCTCGCCCACGTAGATGGTGTGCGTGCCGCCATCGTGTGCGCCACAAACGCGGCAGTCCAGCCAGGCGATCGCGTCGGCCAGCACCGGCACCCCGGTGTGCTGTGTCACAGTGGCGACGCCGTGAAAGCGGTCTGCGCCCGGCGGCAGATCGGTTAGCCCGGCGAACTGCATACCGATGTCCTCGTAACTCTCGCCCAGCAGCGAAACAGCAAACACGCCGGCGCGGCCAACAAGCCGCGTTGTTTCAGCCGCCTTGAGCAGGCACACCAGAATCAGCGGCGGCTCAAGCGAAACAGATGTGAATGAGCTGACGGTCATCCCCGTCCGAACGCTGCCGTCGCTCGTTGTTACCACCGTTACCCCGCTCGTCCACAGCCGCATGGTTTCCCGCAGCGCCAGCTCATCAACAGCCATCCGACTTTCCTCGCTCTTATACATTTGCAGCCAAAGCCCTTCCTTCAAGCGTAAATCGGCGCGCGCTAAGCGAACAAAAGCTGCGCCATGCGCGGCACAATGCCGGTCAGGTCGCTAAAACTCTCGTCGAACACGCCGCGCGCGCCGCCAATAACCACCGTTGGCACGTCGTTAGCCGTGTGATGGCGGCTGCTGAGGTCCTCGAAGTTGCCGTGATCGCTGGTGATAATCATCAGCCCTTCGTCATCGTCCCAGGCGGCCAGCGCCCCCGCCATCACGCCGTCAAACAGCGTCAGCAGGTCAACCGCCTCCGCCAGCGTGCCGCGATGCCCGATCACGTCGGTGAGCCAGTGCGAAAAAAAGGCGAAGTCGTAGCCCCGCGCGATCTCCACCATCTTCGCCCCGGCCTCAGCGGGTGTGTAGACCGGGCTGTCGCTGTAGCCTAGCTGGCTGCGCCAGGCCGCCCCGGTCCAGTCCACCGCCAGCGCGTCCCCCCGGTAGAGCGCCGCGTCGTCAAAGATCGGCAGGCCGGCCTCGTGCGCCGCCTGCTGATAGCTGGCGCGCAGCCGCTTGCCGCTGTTGACGCCCGCGTGCCAGCGGGGCGGGTACGCCTCGATAAGCGCCGCCCGTTTGCCGTGCGCCACCACCTGCTTGAAAAAGTTGTCCTCAGCCAGCAGTTGGCGGGTGGCGGCGTCGGGCTTCGGGCCGTAATGCTGGCCGGTCAGCGCCGGGATGTTGCGCCCCGTGAGAATCGCCGCCTGCCCTGTCCCGCTCTGCGGCAGGCCCGGCACGCCCAGGCGCGGATCAGTGGGAATGAACAGCGATCGCGCGCCCTCTCGCCGGCCGGTGGCGCGCAGCCAGCGCCGCCCGCCCGCCAGCGCGTCAAGCGTGGGCGTGGACGCCGCCGCAAATGGATTCACCGCCGGGTCATCGTCGCCCAGGCCCACGCCGTCCAGGAAAATGAGCAGAATATGCATCAGCGTTTAAGTGCCCGCCCGCGCCAGGTCGAGCGCGCCGGCGTCGGGCAGCGTGTGCGCGCGCCATACCTCGCGCCCGGCGGCGTCAAACACGATAAATTCGGGCGTGTAGGAAAACCCATAGCGCTCGCGCAGGCTGTGGCCTACCTCGGAGTGTACATCAACGCGCACAAAGCTGAACTCCCCCGCGACCTCAGCCGCCAGTTGATCCACCAGCGGGCGCACCGCCAGGCAGCCGGCGCAGAAGTTGCTGAAAAACTCCAGCACCGTAGGCTGGCCGCCGCTTTCAATCACAGTGACGGCGTCGCCAGCGTTTTGAACATCGCTCGCGCCGGGGCGCAGCAAAAGATTGCCCGCCAGCAGCAGCGCGGCCAAAGCCAGCAGCGCGGCAGCGGCAGCCCGCGCGTTAACCCGGCGGCGCAGAATCGCCGCGCTCGCCGCCAGTGCGATCAGACTAATGATAACATACGAGTACTGGTTAAAAAAGTCCATGAAAACGCCTTCGCGGCGGCGAGCAGCCTTGCCCCCTCATTCAGACCGGCCAGCGAACTCCAGCAGGAACGGATTCGTGCGGCGCTCCACGCCGATCGTGGTCGGCTCCATATGGCCCGGCAGCACCCGCACAGCGTCGCCCAGCGTCAGCAGCCGGTCGAAAATCGAGCGCATCAGCGTGTTGTAATTCGCGCCTGGCAGGTCGGTGCGGCCAATGCTGCCAGCGAACAGACAGTCGCCGCTGAACACGGCCTGCTGCGCGCGCATGTAAAAGCTCACATGGCCGGGCGCGTGGCCAGGCGTAAAAAGCGTCTCCAGGCGAACAGCGCCGACCTCAATCACCTCTGGCCCGTCCGTCAGCAGGCGATCAGGCGCAGCGGCCTCCGGGAACAGCGCCCCGGTGAACATCAGCCCCTGCTGCGGCAGGCTCTTTAACAGGAACACATCGTTTGCGTGGATGTAAAACGGCGCGCCGGTGCGTTCCTTCAGCGCCTTGCTGGCGAGCACATGGTCAAAATGCCCGTGCGTCGCCAGGATCAGCTTGATCGTCCAGCCGGCGGCGCGCGCGGTCTCCAGGATCAGATCAGCCTCGTCCACCGGGTCAATGACGACCGCCGCGCCGGCGGCGGTGTCACCGACGAGATAGCAGTTGGTGGCCACGATCCCCAGCGTCAGCGTTTTAATCTCAACCGTCATAGCAGCGCTTCCTGTGGTTTGCGCCGGCGCAGCAGCAGCCCCGCCAGCGCCGGCAGTTCCTCCATGCGCAGCAGGGCGGCGGCGGCCAGAAACGCCAGCAAGCCAACGCCCGCTTCGACACCGATCTGCGCCACCGTGAACGCCAGCCCACGCGCGCCCAGACCAGCGCCCAGCCACAGCGCGTTAACGGCGACAATCGCCGCCGCCATCGCCAGGCTGGCCGCCAGCGTCTTGAGCGTGGTGCGCGCCAGCGCGTTCTCGTTAATGCCGTGCCAGCGCCGCCGCAGCACAAACACCAGCGCCACCACCTCAAACATCACCCCCAGCGAGTTGGCCAGCGCCAGCCCGCCCACATTCCCCTGCAGCGGCTGTGCGCCGCCAACCAGCGGGTTCGCCGCCGCCTGCCCCACACCGCTGAGCACAAACGACAGCACCAGGTTGATGAGCGCGCCGCCCAGCGCCGCCCACAGCGGCGTCATCGTGTCCTTGTCGGCGTAGAAACTGCGCGCGACCACCTCCAGCGCGGAATGAAACACCATCCCGAACGCGAAAAACTGGAGCGTGCTGTACACCAGCGCCGACGCCGAAGCGTCAAATGCGCCGCGCTCCAGCAGGCCGATCAGCGGCCGGCCCACGAAGATCAGCCCCACCGCCGCCGGGATGCTGGCCACCATGATGAAGCGCAGCGCGCCGGACATCGCGGTGCGCTTGCCGTCCTCGTCGCCCAGCTCGCTCAGCGCCGCCAGCGTGGGGAAGATCACCACGCCCATCGCCGTGCCAATCAGCGTCTGCGGAATCTGCATCAGCCGCCAGCCCCAGCTCAGCGCGCTGACCGCGCCCGTCCCCAACCGCGATGCGATGTTGTTCATCACCAGAAAGTTGAGGCTGAACACGCCCAGCCCGGCGATGCGGGGCAGCATCAGCCGCACGATCCGCCACAACTGCGGGTCGCGCAGGCCCAGCTCTGGCCACCAGCGCGCTCGAAAGTGCAGCAGCCCCGGAATCTGCACCCCCAGGTGCAGCGCCGCCCCCAGCACCGCCCCCACCGCGATGCCGTTGACGCCCAGCGGACGGATAAGGAACAGCACACCGAACAGGATGCCCAGGTCAAACATGATCGGGGCCAGCGCCGGCAGCAGGAAATGGTTGTGGCTTTGCAGAATACCCATGCTGATGCCGCTGACCGAGAAGATCAGCGTGCTCGCCAGCAGGATGCGCATCAGCTCGACGGTTTGCGCCTGCCCCGCCGCGTCAAACCCCGGCGCGACCAGCGTCGCCACCAGCCAGGGCGCGGCCACGAACACCGCCGCGCTGATAAGCAGCGTCAGCACGAACACGCTGTTGATGACGTGGGCCGCCACTCGCCACGCCCTGGCGCGGTCGTTCCTGGCCAGGAAGCCGCCAAACACCGGTATAAACGCATGCGACAGCGCGCCGCCGGCGATCAGCGTGAAGATCAGCTCAGGGACGCTGTTAGCGGCGACAAACGCATCCCATTCCTGCCCCACGCCGAACACCTGGGCGATGATAACTGTCTGCCCCAGGCTGATGGCCTTCGCGGCCCCAAACGCCAGCATCACAACCAGCGTTGAACGCGCCAGCCGCCGGTTCTGCGTTTCTGCTGCGCCGGCCTGCGGCGCGCTGTGGCCCTCGCTCACGCGCTGTTATCCCCCTACGAATTCAAACGGTCGAGAGCGGCGCGGGCGTCAGCGTAGCGCGGGTTATGCGCCAGCGCCTGTCGAAAAGCCGCTGCTGCCGCCTGGGTGTTACCCTGCATGGCCAGCACCCGCCCGCTCCAGTAATAGGTTTCCTCCACATACTGCGCGCCGTTAGCCAGGTTGGCGTTCACCAGCGCCAGCACATCGTCATAGCGCCCGGTGTTGAAATACGCTTCAAACGGCCCAAACTGATACCAGGTGATGCGCCAGGGCAGCGTACCCACCCGGCGCGCCTGGTCGAAAGCCGCCGCCGCTTCCTCATAACGGCCCAGCCGCGTGTTCGAGCTGCCGATGTTAAACCAGGCGAAAGCGTTCTGCGGGTTAGCGCGCGCCTCCGCCTGCGCCACCGTCAGCGCATGTTCCGCCGCCGCCGTCAGGTCGGCCATGTCGCCCAGGATAGCGCGCACTTCGTCCTCGCGTTCCTGCGCGTACAGCACAACAAATGTGCGGTTGAAATGCTGCCAGTTAGCATCCACATCTGAGTACGTCTCGGCGATACCCTCGCCGTTCTCGCCCGTGCCCAGGTAGCTGTCGTAGACGTAAAACACGCCCAGCGTGTCATCATAGCCGACCACCGTCTGATAATGGCCGATCCAGTCATAGCCTTCCGGCATATAACCAGTTTCGATGATAACCGGAAAGCCGGCGGCGATAAACGCCTTGAGCATCTCGGTTGTGCCGCCGACGCGCGTCACCGCGCGCACGCCAGTCTGCTCATTAACAAACGCGACCATCTCGCCGGGGTTAACGTTCTTGTCCTCGCGGTTCGGCTTGAGGTACGCGGCGGCCACGCTCTGTTCCTGCGTCCAGCCGTAGAAGCTCAGCGCCATCGTCAGGTTAGCCGGGCCGCAGTTGTTCCACGTCTGCTTGACGTGCCGGATGCCAAACAGACGCTCGGCTGACGGGCGCGCCGGCCCAGCTGCCGCCACCGCCAGCAGGCTGCCCGCGCCAGTGTCCGCGCTGCCCGCCTGCGTGGGGACAATTTCCGTTGGGTACGGCGTGAAGGTCGGCGGCACAGGCGTGGCGGTTGCTGGCGGCGCATCCGTCGGCGTGGCGCTGGGCACGACCTCAACCGCCGCCGGCACAGGCAGCGCCGTCGCCACGCCGGTCGGCGTGACCAGCGCCAGCGGCGCGCCCAGCAGTTCCTCCGGCGAGATCTCGCTCTCACCCTGCGGCAGCGCCGTCGGCAGCACGCCGCCCTGCGGCGTCGGCGGCATAAAAGCGCGCATAAACGGCAGTTGGTCAATGACGCGCTGCTGCTGCCCCGGCAGCAGCGCCGTCCGAAAAACGATAACCCCGGCCACGCTGCCCAGCGCCGCCAGCAGCACCAGGCCGATCACGATCCACAACAGCAGCGGCGGCGCTGCGTGATGCGGCGCGGCCTGCTGCGCATTGTTTCGTGTGGGTTCCTGGCCGGTTATATGCTCAGACATGCGGATAAATCTCCACCTGGACCATTACAGTAAAAACGTTAGTGTGCCATGCTTTAGGGCGCCTGCCAACTTACGATTGCCCCACGATTCGCGCATTATACTGGTCACGGCGCTGGTTGACGATCCTCGGCACTGTTAGAATGTTGAGGTTGCCACCACGCAAATGGGCTTACAGTATAGTTTAAACGGCGTGGCAAGCACCGGAGCAGCTATGCGCAAGTATCGCAACCGCATCTTCATCGGGCTGGCAGTCGGCTTTGTTATCTACGTCGGGCTGCTGCTGCTGATCAACACCGAAGCGCTGGTCGCGCAGTTACAGGTGTTCCCCTGGGCGCTGCTGATCCCGGTGATCCTGCTTAAGTTCGTGGCCTGGTTCTTCCGCTTTCTACAGTGGCACTACTTCCTCGGCGTTATCGAAGCCCGCGACAAAATCGCGCTGTTCGACAGCGCCGTGCTGTTCATTTCCGGCTTCTCGATGGCTGTCAGCCCCGGCAAAGCAGCCGAAGTGCTGAAAGCGGTCATCCTCAAGACCAAAACCGGCACGCCAATTGCCGCTGGCACATCGGTCGTGATCGCCGAGCGCGTCGTTGACGGCCTGGCAGTTATCATCCTGGCGTTCGTGGCGCTGCTGATCGGCGGCGACAGCATCAACCTGGGCAGCTTCGGCGCGCTGATCTACCTGTCCGCCGGGCTGCTGCTGGCCGGGCTGGTGGCGGTGCGCATCCGTCCGCTGGCCTATTTTGTCCTCGATCTCGTCAGACGGCTGCCGCTGCTGCGCCGGATGCACGGGGCGCTGGTCCAGCTCTACGAAAGCAGCTTTGAAATCTTCAGGCCGCGCCACCTGCTGCCCACTACCGCGTTTGGCATGGCCGCCGCCCTGGGCGACGCGGTGGGCTTCGTCATCATCCTCGCCGGTTTCGGCCTTGAGCCTACCTGGACGCTCTTTTTACAGGCCGTCGTGATTATCTGCCTGTCGTCTGCCATTGGCGCGCTCAGCGGCGTGCCCAACGGCGCGGGCATCACCGAAGTGTCGGTCAGCGCGCTGCTGATGGTTGTCGTCGCGCCGCAGAACCCCGCGCTTACCGCGTCGGTGGCGGCGGCGGCAGCGCTCATTGAGGGCTTCTTCCACAAGTGGTTCCGCGTTTTCGTCGGGCTGGCCGTCGCCGTGATCTTCCGCCACCGGTTGTTCCCGCCGGCGGTTGAGGCTGAGATCGGCGCGCTTGAACGCCAGCGCGACCAGGCGCGGCGGCAGGTTGAATACGGAGGCAGCGGCGCATGACAGCCACCTGGGGCGTTGACCTGCACAGCCACACCTTCTGGTCCAAGGATTCGCTTACCCGCTTCGAGACGATCCTGCGCCTGTGCGACCAGCGCGGCATTGACCGCATCGCCATCACCGACCACAACAGCACCGGCGGCGCGCTGGCGCTCAAAGCGCTGGCGCCAGACCGGGTTATCGTCGGCGAGGAGATCATGACCACGCAGGGGGAAATCCTGGCCTACTACGTGCAGGAAACCGTCCCGGCCGGCCTGACGCCTGAGGAAACCATCCGCCGCCTGCGCGCGCAGGGCGCGGTCATCAGCGTGTCGCATCCCTTCGACCGGCTGCGCAAAGGGGCATGGCACGAAGCGGACCTGCTGCGCATTGTCGAGCAGGTGGACGCTATCGAGATATTCAATGCCCGCTGCCTGTTCCCGCAGGATAATGCCCGCGCCAGCGCGTTTGCCGCCCGCCACGGGCTGCGCGGCACCGCCGGGTCCGACGCGCACACCGCGCCAGAATACGGGCGCGCGCTCACCCGCCTGCGCCCATTCGCCGACACGCCGCAGGGCTTCCTCGACGCGCTCACTGACGCCGGGTATCTACAGCGCCTCAGCGGGTTTCACGTCCATTTCGGCAGCAGCGCCGCCAAGTGGTCGCGCCGGCTGAAGCTCGTCCCTCGGCAGCCGCAGGAAGGTTAGCTCAGTTTTCGATCAGCGCCCGGTAGGCCGCCGCCAACGCCTGCCCGCCAATATCCGCCGCCAGCCCAGGGTCGCGGCTGTCCTCTAACACCACCGCCACCGCCAGGCCGCGCAGCCCAGGCAGCGTGGCAAACCCCACAAACCACGCCTGCGCGCCGTCGCCAGCGTAAGCCAGCGCGGCATGCCCGCCAATATCCAGGCCGGGCCGGGCCGCGTTCAGCGCCGCGCCCTGGACAACCGCGCTGCGCATCAGGTCCTGCAGTTGGCGCGCTGTCATAGCGGTGACATACGGCAGCGTCGGGCGCACGTCGCGCACTGCCGCCCAGTCCGCCGCGCCCGGCGCGCGCGTGTCCGCCAGCAGATACGGCTGCGGCGCGTTGCCGTCGTTGACGACAGCCGCCGCCAGCGCCGCCGCTGCCAGCGGCGATATAACGATGTCGCCCTGCCCCAGCGCCATCTCAATCAGGTTGTCCGCCGTGACCACCGGCGCTGGAACAGCGGCGGCGCGCGCGCGCGCCGCAAAATCGGTCAGCGTTGGCGGGTTGTAGAAATGGAACATCTCAAACGTCGCCAGAACCGCCTCCGGTCCCAGCGCCAGCGCCAGCTGGCGGAACGGCTCCGGGCAGGCAAAATCATAAGCCTCGCTCAGGGTCAGCGTAGCGAACGGCAGGCGCACCGCGCACGTCAGCGCCACGCCAGCGGTCTCCACCGCCGCCGTCGCCCCCTCCATCGGCTGATCCAGCGGCTGCTCCGCGATCAACCCCGCCGCCAGCATGGGCGTCTGCAGCACACCCCCCGGCTGATAAGCGCCCTGAAGCGCCCGGTTGAAGAATGGCCGGCCTGGGTCAGCCGCCAGCGCCGCCCAGTTGGCCTCCAGCGTATTGGGGTCAAACGTCGGCGCGCTCATCAGCCCCAGGACCGCGCCGCTGGGAACAGCCAGCACCACCGCAGCCCCGCTGTGGCCGTTCAGCGCCGCCGCCAGCGCCTGCTGCACTTCCAGGTCCAGCGTCAGCCGCACATCCGAGCCGCGCTGCGGCCGGTGCAGCAGCTCGTCGCTGATCGCGCCCCACACGTCCTCCGGCAGCGTGTCGCCGCGCAGCACAGCGTTGTAAGCCGCCTCCGCGCCGCCCACGCCGTAGCGCAGGCTGGCATAGCCGGTGACAGAGCTGGTCTCCGGGTGCAGATAGACCCGCTGTGGAAACTGGCTGCCGTCGCCTACAACTGAAGTCGCCAGCACAGTCCCCCGCCGGTCCACAATATCGCCGCGCACGATGGACGCCTCCGCCTCGACCAGGCGCGGGTTGTCAGCCCGTCTCAGGATGGTGTCCGGGCCGATAACAGCCCAGTACGCCGCTGCCAGCGCCACCAGCGCGAACGCCGCCAGCAGGCCCGCAGCCAGCCGGTTGAGTGAGCGCACCGTGCGCATCTGCGGCTAATCCTCCCCTGCCGACAGCCGGATAAGCAGGCCCAGCGCCACGAAGCTGACCAGTAGCGAGCTGCCGCCGTAGCTGAAGAAAGGCAGCGTGACGCCCGTCAGCGGCAGCAGCTTAAGCACGCCGCCCATAATCATAAGGCTCTGCACCGCCAGCAGCAGGCTTAACCCCGCCGCCAGCAGCGACCGGAACGAGCGCTGCGGGTAGCGCAGCGCGGCCCCCAGCCCGCGCAGACTCAGCGTCGCCAGCGCGCCGATCAGCGTGATAACGCCCAGCAGCCCCCATTCCTCAGCCACCGCCGCGAACACAAAATCAGAGTGCACAACGGGCACGTAGCCGGGCGCGCCCTGCCCGATGCCCTGCCCGAACACGCCGCCCGCCGCGAACGCCTGCAAGCTCTGCACGATCTGGTACGCGCGCCCCTCAGCCTCCGCCCAGGGGTTGAGCCAGATATCAACGCGCAGCTCCACCACCGCGAACAGGTTATAAGCCGCCAGCACAGCCCCCAGGCCCAGCAGCGCGCCGCCCACCAGAATCCACAGCGACCCGCTGGCCATGTACAGCAGCAGCAGGAACACGATGAAGAACAGCCCGGCAGTGCCCAGGTCGCGCTGCCACACCAGGATAATCAGCGACAGGCCCCACATTAGCAGGACCGGCCCGGCCACGCGCGGCGACACCATGCGCCGCGTCTCTGGCAGCTCAACGCGCAGCGCCGGGAACTGCTCCGCCAGGTAGCTGGCCAGGAAGGCCACCAGCAGAATTTTGAGCAGCTCTGACGGCTGAATATACAGGCCGCCCAGCCCCAGCCACAGCGCCGGCGCGCCCGTCAGCCCTGACGGGTTGCGCCCCAGCAGGATCGTCGCCGCCAGCAGCCCCAGCCCCAACGCCAGAATAAGGTAGCGATAGCTGCGCAGCCAGCGCAGGCCGTGCGCGAACCCGGCAGTCGCCAGCAGCGCCGCCGTAGACAGCGCCAGCCACAGCGCCTGCCGGTCAGCGAACCCTGGCATCAGCCGGCCAATCACCAGCAGCCCCCACCCGCTTAGAAACAGGCCCAGCGGGAACAGCAGCGGGTCGCGCCCTGGCAGGCGGCGCTCCAGCCAGCGGTGGCCGCCCACCGCGCACACGGCCCACACACCCAGGTAAACCCAGGGCCGCCAGCCGCTGGTCGGCCGCACCAGCCACAGCGCCAGCGCGTTGACGGTCAGAAACAGGCCCGCCAGCGTCAGCAGCACCCTGGCGGTGCGGCGGCGCGACGCCCCATCCAGGTGGCCTGCTGCGGGCAGCGCGTTCAGCGCGCTCAAGGCTGTGTCGTAAGCCTCAAAGCGCGGGCGACCAGCGGGCGCAGGCGTTCCAGCGTCTCCGGGGCGATGCTGGCGCGGTTAGTCATGATCGCGTTGTCCAGCGCCGTGTGGCTGGGCGTTTGCAGCGCCGTGTCCAGCCGCTCGACCGCCCCGGCAATCGCCTGCTGCGCCGTCTCCACGTTGTGGTTCAGCGTCGCGACCACCATCTCTACCGTGACCGGTTCCTCGCTGGTGTGCCACACGTCGTAATCGGTGATGTGCGCCATCGCCGTGTAGGCGATCTCCGCCTCGCGCGCCAGAAACGCCTCCGGGCAGGTGGTCATGCCGACGATGCTGCACCCAAGCTGGCGGAAGATGTGGCTTTCGGCGCGCGTGCTGAAGCGCGGCCCCTCGATAATCACGAACGTGCCGCCCCGGTGTACGGTGCCGCCCACCGCCGCCGCCGCGTCAGCCACAACCGCGCTTAACTCCGGGCAGAACGGCTCCGCGACTGACACATGCGCCACCAGGCCGGTGTCGAAAAATGACCGCCCCCGGTCGGCGCGCGTGTTGTCGAATAACTGGTCAGGCACGACGATCTGCCCCGGCTCCAGTTCCTCACGCAGCGAGCCGCAGGCGTTAACGCCGATGATGAAGCGCACGCCCATCATTTTGAGCGCGTAAATATTGGCGCGGTACGGCACTGTGGAGGGCGTGTAAATATGGCCGGCCCCGTGGCGCGGCAGAAAGGCTACCCGCTTGCCGCGCAGCGTGCCCACCACAACATCGGCGCTGGGCCGGCCAAAGGGCGTGTCCACGCGGTATGACACCCGGTCGCTGATCTCCGGCATGTTGTAGACGCCAGAGCCGCCAATCACCCCAATCGCAGCTTGCTCCACAGGTTTTCCCCTCCGCTTATGCCGCCGCTCTCAACCAGCCTGTTCAGGTCAGGTTGATGCGATACCGCACCGTTCCAATGCCGATAATATCGCCATCAGCGATCACAACCGCCTGGCTGATAGGTATCTCGTTGATCGTCGTGCCGTTGTGGCTCTGCCGGTCCTCCAGCCACCACTGGCCGTCGCGCATCGCCACCAGCGCGTGTTCGCTGCTGGCAAACGAGTCGTTGACCGTCACCGTGTTGGTGGGCGCGCGCCCCAGGCTGGTCAGCGGCAGCAGCGGGAAAATCTGTCCTGTAAAGACGTAATCGCCGTCCAGCTCGCGCATCTCTACCAGTTGGCCATAGCTGCGCTGGCTGGCCTCCAGTTCAGCCGCCATCCGCCGGTAATCGCGCCACAGCGCCGTCAGAATCGCCAGCAGCAGGCTGAGCAGCAGCCCGCCCGACACAACTCGCAGCAGCAGCAGGACAGCTTCAGCGCTCACAGCAGATCAGTCAAAATCAACCGGGTCCAGCGTATCAGTTTGTGGCATATCGGCGGAATCGTCTTCCAGATACAGCAGTGAAGTCGCGCCGACGCGGATCACGTCGCCCGTCTGGAGGCGGTGTTCGCGCACCCGCACATCGTTGACAAACACCCCCGCCTGGCTGTCGGTGTCAAAGATCGTGTAACGGCCAAAACGCAGGCGCACCTGCGCGTGCAGCCGCGACACATAGGGGTCATCCAGCACAATCGTGTTATCCGGGCTGCGCCCGATGCTCACAATCGCCTGCTCCAGAGCGATGCTGTACCCACCGTTGACGATGAACTGCGCGCTGCGCGGCGCTGGTTCCTGCGCAACCTGAATGCGCCGCATGATCGTGGTCGTGTTTTCCGGCGCGCTTATATGCCGCGAGAACACCTTAATCTGCGCGTCGCCCAGGTCCGCGGCGGGCACAAACTCCACCTCAGGCATGCTTTTTAGCCGGTAGCCGGCGCTGGCCACCGCCTCCACCAACAGGTCGCTCAACATCTGCGCCAGGTCCGGGTAGCGCGTTTCGATCTGGCGCTGCACGCCCTGGCTGACGTGAATGGCGTAATAATCAGGTGCAATCAGCCGCGCGTCGCCGCCGCTGGCTGGCCGCAGGCCGTTTTCCATAGCGCGCGCCAGGTGCAGCGCGACATCGCGCGCCTGCAGCCGCCTGCCGAAAAAGTAGGCAAAGACCCCTTCGACTGCCATTTCAAGCCGGGCTTCAAACTGGGCAAGCTGCATCTCGTTCATCGCCCGGCATTATAGCCCAACCCGCCGCGCGCCAGCAACGTATAAACCCTTGCCCCGTAAATAAAACAGACACCGCGTTGGGTAAGCGGTGCCTGTTCGCAGGTCTTTATTTAGCGCGCCGCGTTAGAAATTGGCGACGAAAACCGGGTCCGCCGGCACAAAGTCCACCCAGATCGGCGCGATCTCAACCTTCACATCCTCAGCGCTGCGCCGGTCACTCAGCCAGGCGGCAAACTGCTGGTCCTTGAGCTGTTCGCCTTCACGCGCACTCACGGGGCGCAGCTCGCGCCCGCGCACCTGGATCACGTGCCAGCCGAACTCCGTCTGCACCGGGCCAACGATCTCGCCCAGCGGGGCATCGGTAACAGCCTGCGCGAACGGCGTGACAAACCCGCCCGCTGGCGACCAGCCCAGCTCGCCGCCCTGCGCGCCAGAGCCGGTGTCCGCAGACACCGCGCGCGCCAGCTCCGCGAACGACTCGCCGCCGCGCAGCGCCTCAATCACGTCCAGCGCGTCGGCCTCGTTCTCCAGCAGGATATGGCGGGCGTTCACGTGCAGCGCCTGGTCCGCTGGCGTTTCAAACACCGCGTCGCGCAGCGCGGTCCGCAGCGCCTGCGCCTCGAAATAGGCGTTGATATCGGCGTCGCTCAGGCGCGCCGAACTGCGCAGATAGGCGAAGAAATCATCCCGCTGCTGGTTAAATTCCGCCGTCAGCTCCTCCGCCGTCTGCGTGGCGGTGGGCAGGGCCGTCGGGAAAGGCGTCCCGGTGGGCGTCGCCTCAACGGCAGCGGTTGCCTCCGCCGTTGCCTCAACAACCGGCGCGGGCGTGCTGGTCGGCACTGGCGACGGCGTTGGCGACACGAACGGCGTCGGCGTGACCGTCGGCGTTGGCGTCTCAGTGGCGGGCTGGCCAGCGGTCAGCGGGTCAAAGCCAAAGAAGTCGTTGATACGCTGGTTCACGTCCTCCTGGCTGACAGTGATGCCGCGCGCGGCGGCTTCCTGGCGCACCAGCGCGTCGTCAACCATCCGGTTGATCACTTCATTGCCAAGCTGGTCTGGTATCTGCACCTGCGACAGCCACGTGCGCAGCGGTTCCTGGCCGGCGTACTGGTTCGGGTCCAACCCCTGGGCCGTAATCAGCGCCAGGTAGCCGTTGATCTGCTGGTTCAGCAGGGCGCGCTCAAGGCGCACACGCTGCTCAAACTGCGCAACGGTGATCGTCTCGTCGTTCACCGTTGCGACTACCCTGTTCGGCGTCACCACCAGTTCGACAACCAGCGCCGCCACCAGAATCACGGCGATAACCACCACCGCCACAACCGTGCCGATCACCACCCAACGCTGAATCCGGGCTTCGCGCTCCGCGCGCGACTTATGCTCGCGCGCGTCCTTCTTAGGGTCAGCAGCGGCAGCCGGCCTCTGTTTGTCCTTCGGCAGGCCAGTTGTCTGGCTTCGTTTAGACATGTTTTTAGTGCTCCTGAGGTTGAAAGCAGGGCACTGCCTGGTCCAGGCTATACCCCGGCACTGCGCATGCGGCAGCGCGCATTAGTCGCTGACATTCACAAACGGCAGCAGCGCCAGATGGCGCGCCCGCTTGATCTCCCGTGCCAGGTTGCGCTGGCAGCGCGCGCAGTTGCCCGTCTGGCGGCGCGGACGGATCTTTCCGGTCTCAGTGATATACCGCCGCAGCGTGTCCACATCCTTATAATCGAAACACTTGCCCTCAGGGCAGTATTCCGTATTGCGTGACCGCCGCCGCCCGCCGCGCCGGTCCGGGCGCATCCCGCCCCGGTCACCGCGATCACCCCGGTCGCCGCGATCATCGCCGCCGCGCCCGCGCCCCTGCGGCCGCACCTCGTCCTCGCCCCCGTCCGCTGCGCCGCGCTCGTCGAAATCCCTGTTGCTCACTCGCGTGTCTCCCATCGCCTGCCGCTAGAAAGCGTAGTCGTCGCCTTCATCGCCATCTTCGCTGCCAATATAATCAATGTGGTGCGGGCGGCGGTCGCCCAGCAAAATCATCTCGCTGGCGACCAACTCCGTCCGGAAGTGCTTTTTGCCGTCTTCATCTTCCCAGCCGCGCGTCTGCAGCCGGCCCTCAATGTAGACCTGCTGGCTTTTGGCAAGGTGCGCCTTGCAGATTTCGGCCAGGTTGCCCCAGGCAACCACGTTAAACCACTCGGTTTCTTCACGGCGTTCGCCGTCGGCTGAGGTCCAGGTGCGGCTGGTGGCCACGCTGAAGCTGGTCACTGGCCGCCCGCTGGGTGTATAGCGCATTTCCGGGTCTCGCCCCAGGTGGCCGATGATCATCACTTTGTTCAGGCCGCGCGCCATAACATCACACCCCCTATCCCGCTCACATCCGTCTTACTGGCCTGGTGCCGCCCCTACTTCTCCGCGAGCACGATCAGGTAGCGCAGAATCTGCGCAGACAGCTTGAGATTGCGCTCCAGCTCTGGCAGGCCGCTGGGGTCAATCTCCGCGTCCATCTGCACATAGTAGCCGTCCCGCTGCTTGTCAATTTCATAAGCCAGCCGGCGCCGGCCCCAGCGGTCGATCTTGGTCACCTGCCCCAGCTCACCCGCCTCAACCCACGCCTGAACCTGGTTCACCGCGTCGTTGATAACGTCCTCATTGGGGTCCTGCCGCACAATAAACGTCAGCTCGTATGCTTTTTTCACGGGTAGTAACTTGTCTCCTTTCCCCGGGAATGCCCCATAACAGCGCCAGCGCGGCTGTATGAAGCGGAAAGACGCCCGGCGGTGCGCCAGGCGGTGTATAGCCGGTGATGTTACCTGAAACGCCTGCGTTTGACAACGGTTGATTCGCGCGGCGGACTATCGGCTGATAGCGCGGCGGCGCCAACCTGCTAGAATTAAAACAGGTTTCGCTCTTACTGCCGCAGACAGCCGGGGAGAAAATTTCATGAAACGATCTCGCTTTGTGGTTACCGGGGCGCTGCTGGTGCTGCTGCTGGCGCTGAGCGCGCCATTTTACCTGGCTGGCGCTCAGGAACAGCCGGTCTTTCGCATTGGCATCCTCGACAACGAAACCGGCCCCATCAGCAGCGGCGCGCGCCTGGCCGTGCAGGAAATCAACGCGGCGGGCGGCGTGCTCGGCGCTGATGGCACGTTTTTCCGCCCGGAGCTGGTCATCCAGCCGACCAACCTTGGCGCGAACCTGGCAGAGGCCGTTGAAAACCTGCGCCAGGCCAGCACGATCGCCGTCCTCGGCCCTCAGTCTGACGCTGAAGTGCTCAACGGCCTGCCGCTGCTGCAAAGCCTCAACGTCCCCGTCCTCACCTTTGCTACCGGCGACACGCTTATCGTCTCAGACACAACCGGCCGCCTGCTGCGCGCCCGCGCCCAGCAGATCCTTCAGGGGCAGGCCCTGGCCCGCTTCCTGATTGAGGACAGCAGCATCACCGACATCGTCACCGTTCAGCTTGATCTGGACAGCACCGACCGCGTGATCGGCTTCGCCGAGGCGGCGCGCAGCCTGGGCGTCACCACGCGCTATCACCTGCTGGAAGGCAGCGTTGCCAACCTGGCCGACGTGCTGGTTAAAGAAAACCCACAGGCTGCGGCGGCCTTTGGCAGCCCGGCGTTCGCCAGCGAGCTGTACAACGCGCTGCGCAGCGCCGGCTGGACCGGCCTGTTCGCCTACGACCAGCTCACCGACCCCATCTTCCGCCAGGCCGTGCCGCTGGCAGAGCAGGTCGGCGTGCTTTCGACAGCGACCTGGTCCTTCTCGCTGCCAGACGCCAACAGTGACGCCTTTCTGAGCAGCTACGCGCGCGCCTTTGGCACGGTCCCTGGGCCGGTTGAGGCGGCAGCCTACGACGCCGTTAACCTGCTGGCGCAGGCCATCGGCCTCCCCGGCGAGCTGCTTCCTAACCTCACCAGCCTGCGCGATGTCGCCGGCGTCCAGGGCCTGCTCAACCCCGCGCGCACGCCGCTGGCGCGCGGCGAGCTGAGCAACAACACGGTTGTCGTTCGCGTGGGCGCGCTGGGCGCGCCCCAGGTTGTGCTGCGCTTCGCCGGCTCTGAGCGCGTCCCGCCAGACCTGGGGACAATCGTCGAGGTTGTCCCGACAATCGCCCCCACCCCCACGCCGGAAGGCGTCGTGATCACTATCGTCAGCGAACGCCAGAATATCCGCACCGGCCCCGGCATGCAGTACGACACCATCGGCCAGGCGCAGCGCGACGAGCAGTTTGAGGTGATCGGCGCGAACCGGGACAACACCTGGGCGGTGATTATGTTTCGCGGGCGGCAGGGCTGGCTGTCGGTGTCCATCGCGGACGTGTTCGGTAACCTCAACAGCGTGCCGATCATTGACCCGCCGCCCACCCCCACGCCGGGCTTCACCCCCACGCCGATGCCGCCCCAGGAAGCCGATATCGTGATCGACGCGGCTGTGGCCAACCCATCGCCCATCCGGCCCGGCCAGCCGTTCAACGTCAGCGTGACCGTGCGCAACGCCGGCAGAACCGCCGCCGGGCAGTTCGCTGTCGCCGCCACTTTCCCGCCTAACAATGTTTTCGCGGCGGCTATCGTGCCCGGCCTGGCCCCCGGCCAATCCACCATCGCCACGCTCACCGGCACGCTGACCAACACTGGTTTCTATTCAGTCGTGATTGTGGCTGATCTCAACAATGAAGTCCCAGAAGGGCCAGCAGGCGAGGCCAACAACAACTTCACTTTCAGCTATGTGGTGGACAAGCCGCTGCTGAACCAGGGCCAGCGCACACTTAATCCGGGCGACGGCCTCGACCTGGAGGGCAACGGCGCGGCGGTTGATGTTATCTGGAACCTCAACGGCCAGCAGCTCGACGCCTCCGGCTCGGCCCGCCTGGGAATCCTCAACAATGTCGCGTTTGAAACGGTCCACTGGGACCTGATCAACCCTGGCATTGTCAATCAGATGACGATTATGCGGTCACAAATGGGCGCCGGGTTCGTGATCGGCGTTATCACGGCTGACGGCAACCGGGGCGCGATCCGCGTGGACAACATCCCCGGCAACCAGTTAGTCATAACGTTCAAGGTGTACCAGAACTGACCGCCATGCCTGCCAGCGCGCCGGCCTCATTCGTGGGGCCGGCGCTGCTTCAGTCCGTCAGTTCAACTGCACGTCAAGCCAGGTGGTGCGGTTGGGCTGCACGTAGATGATGCGCTGGAAGCGCACCCGGCCGTTTTCACTCACGATCACTTCGTAGTAGTTGGCCGGCAGGTCGCCCAGCGTGAAGTTCTCGCTAAACGTGGCATCGCTGTTGGCTGGCGCGCCAGCATACGAAAAAGCGTAGCGCTGGATGTCGGTGGATTTAACGCTCAGCGTCACATCGTAGAGCAGGCCGCCGCTGGCGTCCGTCACCCGCCCCGCCAGCGTGCCGAACCCGCGATAGGGGTAAATCCAGAGTTCAGGGTTGCGCGTCGCGCTGAAACTGCGGAAGTCGCCCACGCGCACCTCAAAATGCAGGTGCGGGCCGATAGCGACGCCGGTGTCGCCCACCCTGCCCAGCGGGTCACCCTGCTGAACTGATTGCCCCACCTCGACCTCAACCCGGTCCAGGTGGCCGTAAAGCGTAAAGACCGGCTGCCCCTCCGGCGATGTGAAATTGTGCTGCACGACCACCGCGTTACCGTAGTAGTTCGGGGTTGGCCCCAGCGTCGTCTGCGCGTCGCTGCCCGCAAAAACGACAGTCCCGTCCGCCGACGCCAGCGCTGGCGTGCCGCGCGGGTTAACAAATTCCACACCCGAATGAATCTGCAGCCGCCCGCCAGACGTGCCGCCGTAGGGATAGGTGCGGTCGATCCAGTTCGTCGCCCCGTCAGCAATTGGCCGGCGCAGGTGGTAATGGTCGTTGATGGTCGCGGACGCATCCAGCGGGGGCGGCGTCCAGGTCGGTTCAGGCGTGTAATTCGGGTCATTCGCCGGGTCAGTCGGCGTGGGCGACGCAATCGGCACTGGCGTGTTGGTCTCTGTCGGGGTCGGCGTCACCGTCGGCGTCGGCGTGATCGTCGGCGTCAGGGTGGGCGTCGGCGTCAGCGTCGGCGTGAACGTCGCTGTTGGCGGCAGCGTGGGCGTGCGGCTGGGCGCGACGTGGGCTGTTGGAACAGCGGTCGAGACCTGCGCCGCCAGCGCCGGGGCGTCAGACGCCTGCGCCGGGTCAACCGTCACCGCGAACGGCGTCTGGCGCGGCGCTGCCGGCTGGCAGGCGGCAAGCAAAAACGCAGCGAAAAGCAAGGTGCGCATCGCCATACGATCTATTGTTCGTCCTCGTCATCCACAAAGGCAGGGGGCGTTACCGGGCGCGGGGGGCGACTGGCCGCGAATTCCGGCGCGCGCCGCGCCAGCTCGCGCAGCAGCTCGTCGTCCATCTCGCGCCCGTTAAAGCGCTCAAACAGGAAGGGGTTCTCCAGCGGGTCCACCGCGTAGCGCCAGTGGCGGCGGCCGGTTTCGCGCAGCACCGACCGGCACTCAGTGCAGCGCACAATCCAGCGGGTGTTCGGCACGCCAAACCAGCGTTCCTGCCGCGCTTCCAGCAGCGGCTCGCCGCGCTGGCAGATCGGGCACGTCGAGAATATGAACCCTTTGGCATAGCGGCTGCCCTGCGCCAGCCCGCGCGCGTACAGCGCCGTATACCCCAGCACCAGCGCCAGCAGCCCACCGCCCACCAACGCCTCGACTGGCAGGTTCACACCGTCATCAGCCGGGCCGGCTGCGGGCGGCACAGCCACAGTCGGCGCCGGCCCAGCCGTCGGCGGGATCACCAGCGCGCCGGGCACAGCCGTGTCAGTGGGCGCGGGCGAAGGCGTGGCACTGGCCGTCACTGTGGGCGTTGCCGTGCGCGTTAGCGTGGGCGTCGCCGTTTGTGTCGGCGTGTCAGTTGCTGTGCTGGTGGGCGTTGACGATGGCGTAGCGCTCGGCGTGCTGGTTGGCGATGGGGTCGCGCTTGGCGTGCTGGTCGGCGATGGGGTCGCGCTTGGCGTGCTGGTCGGTGATGGGGTTACGCTCGGCGTGCTGGTCGGTGTCAGCGTGGGAGCTGGCCGCAGCGTGGGCAGCAGCGGCAGAACCTGCGTCGCGCGGGTTGCCGTAGCGCTGGGCGCGGACGGCGTGTCCGTCGGCGGCGCTGTGGTCGGCGTGTGGCTGGGCGCGGTTGTCGCTGTAACGGTCAGCGTGCTGGTTGCCGTCAGAGATGCGGTAACGCTGGCCGTTGGTGTTGGTGTCGCTGTCGGCGGCGGCGTATGTGTTGGCGTGACGGTCGCCGTCGCTGTCAGCGTTGGCGTGCGCGTCGCCGTCGCCGTTGGTGTGTGTGTCGCTGTCGTTGTTGGCGTGTGCGTGCTGGTCGCCGTCGCTGTCGGCGTGCGTGTCGCCGTCGTTGTTGGCGTATGCGTGCTGGTCGCCGTCGCCGTCATCGTTGGCGTGCGCGTCGCCGTCAGCGTCGGTGTATATGTCGCCGTCGGTGTGTGTGTAGCGGTCGCTGTCGGCGTATATGTGCTGGTCGCCGTCGCTGTTGGCGTTGGTGTTGGCGTATGCGTCGCTGTCGTTGTTGGCGTGTCGGTCGCGGTGGCGGTTGGCGATGGCGTGTGGGTTGCCGTCGGCGTGTGCGTCGGCGTGTAAGTCGCCGTCGGCGTGAGACGGCCCTCGGTCAGCACCGACAGCGCCTCCACGTCGTCAACCCACACCACCAGGCCGCGCGCAATCCAGGCGAAGCCGTCCTCAAAGCGGAACATCACCCAGGCGGCGTCGCTGCTGCGGCCAACCGGTTCCTCGATAACGTCGCCGGCAAACAATGTTCCCAGCCGCAGATACGTACGCCCTGGGCCGGCGCGCAGCAGCGCGCCCTCCGGCCCTACGCGCACCCAGTTGCCGGCGGGCGTCGGCGTGGGGAAAAAGGGCGTCGGGCTTTCCGCGCCAGGGCGCACCGTCGGCGTCAGCGCGGCCGGCAGCAGCACCGGCAGCGCGTCCACATCGGCTACCCAGTACACCAGGTCACGCCGCACCCAGCCGAAGCCGCCGCTGTAGCGGATCATTATCCACTCGCCATCGGCGCTGCGCCCCGCCGGCAGCACAAACGCGCCGCCGCGCAGCCCGCCCACCGGCACATATTCCAGCCCAGGGCCGCCGCGCACAAACACGTCCGCGGCCAGCACCTGGCTCAGCACAGGTGTGGGGGGGGCGGTCGCTGTAGCGGCAGCCGGCGCGCTGTCCTGGCCCTGCGCCAGCAGCCCCGAAGCCAGCATCCCTATCAGCACAGCCCCTGCCAGCCGTTTTACGCTCAAAGCGCTTCCTCGGTGCATCCGCAGCGTGTGATGATAACACACCCTGCCCGCCAGTCCACCGTCGCCTCAGCCGCCCCCCGCCGCGCTCGCGCCTTGAATGGCGAACGTCAGCGGTTCCTCTAGCTGGAAACCGTCCGCGAACAAGCGCGCTGACCAGTTCCCCGGCTGAAACTCCACCATCGTTGAATCAATGTAAAACCACATGCAGATGTCGGCCCAGTCGCGTTCAAGCGGCCAGCTTTCCTGCCAGACCCGCGTCCCTTCATACAGCCATTCTACACTCATCACGACGCCCGCGTTAACATTGTAACCGTGTACCGTCGCGTAGATGCGTTCGATATCCGGCGGAAAGCTGATCTGCGGGTTCACCACACAGCCGTCCGCCGCGTTTACGCTGGCCGCCGTGCCGGTGCGCACAAACCAGCGCTGTCCTTCGGCGACGGTGTCCGGCCTGCTCCCGGTCTGCGCGACGACGCTCACGCCCTGCTGCGGCGGGTCGCCGGCGCGCACGGTCGCCAGCAGCACCGCGTTGACGCCCTGCAGCTCCGCGACCTGGGTGGCCGCCGCCGCCGCCGTCGCGGCGATAAGCGCCCGGTCCGCCGCCCCCGCCTGCGCGATCTGAGTCGCTTCCTGCACAAAGCCCAGGTTTTCCGCCTGAAGCGTCGCCGAAACGTCCGGCCCTGCCAGCGCGCCGCACCCGCTGGCCGCCGCCAGCGCGATCCAGGCCGTAATCAACAGTTTCACGCAGTTATCGCCCCTCTCATCCAGCGCGCCGCTATTATAGCACCGCGCCCGCGCATGCCCCTTGTTCTGCCCGGCGAAATCTGCTACCATCATATCGCAGGCCCCCGTAGCTCAGAGGATAGAGCGTTGCCCTCCGGAGGCAGAGGCACAGGTTCGAGTCCTGTCGGGGGTACAGCCGGAAATTTCGCACAAACAGATGGCGGTCGGCGCCGTCTGTTTTTGATTCGCGCGGGTAGCCAGCAATGCGGTTAAAAACTATAATGTGGACAACGTCATTTTTGGAAAGAATTTGAGTGAGAAAGCACCATGACAGCTCCCGAACAAGACCCCTTATTCCAGAGGGGCAAAGCCCTGCACGAAGCGAGAGACTTTCCGGCGGCGATACAGGTCTTTGAAGCACTGGTGGCGCGCAGCCCGGATGTGGCAATCTACCATGCTCGACTGGCTCGATGTCTAAGTCTAAATGGTTCAGGAGAGACCGACCGAGCCATGCAGGAAGCCAGCCAGGCACTAGAACTGGACGCATCCTGCGCCGATGCCTACCTCGCACGCGGGAACGTGAAAGACGACAAGGGCGACCTGGAGGGCGCGCTGGCCGATTACACCGAAGCCATCCGCCTTCAGCCGGATGATGCCTCTGCCTATAACAATCGCGGGAACACGAAACGCAATAAGGGCGACCTGGAGGGCGCGCTGGCCGATTACACCGAAGCCATCCGCCTTCAGCCGGATTATGCCGTTGCCTATTGCAATCGCGGGATCATGAAACACAACAAGGGCGACCTGGAGGGCGCGCTGGCCGATTACACCGAAGCCATCCGCCTTCAGCCGGATTATGCCTCTGCCTATTACAATCGCGGGATCATGAAACACAACAAGGGCGACCTGGAGGGCGCGCTGACCGACCGAGCACGCGCTTATGTTTTCGAACCCAAAGGCCGTATCAGCACGTCCACTGCACGTTTTCAACCCTGGTATGTTCACATCCACCAGCACTTCACCACTGTGCTGCTGCCTGACATTACTCGGCATGGTGAGAAGTTCGTCGAGTATTACCCCTGCGGCCTGTTATGGGGACGGCAGGAAAGCGTGCGGCGGCGGTTAGACGGCAGCGCCTATAATGTGCACCTCGGGCGCTATGGCACCGGCTACATCTGCCTGACAGATAAGAGCCTGCATTTGATAACCTTTGTCACCCTGACCAAAGCGTTTCCGATGTACAGCAGCGGTCCGAAGGGCTTTTTCGGGCATCTGCTGCGCGATGTTGATGAAGTGACACCGGAGACAACCGACCAGTCATGGACAGTGCCCTGGCAGTCCATTGCCGCTGTTCAGCCCTCCACTGATACCCGCAGAGGCGCTAACTTCATCACGATTGTCTCCGGCCCCATTTGGGAGATTTACGAACATTTCGAGGATGACAAAGATATCCTCGTTGCCCTCAATATGGGCAAAGCCGGCAGGCTGGCGCGCATCTGGTCTGGCGACGATGAAGCGGGCGCTCACCACACATCGGCGCCGGCTGCGCCCGCCCAGGCGGACATTTTTGACGCTCTGAAAAAGCTCGATGAACTGCGAAAAGCAGGCATCGTGACCGATGCAGAATTCGAAGCCAAAAAACAGGAACTGCTCAAGCGCCTGTGATACCTCTGTTTAACCGTCTCTCCACCGCGCTGCGCCGCCGCTGGCGCTGGCTGCTGCGCGCCGCCATCGCCTGGGCCATCATCGCCAGCCTGCTGCCCGCCGGGCCGCGCGTGGCGCTCGGCCCGCCGCAACCAGTTCCGCATCGCCTGTCCTCCGCTGCACCACTCCCACGACTCAGTGTAGCAAAGGCGGCGCTTTAGACCGGTGTAGGATTGGGATTTCTGTGTACACTAAACCTTCTTTACAGACGGTATGAAGTGAGATAATCTCAGTCGCAAGGAGAGAAGTAATGATACTACAGAGTGAACGCAAGCTGGCAGTGAGCCGCCTATTGAGCATCGCCATACCCCCGATTGAAACCGTCATGCAACGCAGCGTATTCTCCGTTTAGAAGGTTAAGTGTACTAACTTCGGGAACAGCTTGCGGATATCCCGTGTATTTTTGTGTTTTGCAGCCGGAATACGGATCTGTGACAGTTACCCTGGTTCATCTGTGACACAGCACCGCCCGCGTTATTCTTGTAGATTGCCAAGCCCTGCGGCTCGCGCTTTCAGGATAGCCTCCGCCCGGTCTGCCACCTGCAATTTACCGAGAATGTTGGAAACATGATTGCGAACGGTTTTCGGGCTGAGAACCAGTTTCGCAGTGATCTCAGGATTTTTATAACCTTGGGCGATCAACTCCAGAATTTCATGTTCCCGGCCACTGAGTTCCGGGAAAATCTGGGGCAGCTGCGCTGGCCGCAGGGCAGAAAAATAGGCCATCATGCGAGCGGCAACCGAAGCACTAAAAATGGCTTCGCCATTGCTCGCTGCCCGAATCGCGCGCTGAATTTCATCCTGCTTCGCACCTTTCAGGATATATCCTCGCGCTCCGGCTCGTATGGCTGCAAAGACCGAGTCATCATCATCAAACATCGTCACCATTAAGGTCGCAATATGCGGACTGGCGTGAATAATCTGCCGCGCTGCTTCAATCCCGTTGATACCGGGCATCTGAATATCCATCAGCACCACATCTGGCTGCAGCGCCGCTGCCAGACGAACGGCTTCATCGCCCGTTTCGGCTTCGCCAATGAGTTCCATATCGGACACCGACAGCAGTAGAGTGCGGATGCTATCACGAAATAAGGGATGATCGTCCGCTATCAACACTGTGATAAATTCATTCATGGGAGTTACTCACTGTAGTAGAAGCATTTTCCACCGGATGCGGCTGTAAGGACAACCGGACCTGCACCTCCGTTCCGCCGCCGGGCTGAGTTTGTATCGAAAAGCGTCCGCCAAGCTCCTCGGACCGCTCTCGCATCGAATGGAGTCCGACCCCATAGTTTTGAGGCGCTGGCAGGCCAATCCCGTCATCCTGAATATGGATCACCAGCTCCCCATTCGTTTCGATTTCGACCCGACAATTTCGTGCATGAGCATGGCGGATGACATTATTCACCGCTTCCTGAACGATGCGGTACTGCGGTACACGGCGACTTCAACCGCAGCCGACAGCGCCGATAACTGCGCTGGACTCTGAAGTGTAAACACAGTCGCGTGATCTCCGCGCTGATTGCACTGCTGGATGAAATCGTCTAAAGCTCCGATTAACCCAAGCTGGTCAAGTGCAGGCGGGCGCAGGTTATAGACCAGACGGCGAATATCAGTGAGTGAATTCGCCAGACTGGCTTCCAGTTCTGACAGGATGGCGGCTGCTGTCTGGGGATTGCTCTCAATCAACGCCCGCGCCGCTCCAACTTTGATAGTGTGCGCTGCTAAGGCGGGTCCCAGTCCATCGTGCAGATCGCGCCGCAGACGGCGGCGTTCTTCTTCGCGGGCTGTCACAAGCTGCTGCCGTGACTGCTGTAAATCAATACTCAACTGAACGGCATGAGCTGCTGTGCCTGCCTGCCGCGCGATATTGGTCAGCAGTTGATACTGGCTGGCATCCAGTGGTTTGTCACCAGCCGCTTGTCCAATCACTATTTGACCGACAATTTCCTGTCCGTACATCAGCGGCAGCGTGGTAATCTGCCCGCGATCCGCAGGCTGACCATAAACCGCATCGGTTTTGAATTCGTCGCCTGATTTGAGCGCGATCGAAACGAAAGGCAGCTTTAATGCCTGTGCCACCGTCTCGGCAATGCCGGGCAGCAGGGTTCCCGGCGCGGTGATGGTTTCCAGTCGTTGGCTGAGGTTGGAGATCACCGCATAGGGATTATTGCGCTCCCCGTAAACATAATGATCGACCAGATATTGCAATCGCTCCCGCAGGGGATGGAAGGACACCGCGACTATACCGGTAGCGATCAGTGAAATCAGGAAGCTGCCGCTGCTCTGGAAAACCGCGCTCATCGTCCCCACGACCAGGACATAAACCCCAACGACAAGCGCTGTCAGCGCGCCATAAACCAGCGTGCGGCGGATGATGATGTCGATATCGTACAGCTTGTAGCGCAGGATTACCCCGCCGATGGCAATAGCTGGAAAGGCGAACACGATCCGGCTGTAAATCTCGTTTGTAGTGTTGTCAATGGATGTGGTCGTCCACAGAATGAGCTTGAAGGGAATGGCGGTCATCAGAAAGACCATGAAGCCCCACACCAGCCATTTCATCTGCTGGCGCTCCCGGCTTCCGGCAGCACGGTAGCGCAGGATTGGCGAAACGACGGCGAGAATCATCAGCGGGAAGGTCGCCGGTGCGCCGAAATTTCGCGTGATAGCCTGAATCGGCGCGAACACGGGAAGCCGCAGCCAGAGAACGTGAGTCAAAGCCACCGCACACGCCAAGTCAACCCATCGCTCATGGCGCAGCCAGTACGCCCGTCCCGTCGGGAAGTACACGAGGATGATCAGCAGCGAATACCAACCGAGATCGTTGAACAGCGTGTCTGGCAGCCACGTATCCGGCGCGACAAGACTCGTGCGGAGCGTCCGTATAGCGACATTAACTGCCCACAAAATGAGCAGGGGGCCAATAATGTTGTTGGGAACGCGCCGCATGATGAGCAGTCCCACAAGCAAGGTTGCAGGCGCTACAATACCACCGCTGAACAGGCGAACAATTACCGACCCGGAAACATCAACATCAATCGGGTGCAGGATCAAATCGGCAGTGACAACCACCAGACAAACCAGCGCCGGTATGACCAGCACTAGCACGTATTTGTGGAGCAGGCGGGGACGATCAACCTCAGACATCGTTTCATGTGTCATGAATTTTCTTCCTTCACCCACAGCACGATTTTAGCAAACTGCATCGTTTCCTGTACCACGCTGACCAGCAAGGTTTTCAGCGTCTCGGTGTCCATCTCATCGCGAAGATTCTGCTAAGTTCTGTTGACGTTTGCCCTCACCTCCCGCCCCCTCGCCGTTCCACGGGCGAGGGGTGGCGCGCAGCGCCGGGGTGAGGGGAAAAGCGAAAATGTCAACACAATCTGGAACGCGGCTAAGGTCTTTTCCGCGTCGCACTTACGGCGACAGGCGGCGATCAATGACATCCTGCACCTGGCGGCAGATCTGTGAAAACAGCAACCACCATTTCAGCGACGCCCCAGCGATCAGGTCATCAACGGCGGTATTTCTTCAACGCATCTGATGAGCAGGTGATATTGAAGCGGTATTAGTGTTCACGATGAACTTTCCCTGTGTGCGTTATGTGAAATGGCCTGCGATCGCGTCACTGCGGACCAGTTCCCAGCGAGCGGACGCAGCGTAAGCCGGTTATGGAGTCCCACCCGTCAGCAGGAATGCTGAAACGCGAAGAAGAACGCAGCAAGATGCGAGCGCTGCTCGCTGCCACGCCGCCGCGCACTACACGACGCGCATCTGCTGTCTCCGCCGTGTCATCCTCGCGTCCATCTTCGGCATCATACGGATAGGGCATGATCAGCGAACTCGCCCATTCCCAGGCGTTGCCGCTCATATCTAATGCGCCGACCCACGACGCGCCAGCCGGAATAGTGCCGACATCGGTGATAAATCTTTCATGTCGGACTGCATTCCCCCAGGCCATTTCATTGCCCCAAGGGTAGAGTAGCGAGTCCACGCCGCGCGCCGCATATTCCCACTCAGCTTCCGTTGGCAGACGGGCACCGCGCAGGGCGCAGAAATCGCGGGCTTCAAACCACGAGACGCGAACCACTGCTTGTTGTTCGCCGGCAGTTAAATTCTCGTGTGCGCTCACACCGCCCAAACGGTCAAAATCGCCCTGCGTAACTTCGGTGAAATCAATCCAGAACGGCACGTCAAAACACTGCTCATGCGCTGGGCGTTCATCTTGCACCTGATCAGCACTGTAGACGGTATGAGCATAACCACTGCCCATCATGAAGCACCCAGCGGGAACAAGCACCATCGGCACACCGTCCTCAAAGGTGTAACGAAAGCCGTCGGGATAAAGCGCCTGCCAATCGGCGTTTTCCCCTTAGCGGCATCCAGCGCGGCTTGCAGGTTATCATCGGGGTTCGGTGTTTCTTCCTGGGCGGCAAACGGCAAGCCGAACGTCAGCTTAGCCAGCAGGAGCACTAGCAGTATAGCTATTGTTTTCGTATACATGATGAAACTCCCTTCATTGTTCTGCTTTACAGCTCAGCAATGCTCCACCCCACATCTACACAAAAATGTGGGGTGGAATTCACCAAATAGGTCGCCTACGAACCGCTCGGCTGAACGACGATGTAACCACTGACTGTGCCGTTGCTCGTATTCAGATAGCGATACACACCGGGTTCAGAAAACGTCAGGGTGTAGCTGTCGCCGGGGTTCATCATGGCATCCCCCCATTTCCATTGATCATCTGCCGTCACCGTGGAACCGCTGGGCGTATCCACATCCCAGATAGCTAATCGGATTGCCGGTGGGTTGTCGCCATCTGGCGGGATGAACGTGAACGGTATCGGCGCTTGTTCGCCCTCGAAGCGCGAAACACCTATCGGTAGGCTGGCTATACCAACGGTAGGCTCTGGCAGGTCTTCCGGCACGATCCACGTCACGCTCTGCCCGGCTTCGATCACCACCGCGTTCGGGAAGAAGTCCAGCGTTTGCGCCCGCCCGCTGCTCAACCCAATCGTCACGATCACGCCGTCATCTGTCGTCTGCGCCGGGGCATCCATCGCCACGTTGACCGCCTGCTGGAGCGCCCCCAGCGCCGCAGCAATTTCACCCGCCCCCTGCACGACGACATCGGCAGGCGTCGGGATCGCCGCTGCAGCATCGACGACTTCAACTACGCCCGCCATCCCCGGATACATATCGCAGTAGTACGAATACGTCCCGATTTCTGCGGCAATGGTGAGTTCAAAAAAAGGCTGCGGCGGACCACCGAAGGAAAAACCGCTGTTCGCGTCTCCGCCTGTGAAGCTGTCGCCACTCTGAACAGTGCCAACGAGTGCCGCCGGGTTGCTGTTCAACACCGGTTTCCCCTCAAATTCACCGGGCAGCCAGAAAGGAGTCTCAGCCTCAGCAAAGTGGATGTTGCATCCGCGCGTGATCCAGCGCACCGTGTCGCCCGGATGCACCTGCACAGTGGCCGGCACGAAGGCGCGATAATTGCCCTGCCCCGTCCCTGCTTGAACGACAAAGGTCTGGGACGCGCCTTCCTGCGCCAGGGTCGCTCCGAGTTGTGTGGATAAACTCAGCAGTAAAACCGGACCCAGCACAACCGCCAGTAGAGTCTTAAATTTACGCATAGCTCTCATCTCCTCAGCACAAAGATCGATACCTGTACTGTATGCGGCGAGCTGTCCCAGCGTCATGAGGCAATGTCCCAAAAATTGTCCCAAATATCAGCCAGCGAGATATCCGTAACCAGTGATTGCCTGTCTAGAGTGAACCAGCGTCACACCTGAAACAAGACACAGGGCTAAAGGAAGTATCCTGTGTTCAAGAAGGGAATGAGAGATGCGAACGAGACGGAAGTTCACCGGCAAGTTCAAGAGCCGGGTGGCGCTGGCACTGCTGAGTGGGGAAAAGATCGTAGCGGAGATGTGTCGGAAGCACGAATTGACAGCACAGATGATCAACGACTGGCAAGCGCAGTTTCTGGCATCCGCGCCGCAGGTGTTTGAGAAAGGCGCGTCCAGCAGCGGGGAAATGGAACGATCGTCGAACTCGAGCTGGTGGTCGAGAAACTAACGGTACGGTTGGAAATCGCAAAATCAGGTGCTTTTTGGAGGATGTATGAGCACTAAACCTTCCTTGCGAACGAAG
>JASNZW010000004.1:0-421246 GCA_048499435.1 Anaerolineae bacterium
GGTATTATACGTACAATACGTTACCGCCCGGCTTAGCCGAAGGGATGTGAACCTTGTACGACCGCCCGCACGCCGACGAACTGCTGGAGGCCGCCTGGCAGCACCTGGAGCAGTTTGTTGCCCCGGCCCTGAAAAGCGACCGCAAGCTCTACTTTCAGACACTGGTCGCCATCAACGTGCTGAAGGTCGTCGCCCGCGAGCAGCGCTGCCGGCCCGACCACCTGCGCGCCCAGTGGAACCGCCTGAACGCGATGCAGGATGTGGACCTGCCGCTGCCGAGCGAGTGGGATGAGAGCCTGGCCGCCCTGGCGATCCGCAACCGCGAGCTGTGCTACGACATTCGCGCCGGGCGCTATGACAGTGACTTCCTGCGCGAGACGCTGTACGAGCACCTGTACGCCACCACGCTGGAACAGCTTGAGGTGGCGAACCCGCGCTATTTGCAGCAGCTTGCCAGCGAAGAACCGCCCCTTTAGCCGCCCGCTGGCGCGCCGCGCCATAACCCGGTAACATTCCCCCGCAGAGGGCCAACGCACTGCGCCGCTGGAGGGCCGCTGTGGACATCAACGCGAATCAGTTTTTGCGGTCGGCGGCCAGCGCGCTGGACGACGTTCAGCTCAGGACCGCGCTCGACCGGGGCGCGAAGCGGGCGGACGCTGACCGCGTCGCCGCGCTGGCCGAGACCGTTGACGCCGCCGCCCTGCGCCAGCAGGGGCGCGGGGCCAGGCTGCGCGCCCTGGACAGCCTGCCTGAGCTGCTGGAGCAGATGGAGCGCAGCGTCACCGCGCGCGGCGGCGTGGTCCTCTGGGCCGAGGACGCCGCCGAGGCCAACCAGCACGTGCTCGCTATCTGCCGCCGCCACAACCTTAAACGCGGTGTCAAGAGCAAGAGCATGGTCACGGAGGAAACCGGCCTGGTCCCGGCGCTGGCCGCCGCCGGCATTGAGATGCTCGAAACTGACCTGGGCGAGTTCATCATCCAGACAGACGGAAGCCACCCCAGCCACATCATCATGCCCATCATCCACATGACGCGCGAGCAGGTGCGCGATCTGTTTGTGGAGAAGCTGGGGATGGACCCCATCCCTGACCCCGTAGACCCGGTTTATATGACGAAATTCGCGCGCCAACTGCTGCGCCAGCGCTATCTCGACGCCGATTTTGGCATGTCCGGCGGCAATTTTCTGATCGCCGAAACCGGGACCGTCGTCGTTGTCGAGAACGAGGGCAACGGGCGGCTGTCCACCGGGCTGCCGCCGGTGCATATCGCGCTGGTCGGCATTGAGAAGATCATCCCCACCTGGGAAGATTTCGCCACGCTGCTGCAGTTGCTGACGCGCAGCGCCACCGGCCAGCGCCTGTCGGTGTACGTCAACCTGTTCAACGGCCCGGCCAATGACGGCGCAGGCGATGGCCCTGACCATTTCTACCTTATTCTGGTGGACGGCGGGCGCAGCGCCATGTACGACGGCGAGTACGCCGAGGCGCTGGCCTGTATCCGCTGCGGCGCGTGCCTCAACACCTGCCCGGTCTACCAGAATATCGGCGGGCACAGCTACGGCTGGGTGTACCCCGGCCCGATCGGCTCGGTTGTGACGCCGCTGCTGGCCGGCAGAGAAAACGCCGCGCCGCTGCCGTTCGCCAGCAGCCTGTGCGGCGCGTGCAAGTCGGCCTGCCCGGTGGATATCAACATCCCGCGGATGCTGCTGGCGCTGCGGCGCGACCTGCAGCCGCAGCAGGGCGCGCTGTGGCAGGCCGCCATGAAAGGCTTCGCGCTCAGCTTCAGCAGCCCGCTGCTGTTTGAAACCGGCGAGCGCGCGGCGGGCCTGTTCAGCGTCGTCACTGGCGACGCGGCCCTGACGCGGCTGCCGCCGCCGCTGGACGGCTGGACCGACAGCCGCGATTTCCCGCCGTTCGCGCACCAATCGTTTCATGACTGGTGGCGCGCGAACCGGGGCGGCTAGCGCGCCGCGCCGCCAGCGCTGTGCTGTACAAAGCTGCGCCGCGCTGCTAAACTCCGCGCTATGAACGACTCGCCCGCCCGCAATCTGCTTGTGTTCAACCTGCGCACCGACGCTGACGACTCGATTCTCGGCTTTACGACCGAGTGGGTCAACGCGCTGGCCGCCTGCTATGACCGCGTGGACGTGCTGACGATGCACGCCGGGCGGATCGCCACCGCGCCGAATGTGCGCGTGTTCTCCGTCGGGCGCGAAAAAGGCTACAGCGAGCCGCGCCGCCTGCTGGTGTTTTATCGCACGCTGGCGCGCCTGCTGCGCGAGACGCGCTACACGGCCTGTTTTGCCCACATGCAGCCGCTGTTCGCGACGCTCGGCGCGCCGCTGCTGAAGGCGCGCGGCGTGCCGATCACGCTGTGGTACGCGCACGGGGCGGTGACGCCGCGCCTGCGGCTCGCCGAACGGCTGGTTGACCGCGTTGTCACGTCGTCGCCGGAGGGCTTTCGCTTGCCCAGCCGCAAGCTGATTGTCACCGGACAGGGCGTGAACACGGACCGTTTCACGCCCGCCGCCGCGCCGCGCCCGCCGGATGCGCCGTTCACCGCCGTCAGCGTGGGGCGGCTGTCGCCGGTTAAGCGCGTCGAAGTGCTGATCGAAGCGGCGCGCCTGCTGCGCGCGCGCGGGCTGGCGGTTCACCTGCGGCTGGTGGGCGACCCGATGGAGCAGCACGCCGCCTACGCTGAGGCGCTGCGCGCCCAGGCCGCCGATCTCGCCGATGCGGTTGAGTTCGTCGGGCCGGTTGCGCACGGCCAGGTGGTAGACGCCTACCGCGCCGCCGATGTCATGGTGACGGCCAGCGCCACCGGCAGCGTGGACAAAACTGTGCTTGAGGCGATGGCCTGCGGCCTGCCGGTGATCGCCAGCGGCGTGCCGTACCGCCCCATCCTGGCCCCCTGGAGCGCCGCGCTGCTGTTCCCGGAGGGTGACGCCGCCGCCCTGGCCGACCGGCTGGCGGCCCTCATGCAGACGCCGCCGGATGACCGGCGCGCGCTGGGGCTGGCGCTGCGCGCGGTTGTCGTGGAGGGGCACAGCCTCGCGGGGCTGACGCGGCGGCTGGCTGAGGACATACTGCCGCGAAAGGCGTGAGCGTCCAACCGTGAGACTCGTCTACGTCGCCAGCATGCGCTGGCCTACTGAGAAGGCGCACGGCCTCCAGATCGCGCAGAACTGCGAAGCCCTCGCCCAGGCCGGGGCGCAGGTCACGCTGTGGGTTCCGCGCCGCGCCAACACGCCGGAGATGCGCGCCATCGCCGACCCCTGGGCGCACTACGGCGTCGAGCGCGTTTTCGACGTGCGCCGCCTGCCGGGCGTGGACCTGATGCCGCTGGCGGCGGGCAAAGCGCTGCTGGAGAAGCTGGCGTTCGCGCTGCAAACGCTGACGTTTGCGCTGGCGGCGCTGGCGGCGGCGCTGGCCACGCGCGCCGCTGTGTACTACACGCGCGACCTGTACACGCTGCTGGCGCTGAGCCTGGTCAAACGGCGGCGGGCGCTGGCTTATGAGCCGCACCGCCGGTCACAGTCGCGCGTTGGGCGGCGTTTGCAGGACCTCGCCGCGCGGCGCGCCGGGGCCGTGTTCCCGATTACAACCCCGCTGGCGCAGGCGCTCATTGCGGGTGGGCTGCCGCCGGGCCGCGCGCTGGTCGCGCATGACGGCGTGCGCCGCGCCCGCTTTGAAAACCTGCCGGAGCGCGCCGCCGCGCGCCGCGAAGTCGGCTGGCCGGCGGCGGCGTTCATCGTCGGCTATGTGGGGCGCCTGCACACGATGGGCATGGATAAAGGCGTAGGCGCGCTGGTGGACGCGCTGGCGCAGCTTGACGGCGCGGCGCTGGCGCTGGTGGGCGGCCCGGACGACATGGCCGCCGCGCTGCGCCGCCGCTGGCTGGAGCGCGGCCTGCCCGAAGCCGATTTTCTCTACGCCGGGCAGGTCGCGCCGGAGGACGTGCCGCTGTACCTGCGCGCGTTCGACGTGTGCGCCATGCCGTTCCCCTGGACGCAGCATTACGCTTATTACGCCTCGCCCCTCAAGCTGTTCGAGTACATGGCTGCCGGGCGGCCGGTCGTCGCCAGTGACCTGCCCGCCTGGGCTGACGTGGTGCAGGACGGCGCGACGGCGCTGCTCGTCCCGCCGGGCGACGCGGACGCGCTGGCGGCGGCGCTGGCGCGGCTGCGCGCTGACCCCGCCCTGCGCGACCGGCTGGGCGCGAGCGCCCGCGACCGCGCCCTGGCGCATTACACCTGGGACGCCCGCGCCCGCGCTATCCTGCGGCAGCTCGCGGGCGGGGCCTGCTGATGCGCGTCGGCCTGCTCACCGCTGACCTGAGCCACGCGCACGGTTGGGCGCACTACAGCCTCAGCCTGCTGCTGGCGCTGCGCGCCGCCGGCGCGGAGGTGACTGTCGTCGCCGCGCACAACAGCCCGGACGTGCCCGGCGTGACCCTCCACCGCCTGCTGCCGGTGCTGACGCCGGCGCGGCGCGGGCTGCTGCCGGCGCAGCTGCGGGCGGCGGGCGCGGTGCGGGCGGCCCTGCGCGATTGCCATGTGGTGCACGCGGCGGTTGAGCCGTTCGCCCCGGCGGCGGCCTGGAGCGCGGGCGCGCGCCCCCTGTTCGTGACGGCGCACGGCAGCTACACCGGGCTGCTGGCGCGGCGGCGCTGGCCGGCGGGCGCGGTCTACCGGCGGGCGCTGCGCCGGGCGACGCTGGTCTGCGTCAGCCAGTACACGGCCCGGAACGTCGCGGCGGCGCTGCCAGGCGCGCGCGCCGTTGTGATTCCCAACGGCATTGACCCGGCGCGCTTCGACCACCTGCCGCCGCTGGCCGTGCCCAAACGCGGCCCAACGGTACTGGCCGTCGGCGCGGTCAAGCCGCGCAAGGGCACGCTGGAGCTGGTGCGGGCGCTGGCGGTCGTGCGCCAGACGATCCCTGCGGCGCAGGCTGTCATCATCGGCACGCTGGACGCCGAGCCGGGCTACGCGGCGCAGGTGCGCGCCGAGATCGCCGCGCTGGGGCTGGCCGACGCTGTGCACCTGCTGGGGCACGCGCCGGAGGACACGCTGCTGGCGTGGTACGGCGCGGCGGACGTGTTCGCGCTGCCGGCGCGCGCCGTCGGCGGGCGCTTTGAGGGCTTTGGGCTGGCCTATCTGGAGGCGGGTGCGGCGGGGCTGCCGGTTATCGGCACGACCGGCTGCGGCGCGGAGGACGCCATCGTGGACGGCGTGACCGGCCTGCTGCTGCCGCAGGCACAGGTGACAGACGCGCTGCCCGGTGCTATCATCGCGCTGCTGGCTGACCCGGCGCGCGCCGCGCGCATGGGCGCGGCCGGCCGCGAGCGCGCCCGCGCGCAGACCTGGGCGCGCGCCGCGCAGCAGACGCTGGCGCTGTACGCGGCGGCGGGACGGGGATAAGGCGTGTTTGACCGGGCGCGGGCGTTTTTCAGGCGCAAATTTGTGCAGGACACGCTGGCGCTTCAGCTCGGCGGCCTGGGCGTCACCGCGCTGGGGATGGTGGCGTGGATTGTCGTGCCGGTGGCGCTGGGGCCGGAGAAGTACGGCATCTGGGCGCTGGCGCAGTCGTTTCTCAGCATCTGGGACACGCTCAACCTCACTGGCCTGGGCGTGACCGTCAGCACGCTGCTGGCGGTGGCGGTAGGCGCGCGCGACGAGCCGGAGATTCTGCGCCTGCTGGGCGTGTTTGTGCGCGTGTCGCTGCTGTGGGGCGGCCTGAGCGTGGCCGTGCTGGTGCTGGCTGGCCCGCCGCTGGCGCAGGCCCTCTACCCGGAGGCGGCGCAGGCAGGCGGCGGCGCGCAGATCGGCGCGCTGGCGGCGGCGCTGGCGCTCACCCTGCTGATTGATCCGTTTTATGCGCTGGTGACAACGGCGCTGCAAAGCCGCCGTTCGATGCGGCTGCTGGCGGCGCTGCAAACCGCCAACCAGCTCGTGCTGACGGCCTGCCTGGTGGCGGCGGCGCTGCTGCGCCCAGAGCCGGCGGCGCTGGTCGCGGCGCGCCTGGCCTACTCGCTCATCACGGCGCTGCTGGCGCTGGGGGTGTATCAGCGCCAGCGGGGGCAGGGCATGGTCGTGTATCCGCCGCTGCGGGCGGTGCTGGCGCGGGCGCGCACCGTGTCCTACCGGCCTTACTGGCGCTTTGGGCTGGCCAACGCGCTCGACAAGAACGCGGCGCAGTTGTTCACGCAGCTTCCGCTTCAGCTCACCGGCATGGTCGGCGGGCTGGCGGCGGCGGGCTTTTTGCAGCTTGCGCTGCGCCTGTTTCAGCAGGCCAGCGTGTTCACCAGCGCCGTGTTCAGCAACCTGCAGGCCGTCGTGCCGCAGGCTGTTGGCCGCGGCGACTACGCCCGTTTGTACCGCGATTTCAAGCGGCTGACGCTGACGCTGCTGGCCGGCGGCCTGCTGTTCTATGGGGCGCTGGCGCTGGCCGGCCCGGCGCTCATTATCTGGGTGGTTGCGCCGTTGTTTGGCGAGGAGTGGTTGAACGTGATTCCGCTGCTTCCGGTGCTGGCGGTGTTTGGCGTTGCCACCACCGTCGGCGGCATATTCGGGCCGCTGTACCGCGCTTTCGAGATGGCCGGCGCGGCGCTGGCGATCAAGGTGGCCGCGCTGGCGCTGATGATCCCGCTGGGCGTGGCGCTGATTGACGCGCTGGGCGCTGTCGGCGGCGCGTGGACGATCAGCGGACTGTACGCCGTCTCGGTGGCGCTCACGGCGGCGGTGACGCTGCCGGCGCTGCGGCGGCGGGCGGCTGAGGGGGTGGCGCATGGCTGACACGCTCAAGCGGGCGCTGCGCGACGGTCCCCTGCGCCCGGTTTATCTGTGGCTGGCGAACCGCTGGCGCACGCTGCGCCGGCTGGTCATCTACCCGGCGACGGCCCGCGTGGGCGCGGTGGATTACGACGTTTACTGGGATGGCAAGGCGCGCGCCGGGTTGGGCCAGCTTTCACCCTGGCGGCGGCGGCGGGCGGCGGCCTTCGCGACGCTGATCGAACCGGGCAGCCGCGTGCTTGACCTGGGCGTGGGCGACGGCGCGCTGCTGGCCTATCTGATCGAACAGCGCGGGGTGATCGGCAGCGGCCTCGATGTGTCGCCGAAGGCGGTCGCCTTCTGCCGCGCGCAGGGCCTGGATGTGGCCCTGGCGGACCTCAACCAGCCGGTCACGGCCCTGATCGCTGAGCCGGTGGACTACATCGTCCTGTCGGAGATCATCGAACACCTGCCAGACCCCGAAAGCCTGCTGCAAAGCCTGCGCCCGCACGCGCGCCGGGGGCTGATCGTGTCCATCCCCAACACCGGCTTTCACCAGCACCGGCTGCGGCTGCTGCTTGGCCGCTTCCCGTTACAGTGGGTGGTCACGCCGGGCGAACATCTGCGCTTCTGGACGCGGGCCGACTTCCACTGGTGGGCGCGGCAGATCGGCTTCGAAATCGCGCGCGAGATCCCCTACGAGGGCACGCCTGGCCTCAGACGGCTGTGGCCGAGTCTGTTCGCGGCGGCGTTTGTCTACCTGCTGCGCGGCGGGCCGGACAGAGTACAATAGGGTCGTTACGCTTGCGCCGGGCTTGAACGGACACCACCTATGAATATCCTGATTATCGGCGGGACACGCAATATTGGCTACCTGCTGGCGCTGGCGCTGCTGGCGCGCGGCCACCGTGTGACGGTGCTCAACCGTGGGCTGACGCCCGACACGTTGCCGCCAGAGGTAACGCGGCTGCGCGCCAACCGCTCTGAGCCGGTGCAGTTGTTCACCGCGCTCGACCGGCGCAGCTTTGACGCGGTGGTGGACATGGTGCTGTACACCGGCGAGGAAGCCGAAACCGCCGCCGACCTGTTCGGCGGGCGCGTGCAGCATTACGTCTTTGTCAGCACCGGGCAGGTGTATCTGGTGCGCGAAGGGCTGGAGCGCCCCTTCAGCGAGGACGACTACGCCGGGCGGCTGATGCCCCCGCCCAAGCCCAACACTTACGGCTATGAGGAATGGGCCTATGGCGCGCACAAGCGCGACGCCGAGGACGCGCTGGCCCGCGCCTGGGCGGCGTCTGGCTTTCCTTATACGTCGCTGCGCCTGCCGATGATCAACGGCGAGCGCGACACCATGTACCGGCTGTACGGCTATATGCTGCGCATCCGGGACGGCGGGCCGATCCTCGTGCCGGGGACGCCGCGCCACCCGCTGCGCCATATTGACGCTAACGACGCCGTCCGCGCCATCGTCACTGTGCTGGAGTCCGGCCTGGGCAAGGGCCGGGCGTACAATATCTCGCAGGACGAAACCGTGACGCTGGAGGCGTTCCTGGAGCTGGTCAGCGGCTGCATGGGCCTCAAACCGCCGGAGCTGGTGGAGGTCAGGCGCAGCGTGCTGGAGGTCAACGGCTTCCTGCCGGACTGCTCGCCGTTCAGCGAGCGCTGGATGTCAGAGCTGACCAACGACCGCAGCAAGGCTGAGCTGGGGATGGTGTACACGCCGCTGGCGGACTATCTGGCGCGCATCGTGGGCTATTACCAGGCGCACACGCCGCCGCGCCCGGCCAGCTACCGCCGCCGCCCCGCTGAACTGGCGCTGGCTCGCGGCCGGTAGCGCGGTATACTTCGGGCCTGCTGCGCATTATTCACCCGCGAAAGGCGGCGCTATGACTCATCTCACCGATCTCACGCTGACGCAGGCGCTTGACGGGCTGCGCGCGCGCGCCTTTTCGGCGGTCGAGCTGACGCAGGCGTACCTGGCGCGCATTGAGGCGCACGACCCGGCGCTGCGCGCCTTCGCGCTGCGCACGCCAGAGCGCGCCCTGGCCGACGCCGCCCGCGCCGACCGCCTGCGCGCCGCCGGCGATGAACGCCCGCTGCTGGGGGTTCCGCTGGCGCTCAAGGATGTGCTGTCCACGCAGGGTGTTGAGACCACCTGCGCCTCGCGGATTCTGCGCGGCTATGTGCCGGTGTACTCGGCGACGGTGGTCGAGCGGCTGGAGGCCGCCGGCATGGTGCTGCTGGGCAAGACCAACATGGACGAGTTCGCGATGGGGTCGTCCACCGAAAATTCCAGCCTGTTCGCGACGCGCAACCCCTGGGACACCAGCCGCGTCCCCGGCGGCAGCAGCGGCGGCAGCGCGGCGGCGGCCGCCGCCGGTTTGGCGGCGGGCACGCTGGGGACCGACACCGGCGGCAGCATCCGCCAGCCGGGGGCTTTCTGCGGCCTGGCGGCCCTCAAGCCCAGCTACGGGCGCGTGTCGCGCTATGGGTTGATCGCTTTCGGCTCGTCGCTGGACTGCCCCGGCCCGCTGGCGCGCACCGTCGCGGACGCGGCGCGCATCCTCCAGGTTATCGCCGGGCACGACCCGCGCGACTCGACCAGCGTCCCGGCGGACGTGCCGGACTACACGGCGGCGCTGGCGGGCGGCGTGCGCGGGATGCGCGTGGGCATCCCGCGCGAGTATTTCGTCGAAGGCATCCAGCCGGAGGTTGAGGCGGCGGTGCGGGCGGCGGTGGCGCTGCTGGAGAGCCTGGGCGCGCGCGCCGTCGAGATCAGCCTGCCGCACACGGCGTACAGCCTGCCGACGTATTACATCATCGCCCCGGCGGAGGCCAGCGCCAACCTGGCGCGCTACGACGGCGTGCGTTTCGGCCTGCGCGTGGACAAAGGCGAGCTGTGGCCGACGTATAAGGCGACGCGCGGCGAGGGCTTCGGCGCGGAGGTCAAGCGGCGTATCATGATCGGCACGTATGTGCTGTCAGCGGGCTACTACGACGCCTACTACAGCAAGGCGCAGGCGGTGCGCACGCTTATCAGGCAGGACTTTGACCGCGCCTTCGAGCAGGTAGACGTGATCGCCACGCCCACCACGCCCACCACCGCCTTTCCGCTGGGCGCGCGCACTGCCGACCCGCTGCAAATGTACCTGACGGACGTGTTCACGCTGCCGGCCAGCCTGGCCGGCGTGCCCGGCCTGAGCGTGCCCTGCGGCTTCGACAGCGCCGGGCTGCCGGTCGGCATGCAGTTGATCGCGCCTGCCTTCCGCGAGGACGCGCTGCTGCGCGCCGGCCACGCCTACGAGCAGGCCGCCGGCTGGCACACGCGCCACCCGCCGCTGTGAGGCCGCGCCGTCAGCGCAGCGACTCCCACACGTCCAGCTTGGTCCCCACGCGCCGGATCACCTCGTTGGTGAACTCGGTGGTGCTGGCCTGCCCGCCCAGGTCCGGCGTGCGGACGCCGTCGCTGACGGTTTCCAGCGTCGCCTCGTAGATCGCGCGGCTGGCGCTGCTGGCGGCGTCGGTGTGGACGTAGCGCAGGATGGCGGCCCCCGCCAGGATCATCGCCATCGGGTTGGCGATGTTCTTGCCCTGGAGGCTGGGCGCGGTCCCGTGCGGGGCCTCGGTCAGCGCGACCTTGACCTCGAAATCCTCGTCAAAGCTGAAGATGGTCGATTCCGCGCCGGCGATTGTGCCGAACATCTTCAGCACCAGGTCGCTGAGCGTGTCGCCGTCGCGGTTGAGCGCCGGGATAATCAGCGCCTCGCCGGATGTCTCCAGCAGCAGGGCGTAGGTGGCGTCAATCAACTGCGGGTCGTAGACCACGTCGGGGTAGCGCTGGCTGGCGGCGTCCAGTTCCTCTTTGAACATGCCCTCGTACACCGGGCTGACGGTGTATTTCGGGCCGCCGAACACCTTCGCGCCGGTGCGCCGCGCGTGGCGGAACGTGAACTCGGCCACCGCGCGGCAGGTGCGCCGCGACAGCCGCTGCGTGCTGTAGGCGACTTCGTCCAGGCCGCTGCCCTCGCGCCATTCTTTGGCGTTGTAGGCCCCGTCCACCGCCATGCGCACCACCGCGATCGGCGCGTGGACGCCCGCCAGCGGGCGCACCGACGGGATGCGCCGCCCGGTGCGCAGGATCACCTGGCCGTCGATCAGCTCGCGCAGCAGCGCGTTGGGGCTGCCCACGTCGTCGGGGTCGCCGGGCGTGATCGTGGCCGCTTTGATGCCCAGCCCGGTCGCTTTGATGCGCTCAGCGGCCTCGTATACGACTTTGTTCTGCGTCTGGCGGCGGTTTTCCAGCGACAGGTCGAAGGTCTCAAAATGCAGCGGGCAGCGCGTAAGCTGGGGATCGAGCACGCGCAGGCCCTCGTCGAGCAGTTCCTGGCCGGTCTGATCGCCCTGAAGGACGACAATGGTGCGGGTTTCCACGGCGGTTTTCCCCTGTTATGGTGCGTCGAAGGTTACGAAAAGCCTATTGTAAGACAGGATTGGCAGCTTTCAAATTGTCGTTTATAGTACCATTTGTTGAGCCGGTGTGGGGGCAACCTGTGTAACGAGGAGTCAGATGCGATGCGAAAGCTAGTAGTAATCGTGACTGCCGCGCTGCTGCTGGCGCTGGTCGCCCCGGCGGCGGCGCAAACTGGCACAACGACGACCGCCACCACGTCGTCTACCGTGACCGTCTTTTTTGTCGCCTGTGAGACCAGCGCGGTGCTCAATTTCAACGGCACGATGCTGGCCGGCGAGGACGTTTTCTTCCAGGTGTTCGCCGGCACCGGCGCGACCGGGACGCCGCTCACTGACCTGCGCCGCGTGCCGGTTGACGGCACGTTCGCCGTCAGCGACCAGGTTACTTACAACAACGGCGCGACTGTGCCCGCCGGCAGCTCCGCCAGCGCGCGCGTCGTGATCGCCAGCGAGAGCAACCCGGCCGTCACCAGCTTTGAAACGGTGGTGAACGACGTGCAGGACGGCTGCGCCAACCCGCAGAACGCGCTGGTTTCCAGCACCAGCGCCGGCAGCGGCGCAGCGTCCAGCGACTCGTCGCTGGGCATCCTCATTCGCTCGCCGTTCGGCGGCTTCATCAACAACAACATCGGCGATTTCGTCTCGCCGCAGCCGGAACCGGCAGTGGTTATCGGCGCGCGCCGCCCGCTGCTGTTCCGGTCCGACACGCCCGGCGTGATTTTCGCTGAGTGTGACCAGTACCGGCCCCGGTCAGAGCCGGGCATCCTCTATGACAACGACAATATCGTGCTTTTCTGGTCATGGTATGCGCGCACGCCGGCGCAGGTGCAGGACCACTTCGACAAGGCGATCTACAACGTGACCTTCCAGCACGCGCCGCTGCCCGACCTGGTGACAACCAGCATCGAACAGCGCGGCTCGTTCTACTGGGTTTTCTACTACCAGGTGATCGGCAACCTCGCGCCGGGGACTTACGGCGTCAGCTTCAACCTGACGTGGAGCGAGCCGACGTTTGACGGCTTCGCGCGCTTCGGGCCGGGGACGGATAACGAGAGCGTTCACAGTTCGTGCACGTTTACGGTTGAGCGCAACCCGACGAACGCGCCCGTTAACTATAACCTGATGTACAGCCTGCGCTGACGGGGCTGGGAAGCATCGTGGCGGCCAGCCTCGCTGAACACGCGGCGGCGCTGTTTGGCATCACGCTCGCGCCGGAGCAGCTTGCGCTGTTCGACGCCTACACGCGCGAGCTGGCCGCCTGGAACGCCCACACGAACCTGACAGCGATCACTGACCCCGCTGAGGTAATGGTGCGCCATTACCTCGATTCGCTGTCGGTGGCGCCGGCGGCCCACCTGCGCGCTGGCGTCCGCCTGATTGACGTGGGCAGCGGCGCGGGGTTTCCCGGCCTGCCGCTGTTGATCGCCTTCCCCGGCCTTGAAGTCACGCTGCTGGAGGCCACCGGCAAGAAGATCGCGTTTCTGGACCATGTGATCGGCGCGCTGGGGCTGGCGGGCGCGGTCACGCTGCGCGCGCGCGCCGAGGAAGCCGGGCAGATGCCCGGCCAGCGCGCCGCCTATGACCTGGTGCTGGCGCGGGCGGTGGCGCGCCTGCCGGCGCTGCTGGAATATCTGCTGCCGCTGGCGAAGGTGGGCGGGCGCTGTGTCGCCATGAAGGGCGTGACCGCCGAAGCCGAAGCGCGCGATTCCGCCCGCGCGCTCAAAACGCTGGGCGGGGCGCTGCGCGAGATCCAAAAGGTCGTGCTGCCCGGCGTGGCGGACCCCCATTATCTGGTGATTGTGGACAAGGTCGCGCCGACGCCGCCAGCCTATCCGCGCCGGCCAGGGCTGCCCACGCGCAGCCCGCTGGTGTAACCGCGCGCCGTCAGAACGGCAGCCCGCTGGCGAAGATATTCAGCACCGTCTGTATGGCGGGGCCGGCCAGCAGCATCGTCGGCGCAGTGATGATTACGCTGATAACAATGCTGCCGATGATCCACGACAGACAGCCGCGCGCCAGCCCGAAATCATACGCCTGGCCGACGCGGCCCAGCACCCCGAACGTTACATACAGGGTGAACAGCGTCGCCGCCAGCGTCAGCGCGATATAGGCCACCCCGCCGCCGTTGACCAGCGCCACGACCATCACCAGCAGCAGGAACATGAGGATGGGCAGGCGTGAATTGTAGAACGAGACGACGCGGTAGATCAGATGGGGCAGCGTGCCCTGGCCCCGCAGCAGGGCGCGCGCCACGACATGGGTGGCGCCCAACTGCAGCAGGATGTTGATTACGCTGATCGCGCCCGTGATCAGCCCGAAAACGATGGCGTGCTGCAGGCCGATGTTCAGCGCCGTGATTTCGTCGGCGATGGCCAGCGCGTCAACCGGCGGCTCCAGCGCCTTCGGCGTCTCGCCGCGCGCCAGCGCCTCAGCGTAGGCGCGCTGCGCGTCGTTCCAGGCCGGGCGGATGCCAGCCGCCGTCTGCGAAAAGGCGATCACCAGCAGCAGGCCGGCGAAAATGTGAATCATGGTGTAGATCACCAGGTCCATCCCGGCGGAAGCCCAGGTCGTCTTGTGGACGCTGCCCAGGTGCCCTTTGACTTCGCGCTCTTTTTTGAGCTGGGCCTCAGTCGCGGCGATCTTGCGCTGCTCGCTGGTGTCGGCCAGCAGCGCCAGCGATTCAGCGCCGCTGAGGCCGGTGATTTCGTCCAGCACGCTGCGGAAATAGCTGTCCTGGGCGCTGTTGGGGTTCAGCTCCAGCGCGCGGCTCATCGCCTTAAGCGCCTTGGTGCGCTCGTTGTTCGTCTGGTGGGTGAGGGCCACTTCGACATAGCCGCGCGCGCGGTTGATGTCCGCCTCAGAGATTTCGCGCTGTTTGCGCCTGGGCTTTTCTCCCTGGTCGCCGCTGAGCAGCGCCTGGCGGGCGTCACCGGTCGCGGCGGGCGCGGCGGGCGCGTCTGACGCGGCGGCCAGCGCCTGCCGGATGTACTGCTCGGCGCGGGCGGCGGCGGCGCGCACCTGCGGGTCGGGGTCCGCCTGGGCCATAATGGCCAGCGTGCGCAGCGTGGTTTCATCCTTGGCGCGGGCGGCCTGCTTGACCGCTTCAAAGCGCTGCTTAGGGTCGGGGCTTTTAAGCTGGGTGCTGAGTGTGTTCGGGTTCACGGCTGCGTCTCGCATGATAGGAACGGCCGGGCGCGGGATGGCCTGCGCGCCTGTCACTATTGTAGCCGGTGAATGGGCCGCCGCTGCGTAAAGAAGCGTCGCCGCTACTGGCGCGGTTCCTTCGTTTCCGGCGGCGGTTCCTCGGTCGCGACCTGCCCACCGCCCAGCAGCGGGATGACCGCGCGCGTCGTCGAGCACACGATCTGGCCGTCTTTGAGCGCCTGCACTTCCCACTGAATAGTGGCGGTGTAGGTGGGGGGCAGCGTGGCGAAGAAAAGCGGCTGGGTGGTGTCCATGATGCTCAGCACGGCGCTCTGCGCGTCCAGCAGCACCCAGCGGTAGCCGTCGGCGCCGCTGACGGGCGTCCAGTAGAAAGTCTGCTCGCCCACGTTGGCCGCGTCCAGCGGCGACGCCAGGGCGAAACCGGCGCAGTCAACCGCGCCAGCGGGCAGCGGCGTGACGGTGGGCGCGCCCGGTTGGGCGGTCGGGGGCGCGGGCGGGCGGTTGATGGCGGCCAGCGTCCGCGCGATGTCCGCCATCGTGGGCAGCGCCAGCGCGTAGTGCAGCAGGTTGGCCGGGATGCCCTCCAGCGGCTGAAGCGCCTGCAGCTCCGCCGCGGTCAGCGGGCGCAGGCCGGTCCACGCGCCGCTGACCGCCTGGCCGTCGGCGCTGAGGGGGGCCTGGATCGTAAAGCCCGCCGGGATCGTGATGCCGCCCACCTCCGCCTGGCCGCTGAGCGTGACGACCTGCAAGAAGTTGTCCTCAGTAATAAACAGCGCGATAGTCGAGCCGATGCGGATGTTGGCCCCGTTGGCGGTGATCTCCACGCGCGCGTTCGCCGGCCCCTGAATCACCAGGACGGAGGGCGGCGCTTCGCTGCACTCCAGGCCGCGCGCGCTGGCGCGGAAGGTAAAAGCCTGCATGGGCGTGCGGCTGCGGCTGGTGACGACCGGCAGCGCCGCCAGCGCCCCAGCAGTTTCCGGCTGCAGCAGGTCGCGGCTGAGCCAGCCGGGCTGCGTGTCGTAGAGCGCGCGCACCCAGGCGGTGTCGGCGCTGAGGGCGTCGGCCAGCACGACCGTCCCGGCGGGGACGCCGGCCAGCACGGCGCTGTTGGTGCTGGGGCCGCTGCGCAGGTTGGCGCTGACCAGCGCCGCTGCGCGCACGGGCGCGGCGGGCGTGTAGCTGTCAGCGGGGCTGACGGCGTTCGTCACGCTGACATCGCCAAACAGCAGGAACACCGCCGCCTGCCCTGGCAGGCTGGTCGGCAGGTTCGCCTGCACGTTCAGCACGGCGATACCCCATTCCTGGCGGCTGGTGTCCAGCGGCACCGTTCGGATGCTTTGCAGCGCGGCCAGCCCGGCGACATCCGCCGGGGCTGCGAAGAAGCTGGCCGGCTGGTCCTGCTGGAACGTGGCCTCAACGCGCACGAAGCCGTAGCAGGCGGAGTTGCGGTCGAGCGCGTCGCAGTTAGCGCCGATCTCACTGAGCGCCTGCTGCACCAGCGCGGGGCAGGCCGTGTCGGGCGCGGTCTGGGCGTGTGCGCGCTCTGGCGCGGCGGCGAACAGGGCCAGCGCGGCGCAGATCCCTGAGAGCAGCAGGCGGGCAGACATGGGCGTATCCCCCTTTGATTGTTCAGCGGCTGCTTTCATGATAGCACGGCTGCGTTAAACGCGCCGGGAGTCAGGGCCGGGGCCGCCACAAACCGGTTTCAAACCGCAGCGTAGGGCAGTGGTGCGGCGCTGATCGCGTGCCAGCGCGCCGCGCGTACAACGCGGCCCCGCGCAAAGACGTATAGTGTGGTTGTAGGTACACACCTACAACATGGTTACAGGGGGAGGTAAAACCATGAAGCACACTACACTTTTGCTGCTGGCGCTGCTGCTGGCGCTGGCTGTTCTCACGCCTGTGCCGGCGCGCGCCGAAAGCGGCGCTGCCCCGGCGGCGCAGGGCGGCTGCTGGCAGCCCACGCGGCTGACGGCGGGCGGGGGAGGCCGCGTCACCACCTGGCCCAACCTGCCCAACCGCCTGCGCAGCTATCCGTCGTATTACGGCGCGGTTGTCGGGCAGATTCCCGCCGGCGGCCTGTTCCAGGTGCTCAGCGGCCCGCGCTGCGACAGCGGCATCAACTGGTGGCAGGTGAACTACAACGGGCGTGTCGGCTGGACGGCGGAGGGCGACGGCGTCACCTACTGGCTTGAGCCGTACAACATCGGCCCGCTGCCGCTGCCCACCTGCGCGCTGCCGGCGCGGCTGACCGTTGGCGGGCAGGGGCGCGTCACGCCCGGCCTGCCCAACGTCCTGCGCAGCGCGCCCGGCACGCAGTCCACCGGGGCCAACAGCGTCGTTATCGGGCAGATTCCCGCCGGCGGCGTGTTCTCGGTGCTGGGCGGGCCGTCGTGCGGAACTGACCGCCGCTGGTGGTGGCTGGTCAACTATAACGGCACGGTGGGCTGGACCGGCGAAGGCGAAGGCAGCACCTACTGGGTGGAACCCTGGAGCGGCGGCGCGGCGGCCTGCCCTGGGGCGCTGCCCTCGCGCCTGAGCGTAGGTGGCTTTGGCGCGGTTACGCTCTACCCGTACCTGCCGAACCACGTCCGCACCGCGCCTGACTTCAACGCCTACGTCGTCGGGTTGATCCCGCCGGGCGGCGTGTTCCAGGTGCTCAGCGGCCCGTACTGCTACCAGAACACCGCTTTCTGGCAGGTGAGCTACAGCGGCGTGATCGGCTGGACGGGCGAGGGCGACGCCAGCACGTACTGGCTGGAGCCGCGCTGAGGCGGCCCATCGGCGGCGCGCCACCCCCTGCTGAAAAGCGGGGGGTTTTTTGATTCCGCGCGGAAAGCGGGCGCGGCCAGGCGGGGCCGGGCAGCCCGCGATTCACCGCCGCCCGCTGTAGTTGAGGGACTGCCGCGCAGTGGGTAAACTTGTGGCGGGGCGCGCGCCGGGCTGGCCAGAAAGAGAGCGTTTATGAGCGCGGAGGCTAACGAGTGGGTAAGTTTGCGCCAGGCCGCTGACATCCTGGGGGTGCACCCGGCGACCGTGCGCGCCTGGGCCGACTGGGGCGACCTGGCGGCGCGGCGCACGCGCGGCGGCCACCGCCGCTTCCGCCGGGCGGATCTGGAGCAGTACGCTCAGCAGCAGGGCGAGCCGCAGCCGGCCGAGGTGCAGGTGATCATCCAGAGCGCGCTGGGGCAGATGCGGATGGAGGTGGGCGGCGGCACGCTGGCGTCGGTGGCGTGGTACGAGGCCATGAGCGAGGTCACGCGCGAACGGATGCGCCAGCAGGGCCGCAAGCTGCTGGCGGAGCTGCGCGCGTTTCTGGCGCAGGGCGCGCCAGACAGCGGGCTGGCCGCCGCGATCAGCATCGGCAAAGAGTACGCCAGGGTGCTGCACGGCGACAACCTGACGCTGCCGCAGGCGATGCGCGGCTTCTTCTACTTTGGCGACTTCGTAATTAACTCGATCCTGACGTGGACGGAACTCACGCCGCCGCACAACCCGGCGGAGTGGGGCCGTCTGCTGCGCGACGTCAACACCTTCACCAACGCCATGCTGCTGTCAATCGTGGAATACTACGAGGAAGAATAACGGGTGTCCAGCGAACGCGCGGCCTGGATCGCCCTCAGCGCCGCTGACCACATTGGCATCAGGCTGCTGCGGACGCTGACGGCGCACTTTGGCAGCCTGCGCGCCGCGCTGCTGGCGGATACCGGCGCGCTGCTGGCTGTGCCTGGCGTCGGGCCGGCCACCGTCCGCAGCATCCGCGCGGTGGACCTGGCCGCCGCTGAGCGCCGCCTGGCCGCCTGGCGCGCCGCTGGGGTGCGCGTCGCCACGCAGATGCCGGATGACGGCGCTTACCCCGCCTGCCTGCGTCTGCTGGACGACGCGCCGCCGACGCTGTTCGCGCGCAGCGCCTGGGAAGCGCTGGCCTGCGATGGCGTGGCGGTGGTGGGCACGCGCGCGCCGACGGCGCAGGCGCGCGCCGCCGCTCGTCTGCTGGGCTTTGAGCTGGCGCGGCGCGGGCTGACGGTGGTCAGCGGGCTGGCGCGCGGCGTAGACACGGAGGCGCACCTGGGCGCGGTGAGCGCGCCCGGCGGGCGCACGCTGGCGGTGCTGGGCAGCGGCGTGCAGCGCGTTTACCCGTCGGAGAACGCGGCGCTGGCGCAGCTTATCGCCCGCAGCGGCGCGCTGGTGAGCGAGGCCGCGCCCGATGCCGCGCCCAGCGTGCCGCGCCTGGTGGCGCGCAACCGCATCATCAGCGGCCTCAGCCGCGCTGTGATCGTCGTCGAGACGGCGGCGGATGGCGGGGCGATGCACGCCGCCCGCTTCGCCCGCGAGCAGGGCCGCCCGGTGTACGCGTTGGATGTCGCCGCCAGCGGCAACCGCGCCCTGCTGGAAAGCGGCGCGCTGCCGCTCGCGCCTGATCTGCAGGACCTGGAAGTTTAAGGGGGCGGCCTGCTCGCCATCGGTTTTTGCGGTAAGCTGTAAGCTGGTTAACTGAACGCTGAAAGCGGATACGATGCCTGATATGCTGGTGAAACTGTACACCCTGCCGGACCTGGAGCCGGCGCTGGCGCAGCAGCGCGCCGCTGGTGTGGACGTGCGCCGGGCGCTGCCGCCGGAGAAGCACGTCGTGGTTGAGTGGGTGCGGCGCGAGTTCGGCGATATCTGGGCCAGCGAGACCGACGTGGCCTTTTCGCACCGCCCGGTCGGCTGTTTTATCGCCGCGCAGGGCCAGCAGATGCTGGGCTTTGCCTGCTACGAGACCACCTGCAGGAATTTCTTTGGCCCCACCGGCGTCAGCGAGGCGGCGCGGGGCCGCAGCATCGGCGCGGCGCTGCTGCTGGCGGCGCTGCACGCGCTGCGCTGGGAAGGCTACGCTTACGCCATCATCGGCGCGGTGGGACCGGCGGACTTCTATACGCGCGTGGTCGGCGCCACCCTGATTGACGATTCGACGCCCAGCATCCTGGGCGGGCTGCTGCGCGCAAAGTGACTCGCCCCTACACCTGGTTCGCCGTCCTGCGTATAATCACGCTTTGCCTGTTCCCCCGGCCAGGGAGACCAGGCGGCGAAGCTCACGCGGATCTGCGGTGCAGTAGGAACGGAAAGCGCCCATGTTAAACCGGCTGGCAGGAATCGAAGCGCGCTATGAGGAACTGGAACGGCTGATCAGCGACCCTGATGTGATCGCAGACTACGCGCGCGTGGTCGAGTACAGCCGCGAGCGCGCCGGCCTGGACGAGATCGTGCGCAGCTATCGCGATTATAAAACGCAGATGGGCCAGCTTGACCAGGCGCGGGCCATGCTCAATGATGAGGACGACGCCGAGCTGCGCGCGCTGGCGGAGGAAGAGGCGGAGGCGCTGAAAACGAGCACGGCGGAGCTGGAGCAGCGGCTGCGGGTGATGCTGCTGCCCAAAGACCCGCGCGATGAAAAGAACGTCATTATGGAGATCCGCGCCGGGGCAGGCGGCGACGAGGCCGGCCTGTTTGCGGCGGACCTGTTCCGCCTGTACAGCTATTACGCCGAGGGCCGCCGCTGGAAAGTGGAGGTCATTGACCAGCACGAGACCGGCGTGGGCGGCTTCAAGAGCATCACGTTTGAGGTGCGCGGGCAGGGCGCGTTCAGCCGCCTGAAGTACGAAAGCGGCGTGCACCGCGTCCAGCGCGTGCCCGAAACCGAAAGCCAGGGGCGCATCCACACCAGCACGGTGACGGTCGCGGTGCTGGCCGAGGTGGACGAGGTGGATGTCGAGCTGAACATGAACGACGTGCGCGTGGATGTGTACCGCAGCCAGGGCGCGGGCGGCCAGTCGGTCAACACGACCGACTCGGCGGTGCGCCTGACGCACATCCCGACCGGCGTGGTCGTCGAGGTGCAGGACGAGCGCAGCCAGCTCCAGAACCGCCTGCGCGCCAAGCAGATTCTGCTGGCCCGCCTGTACGATATGGAGATGGAGCGCCAGCGCCTGGAGCAGGAAAGCGAACGCCGCAGCCAGGTAGGAACTGGCGACCGCTCCGAGAAGATTCGCACGTATAACTACCCGCAGAACCGCGTCACCGACCACCGCATCAACCTGAGCAGCTACAACCTGCCGCGCGTGATGGAGGGCGAGATTGACGAGTTCATTGACGAGCTGACGCTGCGCGAACAGGCGGACAAGCTGGCCGTTCACGGGTAAAGGCCGTCCGCCATGACGCTGCCCCGCCGTCTGCTGGCCTGCTGGCCCGCCGCCGCGCTGGCCGCGCTGGCGCTGCTGTTCTTTCACCGCCTGGCTTTCTCCGGCCTGATCCTGGGCCGGGGCGACACCTTCAGCTACTTCTACCCCTATTGGGCCGCCCGCGACGCGGCGCTGGCCGCTGGCCGCCTGCCGCTGTGGACGCCTGACCTGTTCATGGGCGTGCCGCTGCTGGCGAACTCGCAGCTTGGCACGTTCTACCCGCCCAACTGGCTTTTAAGCGGCCTGCTGCCGCCCGACGGCATCCGTATCAGCGTGCTGCTGCATGTGTGGTGGGCGCTGCTGGGCGTGTACGTGCTGGCGCGGTCGGTGCTGGGCGGTGGCGCGCGCCTGCCCGCGCTGGCGGCGGCGGCTGTTTACGGGCTGGGCGGCTATGTCGGCGCGCATGTGGAGCAGATCAACCAGCTTCAGGGGCTGGCGTGGCTGCCCTGGCTGTTCTGGCTGCACCGCCGGGCGCGCGTCCGCCCGCTGTGGACCGTGCCGCTGGCGATGGGCATCGCGCTCCAGTTTCTCAGCGGCCACACGCAAACGGTGTTCATCACGGCGCTGGGGCTGGGGGTGCTGAGCCTCATCCCGCAGCGTGACCTCACCCCACGGCCCGACCTCACCCCCCGGCCCCCTCTCCATGGGGAGAGGGGGAGAGGGTCGCAAGTCCCCTCTCCTATGGAGAGGGGATTTAGGGGTGAGGTGCGCGACCTCACCCCCCGGCCCCCTCTCCATGAGAGAGGGGGGGAAGAGCAGGCGCGTGGAGACAAGTCCCCTCTCCCCACGGAGAGGGGATTTAGGGGTGAGGTGCGCGACCTCACCCCCCAGCCCGACCTCCATGAGAGAGGGGGGGAAGAGCAGGCGCGTGGAGACAAGTCCCCTCTCCCCACGGAGAGGGGATTTAGGGGTGAGGTGCCCGACCTCACCCCCCGGCCCCCTCTCCATGGGGGGCGGTGGCGAAGGGCGCTGCGGCCGCTGCTTATCCTTGCGGCTGCGGGGGCGCTGGCGCTGCTGCTGGCGCTGCCGCAGCTTGTCCCCACGCTGGAGATGACCGGCCTATCGAACCGGGGCAGCGGCCTCAACCCGAACCAGGCGACCGCCTTTTCGCTCAACCCGCTGCTGATCGGGCGCGGGCTGCTGCCCAGCTATGACGCGCTCGTGTTTGGCGAGTATGTCGCCTATATCGGCGTGACCGGGCTGGGGCTGGCGCTGGCGGGGGCGCTGCTGCCGCGCCGCGACCCGCTTTCGCGGGCGCGCTGGCCCTGGCTGGCGCTGGCGCTGGTTGGGCTGCTGCTGGCGCTGGGCGAGTTCAACCCGCTGTACTGGTGGCTGGCCGGGCTGCCCGGCTTCAACCTGTTCCGCGTGCCGGCGCGCTGGCTGGCGCTGTTCGCGCTGGGGGCGGCGCTGCTGGCGAGCATCGGCCTGGAGCGCCTGCTGGCCGGGGCGCTGCGGCCGCGCCGGGCGATCAGCGCAGCGGCGCTGGCGACGGCGGCGCTGGCCGCGCTCAGCACGCTGGCGGCGCACAGCCCGCAGGATGTGATCGGCCCGGCCAGCCCGACGCCGCTCACCTGGGCGCTGTGGGCGGCGGCGCTGGCCGTTCTGCTGGCGCTGCTGGCGCTGCACCGGCGGCGCTGGGCCGGGCCGCTGCTGGCCGCCGCGCTGACGCTGGAGCTGTTTCTGGCGGCGGGCGTGCTGCCGTTTAACGCGCTGGTCGCGCCGGAGACGTACAGCGCGGCGCGCTTCACGGCGCGCCAGCTTCAGGCTTATCAGCAGGGGCAGACGCCGCCGGGCCGCCTGCTGAGCGTCACTGATCTGCTGTTTGACCCCGGCGACCGCGCTGCGCTGGAGGCGCGCTACGCCCGCCTGGGCCTGACGGACCTGGCGGTGCGCTTAAGCCTGGTCAACACCAAGCTGCAAGAGGTGCTGGCCCCCAATCTGCTGCTGGTGTGGGGCGTGCCCAGCGTGGACGGGTTCGACGGCGGCCTGCTGCCCACGCGCTATTACACCGCGTTTACGTCGCTGCTGCTGCCGGCTGACGAGCTGCGCACGCTGGACGGGCGGCTGCGCGAGGCGCTGGCGCGCGCGGCGTGTCGGGGCGCGTGCCTGCCCGACCAGCGCTGGCTCGACCTGACCAACACGCGCTATCTAGTGACCGACAAGGTGTTCGACCTGTGGCGCGACGGCGTGGCCTACGACACGCAGTTCAGCGCCAGCCTGCCGCCGGGCGCGGCGCTGACGCTGGCTGATCTGCCGCCGTTTGAGGCGGACGCGCTCGACATTCTGGTGACGCCCGACCTGGCCGCGCCGCGCGCGGTTTTCACCGGCGCGGATGGGGGCGAATCGGCGCTGACGCTGGCCGCTGGCTACCCGGTTACGGTGGACGGCTTCGCGCTCTACCGGCTGGCCGCTGATGCGCCGCTGACGCCGGCGGCGCTGGCGGTGACCGCGCCCGCCGGGCTGGTCGTCCATGCGCTGACGCTGGCCGACACGCGCACCGGCGACTTCCTCCAGCTTGTGCCCGATGCGCGCTGGCGGCGGGCGCTGTCCAGTGACATCAAGCTGTACGAGAACGCGGGCACGCTGCCGCGCGCGTTTGTCGCCCAGGACGCGCTGAACGTTCGCGACGACGAGTGGGGGACAGAGGACGCGCTCGGCCTGCTGCGCGCCGCCGATTTCGACCCGGCGCGGACGGTGATCCTGTCCGGGGATGCCCCGGAGGCCGCGAGCGCGCTGGGCACGGCGCAGGTGACGCGCTACACGGCGGAGCGCGTGGAAGTGACAGCCAGCGCCAGCGCGCCCGCCTATCTGGTGCTGACCGACGCCTATTACCCTGGCTGGCGCGCCAGCGTCAACGGCGCGCCGACGCCCATCTACCGCGCCGATGTGATGTTCCGCGCGGTGCGCGTCCCGGCGGGCGCGAGCGCGGTCGTGTTCACGTATGAACCGGGCTGGCTGCCCTGGGCGCAGCTTGCCGGGCTGGCGGCGTGGCTGGCGGCGGCGCTGCTTTTGGCCGGGGCCGGCGTCACTCGCCGACGTAGACGGTCGTCAGATACGCCAGCGCGCCCAGCGGGGTCCCATCGGGCAGCGTGACAGGCAGCTTTTCCAGCGTTTCATAGTCGTACAGGCCGGCCAGCAGCGCGTATTCCCCTGGCGCGGCGTCGCACGGCACTGTGACCGTGCGCACGTCGGGGTACAGCCGGCCAACCGTCCACAGCAGCGGCAGCAGCGCGCCGGGGCTGCCGTCAGCGCGGGCCAGGCCCATGCCGCCCGCGTCGGCCAGCGTCAGCGTCAGGCTGTAATTTCGGTCGGGCGCGCGGTCCGCGCGCCACCACGTTTCGACGGTGAGCGGCTGGCAGGGCTGTGCCTGCACGCTGTCCCGGAGCGTCCAGGCGTCCAGGCTGACCATCTCCCCAAACCGAAAGAGCGCGGCGGTTTGCGCCGGCTGGCGCTGATACAGCGTGACGACGGGGTAGCGCTGCCCGCCCCAGGCTTCCTGCCACAGCGGAGCGTAGTCTGCCATCAGCGCCTCAATGAACAGCGCCTCGTGCGGGCTGCCGGTGTGCCCCTGGATGTGCCACACCAGCGGCGCTGTGCCCAGAAACGCCGTAAACGCCGCCAGCGTGTCCGCGTCGGCGGCGGTGTCGGCTGTGAGATAGAACCGCTCGCCTTCCGGCACGTCAATCGCTGCGCCGGCCAGCCAGCCCTGCAGCGCGCAGTCTGACGCGCTGGCGCACGGCTGGCCGGTGACGCTGACGATCACCGGCGCGCCGGCGGCATAGCGCGGCGCGACGGCGGCCGCAAACGCCGCCCGCTCAACAAGCGGGTAGGCGAACGGCACTGGCCACTGTTCAAACAGCGTGTAAGCCCGCGCCGGGGCTGAAACGGCGGGGTCAATGAGCGCCGCCGGGTTGTAAGCTGTCGTGTGTTCAGCGGCCACCAGCGCGGCGGGCAGGGCGTCCAGCAGCGCGATGCCCGCCATTGACGACGCCGTGAACACCAGGATGTCGCTGTACGGGATGTGCTCGCCCGCCGCGCCGGTGTAGACGCCCGCCGGCGTAAATTCGCACGGGTCCGGGTCGCAGAAGTGCAGGCCCTTCACCCAGTCGTAATTGTCGTAAATGAACGCCAGCGCGGTCTGCGCGGTCCAGGGGGTGGAGTCGAGCATGCCGACATCCACGCGCTCCGGGCCGGTTTGCAGCAGGAAGAAGTGCGCCGGGCGCTGCAGCCCCGGCGCCTGCGCCGCGATGCTTCCTAAAACGTACTGCTCAGCGCGGCCAACGTCGCGGAACGCCGCGTGCTGGTGCAGCGTGCGTACCACGCTGAGGCCGATCAGGGCGCTCATCAGCAGGCTGAAGACGGTGTAAGCGGCGCGCTGGCCGGCCAGCCGGCTCAGCAGCATGGCGGCGGCGCTGACGGCGATGGCAGCCCCGGCGGACGAGTAATAATAAATGCGCCAGTCCACGTAGCGGCGTGTGGTGGGCAGGTAGACCGCGATGCCCAGGAACACCAGCGCCGCCCCCAGCGCGATCAGCAGGCCGGCCCAGCGCCCCCACCAGCCGGCTGAGCGCGGCGCTTCTTCCTGGCTGGCCGCGGGCCGGGTCAGCAGGGCGGCGGCAAACACCAGCGCCGCTGCCGCGCCGCCCAGCGCCGTGTACAGGCTGTTATGGGTGATCAGGCTGGCGGCCTGCTGCCACCCCAGCGCGAAATGCCGTTCAAACGCGACGGCTGTCCCAGACGCCATTTCGGCCAGCAGCGAAGTGCCTTCGCGACCGCCGGCAGCGATGCCCGCGTCCAGCACGCGGTTCTGGATAGTCAGCGGCTGCGCGAACATGTGATAGGCCAGGTTCGCCAGCGCGGCCAGCGGCGGCAGATACCACAGCAGCGCCACCCGCACCACGCGCCGGCTGATGCGTTTCTCCAGCCACACCAGCGCCAGCGGGCTGACGGCCACCAGCGCGTACCCGGCCTCGTAAGCGCTGGCGCTGATCCCCAGCGCCAGCCACATGCCCACCAGCGTGGCCGGTCGCGGCCTGTCCCAGTAGCGCACCAGCAGATACAGCGCCAGCAGGTAGAAGAAAACCGCGCCGTGAATGTGGGTGGCGCGCAGGGTCATCAGCCCGGCGTCGGCGGGGTACACGATGAACAGCGCCGCCGCCAGCAGCGCGATCAGCGCGCCGCCGGGCAGCAGCCGGCGCAGCAGCAGATAGAACAGGATGCCCTTGCCGAAGAAGAAGGCCGCGTGGACCAGGTTATAACTGACGTAGCTGCCCGGCGTGGGGTAGTGCGCCGCCGCCAGCATGGGCAGAACGCCGGGGCGCGTCACCAGCTCTGCGCCGCCCCAGGCCGGGTTCAGGCCGTCGGCGAAGAAGGCGCGCGAGATCCATTCCTCTCTGATGCCCAGTACGTTGAGGCCGAAAGGCAGCCAGAGAACCGCCGTCAGGGCGGCCAGGCAGGCCGCGGCCACCAGCCAGTGCGGCAGCGGCGGGCGGCGGGCCGCCGTTCCCGGCTGCTCCACGCCCGCGCGCCGGGTTTGCGCCGCTGGCATGCTAGATATAATTGCCCGGCGCGCTCTGGTTGCCGCGCTTGCCGTCTGGCCAGACGGTGTTCTGGTTGAAGCGCACGCCGTTGACGTTGGCGCCTTTCATGATCGCCCCTTGCAGGTTGGCGTCGTTAAGCGTGCTGTTGGTCATGTCTGACCCGGCCAGGTTGGCGTTCTGCAAATTGGCCGCCGTCAGGTTGGCCCCCGTCAGGTTGGCGCGGTTGAGGTCAGCGCCGGGAAGCTGCGCCAGCGCCAGATCAGCGAAAAAGAGCGAAGCGGAGCGCAGCAGCGCCTCGCGCAGGTTGGCCCCGGTGAGGAAGGCCAGCCGCAGGTTGGCCCCGCTCAGGTCCAGGCGAGTCATGTCGAGCTGCTGCAGGTTGACGCCGGCCAGCCGGGGGTTGGCCCCGGCGGGTATCAGGGCAAGGATAAGCTGCTGGCGGGTGATCTCAGGCATGGGACTGCACCTCCCGGTAATACGCGATTATCTGGTCAATAGTGGTGTCCAGCGGCGTGGACGGCGTCCAGCCGGTGGCCTGCTTTATTTTATCCAGGCTGGGGATTCTGCGCCGGAAGTCCTCAAACCCGGACTCATAGGCCTGCTCATAGGGGACCAGCGTGATAGCTGACGCGCTGGCCGCGCGCGCTTTAATGCGCTGCGCCAGCTCCATAATGGTCACTTCCTCGCTGCTGCCCACGTTGAACACCTGGCCGACCGCCTGCGGCGTTTCAGCCAGGGCGTGGATGGCCTGCACCACGTCGCTGACGTTGGCGAAGCAGCGCTGCTGCTGGCCGTCGCCGTAGACGCGGATCGGGTCGCCGGCCAGCGCCGCCTGCACGAAGCGCGGCATCACCATGCCGTACTGCCCGGTCTGGCGCGGGCCGACCGTGTTGAACAGGCGCACGATCACTACCGGCAGGTTGATCTCTTTGTGGTAGGCCAGCGCCAGAAACTCGTCAATCGCCTTTGAAGCGGCGTAGCTCCAGCGGCTGCGGATGGTCGGGCCGCTGAGCGTGTCGTCGTCCTCGCGGAAGGGGAAGCGCACGCCCTTGCCGTACACCTCCGACGTGGACGCCAGCACCACTTTGCGCCGGTAGCGGCGGGCGGTCCGCAGCACAACTTCGGTGCCGCCCACGTTGACCTCAATCGTTTCGATCGGCTGGCTGATGATCTTGTGCACGCCCACCGCCGCCGCCAGGTGGAAGATCACGTCGCACTCGCTGGCGAGGCGGTCAATCACGTGGATGTTGCGGATGTCCTCGATGGTGTAGCGGAAACCGGGGCGGCCTTCCAGGTGGGCGATGTTCTCGAAACGCCCGGTGCTCAGGTTGTCCAGCACCGTGACGGCGCAGCCGGAGGCCAGCAGCCGTTCGCAAAGGTGGCTGCCGATAAACCCGGCCCCGCCTGTGACCAGCGCGTGTGTCATGTGCGCGTCCTTGTGTGCGAAGTCCCCGTTGATTGTATAGCCCCTGGCGCGAAGCGCAACCCCGGCTGCTGCCGGTAGCGTTTGCGCGCGGACCTGTTATAATACGCGGCGATAGCACACCTGTTCAGTAGGGCGCGAGGGCGCGATGGCCAAGATACGCACGAAATACGTCTGCCAGAACTGCGGACGCCAGGCGCCGCGCATGATGGGCCGCTGCCCGGCCTGCGGCGAGTTCAACACGATGGTTGAGGAAGTTGAGGACGCCGGGCGCGCCGACAGCCTGCGCCGGCCCGCGCACGGCGTCCCGCGCGCCGCGCCGCAGCGGCTGGCCGAAGTCGCTGCCGACGCGGACGCGCGCCTGCCGGTCCCGGTGGCAGAGTTCAACCGGGTGCTGGGCGGCGGTATCGTGCCCGGCAGCCTGATCCTCATCGGCGGCGAGCCGGGCATCGGCAAGAGCACGCTCATTTTGCAGGTGTGCGCGCTGCTGGCCCGCGACCTCGGCCCGGTGCTGTACGTCAGCGGCGAGGAAAGCGCGCGCCAGATCAAAATGCGCGCTGACCGCCTCGACATCGCCGCTGAGGATTTATATCTGCTCACTGAAACCAACCTGGGCCACATCTTCGACCACGCGCTCAGCCTCAACCCGGCGGTGCTGGTGATCGATTCCATCCAGACGACGTACACCGACGAGAGCGAGTCGTCGCCGGGCAGCGTGTCGCAGGTGCGCGAGTGCGCCAGCCGGCTGCAAACGCTGGCCAAGTCGAGCGCGGTGAGCGTGTTTATGGTTGGGCACGTCACCAAAGAGGGCAGCATCGCCGGGCCGCGCGTGCTGGAACACATCGTTGACACGGTGCTGTACCTCGAAGGCGACCCGTTCCAGGCGTTCCGGCTGCTGCGCAGCGTCAAGAACCGCTTCGGCGCGACCAACGAAGTCGGCGTGTTTGAGATGCAGCAGCGCGGGCTGGTCGAAGTGCCCAACCCGTCAGAGGCGTTTCTGGCGGAGCGCGTGGTTAACGCGCCGGGGTCGGCCATCGCCATCACGATGGAGGGCACGCGCCCGCTGCTGGTCGAGCTGCAGGCGCTCACCAGCCCGACAGCCTTCGGCAACCCGCGCCGCACGCCCAACGGCGTGGACTTCAACCGGATGCTGCTCATCAGCGCGGTGCTGAGCAAGCGCGTCGGGCTGCGGCTGGCGGAGCAGGATATTTTCATCAACGTGATCGGCGGCCTGAAGGTGAGCGAGCCGGCGTCTGACCTGGCGATGGCGATGGCGATGGCGTCCAGCTATTACGACCAGCCGCTGCCGGCGGACCTGGCGTTTGTGGGCGAGGTGGGCCTCAGCGGCGAGCTGCGCGCTGTCGGCCAGCTTCAGGCGCGCCTGAGCGAGGCGGCCAAGCTGGGCTTCAAGCGGGCGCTGGTCCCGAAGCTGCGCCGCCGGCTGGAGGACGCCCCGGCGGGCATCCAGCTCATCCAGGCGCGCAGCCTGGCTGAGGCGCTGGCCGTCGCCGTGCCCAGGGATGGCCGGTAGGCAGCCGCTGTTGAAGCGGGGGCGCGGCCTGCGAACAAGCCGCGCCCCCGTGCTGCTGCTGTCTCAGGCGGCGCGCCGCGCTACTCGCGCACGACCTCCAGCTTGAGGAAGTGAACCGAGCAGGAAATGCACGGGTCGTAGTTGCGGATAGCCTGTTCACACTGCCAGGTGAGCTGCTCGTCGTCCAGGTCGAGCGCGGCCTCAGCGAAGTGCCACAGGTCGTCCTCGATGGTTTTCTGGTTCTGCGCCGTCGGCGGGCTGATGAGCGCGTCCTGGATGATGCCGTCGTCGTCCACGGTGTAGCGGTGGTACAGGCTGCCGCGCGGCGCTTCTGAGACGCCCCAGCCGGTCCCCGCGCGCACGGTGTAGTCGGCGGTTGGTTTGGCGGGCGGCTCGTACTGGTCGATGATGCGCAGCGCCTCGTCCACCGCGTAGAGCGTCTCCAGCGCGCGCACGACGATGCTCTTGAACGGGTTGTTGACCGGCGGCACGTAGCCCAGTTCCTCGGCCAGCGCCTTGACCGCCGGCGTCAGCTTGGCGTATTCCAGGTTGTAGCGCGCCAGCGGCCCCACGTGATAGGCCCCGTGCCCTTTGCGATACGAATGCAGCGCCGTCGAGTGTTTGATATGTTCTTCGATCAGGTGCGTTTCGTATTCCGACACGTCAATGTCCAGCCCCCGGTTGGAGACCATGCGCCCTTCGTTGAAGGGGTACTCGTCGGGGTGCGACAGCGACACAAACTCATAATCCTTCTCGAAGGCCGGGAAGGGCAGGCCGGCGGTGAAGCGCACAAATTCCTCAGCGATGGGCCGCACCTCGCGCAGCTTCGCGCCCAGAGCGTCCATATCGCGCTTGGCTGGCACTTTGTAGAAGCCGCCCACGCGCACGTTGATCGGGTGGATTTCGCGCCCGCCCAGCAGCGTAACGATCTCGTTGCCCACCTTTTTCAGCTTGAGGCCATTCTTGACCACCTGCGGGTGGTCAGCGGCCAGCGCGATAGCGTCCGGGTAGCCCAGGAAGTCCGGCGCGTGCAGCATGTAGGCGTGCAGCACGTGGCTTTCGATCCACTCGCCGCAGTAGATGAGGCGGCGCAGCGCGCGCAGTTGGCCGGTGAGCCGCAGGCCGAAGATGCTCTCTATCGCGTGGACGCTGCTCATCTGGTAGGCGATCGGGCAGATGCCGCAGATGCGCGCCGTGATGTCTGGCGCTTCGCTGTATTTGCGCCCGCGCAGGAACGCCTCGAAGAAGCGCGGCGGCTCGAAGATGCGCAGTTTAACGTCGGTTACTTTGTCGTTTTTGATCTTGACTGTGACCGCGCCCTCGCCTTCAACGCGCGCCAGATAGTCAACCTTGACCGTTCGTGTGCTCATAGGCCTCGCTCTCCTTTCTGAATGGCTCGGCGTAGGCGTTGAAGCTGCGGAAAGCGCGGACAATGTCGGCGCTGCTCATGCCGAGGTGCTCGCTCCACCAGGCCGCCAGCGACGCCGTGTTGGGCGTTTCCATCGGCCCAAAACAGCCGTAGCAGCCGCGGTCGTAAGCCGGGCACAGCGCGCCGCAGCCGGCGTGTGTCACCGGCCCCAGGCACGGCGTGCCGTCCGCGACCATCACACACGTCACGCCGCGCCGCTTGCACTCAATGCAGACGCTGTGCGGCGGCGTGTTGGGCTTGCGCCCGTTGAGATAGGCGCTCAGCACCTCAATAAGCTGGTACTTGTTGACCGGGCAGCCGTGCAGTTGGAAGTCCACAAAAACGTGATCGGCGATCGGCGTGGATTTGTCCAGCGTTGAGATATAGCCGGGGCTGGCGTAAACGTAAGAGGTAAATTCTTCCACATCCTTGAAGTTGCGCAGCGCCTGGATGCCGCCGGCAGTCGCGCAGGCGCCGATCGTCACCAGGAATTTCGACTGCTTGCGAATGCTGGCGATGCGCTGGGCGTCGTGCGGCGTCGTGACCGAGCCTTCGACCAGCGACAGATCATACGGCCCGCGCACCACGCTGCGCGTTGCTTCCGGGAAATAGGCGATCTCGATCGCGCCGGCTACGTCCAGAAGCTCGTCTTCGCAGTCCAGCAGGCTGAGCTGGCAGCCGTCGCATGAGGCGAATTTCCACACAGCCAGTTTAGGTTTGCGTTCAGCAGGCATCGGTTAAATCTCCCATTGGGCGAGCCAGCCCTGCATCTGCTGGTAAGTGAACACCGGCCCATCCTTGCAGATGAACACCGGGCCGAACTGGCAGTGGCCGCAGAAGCCGATGGCGCACTTCATGTTGCGTTCCATCGAGATGTAAATATCCTCCGGCCGGACGCCGCGTTTGGCAAGCTCGATGGCTGTGAAGCGCATCATCACCTCTGGCCCGCACACCATCGCGATGGTGTTAAGCGGGTCGAACGGCGCTTTCGAGATCAGTTTGGTGACCACGCCGACGTTGGCGTGCCAGCGCGCGCTGGCGTAGTCTACGGTGACGTAAATCTCCAGGTCGAAGCGGGCGCGCCACTTCTCCAGCTCGCGCCGGAACAGGATGTCCTCCGGGCTGCGGCAGCCGTAGAGCAGCACGATGCGCCCGTACTTCTCGCGATGCGCGAGGATGTGGTAGAGCGCCGGGCGCAGCGGGGCCAGGCCGATGCCGCCGGCCACGAACACCACGTCGTAGCCTTTGGCGGCCCGCACCGGCCATTCGCTGCCGAACGGCCCGCGCACGCCGATTGTGTCGCCCGGCTTGAGCGCGCCCATCGCCTTGGTGACTGTGCCGACGGCGCGCGTGGTGTGGATCAGCGTTTCGGGGTGCAGCGGGTCGCCGCTGATAGAGATGGGGATTTCGCCCACGCCGTAGACGTAGAGCATGTTGAACTGGCCCGGTTCAAACGGGAAAACGCGGTTGCCCCGGTCCGGCTCCAGCTCCAGCGTGAACGTGTCGTAGGATTCCTTGACGAAGCGCTCGATGCGGAACGTTTCCGGCAGCATCGGCTCGGTGTAAACGGCGGGCGTCGGTGCGTAAATCTGGTCAACCATAGACGTTCAGCACCTGTAGTCTGGTGGCCTGGAGCCGGTCAATGATGATGGCGGCGAAGCGCTGCATCAGGTCGTAGCCCAGGTCGTGATCGGCGTCAATTTTTTCGCGCAGGCAGATGCCGTCCAGGGCGATCACCCGTGTCAGCGAGACGGCGCGCGCGCTGAAGTGCCATTTATAGGGCGCGAACAGCCATGACCAGCCCAGCACTTCGTTTTCAACGGTGGTGTCAATCGGTATCTGGCCCCGGCGCGGGTCGTACAGCTCGATAGCGACCTGGCCGTGCCGGATGAGGTAAAAGGTGTGGGCCGGTTCGCCCTCTTTGAACAGGTAGCTGTCGGGGTCGAAGCGCATATTCGTGCCGCAGTCGGCCAGCAGCTTGACGTACTCCGGGTTCAGCCCCCGGAAGAAATCGTGTTGGGCGAGGATTTCCTCAATTGGTTGCATCAGTCACCGCCTCTTTTTTCTGCGCTGTGCCGCTGGTCTCGCGGATAACGCGCGCTTCTTCGGTCAGGTCAATGCCGACCGGGCACCAGGTGATGCAGCGTCCGCAGCCCACGCAGCCGAACGTGCCGAACTGGTCAACCCAGGTCGCCAGCTTGTGTGTGAGCCACTGGCGATAGCGCGCCCGCGTGGAGAAGCGCACGCTGCCGCCGTGAATGTACGAGAAATCCATCGTGAAGCACGAGTCCCACCGGCGCCAGCGCTCGGCGCGGTCGCCCGTGAGGCTGGTGGTGTCCTCGATATTGGCGCAGAAGCACGTCGGGCACACCATTGTGCAGTTGGCGCAGGCCATGCAGCGCTGCGCGATCTGTTCCCAGTGCGGGTGCTCCAGGTTGTTGTACAGCAGTTCCTTGAGGCCGTCGGTGTCCAGCTTACGGCCCATCTGGGACGCTGTCCGGGCGGCGGTGCGTTCGGGGGCCTGGGCCTCGTCAGCGGTGGCGGGCCGGTGTGTGACCGCCGCCAGCACGTCAGCGCCGCGCTCGCTGCCCACCTCGGCCACGAAGTAGTGGTCGCCCTTGCTGACGACTTCAGTCAGCGCCAGGTCGAAGCCGCTGGTGGCGCGCGGCCCGGTGTTCATTGAGACGCAGAAGCACGTGCCGCTGGCCTGGCCGCAGTTGACAGCCACGATGAACACGCCCTCGCGCCGGGCGGCGTAGGTCGTGTCTGTTACGCCGCTGTCCAGGAACACCTTGTCCTGGATCGCGATGGCGGCCAGGTCACAGGCGCGCACGCCGAGAAACGCCAGCGGCTGCTGCGGTTGATCCTCCGCCAGCACCGCGAACGTGCCGTTAGTGCGCTCCGCCGACCACAGGCGCGCCTGCGGCGGGTGCAGGTAGCGCTTCCACGACTGCGCGCTGACGGTGTAACCGAACAGCGTCTTGTCGCCGCGCTGTTTCAGCCGGTAAGCGCCGTTGGTCTGCTCGTCAGCGTAGCCGCGCGGCAGGTCGGCGACGGCGGCGATATCGTCGTACACCAGGTCGCCGCCGCGCACCGTCGGCCCGATAACGCGAAAACCCCGGTCAACCAGCGCAGCGATGAGCTGGTCCAGGCCGTCCGGGCCAAAGACAGCCCGTTCCTCTGTGTACAGTGTCATCTGTGGCGTCATAAACCTTCCTCAAAACGGATACTATTCTCACGCTGGCGGCGAACCGCCAGCGCCCAATCGCTATTTCAGGCCGCGCCCCCACAGCGGGAACGCGGCGGCGCGCTAGGCGGGCGTTCGCTCAGCGGCACAGGCCGCGCCCTGGTCCAGCGCCGCCAGGTTCTGCGCCAGCATGTCCTGCCGGTGCGCCGGCAGATGCGCCGCCAGCGCGCGCCGCAGCGCGTCCAGCGGCAGCACTGGGTGCGCTGTCAGCAGCGCCCCGACCATGACCATGTTCATCAGGCGCAGGTCGCCCAGCCCGTCGGCCAGCGCCAGCGCCGGCACGGGAAGCTGCGCGATATCGGGCCGCTGTGACCGGCGGTCAATCAGCGATTCGTTGTAGACCAGCAGCCCGCCGGCGGCCACCAGCGGCTCGTAGCGCTCGAACGACGGCAGGTTGAACACGACCGCCGTTTGCGGGCGGCTGACCAGCGGCGAGCCGACCGGCTGGTTGCTGATAACGACGACGCAGTTGGCCGTGCCGCCGCGCATCTCTGGCCCATAAGAGGGAATCCAGGTTACTTCCAGGCCCTCGTGCATTGCGGTGTACGCCAGCAGCTGCCCAGCGAACATCACGCCCTGGCCGCCAAACCCTGCAAAAACAAAATCTTCTTTCATGGCTGTCCGGTTACTTTCTTCTGCTGTCCAGCGCTCGCACGCCGTCGCTGACTTTGTAGTCGCCCAGCGGGAAGTACGGGATCATGCGTTCCTCGATCCAGTCCAGCGCGTCCTGGGGGTTAAGGCCCCAGTTCGTCGGGCAGCTTGAGAGCAGCTCGACCATGCTGAAGCCCAGGCCGTTGACCTGCGCCTGCAGCGCGGTGACGATCGCTTTTTTAGCGCGGCGAATGTTGGCGGGGTCGTGCAGCGACCGGCGCACGATATAGGCCGCGCCGTCCAGCCCGGCCAGCATCTCGCTCATGCGGATCGGCAGGCCGGTGAGGGCAACGTCGCGCCCGAAGGGCGACGAGGTAGTCTTTTGTCCCGGCAGCGATGTCGGGGCCATCTGCCCGCCGGTCATGCCGTAGATGGCGTTGTTGATGAACACGGTGGTGATGTTTTCCCCGCGCGAGGCCGCGTGGACGATCTCGGCGGTGCCAATTGAGGCCAGGTCGCCGTCGCCCTGGTAGGTAATCACGACGCTGTCGGGCAGCGACCGCTTGATGCCGGTCGCCATCGCCGGGGCGCGCCCGTGCGCGGCCACGCAGGCGTCCACGTCGAAGTATTCGTAAGCGAACACCGAGCAGCCGACCGGCGCGACAAACACGGTGCGCTCGCGCAGGCCCAGCTCGTCAAGGGCTTCAGCCAGGATGCGATGCGCGACGCCGTGCGTGCAGCCGGGGCAGTAGCGCGTGTCAGCGTCGGACAGCGCGTCCGGGCGCTGGTAGACAACTTCCATATCGTCTGGCAGGTGCTGAACTGTGGTCATCAGCGTATGGCCTCCATTGTCGCGGCGGGCTGACAGTGCCGGTACTCGCGCTCGATCGCCTCGAACACCTCTTCGGGCATCGGGACCATGCCGCCCATGCGCCCGTAAAAGCTGATCGGTATCTGGCAGCCGGTGGCCAGGCACACGTCGCTGACCATCTGGCCGGCGTTCATCTCCACCACCAGGCAGCCTTTGATCTGGTCGGCCAGTTCAGAGAGCCGATCGGTCGGGAAGGGCCACAGCGTCTGCGGGCGCAGCAGGCCCACTTTCCAGCCCTGCGCGCGCGCCATCTCAACGGCGGTGTGGGCGATGCGCCCGGCCGAGCCATAGCCGACAACCAGCAGTTCGGCGTCGTCGGCGGCGTATTCGGCCCAGCGCTGTTCGTTCTGTTCGATTACGCGCAGGCGCTGCTGCACGCGCTGGTTAAAGGCTTCCTGCTGTTCGCCGCGCAGGTTAAACGAGGTGATGGCGTGGCGCGGGCCGCCTGGCGCGCCCCGCAGCGCCCAGTCGGGCGTCGGGCGCTTGAGCGGCTGCATCGGCGGCAGCGTCGCCGGCTCCATCATCTGGCCGATCAGCCCATCGGCGGCGATAATCACGATATGGCGGTACTGTTCGGCCAGGTCGAAGGCCAGCACGGTGAAATCAATCGCTTCCTGCACCGAGGCCGGGGCCAGCACCAGCGGGTGATAGTCGCCGTGCCCGGCGGAGCGCGTCACCTGGAAGTAGTCGGCCTGCGACGGCAGGATGTTGCCCAGTCCGGGGCCGCCGCGCATCACGTCCACGATCACGCACGGGACCTCCGAGCCGGCGATATACGACAGCCCTTCCTGCATCAGGCTGATGCCGGGGCTGGACGACGAAGTCATGACGCGCACGCCGGTGCAGGCCGCGCCGTACACCATGTTGATCGCGGCGACTTCGCTCTCCGCCTGAAGAAACACGCGGTCGAGTTCAACCATCCGCGCGGCCATGTGTTCCAGCAGCTCTGTCTGGGGGGTGATCGGGTAGCCGAAGTAAGCGGCTACGCCCGCGCGCACCGCTGCCTCAGCGATGGCGACGTTGCCTTTCAGCATTTCACGAGTCATCAGGGTTTGCCTCTCGCTTCAGACGGCGGCCCGCCGCACGGGCGCGCGGTAGACGGTGATGCACACATCGGGGCACACCAGCGCGCACAGGGCGCAGCCGGTGCAGAGGCCGTCGGGGTCTACCAGCACTGCGGGGTGATAGCCGTGCGCGTTAAGCTGTTCCTGGTCAAGCATGAGGATTGACTGGGGGCACACGGCTGTGCACAGGCCACAGCCCTTGCATGAGTCATAAGCAACTGTGATCGTGCCTTTTGCCATTGGCAGTATCCTTTATATAAAATAAGCGCTAACAATTTACATGTTTCCCTACCCCCAGGATAACAGGTTGCGCTGATTGTCAGCAGTACATTCTGCAGCGGCCGTATGTGTCAGTTGTCACAATCGAACCCGCGCGCGGGCGCTCAGTCCGGCGCGCCGCGCCAGGTGTAGAGGATGTACGCGCCGGCGTCGTCGGCCCACACCGGCGCCAGCCAGCGCGCTGCCGCCGCCTCAAACTGGCGGTTTTCCGGCGCGGCGCGCGTCTCGACTTCGGTGAGGAAGCGCCGCCCCCCGTCGAACACCAGCACGTAATCGTCCCCGGCGGCCTGCCAGCCCGCGAACACCGCGTCCGGCGTCTGCCCGGCGCGCAGGGGGTGCGGCCAGGCGTCGAGCAGCGCGTCGGCGGCGCAGGTGAGGTGGGCGGGGCAGTAATAGCCCTGCGGCTCCCACAGAAAGCGCACCTGTGTGCCGGCGGGCAGCTCGGCCAGGCGGCGCATCGCTCCGGCGTACACGCCCAGGCGCGTGTCGAGGTATTCGGCGCGGTCTGCGGCGGCGGTCAGGTAGGCGGCGGGGCGTTCGCGCACGGTGACGTAAACCATCTCCGCCAGCGCCAGGACGAACGTGAACGCCACGATGCCGCGCAGCACCGGGTAGAGGCTCACGGGTTTCTGCGGCCAGCGGGCCGTGCCCTCCAGCGCCAGCGCCCCGGCTACCGCCGAGACAGCCAGCGCCGGCATCATCAGGCGCGTCTGTGCGCCCAGCAGCGTAAAGGCGGCCAGCGCCGCCCAGATCAGCAGCAGCGGGGCCAGCAGCGCCCAGCAGGCCGCCGCCAGCCGGCGCGCGGGCGCGTCCAGCCAGCGCCAGCCCAACGGCAGCAGCAGCGGCAGCGTCAGCAGCCAGGGGCCGGCGGTGAAGGCGAACCCGGCGGCCTTCTCCACGCCGTAGACTGCCGCCGCCGCCGGGATAATCAGCGCCTGCCACCACAGGCCCTGGCCTGCCAGCCCGACGCCGCCGAAGAACAGCTCAGCGCGGGCGGCGTCCCAGCCCAGGCCGCCGAAAAAGAACGGGTACACCGGGTTGTGATAGAGCAGCAGGCCGCGCGCCAGCCAGGGCAGAAACAGCAGCAGGGCGGGCAGGCCCAGCAGCAGCGCGCTGCGCGCGGCGCGGCGCGGCGCGGTCACGGCGGCCCCGGCCAGCAGCGCCAGCAGCAGCGTGCCCGCCGTGTATTTGACGCCCAGGCTCAGCCCGGCGCAGGCCCCGGCGATAATCAGCCAGCGGTCAGCGCGCGAGTCGCGCCAGTTGACGAACGCGGTCAGCGCCGCCGCGCTGTAGAGCAGCACGCTTAAATCCACATACGGCCAGCCGAACAGCAGCCAGCTGCTGTAGGCGCTCATGATGAGGGCGGCGGCCAGCCAGCCGGCGCTTTCCCCGGCGTGCCGCCGCGCCAGCCCGCCCAGGCCGGCCAGCGCCAGCAGCCCCAGGCCGAAGTGCAGCGGCGCGGCGGCGGTATCGCGCCCGAACAGCGCCGCGCTCAGCCCGTAGAGCGTCTCCACGCTTTGCGGAAAGCCGAGGTAGGGGTTGTCTGGCCGGGCGGTGATGCGGCCTGCCGCCAGGTAGCTGCGCGGCCCGTCCAGGTGATACATCAGCGCGTCCCAGGCGACCGGCGGGGCCAGCGCGTGCAGCAGCGCCAGGGCCAGCGCCGCCAGCGTGAACAGCGCCAGGAAGCGCGGCCACGCCCCGGCAGGCCAGCCGGCGCGCGCCAGCGCCCGCGCGTCCCCCAGCCAGCCGCGCAGCCCCGGCCAGCCGATCGCGACAGCGGCCAGCAGCAGCGTCCACAGCGCCGCCGGCGTGTACAGCCCGGCCAGCCCCAGCGCCAGCGCCGCGCTGCTGAACAGGCCCAGCCCGGCGGCCCCTTCCAGCGCCAGCCGCTCCCCGCGCGAGATCGCGTCGGGCGGCAGCAGGCGCGCCAGCGCCCGCCGCCCCAGGCCGCCCCCCGCCGCGAGCAGCGCGCCCGTCGCCAGCAGATCGAGCAGCGCGCCGCCCAGCGTAAAGACCATCGCGAAACCGGCTGGCTTGTGCACCCAGTAATAGCCGATGAGCAGCGTCAGCAGCGCTGCCAGCGCTGCCAGCGTCCGTATTAGTGCCTGCTGTCGTTCTGTCATGGCAAGCCCCTTGCCGCGCCCGCGCCTTCTCTCGCGCCGTTTATCGCCCGCCAACGCTATTTTTACGCGCGCCGGGTATAGTCTACTGTAACCGCTGTGTGCCTGTTCGCAGCACACACTTTGCAATCCCGGTACAATGTACGTTACCCATGCCAGCGCAGCGTGGATACATCCGAAGCAGCGAGGTGTTGTAAACCCCCTATGATGCGTTTTGAACGTTTTACCGAGCGCGCGCAGGACGCTGCCGCCAGGGCCTATGAAATCCTTCAGCGCTACGGCCACAACCAGGTGGATACCGAGCACATCCTGCTGGCGCTGCTCGACCAGACCGACGGCGTAATCCCGCAGATTCTGGAGCGCCTGGGCGCTGACATCAACGCCATTCGCGCCCGGCTGGACGAGATTCTGCGCGCCAGCCCGAAGGCCGCTATCTACGGCGGTGGGACCGGGCAGGTGTTCATCACGCCGCGCGTCAAGCGGATCATTGACCTGGCCAACGAAGAGGCCAACCGCCTGCGCGACGAGTACATCTCCACCGAACACATCTTCCTCGCAATTCTCAGCGAGCGCAACACCGCTGTCGCCAAGATTCTGGCCGACCACAACATCAACCGCGACCGCACCTACGAGGCCATCAAGGATGTGCGCGGCGGCCAGCGCGTGACCGATCCGCAGTCGGAAAGCCGCTACCGCACGCTGGAGAAATACAGCCGCGACCTGACGCGCATGGCCGCCGAGGGCAAGCTCGACCCGGTGATCGGGCGCGACGCGGAGATTCTGCGCGTGATTCAGATACTGGTGCGCCGCACCAAAAACAACCCGGTGCTGATCGGTGAGGCGGGCGTGGGCAAGACCGCCATCGTCGAGGGGCTGGCGCAGAAGATCATCAGCGGCGACGTGCCAGAGCTGCTGCTGGGCAAGTCGGTTATCAGCCTGGACCTGGGCGCGATGCTGGCCGGCAGCCGTTTTCGCGGCGAGTTCGAGGAACGCCTGAAGGCCACCATTGATGAGGTGAAGCACGCCGAGGGCGAGATCATCCTGTTCATTGACGAGCTGCACCAGGTGGTGGGCGCGGGCGCGGCGCAGGGCGCGCTCGACGCCGGCAACATGATGAAACCGGCGCTGGCGCGCGGCGAGCTTAACGCCGTCGGCGCGACCACGCTGGACGAATACCGCCAGTATATCGAGAAGGACAGCGCGCTTGACCGGCGCTTTGCCCCGGTGTACGTGGAGGAGCCGAGCATTGAAGATACGATTGACATGCTCTTTGGCCTGCGCGACCGCTACGAGGCGCACCACAAAGTCACCATTTCCGACGACGCCATCTACGCCGCCGCCCGCTTAGCGGCGCGCTATGTCACTGAGCGCAAGCTGCCCGACAAGGCGATTGACCTGCTGGACGAAGCCGCTGCCAAGCTGCGCGTCGCGCTGTACTCGCTGCCGCCGGAACTCAAGGAAATGAAGAGCGGCATTGACCGCCTGCTGGCGGACGAGGAAGCCGCCGGCATCGCGCGCGAGTACGAGCGCGCCGCTGAATACAAGATGCGCCGCCTCCAGCTTGAGGACGACCTTGAGCGCCGCCGGTTTGTCTGGCAGCAGGAACACACGCTGGATGAGGTTGTGGACAGCGAGGACATCGCGCAGGTGGTGGCGCAGTGGACCGGCATCCCGGTCAGCCAGATGCTCGAAACCGAGAGCGAGAAGCTGCTGCGCATGGAGGACGCGCTGCACGAGCGCGTCATCGGCCAGGACGCCGCGGTCGTCGCGCTGGCGGACGCTATCCGCCGGTCGCGCAGCGGCCTTAAGGACCCTAAGCGGCCCATCGGCTCGTTTATTTTCCTGGGGGCCAGCGGCGTCGGCAAGACGGAGCTGGCGAAGGCGCTGGCGGAGTTCCTGTTCGACGACGAGGACGCGCTGGTGCGCGTGGACATGAGCGAGTACCGCGAGCAGCACACCGTCAGCCGGCTGTTCGGTGCGCCGCCCGGCTATGTCGGCTATGAAGAAGGCGGCCAGCTTACGGAGGCGGTGCGCCGCCGCCCGTACCGTGTGGTGCTGTTCGACGAGATCGAGAAGGCCCACCCGGATGTGTGGAACGCGCTGCTGCAGGTGCTGGAGGACGGCCGCCTGACCGACGGCCAGGGCCGCACGGTGGACTTCCGCAACACGGTCATCATCATGACCAGCAACCTGGGCACAGAGTTCGTGCGGCGCGGCGGCGCGCTCGGTTTCATCCAGTCTACCGACGCGCAGGCGGTGGCCGACCACCAGAAGATCGAGCGCGCCATGCGCGAGACCTTCCGCCCGGAGTTCCTCAACCGCATTGACGAGATCATCATCTTCGCGCCGCTGACGCTGGTGGATGTCGAGCGCATTGTGGACCTGCAGATGCACAGCATTTCCGAGCGCCTGGGCGAGGCTGGCATTGGCGTGCACCTCACTGAGCCGGCGCGCCAGTGGCTGGCGGAGAAGGGCTATGACCCGCAGTTCGGGGCGCGCCCGCTTAAGCGCGCCATCCAGCGCTACATCGAAAACCCGCTGAGCGTGCAGCTTCTTAAGGGCGATTTCGCGCCCGGCGACCTGGTGGTGATTGACGAGATGAGCGGCCAGCTTGTCTTTGAGCGCCACGCCAACGCCAGCAGCGACTACCTGCGCCTTAATAACCAGCGCATTGACCACGACCGCTGACCAGCGCGCCGCGCGCGCCGCGCCCTCAGCCCAAACCGGGCTGGGGGCGTTTTTTTGCCCGGCCCGGAACTCGCGCTGCGTCAGCAGCTCGCCTCGCCCTGGAAACCCGCCGGACTCCACACCGGCGGCGTGCCGCCGGGCAGGTCCTCGTCCAGCAGCGCCCACGACTGGCTGAGCGTGTCCACGACGGCCAGCGCGTAGGCGCTGCGGAAGGCCAGCCAGCGCCCGTCGGCGCTGAAACGCGGGTAGTCGGCGTAGGCCAGCGCCGGGTTGTCGAGGTAGAGCGAGGCGTCGCTGTCTGCCCAGCCCAGCAGCGGGATGCGCCACAGGCGGTTGTCGCGCACGTCGCGAAAGTCGCGCACGGCGGCCAGCATGGCGCTGCTGTCTGGCAGCCAGCTCAGGTCGAGGATCAGGCTCCACTGCTGGCTGAGCTGCGTTGGCGCGCCGCCCGGCTGGCCGGCGATCATGTAGAACTGGTCGTTGCCAGGGCTGGGCGCGTAGATGAAGCCGATCAGGTCGCCGTCGGGCGACCAGCGCGGCCCGCGCACGCTGCCGGTGGGGAAGTCCGTCAGGCGCTGCTTGGCCGTGCCGTCGGCGCGCACCAGCCACAGGTCGGCCTCGCGCAGCAGCGGCGCGGGCGGCGCTGTCGGCTGGCCGGGCGCGGGCGGCTGAGTGGGCGCGGCGGTGGACTGGATAGCGGCCCCGGCGGGGCGCGCGTCAAAGGCGATATACGCCAGCCAGCCGCCGTCCGGCGACCACTGCGGCTCGTGCTCGTCGCCGCTGGCGCTGTAGAACTGCGGGTAGCCGCCGTCGGCGTCCACCCAGGCGATGTGATAGGTGCGCAGCGCCGCGCCGCCCGGCTGCGGCGTGTCGCGGATCAGCGTGAAGGCGACCCGGTTTCCGCCCGGCTGCCACTGCGGGTTCCACGCGCTCCACGCGCCCGGCGGCAGGTCGTCGTAGCGCACCAGCGCGCGGGCGTCGCTGCCGTCCAGGCGGGCGCTGTAGATGCGGCTGGCGTCCGGGCCGTCGCTGCGCGTGAACAGGACGCGGCAGCCGTCCGGGCTGAAGCCCCACACGCGCTGCCAGCCGGGGCCGAACGCGAGTTCGCGCCGGGCCGCCCCGCCCATGTCATAAATGATGATGCGATCCTGCTGCGCCGTGTCCACCGCCAGCAGCGGCCCCTGCAGCGGCGCGTCCTGCGCGCCCAGGCGCGGGGCCAGCGCCAGCAGGCTCAGCGCCAGCGCCAGCAGCAGCGCCCGGCGCCGCACGGCTAAGACTCCGCCAGGGCGCGGTGAGCGGTCATCTGCGCCAGCAGCCAGGCTGTCCAGGCGTCCACGCCTTCACCGGTGCGGCACGACAGCGCGAACGTCGTCAGGCCGGGGTTGAGCGTTTCTACGCCCTGGCGGAAGCGGTCCATGTTGAAGCTGACATACGGCAGCAGGTCAATTTTGTTGATGACCAGCGTGTCCACCCCGCGATACATGCCGGGGTACTTATAGGGCTTGTCGTCGCCTTCGGGGACGGAGGCCACCAGCACGCTGCGGTGCGCCCCCAGCGCCCAGCCCGACGGGCACACCAGGTTGCCCACGTTCTCGACGATCACCAGGTCGAGGTCGGCCAGCGGCAGGCGCGCCAGCGCATCGCGCACCATCCAGCCTTCCAGGTGACAGCCGCCGCCGGTGTTGATCTGCACCGAGACGGCCCCGGCGGCCTCGGCGCGCTCGGCGTCCAGGCTGGTGGCCAGGTCGCCCTCGATTACGCCCAGGCGCAGCCGCCCCGCCAGCCGCGTCACCGTCTGTTCGATGAGCGTGGTCTTGCCCGCGCCGGGCGAAGCCATGATGTTCAGCGCGTAGATGCCGGCGGCGTCCAGGCGGGCGCGGTTTTCCGCCGCGATCTGGTCGTTGGCGCTCATGATGTTTTCGACAACGGGTATGCGTGTCATGGAGAGTCTCCAGTCGTCAGTCTTTGGTCGTTAATCAAACCGCGCCCCTGCGCCCGCTCGCTTGCGAAGCGGGGGCCAGGGGTGCGGTGAACAGGTGAGCCGTCACGCCCCTTCTACATCAATCGACTCGACGTAAAATTCCTCGCCGCCGGTCACGCGCACGTCGCCGCCGCCGCACTGCGGGCAGGCGAAGTCGTCGCTGGCCGCCAGCGCGAACGCTGCGCCGCACGCCTGACACTGCATCTGCGCCGGGCGGCGCTGAAAGTGGAGCTGCGCCTCTTCGGCGATTGTCCCGGCGGCGATGATGCCCCAGTAGAAGCGCACCGAGTCGTCCACGATTGACGAAAGCTGGCCCAGCACCAGCCGGATGTCGGTGATGCGCGCCGCGCCCGCCTGTTCCGCGTGGCGGATGGCGATATTCAGGATGCTCTGCGTTACTGACAGCTCGTGCATAGGGCGGTCAGCAGATGCGCGGAAGCTGTTCGCCGCTGAGCATGTCCACCACGCGGTCAGCGCCGATAACGCTGCGCAGCGTCACCAGCCCGGCGTGGCCCGCGCGCACTTCGCCAACGCGCACCGCGCCGGCGCTCACCGGCAGCGCGCGCAGGACAGCCAGCGCGCGGTCGGCGTCCGCCGGCGCGACGAAGGCGGCGAAGCGCCCCTCGTTCGCCACGTACAGCGGGTCCAGCCCCAGAATTTCGCACGCGCCGCGCACGTCCTCGCGCACCGGCAGCGCCGCCTCGTCCAGGTGAATGTGCAGCCGCGCCGCCTCCGCGATCTCAATGACGGCGCTGCCCAGCCCGCCGCGCGTCAGGTCGCGCAGGCAGCGCACCTGCACGCCGGCGTCCAGCAGGCGCTGCACCGGCTCCAGCAGCGGGGCGCAGTCGCTTTCGATCTCGCTTTCAAAGGCCAGCCCCTCGCGCTGCGCCATGATGGCGATGCCGTGCCGCCCGATGTCGCCGCTGACCAGCACCACGTCGCCGGGGCGCACGCTGGCCGGGCTGATGTCCAGGCCGTGTTCGATGAGGCCGATGCCGGCAGTGTTGATGAACACGCCGTCACCCTTGCCACGGTCCACGACTTTCGTGTCGCCGGTGGCGACCTGCACGCCGGCGGCGGCGGCGGCGGCCTGCACCGACTGCACCACCCGCCACAGCGTGTCCATCGGCAGCCCTTCCTCGATGATGAGCGCCAGGCTCAGCGCCAGCGGGCGCGCCCCGGCCATCGCCAGGTCGTTGACCGTGCCGTTGACGGCCAGCGCGCCGATGTCGCCGCCGGGGAAGAACAGCGGGTGCACCACGAACGAGTCCGTTGTGAAGGCCAGCCGCGCGTCGCCCAGGCGCAGCACGGCGCTGTCGTGGCGGGCCTCCAGCAGCGGGCTGCTGAAGGCCGGCACCAGCATTTTTTCGATCAGGTTGTGCATCAGCTTGCCGCCGCCGCCGTGCGCCAGCAGCACGTGCGGATACTGCGAAATGGGGATCGGGCACGTCAGCGTGAAATCAAGGGTGTCAGTCATCAGTCATCAGCCATCAGTCTGCAGTCTTTGGTCGTCAGAACCTCACCCTCGCGATCCTGCGGTTCGCTTCCCCTCTCCATCGGAGAGGGGGTTAAGGGGGTGAGGTGGTGCAGTCACGCCGGGTCGCTGACCAATTCGCGCCGCCGGTAGCGGTAGTAAGCGGCGCACGCGCCCTCGTTAGAGACCATCGTCGCGCCCAACGGGCGCTCTGGCGTGCAGCGCGTGCCGAAGGCCGGGCACTCGTGCGGTTTCTTCACGCCCTGCAGCACCAGCCCGCTGATGCACTCGGTGTCCTCTTCGACGCCCGGCCCGGCCAGGCCGAAGCGCTGTTCGGCGTCGTAGGCGGCGAACGCCGGGCGCAGCGCCAGCCCGCTGCGCGGGATCGCGCCGATGCCGCGCCATTTGCGGTCGGTGATCTCGAACACCTCGCGCACGAGCGCCTGCGCCGGGACGTTGCCCGCGCGCCGCACCGTGCGGCTGTACTGGTTTTCGACCTCGGCGCGGCCTTCCTCAAGCTGCTTCACCACCATATACACGCCCTGGAGGATGTCCAGCGGCTCAAAGCCGGTGACGACGAACGGCACACTGTACCGGGCCGCCAGCGGGTAGTATTCCTCGTAGCCCACCACCGCGCACACGTGGCCCGCCGCCAGGAAGCCGTCCACGCGGCTGAGGGGCGAGTTCAGCAGCGCCTCAATGGCCGGGGGGACCAGCACGTGCGACACCAAAATCGAGAAATTGCCGATGCCCAGCTTGTGCGCCTGGTAGACGGCCATCGCGTTGGCCGGGGCGGTCGTCTCGAAGCCGACGGCGAAGAACACCACCTGCTTGTCCGGGTTGAGCTGCGCGATCCTGAGCGCGTCCAGCGGCGAGTAAACCATGCGCACGTCGCCGCCGCCGGCCTTCACCGCCAGCAGATCAGTGTGCGAACCCGGCACGCGCAGCATGTCGCCGAACGACGTGAAGATCACGTCCGGGCGCGCGGCCAGTTCAATCGCGCGGTCAATCAGCTCCACCGGCGTGACGCAGACCGGGCAGCCCGGCCCGTGCAGCAGCGTGATCTGCGGCGGCAGCAGCGTGTCTACGCCGAATTTGACAATGGCGTGCGTCTGCCCGCCGCACACCTCCATGATCGTCCAGGGCCGCGTGGTGATTTTCGCCAGCGCCTCGGCGTACTGGCGGGCGGCGGCGGGGTCGCGATACTCGTCAATAAACCGCATCGTCGCCCACCTCAAGCTCGTCCAGGTCGCCGATCTCGCGCAGATACTCGAACACGGTGTTGGCCTCGGCTTCGTCCAGCGTGCTGATGGCGAAGCCGGCGTGCACGATCACGTAGTCGCCGGCCTGCGCCTCTGGCACATATGCCAGGTTGATCGACTTCACAATGCCGCTGAAATCCACGCGCCCGGTGCGCATGATCGGGTCGTCGTTAGAGATGTCCAGTATTTTGCCCGGTACTGCCAGACACATTGAAAATCGCTCCCTTAATCTCTGATCCTGTTCGGCCTCACCCTGAGTTTTCCTGCTGAGCGCCGGGGTGCGCCGCGTCAAACTCGCGCCCGTTTTCCCGCGCCTGGCGCGCCAGCGCCGCCGCGATCAACTGCCCCGGCGCGATGCCGCCGTCGTTGGGCGGGATGCGCCGGTGCCACACTGGCTCAAACCCGGCGGCGCGCAGCCGGGTCACGGCCTGTTCGGTCAGGCGGCGGTTCTGGAAGCAGCCGCCGGTCAGGATCACCCGGCGCTCGCCCGCGCGCTGCGCGGCGGCCAGCATCATCTCCACCAGTGTAGTATGGAATCGCGCCGCCTGGAAACCCACCGGGACATTTTTATGCCGTTCGTCGTCAATATTCCGTATCATCTGTCGCCAATCGAGCGCGCCGCTGGCCGTCAGCGTGAACGGATACGGCGCGCCGGCCTCAAAGCCGTCGGCGGCGTATTCCAGCGCCATCGCCGCGTGCCCCTCGTAGGCCGACACCTGCTCCAGGCCCAGCAGCGCCGCCACCGCGTCGAACAGCCGCCCGGCGCTGGACGTAAGCGGCGCGTTGAGGCCGCGCGCCAGCATTGTCTGGAGGATGGCGCGCTCTGCGGCGGTGAAGGCCGCCAGCGGCGGCAGGTCGGCGCGGGCGAACGCATCCGGCCCGTACACGGCGTAAAGCAGCCCCAGCGCCGACCGACGCGGCTCGCGCACAGCGGCCTCGCCCCCTGGCAGGCGGAACGGCAGCAGGTGCGCGCTGCGCTCCCAGCCGCCCGCTGTGACGCGCAGGCACTCGCCGCCCCACACTGTCCCGTCAGGGCCGTAGCCGGTCCCATCCCACGCGATGCCCAGGGCCGGCGGCGTGAGGCCGTTTTCGGCCATACAGGCCAGCACGTGGGCGTAATGGTGCTGCACCGGCAGCAGCGGCAGGCCGCTGCCGGCGGCGTACTGCGTCGAGAGGTAGTCCGGGTGCAGGTCGCAGGCGATTAGCTGCGGCTGCAGGTCATAAAGCGTTTGCAGGCTGGCGGCGGTGCGCGCGAAGGCGTCGAAGGCCTGCGCCGTCTCCAGGTCGCCGATGTGCTGGCTGGTGAACACGTCGCGCCCGGCGGCCACCGCCACCGTGTTCTTGAGGTGCGCGCCCACCGCCAGCGCCGGCGGCAGCTCGAACGGCGCGCGCACCGGCAGCGGCGCGTAGCCGCGCGCCCGGCGCAGCACCAGTTCGCGCCCGGCCATCACGCGCGCGAGCGAGTCGTCCACGTGGCGCGCGATGGGCCGGTTGTGCACCAGGAACACGTCGGCGATGCCGGCCAGCCGCTCCAGCGCCTCGCGCTCGTCGGTGCAGATCGGCTCGTCGGATAGATTGCCGCTGGTGGCGACCACCGGGAAGCCCAGTTCGGCCAGCAGCAGATGGTGCAGCGGCGTGTAGGGCAGCATCGCGCCCAGGTACGGGCTGTCCGGCGCGACCGCCGCCGCCGTGCCCGCGCCCGCCCGGCGGCGCAGCAGCGTGATCGGCGCTTCGGGCGAATCCAGCAGCGCCGCCTCCAGCGCCGACACCTCGCAGTCGGCGCGGACCGCCGCCAGCGACGGGTACAGCAGCGCGAAGGGCTTAGCCTCGCGCCGCTTGCGGGCGCGCAGCCGCCGCACCGCCGCCTCGTCGCGGGCGTCGGCCAGCAGGTGAAAGCCGCCCAGCCCTTTGACGGCCACGATCAGCCCGGCGCGCAGCGCGTCCGCCGCCAGCAGCAGCGCGCTGTGCTGCTCCGCCTGCGCGCCGCCGTCCGGCCCCCACAGCGCCAGGCGCGGCCCGCAGACCGGGCAGGCGTTGGGCTGGGCGTGGAAGCGCCGGTCCAGCGGGTTGTCGTACTCGGCGCGGCAGGCGGGGCACATCGGAAAGGCGCGCATGGTGGTGTTGGGCCGGTCGTAGGGCAGCGCCTCGATGATGCTGTAGCGCGGGCCGCAGTTGGTGCAGTTGGTGAACGGGTAGCGGTAGCGGCGGTCGGCGGGGTCGAAAATCTCGGCCAGGCAGTCCGGGCAGGTGGCGATGTCCGGCAGCACGAGCGTGGTGCGCGCGCCGCCGCTGTCGCTGCTGCGAATCTCGAAGGCGGTGTAGCCGACCGGCGGCAGCAGCGCCGCCTCGACGCCCGCGACGATGGCGCGCGGCGGCGCGTCGCTTTCCAGGCGGGCGCGGAAGGCGTCCAGCGCGGCGGGCGGCCCTTCGACCTCGATAAACACGCCCTGCGCCGAGTTGTTGACCCAGCCGTTAAGCGCCAGCTCGTGCGCCAGCCGATAAACGAACGGACGGAAGCCGACGCCCTGCACCGCGCCGCGCACCGTCAGCCGCAGTCTTGACCTCACCCTAAATCCCTCTCCATAAGAGAGGGACTTTTCTCCCCCTCTCCCCATGGAGAGGGGGTCGGGGGATGAGGTCGCTTTGGAGAGGGGGTCGGGGGGTGAGGTTTGCGCCCCAATCTCCGCCGTGACCTGCCGCACCACTTCGCTGATGGCATCCCGCACCGGCGGCGACGGCGGCGCGCCCAGCGTGAAATCCGCCGCTTCGATGCCGTAGATCACCAGCCGCGCCGGAAGCTGGCCCAGCGCCCGCGCCATCTCCACCGCCTCCGCCGCGCTGAACAGGTGCGACGACGCCGCGAACAGCCCGCGCGGCAGCGGCTGTGCCAGCGCGTCTACGCGGTAGATCGTCCCTGGCGCGCCGCCGGCCTGGGCCGCGTCCAGCAGGTAGACGGCGCTGGCTTCGCTGAACAGGTCGAGCAGGGCGGCGCCGTCGCCGTTGGACTCGATTACTGTCACGCCGGGCAGGTTCAGCGCGCGGACGGCGGCGGCGGCCAGCAGCCCGGCGGCGTCGTCGCCGCGCAGGGCGCTGCCGATGCCCACGCACAGGGTGTGCGTTGTGTGGGGGGCGCTGTCAGCCGTGTTGTTCAACATACGCTCGCAGATCGTCCAGTTTAAGCTCGCCCACGTGCACATCGCGCACCACACCCGCCGCGTCAATGACGTAGGTCATGGGGATGCGGTCGGCGCGGTAGGCGGTGTTGACGCTGAAGTCCGGGTCAAGCAGGATGGGGATACCGGTGATGCCCTGTTCCTGCAGGAAAGCCTCAATGCGCTCGGCTGGCTCGGCGGCGTTCACGGCCAGGATGACCGGGCCGCCCGCCGGCTGCTCCGCCATGAAGGCCATGAAGGCTGGCAGCTCGCGCGTGCACGGCTCGCACCAGGTGGCCCAGAAATTGAGGAACACGGGCCGCCCGCGCAGGCTGGACAGGCGCACCGAGCCGCCGTAGAGCGTTTCCAGGTCGAAATTGGGCGCGGCGCGGCCCAGCAGCGGCGATGCCTGCGCGGTGACCGGCAGGGGGGTGGGCGGCGCGGGGTTCAGCCCGCCGCTGGCGTAAACGGCGATCAGCGCGCCGATGATGCCCAGCAGCGGGATCAGCAGCAGCACCAGCAGCGCCGGGTTAAAGCGGCGGTGTTCCGGTTGGGGGTCAGCGGTCATGCGTTGCGTTCTCCATCGGGCAGCGATGATCACGGCGCCCAGCGCGGCAGATAGGCGTTCTCCGCTATCAGCGTCAGCGCGCCGCTGTCCAGATTATACGTCCACACCTCAGGGCGGCCACTGCTGTTGAGCTGGCCGTCCGCCGTCAGCTCCGGGAAGCGCTGGATCACCAGGCGCACGCCCTGCGGGTCCCACGAGAAGAAACCGTTGAAGTAGCGCGGGTCCGCGATCAGCGGCGTGAGTTCGCCGGTGGCGGTGTCCAGCAGGTAAAGCTGGCGTGTGCGCGTGTAGCGCTCGTCCAGGTAGCGGCGGGCCAGCGCCAGCCGCACGCCGTCCGGGTTCCAGTCGCTTTGTGTGTCGTCCAGGCGTTCGTCCGGGCTGGTCAGGTCCACGACCGCGCCGGACGCCAGATCAGCCATCTGCAGGTTCGAGCGCGCCTCTGTGCCCTCAACGATGAGGCGCGGAAAGACGACGCGCGCGCCGTCGGGCGACAGGCTGATGTCGCCGCCGCCGGCCTGGGTGGGGATCAGAACGGTGCTGTCGTCGTTGAAATCGTAGACCAGGATGCCCCGGCTGTTGTTGTCGAACACGGCGATGCGCGCGCCGTCGGCGGACCACTGCGGCGCGTAGCCCAGCAGCTGCGTGTCGGTGAACAGCGGGCGGGTGGTGGCGGGGATGGTCGTCAGGTCAAGCAGCCAGACGCGGGTCGGGCTGGCCCCCAGCGCGTCCAGGCCGGTGTTGTAGTCTACGCGCTGGTAGGCGATCATCTGGCCGTCGGGCCGCCACACCGGCGTGTCGCAGTCGCTTTCGGGGCAGTTGGTGAGCTGCTGAAGCGCACCGCTTTGCAGGTCAAGCAGCTTGATGTCCGATGTGCCCGTTTCGTTGTTGCGCTCGGCGAACGCCAGGCGCGTGCCGTCCGGGCTGATGTCGAAATTGAGGACATTCGACGGGCTGAACGTTAGCTGCTGCGCGCTGGCCGGGTCCGCCGGGTCGGCGATCCACACGTTTTGCGGCACGGCGTCGGACGGCGCGAGATAGGCGACGCGCGGGGCGCGCACGGTGAAGCTGAAGCTGACCGGGCGCAGCACCGCGCGCCCGGCGCGGGCCTGCGCGCCGCTGGCCAGCGTCACGGTGTAGGTTGTGCCCGGCGTCAGCGGCGCGGCGGGGCGAAAGCGCAGCGTGCTGCCGCCCCAGGTGAAATCGCCCGCGACGGGCGGCGCGAGGCTGAACCGCGCCGTCACGCTGGCCCAGTCCATCGGCTCGCTGAACTGGATGGCGACGCTGGCGGTGCTGGCGGCGGGGCCGGTGGGCGTCACGCGCGCGATCTGCACGCCTACGCGGTCGCCCAGGGCGATCACCAGCAGCAGCGCCGCCGCCAGCGCGGCGATCACGGCCAGCGCGATGCGATCAAAACGGGTCATCGGCCTGCCTCTGGCAGCGCGTGGGCGGGGGTCATGGGTATAGATAGGGGTGCGCTGGCTGCTCGACCACCTCAACGCTGGTCGGGCGCAGAATCGGCTTTGGCTCGCCCTGGAACGTCCCCAGCTCGAAGCGGCCCAGCACGCGCACCCAGGTGTCCAGCGGTGGGATGTCATCCCACTGCACCGGCAGGCCCACCGCCGCTGAATCCGCCACGCAGCAGCTTATGACGAAGCGCGTGACCAGGAAGATATCGGCGGGCAGCGCGTCGCTGCGGTAGACGAAGCCGGTCACGTCGGCGTCCTGGCCGTTGAACGCGCGCAGGTCGTCGCTGGCGTTGAACGCGCGCGCCCAGTCGAGCACGCTGCGATCCAGCGGCGGCACGCTGAAGGCGGCTATCGCGTCCCCGCCGCTGGTGTCCATGCTGACGCCGCCGCCGACGGCGCTGGCCCCCAGCGGCTGCGACGGAATCAGCGTCCCCAGCGCCAGCGGGACGGCGACGACGGCGATCGCGCCCCACGACAGCGCGCCGTGATCGTGGTCCGGGCCGTGCTGGTGGGTCTGGCCGCCGCGCATCAGTCGGCTGGCTGACGCGGCCCCCAGCAGCAGGAACAGCGCCGCCGCCACATAGCTGAGCCAGGCGAAACGCGCGTTGATATAGTTGGCGAGGCTGCCGCTGGCGATGTTGTAACCGAAATACAGCCCCAGGCCGAGCAGCAGCGCGGTGCGCGCCCAGGCCTGGGCGCGCGCGCGCCGGTGGTCGTGCTGGTTGTGGTCGGCGGTTTGCATGTGAACAGCGCGCTCCGGGCTATAATGGCAGGTTGAGGTTGATCCACACGCCGATGAGCAGCGTCATCAGCAGCGGCAGCAGGATGAGGTAAACGACGGCGCGCCGCTGGAACACGCCCAGGAACATCAGCGTGCTTTTGATGTCCACCATCGGGCCGAAGGTGAGGAACGCCAGGATCGAGCCGGTGGTGAACGTGCCCACGAACGCCAGCGCCAGGAAGGCGTCCACCGTTGAGCACACGCTGAGTACGAAGGCCATAAGCTGCATGACGATCACGGACGTTACCGGGCCAGTGCCCAGCGCCAGCAGCGTATCCTGCGCCACCAGCGTCTGCATGCCCGCCGCCAGCAGCGCGCCGACCACCAGGTAGCGGCCCATCTCAAAGAACTCATCGGCGGCGCTGGCCAGCGCGCGCAGCAGCCCCGCGCCCAACGGCGGCCGTATGTATGGCGGGGCGTCTGCCGGGGCCACCAGGGTGTGCGGCAGCAGCACGTCCTGCGGGCGCGCCCCCAGCGCGAACACCAGCCCGGCGCCGATGGCGACCGCCGCCGTAATCACGTAGCGCCCGATAAAGACCGGCCCCCAGCCAAAGGCGGCGTAGGTGCTGACAAGCACGATTGGGTTCATCACCGGCGCGGCCAGCAGAAACGACACGCCGACCGGCAGCGGCAGCCCCTTGCCCAGCAGCCGCCGCGCCACCGGCACAACGCCGCACTCGCACACCGGGAAGGCGAAGCCCATGAACGCGCCCGCGACCGCCGCCCGCGCCGGGCCGCGCGGCGCCAGCCGGGCGATGTCGTCGCGGCTGACGAACACGTCCAGCAGGCCCGACACCAGCGTGCCCAGCAGCAGAAACGGCGCCGCTTCGATGAAAATGCCCAGAAAGCGCGTGGCGAAGATCGAGAGGACGGCCGCGGCGTCCTGGCCGGCGCTGGCGGCGGCGGCCAGCAGCAGCGCGGCAAGCGCCAGCAGGGTCAGCCACCAGCCGGAACGCCGCGCCAGTTGGAAAATATTCACGTCAGAAGGCCGCACCGGCAAACTCCCCTGCGCCCCACCGGACGCGATTCTACCAGAAAGCGGGGGGTTATCCAGCCTGCCCGCAACCGCTGGCCCGCGAACTGCGTAATTAAAACGGAAATTTTCTGAACGCATTGGAGATGGGGTGAACTGGCGATGAAAGCATGGAAGGACCTGGAGCTGGACGGCCTGCGCTGGGTTGAGGCCGGCGGCGGGCGCTACGAGCTGCGCAGCGCGGACGATGAGGTGGTTGCCACCATGAAACGCCTGCGCTGGTGGAGCAGCGCCGTTGAGGTGGACGCGCCTGGCAACCGCTGGCGCTTTGAGCGCCGGGGCTGGTGGCGCCAGCGCATCACCATCCAGACGGCGGTCACCGGCGATAAACCGGCCAGCTTTGACTACCGGGGCCTGTCCGGCGGCCGGCTCACGTTCACTGACGGGCGCGTTTATGACTGGAAGCAGAGCAATTTCTGGGGCACGAAATGGGCCTGGGTTACGCCTGACGGCCAGCCGTTCCTGGGCTTCCAGAGCGGCGGCGTGCTGCGCATGAACGCCGCGATCAGCAGCGCACCCGCTGCCCACGATCTGCCTTCGCTGGCGCTGCTGGTGTTTCTGGGCTGGTATCTGCTCACGCTGTACAAAGAGGACAGCGCGTCGGCGATCGCGGTGAGCTGAGCGCGGCAGCCGGGCCGTTTGATGAGCGTTCTATGAACAAATGGCCCGGCGCAAAACCGATTCGCGGCTGATGCCAGTAAAGTGAATACGGCGCGCGATTTGCGCGCGCGATAACCGGGTTCGCGGCCCCGCACGCTTACGGGCAGGGCTGCGGCTGTGCCGCTGACAACAAGGGAGCTGTATGATCTCACGACGTGTGACCTTCCTGCTGGTGGTGATAGCGTTTGGGGCGGGCGCGGCGGCGGGCGTGTTGGGCCTGCTGTGGGCCACCGGCGGCAGCGCCGACCCCAGCCGTGACACGCGCGCCGCGGCCCCCACGCTGGCGCTGGCCGAGCCAACGGCTGCCCCGACAGCCGCGCCCGAAGCGGCCGAAACGACGGAAGCCGCGCCCGAAGCAGCCGAAACGACGGATGCCGCCGCCGGCCAGCCGGCGGACGCCGCGCAGCGCGCCATCTACCGCATCACTGAGGACGAGTCTGAGGCGCGTTTCAAAATTGACGAGACGCTGCTGGGCGAGCGCGTGACCGTTGTCGGCACGACAACGCGCGTGGCCGGCGACCTGATCGTGGATTTCGCCAGCCCGGCGCAGTCCGAAGTCGGCGTGATCGCCATCAACGCGCGCACCCTCAGAACCGACCAGGACCTCCGCGACCGGGCCATCCGCAGCCAGATTCTCCAGTCCGCGCGCGACGAGTATGAGTTCATCATCTTCGAGCCGACCGCTTACACCGGCCTGCCCGCTGGCCCGGCGCAGGTGGGCGACACGTTCGACTTTCAGGTCACCGGCGGCCTGACGATCAGGGATGTCACGCGCGACGTGACCTTTGACGTTCAGGTGACGGTCGTGGCGGCGGACCGCCTCAACGGGACGGCCAGCGCCACCATCGCCTACAGCGATTTCGGCATCACCATCAGGACGCCGCCGTCAGTCAGCGACGTGGGCGATACCGTCACGCTGGAGCTTGATTTCACGGCGCTGCGGGTGGCTGAGTGAGGGCGCTTGCCTATTCCAATCTCGTTTGACCACCTTTATAATGCACCCGTTCGGCCCCGCAGCGGGGCTTTTTCCATGAGGGATGCCCGAAATGACAGACAAGATCGCGGATGGCCTGGTGGTCAGCCTGGCTTATATTCTGAAGGTGGACGGCGAAGAAGTAGACCGCGCTGAGCGCGATGATCCGTTTGAATATCTGCACGGCGCAGACAACATCGTCCCCGGCCTGGAAAACGCCCTGGCTGGCAAGCGCGTGGGCGACAGGCTGACGCTGACGATCGCGCCTGAGGACGGCTACGGCGAGTACGACGAGGACGAGATCGAAGAGCTGGACCGCAGCGAGCTGCCCGGCGCGGAAACGCTGGAGCCGGGCACGATGGTCCAGCTTGAGGACGAGGACGGCTATGTTTATGTGGCGACGGTGGCGCGCGTCACGCCTGACAGCGTCGTGCTGGACTTCAACCCGCCGCTGGCCGGCAAAACGCTGGATTACGACGTAGAGGTGCTGGCTGTGCGCCAGGCGACAAGCGACGAGAAGCTGCACGGCCACGTTCACGGCAGCGATTACGACGACGAGTACGACGACTACGACGATGAGTACGACGACGACGAGTACGAGGATGGTGACGACGAATAGCAGCCGTCCCGCGCCCCGCGTAATCCTCGCCTCAGCCTCTCCCCGGCGGCGCGAACTGCTCGCGTCGCTGGGGGTGGCGTTTGACGTTATCCCTGCCAATATTGATGAAACGCAGCAGCCCGGCGAGCCGCCGCTGGCTTACGTTCAGCGCCTCAGCGCGGAGAAGGCCGGCGCGGTGGCGCGCGCTGCCGCGCCGCCGGCGCTGATTATCGCGGCGGACACCGTTGTGATCTGCGACGGCGCGATTTTGGGCAAGCCCGCCGCCGCCGCTGACGCCCGTTCCATGCTGCGCACGCTGCGCGGGCGGGCGCACACGGTTTGCACGGCGCTCACGCTGGCGCGGCTTGAAGCCGGCGCGCCCGCGCGCACGCTGGCGCGCGCCACCAGCACCGAAGTCCACATGCGCGCCTACACTGACGCTGAGGTTGACGCCTATATCGCCACCGGCGACCCGTTCGACAAGGCCGGCGGCTACGCGATTCAGCACGCCGGTTTCGCGCCGGCGGCGGGCATCAGCGGCAGCTACACCAACGTCGTCGGCCTGCCGCTGGAGACGCTGCGCGCCCTGCTGGCCGAGATCGGCTGGCCGCTGGCGGCCCCCTGAATGCCCCTAAAGTCCCATAAACATTGCATGAGAATAGCGTTGTGACCTATACTCAAAAAATTCTTTTTACAGTATGCTGGTATTGACAGCGGAAAATGAAGGGGCTACAATGCCAGCCGTCTGATGAGACGGTTCCAGCGCATCAGCACACGGGCCTATAGCTCAGCTGGGAGAGCGCTTCAATGGCATTGAAGAGGTCAAGGGTTCGAATCCCTTTAGGTCCATCAGACCAATAAGCGCCGCCGGTTCGCCGGCGGGCGCACCACCTCAGCGCCGCCCCTGTCGTTCACGATGTTAACGCAGGGGTGTTGTGTTTAAATGCCCCGGGGTTCGCCAATAGGCGGGGTGGAGATTATGGCACAGGATAAGCGGAATCCAGTTGATGACCTGGCCCGGCGTCTGCGTGACCTGATGCGTGACCTGGAGCATGCGCTCAACCCGCAGCCGAAGCGTGTGCCGGTTCCTGTGCCCGTGCGCCCCGCGCAGCCTCTGCGCCGCGACCCGTACCGCTAGACCAGCGTTTTAATCCCCGAACAGAATCTGCTGTGCCGCCGCCAGCGCGCCCTCAAGCTGCGCCTGGTTGGCCGCCGCGCCGCCGCCCTGCGCCAGCGCTGGCTGGCCGCCCCCCCGCCCATGCCCTAACGCCGTGAACGCCGCCGCCAGCGCGGCCCGCATATCGTGCGGCAGCTCGGCGCTGCGCGCGAACACCAGGTGCGCCTGCGCCCCACCCGCCGCCAGCAGCGCGACCACGCCCGGCGTTTCCGTCAGCTTGCCCGCCAGCAGGCGCAGGTCGCCGCTGCCGCGGCTGGCAAAGACGGCCTGCGCCAGCCGCACGCCGCCGCGCTCAGGCGCAGCCAGCAGCAGGTTGGCCGCTTCGGCGGCCAGGTTTTGCGCCGCCGCCGTTTTCAGCGCGCTGAAGGCGGTTTTCAGCTCGGTTTGCAGCCGCTCGACCGCGGCGGGCAGCTCGGCCTGGCCGCAGGTGAGCGCGGCGGTCAGCGTGTTGGTGACGGTGTTTTTCTCGCGGTAGTCGCGCAGCGCGCGCCCGCCGCAGCGGAACTCGACGCGCGTTTTGTCGCCGCGCCGTGTCAGCCGCAGCACCTTAATCACGCCGATCTCGCCGCTGCGCGCCACGTGTGTGCCGCCGCAGGCGGTGCGGTCGAAACCCGCCACCTCGATCACGCGCAGGCCGTCGGTGTGAAGCTGGTCCGGCATGCGCCGGATGCGCACGCCTTCGGCGTCGTCGGGGTCAATCAGATGCGCTGTGACCGGGCGGTTGTCCCACACGATCTGGTTCGCCAGATCTTCGGCGCGGGCGGCGTCGGCGTCGGTCAGGCGCGGCGTGTTCAGGTCAATCGTGACGCTGTCCGGGCTGAGGTGAAAGCCGACCGTGGTTGTGCCGGCGGTCTGCACGAACGCCTGCGTCAGGATGTGCTGGCCGGTGTGGTGCTGCATGTGGTCGAAACGCCGCGCCCAGTCCACCGCGCAGGCGACCTCGTCCGCGGCCACCGGCGCGGCCAGCAGATGCACCACCGCCGCGTCGTCCGGGCGGGTGAACACGTCCAGCACCGCCGCGCCGCCGATGCTGCCGCTGTCGGCGGGCTGGCCGCCGCCGGTGGGGTAGAAGCAGGTGCGGTCCAGCACGACGGCGGGCTGGCCCGCGTGCGTCAGCCGTTCGATCACGTGGGCGGTGAAGGTGGTCGCGTAGGCGTCGTCATAGTATAAGCGCATGGGATTAGCCGCCAGTCGTCAGTTATCAGCCGTCAGATATTGGTCGTGCCGCCCGTTATGCCTGCTGCGAGCACAGCACCTGCGCGCGCCCGTCCAGCCGGTAGGGGCCAATGCAGGCCGGAACCAGCACCGTCTGGCCGGTTTCAAGGGCGATATTGCCGCTGATCCAGGCCAGGCGCGCCGCGCCGCTGATGCAGGTGAGGGCGTGGAAGTGTGTGCCGCCAGTGTCGAGGCGGGCGCTGCCCGCCGCCAGCCGGTACAGGCGCGTCACGAAATAGGGCGACTGCACGATATCCACAACCGGGCCGTGCGCCGCGCCGGCGCGGACAATTGGCGCGCCGCTGGTGTTGGCCACCTGCGCGCCTTTCTCGATGTGCAGCGCGCGCGGCTGGCCGTTCAGGTCCCGGCGGCCCCAGTCGTAGAGGCGGTAAGTTGTGTCGGACGACTGCTGAATCTCGTAGAGCAGGATGCCGCCGCCGATCGCGTGCACCGTCCCGGCCCCGATGAACAGCGTGTCGCCCGCGCTTACGTCCGCGTAGACCAGCAGGCTGTCGAGCGTGCTGTCGCGCGCCGCCTGCGCGATCTGCGCGCGCGTCGTGCCCGGCTGCACGCCGACGACCAGGCGCGCGCCTGGCTCCGCCGCCAGGATGTGCCAGGCTTCAGTTTTGCCGCGCGGCTGGCCTTCGAGCGCGCGCGCCTGGTCGTCGTCCGGGTGGACCTGCACCGACAGCCACTCGCTGGCGTCAATCAGCTTGGCCAGCAGCGGGAAGCCGTCGGCGGGGTCGTTGTGCGGGCCGATCAGCGCCGCGCCGCGCTCCGCCAGCAGGTCGCCCAGCGTGCGCCCGGCCAGCGGCCCGGCGGCGACAGCGGCGGTGTCGTGCAGCTCCCAGGACTCGCCGTAGGGGTCCGCGGTGGGCAGGTGTTTGCCCAGCGCGGCGGCCAGCCGGCGCCCGCCCCACACTTTGATGTGCAGGGCGGGGTTAAGGGGCAGTGGGTAGAGTTCAGTCATGGTCAACCGCCGGCAGCGCGCTGGCGGCTCTGTCACTCTTTCTCATAAGGGACGCCGTCGGCTTTGGGCGGAACGGCGCGGCCTACCAGCCCGGCCAGCACGACCATCGTCACGATATACGGTGTCATCTGCAGGAACTGCGGCGGCAGCGGCACGCCCAGAATCTGGAAGCGTGTTTCCAGCGCGCTGGAGAAGCCGAACAACAGCCCGCCGCCGAACGCCCCGAACGGCATCCACTTGCCGAAGATCATCGCCGCCAGCGCGATAAAGCCGCGCCCGGCGGTCATATTATCGTCGAATGTGCCGGTCGTTTCCAGTGAGAGCCAGGCCCCGGCCAGCCCGGCGATCAGCCCGCCGATGATGACGTTGATCCAGCGCGTGCGGTTGACGCGGATGCCGAGCGTGTCGGCGGCGTGCGGGTTCTCGCCGACCGAGCGCGTCCGCAGGCCCCAGCGCGTGTAGAACAGGACGACGTGCGTCAGCACCAGCAGGACGAACATCAGGAAGAAGATGGGCTTGGCGGTGAACAGTTCCTGCCCCACCACCGGGATGTCGGACAAAATCGGGATGCGCAGCGCGTTGAGCGTCTCGCGCCCGGCGTCCTGGCTTGTCAGCAGCACCTCGCGGCGCAGAAAGCTGGTGAGGCCGACCGCCAGGATGTTAATCACCGTGCCGCTGACGATCTGGTTGGTTTTGAACGTGATCGAGAGCCAGGCGTGCAGCGCCGCCATGACGCCGCCGGCCAGCACCGCCACCAGCACGCCCACCCACAGCGCCGTTTGCGCGTCGGCGATCACGCCGGGGTTGAGCAGCGAGAACGCCAGAAAGCCGAAGGCCGCGCCGGTGAGCATCATGCCTTCGATGGCGATGTTGACCACGCCCGCGCGCTCGCACCAGATGCCGGCCAGCGCGCCCAGGATGATCGGCGTGGCCAGCCGCAGGCTGGAGCCGAGCATCGTCACGGCGCTGGTGGACTGGCCCACCGCCGCCAGCGTCAGCACGCTGGGGAAGATGAGCGCGGCGCACAGCAGCAGCAGCCACAGCTTGTAGCGGCGCAGCTCCGCGCGCGGCAGCAGGCCGAAGGCCCCGCTGGCGATGTACACCAGCGCGACCGCCGTCATGTACGGCACGACGGTTATCGGCAGCGCGATAATGCTGCCGCTGGGCGCGGTGCCAAACGTGAGGGTGGTGATGGCGTCCGGCGCGACGCGCTGCGGCACGGTCAGCAGAATGACCGCGCCCACCAGGATGAAGAACACCGAAAAAATGCCGATGCGGGTTATTTTAACCTGGTCGCGCCAGGAAAACGCAGACACCGCGCCCGCGTTGACAGGTGTGTTTATGGACGCCATAGCCTCAGCCTCTCCAGCCGTGCGTGAACGCCGCTGCCGCTTTTTCTTCTTCAGTGGCTTCGGGCACGCGCCACAGGTAGCGGATGATGACATCGGCGGCGATAAACATAATGATAAGCGCCTGGATGATGCGCACCAGGTCAATCGAGATATTGGCGTTGACCTGCATCAGCGGCGCGCCAGCCAGCAGCGCGCCCCACAGGAACCCCGCCGGGATCATGTTGCGCGGGTTGTTGCGCGCCAGCAGCGACACGGCGATGGCGTCGAAGCCCAGCCCGGCGAAAAACTCTGGCTGCATGTTGAACTGCACGCCCGTCACCTGGATGGTCCCGGCCAGGCCGGCCAGCGCGCCGCTGAGCGTCATGGCCAGGATGAGGTTGCGTTTGACGCTCATGCCGCTGTAACGGGCGGCGTCTGAGTTCGCGCCGACGGTGCGCAGCTCGAAGCCGTAAGTGGTGCGGAACAGGAACCAGCCGGTAAACCACACCGCCGCGATCATCAGCAGCAGGCCGATGTGCAGGCTGCCGCGCGTGGAAATCCAGGCCAGAAACAGCCCGCCGGCGGCGGTCAGCAGGCCGTAGAGCAGCGGCGGAACGGCGGCGCGCCACTCGCCGCGCTGGAGGGCCGCGCGGCGGCGCAGCAGCAAGAATGCGGCCACGACCACGCCGGTCAGCACCAGCAGCGCCGGGTTGATGGCGTTGAAGGCGGGCAGGCGCGCGCTCTCAGCGATATAAGGTGTGCGCGGCAGCGTGGCGCTGGTGTCCTGCATCAGGCCGGACTTGATGAGCCAGTCCACCAGGCGGATGGCGATGAAGTTGAGCATGATGGTGTTAATGACTTCATGCGCGCCGGTGAAGGCTTTGAGGATGCCCGGTATAGCGCCCCACAGCGCCCCGCCGATCACGCCGGCGACGATCACGACCGGCAGATGCGCCCAGCCCAGATCGGTAAAGAAGGCGGTGTAGCCCACCCACACGGCCAGCATGCCGCCGATGTAAAGCTGCCCCTCAGCGCCGACGTTAAACAGGCCGGCCTTGAACGCCAGCGCCACCGCCAGCCCGGCGATCACATACGGAATGGACCGCACGATCATGCTTTCCAGGTTGGCCGGGAAGAACAGCAGCGCCGACCCGCCCAGCCGCAGGTAAACGTTATCGGGCTTGCCAGCGGCGTTGTGGGCCACACCGGCCAGCCCCGCCGCGCCGGCGTTGACCAGCACCAGGTTGCCAGGCCGGCGCACGACGAGGTTGTTTTCCAGCGCCGCCGGCAGCTCAACCGCCAGCGCCGCCGCCACGTCAGGGTCGGTCAGCACTTTGGCGTCGTACAGGCGGCGCACCAGCATGACCTGGGCGGCCAGCTCCGGCAGGTTCACAATGCCCGCTTCGTCTAACCGCGCCAGCGTGGCCGCCTGCCGCCGCGCCGCTTCCACGCCGGTGCGGGCGGCCAGCGCCAGCGTCTCCATGTCGGCGGAGCTGCTGGCGTCCAGGCCCAGCTCATCCAGAATCTCCAATTGTTCGTTGAGGCGGATCAGGCGCACAGCGCCGTTCTCAGCCACAAGCTGCATATAGCGCAGCAGGTCGGCGTCGTTGAGATCGGCTGCTGACGGCGCGACCGCTTCGACGGCGGCACGATCTGCGGCGGTCAGTTCAGTTTTATCGGCGAACGGTTCCGCCAGGGCGCGCGCGGCGCTGCGCTCTAGCTGGTCCAGGTCCGCCAGCAGCGGCTGCATGGCCCGCAGCGTGCCGCCGCCGATGCGCGCGACCTCCGGGGCCGCCGTCGCCAGCACGCCGATCGCGTCGCTGTCCAGCGCGGCGAAGCGCTCCAGCGACTCGCCGGCAGCGCGCACCGCCGCCGGGTCGAGGGTGGCGATCTCGTTAACGGCGCGCCCGAACTGCGCCAGATCAGACTGCGACAGCGGCGCGGCGCTGGCCAGCGCCTGCACCAGGGCGACGTCGGCGGTCGTCAGCAGCGGGTTGACCGCCAGGCCGACAGCGCCCTCGATAAGGGCGGAGTAAGCCGCGCCCGACACGCGCAGCCCGGTGGCGATATCGCCTTTGCCGCCGGTGAGGATCATGAAAGGGATGCCGATAATAAAAGCGGTGATAACCGCCAGCAGCGGCACAGCGCGCCGCGACAGCCGCTGCCAGGCGTGGGCCGCCGGGGACAGCGCTTCGGGGCCGCGCGGCGCGCTGTTAAAGGTGCTTTCAGCCATGTTTCGCCTCCTGCTGCGGGGCCGCCTCGGGGCGCACACCGGCCATCAGCAGGCCGATGCGTTCGCGGTCAGCGGCGGCGATAGGCACGGTGTCAATGATCTGTCCGCTGTACATAACCGCTACCCGGTCTGAGAGCGACAGGATTTCGTCCAGCTCAGCCGAGACCAGCAGCACGGCTGTTCCGGCGTCGCGCATCTTCACGATCTGCTGGTGGATGAACTCGATCGAGCCAACGTCCAGGCCGCGCGTCGGCTGGGCGACGATCAGCAGGCGGCTGGGGCGCGAGAACTCGCGCGCGACGATGGTTTTCTGCTGGTTGCCGCCAGACAGCGAGCCGGCGGTGGCGTAGATGCTGGGCGTGCGCACGTCGTACTGTTCCACCAGCCGCTCGGCGTTCTCGCGCTTGGCGTCCTCATCGGCCAGGATGCCGGCGGCGAAGGGTTTGATATAGTAGGTTTGCAGCACCAGGTTGTCTTTAATAGGGAAGGTCGCCACCATGCCGTCCTTCTGACGGTCCTCCGGCACGTGCGCGACGCCCGCCTCCGTGATCCGGCGCGGCGCGGCGTGGGTCATGTTCTGCCCGCCGATGAAGATGTGGCCGCCCGCCGCCGGGCGCAGGCCGGTAATGGCTTCGACCAGCTCAGTCTGGCCGTTGCCCTGCACCCCCGCGATCCCCAGAATCTCCCCCGCGCGCACCTCCAGCGACAGGCCGCGCACAGCGGGCAGGTCGCGGTCGTCCAGCACGTGCAGGTCGGTGACGGTCAGCGCTGGCTCGCCGGGGTGCGCGTCGCCCTTGTCCACCTGAAGGATCACCTCGCGCCCGACCATCATCGAGGCCAGCGACGCCTGCGTGGACTGCTGCGGGTCGGCCTCGCCCACTGAACGCCCGCCGCGCAGCACCATCACGCGGTTGCAGATCTCCAGCACCTCTTTGAGCTTGTGCGAGATGAAGATAATGCTCACGCCGCGCGTGATAAGCGTGCGCATGATGGCGAACAGCCCTTCGGCCTCCTGCGGCGTGAGGACGGCGGTCGGCTCGTCAAGGATGAGGATGTCGGCCTTGCGGTACAGCGCCTTGATGATCTCAACGCGCTGCTGCACGCCGACGGGCAGGTCCTCCACCAGCGCGTCCGGGTTAACGTCGAGGCCGTACTGGCTGGCGATTTCGAGGATGCGGCGTTTGGCTGTGCCCCGGTCGAGGAACGGGCCGCGCACCGACTCGTTGCCCAGCATGATGTTTTCGGTGACGGTCAGCACGGGCACAAGCTGGAAGTGCTGGTGCACCATACCGATGCCCAGGGCGATAGCGTCGTTGGGGTTTTTAATGGTCGCGGGCTGGCCGTTAACCAGGATTTCGCCTTCGTCGGGCGTGTACAGGCCGTAGATCATGTTCATCAGCGTGGACTTGCCCGCCCCGTTCTCGCCGAGCAGGCCGAGTACGTCGCCCTTGTAAAGTGTCAGATCAATGTGGTCGCAGGCCAGCACGCCGGGGAAGCGCTTGGTGAGGCCGCGTACTTCGAGAACTGCTGCCCGTTGGGCCATAAATAGTTTGCCCTGTTTAGTAAAGAAGCCAATAACGCGTGTCCAGTATAACCGCGAACCGGATTCTTGAAAAAAAGTGCGGCGGCGCGGGGCAGCGCGCTACCCCAGGTCAGCGGCGACCAGCGACCCGGTGCGCTTCTTCTGGCGCAGCACACGGTAGGCCACCGTGAGGTCGTGGTGATCGCGCACGCGCTCCGGCGTGAAGGCTTCGCAGGCGAAGAAATCCGCCACCAGCGCGTAGGCCGCCGCGCTGATGACGATCTCGCCGCCGCGCGCGTTTTCCTGCAGCACCTTGCTGATCTCAACCGCCTCGCCGATGGCGGCGTATTCCTGGCGCTCCGGGCTGCCGACGTTGCCCAGCACCGCCGGCCCGGCGTGGATGCCGACGCCGTAGAGCAGGCGCTGTTCGGGCGGCAGCGTCTCGTGCAGGGCGTAGAGGTCGAACATCATGTTGAGGGCCGCCTGCACCGCGCGCACCGCGTGGTCGGGCTGGGGGTTGAAGGGCGTGTTGAACAGGCCGGTGACGGCGTCGCCGATGTATTTTTCGACCAGCCCTTCGTACAGGTTAATGGTGTCGCTGGCCAGGCTGAGGTAGTGGTTGATGATGCGCATGAGCGCCTCAGGCTCCAGCCGTTCGCTGAAGCTGGTGAAGCCGCGCACGTCAGCGAACAGCACGCTGATGACGCGCTCCTGGCCGTTGGCCTCGCTGATGCTGACGCTGCGCAGGTTGTCCACCAGCGCCAGCGGCAGGTAGCGGCGCACTTCGGCGAGCTGGGCTTCGCGCCGGACGCTCTCGGTCAGGTCGTCGAGCACGACCGCCGCGCCCTCGATCTGGCCGTCGGGGCCGCGCAGCGGGCTGATAACCAGGCTCCACAGGCGGGGGCCGCCGGGCGCGGCCAGCTCTAAGCGGTAATGTTCCGGCGCGCCGCTGGCGCGCACACGCGCCAGGCAGGCCGCCAGCGCGCCGTTGGTGTGGGCGGGCAGCAGGCTGAACAGGGGCGCGCCGACGGCGGCATCCGCCGCGCAGCCGAGGATGGCGGCGGCGGCGCTGTTGCAGGTGTTCACCACGTCGGCGCTGTCTACGGTGAGGATGCCGCTGGCGACGGATTCGAAGATGTTGGTCATCAGCTCGCTGGTCGCTTTGACCTCAGCCAGGCGCGCGCGCGCGGCTTCGTAGAGGCGCGCGTTGTGGATGGCGACGGCCGCCTGGTTGGCGAAGGTCGCCAGCACGTCCAGCTCGCGCTGGCTGAACGCGCCGGCCAGAAAGCGGTTGTCGCAGTAGACCGCGCCGATGATGTCGCCGTGCACCTTCAGTGGCACGGCCATGATGCTGCGCAGGGCGAAGCCGATCACGCTTTCGTGCGCCTGGTAGCGCGGGTCGCTGCTGGCGTTGTTGGTCAGCTCTGGCAGGCCGGTTGAGGCGACCTGGTTAACGATGGTCGAGCTGATGGTGAAATCGTCCTGCGCGAGCTGTTCGCGGTCAATGCCGCGCGCGGCGGCGAACTCCAGGCCGCCGCTGGCGCGGCTGCGCAGCACGATAAAGCCGCGCTCGGCCCCTGTCAGCTCGATCACTGTGTCCATCACATAGGCCAGCACCTGCGGCAGGTCGAGCAGGGCGTTGACCAGGGCGGTGCTGCGGGCCAGCGCCTGAAGCTGGCGCAGCTCGGCCTGGAGGTTGAGCGTCTGGGCGGTGAAGGCTTCAAGCTGGCGCTCCAGGGCGCGCAGGTTTTCCAGCGACGCGGGCGCGAGGTTCATGCCGCGCTGGCGCAGCACGCTCTGGTGGGTGTGCAGCAGGTGGGCCAGGTCGGTGACGCGCTGCGCCAGCGCGCGCGCGTGGGCGGCGCTGCTGGCCTGGGGGTTTTCCGTGTTCTCAAACATCAGGGACGGCCTAGTTCGTAGATGGGCGTGTGCTGCTGGCGGCCTTTGACCTGAAGCGCCGCGCGCGGGTGAAAGACAATTGAGGGCGGCAGCGCGCCGCCAGCGTGCGCTTCGATATGGTTCAGCACCGCCTGGCTGGCGATGAGCTGGCCGGCGGCGGCGTTTTCCTCAAGGCGCTTCGCCAGGTTGATCGTGTCGCCGATGGCTGTGAAATCGCGCCGGTTGAGGCTGCCGACATTGCCCAGCGTGGCGACGCCGGTGTGCAGGCCCGCGCGGTAATAGTGCGGGTCCGGCGCGATGCCCAGTTGGGCGTAAAGCGCGATGAACGCCTGGCGCAGCGCCAGCGCCGCCTCGACCGCCAGCATGGCGTGGTGCGTCTGCGGGTTGAGCTGCGTGTTGAACAGGGCCATCAGCTCGTGGCCCATGTACTTGTCAATTACGCCTTTGCAGTCGTGAATACAGGCGGTGGCCGTTGTCAGGTGCAGGTTGAGCAGGTCCATCAGCGCCGCCGGGCGCAGGCCGGGCGGGAAGGTCGAAAGCGGGCGCACGTTGACGAACATGCAGGTGATCTCGCGCCGTTCGCCGCCCAGGTCCAGCGTGGCGATGCTCTGGATGTTGTCCACCATCTCTGGCGGCAGGTAACGGCGCATGATGCCCAGCATTTCCTCGCTCTCGCGCTGGGCGGTCAGGTCGTCCAGCACGACCGCCGCGCCCTGCGCGCCCGCGCGCAGCGGGCTGAGCTTCAGGGTGAGGGCCAGCCGCCCGCGCGCCGGGTTGTCCTGTTCGGCTTCGAGGGCGCAGGGTTCGCCGTCGCGCAGCACGCCGTCCAGATGGGCCGCGAAATCGAGGCCGAGCAGCGGCAGCAGCGCCGGCAGCGGCGCGCCGATCACGCTGCCGGGGTCCCAGGCGAGGATCTCCGCCGCCGCCCGGTTGAACGTCGTGACGGTCTGATAGGCGCTGGTGGTGATCACGCCGCTGCCAATCGACGTAAAGACGCTGTCCATCAGCGTCTGCATCTCGGTGATGGCGGCGATGCTGTCCTGGATGCGGGCGTAGAGCCGCGCGTTTTCGATGGCGACGGCGGCCTGGTTGGCGAAGGCCGTCAGCAGGCTGGCCTCGCGCTGGGTAAAAACGCCGGCGCGCAGGCGGTTGTCCACGTACACCGCGCCGATCACGCTGTCCTTGTGCCGGACAGGCACGCACAGCACCGAGCGCAGCGTTAGCTGGGCGATTGTGGCGCTGCTTTGCAAGAAGCGCGGGTCCTTATAGGCGTTATCGGCCAGCAGCGGGCGGCCCGTCTCCAGCACTTCGTGCAGGATGGTGCGGCTGCCCTGGAAAGTGACTGGCCTGCCGGGGAGCTGTTCGGGGTCGCGCGCGATCCTGAACGCCACCTCGCCGGCGGGCGGGTTGGTCAGGGCGATGTAGCCGCGCTCCGCGCCGGTCAGGGCGATAACGTTGTCCATCGCTTCGGCCAGCACGGTGTCCAGGTCAAGCGAGGAATTGAGCTGGTCGGTGGTGCCGGCCAGGGCGCGCAGTTGGCTGAGGGTGGTGATGTCGTCCACGAGCTGCGTTTCGGTGCGCGCCAGGTCGCTGTGGATGGCGGCCAGCGCCTGAAAAACGGCGTCGGGCAGGCTCATGTTGCGCAGCAGCAGCAAATCCTGCTGCTTGCGTAGGGCCGTCTCCACTTCCGCAGCCAGCCGCCGGATGTCGTGGACGGAGTCAATCGGGTTTGCGCGCGTGTCCGCCATTCGTGCCCGTCCCGTCGTAAAGTCGCGCGTGTTTATTATAGCGGCTGGCGGCTGGAAAACCACGCGCGGACGCGCGCCTGGCTCACTGTGTATTGACAAACATATTGGCGCTGGCTACAATGCACCCGTCGTCTAAAGGCGGGCGAGTTCTGTCTTGTTGTGCGGCGCGCGCGCATGGTATAATCTGCGCGGCGCGCCACTGTAGCTCAGCTGGCAGAGCACTCGCCTTGTAAGCGAGCTGTCATGGGTTCGAATCCCATCAGTGGCTTCTGACGACCTGACAAAGGGGTCCGTGTCCCGAGCGGCAAAGGGGGCAGACTGTAAATCTGTTGGCGGAAGCCTTCGCTGGTTCGAGTCCAGCCGGGCCCACTATAGCACCCTGGCATCACGCCTTTGTAGCTCAGCCGGTAGAGCGCATTCTTGGTAAGAATGAGGTCACGGGTTCAAATCCCGTCAAAGGCTCTACGACCTGTTAATGAGGAGTGCAGACGATGGCTAAAAAAGGAAATCGGATCGTTATCAAACTGAAGAGTACCGAAAGCGGTCACATGTATGTGACGCAGAAAAACCGCCGCAACGACACCGGGCGGCTGGAGCTGAAGAAATATGATCCGTTTCTGCGCCGGCATGTGATCTACCGCGAAACCAAGTAACAGCACCAGGTGCTTTTCCGCCATAGGGGAGTAGCTCAACTGGCAGAGTGGCGGTCTCCAAAACCGCAGGTTGCGGGTTCGATTCCTGCCTCCCCTGCTAATGAACCGAGACACCGTCCCCCAGGACGGTGTCTTGCATAACCCGCCCGTTACCATACCTTGAGGAGTTGCGTGCATGTCCGCCGGAAATACCGTCGAAAAGCAGTCTCGCCGCCGGGCTAAACGCCGGGGCGAAAATCTGGTCGAAGAAGTTGAGGCCGACCTCGAAGACGAGGAGTTGGACGAGGCGCGGGCGGTCACGGCGGGCAAAGGCCGGGCCACACCGGGCCGCCGCGTGCAGGAAGACGAAGGCAAGCAGGGCAACTTCATCACGCGCGCCTGGCGGGGCATCCGTGAGTATTTCGCGGGTGTGAACTCTGAGCTGCGCAAAGTCGCCTGGCCCACGCGCGCGGACACGCGGCGGCTGACGGTGATCGTGCTGGTGGTGATGATCGTCTCGGCGATCGCGCTGGGCATTGTCAGCCTCGCCTTTACCGAGCTGTTTCGCCTGGGGCTGGTTTCGCCGCTGGTCTTCGCGATCTTCTTTGCGGCGGTGGCCGTCGGCGGTTTCATTCTCTACCGCCGGTCGCAGCGCAGCGACGCCTCGCCCTACTAAGCTGACCAGCGCGCGGCCTACGCCCGCGCCCTGAGCATGAGGAGAAACCCGTATGCGTCCTGACGATTCTGAGTTAATGGACGAAGATTACGACCCGGAACCGGTCTACCTTGACGACAGCGACAGCCGCGCGGCAGGCGCTGGCGACGACGCGCTGCCCGCTATGCTGGATGACAGCGGCGCTGACGCCGGCGGCCAGGGGAAAAAGCAGTGGTATGTCGTACACTGTTACTCCGGCTATGAGTATAAGGTGTGCCACGCTATCGAGCAGCGCATCGAAACGATGGGGATGCGCGACAAAATCTTCGACGTGATCGTCCCCACCGAAGAAGAGATTGAGATCAAAGAGGGCAAGCGCCGCCGCGTTGAGCGCCGTGTGTTCCCCGGCTACATCCTGGTCGAGATGGTCATGGATGAGGACTCGTGGTACGTGGTGCGCAACACCCCCGGCGTGACCGGGTTTGTCGGGATGGGCACAGAGCCGACCCCGCTGCGCCCGGAAGAAGTCAAGCAGATTATGGACCGCATGACTGAAGAGTCGCCCAAGGTGAAGGTGACGTTTAAGCTGGGCCAGCGCGTGCGCATTGTGGACGGCCCCTTTAACGACTTCGTGGGCACGGTCGCCGCCATTGACCCGGATAAGTCGAAGGTGCGGGTGATGGTAAACTTTTTCGGGCGCGACACCCCAGTCGAGCTTGATTTCCTGGAAGTTGAAAAAGCCTGATTGTCACTACCAGCAGACTGAGGACCACAGCAAACTATGGCGAAGAAGATCAAAGCAATCGTAACCCTGCAAATCGCGGCGGGCAAGGCGAACCCGGCGCCGCCGATCGGCCCGGCGCTGGCGCAGCATGGCATCAACCTGATGGCGTTCTGCAAAGAGTACAACGCCCGCACCACCAACCGCATCGGCGATATCGTGCCGGCGGAGATCACCATCTTCACCGATGGCTCGTTCAAGTTCATTCTCAAAAGCCCGCCAACGTCCTTCCTCATTAAGAAGGCGGCGGGCATTGACAAGGGATCGCCCGTGCCGCAGCGCGACAAGGTCGCCAGCCTGACGCGCAAGCAGGTGCAGGAGATCGCTGAGATCAAGATGCCAGACCTGAACGCGCTCGATATCGAAGGCGCGATGCGGCAGGTTGAGGGGACCGCCCGCCAGATGGGCATCACCATCACCGGCTGAGCGCCGGTTTTGCCCGCGCGCGGCGGGCAGCCAAATGGATAGCTGTAGATTGTGGGAGGGCTGAAACGCCCACCAGCACCACAGGAGATAAGCTCATGAGCAAGCGTTATGCCGAAGTGGTCAAACAGGTTGACCGCGACAAGCTGCACCCCCTGAACGACGCCATCGCCCTCAGCAAGCAGTTGGCGACCGCTAAATTCGACGAAACTATCGAGATGCACATCCGCCTGGGCATTGACCCGCGCCACAGCGACCAGCAGGTGCGCAGCACCGTGCTGCTGCCCAACGGCCTGGGCAAGACGGTGCGCGTGCTGGTGTTCGCCGAGGGCGAGGACGCGCGCGCGGCTGAGGCCGCCGGCGCGGACATCATCGCTGACGACGAGGTGCTGAACCGCATCCAGAAGGAAAGCTGGCTCGACTTCGACGCGGCGCTGGCTGTGCCCAGCATGATGTCGAAGGTGGGCCGCGTGGCCCGCATCCTCGGCCCGCGCGGCCTGATGCCCAACCCCAAAGCCGGCACTGTCGTTCAGCCAGACAACCTGGCGCAGGCGGTGCAGGAGCTTAAGGCGGGCCGCGTCGAGTTTCGCAACGACAAAACCGGCAACCTGCACGTGCCGGTCGGCAAGGCCAGCTTCGCGGCTGACAGCCTGGTCGAGAACGCGCGCGCCATCCTGGAAGCGGTGCAGCGCGTGCGCCCGTCGGCGGTCAAGGGCCTGTACATCCGGCGCATCACCATCGCGTCCACGATGGGGCCGGGCGTGCGCGTAGACCCCAACGCCTGAGAGCCGCCTTTCTGCCCCTCACTTCTGGCGCGTTCCGCGCGCCGGGGTGAGGGGTTTTTATTATGCCAGAGGCCGCGCTATGCCGCTGATCGCAGTCGAGGGCGACCCGCTGCTCACACGCCAGCAAACGCTGGCGTTCGCGCATAACGCGCGCGGGCAGGCGGAAACTGGCGCGCTGGAAATGCGCCTGCACTATGAGTTCCCGGCCGCCTTCGCCGCTTACCGCAAGCGCTGCCGCGCGGGCCGCGTGCGCGCCGGCGCGCTGTGGCTGTGGCGCGAGTCGCTGCCGGCGCTGTGCTTTATCGCCGCCCGCGAGACGCCGGTCGGCGCGGTGCGCGCCCGCTATGTGGAGGCGGCGCTGCTGCTGCTGGCGCGCGATCACCGGCTGGAGGGCGTGCGCAGCCTGGCGCTGGCCCCGCTGGCCCCGCCGCTGGAATGGGACGCGCTGCGCCCGCTGCTGACAGGCTGGTTGGCTGCCAGCGCGCTGCCGTGCGTGCTTTATACGCGCTATCTGCCCGGCGTGGACGGCGAGGCCGGGCTGGCCTGAGAAAGCCCGCGCTGGCCCGCGGTCGGGTTATAATCGCCCTATATGTCCACAATCACCGGCAGCCGCCCATGACTCCTGACCTGTCCCCGCAGCCCCAGCCGCCCCTGCTGCGCCGCTTTACCCGCCCGTTCCAGCCGTCGGAAAACGCTATGCTGGTGGGGCTGGCGGTCGGTGTTGGCCTGGCCGCCGGGGCCGGTGTCTGGCTGTTCCGCCTCGGCATTGAATTTTTCCACCATCTGTTTCACATTGAGGCGCTCGACCCGCTGCTGGGGCGTTTCGCCATCGTGCTGACGCTGGCGCTGGCGGGGCTGGTCGTTGGCTGGGTGATGGAGCGCTTCGTCGGCGAGGAACGTTATCACAACGCGGCTGGCATTATCGAGGCGGTGGCGCTGGCCGGGGGGCGGCTGCGCTACAGCCAGTTTCCGTTCAAGGCGCTGGCCTCGGCCATTTCGTTAGGGGCGGGCGCGGCGGTGGGGCCGGAGGACCCCAGCGTGCAGATCGGGTCCAACATCGGCTCGATGTTCGGCCAGAAGCTGCGCCTGTCAGAGGAACGGGTGCGGCTGCTGGTGGCGGCGGGCGCGGCCAGCGCCATCGCTGCCGCTTTCGAGGCCCCGATCGCGGGCGTGTTCTTCGCGCTTGAGGTGATCCTGGGCGAGTTCACCAGCGGCGCGTTTGGCGTGGTGGTGCTGGCCTCGGTGCTGGCCTCGGTGTTTATGCGGGCCATCAGCGGCGTGCTGCCGCTGGAGGAACCGGCGCTCAACCTGCTCAACTACAGCCTGGGCGGCCTGGGCGAGGTGCCGCTTCATCTGCTGCTGGGGCTGCTGCTCGGCCCGGTGGCCGCGCTGTTTATCCGCTCGGTTTACGCCCAGCATGACTGGTGGCATCGGCGCATCCGCCTGCCGCACCCGCTGCGGACCGCGCTGGCCGGGGCCGTTGTGGGCGCGGCGGGCGCGTTTCTGCCGGGCGCGCTGGGGCCGGGCCGCGAGACGATGAACCACGTCCTCAGCCAGCCGGAGGCGTTCACCGCCGGGCTGCTGCTGGCGCTGGGCTTCGGCAAGCTGATTTTGACCGGGACCAGCATCGCCGGGGGGTTTGTGGGCGGCGTGTTCGCGCCTACGCTCTTTGTCGGCCTGATGCTGGGCGGGGCTTTTGGGCGCGCCCTGGAGAGCCTGCGCCTGCCCGCTGTCAGCGACCCGCAGGCTTACGCGATCGTGGGCATGGCGGCGATGATGGCGGGCGTGGTGCGCGCGCCCATCACGGCGATTCTGCTGGTGTTCGAGCTGACCAACGACTACCGCCTGATCCTGCCGATCATGCTGGCGGCGGTGGCGTGCGTGTTTGTGGCGGAGCGCTTCGCCCGGCGCGGCATCTACGCGCTGGGGCTGGCGCGCAAGGGCGTTTACCTCAGCCAGGGGCGCGACGTGGACGTGATGCAGGGCGTCACGGTGGGGGAGGCGATGGTCGCGCCCGCGCCCACCATCAATGAGGACGCCTCGCTGCTGCTGCTGCGCGATATGCTGCGCCAGCACCACACCCGCGCCCTGTGCGTGGTGGACGACGAGCGGCGGCTGGCCGGCATCGTCACCCTGGCCGACCTGCAGCGCGTCTACGAGCAGCGCCCGGCTGAGGCCGGCGCGCTCACGGTGGCGGATATCTGCACCCGCGCGGTGCTCACGGCCAACCCCGACGATGTGCTGTGGGCCGCCATCCGCAGCATGGGCGCGCGCGATATTGGCCGCCTGCCGGTGGTGCGCGCCGGCACGCGCGAGCTGCTGGGGATGCTCAGCCGCAGCGATATCGTGCAGGCTTACAACACCGCGATCGCCCGCAAGCTCCAGGACCAGCACCGCGCTGAGCAGATCCGCCTGAACGCCCTCACCGGCGCGCACGTGTTCGAGCTGCGCGTGCTGCCCACCTGCCCGGTGGCCGGGCAGGTGATTCGCGAGGTGCGCTGGCCCGCCGAGAGCGTGATCGCGTCGGTGCAGCGCGGCGGCAAGCTGATCGTCCCGCACGGCCTGACCGACCTCCAGCCGGGCGATCTGGTCACGGTGGTGGCCGCGCCGGAGTGCGAACACGAGCTGGCGCGGCTGTTCGGCCAGCGGCCGCTGGCGGTTTAGCGCCGCACTCTCCACCTGTCTCTGCGCGCGGCGGGCGTGTATAATCGCGCCCTGTGTTTACTGGCGCAGCCTGGTGAGTGTGTTATGTCCGTCAAACAGCAGCTTCTGGACCGCCTCAATAACCGTACAGCGCTCATCGCCGTTGTCGGCCTGGGCTATGTGGGCCTGCCGCTGGCCGTTGAGCTGGCTGAAGCCGGGTTCGACATCATCGGCCTGGACGTGGACGCGGCCAAAGTAGCGCAGCTCAACCGGGGCATCAGCTATATTCCGGACATCCCCACTGAGCGTATCGCGCCGCTGGCCGCCGCCGGCAAACTGCGCGCCACGACCGATTACGCCGATCTGCGCCCGGCGGACGCCATCTCAATCTGCGTGCCGACGCCGCTGCGTAAAACCAAAGACCCGGATATGTCCTACATTATTCAGTCGGTGGACGCCATCGCTGAGATCAGCCACAGCGGGCTGCTGGTCGTGCTGGAAAGCACGACCTATCCCGGCACAACTGAGGAAATTATCGTCCCCCGGCTGGTCAACAACGGCTTTGTCGTGGGCGAGAACGTGTTCGTGGCCTTCTCGCCAGAGCGCATTGACCCCGGCAACACGACCTTCGGCGTGCGCAACACGCCGAAAGTTGTCGGCGGCGTCACGCCGGCCTGCACCGAGGTGGTGGCCGCGCTCTACGCCACGGCTGTGGACGAGGTCGTGCCGGTGTCCTCGCCGATGGTGGCTGAAATGGTCAAGCTGCTGGAGAACACCTTCCGCGCCGTTAACATCGGCCTGGTCAACGAAATGGCGCTGATGTGCGACCGGCTGGGCATTGACGTGTGGGAGGTGATCAAAGCCGCCTCAACCAAGCCCTACGGCTTCATGCCGTTCTATCCGGGGCCGGGCCTCGGCGGCCACTGCATCCCGGTGGACCCGCACTACCTGAGCTGGAAGCTGAAGGCGCTGAACTACAACGCGCGCTTTATCGAGCTGGCGAGCGAGATCAACACTTCGATGCCGCTGTACGTGCTGGACAAGGTGATGGACGCGCTCAACGACGAGGGCAAGGCGGTGCGCGGCTCGCGCGTGGTGGTGCTGGGCGTGGCGTTCAAGCGCAACGTGGACGACGTGCGCGAAAGCCCGGCGATCGACGTGATCACCCTGCTGCTGGAGCGCGGCGCGGACGTCGTTTACCATGACCCCTATGTGCCGCGCCTGCAGCTCCACACCAGCGCCCAGCTCGACGGCGTGCCCTACAGCGACGCGCTGCTGCGCGCCGCCGACTGCGTTGTGATCATCACTGACCACGACCGTTTCAACTGGCAGCATGTCGTTGACCACAGCCGGCTGATCGTGGACACGCGCAACGCCACCAGCGGCGTGCGCGGCGCGGCGCGCGTGATAGCGCTGTAAAGGCGCGCGCCGTCGCTTCTTAAGTTGTGGCCCGCCAGGGTTGCGATTATACTCTGATCAAACCCTTTTCTGGCGCTGGACAGCCTGTAGACCAGGGGCTTACCTTATGGACCTGCCTTATTACCTTAGGACCCTGCCGCCGGAGGCGCTGGACGCGCTGCGCTTCTTCGCCGCCTGCGACGGCGGCGTGGCGACGGTTGATGATCTGTGCGTTGCGCTTGAACTCAGCGACCGGGGCTTTGGCAAGCTCATCCGCCGGCTGGTGACTAAAGGCTATGTCGCGATGGACAGCAGCCAGGTCTACCGCCTGACGATGAGCGGGCAGGAAGCCGCTGAGGAACTGGCGGTTTACGACGCTGAGGCCCCCGCCGGCGGCAAAACGCTCGACCGCGCTGGCGGCGGCGCGCTGGCGCGGCGGCTGGTGCTGGCGGCCCCGCGCAGCCTGGCCCCCGGCCAGCCGGTGCAGGTCTACCTGGGCTTCAACCGCGACCTGTCGTTCCTGACGCCCGTGGACCTGCTGGCGCGCCTGTCGGTCGTTAACGGCGCGCCGGCGCGCCCGCAGGAGGCGCAGTTTCACCTGGGCGACGCGCCCGCGCACCGCGTCTTTACCGTGACGCCTGGCGCGCCCCCGCAGATGCGCCTGCGCGTGGAGGTGTTCCAGGTAGGGGCGGATATTGACGATTTCGCCGTGTGCGGCGGCATGTATGTTGATCTGGACGTGCGCGCTGACGGCCTGGCTGACGCCCGGCTGGCCGCTTACGGGGTGGACCTTTCTATCAGGCGCCAGGACTGAAGCAACCATGACCGACAGAGTGCGTATTAAATACCCGCGCAGGGTGCTGCTGCGCGCCCTGCTGCGCCTGATCGGGCGGGTGCTGGTCACGCTGCTCACGCGCACCACCGTTACCGGGCGCGAGAACTTCCCCAAAGGCGGCCCGCTGATCGTCGTGGGCAACCACGTCGCCATCGTCGAGGTGATGCTGATGGTGCTGTACACGCCCTGGCAGATCGAGATTATCGGCACTGGCGACATCCCCATAGACCCGCGCTTCGGCTGGATCGGCAGGCTGTGGGGCTTCCTGCCGGTGCGGCGCGGCAGCGTTGACCGCGAGGAAATGCGCGCGCCGATCGACGTGCTTAAACAGGACGGCATCGTCGGCATTTTCCCGGAGGGCGGCATCTGGGAGAACTCGCTGCGCCGGGCGCGCACCGGCGTGGCCTGGCTCAGCTATCACGCCGAGGCCCCAGTGCTGCCGATCGGCTTCGGCGGGATGCGCGGCGCGCTGCAGGCGGTCCTTCAGCTTAAGCGCCCGCGCCTGACGATGAACGTCGGCCAGGTGCTGCCGCCGGTGGACGTGAGCGTTGAGGGGCTGTCGCGCAAGGAAGCGCTGGAACAGGGCGCTAACGCCATTATGGCGCGCGTCAGCGAGCTGATTCCGGCGGAGGAAAAGCGCAGTTGGAAAGCGGTCGAAGACGAACGCTTCGACTTTAAAATGCTGCTCCAGCGCCCCAGCGCCAGCACCAGCGGCGCGGTTGAAGAAAGCGAGATCACGGTGCGAGAGGCGGCGGCGCTGGGCAAATTTTTCCACCGCCCGGTGATCCTGGACGTGATGGCGCGCAACATGCGCCTGCCGGTGCGCCCGCTGCAGCAGATCGGCATCGAGCACGACGCGCAGCGCATCGTTGAGGCGCTGGATGTGGCGATCAAATTTCTGGACGACAACCCCCAGTTTCTCAACTACCGCTTTGGCTATGAGGAAGCGGCGCAGATGCGCGCCGGCGTGGATGAGCTGCGCGCGCTGGTGAGCGAAGCCGCCCGCAGCGGCGACTGGGTGACGCTCAAGCCGATGCGCCGCTACCGCCGCGCTGACAGCGACAAAGAGATTGTCGAAGTCGTGCCGGGCATCATGCACGAGATGTAGCCGTAAGGCGGCGCGCCGCCGCCAGCGCCGCCTCGGTCGCCTCGAAATAGGTGTCGGTGGCGCTGAAGATGTGGTCCGTCCCCAGGTAAGCGGCGCTGCCCGTGCGCGTCAGCTCGTCGTAAAGGCTGGCGCTGACACCCGCCAGCAACAGGTCGCCGCCGCGCGCGCGCAGCGCGCCAGCGTAGCGCATCATAAAATCTATGCCGGTGCTGCCCAGGCGCGCCTGCCCGCGCAGGCGCAGGATAACGACCGTCCCGCTGGCTGTGTCCGGCGGCGGCAGCGCGTCCTCCAGGCGGCGCACCGCCGCGAAATACAGGCTGCCGGTAACGGAGAAGATCACCGGCGCGGCCGGCGGCAGGGCGGCGGGCGGCGGCGCTTCGCGGAAGCGGCGGTCCGCCAGCGGGATAAGCTGCGTTACGTGCACCTCATTGGACGACGTGTAGGCGTAGAGCGCCAGCGACAGCGCCACGCCCACGTAAACGCTTTGCTCCAGCGGCAGCAGCAGCGCCGACACGAACGTGGCGACCATGGCCGCGCGCCCGGCCCAGTGGACGCGCCACACGAGCAGGATCGCCTGACGGTTGATCAGGCTGAAGGCCGCCACCACCAGATGCCCGGCCAGCCCGGCCAGCGTAATGACTTCGATAACGGACCCCAGCAGCAGCAGGATCGCCAGCGTGAACGCGCCCGCCAGCAGATTCGCCAGGCGCGTTTTCGCCCCGGCGCTGACGTTCACGGCGGTGCGCGACAGCGACCCGGCGGACGGCAGCGCCTGAAACAGCGACCCGGCCAGGTTGCCCAGGCCCTGGGCGACAAAGTCGCGGTTAGTGTCGGGCGCGCTGCCGTCCGGCTCGCGCACGGCCCGCGTGAGCGCGGCGCTTTGCACCAGCCCCAGCAGCGCCAGCGCCAGCGCCGCCGGCAGCAGGCCCGGCGCATGGCTTAAATCTGGCAGGGCGGGCGCGGGCAGGCTGCCGGGGATAGGGGCGATATCGCGCACTGTCGCCACGTCGCCCCAGCCTGCCGCCAGCACAAAGGCGGACGTAACGGCCAGCGCCACCAGCGTGGCGACGCTTTTGAAGCGCGTGCGGTGCAGCCCGGCGATGATGACGGTGGCCGTCACACCGATGGCCAGCGTGTGCGGCTGGCTTTGCGGCAGGTGTGCCAGCCAGTCCCACAGGCGCGGCAGCGGCCCGGCGGCCTGCGGCTCGTAGCCGTTCAGGTGCGCGAGCTGCCCCAGGATGATCAGCAAACCCGCCCCGCTGATGAAGCCGACCATGACGGCGTTTGACACAAAGCGCGTCAGCGCGCCCAGGCGCAGCAGCCCAGCGGCGAGCTGGCACGCGCCCACCAGCAGCGTCAGCGTGAACAACCTTTCGATAGGCTGGCCGCCGTCGCCCAGGGCGCTGAACACCAGCAGCGCCAGCGCGTTAGTGGGCGCGATGGTCATATAGCGCGAGCCGCTGGCGAGCGCGCCGACGATCACGGTGACGACCGCGCCGTACAGCCCATAGACCGGGGCTACGCCGGCGACCAGCGCGAAACCCATCGCCTGTGGCGCGCCGGCCACCGCCCCCACCAGCCCGGCGGCGGCGTCCTGCGGCAGAAACCGGAGATATTCGCGCAGGGCCGCGCGGCTGATGCGCATGGGGCAGCCTTTCGATGGAGGACAAATTCTGCTGGCGCATTATAGCGCGCTGGTATCGGCGCTGCCGCCTGCTATAATCCGCGCTCATGGCTGACACGCGCGCGCTTTCTAACGCACAGATCATCCGCGCCGCCGGCGTGGTGTTGGTGGGCTTTCTGGCCAGCGGCGTGCTGGGGCTGGTGCGCACCGCCGTGATTGGCGCGCAGTTCGGCACCAGCGCCGCGCTGGAGGCGTTCATCGCGGCGCAGCGCATCCCGGAGATCATCTTTGTGCTGGTGGCGGGCGGCGCGCTGGGGTCGTCGTTTATCCCCATCTACGCCCGGCTGCGCGAACAGAGCAGCGCTGAAGCCTGGCGGCTGGCCAGCGCCGTCATGACGCTGGCGGCGCTGGCGGCGGCGGCGCTGGCGGGCGTCGTGGCGCTGGCCGCGCCCTGGCTGGTGAGCAGCGTGCTGCTGCGCCAGTCGCCGCCGGAGGCGCAGGCGCTCACGGTCGAGATGATGCGCCTGATGATGGTCACGCCGGCGATCTTCGCCATCAGCGGGCTGGTGATGGGCATTTTGCAGGCGCATGGGCTGTTTTTGCTGCCGGCGCTGGCGATCAGCATGAACAACATCGGCCTGATTGTCGGCGCGCTGGTGATCGCGCCGGCGCTGCCGCCGGACCCCGGCCTGGGGCAGGTGGGCGGGGCGAATGTCTACGGGCTGGCGTATGGCGCGGTGCTGAGCGCGCTGCTGCATCTGGCGGTGCAGCTTCCCGGCCTGTGGCGCATCCGGGCGCGGCTGCGCCTGCTGCCTGACTGGCGCGCGCCGGGCGTGCTGCGCGTGCTGGCGCTGATGGGGCCGCGCGTGCTGGGCCTGGCGGTGGTGCAGGTTAACTTCGTGGTCAACATCATCCTGGCGGACCGCATGGTCACCGGCAGCCTGGCCGCGCTGACTTACGCCTTTACGCTTATGTTCTTCGCCCTGGGCGTGATCGGCCAGAGCGTGGGCGCGGCGGTGTTCCCGACGCTGTCGGCGCTGGCGGCGGCCAACGATATGGACGGCTTCAAGGACCGGCTGGCGCGAGCTATGCGCGGTGTGCTGTTTCTGGCGCTGCCGGCCACGGTGGCGCTGATCGCGCTGGGCGCGCCGCTGGTCGAGGCGCTGTATCAGCGCGGCGAGTGGACGGCGGAGGGCACAGCGGCGACGGCCTGGGCGCTGGCGTTTTACGCCGTCGGCATCGCCGGTTTCGCGCTGCTGGAGGTGCTGTCGCGCGCGTTTTACGCGCTGGCCGACACCTGGACGCCGGTGCGCGTGGGTATCGTCACGATGCTGGCCAATATCGTTCTTAGCCTGATTTTCATCCAGTTGATCGGCGAGCCGGGCAGCCTGGCGCGCGGCCCGTTCGCCGGGCTGGCGCTGGCGAACGCGCTCACGACGCTGCTGGAGGCGCTGGCGCTGTGGTGGCTGCTGCGGCGGCGTGTCGGCGGGGTCAATGATGGCTACGTGCTGGCCGGCGCGGCGCGGACCGGGCTGGCGGCGCTGGCGATGGGCGCGGCGCTGCTGCTGGTGGTGGGCGCGCTGGACAGCGCGCGGGCGGCGCTGGCGGTGGGTGTGGTGGTGGGCGGCGCGGTATTCTTCGGCGCGGCGGCGGCTCTGCGCCTGGACGAGGCGGTCACGGTGCCGCGCGCGCTGCTGCGCCGGCTGCGGCGGTGAGGCTGTTTATCCCAACATTTCCCAAATTTGGGATAACATGGGATACGTGGGATTCTCACGCCAGGGGCGTGAGCGTGCCGTCGTCGTTGAGCTGGCTGACGCGCAGCTCGGCGCTGTCCAGCAGCGCCTGACAGTGGGCGGCGAGCTGGCGTCCGCGCTCATACAGCGCGACGGCGTCCTCCAGCGGCAGCTCGCCGCTTTCCAGCCGGGCGATGATGTCGTCCAGCTCGGCATACGCGGTCTCAAAAGAGAGGTCGCTGATATGGCTCATCGGGTCCTTCCTTCTCTCCGCTGGCGCGGGCGCTGATCGTTCCATCGTGCAGGCGAATGCTGAGGCGCTCGCCGGGTTGGACGGCGTTCGCGCTGGCCACGCGCGCGCCGCTGGCGCTGTAGGTGACGATGGCGTAGCCGCGCGCCAGGATCGCCTGCGGGCTGGCCGCCGTCAGCGCGGCATGGCGGGCCGCCAGCCGTTCGCGCAGCAGGGCGATATGCTGCCGCTGCTGGCGTTCGAGACGGGCGGCGCGGTCGTCAACGCGCTGGCGCAGCAGCGCCACGCGCCGCGCCGGGGACACATGCCCCAGCGTGCGCGCCGCGGCGGCGACTTCGCCGCGCAGGCTGTCTACACGCGCCAGCGCCGCGCCTTCCAGGGCGCGGGCGGCGGCGCTGAGGCCGGCGCGCAGGTCGGCGATGTCGGGCGCGGCCTGTTCCGCCGCCGCTGACGGCGTGGGCGCGCGCAGGTCCGACACGAAATCCACCAGCGTGAAATCCGTTTCGTGGCCGACGCCGGTGATCACCGGGACGCGGCTGGCGGCGACCGCACGCGCCACGCCTTCATCGTTAAAGGCCCACAGGTCCTCAATGCTGCCGCCGCCGCGCACCAGCAGGATCACGTCGCAGGCGTCGTGGGCGTTGAGGCGCGCCAGCGCGGCGACGATCTGCGCCGGGGCGCCGCTGCCCTGCACCGGCGTCGCGCTGAGGACGGCCTGCGCCAGCGGGAAGCGGCGGCGCAGCACGTTCTGCACGTCCTGGAAGGCGGCGGCTTCCGGCGAGGTGATGATGCCGATGCGCTGCGGGAAGGCGGGAATGGGCTGCCGGGGCCGGTCGAACAGGCCCTCAGCGCGCAGCTTCTCTTTGAGCTGCTCCAGCCGGGCGTAAAGATCGCCCAGGCCGGCGCGCTGAACGGCGTCGGCGTAAAGCTGGTATTCGCCGCGCGGCGCGTAAACGCTGACGCGCCCGTGCGCCAGCACCGCGTCGCCGTTTTCCGGCGTGAAGCCCTGGCGCGCCGCGTGCGAGCGCCACAGCGCGCAGCGAAGCTGGGCCTGGCCGTCCTTGAGCGTGAAATACCAGTGGCCAGACGCCGCCACCGTCATGTTTGAGATTTCGCCCTGCACCCACACGTCCTGGAGCGTGGCGTCGGTTTCAAACAGTGCGCCGATATGGGCCGTGAGGTCGGTGACAGAGTACGTAAGCGGTTCAAACATAGGGGCCGCCGGCTGATAGATCGCGAACGGGCACATTGACCATTATACAGTTGCGGGCCATAATTGCCGAAGTTCGACGCACAGCAGCGAAGGGCAGGTTTGATCGCGATGGGTTATCTTACCGAGGAACAGCGCGCGGCGCTGGCGCGCGACCTGAAGCAGATGAGCTTCAGGCAGGCCAACTGGAAAGTCAAGCGTATGGACCCGCACGGGCGGCTGGTGTATTACCGCAACGCGCAGCGGTCCCGGCGCTGGTTCACTCGCTATGAGCTGGCCGGGCTGGGCACGCGGGTAACGCTGGTGGAGAACCACAGCGTGCATGCCAAACCCAACAGCGCCCTGCTGGATTCAGATTTCGAGCTGGTGGATGTGATTGTCGAGCCGACGCCGGACAACCGGCTTTAGCGCGGCGCAAGACGGAAAGGAAGTGCTATGCCGGGGCTGGACCAGCCTGTTACTATCACGTTTGTGCCAGAGCAGATCATCACCTGGCTGATTATCGGCCTGGTGGCCGGTTTTCTGGCAAGCCTGCTGATCGGCGGCGCGCGCCTGAACGCGACAACCAGCATCATCATCGGGCTGATCGGCGCGCTGGTGGGCGGCTTTTTGTTTACGCTGTTCCAGATACCGGTCGCGCCGGCGCTAATGGGCGGCATCACGATCCGCTATATTGACGTGATCATCTCGTTTGTCGGCGCGGTGGTCATCCTGCTGATCGTCGCGGTGCTGCGCCGGCGCTGAGGCGCGCCCTGCGCCCCCCCCGGTCCCCCTTCGCGCGGAAGGGGGAACACAGGGGCGGCCAGCGGCCCGGCGCTACAGGTTCGCCAGGTCCTCTTCGGTGGCCGTCAGGCCGAGGATATTGTAGCCGGCGTCTACGTGGATGACTTCGCCAGTGACCGCGCTGCTGAGGTCAGACGCCAGCCACAGCGCGGTGTTGCCCACGTCGTCCTGCGACACCAGCCGGCGCAGCGGGGACGCCTTCTCAGAATACTTGAGCATCATGCGGAAGCCGGGCACGCCCGCCGCCGCCAGCGTCTTGATCGGCCCGGCGCTGATAGCGTTGACGCGGATGTTCTTCGGCCCCAGGTCATTGGCGAGGTAGCGCGTGATCGTTTCGAGGGCGGCTTTGGCCACCGCCATGACGTGATAGCGCGGCATGACTTTCTCGGCGGCGTAGTACGTCAGGCTCATGATGCTGCCGCCGTCGGTCATGAGCGGCTCGGCGCGCCGGGTGAGGGCGATCAGGCTGTAGGCGCTGATATCGAGCGCCAGCGCGAAGCCGTCGCGTGTGACATCGAGGAAGCGCCCGTCCATGTCGGCGCGGTTGGCGAAGGCCACACAGTGCACCAGCGTGTCAATTTTGCCGAAGCGCGCTTTAGCCTTCACGAACAGGGCGTCAATCTCGTCATCGCTGGCGACATCACACTGTTCAACAAAGTCACAGCCGATTTCTTCCGCCAGCGGCCGCACGCGCTTTTCCAGCACTTCGCCGGCGTAGCTCAGGCCGATGGTGGCCCCGGCGTCGTGCAGCGCTTTGGTGATGCCCCAGGCGATTGAGTTCTTATTGGCGACGCCGAACACCAGCGCCACTTTGCCGTCCATTAATCCCATGAGCTTGCCCTCCCGGCACAAATTTTTCGCGGTCATAACTGTAACTGTAACACGCTGGCGGGGCGGACGCTACGCCAGCGGCGCGCCCGCGCCCGGCTGTGGCTTGCGCGCGCGCGCCGCAGCGCCTAATATCTGCCCTGTTTGAGCGCAGCGCAGCGAGGAACAGCATGACTGAGGGCAGCCCCATCAAGGTTATTGTCGCGATGGATTTTTCCGACGGGTTGATCGAACAACTGCGCGCGATTTCCCCGCGCCTGCAGGTGGAGCGCCACTTCCCTAAGGTGCCGGACAGCGCCTGGGCCAACGCTGAGGTGCTTTACACCGGCGCCACCCTGCCAGAGCCGGCCCAGGCCCCGCGCCTGCGCTGGATTCAGCTTCAGAGCGCGGGCATGGAGCACGTGCTGGACCGCGCCATTGTGCGGGCCGAGGATGTCGAAGTGACTTCGACCAGCGGCATTCACGCCACGCCGATCGCCGAGTACTGCCTGGCGATGATGCTGGCCTTCGCCTACCGGCTGCCGCAGATGCTGGCGCTGCAGGCGCGCGCGGAGTGGCCGGAGGACCGCTACCGCATCTTCGCGCCGCGCAGCCTGCGCGGGCAGACGCTGGGCATCGTCGGCTACGGCAGCATCGGGCGCGAGCTGGGGCGCATGGCCGCTGCGCTGGGGATGGTGGTGGTGGCGACCAAGCGCGACCTGAAGCGCCCGGCGGACGAAGGCGAGTACCGCGAAGCCGGCCTGGGCGACCCTGAAAGCGATATTCCGACGCGGCTGTACCCGCCGGAGGCGGTCGCTTCGATGGCGGCGGTGTGCGACTACCTGGTGATCGCCGTCCCGCTGACGGATGCCACGCAGCACATGATTAACGAGGATGTGTTCAGCCGCATGAAGAAACACGCGGTGCTGGTGAATATCGCGCGCGGCGCGATTGTGGACGAGGCGGCGCTGGTCTCGGCGCTGGCGGCGGGCGTAATCGCCGGGGCGGCGCTGGACGTGTTCGAGGAAGAGCCGCTGCCCGCCACCAGCCCGCTGTGGCAGATGGACAATGTGATTATCAGCCCGCACGTTTCGGGCAACATGGCGCGCTATTACGAGAAGGCGGCAGCGCTGTTCGCCGAAAACCTGCAGCGCTACCTGGAACACCAGCCGCTGCTCAACCGGCTGAACCGCGCGCGAGGGTATTGAGCGCGGCGGCCAGCGCGATGGTACAATCGAACTGTGAGAGCAAACGGCTTTATGTTACCTGGGGAGCGCTTTTGATGCCCACGCCTGCGATCAGCGCCTATCTTGCCCGCAGCAGCCATGACGGCCTGAACGAAGTGATTCAGGTTTTTCGCCATGATTTCGTACAGTATATGGGCATGATTCTGTCATGGGTGACGTTGATTGAGAGCGAGGCGAGCGCCGCGCCGGACGCGGATCAGGCGTTCAAAGCGGCCGCCGCGCAGCTTCAGCGCAGCACGGAGCGCGCCTTCAACAGCGCCAGCGCGCGCCTGCGGCCTGCTGTCCCGGCGGACGGCGACAGCGCCGCGCTGTGCGGGTTCTGGGACACCTTCTTCGCCACATTCAAGGCGGAGGCTGTTCCGGCGCTGGCGGTGCTGGAGGCGCAGACGCAGGCGCTGGTCAGCCAGCCCGCTTTCGCCACGTTTATTGAGAGCAGCCTGGGGGCCGCCGCCGAAGGCGACTCCATCGCCGGGCTGCTGCTGCGCCCGTTCGAGCGGCTGCGCGCCATGCTTCAGCCGGAAACGTTCGACGCGCGCATCGCCGAGGTGATCGCCAGCCGCTACAGCAGCGACGCCGCCCCGGACGCCTGAGCGCTGCTGCCTGTGCGCGCCCGCCCGCTGGCCTGGCATCATCTGATCGCGCTGCTGCTGGTGTTTTTTGCCGCCGCCATGAGCGCGCTGGTCAGCCGCGCCGTGTTCGAGCGCCTGCCCCACCTGGAGGACGAGGTCGCCTATCTGTACCAGGCTAAAACGCTGGCCGGCGGCCAGCTTGTGACCGCCATCCCGGAGCCGCGCCGCGCCTTCTGGCAGCCCTTCGTGGTGGATTACGAGCCGACGGGGATGCGCTTCGGCAAGTACTCGCTGGGTTGGCCGCTGCTGCTGGCCCCCGGCGTGCTGGCTGGCCAGCCCTGGCTGGTGAACGCGCTGTGCGCCGCGCTGACGGTGGCGCTGGTTTACCGGCTGGGGCGCGAGCTGTTCGGCCCGGACACCGGCGTGATCGCCGCCGCGCTGACGGCTTTCTCGCCGATGGCGCTGCTGCTCAACGGCACGCTGATGGGCCACACCGCCGCGCTGCTGGCGGTCGCGCTGTTCATGTACGCGCTGCTGCGCGTTGAACGGGGGCGGCGGGCGCTGCGCTGGGGGCTGGTGGGCGGGGCGGCGCTGGGCCTGCTGGTGATCAACCGCCCGCTGACGGCGGTCGGCATCGGCGCGCCGTTCGTCGCCTATACGGGCCTGCGCCTGCTGCTGGCGGCCCGGCGCGGCGGCGGCGCGTTCGGCGCGGCGCTGCGCCCGCTGCTGGCGCTGGGCGCGGTGACGCTGGTGATCAGCGCGGCCATTCCGCTTTACAATTACGCCGCCACCGGCGACCCGACGAAAAACCTGTACACGCTGGTGTGGTCGTACGACCGGGTGGGCTTTGGCGACTGCTGCGGGCGCAGCGGCCACACGCTCGAAAAGGGGATTCGTCACCTGCGCTTCGACCTGTCGCTGCTGGCGGCGGACCTGTACGGCTGGCAGTTGGGGAGCATCACGCCGGAGCTGCAGGAACACCTGCGCACCGAGAGCGACTACTGGCCGCTGATCGGCCTGAGCTGGGCGCTGCTGCCCGCCGGCCTGCTGGTCGGGGCGCGCCGCCGCTGGACGTGGCTGCTGGCGCTGTCGGCGGCCAGCCTGATCGCGGCGCACGCGGCTTACTGGATTGGCTCGCAGCGCTACAGCACGCGCTACTACTTTGAGGCGCTGGCGGCCTTGTCCCTCATCAGCGCGCTGCCGCTGGCGTGGCTGGCGCGCCGCAGCGGGCGGCGCTGGCTGGTGTACGGGGTGCTGGCGGCGGCGCTGGCGTACAGCCTGTACGCCTACAGCACGCCGCGCATTATGGCGCTGTACGGCTTCAACGAGATCAACCGCGCGACGCTGGACGCCATCGAAGCGCGCCGCGACGGCGACCGCCCGGCGCTGGTGCTGGTCAGCGGGCCGGCCAGCGGCGACAACCGCGTGCGCTGGCGCGCGCTGGGCGCGCTGATGGCGGTCACCAGCCCCTATCTGGACAGCGATATCGTCGGCGCGTGGGACACGCTCCAGCCGGGCGTGCGCGCGGCGATCTTAGCGCGCTTCCCTGACCGCCAGGTGATCGAGATGTGGGCTGAGGGCAACCGCGCTGAGTTTGTGGCCGGCGGCGGCTGACGCGCCCCCGCGCGACCCTGCGCGCGGCTGAGTCGTATATGAGGGGTGAGGGGCGTCGCCCGGTAACAGTGTATAATCAGCGGCGCATAATAAAAGGACAACCATGAGAGTTATCGTACACACTGGCAAGGGCGGGGTGGGCAAGACCAGCATTTCGGCGGCGACCGCCCTGCGCTGCGCCGAGATGGGCCTGAAAACCATCGTTATCAGCACCGACACCGCGCACAGCCTGGCTGACTCGTTCGACAAGAAGATCGGCCCGGAGCCGACGCCGCTGGTGGACAACCTGTGGGGCCAGGAAGTGGACGCGCGCTATTCGATGGACAAGTACTGGGGGCTGTTCCAGGAATACATGATCGCGCTGTTCAGCCGCCAGGGCGTGGACAACATCGTGGCCGAGGAGGTGACGATCCTGCCCGGCCTGGAGGAGGGCGCGCATCTGCTGTGGATCAACAAGTACGTCAACGACGGCGAGTTCGATGTGCTGGTGGTGGACGCCGCGCCGACCGCCGAAACGCTGCGCCTGCTCAGCCTGCCGGACGTGACGCGCTGGTGGTTCGAGCGGCTGCTGACGATCACGCGCGGCGCGGCCCGCATCCTGCGGCCTATCGGCAGGGCGCTGGGCCAGGGCGAGCGCATCCCGGACCAGGACGCCTGGGACCAGGTGCAGGAGCTGTTTAAGACGCTCGACCACGTGCGCGACCTGCTGGCCGACCCGGAGATGTCCAGCATGCGGCTGGTGATCAACCCGGAGCGCATGGTCATCAAAGAGACCCAGCGCACATACACCTACCTCAACCTGTACGGCTACGCCACCGACGCTATCCTGTGCAACCGCGTCATCCCTGAGGAAGTGACCGACCCGTATTTCGCGATGGCGAAGGATAACCAGAAGCAGAACCTGGCGTTCATCCACGAGGCGTTCGGCGAGCTGCCGCTGCTGACCGCGCCGCTGTTTGGCCAGGAGGTGGGCGGCCTTGATTCGCTGCGCCGCCTGGGCGACGCGCTGTACAAGGACCATGACCCATCAAAGAAGATGTTCGACGGCAAGACGCACACTATCGAACAGGACGAAGCGGGAATCTACCGGCTGTCTGTGCCGCTGACCTTCGCCTCGAAAGAGGACATGGACATTTATCGGTCGCGCGATGAGCTGACGCTGCGCGTAGGCCCGTACCGGCGGAATATCGTTTTGCCCTACGCCTTGTGGGACCTGGAAATTGCCGATGCCCGCTTCGAGCAATCAACCCTACGCATCCGCTTCGCGCCTGACAAGCGCGGCAAAAAACAGCGTGCCTGACCGCGCCGCGCTGCCGCCGCCCGCCGTCCACCGCCCGCCGCGCCCGCGCTCGCTGGCGATGCAGTGGCGCTTTATGCGCTCGCTGGCGTGGGCTAGCTGGCTGCTGGCCCGGCTGCTGTTCTGGTATTTCTTCGTGGAGCGCATCCTGGGCCGGCGCGCGTATATTCAGCGGCGCAATATGGCCATGTGGCGCGGCTACGCGGCGGAGTTCCGCGTTTTCGCCGTCGCGATGGGCGGCGTGATGATCAAGCTGGGGCAGTTTATCTCAACGCGCATGGACGTGCTGCCGCCGGAGATCATCGCTGAGCTGCAAAGCCTGCAGGATGAAGTGCCCAGCGTGCCCTTCCCGAAAATCCTCGCGGTGCTTGAGGCGGACCTCGGCCCGATCCCTGGCCGCTTCCAGTGGTTCACCGAGACGCCGGTCGCGGCGGCGTCGCTGGGCCAGGTGCACCGTGCGCAGCTTCTCACGGGCGAGCGCGTGGTGGTTAAGGTGCAGCGCCCCGGCATTGACCGCGTGGTTTACACCGACCTGGCCGCGCTGGATGTCGTGGCGCGCATGACGATGCGGTTTCGCTTTGTGCGCCGCCGCGCCGATGTCCGCGCGCTGATGAAGGAATTTGGCCGAGTGCTGCTGGAGGAACTGTCGTATGAACATGAGGCGCGCAACGCGCAGCGCTTCGCGGCCATGTTCGCCGACGACCTGGGCGTGTATATCCCGATGGTCTACACCGCCCACTCGACCGACCGCGTGCTGACGATGGAGGACGTGACCTCCATCAAGATCAACGATTACGAGGCGATTGAGGCGGCGGGCATCAACCGCAAGATGGTCGCCACCCGCCTGATGGACACGTACCTCAAGCAGATTTTCGACGCGCGCTTTTTCCACGCTGATCCGCACCCCGGCAACCTGTTCATCTACCCGCTGCCGGTGGCCGACGCGCACGCCGATTTCGGCGCTGCGGGCCGCCCGTTTTACGTGATCTTCGTCGATTTCGGCATGAGCGGCCAGCTTACTGAGGCGATCAGCGCCGGCCTGATTAACACGCTGGCGGCGGTTATCCGCCGCGACGCGCGCCAGTTGGTGCGCAGCTACGCTGAGCTGGGCTTCCTGCTGCCCGACGCGGACCTTGACCGGCTGGAACAGGCGACTGTCGCCACCTTCAACCGTGTGTGGGGCCTGAGCATGGCCGAAATTCGCGATTTAGACGTCAGCGAAATGGTGGAGATCGGCCAGGAATTCAGCGACCTGCTGTACGATATGCCGTTCTACCTGCCGCAGGACTTTGTGTACCTGGCGCGCGCCGTCGGCATCCTCAGCGGCATGTGTACCAGCCTCGACCCGGAGTTTAACCCCTGGGTGGAGCTACAATCGCACTCGCAGGTGCTGCTGCGGCGGGCCGTCGCCAGCACCAACGGCGCTGGCCCGTCCGGGCTGGACGCGCTGTTCAGCGGGAACGCCGCCCAGGTGCTGCTGGAGGCCGGGCAGGCGCTGCTGACGCGGACGCTGGCCCCTGGCGCGCAGTTTATCGAGCGCGTGGAGCGCGGCGAGATCAAATTCCAGGTTGAGCCGGGCTACAAGCTCCAGCGGCAGTTTACGCGCCTGGAGGCCCAGGGGCGCCGCACGACGCGCGCAGTGGTGGGCGGCAGCTTTCTGATCGCGGCGGCGGTGCTGTACAGCGGCGGCGATGTCGCGCTGGCGTTGGTGGGGTTTGGCGTGGCCGGCGCGACCTTCCTCAACCTGTTCTTCGCCGGTGGGGATTAAAAAAGCCTCACCCCTGGCCGTCCCGCAGCGGGGAAGGGCGCAGGGGCGAGGCGGCGGCACACGCCTGGCGCGGGGCGCTTAGTCCACTTCGACCTTGATCTTGGTCGGGCCGGTGGTGGAGGGGCGCTCGGCCCCTTCTTCGGCCTCTTTCTCGATCTGCTTGCTCACTTTTTCCAGCTCGGTGATAACGGCATCGGCCAGCACCTGCACGCCGCTGGCGAATTCCTCGATCGCCTTGCGCCCGTGCGTCCAGAATTTCTCTGGCAGCAGCGCCTCGACGGCTTTGCCGGCCTCGCGCAGCGCCTCGCGCTCGTGGTCTATGAATTCATCCAGCGGGCCTTTGGCGGCTTCGACAACTTCCTCGACCTGCGCTTTTACCTCATCCACTGTTTCGCGCGCGGCCTTCTTGGTCTGCTCAGCTTTAGCTTTTGCGTTACCGTTGGTTTCTGTCATGTCAGTTTTAGGCTCCCTACGACATCCTTACCCTTAATTATACGCGCAAACCGGGCGGAAGTTGCGCGGCGCGCGCAAACCGCGCCTGCCCCGCCCGCGATTAACACTTGGCAGGTCTGCCGGGGCTGTTTATAATGGCGCGGCTGTCTGTTAGGCAAAAAGAACGCCGCAAGCGCGAAAAAGGGCACGACGCGATGAAGGTTATCCTGCTGGATTATGTTTATAAGCACGGTGTTGCCGGTGAAGTCATTGACGTGGCCGACGGCTTCGCCCGCAATTTCCTGTTCCCCAAACGGCTGGCGGTGAAGGCTACCCCTGGCGAACTTAAGCGCGCGGCTCGCCTGCGCGAGCAGTCGGTGGCCCGCCGCGCCGCGCTGGAGGAACAGCTCAACGAACTGGGCCGCCAGATCAACGGCGTGGAGCTGGTGTTTGGCCGCCGCGCCGCCAGCACCGGCAAGCTGTTCGGCTCGGTCACCACGGCTGAGATCGCCGACGCGCTGCTGGAGCAGACTGGCGTGGACATCAACCGCCGCCGTATCAGCCAGCAGCCGCTGCGCGAAGTGGGCACGCACGAAGTGCCGGTGCGGCTGGGTAGCGAATCTGTCCCCATGCTCAGGATCACGATTGTGCGCGAGCAGGAACTGGCGGAGTACCTGGCGCGCCGTGCAGCCGGCGCGGCTGGCAAAGATGAGGCCAGCGACGCGGAAGCGGCCCCCGAAACGGCGGCTGAAGCCGCCGCTGGTGAGGCTGCGCCGGACGCTGACGAAGCCTGACCCGGCAAGCATAGTTCAGCACACGCACGCGGCCCCATTGGCAGCAGTCTGCCTGGGGTCGTATTGCATTAGCGCGGTTTCGGGTTTGCCGCTGCCGCGCCTGTGTGATACCGTCTGGGTGGATTCAGGTTGTCGGGTGAAATCCTGTACGCGAAGTTTCTGCCGCGCTGACAGGCGCGGCGGGCGGGTGAAGGGCGCAGGATGGACGCACTGGCCTTAGGCCGTTATCTGCGGGAAGCGCGCGAGGCGAAAGAGCTGACGCTCGACGACGCTGAGCGCACGCTGCGCATCCGCCAGCGGGTGCTGGAGGCCTTCGAGCTGGGCGACTTCCGCGTGATGGACGCCTCGCCGGTGCAGATTCGCGGGTTTATTGGCAACTACGCCCGCTATCTGGGCCTGGACGAGGAGCGCGTGCTGCAGCATTACGAAGCGGCCATGCTCCAGGAGCAGCGCCGCGAGCTGCGCGGCAGCCAGCAGCGCCGCGCCGCGAAACGCCCGCCAGCCGCTGCCGACGCTGCGCCGCGCAGCGTCACTGACACGCACCCCAAGCTGCCGCCGGTCTCGCTGATGGAGCAGGCTGACAGGCGCGTGCGCCGTCGCAACCGGCTGTTCAACCGGCTGGCGCTGGCGGCGGTGGCGATGGTGTCGGTAGGGGTGATTGTCTTTGTGGCGCTGGAGCTGCTGCAAAACCCCTCAGACGCCGCGCCGCCGAACATGATCGCGCCGGAACTGCTGGTGCAGGCCCCGGCGGAAACGCCGATGACCGTGTTCCCGACCTTCACGCCCCTGCCAGGGCCGACCGCGATCCCGCGGCCGGAACAGGTGTACGCGGGGCAGGGTGTGCTGGTGACGATCAACATGGCGCAGCGCTCATGGCTGCGCGTGGAGGCCGATGGCCAGGAACGCTATACCGGCGTGGCGCGCCCCGGCGAGGTGCTGGAATACCCGGCGACGGACCAGGTGGCTGTCACAGCCAGCAACGCTGAGGCGCTGCTGGTGACGTGGAACGGGCGTCCGCAGGGGTCGTTTGGCCGGCGCGGGCAGCGGGTGGATATTGTGTTCACGCGGGACGGGGTGAGCGTAAGCTCTGGGCCGGGCTTCGAGCCGACGCTGGAGTTCACCATCACGCCCAGCCCGACGCCCGATATTGACGTGGGCGCGCTAATCCAGGCGCTGACGCCCACCAGCACGCCCGGCCCCAGTCCGACACCGAGCGACACGCCGACGATCACGCCGACGCCGAGCGACACGCCCACGCCGACGGACACACCGACGGTCACGCTCACGCCGTCAGCCACGCTCACGCCGAGCAGCACGCCGACGATCACGCTGACGCCTTCGATCACACCGACGCCGTCGCCAACGGCGGTTCTGCCGCCGCGCGCCACCCAGCCCAACCTGCCACCAACGAAAGCGGGAGCCTGATACTGCATGAAAGCACGTCGCAACACCTACTATCTGCTCAATCTGGGCTGCTCGAAAAACGAAGTGGACGCGCAGAGTATGGCCCAGGTGCTCGGCCAGAATGGCCTGGCCGGCGTGGACGACCCGCGCCGCGCCGAGGTGCTGATCGTCAACACCTGCGGCTTTATTGACGCGGCCAAACAGGAATCGCTGGCGGCGCTGCGCGAGCTGGCGGAGAACAAGCGCGCCGGCCAGATGGTGATCGCCGCCGGCTGCCTGTCGCAGCGCTACGGCGCCGACCTGGTGCAGCACGTGCCGGGGCTGGACGGCGTGATCGGCACGCGCCGCTGGATGGACATTTTCGACCTGGTGACGCGCCTGCGCGACCGCAAACACCCGGAGCCGCTGTACCACCTGCCGACCGAGGCGCAGATCGTCGGCCTGGACGAGCGCGGCGTGCTGCGCGCCAGCGTTCAGGGGGCCAGCGCCTACCTGAAGATCGCTGACGGCTGCCGCCGTCCGTGCGCCTTTTGCGCCATCCCGAAGATCAAAGGCACAGCGGTCAGCCGCCCGCTGGAAGCCATTGTGCGCGAGGCGGCGCAGCTTGAGGCGCGCGGCGTCAAAGAGCTGATTCTCATCGCGCAGGACACCAGCGACTACGGCTATGACCTGGGGCTGAAGGACGGGCTGGCGCACCTGCTCGACGCGCTGGTGGCCGCCGCGCCCGGCATCCCCTGGATACGGGTGATGTACGCCTACCCCGGCTACGTGACGCCGCGCCTGATGGAAACGATGGCGCGCCACAGACAGGTGCTGCCATACCTGGATATTCCCCTGCAGCACGGCCACCGCGAGACGCTCAAACGCATGAAACGCCCGGCGAAGATCGAGTGGGTGTACGAGACGCTGGCGGCGCTGCGCGCCACCATCCCCGGCCTGGCGGTGCGGACGACGTTCATCGTTGGCTACCCCGGCGAGACCGACACGGAGTTCGACGGGCTGCTCCAGTTCGTGCGCGACCTCCAGTTCGACCGGGTGGGGGCTTTCAAATACTCTTACGAGGTCGGCACGCCCAGCGCGACGCTGCCGGGGCAGATTCCCGACGAGGTAAAAGAGGCGCGCTGGGAAGCGCTGATGGCGCTTCAGCAGGGCATCAGCCTGGCGAAGAACCAGGCGCTGGTCGGCAAGACGCTCGATATTCTGGTCGAGGGGCACGGCGCGGGCGAGGACGAGGACGGCCAGCCCACCGGCGACACGCTCAGCCTGGGGCGCAGCTACCGCGACGCGCCGGAGATTGACGGCTATGTGATCGTCGAGGGCGAGCTGCCGCCAGGCGAAATCGTGCCGGTGCGCGTAACCGGGGCGACGCACTACGACCTGTTCGCGACGGCGAGCGTGGGCGCGCCGGTGATTATCCAGCCGGGGAAAATCTACGGCGCGGGCGACCTGCTTTAGCTACCGTCCAGCGCGGCAGCGGCGGCCAGCAGCTCAGCGCGGGTGGTGATGCCGCGCATCGTCACGATCCAGTCGCGCAGCGACGGGCTGGCGGCGCGCAGCGCCTCGATCGCCGGGCCGGTGGGGTCGTCGCCGCCCGCGCCAGGCGTGCCGCCGCTGCCCGCCTGATAGCCGCCGTAGAAGGCGAAAAACGCCTGATTCAGCCGGCGGATAGGGTAGCCGTTGGCGTGAAATTCCTGCCGCCGTTCCTCCATATACGTCTCTGCCGCCTCAACCGCGCCCGCCGCCAGCAGCTCGTCCACGCGGCGGCGCGTGCGGTCCAGCTCCGCGCCAAAGTCGAAAGCCGGCGGCGGCGGGGGCGGCGCGTCCGGGTCAGGCGGGGCGGGCGCGGGCGGCAGCAGGTCAGGGTAGTAGCGCGCCAGCACCAGCCGGGCCAGCTCGCCGCCGAAGACGCTGGCGGTCGTCTCGTTGATGGTGCGCGTCTCGCCGGCGAAGCCCTCGCCGCTGAAATAGGCCAGCCCCAGCGGGAAAGCGAACAGGTAGTGGTGCAGCCACTCATGCGCGAACACATCCGCCGCCCAGGCGACGGACGGCGTTTCGAGAATCATGGCCGGGTAGAGCGCGATGCCGCCCAGCGGCACGATCAGCGCTGACACATCGCGCGCCGCCTCGATCTCCGCCTCCAGCGCGGCGATCTGGTCCACCGGCAGCGGGTCCAGGTTGATCGAGACGTCGAAGCGGATCTCGTCGCGCGGGGAGACGACCAGCAGGTTAGGGACCTGCGTAAAGCGCATGCTGACCGGCGGCAGGACCTGCCCGGCCAGGCCGAAGCCCTGCTCGACCAGCACCGCCGACACCTGGCCTTCCAGGATGCTCTCGGCCAGCGTCTGGCGCGCGCGCAGGTCGGCGCGCAGCGTGTCGCGCTCGGCGCGCAGGCTGGCGGTGGCGGCCTGTGGATCGGCTACGGCGGGGTCGCTGAAGGCGGCGTTGATCTCGCTGTCCAGCGCCTGGGCGCGCGCCAGGTCGGTCAGATAGGCGCGGACGTAATCAGCGCGCGCGGCCTCGTCCATGAACGGGTGCAGGCCGAACAGCGCCGCGCCGAGTTTGGCGCTCAGCGCGTCCAGCTCCCAGCCCACATAGTCGAACTGGTGCTCGCGCACGGCGATGGCGGCGGCGGCCCACACCTGGCCGACCGGCACAACAGAGCGCTGGAGCAGGAACAGCAGCAGCAGGCTGAGGGCGGTCAGCGCGGGCAGGCGGCGCAGCGCGCGCAGGGGGCGGCGTACAGGCATCCGAGAGAAGCTAACGCTAAGCGGACACAAACAGGCGGCTATTATAGGGGATTTGAGCGCGGGGGCAAGCGCGCCCCGGCACGCCGCACCCCCGCCCCGCGCGGCGGGACAGGGATGCGGCGCTGGTGGCGCGGCGGATCAGTCGTAGTGGAAGCGCCGCACGGCGACCACAAAGATTGCGACGGTGATCGCCAGCAGCACGCCCACCGGCAGCAGCACGTCCTGGACGCCGCCGCCGGAGACGATCACCGCGTTGAAACCGTTCATCGCCCAGGCGATCGGCGAGATGTGGCCGACTGTGGCCATCCAGGGCGGCACGATCTCCAGCGGCCACCACGCGCCGCCCAACGGGGCCGCGATCAGGACGATCAGGTTGAGGGCGACGCCGGCCTGCTGCTCGGTGTGGATCAGCGTGGTGAGCAGCAGCGTGATGGCGGTGCAGCACAGCGTGAAGGCGGCCATCACCAGCAGCAGCGCCAGCGGCGCGCCGCCGTAGTTAGTGCCCAGCAGCGCGCCGAAGCCAAAGGCTACCGCGTACATGATGAGGCCGAGGACGAAGCGCGCCAGCATTTTGCCGGTGACGATCTGCGCCGGGCGCACCGGCATCATCATCAGGCGCTGGAACGTCCAGTTGCTGCGCTCTTTGACAAAGCCGATTATGCCGGCCAGCACGGCGGACATAACGTACATGCTGCCGATGCCCGGCACGGCCTGGCTGAAGCCGGACAGCGTATTGCCCGCGGCCTGGCCGCTGACGCTGTAGCTGACAGCGGGCGGCATGGCCGCCAGCAGCGCTGCCGCGTAGTCGTAGACGGCCTGCTGAAAGCCGGGGTCGGCGCTGACAGCGCTGTCGGCGGCGGCTTCCGCGCCCACGCGGGCCGCCACCGCCGCCCCGCCGACGCGCCCCGCCGCCGCTTGCAGCGCCTGCAGGGCCGAGCTGGCCTGGCCGGGCGCCGCGTTTGACTGGTAGACAAGCCGCGCGGGCTGGCCGCTGAGCGCCTGCGCGCCGAAGCCTGCCGGGATGACGATGGCCGCCTGGGTGACGCCGTCCCTGACGCGCTGCGCGGCCAGCTCAGCGGTGAGCGTTTCGCCCTCCGTCTGGCAGTAATCGTCGGCGTCGTTGTCCGCCGGGCACAGCACGAGATTGGGGTTGACCGCGCGCAGCGCGCTGCTGAGCTGCGCCGAGAGCGCGCTGTTGTCCTCGTCGAGCAGGTCTACGCGCAGGCGCGGGTCCCGGCTGCCGGTGTTGAAGCCGCCGTTCGCCAGGCCGATAAAGAAGATCAGCACGCAGGGTATGATGACCAGTTGAACCCAGATAGACCGGTCCAGAAATTCGATACGCAGTTCGTTGAGGGTAACGCTGAGTGTCTTAAACATGGCAGGCCCCCCTTAAATATCCTGCCGGCGGTAGAAGGCGAACAGGCTGATGGCGAAGAAAACCGCGCCCAGCAGCCCCAGCACGACGATGTTCGGCAGCACATCGGTCTGGCCAGCCGCCAGGCGGGCGAAGCCCTCTGACCCCCAGCGTACGATGGACAGGCGCGTGAAAAACTCCAGGCTGCCCAGGGCGGCCAGGTTGAAGAACGCGCCACCCAACACGCCCATCATCAGCGCGATGATGCTGCCGATGATCTGGCCCTGCTCAGAGGTGCGGCCCACCGCCGCCGCGATCATGCCCACGCCCGCCGCGCCCAGCGCGGTCGTCAGCACGAGCAGGATGAGCAGCGGCCAGTTGTCGCCCCACAGCAGGCTGAACTGGCCTTTGAGCAGGCTGTTGATGAACGTGAAGCCGATGAACAGAAAAACGATCTGCAGCAGCACCTGCGCATACGTGCCCAACAGTTTGCCCAGCATAAACGTGATGCGTGTGGTGGGCGTTACCAGGATGCGCTGGAGCGTGCCGTCGCGCTTTTCCTCCAGGATGCTGGCGGCGGCGGCTGACGCTGTAAACAGCGCGAAAAACACCGCCTGCGCCGAACCGATGCTGACCAGAATATTGAACTCGGTGTCGTCGCCTTCGGTGACTGACTGCTGGTCAATGGCGATGGTGTTGTACGACGGGCTGAAGCCGCAGGCGAAGGCGGTCTGCGCGCTGGCACTGCTGCCCAGTGCCGCCGCCTGCAGCCCGCCGGCGAGCGCGCTGGGCGCGCGGTCCAGCGCCGTTTCAAAGGTGGAAGCGATGGCGACGTAGCCGACAACGAGCTGGTTGGCGATGCCTTCGACGATGCTGCGAACGATGCCGGCGGTGATGGGCCGCCCGGCGCTGCCGTAGACCTCAACCGGAACGGGCGCGATCACGCGCTGGGTTTGCGAATAGGCCAGGCTGCTGCTGAAATCCGCCGGGATAATCACCGCCGCCGTGTACGTGCCGTCGTCCACGCCCGCGCGGGCGGCGTCGGCGTCGGCCAGCGTAACGGCGTTTGTGAGGTCAAAGAGCGACAGCCCGCCGCTGGATTCAGCGCTGGCGGCCGCGTCTGCCGGGCAGCCGCCGCCCGTGGGGGATGCCGCAGCGTCCGCCGGGGCGGGCACGAAGGCGCTGACGAACGCGGCGCCGCCGTTAAAGCCGGAGGCGGGGTCGCCGGTGTCCAGGTTGACGATGGCCACCGGGATGTCAGCGATGCCGGTGCTGCCGCCGCCGGCCCCGCCAAAGGCCAGCGAGATGATGGTCGCCAGCGCCAGCGGCATGGCGAACATGATCGCCAGCAGGCCGCGGCTGGTAAATGTGCCGTAGATGTCTTTTTGGGCGATGGCCCACACTTTGCGCATGGCTCTCAGTCCCTCAGCGCGCGCCCGGTCAGGTGCAAAAAGACCGCTTCCAGGTCAGGCTCGCGCACCTGCACCGAGCTGATCTCCAGCCCGGCTTCGGTCAGCATCTGGATGATCTGCGCCAGCACCTTGCGCCCGCGCGCGGCGTAGACGATGAGCAGGCCGCTGTCGTTGGTCTTTTCCTCGCCTTCTTCGCCCGGCGGGTCGTAGAGCGCGCGGGTGACGCCGGGGACGCTGCGGCGGATGCGCTCAACGAAGGCTTCGTCCAGCGCCTGCGCGCCGATGTTGAACGTCAGCCGGTCCTGTTCGCCCGCCCGCTGCACCAGGTCGCCCACCGTGCCCAGGGCGATGATCTCACCGTGATCCATGATGCCGACGCGGTCGCTCAGTTCCTGCGCCTCTTCCATCAGATGCGTGGTGTAGAGCACCGTCATGCTGTACTCGTCGCGCAGGCGCAGCACCGTGTCGAGGATGCGGCGGCGGCTTTGCGGGTCAATGCCGACCGTTGGCTCGTCCATATAGACAAGCTGCGGGCGGTGCAGCAGGCCGACGCCGATGTTGACGCGGCGCTTCATGCCGCCAGAGAAGGTGTCAATGCGGTCCTTCTGGCGGTCGGTGAGGTCAATGAACTCCAGCACTTCGTCCACGCGCCGGTTCAGGTCGCCGCCGCGCATGCCCTGCATCCGCCCGAAGAACTTCAGGTTCTGGCGCGCGGACAGCATCGGATAGAGCGCGATTTCCTGCGGGACGACGCCCAGCAGCCGCTTGGCGGCCATCGGCGCTTTGGTGATCGAGTGGCCGCCGATGGTCGCGTCGCCAGCGCTGGGTGTGAGCAGGCCGCTGATCATGGAAATGGTGGTGGTTTTGCCGGCCCCGTTCGGGCCGAGCAGGCTGAAAATCTCCCCGGTGTGGATAGCGAGGTCCACGCCCTTAACGGCTTTGATTTCTGAGCCGTCAGGCCGTTTGAACGATTTAGTGAGGCCACGCGCCTCGACAAGCGTTTGCTGCATGGCTGTTCCTCCCCCGATGCGGCGGTAGTGTGTGGTACTCAGCATTACGGAGAAAGTTGCGCGCCGGTTGCAAACAAGCGGCAAACAGCACGGACAGCGCGGCGGGGGCGCGGCGGCTGTGGTGGGGCGGGGGCTGTGTCAGTTGTCGATTTCGATGTACTGACGCCAGGCGGCAGGCCCGTTGCCGATCGCGATCACCAGGTAGCTGGTGCGCGGGGTCTTAGGCTCCCAGCCCAGCTTCATGCCCGCCTCATTGGGCAGGCGGTCGCCTTTGCGGTGGTTGCAGGCGTAGCAGGCGCAGGCGGTGTTCGTCCACTGGTCCTTGCCGCCGCGCGACCGGGGCAGGATGTGGTCAACGGTGAAATCGCTCTTGACCAGCACCTTGCCGCGCTGCACGCTGCCCGGCTGCGCGCCGCAGTAAATGCACAGGTAATTGTCGCGCACCAGCACGCCCTTGCGGCTCCAGTGGGCGCGGCGGCGCGGCACATTGACATAGGTGCGCAGGGCGATGACTGAGGGAATGGGGTATCTGTCACGAACTGTTCTGAGGAACCACCCGCTTTGTTCGACGACGACGGCTTTGTCGGCCAGCACGAGGTTGATGGCGCGTGGGACGGTGATGACGGAAAGCGGCTCCCACGTGCTGCCGTTGAGCAACAATACGCGGCTTTGTGACATCGCGCCTCCCTCAATCAAACGAGGAATCGTTTGCGTTGTATTTCACAGCGCATTATACAGCATTTTGCCCGCCAGCGGTTAAGAACGTGTTAGATTAAAAGCGGGGAAGCGGAGCCAACACCCATTTCTGCGCATCGCTTCCCCGCGCGGGATAAGCCGCTGTCTGTCTGTGCCGCTGCGTTAACGATAAAGCCACTCTCGCTGCGGTATGGTTTCCAGTTTGCGTGTTGTTCCAGTAAAACGCGCCCGGCCCTGCTAACTGCTTTCAGATCACGGCGTATGCTGTTTGATAAGGGTCAGGACCGCCGTTCTCATCGCTGAGGGGGGCGGCCTGATGCGGACCCGCTGCTGTTGTGTCGGCTTTGCGGCTGTTCAAGGTGTCATCCTTTCTGGCCTGCCGCCCTCCTGTGCGTTCACTAACAAAACTGGACGCGCTGTCCAACAGATAGACGCGCCGGCGGCGGCAAAGGTTCCCGCCGGGCTGGCGCCGCGCGCCGACCGGGCCTACTTAACCAGGTACAGGTGCGGGGCTGCCGGCGCGCTGCGCTTCTCGATCTCAGCCAGCGTTTCGTGCGCGGTGTAAGCGAACTCGCGCAGCCATTCAACGATCTCAGATGTGCTCATCGGCGTGAACACGTTTAGTTCGCCCTCGCTGGCGGCGGTGTGCAGCTCGTCGAGCAGTTCAAACGCTAGCGCCAGGCGGGGGTCTATAAAATAAGTCTGGGCCGTGTGCTGGTGCGTCTGTCCCATGTTGAACCTCGCTCTATGCAGGTCATACAGACAAATAAAAAGGGCGTGAGCTTCCGAAAATCCGTCAGTCTCACGCCCTTCCAGCAAACTTTAGCCGGGGCCAGGAAGTCACCTGGTGCTAAGTGGCACGTGACCTCCATCGGTGAAACTGACTCCTGCTGAACGCATCGCCTGCCACGGGCGCGGGCTGTGCCCCTCCCGTCAGGCCAGCGCCGCCTGGGCCGCCAGCGGCGGCGAACGGGCGGAATCCAAGCCGGAAGGCGATACCTGGTGGCAGTATGCGGTTGTCAGACACGGCCAACCACGATCCGCAAGCCATTTCTACGCACTCCGCTCCACTGTGGTTTCGTTCAGCATTTCCAAAATGCTCTCACCAGTGATAAACACACGGCGCATTCCATGGGGCTTGCTTACGCGCAGGTGGCCGTTTTTGATCAGCCGTTTGAGCGTGCTCAGGCTGATACCCAGCGCCTCAGCCGCTTGCTGCCGAGAGTAGACGGCTCCTGTTTCGATAAGCTGTTTCATGGAATCGGACATAAGACACACCTTTCACAATCCGTCTTAAGGTAACACAGTTCTTGGAAGGTGTCAAGAGGCGCGGCCGGGTGTTTACCAGCTACGACAGCCAGCCAAAGACCACGATGGGCCATGCCTTGACAGGGCGCGCCAGCGTGCGTATAGTTGGGCCGTTAAAGGCGCTGACCGAGACAGGTCGCGGCTTTCGCGCCTTCAGGGAACCCCAGGCCATTGACTGCGAGCCGGGGCAGGCCGCCGCCGCGACATTCACTCGCGAGCCGACAGGTGAACGTCCCCCCCTTTGTTGCGCGGCGGGATCAGTAGTCTGCTCCGCTGGTCCCGGCGTTAGCGGGCACAATGAGCGCCCCGCGCTGACGCGGGGAAGCAGGGTGGTACCGCGGGAGATTTTCAGGCGCTCTCGTCCCTGGTGGTTGTGGGGGCGGGGGCGTATTTTAGTTTGGGGGCCGCTGGCCGGGGTGCGGTTTGGCCGGGCGGCAATCAGTGACCGGGAGACGAGCACATGCTGGAGCAGTTAGAGGCACAATACCGCGCCGCGCAGGCGGAGCTGGAGGGCGTGGCCAGCAGCGGCGCGCTGGCCGCCTGGGAGGCGAAATACCTGGGGCGCAAGGGCAGCGTTATGCTGCTGGTGCGCAGCACCGGCCAGCTTCCCGCCGAGGAACGAGCCGCGTTTGGCCGGCGCGCCAACGAGGTCAAGAACCTGCTGGAGGCCGCCCTGGCGGCGCGCGACGCGCTGGTGCGCCAGCAGGAACTGGCGCGCGACCTGGAAGAAGGCGCGGTGGATATCACGCTGCCGGGGCGCGCGCGGCCGGTGGGCGGGCTGCACCCTTCGACGCAGACGCTGCGCCTGTACGCGCGCGTGTGGGCGGAGATGGGCTTCCAGGTGTTCCGCAGCCGCGATGTCGAAACGGACGAGTACAACTTCCAGTTGTTGAACTTCCCGCCGCACCACCCGGCGCGCGATATGCAGGACACGTTCTACACCACTGAGCCGGACGTGATCCTGCGCACGCACACGTCGCCGGGGCAGATTCACGCCATGCGCGCGCTGGGCGAAAACGGGACCCAGCCGATCCGCGTGATCCTGCCGGGCATGTGCTACCGCTACGAGCAGATCACCGCCCGCAGCGAGGTGCAGTTCCACCAGGTCGAAGGGCTGGCGGTGGGCCGCAGCGTCCGCATGAGCGACCTGAAGGGGACGATCACCGAGTTCGCGCGGCGGATGTACAACCCACAGGCGCAGGTGCGCTTCCGTTCGTCGTATTTCCCGTTCACCGAGCCGAGCATCGAGGTGGATGTCGAGTGCTTCCTGTGCGGCGGCGACGGCTGCCGCGTGTGCAAGTACGCCGGCTGGCTGGAGATCGCCGGGGCGGGCATGGTGCACCCGTTTGTGCTGCGCAGCGGCGGCTATGACCCGACAGAGTGGTCGGGGTTCGCTTTCGGCATGGGGCCGGAGCGCGCCACTATGCTCAAGCACGGCATTACCGACATCCGCTACTTCTGGGGCAACGACCTGCGCTTCCTGGAGCAGTTCTAGGCAGGGGCCTTACCCGCCCGCCAGCGCGGGAGAGGGCGGCGCGCGGCGGGGCGGCCCAACGTGAGAGAATAAAGGCTGAAAAACGCCGAAACCGGGCGATGATGAGAGTCGACAGGGCGACAGCATAACGAGGTGCAGCAAATGAGGTCCAAACGGCTCGCGTTATCGGAGGACTGGCAGGCGACGCTGATCGGGCTGGCGCTGGTCGCCGTGATCGGCCTGGGGCTGGCCGGCCCCGGCCCGCAGACGGTGACGCTGACGGCGGCGCCCGGCGCGGCGGCGGCGGGGTCTGCGCCGGCGGCGGGCGGCTGGAAAACCAGCGCCACGCTGGACGGCCAGCAGGTGACAGTGACCGGCGCGACAGCGGCGCTGGCGGCGGGCAGCCAGTATCAGTATGTCTGCCGCGACGGCGCGGTTACGGTTGACGTGGCGGCTGGCGCGGGCGCGCCGCAGCTAACGCTGGCGAACGACTGCGCCGCTGAGGTGACGCTGACGCTCGCGCGGGGCAGCGCCATCCCCTGGCCGCTGTTCGGGGTGTTTGCGCGCTGAGGCGGCGGGGAACGGCTGAACGATGAACACCACACAGACCAACCGACCCGTTTTCGCGCTGTGGCCGCTGGCCGGCCTGGCGCTGCTGATCGCGCTCACGCTGCTGGCGGCGGAGCTGGACTACCTGATCGCGGCGCTGTTCAGGGCGCAGGGCGTGGCGCGCAACCCGTTCGAATACCCGCTGACGGCGGTGCTGGTCGGCCTGGCGGCCAACGGCCTGCTGCGGCTGACCGGCGTGTACGCGCGGGCGCGGCCCGCCTTCCGCACGGAGTTCTTCCTCAAGATCGGGCTGGTGCTGCTGGGGGCGCGCGTCAGCCTGGGCGACCTGCTGGCGACCGGGGCCGCCGGGCTGGTGCAGGCGGTGATCATGGTGACGGCGGTGTTTTTCTTCACCTGGTGGCTGGCCGGGCGCTTTAAGCTGCCGCCGACGCTCAAGGCGGTGATGGCCGCCGCTGTTTCGATCTGCGGCGTGTCGGCGGCTATCGCGGCGGCGGGCGCGGTGCTGGCGAAGAAAGAGGAAGTGACGTACATCGCCGCGCTGGTGATTCTGACTGCCATCCCGCTGATGGTGCTGATGCCGCCGCTGGCGGGCGCGCTGGGGCTGTCGCCGCAGGTGGCGGGCGCGTGGTTCGGCGGCAACATCGACACGACGGCGGCGGTGGTGGGCGCGGGCACGATTCACGGGCCGGAGGCGCAGCAGGTGGCCGCCGTCGTCAAGATGGCGCAGAACGTGCTGATCGGCTTTGTGGCGTTCGCGCTGGCGCTGTATTTCGCTGTCGTGGTCGAGGGCGACAAAGGCCAGCGCCCCCGCCTGGCGGTGATCTGGCAGCGGTTTCCCAAGTTCGTGATCGGCTTTGTGATTGTGAGCGCGCTGGCGACGCTGGGCGCGTTCACGCCGGGGATCGCCAAAGAGATCGAGCGCGCCGGCCAATGGGCGTTCGCGCTGGCGTTCGTGTGTATCGGCGTCGAGTTCGCGCCCGGCGCGATCCGCGAGATGGGCTGGCGGCCGGTGGCTGTCTATCTGGGCGCGACCGCGTTCAACACGGTGCTGGCGCTGCTGGTGGCGGCGGTGATTTTCGGCGCGCTGGGGGCATAAGTGCTGAACTGATTGATAACACAAAATGTGCTTCGGGGTTCCACGTAGAACTCCGAAGCACGTTATCTATAGATCAGGTTAACCAATAGTTAAGAGGAAGAAATGAACACATTCCAGGAACAGGAAAACTTGAATATATCAAGCGAAGGCAAGATTTTCACACCCAAGTCAGAGTTGTTGCTAGATATACTGAGAGACATTCAACTACATAAGACGGCTTTGCCCAATTTCCAACGGCCCTGGGTTTGGGAACCCGATATGGTACGAGATCTGATTATATCTGTTGCCTATCGTTACCCGGCCGGGAGTCTCTTGACAATGCCTGTTGTGGGCAATAACGGTAAATTTGCCATGAGGCCTTTTGAGGGGGCTGGCCCACAGCTAAAGACAACGCCAGGGGTGATGGTTCTTGACGGTCAGCAGCGCCTAACGAGTCTTTTTCAGGCTTTGTACAGCAAAAAGGGGGTGACCTATAAAGGGCGTATATATCACTTTTATCTGGACATAGAGCATTTGCTATCAGATCCTGACGGGGACATTGAGATCGGTGACCCTTACTTTGAAGGTGCGCTTTTCTATGTTATTTCAGACAAACGCACGGGTAAAAAGGTTCGGTACGACAACCTGTCACCAAGATATGAGATAACAACGCCGGATCAGGAAATTGAAAACGGTGCCATGCCTCTCTATGCCATCTTTAATCCGAATTTTCTAGAGGAATGGAAGAACCGTTTTCAATTGAGTAAAGCAAACAATGAAATGTCGCAGTTACTGGAACACCAAAAATTATGGAAAAAGTTAGTGGAAAGCTGGATTACCAGAATACAAACCTATCCTTTCCCTGTTATCGAACTTCGCAGCGACATGCCGTTGAGCGCTATCTGCCACATTTTCGAGAAGGTCAACAGTACGGGCAAGCCACTGGATGTATTTGAGCTGGCTACGGCTGTGTTATGGGCACAGGGATTCGAGTTAAACACGCGGTGGTCAATGACCATCGGGAGACTCAAACAATGGTTCCCAATGCAGCAGCCCCTTCTCGGTACACATTTCCTGCAAGGGTTATCGCTTCTTCATACCCTGAGCGAGAAACACCAGAATCCTGAAGTTTCGGTTAGCTGCCGGAGACAGGATTTACTGAGTCTGGGTAGGGGAGTTGTTGACAAGTGGTGGGAGCTGCTCGTAGATGGTTATCGCGAAGCAGCGCAGTTCATGAATGATCAAGGTATCCTGTCAGAAAGGATTTTGCCTTATACAACCTTAATTGTCCCGCTTGCTACAATCTTCGCTTACATCAAGCACACTAAGGGCGCGTCAAGTGTAGGAAGTGCCCACCAGAAAATCTCTCAATGGTACTGGTGCAGTGTTTTCAGCGCGCGTTACAGCAGCCGCATTGAGACCGCTACAGCCCAGGACTGTGATCAAGTTCTGAGTTGGATAGATGGTGGGCCTGTGCCTGATGTGGTCAGGAAGTTTACATTTCGTTCAGATGCTTTACAGGAAATCACCTCGCTTCGTAATGTGATTTACAAAGGCGTGCTGTGTCTGCTGGCGCGCAATGGCGCTAAGGACTTCGGCGGTGGTGGAAAACTGTCAACCGCGCTGTTTTACGACACATCTCAGGATCATCATCACATTTTCCCAACTGATGCGCTAGCGCGTTTGAAAATCCATGACCCGCGCGCCAATACCATTGTCAATAAAACACTCATCAGCAGTGCAGTGAACCGTAGTATTGGAGGGCGTTTGCCTTCAGAATACGTGAGCGACTGGCGCAAAAGACTCGATGTGTCTTTCGATCAGATTCTCGCTTCACACGCGATCAGTGCCGACAGGTTGGTTTCGGATAATTGGGATGATTTTGTCAATGATCGCCGCGAAAGACTGCGCGCGCTGATCGAAGAAGCATGTGGCGGGAGTTACCAACCGTTCACAAACACCGATGAAATTGAAGTAGAACAAGAGGAAGAGTAGAACCCTATGCTTGTACCGCTGTCATGGTTGAAAGAGTTCGTCGAGATTGATATCCCAGCGGAGGTGCTGGCCGAACGGCTGACGCTGGCCGGGCTGGAGGTGGGCGGGCTGCGCTATATCGGCGTGCCGCAGAACCGCATCCCCGGCGTGCGCCGCCCGGCGTCCGACCATCTGGTGTGGGCGCGCGACAAAATCCTGCTCGGCGCGGTGCGCGAGGTGCAGCCGCACCCCAACGCTGACCGGCTGGTGCTGGCGCTGGTGGACTACGGCGGGGCGGAGATCGAGCCGTGTGTCACCGGCGCGACCAACCTGTTCCCCTACCGCGACCAGGGCAGGCTGGCCGCGCCGCTGTGGGTAGCCTTCGCCGCTGAGGGCGCGGAGGTGTGGGATGGCTACGCCGACCCGCCGAAGCGCATGATCCTCAAGGAAAAGGCGCTGCGCGGCATCCCGAACCGCAGCATGGTGTGTTCGGAAAAGGAACTGGGCATCAGCGACGAACACGAGGGCGTCATCCTGATGGCGGACGCCGGCGGCTTTGCGCCGGGCACGCCGCTGCAGGACGTGCTGGGCGATGTGATCTTCGACATCGAGCTGACGCCCAACCTGGCGCGCTGCTACAACATCCTGGGCGTGGCGCGCGAGGTGGCCGCGCTGCTCGACAAGCCGCTGCGCGAGCCGTCTTACGACTTCGTGGCCGCTGGCGCGCCTATCGCGACGCAGGCCGCCATCGAAATCCGCAAGCCGGCGCTCAACCCGCGTTTCACGCTGGCGCTGCTGCGCGACACCACCATCAAACCGTCGCCAGAGTGGATGCAGCGCCGCCTCAAGCTGGTGGGCCAGCGCCCGATCAACAACATCGTGGACGTGACCAACTATATCATGTTCGAGATCGGCCAGCCGCTGCACGCCTTCGACTATGACAAGCTGGTGGCGCGCGCCGGCGGCCAGCCGCCGACGATCATTACGCGCCTGCCTGAAGCGGGCGAGACGCTGGCGACGCTGGATGAGGCCCACCGCCAGCTTGAGCCGCACAACATCCTGGTGTGCGACACGGCGGGCGCGCTCAGTTTGGGCGGCGTGATCGGCGGCGCGGAGACTGAGATCACGGCGGCGACGCGCAGCGTGCTGCTGGAAGCGGCCAACTGGGACTTTATCAACACCCGGCGCACGATGCAGTCGCAGAAGGTGACCACTGACGCCGGGCTGCGCTTCAGCCGGGGCGTGCACCCCAGCCGGGCGCTGCTGGGCGTGACGCGCGGCATCGAGCTGATGCGCCAGCTCGGCGGCGGGACGGTGGCGCAGGGCGTGATTGACGATTACCCGCTGCCGCCGCCGCCAGTGGTGGTTGACCTGCGCGTCAGCGAGATAAGCCGCCTGCTGGGCATTGACTTCGACGCGCCGACGGCGGCGGCGCTGCTGCGCCGGCTCGGCTTCACGGTGGCGGACGCCGGCGCGGCCCTGCGCGTGACCGTGCCCGATCACCGCCTGGACATCAGCGCCGAGCCGGCCACGGGGCAGGCTGATCTGATTGAGGAAATCGCGCGCATCTACGGCTACAACCGGCTGCCGACGACGATGATCGCCGACGAGATGCCGGAGCAGCGCGCCAACCCCACGCTGGAAAACGAGGAACGCACCCGCGACGCGCTGGTGGCGCTTGGCCTGCGCGAGAACATCAGCTACCGGCTGGTCTCGCCAGAGCGCGAGGCGCTGCTGTTCCCGCCCGGCGCGACAGGGCTGCCGCAGGGCCGCTATGTACGGCTGGCGAACCCGATCGCCGCCGACAAAACCGCGCTGCGCCAGACGCTGCTGCTCAGCCTGCTCGAAAACGCGCGCGCCAACAGCCGCTACACCGCGCGCCAGCAGACGTTCGAGATCGGCAGCGTGTATTTCAAGCAGCCTGACGCGCCGCTGCCCGCTGAGCCGCGCCGTTTGGGGCTGCTCATCACCGGGCCGCGCCGCGCCGCCGACTGGGCCGCCGGGGCCGAGGGCGAAAACGTGGATTTCTTCGACCTTAAAGGGGTTGTCGAGGGGCTGCTGCGCGACTTACACATTGAGGGGGCCGAATACGCCCCCGCCGCGCAGCCGACGTTCCACCCTGGGCGCTCGGCGCTGCTGCGCGTGCAGGGCGTGGACATTGGCGCGTTTGGCGAGCTGCATCCGGCGGTGGCGCAGGCCTTTGAGCTGACCGCCGCGCCGGTGCTGGCCGCCGAGTTCGACCTGGACGCGCTGCTGAGCTTCGTCAGCGGCATGTACCCGGTGCGGCCGCTGCCGACCACGCCGCCGGTGTACCAGGATATCGCGCTGGTGGTGAAAGAGGATACGTCCGCCGCTGAGGTTGAAGCGGTGATCGTCAGGGCGGGCGGCAGCCTGCTGCGCGGCGTGACGCTGTTCGACGTGTTCCGGGGCGGCGCTGTGCCTGCCGGCCACAAGAGCCTGGCGTACAGCCTGGTGTATCAGGCGGAGGACCGCACGCTGACCGACAAAGAGGTGGCGAAGGTGCACACGAAGATCGTGCGGGCCGCTGAGGCGCAGTTAGGCGCGAAGCTGCGCGCATAGGGAAAATCCTGGCTGGCGGCTTATGTGCCAAGCTGGCGCAGCAGCCACTCGATGAGCAGGTCGCCGGCGTCAGGGCGGTTTTGCAGGATGGCCGTGCCCTGCCCGGCCTGCTCCAGCGGCAGCAGGAATTTAGCGCCGGTGGCGTTGGCGTCCAGCTCGCTGGCGATGGCGAACGACTCCTGATCTTCGGCGCTGGCGGCCAGGAACAGCGGGCGCGGGTTGTACTGGAACAGGATGCTGGCCAGGCCAGCATCGAGCGGGCTGAGCAGCGCCGCCGCCGCGCAGGCCGGGGCCGCTGCGCAGCCGCGCAGCGTGATATCCGCGCCCGTGCCCGCGCCGATAACGGCGATGCGCGCCGGGTCAGCGATGCCGCTGGTGAGCGCGTCGAGCAGCGCCGGGAAATCCGCCAGGGCGGTGTCGGCGCGCGGCTGCATCACCAGCACCGTGAAGCCGGCGGCGTAGAGCTGGTCGGGGAAATCGCCCCAGCTCAGCCGGTCTGGCCCCAGCAGCAGCACGCCGGGCACGCGCGCCTCGGTGTGGGCCAGCAGCGCGCCGGTCAGCAGCGCGCCGTCGGGCGCGGCCAGCTCAACTGTCTGCTCCACGCCGTTCGCTGCGCCAACGGCCAGCGGCGGCAGCGCGGCCTGGTTGGGCAGGGCGGCGGCGGTCGGATTGTTCTGGCCGGGGCCGGTGGCCGCGCTGTTCGCCGGCGGCTCAGTGGGCGGGCCGAGGAATGGGTTGCTGGTGGGGGCCGTCGTCGGCCCGCTGAGCGGGGCGCGCGTAGGCGCCGGCGTTGGGGCGTCGGCGGCGCAGCCGGCGGCCAGCGCCAGCGCGAACAGCAGCGCGGCGCGCTGCGCCTGTCGAACGGCTGGCAGGGCGATCATACGGGCGCGCCTCAGACGGGCCGGGCCACGACGATCATGCGCTCGCAGCCGTCCTCGAACGGGCTGCGGTCGGCGTCGCCGTACACTTCGACCGGCTCGAAGCCGGCCTGCGCCAGCAGCAGCCGCACTTCCGGGTAAAAGAAGTAGCGGAACACCGCCGGTGCGATGGTGCGCTGCACCATCCCCTGGGCGGTGATTTCGTCGTAAATCCAGGTGACGTGCATCAACTGCTGTACGCGGTCCAGGTAGCTGACGGCCTGCTGCATGATGAGGTGGCCGCTTTCGGCGTCGATAAACGTGCGCTCCAGCGTGAGCGCGCTGCTGTCCTGGGTGGCGAACGTTTCGCCGGCGTTGGGCAGGTCAATCACCAGCGCGCCGCCCGGCGCGGCCCAGCGGCGCATAAGCTGGAGCAGGGCGAGCTGCTGCGGCTGGTCGTGGAAGTGCATCAGGCTGTTGTATGACAGCAGCGCCAGCTTAAACGCCGTGCCCGGCGCGTAGGCCAGCACGTCGCCCTGGTGGATGGTGACGCGCTCGCGCAGGTGCGGGAGCGCCGCCAGCCGGCGGCGGGCGCGGTCGAGCATGGCCTGTTCGCTGTCAACGCCGTAAACGGCGTGGCCTTCCTGCGCCAGGTGGAACAGCACGCGGCCTGTGCCGCAGCCGACATCCAGCACCGGGCTGCCATATTCTTCAGCCAGCTCGCTGTAAAGCACCAGATCGTCGGTGCGGTCGGTATGTTCCGCGTCGTAATAGCGGGCAATCGTGGCGTAGAATCCGCACATGGCTGAATGTCCTCCGGCGGCATATTGTAGCACAGCTTCAGCGCCGGCGGGCCAGCGGCGTCTTGCCTCCGCGCCAGCTATGGGTACAATTCTGGCGATTAGCCTGCTGCTGCTGGTTTACTGCTGAGCTTTTGAGGTGCGTTAATGATGCGACGATTCTGGTTAGTTATGGCTGTGGCGGCGGTTGTGCTGGCGGCGGGCGCGGTCAGCGCCCAGTCCGCTGACACGCTGACGAGCTTTGCCCAGCGCGGCAACCTGCGCGGCGGCCCTGGTGTGGACTGGGCGGTGATCGGCACGTATGACCCCGGCACGCCGTTCCGGGTGGATGGCCAGGCGTTCACCGGGGCGTGGGTGCGCGGCATTGCGCCGGACGGCAAGATCGGCTGGGCCTATACCGGCGGGCTGGCACTGGCCCCGGCGGACGCGGCGGCCCTGCGCCCGGTCTACCCGGAGACGCCGTTTACGCTGAGCGCGCCCCAGGGCGGGCCAGCGCCCGCCGCGCCCGCTGCGCCGCCCGCCCCGGCAGCGCCGGCCAACGCGGCCCCGCCGCCCGCCGCGGGCGGCAGCGGCGGCCCGGTGCAGACCACCACCGCCGCCGGCGTTAACATGCGCACAGCGCCCAACGCCAGCCTGATGAAAACGCTGGCTTTCGACGAAGCGATTACGGTGGACGGGCGCAGCGCCGACGGCGGTTGGGTGCGCGTCAGCACGGCGGACGGCGCGCGCGGCTGGGTCGCGCTCAGCTTTGTCGTGCTGTCTGGCCAGCAGTTCGCCCAACTGCCGGTTGTCGAGGGCGGCGCTGTTCAGCCGCCGGCCAGCGCGCCCGCCGCCAGCGCGCCCGCCGCCGCCGCGCCGCCGAGCGCGCCGGTGGTCAGCACGGCCCCGATAAGCGGCTTCAGCTACGGCGGGCACATCGCCAACCTGAGCGACGCGACCATCCAGCGGATGCGCGAGGCGGGCATGACCTGGATCAAGAAACAGGTGCGCTACCAGCCGGGCGTGGACGTAACGGGCATCATTAACGCCGCGCACGGCGCGGGCTTCCGCGTGCTGCTGGGGATCGTTGGCGACCCCGCGCAGGTGATGGACCCCGGCTACCAGGACGCCTTCGCCGCTTACCTGGGCAGCGTGGCCGCCGCTGGCGCGGACGCGATTGAGGTGTGGAACGAGCCAAACATTGACCGCGAATGGCCCGCCGGCAGCATCAGCCCGCAGGCGTTTACCGGCCTGCTGCGCCGCGCCTACGCCGCGATCAAGGCGGCCAACCCTAACACGCTGGTCATCAGCGGCGCGCCCGCGCCGACCGGCTTTTTCGGCGGGTGCAGCGGCGCGGGCTGCGACGACAACCTGTTTATCGCCGGGATGGCCGCCGCCGGGGCCGCCAGCTACATCGACTGCGTGGGCATCCACTACAACGAGGGCATCGTCCCGCCCAGCGCCACCAGCGGCGACCCGCGCGGCAGCAGCGGCCACTACACCCGCTATCTGGGTTCGATGATCACCACTTACAACCGGGCCTTTGGCGGGGCGCGCCCGCTGTGCTTCACCGAGCTGGGCTATCTTTCGCCGGAGGGCTTTGCCCCGCTGCCGGGCGGCTTCGCCTGGGCGGAGAACGTCACTGTCGCGCAGCAGGCGGCCTGGCTGGCCGACGCGGTGCGCATCGCGGGCAGCCGGGGCGCGCGCCTGGTCATTGTCTGGAACGTGGATTTCACCACTTACGGCGCTGACCCAATGGCCGGTTATGCCATGATTCGCCCGGACGGCTCGTGCCCGGCCTGCGCCGCGCTGGGCCGCTGACAAAACCACCGTCTGCACTACGAACTTCACATCACCGCCGGGCGCGGGGTATAATTGCCCCGCGTCCCGCTTTGCAGGCGGCGCATACCTGGACTGGAATGTTGAGGATCGTCAATGTCAGAAGTGCCTGCTCATGAAGACACGCAGCCCGTCCCACCGGCGCACCTTGATGAACCGTCGCGCCGGCGCGGCGGCTGTGGCTGCTGGCTGCCCGCTGTCCTGACGCTGCTGGTGACGGTGGTGCTGGTGGCGGTGGGGCTGTTCCTGCCGCCGATCAACCTGTGGAACCGGCTGTTCGGCGTGCAGTACGCCATGCTTGACGCCAACGCTAACGCCGTCCAGGACGGCGGCCTCACGCTGGTCGTTGACCCTGCCGCGCCGGGCACAGATTTCGGCGTGGTGGTGGAGCCGCTGGCGGCCAGCGCCTTCGAGGCGGGCACTGGCGGCCCGGAGTGGGCCGCTGCGCTGGCCGCCCGGCCGCCGTTCCTGGCGCTTCAGGGCCAGGTATACCGCATCGCCACGACCGGCGCCGCGCCGGAAACGGTCTCGCTGAGCCTGGAGATTCCGCCCGGCAGCAGCGCCGACCTGCTCAGCGTTTACGGCTATGACGCCGCCGCCGGTGAGTGGCGCTTCCTGCCGGCGCGCGCCACCGGCGCGACGCTGACGGCCGTGGTGGACAGCGTGCCGCAGCAGGTGGCCGTGTTCCAGGCCGCGCCGCCGCCACAGCCGACGGTGCTGGTGGCGGTGGATGTGGTGCAGACGCTGTCGCCTGAGGTGGCGCAGTTGGCCACCATCGTCGCCCCGGCGGGCCTGCAGCCGACGCTGGAGGGCACGCTGACCGGCAGCCTGGCCGCCGGCGTGGACGCCAGCGCCGGTTACGCCGTTATGCCGGTGATCCGCAACTTTATTGACCCGCGCGCGCTTGACCCGCAGACGGTGACGGCGGTGCTCAGCAACCGTGCGCTGCGCGACCGCCACGTGACCGAGATCGTCAACTTCGCCAGCGCTAACGGCGCAGACGGCGTGTTTATTGATTACCGCGACCTGCCGGCGGACAGCCGCGACGCTTTTTCGGCGTTTGTCAGCGCGCTGGGCCAGCGCCTCGGCCAGAACGGGCTGGCGCTGGGCGTGGTCGTCCCGGCGGCGGAGAACATCGCCGGGGCGTGGGACACGGGCGCTTACGACTGGCAGGCGCTGGGGCAGGCGGTGGATTACCTGCAAATTGAGCTGCCCGCCTCGCCGACGACCTACACGCCGGGCGCGGACCAGCTTGTTGAGGCGATGCTGCGCTGGGCGGTGGGCGAGGTTGACCGCTACAAGATTCTGATCGGCCTGTCGGCGCGCTCAGTGCGCGAGGCCGCCGGGGCGTTTACGCCGGTGGGCTATGCCGAGGGGCTGGCCGGCCTGGGCGACGTGAAGCTCACCGCTGAGATCAGCGAGGGCGGCACTGTGCTGCCCGGCAGCACCATCGAGGCGGCGCTGGACGGCCTGCGCGCGGTTTCCGGCTATGACACGCAGCTCGACGCGCCGTTTGTCGAATACTACGGCGCGGACGACGCGCTGGTGGCGCGCGTGTGGCTGACCGACGCCGGCGCGCTGCGCTTCCGCATGGACCGCGCGCTGCCGTTCGCGCTGGGCGGAGTAGCCTTCAGCGACCTGGAGGCGGCGGACCTGGGCGCGGGCGTGCTGGAGAGCATCCTCAGCTACAAGCTGCAAATTCCAGGCGTGCCGGTGGACCGGCAGTTCGCGCTGCGCTGGCGCGTCGAGAGCGCGTTCGAGGTGCTGGACGAAACCACCACCGACCTGAATCAACCGCTGGTGATCACTATCGAAGCGCCTGACGGCAACTACGCCGTGAACGTGGCGGTGGTGGACGGCGCGGCGGAAGTGCCGCGCAGCGGCGCGGCGGTGGCGCTGTTCGCGCCGACGGCCACGCCCACCCCGCTGCCCACGCCCACGCCCACGCCAGAGCCGACCGCGACGCCGGCCCCGGTGGCGGTCGCGCCGCAGGCCCCGTCAGCGCCGGCAGGCGGCCCGGCGGCCGCGCCCGGCGCGGGCAGCATCGTGGCCGGCAGCTTCGAGTACGGCGGGCATGTAACCAACACCGCCAGCGACCGTGCCGCCAACGCGATGCGCAGCGCCGGCATGAACTGGATGAAGGTCCAGGTGGTGTACAGCCCTGGCCAGGACCCTGGCTCGGTGGCGTCGGTTGTCAGCGACGCCAAAGCGCGCGGCTTTAAAGTGCTGGTGGGCGTGGTGGGCCGGCCCAACGACCTGGCGGCGGGCGGCGCGGGCTATGTGCAGCAGTTCGCGTCGTTCCTGGGCGGCGTGGCCGCGCTCGGCCCGGACGCTATCGAAGTGTGGAACGAGCCAAACCTGGACCGCGAGTGGCCGCGCAACCAGATCAGCGGCGCGGCCTACGCCGAGATGCTGCGCCAGGCTTATCAGGCCATCAAGGGCGCTAACGGCGGCGTGATGGTGATCAGCGGCGCGCCCGCGCCCACCGGCGCCGAGGCCGCTTTCCCCGGCCAGGTGGTCAACGACGACAACTGGCTGCGCGACGTTGTGAACGCTGGCGGCCTGCAGTGGACGGACTGCGTGGGCGCGCACTACAACGAGGGGATCATCGGCCCCAGCCAGCGCAGCGGCGACCCGCGCGACGGCTACTACACCCGCTACTTCTTCGGCATGCTCGACACCTACTGGAACATTATCGGCGGCCAGAAGCCGATCTGTTTCACCGAGCTGGGCTACCTGACCAGCGCCGGCTACCCGCCGCTGCCCGACTATTTCAGTTGGGCGTCGAACGTGTCGCTGGAGCAGCACGCGGCCTGGCTGGCGGAGGCGGCGGCACTGGCCTCGCAAAGCGGCAAGGTGCGCCTGATGATCGTCTGGAACGTGGATTTCACCCGCTACGATACCGACCCGATGGCCGGTTACGCCATAATTCGCGCCGACGGAAGCTGCCCGGCGTGCAGCGCCCTCGCGGGGGCGCGCTGACCGGCGGAAAGGACGCAGATTACAATGGCCGCACAATCTTCTTCGACCATGCGCCAGCAGTTACGCACGTTCGCGCTGGTCTGGGTGGGCATTACCGTGATTATGGGGGCGTGCACGTTCGTCGCTATCTACTCAGCTTACGGCGCGCTCAGCCAGGAAACCGATTTTTCCGATACCAACAGCATCGCGCTGCCGCCCGCTACAGACGACTCGGCGGTGGCGCTGGCCCCCACCGGCACGCTGATACCGACGCGGCAGGCGGTGGCCGCCACCGCTTCGCCCACGTCTGCGCCGCCGGCGGCAGATGCCGCCTCGGCTGACGCCGCGCCCGCCGTCGCCGCCGCGCCCACCCTGGGGCCGACGCCGCTGCCGGTGGACGATGTGCGCTTTCAGCCGGGCATCCAGGTGCAGTACAGCCTGGACCTGAACCCTGAAAACCAGGACATGTGGATGCGCGAGGTGAGCGAAAAGCTCAACCTGGAGTGGTACAAACAGCAGGTGCGCTGGGAAGATTACGAGCGCGAGCGCGGCCAGTATGACTGGACGGTGCTGGACCTGACGATGCCGTCCGCCGCGCGGTTCGGCCTGAAGGTGATGCTGTCAATCGTCACCGCGCCGGACTGGGCGCGCGAAGCGGGCGTTGACCTGAGCAAACACGGCCCGCCCGCCGATTTCCAGGATTACGTGAACTTCGTCACCGCCATCGTCGAGCGCTATCCGGGCATGGTGCACGGCATTGAGGTCTGGAACGAGCAGAACCTCGACCGGGAGTGGACCTCGACAGGCGGCCTGAGCGCCGCCAACTACGTCACGCTGCTGCGGCAGACTTACCAGGCGGTCAAGAACATTGACCCCGGCATCATCGTCATCAGCGGCGCGCTCTCGCCGACCGGCGGCTGGACCGAGCCGGATGGCCGTGTCTCGGCCATTGACGACTTCTCGTACCTTGACGCGCTTATCGCCGCCGGGCTGCTGAACTACGCTGACTGTGTGGGCGCGCACCACAACGGCTACAATATCGGGCCGAGCGTCACCTGGGACAACGTGCCGCCTGACCCAACGGCTACGTTTCGCGGGCCGTTTGAAAACCCGCACCACAGTTGGAGCTTCCGCAGCACGCTGGAAACCTACGCGAACAAGATTCGGCTGGCGGGCAGCGACCTGCGGCTGTGCGTGACCGAGTTTGGCTGGGCTTCGACTGAGGACCTGGGCGGCTATCCGCCAGGCTTCGAGTTCGCCAACGACAACACGCTGGCTGAGCAGGACATGTGGACTATCGAAGCGTTTAACAACATGGAGAAATGGGATACGGTGTGGCTGGCGTTTCTGTGGAACTTCAACTACGGCCCGCAGGCCGGTTGGGACCCCACCAACGACAACGTGCCGTACTCGATTATCGGCAAGGACTGGAATTTCCGCCCGGTGTATGACTCCCTGCGCGACTGGCAGACGGAGCGCCGGGAGCGGCAAGGGATGTAGTGAGCGTTCGCCAGCGCGGATGGGGCAGGGCCGGGGCAGCGCTGGCTGCGCTGGCCCTGCTTTTTGCTGTGGCTGCGCTGGCCCGCCCGCCGGCAGACCCGCTGCGCGCCGACGCGGTGACCGACCCGCCGTTTACCGCGCTCACCTATGGCATGCAGACGTTTCTGTGGTGGGACACGCACAGCGCCAACCTGCACCTGGATTGGGTGCGGCTGATGGCGTTCAGCCACGTCAAGCAGACTTTCGCCTGGGAGGACCTGGAGCCGGGGCGGGGCGAGTGGCATTTTGAGCGCGCCGACGCGGTGGTGGCGGCGGTCGCCGCGCGCGGCCTCACGCTGGTGGCGCGCCTGAGCGACGCGCCAGAGTGGGCGCACCCGTCGGTCACGGGGCGCAGGGACGCCGATTTCATCGACGCGCCGCCGGACGCCGCTTTTATGGACGACTGGGCCGCTTACTGCGGCGCGGTCGCCGGGCGCTATGCCGGGCGCATCGCGGCCTATCAGGTGTGGAACGAGCCGAACCTCGCGCGCGAGTGGGGCGGCCGCCCGCCCGCCGCCGCCGCCTACGCCGACCTGCTGCGCGCCTGCGCTGTGGCGATCCGCGCCGCTGACCCCGCCGCTATCGTTATTTCCGCCGGGCTGGCCCCCACCGGGACCGACGACGGCAGCGCCCGCCCGGATGATATTTTCTTGCAGCAGATGTACGATGCCGGCTTCCAGCGCTGGGCTGACGTTGTGGGGATGCATGCGCCCGGCTTCTCCGCGCCTGACCTCAGCCCGGACGACGCTGAACGCCAGGGCCGCCCGCGCTTCTTCACGTTCCGCCGGGTTGAGGACCTGCGCCGGGTGATGGTGGCCAACGGCGATGCGGCGCGCCAGGCGGCGATCCTCGAAGTCGGCTGGACGACCGACCCCGGCACGAACCCGGATTACGCCTGGTTCGCGGTTGACGAAGCGGCGCAGGCGCGTTATATGGTTGAGGCGTACCGTTATGCAGCCGAACACTGGCGGCCCTGGGTGGGGCTGATGTCCGCCATTTACATCGCTGACCCGGCCTGGACGCCGGCGGATGAGGAATACTGGTGGGCCGTGACCACGCCTGACGGCAACACACGCCCGGCGTTTGTGGCGCTGGCGAATATGGAGAAGTACTGCGGCGACCGGGTGATCCCTGCCCGCGCGCCCGACAGCCCGGAGGCGCTTGGCCTTGTCCCCGTCTATCCTTGCGATTAGCCTCTTTTTTCACCTGGTCGCCACCGTAGTGTGGGTGGGCGGGCTGGTTATTCTGGCGCTGCTGGTGTGGCCGGCGATGCGCCGCATCCTCGCCACCAGCCCGGCGCTGTACACGCTGCTCACGCGGCTGCGGGCGCGCTTTTTCCCGCTGGCGAACCTCAGCCTGGCCGTGCTGGTTGTCACCGGCCTGTTTCAGATGACCGCCAGCCCCTACTATGACGGCGTGCTCACCTTCAACAACCAGTGGAGCCAGGCCATGCTGCTCAAGCACATCGCTATCGCTGGCATGGTGATCACGGGCCTGCTGCTTCAGTTCGGGGTTGTCCCGGCGCTGGAGCGCGCCAGCCTGCTGGCGGAGCGCGGCAAAGGCGACCCGGCGGCCTGGGAGCGTTTGCGCCGGCGCGAAGTGCGTTTGACCTGGATCAACGTGGCCCTGGGCCTGCTGGTGCTGGCCTTTACCGCCTGGGCGACTGCGCTGTGAACGCGGAGATGTGAGAGTGTCGAGCCGGACCGGATTTATCCTGGCGCTGGCGCTGCTGCTGCTGGCCGCCGGTATCCGCCTGTGGGAGCTGAACGCGCTGCCGCCCGGCGTCAGCGACAGCGAAGTGCTGAATATTCGCGTGGCGGAGGCCGTGCGCCAGGGGCGCATTGAGGTGTTCTACAACCTGTCGCCGCTGGGCGCGGAGGGCGGGCGCGAAGGGCTGTATCACATGCTGCTGGCGGTGGCGCGCAGCCTCGCGGGCGGCGGCACGCTGGGCTACCGGATGCTGTCGGTGGCGGTTGGCATGCTGCTGCTGGCGCTGGTGTACACGCTGGGCGCGCGGCTGTACGGCTCGCTGGCGGGCCTGGCGGCGCTGGGCCTGCTGGCGGTTGGCCTGTGGCCGGCACTGCTGGCGCGGACGATCGGCCCGCAGACGTTTGTCCCGCTGCTGGTGGCGGCGGTGATGCTGACGCTGGCGCTGGCGCTGCCGGTGTGCCGGCCAGGCAGCCCCTCGCGCGAGCCGCGCACGGTGGCCTTCGCGGTGCTGGGGCTGCTGCTGGGCGTGGGGTTTTACATTCACCCGGCGGCGTTTTTCATCGCGCTTGGGGCGCTGGCGTTCATCGTTTTTATGGTGGCGTCGCCGCGCCGCCTGCCGCCGCGCACCCTCAGCTACACCGGCTTCGCCGTGCTGGTGGCTTTTATTATTGCCGTGCCTTATGTTATCTCGTCTATCCGCCTGCCGGAGCTGGCCGGGGCCGGGCGGCTGTTCGACGGCTACAACCTGGCCGCACACCCCCCGCTGCAAGCCGTCATTGACACCATCAGCGGGCTGTTCTTTGTGGGCGACGCCAGCCCCGCGCGCAACCTGCCGGGCCGCCCGCTGCTGGACCTGTTCAGCGGCGTGCTGGTGCTGCTGGGGCTGCTGACGGCGCTGCGCCAGGTGCGCTATCCGCGCTACGCGCTGCTGCTGATTATGTTCGTCGCGCTGCTGCCAGCGGCGATCTTTGTGCCCGCCGCGCCCGATTTCGGCGCGATGGCGGTGCTGCTGCCGGTGGTGGCGCTGCTGTTCGGCCTGGGCGTGACGACCCTGTATCACAGCCTGCGCGGCTGGGCGCGGCGGGTGTTCGCGCTGGCGCTGCTGGCGCTGCTGGCCTTCAACCTGTACTGGCTGGCGACGGACCTTTTCGTCCGCTGGCCTGCCCTGGACGCTGTGCAGCAGGTGTATCACGGGCGCGCGGGGGCGCTGGCGCGCTACCTTGACCGCACCGCCGCCGACCTGCCCACCGTCCTGTGTGTGCCGGCGCGCGGCGCGTCCGCCCCCCGGCTGACAGACGCGCAGCGCATTATGGTGCTGATGAACCGTGACAGCAGCAGCCTGCGCCTGGCCGACTGCGGCATCGGGCTGGTGCTGGCCCAGGGCGGCGAGCGCCAGCAGGTCATTCTGACCGCGCCTGGCGGGCTGCAAAGCGCTTCGCCGCCGCTGCGCCGCTGGCTGGAAATGGGCGTGCCGCTGGCGCAGGACGGCGTCCCGCCGGACACGGTCATCATCATGGATGTGGCGCAGCCGCTGGCCGACCAGATCGGCGCGTTTACCACGACCGCGCTGGCGGCCTACGCGCCTGACGCGCCCGGCGGCGAGGAACAGGTGTACCCGCCGGTGCGCTTCGGCGGCAACATCACGTTCGTAGGCTACGAGGCCAATACGACCCACGCGTTCAAGGCGGGGGATGTCATCCCCGCTGTGACCTACTGGCGCGTAGATGGCCCGCTGCCGCCGGATATGCGCCTGTTTACGCACGTGCTGGCGGACCCGGTTTCGATCGCCGCGCAGACCGATATTATCAGCGTGCTGCCGGCCAGCCTGCGCCCGCGCGACCTGTTCATCCAGGTGACGTATGTTACGCTGCTCGACTCAACGCCGCCGGGTGAGTATGATATGTCTATCGGCGTGTACCAGAACAGCGATAAAACGCGCATGCCCGTGCTGGATGGCAGCGGTCAGCAGCGCGGCACGCGCCTGTTCCTGCCCGGCAACACCCTGGTAGTGACGGACAACTAACCGCGCTTCGGGCCTTTTTCGCGCCGGGGCTGATGACTCTGGCTGACGACTGACTGACGACTGGCGGCGCTCCATGTTTGAAATTGTGTTCCTGGGGACTTCGGCCTCAGCCCCTTCGGTGCATCGGGGGTTGAGCGCTCAGGCGGTGCTGGCGGGCGAGCACCGCTTCCTGATTGACTGCGGCGAAGGCACGCAGCGCCAGATTCTACGCAGCGGCATTGGTTTCAAGCGCCTGAACCGCATCCTGCTCACACACGCGCACCTTGACCACATCCTGGGCCTGGGCGGGCTGGTGTCTACCTTTGCCCGCTGGGAAAACATTGACGAGCTGGAGATTTGGGGCGGGCGGGCGACGCTCGACCGGGTGCAGAATCTGCTGTTCGGCGTCGTGCTGGATTTCGAGCGCCTGCCGATTGATATTCACCTGGTTGACCTCCAGCCCGGCCCGATCTTCACCAGCAAGGATTTCACCGTCAGCGCCTTTCCGGTGGTACATCGCGGCAGCGGCTGCTTCGGCTTCGTGTTTCAGGAAAAGACGCGCCGACCGTTCCTGGCGGAACAGGCCGCCGCGCTGGGCGTGCCCGCCGGCCCGGAGCGCAAGCGCCTGGTGGATGGCGAGACGCTCACGCTGGCAGACGGGCGCGTGATCGCGCCGGAGATGGTGCTGGGCGCGGCTGTGCCGGGCGTTAAGCTGGTGCATATTGGCGATATTGGCCGGCTGGACAACGTGCGCGAGCACGTCGCCGGGGCTGATGTGCTGGTGATCGAGGCGACCTTCCTGGCGCAGGACACCGACGCCGCCCGCGCCTTCGGCCACATCACGGCGCAGGAAGCGGCGGCGCTGGCGCGCGATGCGGGTGTGCGCGCGCTGATCCTCACGCATGTGTCGCGCCGCTACCGCGAGCGCGATATCGTCCAGGAAGCGCAGCACATCTTCCCGGACACGTTCGTGGCGCGCGATATGGATCATTTCGTGCTGCGGCGCGGCCAACTGCCAGAGCTGCGCCGCGCCCGGCGCGCGCCGGGCTTTGCCGCCGGCGCTGAACCTGACGAAGAACAGGATGCCGCCGCTGAGTGAACCGCCCCGGTCAAGCCCCCATGAACAGTAAATGGCCCTGTTTCAGCGGCGGTAAGCCTGTACTTTCCAGGCTCTGTATGCTGTAGACTACCCCAGTCATCTGGCCAGCTTGCGCGCAGAAGTGATGATGATATATTATAGGTAATCGGGCAGGTGTGCCTTGTTGGGGGTTCTCGCGCACAATGGCTTGAACAGCCAACCACCGGTTGTTTTGCTGGCGTACACCACACTATTTGGAGGCTTTATCTATGCGCAAGTTAATCGTCATGCTCGTGTTGTTAAGTCTGGTGTTTTTGTTTGTGGTCCCCAGCTTTGCGCTGGGCGCAGGGCCGGTGGCGGGGAATGTCAGCAGCGCGGCCGCGCAGGCGGACGCGCGCTGCCCCGGCTCGCTGGTTCCGCGCCTGACGGTGGGCGCTACTGGCCACATCGCGCAGCGCTTCAGCAGCCTGCGCACCGCCCCGGCTGGCCCGGCGTTCCGCGTTGTGTACGCGCCGGCCACGTTCCGCGTGCTGGCTGGCCCGGTGTGCGCCGGGGCTGTGCCGCTTAACTTCTGGCAGATTGACTACGGCGGCGGCCTGGTGGGCTGGGCGGCTGAAAGCCAGGTCGTGAGCGAGTTCGGCTACAACCAGTACTGGCTGGCGCCGGGGACTCCGGCCACAGCGGTGCCCCCGACGGCTGTGCCGCCGACAACCGTGCCGCCGACAACCGTGCCCGGCGCGTGCGTTGGCTCGCTGCCGCCGCGCCTGACGGTGGGCCGTCCCGGTTCGATTGCCCAGGCGTACAGCAGCCTGCGCACCGCCCCGGCTGGCCCGGCGTTCCGCATCGTTTATGCCCCGGCGACCTTCACCGTCGTTAGCGGCCCGGTGTGCACCAACGGCCTGCTGTTCTGGGAGATTGACTACGGCGGCGGCCTGCGCGGCTGGGCCAACGAGAGCCAGGTTGTCAGCATCTACGGCAATAACCAGTACTGGCTGCGCCCCTGAGCGCACAGCGCCAGCGTTAAAGTGAGGTAAAAAAAACCGCGCCCCAGCCCCGTCAGAAAGGGGGTTGGGGCGCGGCGGCGTAAGGCTTTATGTCAGTCAGCCCGCGAACTGCCAGTGGCGCAGCATGGCGGCGATCAGCGTCGCCCGGCGCGGCAGGCTGGCGATCACCACGTGTTCGTGAACCGCGTGCAGGCCCTCGCCCTGCGGGCCTAAGCCGTCAAGCGTGGGGACGCCCAGGTAAGCGGTGAAGTTGCCGTCCGACGCGCCGCCGCTGCCGTCCTCGCGCACGGTCAGCCCGGCGGCCGCGCCAATTGCTTTGGCCTGCTCGAAGGCGGCGGCCATCTGCGCGTTGCGCTCCATCGGGCCGCGCGCGTGGTGCTGGTGCACGCTCACCTGCGCGCCGGGCACAAACGGGTGCAGGGCTGTCACCTGCGCGTTGATGGCGTCGTAGGCCGCCGCGCTGAGCGTGCGCACGTCAATCACCGCCTCGGCGCTGGCCGGGATAACGTTCGACGCGCTGCCGCCGCTGATCATCGTCGCTGACACCGATGTGCCATTCTTGAGGTCGTTGAAGCTGGTGAGCTTCATGATCTGCTGCGCCAGGTCAACGATGGCGTTGATGCCCTGTTCGGGCGCGTTGCCGGCGTGCGAAGCGCGCCCCTCGACGCGCACGGTGTAGGACGCGATGCCCTTGCGCCAGGTTTTCAGCGCCTCAGCCGGCGTGGCCGGCTCCATCACCAGCACCAGGCCGCACTGGCGCGCGGTTGCTTCGATCAGCGCCTGCGAGTAGATGCTGCCCACTTCCTCATCGCTGGTCATCAGCGCCCAGATTGGGCGGTGCGGCAGCTCGCCGCGCTCGCGCAGGCCGCGCAGCGCGGTCAGCATGACGGTGATGCCGCCTTTCATGTCAATCGCGCCGGGGCCGAACAGCCGCCCGTCGTCGTCAATGCGCACCGGGCGCTCGGCCAGCGTGCCGATCGGCCAGACGGTGTCGATGTGGATGAGGAACAGGATCGGCTGGCCGGGCGCGTCTGTGTTCCACTTCGCCAGCAGGAAATCGCCGACGTGTTCCTGCGGAAAGGTGGTCACGGAGTCCGCCCCCAGCGCCTCGAACTGCTGGCGCATGAAAGCCCCCAGGCGGTCTGTGTCGGCTTTGCTTTGGGTGAAGGATTCAAAGCCGACAAGCGTGGTGAGCAGGTCCACCATCTGCTGGCGCTGCCCCTGGAAGTAGGTGAGCAAATCTGACATGAGCAATCCTCTGGCTGCTGCGGGATAAGGGGCAGCCTGCGCGCTGCCGTCTAGAACGGACACAGGTCGCTTGCTGTGTAGGTTGGGCTGCGGCTGCCGTAGCGGTTGATTAAGCTGAGCGCCTCAGGCCGCGCCGTGATTATATCCTGAACGGCGGCGCACGCGCTATTCAGGTTGTTGCTGACCTGGAAGGCGCGCCAGAAGGCGTCGGCCAGCAGCGCGTAGATGGGGGCGGCGGCGGGGTCAGGAAAGAGGCGGCCCAATTCCTGGTAGACGGACAGCAGGCGCGCGTCTTCGGTGTAGGCGTAGGCCGTCAGCAGGCGGAACAGCGCGTAGCTTTTGAGCACGGCGTCATCGTCGTTGTACCAGTTGCGCAGGCTGCTGTCGCTGAGCGCCAGCGCGTACTGCGCGGCGGCCTGGCTGAGTTCCTGGCGCAGCAGGCTGCGGTCGGCCTCGTGGATTACCTGGATGCGGAAGCGCGGCGGGTCGAGCTGGGTGATCGAAAGCGCGTAGCCGGCGCCGTCCCAGTCGTAGAGCGTGACGCCGGTGCGCAGCGGGCCGGTGTCGGCTGTGCCGGTGTCGGTCAGGCGCAGGGCGATTTCCAGGATGCCGTCGCCGTCCACGTCGGCCAGGGTGGGGGGCGTTGGGCTGGTGATTGGGCTGGCGAGCAGCGAGATAAGGCTGCCGGTGTTCGCGTCCCAGCTCAGAAGCTGCGTGCGGTAAACGCAGCTCTCGCCGCCGGCTTCACACTGTTGGGCGGTGTAGAGCAGGTCCGGGCGCGCGTCCAGGTTGATGTCGCCGGCGTGGATGATCTGCACGGGGTCGCTGCTGACGGCTTCGTGCAGCACGATGTAGCGCCCGTTGGCGCAGGCCAGCGCCAGCAGCAGCGTGCCGCCTTCAGGCGTGGGCACGGCGGCCAGCACGGCGGGCACACCCGCGCCGGTCAGGTCGGCGTCGGCGCGCACAGTAAAGCTCTCCGGCGACAGGCCCCACGCGCTTTGCAGCAGCGCGGGCAGCGTCTGCGGCGCGCCGCCAGCGGACAAAAAGGCGGCGATGCTGTCGGCGGTCTGGCGCGCGCTGGCCGGCGGCGGGCCGAGCGGCGGGTTGGCCAGCGGCGGGCAGGCGTCGTAATCTGGCGTGACGGTGGGGCGGCGCGCCAGCGCGACGGCGGTCGCCGGGTTGAGCGGCGCGCCGCTGCCGGCTGCCGCCTCCAGCGTTGGCAGCCATCCGGCGAGCTGCCGGCCTGGCGTGGCGCTGGGGAACGGCGCGGCGGCAGGCGCGGCGGTCGGGGCCGGGGCGGCGGCGCAGGCCGCCAGGGACAGGGCCAGCGCGCAGGCGGTAGCGAGTCGGGCTAACATGTCGGAAAGTATACCTGCGCGCGGCGAAATGCGCAGCGCAGCCGCACCGCGAGTCCCCCGCTGCGCGGCAGGGAACTCACGGTGCGGTTCAGTGGACGCTACTGTTCCCGCCGAAGCTGGTCAATCAGGCGCAGGTCCTTTTGCAGGCTGCGGCGGCGCGCGACCAGGCTGGCGACGTAAAAGCCGAGGATGCCGAACGTCACGGCCAGGCCGAGGATCAGATAGGCGGTTGTGTCGGGTGTGTCGGGCATGGTCTGAATGCTCCCTTGTCTGCGCGAGTCGGTGTTATCAGCCGGCGATGGTGTCGGCTTTGAGCGCTTCAACGCGGTCGTGCTCCGTTTGGAGGCGGTAGCGGTGCCACATCAGCGTCACCGGCACGAGCAGGCCCCACACGAGCAGGTTGATGCCCAGGGCCGCACCCACGCCCGCCGTCGCCTCCAGCTCGAACGTGCCCTGCGCGTTCTGCGCGCTGGGGCCGATCACCGCCGGGTGAATGGTGTCCGGGCGGATGCGGATAATCACCAGCGTCATAATCACAGTCACGATGGCGACGATGCCGTAAACTGAGGCGAAGCGCCGGCGCTGCTCCGGGTTTTCGATGCCGCTGCGCAGCATCAGATAGGCGGCGTAAGTGAGCGTCATGATCGCCGAGGACGTAAGGCGCGGGTCCCAGGTCCACCACGTGTTCCAGATCGGCCGCGCCCAGATCGCGCCGGTGATGAGGTTAATCAGCGTCAGCGCCAGGCCGACCTCCGCGCCGGCCAGCGCCAGCGCGTCCCAGCGCGCCCGGCGCGTGCGCAGATACTGGACGCCGCCGATCACGGTTACGCTGAGGGCGATGAACGCGCCGAAGAAAGAGGGCATGTGGATGTAGAAGATGCGCTGCACGTTGCCCTGGGTGATGTCGGTCCCGGCATAGCCCAGGCCCATATACAGGCCGGCGAGCACGCCCAGCACAGTTACCAGCGTGAGGATGCGCAGCAGCGGCGGCCAGGCGGCGATGCCTGCGGGTGTGGGGTGCGTCCCGGCGCTGCTGGCCGGAACCTGCGAAGCGGCGCTCATATGATGTGTTCCTCCAAAATAGCCGAAAAGTTAGTATAGCCGACGGCAGGCTGCCGGAAAACTCAGTCCTCGATAACGTAGTCGAACAGCAGAAAGCACAGCGTCAGATAGATGAAGTTGACGACGATGAGAATCTGCGGCCAGGCGATCCAGTCTGCCAGCGGCGCGTCGTTGAGGATGGCGGTGGTGGCGCGCACCGCGCCCAACAGCACCGGCAGCGCCACCGGCAGCATGACGATCGGCAGCAGCGACTCGCGCGCGCGCGTCTGCACGGTCATCGTGGCCAGCAGCGTGCCCACCGTCGAGAAGCCGAGCACACCCAGCACCAGCACGGCCAGCACCCAGGGCTGAACCAGCGAGACGTTGAACAGCACCGTCAGCAGCGGCAGCAGCACCAGCCCCACAACCAGCGTAAAGATGAAATTGCCCACCAGCTTGCCAAAGAACACGGCGCTGCGCGTGATGGGGGCCAGCAGCATCGCGTCCAGGTTGCCCTGGTCGCGCTCCAGCGCCAGGCTGCGGTTGAGGCCGATAATGCTGGCGAACGCGACCGTCACCCACAGCACGCCGCCGATGGCTTCTTCGCGCGCCAGCCGGTTGAGTTCCAGCGCGAAGCTGAAGATGAGGATGCTCAGCAGCGCGAACAGCGCCATGCTGCTGATGAGTTCGCGGCTGCGCGCTTCGGCGCGCAGGTCTTTGGCGACGATGGCGTAAACGGCGGCGAGAAAAGGCGTTTTCATCGCGAGACAGCCAGGCTGGTGACGCGGGTGTACTCGGCGGCCAGCGCCAGCCCGGTGAGGCCGGCGGTGGGTGCGTCGAAGCCGACGCTGCCGCGCGAGAGGATCAGCGCGCGGCTGGCGATGTCGGCGGCGCGGTCGAGCTGGTGGGTGGACATCACGATGGTGCGGCCCTCGGCGTGCGCCTGATGCAGCAGGCCGTCCAGCGTGGCTGAGGCGTCCTGGTCCAGCCCGGTGTACGGCTCGTCGAGCAGCAGCACATCCGGGTCGTGCAGCAGGGCGCGCGCGATGCTGAGGCGCTGCTGCATCCCGCGCGAGAAGGTGCGCACCAGGCTGTCGGCCCGCCGCGCCAGCCCTACCTGTTCCAGGCGGGCGCGGGCGCGCGCCTCGGCGGCGGCGGGCGCGATATGGTAGAGGCGGGCGAAGAAGCGCAGGTTTTCCAGCGCGGTGAGGTTTTCGTACAGCAGCACCTTGTGGCTCACCATGCCGATCTGCGCGCGGACGGCGGCCGCTTCGCGCGGGATTTCCCAGCCGCCGATGCGGATCACGCCGCTGGTGGGGCGCGTCAGGCCGGCCAGCAGGCGCAGCAGCGTGGACTTGCCGCTGCCATTCGGCCCCAACAGCGCCACGAACTCGCCCCGGTGCACGTTCAGGTCGAGCCGGCGCAGGACGACCAGCAGATCATAGGCTTTGGTGAGCGCCTGCGTTTCGATCAGCGGCGGGCTGGCGCTCACGGCTGGCCCTCCCCGATCAGCTCCGCCAGGCGCGCTTTGAGCTGCTGGCGCTGGTGGTGATACAGGTCGTGGTTGAGCTGGCCGCGGTCATGGGCTTCGTCCAGCTCCGCGATCTGGCGCGTGAGCGCGTCGATCAGGCGGCCCTTGTCTGCCGGGGCCGAGGTAGCGTTAGCGTGCGGCCCGCGCCGCCGGCGCGTCAGGGCGTAGGCCGCGCCCAGGGCGATAAGTACGCCCGCGCCCACGCCGATCAGGCCGATGGCGAGCGTGTTTGACGAAACCGCCGCGCTGCCGTCCAGGTCGGCGGCGGTGGGCGCGCTGGCCCCCGCAAGCTCGAACCGAAGGACATCGCCGGGCTGGAGCGAGAGGTCGGCCCCGAAGCCGTTATAAGTTCCTTGGCCGACGGTCTGCGGGCCAAGCGGCGGGAACTGATCGCCGCTGGCGGTCATTGTCAGCGGGCTGAGCAGCAGGCGCGCCGCCCCCTCGAAGAGGTAGTTGACCGGCTGCTCGATGATCGCGCCGCCGTTGTAGGGCAGGAAATAGACCACCTGAAAGACGTGATCGCCGCCCGGCGCAACCGGCATGGTGTCCACAACCACCACTTCCAGCGGCTGCGAGTCGTCTATGATGTAGCGGTCCTGCGCGCCGGGGAAACCGAGCACCACCGCGCCCACCGGCAGCGGGACCGCCACCGACGCGAACTGGGTTTCGCTCATGGCGCGGCTGCTGGTGAACAGGCGGTCCGACAGGTTCCTGAAGATAAAGACCTGCGCCACCTCCAGGCCGTCGGCGATGGCGTTGATCTGCGCCACCGTGCCGGTGATGCGAATGACCGCCGGGTCCTCAGTGAGTTCGTGGATAGTCAGCGGCAGGTCCAGGCTGGCGCTGCCGGCGCTGGCTGCCACGACCGCGCTGGCGAAGGTGCGGTCGCGGTAGCTGACGGTGGCCGCATACGAGTAGCCGGGCGTGAGGGGCACGCTGTCGAACTGGTAGCGGCCCTGGTCGTCGCTGGTGGTTGTGAGGCGCTCGCGGTTGAAGTCCAGGTCAAAGATGAACAGGCTGACCGCCAGCCCCGGCGGGACTGTGCCGCCGGCCGTGCCGTTAGCGATCTGTCCGCTGACAGCGCCGGTCACGGCGGCGGGCGTGGGCTGGTCTGCGCCCTGGGCGGCGGCGGTTCGCGGCCCCCAGGCCGCCGCCAGCAGCAGCAGCACCGCCAGCCAGGCGGCAGGTTTCAGCGCTGCCATGCCGGGCGACCCGGCGCGGCTATTTCTGCTCACTGGCCAGCCGCCGGCGGTGCGCCTGAATGGACGCCTCGATAGCGGCGTCAATGGCTTCATCAGCGGCGGCGGTGTCCTTGACCGCGCCCTGGATGATGCTGTGGCTGTGCAGGTCGTCCAGCGCGCGCAGCACCTGGATGCCGCGCTGCATCCAGGTCTCGCGTTCCTGCGCGTAGTCAGCGGACGCGAGCTTGCCGGTGGTGTAGTCCTCGTCCAGGTCGCGGATGTTGGTCAGCACGCGCTCATAGTAGATCAGCAGGCGCTCGCGCTGTTTTTGCAGCAGCGCGCCCGCCGCCGCCGCCTGCCCGCGCCCGCGCCACAGCGGCAGGACGATGACCGCCGCCGTCAGCAGCACGATGACCAGCGAAACGATGATTCCTTCGATGCTCATTGATGCGTTTAAGCCCCGCTGTTGAGGACGCGCTCCAGGATGCGGCTGAGGGCCGCCTCGTTGGTGGGCGCGTAGATAAACTCCGCGATATTGCCGCTGCGATCAACCACAAACGTCTCTGGCACGCCCTGAATGTGATAGAGCATATCAGAGATGCGCGTGCCCCGGTCGGGCGCGTTGGGATAGGTCATGTTGAATTCGTCAATGAACGCCAGCGATTTCGCGTCGGCGTCGGCGTAGGTGACGCCGAGCATGACCACGCCGCGATCGCGATACTGCTGCCAGATGTTTTCCAGGGCGGGCGCTTCGTCACGGCAGGGGCCGCACCAGCTCGCCCAGAAGTTGATGACGACCACCTGGCCGCGCAGCTCAGACAGCGTGATCGTCTCGCCGTCGAACGTGGTCACGGTGAAGTCGGGCGCGGGGCCGGCGGTGGGCTGCACTTTCTGGTTCTGGCGCGCCAGGGCGACGCCGAACACAGCCGCTACCACCACGATCCCCACGATAAGAACGATTGAGATCAGGCCGAAACGCCGCCGGGGCAGCGCTTCGGCCTCGATCTCGTCAAATGGAAGCTGCATATCGGTCATTAGGGTTCCTTGTTGGCAGGCGCATCAGCGCCGCTGCTGGAGGTCCGCTTCCAGCCGGGCGCGGTAGTCGCTCTCGTGGGCCTGGCTGCCTGCATCAGGGACAGCGGCGGCCTCAGCCAGCGCGGGGCGGCGCTGCTGCCAGCGCAGCAGCACATACGCGCCGACGACCAGCACCGCCGCGCCCATCAGCCAGGGCGTGACCAGCGACAGCGCCCGCAGGAACGGGTCCTGGGGCGTGCCCACCACGCGCTCGCCGTAGCGCACGACAAAGGCGTCCTTCACATCCTGCTCGCTGAAGCCGTCGGCCAGCATGGTGCGAATTTCCTCGCGCCAGTCGGCGCAGGCGGCGGTGGGGCACGTGTCCAGCGGGATGTTCTCGCACACCGGGCAGTACATGTCGCTGGCGACGGCGTTCACCTCGTCGTCGGTGATGGTCGTGTCCTGGGCGGCGGCGGGCACAGCCAGCGCCAGCAGGGCGACAAGCGCCGCCAGGATCAGCGGCCGCACCGCCGCGTCAGGGCGGGCGGCGCGGGACAGAGTCCTGATTGTCCGGGTCATACAGCAGCTCCTGCGCGGCCCGCGCCGCGCGCGCTTTCTTCCGCGCGAATCGCCAGCGGCTCTGACGGCCAGGCGGCGACGATCGTCCCCAGGATGAGGATCAGGCCACCCCACCACACCAGGTTCACCAGCGGGTTGATGTAGACTTTGAAGGTGGCGGTCGTGTGGTTAACCGGTTCCCAGTCCACCAGCAGCACGTAAAAGTCGTTTTCGACCGTGCTGTAAGCGCCGGCGATAGTCATCGGCTGCTGCGGGTAGCGGTCAATGCGCGGGCGCAGTTGGGCGATCTCCTGCCCGTCGCGGATGACAGTCACGTCGGTGATCTGCATCAGGCGGCCATCGTCGGCCACCGCTTCAGTAAAGCCGTCGTAGCGCAGTTGGTAATCGGCGATATCGAGCGTGTCGCCCAGCGCGATTGTGCGCTGAGTCTGCTGCTGGAACAGCGTGCTGCCGATCACGCCGATGCCGATCACGGTGATGCCCAGGTGGACCACATAGCCGCCGTAGCGCCGCCGGTTGCGCCCGAACAGCGCCGTCAGCGCGCGCGGCCAGCTCTCGCCCAGGCTGCGGCGGCGGGCGGCGGTCCCCCGGTAGATTTCGTACAGCGCCACGAACCCGGCCAGGCTGACGATGCCGTAGCCAACCAGCGCCACCGGCGTGTGCATCCCGTTGGCGAACACCAGCGCGACAAACACCGCCGTCAGCAGCAGCGGGACGACCAGCGCCCGCCCTAAGCGCCGCAGCGATGTCGCGCCCCAGGCGGACAGCGGCGCGACGCCCATCAGGACGTAAAGCGCGGCGAACAGCGGCGGCGTCACCTGCATGAAATATGACGCGCCCAGCGTGATGCTGGTGTTCATGAACAGCTCAGAGACAATCGGCGCGCCGAAGCTGCCCCAGAAGATGGCCAGAAACAGCGCCACGAAGATCACGTTGTTGAGGACGAACAGCGCCTCGCGGCTGAACAGGTGCGTGAACTGGCGCTCATCCTTGAGTTCGCCCCGGTTCCAGCGCCACAAAATCAGCCCGACGGAGATAACGGTCACGCTGGCCCAGAACAGAAACATGGGGAAGCCGATCTCGCTGCGGGCAAAGCTGTGCACGCTGTCGATCAGGCCGCTGCGGGTGGCGAATGTGCCGAAGATCACGGCGGAGAACGTGCCGATCACCAGGAACATGTTCCACACTTTGAGCATGCCGCGCTTCTGCTGGATCATGACGCTGTGCAGAAACGCCGTGCCGATCAGCCAGGGCAGGAAGGCGGCGTTTTCCACCGGGTCCCAGCCCCAGTAGCCGCCCCAGCCCAGCACGTCATAGGCCCAGCGCCCGCCCAGGATCAGCCCCAGGCCCAGGAACAGCCAGGCGACCAGCGCCCAGCGCCGCGTCGCGTTAATCCAGTTGGTAGACAGGTCGCCAGAGGCCAGCGCCGCCATCGCGAAGGCGAACGGGATGACGAAGCCGACGAAGCCCAGATAGAGCATGGGCGGGTGGATAATCATGCCGAAGTGGCGCAGCAGCGGGTTGAGGCCGTTGGCTGTCTCCGCCAGCCGCGCCGCTGAGGGCGGGACGGCATTGGCGGGCATGAGCACTGTCCGCACGACTTCGTTGTTGGGCATAATCCAGAAGCGCTCGAACGGGTTCTCGAAAAACAGCGACAGCGCCAGGAAGAACGCCAGCGTCGCCATCGTGTAGGCGATCACGTAGGGCATCAGGCGGCGGTGGCTGCGCCAGTTGAGCACCACCGCGCCCGCCGAGAACAGGCTCATCAGCAGCGACCAGAACAGGATCGAACCCTGCTGCGACCCCCACAGCGCGGTCACGCGGTAGAAGGTCGGCGTGCTGGGGTCGGTCACCGACCACACATAGCTGATCTGGTAGTGTCCGTTGACGAGGCCGATCATCAGCGTGCCGGCTGCGATCAGCAGCAGCGGCAGGGTGATCAGCGCGGCGTTGCGCGCGCTGCGCACCCAGCCTTCAGCGTGGGTGCGCCCGCCGTAAATACCGGCCGCAACGGCGTAGAGCGCCGCCACGAAGGCGGCAAAGAGGGCGGTCAGGCCAATTTCAGCGATCATAAGTGTCTTCCGTCAGGCCTCTGCGCTGCCAATCGACTGGTCCGGGCCGGCTTCCTCGAAGCGGCTGGGGCATTTCAACAACAGCTCGCTGGCGTGGAACACGCCGTTGGCGTCAAGCTGGCCGGTGAGGATCGCCTGCGCTTCGTGCTGGAGCAGGTCAGGCTTGACCTGGTTTTCGACGCGCACGTTCAGGCGGGCCAGCGCCGGGTTGTTGACTGACTCGTGCAGCGCGGTCGCCAGGTTCTCGAACTCCGCCGGGATGTGCGAAACGGTGAACTCGATAATCAGGTTTTCGCTGTCGTAGACAATCGAATCCCCCAGGACCGCGCCAGAGATGCGCACCGTCTGGCCGACGTAGGCGGGGTTCGCTTCCAGCTCGTCAATGGTGATGAAGTAGCGCGCGCCGGCCATTGTGCCAGAGGCCACCAGATAGCCGACCGCCGCCAGAATCAGCGCGCCGCCGATCAGAAATTTGAGGCGGCCGCCGCGCGGCTGCGGCTGCGGCTGCGGCTGCACGCCTGCGCCAACGGACGGTTTTTCCCACGCTGCCTGCGCCATAAACAATTGCTCCCTGTAAGCCAGCTTGTCGAACAGCGGCGTTATTTTTACTAACGCCCATGACCGATATTATTATAGCGTGAACCGCGCGCCGGTCACAGGCGGAACGCCGGCAGCTCAGGGGTTCTCATCAACGTCGCCGGTGAAAGAGTCGCGGGCGATCATCGCGCCGCCGACGAGCAGCACCGCCCCGGCCCCCAGCAGGAAAATAAGCGTGGCGATGCCGACCGGGGCCGGCGGCTGCTCAGCGGCGGCCGGTTCAGCCTGGGCCAGCGCCAGCGCCGGCAGCGCCAGCAGCAGCCCGCAGAGCGCCAGCGCCGCCAGTGTTTTCGCCCGTGATGTGTGTGTGTGCATATCTGCGCTTCCTTCCCCAAACTCTGCGCCCAATTCTAGCGCGTCCGCCGGCATAGAAAAACCCCCGAAGCGCGTTCGGGGGTTTGTTGGCGCGCTGCCGTGACCGGCGGCGGCTTTATCCGTAGCTCTTGATGTAGGCGATGATGTCCGCCAGCATCTGGATGTCAATGCGCTGGCCGAAGTCAGGCGACATAACGTTGCCATAGCCGGGCACAAGGTAAGCGCCGGGGTTGACGATGCTCTCGACGATGTAGTGCTCTGGCGTGTAGCCGGCAAACTGCGGCTCTTTCAGGCGCACGTTGAGAATGTTCTGCCACTGGCTGGCCGTCAGCGGCGCGACCGCTTCCACAGCGTGGCAGCCGATACAGGCCAGCGGCGCGTTGTTGTAGATCGTCTGGCCGTTGGCCGGGTCGCCGGTGACGCTGCCAAGCTGGGTCATGATTTCGTCAACGTTCGTGCCGATCGGCACGATCTGCGCCGCCTCTGTGCCGGGCAGGCCGGGGCGGACGGCGAACTGCTGCACCGAGAGCAGGTCGTCCAGCGTCCAGTTGTCGCCTTTATCCCAGTTGCGGATGTAGTTCGACAGGTCCGCGATCTGGTCGTCGCGCAGGGGGCCGCCCGCGCGCTGCGACCAGGAGACCATCGCCTGCGGCCAGTAGCTTTCGCTGGTGGGGCGGCCGTGCACTAACGTTGTCTGGATAAACGAGTCCAGCGTGCCCTGCCAGCCCAGCGCCGCCAGCCGTGAGGGGGTGTCGGGGTCATAGCCTTTGTCAACGGCGGGCTGCATCTGCGTCAGCAGCGCCTGGCGCTCGGTTTCGATCTCGGCCAGCCGCGCGTCAATGCCGGCGGCCACGTCGTCGCCGAAGTCAGCCTGGGCCGCGGCGATCTGCGCCTCAATCTCGGCCTGGCGCTCGCGGGTGATGCCGCCGCCGTCCAGCTCGGCCTGCAGCTTGGCCAGTTGGTCTTTGGTTTCGGTCAGGCGCTGGGCCTCAAGCGTGAGGGGCGCGGCGAAATCGTGCGCGAACAGGGCCGGGTTGTTCAGGCCGGGGGCGCGCCCCAGCAGGCCGTAACCGTCGGTCCCGTGGCAGGTGGAGCAGTTGGCGGCGAACAGCTCGGCCCCTTTTTCGATGGAGCGAGCCAGGTGCTGCTGTTCGAACGCGGCCATCCGCCCCGGCTCGTTGATCGCGATCCAGCCGGTGAGCACCATGATGGCTAAAAACATCAGGGTTCCCACAAAGACGCGGTTCTCGATTTTCTCAATGAGCAAACGTTGCAGCATCGGGTTTATCCCTAGTTATGCGTTATTCAAAGTAGGCCGCGTCGCGGTGCAGGAAGAAGTGAGCAGGCGTCATACGGCGCACGGGGTTGCCGTTTGCGTCCAGGTTGAGCACAGGGCTGCCGTTTTCATCCAGGACAACCTCGCCGTTTTCGATGCGCACTTCGTCCCAGCTAATCACGAGGTCCAGCCGTTTCAGGTCCGCCTGATTCTGCGTCACAATGATCACGCCCCAGCCGTTGACCAGTTCCTGGTTTTCCGCCTGGATTTTGTGGGCAAATTCCTCCAGCGCGTTTTGCAGCGCGGGCGCGTCGGCGGGGACGGTGCTGAAGCGCAGCGGCGGCACATTCAGGTTTTGCGCGCGCAGCACATTCGTTAGCTGCTCGCCCTGGCCGGTGGCGTCCAGTTCCTCGTTGAAAGCGGCGACAGCGGCAGGGCCGTCGCCCTCGGCGGCCTCAAACTCGCGCGTGGTGTAGTTGCCAACTACAACCTGGTCGAAGGGGATTGGCCGCAGCACGCCCATGTGGTTATGGGCGGGTTCAAACGTCATCTCGTGCAGGATTTCGGTGTCTGGCGACGTCGCCACGCCGAATTCCGGCAGGCCCATGTAGCTGGTGATGACCAGCGTCGCCAGCATCAGGAACGAGATGCTGAAGGCCAGGCGGCGGTGCGCGAAGCGGCGGCTGACGGTTACGTCAATGTAGGGCATGAGGGCCAGGAAACCGAGCAGCGCGCCGGGGAAGATAACGCCCCAGAACGTTTTGTCACCCAGCTTGAGCGCGCCCTGCACCCAGAGAAAATACCAGGGGGCGGTCGTGCCCAGCGGCGTCACCTGCGGGTCGGCGTGGCTTTCCAGCGGCGCGTGGTAGAACCAGACGCACAGCATCACCAGGATGAACGTCGTGACGGCCACCCACATGATCTCGCTGGTCAGCACGTCAGGGATGAAATAAACGCGCTTGTCCAGCGGGACGCGCTTGGCCGAGTCTTCGCCGGGGTTTTCACTGCGCGGCGGCAGGCTGTGGCCGTGGATGATCACCTTGTAGTAGTGGACGCCGGTGAAGATGAACAGGAACGCGGGCAGCGCCAGCACGTGCATCAGGTAGAAGCGCAGCAGGCCGTTGGCCCCCAGCTCCGGGCCGCCGCGCATGAGCATGTTGGCCTGTTCGCCGATCACCGGGACGGCCTCCGCCATGCTGGCGCCAATCGTCACGGCCCACAGGGCGAGCTGGTCCCAGGGGAGCAGGTAGCCGGTGAAGCTGAGGAAGCCGGTGATAATCAGCAGCAGCACGCCGGTAAACCAGGTGAACTGGCGCGGCTTTTTATAGCTGCCGGTGTAAAACGTGCGCAGCATGTGCAAAAACACAATCAGCACCATCGCCTCAGCGCCCAGGCGATGCAGGTCGCGCACGAACTGGCCCAGCGGCACGTTGCTCAGAATGTTGAGCATGTTGCTGTAGGCGATGCCGGGGGCGGGCGTGTACCACAGCATCAGGATGATGCCGGTGATCGTTTCAAAAAAGACGAAATAAGTCGAAAGCCACCCCAGGCGGAAGGTCGGGTACAGGCCCGTCATGTCGCGGTGGAAGTAGCTGGGGCGCATGTGCAGCCAGAAGCCGTCAGCATGGGGCGTCAGGCGCGGGTTGGGGCGGCGGGAGGGGTTCTCGCCGCGCAGCGCCTCGCGGATATCCTGGATGTTCATGCCGGCGGTGAGACGTTCGGTGACTTCGTTAGCGCCCTCAAACAGGGCTTTCTTCAGGCCCTTGGTCTTAACGTCGTCGAGGAACGATGGAAACGGCAGTACTGACATTACAACTCTCCTCACAACCCTGCGCGGTGTAGGCTACAGCCCTGCCAAACGCTATGAGTGGCGCCGGCCCAGGATGCGCGTGCCGGTGTTGACGCGCACTTCCTGGATCGTGCGCCCGTTGAGTGGAATAGGGTCGCCATCGGCATCGGTTTCAGCGGTAGTGCCGTCGGTGAAGACGATGGTTGTCTGGAAACGGTCCAAATTGCGCGGGGCCGGGCCTTCGATGTATGTGCCGTCCAGCTCGAACTTGGAGCCGTGACACGGGCACTCGAAGCGGTCGTTGGTGTCCACCCATTTCGGCAGGCAGCCGAGGTGGGTGCAGACGCCGTACAGCGCCGTGAAACCGCTGGCATTGTTGGAGAGCCAGAAACGCCCCGCCGGCTTCGATACCGGGGCCGCGCCGGCGCTTGGAATCTCCTCCGGCGCGATGCTGAACACACCGCCAAACTCGCCTGCCTTGAAGCGCGGGTAGGCGAACAGCAGCAGGCCAGCGGTTGACTGACCCAAGAGCAGCGCGATTGACGCGCCCCAGATGTAATACAGAAATTCGCGGCGGCTGGGCGCGCTGACCTGCTCGACGGCGCTGCTGCCTGCCTGCGCCTCTGCTGCAGCGCCCTTAGCTTTGGCTGCGCTTGCTGAAGCCATATAACGACTGCCTCCTCCACACGATCCCCGGGATTGACGGATAGTTTAACCTGAAGTTGGAGGGTTGAAAACTAACCGACCGACTGCCCTGAAGAATGGTCTTTCCCACCGCGCGCTGCCCCTTTCCAGCGCCGCGTTTGGAGCCTGCAAAACACGAAATATATCACAAGCGATTCCTGCTGTCAAAAATTCTGCGCTTTCATTTGAGCGCCGCGCCCCGCCGCGCTTTGCCGCGCTGTTTCGCCCCTTCTCAGATTTCGCGCTGGCCGATATAGTGGGCGCTGTTCGCTTTTATGAATGCGCGATGAACACGCCTATGTCACAGCGGTCTTTCCCACCCGCAGCTTTGATCACCAGCGCCGCTGGCCTACGCGACCTGGCGGCGGCGCTGGCCCACGAACCTCTGCTGGCCGTTGACACCGAGTCCAACAGCCTGCACGCTTACCGCGAGCAGGTGTGCCTGATCCAGCTTTCGACGCGCAGCGCCGATTATATTGTAGACGCGCTGGCGCTGGCTGACCTGTCGCCGCTGGCCGCGCTGTTTGCCGACCCGGCGGTCGAGAAGGTGTTCCACGCGGCGGAGTATGACATTATCTGCCTGAAGCGCGATTACGGCTTCACGTTCGTCAACCTGTTCGACACGATGGTGGCGGCGCGCATCTGCGGCGCGCAGGCGTTCAGCCTGGGCAGCCTGGTGGCGGCGCGCCTGGGGGTCACGCTGGACAAAGGCCACCAGCTTGACGACTGGGGGCAGCGGCCGCTGCCGGCGGCGCGCCTGCGCTACGCCCAGCACGACACCCACTATCTGCCGGCGCTGCGCGACGTTATGCAGGCGGAGCTGGAGGCCGCCGGCCTGATGGACGAGGCGCGCGAGCTGTTCGCGGACGTATGCGCCACCGCCGTGCCTGACACCAGCTTTGACCCGGACGGCTACTGGCGTATCGGCAGGCCGCAGCACCTGGCCCCGCACGAGCTGGCCATCCTGCGCGAGCTGTATCTGCTGCGCGAGGAACTGGCGCGCCAGCGCAACCAGCCCCCGTTCAAGGTTGTTTCCAACGACGTAATGGTCACGCTGGCGCGCACCGCGCCGCGCACACAGGCTGAGCTGGAGCAGGTGAAAGGCATCAGCGCGCGCCAGGCGGCCCGCGATGGCCGCCGGCTGCTGGCGGCTGTCGCGGCGGGGGTGGCCGCGCCGCCGCCGCGCCGCCCGGAGCGCGAGGCACAGGCCCCGCCGGAGGTGCTGGAGCGCTACCAGGCGCTGCGCGAGTGGCGGCGCGACCGCGCTAATGCGCGCGGCGTGGAGTCCGATATAATTCTGCCCAAGGACACCATGTGGGCGCTGGCGCAGCGCGCGCCCGCCGGGCTGGACGAGATGTACGGCATCGCCGGGCTAGGCCCCTGGCGGCTGTCGCACTACGGCGCTGAGCTGCTGCGCGTGCTGAACGGATAATAAGGAGGCTGGCGGTGAGATTGACATTCTACGGCGCGGCCCGCACAGTTACCGGGTCGCAGCACATGGTTGAGGTCAACGGGGCGCGTATTCTGCTGGACTGCGGGCTGTACCAGGGCCGCCGCGCCGACGCCTACGAGCGCAACCTGCACCTGCCGTTCGACGTTGGCGCGGTGGACATTATGGTGCTGTCGCACGCGCACATTGACCACTCAGGCAACATCCCCAACCTGGTCAAAAGCGGCTACCGGGGCGAGATCGTCAGCACGTTCGCCACGCGCGACCTGTGCGCTGCGATGCTGCTCGACAGCGGCCACATCCAGGAAAAGGATGTGGAATACGTCAACAAGCGGCGCGCCAAACGCGGCGAGCCGGCGGTCAAGCCGATCTACACGCAGGAGGACGCGCTCAACTGCCTGGGCAGCTTCACAGCGCAGGCCTACAACCGCCCGCGCCTGATCGCGCCCGGCGTCACGCTGACGCTGCTGGACGCCGGCCATATACTGGGCAGCGCGATCGTGGTGCTGGATATCGAGGACCAGGAAACCCACCGCGACGTGCGGCTGGTGTTCAGCGGCGACCTGGGGCGCGCGGGCATCCCCATCATCCGCGACCCGCAGACTGTCGCGGGCGCTGATGTGCTGATTATGGAATGCACCTACGGCAACCGGCTGCACCCGCCCTATGTTGACGGCGAAAAAGAGCTGGAGCGCATCGTCAACGAGGCGTACCGGCGCGGCGGCAAGATTATCGTCCCCGCCTTCGCGGTGGGGCGCACCCAGCAGCTTGTCTACTCGCTCAACCGGCTGGCGCAGGCCGGCGACATCCCGCGCCTGCCGATTTACGTGGACAGCCCGCTGGCGATTGACGCGACGGCGGTGTTCCGGCTGCACCCGGAATGTTATGACGACGACATCCGCGCCTTTATGTTACAGGATGGGCAGCACGACCCGCTCAGCTTCAGCGGGCTGACGTACACGCGCCATGTCGAGGAAAGCAAGCAGCTTAACTTCCTGCGCGAACCGGCCATCATCATCAGCGCCAGCGGCATGGCGGAGGCCGGGCGCATCCTGCACCATCTGAAGAACAACATTGAGGACCCGAAAAACACGGTGCTGATCGTCGGCTGGCAGGCCCCGGAAACGCTGGGGCGCAAGCTGGTGGATGGCCTGCCGGTGGTGCGCATCTTCGGCGACGAGTACCGGAACAACGCCCACCTGGAGGTTATCAACGGCTTCAGCGGCCACGCCGACCGCGACGAGCTGCTCGCCTGGGTGGGCGCGATGCGCGCTAAGCCGGCGCGCGTGTTCCTGGTGCACGGCGAGGAGGACGCGGCGACGGCCTTCGCCCAGGACCTCAAGGAGCAGTTTCACCTGCGCGCTGACATCCCCGTCTTCCGGCAGAGCTTTGAGGTGCAGGTGTGAGCGTCTTCGCGGACGACTGGCGCGCCTGTCTGCGCCAGCACTACATCGAAACGGTGCGCAAACAGGACCGCGTCACGCTGCCGTCGCTGACGCTGGTGATGTACGAGGTTGGCTTCAGCGACGACGACCTGGCTGAGCTGCGCCTGCTGGCGACGATGCGCGCCGCCGACATGCCCGCCGATTATGTGCCGCCGGAGGTGGCGGAGGTGCGGACGTTCGCGGCTGCCGCGCCGGACGAGATCGAAGCGGAGGCGGAACCGGATGCGCCCGACGAGCTGGCTGAGGCCGCTGAGCCGGAGCCGGAAGCGGAGCCTGAGCCGGATGAGGACGAACGCGACCCCGACGCGCCGCAGCAGTTGAGTTTGTTCTGAAGCGCGACCTCACCCCCCGGCCCCTGGCGCGACCTCACCCCCCGGCCCCTGGCGTGACCTCACCCCCCGACCCCCTCTCCATAAGAGAGGGGGAGAAAAGCAGGTGACGCGAAGCCAAGTCCCCTCTCCGCATGGAGAGGGGATTTAGGGGTGAGGTGCGCGACCTCACCCCCCGGCCCCCTCTCCGTAAGAGAGGGGGAGAAAAGCAGAGACGCGGGCTGCAAGTCCCCTCTCCACATGGAGAGGGGATTTAGGGGTGAGGTTCTGCGGGGATTTAGGGGTGAGGTTCTGCGGGGACTTAGGGGTGAGGTTCTGTGGGGATTTAGGGGTGAGGCTTCTGCGAGATTTAGGGGCGGGAATGCTGTACAATCGAGGCTGCTGAAAGTGTGGAGCTAGAGAAGCCGCAGCGTTAGCATGACTCCGGTACCTGACGACACCCACTGGATGCGGGCGGCGCTGGCCGAGGCCGAGCGCGCGCTGGCGCACGGCGACGTGCCCATCGGCGCGGTGGCCGTGCGCGGCGGCCAGATCATCGGGCACGGTTACAACCGGCGCGAGGCCGACCAGGACCCCACTGCCCACGCGGAAATGCTCGCCATCCGCGCGGCGGCGCGCGCGGTCGGCCACTGGCGGCTGGAGGGCGTGACGCTGTACTGCACGCTGGAGCCGTGCGCCATGTGCGCCGGGGCGATGGTGCTGGCGCGCCTGCCGCGCCTGGTCTACGCCGCGCCTGACCCGAAAGCCGGGGCGGCCGGCAGCGTGCTGAATATCCTCAATTTTCCCGCGCTCAATCATCGGGTGGCCTGCGAGGGCGGCCTGCTGGCCGACGAGGCCGCTGCGCAGATTCGCGCCTTCTTTCGCGCCCTGCGCGACGAGGGGCAGAAGTGAATAAAAAAACCCTGTCCCGGTGCGGGGCAGGGTCGGGCGTGACCAGCGCGGAATTATCGCCCGCGGAAGAGCAGCCGCCCGATGAGGATCAACACGATCGCGCCGATCACGGCAGTGATAAGCGTGCCGATGCCAAAGCCGATATCAAGCGCGTCACGGAAGCCGAGCAGCCCCAGGATGAACCCGCCGACCCACGCGCCAATGATGCCCAGGATGATATCGAGCACGAACGGCGCGTTCGACGACCCCATGATGCGGCGTGCCAGCGCCCCGGCGATGAAACCGATGATGAGCCAGCCGATACAGATGAACGGCGCTGTAATCAGCCACGAGAGAAAACTGCCAATCGCATCCATTTCCTGCCTCCTCGAATGCTGCCCACGCTGCCGTTAATTATATACAAAGGGCCGCAGCAGCACAAAAGGAAGGCGGCGTCCGGCGCGACTGCCAGGCTGATCAGCCCAGACGGCAGTTGGCGGCGGCGTCGCCGCCCAGCGCCCAGCCGTCGAGCGTGACAACGGAGAGATACCCGGCGGCGGCGCGCACGCGCTCGTTGGCGTCCACTGTCAGCAGCCGCGCCGCCGGGCTGCCGTTGCGCCGCCCGCCGGCGTAAAGCTGAGCCTGGCGCAGCAGGTCCCCGCTGGCTGTGTCGAACACGCTGAGCAGGCCGTCAGTGTCCAGCGTGTAGAGCAGGCAGCCGCCGCCGGTCGCCAGCAGCGGGGCCAGCGCGCCGGATGCCGGGTAAGGGATGCGCCAGCGCACGCTGCCGCCGCTGTCAACCGAAATAAGCGCCCCGCCGTCGCCGTGCGCGTAAAGATAGCCGTTGCCGAGCACGTCCACTGTCAGGCGGCCCGCGCGGCCCGGCGGCGGGGTCAGCGTGCCGATAGTGTGGTTGGCCCCGCTGGCGATGCGCCGGATGTGCGGGCCGTCCAGCAGCAGCCAGCCGCCGCTGTGGTCCGGGGCGGCGGCGACAGGGCCGGAATAGGCCGCTTCAAAGGTGACTGTGCCGTCCGCGCTGACGGCCCGCGCGAGAACGCCGCTGCTGGTGCGGGTCAGCGCCAGCGCCTGATCGTCGCCGGCGGCCAGCTCAACCGCGATCACGTTCGCTGCCGCGCCGGGAACAGACCACAGCGCAGTTCCCAATGGGTCATAGGCGGCCAGGCCGCCGTCCGCGCTGGCGATAATCAGCGTCTCGCCCAGGGCGACCAGCGGTGTATCGGGGCCGGGCGTTTCCCACACGGCCAGGTAGCGCCCGTTTTCGAGCGTGATGGTCTGGCCGGTGTGCGTGCGCGCGACCACGCGCCCGCCGGGCAGCGCCGCCAGCCCGGTGACCGCGCCGCTGGTCTCCACGCGCCACAGCACCGTGCCGTCCGGCAGCGTCCCGGCGATCAGGCTGCCGCTGGCGACGGCGTAAACGCCGGTGTCGAGCAGGGCGGGGGGCACGCCGGCGACGGTGCGAAAAGTGGCGGACTCGACAAAGCCGGGGGCCAGCCGCAGCCGCCACAGCGCGGTGAAGTCGAACGGGTTGTACCAGCCGGAATCCAGCGGGTTGCCGGTGACGTAGCCCGGCCCGCCGTCGTTGGGCAGGAAGGTGCGAATTTCGTAGTGCAGGTGCGGCAGCCCGCGCGACGGCCAGCCGATTGTGCCGACGATCTGGCCGCGCTCAACGCAGTCGCCCAGGCGCGGGAACGTCACTGTGTCGGACTGTTCCATGTGGCCGTAAAGCGTGTAGGCGACGCTGCCGTCCGGGAAGGTGTGCTCCAGGATAACCACGCCCTTCTCGGTGTCCCAGCCTTCGGGGTCGGTGTAGGTGACGCGCCCGCGCGCCGCCGCCGCCACCGGGTCGCCCCAGCGCTCGAAGCCGATATCCACGCCGACGTGGTTGCCGCCAAAGCGCGCCCGGAACAGGCCGAAGTCATCATACCCTTCGACCAGCCCGTCAATCGGAAAATCAATGGCGTCCACTACGCCGCACAGCGTGAATGTGTCCTGTGCGCGGGCGGGCTGGAGGGCCGTGAGGACGATGAGGATAATCGCTGCTGTCCAGTGTCGCATAGGCCGCTGCATTGCGCTCAACGCTTACCAGCCTTCAGTGTACCACGCGCGGCGCGGCGGCGGCATGGGAAGGATTCCGCGCCGGTGGGCGCAACTTCAGGGCAGCCCACAGCGTATAATAGAGTGGGACTGCGCAATACGAGACCAGCAGCAGGAGTGAGGACAATGACTGACAACCAGACCCCTGACGTTCAGGACGCACACAGCGACAAAAAGACATTCTCGGAGGAGATCGAAGTCGCCGGGAACCAGCTTGTGGACCAGGTCAAGCACCTGGTGGAGCAGGGCAACATCCGCCGGTTAATTCTGCGCAACGCCGAAGACAACGTGATCATCGAAATGCCGCTGACGGTGGGCGCGGTGGCGGGCGGCGCGATCGTGCTGGCGGCCCCCTGGCTGGCGGCGCTGGGCGCGTTCGCCGCGCTGGTGGCGCGCGTCAAGATCGAGATCGTCCGCGAAGTCGAGGATAACGACATCGTCAAGCCCAAGCGGGACGAGTAAGCTGGCGCGGCCTGCGCCGGCCATTCAACGGCCCTGTCTGGCGCGCCGCCGGGCAGGGCCGTGTGTTTAACCCGCCAGCCGCGCGGCGTTCAGCACGCCGGGATCAGCCCCGGTCAGCAGCAGATCAACGGCGCGCGCGGCGGTTTCCGCGCCCAGCGCCAGCCCGTGCCCGTGAAAGCCGACGGCGAAGCCGACGTGCGGGCGGCCCGGCAGCGTTCCCACCAGCGGCAGGCCGTCGGCGCTGAAGCCCATGATGCCCGACCAGCGGCGCTCAATTGGCGCGCTGATGTCCGGGAAGCGGGCGCGCAGGTAATCCTCTAGCACGCGCTGCACCGGCTCGGTGACGCGGTCCTCAGTGGTGTTGTCTTCCAGCGCCACATTCTGTTTGCGCCCGCCGCCGATCAGCAGCCGCCCGTCGAACGTGTCGCGGTAGTACATAGAACCGTAGTCGCTGTAGCCGCACGTGCCGATCACCGGGCCGCCGGGCAGCGGCGCGGTGGCCAGGCACTGCCCCCGCGTGGGGATAATCTTGCCCACAAAGTAGGGGTCCAGCAACGGCGCGTAGGCGTTGACGCACAGCAGGGCGTGCCGGGCGCGAAAGACTGTCTGGCGGGTGTAGACCAGCGCCGTGTCGCCATCCTGCGCCGTGTGGTAGACCTCGTTGTTGGCGACCAGCTCCGCGCCGCTTTGCTCGTAGATGGCCCGCACCAGCGCGTAAGGCTGCACCGCCGCGTCCTGCGGTTGGCGGATAGCCGCGTGATAGCCCCGGCCCAGCGGGTCGGAGCTGAGGTATTCCACCGGCAGGCCGTCGGCTTCCAGGGCGCGCGCGGCCTGTTCCAGGTCGCGGGCTTCGGCGGCGCTTTCGGCCAGCCGCAGCGAGCCGCATTCGTCCAGCTGCACGCCGCCCGCCTGCGCCCAGCGCCGCCAGTGGGCGTGGGTGGCGCGCGAGAGCGCCCAGATTTCGCGCGCCGCCGCCGCGCCGAAGCGCTCGGCGGTCTGGTGATAGTAGGATTCCAAGCCGGTGATCATGAAGCCGACGTTGCGGCTGCTGGCCCCCAGCGCCAGATCGCGCGCTTCGGTGATGACCACCGTGCGCCCGGCCTGGGCCGCGAACCAGGCCGCCGCACAGCCGACCAGCCCCGCGCCCACTATCAGAAAATCAACCTCGCGCACCGGTTGTGCGCCGTCCGCCTGCCAGATAGAGACTGTCATCGTTTTGGCCTTTCACGCTGCCGCTGTTTGTACATCATTCAGCGCCGCAGGGCAAAGAATCGCCCTGCGGCGGCGGCCCCGGTATAATCGGCGCTGTGAACCCGCACCCAACGGAAGGCACAGCGCATCATGGCGGACGACCTGCGCCCCTCGCCCCGGCACAAGCCGGTTTCGCTGTTCGTGACCTGCATGGTGGACGCTTTATACCCACCGGTGGGCATCGGCGTGGTGCGGATTCTCGACCGGCTGGGCGTGCCGGTGCGCTTCCCGCTGGGGCAGACGTGCTGCGGCCAGCCGGCGTTCAACGGCGGCTTTCGCGCCGACGCCGCCGCTGTCGCGCGCCAGTTTCTGCGCGCCTTCGCCGACGCCAGCGTGATCGTCACGCCGTCAGGAAGCTGCGCCACCATGATTCGCCATTATTACCCAGAGCTGTTCGCCGATGACCCCGAATGGCGCGCGCGCGCCGAGTGGGCCGCCGCCATCACCTGGGAGTTCACCGAGTACCTGGTGGACGGGCTGGGCGTGGCGGACCTGGGCGCGGCGCTGCCGCCGACGCGCGTCGCCTTTCACGACGCCTGCCACGGCCTGCGCGAGCTGGGCCTGAAGCGGCAGGCGCGCGCGCTGGCGGCGCAGGTGGCGGGCGTCACGCTGGTCGAAGGGGCGGGCGAAGAACAGTGCTGCGGCTTCGGCGGGCTGTTCGCTGTGAAGATGGCCGCCATTAGCAGCGCCATGCTCAGGGAAAAGCTGGCGGCGGTCGAGGCCGCTGACTTTGACGTGCTGCTCACCGGCGACGCAAGCTGCCTGACGCAGATCAACGGCGGGCTGGCGCGGCGCGGCAGCCGCCGCCGCGCCGTGCACATCGCTGAGTTTTTGGCGCGCGGCCTGCCGGGCTAGTCGCCGCTGACGGGCTGCTGCGCCGGTTCCAGCGTTATCTCCGGGCTGGGCGCGGGCAGCCGCAGCCGCTGCTGCGCCGTTTCCAGGCTTGCCTCCGGGGACTTGAGGCCGTAGAACGCGGCGGCGCAGATACCCCCCACCAGGAACATGAAGAACAGCAGAATGGCGCTGTTGGTCAGCCGGGCGAGGATGTTAGCGTGCGGCGCGGCGGCCAGCGCGTAGATGATGGCCCCGGCCCCGGCGAACAGGTAGAGGAACTGCATCCACAGCATCGAGCCGTAGAAGCCCGTGATGCGCTCTTTGCGCGTCACGGTGTACGCGGGTTTGCGCCGGCGCGAGCGCAGCGCGATCACGAAGGCGCGGATGTAAGTCGGGCTGTGGCCCACCCAGTACTGCCACATGCGCTTGAGATACTCGCCCTGGCGCGCCAGCACCATATAGTAAAGCACGCTGACGGCGACCCAGGGAAAGAGCGCGGCGCCTTCGATGGGCACGAACTCGCCGGTGTACAGCGACAGCACCGGGACCAGCAGCAGCAGCGGCATAAACAGCGCGGCGGTGACGTAGAACATGCCCAGCTCGGTGTACTGTAAGCGCTGGCGCAGGGTGAAACCGGGCGTGACCAGCGGGTTTTTGAACAGGAACAGCCGCCAGGTGTCCACCGCCCACGTCCCGCGCTGTTTGAGCAGGCCGGGGATGTCGTCCGGCGCGAGGCCGATGCTGAGGATCTCGTTGTGATATTCCGAGCGCCAGCCGGCGGCGTGCAGCAGGTAGGACGTGGTGAGGTCCTCCACCACGTTCCAGGTGGAGAAACCGCCGATGGACTCGACGGCGGCGACGCGCCACAGCACGCCGCTGCCGCACGAGAAGGCGGCCCCGCTGCCGTTGCGTCCGGCCTGGATAACGTCGTAGAAAACGCGGTCGCGCACGCCGAAGGGGTCGCCTTCAGGCGCGATCGCGTCTTTGGGGGTCTGCACGAAGGCGATGCCAGGGTCAGTGAAGTAGCCCACCACCTTTTGCAGGAAGCGCGGGTCAATCGTCTCGTCGGCGTCCTGCGTCAGGACCAGCTCAGACTGCGGGTAGATTTTGTGGAGCTGCGCCAGCGCGCTGTTGAGGTTGCCGGCTTTGGCGTCCTGGCGCGGACCATACATATAGTACACGCCGAGGCGGTCGGCCAGCAGGCGCATTTCGTCGCGCCAGCCGTCGTCGCTCAGCAGAATGCCCAGGCGGTCCGCCGGGTAGTCCAGGCGCAGCAGCGACAGCAGCGTCGCCTCCACGATGTCCACCGGCTCGCCGTAGGTGGGCACGATCGCGGCCACGTGGGGCAGCTCAGCGGGGGGCGCGGGCGCGGCGCGGTTGTCGCGCGGCAAAATCTGGTTGATGTAGCTCAGAACCATCACCGTGTACGTCCCGCCGATGCCGACGACGTGCAGCAGGGCGATGAACGAGCGCGTCTCCAGGGCGACATCGACGCTGTGCAGCACGTAACACTGGCCGATGAACACCATCGCCAGCCCCACCGCGCGCAGCGCCCAGATGCCGCTGAAGGCTTCAGGAAAGACCATCGCCGCCACGAACAGGCCGATCACGATGTAGATGCCGGGGTCTGGCCACAGGAACGGCCAGTTGAGCGTGTTGAAGTAGATCAGCCCGACGAGGTTCACGCCGGCGATCAGCGTGACGACCGGCAGCCAGCGCAGCAGTTTGCTGGTGACGCTGACAGCGTTGGCGGTGATGGCGGGGATCACGCGCTGGCCGACAACCCACAGCGCCAGCGCCGCCGCGCCCCAGAAGGCGACGGTGTAAAGCGCCAGCCCGCGCGCGTCCAGCGGCCCGCGCGCCGCTTCCAGCGCGTAGAGCGCCAGCGACTGGGCCAGCCCGAAGGCCACCACAACGCCGGTGTATTCAAACCAGGGCTGATCGGGCAGGTGTGCCAGGCGGCGCACCGGCAGCAGCGCCAGGTAGTGCAGAACGACGATCACGAAGCCCGGCAGGGCCAGCAGGCCCAGGCGCGCCAGCGGATCAACGGTGAGCCACACCACGTTGAGCAGCAGCAGCGCCGCGCCAACGCTTATCCCGATGAGCGTGTTCAGCTTCATGAGGCCCCTCGTCGTTCATAAATGCGGATCGTGATCGTCTGGCCGGTGCTGAGTTCCTGCGGTTCAGGGTCGCGGTAGGTTTCGGTATAGCCGCTTTGCAGCAGCGCCGCTTCGATTGCCCCGTTCTTCTCCGGCGTGTAATAGTCGTCAAGGATGACGTAGTCATAGTAGCGGTCGGTAATTGCCCTGACCATGCCGTCCAGACCTTTGTAATCGCGGTATTCCAGGTAAAACGTGTTGCTCCACACGGCGCGGTCGTTGGGGCCGAGGTCGAAATAGTACTCGTAGACCGCTGACTGCTCCGCCAGCACGCGCGTGCCCAGATTCCAGTCCAGGCCGCGCAGGTAGGCGACCGCGCCGCTGGCGTTGGGCCAACTGTGCTGCAAACCCCAGTTGCGGTCCAGCCCGGCCTTGACGAACGAGCCGACCAGGATCACCAGCGCGGCGGCATAGCCAAGCCGCAGCGCCAGCGCCCGGCGGCCCGGCTCACGCGCGCGCCGCGCCAGTTGGTCAATGCCGAAGCCGGCCAGCGGCGCCAGAAAAAGCATGGTGAAAACCAGGTGCTTCCACAGCGACTGGATGTTGAAGGAAACGAACTGGTACAGCGGCACGGCGTAGCTGGCCAGCAGCAGCGCGGGAACCAGCAGCGCCAGCGCCCGGCGTGCCCGCTGGTCGGTGGGCGCGCCGCTGGCGGCGGGCAGAAACCACGCGCCGATCAGGGCCGCCAGCAGCAGCAGGCCGCTTTCCGCGGCGGCGGTGGTGAGGATTTCAACGCGGCTGCCTTCGACGCGCAGCAGCGTGCCGCTGTTGGCGAACATGAAGATCAGCGCCTCATAGTTGAGCGCCAGGTAAACGCCCAGGATGAGCGCTGTCATCGGCAGAAACTGTGTGAGCAGCGGGCGCAGCGCGCGCCCGCGCCCCAGAAAGAGCGCCAGCCCGGCCAGCAGCAGCGCCGGAAAGTAGAGCAGCGCGATGTATTTGCTGAGCGCCGCCAGGCTGTAGAGCGCCCCGGAGGCCAGCAGGTACGCGCGGCAGGCGCGGTCAGTGTCGGCATAGGCGGCGCGAGCTATTGTGAACAGCGCCAGCGCCAGCAGCGGCACGCTGAGCGTGTCATAGACCGCGAGCTGCCCCAGGCTGATGCTGTTGCCGGCCAGCCCGAACAGCAGCCCGGCCCACAGCGCGGGGCGCGGGCCGAAGATCTGCCGCGCCGTGCCGTAGACGGCGAGCAGCGCAATGACGCTGAGGGCCGCGCTCCACAGGCGCAGGCCCACCCCGCCGCCGAGCGCTTCGGCGGCCCCGGCGGTCATAGGGTACAGGTAGGAACCGAAGGTCCAGGTGGTCGCGTTCTGCGAGAAGTCGCCCGCCAGCGCTTCCTGGCCCAGGGTGACGTTGACCGCTTCATCGTAGAAAATGGTGTTGACAGGCTCAACCGAAAAGCGGACGAGGAAGGCGGCCACCACCAGCAGCGCCAGCAGCGGCCATTCGCGGTTGATGCCGCCAGCGTTATCCGCGCTGCCTGCTCGAATCGGTAGTGTGTTCGTTTGCGCAGCCATACATGTGCTCCCCGCCAGCGCCGCAGCTTAGACCAGTGTACAAAGAGACGCTGCTGTAATATTCGTGTCGCTAAAAGTATCAGTTGAATTTACACAGCAGGGCGGCACAGAGACACAATCTATCCGCCGGGCACAATGCACGTTCTTCACAGTACGGCGCTTACCTTTCACACGCCTTACAAATTTAACAGCATAGGACTGTGGTACTACAGTTAATATAGTGTTCGAATACGGTTATAAGCGCGCCCAGTGACGCGCTTATAACCCGGTTTGCTGGCTGCCAACTGCCTGCTAGGGGGCGGCGGCTGTGACCGCGTAGACCTGCGCGCCGTCGGCCTCAAAGGTCAGTGCCAGGTAAGGCGCGTCGCTGACTGCTGACCGCATGGGGAAATCCCAGGCGGGCGGCGTTTTCCAGCGCCAGGCTGTCTCGAAGCTGTCCGGGCGGCCGATGATCTGCGGCACGATCACGTAATCAATGTCGGCGGCAGCCAGCAGCGCGGCGTGGGCGGGGTCGGCGGGGTTTTCCCAGAAGGCGCGCAGACGGTCCTGCTCGGCCAGCGCGGACTCGGCCCCGCGAAAGAAGGGCTGCCAGCGAAAATAGACGCTGTCGCGCTCGCTGATGACCGGGACCCAGTCGCCTTCGTGCGAGTTATCGAACTGCGTGCCGGGGAAGTTAAGGACGCGCGCGTCGGCGGGGGTGTTCTGGCGCAGCCAGTCCATCGCGGCTACGTCGGCGGCGGCGGCAAACGCGCCGAAAAAGCTGACGCGCCCCTTACTGGCGGCCAGCAGCGGCTGGTTGAGCAGGGCCGCCAGCGCGATAAGCGCCGCCGCCGCGCCCAGCGCCGGCAGCGCGGCGCGCTGAAGCGCCGGTTCCCAGCGCGGCGCGATCCAGCGATCCCACAGCCACAGCAGCGCTGTCCCGGCCAGAATCGTGTAGGGGATGATCGGGCCGTGCCAGGCGATGCTGAAGGGGTAGTCGTAGCGCAGGACCGGCGCCAGCAGCCAGCCGAACAGCGTTTCGCTGAGGCCGATAGCGGCGAAATCGACGATCAACAGCAGCCAGCCGACCGCCAGAATGCCGGCCTGGTCGCGGCGGCGCAGCAGCAGCAGCGCGCCGGCGGCTGCTGCCGGAACGGTCCAGATGCCGTGATACACGGCCAGCACGCCCAGATAGCTGGCGCTGCGGGTGAACGGCGAGGCGATGTCGCCGCCCAGCAGCGGCACGATATGCGCCAGCCAGGGCGAGATAGCCGCCAGCGCCAGCAGCGGCACACCCAGCGCCAGCGCCAGCCAGCGGCGGACGCTGGGGCGGGGCCGCCCCAGCCACATCGTCAGCAGCCAGGGGACGTAGCCCAGGCCGAGGATGATGAGCGTGTCCGGGTGCGAAAGGGCCACCGCGCCCAGCGTCAGCCCGGCGGCGATGGCGTCGGCGCGGTGGCCGTGGTTGAGAAAGCGCAGCGCGAACGTCACGCAGGCCAGCGCGAACACCAGCCCCAGCAGCGCCGTGTAGTGCGAGTCCATATACGCGCTGAACAGGCCCAGGCCCAGCAGCAGCGCCAGCGCGAAGGCGCGCCCCAGGCGCTTGTCGCGCAGCTCTGTGCCCAGGTCAAAGGCCAGCAGCACGCTGAGAAAGCTCAGCACCGCGCCGATCGCGAACTGCACGTACTGCATCGTCTGGCCGAGCTGCTGGCTGAGGTAGGCCGCCAGCATGGTGAAGCCGGGCGTGTACAGGTACTCGATCTGCGGGTTGAAGGGGGCCAGCGTGTTGAAGCCGCCGCCCAGGCGCGCCATCAGCGCCAGGTAGCCGAAGCCCTGGGCGTCAGTGTCCAGCGGGACCGGCAGCACCAGCGCCGGGGCGATGAACACCAGCGCCGCTACGCTGAACAGCCCCAGGTCGAGCGGGCCGGGCCAGCCCTGGTCAGCGTCGAGCAGCTCAGCGCCGCGCGCTTCGGCGCGCTTCTGGCCGTAAGACAGCGTGCCGCCCAGAAAGATCACCGTGACGAGCGCGAACAGCAGATAATCAATGACCAGCGTGTTCCACCCGGACAGCATGGCGATAAAGAGCGCGCCGCCCATAACCAGCGCCAGCGCCAGCCCCCCCAGCAGGCCGATGCGCGGCTGCGCCGACGGCCAGGCCGGGGCCAGCATCGCGCCCGCGCCGATGATGACCGCGCCGAACACAAAAATGATGAACAAAGGCATGTGAATGTTCCGATCCGGTGTGTGCCAAACGCCCACAGTATAGCCGCGCCGGCGCTGCCTGCATATGGCCCACCCGCCCGAAATTCCCATAGCCGCCCCGTGCGGGGCGTGCTACAGTAGCGACGGCTCTACAAGTCGAAATGCTGGTTGTAAGACAATGAGGGATTGCGATGCCCGCAAATTCAGCCCAGGCTTTACCGGCACTTAAGACGATCACCGCCGCGACAGCGCCGCACCTGCGCGAAGTGGGGGCGCTGATGCAGGATACGCCCGCGCCGCTGCGCAGCATGAGCTTTAGCCCGGACAGCGCGCGGCTGGCCTGCACCACTTACGAAAGCCTGTTTATCTGGGATGTGCGCCGCGCCGCGCTGGTGGCCGCGCGCGAGCTGCCGGTGACCAGCCTGGCGTTCAGCCCGGACGGCGCGACGCTGGCGGCCGCCGGGCGCGCTGTTTTCTTCCTGGACGCGCGCACCGGCCAGCCCGCCGACACGCTCAAAGGCCACGCTGGCGGCACGACCTGTGTCGCCTACAGCGCTGACGGCGCGCTGCTGGCCTCTGGCGGCATGGACGGCGTGGTGCGGGTGGGGCATCTGGCGTCGCGCCGGCTGGCGCACACCTTTGCGCATCAGGCCCCGGTGCGCGCGCTGGCGCTGAGCCGGGACGGCGAGACGCTGGCGACCGCCGCCTGGGGCAATGCCCGCGACGCGCACCGGCTGTGTCTGTGGAGCCTGCGCAGCGGCGCGCAGATCGCCGCGCTGCGCGCCGCCGGCGCGGTCCGCAGCCTGAGCTTCAGCCCGGACGGCGCGCTGCTGGCCGCTGACGGCGTGATCTACGATATTGCGGGCCGCCGTGTGCGCTGGGACTCGAACGACCGTCTGGCCGTCTTTGACGCCGCCGGCGGCGTAGCTGCCACCTGCCGGGGCGATTTCACGACCATTGGCCTGTGGGAAGCGGCCAGCGGAAGCAAGCTGGCGCTGCTGCGCGGCCATCACGAGGGGGTATGGAGCCTGGCGTTCAGCCCGGACGGGCGGCTGCTGGCGTCTGGCGGCGGCAGCATTGATATGCGCGCGGCGCGGCGCGACGCGGCGCGTCCGCCGGCAGACAACGGCGTGCGGCTGTGGGGCGTGCTGGCGACAGACCCGGAGGCGACCAAACCGCTGCCGCCCACGCCGCCGCGCACTGGCAGCCTGCGCCGCCTGTACGAGTGAGAACGGCGCTGCTTAAGCTGGCCGCCGCGCTGGCGCTGGCCGCCGGCTTTGTGTTTTCCGGCCACAGCCAGGCCGCCGGCGTTACGGTGACAGCCCTGCACGCGGCTTATGTGCGCGGCGGGCCGGGGCTGCATTACGCCATTGTGGGCGAGCTGGCGGCTGGCGAGCTGGCGCTGGCGACCGGGCGCAGCAACAGCGCCGGCAGTTGGCTGCGCATTGACCGCGCCGGCGCGGTTGGCTGGGTGGCGCACTACGCTGTCACGGTGCAGGGCGACCCGCGCCTGCTCAGCCTGGCCGCGCCGGACCAGCCGCAGGACGCGCCGCAGCGCCATGACGGCGTGATCGTCCACGTTTTTCGCACCGTGAATGTTCGCCGCGCGCCGGGCGTGGACGCCGACATTGTGACGCGCCTCAAGGCGGGCGATACGCTGCGCGCCACTGGCCGCAGCGACGCCGGCAGCAACTGGCTCCAGCTTGACCTGGAGGGTGCGTCGGGCTGGGTGGCCTATTTCACCGTCACCGTCAGCGGCGACCCCGCCGCGCTGCCGCTGGCCGCGCCCACGCCCACGCCAGAGCTGCGCCGCACGCCCCCGCCCAACGCCGCCGTCACCGTGCACGCTTTCCGCACCGTCAACGTGCGCAGCGGCCCTGCCATGCGGATGCCGGCGCTGGGCCAGCTCTTTGCGGGCGATGTGGCGCTGGCGACCGGGCGCAGCGACAGCGCCAACGACTGGCTGCGCATCGTGTTCGACAACGCCGACGGCTGGGTGGCCTATTTCACCGTCACCGTCAGCGGCGACCCCGCCGCGCTGCCCCTGGTTGAAACCCCGCCGGGCTGACATTATAATCGGCGTTCAGTGAACAGACGGGAGGCTACCCTGATGGCAGCGCTGGCATTGAGCGACGCCGAGATCGCGCGCCACCTGCAGCAGATGCACGGCTGGGAGCGCGACGGCGACCGCATCGTCAAAACGTTTAAGCTGGACAGCTACCTGGCCGGGCTGGCGCTGGCCGCCGCCGTCGGCACGGTGTGCGAGGGGCTGGACCACCACCCCGACATTTTGATTGGCTGGCGCAAGGTCACGGTCAGCTTCACCACGCACGCCGCCGGCGACAAGCTGAGCGCGAAAGATTTTGACGCCGCGCTGAAAGTGGACGCGCTCGGCTACCCCCGCGCTTAGCGCCGCGGCTACGAGTCGTACTGGCCGCTGCTGTAGACGTAGACCGCCAGGCCGGTGTCGTTGGGCACGCTGTAATCCCACTCTGTGTCCGCCCAGTCATAGAGCCATTTGGCATCCGTGATCGAGGCGTTGACGCAGCCGTGGCTGGCGCGGTAGCCGAAGCCGTCGTGCCAGTAAGTGCCGTGCACGGCGATATCGCCGTCGTAATACATCGTCCAGGGCACTTCCTGGAGGTAGTAGAAATCAGGCTGCTGGTAAGCGCCGCTCATCGCGGCGCGCGGGTAGCGCAGGTAAACGTGGAACAGCCCTTCGTTGGTCGGCCAGTCCCTGAGGCCAGACGAGATGAGCGTGGCGAACACCGGCGTCTCGCCCTCATAGGCGACCAGCACCTGCTCATACAGGTCAATGGCAATCCACTTGTCGGTGTCTACGCCCGCCGGGCGTTCAATCGGGTCAATCTTGGCCACGTCGAACTGGTGAATCCACTGGCCCGCGCCCACCTGATACCAGCGGTAGCCGTCCACCTCAACATAGGTGTAGAGCGTGACGCGCGTATAGCGGTACATGAACGGGTTGTCGGGCGCTTCAGCGCCGCCGGGGACGGCTGCCGGGCGCAGGTGGCGCATCGTCCAGGCCATCGGGTAGGGCAGGCCGTCGGCGGGCAGCGTCACGCCGGCGAAGCGCGACACCAGCACATCGTCCAGCAGGTCGGCGCTGCGCACCCACTGGTCAGTGTCGATCTGCGACCACTCGCCAGCGGTCGCCTTGACCGTCACGAAGCTGAACCCGCCGGTGGTGGCGACCAGCGCGCCGCCGGGGGCGCTGTACACCTGCAAGCCGGCGGGCACGCGCCGATAGACGCGGTCAGCCAGCAGGCTTTCGTCCAGCGGGAGGGGGCGGGCGGCTGTTTGCGGGTAGGCGTCGAGGACGCTGGCCGGCAGGCCCGCCGGCGCGGCGCACGCCGGGATTTCGGCGCAGGGCTGCTGCGCGGCGGCGGGCAGGGCGGCGGCCAGCAGCAGCGCGGCAAAGACAAGCGTGATCAGTTTCATAGCGGCCTGGCGTTCCCTTATAGTCGGCGGTGTTATGGGCACAGTATGTCCCAGGCCGGGGGATATAGCCACACCGCCCGGCCTACGACCAGCCAACGGCAGGGGCGCGCTATTTGTCGCGCGAGAGCTGGAAGCCGCTCATGAACTGCTTTTGCAGCAGGATAAAGACGATGATCGGCGGGATGCTCGCCAGCACCGCGCCCAGCATCATCGGGCCGAAGATCAGGGCCGCGTCGCCCCCCATGAGCGTGCGCAGGCCCACCTGCACCACCTGGCGTTCCTGCCCCTGGATAATCATCACCGGCCAGATGTACATGTTCCACACGTACACGAACTGGATGACCGCCAGCGCGCCGATTGTGTTCCAGCTAATGGGAACCAGCACCCGCCACAGGAACTGGAGCGGCGCGGCGCCGTCAAGCTGGGCCGCCTCTGACAGCTCGCCAGGGATGTTGGCGAAGTGCTGGCGGAACAGAAACGTGCCGGTCGCGCTGGCCAGGAAGGGAATCACCAGCGCCAGATAGCTGTTGCCCCAGCCCAGGCCGATGATAAAGCGGAACAGCGCGATGATGAGAATCTCGGTGGGCATCATCAGGGTGATGAGGACGAAGCCGAACACCAGCCACTTGCCGGGGAAGCGGAAGTAGACGAAGGCCAGCCCCGCCAGCAGTGACAGTATCGTTTTGCCCACGGTCACCGTGATCGCCACGACGACGCTGTTGAGCATGTAATTGCCCAGGTTGCGGTTGCTGACAACCACCCAGTTTTCGGCCAGCGAGTTGCCGGGCGCGAACTGGTAGGCGTACACCTGGGCGTTGTTCTGCGTGCTGACGATCAGCGCGTAGAACAGCGGAAAGCCAATGATCAGGCAGGCCACCCACAGCACCAGGTGGACGTACCAGCGTTTCGGGACCCAGGCGGGCAGGGCGCGCGGGGCGGCCGCTGCGCGCGCGGTCGTTGTGGCATGGGCTGCCGCCGCTGCCGGCATCGAACCGGTTCGCTCGTCATGCGCCATAGTTCACCTTGCTTCCCGTGCTGCGGAACTGGATGACAGTGAGGCCGATCACCAGAACAAAGAGGACGATGGACTGCGCCGCCGCTTTGCCCAGGTCGTTGTTCTGGATGCCGGTCTGGTAGATGCGGTACATCATGGTGGTGGTGGAGTTCAGCGGGCCGCCGCGCGTCAGATAATCAATCGTGCCAAAGGTCTCGAAGAAGGCGTAAGTCATATTGGTGATAATCAGGAAAAAGGTGATGGGCGACAGCAGCGGGAACACAACGCGCCAGAAGCGCTGCCAGGCGTTGGCCCCGTCGATGGCCGCCGCTTCCTGCAAATCCTTGGGCACGTTTTGCAGCCCGGCGATGTAAAACAGGATATTGAAGCCCATTGACTTCCACACGCTGGCGATAATCACCGCCCAGGGGGCGTAGGTGGGGTTGTTAAGCCAGGGGACGGCGGGCAGCCCCAGGCCGCTGAGCATGTAGTTGATGATGCCGCCGGCTGGGTTAAACAACAGCAGGAAGATCACGCCGGCCACCGCTGGCGAGATCGCATAAGGCCAGATCAGCAGCGTGCGGTAGATGCGCGCCCCGGCTACCGGCTGGTAAGCCATGACCGCGATCGCCAGCGCCAGCACCAGCCCCAGGCCGACGATTGCCAGCGAGATGAACATCGTCAGTACCAGCGTGTTGTGATAGCCGGTGTCGGTGATCAGGCTGGTGAAATTGGCGACGCACACGAACGCCGTCCGGCGCGCGCCCAACTGCACCAGCAGCGTCGAGAGCCGGAAGGTCTCCAGCGCGGGGTAATAGAGGAACAGCGCCAGAATCAGCAGCGTGGGGGCCAGCAGCAGCACAGGCAGCAGTCCGCCTTTGAACGCGCCCGGCTGATGCGCTGTCACTGTGTCTACCTGTGACTGGCCCCGGCGCGCCCACCAGCGCGCGAACCAGTACACCAGCGTGAGCGCCAGCGCCGCGCCCAGGACGACCAGCGCCAGGCCGAAAGCGGCGTCCAGCGTTTTTGCTTTTTCGTCGAAGGTGCAGAAGTCGAGCGGCAGCATGAAGATCAGCGGCCCGGCGAAGCCGGCTGCCGCGCCGGCTGCCGCGCCCAGGGCCGGCGGTAAACCGGCGCGCCGGAAGCTGTAAAACAGCACGCCCGCGCCCGCCAGGGCGGTGAGGGCGAGAATCGTAAGTGGAGCAGCGGACATAGCGAGCCTTTATCTGTTAACTGCACCCCCGCGACGCAGCGCCGCGGGGGTGCGGTTTAGAAGTGTTTATTCGGGTGCGTTGAGCAGGTTGTACTCGCTCAGGATGGTGTTCGCCTCAGCGGCGGCGGCATCCAGAACGGCCTGCGGTTCTTCAGCGGTGAGCAGCACCGTGTCGATCGCCTGCGTGACGACGTTGCGGATCGCCGGGAAGGCGCCCATGATCACGCCGCTGGTCGCCGGGGTGATGGTGCTCTGCGCGAGCTGGTCGGCGGCGACGCTGAAGTTCGGGTTTTCCTCAAACCAGCCTTCGCCCGCCAGCAGTTCGTTCGAGCTTTCGCGGATGGCGATGTAGCCGGTCACCTGGTGCCATTCAGCCGCGTTCTCGGTGTTGTTGAACCACAGCAGCCAGGTCAGCGCGCCTTCTTCAACTTCCGGCGCTAGGCCGTCCACCAGCCACAGGCTCGCGCCGCCGATGAGGTTGCCGGTCCAGCCGGTGTCATCGTTGTAGGGCAGGAAGGACGCCACGACCTCGAAGCCGTTTTCCACGCCGGTGTCGGTATAGAGCTTGGTGTCAGAGCTGCTGTAGGCGGTCATGGCCGTCTGCCCGCTGAGGAACGACTGGTCAACTGTGCTCCAGGATGCGCCGCCCTGGGCGCCGCTGTAGTACAGATAGCCCTTGTCGTACATGTCGTTCAGCCAGGTGAGGATGGCGACGCCGGCCTCGCTGTTGAAGGTTACTTCGGTGGCGCGGTCGGCGCGGCCGTTGCCGTTATTGGCATATTCGGCGTTCTGCTGCGCCAGCCACTGCTCGAAGAACCAGCCGTGATTGGGGAAGGTGAAGCAGTATTCGGGCGCGCCGTCCATCGCCATGATCAGCTCGCAGGCGGCTTCGACCTCATCCCAGGTGGCGGGGATGCTCGCCACGCCGGCGGCGTCGAGAATGGTCTTGTTCGAGAACCAGATCGCCGAGGACGTGTTCCAGGGCATAGAGGTCCAGGCGCCGTCGAGCGTGTAGTAGGCGGTGGTGGGGCCGATGAAGTCGTCAAAGTCCACCGGCACGCCGTTGACTTCGCTGCGGTCGCCGAGGGCGTCCGCGATGGATTTGAAGAAGCCGCTGTCGCGGGCGTTTTGCGTGGCGGCCTCGAAGTACTGCACCACCGCCGGGAGCGCGCCCTGTTCGGCGGCCAGCGCGGTCGCGGCGAACAGCTCTTCGTAGTTCTGATAGCCTTCAACTACCACGTTGTACTGTGGGAACTGCTCGTTGAAGGCGGCGGCTTTCTCACGGGTCCAGTCAAGGCGGTTGTCGGTGAAGGCAATCCACACCTTGATTTCGATGGCGTCCTGGGCGAGCGCCGGTGTGAGCGCCAGCGCGCCCAGCACCAGGACCAGCAGCGCCAGCAACAGCTTACGGTTTAGCATTTAACATCCTCCTGAAAAATAGTTGGCAGGGCAGCGTGCCCGCCAGATTGAATAATACACGGGCCAGCATTAAAACCATTTGTTAAAGCGGTTAACTGCCCGTAAGGCTATTATCCAACGTTCTTAACTTTCTCGCAACCTATCGGGGCAAGCAGGACAAACGCATCAAATTCGGGCCGGTCAACAAGAAAACATGCGCGATCTGTCCTGTCGAGGCGGCACTTTTGCCGTCCGGGGGCCGCGGGCGCGAAGAAAAGCAGGCCGGGGCTGCTGAACGGCCCCGGCCTGGCGAATAAAGACGCAATGAAAGCGGTTGTTTAGCTGAGGTAGTCGCGCAGTTGGCGGCTGCGGCGCGGGTGGCGCAGGCGGCGCAGCGCCTGCCCTTCGATCTGGCGGATGCGCTCGCGCGTGAGGCCGAATTTCTGTCCCACTTCCTCCAGCGTGTAGCTGCGGCCGTTTTGCAGGCCGAAGCGCAGGCGGAGGATGCGCGCCTCGCGCGGGGTGAGGGTGGCCAGCACTTCCTCGATTTTGGCGCGCAGCAGGTTGTCGTAGGCGCTCTGGGCCGGCGTGGGGGCGCTGTCGTTTTCGATGAAATTGCCCAGCTCACTGTCCTCGTCCTCGCCGACCGGGTGCTCCAGGCTCAGCGGCTGCCACGACACGCGCAGCATCCACTGTACCTTGCGCGGCTCCAGGTGCATTTCGGCGGCGATTTCCTCAGCGGTGGGCTTGCGCCCATAGTCCTGCTCAAGCTGGCGCGCGACGCGGTACAGGCGGCGGATGCGGTCGCTCATGTGCACCGGCACGCGAATCGTGCGGCCCTGGTCGGCGATAGCGCGCGTGATTGTCTGGCGAATCCACCAGGTGGCGTAGGTGCTGAAGCGGAAGCCGCGCCGGTAGTCGAACTTCTCGACGGCTTTCATCAGCCCCAGGTTGCCTTCCTGGATCAGGTCGAGAAAGGGCACGCCGCGCGTCATGTATTTTTTGGCGATCGAGACGACCAGCCGGGTGTTGGCTTTGATGAGGTGTTCGCGGGCGCTGAGGCCGTCCTGGTAGCTGCGCTGCCACTCCAGCGCGTGCGGGCTGTTCGGGTTTTTCTTCAGCTTGCGCTGGGCAGCCAGCCCGGCCTCCAGGCGCCGGGCGAGCGCAATTTCTTCGTCGTTCGACAGCAGCGGCACGCGCGCCATTTCCTTCAGGTACAGGCCGACGGTGTCGCTGGAGGCCAGGTCAAGCAGGACGCGCTCATCTTCGTCGTCCTCATCCTCGTCCAGCTCGTCGTCGAACTCGTCATCCTGCTCCAGGTAATCGTCGTCCATGAGGTCGTCGTCCAGCAGCGCGCTGTCGAGCATGCCGATATCGTCCTGAAAAAAGGACATCCCAGAGCTGAGGTTAAAGCGGGAGCTTCGCGAGTCATCAAAATCTATCAACGCAGTTTCCCCCCAGACCAAACGAAAAAGCGAATTGTTTACTGGTTGTCGAGCAGGTGTTTCAGGCTGGCAAGGCGCGGGTCAACGTCGTTGTAGGTGCAGGCGCACGGCCCAGCGTTGAGATTCGCCCCGCACTCTGGGCACAGCCCTTTGCAATCAGGGCGGCACAGCAGGCCGCGCGCGCTGATGATCAGCGCTTCGGCGCGCAGCAGCGGCGCGAGGTCGAGGATGCCGTCGTCGTGAACCGCGAACTCTGACCCCTTCGGAACCGGGTAACCGTACAGCTCTTCAACGGTGATCGCGGCGTCGGCCAGGACGGGTTCCAGGCAGCGGTAGCATTCGCCCTGGATGCCGACGTGAAGCCGGCCCTGGACGAGGATGCCCTCTTTGGTGCGGCTGAGGCGCAGCGTGCCCTGGATATAATGTACGTAGAGGTCGTCAGCCACCCGCGCCGCCGGCACGTCGAAGGTTGTTTCGTGGCTGTGCGCCGGGCCGTCGCTGAGCAGAAAACCCACGTTGAGCTTGAGTACACGGCTGCTCACGTAGTTGTTAAACGGGGGGTTCACCGCTGCGGCCCCTTACGGAATGCTGGATAATTTACACATTTAACACACAATATGTTGGGATTATAGGGAAAATCGTTGGGTTGTGTCAATACGCGCGACAGTTCGTTAACGGAAAGCAAACGGTAATTTGGGAAACACCAACTTTGTGACAAGTTTTGTCACAAAGTTTCAATGCGGCTTACAACAGGCTCTTTTTTTGCCGGCGGGCTGTGCGGTTATAATAGTGGCAGGGCCTGTAATTATAATTTAGCGTTTTTGAGCGCATTTACAGAGCATAAGCATGACCGACAGCAAACAACAGATACTGCGCCAGCAGATCAGCGAACCGATTGCGGAACCTGCGCTGCTGCTGGAAAAACGGGTGGCGCGCGCGCTGGCTGACAGCGGCGAGTTCCTGGGTGTGTTCACCGCTGAGGAACTGGCGGTTGTTATGCGCAAGGTGCTTTATACGCTGGTGGCGGAGCAGAAGGTCGCCGGTGTGGACGTGCCGCTGACGCACAACGTCACGCGGATGGAGGTGAGCATCGTGGGCCACGAGGCGACGGTGTCGTGCGAGCTGCACATCCACGCGCCGATTCAGGCGTTCATTATCTTCGATTACGTGCTGGAAAATGACGGCCAGGCGAACAACGGGCGTCTGCTGCTGAAGGGCAACCAACTGAATATTAAAGAGATTACGCGCCCGTTCGATGTCGCCGCCCGAACGGCGCTGAAGGTGATGAACGTGCGGCGCATCGCCTTAAAAGAGCTGAGCAACGTCAACCTGCTGATTATGCGCACGCTGCCGCCGCAGCTTCGGGCGCACGGCTTTGAGGGCGCGCTGGCCACGGTGGCGCTGGAGCTTCAGGATGGCGGGGGGATGGCGGTGTACCTGGCCGCCGATTAGCGGGCCGGGGCGGTTTATTCAGGGGTGCTGTCCGCCGGCGGGGCTGGGTCAGGGTTGGCGGCCAGCGGCTCGATTTCGTCCGGGTCTTCCCAACTGATAATCCACACGCAGGCCCCGGCCACCAGCACACAGGCCGCGACCAGCGCCGCCCACTGGCCCGGCAGCAGGCCGACATCGCGCGCTTCAATCACCAGCAGCACGACCATGCCCAGCGCCAGCACCGCCCAGGCCGTCAGGCGCGGGCGCTGGACGGCCCACTTCACGACAGGGATGCGTTCCAGGGTGTTCGCGTTTTTAGCCATGCGCACTCGCCTCACCGTGTAGCCACAGCCGCCATCATAACCCGCGCGCTGGCCGCTGACAAGCGGCAAGCCGCCGCCTTACAGCGGCTGGAGCACGCGGTCCTCGCGCAGCTTTTTGGTGAGGATGAGGCTGGCGCTGGTCTCGCTCATCATTTCCTGCACGGCCTCGCGCCAGGCGGGAATCTTGATCTGTTCGATGGAGGTGGTTTCGTAGCCGCTGCTGCGGAACGGCTCGATGATATCTGCCGGCGTGTTGGGGGGCAGGAAGAAGAAGCCGACCTCGCTCTGGAGCAGTTTAGAGGCGTCCTCGATGGCGGTGATGAGCGCTTCGATCACCGGCGCGCGCGGCACGCCGGCCTCGATATAAAACTCGTCGGCGCGGGTGATGAGGTTTTCCACCTGCCAGCCCATCAGGCTGATAATGCGCCCCTGCGCCTGCGCCAGCAGGTAGCTTTTCTGGCCGAAAGCCATCATGATGTCCATACGGGTGATGCTGCTGCCGGTGGCCCTGTTGATGAACGCGGCGATGCTCTCGGCGTCGCCGGGCATGCCGCGCTTGATATCCAGCGCGGTGGGCGCGGCGGCGGCGTTCGGGGCGGGCTGCGCCGGCTGGGTGGGGGCCGGGGGCGCGGCCATCTGCCCGATAACGGCCTGGCGCACCTGCGCCCAGGCCTGCTGCACCTGCTGCCAGGTGAGGTCTACGCTGCCGCTGTTGTCAATGACGACGTTGGCCCGCGCCAGTTTCTGCGCCTGCGGGGCCTGCGCCGCGATGCGTTGGCGCGCTTCGGCCTCCGACATTTTGCGCTTTTCCACCAGCCGCGCGAGCTGCGCCTCTGGCGCGGCGTTGACCACCCAGACGGTGTCAACGGCTTTGGCCAGGTCGCCTTCCAGCAGCTTGATGGCCTCAATCACGATGACGCGCTGTTTTGAGCGCAGCACCAGCGTGTTGATGGCCTGGCCGACGATCGGGTGAATGATGGCCTCCAGCTTGGCCAGGGCCTGCGGGTTGGCGAACACGATGCGCCCCAGGGTGGCGCGGTCAATGCGCCGGTCCTGGTCGAGGATGAACTGGCCGAAGGTTTCAACCACCGGCCTGTACGCGGGCGCGCCGGGCTGCATGGCCTGGTGTGCGAGTCCGTCGGCGTCGATGGTGTAAGCGCCCAGATGCTGGAGCATCTGCCGCACCACGCTCTTGCCGACCGCAATGTTCCCCGTGAGGCCAATCGCGTATTTATTGGGCCAACGACTCACGGCGCCACCTCCGAATGATGAGCCAGATATGATTCCGGGCGCTGAAGTGCAGGATTGCGCTTTCTTATTGTAGCCCGACTTTCTCATAAACGGCAACCAGAAACCATTGCGGCCGCGTGGGGCGCGGCCGCCGGGGCTGTTTCGGCGGCGGGCGCGCCGCCCTGGCCCCCTCACCAGAATCGGAAAGGGGGCCGGGCGTGCCCCGCGCGGCAGGGCGCGGTTTACTCCAGCACTGCTGGGTTGCACACGTTGTGATATTCGCCTTTTACCAGCGCGTCCAGCACCAGTTGGGCGGCGTCAATGGCGACGTTGATCTGCGCGTCGGCGGTGCTGGCGGCCAGGTGCGGCGTGTGGACCACGCCCGGCAGCCCCACCAGCGGATGATTCGCCGCCGGCGGCTCCGCGCTGTAGACGTCCAGCGCGGCCCCGGCCACCTGCCCGCTGGTGATCGCCGCCGCCAGCGCGCACTCGTCAATCAGCCCGCCGCGCGCCGTGTTGACGATGCGCACGCCGCGCTTCATCTGCGCCAGGCTGGCGGCGTTAATCATGCCGCGCGTTTCGTCGGTGATAACGCTGTGCAGCGTGATAAAGTCGGACCGGGCGTAGAGCGTGTCCAGGTCCACCAGCTCGACGCCGAGGTCCCTGACGACATCGGCGGAGATGCGCGGGCTGGCGGTGATAACGTTCATCTCGAAGGCCAGCGCGCGCTTGGCGACAGCCCGCCCGACGCGCCCGAAGCCGATGATGCCCAGCGTCTTGCCGCGCAGCTCCACCCCCATAAACGTTTTGCGGTCCCACTTGCCGCCGCGCATCGAAATCTCTGAGTCCGGGATGTGGCGGGCCAGCGCCAGCAGCAGGCCGAGGGTGTGCTCGGCAGTCGCGATGGTGTTGCCGTCCGGCGTGTTCATCACGACAATGCCCTGGCGGGTAGCGGCCTCAAGATCAACGTTGTCCACGCCGACGCCGGCGCGGGCGATTACCTTGAGGTTTGGCGCGGCGGCCAGCAGCGCGGCGTCGGCGGTGGTGGCACTGCGGATGATAAGCGCGTCGGCGGTGGGAATGGCCGCCAGCGTCTCGGCGCGGGACATGCCGCCGGGCGCGGTTACGGTGAAGCCAGCAGCCCGGCGCAGCAGCTCAACGGCGGCGGGGTCCACGCTGTCGGAAATGAGCACATGATAGGGCATTTGTCTGGCTCCCGCGCTACACGCCCATAAACTCGTCAAGGCCGGCCAGCACTTCTTCGAGCATCGCCACCTGCATATCGCCCATGTGGGCGATGCGGAACGTCTTGCCCTTGATCTTGCCGTAGCCCTTGTCCATGCTGAAGCCCTTGCCCGCCATAAACTTCGCCATCGCGTCCACGTCGAAGCCGGGCGTGGTGGCGATTGTGCTGACGGTGGGCGAGCGGTAGCCGTCCTGCGCGAACAGGCCCAGCCCGCGCGCCAGCGCCCAGCGGTGCGTCAGGTCGCGCAGGTGCAGGTGGCGCTGCCAGCGGTTGGCCAGCCCTTCGGCGGCGATGTCGTCAAGCTGCTTGTCGGCGGCGAACATGAGTGCGACCGGCGGCGTGGACGGGGTGTTGTTCTTCTGGAGGTTCTTGTCCAGCTCGATGAAGTCGAAGTAGTAGCCCCGGTATTTGATTTCTTTTGCGCGCGCCAGCGCGCGGTCGCTGACGGCGGCGAAAGCGATGCCGGGCGGCAGCGCGAACGCCTTCTGCGACGACGTGAGCGCCACGTCCACGCCCCAGTCGTCGGTGCGGAACTCTGCCCCCAGGAAGCCGCTCACGGTGTCAATCAGGAACAGCGTGTCCTCATACTGGCGCACGACCGCGCCGATATCCTTAATCGGGTTGGTCACGCCGGTGCTGGTTTCGTTGTGGACGGCGCACACCGCGTCGTAGCGCGTCTTCTTCAGCGCCTGCGCGACCATCTCCGCCGTGTGGGCCTGCCCCCAGTCCACCTCGATCACGTCAATCTGCTTGCCGTTGAACTGGCTGATCTCGGCCCAGCGCTCGCTGAACGCGCCGCCGACCAGGTGCAGCGCCTTGCCCTCATCGCGGATGCAGTTGCGCACGGCCCCTTCCCACAGGCCCGTGCCGGACGAGCCGCTGACCAGCACGCGCTGTTGGGTCAGAAAAGCCGCTTTCAGCTTGTCCTGCAGGCGGGCGAACAGCTCAGCGAACGCGGTCGAGCGATGGCCGATCATCCACTCGGTCTGCGCCTCTAAAATCTCGCGGCGCACCTCAACCGGGCCAGGAATCACCAGCCGCTTGTGCCCATTGTTGCTCATGCCTATATCTCCTTGTTCGGTGTTGTGTGAACAACGGCGCAATCATATCACACAACAGCAGGGGCGGGCACAGGGGGAATCGCCGCGCCGGCGGGCGCGCGGCCAGCGCGCGCCGCTGGTACTTTTTTCCTATTGGCCGCGCCGGCGGATGATGCCGGCGTGTGTAATGTATTTAGTTATATGAGAAGCTGTTACGGGAGGATAAACCATGTTTGACAACCGTGAGCCACAGCCGGGCGACGCGCAGCAGATCGCGCAGAATAACGCCGTCATCAACCCTTACGCCCTGGCCGAGCTGGTGGCCGGACGCCGCATCAACTGGAAAGAGGTGGCAGACCGGCCCCGGATGCTGGAAGAAATTCTGCAAACACCCTACGCTGAGCTGTTTGACCCCATCTACGAAGGGCCGCTCTATATCGGTATGCGGCTCAACGAGAAGCACCAGCTTGAGCCAGTGCACTCGCCCCTGCTGGATGTTGAGGTGCGGGTGAACGTCAACGACCTGGAGGCGCCGGTAGACGCGCTCAATATCCAGTTCCTGCGCGACCTGGGGCCGCGCTTCGACACCGACGACGTGGGCGGCATCCCGGTGTACTCCGCCGAGCTGGAGGGTTTCCGTTATCTGCGGCTGCGGCTGCGGCTGCCGGATCGCGAGCGCTGGCAGCGGCTGGCGCAGGTGTTCACGCCGGCTGTCGTCCAGACGGTGGCTTTTGACCCGCAGCGCAGCGGCAACAAGGCGGCGGACTGGACGCCGCCCAACGCCACCTGGAGCGACCCCGGCCGTTTCTTCAACGAGGCCGCCGAGTTCTTTGACCCGATCCAGGGCGCGGTCGCCAACTGCTACTACATCGCCGCCCTTTCGGCGCTGGCCTGGGCCATGCCCTACCACGTCAAGCACCTCACCCGCGCGACCGGCCTGAGCCAGCAGGAATTCACCAACCTGATCCGCTTTTACAAGCCGGACAGCGGCGGCGCGCTGGACAAGGAAATCGAGGTGACGGACACCATCCCGCTCAACAGCGCGACCAACAGCTTTATCTACTGCCGTTCCAGCGAGAGCGGCGAGATCTGGCCGGCGGTGTACGAGAAGGCCTTCGCCAAACTGGTTACCGGCCACACCGGCGACCACCCCGACATCACCGCGACGGCCTGGGGCGACTGCGTGTGGGCTACCGCGCAGCTCACCGGCGGCAAGCGCTACTACTACGGCACGCCCAGCTACAGCGCCGACGATCTGTGGAATCTGGTGCGCGCCAACTCGATGAGCTACCGCACCTTCAACCCGATGACCGCCTGGACCTATTCGTCGGGGGATGCCACTGAGAAGAAGATCGTCTACGCAGACGCCAACGTGGTGGCTTCACACTGCTACACGGTGCTGGGCTGGGCGTATCGCAACGACCGCAAGTACATTGTGCTGCGCAATCCCTGGGGCAACACCGAGGCGACCGCCGGCGCGCTGGCGGGAAATGTCGTTTTCTACGACATAAGCTGGTGGCGGCCTATCAACCTGGCGACGGTGGACGGCACGTTCGCGATGGAGGCTTCGGCGTTCAAGACTTACTTCGCTGGCATGGGTGTGGTGAAGTAAGCGCGCCCTGGCAAGGCAGCGCCTCACCCCCGCTGACACCCGTCGGCGGGGGTGAGCGTTTTTTGTTCAGGCGGCGGGGCGGGTGTCGTCGAGCGCGCCCACCATATACTGCACGATTTCCTGGCTGTCGGTTTCGCCGGTCTTTTTCTCGGTCACTTTGCGCCCGCGGTGCATGACAACGATGCGGTCGGTCACGGCGAAGATATCGGGCAGCGTGTGGCTGATGAGGATGACCGGCACGCCCTGCTCGCGCAGCTTGTGGATGAGCGCCAGCACCTTGCGCTGCTCGACCACGCCCAGGTTGTTGGTCGGCTCGTCCATAATCATGATGCGCGCCTGCCAGTAAAGGGCGCGGGCGATCGCCACCGCCTGCCGCTGGCCGCCAGACAGCGTTTCGATCTGCTGGCGGTAGTCAGGAATGTGGATTTCAAGCTCGTCCAGCACGCGCCGGGACTCCGCCTCCATGTGGGCATCGTCCAGCGTGCGCACCAGCCCGCCCAGCCTGCGCTTGAGCATCTCGCGCCCCAGGAAGATATTCGCGCTCACGTTGAGGTTGCCGGCCAGCGCCAGGTCCTGATAGATGGTTTCGATGCCGGCCTGCCGCGCCTCGATGGGCCGCGGAAACTCGACGCGGCGGCCCATGAAGAAGATCTCGCCCTCGTCTTTCTGGTAGACGCCGGAGATACATTTGATGAGCGTGGACTTGCCGGCGGCGTTGTCGCCCACCAGCCCGACCACCTCGCCGGGGTACACGTCCAGGCTGACGTAATTAACGGCTGTGAGGCCGCCGAAGCGCTTGACCACGTTTTTGACGGAGAGTATCGGCTCCATAAGGCGCGGCTCCTATTCCATCCGGCCGATAATCAGGTCGCGCGCCTGGTCAATCAGCACCGCCAGGATGACTACGATGCCGACCACCACGAACTGCCAGAACGGTTCGACGTTGAGCATGACCAGCCCGGTCGTCAGCACGGCGATAATCAGTGCGCCGATGACCGTCCCCATCACCGAGCCGTAGCCGCCGAACAGGCTGACGCCGCCGATGACCACCGCCGCGATTGAGGACAGCAGCAGCGGGTCGCCGGCGATCGACGAGCCGCCGGCGAAGCGCGCGGTGTGCAGCACGCCCGCCAGCCCGGCGGTCAGCGCTGACAGCGTGTACAGCATGATTGTGTGGCGGTCCACCGGGACGCCGGCGCGCACCGCCGCCTCGCGATTGCCGCCGATCGCGTAAGTGTGGCGGCCAAAGCGCATCCGGTGCAGCACAAACACGGCGATCGCGACGCAGAGCGCCGTCACCACCACCGGCCACTGGAACACGCGGTCAAGCTGGCGCAGCGCCTCGCCCGTAACATCTGGTTTTTGAAAGAAATATATTCCGCCGCCCTCGCCCGAAATAACATACAGCAGCGCCTCGTTGCCGAAGCTGCGCACGCCCGGCGGCTGGCTGCCGACGACGTTGCCGCCGGAGAGCAGGAACGCCGCCCCGCGCGCGATAAACGACATGCCCAGTGTGACGATAAACGGCGGCACTTTCAGCCGCGCGATAATCACGCCGTTGAGCAGGCCCGGCACGAGGGTCGCCAGCAGGCCGGCGGCGGCGCCGATGATAATGGCGGTTTCCTCGGCCATGCCGCTGCTGAACAGGTCGCGGATGACCAGGGCGGAAACCACCGACGCCAGTCCCATCACCCAGCCCACCGACAGGTCAATGCCGGCGGCGATGATGACGAACGTCTGGCCCAGGCCCATCAGCAGCACGGGCGTGATCGCCATCAGAATGTTCTGTGAGTTGCGCAGCGACAGGAAGTTGACCACGCCGCCGCTGGTGATTGAGGCTGAGATCGTGAAGAACGCGATCAGCACAACGAGGAACACCCAGGCCCACACCCGGCTGAGTGTGATAATCAGTTGTTTACGGTTTAACCGTCTCCCGGCAGCCGCCTGACTGTCTGGCGCCATCAAAACAACTCCTTACGTAGCGCAGATTATCCGGGGGCGGCTGGTTGGCGCGCCCCCGGATTGTTTGAGATTGGCTGGCTGAATCAGGGAACCTGATAGATGAACCGCGCGACTTCGGGGTCGTCCACGTTGTCGGCGTTGATGACGGCGTAGCCGGTGGTGATGCGCGGCGGAATGCTGCTGACACCGCGCCAGTCGGCCATCGCCATCGCTACCGCCATGTAGCCCATGTCGAACGGCTTCTGGGCGATCACCAGCGTCACGTCGCCGCTGCGCAGCAGCTCGATCGCGAACTGCGTGGCGTCAAACGCGACCACCTGCACCACACCGCCCAGGCCGGCGTTCACGACGGCCGTGCCCGCGCCCTGCGCGCTGAACACGTTCACGCCGAAGATGCCGCCCAGGTCCGGCACGCGCTGGAGCACGGCGGATGTCTGCTCGACGGAGGTGTTGGCGTCGTCCAGGTTGTAGTCCTCACCGACGACTTCCATGCCGGGGAATTCAGCGATGGCCTCGCGGAAGCCTTCGCTGCGCTGCTCGGTGGTGCTCACGCCGACGTTGGTGTTCTGGATGTAAACCGAACCCTCGCCGCCCAGCACATCGGCCAGCGCCCGCCCGGCGATGCGCCCGCCCTCCACGTTGTCCGAGCCGATATAGCTCAGCGGGAAGGTGACCGGGCCGTTGACGTAATCGCCGTCGCCCAGGAAGGTGTCAACGGTGATGACCTTGATGCCGGCGTCGATCGCCGCCTGCAGCGGGGCTACCATCTGCTCGCGGTCGGTCGGCGCGGTGATGAGGTAATCCAGGTCGCCGCGCGCTACCAGCGCGTCGAGAATCGGCGTCTGGACCGTCGGCCCCCAGGTTTCAGGGTACTGCGACACCACCTCCAGGCCGAAGTCAGCAACAGCGGCGTTGACGCCCAGCTCCATCACCTGATAGAACGGGTCAACGACGCCGGGCAAAAAACCGATCTTGGGGAGGTCGTCCTGGCCGGCCGCCAGCGGGGCCAGCGAGAGGACGAGCAGCAGGCTGACAAAAACGAATACGAACTTCTTGTACATGGTGTTCCCCCAACTGTAAGCGAATAGTTCGATACGCTGTGCGAGAGCAGATCAGGTTTCGGGCGCAGCCGGCTCCTTTCTGTTATACGCGGGAATGGTGAGCGCGCTTGCTGCCGATAAGTATAACTTTGATTCGCGGTTTGGCGCAATTTGCCGCCGCGGCTGCCCGGCGTTAACGCTGCCCGATTCTAATGAGAAACCCACATTCAGATGTTAGTATAAATCAGGCAGTGCTGACATAAATCTTTAACACAGACTGGCAAATTAAAATGGAGCTAACAGCATGAAACTTGAAGGCAGAGTCGCATTGGTGACGGGCGCAGGGGCTGGCATTGGCCGCGCGATCGTCAGGCTGTTCGTTGAGGAAGGCGCGCAGGTGGTCGGCACGGACCTTTACCCGACCGGGCTGGAGACGCTGGCGGAGGAGGTCAAACAGGCTGGCTATTCCTCGCTGACCACCCTCACGGGCGATGTGTCCGTGCGCGCGGACGCCGAGAAGATGGTGGACACCGCCGTAGACACTTACGGCACGCTGGATATCGTGGTGAACAACGCCGGCATTATGGACGAGTTCGTGCCGATTGGCGACCTTGACGATACGCTGTGGGAGCAGGTGCTGGCCGTTAACCTGAACGGCCCGATGTATATCTGCCGCCGGGCGCTCGCGACCATGCTGCCGAAGGGGAAGGGCGCGATCATCAACGTGGCATCCGTTGGCGGCCTGTTGGGCGGGCGCGCGGGGACGAGCTACACCGTGTCCAAGCACGCCGTCGTCGGCCTGACGCGCAGCATCGCCTACCAATATGCCATGAAGGGTATTCGCTGCAACGCGATCGCGCCGGGCGGCGTGGCGACCAATATCGCCGTCCGCCAGCCGAACATGCTGGGGTATGAACGGCTGCAAAGCACGCTGCCGATGATGGTGCGCACCGCCCAGGCTGACGAGCTGGCGCGCGTCGCCCTGTTCCTGGCGTCTGACGATTCGTCGTTTGTGAACGGTGAGATTCTGGTCGCTGACGGCGGCTGGACGGCGGGTTAGCACGGCCAGCCGCTCAGGCGGACTGGCGTTCAGGTGTTCAGCGGGGCGCAGCGACCGCGCACAGGCGGCGCTGTGCCCCGTTTGCGTGCTTAGCCAGGCCGGGCTACCGCTGGTTGAACATCACCGCGACGACGTTCTGATCGCAGCGGTCGCCGGTGATGACCGTGTGCCCTTCAGATAATGCCTGGCCGTTGAGATCGTAGAGCGTGAGCGTAAAGGGGGCCAGCGCCGGCGCGTCGCCCAGGCGCAGCGTAAACGCGCCGTCGGCCCCGGTGATGGCCGTCACCGCTTCCCGCGCCTCGCCCTCGGCCGCCTGCGCCCGCAGTTGATACCCAGCCAGCGGCGCGCCGCCCTTGTCCAGCACCGTCCCGGTGATCCCCAGCCAGTCGCAGCCGCCGTCCCAGGCGGCATACGTGACAGTGCTGCTCAGCGCGAACTCAAAGCGCGCCGGCGTGGCCGCGACCTCAACGGCCAGCGGCGTCAGGGTGGCGGTCGGTTCGGGGGTGGCGGTGGGCGGCACGGGTGTGATGGTGGGCGGCACGGGTGTGATGGTGGGCGGTAGCGGCGTGGCCGTCACGATGATGGGCACGGGCGTGAACGGCGGCAGCGGGTTCAGCGGCGTGTAGGGGTTCACCGTCAGCAGAGCGACATACAGCACGACGGCCAGCGTCGCCAGCGCGAAAAAAACGGTGACGCGGTTGGCGGTGCGGCTGCGCCGGTCGCGCGGCGCGGGCGGACGCGGCGGCGGCGCGGCGGCGGCCTGCGGGTTCACCGGCGGGAAGCGCTCTGGCGGCGGCGCGTCGTCCTCCGGCGTGAACAGCGGCTTGTGCGGCTCCAGGCGCGCCTTGCGGTCCTTGCGGCCTACACGCCGCACGCCGCCAGCGTTATCCTGCGGGTCATCGCTCATCGGCGCATCACAGCGGGCGCGTCTGGATAAAGCGGACCAGCGCCAGGTTGCGGGCGCAGTCGCCGGGGAAGGTGACCTGCACGCGCGGCGAGATCACGGTCCCGGCGGCTGTCTGAAGCTCGACAAAATAGGTGTTGGTGTTAATCACGTTGTCCACCGGCTGTTCCCAGCCGCCCGCGCCGTACTGCGTGTTGGAGCCGCTGTCCACGAAACGGTCAATATTGGGGCCGAACACGTGCACGCGCAGCCCGTTGAGCGCCGCGCCGGTGAGGTCGAACACCTGCCCGCCGACGCCCTGCCAGGCGCAGCCGGCCTGGTTGGCGAAATTCTGCGTAAAGACGATTTCGTTCTCGCGCAGATCAAACGGGAAGGGCGAGGTGGTGGCGGTAAAGGTGGCGGTGGGGCCGCTCGGCGTGTCGGTGGCGAGCGGCGTAAAGGTGGCCGGCGGGGTGGGGGTAGCGGTGGGCGTGTCGGTTGGCCCCGGCGTTTCGGTGATGGTGGGCGAGACGGTGAGCGTGGGCGTCTCGGTGGGCGTGACGGTGGGCGTCAGCGTTTCGGTGGGGGTTGGCGTGTCGGTGGGGGTGGACGACGGTGGCAGCGTGACCGACGGCGTGAGCGAGGGAATGGTGACCGGCGTCGGCAGCGCGGCCTCGGCCTGCACGTCCACCGTCGGGCCGAGCAGGCGCGAGATCACGAACGCGATCCACAGCACCGTCAGCAGGATAAAGATGAACGAGATGAAGTTGAACACGCGCCCCTGACCCATGTGCTGTCCCCCCTGATACGTTCACAATCTGCGGCCCGCGGGCGCGGGCGCGGTGGTAAGCTGACTGCGCCTGTTTAGTAACGTTCGATCACTGCACTGTAGAGCAGCCCCTGCAGCCAGCGCTCAAAAGCGGCCTGCGCCAGCGCGGGCTGCCGTTCTTCCGGGACCGGGCGGTCTTCGCGCTCCAGCACCTGGATCACATGATAGCCCAGGCGCGTCGCCACCGGCCCGGCGATCTGCCCAGGCTGGAGCGAAAAGGCCACCTGCATCAGCGCCGGCTCCAGCAGCTCGCCGTCGGCAAACCAGCCCAGGTCGCCGCCCTGGTCGCGCGTGGTGATGTCGCGCGAGAGCGCCGCCGCCAGCGCGCCGAAGTCCTCGCCGTTTTGCAGCCGCGTCAGCGCGTCCGCCGCCTCAGCTTCGGTCTCGACCAGGATATGGCGCGCGTGCACCTGGGGCACGTTGGCCGGCAGGCTGCCGATAATGCGGTCGCGCACCTGCCCGGCGATGAGCGCCGCGCGCAGGCTCTGGCGAAATTCTTCGTCGGTGTACTGGTTCTGCGCCAGCCAGGTCTGCCAGGCGGCGTCGTCTGGGACGAGCGCGCGCGTGGACTGGTATTCGGCTTCCAGCATCTCGTCCGAGATGACGATGCCCTGCGCCGCCGCCGCCTGTTCGATCAGCGCCTGCTCGATCAGCATATCGAGGACGGACGCGGCCAGCGCGGTCTGGTCAGCCGCCTGGCTGTTCTGCTGGCTGCGCGCCAGCGCGCGCTCATAGTCGGCCCGGTTGATGGCCACGCCGTTGACGCGGGCAGCTAACGACTGGTCGCTGGCGGCGCTCTGAGCGGCGGTTTCGGGTGTGGGGGTGGTCATAACAACCGGGGCGGTGGCGGGCGGCGGCGCGACCGGCGTGGCGGTTTCAGTTGGTGAGGGACCGCCGCAGGCGGCGGTCGCCAGCAGCAGCACGCCCAGGGCAGCGAATCGCACGGCAGACAACAAGCGTTTCTCCTTCGGTTCCGGCCAGCGCCGGCGCCATCTGCGCCGGGCGAACAGGCTCCATTATCCTATCATGCCCACAATGAAGCAAGTTAGAGCTTGCGGCGGCGGCGGCGCACACTCACCCTGGGCTGGCGGGCGGGGTATCGTGTATAATGCGCGGTGGAGAGGTGCCAGAGCGGTTGAATGGGCCTGTCTCGAAAACAGGTGTAGCCTTACGGCTACCGCGGGTTCGAATCCCGCCCTCTCCGCACAACGGGCCGGCAGCCAGCGCGCTGCCGGCTTTTTTTGCGCCCCGCCGGCAGCGCGAATCTTACGAATCGCATACAGAATTAAAGACGTGTTTTTTATCTTGTCCTGCTACATTTTCTACAATTGATAGCAAAAATAGCCGCGAGGATATGGAATGGACCTCAGTCGTTACACCAATAAAGCGCAGCAGGCGCTGATGGCCGCCCAGTCGCTGGCGACCGACCACGGGCACACCAACATTGAGCCAGTGCACGTGCTGGCGGGCCTGCTGGCCCAGGAAGACGGCGTGGCGCCGCAGTTGGTCGCCAAGATCGGCGCCAGCCCGGCCGTGGTGCTGGCGGCGGCGCAGGCGACGCTGGCGGGGCTGCCGCGCGTGACCGGCAGCAGCGTGCCGGTCAGCCTGAGCCGGCAGACGCTGGACACGCTCACGAACGCCGAGAAGATCGCCCAGCAGATGAAGGACGAGTACGTCAGCACGGAGCATATCCTGATGGCGCTGGCGGCGCGCTCGCCCGTCGCTGACCTGCTGAACCGGCAGGGCATTGACAAGGACGCCATTTTACAGGCGCTGGCTGCGATTCGCGGCCGGCAGCGCGTGACCAGCCAGGACCCGGAGGGCACGTACAACAGCCTGGAAAAGTATGGCCGCGACCTGACGGCGCTGGCGCGCCAGGGCAAGCTGGACCCGGTGATCGGGCGCGATGAGGAAATCCGCCGCGTGGTGCACATTATCAGCCGCCGCACCAAGAACAACCCGGTGCTGATCGGCGAGGCGGGTGTGGGCAAAACGGCGATTGTCGAAGGGCTGGCGCAGCGCATCGTTAACGGCGACGTGCCGGAAAGCCTGCGCGGCAAGCGCATCGTGGCGCTTGACATGGGCAGCCTGGTGGCGGGCGCGAAGTTTCGCGGCGAGTTTGAGGAACGGCTGAAGGCCGTGCTGAAGGAAATCGCCGACAGCCAGGGCGAGATCATCCTGTTTATTGACGAGCTGCACACGATTGTCGGGGCGGGCGCTGCCGAAGGGGCCATTGACGCGGGCAACATGCTCAAGCCGATGCTGGCGCGCGGTGAGCTGCGTATGATCGGCGCGACGACGCTGGACGAGTACCGCAAGCACATCGAAAAAGACGCCGCGCTGGAGCGCCGTTTCCAGACGGTGTTCGTGGGCGAGCCGTCGGTCGAGGACACCATCAGCATCCTGCGCGGCCTGAAAGAGCGCTACGAGGTGCATCACGGTGTGCGTATCCAGGACAGCGCCGTGATCGCCGCCGCCGCGCTCAGCCAGCGCTACATCCCGGACCGCCAACTGCCGGACAAGGCGATTGACCTGATTGACGAGGCCGCCGCCCACCTCAAGATGGAGATTGACAGCCACCCGGTGGAATTGGACCGCGTTGAGCGCCAGATCATGCAGCTTGAGATCGAACGCGAGGCGCTGAAGAAAGAGCGCGATAAAGCCTCGCGCGGACGGCTGAAAGACCTGGAAGGCGAGCTGGCCAACCTGCGCGAGGAACTCAACGCGCTGACGGCGCGCTGGCAGCAGGAAAAAGAGGCTATCCAGCGCATCCGTGAGATTAAAACCGACATGGACGAGGCCCGCATCCAGCTTGAGCGCGCCGAACGGCAGAGCGACCTGGAGACAGCCGCCCGCCTGCGCTACGGGACGCTGCCCGAACTGGATAAGCGCCTGGCGGCGGCGGAGGCGGCGATTGAGACGCAGCGCGCGGGGGGCAGCGCGATGCTCAAAGAGGAAGTGGACGCCGACGAGATCGCCGCTGTTATCGCGCGCTGGACCGGCATTCCGGTGTCGCGCCTGCTGGAAGGCGAGGTCGAAAAGCTGCTGCACATGGAGGACCGCCTGCACGAACGGGTGATCGGGCAGGACGACGCCGTGCGCGCGGTCGCCGCGGCGGTGCGCCGCAGCCGCGCTGGGCTGCAGGACCCGAACCGCCCGGTGGGGACGTTCCTGTTCCTCGGCCCGACGGGCGTGGGCAAAACCGAGATGGCGCGGTCGCTGGCGCAGTTCCTGTTTGACGACGAGAACGCCATGATCCGCATTGACATGAGCGAGTATGGCGAACGGCACAGCGTGGCGCGGCTGATCGGCGCGCCGCCCGGTTACGTCGGCTATGAGGAAGGCGGGCAGCTCACCGAGGCGGTGCGCCGCCGCCCGTACAGCGTGGTGCTGTTCGACGAGATCGAGAAGGCGCACCCGGAAGTCTTTAACGTTTTCCTGCAGGTGTTCGACGACGGGCGGCTGACGGATGGCCAGGGCCGCACGGTGAATTTCACCAACACGGTGATCATCATGACCAGCAACGTAGGCAGCGACCTCATTAAGTCAATGGGGGGCGCGGCGGGCACGGACGAGATTCGCCGGGCGATTCTGGACGTGCTGGACCGGCAGTTCCGGCCAGAGTTCCTGAACCGCCTGGATGAGATCATCATCTTCCACAGCCTGTCGCGCCAGGATATCGAGTGGATTGTGGACATCCAGCTCAGGCGGCTGCAAAAGCTGCTGGCTGAACGGCACGTCACGCTGGAACTCACGCCGGAGGCCAGGCTGCTGCTCTCGGAGAAGGGCTATGACCCGGTGTTCGGCGCGCGCCCGCTGAAGCGCGCGATCCAGCGCTACCTCCAGGACCCGCTGGCGCTGGCGCTGCTGGACGGCCAGGTTAAGGACGGCGATCACGTCGTGGTCGAGGAAATGGACGGCGCGCTGCACTTCAACCCGGTGCGCGTTATGGGGTAGGCGGCGCGCCGCCGCCAATCAGAAGCGCTTCCGCCCGCCGGGCGCGGCGCGATCAGCGCGGGCTGGGCGGCCCGCGCTGATTTTTTGGGCCGATCGTGGGCGTTTGTCTGCTGGAGTGGTGACAAACGGCATACACCGCCCGGCCCGGCGCGGTGTTATCATAAGCGGTGGTCGGATTCCTGACGGTCGTGAAGGAGCGCGTATGGCCCTTGAACCCCCTTTCCCGGAGCTGGATGAGCTGCTGACGATGGTGGGCGAAGCCGGTCAGCGGCTGTGCGATATCGAATCCACTGAGGGCGCAGCCGGCAACATCTCGGTGTATATCGGCTGGCCGATTGAACCCCGCCGGCGTTTCCCGATCACTGAGACGATCAACACGCCGATTGAAGTGCCGGAGCTGGAAGGCCACGCCGTGATTGTCACGGGATCGGGCCGCCGGCTGCGCGAGATCGCGCGCAACGCCGACGGCAACGTGGGCGTTGCTATCATCGGGCCGGGCGGGAAAACGGCGACGGTGCACACCTCGCCGCGCCGCCAGTTCGCTCGGCTGACCAGCGAGCTGAACTCGCACCTGGCGATCCACCGCGACCAGGTACTGCGCACCGGAACCAACTTCGGCACGGTTATCCACGCGCAGCCGCCGTACATCACCTACCTCAGCCACATCCCAGAGTACCGCGACCAGCGCTTTTTCAACCAGCGCATCATGCGCTGGGAACCAGAGACGATCATCTTTTTGGCGGAGGGCGTGGGCGTGACGCCGTTCCGCGTGCCGGGGTCGCCGGCGCTGATGGAGGTCACGCTGGCGGCGATGCGCCAGCACCGGCTGATCGTGTGGGGCAAACACGGCGTGGTTGCGCGGTCTGACGTGTCGGTGAAGCGGGCGGGGGATTACATCGAATACGCCGAGATCGGCGCGCGCTACGAGTACATGAACCTGCGCTGCGGCGAGCGCGGCGAGGGCCTGACGGCGGAAGAGATCCGCGCGATCTGCGCGCACCTGGGCGTGCAGCAGGAGATTTATTAGCTGACAGCGGCCAGCCGTTCGCGGGCAGCGCAAAGCGAACGGCCCCTAAAGGAGAGAACAGATAATGGCAGCACCGATTATGTTTCCCGCGCCTGGCAAGATGATCCGCCTGGGGCGCGTGCTTAACCCGCGCAGCAGCCGCGCCGCCGTCGTCGCCTACGATCACGGCGTGCATGTGGGCCACATCGTCGGCAACACCAGGCCCGGCGACATGCTCGAACTGCTGGCCGAAGCCGGGGCCGACGCTTTTCTGGTGGGGCCGGGCACAGCGCGCACCTACGCCAGCGTGTTCGCCGGCCGCGGCGCGCCCGGCCTGATCCTGCGCCTGGACTGGACCAACCGCTGGCTGGAGGAGCATCAACTAGGCTATGACGAGGGGCGCGGGCGGCTGATCGCGTCGGTGGAGGACGCGGCGCGCCTGGGCGCGGACGCGGTGCTGGTGTACATGTTCCTGGGCTATGGCGACCCGGACGCCGAGGCCGCCCAGGTGGAGGATGTGGCGCGGGTGGCGCAGGACTGCGACGCGCTGGGGATCGGCTGCATGATCGAGCCGATGCCGCGCGGCCTGCTGGTGGGCGACAACCCCTACCGCGCCGATTACATCGCGCTGGGGGCGCGCATGGCCTGCGAGCTGGGCGCGGACGTCCTCAAGACCGACTACAGCGGCAGCGCCGACACGTTCCGCCAGGTGATCGAGGCGTCGTTCCGCCCGGTGCTGATCGCCGGCGGCCCCAAGACCGCGACCAACCGCGCGGCGCTGGAGATGGTGCGCGGCGCGCTGGACGCCGGCGCGTGCGGCATGTTCATCGGGCGCAACGTGTTCCAGACGCCGGACCCGGCGCGGATGATGCGCGTGATGCGCGCCATGATCCACGACGACCTGCCGGTTGATGCCGCGCTGGATCAGTTGGGTGAGGCGTGACGTGGCGGGCGTAAGCTGGACGCGCGCGGCGCTGGAGAAGCACAGCGTCGATATGCGCCAGTTTATCGGCTTCCGCCCGGCGACGCTGGCCGACGGCGGGCGCATCGTTGAGGCGTATAACAGCAGCGGCCTGACGTTCAGCCTGCTGCCTGACCGGGGGCTGGATATCTGGCTGGCGCACTATAACGGCCTGCCGCTGACGTGGACCAGCCAGGGCGCGCCCCAGCCGCCCGACAGCGGCCAGCCCTGGCTGCGCCAGTTTAACGGCGGGCTGCTGGTGACCTGCGGCCTGACGCACGTCGGGCCGCCGGAAACCGATGACCAGACCGGCGCGCCGCGCGACATCCACGGGCGCTACAGCCGCCTGCGCGCTCACGACGTGAACGCCGGCGGCGCGTGGGTCGGCACGGGCGCTGACGCGCGCTATATCGCGGAGCTGACCGGGACGGTGAACGAGGCCGCGCTGTTCGGGGAACAGCTTCGGCTGGCGCGGCGTTACGGGCTGGAGCTGGGCCGGCCGTCCATCTCTGTCAGCGACCAGGTGACGAACGTGGGCGACGCGCCCGCGCCGCTGATGCTGCTGTACCACTTCAACTTCGGCTACCCGCTGGTGCGCGCCGGGACGGAGCTGGCGGTCGCCAGCCAGGTGTACGCGCGCGACGCCCGCGCCCGCGAGGGGCTGGCGGCGTGGGAAGTCTACGAGGGGCCGACGCCGGCTTTCGCGGAACAGGTTTATTTCCACCATGTGCGCGTTGGGCGCGACGAGTACGCGCTGGCGGCGCTGCTGAACGCCGATTTCGGCCTGAAGCTGGAGTGGCACGCGCCGCGGCTGCCGTACCTGACGCAGTGGAAGAACACGCGCCAGAACATCTACGTCTGCGGCATCGAGCCGGGCAACTGCATCCCTGAGGGGCAGAACGCGGCCCGCAAAAACGGGCGGCTGGCGCTGCTCGCGCCGGGCGAGACGCAGACGTTCCGCTGCGTGCTGACGGTGCTGGACGGCGCGGACGCGGTGCAGGAGTGCCGCGAGGCGGTCGCGGCGGCGCGGCGCGGCGGCGACCTGGCTGCCGGATGCCGGCTGGACGATTTCGCCGGCTGACGGGGACAGCGCCGCGCGCAGAACCCCGCCTGTGCGTTCGCCGCTTTGCGTTTACAATAGGCGCAGAGCGCGCTGCAACGAGGACCCGGCCCATGAAAATAACGCGATTGTTCACGGCGCTGCTGCTGGCGGCGCTGGCGGCGGCCTGCCAACCGGCGGACGAACCGCCGCCGCTGCCCACGCTGGCTGTGCTGGAGGCGGCCAGCGCGCCGCCGCCGGCCACGCCGGAAGGCGCGCCGGCCACGGCCACTGAGGCCGAGGCTGAGACCGAGGCCGCTGTCACGGCTGAGGCCGCCGCGCCGCTGACGCCCACCGAACAGGCATCCGCCACGCTGATCCCCAGCGCCACGTTCACGCCGCCGCCGCTGCCGACCGAGACGCTGCCGCCGGTGGTGACCGCCGCGCCCAGCGCCACGCTGCCGGTGGTGCGCCTGATGACGCTCACGCCCGCGCCCGGCCAGCCCGCCGCCACGCAGCAGGCGCTGGCGGACCTGGTGATCACCGAGAGCCAGTTCCAGGATGAGGTTGACCGGCGCGTCGCCAGCATTGACTCCATCCAGAGCGCGCGCATCAATTTCACGCCGCAGGGCATCAGCGCGGAGCTGACCGCGCTGGGCGGGACGGCGTTCATCACCGGGGAAGTGCAGGTGAATATCGCCGTGCAGGGCGGTTTCGCCGTGATCACGCTGGGCGACATCACGGTCAACGCGCCTGAGCCGCCCGAAACCTACGTGCTGATCGCCAGCCGCGAGTTTTTCTCGCTGCTGATTGACGCGCTGGACACCACGCTCAACAGCCGCCTGGGCAGCCAGTTCAACCTGGAGGAGCTGACGCTGACCGACGACGCCATTCTGGTGCGGCTGCTCGTCCCGGCGTAAGCGGCGCTGGTCACGGCGCGGGGACATACGGTACACTGGGCGGCGGGCGCGGCAGGGCCTGCCGCTTTCGTTCGTAAGCTGAGGAGAACAGTGCATGGCACAGGCATATGATGTGGTGGTGCTGGGCGCGGGGCCGGGCGGGTATGTCGCCGCTATCCGCGCCAGCCAGCTTGGACTCAGGACCGCGATTGTCGAGAAGAAATACTGGGGCGGCGTCTGCCTCAATGTGGGCTGCATCCCGTCGAAGGCGCTGCTGCGCAACGCTGAGATCGCGGACATCGTCAACCATGAGGCCAAAACCTTCGGTATGACCGTTGACGGCAAGGTGACGTTCGACTATGGGGCGGCCTACAAGCGCAGCCGCCAGGTGGCGAACCGCCTGGTCAAGGGTGTGCAGTTCCTGATGAAGAAGAACAAGATCGACACCTACGACGGCTGGGGCGCGTTTACTGACGCGCACACGCTGGCGGTGACGCTCAACGACGACAAGCGCGAAACGCTGACGTTCAGGCACGCCATCATCGCCGCCGGGGCGACGACGCGCCTCATCCCCGGCACCGCGCTGAGCGCCAACGTCGTTACCTACGAGGAACAGATTATGGCGGACAGCGTCCCGGCCAGCATAATCATCGCCGGGGCGGGCGCGATTGGCGTTGAGTTCGCCTACGTGCTCAGCAATTACGGCTGCGAGGTGACGCTGGTCGAGTTCCTGGACCGCATCCTGCCGCTGGAGGACGAAGAAGTCAGCGCGGAGCTGGCCAAGCTCTACCAGAAGCGCGGCATCCGGCTGCTGACGGGCACGCGGGTGGACGGGATCGAGGACACAGGCGCGGGCGTCAAAGTCACCGTGACCGGCCCCGACGGCCAGCAGCAGACCTTAGAGGCGGCGCGCGTCATGCAGGCGATTGGCTTCAAACCGCGCACCGAGGGCTACGGGCTGGAGCAGGCGGGCGTCAGGCTGACCGAGCGCGGCGCGGTCGAGATCAACGAGTGGATGCAGACCAGCGCGCCGCACATCTACGCGATCGGCGATGTGACGGCCAAGCTGATGCTGGCGCACGTGGCGGAGGCGATGGGCGTGGTGGCGGCGGAACACATCGCCGGGGCGCACACCGAGCCGCTCAACTTTGACATGCTGCCGCGCGCGACCTACTGCCAGCCGCAGGTCGCCAGTTTCGGCTACACCGAGGCGCAGGCGCGCGAGCGCGGCTATGATGTCAACGTGGCGAAGTTCCCGTTCCAGGCCAACGGCAAGGCGCTGGGCCTGGGCGAGTCGTCCGGTTTCGTCAAGGTGATCGCCGACAAGAAATACGGCGAGATTCTGGGCGCGCACATGATCGGCCCGGACGTGACCGAGCTGCTGCCAGAGCTGACGCTGGCGCAGCGCTGGGAGTTGACGCCTTACGAGATCGCGCGCAACGTTCACGCGCACCCGACGCTGAGCGAGGCGATCAAGGAAGCGGCGCACGGGCTGGAAGGCCACATGCTGAATCTGTGACGGGGCGTTTCAGCACGACAGCAGGACGACGCCGGGGTACAGCCGCAGGTAGCGCTGGGGCGGCATAAAGCCGCGCCAGGGCGCGGCCCCGGCCAGCGCGCCGCCCGCGCCCAGGCTGATGGTGGCGACCGGCAGGTACGGCGACAGGCGCGGCGCGCAGCCGTCCGCCACCAGTTTGGCGCGCACCCGCCCGCCGCGCCAGGCGAACGCCAGCAGGCCGGGCTGCACGCCGTCGGGCGGCCCCAGCGCGGCCTGCACGTCGCCCAGGCGCAGGCCAGGGCAGCGGCTGAGGCGCGCTTCTACAGCGGCGGCGCTGCCGTGTTCCAGACGCGCGGCGCAGGGGGCATCGTAAGCGTGCGCGCGGCCCAGCAGCCCCGCCAGCAGCACCAGCAGCGTCAGCGCCGCCGGGCCGCCGACGAACGCCGCCAGCAGCAGCCGCCTCACGGCCAGCCCGCCTGCCGGCGCGCCTCGAACAGCACAACCGCCGCCGCCACCGCCGCGTTGAGCGATTCGGTCGCGCCGGCCATCGGGATAGCGATGCGCGCGCGCGCCAGCTTCGCCGCCTCGCGGCCCGCGCCGCCCGCCTCGCCGCCAACGATGAGCGCCCAGGGGCGCGTCCAGTCCGCCTGATCGTGGCGCAGGCTGGCGCGGGCGTCCGCCAGGTAGACGGTGAGCGCGGCGCAGTACGTCGCGATCTCCGCCCAGGGCAGCTCGGCCAGCGGGACACGGAAATGCGCGCCCATGCCGGCGCGCAGCACTTTCGGGTTGAAGGGGTCCACGCAGCCGGGGGCCAGCAGCGCGGCGTCCACGCCGGCGGCGGCGGCGGCGCGCAGAATCGTGCCCAGGTTGCCGGGGTCGCGCAGCGCGTCGAGCACCAGGGCGCGCGCCGGGCGGGCGGGCAGGGGCGCGGCGGGCGTGGGGAACACGCCGACGATGCCCTGCGGCTGCTGGGTGTCGCTGATGTGGCGCATCACGCTGTCAGAGACGGCCAGCGCGGTAGGGATCGCGGCGGCCAGGGCGTCAATCTCCGCGCTGCCGGGGGTGTAGAGCAGGTAGTCGGGCTGGTGGCCGCCGGCGAGCGCGTCGCGCACCAGGCGCAGCCCCTCCAGCGCGACCCGGCCCTCGCGGCGGCGGGTCCGGGGCTGCGTTTGCAGCGCCCACGCCAGGCGAACGCGCGCGTTAGCCGTGCTGGTAATCATGCGCGGGGACAGCAGCGGGGCCGCCGTGGCCCCGCCGCTGACAGGTTGCTATCAGGCCTGCTGGTGCATCTGGCTGAGGGCGGCCAGCTTCTCGAAGGTGGGCAGGTCGCGCACGGCCAGGTCGGCCAGCATTTTACGGTCAATCTCGACGTTAGCCTGCTTCAGGCCGTAGATGAAACGGCTGTAGCTGAGGCCGCTGAGGCGGGACGCCGCGTTGATGCGGGTGATCCACAGCCGGCGCATGTCGCGGCGGCGGTTGCGGCGGTCGCGGTAAGCGTACCACAGGCTCTTGAGCATGGCCTCGTTGGAACGGCGGAACAGTCGCCCGCGCGTGCCCCACTGGCCCTTAACCATCTTGAGGACTTTTTTATGGCGGCGGCGCCGCGTGAAGCCGGTTTTTGTCCTTGCCACGGTAATAGACTCCTGCAAGCAAATGCCCAGAGCCGTCGCCCTGGGCGGAAACGATCAACCGATAACAGCGCAGCCGGTGTCAGGCCGGCGGGTTAGCGCGGTAGCGCGCAAGATAAGGGGCCAGTCGGCGCACCCGTTTAGCGTCGCCGCTGGCGACCGGCAGCATGGTGGTGAACTTGGCTTTGGTGCGTTTGGGGGTGTTGCGGCGCAGGTGGCTTTTGCCGCCTTTGGTGCGCACAACTTTACCGGTTCCGGTCACCCGAAAGCGTTTAGCCGTCGCTTTATGCGTCTTGAGTTTGTATTTCTTGCCCACAGCTTTTGCTCCAGCGTTACTTTTTCTTGTCCGGGATCGGGGCGAGAATCATCAGCATAGTGCTGCCTTCGAGGCTGGGAGCCTGTTCGACCGTGGCGATCTCCTTCAATTCCTTGGCGATCGCTTCCAGCCGCACACGCGCGATATCCGGGTAGTCGCGCTCACGCCCGCGAAAGCGCACGCGCACCCGCACCTTCATCCCATCCTCGATCCATTTACGCGCGTCGCGCACCTTAAACCCCAGATGGTGGTCGTCAGTCTTGGGGCGCAGTTGAATCTCCTTGACTTCGATCACCTTCTGCTGTTTGCGCGCCTTGCGCTCGCGCCGCTGCCGCTCATACTGGAACTTACCAAAGTCCATGATGCGGCAGACTGGCGGCTTGACGTTCGGCGAGACCTCTACCAGGTCCAACCCGCGTGACTCAGCCAGCGCCAGCGCCTCGCTCAGCGGCATGACACCGATGTTTTCATTGGTGTCGGAGATCAGGCGCACTTCCCGCGCGCGTATCTGGTCGTTGATGTGCAATTCCGGCGAACTGATAGCTTACTCACCCTCTCTGGCATAAACTCACAAGGCTGCGCGGATAGGTGGCCGCGGTACAAGGCTCCAGATACAGCCTCTACGCGCTTCGGTGCGGCGCTGGGAATGTCGGGAAGACGATGGAGCGTAACGCCGAACAACCGCGCCCTCTGGGGCGCATGCCCACCTGCGTGATTATAGCATACACAATTACCAGCACGCAAGATTAATGTGGGCTGAATTACCCGCCGCTTACAGGCTGTCGCGCTGGCGCGCCAGCGCGGCGAAGATCGGCGGGCGGGCGGCGGTGAAGGCGCGCACCTCAGCCAGCGCCTGGTCGAAGCTGGCCAGCAGCTCGTCGTCCTCGCCCTTGAAGCGGCGCAGCGTCTGCGCGGCGCAGGCGGCGCAGCCGCGCATGGCGCGGTAGCTGTCGGTCTCGCAGCTCAGGCAGCCGTTGAGGCGGATCATCATCAGCATGAAAGCCAGCGTTTCCTCGTGGGTTTCCGGCAGCGCGATGATGCGATCTACCAGCGCCTGCCAGCGCGGCCCGCGCTGGCCGCGCAGCGAGGGAATCGCGTGGTGCGGAAACATCAGCTCGTTGTCGGTGTACATTGTTCCGTCCCCAGTAAGCCCGGCCGCACAGACGACGATAACATAAAGTGGGCGGGGAAGGCAACCGAATTCAGGAAGTGGCGCGGCGCGGTGTATACTGAAGGCTGCCAGTCACGATTTGGAGGGTGCTATGCGGCCTGCGCTGCTGCTGCTGATACTGCTGCTGGCCGGCTGTGAGGGCGGCGCGGTTCTGTTCGCGCCGGCGCCGCCGCCGCCAGACACCGCGCCAGTGCGCTATGAACACCCCGGCGGGGTGTTTTCCGTGGATGTGCCGCCTGGCTGGGCGGTCTCGGACCAGAACACGACCGCGCTGGCGACGGCTTTTTTCTCGCTGCCAGGGGCGCACGACCCGGCGCTGACGGTGGCCGTCGTCAACCTGGGGCGCGCGCTGGACGGGCCGGCGCTGGCGGCGCTGCTGGACGAATACCAGACGCGGCTGCGGCCCGACGCGGGCCGCTATATCGAGCAGGACCGCCGGGCGATGGGCGATGGAAGCTGGCGGCTGACGGGCGTGCGCACGCTGCCCGGCGGCGCGCCGCTGCCGCTGAACACGTTTATCGAGCAGGCTGGCACGCTGCTGCTGGTGATCGAGGCGGTGGTCCCGGCGGAGGTGGAGCGCCAGGCGGCGCTGCAAACCGCCGTGAACAGCGTGCGCCTCAACCCGGAGGCCGCGCTGGAGCCGGCGGACGCTGGCGTGCTGGCGGCGGCGGCGCTGCCGCTGGACATCACCCGCCTCTACGCCTGGACGACGCCGGACGGCGTGCTGTTTATCACCGGCGAGGCGGCCAACCGGGGCGCTGAAGGCGTCGCCGGGCTGCCGGTGCGCGCTGTCCTCTACACCAGCGACGGCGCGGCGGTGGCGGAGGCGGTTGACACGGTGATGGGGCACGCGCTGGCGCCGGGCGGGTTCGCGCCGTTCAGCCTGCGCTTCGGCCAGGGGTGGCCCGCGCAGGCGACGCGCTTCACGCTGGCGCTGGGCGGCGCTGACTGGCTGCCAGCGGTGGATGTCGTCTACGGGCCGGAAAACCTGGACTGGATTGACGAGTCGCGCTTTGACGACGCCGGGCGGCTGCTGATCAGCGGCGTAGTGACGAACGTCGGTGCTGAGCTGGTCGGCGGGCTGCGGGCCGTCGCCACTGTGTTTGACGCCGCCGACAACGTGATCGCCGCCGGCTTCAGCGACATCGCCGGGGCGCGCCTGGGGCCGAACGAGTCCGCCCCGTTTGAGATAGTCATACCGGAGACTGGCGGCGACCCGGCGCTGTACACAGTCAGCGTGCAGGGCACAGCCGCCGCTGGAGGCGCGCCATGATCGAGCTTGCTATACCGGGGCGCGCGCCGCTGGCGCTGGCGCACCTGGTGCTGGACGTGAACGGTACGATCGCGCTGGATGGCGCGCTGCTGCCGGGCGTGAAAGCGCGCCTTGACCGGCTGCGCGAGCAGGTCGAGGTGCACCTGCTGACGGCGGACACGCACGGCCAGCAGGCCGCCATTGACGCTGAGCTGGGGCTGCGCGCCAGCATTATCACGCGCGGGACGCCGGAGAAAGGCGCTTATGTGCTGGCGCTGGGAGCGGACCGCGTGGCGGTGATGGGTAACGGCGCTAACGACGCGGCGATGTTTAACGCCGCCGCGCTGCGCATCGCGGTGCTGGGGCCGGAAGGGCTGGCGGCGGACCTGCTCAAAAGCGCCGATGTGCTGGTCAGTGACCCGTGCGCCGGCCTTGACCTGCTGCTGCACCCGCGCCGGCTGGCCGCCACGCTGCGGCGGTGAACGCGCCGGGCTTTCGCGGCGGCGTAAGACAGATGCTCCGTTTCAGCTAAGCTTTTGTTTTATGCAAGGCAACCCGCATATAATGGGTTTAGCGTGGGATTTTGCTGATGGAGAATTTATTATGCGCTGCTTTGAAGACTGGATACGGGCGGGGGTTCTCACACATCGGACGGCAGCGCTGGCGCTAACGTTGACGCTGCTGCTGATCATCGGTGGCGCGGCGCTGGCACAGGATCGGCTGCCGACAGCGCAGATTGAGGAACTGGCGCGCAGCGTGGTACTGGTTGAGGCCTATGTGAACGGCGAACCGGTGTCGTTTGGGTCTGGAACGATCATTAACGCCACCGGCACGATTTACACCAACCGGCACGTGGTTGAGGGGGCGAGCGACTACGCTATCTACATGCTCGACGACCTCAACGAACAGCCCACGCTGCGCTATTACGCGGCGCTGTACCTGATGTTCGACCAGATGGACTTCGCCATTTTGCAGATCAACCGCGACGCCAACGGGCGGGCGATCCTGCCCGGCTCGCTTGATCTGCCGTTTATAGATGTGGCTGCGGATTATCACCTCAGCGATTCGCTGGTGCGCGGCGACCGCATCCACATCTTCGGCTATCCGGGTATCAGCGATGGCTACCTGGCCGTGACCTCTGGCGCGGTCACCACGATCCGCAACGGCGATATCGGCGGCATGCGGATGCCGGTGTGGCTGCAAACCGACGCCGAGGCCGCGCCCGGCAACAGCGGCGGGCTGGTCGTTGACGCCGACGGCAAGCCGGTTGGCATCCCGACGACGGTTTCGGCGGAGGCCACGACCGGCGGACGCTTCACCGGCATCCTGCCGCTGGCGGCTGTGTACGAGCTGTCGCAGCTTCCGGCGTCACAGTCGGGGGCGTCTGGCCCGTCGCAGGGCACGACCGGCAAGCCGGATACAACGACTACCCAACAGCCAGCCGACGCGCCGGGCATGCCTAACGAAAACTGGACGTGCGACACTGGCGAGGCTATCACCAACGGCACGCGCGTTACCGTCGTGATGATGCGCTCCGGGTTCAACTACACGCTGACGGCGCTGGGCGTCAACGGCTTTGACCCGGTAATTATGGTGGTGGATTCCCGCGAGAGCAGCGGCTTCTGCAATGACGACAGCAGCGGGGCCAGCACCTACTGGGCGGACCTGCCCGGCGTGGGGCGCGTCAACGCCAGCAGCTCGTCGGCGCAGGTGCAGTTCAGCCAGACCAGCGCTAACCTGGACGACATGCACCTGATCGTTGGCGGCTATGACGGCCAGGGCGGTGAGGTTGTCCTGATTCTGGAAGGCATGGCGGTTACGCAGGCGGATGGCGCGGGCGACCCGTTCACCGTCAAGATCACCGAGAGCATGGTGCAGTCGGGCCTGCCGCTGACCGTCTACATGTTGGCGCGCGCCCCGCGGCTTGACTCGTTCATGCACGCGGTAACGCTGGACCGCAGCGGCCAGAGCTACGACATCTACGACATTCTCGACGCCGACGATATCCCGATCAACTGTGACGACGCCGGCAACCCTGAACTGTGCTGGGGCGAAAGCGAGACGCTGGCGAACCCGACCGACGCCATGCTGCGCATCTGGCCGCAGGACGCGGCCAACGCCGATTACGGCGAACTCACGTACCTGATGACCAGCTACGCGCAGCAGACAACCGGCGACTACTACATCGTGTTCCACCTGGGGCTGGCCCCGACGAACTAAGCGCGCCGCCCGGCTGAACGCTGAAACACAACCGGCAGCCCCCGTCCATTGTGGGCGGGGGCTGCCGGCGTGTTTACGCTATGGGGCGGCCTGGCCCAGCGCCGCGATCAGCCCGAACAGCTCAAGCAGCGCCGGCGGCGTGTAGCCGTCCTGCGCGCTGATGCTGCGCCCCGCGCCGTCCTGCTGCACGCTGAGGCGGTAGCGGTACTGATCGCTGCTGGGGCCGCCCGCGATCGTAAACTGCCCCATGATATTGAAGAAATCCACCGCTTTCAGCTTCTGGTCAACCGCGGCGAGCGCCTCCGGCGCGACGGTGACCAGCGCGCCGTCGCGGCGCACGCTGCCGTCAGCGGCGACTTCAATGAGCAGGTCCAGGTTATTCGGCCCGCCGGTTTGCTGGAAGATGAGGCTTTCAAAGCGCGCGCTGGTATCGAAGCCGGAGCCGTCCGGCGGCTCAGCGGTGACGGCGGCCGTCACGATCACGCCGAGCGGCGGCACGGTCACATCCAACGGCGGCAGGGGCGTCGCGCTGCCATCTGCGGGGGCAGCCTCCGGCGCGGTGGTGGTTTCGACGCCCGCCGCTGTCGGCAGCGGCGCGGGCTGCGCGGTGGCGCAGGCGGCCAGCAGCGCCGGCAGCAGCAGGGCGAGTAAGGCGTAACGCATCGCAGGTCCTCCGGTTGATGTGTTGTGGTCCGTTTTCAGTGTGCGCGCAAACGCCCGCCGCGACAAGTGGGTATTTGTACCGGGCGCGGGCGGACACGGTACAATCTGGCCGTTACTGGCCGGCGCAGCGGGGAGCAGCGGGTATGAGCGTGGTGAGCTTTGGCGAGTTGCTGATTGATTTCATCGCGTTGGAAAGCGGCGTGACAGTGGGCGAGGCGTCCGGGTTTATTAAAGCGCCGGGCGGCGCGCCCGCCAACGTAGCGGTGGCGGTGGCGCGGCTGGGCCGCCCGGCGGCGTTTCTGGGCCAGGTGGGCGACGACCCATTCGGCCACTTCCTGGCTGGCGTGCTGGCGTCCAACGGCGTGGATGTGTCGGGCCTGCGCCTGTCGAGCGCGGCGCGGACGGCGCTGGCGTTCGTGTCGCTGGCAGCGGACGGCGACCGCAGCTTCGTTTTTTACCGCCACCCCAGCGCCGATATGCTCATGCGCCCGGAGGATGTGGCGCTGGCGGTGATTGACCGCTACGCCGCGTTTCACTTCGGCTCAATCACCATGATCGGCGAGCCGTCGCGCGCGGCCACGCTGCGCGCTGTCGGGCACGCGCTCAGCGCCGGCAAGCTGGTTTCGTATGACCCCAACCTGCGGCTGGCGCTGTGGCCAGATGCCGCCGCGGCGCGCGCCGGGATGCTGGCCGGGCTGGACTACGCCCATGTCGTCAAGGTGAGCGAGGAGGAGGTGGACTTTATGGTCCCCGGCCAGGGCGCGCGGGCGCTGTGGCGCGACCACACGCGCCTGATTGTGGTCACGCGCGGGGCCGACGGCGCACGCCTGTTCACGCGCGACGCCGAGTACAGCGCGCCGGGCTACCGCGTCGCGCCGGTGGACACAACCGGCGCGGGCGACAGCTTCGTGGCCGGGCTGCTGGTCGGCCTGCTGGACCACCCGGACGACTACACCGAGCAGCTCACCGACCTGCTGCGCTTCGCCAACGCCGTCGGCGCGCTGACGACGACCAAAAAAGGCGCGATCCCGGCGCTGCCAACCGAGGCCGAGGCGCGCGCGCTGATGCAGGCGGCCCCTCACACCTGAGGGCAACGGCCGGTTTCTTGAGTCTGCTGCGGCGCCGGCAGGTATATACTGCGCATAGAGCCGGTCAGTAAGAGGCACAGCGCCATGAAGAAGAACGACGATATGACCTGCCCCGAATGCGGCCAGCGGATGCATTACGACGCGCAGCAGAGCAGGGTCGTCTGCGGGCACTGCGGCTGTGTGCCGCTGGAACGGCTGGCGCAGAAAAACCGCGCCAACCCGCGCCGCCCGGTTAAGATCACCCACCGCGGCGAGGTCAACATGCGGGCGCTGAGCGCGTTCAACACAGCGCATGACCACCTGCAGCAGGGCGATAAAGCGGCGGCGGCGGCGGCCTTACAGCGCGCGGCGGAGTGCCAGTCGGATTTTGTGGACGCCTATTACTGGCTGGCGCTGCTGGCGGAGGCCGAGGCCGATAAACGCAAACACCTGAGCATGGTGCTGGCGCTGGACCCATCGCACCCGGAGGCGCTGCGCGCTATGATGGTGCTCAACGGGCAGCTCACGCCGGAGCAGGCCGCGCACACCTACCACTACGACGACCAGCAGGTGCGCCAGGCCGCCGCGCCGGTAGACGCCAGCGCGCAGGCGCTGCTGTGCCCGGTCTGCTCCGGCAACCTGACGGTCAACGAGGCGACTGGCGCGGTGACGTGCCGGTTCTGCGGCCACACTGAACTGCGCGCGCCCCGCCGCGACAGCGGGCCGGAGTCGCTGGCGATGGCGCTGATCGCGCGCAAGGCCAGCCCGGTGCGCTGGGTAGTGGGCGAGCGCCTGCTGCACTGCCAGGAATGCGGGGCCAGGCGCACGGTTGCCGCGCGCAAGCTGTCGGATGAATGTCCGTTCTGCGGCTCTACCCACGTGATCTTGAAGGATGCGCTGGAGTCGTTCGAGCAGCCGGACGGCATCGTGCGTTTCGCGCTCGATGAGCAGCAGGCGCGGTCCGCGCTGGCGGAAAGCCTGCACAGCCTGCGCCAGCGCATCGCCAGCATTTTCGACAGCAACCGCGTTAAACAGGTCACGCTCAGCGGGCTGTATCTGCCGTTCTGGGTGTTCGATGCCACCGTTGAGGTCGCGGTCACGCGCACGTATAAAGGCGGCGGGTATGGCCGTCGCGGCTCAGGCTATCGTGTGCCCAACGTCAGCCAGGCGCGCATCGAGAGCCGCGTTGCCGACGCCGTTTACGATGTGGCTGTGTGTGGCGTGCAGTCGCCGCCGCCCGCGCTGACGCAGCGCCTGCTGCCGTATGACCTGGACGCTGCCGCCGCTTACGACGCGCGACTGCTGGCGCGCCACCCGGCGGAGCTGTACAGCATGGATTTTGACCGCGCGTCGCTGGCGGCGCGCGAGAAAATTTCGCGTGACCTGCGCGACAAATACCGCAGCCAGCACAGCGGCGATGACCAGTATGAGGTGACGGTGTTCCCCGCCGTCCAGAACATGAGCTTTCGCCTGCTGCTGCTGCCGGTGTGGGTGGCCGCCATCACCGAGGAAGACGGCGACCAGCGCCGCGCGCTGATCAACGGGCAGACCGGCAAAACCGCGCTGGGCAAGCCGGAGAAGCGCCGGCCCAAAGGCTGAGCGTCAGCGCCAGGATGGGCTGTCCAGCAGGCCGCCGTCGCGCGCCAGCCGGTTGATACCGCGCGCCAGCGGCACAGCGGCCCCTGGCCCCAGGCTGCGGTCGTAAATCTCGCCGTAGTTCCCCACCGCGCTGAGCACGCCGGCCATGAAGTTGTTCCCCAGGCCCAGCGCCGCGCCCGCGCCCAGCGCCGGGTCCAGCAGGCGGGCCGCCGGCAGGCCAACGCGGGCGGTGTAGGCCTCATCGGTTTCAGCCCCGGCGCGCAGGAACGTGTTCAGGTTCGCGCTGGTGATGCCGGTGATTTCAGCCTGCAGCAGCCCCCACATAGTCCAGTTGACGATGTCGGCCCACTGTTCGTCGCCCCAGCGGTAAACGGGCGTGATGGCTGTCAGCGTGAAGGGCGTTTCCCACACGCTGAGGGCGGTGGGGTCGGCGCTGCTCCAGCGGCGGATCTCCAGCAGCGAGCGCGGGGCGGCCTGCGCGTCACAGCGGCCAGCCTCAAAAGCGGCGTACATGGCCGGCAGCGACTCCAGCGCCACCAATTCATAAGCCAGGTCGCGGCTGTCGAGGGCGGCGCGCACGCCGTCCTGGGCGGCGGCCCCCGCGACAACGCAGACGCTGTGCCCCTCAAGGCTGTCCAGCGTGGCCAGCTCAGCGCCGCTGCGGTACATCAGCGCCAGCCCGTCGTAGAAAATGGGCGCGCCGAACGCCAGGCCGCTGCGCGCGTCGGCGCTGAAGGTGCGCGGCAGGCCGTGGTCGAAGATCACGTCCAGTTCGCCCGCCAGCAGGTCGTCAGCGGGCGCGCCGTAAGTGCGCAGGCGCACGTCGAGCGCGGCCGGATCGCCAAAGATGGCGGTGGCGATGGCGCGGCACAGGTCCACGTACAGGCCGGTGATGTCGCCGGTGTTGGGGTTGAGGAAACCGAAGCCGAACACTTCCTCGTTGACGCCGCACACCACCTCGCCGCGCGCCAGCACCTGCGCCAGCGTGGGGCCGTTCGGGCGGGGTGTGGGCGGCGGGCTGCCCTGGGCCAGGGCGGCGGCGGGCAGCAGCAGCGCGGCGCAGCCGGCCAGCAGCAGCAGGCGAATGAGGCGTGTCATGGTTCTGTCTCCAGTCAGCAGCGCGGGATGTTGACTTTCACTCCGGTTGGCCGCCGCCGCGCAGGACGGCCAGCCGTTCTTCGATGAGGGCGCGCACCTCGCCCGCTTCGGCGTGGCGGCCCAGCTCGTGCTTCGAGAAAACCAGATCGCCATTAACGGTGACATCAAAGACGCCGCCCGTGCCGGGGATCAGCGCCCACGAGCGGATGAATGCCTCGATATCCCGATTGCCCAGAATCTCCGCCGTCAGACTGACGGCGCGGGGGGTGTGGTTTCAGGGCGCGCAGTATTTGATCGTGATGTCCATTAAACCTAACTGCATGGCGACTGTGCTCCTTTAGCTGCCGGTAACCCGCCCAACTATAGCGAATTACACCCGCCGCCGCCAGCGCCACAGCGCCGCTGCGCCCACCACCGCCAGCAGCGTGACCGGCGGGATCAGCGGCAGGTAGTAGCGCTGCCAGGGCAGCGGGTTGGTGAGCATGGCCGCCAGCGCCAGCGCCAGCCACAGCAGCAGCCCGACGGCGTGCCCCAGGGGGACGCTGCCGCGCAGCCGGGGCACAGCCAGCGCGACCGCGCCAAACGCCGCCAGCAGCGTGAGTGCCGCCCCGATCACCGGGCCGAACTGCCAGCCGCTCAGCGGCGACGCCATATAGCGCGCGATCTCGTCGCTGATGGGCGCGAAGCTGGTCCAGCCGCCGGCCTCGAAGTGCAGCGGCGGGGCGATAAACGGCTGGGTCAGGATAAATTCGGCACGCTGCGCCAGCGGCATCGGCGCGGCGGGGTCGGCCTGCACCTGGATAGCGAGCAGCTCCGCCCGCACAGCCAGCAGGTCGCGCAGGCGCGCCGGCGGGTCGCTCCAGAGGGCCGGCGACAGCGCGATGAACAGCGCCAGCGCCAGCGCGCCGCTGGCGGCCAGCCGCAGCGCGGCAGAGACCAGCGCGCGCGGGCGGCGCAGCAGCTCAGCCAGCGCGACCCAGCCGAAGGCGGCGGCGACGAACACCGCACCGCTGTGTTTGCTGGCCAGCGTCAGGCCGCTGGCGGCGGCCAGCGCCAGCCACCACCACGCGCCGGCGGGCTGGCCATGCGCCCGGCGGCGGCTGATCTGCGCGGCCAGCAGCACGGCCAGCAGGCCGAACGCCAGCAGCGAACCTTCCATCATAGCGCGCCGCCCGTTGAGCAGAATCACCGGGTTGAGCGTGTAAAGCGCGCTGGCGGCGTAGGCCAGCGGCCTGCCGCCCACCTGCCAGCCCAGGCCGAACATGGCGGCGGCGCTGACGGCCAGCAGCAGCGCCGACGACAGCCGCGCCAGGTGCAGCAGCGCGTCGGCGGGCCGGTGGCCGGTGGCGACGTTGCTGTCGTAGTCCAGGCCCCAGTCCCAGCCGGGGGCCGGCGGCAGGTCGGCGCGGCTGTACCCGGCCAGGTGCCACAGCAGGCCGATGCTGTAGCGGTTGACCGAGCCGTTGAGGATGCGAAGCTGCGCTTCAGCGTCAACGTTATAGGGCGGGCCGGCGGTGAGGCGCGGCAGGTCGCGGTCGAAGAAGGCGACGGCGTAATCGTCGCTCATGTAGACCTGCATGGCCTCGTCGCCGTGAAAGCTGGCCAGCGGCACGCCAGCGGCGATATACAGCGCCAGCGCCAGCAGCCACAGCGCGTCGAACAGGCGGGCGCGGTTAAATGAAAACCTGGTGGGCATGGCGCACAAAGTCCTGCTGGCGCAGCGTGTCGAGCAGCGCATCGGGCAGCGGCGTGTCAAGCGCCAGCACGGTGAGCGTGCTGCCGCCGGGTTGGGCGCGCCCGGTGTGCCAACTGGCGATGTTGATCTGGTTGGCGGCCAGCAGCGTGCCCAGCCGCCCGATCACGCCGGGCTGGTCGTAACTGCCCATGATGAGCAGGTGGCCTTCCGGCACGAAGTTCAGGTTGTACTCGTTGATGAGGACAATGTGCGGCACGCGGCGGTCGAGCAGCGTGCCGGCGATGAAGATTTCCTCGCCGTCCTCCAGCGTCACCTGCGCGGCGACCACGTTCTTATAGTCAACGGTTTTCAGCCCTTTGGCCTGCGCCACCTGCACGCCGCGTTCAGCGGCCAGCAGCGGCGCGTTGATATAGTTCACCTGGTCGCCCTGCACCGGCGTCAGCATCCCCTTGAGCAGCGCCACCGTCAGCGGTTTGACCAGGCCGTGAGTATCGCCGCGATACTCAACGCCCAGGCGGCGGATCGGCGTGCGCGCCAGCGTGTGCAGCAGCGTGCCGATGCACTCCGCCAGCCGCAGGTACGGGCGTGAAGACTCGAAATCCACGCCGGGCATGAACGGCATGTTGACCACGTTTCGGTAATCGGCCCCGCGCAGCGCGTCCAGCACCTGCTGCACGATCTGCGTGGAAAGGTCCTGGGCGGCCTCGACGGTGTTGTCGCCGATGCGCGGCGTGTGGATAACGTTCTCCAGGCCGATCAGCGGGCAGTTGTAGGGCGGCTCTTCGGCGTACACGTCCACAGCCACCCCGGCCAGGCTGCCCGCCTGCACCGCCTGGGCGACGGCGTCCTCATCCCACAGGCCGCCGTGCGCGATGTTGACGATGCGCGCGCCGCTTTTGATCTGCTGGATGCGGGCGGCGTTCAGCAGGCCGCGCGTTTCGCTGGTCACGGGGACGTGCAGCGTGATGTAGTCGCTGCGCTGGAGCAGCTCGCGCAGGCCCACCAGCGCGATACGCTTGTCGCCTGTCTGTTCCTCGCTGATGTACGGGTCGGCGGCCAGCACGGCCATGCCGAACGCCAGGCAGCGCTGGGCGACAAGGCTGCCGACGCGCCCCAGGCCGATGATGCCGGCGGTTTTGCCGTGAAGCTGCGTGCCGGCCTGGCGCGTGCGGTCCAGCAGCCACCAGCCGTCTTTGAGGCTGTTGTGTGCGCTGGTGAGGCGGCGGCTGAGCGCCAGCATCAGCGCCAGCGTGTGTTCGGCGTGGGCGATGGCACTGGTTCCGGGCGTGTTCATGACGACGATGCCGCGCGCGGTGGCCGCTTCGATGTCAATGCCGCTGAGCGTTGTGCCCACGCGGGCGATCACCTGAAGCTGCGGCGCGGTTTCGATCAGCGCCCGGTCCAGCTCAACTTCGTCGCGCGCGATGAGCGCGTGCGCGTCCTTAAGGCCGGCGCGCACAGCGGCCAGCGTGGGCGTCACGACCTGGACGCGCGCGTCTGGCGCGCTTTCCAGCATGGCCAGGCCGTCGGCGGTGAGGTCGGTTGCCACCAGAATGTGGAAGGCGGCCAAAGCGGTCACTCGCGCTCCAGGGCGGCCAGGACATCGTGCAGGCTGGCGAACACCAGCGGCGTGATGTCCTCAAAGTGCGCTGAGTGAGTGTGGGTGGGGTCTGGCACAGCGCCGCACACCATGCCGGCGGCCACCGCCGCGCGCGCGCCAGTTGTGCTGTCCTCCAGCGCCAGGCAGCGCGCCGGGTCCACGCCCAGGCGCGCGGCGGCCGCCAGGTAAACATCGGGCGCGGGCTTGCCAGCGGGCACGTCGTCGGCGGTGCAGCGCACCGGGAAAACGTCGGCCCAGCCCTGCGACTCGACCACTGCGTCAATCACGGCGGCGGGCGAGCTGGACGCGATCGCGCGCGGCAGGCCCCGCGCCTGCACCCAGCGCAGCAGCTCGCGCGCGCCGGGCTGCGGCCGGACCATCTGCGGGATAAAGCGCAGCATAAGGTTGTTGAGTTCGTCCACCAGTTCAGCGGTGGTTTCCTGGAAGTGCAGCGCGCGGCGGTAGGTTTCGACAATCGCGTCCAGGCGCAGGCCGATGATCTGTGCGCGCAGCTCAGGGGTATAGGCATAGCCGCGCGCTTCGATCAGCACAGTTTCCGCGCGGTGCCACACCGGCTCGGAATCGACCAGCAGGCCGTCCATGTCGAAGATAATGGCGTCGGGGCGCCAGCCGTTCAGCGTGGTCATAGCTGTTCAAACTCCTGTTCAAAAGCCAGCCGCAGGTCATCAGGCGCGATCGTGAGGCCGCCGCTGCGCGCCAGCGCCAGGCCCTGGCTGAACAGGGCGCGGTACGGCGTGCGCGCCAGCCGCTCGAAGCCGCTGTGCCCGGCGGCCAGCGGCAGCAGCGGGGCCAGCGAGCTGGCAGAGATAAACACGTCTGCGCCGGCGCGCACCTTGGGGCGCGCGACCACGCCGCCGAAGCCAACGAACAGGTCCACCGCGCCGCGCGCCGCCAGGTCCGAGACGCCGTCACCCACCATCAGGCGGCGGCCAGGGCGGCCGCCGGCCAGCTCGTGAATGACGCCCGCCTTGCCGCTGGAAACGGTCAGCGGCCCTTCGTCATAGTCCAGGTAGGTCTGGTGGCTGCGCGTGGCCGGCTCGTAGTAGCGCCACCATTCGCCGGACAGCTCGTTGTACTCCAGCTCGACCGCGCGGATGTTCTCCGGCGGGACGCCCAGGCGCGCGCCGAAGCCGCGCACCGGCTCCGCCAGGCCGCCGCTGATAATGAACACCTGCTTGCCCAGCGCGTGCAGCGCCGCCACCAGTGCCGCCGCGTCTGGCACCAGCATTTCCCAGTAGCGCTCTTCGATGGCCTTAAGCTGGCCGCGCGTGGGGCGGATGGCCTGCAGCCGTTTGCCGTAAACTTCGGCCAGGTCGAGGTCGCCGTTCATGGCCTTGTCGGTGAGGACGCCGACGCGCCATTCTTTGCCCTTCAGGCGGGCCAGCTCGTCAATGCCCTCAACGGCTGACAGCGTGCTGTCGCAGTCGAAGAAGATCAGGTCAAAGCTTGTCCAGCGCGTATCGTGCATGGCGTCGGTCTTGAGTCCCCGGTTATTGGCCTGTGGTTGGGCGCGCGATGCTGCCGCGGATTGTACCGCCGGTCGCGGCGCTTGTGAACCCCGGCGCGCGCCGGGCAGCTCTGGGCGCTGGCGCCGCATTACCGCGTTAAATCGGTGTAGACCTGGGCGGCGTGGGCGTGCTGCGGCAGGAACACGATGAGGTGCTGCTGGCGCGTGTCGAAGCTGACCAGCGCCAGCAGCCCGATGAATATGGCGGCGGCCAGCAGCGCGCCCCATTTCCCAAAGGCGGCGGCGAGCGCCCGCGCCAGCAGCGCCAGCCCCCACGCGCTGAGGCCGAGCGCCACTGGCAGCGCCGCCGCCGCCCGCTGCAGATCGGGATAGCGCACGGGCAGGGCAAGCGGCTGGCTGGCGGGCAGCAGCAGCACAACCAGCGCCGCCAGCGGCAGCGCGTCCCACCAGCGGTGGCGCAGATACAGCCGCCACGCCAGCCCCAGCGCGCCCACGACCAGCGCGGCGGCCAGCGGCGGTGAAAAGATGGGCCGGTCCACGATGCCGTGCAGCGGGTTGGGGTCGGCGGCCAGGTTGAACAGCAGCAGCGCGTGCCCCAGCCCTTCGGCCAGCGCGACCTGCGGGTTGGGGATGAGGTCGGGCGGGCCGCTGGGCGCGGGCGGCTGCGCGGACGGCAGCGCCGCCAGCGGCGCGCCCAGCGCGACGGCGACCAGCAGCGCCGCGCCCAGCGGCAGCAGCGGGAAGCGGCGGGTGTCGCGCCAGCGGCAGACGCCCGCCAGCGGCAGCAGCGCCAGCCCATAGGCCAGCGGCGGCGCGACCAGCGTCCCCACGCCCAGCGCCAGCCCGGCGTAAACTGCGTCGGCGCGGCGCTGGCCGCGCAGCGCGCGCGTGAGCGCCGCCAGGTACAGCGCGCTGAAGAACGCCAGCGCGCTGTGCGGTGTGCCGGCGGCGGCCAGCGCCAGCGTCGGCGCGGCGGCGGCGGTCAGCGCGGCGGCGGCCAGCGCAGCCCACCGGCCCGCCCACAGCCGCGCCAGCAGCCAGGTCGCCGGGACGGCCAGCGCGGCGAACAGGGCGCTCTGGGCCTGCAGACGCGGCAGGCTGCCCTGGGCGGCGGCGGGGAACAGCAGCGCCAGGTGGTACAGCGGCCCGCCGTCGGCGGCGCTGGCCGTCAGAACGCGCCCGGCAGCGGCGGCGCGGACGGCGTCCCAGGCGGCCTGCTGTTCGGCCAGCGCCTCAGCGGGAGCGGGCATGGTGAGAAACGTGAGCAGCGCGGCGCTGGTGATAAAGGCCAGCAGCGCGGCCTCAGCGCGGTTGGCCGCCAGCCAGCGGCGCAGCGCGCGCGGCGCCCCCCGCGCAAACAGCGGCGCGCCGTCCAGCGCGAGCAGCACGGCGGCGAAAACGCTCAGCGCCCAGGCGACCAGCAGCAGCCCGCCCGTTAGCTGCAGCCGCGCGAGAATCGCGGCCAGGGCGAAGAAGAAACCCCCGCCCAGCCAGAACACGGCGCGGTTGAGCGGGCGGCGCGGCGTGTTATCAGCGGGCGGGCTGTCGTCCGCCGGGCCAGCGGCGGCGCTGAAGGCCGCCAGCAGCGGCTGCGTCAGCAGCGCGCCCGCCGCGAACAGCAGCAGCGGCGCGAACGGCATCCGCGCGCCGAGCAGCAGCGCCTGCGCCGCCGCGATACAGCCGAACCCGGCCAGCCCGGCCAGCGCGCGCAGCGCCGCCGGCAGGTGCGTGCGGCGGGCCGGTTCGGGCGCGGCGGCGGCCAGCGGCGCGGTGACGGCGGGCGGCGGCGCAGGAACAGCGGGCGGGGCGGCGGCTTCTGGCGGGGCGGGGCGGCGGCGCGGCAGACGGCGGCGCGCCACCAGGGCGCCCCCGGCCAGCGCCGCCGCGACTCCCGCCGCGATCGTCCACCCGCGTGTGCTGTTGCGCGAATCGCCAGCCATAAGCCCGCTTTCAGTCGTCAGCGTTCAGCTTACAGTCTACAGCCGGTCGCGGCGGCGGGCCAGCGTGGGGCGCGCGGGAAACTTGACAGGCGGCGGCGGCAGCTTATAATTGAATCACCGTTAGATTATTTTGCGGCGCTTCGTGATGAAGGTGTGTGTTGGCCCGTAAACCTGCCGATCAATCTGTGAGCCGGGACGCTATCCTCTACGCCGCCGCCGATGTGCTGCAGCGCGCGGGCTATGAAGCGACGACCATGAAGGACATCGCCGCTGAAGTCAACCTGACGGCGGCCAGCCTCTACCATCACTTTAAGAACAAGGACGAGCTGCTGCTGGCCGTGCTGGAGGCCGGGCTGGACGTGGTTATCGCCCGGCTGGACCCGATCGTGAACTCGGACATGCGCTGTGTGGAACGCCTGCGCGCGATGATCTCGGTGCATATCGTGGCGCAGGCGGAGAACACGGCGGTGGCGGCGGCGATGGTGTTCGAGATTCGGTCGCTGCTGGCTGACGGCGTGGGCTATCACGAACGCCGCCAGCAGTTCTTCGCCCGGCGCGACCGCTTTGAGGACCTGTACCGCCGCGTCGTGGCCGATGGGATCGAGAAAGGCGTGTTCCGCCCGGTGGACGTGCCGATCTTCGTCAAGGCGATGCTGGGCGCGCACAACTGGGTGAGCGTGTGGTATCGCCCCGGCGGGCGGCTCAGCGGCCAGGAAATCGCCGAGCGCATGGCCGACACCTTCCTGTACGCGCTGTTAGTTGAAAGGCCCGGCCCATGAGCCGCCGAATCGCTTTGCAGGCCGCCGCGCTGGCGGCGCTGATCGCGCTGGCGGGCGTGCTGGCGCAGGTCGCCGCGCTCGCCGCGTTTCCGGCGGGCGTGCTGCCGCAGCCTTACGCCGTCCCGGCAGACGTTTTCATGCAGTCGGTGCGCGCCACCGGGCCGGCGCTGGCGTTCTTCGCCGCCGACACAGTGTTCGTGCTGGGCTACACGCTGGTGTTCGCCGGCCTGTACAGCGTGACCGCGCCGCGCGCGCCGGTCTTTGCGGCGCTGGGCCTGGGCGCGGGCGTCCTGACGGCGCTGCTGGACACGCTCGAAAACGCGCTGTTCATCGTCTACGCGCTGCACGAGCGCGCTGGCGCGGGCGTGACTGACCCAGCGCTGACGCTGATCTACGCGCTGACCACGCTCAAATGGGCGGCGGCCTTCGCCACGCTGCTGGCCTTTGGCCTGGTGTACCCGCGCGCGGCCCTGGTCGAGCGGGCTATCGCCGGGCTGATGCTGCTGTTCCCGCTGGTGGGCGCGCTGGGCGTAGCGCTGCCCGACCTGATCGCCCTGCGCGGGCTGTTCTTCCTGGTGGGGATGCCGCTGTTCGCCTGGGATTTCTGGCGGCGGGCGCGCAGCGAACCCGCCTGAGTGCCAACCGGGTTATATATGAGGATGTTTAAACCATGATCTCATTTACCCCAACTGACGACCAACAACTATTGCTTGACACCCTGCGCCGCTATGCGCTTAACGATATGCGCCCGGTCGCCCATGACGCTGACGAGGACAGCGCGCTGCCGCCCGCTGTCGTCCAGAAGGGTTGGGAGCTGGGCCTGATCCCGTCGGTGATCCCGGAAGAGCTGGGCGGCTTTGGCGACCCGCTGAGCGCCATCACGGGCGCGCTGGCCGCCGAGGAACTGGCCTACGGCGATCTGGCGCTGGCGCTGGCGGTGCTCAGCCCGGCGCTGTTCGCCTATCCGCTGGTGCTGTACGGGACCGCCGAACAGCGCGAAAACCTGCTGCCGCTGTTCCTGGGCGAGAAACCAGCCCCCGCCACAGCGGCCCTGCTGGAGCCAGGCATCAGCTTTGACCCCAACGACCTTAAGACGACGGCCACCGCGGCGGGCGACAAAGTGAAGCTCAATGGCGTGAAAGCCTACGTGCCGCAGGCCGAGGACGCGCAGTGGCTGCTGGTCTACGCGCGCAGCAGCGAGTCCGGCGCGGTGGAGGCCTATCTGGTCGAGCGCGGCGTGCGCGGCGTGCGCGTCGAGAAGCGCGAAAAGCTGATGGGCGTGCGCGCCCTGCCGGCGTACCGGGTCGTGTTCGAGGACGTTGAGGTCGGCCTGACGTGCCGGTTGGGCGGGGCGGTCGGCATTGACTACCCGGCGCTGCTCAACCGGCAGCGCGTGGCGCTGGCGGCGCTGGCGGTGGGCGTGGCGCGCGCGGCCTTCGAGTATGCCCGCGACTACGCTAAAGAGCGCGTGCAGTTCGGCAAGCCGATCGCCCAGAACCAGGCGATTGCCTTCATGCTGGCGGAGTGCGCGGTTGAGATTGACGCGGCGCGCCTGATGGCGTGGGAGGCGGCGTGGAAGCTCGACCAGGGGCAGGACGCCACGCGCGAGGCTTATCTCGCCAAAGTGTACGCCGACAAAGCGGTGCTGTTCGTCACTGACAGTGGCGTGCAGACGCTGGGCGGCTACGGCTTTATCCGTGAGTACCCGGCGGAGCGCTGGCTGCGCAACGGGCGCGGCTTCCCCATGTTCGACGGCCTGGCGATTGTGTGAGCGCTGCTGGCCGCCAGCGAATGGCCGCCAGTCAGCGGCTGCCCGACGTAACGTTTGACGTAACGTTTAGAGCAAGGACAGACACGTATGGCGATCAGCTTTGAAATCCCGGATAACGTAAAACAGATGGCGCAGATGACCGAGTTCATCGCGCAGGCCACCATGCGCCCGTACTCGCGCGAGCTGGACGAGGACGAACACGCGCGCCCGACGGCGTTCATTCAGCAGATGTGGCCGATCCTCAGCGCCCAGCGCAAAGCCATGCTCGACAAGATGGAGAAGCAGCTTCAAAGCGCGAACGGCGGCACAAATGGCGGGAAAGAGGGCCGTCCGCCCAGCTATTACACCAACATAATGCACATGGTCGAGATGCTGTCGTGGGGCGACGCGGGCATTTACCTGTGCCTGCCGGACGCGGCGCTGGGCGGCTTCGCGATCGAGGCTGTGGGCACGCCGGAGCAGAAGCTGCGGCTGCTGCGCCGCTTCGCCGAGGGCGATAAGCCCGCCTGGGGCGCGATGGCGATGACCGAGCCGGGCGCTGGGTCGGACACGTCGGCGATCCAGACAACGGCGCGCTTTGACCCTGACACCGACGAGTGGGTGCTCAACGGCGAGAAAATCTTCTGCACCAGCGGCGGGCTGGCGCTCAACGAATCGGACGGGCTGGTGATCGTGTGGGCGACGGTGGACCGTTCCGCCGGGCGCGCCGGCATGAAGCCGTTCGTGGTCGAGGCCGGGACGCCGGGCGTAAAAGTGGTCAAGGCGGAGATCAAGCACGGCATCCGCGCCAGCGACACGGTTGCGATCTCGTTCCAGGACGCGCGCATCCCCGCCGACAACGTGCTGGGCAGCGCCGAGGTGCAGCGCGGCGAGGGCCGCGAGGGATTCAAGGGCGCGATGGCGACGTTTGACGCCAGCCGCCCGCTGGTGGCGGCCAGCGCGCTGGGCATTGGCCGCGCCGCCATCGAGCTGGTTAAAGAGAAGCTGGCTGAGGAAGGCATTGAAATCCCCTACGGCCTGCCGTACCACAAGCTGACCGCCGTGCAGCGTGACGTGCTGGAGATGGAGGCGCAGCTGCGCGCCGCCTACCTGCTGACGCTGCGCAGCATCGCCATGCTGGACGCCAAGCTCAGCAACCCGCTGGAAGCCTCAATGGCGAAGGTCAAGGCGGGCAAGGCGGTGACGAAGATCACGCAGATGGCCGTCGAAATCCTGGGGCCGCTGGGCTACAGCCGCGAGTGGCTGGCCGAGAAGTGGATGCGCGACGGCAAGATCAACGACATCTACGAGGGCACGGGCCAGATCAACACGCTGATTGTCGCCCGCCGCATCCTGGATTACGGGCGCGCCGAGCTGGCGTAGCCGCACCCTGCATCCCTCCCCGGCCGGGGAGGGATGCGCGCTGCGCTTTGGCGCGGCAGGGCGCGGGCAGACAAAACACAATTTAGCCCCGCTGGTTGTTAATTAAGGAGAGCGTTAATGGTGTATAACATCCGCAAGGCAGCCGTGATCGGCTCTGGCACGATGGGCAGCGGCATCGCGGCGCTGCTGGCCGGCGTGGGCGTCGAGGTGCTGCTGCTCGATATCCCGGCCAGGGACACGCAGCCGGGGGACCCGCCCGCCAGGCGCAACGCGGTCGCGCTGGCCGGCCTGAACGCCATGCAGAAGGCGCGCCCGGCGCAGCTTCTGCACCCAGACGACCTGCGCCTGATCCGCACCGGCAACATTGATGACGACCTGGAGCTGGTCGGCGGCGTGGACTGGGTGATTGAGGTGGTGGTCGAACGGCTGGACGTGAAGCAGAACCTGATGGCGCGGCTGGCGAAGCTGGCAGGGCCGCAGACGATTGTCACCACCAACACGTCGGGCCTGCCCATCAAGGCGATCGCCGAGGGCCTGGGCGACGATTTCACGCGGCGCTTTCTGGGGACGCATTTCTTCAACCCACCGCGCTATCTGCACCTGCTGGAGGTTATCCCGCACGCCAACACAGACTCCGAAGTGGTGCGCTTCATGACGCAGTTCGCCACTGAACGGCTGGGCAAGGGCGTGGTGCTGTGCAAGGACACGCCCAATTTCATCGGCAACCGTTTCATGTCCATGTCCGGCATGCAGGCGATGAACTACGCGCTGGACAACGATTTCACGGTTGAGGAAGTGGACGCCATCACCGGCCCGCTGATCGGGCGGCCCCGGACGGCCACGTTCAACCTCAACGACCTGGTGGGCTTTGACATCGCCGTCTACGTCGCGCGCAACCTGTACGACGCCATCCCCGACGACCCGGCGCGCGAAGTGCTCAATCACCCGGCGGCGGGGGCGCTGAGCCAGACGCTGCTGGACAAAAAGTGGCTGGGGCGCAAGACCGGGCAGGGCTTCTACCACATGCGCAAGGGGGCCAGCGGCGAGAAAGAGCTGTGGGCGCTCAACCTCAAAACGCTGGAATACGAGCCGCCCACCAAGCCGCGCTTCGACAGCGTGAGCGCGCACCGCAAGGTGGAGGACACCGGCGAGCGCATCCGCCTGCTGATCGGTGAGGGCGACCGCGCCGGGCGCTTCCTGTGGCATCTGCACGCCTTCTACCTGGCTTACGCCTCCAACCGCGTGCCGGAGATCACCGAGACGATCGTCAACATCGACAACGCGCAGAAGTGGGGCTTTGGCCACGAGCTTGGCCCGTTTGAAATCTGGGACGCGATCGGCGTGGCGGACACCATCCCGGCGTTCAACGCCGCCGGCTACCCGGTGGCCCCGTGGGTGCAGACGATGATCAGCAGCGGCCACTCCACCTTCTATCGCTACGACGAGAACGGCCAGAAAACCGGCTACTACAGCCCGCAGGAAGGCCGTTACGCCCCGCTGGAGAAGGACCCGCGCGCGATCACGGTGGCGGCGCTGCGCGCTGGCGGCCATGTGATCGCCAGCAACGACGGGGCCAGCATCCTCGACATGGGCGACGGCGTGGCGCTGTTCGAGTTCCACAGCAAGCAGAACTCGCTTGACAACGACGTGATCGCGATGGGCTGGCAGGCCGTCGAGCTGCTGGAGCGCGGCGACTTTAAGGCGCTGGTGGTGGGCAACGACGGCGAACGCTTCAGCATCGGCTTCAACGTGTTTATCGCGGTGATGGCGGTGCAGGGCGGCGAGCTGGCGCAGCTTGAGGGCGGCATCAAGCGCCTGCAGGACCTGGCCGAGGCGCTGCGCACCGCCGCGCGCCCGGTCGTGACCGCGCCGTTCCAGATGGCGCTGGGCGGCGGCCTGGAGATGGCGCTGGCCGGCGCGGCGCAGGTGGCGCATATCGAATACTATGCCGGGCTGGTCGAGTTCGGCGTCGGGCTGATTCCGGCGGGCGGCGGCTGCAAAGAGCTGCTGCGGCGCGTCGTCAACCCGGTGATGCGCTCGCACCCCAACGCTGACCCGCTGCCGCACCTGCAGAAGGTGTTCCAGCAGATCGCCACCGCGCAGGTGAGCGAGCAGGGCGCGAAGATTGCCCGTGACATGGGCTTCCTGGGGCCGTGCGACCGCATCGTGATGAACCGGTCGCATCTGCTGGGCGAGGCCAAACGCACCGCGCTCTACCTGGCGGACGGCTACACGCCGGCGCAGCGCGAGCCGGTCTACGCCGCCGGGCGCGACGCCTACGCGGCGCTGCTGGTGGCGATTGAAGGCTTTGTCGAGCAGGGCATCGCCACCGAGTACGACGCGCACATCGCCCGCAAGCTGGCGTATGTGCTCACGGGCGGCGCGCTCAGCGAGCCGGCGTGGGTGCAGCCAGAGCTGATTTTTGACCTGGAGCGCGAGGCGTTCATGAGCCTGGTCGCGGAGGCCAGGACGATGGAGCGCATCACGCACATGCTGCAAACCAACAAGCCGCTGCGGAATTAGCGGGCGGCGCACCATAAACAACGGGTATTTTATGAGAGGATTGTGGCATGCGTGAAGCAGTGATTGTAGCCGGGGCGCGGACGGCGGTGGGCAAGAGCAAGCGCGGGACGACCCGCAGCGCCCGGTCAGACGATATGGCGGCGGTGGTCATCCAGCGCCTGCTGGCGGAGACGGCGGGCAAGCTCGACCCGCTGGCGATTGACGACGTGATTATCGGCTGCGCCATGCCGGAGGGCGGGCAGGGCCTCAACTTCGCCCGCGCCATCAGCCTGCGCGCCGGGCTGCCGGTGGAAGTCCCCGCGCAGACGGTCAACCGCTTCTGCTCCAGCGGGCTGCAAACCATCGCGATGGCCGCCGAGCGCATCATCGCCGACGGCGCGGACATCATCATCGCGGGCGGCGCGGAGTCTATGTCGCAGGTTCCGATGACCGGTTTCCACATCAGCCCGAACGCAACGCTGGCCGCCGGCGACTGGCAGGTGTATATGAGCATGGGCCACACCGCCGAGCGCGTGGCCGACGAGTGGGGCATCAGCCGCGAGGACATGGACCAGTTCGCTTACGAGAGCCACATGAAGGCCGCGCGGGCGACGGACGCCGGGCTGTTCAGCGCGGAGATCGTGCCGTTCGCGATCGAGGAAAAGTATGTCGGGCCGGACGGCGGGCTGGTGACGGAGACGATCATCTTTGACGCCGACGAGCATCTGCGCCGCGAGACGACTGTCGAGGGGCTGGCGAAGCTGAAGCCGGTGTTCCGCGAAGGCGGGCGCGTGACGGCGGGCAATTCCAGCCCGCTGAGCGACGGCGCGGCGGCGGTGATTGTGATGGAGGCGGGCCGGGCGGCGCAGCTCGGGCTGAAGCCGCTGGCGCGCTTTGCCGGCTTTAACGTAGCCGGAGTGCGCCCGGAGGTGATGGGCGTGGGGCCGATTGCCGCTGTGCCCCGGCTGCTGAAGCGCACCGGCGTCCGGCAGGACGACATTGACCTGATCGAGCTGAACGAGGCGTTCGCGGCGCAGGCGTTGGCCGTGATCCGCGACCTGGAGCTGGACCCGGCGAAGATCAACGTCAACGGCGGCGCGATCGCGCTGGGGCATCCGCTGGGCTGCACCGGGGCCAAGTTGACGGTGCAGATCATCAACGAGATGCAGCGGCGCGGCAGCCGCTACGGCATGGTGACGATGTGCATCGGCGGCGGCATGGGCGCGGCGGGCCTGTTCGAGAACACTGACTGAGCGCGCTTTCAACGCCAGCTTACGGGCGGCCTGCGGGCCGCCCGTTTGATTCGCGCTGCGGGCCGCGAAATAAAAAATTAAAGAAATTTGTTGACGCCCTGGGGATTAACTATAATTAACGCTGCAATTGCGGCCTGTCTCTGCGGGCCGCGCCCCAACCGATACTGTTGAAGGAGAAAAAGTATGCAAAAGCGACTCTCGGTTTTGATAGCGGCGCTGGTACTGGTCGCGCTGCTGGCCCCGGCGGCCCTCAGCGCCCAGGAAGCGGTGGTGCTGCGCTACCCAATCACCGTCGAGCCGGAACACCTGAACCCGTTTACCGCCAACACCATCGCCATCGGGACGGTAACGCGTAACATCTTCGAGGGCCTGACGTGGTACAACCCGCAGACCGGCGAGCTGGAGCCAGCGCTGGCTGAAAGCTGGACCATCTCTGACGACAAGATGACGTATACGTTCAACCTGCGCCACGGCGTGCTGTTCCACCAGGTCGCTGGCGTGGAATACGCCGAGGGCGAGCGCGAAGTCACCGCCGACGACATCCTGTGGAACTACGAGATCGCGCTCAACGCCGACACCAACATTTCCAGCCAGGCCGAAACCCTGACGAACATCGTGGGCGCGGAGGCTTTCACCAAGGGCGAGGCCGAGGCCGTCGAGGGCATCAAGATTCTTGACGACTACACGCTGGAAATTACGCTGACCGTGCCGGACCGCCTGTTCCTCTACGGCTGGGGCAACCTGAGTATTACTTCGCCGGTGGCCTACGCGCAGCTTGGCGAGGCGTTCAACAACACGCCGGTAGGGACCGGGCCGTTCCAGTTTGTGGAGTGGCTGCGCCAGGACCGCATCGTGCTGGAGCGCAACCCCGATTACTGGCGCGAGGGCTATCCGCGCGTGGACGGCGTGCGCTTCATCAACTACGGCGACGCCAACACCGCGCTGCTTGACTACCGCGCCGGCGAACTCGACTTCCTGTTCGCGTTCCCGACTGGCCAGCGCGCCGCCATCATCGAGGAATTTGGCGACCAGTATCACGAAAAGCCGGGCCTGCACCTGCGCTACTTTGGCTTCGACATGAGCCAGGGCTTCTTCTTCGAGAACCCGCTGGTGCGCCAGGCGTTTAACCACGCGCTCAACCGCGACCTGATCTGGAATGATCTGGAAGAAGGCGCGCGCTTCCCGGCCAACCAGGGCGTGCTGCCCCCGTCCATGCCCGCTTCGATGCCCTCCATCACCTACCCCTACGACCTGGAACGGGCCAACGAGCTGCTGACCGAGGCCGGCTTCCCGCCGGTGGACGAGAACGACTGGAGCAAGGGCCGCGTCGGCTTCCCAGAGATCAAGATGCAGGTGCTGGCGTCGCTGCAAAATGAACTCTCGATCCCGGTGTGGCAGGAAGACCTGCGCAAGCTGGGCATCACGCTGACGATTGAGGTTGAGGAAGGCGCGACCTACTGGACGCACATCGAGGAAGACGATGTGATCCTGTTCATCACCGGCTGGGCCGCTGGCCTGCTTGACCCGTCCGACGTGATGGACTTCCTGTTCTACAACGGCATTGACAACACCGAATACAGCAACCCCGAAGTCAACGCGCTGCTGGAAGCGGCCCGCGTCGAATATGACGAAGAGGCGCGCACTGCGCTCTACCAACAGGCGCACGACCTGATCATGGCCGACGCCCCGGTGGTGATTTCGGCCTACAGCAAGGTGACCTGGCTGCAGCAGCCCTGGATCAGCAACTTCAATCCGGGCGGCGGCGGCACGTACACCGCGCCGCTGTGGATGGTGGAGGTCACGCGCTAGAGCGGCTGTAACGGCTGCCACAGCGCCTTTTTATCGCAGGGGCGGTCAGCAGGCCGCCCCTGCCGCCCATAGGGAGTTTTTATAATGACGATGTATATTGCCCGCCGCCTGGTGCAGGTGATTCCCACCCTGTTGGTGATCTTCACCATCCTGTTTGTGCTGTCGTACCTCATGCCCGGCGACCCGCTGCGGACGGTGCTGGGCGAGGAATACCAGCGGGTTGACGCGGATACGCTGGCGCGCATGAAAGAGGAACTGGGCCTCAACCGCACCTTTATCGAACAATATCTTGACTTCCTGGGGCGGATGCTGCGCCTCGACCTGGGCAAGTCGTTCGTGTTAAAAGAGAGCGTTATTAATATCATTGGCTACCGCCTGCCGCACACGCTGCAACTGATGACCGGCGGCATGATCGTGGCGCTGCTGATCGGCATCCCGGCGGGGATTGTCTCCGCGCTGAAACAGTACACCTGGATTGACCACGCGCTGATCGTGGTGGCGCTCATCGGCCTGTCGATGCCGGTGTTCTGGCAGGGCCTGCTGTTTCAACTGCTTCTGACGCAGGAAAAATACGGCATCGCGCTGTTCCCGGTGGCAGGCTATGGCGACGGCAACCTGCGCTATCTGGTGCTGCCGTCGCTGGTGCTGGGCACGAACCTGTCGGCGGTGCTGGCGCGCGTGACGCGCTCGTCCATGCTGGAGGTGCGCGGGCAGGATTATCTCAGGACGGCGCGCGCCAAGGGCCTGCGCGAGCGCCGCGTGCTGACCACACACCACCTGCGCAACGCGCTCATCCCGGTGATCACCGTGATCGGCCTGCAGATCGCCGGGCTGCTGACCGGGTCGCTGGTGACAGAGACAATCTTCAACTGGCCGGGCATGGGGCGGGCGATCGTGCCCGCCATCCAGAGCCGCGACACGCCGGTGATTATGGGCATTCTGACGTTCGGCGCGCTGATGTTCATCTTCATCAACCTGATCACCGACGTGATGTACGCGCTGGTCAACCCGCGCATTCGCTATGGCACGAATTAGGGACGGGCTGCCGTGACCACTTCCACCGTACAAACACCGCCGCCAGCGCCCGGCAATATCGCCCGGCTGGCCGAGGACCGGAAGCCCGTTTCAAACCGCAGCCGCTTCTGGCGCGCCTTCCGCCGCAACCGCATCGCCCTGCTGGGGCTAGGCATTGTCACCGTCATGATCCTGCTGGCGGTCTTCGCCGACGTTGTCGCGCCGCACAACCCTATCGAGCCGCATTATACCGACCGCCTCCAGCCGCCCAGCGCGCAGTTTCCGCTGGGCACGGACGAGCTGGGGCGCGATATCTTCAGCCGGCTGGTGTACGGCGCGCGCATCTCGCTGGTGATCGCGTTCATCGCGCAGGCGGTCGCGATCTCTATCGGCATCACGCTGGGGCTGGCGTCCGGCTGGTTTGGCGGTTGGGTGGACGACCTGATTATGCGCTTCACTGACGCCTTTTTCGCCATCCCCGGCCTGATGTTCCTCATCGTCTGGGTGGCGATCCTCAACCCCAGCCCGGTCACGATCTTCGTCGGCCTGGGGCTGATCGGCTGGCCCAGCGACGCGCGCATGATGCGCAGCCAGGTGCTGGCGGTCAAGGAACTGGAATATGTGGTGGCGGCGCGGGCTTTGGGCGCCGGGACGCTGCGCATTATGCTTCAGCATCTGCTGCCGAACGCGGTCGCGCCCACGATTGTGCTGGCGTCGCTGGGCATCGCCGGGGCGATTCTGGTCGAATCCACGCTCAGCTTTCTGGGCCTGGGCGTGCAGATACCCAACCCCAGTTGGGGCACGATGATTGACATCGGGCGCAACTACTTTATTTCGGCCTGGTGGTATGCCGTCTTTCCCGGCCTGGCGATCATGCTGACCGTGCTGGGCTTCAACTTCATCGGCGACGGCCTGCGCGACGCGCTCGACCCGCAGCAGTACCAGTGATACCGGCGGCACAACGCCGGCGCGGCACATAAAGAAAGCCCCCTGTTCCACGCGGAGCAGGGGGCTTTTTGCCAGGCAAAGCCTGGGCGCTTACTCAGTCACGAAGGGCAGGCCCGCCGCCACCCAGGCGTTGGAGCCGTTCTTCAGGCTGCGCACGTTTTCGTACCCCAGCATTTGCAGCGCCGCCATAGCGAGCACGCCGCGGTGGCCGATGTGGTCGTAGACCACGATGGCCGCGTCCAGGGCCGGGAGCTGGTCCAGGCTGGCGCCCAGCTCGCGCAGCGGGATGTTGACCGCGCCGGCGATGTGGCCCTGCGCGAACTCGCTGGCCTCGCGCACGTCCACGATGAACGGCGGGGCAGCTTCGGCCAACGCGATATTCAGGTCTTCCGCGCTGATCAGGCTGAAGCCGTCCGGCAGGCTGGTCAGGTAGGCGTCTACGGTCGCCCACAGGTCAGCGTCCACTTCGGGGAAGGCCCCGCCCACGACCGCTGGCGTTGATTCCAGCACGGTCTCGCCGCCGGCGGCCAGCCAGCCGTTGATGCCGCTGCGCAGGCTGACGGCGCTGCTGTAGCCCAGCAGGTTGAGGGCCAGCGTGCCGATGCCGCCGCGGTGGCCGATGGCGCAGTAGATCACAATGGGGGCGTCCTTGGCGGGCAGCAGGTGCAGGTTCTGCGCCAGGGTGCGCAGCGGGATGTTGACCGCGCCGGCGATGTGGCCAGCCTCATACTCGTCCAGCTCGCGCACGTCGAGGACGAAGACGCTGCCAAGCTGCTGCTTGAGCGTGTCGGCGGGGATGCTGGCGAAGCCCTGCGGAAGGGCCGCGAGCGCGTCCGCGATCACCGGCTGAAGCGCCTCTACCGGCAGCGGCGTGCCGCTGGGCAGCGCCACTTCGACGGGGGCCGCGGGCGCTTCAACTGCTGCCGCGCCGCCGACCACCGGGAAGCCCGCGTTGATCCAGCCCATGATGCCGCCGGCCATGTTGCGGACGTTGGTGTAGCCGAGCATCTGCACAACGGTCATGGCGATCGCGCCGCGCGTGCCGGCTTTGCAGTAGATCACGATGGGCGCGCCCTTGTCAGCCGGGAGCGCGTCCAGGCTGGCGGCGATGGTGCGCAGCGGGACAAGCACCGCGCCTTCGATGTAGCCGTCGGTGTCCCACTCGGCCTGTTCGCGCACGTCGAGCAGGAAGGGCGGATTCTCCAGCAGCTCGGCGGAGACGTCCGCCGGCTGGACCACGCCCCAGCCCTGCGGCAGGCCGTTCTTGAGGTAATCGTCAACGGCGGCCACCAGCGCCGGGTCAATGTCGGGCGCGGCGCCGCGCTCAGCGGCGGGCAGCGGGTCGGTCGTGACTTCGAACTGGCCGTTGATCCAGCCGTTGATGCCGCCAGCCAGGTTGCGGACGTTGGTATAGCCCAGCACCTGCAGCGCCACCATGCCGATTGTGCCGCGATGCCCGCTCTTGCAGTAGATGACGATCGGCGCGTCGAGCGCGGGCAGCAGGTCCAGGTTGGCCGCCACGTCGCGCAGCGGGATGTGGACCGCGCCGGGGATGTAGCCGTCGGCCTCCAGTTCGGCGGGTTCGCGCACGTCGAGCAGGAAGGGCGCGTTCTCCAGCAGCTCAGCCGAAAGGTCTTCCGGCTTGACCTGGCCGTAGCCGGCGGGCAGCACGTTGTTGAGATAGTTGTCCAGGTGCGCGACCATGTCCAGCGCGGCCGGGGCGGCCACTTCAGGCGCTTCACCGCCTTCGACCGCGAAGTCCGCGCCGATCCAGCCGGTGATGCCGCCGGCCAGGTTGCGCACGTCGGTGTAGCCCATCATTTGCAGCGCGGTCATGACGATCGCGCCGCGCGCGCCCCCCTTGCAGTAGACCACAATGGGCGTGCTCATGTCAGTGGGCAGCTTGCTCAGGTTGGCCGGGACTTCACGGACCGGGGCCAGCACCGCGCCTTCGATATAGCCCAGCTCATCCCACTCCGCCTGTTCGCGCACGTCGAGCAGGAAGGGCGGGTTCTCCAGCAGTTCGGTCGCCAGGTCAGCCGCCTGCACGACGCCCCAGCCCTGCGGCAGGCCGTTGGTCAGGTAATCGTCCACCTGGGCGACGAGTTCGGCGTCAATGGCCGGGCCAGCGCCGGCTTCCGGCACGAACGGCTCAGCCACAACCGGGTTGCCGCCGTCAATCCAGCCGGTGATGCCGCTGCTCATGTTGCGAACGTTGGTATACCCCAGCACCTGCAGCGCGATCATGGCGATTGTGCCGCGATGCCCGCTCTTGCAGTAAACGATGATCGGCGCGTCCAGGTCGGCGGGCAGCAGGGCCAGGTTCTGGGCCAGCGTCCGCAGCGGGATGTGCACCGCGCCTTCGATGACGCCCAGTTCTGCAACCTCGGCGGGTTCGCGCACGTCGAGCAGGAAGGGCGGGTTTTCCAGCAGCTCTATAGCGACATCGCTGGCGCTGATAAAGCCCCAGCCCTGCGGTTGATTTGTCAGCACATCGCCGACGATATCGGAGTCAACCTGGGCCAGCGCGGGCAGCAGTGCGCCGCCTAACAGCAGGCTGAGGACGCCGAGCAGGATGATAAATCTTTTCAGTTTCACCTTTGACGCTCTCCTCGAAGCATACAGAACAGCAGACAATACAGCTTACGGGCGACGAAGCGGCCCGGTAAATCCCTGGGTGAACGCGGCCATCCAACGGTACATTAACATATACGGCTGCACGAATATTGTGATAATTGTCACAAACGCCACGCGCAAAATGTCATAAGTTGCCTCACTGTCGATCAGTGGGCCGGGGGCGCGTTCGCGCGCGCCCCCGGCGGTCGGGGTTATTTTATGAGCCTGTTGGCGCGTCCATCGGGTCTGCCGGCGGCGCATCCAGTGGATCAGCGCCAGCGGGCGCGTCCATTGGGTCTGTCGGTGGCGCGTCCAGTGGATCAGCGCCAGCGGGCGCGTCCATTGGGTCTGCCGGCGGCGGCGCGTCCAGCGGGTCAGCGCCGGCGGGCGCGGTCTCTGCGCCGGGCACATACGGGCGGTACAGCTCAGGTATGGGCGGCGCAGCCGGCACGATCACGTTGAGGTTGGCCTGAAGCGCATCAGCCGGCACTTTATCAGGCGTGAGGAAAACGGCGTCGTTGTTGTGGCAGCTCTCGCAGCTTTCGGTCTGCGGCGTGCGCAGTTGGATATTGTGCGGCGTGGCGTAGGTCCAGGTTGGCAGCGCGTCGAAGTTCGACAGCACGTCTTCACCGTAGAACTCGAACAACTCAGGGAAGGTGGGCACATGCCGCAGCGGGACGTAGCGATAGGGCCGGTAGTTGTCGCGGCGCGGGTTGCGCCCGATCGTGAACGCGATTTCCTCGTGCGCCAGTTGGTAGAACGGCTGGCCCTCGTCGGTTTGCTGCAAATGACAGTCGTAGCAGTTGATGTAGGACACCGAATGACACACCTGGCACGACAGTACCTCGGTCCCGTGCGCTTCGTGGTATTCGTTGCCGCTGCCGATGCCGGTCACTTCGGCGTGGCAGTCGAGGCAGGACGGCGACTGTGCGCCGTCGTAGCGGTGGGCGCGCGTCGGGCCGTCGGCGGTGCTGTAATCGGTGCCGTGCATATCGCCGCCGGTGTGGCAGTCGGTGCAGACCATGCGCGCCTGGCGCAGGTGCACATCCGCCGGCAGGCCTTCGTTAGCGCCGGTGTACTCGTTCTTGACGCGGCTGCCGTGGCAGGCGGTGCACTGGCGGCTCATTGAGGGCGTGCGGTTGAACACGTGGCCGCTGACCAGGCCGCCGCCGACGCTGGCCGGCTGGCTGACGTGGCACTGGCCGCAGGTGGAGTGGCAGTTGTTGCAGTGATACGACTGGCCTTCCTCGATAGTGGGGTGGTTTTCCGGCACGCTGCGCGCTTGCAGCACCGTGTCGTAACCGGCCAGGCTGAAGTGCAGGCTGTACTGCTGGTAAGGCGCGATATCCGTGTGGCAGTCGGCGCAGGCCGCGGCCTGCGGGTCGTCGGACGGGTCTGTGACCAGCCCCTCATGCGCGGCATACTTGGCGTCCATTGTGCGCCCGCTGACGTTCTGCCCCTGATGGCAGGTGGTGCAGGGGATGTAACTGTGGACATCTTCCCCGAACGTGGCCGCGTCGATCAGAACTTTTTCCCATACCTCCAACGGAGGCACAGAACCCCCTCAGCCAGTGCCTTCGGAGAGTTTGACGACCACCTCCTCCTCGGCCAGTTCCTGGAGCAGCGCCGCGTCGGTGTGGCATTCCAGGCAGCCGGTGTCGGGTTCGGCGAAGGGGGTGGGAAGCTGCGCCACCAGCGACAGCGTGCTGTCACGGCTGGCGGCGGTTTCCTGGGTGGGGGCGGCGGCAGGGGCAGCGGGCACAAAGACAGCGGTGGCTGTCGGCACGGCCTGCGCCGCGCAGCCGACCAGCAGCAGCCCGGCGGCTGCCCACAGGCCAGAGACGAGACGGGAAGAAGGGTTCATAAGCGTGGTGTCCTTTGGCGCACAGCCATCACGGCCCGATTGTGCGATGCTTCACAAATTATAACATCTAATTCTTATACAACCAAGTAGTTGTATTCGATTAACTTATATGACATGCTTATGGCTCTGCATAACTAAACCGAATGAAAACAGGTACTCACTATATTGATTCGCTAATCCAAAGCTTGTTACAATATTCACAAGTTGGATAAAGGTCGGCTGCTATGCTCGACATACACGAGATGCAGATTTTTCTGGCAGCGGCGGAGACCGGCAGCTTTTCTGAGGCGGGCCGCCGCCTACAGCTATCTCAGCCTGCCGTGAGCATGCAGATTCGGTCGCTGGAGAAGCGCCTGGACATCGCGCTGTTTCACCGGGCAGGCCGGCACATCAGCCTGACGGAGGCCGGGCAGGCGCTGGTCCCGATGGCGCGCCAGTTGGTCAACCAGGCGATTCAGGTGCAGGAAACGATCACGGCGCTGCAGGGGACGGTCAGCGGGATGCTGCGCATCGCGTGCAGCACCACCGCCGGACGCTACGTGCTGCCGCGCCTGATCGCCGGCTTTGTGGACCGCTACCCGCTGGTACAGGTGAGCTGTTACATGGGCGGGCGCGGGCAGGCGATTGACCTGCTGCTGGAGGGCGAGGCGCAGCTCGCGATCACCAGCCTGCGCGAGTTCGCGCGCGAGCTGGAGTATCGCCAGTTTATCTCTGACCCGATTGTGCTGATCGCCCACCCGGACCACCCCTGGGCGAAGCGCGGGTCTATTAAGGTAGGGGACCTGCCGGGCGGGCGCTTTATCCTCCGCGAGCCGCGCTCAGGCACGTACCAGACCGCGGCGGACGCGCTGGCCGAGCAGGGCATGGCCATCCGCGACCTGGCCCCGGTGATGGTGCTGGGCAGCGCGGAGGCGATCTACGTCGCCGTTAAGGAAGGGATCGGCGTGGCTTTTATCTCGCGGCGGGCGGCCGCCGAGGGGGTCGCGGATGGCCACGTGGTCGAAGTGCCGATCGCCGGGCTGACGATCGTGCAGCAGCTTCACATGGTTCGGCGCGCTGAGCAGACGATGTCAACTGTGGCGACCGCGTTCTGGGATTTTGTCTATGCGCCGGAAAATCGTCATATTCTGGGCGGCAGCAGCGGGGAGCGTGGGGAAAACAGGTGATTAAAGGGGGCGCGAAATGCCAGTGACAGCCGCCGGCCTGCCAGTCAGTTTGCGCCGGGCGGCGTTTTGTGTTTATTGTCATGCTTCAGTGATACATTTATCACCTGAACGCTTTCATCAAATCCTCTAATATAAGCACACAACTGAAGGGGTGTTTTCTTATGCAACACACACGGTTCAGGGCTTCAGTCTATCTGCTCATCGGGGTTTCGCTGCTGCTCACCGCGGCCGCTGTGCTGCTGCTCAGCGCCCAACCGCTGCTGGCGCAGGACGGCGCCGAGGCGACGGAGGTCCCTGCGCCGGCCGCTGCCGACGAGGCAGGCGCTGCGCCGCCCGCCGCGGCAGACAGCACGGGGGGGCATTTCGGCCAGAACTGCGGCGAATGCCATCTCGACTTCCGCGCGGCCTGGGCGCAGGGCGTGCACGCTATCGCTTACGAGCGCGAGTCGTTCCAGACGGCCTGGGCCGAGCGGGGCAACGACCCCACCTGCCTGGAGTGCCATGTCACGCTGTTCGAGCCGGCGACCGGCCGCTTCCTGGCCGAGAACGTGCAGTGTGAGGCGTGTCACGGGCTGAACCCCGACGACCACCCGCCCGCCGCGGTCCAGGTCAACACTGAGGCGCGCATGTGCGGGACCTGCCACGAGGGCACGTTCGCTGAATGGCGCCTGAGCCTGCACGCTTTTAACGACGACCTGGGCGCGATCGGCTGCGCCGTCTGCCACAACCCGCACGGCCAGCAGACGCGCTTCGAGACGAACGAGCTGTGCCTGAACTGCCACAAAGATAACCCTGAGGTCACGCACGAGTACGCCAACTCTTATGTGCATCTGACGCACAACGAGGTCAATTTCGAGGGCGTCGAGGTGACCTGCGCGAGCTGTCACATGTATAAAACCCCCAGCGATGAAATCCACAACCTGTCGAACCACACGATGAACGTTTCGACAGTGCCCTGCACCGACTGTCACGAGTCTATTTCGGTGCTGGGCACGTCGCCGCTGATCGTGCCGGTTGACACCGCGCTGGCCGAGGAACGCGACGCGCTGCGGGCGCAGCTCGAGGAAGCGCAGGCGGAGCTGGCCGCCGCGCAGAAGGGCGAGGAACGGCCAGCAGGGGCGGACTTCGTTCAGCTTACGCAGGGCCTCATCATTGGCCTGGGCATCGGCGCTACGCTGTTCCTGGTGCTGCGCCAGCGCACTAACGGGCGGAAATCGGCCCCCAATAACACCGACAGTTAGCGAAGGTCGAGGATTAACGGATGGATACGGGAGAGCACAAACAACCGCAGCCAGAGCAGCCAGCGCAGACGCCGGCGGCGGCCGAGGAAAGCACGGTGCTGCTGAGCCGGCGCGAAATGGTGCAGATTCTGGTCGGTGCGGGCGTGACGACCGGGGTGGCGCTGGCGCTGGCCGGGCCGCTGTCGCCAATTGTCGAACAGCTTGTATCGGGCTTGCAGCCGCCGCCAGCGGAAACTAGCGACCAGCGCAAGCCGCGCTGGGGCATGGTCATTGACCTGAACACCTGCATCGGCTGCGACTACTGCGTTTACGCCTGCCAGGCCACCAACGACGTGACCAACGAGATGCGCTGGAATGTCCATATCGTGGACAAGACCCCCACCGGCGAAACGTTCCACGTCACGCGGCCCTGCCTGCACTGCCAGAACGCGCCCTGCGTCAACGTGTGCCCGGTGACGGCGACGTATGTGCGCGACGATGGCCTGGTGGTGATGGATTACGATATCTGCATCGGCTGCCGCTACTGCCAGGCGGCCTGTCCCTACGGCGCGCGCAGCTTTAACTGGTTCGCGCGCGACGAGGACGCAAACCCCTACGCGCCAGAGTGGGGCACGCCGGAAGTGGCGCGCCGCCCGCGCGGCGTGATCGAGAAATGCACCTTCTGCATCCAGCGCATTGACCTGGCGCGGGCAACCGGCAAAACGCCGGGCGTAGACCCGGAAGTGACGCCGGCGTGTGTCAACATCTGCCCGGTGACGGCCCGCTACTTTGGGGACCTCAACGACCCTAACAGCCCGGTGTCGCGCGTGATCGCCACGATGCCTACCTTCCGCCTGCGCGAGGACCTGGGAACCGAACCGAACGTGTACTACATTCCGCCAAAGGGGCTGGCGATATGATAACCACTGTCCGCGATTTCATCCGGCACTCGCCGGCTTATACGGCCTGGATTCTGTTTCTGCTGGCGCTGGTGGCGATCGGCGGCGTGAGCATGGCCCACGTGCTGATCAACGGCCTGGGCGTGACCAACCTCACTGACCAACTGCCCTGGGGGTTGTGGATCACCGTTGACCTGACCGCGATCGCGCTGGGCGCGGGCGCGTTCACGCTGTCGGCGGCGGTTTACGTTTTTGGCTGGAAGCGCTACGAGGCGATCGCGCGCGCGGCGGTCTTTGTCGGGCTGCTGGGCTATACGTCAGCGATGATCGCGCTGTTCGTGGACATTGGCCGCCCGGACCGTTTCTATCACCCGCTGCTGTACTGGAACGTACACTCGGTACTGTGGGAAATCACAATGGCGGTCATGATTTACTCGACGGTGCTCATTATGGAGGTGAGCGCCATCGTCATTGAGAACACGCGCCTGAATGAGAACCGCACCCTGCACACGATCGCGCGCTGGCTGCACCGCGTGATGCCGCTGTTCGCGCTGATCGGCATGGGGCTGTCGCTGGTGCACCAGTCCTCGCTGGGGGCCACTTACGGCGTGCTGATGGCGCGCCCGGTGTGGTACTCGCCCAGCGCGCCGGTGCTGTTCATCCTGTCGGCGGTGGCCAGCGGGCTGGCGGCGATCATCGCGCTGACGGCGCTCACCGGCAGCTTTATGAAAAAGTTCCTGCTGCCCAGCGACGTGCTGCGCGGCCTCACGCGCTTTGCCGGCATTATGGCGCTGGCCTATCTCTACCTTAAAATGTGGAGCTGGCTGTCCACGCAGTACTACAGCCACTCGCCATCGGTGGCGCGCGACCTGGAGCTGCTGGCAGAGCACACGCCCTACGGCTTTACCTTCTGGTGGTTCGAGATTTTGCTGGGCGCACTGGTGCCGGCCATTATCTTCCTGTGGCCGCGCACGCGCGGCAACCGGCTGGCGCTGATCGTCGCTGGCGCGCTGTCGGTGATGGGCCTGATCACGTACCGCTGGAACACCACGCTTTCCGGCCTGGTGGTCCCGCTGGACTGGTCGCCGGGGGTAGAATACACGCCGGCGATTGTGCACTACACGCCGTCACTGGTTGAGTGGGGCGTGACAATCGGCATCATCGGCTACTGGTGGCTGGCGTGGAGCCTGGCGGCGCGCTTCGTCAAGCTCTACCCCTACGCGCGCAACCCCGGCGAGCCGGAGGTCGTGCTGGAGCACGATGAAAAGGTGGTCCATGTGCCGGCCCCGTCCGCGCCAACGCCGGCGGCGGGCGACTGAGCGTTACAGCACCGCGCGCGGTTTATGAACCAGGGCGGCCCGGCCGCCCTGGGTGTGAATTCAGAAGCTAACGGGAGCAGCAGAGCGTGACAGAAGCAGTGTGGACTAAATCGGAAACTGACAGCGCCCGGCCAGCGCAGGGCGGACGGCTGAAGTTCCTTATCGGCGGGCTGGCGGTGCTGGCGGCAGTCGTGTACCTGATTATAACGGGGACGGCCGCCGGTGCGCGTTACTTCATCACCATCAACGACCTGACCGCCAGCGATGAATATATTGGGCAGACCGTGCGCATTTCGGGCGCGGTGATCGGCGACAGCATCCAGTATGACACGCAAAATCTCATCATTGATTTCACCGTTGTCCATATCGCGGATGACATGGGCGACCTGGCGGCGGCGCTGCACAACGCCGTCAGCGACCCCACCGCCGCCCGCCTGCCGGTCCACGTCGAGGGGCAGGTCAAGCCGGACCTGTTACAGCACGAGGCGCAGGCCATCCTGACGGGGACGCTGGGCGAGGACGGCGTGTTCTACGCCAGCGAACTGCTGCTGAAATGCCCCAGCCGCTATGAGGAAGCCGCCCCCAACCAGGCGGTAGACGCCAGCGGCGCGTAAGCTCAATCCACGCTACAATTATCTGCCGCGATCCGGGCGCGCTGTGCTGTGCCCGGTGTCGCGGCTGTGCCGCGCCTGGCGCGGCGTTTTTGTCCTACAGCAGGCCGAACAATGGGAAGCGGACACGTGGAACAACGGACACAGCACACTTCACTGCGGCGCGTGGTTATCATGCTGGCGCTGGCGCTGCTGGCGGCGGCCTGCAGCGGCCTGGGCGGCGAGCCGCCGATTGTCGCGACGCTGCCGCCGCGCGCGGCCCCGACCACAGAGGCGGTTACCTTTCCGCAGCAGCCGCCTGACCTGGCGGCGGGCGCGGAGATTTTCGCGGCGCGGTGCAGCCGCTGCCACGGCTACGACGGCGGCGGCGAGGGTGAGCTGGTGCTGACCGGCCAGATCGCGGGGCCGGTGATCAATTTCAACGACCTGGAGGCCACGCGCGGCAGGACGCCGCATGACTGGTTCCTGGCGGTTACGAACGGCAATATCGAGCGGCTGATGCCGCCCTGGCGCGACACGCTGAGCGCGCAGCAGCGCTGGGACGCGGCGCTGTACGCTTACACGCTGGCCTATGAGCCGGGCCAGGTGGCGCGCGGGCAGTTCATCTATGAGCAGGCGTGCGCGTCGTGTCATGGCGCGGGCGGGCGCGGCGACGGCCCGGAGGCCAGCGGCCCGGTCCCGGACCTGACCGACCAGAGCCATATGGCGCTGGCGAGCGACCGCGCGCTGTACACCGTTATCGCCGAGGGCGTGGGCCAGACGATGCCCGCCTTTGCCGGCGAGCTGGACGAGGCGCAGCGCCAGGACGTAGTCGCCTATGTGCGCGCCCTCACGCTGGCCAGCCGCGACGTGATTGAGGCCGCGCCGCAGCCTGTGCCGCCGGAGGTCGCGCAGGTTCCGCTGCCGCTGGCCACCGCGGAAGCGCAGCCCGCCGCGCCGACCACCGCGCCGGCTGAAACCGTCGTGAGCGAAGCGCCGGGCACGGTCAGCGGGACGATCACCAGCGGGACCGCCGGGGCCGCGCTGCCCGCTGACCTGAAGGTGACGCTGCACATCGTGGACGCGGCCTTCAACGAGGAAACGCGCGAGACCGCGCTCAGCCCGGACGGCGGCTTCACCTTCGCCGACGTGCCGATACGCAGCGACCGCCGCTACTTCACCACCGTGCAGTTCGCCGACGGCTTCTTCGTCAGCGATCTGGTCCCCGGCGACCCAACCGCGCCTGATCTCAGCCTGCCGATCACTGTCTACAACGTCACCACTGACCCGTCGGTGATCCATATCGCGTCGATGCTGGGGCAGATTGTGCCCGGCCCTGACGGCTTGCAGGTGGTGCAGATCGTCACCTTCCGCAACGACTCAGACAGCATTTTCCTGTCCAATGAAGTCACCGCCGAGTTTCAGCAGGCGTCGGTGCGGCTGACGCTGCCGTCGGGCGCGCTGGTAAACGAGTTCGCCGGCAGCAGTGACCGCTACATCCTGACCGCTGACGGGGCCGGGGTTATTGACACGCAGCCGGTTTTCCCGGACGAAAACCACGTGGTGCACGTGATGTATACGCTGCCTTACACCGACGGGGCCGAGATCGTGCAGCCGCTGGATTACCCGCTGGCGGGCAGCGTGCAGTTTCTGCTGGACGAGTCGCTGGCGCTCACCAGCAGCCAGCTCGCGCCGCGCGGCCCCCAGACGATGGGCGGTGTGACGTATCTCACCTATGGCGGCGACCTGGAGCTGGCCGCCGGCGAGGCGCTGCGCTACCGCGTCAGCGGGGCCGCCGCACAGGGTACGGGCGCGGCCAGCGGCGGCGGCAGCAGCAATATCGTGCTGGCGGCGGCGCTGTTCGCGATGGGCGCGGGCGCGCTGCTGGTGGCGGCGCTGCTCTACTGGCGTGGGCGCGCCGCCCGCGTCACAGCGGCGGCGGACGCGCCGGCCAGCGCCCGGCAGCAGCAGATTGACGCGCTTGTCCAGCAGATCGCCGCGCTGGACGACGCCCAGGCCGCCGGTGAGATCAACGCCGGCGCGTATCGCAAGCAGCGCCAGGCACTCAAGGACCGGCTGGCGGCGCTGCTGCAAGAGGATGTGAAGCCGTAGCCGGCGCGTAAACGTAAAAGGGGGACACTGTGAACCGCAGCGGCATTGAGGTGAGGAAAACGGGCGGCGCCCAGGGCGGTGTACCGTGAGCAGCGCCGCGCACGATTACGCCCGCGCGCACGCGGACCGCTTCCGCGACCAGCTTGTTGACCTGCTGGCGATTCCCAGCGTCAGCACGCAGCCCGAACACGGCGCCGATGTGCGCCGGGCGGCGGCCTGGCTGGTCGCTGATATGCGGCGTATCGGCCTGGCGCGCGCTGAGACCTTTGAGCAGCCGGGTTTTCTGCCGCTTGTCTACGGCGAGTGGCTGGGGGCCGGCCCGGCCGCGCCGACGGTGCTGATCTACAGCCACTACGATGTGCAGCCAGCGGCGCTTGCTGACGGCTGGCACAGCGACCCGTTTACGCCGGTGGAGCGCGACGGGCGGCTGTACGCGCGCGGGGCGCTTGACAGCAAGGGCCACGTTGTCACCTGGCTGAAGGCTGTCGAGGCGCTGCTGGCCGCCGGGCGCGCGCCCGTGAACGTCAAGCTGCTGTTCGAGGGCGAGGAAGAGTCCGGCTCTGAACACATCTTCGGCTTCCTGGCGGCCAACCCGGAGCTGGTGCGCGCCGACGTGTGCGTCGTCTCTGACGGCAGCATGCCCGACCCGCAGCAGCCGGTGCTGGTGTACGGGCTGCGCGGCGTTATCACGTTTGAACTGGAGGTCACCGGCCCGGCGCATGACCTGCACAGCGGGCACTATGGCGGCACGGTTCACAACCCGATTCAGGCGCTGGTGGAGCTGCTGGCCGGGCTGCACGACGCCGATGGGCGCGTGACTGTCCCCGGCTTCTACGACGATGTGCTGCCGCTGACCGACGCCGAGCGCGCGGCGCTGGCGGGCATCGCGCCCTGGTCAGAAAGCGAGTGGCAGGCGGTGACGGGCGCGCCGCAGCCGTGGGGCGAGCCAGGCTACGCGCTGCACGAGCGCATCGGCGCGCGGCCCACGCTGGAATTTAACGGCATCGCCGGCGGCTTCTACAGCCAGGGCTTCAAGACGGTGCTGCCCGCGCGCGCGCTGGCCAAGATAAGCTGCCGGCTGGTCCCCCGGCAGGACCCGGCGCGCGTCGCGGCGGCGCTGCGGGCCGAGATCGCCCGGCGCACGCCGCCCACCGTGAGCAGCGCGCTGCGCGTGCTGGAGGACGGCGCGCCCGCTGTGCTGCTGGACCGCGCCTCAGCGGCGATGCAGACGGCGGTGCGCGCTTATGAGCGCGGCTGGGGCCGCACGCCGCTGTTCACGCGCGAGGGCGGCAGCATCCCGGTGGTGGACGTGTTCCAGCGCATACCCGGCGCGCCGATCGTGCTGATGCCGTTTGGCTACAAGGGCGGGCGCGCGCACGGCCCGGACGAGCACATCTACCTGTCGATGTTCCACAAGGGCATTGACACCGCGCTGTATTTTATGGAGCTGCTGGCGGCGCAGCCGTAGGGGCGGGCGCGGGTGGCAGCAGCGCGCGCAGAAAGCCGGGCCGGATGCTGAACTCCAGGCGCTGCCCGACGGCGTATTCACCGTCCAGGTCAAGGTCCAGCGGGCCGCCGCTGCCGACGATCTCCACGCGGGCAGCGCGCCGGTGGTGCACGCCGGTTACGCTGAGGTGGCCGCCGCTGTAAACCTTGCTCAGCGTGTAGAGCGCTTTTGCCCGCGACATCGCCTCGACCAGCACCACGTCGAACAGGCCATCGGCCATGCTGGCCTGCGGCGCGACCGCCATCCCGTGCCCGAAAGTGGTGCCGTTGGCGACCGCCACCACGTAGGTGCTGCCGTCGCGCCAGGGCTGGCCGTCCAGGCTGATGCGCAGCGGCACGGGCCGGTAGTTGATGAGCGTGGCGACGGTCGCCAGCAGAAACGTCCAGGGGCGGCGCAGGCGCGCGCGGTTGACGCGGCGGTCCACCTCGCCGCTGAGGCCGGCGCTGGCGATGTTGAGGAAGTGATGCGGCTGCCCGTCGCGCAGCAGCAGGCCGATATCCAGCGGCTGCGGCTGGGCAGTGGCGAGCCAGCGCACCGCCGCCGGCAGGTCGAACGGGATGCCAGCGCTGCGCGCCCAGTCGCGCCCGGTTCCCACCGGCAGCGTGCCGAAGACCGGCAGCGGCGTCTCCGGGTGGCGCTGGTGGAAGGCGACCAGGGCGTTAATCACCGAGTTGTTTGTGCCGTCGCCGCCAATGGCGATCACGCGCTCCAGGCCGCCGCTGGCGGCGCGCTCCAGGGCCGCGTCTACATCCTGCGGCTGCTGCGTGATGGCCAGTTCGATGTCGCCCAGGGCGCTGCGCTGCGCGGCGTCCAGCGCGGACCATGAACGGCCAGCGCGCCCGCTGTCGGCATGTGGGTTGAGGATCACCAGCGTAGAGGGCATAGCGTCAGCGCTGCCAGCGGTTGAGCACAGCCTGGAAGGTTTCGAGGCTGAACGGCTTTACCAGAAAGTCGTCAGCGCCGTTCTGGATGGCGTTGTGGCGCTCGGTGTTCGATGAATGGGCGCTCATCATCACGAACGGGATATCGGCCCAGCCGGGGTTGTCGCGCAGTTGGCGCAGAAAGGCGATGCCGTCCATACCGGGCATCAGCAGGTCGCTGATGATAATGTCGGGGAGCTGGGGGGCCTGGGCAAGCTGCGCGATGCCTTCCTGGCCGCTGCGCCCGCCCCACACAGTGTAGCCGCCCCACTCCAGCACCTGTGACAGCATGGTCAGCATGGCTGGGTTATCCTCAAGCAAAAGCACCGTTGTCATGGTTGCATACCTGCCAGCCCGGCGCAGCGTAGGGCCGGGGCCGCTGCATATTACATTTATTGTAGGCGCTATCCACTACAGGCGCAACTGCGGCGGCGTTAAGGCCGGACGTGGCCGTCGCCGACGATCACCCATTTATAGGTCGTCAGTTCCTCCAGCGCCATCGGGCCGCGCGCGTGCAGTTTCTGCGTGCTGACGGCGATCTCCGCGCCCAGGCCGAGCGCGCTGCCGTCGGTGAAGCGCGTGCTGGCGTTGACGTACACCGCCGCTGAATCAACTTCCTCGACAAAGCGGTCGGCGTGGGCGGGCGTCTGCGTCAGGATGCCGTCGGAATGTTGTGTGCTGTGCTGGCGAATGTGGGCGATAGCGTCGTCCAGGCTGTCCAGCACCTTCAAGCCCAGGATCAGCGCGTACCATTCGGTGTCGAAATCGTCTGGCCCGGCGGGCTGGACGCCCGCGCTGCCGCCCACCAGGGCGTGCGCGCGCGGGTCGGCGCGGAAGGTGACACCGTCGCTGCCCAGGCGCGCGACCACGCGCGGCAGGAAATCAGCCGCCACCGCTGCGTTGACCAGCAGCGTGTCGAGGGCGTTGCACACCGCCGGGCGCTGCGTCTTGGCGTTGTGGATGACGGCCAGCGCGCGGTCGAGGTCGGCGCTGGCGTCCACGTACAGGTGGCAGATGCCGATGCCGCCGGTGACGACAGGGATGGTGCTGTTCTCGCGGCAGAAGGTGTGCAGGTCGCTGCCGCCGCGCGGGATAATCAGGTCAACATACTGGTGCAGGCGCAGCAGCTCGCCTACGTAGCGGCGGTCGCTGCTGTCTATGACCTGCACGGCGTCGCCGGGGATGCCGTGCGCCTCCAGCGCGCCGCGCAGCGTGTCCACCAGCGCTAGGTTGCTGCGCAGCACCTCTTTGCCGCCGCGCAGGATCACGGCGTTGCCCGATTTCAGCGCCAGCGTGGTCACGTCAACGGTGACCTGGGGCCGCGCCTCGTAAATGACGCCCAGCACGCCCAGCGGCGTGCGCCGCCGGCTGACGCGCAGGCCGTTGTCGAGCGTGCGCGCGTCGTAGACCTTGCCCACCGGGTCCGGCAGGGCGGCGACAGTGCGCACGTCGGCCACGATGCCGGCCATCCGCTGTTCCAGCTCCATGCGGTCTCTGATCCACAGCGCGTCGGCCCCGGCGGCGCGCGCCTCAGCGATGTCCTGGCGGTTGGCGTCCAGAATGGCGGCGGCGTTGGTTTCGAGCGCGCCCGCGATGGTCAGCAGGGCGGCGTTCTTCTGTTCGGTGGTGAGGCGGGCCAGGGCGACGGCGGCGCTTTTCGCCCGCCGGCCCATGTCGTTAAGGTCAACCATGCGCGCAGTCCTCGTACTGTGTCAGCGGCCTGTCCCGGTCATGGCCGGGACAGCCGCCCTGTGTTCGATCTCGCTCACACCAGCAGCACCATATTGTTGCGGTGAATCACGGCGTCACCATAACTATACCCCAGAATCTCGATAATCCGGTGCGACTTCGCCCCGTGCAGGCGGCGCAGGTCGCCGCTGTTGTAATTAGTCAGCCCATGCGCGATCGCCGCGCCGTCCGGCGCGCGCACCGCCAGCGGCTCGCCGCGCTCGAAGTCGCCTTCGACGCCGGTCACGCCGACGGGCAGCAGGCTGGCCCCGCCGGTGCGCAGGCGGTCGGCGGCCCCGGCGTCCACGCGCACCGCGCCGCGCGGCTGTTCTGCCAGCAGCCAGCGTTTGCGGCCCTCCAGATGCGAGATCGCCGGCGCGAAGCGCGTGCCCAACTGCTCGCCCGCCGCCAGGCGCAGCAGCACGTCCGGCTCGCCGCCGGCGGCGATAACGGTGGTGACGCCGCTGCGGCTGGCAAGCTGCGCCGCCTGAATTTTGGTGCGCATGCCGCCCGTGCCCACGCCAGAGCCGCTGTCCCCGGCCAGCGCCAGCGTGTCCTGGTCAATGTACGGGACCTGCGCGATCAGGCTGGCGTCGGCGCTGCTGCGCGGGTCGGCGGTGAACAGGCCAGGCTGGTCGGTGAGCAGCGCCAGCAGGTCGGCTTCGAGCAGGTTGGCGACCAGCGCCGACAGGTTGTCGTTGTCGCCCACGCGGATTTCATCGGTAGCGGTGGTGTCGTTTTCGTTGATGATGGGCACGATGCGCTGTTCGATCAGCGCCAGCAGCGTGTCACGCGCGTTGAGATAGCGCATGCGGTGGTCCAGGTCGCCGCGCGTGAGCAGCACCTGGCCGATAACGATGCCGAAAATGTCGAACAGGTCGTTGTAAAGCCGGATCAGACGGCCCTGGCCGACCGCGCACAACATCTGTTTGGCAGGCACCGAGCGATCCAGTTGGGGGAAGCCGAGCCGTTCGCGCCCGGCGGCCTGCGCGCCAGACGATACCAGCACCAGCTCGTGGCCCTGCTGGTGCAGGCGGGCCATCTGCTGTACCAGCTCCAGCATGCGCTGGCGGCTGAGCGCGGCCGTGCCGCCGGTGAGCGTGCTGGTTCCGACTTTGACGACGATGCGCATACGGGCCACCGGCAGCGTCAGGCCAGGACGCCGGCGCGGCTGTCGCGGGCGGCGTCTACCACGCCGCGCAGCCGGCGCGCGCGCTCGCGGACGCGCTCCAGCGGCCATGTGCCATCGCCGACCGGCCAGCCGGTGCCGCAGGCCAGCGCGCCCGCCTGGATGAACGCGCCGGTGTTGGCGTCGTCAATGCTGCCGTTGCACATGAACGTCATGTGGTTAAGTGGGCCGCGCAGCGCCTTGAAGTAGTCCAGCCCCAGCGCGCCAATCGGGAACAGCTTGAGCAGGCGCACGCCCAGCGCCCAGGCGTCCACGCACTCCGTCGGCGTGATAACGCCGGGGGCGATCAGCCGGTCCGCCGCCTGCGCCGCCGCCACTACCGCCGGGCTGAACGACGGCGCGACCATGAAATCCGCGCCAGCGTCGAGCGCGCGCCGGGCGGCCTCAGCGTCCAGCACTGTGCCCATGCCGGCGCAGACATCCGCGCCGAAGGCGGCGCGCACGGCTTGCAGTGCCGCGAAGGCCTGCCCTGAGTTGGTCGTGAACTCAACCGCGTCCAGGCCGGCTTCAAGCAGCGTTTCGACGACCGGCAGCGCGCTGTCTGGCGGGAAAGCGCCGCGCAGCACGACGACGATGCCGCTCCGTTCAAAACGTGTCAGGGCTGTGCTGGTGTTCATGGGTCTTCCCCCTACATGCAAGGTTATGAGCGCGGACATATAATACTACAACAGGAACCTGCTGTCCGCTGGATGAAAGGCACGCGCACATGTGCAAACGCACCCTGGCCGCGCTGGCGCTGGCCGCGCTGGCGCTGATCGGCTGCCAGCCCGCCGCCGCGCCATCTGCGCCGCCGACGCTGGCCGACCTGAACGCGCTCACCACCCGCGACGCGGCGACCGCCGCCGCGCTGGCCACGCCGACGCGCACGCCGCTGCCGCCCACCTGGACGCCGCCGCCGGGGCCGACCGCGACGGCGACGCCCACGCCGCCCATCCCCACGCCGGAGGGCTTCCGCGCTCAGGGCACGCTGTACTATATTTTCGAGGGCCGAACGGTGATCGAGCTGACGCCGGACGGCGCTTTCACGGACCTGCTGCCGCTGCCGCAGGTCTGGGACAGTGTGACCGACCTGGGCCTGTCGCCGGACAGCACCACGCTCTCATTTGTCGCGCCGGGGTCAGGCAGCGCGCGCGAACTCTACACGCTGGACCGGCACACGCTGGCCTATCGCCAGCTTTCGGCGCTGGGCTACGCCAGCCTGCTGCGCCCGACATGGCGGCCCGGCGGCAGCGAGATCGCGTTTCTGGCGGCGCAGTCGCCCGATATGGCGCACGATATCTACAGCGCGGCGCTGGACACGCAGGGCCAGCGGCTGATCTGGCCGGCGCAGGGCGCGGCGCTGCGCGATCTGGCGTGGAACACCGATGGCGCGCTGCTGTTCTTCAGCGCCGGGGAAATCTACGCGCTTGATATGGCAGCGGGCACAGTCTCGCCGCCGCTGACGGCCGTCACTGGCTTCGGCCCGGACTACGCGCTGGCGCACAGCCCGGTGGACGCGGCGCTGTATTACCTCAAGCCGTTTCGCGATGTCCAGACCGGGGCCGCTGGGGGCCGGCCATACCGTATCAGCACCGCCGATGTGAGCGCCGCGCCGGTTGAGCAGAAGGTTGGTGACGGCTTTATGGAACGGCTGGTGTTCAGCGCCGACGGCGCGTTCCTGGCGCTGGCCGGCGCGGCTGACGTGTGGGTGCGCGAGCTGGCGTTCAACACAGCGGTGCAGGTGGTCAGCGGGGCCGCCCACCCGCCGCAGCCGGCACTCAGCCCGGACGGCCAGCAGTTAGCCTACATTGACCTGGACCCCGCCGGCGTGCCGCAGGTGTTCGTGGTGGACCGGCTGGGCGGCGCGCCGCGCCAGATCACGACGCACACGTATGGCACGGTGTCTGATCTGGTGTGGGCGGCGGGTTAGCGCGCGCGGCGGCGCGCCCCGCGCGTTGAGTTGATCCGTCAGCCCAGGGCGCACAGCGGGTGCAGCGCGGCCAGCGCGGCGGCGCGCGCGTCGGCGGGGACCAGCGCCAGCAGGCCGCAGGCGCCGCTGTCGCCCACCAGCGCCGGCGTGACGCGCTCAGGGCGGAGGCCGGCGGCGGCCAGGGCCGCGCGGACGCGCTCGGCGGCGGCGGGCTGGTCGCAGATATCAGGCCCCAGGGCCAGCACCGGGGCTGTGCCGGCGTCCTCATGGGCGCGGCAGACAGCCTGCGCGCCGAAGGCGTCGTTCAGCGCCAGCAGCGCCAGGTTCAGGTCGCGACTGCCGACCACAAACAGCGTCTGCGCGCCTTCGGTGGCGGCCAGGGCGCGGATGCCCTGGCCAGCCAGGGCGGCGAGGCCGCCCGCCGCTGTCACGCCGGGGCCGCCCGCGCTCAGCAGGCGCGCGCGGTCGCCGGCGACCAGGCAGCGCAGGCTGCCGGGCGGCAGGTGGGCAGCGCGTACGGCCGTGCCGGGCGTGTCGGGGTGCGCCAGGCTGCGCAGCGTGACCGGCGTGCCGCGCTCCAGCGCCGGGCGCAGCGCCTGGGTGGCGGGAACGTCGGCGTTGAAACAGGCCAGCGCGTCGAGTTCGGTGGGCGACAGCGCCGTCAGCGGGCGCGCCGCCGGCAGCAGGTCGGGGTTGGCGGTGGTCAGGCCAGGGCCGCCGGACCACAGCCACAGCGCGTCGGCGTCGGCGGCAGCAGCCAGCAGCGCGCCGCTGTGCGCGGCCCCGCCGGGGGCCAGGCGCGTTAATTTGCCGTTGGGCGCGCCGCCGCTGCCGCCGTCGATCACCGGCAGATAGCCGTCCTCAATGCGCGCCAGCAGGCGGGCGGCGACGCGGGCGCGCGTGGCGGGCAGGTCAGGGGTCGCGGCGGCGTAAGCGTCATCGGTCACGATCAGTTCGCTGGCGCGCACCGCCGAGGCGCGCACGCCCCGGTGCTGAAGGTGGCTGGTGAGCAGGCGCGCGGTGAGGCGCTCGCCCAGGGCGGCGATGCTGGCGGCTTCGGCGGGGATCGGCGCGCGGTTGGCCAGCGAGCGCCCCAGCCAGCGGTAGGAATCGAGGATGTCGGTGATGTCCTGGATCAGCAGGCGGCGGTCGTTTTCGGCGCGGATGAGCGTGCGCGCCAGGCTCTGGTACTGTGACAGCAGCCGGTTGTACACGCGCGGATAGCTGCCGAGGCGGACGCTGTCCGCCAGCATAGCGGTGACATCCGCCGGCGCGCCAGTGATCGCCAGCGCCTGGCCGCCGGCCTGCTGCTGGATGAGCAATTCGGCAGCCTGTAGAATAGAGGGGCCATCGCGCAGCGCTGCCGGGCCGAAAGTGTGTGTAATGAGGGCCATTGGCGGTGTTAACCTGTGCCGCTGTTCAGGCGCAGCGTAGCCGTGAAGTGGCAAACGTAGCACGAGTTGGGCGGGGCGTCAATGCGCAGTCAGCCGGAAGCGGCGGGGGCGAACAGCGAGAGGGGCGGTTATGAAGAAGATTATCGTCGCGCCGGGGGCGTTCAAGCACAGCCTGACGGCCAGCGCCGCCGCCCAGGCTGTCGCAGCGGGGCTGCACCGGTCAGGGCTGGCGGCGGAGCTGCATCTCATGCCGATTGCCGACGGCGGCAACGGCACGCTGGACGCTTTTCTGGCGGGCGGCGGCGAGCGCGTGCCGGTCACGGTCGAGGACCCGGTCGGGCGGCCGGTTGAGGCGGCGTTTGCGCTGCTGCCAGACGGCAAAACAGCGGTGATCGAAATGGCGCTGGCGTCTGGCCTGGAGCTGCTGGACAGGCGGCAGCTTAACCCGCTGCGCGCCAGCACCTACGGCACAGGCCAACTGCTGCAGGCGGCGCTGGCGCGCGGCGCGACGCGCGTGATCGTGGGCCTGGGCGGCAGCGCGACAGTGGACGGCGGCGCGGGCTGCGCGCAGGCGTTGGGCGTGAGCCTGCTTGACGCTTACGGCGTGGAGCTGCCGCGCGGCGGCGGCGGCCTGGAGCGCCTGTTCGTGATTGACCCGCAGAAGCTCGACCCGCGCTGGCGCGGCGTTGAGGTGCTGATCGCGGCGGACGTGACCAACCCCGCGCTGGGGCCGGACGGCGCGGCGGCGGTGTTTGGCCCGCAGAAGGGCGCGACACCGGAGCAGGCCGCGCTGCTGGAGCGCAATCTGAGCCACTTTTTCCGCGTGGTGAACGATCAACTGCGCGTGGATGTGCGCAGCGCGGCGGGCGGCGGCGCGGCGGGCGGACTCGGCGCCGGGCTGATGGCCTTTCTGGGCGGGCAGGTTAAATCCGGCATTGACCTGCTGCTGGCGTACAGCGGCTTCAGCGCGCTGCTGGCCGGGGCGGACCTGGTGGTGACGGGCGAGGGCCGCCTGGACGGGCAGACGCTGCAGGGCAAGGGGCCGCATGGCGTGGCGCTGCTGGCGCGCGAACACGGCGTGCCGACGGTGGCGCTGGTGGGCAGCCTGGAGCTGGACGACGCGGCGCTGCACCGTGCCGGGATACAGGCGGCGCTGCCGATTGTCAGCGGGCCGATGCCGCTGGAGCGCGCGCTGGACAACGCCGCTGAGCTGCTCGAACGGGCGGCGCTGCGCCTGGGGTATCTGCTGCAGGTTTAGCTGGCGGCCGCCGGCTTACTGCTCGTCAACCAGCTCCAGGATGCGGGCGTGGAGCTGCGCCAGGCCGTCGGCGTACAGCTCGCGCGAGAAATCAATGTACTGGTAGCGGCGCACGGCGACCGGGCGCGCGCACCTGCCGATCATGATCGGGATGATCGGCTTCTTTTCTTCCTTGTAGAAGATGTACTCGTCGGCCACGTTTTCGGACGCGACCGAGTGTTCCGAGAGCATCAGCAGCATGGCGTTGCAGCTCATCAGCGCCTCTTCGATCGCGCGGTCCCACTTGTCGCCGCTTCGGATGCCGGCCCGGTCAATCCAGATATCCACGTTGTTGTTTCCCAGGCGCTGCTGAAGGTGCTCGACCAGTTGGCTGACGAACTCGCGGTCGCGGCTGGAATAGCTGGTGAACAGGCGAAAGCGGCGGGCCGGGCCGCGCCGGTTCTGCCGGTTCTGTTCGATCTGCCGGTTGGCGTCCAGGTTTTCGATGGTGCGCTGCGACATCAGGCTGGCCAGGTGCGGGCTGATGCGTGTGGCCTTCTTGAAGGCGCGGCGGTCCACCTCAAGCAGGATGCAGGGCGCGGTGGTGACGACATCGGCGCTGCGCGGGGCGTTGAGCACCAGCGCCATCTCGCCGAAGAACTCGCCCGCGCCTTTGGTGGCCAGCAGCTCTTTCGTTCCGCTGCGCTCGATCTGCTTATGGATGGCGACTTCGCCGCTGGCGATCACGTAGAAGCGGTCTTCCTCGCTGCCTTCAACGCACAGCGTCACGCCGGGGGGGTAGGTCTCGACGGTGAACTGCCCCAGCAGGGCCGCGGCGGCCTGCAGCAGGTCTTCGATGTTGCTTTTCGTCAGGTCCGGGCTGTCAGCCTGCAGGCCGGCCAGCACGCTGCTGATTATGGCGGAGATAGCGTCGCGCATAGATGCCCCCTCCTGTGTCGTCTTCTATTATACGCCAATGTGCGCGGGTTGAGTGATGGACGGCGCGGTGTTAATCGAGCGCGGCTTTGACAGCCTCGGCCAGCCGCGCGTTGATGCCGGGCACGGCGCACAGGTCCTCGATGGACGCTTTACGGATGGCGTCCAGCGAGTTATCGAAGTGTTTTAACAGCGCTTTGCGTTTGGCCGGGCCGATGCCAGGGGCGGTTTCCAGGCGGCTGGCCATACCCTGTTTCTGGCGCTGGCGGCGGTGGCTGGTGATGGCGAAGCGGTGCGCCTCGTCGCGCACGCGCTGCACCAGATACAGCGCCTGGCTGCGGCGCGGCAGCACGACCGCGTCGCGCCGGTCGGGCAGGTACAGTTCCTCGAACTGTTTCGCCAGCCCGACGACCGGGACCTGGGCGAACAGGCCGAACTCGCGCAGCACCTCAACGGCGACGTTGAGCTGGCCTTTGCCGCCGTCTACGATCAGCAGGTCCGGCAGCAGGCGCCAGGTTTCGTCGGGGTCGGCGCTGCCAGGCGCGACCTGCGTCGGGCTGTCCAGCGCCTGACGGTGGCGGTTGAAGCGGCGCGTGAGGGCCTCGCGCATGGACTGGTAATCGTCGGAGCCGCTGTGGCTGATGGTGCGGATATTGAAGCGGCGGTACTCGGCTTTGCGCGGCGCGCCCTGGGTAAACACGACGCGGCTGGCGACGATGGCCGTGCCCTGCGTCGTGCTGATGTCGTAGCACTCGATGCGGTTGGGGATGCGCGGCAGCGCCAGCGCCGTGCGCAGCTCGGCCAGGGCTTCCTCGTGGCGCGTGGTGTCGGCTTCCCACTGGGCACGCATCATGCGCAGCGCTTCGGCGGCGTTTTCCTGGGCCACCCTGACCAGGTCGCGCTTGCCGCCGCGCTGCGGCACGGTGATCGTGACCCGGCTGCCGCTGCGCTTGTCCTTCAGCCACTGTTCGATGATGCGCGCTTCCTCCACTTCCTGCGGCAGAATCAGGTCGCGCGGGATTTCGGGCGCGTCGTCGTAGAAGCGCTTGATGAAGGTTTGCAGCACGATCTCGTCGCTCTCGTCCGCCGCGCCGCCCAGCACGTGCGCGTCGCTGCCGATGAGCTTGCCGTTGCGGACGAACAGAATCTGCACGACGGCCTCGTCCTTGTCGCGCGCCAGGGCGATCACGTCGTGGTCGGTGAGGCTGCTGCCGACCGCCTTGTGGCGCTGGGTGATGAACTCAATCGCCTTGAGCTGGTCGCGCAGCGAGGCGGCGCGCTCGAAATCCAGGTTTTCGGAGGCCGCCAGCATCTCAGTTGTGAGGCGTTCAACGACGCCTTCGGCGTGCCCGCTGAGGACGGCCATCAGTTCCTCGATCATGCGGCGGTACTGCTGCTGGTTCACCGCGCCGATGCAGGGCGCGCAGCACAGCCTGATGTCGTAGAACAGGCAGGCGCGCGCGTCGGTTCCAGTGATGTCGCGGTCGCAGGTGAGGTATGGGAAGGCTTTGCGCAGCGTTTGCAGCGTGTCCTGCACCGCCCACATGGCGACGTAGGGGCCGAAGTAGCGGCTGCCGTCGCGCACGACGCGGCGCGTCACCTCCACTTTGGGGAATGGGTCCTGCCAGTTGATCTTAATGTACGGGTAGCGCTTGTCATCTTTAAGGCTGATGTTAAAGCGCGGCTGGTAGCGCTTGATGAGCGTCTCTTCGAGGATCAGCGCCTTGACTTCGTTCTGCTCTACGATGTACTCGATATCAACGATGTTCTGGCGCAGGCGCAGCGTTTTGTCACTGCTCTCGGCGCTGGCGTTGAAGTAGCTGCGAACGCGGCTGCGCAGGCGTTTCGCCTTGCCGACGTAAATCACTGTGCCGGCGGCGTCTTTCATCAGGTAGACGCCGGGCTTCTGCGGCAGATTTCTGAGAATCGTCTGAATGTGTTCGGACGGCGTGAAAGTCATGGCGAATCGCTGGCTGGCAGCCGGGGTGCGCCGCTGGCTGCGTATCTGGACGGAATGTGTGTTCTATTGTACCGGTCGGCGGGGGGAATTGCCACACCCCGGCGGCGGGCGCGCCCACAGGGCGGCACTCACTTTTTTGAGCTGACAGCCGACAACTGATCGCTGACAGCTTCACTGTGGCAGCGGGTGCTGGCCGAAGAAATCCCAGATTACTTCGCTGGCGTGAATGTCCAGGTTGACGCTGCCGCCTGTTTCCGGCTGAATGACGCCGGGCACGCCGGGCCAGTTGTGGCCGCCGCCGATAATCCCATAAAACACCAGCGCGCCGCGCCCTGCGCAGCCAGTCAGTGTGAGCAGGCGCACCTGCGTCGCCGGGGATGGTTCGCCCGGCGGCAGGTCGGTTTGTGTGATGTTATCGAGTGAGCAGCCGTTGTGCTGTGCCCAGTATGCGATGGTGTCGCTGACGGGCAGGGTGTTGTAGAAGGTGGCGTTGTTGATCGTCTGTGTGCGCCCTTCCCAGGGGATAATGCTGTCGAGCGTGCCGTGAATGAACAGGATAGGCACAGGCGCGGTGTCCTCGCACAGCGGGCGCAGGCCGAAAAAGGCGCTCGCGCCGACCGCCGCGTAGGCGGCGAAGGTGTCCGGGGCCTCGCAGGCCACGCGCTGTGTCATAAAGCCGCCGTTCGAGAAGCCGGCAAGGTAAGCGCGCGCCCGGTCAATGTTGAAGTCAAGCGCCAGGTCGTCAAGCAGCGTTTGTAAAAAGTCGGTGTCATCAACACCGGTCTGCTCAAAGATGGCGATGCCGCGCACATAGTTCCAGCCCTGGTTGACGCCGTCAGGGTAGACGGCGATGAAGCCGTGTTCCTCAGCGACTGGGTTGAAGTCCGTGACAGCGGCCATGCCCGCGCCCGTTCCCGGACGCCCATGCAGCGCCACCACCACCGGCGTCGCCTGCGCCGGGTCATAGCTGCGCGGCACGTAGACCGTGTAGCTGCGCGGGCGGCCCAGGTATGGCTCTGGCTGGCTGCCCGGCCAGTCGTCCGCGCCGGCGAAGAACGCGGTCACGACGTCTGTCGCGTCAATGCTGGTCTGGTTGAGCTGATACGCGCCGCTGCGCGGCCAGCCGCCCCCGCCGCCGGTGATCTGCTGGTAAGCGGTGCGGGTGCGGCCCTGGCACGCCAGATAGACCACTGCGCCGTCGCCCAGCACCGTGTGGCCGGCGTTGACACAGCGGCTGCGTTCCAGCCAGAAGGCCAGCGTTTCCTGAAAGCCGAGGATGTAAAACGGGCCGCTGCTGCCGCTGGCGACGCGCCCGTCGGGCGGAAAAGCGGCGTCGGCGGTGCCGTGCAGCAGCAGCAGGTTGACCGGCGCGGCGGGGCTTTCGGCGCACTGCGCGCGCTGGAAGTCCCACATCAGCGCGCCGACGACAGCCACGCCCGCGAAGCGCTGCGGCTGTTCACACGCCAGCCGGAAGGCCAGCGTGCCGCCGCTGCCGACGCCGGTCAGGTAGACGCGGTTCGGGTCGGCTGCGCCGGACGCGATCAGCCGGTCGGCCAGCGCCAGGATAAACCCGGCATCATCCCGCGGCGCGCCCGCGTCCAGCCCGGCGGCGGTGCGGCCGTCGTCCCAGGTGAGGCCGGCGCTGTCGGGAAAAACAGCGATAAAACCCTGCGCGTCAGCGGCCTGGTCCAGCCCGGTCAGGGCGGCCAGCGCGCGGCCCGATGAGGCGGCGGCGTGCAGCGCGATCAGCAGCGGGGCCGGCTCGTCCGGCAGCGCCGCCGGCGTGTGAATGTAATAGGTGCGTGTCAGGCCGTCGTGAACCAGCGCGCCGCGGCCGGCAGCGGGTTCGGTCTGGGCGCTGACCCCGGTGGCCAGCAGGCTCAGCAGCAGGGCCGCTGTTGTGATGGCGGTCAGACGCATGAGGGGGGTCCTTTCCTGGCGGCGGGCGACGGATACACTTAAATATCGCCCGAACGGGCGCGGCGTTCAAACTTCGCCGCGCGGGTCCAATCTGCCACGCGCGGGAGTGTGCTATAATCGCGCTCAGGTTGGGTCGGGATGTATTATGTTGGCGATGGCTCATCATATTCCGGTGTTGATGGAATCTGTTACGCGGCTGCTGCTGCCGGCGGCGCGCGTTGTTGATGGCACGGTGGGCGCGGGCGGCCACGCGCGGGCGCTGCTGGAAGGTGGGGCGGGGGCCGTGCTGGGCCTGGACCTCGACGCGGACGCGCTGACGCTGGCGCAGGCGGCGCTGGAACCTTACGGCGGGCGGGCGCAGCTCGCGCGCGCCAGCTATGCGAATATGGCGGCGGAGGCCGCGCGCATCGGCTGGGATCAGGTGGACGCGGTGCTGCTGGACCTGGGGCTGTCGTCTATGCAGCTCGACACGCCGCAGCGCGGCTTCGCCTTCAGCGCCGACGGCCCGCTGGACATGCGCTTCGACCAGTCAGGCGACCGGCCCACCGCCGCCGAGCTGGTCAATCACCTGGATGAGCGCGAGCTGGCGGCGCTGTTCCGCGATTACGGCGAGGACCCGCACAGCCGCCGGCTGGCGCGGGCGGTGGTACAGGCGCGCCCGTTCACGACGACCGGCCAGCTTGCCGAGGCTATCGCGCGGGCGGTGCCGCGCCGCCCTGGCGACCACCTGCACCCGGCGACGCTGGCGTTTCAGGCGCTGCGCATCGCCGTCAACGACGAGCTGGAGACGGTGCGGCGGGCGCTGCCGGCGGCGGTGGACCTGCTGCGGCCCGGCGGCCGGCTGGCGGTGATCAGCTTTCACAGCCTGGAGGACCGCATCGTCAAGCAGTTTTTCAAACTGGCCAGCACCGGCTGCATCTGCCCGCCGCAGGTTCCCGTGTGCGTGTGCGGCCACCGCGCCAGCGTGCGGCTGCTGACGCGCAAGCCAGTTATGGCGGACGCCGACGAAGTGGCGCGCAACCCGCGCAGCCGCAGCGCCCGGCTGCGCGTGGTCGAGAGGCTGGCCCTGTGAGATCGTCGCAGAGCTGGTTACAGCACGCGCTGCGACGCACGCCCTGGCGCACCCAGCGCCAGGCGCTGGCGCTGGCGGCGCTGGCGTTCTTCGTGGCGCTGATTATCGGCGCGCTGTACCTGGCGCAGGCGGCGGCGGTCGCCACGCTGGGCCGCCAGCTTGAGGAACAGATCATCGTGCGCAACCGCATGGAGCAGACCAACGAGCGGCTGCGGGCCGAGATCGCCCGCCTGCAGAGCATGGCGCGCCTGTTCGAGCGCGCGCGCGAACTGGGTTTCGCCCAGGCGGAACGCGGCGATATTGAGTACCTGGTGATCCCCGGCTACGACCCGGCGGCGCGCGCGGCGGCGGTGCCCCTGCCGGCGGCCCCGACGCCAGTGCCTGTTTACGACGAGTCGTTCCTGGGCTGGCTGCAGGAACAGTGGGATGCGTTCACGCGGCAGCGGAACCCGGTTGTTATCGTAGAGGAGGCCCCATGAGCGCGCAGACGCGGCCTTTTATCCAGGATGAGATGGTGCGGCGGCGGCTGCCGCTGGTGATCGCCGCGCTGGTGATCGTCAGCCTGCTGCTGCTGGGCCGGCTGATCTCGTTCCAGTACCAGCTCGCGCCGGAGGTGCGCAACTACCTGGAGAGCCTGGCCAACTCCAGCTACAACCGCACGCTGCGGCTGGCGGCGGCGCGCGGCACGATCTACGACCGGGGCGGCCAGCCGCTGGCCGTCAACACGCTGGAGTACAAGATCGGCATCAGCCCTAACCTGGTGTCGGACCGGCGCGCCGTCGCCACCCAGCTCGCCGCCATGCTCAGCCTGGACGAGCTGGAGACGTTCGAGAAGGTGTCGAGCAACCAGCCCTGGGTGCTGCTGGCGCCGCGCGTCAGCGCAGAGGTGGGCCAGCAGGTGACGGAGGCCAAGCTGATCGGCGTGACGATTGAGCCAGTGGCCCGCCGCAGCTACCCGCAGGGGACGCTGGCGGCGCAGCTTGTCGGCTTTGTGGGCGGCGACTTCCAGGGCTATTACGGCGTCGAAGGTTATTACCAGGACCAGCTTGTCGGGCGCGAGCGCGATCAACTGGTCAGCAACATCCCCTTTGATGTGCCGCAGGACCCGCAGGCCGACCGGGGGGCGGACATCATCCTGACGATTGACCGCGACATTCAGTTCCTGGCGGAGAGCGAGCTGCAGCGCGCCATCACCGAAAGCGGGGCCACCAAAGGCACGATCATCATCATGAACCCGCGCAGCGGCGACCTGCTGGCGCTGGCCAACTACCCATCGTTTGACCCGAACGCCTATTTCAACGTGGATAACCCCGACCTGCAGCGCAACGCCGCCATTGGCGAACAGTATGAGCCGGGGTCGGTGATGAAGGTGCTGACGATCGCCGCCGCGCTGGACAACGGGACGATCGCGCCGCAGAGCACTTACATTGACCAGGGGCGGCTGGAACAGGCCGGGATCGTCGTCGAGAACTGGGACCGGCAGGCGCACGGCATCACCGACATGACGCAGGTGCTGGTGCAGTCGCTCAATGTGGGCGCGGCGACGGTCAGCCTGCAGATGGGGCCGAACGATTTTTACCGGCGGCTGCGCGCTTTCGGCATCGGCCAGGGGACGGGCATTGACCTGCAGGGCGAGGCGCGCGGCACGATGCTGGTCCCCGGCGACCCGGACTGGAGCGAGAGCAACCTGCTGACGAACAGCTACGGCCAGGGCATCGCGGTTACGCCGCTGCAAATGCTGACGGCGGTGTCGGCGATCGCCAACGGCGGGCTGATGATGCAGCCGCACGTCGTCTACCAGGTGCGCGACGGCGACCAGGTGTACACGTCGGAGCCGTCCACGCTGGGGCGGCCGATTTCTGAGGAAACCGCGCGCGTCGTCACTGAGATGATGGTGGCGGTGGTGCGCGACGGGCTGGACGGGCGGGCGTCTGTGCCCGGTTATACGATTGCCGGCAAGACCGGCACGGCGCAGATACCGGTTCCCGGCCTGGGCTATGACCCGCGCGGCTCGATTGTGACGTTCGTGGGCTTTCTGCCCGCCGACAACCCGCAGGTGAGCGTGCTGATCAAGCTGGACCGGCCCACCGATTACTGGGGCAGCCAGGTGGCCGCGCCGGTGTTCGCGCGCCTGGCCGAGCGGCTGGTGATTCTGCTCAACATCCCGCCGGACGACATCCGCCGCGCGCTGGCGCAGGCGCAGCCGGCGGCAGCGCAGTGAGAGGATATGGCGACGATGGGTTTACCGTTTGCGCTGACGGTTGGGGCGACGGCGTTTCTGCTGGGCGTGATCTGGGGCGCGCCGTTTATCGAGGTGCTGCGCCGGCTGAAGATCGGCAAACAGATTCGCGCTGAGCTGAGCGAACACCACCAGAAGAAAATGGGCACGCCGACGATGGGCGGCATCATGATCGTGCTGCCGGTGCTGCTGGTGGCGCTGGGCCTGAACATCGTCAGCGTGATTCGCACGGTGACCGGCCCCAGCATCCTGCTGCCGCTGTTCGTGCTGGTGGGGTTTGCGCTGCTGGGCGCGATTGACGACTGGGAAGGCATCCAGACGTCGCGCGGGCGGCGCGGCGAGGGCCTGTCGGCGCGGGCCAAGTTTATCGCGCAGGTGGCGCTGGCGGGCATCGCGGCGGCGGTGATCTCGCTGTATGACGGCGGTTTTTCGTTCGCCAACGAGGTGCGCCTGCCGCTGCTGCCGGTGGTGATCCCGATCAGCCCGGTGCTGTTCATCCCCATCACCACGTTTATCATCGTGGGCATGTCCAACGCCGTCAACCTGACCGACGGCCTGGACGGGCTGGCGGGCATCATCACGGCCAGCGCCTTCGCCGCTTACGGCGTGATCGCCTATTTACAGCAGCAGATCTTTCTGACGCAGTTCTGCTTCATCCTGGTGGGCGCGTGCTTCGCTTTTCTGTGGTACAACGCGCACCCGGCGCAGTTATTTATGGGCGACACCGGCTCGCTGGCGCTGGGCGCGGCGCTGGGCACGGTGGCGGTCATGACCGGCCAGTGGCTGCTGCTGCCGATTGTGGCCATCGTGCCGATCGCCGAAACGCTGTCCGTGATTTTGCAGGTGGCGTCGGCCAAGTACACCCGGCGCTACTGGGGGGTGGATAAGCGTATTTTCCGCCAGGCCCCGCTGCACGGGCATTTTGAGCTGGGCGGCTGGAGCGAGACGCAGATCGTTCAGCGCTTCTGGCTGGTGGGCCTGCTGAGCGCCATGATCGGCGTGGCGCTGGCGCTGGTGTAAGCGTATGGACGGCGCGCTGCGCGGCCAGCGTATCGTGGTGCTGGGTTTCGCCCGCCAGGGGCAGGCGCTGGCGCGCTGGCTGCCGGCGCAGGGGGCGGCGGTCGTCGTCAGCGACGCGCGCGGCCCGGCGGAAGTGGGCAGCCTGGACGCCTTCCCCGGCGTGGAGTTCGCGCTGGGCGGCCACCCTGAAAGCCTGCTGGATGGCGCGGACCTGCTGTGTCTTTCGGGCGGCGTGCCGCTGGAGCTGGATATCGTGCAGGCGGCGCAGCGGCGCGGCATCCCGTTGAGCAACGACGCACAGTTGTTCCTTGAGCGCTGCCCCGCGCCGGTGATCGGCATCACGGGCAGCGCCGGCAAAACGACGACCACGACGCTCGTTGGCGACATGCTGCGCCAGGCGGGGTACAGGACGTGGGTGGGCGGCAACATCGGCGACGTGCTGCTCGATGTGCTGGCGCAGATCGCGCCGGGCGACCGTGTGGTGATGGAGCTGTCCAGCTTCCAGCTTGAGATCATGACGGCCAGCCCGCAGATCGCGGCGGTGCTGAACATCACGCCCAACCACCTGGACCGGCACGGCACGATGGCGGCTTACACGCGCGCCAAAGCGCAGATTATGGCCCACCAGGGCCGCGCGGACCTGGCCGTGCTGGGGCGCGACGACCCCGGCAGCCGCCAGTTAGCCGCCAGCGTCGCCGGGGATGTGGCCTGGTTCAGCCGCCACGAGCTGCTGGCTGACGGCGCGTTCATGGCCGGGCAGCGGCTGCTGGTGGCCGGGCTGTCGAGCGCTGGCGGCGCGCCGCAGGTGGTGTGCGAGCGCGGCGACCTGCGGCTGCGCGGCGACCACAACACGCTGAACGCGCTGGCGGCGTGCGCTGTCGCCGGGGCGGCGGGCGCGCCGCCGGCGGCACTGGCGGCGGCTATCCGCGCCTTTAACGGCGTGGCACACCGGCTGGAGGTGGTGCGCGCGCTGGCCGGCGTGACGTGGATCAACGACAGCATCGCCACCGCGCCGGAGCGCGTGACGGCGGCGCTGCGCAGCTTTGACGAGCCGCTGATTTTGCTGGCCGGCGGCAAGGACAAACAGCTTCCCTGGGCGGAAATGATCGCGCTGGCGCTGACGAAAGTGCGCCACATCGTCGCTTTTGGCCATGCCGGGCCGCTGGTGGTTGAGACGGCGCGGCAGGTGGCCGGGGGGGACGCCGTCGTGACGCGCGTCGAGACGCTGGAACAGGCGGTGGCGCTGGCGCGAACGCTGGCGCAGCCCGGCGACGTGGTGCTGCTCTCGCCCGGCGGCACCAGTTACGACGCCTACCGCGACTTCGCCCAGCGCGGCGAACACTTTCGCCAGCTTGTGAACGCACTATAATCATAAGCAGGGAGACACCGCGCCCGTTGGCCTCTATGCCCCGCATCCCTGGCGTTTTCGCCGGCAGCGAGAGGGGAAATGGCGGCGCGGCCAGCGCGCGCTTCTAACGTAATGTGAGAGCCAGCAGCGGGAGCAGGTATGGCCAACCAGCCGGTATTTATCGAAAGTGACGATATCAGGGCGCAGGCCCCGGCTGTTCCGGGCGAGCGCCAGCGGCGCTTCGTCGCGGCGCTGGACCCCTACCTGCTGATTGTGGTGGGCGGCCTGCTGGCGATCGGCGCGATGATGGTCTACAGCACGACGTTTGACTGGAGCTACCAGAGCTTCGGCAGCGAGTCGTATATTTTCGTGCAGCACCTGCGTAACATGGGCATCGGCGTGGTGGTGCTGCTGCTGCTGGCGTTCATTGATTACCGCGTATGGAAGCGCTTCGCCGTGTGGATGCTGCTGGGGGTGATCGCGCTGCTGATCGCGGTGCTGCTGTTCGGCGACGACGCTTTCGGCGCGCGGCGCTCGCTGATTCGCGGCTCGCTGCAGCCGGGCGAGGCGGCGGAACTGGTGATGGTCATCTACATGGCGGCCTGGCTTAGCTCGAAGCGTACGCGGGTGCGCAGCCTGCTTTACGGCCTGCTGCCGTTCGCGGTGCTGGTGAGCATCGTGGGCGGCCTGGTGATGCTCCAGCCGGACCTGAGTTCGGCGGCGATGATTTTCGCCGTCAGCGGTATTATGTTCTTCCTGGCGGGCGGCGACCTGCTCCAGCTTGGGGTGGCGGGCGGCGCGGCGGCGGGGGCTGGCTGGCTGCTGGCGCAGCGCGTCAGCTATGCCCAGGGCCGCCTGACGTCGTTCATTGACAGCCTCAGCGACCTGACACAGGCGCATTACCAGGTGCAGCAGGCGGTGATCGCCTTTCTCAACGGTGGCTGGACGGGCGTCGGGCTGGGCGAGGGGCGGCAGAAGTTCGGCTTCCTGCCCGCGCCGCACACCGACAGCATCTTCGCCGTGATCGGCGAGGAGCTTGGCATTATCGGCGCGGGCTTCGTCGTGCTATTATATGTGGCGTTCGTGGTGCGCGGCTTTCAGACCTCGCGGCGCGCGCCGGACACGTTCGGGGCGCTGCTGGCCGCCGGCGTGACTGTGTGGATCGTTTCAAAGGCGCTGCTGAACATCGCTGTGATGACTGCCCTGGTCCCGCCAACGGGGGCGGTGCTGCCGTTTATCAGCTTCGGCGGCTCGTCGCTGGTGGTGCTGATGGCGGGCACGGGCCTGCTGTTGAGCGTGGGCCGCGTGCGGGCGCGCCAGATGAAGATGCCGGAACGGAGAAATGTCCTTGCGCCTTATGATCGCGGCGGGCGGGACGGGGGGCCACGTGTATCCCGCGCTGGCCGCAGCCGAAGCGCTTACCCAGACGCGCCCGGAAATTAGCCTGCACTTTGTCGGCAGCGGCGGGCTGGAGGGGGAGCTGGTGCGCGCGTCCGGCGTGGCGTTCCAGACGTATGACGACGTGCGCGGCGGCCCGGTCGCCGGCGTTAGCCTGGCCCGCCGGGCGGTCAGCGCCGTGCAGCTAGGGGCCGGGGCGGCGCAGGCGTGGGGCCTGCTGCGCCGCTACCGTCCGGGCGCGGTGCTGCTCACCGGCGGGTGGAGCAGCCTGCCGGTGGCGCTGGCGGCCTGGGCGCGGCGCGTGCCGGTGCTGATTTTTCTGCCGGACATCGAACCGGGCGCGAGCATCAGGCTGCTGCGGCGTTTCGCCCGGCGCGTGGCGCTCACCGTGCCGGAATCCGCCGCTTACTTTCGCCCTGGCCAGACGGTTGTCACCGGCTACCCGCTGCGCGGCAGCGTGACCCGGGCCACGCGCGCAGCGGCGCTGGCGCGTTTTAAGCTGGACGCCGGCCGCCCGACGGTGCTGGTGTTTGGCGGCAGCCGGGGCGCGCGCAGCCTCAACCAGGCGCTGTTGGCCGCCGCGCCGGGCCTGTTGGACACGGGCGCGCAGCTTGTGCACATCACCGGCGCGCTGGATTGGCCGGAGGTGGAGGCGGCGCTGGCGGCGCTGGCGGCCCAGGGCGTGGACGTGGCCCGCTACCAGGCCTTCCCGTATCTGCACGACGAGATGGGGCTGGCGCTGGCGGCGGCGGACCTGGTCGTAAGCCGCGCGGGGGCCAGCGTGCTGGGCGAGTTTCCGCTGTTCGGGCTGGCGGCGGTGCTGGTCCCTTACCCGCACGCCTGGCGCTACCAGCGGGTGAACGCGGAGTACCTGGCGGCGCGCGGCGCGGCGCTGGTGCTGGCCGACGAACGCCTGCAGGCGGACCTGCTGCCGACGGTGCGCGGCCTGCTGGCGGACCCGGCGCGGCTGGCGGCGATGCGGCAGCAGGCGGCGGCGCTGGCGCAGCCGGACGGCGCGGCGCGGCTGGCTTCGGAGTTGGTGCATCTGGCAGGGGAGGCACGATGATTCAGCTTTCGGCGGTGCTGCTGACGATGGCGATCTTCTTCGGCATTATTGGCTACCTGCGCGGGTGGAACAAAGAGCTGATTTCGCTGGCCGGCATCATCCTGGGGTTGTTTGCGCTGTTTCAGTTCGACAACCTGCTGCGCGGCGTGCTGCTGGCGGGCGTCTCGCGCGATCAGGTGTTTCTGGTGCAGGCGGCGATCTTCCTGGTGGTGGTGTTCTTCGCTTACCAGACGCGCGGCATGGGCGCGGGGCGCGGCCCTGACGGGCGCGACCGCCTGCAGTCGAGCATTCTGGGCGGGCTGGTCGGCTTCATCAACGGCTACCTGATCTGGGGGTCGCTGTGGTATTTCATGGACATCAACGCTTACCCGCTGGCCCCGGCGGTGATCGCGCCCGCGCCCGGCTCGCCCAGTGACCAGGCGCGCAGCCTGCTGCCGCTGGTGGTGCTGGGCGGGGGCGTGACAGGCACGGGCGACCTGCTGGCGATCGCGGTGATTGTGCTGTTTCTGATCGTCCTGATCGTGATCTGAACGGTGGTGGCGGTGACGATGGCGCGTTTGATTCCCGGCCAGCATATTCACCTCGTCGGCATCGGCGGGGCGGGGCTGTCGGCCATCGCGCGGGTGCTGCTGCGGCAGGGTTATCACGTGTCGGGCAGCGACCGCAGCGCGAGCGCGGTGACGGAGGCGCTGGCGCGCGAGGGCGCGCTGGTGTATATCGGCCACGACGCGCAGCAGGTGATGGGCGCGGAGCTGGTGATCGCGTCGTCGGCGGTGGCGGATGACCACATCGAGGTGGCGATGGCGCGCGCGCTCGACATCCCGGTGTACCGGCGGGCCGACATCGTCGGCGCGCTGACCGCCGGGCAGCAGGTGATCGCGGTGGCGGGCACACACGGCAAAACGACGACGTCCGCCATGATCGCGCATATCCTGCTGGCGGCCGGGCACGACCCCAGCTACATCGTTGGCGGCGTGCTGCGCTCAACGGGCAGCAACGCCGGCGTGGGGCGCGGCCGCGCCTTCGTCATTGAGGCCGACGAGTACGACAACATGTATCACGGCCTGCACCCGCAGACGGCGGTCGTGACCAGCATCGAGTTCGACCACCCCGATTTTTTTGCCACCCCTAACGATATGGTGCGGTCGTTTGCGCATTTCGCCAGTTTGCTGCCGGCGGATGGCCTGCTGGCGGCCTGCGCCGATGACCCAGCGGCGCTGGTGCTGGCGCAGAACCGGCTGGTAGACGGCCTGCCGGTGACGACTTACGGCCTGGACAGCCCGCTGGCGGCCTGGCGCGGCGCGCGCGTGCGCGTGGAGGGGGACTGCACGGTTTTTGATGTGGCGCACGATGGGCAGGCGCGCGGCGCAGTGCGGCTGCGCGTGCCCGGCACGCACAACGTCCGCAACGCGCTGGCGGCGCTGGCGGCTGCCGACCGGCAGGGCGTGGCGTTTGACCGCGCCGCCGCCGCGCTGGCCACGTTTGAGGGGACGGGGCGGCGGTTCGAGCTGCGCGCCGATGCTGACGGCGTCGCCGTGATTGACGACTACGCGCACCACCCGACGGCCATCCGCGTGACGTTAGAGGCGGCGCGCCAGCGCTACCCGGACCGCGCGATCTGGGCGGTGTGGCAGCCGCACACCTACAGCCGCACGCAGGCGCTGCTCGACGGCTACGCGGCGGCCTTCGGCGCGGCGGACCACGTTATCGTGACGGATATTTACGCCGCGCGCGAGCAGCCGCTCCCTGGCGTGACCGGGGCGGCGGCGGCGGCGGCGATCAACGTCCCGGATGTGCGCTACGCGGCCAGCCTGGCGGACGCGGCGCGGCTGCTGGCGGCGGCGGTGCGCGCGCCGGCGGCAATTGTAATTATGAGCGCGGGCGACGCGCCGGAGATCGGCAGGGCGTTCCTTCGGCTGCGGCGCGCCGGCGGGCCAGCCTGATGACAGACCTGCACACGCTGCTGGGCGACCGTCTGCTGCGCGACGAGCCGCTGGCGCGCTACACCGCCGCCCGCCTGGGCGGGCCGGCAGAGTGGCTGTATGTGGCGCGCGGCCCGGTTGAGGAACTGGCGCAGGTGGCGGCGGCGGCCTGGGCCGCCGGGCTGCCGCTGCGGGTGCTGGGCGGCGGCTCTAACGTGCTGGTGTCGGAACGCGGCGTGCGCGGCCTGGTGATCATCAACCACGCCGCCAGCGTGGAATTTGGCGAGTGGCACGGCGGCCGCCGGGTGGCGGCGGCCAGCGGAACCGGCCTGGCCACGCTGGCGAAGCGCTGCCAGCGGCGCGGCCTGGCCGGCCTGGAATGGGCGGTCAGCGTGCCGGGGACGGTCGGCGGCGCGGTGATCAACAATGCTGGCGCATACGGCGGCGACATCGCCGCCAGCCTGTGCGACGCCGTCGTGCTGGGGCCAGATGGCCCGCGCCTGTTCACGCCGGCGGATATGGCCTACGCCTACCGTCATTCCAGCCTGAAGGCGCGCCCTGACCGGCGCTTCGTGGTGCTGCTGGCGCAGTTCGCGCTGGCGGCGGACGACCCGGCGGCCATCCAGGCGCGCATGGACGGCTACAGCGCCCGGCGCAAGCAGACACAGCCGCCGGGGGCCAGCCTGGGCAGCATCTTCAAGAACCCGCCCGGCGACTACGCGGGCCGGCTGATCGAGGCGGCGGGGCTGAAGGGTTACACGCTGGGCGGGGCGCAGGTTTCGCCGCTGCACGCCAATTTTTTTATTAACGCCGGGGGGGCGGCCACCGCGTCTGACTATTACGCGCTGGTGGAGTATGTGCGGGCGGCGGTGGCGCAGAAAACCGGCGTTGTGCTTGAGCCGGAGATCGAACTGGTTGGAGACTGGTTTTAGATTGTGGACAGGCCGCGCTGTTTGACATATAGTTGGATTGTGGGTAAGTGTTGGATTCCTGGGTAACGGCGGAAGCAGGATACGGGGTTTGATGGCATCGCGGTCACGAGAGCGGCGGCGGCGGAATGTTCGTATCGCGGGGGTGTGGGACGGCGGCCTGCTGTCCCCGGCGGTCAGCCGCACGACAGTTCAGCACGGCGCGCGCGGCAGCCAGTTGGTGGGCGCGCGGCTGGTCAGCGGGCTGATCATCGTCTGCCTGCTGGCGGTGCTGGCTATGTTCATCGGCAGCGATGCGTTCTACGTTCACAGCATCGCCGTCAGCGGCTTGCAGTACCTCAGCAAAGAGGAAGTGTTTGCGCTGACGGACATCGCCAACATGCACATTTTCTGGGTGGACGCGGCCCAGGTGCGCGCTGGGATTCTGCGCTCGCCGACGGTCGCTGACGCTGAGGTGCAGGTTGGCTGGCCGCCGCTGATGGTGCGTATCGCTATTCAGGAACGGCAGCCGGCGCTGGTGTGGGAGCAGGCTGGCGTGGCGACGTGGGTGGACGTGCAGGGGCGCGTGATGCTCATGCGCGAGGACCGCCCGGACCTGATGCGCATAGTGGATGTCGTGGCGGAGGGGCCGCTGGGGCCGGATGTGCGGGTGGACGCGGCGGCGGTCGCCGGCGCGCTCCAGTTGAAAAGTATGTACCCGAATATCGAACGGATGCTGTACCACCCGGACCGGGGCCTGGGCTATCAGGATGGGCGCGGCTGGGAAGTGTGGTTTGGAACCGGTACAGATATGCCAGAGAAAATCCTGGTCTACAATGCTATCGTAGGCAATCTGCTGGCGCGCGGCAAACAGCCGGCGCTGCTGAACGTCGCCAACCCCGACGCGCCGTATTACTCTGAGGTGAGGGGACGTTAATTTGAACGATCTGGTCGTTGGGCTGGATGTAGGGACGAACAAAATCTGCACCATCGTGGGCGAGGTGCGCGCCGACGATGTGTTTGTCGTGGGCGTGGGCATTGAACCCAGCCGGGGGATGAAGAAAGGGATCGTCAACGACATCGCCCAGCTTACAGCGGCGATCTCCGCTTCGATTCACAAGGCGGAAAAGAGCAGCGGCTACGATATCAGCCGCGCCTTCGTGAGCGTGGCCGGCAGCCATATCGCCTCGATCAGCAGCCGGGGCATGGTGGGCATCACCGGGCAGCGCGGCGTCAACCGCGACGACCTGCTGCGCGCGATGGAAGCGGCGCGCGCCATCGCCATCCCGCACAACCGCGAGGTGCTGCATGTCGTGCCGCGCAGCTACTCGCTGGATGGGCAGGAGCGCGTCCGCAGCCCGATTGGGATGCACGGCTTCCGCCTGGAGATGGAGGCGCACATCATCACAGCGTCGTCAACCTGCATGGCGAACCTGGAACAGGCGGTGCAGCGCGCGGGCGTCTACGCGGACCGCTTCATCCTCAACCCGCTGGCCTCTGGCGACGCGGTGCTGACGCCGCAGGAACGCGAGATGGGCGTGGTGGTGATTGACATCGGCGGCGGGACGACCGACCTGGCGATCTTTATCGAGGGGACGGTGTGGCACGCGGCGGTGATCGAGATCGGCGGCGACCTGATCACCAACGACATCACCCACTGGATGCATGTGCCGTTCGAGCAGGCCGAGGCTGTGAAAATCCAGTATGGCCACGCGCAGCGGCGGGCGGTCAACATGCTGGACACCTTCCTGGTGCAGCCGTTCGGCGAGGGGCTGCCCACTGAGGTCCAGCGCAGCGCGCTGGCGGAGATCATCGAGCTGCGCGTGACGGAGATTTTTGAGTTCGTGCAGAAGGAAATCAAGCGCTCTGGCTACGACGGGCTGCTGCGGGCCGGGGCGGTGCTCACCGGGGGCAGCGCGCAGCTTCCCGGCATTCACGAAGTGGCGGAGCAGGTGTTCCATTTCCCGGTGCGTATCGCCCGGCCAGAGCGCCTGACGGGGATGGCCGACGCGCTGCGCAGCCCGGCCTACAGCACCAGCGTCGGCCTGCTGCGGCTGGGGCTGGACATGGAGAGCGCCCACAGCGGCGGCGCGCACCGGGGACAGCCGGTGTCAGGCGCGAAGATCGGCAGCCTGCTGGGCGGGTTTTTCAAGCGGCTGCTGCCGGATGACAGCGCCTAGTTGCCAATCCGGGGGTTATGCGTACAATTGGAACCAGTCATTTATTCAACTGGCGAAGGCTAAGCGGGCGCGTTTTTCTAAGGAGGGTGGCTGATGGATATGGCGGACATGAACGAGTTGGGACCAGGTGAAAACTTCGCCCAGATTAAGGTGGTCGGTGTGGGCGGCGGCGGCGGCAACGCGGTCAACCGCATGATCAACGAGGGCCTGGGCGGCGTCGAGTTTATCTCGGTCAACACCGACAACCAGGCGCTGATGATGTCGCGGGCGAAAACGCGGGTGCGCGTGGGCGACAAGCTCACACGCGGCCTGGGCGCGGGCGGCAACCCGGAGATCGGGCGCAAGGCCGCCGAGGAAAGCGCCGACGAGCTGTATGAGGTGCTGCGCGGGGCCGACATGGTGTTCATCGCCTGCGGGATGGGCGGCGGCACCGGGACCGGCGCGTCGCCGGTGATCGCGCAGATCGCCAAAGAGCTGGGCGCGCTGACGATCGGCGTGGTCACGCGGCCGTTCACGTTTGAGGGGTCGCGCCGGCAGCAGGCCGCCGAGGCCGGTATCGAGACGCTCAAGAGCCAGGTGGACACGCTGATCGTGATTCCCAACGACCGGCTGGCGCAGATCGCCGACAAGCGCGCCACCCTGCAGCAGGCGTTCTCGCTGGCCGACGACGTGCTGCGCCAGGGCATCCAGGGTATTTCAGAGCTGATTACCGTTCCGGCGCTGATCAACCTGGACTTCGCCGACGTGCGCACGATCATGTCGGAGGGCGGGGCGGCGCTGATGGCGGTGGGCCGGGCGGTCGGCGACGATCGCGCCCGCAAGGCGGCAGAGGCCGCGATCAGCAGCAGCCTGCTGGACGTGACGATTGACGGCGCGCGCGGCATCCTGTTCAACATCACCGGCGGCAGCGACATGACGCTGTTCGAGATCAACGAGGCGGCGGCGATCATTAAAGAGAGCGCGCACCCCGAAGTCAACCTCATCTTCGGCGCCCAGGTGGACGAGAGCATGGGCGACGAGGTGCGCATCACCGTGATTGCGACGGGCTTCGAGCAGAGCCGCGCGGCGCGGCGCATTGACCAGCAGACGATGGCGCGCCCGCAGATGCAGGCGCAGCCCGCGCGCCCGCAGATGCAGGCACAGCCCGCCCACCAGCAGCCTGCCGCCCCGCCGCCCCCGGCCCAGCCGCTGGCGCAGCAGCAGCCAACCCAGCCACCGGCGCAGCGCCCGCAGCAGCCCGATTTCTCGGCGCGGGTGTACGACGAGGACGATATCGAGATCCCGACGTTTATACGCAAGCGCCGGTAGCGCGCCCCGCAGCCTTCGCGCTTGAAATTTACGCCTCTCCCGCCGGCCCGGCCTCTGTCTGAGGCGCAGGCTGGCGGGTGGGGCTTTGTTTTCTGCGCCCATCCCACAGATAAAACCCGGCGGCGACTACGCTCACCAGCGACCCTAACAGCCCGGCGGCCAGCCCTGGCGGCTGGAAGCGCAGCGTGTAGGTGTGCGCGCCGTCCTGCAGCGGGATCACGATGGTGCGGCCCGCGGTGAGGTGCGCCACCGGCACGCCGTCGATAAACGCCTGCCAGCCAGGGTAATTGGTCTCCGCGACAGACAGCACATAATCGCCGCTGCCGGGCGGCGCCGCCCGCACGGCGATGATATCCTGCTCGTGGCTGATCACGCGCGCCGGGTAGACGCTGGCGCGCGTGATCGCTTCAGCGTCGGCCAGGACGGCGGCGCGCTCGGCCACGAACGCATAGGGCGGCGAGTCGGTCAGCTCGTAAATCGCGAGGCCGGCCTGCGCGCTCAGGTCGCAGTTTTCTTCCAGGCGTTCCACCGGCTGGAGGACGATGCACTGGTGGGCGATGGCGGCCCGCCCCTCCACAAAGGCGCGCGCGAGTTCGTAGGACGCGCCGCCGTACTCGTTGGATACGATGGCCCAGCCGGGCGGCGGGTTGAAGGGCGGGCTGCCCTCCGCGGTGGAGTCCGGCAGCGTGTTGGGAACCCAGCCCTCGTTCAGGCCCCAGTTGCGCAGCTCGTTGTAGTAGGTGTCGAAAGCGGCGGGCGAGAACGGCTCCATGACAGCGGGGAACGGCGTTTCGGTGTCCAGGCCCCGGATGAAGGGGTAGAGGCGGGCGAAGCTGCCAACGGGCAGGTCGAAGTGGAACAGGCGGCTGTTGGCCAGCATGGCGTCGCTGATGGCGCTGAGCGCCAGCACCAGCAGCAGCAGGCGCAGCGCGCGCACGCCGGTCATGCGCAGGGCGGCGCGCGGCGGCAGCGGCGCGCGCGGGCGCAGCACCAGCGCCGGGAACAGCAGCAGCGTGTCCAGGGCGAGGGCGGCGGCCAGCAGCAGCCCCAGGCCCAGCGCGGCATCCTGGAAGCTGCGGTAGCGCAGGTCCTCCAGCAGCCAGAACAGGCTGGTGTTGTCCAGCGCGAGGGCGTAACGGCTGGCGGTGTCGGCCATGCTGTAGAGCAGCAGCAGCGCCCAGGGCAGCCCGCCGCCGAGCAGCGCGCGCAGCGTGCGCCACCGGTCGAGCGCGTCGAAGGCCGCGTCCACGCGCAGCCATTCCCGCGCCTGCTGCCAGAGTATATCCAGCGCCACGCCGCCCAGGACGATCCACCACAGCGCGGCGATGGCGTGGGCGCGGCCCGTGAAGCGGAACTCCGCCAGCAGCGGCACTGTGCGGTACAGGTACTCAAGCACCGGTGTCTGCCCCGCGCCCCAGATGGTGAACAGCGCCGCCAGCCCGAAGGCGGTCCAGGCGGCGCGGCGGTGGCGGCGGGCGGGCGCGCTGGCGCTGAGCAGCGTCAGCGCCAGCCCGGCGATAAACAGGAACACCGCCGGGCCGATATACGAGTAGTCCACCACCAGGTACAGCCGGAAGGCGCTCCACTGTTCCCAGGGGACGAGAAAGTTGGCCAGCGCCTGCGGGATCTCATAGCGCGCCTCCAGCAGCGGGTCCGCCTGGTGGATGACGAACGCGCGCGTTGTCCACACCGGCAGGAACTGCACCAGCGCGAAGCCCAGCGCCAGCGTCCCGCCGACCGCCACACGCCGCAGCCGGTCAGCGCGCAGCCGCCAGCGCCCGGCCGGGCGCTCAATGAGGTACGGCAGGGCGATCACGGCGCTGCTGACGAGCGTGTGCAGCGTGTAATAGATGTTGCCGGCAAAGAACAGCAGCGCGAAGGCGGCGGCCATCAGCACCGGGGCGCGGCGGTCGGCGGTTTTGAGCGTCCAGTAAAGGCCAGCCAGCACCAGCGGCGGCCACGCCAGGCTGAGGCCGAGCTGGAAATGACCGCCGGCGAACTTGCCCACCAGCCCGCCGCTCACCATGTACAGCGCGGCGACTGTCACGCGGGCGACCGCGCCCAGCCCCAGCGCCTTTGCCAGCGCCCAGGCGCCGCCGCCGGCGATCAGCAGCGACACCATCACGCTCACTTTGCTGCCCTGGACGCCGCCGAGCAGCAGCACCGGCGCGCTCTGGAACAGGTTGAACAGGTAGTTAAAGGCGTTGTTGAGCAGCGGCGTGCCGTTGGCCAGGTAGGGGTTCCAGCCGGGAATGTGGCCGTAGCGCTTGAGGCCGATCTCAGCCGGCAGGATCGTGCCCGCCAGCCGTTCGTGCTCCAGCGCGATCATGCGCTGTGTCGCGTCCAGATGGTCGAGGTTGAGGGCGGCGGGGTCAGCGGCGGATGACGAGAAGATCAGCGCGATGTACAGCAGGCCGATGACGGCGACCGCCGTCAGTTCTGCCGCTGTCACCCAGCGGCGGCGATGTGGTGCTGGTGGGCGACTCATGGCGATTCCATAAGCGTGCGTTGTCCTCCCCTATGGTATGAGGACCTGTCACAAAAGTAAACAAACGCTTCTGTGACGGGCTGCACAGGCGTGTGGGATGAAGTGGTTTATGTGGGAAAAACGTTATACCGAAAAACCATTTTCTAACCAAGTTGTACCCCTCTACTCGTTTACAAAGCTGGCGGGGCATGCTACAGTACCTGCGGAAGTACACGCCCAACCCGCCGCCGCACCAAGCGAACACGGTTCACAAAAGCCAGCGCCCCCACTTATCTGATGGGGGTTGTGTGTCTATTTACCAGCCTGTAGAGAACGGTTGTTCCAGCGTTATGAACTGCCCCGCCTGCAGCAGCTCAGACTCAAGGGTAGTGGCCACTGTGAAAGAGCCGGGAGGCGAGGTGCGCCGCCGCCGCGAGTGCAAGGGCTGCGGCGCGCGTTTTTCGACTGTCGAGCGCCTGGAGGCGGCGACGCCGCTGCTGGTGAAGCAGAACGGCGACCGCGAGCAGTTCGACCGGGCCAAGCTGATTAACGGCATCCGCATGGCCTGCGCCAAGCGCGCGGTCCCGGCGGCGGCGATCAACGGCGTGGCCGACGACATCGAGGCGGCGCTGCGCCAGGCCGGAACCGATGAAGTGCCCAGCCGCACAGTGGGCGCTATGGTGGTGCGCCGGCTGCGCGACCTGGATGAGATTGCTTACATTCGCTACGCGCTCATCTACCTGGGCCTGGATAACCTGGAGAGCGTGCGCTGCGAAATTGACCGGATGCTGGCGCTAGACGCCTGACGGACAGAACACGGCCCGTCACACACTGGCATGGAGGCAAAGGACAGATGGTGCAGTCGAAAGCGCAGACAGCGCAGAAGAACACTTTGCACGAGCTGGGCTTTAAGATTTTTCTGGATCGTTATGCGCAAAAAGATATGACGCGCGCTTCGCTGGCGGTGGGCGACCTGGTGATTGTGGTCGTAGACGCCAAAACCGGCCAGCGCGAGATCGGCAAAGTGACCGCGCTTGAGCTGCCGACGGTGACGATTGAGCTGCTGGATGGCACGACGGTCACGCGCGACGTTGAGAACGTGGATAAGCCTATCGAGACCGACCCCGGCCAGATGATGGACCGGGTGGCGGCGGGCGTGGCGGCGGTTGAGAAGTCCGCCAGGCTGCGCAAGCAGTGGGCGGCCAATTTCCGCTGGCTGCTGGAAGACTGGAAGTTCGTCCCCGCCGGGCGCATTCTGACGGCGGCGGGCACTGATCAGGCGCTTACATTTTACAACTGCTACGTATTGCCGTCCCCCAGGGACTCGCGCGGGGGGATTATCGAGACGCTGCTGCGCATGACGGAGATTATGTCGCGCGGCGGCGGCGTCGGCATCAACGTGTCCAGCCTGCGCCCGCGCCAGGCGTATGTGAAAGGCGTCAACGGGCGTTCGAGTGGGGCGGTGTCGTGGGGCGCGCTGTACAGCTTCGTCACCGGTTTAATTGAACAGGGCGGAAGCCGCCGGGGCGCGCTGATGCTCATCCTCAACGACTGGCACCCCGACGTGTTCGACTTCATCAACAGCAAGCGCACCGCCGGGCAGATCACCAACGCCAATATCAGCGTCGGCGTGAGCGACACGCTGATGGAAGCGGTCAAGGCGGACGGCGACTGGGACCTGGTGTTCCCGGACACCAGCTACGACGATTATGATGACGTGTGGGACGGCGACCTGGAGGCGTGGCAGGCGGCGGGCCGGCGCGTGGTGACTTACCGCACAGTCAAGGCGCGCGCGGTGTGGGACGCGATCATCGGAAGCGCCTGGGCCAGCGCGGAGCCGGGCGTCTTTTTCCGCGACCGCTACAACAAGATGTCGAACAGTTGGTATTATTCCAGCATTATCTGCACCAATCCATGCGGCGAACAGGGCCTCCCGGCGTGGGGCGTCTGTAACCTGGGCGCGATCAACCTGGCGCGCTTCTACGATGCCGACCGGCACGATGTGGACTGGGAAACGCTGGACAAGACGGCGCGCTACGCCACGCGCTTCCTGGACAACGTGATTGATACCACGCCCTATTTCTTCGCTGAGAACGAGGCGCAGCAGCTTGGCGAGCGGCGCGTGGGCCTGAACAACATGGGGCTGGCTGAGCTGCTCATCCGGCTGGGTATTCGCTATGGCAGCGACGAATCGGTCGCGTTCATTGACAAACTGTACGCCTTCCTGATGCGGGCGATCTACGAAACTTCGATTGAGCTGGCGCAGGAAAAAGGGCCGTTCCCGCGGTTCGTGGCTGAGAAATTCGTGCAGAGTGGGTTCATGCAGTCGATGCCCGCTGACATCCGCCAGCAGGTGCAGCGGCACGGCATCCGCAACGTCACGCTGACGACGCAGGCCCCTAACGGGACGATCGGCACGATGGTGAACACGTCTACGGGCATCGAGCCGTTCTTTTCCTGGGTGTACTACCGCAAGAGCCGCCTGGGGCTGCACGAGGAACAGGTTCCGCTGGTGACAGAGTGGTTCGCGGCGCACCCTGGCGCGGCCAGCCTGCCCGATTATTTCGTCACGGCGATGGACCTGACGCCGCAGGAACACGTCAAGGTGCAGGGCGCGATCCAGCGCTGGGTGGACAGCAGCATCAGCAAAACGGCCAACCTGCCTAACGAATACACCGTTGAGCAGGTGAGCGACCTGTACTGGTATATGTACGAGCTGGGCTGCAAGGGCGGCACGATCTACCGCGACGGCAGCCGCAGCGAACAGGTGCTGACCCTCAAAGAGGAAGAAAAGAGCAGCGCCGCGCCGTCAGGGAACGGCAGCGGCAAGGTAGAACAGGTGACGACGCCGCACAAGGTCTACCCGCGCCCGAAGCAGCTTTCCGGCGTGACCGTCAGCCGCAAGACGCCGTTCGGCACCGCTTACATCACCATGAACAGCGACGAGAACAACTGCCCGTTTGAGGTGTTCATCACGGTGGGCAAGGCCGGCAGCGACCTGCAGGCCGACGCCGAAGGGCTGGGCCGGATGCTGTCGCTGCAACTGCGCACGACCGCGCCGCAGAACCGGATGGAGATGCTCAAGCTGATAATTGAACAGCTTTCGGGCATCGGCGGGGCGCGCTCGGTTGGGCTGGGGGCGCAGCGCGCGACCTCGCTGCCGGATGTAGTGGCCGGCGCGCTGCTGGAACACTACTTCCCGCCCGCCAGCGAGCGCCAGCTTAAGCTGCCGATCAACGGCGAGGCGGCCGCGGTGGCCCCTGACCCCGCGCCAGAGCAGCCGCACGGCGGCATCTATTCCGGCGCGGACCTGTGCCCGGAGTGCGGCACGGTCAGCCTGATTCGCGCTGAAGGCTGCCGCAAGTGCCTCACCTGCGGCTACAGCGAGTGCTGACCGGCTGTAGGCTGAGCTTGCCTGCCAGCGCCCGCCCTTTCCGGCGGGCGCTGGTTTTTTTAAGCTGATTCTTCCTGTTCAGCCGGGGGCGGGCGGGGCATAATGAGCCGCTGCTGGCTGAGACGCGAGAGCTGCTGTGCTCAAACTATTAGGTAGAACGCTGCGCGCGGCGCTGCGCTGGCTGCGGCGCTGGTTGGCGCGCCTGCTGCTGCTGTGGCTGCTGCTGACGCTGCTGCTGGTCGCGGCGATTGTTGTCTATGGGCGCGCGGACCAGGCCCACACCGCCGATGTGATTGTGGTGCTGGGCGCGGGCCTTAACCACAATGACGGTCCCGGCCCGGCGCTGGTGCGCCGCGCGGACCGTGCCGCCGCGCTCTACGCGGGCGGGGCCGCGCCGGCGGTTATCTGCACCGGCGGCTATGGCCAGGGCCGGGCGCGCAGCGAGGCTGACGCCTGCGCGGAGCTGCTGCGCGCGCGCGGCGTGCCGGCGGCGGCGATTGTGCTGGAGGAACAGAGCCGCAGCACAGAGGAAAACGCGCTCTACACCCGCGCCATCATGGACGCTAACGGCTGGGAAACGGCGGTGGTCGTCAGCGACGGCTACCACCTGCTGCGCGCCGCGCTGATCTTCAACCGCGCCGGCATCCCCCACACGACCAGCCCCGCCGCCAGCGACCCCCCGCTGCGGTCGCTGCTGCCGGCGCTGGGGCGCGAGGTGGCCGCTTTTCACTGGCTGCTGGTCAAAACGGCGCTGAACCTGCCGATCACCTATATCCCCGTGCTGTAAGGGGCGGAGAACCGTAGCCCAGGCGTCAGCCAGGCACAGCACCCTGCTGCTTAAGATTGGCATTATAATGGGTTAAGTCGCAGCGCTGCTAACAAGGGGGTCGGTATGTCACGTTTTGCATATGCGCTTATTATTTTGCTGCTGGCGCTGGGCGCGCCGCCCGCGCTGGACGCCCAGCAGTCAGCGGAAACAGCGGCAGCCCCGCTGCTGGTGACGGAGGTGCTGCCGGGCGACGGCAGCAGCGACATCGAGACTGACGCGGTTATCACGGCGATTTTCAACCACCCGATAGTTCCGTTGGGCATTACGGAGGACGCGGCCAACCGGCCTGACCCGCTGACGTTTGACCCGCCAGCGGCGGGGCGCGGCGAGTGGCTGAACACTTCGATTTACGTGTTCCGGCCTGAACCGGCGCTGGCTGGCGGCACAACTTACACGGTGACGGTGGCCGCTGGCTTGCAGGCGGTGGATGGGGCGGCGCTGGCTGAGCCGTTCACGTGGACGTTCAGCACGACAGCGCCGGAGATCACGAGCGTTGTGCCTAACGTTGACAGGGCGCTGCCTGACACGTCTGTCCAGGTGACGTTCAACCAGCCAATGGACCACGCCTCAACAGAGGCGGCCTTTTTCCTGCGCCCGCCGGGGCAGATGAGCGGCACGCTGGCCGGCGCGTTCGCCTGGGCTGACGACAGCGCCAGCTTCGCCTTTACACCCGCCGCGACCCTGACGCTGGACACGGTTTACGCCGCCGGGTTCAGAGAGGGCGCGCGGCCCGCGGCTGGCGGCGCGCCGCTGGACACCACGCGCTGGGAGTTTACGACGATCCCGCTGCCGGGGATTACCGGGACCGAGCCGTTCGACGGGCAGACGGACGTTTATCCCTGGGGCGGTTTCCGGGTGTACTTTGCCTCACCCATGAACATTGAGACGCTTAGCGACCGCATTGTTATCGAGCCGGAACCCTGGCGCGCGGCGGATTACTATTATTCAGAGTGGGACAACAGCTATTCCGTTAACTTCCCGATGGAGCCAAGCACCGAGTATACGGTGACGCTGCTGCCGGGCATGGCCGATATTTACGGCAACGTCATTGACCAGAAGCTGGTGGCGCACTTTACCACCAGCCCGCTGGACCCCGATATCAGCCTGCAGGTTCCTGGCCCGGTGGGCTTCTACAACGCTTACAATGACGACACGCGGCTTTTCCTGAAGCACCGCAACATCAGCCGCCTGGACCTCAGCCTGTACCGCCTGGACGTCGGCGATTTCATGAGCAGGCTGTTTAGCGATTCGTATGACCCGGCGTATGACTACGATCCGCCGCCGGATGCGCTGCTGCGCAGTTGGCAGATCGAGTCCGACACGCCGCTGAACCAGACGCGCTACGAGCTGCTGGAGCTGGGCGGCAGCGCCAGCGTGGACTGCGCCGGCGCGCTGCCGGCGCGCGTGAAGATCGGCGATTCGGCAGTGGTTGTCACCGGGCCGGACCCACTGCGCGCCCGCGCCACGCCGCCGGACGGCGAGGTCCTTGACCTGCTGTACCGGGACTACCGGCTGGAGATCACCGGCGGGCCGACGTGCGCGGACGGCGCGCTGTGGTGGGAAGTGCAGCTTCGCGGCGGCAGCCGCGCGTGGATCGCTGAAGGCATCGGCGACGAGTATTTCATTGATGTGCAGGCCGCCGGGGTGACGACGCCGGTCACGGTGTCACCGGCGGAGGGCGGGGCGCTGGCCCCTGGCGCGTATTTCCTGCAGGTGGGCGCGTCGGAGCTGGCGGATGCCGGCTATAATGCGCGCCGGCACATACTGGTGGTTTCGACCGCCAGCCTGACGGTGAAGGCCACGCTGGACACAATGCTGGTGTGGGCGGTTGACGCGCACAGCGGCCTGCCCATCGCGGGCGCGCCCATCACTGTCTACGGCACGAGCGAGGCCGGTAACACCGTGATTGGCGCGGGCGTCACCGACGCTGACGGCCTGCTGCGCCTGGACCTGCCGCCCGCCGACAACGCCTATCAGACGCGGGTGGCGGTGCTGCAAACGGCGGAGCATTTCGGCATGGCCGCGACCGCCTGGACCAGCGGTATCGAACCGTACCAGTTCGGCATGAACTTCGACTACTACCCGGCGCGCTACCGCATCTACCTCTACAGCGACCGGCCTGTTTATCGCCCCGGCCAGCCGGTCTACTTCCGGGGCGTGGTGCGCCTGCGCGACGATGTAACGTTCACGCCGCCCGCCGCGGCCACTGTGCCGGTAGTGATCAGCGATTCTGAAGGCGATATTATCTACACAGAGGAACTGCCGCTGACGCGCTTCGGCACATTCAGCGGCGTGTTCGAGATCAGCGACGACGCCCGCCTGGGCTATTACAACCTGAGCGTGCAGATATCGGACGAGCGCGAGTACGCCGGCGGGGCTAACCTGAGCTTCGGCGTGGCTGAGTACCGGGTGCCAGAGTTCCAGGTGGAGGTTACGCCGGACGCCGACGCAGTCGTGCAGGGCGAGACGATCAGGGTGCTGGTGGAGAGCGCTTACTTCTTCGGCGGCAGCGTGTCAGCTGCCAATGTGGACTATGCGGTGCAGTCCACGCCCTACTTCTTTAACTATGACGGGCCGGGCTACTACGATTTCACCGACTTCAACTACGACGCCGGCCCGGCGGAATACTATGACGGATACGGCCAGCAGGTTGCCAGCGGCAGCGGCACGACCGACGCCGCGGGCCGCTTTATCATCGAAGTGCCGGCGGACCTGAAAGACAGCACCCAGAGCCTGGCGTACACTATCGAGGCGACGGTGCGCGACGAAAGCGGCCTCACTGTTTCCGGGCGGGCTGAGGTGGTCGTGCACAAGGGGCTGGTGTATATCGGCGCGCGGCCCGCGAGCTATGTGGGCACGGCGGGCCGTGAGGCCGAATTCGAGATCATCGCCGTTGACTGGGACAGCGCGCCGGTTTCCGGCCAGGCTGTTGATGTGGAAGTGGTGGAACGGCGCTGGTTCAGCGTGCAGGAACAGGACGAAGCCGGGCGCACCACCTGGACGTGGGATGTGGAGGAACTGCCGGTCGCGGCTGGCAGCGTCACCAGCGGCGCTGATGGCAAGGCGACGTTCGCCTTTACCCCGCCCAACGGCGGCGTCTTTAAGGCGAAGATCAGCACGCGCGACGCGCGCGGCAACCCGGTTAACGCGGCGACGACGCTGTGGGTCGCCGGCGAGGAATACGTGTCGTGGCGGCAGCAGAACAGCAACCGCGTTGACCTGATCGCCGACAACACCGACTACGCGATTGGTGACACCGCGCAGATTCTGATCACGTCGCCGTTCCAGGGCAGCGTTGAGGCGCTGGTGACGGTCGAGCGCGGCGACGTGCTGCGCGCCGAGCGCATCACGCTGGACAGCAACTCGTATGTCTACGAGCTGCCGATCACCGCCGACCTCGCGCCGAACGTTTTCGTGTCGGTGCTGCTGATCAAGGGCGTGGACGACAGCAGCCCGACAGCGGCCTTCCGCATGGGCACTGTGGCGCTTGGGGTGGACAACAGCCGCAAGGTCATCAGCATTGACATCGCGCCGGACCGCGAGCAGGCTGGCCCGCGCGACACCGTGACCTACACCATCACCACCACTGATTACCAGGGCGCGCCGGTGCAGGCTGAGGTGGGCGTGGCGCTCACTGACCTGGCCGTGCTCTCGATTGCCGACTCCAACAGCGGGCCGATCCTCAACTTCTTCTACGGCGAGCAGGGCCTGGGCGTGCTCACCGCCACGCCGCTGACGATCAACACCGACCAGATCACGCAGACGGTGATTGACACCATCAAAGGCGGCGGCGGGGGTGGCGGCGAAGGCGGCATCTTCGACATTCGCCAGGAATTTGTGGACACACCGTACTGGAACGCTGAGGTGGTCACTGGCGCGGATGGCCAGGCGACGATCAGCGTGATTCTGCCCGACAACCTGACCACCTGGCGGCTGGACGCGCGCGCTGTCACCAGCGGCGCCGACGGCCTGACGCTGGTGGGGCAGGACACGTTTGACCTGCTGAGCACCAAACCGCTGCTGATCCGCCCGGTGACGCCGCGCTTCTTCGTGGTGGGCGACGAGGTGGTGCTGGCGGCGGTCGTTAACAACAACACCGACGCGCCGCAGGATGTCGAAGTGACGATGCAGGGGGCCGGCTTCACCTTTACCGGCACGGCTGCGCAGCGCTTCACGATCCCGGCGGGCGGGCGGCAGCGCGTTGAATGGCCGGTGACGGTGGACGATGTGCAGGCTGTTGACCTCACATTCTTCGTCAGCGGCGGCGCTTACACCGACGCCAGCAAGCCGCCGCTGGGGCAGGGCGACGCGCGCCTGCTGCCGGTCTACCGGTATGAAGTGCCGGAGACCGTGGGCACGGGCGGCCTGCTGCGCGAGGGCGGCAGCCGCACCGAGGCGATCGCGCTGCCGACGGCCTTCGAGGTAACGCAGGGCGCGCTGACTGTCAACCTGGAGCCGTCGCTGGCGGCTACCACGCTGGCGGGGCTGGACTACCTGGAGAACTTCCCGCACCAGTGCACCGAGCAAACGGTAAGCCGCTTCCTGCCCAACATCATGACGTTCAGCGCGCTTGACCGGCTGGGCGTGGCCGACGCGGAGCTGGAGGCCAGCCTGAACACGGCGGTGAACTTCGCGCTGCAGCGGCTGTACGCGCAGCAGAGGGTGGACGGCGGCTGGGGCTGGTTCGTGCAGGACCGCAGCAGCCCGCTGACGACCGCCTACGCGCTGATCGGCCTGGCTGAAGCGCGCGCGGCGGGCTTCGCGGTGGCTGACAGCGTGATCGAGGGGGCGCAGGGCTTTTTGCGCACCACGTTTATCGTGCCGGGGCTGGACCAACCGGCCTGGCAGCTTAACCGGCAGGCGTTCACGCTGTACGCGCTGGCGCGCTCTGGCGCGCCGGACGTGGCGCGCAGCGCGACGCTGTTCGAGAGCCGCGCGCGGCTGGACTACTACGCGAAGGCGTTCCTGGCGCTGACGTTTAACCTGATTGACCCGGCGGACACGGCGCGCACCGACACGCTGCTGTCTGACCTGATTAACGGGGCGACGCTGAGCGCTAACGGCGCTTTCTGGGACGAGGCGCAGAACGACTACTGGAACTGGAACACCAACACGCGCACCGCCGCTGTGGCGCTGGCCGCGCTGGTGAAACTGCGCCCGCAGAGCGATCTGATCCCCAATGTGGTGCGCTGGCTGATGGTCGCGCGGCAGGCGGACGTTTGGGAAACGACGCAGGAAACGGCCTGGGCCGTGATGGCGCTCACCGACTGGATGGAGACGACCGGCGAACTTAACCCGGACTACACGTACACGGCGACGCTCAACGGCGCGGCGCTGGCCGCGGGCGCGGCCACGCCCGACACGGTGCGCGCGGCGCAGCAGTTGGTGGTCGAAGTGGGCGACCTGCTGCGGGACCAGGCCAACCTGCTGACGATTGAGCGCAGCGCCGGCCCTGGCGTGCTCTATTACACCGCTTACCTGCGGGTGTTCCTGCCGGTGCCGGAGATCGAACCGCTGAACCAGGGCGTGGTCGTTGAGCGGCACTACACACGCCCCGGCGACGACACGCCGATCACTGAGGCGCGCGTGGGCGAGCTGGTGCAGGTGCGGCTGACGATCATCGCGCCGACGGCGCTGCATTTCGCTGTGATCGAGGACCCAATCCCGGCGGGCGCGCAGGCGGTCAACCCGGACCTGAGCACCGAACAGCAGATCGGCACGCGGCCCAGCCTGGACAGCAGCGATCCGCTCAGCCGGGGCTGGGGCTGGTGGTGGTTCAGCAACACTGAGTTCCGCGACGAAAAGGTGGTGCTTTACAGCACGTACCTGCCGGCGGGCGCTTACGAATACGTCTACACCATGCGCGCCGGCCTGCCGGGCGTCTACAACGTGATCCCGCCGGTGGGCTACCAGTTCTATCTGCCGGAGGTCTACGGGCGCGGCGCGGGCAGCGTGTTCACGGTGCTGCCGGCGGAGTGAGTGTTTTGCTTGCGCCTGCCGCGTCCCCGCCTCGCAGAGAGAGGCGGGGGCGCGGCCGCAACCAGGGTTATGGCCGATGCTCGATGAACTGCTGCCGGTGATCGCGGCGATCGAGGCGGGCGACAAAGCGCGGGCGCGGCGGCTGCTGCGCCCGCTGCTGGAACAGCCGACCGCTGAACTGTGGTATCTGGCGGCGCTGGCCGTCGAACAGCCCGCGCACGAAATCAATTGTTTGCAGCGGGCGCTGGCGCTGGACCCGCTGCACGCACGGGCGCGCGCCCGGCTGGGCGCGTTGAAGGGCGTCGCGGCTGCCGTCCCCGACGACCAGCCGCCGCTGGCGGCGCTGACGCTGCCGCTGAAGCCAGCGAAACCGCGCCGGCGCGGCCTGCTGGCGCGGCCCGGCTGTCTGCTGCTGGGGCTGCTGAGCCTGGCGGCGGCGGCTTATTTCGCGGCCAGCGTGCTGGGCCTGGGGGTCGCCGGTCGGATCGCGGCGCTGCTGGCCGGCGCGCCGGCGGTGCGCGAGTACAACGGCGTGCCGGTGGACCAGCTCCCTGACCCGGCGCTGGTGGTCCCGGCGGACCAGACCGCGCCGCTGCGGACGGGCCAGCAGGAAATGCAGGTGCTCCCTGTTGGCTATGTGCATGAATACCGCTTTGAGGCCGCCGCGCGCACTGAAGTCGCCGTCTATGTGCAGTTTTTGTCGCTGACGGCCAAAGCGGCGCGCCGCAACGTCGCTGTTCTCGACGCTGCCGGGCAGGACGCGCGCGGGCGCTGCCAGCGCGACGCCATCCTGCAGGACGGCTCAGGCATCATCTACACCTGCCAGGTGGACCGGGGCGGCACGTGGACAGTGCGCATTTTCGGCAAAGAGGGCGAGAGCAGCGGCGCGTACTTTGTCTCGGTAGAACGGCTCAGCGGCGGGCTGTAAGGCGGGGATCAGCCGCGCCGTTTCAGCCAGGCCAGGGCGCGCGGCCAGAGCTGCGTGTAGGCGCGGTAGAGGGCCGGGTAGGGCGCGTAATCCCACGCGCCAATGTGCCGCGTCACCGTGCCGCGAAACCCGCGCTTGAACTCGTACACGCCCCACAGCGAGTCGGACTCGTCGAAAACATCTGGCGCGCCCCACAGATCGTAGCGGTCGCAGCCCTGCGCCCTGGCCCAGCGCAGCGCCTCCCATTGGAGCAGGTAATTCGGCATCCGCTCGCGGTGCTCGCTGGCCGACGCGCCGTAGAAGTACCAGCAGGTGCGCCCGAAGCGGAACAGGATCACATGCGCGACCGGCGCGCCCTCGACTTCCGCGATGAGCGCGTGCGCCAGCCCGGCCTGCATGAAGGGCTGCCAGGCCTGCCGGTAGTAATCTGGCGGGCGGATGATGAAGCCGTCGCGCCGGGCAGTGGTGGCGTAGAGCGTGTAGAGCGTGTCCAGGTCCGCCGGTGTGCCAGCGCGGACGGTTACGCCTTTCTTCTCCGCCGTGCGGATTTTGCGGCGCGTGTTCTGGCTCATCTGCGCCAGCAGCGCGTCCTCGCCGGGTGTGAGGTCGAGCACAATCGTGTTGCGAAACTGCACCTGGTCAGGGGAGGGCCGCCAGCCGCGCGCCGCAAGCAGGCCGGTGAAGCGCTGGCCGGCCGGGGCGGGCGTGTCGTCCGGCGCGCCGGGGACACCGGTCGCGGCGATCACGTCCGGGTCGAGCTTGAGCCACACCGCGCCGCGCCGCCGCGCCAGCCGTTCCAGATGCTCCAGGACGGCGGCGGCGACATCCGCGTCGTCGGCGGCGAAAACCGGGCCTTTGGGCGCGTACATAACCGTGAACGGCCCGGCGCAGCGCACGCCGACCGACGCCAGCGCGGCGAGAGCGCCGCCGCGCAGGAACGCCAGCCGCAGCGGCTGCCAGCCGGTCGTCGCCTGCTTGAACGCGCCCCACTCCCAGGTTTGCAGAATGTGCGACCGGGGCAGCGGGCGCAGCGCGGCGTTCCAGGCGGCGCGGTCGGTGATGGTTTGCACAGTGAGCATAGCGGTCGTCAGCCTGGCAGGCGCAGCGCGGCGCGATAGAGTGTGTAGACCAGCGGGTTGTAAACGTAATCCCACGCGCCGGCTGACCGGACGACGCGCCCGCCCCAGCCGCGCTTGAAGCCGTACACGCCCCACATGCCATCTGAGCGGGACTGAAACTGCGCCTCAAGGGCGGCTTCGTCGGCGTCGGGCACGCCCCACAGATCGTACCAGCGGCAGCCGCGCGCCCGCGCCCATTGAATAGCCGCCCACTGCACGCCGTAGGCGGCCAGCAGGCCGCGCTTGATGTCGGACGACGCGCCGTAAAGATACCAGGCGGTGTCGCCGGCGGCGAACACCATCACGCCGGCCAGCGGGTCGCCTTCGTGGTCGGCCAGGATGAGCGCGGCGCGGCCCGCTGGCACGAACAGGTCATAGGCCAGCCGGTAGTAACCGGGCGCGTGGACGCCGAACGCGCCGCGCGCGCCGGTCGTCTGGATCATGGCCGTGAACGTCGCTACGTCGGCGGCTGTGCCTTCGTAATACCGAACGCCATTCTTCAGGCTCTGGCGGATTTTGCGGCGCGTGCCCTGGTTCATACGCGCCAGGATGGCGTCGTCGTCAGCGGCGATGTCCAGCACGATCGTGCGCGGCGGCTGGATCGTCTGCGCGCTGGGCGCGAAACCGCAGGCGGCGGGGTCAGGCGGCGGCGTGCCGAGGCTGAGGCCGGGTTCCCATTTCAGGAAGGCGGCGCGGCGCTGGTGGGCGGCGGCGTGGACCGCGCCCCACAGCGCGGGCCAGTGCGCGGGCGCGGTCACATACGGCCCCATCGGCAGATAGGCCAGCGTGCCCAGACGCAGCGGCAGGGCGCGGAACAGAAGCTGCGCCCCGGCGGCCAGCGCGCCGTCAGCGCCGGCCAGGGCGACGCGGGCGTGCGACCAGCCGTAAGCGCTTTTGAGCGCGCCCCAGGCCGCGTACTGGAGCGCGTGGGCGCGCGGCTGCTGGCTGACGAAGGCGTCCCACTGGTCGGCTGAGGGTTCGGAAACGGTGAACATGGCGGGCTTTCATGGCCGGGCACAGGCTGCTGCTGTTGTAGAGCATGGCCCTGGCAAAAGCAAGGCTGAGCATCTTTTGAGATATTATAAGCACTATGTTAGAATGGCGGCGTGGAGGGAGGGGGGCTGGTCAGCAGCGGCGCAGGCGTAGTTTTGCAGTCGGCTGTTGTCAATGCTATACTAGCGCCGCTTGTCCCAATTGGCACAAACTGGCTGTCGCGCCGGCGTGGTTTCGCCAGGCCGCCGCACGCCGGCGCTGACCATATCAGATGACACCAATGTTACAGGGATAACCACACCGATGAATGTGACGAATGAGTGGGCTTTTATAGGGGTGTTCTTCGCTATTGCCTGGGTGTTCCCCGCGCTGCCGATCGCCGGCGCGTGGCTGGTCAGCCCAAGCAAACCGAATGCCATTAAACAGTCAACTTACGAGTGCGGCGTCGAAACTGTCGGCGACACCTGGGTGCAGTTCAAGGTGCAGTACTACATCTACGCCCTGATATTTCTGGTGTTCGACGTGGAGATGGTGCTGCTGTTCCCCTGGGCGGTGGCTTATCGCCAGCTTGACTGGTTCGCCTTCCTGGCTGGCTTCCTGTTCATTTTCCTGCTGGCCGATGCGCTGATCTACGCCTGGCGCAAGGGCGCGCTGGAGTGGCTGTAAGCGGGCTTCGGATAAGGGTATAGGGAGCGGACGCAGAGACTTATGGAAACGCAGTGTATTGACCTTCTCAACACACTGGCGGCGTGCATGGTCGCCAGTGGGGCCGACGCCAGCTTCGCCAACTTCCTGTCAATTCTGCTGGGGGCGGTGCTGGTGGCGACGCTGCCGCTGATAACCGTGATCCTGCTTATTTGGGTGGAGCGCAAGGTCGTGGCGCGCGTGCAGGACCGCGTCGGCCCGAACCGCGTGGGGCCGCTGGGCCTGCTGCAGCCGGTGGCTGACGCGCTCAAGATGCTCACCAAAGAGGATATCACGCCGGCGGGCGCGGACCGGTTTGTGTACAACCTGGCGCCGATCATCGCTTTCGCAGTCATCATCCTGATGTGGGCGGTGATTCCGTTCTCGCCGGTGCACGTCGGGTCTGAGCTGAGCATCGGCATCCTGTACTTCGTGGCGATTGGCTCCATCGGCACGATCAAGATCATGATCGGCGGCTGGGCCAGCAACAATAAATACGCGCTGTTGGGGGCTTTCCGCACGATCGCGCTGCTGCTGAGCTACGAAGTGCCGATGATCCTGGCGCTGCTGATCCCGGTGCTGCTGGCCGGCACGATGAACCTTCAGGAAATCGTGCACGCGCAGAGCGGCATGTGGTTTATCTTCACCGCGCCGCTGGCCGCGCTCGTTTTCCTCATCGCCAACCAGGCGGAGACCGGCCGCGCGCCTTTTGACCTGATCGAGGCCGAGTCTGAGCTGATCGCCGGCTACAACATTGAGTATTCGGGCTTTAAGTTCGGCATGTTCATGGCGGGCGAGTTCCTGCACGTGTTCACGGTGGCGGTGCTGTTCTCGACGCTGTTCCTGGGCGGCTGGTGGGGGCCGGGCGTGGAGCAGGCCCCGGCGCTCGGTTTCCTGTACCTGGGCGCGAAAGCGGCGCTGGTGTATCTGGTGCTGCTGTGGGTGCGCTACACGCTGCCGCGCTTCCGCGTGGACCAGGTGATGGCTTTCAACTGGAAGCTCATGGTCCCGGCGGCAATCGCGATCGTGCTGGCGCAGGCGCTGGCGCTGCGCGTGATTGACGCGCTGGGCCTGGCGCCGGCTAACGGCGGCTTTGTCGAGTCGCTGCCGCAGACGGCGATCCTGCTGGGCGTGAACCTGGCGCTGGTTTTCCTGTTTCTTAACTGGGCGCGCAGCCAGGGCCGCCGCCGCCGCGCGGCTGAGCTGGTCGTTGCCGGGGAAGTCAGGCCGGCGGTGGCAGCGCCGGCTGGCGACTGACGTAGAAGACGCGGAGATAGTCTATGCTCGAAATCAACGGTCAGACGATAGCGTTTTTCGTGTTTACCCTGCTCATTCTGGGCGGCGGGCTGGGCGTGGTGACCAGCCACAACCTTGTGCACAGCGCGCTGTACCTGATCCTCAGCCTGTTCGGGGTGGCGGGTTTCTTCGTGCTGCTGGGCGCGCCGTTTCTGGCCGCCGCGCAGGTGCTGGTGTACATCGGCGCGATCGCCATCCTGATCATCTTCGCTGTGATGCTCACTCGCAGCATGACCGCGCTGCGCCACCTGCGCAGCCAGCAGTGGTGGCTGGCGCTGCCGGTGGTGGTGCTGCTGTTCGCGCTGCTGGCCGCCGGCGTGATCCTGCCGGTGTGGGGCAACGAAGGCGTGATCGGCAGCAAACCGACTTCGGATGTGGTGGCGACGACCGCCGAGCTGGGGGCGGCGCTGGTGGACGGCAACCAGTATGTGCTGCCGTTCGAGGTGGCCTCAGTGCTGCTGACAGCGGCCATGATCGGCGCGATTGTCGTCGCGCGCGACGACGAATGACGGAGGCGCGGGTATGATTCCATTGTGGATGTTTCTGCTGGTGGCGGCCGCCCTGTTCTGCATCGGCGCCTACGGCGTGCTGTCGCGGCGCAACGCCGTCGCCATTCTGATGGGCATCGAGCTGATGCTCAACGCCGTGAACATCAACCTGGTGGCGTTCTGGCGCTACCTGGCGCCGCTGAATATGAGCGGGCAGGCGTTTGCCGCGTTCGTGTTCGTGGTGGCGGCGGCCGAGGCCGCCGTGGGCCTGGCGATTATCATCGCCATATACCGCAGCCGGCGGTCGGTTGTGGTAGAAGACGTGAACCTGCTGAAATGGTAGCCAGGGGGTGACATGCAGTTCAATGTGAGTGATCCTAACATCCTGCCCTGGTTAGTCCCGGCCGGGCCGCTGCTGGCCTTTTTCATTATCGTACTGTTCACGAACCGCGCGCGCCTGCGGCCGGCGACCAGCCCGGAGTACGGCGGCCATCACCCGGACTATGACGGCATGGACGTGCCGATCGTCAGCGGCGCGGGCCGGGTGGCCAGCGTCGTCGTGGGCATGGGCGGGGCGCTGCTGGCGCTGCTGCTGGCGCTGACGCTGGTGGCCCAGGTGGGCGGCCATGAGGGGCGCTTCGGCAAAGAGGTGTTTGCCAGCAGCGTCGAGTGGATGGCGACGGGCGCGGGGGCCTTCAACATGGGGGTGCTGGTAGACCCGCTGACGACCATCATGCTGGTGATGGTCCCGATCGCCGTGTTGTGTATCTTCATCTATTCAATTGGCTACATGGCGCATGACCCCCGTCAGGCGCGTTTTTTTGCCCTGATTTCGCTGTTCGCCGGCGCGATGCTCACGCTGGTGGTGGCGGACAACCTGCTGCTGCTGTTCGTCGGCTGGGAAGTGATGGGCCTGTGCTCATACCTGCTCATCGGCTTCTGGTTTGAAAAAGAGAGCGCCTACAAGGCGGCTGTCAAGGCCTTCATGACCACGCGCGTGGCCGACGTGATTATGCTGCTGGGCATCGCCTATCTGTACGCCGCGACCGGCACGCTCAGCTTCCGCGAGATTCTGTATAACCCCGAAGTGCTGGACGCGCTGGCGACGACGCCGGCCATCATCTTCGGCAGCATGAGCGCCGCCGGGCTGATCGGCATTTTTCTGGTGATCGGCACGATCGGCAAGTCGGCCCAGTTCCCGCTGCACGTCTGGCTGCCGGACGCGATGGAAGGCCCGACGCCGGTCAGCGCGATGATCCACGCCGCGGCGATGGTGTCCGCCGGCATTTACGCCATTATCCGCATGTACCCGCTGCTGGCCGCCGGCGGCAACCCGCATCACGGCGAATTCACGTCGCCGCTGCTGCTCATGGCGGTCGTCGGGGCGGTGACGGCGCTGTTTTCGGCGACGATCGCGCTGGCGCAGAACGATGTCAAGCGCGTGCTGGCCTATTCGACCATCTCGCAGCTTGGCTTTATGATGGCGGCGCTGGGCATTGGCGCGTATGTGGCGGCTGCTTTTCACCTCATCACCCACGCCTTCTTTAAGGCGCTGTTGTTTATGGCGTCCGGCGCGGTCATTCACGGCATGGAGCACGGCGAGCACCACGCGCACGAGCACGCCGAACACGGCGAACACGGCGAACACGGCGACGCGGCGCATCACGGGCACTTCGACCCGCAGGACATGATGAACATGGGCGGGCTGCGCCGGACGATGCCGGTCACGTTCTACACGTTTCTGATCGGCGGCCTGTCGCTGGCGGGCTTCCCGCTGCTGACGGCGGGCTTCTGGTCGAAGGACGAGATTCTGGCGGACGCCTGGCTGGGCGTGACGCACGGCTATGGGCCGCACGCGCTGGTGTTCGTGCTGCTGGCGCTGGCCGCCTTCCTGACGGCCTTCTACACCATGCGCCAGCTCGGCCTGACGTTCTGGGGCGAGGCGCGCACCGAGGCGGCCCGCCACGCCAGCCTGGGCCAGGGCATCGTCAGCGCCACGATGACGCTGCCGCTGATTATCCTGGCGATCTTCGCGCTGACGGCGGGCTTTGTGGGCGTGCCGCCGGATTTCCCGCTGTTTGGGGCGGTGTTCTCGCCGCAGACGAACCCATTCTTCGACTTCGTGAAGTACACGCTGCTGATGGAACTTCAGCCAGAGAAGCCGCTGTTTAACTGGATTCCGGTGCTGACATCGTTTGTGGTGGCGCTGGGCGGGCTGTACGCCGGCTACCGTATGTACTGGCGCAAACCGCTGCAGGCCGGCGAGGAAGACCCGCTGATCGGCATCCTGGGCCGCCCGCTGCACACGACGCTGCGCAACAAGTATTATCTCGATGAGCTGTACCACGTCGCGCTGATTGTGCCGGCGCAGTGGCTGGCGCGGGTGGTGAGCGATGTGCTTGACCGCGGCGTGATTGACGGCGTGCTGATGCTGATCGCGCGCGTGTCGATCTGGATCGGCGACCTGTTCAAGGTGCTTAACACTTGGCTGATCGACGGCGTGGGCGACGGCATTCCACACCTTGTCGCGCAGTTTGGCAGCCGGATTCGTCGCATCCAGACGGGCCAGGCGCAGCAGTACCTGTTGATTGTGGCGATTGCCGCCCTGGTTATCGGCATCATCTTCGCCGTGTCCAGCGGGCTTTTGCAGGCAGCCGGCTGAGCGCGGCGGGAAGCGGAGCGTTATGACAACAATTTTAGGGATGGACGTACTCTCGTTTCTGGTGGTGGCCCCGGCGCTGGCGGCGGTGATCATGCTGCTGCTGCCGAGCGAGCCGAAATTTATCGGGCGCTGGGTGGCGCTGCTGCTGTCGCTGGCGATCGGCGCGGTGGCGGTGGCGGTGTTTGTGTCCTACGACAGCACGGCGGTCGGCTACCAGTTCGAGATGAAAGTGCCCTGGTTTGACCTGCTGGGGGCGTCGTGGCACGTGGGCATTGACGGCGTCAGCGCGGTGATGGTGCTGCTGACGGGCATCCTCACGCCGCTGGCGGTGCTGGTGAGCTGGGAGATTGAGGACCGTGTGAATATGCACATGGCGCTCATCCTGTTCTTCGCCACCGGCCTGATGGGCGTGTTTGTGGCGCTGGACCTGATGATCTTCTTCGTGTTCTGGGAACTCAGCCTGGTGCCGATGTACTTCCTCATCAACCAGTGGGGCGGCCCTGACCGCGAGTACGCTTCGATCAAGTTCATCATTTACTCGCTGGGCGGTTCGCTTGGCTTCCTGTTGGCAACCCAGCTTATCGGCTGGTCAGTGTCACAGATACCGGCGGACGCGGTGCTGACGCTGCAGCAGAGCACGCCGGCGCTGGGCGGGTACGTGGCCGGGCGGCCCACGTTCGACATGGTGTACCTGGGCGCGCTGTGGCCCACGCTGGCCGACACCATCGGCGGGCTGTTCCTGGGCATCGACATCGCGACGATCAAGGGGCTGGCGTTTGTGGCCTTCTTCCTGGCGTTCGCCATCAAAGTGCCGGTGTGGCCGTTCCACACCTGGCTGCCGGACGCGCACAGCGAAGCGCCCACCGCCGGCTCGATGCTGCTGGCGGGGGCCATGCTGAAGCTGGGGGCTTACGGCTTCCTGCGGCTGGTTATCCCGTTCTTCCCGGACGTGTGGGTCGCGCCGATCAACGTGCTGGGGGTGTTCGAGGCGAACGCGGCGGGCATCTTCGCCTTCCTGGCGATGGCCGGGGTGGTGCTGGGGGCGTTCGCGGCCTTCAGCCAGGACGATATCAAGCGGCTGGTGGCGTACAGCTCCGTCAACCACATGGGCTTTGTGGTGCTGGGCCTGGCGGTGACGGCGCAGTACTACGGCGAGACCTTCGTTCGCGGCTCCAGCGAGATGATGCAGAACGCCGTCCTGGCGACTAACGGCGCGGTGCTGCAAATGTTCAATCACGGCCTGAGTTCAGCGGGCATGTTCCTGCTGGCGGGGGCGATCGCGCACAAGACGCACACGCGCGACATGCGCGAGTACGGCGGCCTGTGGGTGAAAGCGCCGATCTACGGCGGCATCTTCATCTTCACCAGCATGGCCAGCCTGGGCCTGCCCGGCCTGAACGGCTTTGTGAGCGAGTTTCTGGTGGTGCGCGGCGCGTGGCCGGTGTTTACCGCGCTCACGCTGATCGCGATGGTCGGCCTGCTGTTCACCGGCTCGTACATCCTCAAGGGGATCCGGGCGGTGCTGCACGGGCCGTTCAACATGAAATGGCGGGATTACGACCTGGAGATCGAGGCCCGTGAGGTGATCGCCATCGCGCCGCTGATGGTGCTCATGCTGGTGACGGGCATCATCCCCAACTGGATTATGCCGGTCATCAACGACTCGGTCGTCCGCATTCTAGGGGGGTAGTCGTAGGGTATGATCGTTCAAGGATTTGTGTTTCCGGTGTTGAGCGTCATCGTCCTCCTGCCCATCGTGGCGGGGGTGATTATCCTGTTCATCCCCGGTGACCGGCGCGACCTCATCCGGGGGATCGCCATCACAGCGGCGGCGGCAGTGCTGGCGCTCTCGCTGGCGGTGTACCTGGGGTATAACAACCAGGTGACGGCCATCACCGAACATCAGAGCGCGCTGCTGGCAGAGGGCAGCGCCGCGTCGCCTGGCACGCAGTTGTTCCAGGACGGGCTGGCATTTGAAGAACGCGTGCCCTGGGTGGAAAGCCTGGGGATCAGCTATCATCTGGCGGTGGACGGCCTGAGCGCGCCGATGGTGCTGCTGACGGGCATGGTCGCCGTCGCGGGGGTGCTCATTTCGTGGCGCATCGAGGACCGCACGCGCGAGTTCATGGCGTTTTTCCTGCTGCTGGTCGCGGGCGTGTACGGGGTGTTCGTCGCGGTAGACATGTTCGTGCTGTTCTTCTTCTACGAGCTGGCGATCTTCCCCATGTACCTGCTGATCGCCACCTGGGGGTGGGTCAAGCTGCGCGAATACGCGGCCATGAAGCTGACGCTGTACATCCTCATCGGCTCGGTGGTGGCGCTGGTCGGCGTGATCGCGATGGTGATCACGGCGGATCAGTTCTACCAGGGGCCGGGCGCGCAGGTGTTTCAGGACGCCGTTAGCAGCGGGCTGCTGCCGGAAAACCTGGCGACCTTCAACTTCAGCTTTACGTCGCTCACGCTGGCGGCGGAACACGGTGCGTTTGATGTCGCTGGCTACGCGGGCGTTGACACGCTGACGTTCGCCAAGCTGTGGTTCCCGTTCGTGTTCATCGGCTTCGGCGTGCTGGCGGGCGTGTTCCCGTTCCACAACTGGAGTCCTGACGGCCATGTGGCCGCGCCGACCGCCGTCTCGATGATCCACGCGGGCGTGCTGATGAAGGTGGGCGCTTACGCGGCGCTGCGGGCGGGCATCCAGTTGATGCCGGAAGGGGCGCAGGCGCATCTGCCCTGGATCGTGTTCCTGACGCTAATCAACGTGGTGTACGGCGCGTTCATCGCCTTTCGCCAGCGCGACTTCAAATACGTCATTGGCTTCTCGTCGGTCAGCCACATGGGGCTGGTGAGCATGGGCTGGGCGACGATGAACCTGATCGGCATGACGGGCGCGGGCCTGCAGATGTTCAGCCACGGCGCGATGACGGCGCTGTTCTTCGGCTGCGTCGGCATCGTCTACGACCGGGCGCACACGCGCGACATCCCCAGCCTGGGCGGTTTCGCCAAAAAGCTGCCCTGGGTGGCGCTGGCCTTTATTGTGGGCGGCTTCGCCAGTATGGGCATGCCGGGCCTGAGCGGGTTCGTCGCAGAGTACCCGATCTTCGTCGGCATGTGGAACGCTTCGCCGCACATCGCGCTGACGGTGGGCAGCTTCACGCTCAGCAATTACTACGCGGTGATTGTGGTGATTGCGGCGCTGGGCATTGTGGTTACAGCGGCGTATGTGCTGCGCGTTGTGGGGCAGGTGTTCTTTGGCGAGTTTAACGAGCAGCGCTACCCGGATATCCCGGCGATCACCGTCCCTGAGCGCGTCGTGCTGATTTTGCTGGGCGCGCCGCTGCTGATCGTCGGCGTGTACCCGACGATCATGGCCCCGATGATTGAATCCGGCGTGCGGTCTGTACTGGTGTTACTGGGAGGGGCGTGATCGTGGCTGAATTCGATTTCCTGGCAAGCCTGCCGGCGGTTGCGCCGGAGGTCGGCCTGACGATCATGGCGATTGTGGTGCTGTTCCTGGACCTGTTCCTGCCAGCGCACCAGCGCCGCAATATCGCCTACGTGACGTTCGTGGGGCTGGCGCTGCTGGCGGCGCTGCCGCTGCTGCCGGCCTTCGCGCCGCCGGCGGGCGGGGCGCTGATGTGGGGCGGCATGATCCGCCACGATGTGCTGGCGCAGCTTTTCAAAGTGATGATTCTGCTGGCGGGCGCGCTCACGGCGCTGATGTCTGTTGACGTGAAAAGCGTCGGGCGGCGCGGCGAGTACTACCTCATCATCATTCTGGCGACGCTGGGCGCGAGCCTGCTGAGCGCCGCCGCTGACCTGATTATGGTGTTCGTGGCGCTGGAGACGATCTCGATCCCGCTGTACATCCTGGCGGCCTTCAACCGTCACGATGTGCGCTCGCCGGAAAGCGGCCTGAAATACTTCCTGTTTGGCGCGTTCGCGTCGGCTTTCTTCCTGTTCGGCCTCAGCCTGCTGTACGGCTTCACCGGCCAGACCAACCTGTACCTGCTGGCGGAATACCTGGGCGGCCCGGCGTTCGCCAACTCGCCGGTCCCGGTGCTGGCGGCGATGGCGCTGGTGATGGTGGGCTTCGGCTTTAAGATCAGCGCGGTGCCGTTCCACTTCTGGACGCCGGATATGTACGAGGGCGCGCCGACGCCGGTTACGGCTTTCGTGAGCGTGGCGAGCAAGGCGGCCAGCTTCGCGGTGCTGCTGCGCTTTCTGCTGGCGGTGTTCCCGGAAACGCTGGTGCTGGGCGGCCAGTCCATGCAGCATTTCTGGGTGCAGTTGATGGTGGCGCTGTCGGTGATCGGCATGACGCTGGGCAATGTTGTGGCGCTGTCGCAGCGCAACATCAAGCGCCTGCTGGCGTATTCATCCATCGCGCAGGCGGGCTATGTGCTCATGGGCGTCGCGGCGCTGCAGGCGCAGACCGAGGCCGGGCAGGCGCAGGCGGTGGCGTCGGTTGGTTTTTACCTGTTTATGTACACGTTCACTAACCTGCTGGCCTTCGCCGTCGTCATCCTGTTCAGCGAGGCGACTGGCAGCGAGGCGATCGCTGACCTGGCGGGCCTCAACCGGCGCAGCCCGTGGCTGGCGCTGGCTATGACGGTCGCGCTGCTGTCGCTGGCGGGCATCCCGCCGATGGCCGGTTTCTTCGGCAAGTTTTACCTGTTTAACGCGGCGGTGCAGGCCGACCTGACCTGGCTGGCGATTGTGGGCGTGCTGAACGCGATTATAAGCCTGTACTACTACCTGGTGATCGTCAAGGTGATGTATGTGAACCGCAGCCCGGACGAGGACCAGCCGATTCCGATGTCAGCGCCGTACCGCTGGGTGTTGGGCGTGACGGTGGTGATGGTCATTGTGCTGGGCACAGTGGGGGCGCAGGCGGTGTTCGACTGGGCGGCGCGCAGCGCGAGCGGGCTTTTCCTGTAGCGGGCCGGGGGAGTTTGGCAAACGCCGGACGGTTGTGATAGAATGCGCGAACTTCCGAAGCGGGGTGTATGGCAGGCAGTGAACCGCCGCGTTTGCATAACCTGAGCTACGCGGCGCTCGCCGGGCAGGCCGGATGCGTCACGCTGCTGGTTGTGTTCGGCGCGCTGCTGGCGGGGTTGTGGCTTGACGCGCGGCTGGGGCAGCGCGGCCCGTGTGTGTTTGGCCTGCTGATTGTGAGCGTGCCGGTAAGCCTGGCGCTGATGCTGCGGGTCGCCCTGGGGGCGATCAGGCGGATTACGCCGCCGCCTGGGGTGCAGCACGACAACGACGAAACGTCATCGAAGGAGGTGTAGTCCTTGATCGCTATTCCGGGCCTTTGCTGTGACAGGGAGGGGGCGGCATGAGCACGAGAGCCAACGGTTGCCTGATTTTACTGGGCGTAATCGCTGTCGCCGTCGTGTTCTGCGGCCTCATCCCCTTTGTGGTTATGCCGGGGCTGGGCATCGGCGTGGGTATGCCGATCATCACGGTTCCGGGCGAGGTGCTGCAGGAGAACTTCCTGCCCGGCCTTAACCTGACGAACACGATCGTGGGCGGTTTCCTGGCCATGCTCGTGGTCGTGGTGTTTATCTTCCTGGCGTGGCGCGCCTCTAAAGGCTGGACGCGGGAAGTGCCGGGCCGGTTCCAGGGCATCGTCGAGCTTTTCATCGGCGGCTTCTACGGCTTTATGAAGGGCGTCGGCGGGGAACGCCTGCGCACCGCGCCGTATCTGTGGCCGCTGGTCGCCAGCATCTTTATTTTCCTGCTGGCCGCCAACTGGCTCAAGCTGCTGCCGGGCGTTGAGTCGGTGGGCAAGATGCACTGCGCGCACGTGGGCTTCAACGGCTACCCGGCGGTGCAGGGCATCACCGCCAACACGTACACGCTCTATGTTGATGGCATCTTTGACGCCGGCACGGAGCAGACCGAGGCGTCAGAGCACGCCTGCGAATACTTCTTTACGGACAAGGAATTTACGCGCTTCCCGATGGAAGACGCCGGGGCGATCCGCCCGCAGGCGGAGGAAGCGCAGGCGGCGCTGAACGACGCGCAGATCGTGCGCGACAACGCGCTGGCCGCTTTCAACGCCGCCGCTGACGACGCCCGCGCCGAGGCCGAAACGGCTCTGCGGGAGGCCGAGGACGCCGCCGCTGCCGCCGAGCGCGCGCTGGAGCGCCAGCAGATCAGGCTGGAAAGTGCGGAAGCGCTGGCCGGGCTGCGGGCGCGCCTGGACGAGGTTGAGGCGGACTTGCAGACGCTGGAGGGCCTGCCGCCCGCCGAGGCCGAGAGCGAGGACGCGGAAGCGCGGCTTGCCACGCTGCAGGCGGAGCGCAGCACGCTGGAAAGCGAGCTGAACCGCTACCGCACGCAGATGCAGTACCCCACAGCGCCGATCACGCTGACGCAGCGCCAGCTCGACAACGGCGCCTGGCCGTTCCTGTTCCACATCACGCCGTTTGTGCGCGGCGCCGCCACCGATCTGAGCCTGACGTTTGGGCTGGCACTGGTTTCGATTGTGATGGTGCAGGTGTACGGCGTCTGGGCGCAGGGGCCGGCGTACTTTGAGAAGTTCGTCAACATCACGGCGTTGGGCAACCTGCGCAAGAAACCGCTGGGCGCGATTGACTTCGTCGTCGGGTTGATCGAGATCATCTCGGAGATCGGCAAGATCGTCAGCCTGGCCTTCCGTTTGTTCGGCAACCTGTTCGCGGGCGGCGTGGCGCTGATCGCGCTCACGTTCCTGGTGGCGATGATTATCCCGATGGTGATGTACCTGCTGGAGATCATCATCGGCACGGTGCAGGCGCTGGTCTTTGCGGTGCTTACGCTGGTGTTCGCGGCGCAGGCGATGGAATCGCATCATGGCGATGATGAGCACGAGCAGGCCGCCGGCCATTAACCGCCGCGGCAGCTACATAAAATCAGGGTATAGGACGCACGTAGGAGAAATGACACAATGATTGAAGGTTCGCTCGAAACGGGTTTGAAAGCACTGGGCGCTGGCCTGGCGATGGTGGGCGCGCTCGGCCCCGGTATCGGCATTGGTTTGCTGGCGCAGGGCGCGATGCAGGCCATTGGCCGCAACCCTGACGCCGCCGGCACGATCCAGACCAACATGATTCTGGCGATCGTGTTCACCGAAGCCATCGCTATTTACGCGCTGGTGGTCGCGCTGGTTATCCTGTTCGTGCTGTGATCCGCTGAGGGTGCTGAAAAGGGCGCGCTGGCGCTGCCGGCCAACCCTGGCGGACGCTGCGCCGCCCTTTCTCACCCGGACGACGAATGAAGGAGTAAAACAATGCATAACCAGCTTAAGACCAGAATCGGGTTTGTTGCGCTGACGCTGGCGCTGCTGCTGACGGCGGCCCCGGTGGCGCTGGCGGCAGAAGAGGCCGGCGCCGGCCCGCTGGACAAACTGGGCATCAACCTGGGCTTTATGATCGCCCAGTTGTTTAACTTTGGCGTTATCTTCATCCTGGGCACGATCTTCATGTGGCGGCCCCTGATGAACCTGCTGGACGCGCGCAGCGCCAAGATTCAAAAGGGCCTGGAAGACGCGGCGGCGGCGGCCAACGCCCGCCTGAACGCCGAAGCGGAAGCTGAGGAGATTAAGGCCAAGGCGCGCGCTGAAGTGCAGAAGACGATTGAAGAGGCGCGGTCGCGCGGCGACGAAGTGGCGGCCAGCATTGAGCAGGAAGCCCAGACGGGCGCTGTCCGCCTGCGCGAACAGGCGCAGCAGGCCGCCGTTGAGGAACGCGACCGGCAGCTCGCCGGGATGCGCTCGCAGGTGGGCGCTATCTCGGTCGCGCTGGCGCAGCGTTTGATCGGCGAGACGCTGGACGAGAAGCGCCAGCAGGCGCTGGTCAACGATTTCTTCGCTAAGGTCCCGGCTGAGGCGAAAAACATGACTGGCGCGGTCGAAGTCATCAGCGCGATGCCGCTGAACGATGACGAACAGAAGCGCGTCAGGAAGGAAATCGGGGCCGGCGACGTGTCGTTCGTGGTGAACCCTGACATCCTGGGCGGGCTGATCGTCCGCAGCGCCGACCGCGTGATAGACGGCAGCGTCCGCAGCGGCCTGGGCGATCTCGCCGAGCGTATGCGCTAGGCGGCACACGCGCGGGTTTAACCTCACCCCTAAAACAACCTTACCCCTAAATCCCCTCTCCATGTGGAGAGGGGACTTTTTGACTCGTGGCCTGTCTTTCTCCCCTCTCCCTTTGGAGAGGGGCCGGGGGTGAGGTTTCGTCGGGGCCGGGGGTGAGGGGGCAGGGCTTGCCTGCAAGCGCTATCTTCTGTAGACTTCCACCCTATGACACGACAATTCAGCGAACTGCTTAGTGCCCTGCCGCCGGGCGACCTGTTGGCGGCCAGCGGCGACGCCGGCATCGGCGGGCCGGTGGTGGAGGCCGACGCCGACGTGCTGCCGGGCGCGGTGTTCGTCGCCCGGCCCGGCCTGACGACGGACGGCCACGACTTCATCGCGCGCGCGCTGGAACGGGGCGCGGCGGCGGTGGTGGGCGAGCGCGACATCGCCGGGCTGCCGGTTCCGTATGCGCGCGTCCGCAGCGCGCAGGAAGCGACCGGCTGGCTGGCGGCGGCGTATCACGGCTTTCCAGCGCGGCGGCTGGTCATCATCGGCGTGACCGGGACCGACGGCAAGACGACCACCAGCCACCTGATTCACAGCATTTTGCAGGCTGCCGGCCTGCGCGCCGGGTTTATCAGCACCGTCGCCGCCGACCTGGGCGGCCAGCTCGCCGACACCGGCCTGCACGTCACCACGCCGGGCGCGCCGCAGACGCAGGGCTACCTCGCGCAGATGGCCGCCGCCGGGCTGACACACTGCGTGCTGGAAATGACCAGTCACGGGCTGGCGCAGGGGCGGCTCAACGGCGTGGATGTAGATGTGGCGGTGCTGACGAACGCCACACACGAACACCTGGATTATCACGGCACGTTCGAGAACTACCGCGCCGCCAAAGGCCGCCTGTTCGCCATGCTGGCGCAGTCGCAGCGCAAGCCGGGCCAGCCCAAAGTGAGCGTTGTCAACGCCGACGACCCCAGCGCGGATTTCTTCGCCGCTTTCCCCGCCGATCAGGTGAAGCGCTACAGCGTGAAAACGGACGCGGATTACCGCGCCATCGACATCGTTTACCGGCCCGGTTCTATCCAGTTTGTGCTGCGCCACAGCGGACGCGCTGACCTGGTGCAGTTGGCGCTGACCGGCGCGTTCAATGTGTCGAACGCGCTGGCGGCGGTGGCGGCGGCGCGCACGCAGGGTATTCTGATCGACACCATCCAGAAGGGGCTGCTGGCGGCGCGGCCAGTGCCGGGGCGCATGGAGCGCATTGACGAGGGCCAGGATTTCACGGCCATCGTGGATTTTGCTCACACGCCCAACGCGCTCAAGCACGCGCTGGAAGCCGCGCGCGCCATGCTGCCGCCGGGCGGGCGGGTGATTGCGGTGTTCGGCAGCGCGGGCCTGCGCGACCGCGAGAAGCGCCGCCTGATGGCGGAAGTATCGGCGCGGCTGGCTGATATGACGGTGCTGACTGCCGAGGATCCGCGTACCGAGCCGCTGGACGGTATCCTGCAGGCGATGGCCGAGGGCTGCGCCGCGCAGGGCGGCGTCGAGGGGCAGACGTTCATCCGCGTGCCCGATCGCGGCGCGGCACTGCACCGCGCCTGCCAGCTGGCGCGGCCCGGCGACATCGTGATCGCCTGCGGCAAAGGCCACGAACAGAGCATGTGCTTCGGCGTGGTCGAGTACCCCTGGGATGACCGCGACGCCCTGCGCGCGGCGCTGCGCGGCGCGCCGCTGCGCACCCTGCCCACCGCCGGGCCTGGCTGATCCAGCCCGCGCCGGTGCGGTGAGCGGCGGGCGGGCGTTGTGAAGCGCGGCGGGCCTCTGTGATACAATCTAGAGGGCGCGAGGAACGAACGTGACTGACCTGGGAATTGTCATCCTCAACTGGAATACGCGCGATCTGCTGGCCCGCTGCCTGGAAACGGTGCTGGCGAGCGTGGGCGACTTCACCTATCGCGTGATCGTCGTGGACAACGCCTCCAGCGACGGCAGCGCCGAGATGGTGCGCCAGCGCTTCCCCACCGTAGAGGTCATTGAAAGCCCGGTCAACGGCGGCTTTTCGGCTGGCAACAACCTGGGGCTGCGCGCGCTGGGCTTTCACGGTCCCGGCCAGGTGGACGCGGGCGCGCCGCGCTACGCGCTGCTGCTCAACCCGGACACTGAAGTGCCGCCGGATGCGCTGTGCGCGATGGTGCAGATGATGGACGCCAGGCCGGCGGTCGGTGCGGCGGGGCCGAAGCTGGTGCTGACAGATGGCAGCCTGGACCTGGCCTGCCGCCGCAGCTTCCCCACGCCGGAGGTGTCATTTTACCGGTTCTCCGGGCTGGCGAAGCTGTTTCCCGACAGCCCGCGCTTCGGGCGGTATAATATGACATTTGTGGACCCTGACCAGGAAATTGAGGTAGATTCGGTGGTGGGGGCCTATATGCAGGTGCGGCGCGAGGCTGTCGCCGCGGTTGGCCTGCTGGATGAAACGTTCTTCATGTATGGAGAGGACCTGGATTGGGCCTATCGGATCAAACAGGCGGGGTGGACCGTGTTTTACTACCCGACAGTGACGGTGAAACACGTGAAACGGGCTGCGAGCCGCCGGAGCAAGAAGGCGCAGTTCGAGTTCCAGCGTGCCATGCTGATCTTTTACCGCAAGCACTATCAGGAGACGACTCCGCTGTGGCTGCACAGCCTGGTGCTGATGGGCCTGCTGCTGAAGGGGGGACCGGCGCTGTGGCCGGAGGTGCGCAGCCCGCTGCCGGCGTCGACCTGAGCCTTCCCCCTGCGCAGCGCCGCAGCCGATCACAGTTTGTGCTGGCCATCCTGCTGCTGCTGGTGGACGTGGCCGCGCTGACGGCTGCCTTCGCGCTGGGCTTTGAAGCGCGCACCCAACTGGAGCTGTTCGCGCTACCGGTTAACCCGCCGGGCCTGGATAAGTACCTGCCGACCCTGATCCTGCACGTGGCGACCGTGATCGCCATTTTTTACATCGTGCGGCTCTACCACCTGCCGCGCGCCATCCAGCGGCTGGACCAGGCGCAGAAGATCGTCAGCGCGGTCACGGTGGGGGCGGTGCTGGCGTTCGGCATCCAGGCGCTGATCTTCAAGGGGACGGTGCTGGAGGCGGACTACCCGCGCAGCCTGTTCGTGTATGTGTGGTTCTTTAGCGCGCTGCTGGTGGGCGCGGGGCGCGAAATCTACCGGCTGCTGCGCCAGTGGCTGCGGCGGCGCGGGCTGGACCGCGAAAACCTGCTGGTGATCGGCACGGGCAAGATCGCCCGCGACATCACCGGGCGCATCAAGCAGCGGCCTGAGCTGGGCTACCAGATCGTCGGCGTGGTAAGCGACCACGCGCGCACCAGGGGCAGCCTCAGCGGTGTGCCGATCATCGGCGCGTATGTCGATATCCCGCGCCTGATAGACGAGATGGCCGTTGAGCAGGTGATTATCGCCCTGCCGGACGCGCTGCGCTCGGAGCTGGTGGACCTGATCAACCTGTGCCAGCGCGGCTACGTGGACATTAAGGTGTACCCGGACATGTTCGCCTACATGGCCGGCGATCTCAACGTCAACGAGCTGGGCGGCACGCCGCTGATTACCGTGCGCGATATCGCGCTGCGCGGCTGGCGGCTGAGCCTCAAGCGCGGGCTGGACGTGTTCGGCGCGTCGGCGGGGCTGGTGCTGTTCTCGCCGCTGCTGCTGCTGACCGCCGCTGCCGTCCGCCTTGATTCGCCGGGGCCGGTGTTCCACATACAGGAACGCATGGGGCTGGACGGCCACCCCTTCCCGATGATTAAGTTTCGCTCTATGCGCCCGGACGCCGAGGCGCATGGGCCGGGCTGGACGGTGGCCGACGACCCGCGCCGCACGCGCCTGGGGCGCATCATGCGCCGCACCAACTGGGACGAGATGCCGCAGCTCATCAACGTGCTGCTGGGGCACATGAGCCTGGTGGGGCCGCGCCCGGAGCGCCCGGTCTATGTGCAGGAATTTCGTGAGCGCATCCCGCGCTACATGGAGCGCCACCGCGAGAAAGCCGGCATGACCGGCTGGGCGCAGGTCAACGGGCTGCGCGGCGACACCTCGATCGCTGAGCGCACCGCTTACGACCTGTGGTATGTTGAGAACTGGTCGCTGTGGCTGGACATTAAGATTATCCTGCGCACCGTCCTCATGGTTGTCCTGCGCCGCAGCAGCAACGCCTATTAAACCGGCTGCCCGCTGCTGGCCGTGCGCGATCCGCGCAAGTGAGGCCGCACTCATGGACCTGAAAACGCTGGAAAGCGCAATGCACGCCTTTGTCGAGAGCAAGGGCTGGTATCGGCCGGACACACCGCGCCCGCAGACGCCGCGCAACCTGGCGATCTCGCTGGCGCTGGAGGCCGGCGAAGTGCTGGAACATTTCCAGTGGCAGGACACAGCGGCCGACACGGACGCGCTGGCCGCTGAACTGGCTGACGTTATGCTGTACCTGCTTCAGCTTGCCAGCCTCAGCCAGATTGACCTGGGACAGGCCGTGCTGGACAAGCTCGCCGCCAATTCCCAGCGCACCTGGGATTGAGCGCGATGGCCGCGCCCGCCGCGGAGCGCCGCGACTGGCCGTTTACCCGGCCGCAGTTGATGGCCGGGCTGCGCCGCTACCTGGCCGCTGCGTCGCTGCGGCTGCTGGAGATCACGCCGATTCCGCTGCCCGACACCGTTCCCGGCGCGACGGCGACCGCCTCTGGCACGCGCCTGAGCGCTATCTCGGTAGGGGTGCGTATCGAGGGCGAGGACCAGAGCCTGCCGCTGGTGCTCAAAGAGCCGCCGGTGAGCCGTGGGCGGGTGCTGCGCGCCGTCGGCCAGCGCGAGTACGGCATCTATAAACGGCTGGCCCCGCACCTGCCGCTGCTGGTTCCGGGGCTGGTGGCGGGCGACGAGATTGACGGCTGGGTGGTGCTGGAGGTGCTCACCGGGCTGCGCCCGGCGCACGAGTGGACGGCTGACGATTACGCCGAGGCGGTGCTGAACCTGGCCGCGCTGCACGACCGCTTCTGGGGGCTGGCCGCCGACCTGTCTAACTTTCCCTGGCTGGCGCGCCCGCTGGACGCCGACTACGCCGACACGGTGCTGGCGGCGGCGGAGGCGCTGCAAACGCTGGTGATTGAGGAACGGCTGCCGCAGCTTAACCACGCGCGCTACTACGAGCTGTTCGCCCGGCTGACGCGCGCCGCCGACGAGATCGTCGCGCCGCTGCGCGCTGAACCCGCCACACTGATTCACGGCGACTACTGGCCCGGCAACATCGCCCGCCCGCTTGATGGCCGGCAGATCGTGTTCGACTGGCAGTTGGCGGGCATCGGCCCGGCGGTGCTTGACGTGGCCGGGTTCGCCCAGTCGGTGCGGATGCGCCTGCAGCCAGCGCAGCCGGTGGAGACGATGGTCGCGCTTTACCTTGAGCGCTGCCGGGCGCTCGTCAGGCCCGGCTGGAGCGACGAACACTTCTGGCGGCTGTGGGATCACGCGCTGATGTGGCTGTTCCTGGCGCACTGGCTGGGGCGGCTGGCGACAATCGCGCCAGCGGCCTACACGCCGCTGCACGAGCGCTTCAGCGCTGTCTGGCTGGAGCCGCTGGCGCAGATCGCGCGGCGGCGCTTGTAGGGGCCGCGCCCGCGCGCCATAATCGCCTGACCAGTTACAGCATCATTACCGTGAAGGATGGTTGCCCATGCGTATGAGCCGGTTGTTCAGCCAGACCCTGCGTGACGCGCCGGCTGAGGCGGAGGTTGCCAGCCACCGGCTGCTGCTGCGGGCCGGGTTTATCCGCCAGCTCGCCGCCGGCGTGTTCTCTTACCTGCCGCTGGCGCAGCGCGCGCTGGCGCGCATCGAGGCTATTATCCGCGAGGAAATGGACGCTATCGGCGGGCAGGAAATCAGGATGCCGATTGTGCACCCGGCGGATATCTGGAAGGAAACAGGCCGCTGGCACGAGATTGACGCCGAGATGGGCCGCTTCAATGACCGCGCCGGGCGCGATATGGTGCTGGCCATGACGCACGAGGAAGTGGTGGGCGACCTGGCGCGGCGCGAGGTGCAGTCATACCGTCAGCTTCCGCTGCTGGTGTACCAGATTCAGACCAAGTGGCGCGACGACCCGCGCCCGCGCGCCGGGCTGATTCGCGGGCGCGAGTTCACGATGAAGGACAGCTACAGCCTGGACGCCGACTGGGACGGACTCGACCGCCAGTACCGCGCCCACTATCAGGCGTACTTCAACATTTTTCAACGCTGCGGCCTGCCGGTGATCGCGGTGAAGTCCGACACGGGCATGATGGGCGGGCGGCTGGCGCACGAATATATATTCCTGACGCCGATCGGCGAGGACACGCTGATTTTGTGCGACGCCTGCGGCTACAGCGCCAACCGGCAGATCGCGACCTGCCGCAAGCCTGTGCCGCCGCCCGCGCCGCCCGCGCCGCTGGAGAAGATCGCCACGCCGGACACGACGACGATCGAGGCGCTGGCGCGCCTGCTGGGGATCGCGGCGGCGCAAACGGCCAAGGCGGTGTTTATGGTGGCGACGGTGGCTGACGACGCGCCAGAGGCCGGCGCGCTGGAACGCTTTGTGTTCGCGGTGGTGCGCGGCGACATGGAGCTGAACGAGACCAAGCTGGCGAACGCTGTGCGGGCGCAGCGCCTGCGGCCGGCGACCGAAGCAGAGATTCGCGCGGTGGGCGCTGTGCCCGGCTACGGCTCGCCGGTCGGCGTGCAGGGCTGCCTGATCGTGGTGGATGACCTGATCCCGAACGCGCCCAACCTGGTCGCTGGGGCCAACGTGGACGGCTATCACCTGAAGAACGTCAACTATGGGCGCGATTACAGCGCGCACATCGTCGCCGATATCGCGGCGGCGGGCGCGGGCGACGCCTGCCCGGCCTGCGGCGCGCCGCTGCGGGCTGTGCGCGGCGTGGAGGTCGGCAACATCTTTCAATTGGGCACGCGCTATTCAGGCGCGCTGGGCGCGGCGTTCGTTGACCGCGACGGCCAGCAGCAGCCGGTGATCATGGGGTCTTACGGCATCGGCGTGACGCGCGCGCTGGCGTGCATCGCCGAAGGGCATCACGACGAACACGGGCTGCGCTGGCCGGTGACGGTCGCGCCGTATGACGCGCACCTGGTGGCGCTGCCGGGCGATGACGTGGCGCGCGCCGCCGACGCGCTCTACGCCGAGCTGTGGGCGCAGGGCATCGCGACGCTGTACGACGACCGCGACGAGCGCGCCGGCGTCAAATTTAACGACGCCGACCTGATCGGCCTGCCGCTGCGCGTGACGGTCAGCGCGCGGGCGCTGGCCCAGGGCGCGGTCGAACTTAAGCGGCGGGATTCCGACGCGCGCGACCTGGTTCCGCTGGCGCAGGCCCCGGCGCGCATCCAGGCCGAGCTGGACGCCATGCGCGCGGCGCTGCGCGCTGCCGTGTGCCCGGTTCCGTACAGGGGCTAAGCGCGCCCGCATCCCCGCGCTTCATTCCGCGCGCATCTCCGGTTATAATGGCCGGGTTTGAGCGCGACACTGCATCGGGGGGACGCCCATCATGGCAACGCAGGCGGTCACGCCGCAGAGCGTGGACTTTTCCAAGTGGTACAACGAGATCGTCTACAAGGCTGACCTGGCCGCGCCGTCGCCGGTGCGCGGCTGCATCATCATCAAACCCTACGGCTACGAGCTGTGGGAGGGTATCAAGGCCGGGCTGGATCGGCGCTTTAAGGCGACCGGCCACCGCAACGCCTACTTCCCGCTGTTTATTCCAGAGAGCTATCTGCGGCGCGAGGCTGAGCACGTCGAAGGTTTCAGCCCGGAGCTGGCGGTTGTGACGCACGCTGGCGGCAAGCAGCTTGAGGAACCGCTGGTGGTGCGGCCTACGTCGGAGACGATCATCGGCGAGACCTTCAGCGAGTGGATACAGTCATACCGCGACCTGCCGCTGCTGATTAACCAGTGGGCCAACGTCGTGCGCTGGGAAATGCGCACGCGCCCTTTCCTGCGCACGACCGAGTTTCTGTGGCAGGAAGGCCACACCGCCCACGCCACCGAGGCCGACGCCGAGGAAGAAACGCTGCGGATGCTGGACATCTACGCCGATTTCGCCGCGACTGAGGCGGCGATCCCGGTGGTGCAAGGGCGCAAGAGCAATATCGAGCGGTTCGCCGGGGCGCTGCGGACGTACACCATCGAGGGCATGATGGGCGACCGCCGCGCGCTGCAATCAGGGACCAGCCACAACCTGGGCCAGAATTTCGCCAGGGCCTTCAACATCATGTTTCTGGACGAAAGCAACGAGCGCCAGCACTGCTGGACAACGTCCTGGGGCCTGAGCACGCGCATGGTGGGTGCGGTGGTGATGGCGCACGGCGACGACAAAGGGCTGCGGCTGCCGCCGGTGCTGGCCCCGCTGCAGGTGGTGATCGTCCCGATCTTCCGCAGCGACGACGAGCGCGGCCCGGTCATGGCGGCGGCGCAGCGCATCAGCGCTGAGCTGGACGGCGCGGGCGTGCGCGTTCACCTGGACGCGCGCGAAGGGCTGACCCCCGGCTTTAAGTACAACGACTGGGAGATGCGCGGCGTGCCAGTGCGCCTGGAAATAGGACCCAGAGACGTGCAGAATGGCACGGCGGCGCTGGCCCGGCGCGACGTTCCCGGCAAGGAAGGCAAGCAGTTCGTGGGGCAGGACGGCATCGCCGCCGCTGTGCGCGGGCTGCTGGTCGAAATCCAGGCCAGCCTGCTCCAGCAGGCGACGGCTTTCCGCGACGCGCACATCCAGGACGTGAAAACTTACGATGAACTGCGCCAGGTGATCGAAGCTGGCGACTGGGCGCGCGGCTGGTGGGCCGGCTCAGACGACGATGAGCGCCGGATCAAGGAAGAAACCGGCGCGACGATCCGCTGCTTCCCGTTTGAGCAGCCCGGCGGGCAGGGCGCGTGCCTGCTCACTGGCGCGGCGGCGCCGGAGGTGGCGCTGTTCGCCAGGGCATATTAAACGCGGCGCTGGCCCGGCGGACAGCGCCCGCCGGGCCGTTTTTTTAATGGAATTACTATGCTGGTGTTAGGCGGCCCTTATGCAGCCGCGCTATTATCTATATAATCGGATTCGGTGAATCGCAGCAGCCCGATTTACCGCGCAGCGCCCCCCTTGTGAGCAGCTCTCACCCCGGCAAGCTGATGATTCTCTGCTTACCCCCCAGCGAGAGGGGCGGTTGAGCATAGTGAAACAGGGGTAAGACCAGGCGGCGCGCTGGCCGGCACATGTGCATAATGCACAAATGTTGGGCAATGCTTTTGGGTTTCTGCTAGGGCGATTCCATCTGTGCCGGCCCGATTTATAGTATAATAGGCGGAAGTTCGGCGGCGGGAGGCTGCCTGCTGCGAGAGGGTTGACTAAAGATATTTCATTAAAGGTTCAAACCATTTCTCTCTTGTGGAATGTGACGCGCGACTACCTGAACCACCTGCTCGTCAACGGACAGGTGGTGCTGCCTGTTTTTAGGAAAAACGATGACCGCTTATTTAGTCGTTGATGTTGATGACCTGCTTCAGCAGTTCCTCAAACGCGGATTGATGGTGGATTTGCAGGAACTGGCTGTGGGGCTGCGCGGCGGCGCGGCGCTGGCCGCCGGCCTGGCGAGCGCAGACAAGCTGAAAGCGATCGCCGCCGCCAACTGGCAGATGTACCGCAACCGCGTTCCCGGCTTTCCGCCGCACACGGAGCGCATCTTCGCGGCGGCTGGCTACGATGTGTTCGACATCCCCAAGCGCGACAGCCTGGCCGACGCGCTCATCATGCACTATTTCTCGTTTGACCCTGAGCCGGTGGATGAGCTGATCCTGGCGACCACCAGCCGCGACCTGATCCCGCTTATCCAGCGCGTTAAGACCACGCGCAGCGCCCGCATCCGCGTGTGGGGGTCGGAAAATGTGCTGGAGGGGACTGAGTTCGCCGCGCAGGTGATCTTTCAGCCGCTGGAGACGCTGCTGGGCATTCAGACAAAAAATGTGGCGGTCTATATTGACTTCGAGAACATCGCCATCAGTCTGAACGAGCAGGGCTTCACCGTCAACCTGGACCATCTGATTGACCGTTTCGTGATCCAGGCCAAAGCGTATGGGCATGTGGTGAAGATGGCCGCTTACGCCCCCTGGGGACAGCGCGGCAGCCTGCCGCCGCTGGTGGATTCCGCCGGGCATGAGGTGGCGGACGAAGCGCCCAGCAAGCTGATGCTGGCCAACATTGACCCGGTGTTCAATCTGCCGGGCAAGAACAGCGCCGACATGCGCATCGCCAAGGACGTGATCACCGATTCCGGCCACGCTGACGGGGCTGATGTCTACATCCTTGCCAGCGGCGACCGCGACTTCAACGATGCGCTGAACACGCTGCGGGTGCGCGGCAGAACAGTGATCGTGTGGGGCGTGCGCGGCAGCATCAGCCGCCAGCTGGAGAACAACCCCGGCCTGACGGTCGAGTACATTGACGACTTCACCAACCTGCAAACGCATCAGTCGCTCAGCCTGGCGCGCCTCGACGACCAGGACGACGCCAGCAGCGGCTTCACGCCGTCGCAGTGGACCAGCGTTATTATCCAGTTCGACCGGCTGACGGCGGAGCGCGGCTCCAGCGTGCTGACAGTGGCGCAGTTGGTGGAGCAGCTTAAGGCGGTCGGCGCGGTGATCAGCGCGCCGCGCGGCGAAGACCTGGTGCAGCAGGCGCTGTCGCTGGGCATCCTGAAGGCGGTGTCGGGCGGCGGCAAAATCACGCTGGACGGCGAGCACCCGGTGGTGGAAAAGACGCGCCTGGTGCGCGACCGCATCGTGGTGCGCGTGCGCCGCACGCTGGATGTGCGCGGCTGGGAATATGTCAACTACGGCTTTTTGCTGAAGGGGCTGGCGATGGACCGCGACCTGGACCGCCCCGGCTGCAATTACAGCGACCAGTGGCGTTCCGACTGGATTGACTGCCTGGTGCGCGAGCGCGTGCTGCTGCGCGAGCTGGTCCCGCACCGCCATAACCCGGACGACCTGGTGCCGGTGATTAAGATGAACCCCGGCTATCAGGCCCTGGAGCTGGACCTGCCGGCGCACAGCGAGGCCGACCCGCTGGAGTGGGCGGGCGTCACGCTGGACATGCTGGAAGAAGTGGAGCCGGAAACGGCGGACATGTGCCGGCGGATTATCGTCAGCGTGGAGCAGTTCACCAGTTTTCGCGGGTTCACCTGGTGCCCGCTGGGCAGCCTGCACCGGCGGCTGCTGACGTTCGACGGCGGCATGGTGTTCCAGCGGTCGGTCGAATACCTGGTGGCCAACGAAGCGGCGGAGATCAAAGAGTATGCCAACCCGCAGAGCGAGTTCCTGACGAAGGGCATCTCGCTGCGGTTGGGCAGCCCGATCTGCCAGGCGGTGCTGGCCGAGCGCGACGCTTTTGTGCGGATGCTGCTGGCGCTGTACGAGCGCAACGTCGTGATTTCTGAGCATAACATGCTGACGCTGCTGAAACCGACGCGGGCCTGGAACTACGGTTTTTGGTTTTCGCTGATGGAAGCGGAAAACGTGCTCAACGACGTGCCGGGGCGCGGCGGACAGTACAGCCTGTTCCGCACCCACCACACCGTTAACCTGGTGGCGGATTCAACGCGCCCGCGCCCGCCAGGGGCCGGCGCGCTTTAAGCATTGGCACGGGTAGGGGCCTCTGCTATAATGCCAGCAGCGTTTCCTGACCGGCGCGCCTGCTGTCCGGCGCGTCTGGTGTCGTATACCGCAGAGGACACTAAAAACACATGGGCCTGAACACAACCGAAAAAACCGCTATTATTCAGGATTTCGCGCGCCACGAGGGTGATACCGGCTCGCCAGAGGTGCAGATCGCGCTGCTGACGAACCGCATCCTTCAGCTTACTGACCACCTGCGCACGCACAAGCACGACCAGCACTCGCGCCGGGGGCTGCTCAAGCTGGTGGGCCAGCGGCGGCGGCATCTGAAATACCTGAGTCAGAAGGACCCGGAGCGCTATCGCGAGGTGCTTCAGCGCCTGGGCCTGCGGCGGTAACAGCGACATTTCACGGGTTTCAACGGGTGGCCTGTAAAAAGGCCACCCTGATTTAACAGCAGGGCGCGCCTGGTCGGGCAGGTATTGGAGTGTGGCGCTCAACGTCAGCGTTGAGCGCCACTTGCCAGTCCCTGGCTTCCGGGCATGTGCCCAATATGGAGGTACAGGTAATTCATGGCAGCACAGCTAACACCCACAACACATCGCTACACGGCGACCCTGGGGCGGGACCAGATCATTATCGAGACCGGCAAGCTGGCCGAACAGGCCGGCGGCGCGGTCACGGTGCGCCTGGCTGACACAATGGTGTTCGCCACCGCGACGATGAGCAAACACCCGCGCGAGGGCATTGATTTCTTCCCGCTGAGCGTGGACTTCGAGGAAAAGATGTATGCCGCCGGACGCATCCCTGGCAGCTTCTTCCGCCGCGAAGGCCGTCCGTCGGAAAGCGCCATCCTCAGCTCGCGCGTGACCGACCGCACGCTGCGGCCCCTGTTTCCCAAGGACATGCGCAACGACGTGCAGGTGATCCTCACCGCGTTCAGCCATGACCAGGAACACCCGATCGACATGCTCGGCATCATCGGGGCCAGCGCGGCGCTGATGATCTCCGACATCCCCTGGAACGGGCCGGTGTGCGGTGTGCGCATCGGGCTGATTGATGGCGAGCTGGTGATCAACCCCACGCACTCCGAAATGGAGAACAGCGCCCTGGACCTGCGCGTTTCGGGCACGGCGGACGCCATCAACATGGTGGAGTGCGGCGCGACCGAGGTGGACGAGGCCACAATGCTGAAGGCGCTGCGCCTGGCGCACGACTCGATTCAGCCGGTGCTGGCCACGCTCAACCAGATGCGCGCGGACCTGGGCAAGCCGAAGGTTGAAGAATATTCTTCGTCGAAGATCAGCGACGAGCTGGTGACCGAGGTGGCCGCGCGCGTGCGCGACCGGGTGCGCCAGATCGTGGCCGAGCAGACGATGCGTGACGAGCGCAACGAAGCCTTCGAGGCGCTGCGCGCGGAACTGACCGGCGAATATGAGGCGCGCAACGCGAACATCACCGACCCGGCGCAGATTATCAAGCTGGGCGATGTGCGCGAGGCCATGAGCAAGGTTATCCGCGAGGAAGTGCGCCGGCGCATTCTGCACGACAAGGTGCGGCCCGACGGGCGCGACTACGTGACGATCCGCCCCCTCAGCGCTGAGGTGAGCCTGATCCCGCGCGTGCACGGCTCTGGCCTGTTCCAGCGCGGGCAGACGCAGGTGCTGACGGTGGCCACGCTGGGGACCCCGCGCGATTCGCAGAGCATTGACGGCCTCAGCCCGGAGGACACCAAGCGCTACCTGCACCATTACAATTTCCCGCCCTACAGCACCGGCGAAGTGCGGATGCTGCGCTCCACCGGGCGGCGTGAGATCGGGCACGGCGCGCTGGCCGAAACCGCGCTGCGCAGCATGATCCCGCCGGAGGACGAGTTCCCGTACACGATCCGGCTGGTCAGCGAGGTGCTGAGTTCCAACGGCAGCACGTCAATGGCGAGCGTGTGCGGCAGCACGCTGGCGCTGATGGACGCCGGCGTGCCGATCAAAGCGCCGGTGGCCGGCATCGCGATGGGCCTCATCAAAGAGGGCGACGCCGTCGCCGTGCTGACGGATATCCAGGGCATGGAAGACCACCTGGGCGACATGGACTTTAAAGTGGCCGGGACTGCCGACGGCATCACGGCGCTGCAAATGGACATCAAGATCGCCGGCGTGACCGACGCGGTTATGGCGCAGGCCCTGGAGCAGGCGCGGGTGGCCCGGCTGGAGATTCTGGAAACCATGCGCGCCGTGATCGCCACGCCGCGCCCTGACCTGAGCGACTACGCGCCGCGCATCACCATCATCAAGATTGACCCGGAGAAGATCGGCGCGGTGATTGGGCCGGGCGGCAAGGTTATTCGCGGCATTCAGGAACGCACCGGCGTCAAGATTGACATCGAAGAGGACGGCACAGTGTTCATCGCGGCCAGCGACGGCCCGGCGGCGGCGCTGGCGCTGGAACAGGTGCGCGCGCTCACCGAGGACGCCGAGATTGGCCGCGTCTACACCGGCAAGGTCGTGCGGATCGAGTCCTACGGCGCGTTCGTGGAATTTCTGCCCGGCAAAGAGGGCATGGTCCACATTTCGCAGCTTGCCGACTACCGCGTGAACAGCGTCGAAGATGAGGTCAGCCTGGGCGACGAGATCATGGTTATGGTGACCGACGTTGACCCGCAGGGCAAGGTGCGCCTCAGCCGGCAGGCGGTGCTGGAAGGCTGGACCGCCGAAGAAGCGCGCCAGCGTGACAGCCGGGGCCGCAGCGGCGGCGGGCGTCCGGGCGGCGGTGACCGCGGCGGGCGCGGTGGCGACCGTGACCGGCGCGGCGGCGGCGACCGCGGTCGCCACTAGGCGGAGGCTGGATATGAACGACGACATCCCAACCGGGACGCTGGCCGAGACCGCCAATTACATGGTGTGGCTCTCGGATGAGCCAGACGGCGAGACCGTGTTTCACATCGAGCTGGGCGCGGTGACGCTGCACTTCTTTCAGGAAGAATGGGACGAAGTGCTGGAGCTGATCGAGAAGGCGCGCCGGGCCGCGAACGGTAAGCCGGGCTGAGCTGCGCGCCCCCGCTCTGATAGCTGAGTTACTAACGAACGCCGGCCCTGCGAACACCGTGGGGCCGGCGTTTGAGTCCAGCGGGCTGCTGGCGCGCGCAAGGGCAGGGTGATGCGGAAACGCGGGCGTCAGCGCGGCTGCGCCGCGAGGGTCGCCTGGCGGCCCTGGCTTTCATGGGCGCTGTGGCGGCCGCAGGCGCGGCACTCAAGGCAGGGGCGTAACTGTGCGTTATATTTGGTTTTGCGCGTGTCGCGGTGAAATGCCCTGGCTTCGCGGTAGACCGTCACCACGCAGCGGCCGCAGCGGCACAGCACAACGGTTGTGCCGACAAGCTGGCGGAAGCGGTGGTTGCCGGGGACGGAGTCCGGGATGCTGCTGCTGCGGAGCTGGCAGAAGATAACGCCGGTGCGGTGCACACGATGGCCGTTGGTAACGATGAAATCAATATCGCTGGCGGAGATGTTGCGCCGCGCAGAGCGTTCCTGCGCGTGTCCGGTGAGTACGATACCCTCCATAGTGCCACCTCATTTAAGCTGAACTGACGATAAGTGAGGTGATGCTTACAATTATTATAGGGCGACAGGCGGCGGGCGTGTGTGAAAGTTTCCCGAAATCGGCCATACGCTGCGGCGGGTCTGGCGCGTGGTACAATAGACTGAATATTAGTGCAGCACAGGAGCGTTTAAATAATGCTTACACCGTTTCGCAATGAACCGCTGACTGATTTCTCGGTGCCGCGCCACCGCCAGGCGTTTCAGGCGGCGCTGGACCAGGTTAAGGCAGAGATCGGGCGCAGCTACCCGCTGCTGATCGGCGGCCAGGAAATTTATCTTGAGGCAACTTTCCCCTCGGTCAACCCGGCGCGGCCCGCTGAAGCGCTGGGGCATTTCGCCAAAGCAGGCGTGGAGCAGGCCGAGCAGGCTATGCAGGCCGCCCTCAAGGCGTTCGCGGAGTGGCGCTATGTGCCGCTTGCCACGCGCGCGCGCTATCTGCTGTGGGCGGCGGCAGAGATGCGCCGGCGCAAGCACGAGTTCAGCGCGGTGATGGTGCTGGAGGTGGGCAAAAGCTGGGCGGAGGCCGACGCCGACACGGCGGAAGCGATTGACTTCTTTGAATATTACGCGCGCCAGGCGATCCGCATGGAGCGCGCCAGCGACCTGCTGGTTCCTTACCCGCCGGAGCAGCTTGACCTCCAGTATATCCCGCTGGGCGTGGGCGTCGTTATCCCGCCCTGGAACTTCCCTAACGCTATCCTCAGCGGCATGACCTCAGCCTCGATCGTGGCCGGCAACACCACGATCCTCAAGCCGGCGTCTACCAGCCCCTGGATCGCGTGGAAGGTGGCCGACCTGTTCCGCAGCGTGGGGCTGCCGGGCGGCGTGCTCAACTTCCTCACCGGGCCGGGCAGCCTGGCGGGCGCGTATCTGGTAGAGCACCCGCAGACGCGCTTTATCGCCTTCACCGGCTCGATGGAAGTGGGGCTGGGAATTTTCGAGAAGGCGGCCAAAGTGCCGCCGGGGCAGGTCTGGCTGAAGCGCACTATCTTAGAGATGGGCGGCAAGGACGCGGTGGTGGTGGACGAAACCGCCGACCTGGAAGCTGCCGCCGCCGGGATTGTGGCCAGCGCGTTCGGTTTTCAGGGGCAGAAATGTTCGGCGGGGTCGCGCGCGATCATCGTCGGGCGGGTGTATGACCACGTGGCCGACCGCGTGGTGGCGCTGACGCAGCAGCTCCGCCTGGACGCGACCGACAAAGGGCCGGAAATCGACATGGGGCCGGTGGTGGACAGGAAGGCGTTCGGCAGCATCCTTGATTATATCGAGGTGGGGACGCAGGAAGGCGCGCTGCTCAGCGGCGGCCACGCGGTCGAGCAGCCGGAAGGCGGCTACTTCATTGAGCCGACGGTGTTCGGCGCTGTTGACCCGCAGGCGCGCATTGCCCAGGAGGAGATTTTCGGGCCGGTGCTGGCACTGATCCGCGCGCACGATTACGAGAACGCGCTGGCGATCGCCAACGGCACGCGCTACGGCCTCACCGGCGCGCTCTACAGCCAGGACCGGGCGCGGCTGGAACGGGCGCGGCACGAGTTTCACGTGGGCAACCTGTATTTTAATCGCAAATGCACCGGCGCGCTGGTGGGCGTGCATCCGTTTGGCGGCTTCAACATGAGCGGGACCGACAGCAAGGCCGGCGGGCCGGACTACCTGCTGCTGTTCACACAGGCCAAAAGCATCGCTGAGCAGTTGTAGCCGCTGTTAACGCGCTGTCCGGGGGTTTTACCGGCCCCCGGACAGCCTTTTAACTTTGCTGATAACAGGTAACAGGCAGTCGGCGTTGTAGAGACAGGTAATAATGTGAAGCTCCCTAAGCGACATGAAGTGTTGACCTGGCACGATGTAGACAAACTGGTTGATACGCTGCTGCCGCAGCTCCGCAGCGTTGGCCCGTTCGACGCGGTCGTGCTGATTACGCGCGGCGGCGTCGTGCCGGGCGGTTTGCTGGCGGAGGCGCTGGGCATTCACCACCTGCTGATCGCGGCGGTGGACTTCCCGGCGACCGAGGCGGCGGGCCTGCTGGCCTGGCCGGTGTTCCTTCAGTTTCCTGATTCCGCGCTGCTAGCCGACCGGCGCACGTTGATCGTAGACGATGTGTGGGGCAGCGGGCGCACCAGCACCGCCGTCCGCAGCCGGGTAGCCAGCAGCCGGGCCACGCCATACACCTGTGTCATGCATTTCAACCCCTATCGGTCGCTGTTTAACCGGGCCGAGCCGGATTTTTATGGAGCCGTCACGGACGCCTATATCGTTTACCCCTGGGAGGTGGACCGGGGGCTGCGGGGGCTGCCGCAGGGCGCGCCAGACGCCAACTGAAAATTCGCTGAACTATGGTGTGCGCTTCCCATTAATTTCTGCTATAATGAATGATTGGGCGGCGCGTCTCTGTCTATCAGGCGCGGTGAGACATACACATCTGATTCCAGGCAGTGTGCTGTGCTGCTGTGTCGGCAAACCACCGGCGGCCTGCTTTCACGCCACTACTTCATGCTGACACTGCCGGAAACGGTGTTTGCGCGCGACCCTGGCATGACCAGGGGCCGTCATATGGGCGATGATTGTCTCTAAGGTGGTGGGCACCAATGAGTTTTTCACAGTCGGATGAGCAGAATAGCAACAACGGCGAAACGGGCGAATCGTTTGCTGAGATGCTGGGGGCGTCATTTAAGTATGCGCCGCCTCGGCGGGGTGAAATTCGTGAGGCGGAGATCCTTGAAATCCGCGATCGCGAGATTATCGTGGACATGGGGGTCAAACGCGACGGCATTGTCCAGGCACAGGACCTTGAACGGCTGGACCCGGAGGTGCGCAGCAGCCTGAAAGTCGGCTCGATCGTGCACGTTTACGTGCTGAACCCGCGCGACCAGGACGAAAACCTGATCGTCTCGATCAACATGGGCCTGCAGCAGCGCGACTGGGAGAAGGCGCGCAAGCTGCTGGAAACCGAGGAAGTCGAGCCGGTCGAGGTGGTGGGGCACAACCGGGGCGGCATTCTGGTGCGCTGGAACCGGCTGGAAGGGTTTATCCCCAGCTCGCACCTGGTTTCGATGAACCTGTCGGGCGAACGGCGCGATGCCTGGGATGAGCTGAAAGGGCGCGAGCTGCGCGTCAAGGTTATTGAGGTGGACCAGGACCGCCGCCGGCTGATCTTCAGCGAGCGCGAGGCGCAGAAAGAGTGGCGGGCGCAGCAGAAGGCGCGCCTGCTGGCGGAGCTGAACGAGGGCGATATTGTCAGCGGGACCGTTACCGGCCTGCGCGACTTCGGCGCGTTCGTCAACCTGGGCGGGGCCGACGGCCTCATCCACGTCAGCGAGCTGGCCTGGCACCGGGTGGACCACCCGCGCGACATCCTGCACGTGGGCGAGGAAATCAAGGTGTATGTGCTTAACCTGGACCGCGAGAGCAACCGCATCGCGCTCAGCCGCAAGCGCCTGCTCAGCGACCCCTGGGAAAACGCCGCGACGCGCTATCACGAAGGGCAGCTTGTTGAGGGCGTCGTCACCAACGTGGTTGATTTCGGCGCGTTCGTGGCGCTGGACGACGGCCTGGAGGGCCTGCTGCACCTGAGCGAAATGGGCGACGGCTCGCTCAAAGAGCCGCACAGCTACGTCAAGAAGGGCGACCGACTGAGCCTGCGCATCAGCCACCTTGAGCCGGAGAAGCGGCGCGTCGGCTTTACACAGCGCTGGGGCACGGACGCCGCCGAGGGCGACGGCCAGGCGGCGGGTGCGCCGGCGGCGGACGGCGCCGAAACCAGCGCTGCGCCGGCGGCTGAGGGCGCTGCTGAAGCGGCGGAGAGCGAGAGCGCCGCCGCCGACCCCGCGCCGCCGGATGACGCGCAGACATAAAGGCGGCGGGTTATAAAGATGGAAGTGGAAGCTGCTGTGCCCTGGTCACGCTGGCCGGGGCATTGTTGTCTGTCCCGCGGCGGCGTGGACAGACAACTGCCAGCGGTCGTAGGTACTGCCGAAAGGGGCTGATTTATGGACCATGTTGTTTACGTTGATACGCAGGCGGATGAACTCGCGCGCCTGCTGGATGGGTCAAAAAGGATGATTCTGCGCGGCGCAGCCGGCCGCAAGCTGCCACACGGCAGGGTCAACGTTGGTGATCGGCTGTACTTTATCAACAACAACGGCGAAGGGGCTATTAAAGCGGTCGGAAGTGTCACGCAGGTGATCAATTCCGAGAAGCTTTCAGAGGCCGAGTCGGTTGCGCTGGTGGAACAGCACCAGCAGGCGCTGCAGCTCACTGACAAGCAGTTCAAGCGCTGGGCAGGTAAGCGCTATCTTGTGCTCATCGAAGTTGGCGGTGTGGAGGCGATCACCCCTGTTGATATTGACAAGAGCAGCTATGCCAACATGGACGATTGGCTGCCGGTTGGCGACATCCGCTCAGTTTACGCAGAGAAAGCGTGACAGGGCTAATATAATTGGCCGTGCCGCCGCCGGTTACCGCTTGGCGGCGGCGCGCTTTTTTTATTGACAAACAAATTCCTAACAAGTATAATTTGCCTTGGTCTTCCTGGGGTGACCGGGCGTTTTTTATGCCCTGGCGGACTAGCCGCGCTCCTTCTGGTTGGTGACATAAGTGCCACACAAAACCAGTGATGCGCTCGGCAGGCTCATACCAACGATGGGCATGCCGGGTTTTGTTGCGCCGTAACCTCACAAAAGACCAAAACTTTATCCTTGGGGGCGTTGAACCGATTATGCAACTTTACAACTCGTTGGACACTGCTGCCGGAGATATGGATTTCGCGACGCTGCTGGCGGCTTCCTTTGCGGAGAAGGAACCAGAGCGCGGCGATATCGTGCCGGGAACGGTGATGACGGTCGACAATCAGGGCCTGATTGTTGACATCGGCCTGGGCCGCGATGGGCTGGTGCCGCGCCGTGATCTGGAGCGCATGGAGCGTGTTCCAGAGTACGGGGCCGGCGACGAGATCATGGTGTACGTCGTCCGCACCGAGGACGAGGACGGCAACCTGATTTTGTCGGTGTCCCAGGCGCGGCAGAGCGAAGACTGGCAGAAGGCCGAGCAGCTTATGGAAGCTGATCAGGTGTGGGAAGGTGTGGTGGCCGACGCCAATCGCGGCGGGCTGATCGTGCCTTTCGGCAACCTGCGCGGCTTCGTGCCGGCCAGCCACGTCGTCGGCCTGACGCGCGGCCTGAATGAGGACGACCGGCAGCTTCAAATGGCCGCGATGGTGGGCCGCCCGATCACCGTTAAGGTGATTGAGGTCAACTGGAAGCGGCGGCGGTTGGTGTTCAGCCAGCGCGACGCTCAGCGCGAGCGGCGCGAGGCCAGCAAGGAACGCCTGCTTGACCGGCTGGAGGAAGGGCAGGTGCTGCGCGGCATCGTCAGCGGCCTGCGCGACTTCGGCGCGTTCGTGGACCTGGGCGGGGCCGACGGCCTGATCCACATCTCCGAGCTGGCGTGGCACCGGGTGAAGCACCCGCGCGACGTGCTGAACGTGGGCGATGAGGTCGAGGTGTATGTGCTGCGCCTGGACGAGGAAGGCAAGCGCATCGGCCTGAGCCTCAAGCGCCTGCAGCAGAACCCCTGGGAGACGATCGAGCAGTCCTACCATGTGGGCCAGCTCGTTGAAGGAACTGTCTCGCGCGTGGCGCAGTTTGGCGCGTTCGTGGGCCTGGAACTGGGCATCGAAGCGCTGCTGCACGTCAGCCAGATGGGCGACCCGGCCCCAGAGCACCCCTCGCTGGTGGTGCACGAGGGCCAGCGCGTGCTGACGCGCGTGATCAGCATCGAAACAGACCGCCAGCGGCTGGGCCTGAGCCTGAAAGAGGTGGCTGAGGACGAGCGGGCGCGCTGGGAAGAGAAGATGCGCGCCGAGCGGGCGCAGCGCGAAGCTGAATTCGCCCAGGCTGAAGAAGCGCACGCCGCCGAAGCCGCCGCAGAAGAACTGGCGCCGGCTGTTGAAGCGGAATAAACACATCGGAAATTTAGCGCTTGAAGGAAGGAGGTGATAGGCAATGGCATCGGTAACGTTGAAACCGAATGAATCTCAGGAATCGCTCCTGCGCCGCTTCCGCAAGCGTGTGACAAACAGCGGCGTGCTGAGCACCGTGCGCCGCAAACGCTGGCATATTTCCAAGAGCGAGCTGCGCCGGATCGAGAAGAAGAAAGCGATCCGTCGTTCGCGCCGCCGTCAGCGGAAGGCAGCGACACGGTAACCCGTCGCAGAGCTGTACGATAAGCACACCCGCTGTCGCGTCACGGCGTGACAGCGGGTTGTCCACCGGATGAGTTCACACAAGGATGGCTATGTCGAAAAAAGAAGATAAGATCGAAGTCGAAGGTACGGTGATAGAGGCGCTGCCCAACACCCAGTTCATGGTTGAGCTGGAAAATGGCCATCGCATCCTGGCGTATCTGTCTGGCAAGATGCGCAAGTACTACATCCGCATTTTGCTGGGCGACCGCGTGAAGGTTGAGATGAGCATGTATGACCCCTCGCGCGGGCGCATCACCTACCGTTACCGGGAACCGGGGATTGTGGCCAGCGAATAACGCCGCGCCCTTCCGCTTACAACCCCCGGCTACAGCCCCGCTCAAGCTCGTGCAGCCTGTCCCGCGAGTTATATATGTAGCGCCTGCTGCGCGCCGTAATACCCATTAATGACCGCCCGATATGTTTCCGCACTGGCGCTGCTGCTGGCGCTGTGGGGCACGCGCCTGTGGGCGCTGGATCAGTTTCCGCTGCACGTGGACGAAGGCATCCACATCGCCTGGGCCGTTGAGGTGTGGAACGGCCACCCTTTCTGGAACATCAGCGACGCGAAGATCATCAGCCACTGGCCGATCGCGCTGTTTTACCCGCAGCACGCGCCGGTCTATGCCGCGCGCCTGCCGGTGCTGCTGGTGGCGACGCTGGGGTTGGCCGCCGGGTGGTCGCTGCTGCGGAATCTATTCGGCGGGCGGGCGGCGCTGCTGGGGGCGCTGCTGTGGATCGCCTGCCCGTACATGCTGTTTTTCGAACGGCTGGCGCTGATGGACGCGCAGGTCGGCGCGCTGGTGGTGCTGGCGGCCTGGGCGGCATACCGCGCAGCCCGGCGCGGCGCGCTGTTCGACGCGGCGCTGGCCGGCGTGTGCGTGGCGCTGGCGCCGCTGTTCAAGCTGAACGCCGCGCCGGCAGCCTTCACGGCGGCGGTGATCGTGCTGGGGTTCAGCCCGCGCCCCTGGCGGACGCGCTGGCGCAGCCTGTTTGTGATGGGGCTGGCGGCGGCGCTGTGTTTCGCCCCCCCGCTGCTGTATATCGCGCTGCGCGGTAAGGATTTGTTCGATGTCCCGCGTACATTTTTCAGCGTTGACGGGGGGCAGGCTGGCCAGATCAGCGCCAGCCTGGCGCGCTTCGGCGCGCTGCTGACCGGCTTTGGCGGGGCGGCCTGGGCGGCGCTGCTGCTGACCGGGCTGGCGCTGCTGCTGGCGCTGCGCCCGCGCAAAGGCGGCCTGCTGCTGCTGGCCGCCGCGCCGAACCTGCTGGTGGTGCTGCTCACATCGCGCGCTGAATTTCTGCGGTACTACGCCGTTGGCGTGCCGGCGCTGCTGCTGCTGGCCGGGGCGGGCTGGGGCGTGCTGCTTGACAGGCTGCGCGCGGCGGGCGCGCGGCGGGCGCTCATGGGGGCGCTGGCGGCGCTGCTGCTGGTCGAGTTCACGCCGTTCGCGCTGACGCTGTATCGCGACCCCGGCGCGGCCCCGCTGCCGGACTTCATGCGCCGCCAGTATGTGACCGAGCAGAGCGCCGGCTTCGGCCTGCGTGAAGCGGCGGCGGCGCTGGCCGAGACGACCGCGCCGGGCATCCCGATTGTGGGCAGCATGGTGCGCGACAGCTGCCTGCGCGCCAATTACTACGCGCCGCCGGGGCGGGCGCTGATCTGCGCTGACCGGCTGGGCGTGGACGCGATCAGCGCGGCGCTGGCAGCGGGCGGCGTGGTGTACGTGCTGGCGGACAAGCCGCCGTACAACGGCGTGGACATCCTCACGCTGGACGCGGACGCGGCGCGCATCGCCGCCTATCCGCGCCCTGGCGAAAGCGAGGCCGATGCGTCGGTGGTGCTGTGGCGGGTGGTGGGGCGGTGAGGGGTGGGCCACGCGCTGGTCTGCGCCTGGCTCAGATCACCCGGCCTTGTCGCCCCAGTGGACGGCCATCGTGCCGAACATGAAGGTGCGATACTGCACGTTGGCGACACCGGCAGCGCGCATGATGGCCGCCAGCTCGTCCGGCGTTTTGAAGGCCTGCGTCGAGCTGGGCAGGTACTGGTAGGCGGCGGCGTCGCCGCTGACGAGGCGGCCCAGCGTGGGAATGATGACGCGCAGATGAAACAGGATGAACGGGCGCAGCAGGTTAGCCGGCGGCGGCGCGCTGTCGAGGATGACGATGCGCCCGCCCGGTTTGAGCACGCGAAGCTGCTCGCGCAGCGTGCGCGGGATGTCAATCACGTTGCGGACAAGGTAGCCGGACGTAACCGCGTCGAACGTGTCGGCAGCGAACGGCAGGTCGAGCGCGTCCGCGCCCAGCCAGGCGACGCGTGCGCCGGCGGGCAGGCGCTGGCCGACGCGCATCATCGGCAGCGAAAAATCGGCCCCGATCGCGCGCACGTCGGGCACGGCGCGCAGCGCCTCAAAGGCGATGTCGCCGGTTCCGGTCGCCAGGTCGAGCAGGCGGCCGCCGGCGGGCAGGCGCGCCTGCTGCACCACGAAACGGCGCCAGCGGATGTCCTGGCCGAACGTCATCAGGCGGTTCATGAGGTTATAGCGCCCGGCGATGCGGTCGAACATGTCGCGGACGTAAACCGCGCGCTCGCGGCCCTGGAGATGCGCCATTTGGTCAGCCTTCAGTTAGCGGCGGCCAGTCAGTTTATCGCAGGCCGTCGCGCTTCGATCAGCACCCAGTCGCCCTGCTGGCGGCGCGCATACGGCTCAAGGCCGGTTTTGCGCAGCGCGGCCTCGACATCGTCGGCCTGGTCAGCGATGATGCCGCTGAACACGGCGCGCCCGCCGGGGCGGATCACGTCGCCCAGGTGGGCATCGCACATGGCGATGATGGTGCGCGCCAGAATGTTGACCGCCGCCAGGTCAAAGCGCCGCGCCGACCCAATCAGGCTTTCCAGGCTGCCTTCCTGCGCGGTGACGGCGCTGGCCGCGCCGTTGGCGGCGGCGTTCTCGGCGGCGATACGCGCGGCGAGCGGGTCGCTGTCGAGCGCCAGCACGCGCGCCGCGCCCAGTTTGGCGGCGGCGATCGCCAGGATGCCGGAGCCGCAGCCCAGGTCAAGGACGATCAGGCCCGGCTGCATCAGGTCTTCGAGCGCCTCCAGGCAGAGCTGCGTGGTGGGGTGTGTGCCTGTGCCGAAGGCCATGCCGGGATCAAGCGCGATCACGATGTCGCCGGGCTGCGGCGCGGGCGGCAGCCAGCGCGGCTGAATGAGCAGGCGCCGGCCCACGCGCACCGGCTGATAATGCGCTTTCCAGGCCTCAGCCCAGTCTTCATCGGCCACCAGGCGGTACTGCGGCGCGGGCATAGGGTACAGCAGGTTCATGTAGCCGAGGGCGGTTTCAAAGGCGGCGCGCGTTTCTTCGGCGCGGTCGTCGGCGGGGAAGTAGGCGCGCAGGGTGAGGCGCTGGGGCGGCTGGGCCTGGTCTTCGTCCCAGGCCCCGGCGGGCACGTCAGCCTGTTCGACGGCGACGCCCTGGTGGCCGTAACGGTTCATCAGCTCGGCGACGGCTTCGGCGGCCTCGCCGTCCACACTGACAGCGACTTCGACCCAGTTCATTTATGACTGCTCGCCGGCGAAGAACTCCATCACGCGGTCGAAGAAACCGCGCCCGTTGTTCTGCGGTTGAATTTCCTTGCCCAGGGTGCGCGCGAGCTGCTCGAACAGCTTGCGCTGGTCGTCGGTGAGCTGGGTGGGGATGGCGACCTGCACGACGACAAGCTGGTCGCCGCGGCCCGCGCTGGAGCCGTCGCTGCGCAGACGCGGCACGCCCTTGCCGCGCAGGCGGAACACCTTGCCGGTCTGTGTGCCGGCGGGCACGGTCAGCTCGACGTTGCCGTCAACGGTGGGCACGGTGATTTTGTCGCCCAGGGCGGCCTGCGCCACGTTGATATTGATGTCGAGAATGATGTCGTTGTTGCGCCGCTTGAAGAAAGCGTGCTCGCTGACGTGAATCACCACATAGAGGTTGCCGCGCGGGGCGTTGGCCTCGCCGGCGTCGCCCTCGCCGCGCACCTGCACCTGAAGCCCCTCGCGCACGCCCGCCGGAATCTGCACCGAGAGCTTGACGCGGCGGCGCACCCGGCCATCGCCCCGGCAGGTGCCGCAGGTGGACTGGACCGTTTCGCCGCGCCCGTTGCAGCGCGGGCAGGTGGCGACGCGCACCATTGACCCCAGGAAGGTCTGCTGCACCTGGCGCACCTCGCCTGTGCCGCCGCACTGCGGGCAGGTGATGGGCTGTGTGCCGGGTTCCGCGCCGCTGCCGCCGCAGGTTTCGCAGGCTTCCAGGCGCTCGATTTCGATTTCTTTGTCGACGCCGAAGACCGATTCTTCAAAGCTGATGGTGACTTCAATGCGGCGGTCAGTGCCGGGGCGCGGCCCGCGCCGGGCGGATGACGACGCGCGCGTGCCGCCAAAGCTGCTGAAGAATTCCTCGAAAATCTCGTCGAAACCGCTGAAGCCGCTGAAGCCGCTGGCTCCTGCGCCCTGCACGCCGGCGTGGCCAAAACGATCATAGCGGGCGCGCTTGTCGTCGTCAGAGAGCACCTCGTAGGCTTCGTTGATTTCCTTGAAGCGCGCTTCGGCGTCGGAGTGGTCGCTGACATCGGGGTGATACTGCCGGGCCAGCTTGCGGAACGCCTGTTTAATATCGGCTTTGCTGGCTGTGCGCGGCACATCCAGGACCTCATAATAATCTCGCGCCATGGTCGTGTTATCCATCAGAAGCATCCGCCTCGGTTGATTATAGCGCACTGCGCCCCAAGCCTACAGTGGAGGTTGCGCACAAAGCGGCCTGGGACAAACCTCAGGCCGCTTCGCGCGCTGTGTTTAGCTGGCGTTGTTACGCTTCGGTGAACTCCGCGTCCACCACGTCCTCGCCGCCCTTCGGCTGCTGGCTGCCGTCGCCGCTGCCGTCAGTGCCGGGGGCAGCGCCGGGCTGCTGCTCGTACATGCTGGCGCCCAGCGTCTGGATGTGCTGGCCGAGCGCTTCGGTCGCGCTGCGGAGCGCCTCGACGCTGCCGCCCTCTTCGGCGCGGCGCACGGCGTCAATGCGCGTCTGCGTTTCGCTGGCGGCGCTCTGCGGCAGTTTGTCGCCGTAGTCGCGCAGCAGCTTTTCAGCGGCGAAAACGGTGCTTTCAGCCTGGTTCTTGGCCTCGGCGGCCTCGCGGCGCTGGCTGTCCTCGCTGGCGTGCTTCTCCGCCTCTTTGACCATGCGGTCAATTTCAGCTTCGCTCAGGCCGCTGCTGGCGGTGATGGTGATCTTCTGCTCGCGGCCTGTCGCTTTGTCGCGCGCGCTCACGTTCAGGATGCCGTTGGCGTCAATGTCGAAGGTGACTTCAACCTGCGGGACGCCGCGCGGGGCTGGCGGGATGCCGTCGAGGATGAAGCGGCCCAGCGACTTGTTATCGGCGGCCATCGGGCGCTCGCCCTGGACGATGTGGATTTCGACCTGGGTCTGGCCGTCGGCGGCGGTGGAGTAGACCTGCGCCTTCTTGGTGGGGATGGTGGTGTTGCGCTCGATCATTGGCGTCGCCACGCCGCCCAGCGTCTCGACACCCAGCGTCAGCGGGGTGACGTCGAGCAGCAGGATGTCCTTGACATCGCCGCCCAGCACGCCCGCCTGGATCGCGGCGCCCAGCGCCACCACTTCATCGGGGTTGACGCTGCGGTTCGGCTCTTTGCCGAAGAAGGCTTTGACGGCTTCCTGCACCGCCGGCATACGGGTCATGCCGCCGACGAGGACCACGTTGCTGACTTCGCTCTTGCTCAGGCCGGCGTCCGCGAGCGCCTGCTCGCAGGGGGCGATGGACCGGCGGATAAGGCGCTCGGTCAGGCTTTCCAGTTTGGCGCGCGTCAGCGTTATGTTCAGGTGCTTGGGGCCGCTGGCATCCGCCGTGATGAAGGGCAGGTTGATGTCGGTGCTCAGCGTGCTGGACAGCTCGATCTTGGCTTTCTCGGCGGCCTCTTTCAGGCGCTGGAGGGCCTGGCGGTCGCTGCGCAGGTCAATGCCGCTTTCCTTCTTGAACTCGTCGGCCACCCAGTCAATGATAATTTCATCGAAGTCGTCGCCGCCCAGGTAGGTGTCGCCGTTGGTGCTGCGCACCTCAAACACGCCGTCGCCCACCTCAAGGATCGAAATATCGAATGTGCCGCCGCCCAGGTCATAGACGGCGATGATCTCATTCCGGCGGTTGTCCAGGCCGTAGGCCAGGCTGGAGGCGGTCGGCTCGTTGATGATGCGCAGAACTTCCAGGCCGGCGATGCGGCCCGCGTCCTTGGTGGCGTTGCGCTGGGCGTCGTTGAAGTAGGCCGGAACGGTGATCACGGCGCGGTCAACGGTTTCGCCCAGGTAGGCCTCAGCGTCGGCTTTGATCTTTTGCAGGATCATGGCCGAAATCTCTGGCGGGCTGTAGTCCTTGCCGCCCATCTGCACGCGGATATCGCCGTTGGCGGCGGCGCTCACTTTATAGGGCACGCGCTTGACGGTGTCCTGCACCTGCTTGTCGCTGAACTTGCGGCCCATAAAGCGCTTGACGGAAAAGATCGTGTTTTCCGGGTTGATAACCGCCTGGTTGCGGGCGATGCGCCCGACGAGGCGTTCGTTGGTTTTGGGGTTTACCGCCACCACAGAGGGGATCAGCTTGCTGCCTTCTGCCGATGGAATCACGACCGGCTGGCCGCCTTCCATCACCGCAACAACTGAGTTCGTGGTTCCCAGGTCAATGCCGATGATACGTCCCATGGTTGTTTCTTAGCTCCTCATTCGTGTGTGGATTGTGCGCCTGCTTAGAAACCGCCCTAGCTGGCGACCCGCACGAGCGCTGAACGCAGGACACGGTCGCCATACAGATAGCCTTTTTGCAGCGTTGCTGTGACATGCCCGCTGGGGACACCGGCAGCGGCGTCAACAGCGACAGCTTCATGACGGTTGGGGTCAAAGACCTCGCCAACCGGGTCTACGGCGGTGATGCCCTGGTCCTCCAGCGTTTTTTGCAGTTTGCGCTGGATCGCAAGGATGCCTTCCAGCCAGGGCTGCTGGCGCAGGTCGTCGGGTGTGTTGGCCACGGCGCGCTCGAAGTCGTCGAGCGTGGGCAGCAGCAGCAGCAGCGTTTCAACGGCAGCAGTTTGCTGTATATCGCGCATGTCGCGTTCGACACGTTTGCGATAGTTGACAAAGTCGGCGCGTTCACGCTGCCAGCCATCAAGGTTTTCCTGGGCCTTGCGGTGGGCCGCTTCCAGCTCAGCGTTGAGCTGCGCCAGCTTTTCCGCCAGGCCGGCCGGGGCTGCGGTCCCGTCAGGCGACAGCGCGGCGGCAGCGGCGGCTTCATCCAGGGCAGCTTCAGGTTCCTCGATGGGGATTGTGCGTCTGTCGCTCACGGAACTCACCATTCTTCAACGTATACGGGTTAAAACGGGCAGTTATCTGCACTCACCTGGTCAGTGTAACTGGCGCATAATAGAATAACATTAACAAGCCCGCCTGAAACGTTAGGCGGGTGTAAGAAAACGCGCGCGGCGCTATTCGCTCTCGTTGGAGTCGGGCAGGGGGGGCGCGGCGTCGTACAGGTTCACCAGCGTGTTGGTCATCAGGCCGGAGATGTAGCGCACCGCGCCGATCGCGCGGCCATAGTTGATGTGGGTGGGGCCGACGACGCCGACCGCGCCGCTGACCTGGCCGGGGATGCCGTAGCGGCTGAGGATCATGGTCAGGTGGCGCAGTTCCTCCCAGCGCCCCTCGCCGCCGATCACGACCTGCACGCTGTTGATAATCGGGTCCAGCGTTTCGGACAGGATCGTGTTGAGGAAGGCCCGTTCCTCAAAGACGCGCACGGCCTGCTGCGCGCCTTCGCTGCCGTGAAAAGCGCTGATGATGTCGCTCAGGCCGTCGCGGTAGATGAGCCGCACCTGATTTTGGTCGGCGCGGTCGAGCAGGTCGGCCACCAGCTCAGCGATCTCGCGGCCCAGCAGGTTAAGCTGCACGCTTTTCATGCGCACTTCGTCGGCCATGAGCGCCGGACACAGGGCGTTGACGCGCTGCGCCACTTCGCTCAGCGTTTCCTGCGCGACCGGTTCGGCCAGGTTGAGCATCTGCTGGTGAACGGTCCCGCCCTGGAGGACGAGCACCATCAGCGCCAGCCGGCCCTGAATCGAGATCAGCTCCAGGTGTTTGAAGCGGCTGGTTTCAGCGATCGGCGGGGTGACGAGCGCCGCTGACCGGGCGGTGCGCGCCAGCAGGGTGGCGGCCAGGCGCATCCACTGTTCCGTCGCCAGGGGCGAGGTGGCCAGCTTTTCAGCGATGCGCGTCTCTTCGGCGGCGGACAGGTCGCCGCTGCTGAGCAGGCGCTTGACGAAGTAGCGATAGCCGTTCTCGGTGGGGACGCGCCCGGCGGACGTGTGCGGCGCGATGATATAGCCCTTTTCCTCCAGGACGGCCATCTCGTTGCGGATGGTGGCAGAGCTGAGGTTGAGCGAGTAGGTTTCGACCAGCGACTTTGAGCCGACTGGCTCAGGCGTCTGCGTGTAGGTGCGGACGATGAGCGAGAGAATTTCTTCCTGGCGGCGGGTAAGTTCTGGCAGCGCTGCGCTGTCTGATTCGAGAGTCATAACGGGTAGGCCAGTTAACGGTAAGCCGGCGCCGGCACAGTAAACACTGTGCCTGAACACAGGTATAATAGCACGCGGCATATTCGGCGTCAAAAGCGAGAAAAGGAGCAACAGCACAACATGGGCAAGCTGACATTTGAGGTAACCGGCGACAACTTCCAGGCTGAAGTGCTCGATTCTGACACGCCTGTGCTGGTGGATTTCTGGGCGGAGTGGTGCGGGCCGTGCAAGATGATTGGCCCGATTGTTGACGAGATTGCCGCTGAATACCAGGGCCGGCTGCGCGTGGGCAAGCTGGACGCGGACCAGTACGGCGATATTCTGATGCAGTATCAGATTATGGGCATCCCGACGCTGCTGCTGTTCAAGGGCGGCGAAGTGGTGGAGCGCATCGTTGGCTACCAGCCGAAGGACCGCATCACGGGCAAGCTCACCGGCCATCTGAACTAACGCGCCGTGCCGCCAGCGGGCGGCAAACCGCGCGCAGCATAATAAACACAGACCGCGAACAGCGGTCTGTGTTTATTCAGGGCAGCCAGCGTTTTTGCGCCCGCGCGCCGGGTTAATCCCCGGCGGATGGCTCAGCTTCGGCAGCCGGGGCCAGCGGGACGGTGAAGTGGAACACCGTGCCCTGGCCGAGTTCGCTCTCAACCCAGATGCGCCCGTTGTGGCGCTCGACAATGCCGCGCACGATCGTCAGGCCCAGGCCCGTGCCGGGCTGCTCGCGCGCCAGCGGGTTCTCGCTGCGGAAGTAGGGCGTGAACAGCTTGTTCACATCCTCAGAACTCATGCCGATGCCGGTGTCGCGCACCATGATGTGACAGACAGCTTCCGCCGGCTGGCGGCGGGCGTTCCAGCGGTTGGGGACGACCTCGCCGGTGATAGTGATGCGCCCGCCGGTGGGCGTGTATTTGTGCGCGTTGCTGAGCAGGTTGGTGAGCACCTGGATGAGCCGGTTCTGGTCGCCGTAGAGCGCGGGCAGGTTGGCGGGCAGGTTGATCTCCAGCGTTTGCTGCCGGTTCTCGATCTGGCGCTGGAGAGGGCGCAGCGTCTCGGCGATGACAGCGGTGAAGTCCACCGCCGCCAGCTCCATCTGGAGGTTGTTGGTCTCCATTTTAGTGACGTCGTTGAGGTCGCTGACGAGCGTGTTCATGCGCTCGATATTGGCGTGGATGGTGCGCAGGAAACCTTCCTGCTGGGGTTCAAGCGGGCTGCCGCCGCCGCTCATCAGCAGCAGGTCGGTGTAGCCTTTGATAGAGGTCATCGGCGTTTTCAGCTCGTGGGCCACGAAGCTGACAAATTCGCTCTTGGAGTCGTTGGCGCGCGTCAGCTCAGCGTAAAGCTGGGCGTTGGCCAGCGCGATGCCGGCGTGGTCGCTGAGGCGGTAGAGCTGCGCCAGGTGCACCAGGGTAAGCTGCGGGTCGCGGTTGGTTTCGACAATCAGCATGCCGTTGACATCGCCGCCGGCGACCATCGGCAGGATGATCTGGCTGGTGCTGCCGCGCAGACAGGGCACGAAGTCCATTGACGCTTTGCTGACCATATCGCCCCGGCGCTGGCGCAGCACGCGGGCGAAAGCCCCGGTGAGCGGCCACAGCGGCCCCTCGGCGCCGACCGGGTGGTCGCCTGCCTCGTAGCCGACGGCGGCGATGATCTCCAGGCGCGGCGGCGCCGCCGTGACCAGCCCCAGGGCCGCCGCCGGCGCGCGGGTGATGTTCAAGGCCCAGCGGATGGCGATGTCGGCCACCTGGTTAAGGTCCAGCGTGCGGTTCAGCTCGGTGTCAATCTGTTCCAGCGTTTCCAGCTCAGAGACGCGGGCGTTAAGCTGGGCGTCGGTGAGGTTGAACAGGCGCACGTTTTCGATGGCGACGGCGGCCTGCACTGCGAAGGTGCTGAGCAGGCGGACGTCCTCGTTGTCGAAGCGCTTGCTGCCCTGTTTGTTGAGGATTTCCAGCACGCCGATAGTCTGGCCTTTGGCGGTCAGCGGCACGGCGAGGACGGTTCTGGTCACGAAACCGTTTGTGGACTGCTCGCCGGCCCAGCGCCGGTCGTTCACGGGGTCGTTGACGATCACCGGGCGTCCGGTGCTGACGACCTCGCCAGCCAGCCCCTGGCGGACTGAGAAGCGCGTGCCGACCAGGCCCTGCCCGGCGCTGCCGATCGCGATCCTGAACTCCAGCTCGCTGCTGCTGTCCTCAGCGCGCAGCAGCAGCGAGCCAGCCTCAGCGTTGAGGATGTCTACCGCGCTGCGCGTCACCAGCTCCAGCAGCTTATCCAGGTTCAGCTCGCCGGCCAGCGCGCTGCTGACTTCGTTGAGCGCGGCAAGCTGGCGCGCGCGCTGGTTGGTTTCCTCAAACAGGCGCGTCTTTTCGATAGAGGTGGCGGCGAGCAGAGCGATGTCCTTAAAAAACTGGAACTGTTCCGCGCTGTACGCCTGGCCGGGCTGGTCGCTGCCGACCGCCATCACGCCGACCGTCTGGGTGTTGGTCGCCAGTGGGACGCCCATCCAGGCGCGTATCTGCGGGCTGATGAGCGTGTCGGTGAGGGCGCGCTGCGCCAGCGCGCTGGCGTAATCGTCGAACAGCAGGCCCTGGCCGGCGCGCACAACCTCGCTGAACAGGTCCCGGCCCAGCGGCCAGCGCTGGTTTTCGCGCCCGCGCTCGCGCTCGTCGTTCTCAAGGTAGAAGGCGAAGAACAGGTCGCTGTCGTCAGCGAGGGCGATATAGAAATAGGGGGCGTCAATCAGCCGGCTGACCTGAGTGCTGGTGAGTTCAAGCAGATCATCGAGGTTAACGCTGAAGTTGGCCGCCTGGCTGACCTGCGCCAGCACGCGCTGTTCGTTCACGCGGCGTTCCAGCGCCTCAACCACCTGGGCGCGCTCGACCGCGATCGCCATCTGGCCGACGAGGCTTTGCACAAAGAGCACATGCTCATAGCTGTAGCTGCGGCTGCCGGCGCGCGGCGGCCCCAGGCAGACGAAACCGGTGGTGGCGGCGCTGCCGCGCAGGCCGGCGATCAGGCGGGCGTTGAGGATGCGCAGGCGTGCGCTTTCGCTGCGGACAGCCAGCGGCCAGGGCTGGCGCGGCTCCAGGTGAAGAATCTGGTCGCTGGCCTCAAGGGCGGCGACGATGCCGGTGTCGGCGGCGAACTCGATGTCGGTAGCCGGGCGCGGGTCGCCGGCGGCGGTGAACACGTCGCGCTGGCGCTGAAGCACAAAGACGAACACCGCCTCCGGCTGAAGCGTCTCATCGAGAATTTCGCCCAGGCGGGCGATTACACGGTTGATGTCGCGCGAGCGCGAGATCTCGTGGGTGAAGGCGTCAACGTGCTGCTGGAAGTTGATGCGCTGGCGGTAGTAGAGGCGGTCAATGCGCGCCTGCACAAAGCTGCGCACGGGCAGGAACAGCAGCGCGATCACGAAGACGGTCAGGCCGATGAACAGCGGGCTGTTCGCGATCAACTGGCCCTGGGTGATGAACAGGCTGGCGCTGAACACCAGCAGGAAATAGCCGGCCACCAGCGCCAGCAGCAGCAGGCCGTAAGTGATGCTCTGGCTGATGACGCGGTCGGTGTCGAAGGTGCGGTACTGGAGGACGGCGTAGGCCAGGCTGAGCGGGGTCACCAGGGCGAACGGCGTGCCAGCGGCGACGTTAAACGGGACCAGCGCCGCGCCGTCAATGACCTGGGCGACGGTGTTGGCTACCCAGATAAGCACCGGGACAGCCGACAGCGCCAGGCCGATCAGGACGGTGCCGCTCTGGTCGCGCACGGCCAGGCTGGTGGCGCGGCGGCGGTGGTAGAGCAGGCTGAGGCTGAAGGTGATGAGCGCGCCAAACACCAGCCCGAAGGCCGGCGTGCCCGCCTGGAAAGCCGGGTCAGGCGGGTTGATAACCAGCCACACCAGGGCGGCGGCGGCCAGCAGGCCCACGCCCAGCGGCAGATAGACCAGCCAGCCGCGCCGGTAGAGCAGGGCGGCGCGCAGCGGGAACACCAGCGCCAGCGTGATCGTCACGGCAGCCAGCAGGGTGACGGCGGCGATCCACAGCGGCACAAGCGTGTGCGATGTGTTGACATCGAACAGGCCGCACAGCACCAGCGCCAGCAGCAGGCAGGCCGCGCCGGCCAGGACGGCGGTGGGCTGGTTCGGGCGCAGCCACAGCACCGCGACGCCGATGCCGAGGCTCAGCAGCCCGGTAATGAACGGGGCCAGGAAGAAGCCGATGAAATCAACCAGCGCGAAGGGCTGAAGCGCATACGTCACGCTGCACAGGCCGCCGTCACCGGCGGGCGCGGGGCAGGGGCCGCCCACCGGCGGGCGGTTAAAGCCGATCGTAACGGTGTCGTCCGGGTTGAGGCGCAGCACGGCGCTGTGAAAGCTGTGGAGAGCCTCGTCGTAGGCGGGCGGGGCGGCCAGCGGCTGGCCGTTGATGCTCACGATATGGTCGCGCCGCTGGAGGCCGGCGCTCAGGCCGGGCCAGGGCGTCGCGGACAGCGAGTAAGAGCCGTCTACCGCGAGGTTGCGCGAAACCAGGACGCCGATGAACGGCTGCTGCCGCCACTGAAGCGCCAGCACCAGATAGGCGGCGGCGGCGGCGGCGGTCACAACGGCCAGGGCCAGGGTGACGGCCAGCAGCGCGCGGTTGGCGGCGGGGGCCGCCGCCGGCGGCTTAGCAGATGATAGGGCGACGTTCATGGCGTGTTTCGTCCGTCCCGGTTAGCTTCCCGGCCAGGTAAGTGTATTGTAGCACAGGCTCGGTTTTTCAAATCCACAGGCACGCTTGAGTTTTCGTTTGATTCAGGTTTCGGCAGGCTCTGCCGCGGGCGGTGGGTCTTTGTGTTTGGCCAGCATTTGCTATAATGAAACCGAAAGACTGCCGGGGGATGCCAGCGAAAGCGGGGCCGACGCATATGACAGACCGCGCAATTCGAGTGTTAATTGCCAAGCCGGGGCTGGATGGGCATGACCGGGGGGCCAAGGTGATCGCGCGCGCGCTGCGTGACGCCGGCATGGAGGTTATTTACACCGGCCTGCGGCAGACGCCGGAGATGATCGCCGAGGCCGCGCTGCAGGAAGATGTGGACGTGGTGGGCCTGAGCATTCTCAGCGGGGCGCATATGGCGCTGGTCCCGAAGGTGCGGCAGGTGCTGGACCAGCACGGGTTGAGTGATGTGCCGGTGGTGGTGGGCGGCATTATCCCGGATGACGACCGCGTGCCGCTGGCTGAACTGGGCGTGAGCGCGGTCTTCGGGCCGGGAACCAATACCGAGGACATCGTCGCGCACATTCGCAGGCTGGTGACGCCGGGCGCTGGCGGGGCGGCATGATCGAGCTGGCGCGGCAGCTTATCGCGGGCGACCGCCGCGCGCTGGCGCGGCTGCTAAGCTATGTTGAGAACGAGCGCGAGGGTGTGGACCAGGCCCTCGCGGTTTTGTTTCCGCACACGGGGCGGGCGCACATTATTGGCGTGACGGGCGCGCCGGGCACGGGCAAAAGCTCGCTGGTGAACGCGCTGGCCAAGGCGTACCGGGCGCGCGGGCAGACGGTGGGCATCCTCGCCGTTGACCCGACCAGTCCATTTACCGGCGGGGCCATCCTGGGCGATCGCATCCGCATGCGCGACCTCGCGGGCGACAGCGGCGTGTTTATTCGCAGCATGGCGACGCGCGGCAGCCTGGGCGGGCTGGCGCTGGCGGCGCGCGACGCGGTGCGCCTGCTGGACGCCGCTGGCTTCGACCGGGTGCTGGTCGAGACGGTGGGCGCGGGGCAGAACGAGGTCGAGGTTGCCCGCGCCGCGCACACTACGCTGGTGGTCGAAGCGCCGGGCCTGGGCGACGACGTGCAGGCGATCAAGGCGGGCATTCTGGAGATCGCGGACGTGCTGGTGGTCAACAAGGCAGACCGGCCCGGCGCGGCCAACACGGTGCGCGCGCTGAAGGGGATGCTTGAGCTGGGCCACCCGGCGGCGCGCCGCCAGATGCTGGCGCATCACGGGCGGCTGCTGCCCGCTGCCATGCCGGCCAACGGCGACGCGGACCCGGCGCTGTGGATTCCGCCGCTGGTGCAGACGGTAGCGACCGAGGACCAGGGCGTTGACGCGCTGCTGGCCGCTGTAGACGACCACCGCGCGTACCTGACGGGCGCGGCGCTGGCGCGCCGCGAGCGCGAGCAGATCGCCGTTGAGCTGACGAACCGGCTGCGCGACGCGCTGCTGGCGCAGGCGCTGGCGGCGCTGCCGGGCGCGGCGCTGGCCGAGATAGTCGGGCAGGTGCAGGCGCGCGTGGTGGACCCGCAGAGCGCGGTGCGGGAGCTGCTGGCGGCGCTGGCGGATCATTGAGTGCTAATGGGCGGGTGAAGAAAACGCGCGCCTGTGTTCTGGCGCGGCAGGGGCGGCAGCTATGAATCGTGGCAACAAGCAGGCTGGGGAAAAAATACCGGGGACGAAGTACGTCCGCAAAGCGGGGTCGCACATTCTGCTGGCATCGAGTCCGGGGCAGTTCGGGCACATCGTGCTGTTCGCTGGCTCAGCCTCGCAGGAACTGGGCAGCGAGATCGCCGATTACCTGGGCATCAAGCTGGGCGACTATGACATGAAGGTGTTTTCGAACGAAAACATTTTCATCCGCCTGAATGAGAGCGTGCGCGGCCAGGATGTGTACCTGGTGCAGACGATGGGGACGCCGCTGCACGACAATTTCATGGAAATGCTCATCATGATTGACACGCTCAAGCGCGATTCGGCGGCGCGCATCAACGTCATCATCCCCTACTACACCTACAGCCGGTCCGACAAGAAGGACCAGCCGCGCGTGGGCATCGCGGCGCGGCTGGTCGCCAACCTGATCGAGGTGGCCGGCACGGACCGCTACATCACCATTGACCTGCACGCCGGGCAGATTCAGGGGTTTTTCAATATCCCCGGCGACGCGCTGTCGGCCTTCTACCTGCTCAGCGATTATATGCTGGAGAAGAACGTCCCTGACCTGGTGGTGGTGTCCGCCGACCTGGGTTTTGCCAAGAAGGGCCGCAACTGGGCCGAACGACTGGGCGCGCCGCACGCCATCATCGAGAAGCGGCGGGTAGATAACGCTGAGCGGCCAGAGGCGCTGTCCATCATCGGCACGGTGCAGGACAAAAACGTGCTGATCGTGGACGATGAGGTGCTGACCGCCGGCAGCGTAACGCAGTCGGTCAACGCGCTGCGCGAGGCGGGCGCGCGCGATATCTACTTCGCGTACACGCACCCGCTGATGACCAAAGAGGCGTTCGAGCGGCTGGAAAAGCTCAACCTGAAGGAAATCGTGATGACCAACACGCTGCCCATCAGGAAGGACTGGCTGCTGCCCAACATGACGGTGCTGTCGGTGGCGCCGCTGCTGGCTGAGGTGATCCTGCGGGCGCACGCCGGGCGCAGCGTGGGCGAGCTGTTCGACGAGTAGCCGCGCTGCCGCCGATGCCACCCAACGGAGACGGCTTCTCGCTGCGCGCGGCGCTGCTGGGCATCGCCGCGTTTGTCGCCGCCACGCTGGCGATCCTGCTGGCCGTCGAATCATTTGGCGTTGAGCGCATTCAGAACGCTGTCATGCAGGCCGGGCCGCTGGCCCCGCTGGCGTATATCGCGCTGAAGGCGGCCACGTTTGTGTTCGCGCCGCTCAGCGCCGGGCCGATTCAACTGTCGTCGGGCGTGCTGTTCGGGCTGTGGCCGGGGACGCTGTACTCACTGCTGGGCGAGGTGATCGGCGGCACGATCAGCTTTACGATCGCGCGGCGGTTGGGCCGGCCGGTGGCGCAGCGCTTCGTCGGCGCGGCGGGAATGGGCCGCGTGGACCGCTTCTACAGCCAGCTCGGCGGCTGGCCGACGCTGCTGTACGCGCGCCTGTTTTTGTTCGCGGTGTACGATTTTATCAGCTACGCCGCCGGCTTTGGCAGGACGATCACGACGGGGCAGTACGTGCTGATCTCGGCGGTGGGCGGGGTTGTGCCCACGTTTTTATTTGTGGCGGTGGGGTCCAGCCTGGCGGAAAACCGCAGCCTGCTCGTCCCTGTTTATCTGGTGATCGGCGCGCTGTCGTTCGTGCCACTGGCTGTCGGCTGGTATCGACGGCGGCGCAAACCCCATCCCCCGTCTCGCGCCAGCAGCGGGACGGGGGGTGGGCCGGGCGCTGGCGACGGACAGCGCGGGCTTTAATACCCTTCGGTGGCCGTGTTGAGCGCGGCCATTTCGTCGGCGGATAATGTGAGATCAACGGCCCCGGCCAGCTCGTGGAACTGTGCCACTGTGCGCGCGCCGATGATCGGCGACGTGATCACATCCTGCGCTAACTGCCAGCCCAGCGCCACGTGCGCCATCGGGACGCCGTGCGCGTCAGCGATGCGCTGAACTTCGTCCAGCGCGGCGAAGGCTTTCTCGTCGCTGGTCAGGCGCTGCACCAGCTTGCTGTCGCTGCGCGCCGAGTCCGGCTGGCGGTTCTCGCGGGTGTATTTGCCGGTGAGGAAGCCCGCCGCCAGCGGGCTGTAGGGGATCACGCCGATGCCCTGGTCGCGGCACAGCGGGGCCAGCTCGCGCTCGAACTCAGCGCGGTTGAACAGGCTGTAGTGCGGCTGAAGGCTGTCGTAGCGCGCCAGCCGGCGCACGTCGCTGACCCACAGCGCCTTAGTCAGCAGCCAGGCCGGGTAGTTGCTGGCGCCGATATAGCGCACCTTGCCGGACTGCACGAGCGCGTCCAGTGCCGCCAGCGTTTCGTCCAGCGGCGTCTCGGCGTCCGGCCAGTGTGTCTGGTAGAGATCAATGTAGTCGGTCTGGAGGCGGCGCAGGCTGTCCTCAGCCGCCTGCAGGATGTGGTGGCGGCTGAGGCCCTGCCCGGTGGGGCCGTCCCACATCGTGCCGCGCACCTTCGTGGCGACGATAACCTGGTGGCGCGGTTTATGCTTTAGCCAGCGCCCGATAATTTCCTCCGAGACGCCGCCGGCGCTGTCAGGAACCCAGCGCGTGTAGATGTCGGCGGTGTCGAAGAAGTTGATGCCCGCGTCGTAGGCGGCGTCCATGATGGCCTGCGACGTCGGCTCGTCCGCTGACCAGCCGAAGTTCATCGCGCCCAGGCACAGGCGGCTGACCTTGAGGCCGGTGCGTCCCAGTCTTGCGTAGTGCATAAAATATCCCTCGCGGCTGTTTCAGACCGGACAGTACAGGTGCGCGCCGCGGCCGCCGGGTTTGCCGCCGGGGCGCATGCGGCCGCTTCCTTGAAGCGCGAACAGATCACGCGGCCTTGAGGAAAACACAGAACTGCCGAAATGTCAAAAGGCCCTGTAGAGCCAGCGCGCTGCTTTCGCGATTCTAACATGCCGCTGATACCGCTTGTGATATAATCGCCCTCGGTTGACGTTAGCCCAGGGTGCTGGGCAGATTTCGAGGCGGTATGTTTAAGAACATCGTCAAGGCCGTCATTGGCGACCCGGTTGAGCGCGCGCTTAACCAGTACCGGGGCACTGTCGAGCAGATCAACGCCCTCGAACCGGCAGCGAAAGCCCTGACCAATGACCAGATACGCGCCAAAACAGACGAATTCAGGCGGCGCATCGCCGACGGCGCCAGGCTTGATGACCTGCTGCCGGAAGCCTTCGCGCTGGTGCGCGAGGCGGCTGTGCGCACGATCGGCCAGCGGCACTACGACGTTCAGTTGATCGGCGGCATCGTGCTGCACCAGGGCCGCATCGCGGAGATGAAAACGGGCGAGGGCAAGACGCTGGTCGCCACGCTGCCGCTGTACCTCAACGGCCTGCTGGGGCGCGGCGCGCACCTGGTGACGCCCAACGACTACCTGAGCAAGGTTGGCTTGCAGACGATGGGGCCGATCTATCACCTGCTGGGGCTGTCCGGCGCGGTGATTCAGAACAACGCCGGCAACCCTGATACCGGCTCATACATGTTCGACCCGGACTACAACAGCGACGACGACCGCTACCAGAACCTGCGGCCAATCACCCGGCGCGAAGCCTACCAGGCCGATATCCTCTACGGAACCAACAACGAGTTCGGCTTTGACTATCTGCGCGACAACATGGTGATGGACAAGAGCGAGATGGTGCAGCGCGAGCTGTTTTATGCCATCGTGGACGAGGTGGACAACATCCTCATTGACGAGGCGCGCACGCCGCTGATTATCGCCGGTCAGTCTGATCCGCCGTCCGATAACTACCGGGTGTTCGCGCAGATCGTCCGGCGGCTGAAGCCGAGCAGTGAGGAAAGCGTCGAAAACGACGAGCCGGACGGCGATTACGTGCTGGACATCAAGGACCGCGTGACCTACCTCACCGATGCGGGGGTCGAGAAGGTCGAACGGCTGCTGGGCGTGGAGCAGCTTTACGACCCGGAGCACCCTGAGATCGCGGAGATGATCCCCTACCTTGACAACTGTCTGCGGGCGCACGCGCTCTATCAGATCGACAAGGATTACATCGTCCAGGACGGCCAGGTGATTATCGTGGACGAGTTCACGGGCCGCCTGATGTACGGGCGGCGTTTCTCTGAGGGGCTGCACCAGGCGATCGAGGCGAAAGAGGGCGTTGAGATCCGCCGCGAGAACCTGACGATGGCGACGATCACGTTCCAGAATTTCTTCCGCATGTATAAAAAGCTGGCCGGCATGACCGGCACGGCGATGACCGAGGCGGAGGAATTTGAGAAGATTTACAGCCTGGAAGTGGTCGCCATTCCGACCAACGTGCCCGTGATCCGGCTGGACCACGACGACCTGATCTACGCCACTGAGGCGGCCAAGTTCAGCGCGGTGGTGGCGGAGATCAGAGAGCGGCAGGAACGCGGCCAGCCGGTGCTGGTGGGCACGGTCGCCATCGAGACATCGGAGCGGCTGAGCAAACTGCTCAAAAAAGAGCGCATTGATCACGAGGTGCTCAACGCCAAGCAGCACGAACGCGAGGCGACGATCATCACGCAGGCGGGCCGCCCTGGCGCGGTGACGATCGCCACCAATATGGCTGGCCGCGGCGTGGACATTCTGCTGGGCGGCAACCCGGAGGGCCTGGCGCGCGAGCGGCTGCGCCGCGACGGGGTTGATGTCACGCAGGCCACGCCCGAACAGTGGACGGAGGCGCTGGCCGACGCGCGGCGCGAGGTGGCGCGCGACCGCCAGCGCGTGATCGAGGCCGGCGGGCTGTTTGTGCTGGGCACGGAGCGCCACGAGGCGCGGCGCATTGACAACCAGCTTCGCGGGCGTTCTGGCCGCCAGGGCGACCCCGGCGCGTCGCGCTTCTACCTGAGCCTGGAGGACGACCTGATGCGCCGCTTCGGCGGCGACCGCGTCAAGGGGTTCATGGACTGGGCGAATATCCCGCCTGATGAGCCGATCCAGCACAGCATCATCAGCCGTTCGATCGGGCAGGCGCAGGTGCGCGTTGAAGGCCACAACTTCGACATCCGCAAGCGCGTGCTGGAATATGACGACGTGGTGAACAAGCAGCGCGAGGTGATCTACCGGCAGCGCCAGGAAGTGCTGGAGGGCGCTGACCTGCGCGACCAGTACATAAAAACTATCGAGGGCGTGGTGGTGGACATGCTCGATGAGCAGCTTCCCGAAGGCGACGCCCCCGACACCTGGGATGTGGACACGCTGTACCGCCAGTTGTTCACGGTTTTCCCGGTTCCGCCCAGCGTCACGCCGGACGCGATGGCGGGCAAGACCGTCGAGCAGCTTGAGGACATGCTGATCGAAGCGGTGCGCGAGGCTTATGAGCGCAAGGCGGCGGACCTGGGGCCGGAGATTATGCCGCGCGCCGAACGGCTGGTGATGCTCAGCGCGCTGGACCAGTACTGGCGGCGCCACCTGACCGACCTGGATGTGCTGCGCGAGGGTATCGGCCTGATGGCGATTGCGCAGCGCGACCCGCTGGTAGAATATAAGCGCAGCGCGTTCGAGATGTGGCAGGGCCTGCAGGAAGAGATCAGGCGGCAGGCAGCGCGCGATATTTTCCGCGTGCAGGTGAATGTGGCCCCGCCGCAGCGTCGGGTGCAGGCGGTGCGCCCGCCGGTAACGGCCAGCGTGGGCGGCACGGCGGTCTCTAAGCCGGAGCCGGCGCGCAAGACGGCGAAAGAGCGCCTGGGGCGCAACGACCCGTGCTGGTGCGGCAGCGGCAAGAAGTATAAGAACTGTCACCTGCGCCAGGACCGCCAGCAGGCCAGTTAAGAGGATCGCGCCGCGCCGGCAGGGGGACAGCGCGGCACTCACTCACATTCGCGCTCAGCAGGACAATGTACGCATGACGCCTATGGATACGGCTTCGAAGTTTATGGACGACATGGATCCGCTGCTGCTTGAGTTCATTCAGTCCAGAGTGAATTCGTTCATCAAATGGGACCTGGTGCGCTTCTTCCACGACAACCCGCACGCCGCTGACACGACGGAGAACATCGCACGCTACATTGGCCGCGATACGCGCATGATTGAGTCTGAGCTGAAGGGCCTGGTGCGCGCGGGCGTGCTGCAGCAGAACCAGATGTCGGGCGTGTCGGTATACGCGCTCACCAACGACCGCAAAGTGCGCGAGATGGTAAGCAGCTTTGTGGGGGCCTGCAACGACCGCCAGTTTCGCGTGAAGGCCATTTACCATGTTATCCGCGCCATGCGCTGAACGGGCTGTCCGTCTGTGAGCGCCGCCACGCCCAACCAGATTCTGACGCTGTACATGTGGTTCCCGCTGGCGGTGCTGCTGGTGTTTATGCTGCTCATCGCGCGCTTTTACCAGCGCTTCTCTGGCGAGCGCACCTATTACCCGCTGTATCTGCTGCCGCTGGTGCTGTACGGCCTGGCGACGGTGCGCTGCGCCAGCATCAACCAGATGGCGGGCGACCCGGTGGCTGACGCGCTGGCCGGCGCGGGCGGCGCGGCGCTGCTGGCGCTCAGCCTGCTGCTGGGGTGGACGATGCTGGCGCGGCGGGGCAAGCCGCGATGATCGGCGCGGTTGGGCTGCTGGGGCCGCTGGGCGTGATGGCGATGCTGCTGGTGCTGGCGCTGCTCAGCCGGCGGATGGGGCGCGTCACAGGCGTGACACCGTACTACATTGGCCTGCTTGTGGCGGCGGCGCTGGTGGCCGCCGGGCTGGCCGCGCGCGCCCTGGGCGTGGCCCCCGCGCCTGATGACGCCGCCGCGCTGCTGCTGTACGTTGGGCTGCCGGCGCTGGGCCTGACGCTGGCCCTGGTGGTGGCGTGGCGCTACTGGAGCTGGCTGCTGGCGGAGCGAAACTGAGCGCCGGCGCGCTGTCCTGGGTTAGCAGCAGGCAAGACGACAAGAAGGTGACATGATACGGATTGGCGACATCAGCGTACACCTGATCTGCGAGAGCCGCTACCACATTGACCCCGGCGGCGTGTACGGGCTGGTCCCGCGCGCGCTGTGGTCGCGCTACAGCACGCCAGACGCCGACCACCTGGTCCCGATGGTGTCAACGGTGCTGCTGGTGCAGACCGGCGGGCTGAATATCCTGGTGGACGCCGGCCGGGGCGACAAAGCGCCGGCTAAGACAGCAGCTTACCTTAAGCTGGAACGGCCCGGCGGCGGCCTCAGCGGGGCGCTGGCGCGGCTGGGCCTGACGCCCGCCGACATCCACCTGGTGATTGACACACACCTGCACGACGATCACTGCGGTGGCAACACGGCATTTGACGGCGCGGGCGGCGTTGTGCCGGTGTTCCCCAACGCCGAGTATGTGGTGCAGCGCCGCGAATATGAGGACGCTGTGCGCCCCAACGAGCGCACACGCGCCACGTATATCGCCGCCAATTTTCAGCCGCTGGTTGAAAGCGGGCAGATGCGCCTGCTGGACGGCGACACCGACCTGGCCCCCGGCGTGCGCGGCGTGGTCACGCCGGGGCACACGCCGGGCCACATGAGCGTGATGCTCACGAGCCAGGGGCAGCACGCGCTGTTTGTGTGCGATATGGCGTCCTACGCGGTCCATTTTGAGCGCCTGGGCTGGATGACGGCCTATGACGTGGAGCCGCTGATCACGCTGGAGACCAAGCGTGTCTGGCAGCAGTGGGCGCTGGCGCATGACGCGCTGCTGATCTTCGTGCACGACCCGGCGCGGCGGGCTGGCCGCCTGACGCTGGCCGCTGACGGCCAGCCGGTGTTAGCGCCGCTGGATGAGGCGTTTGTTTAGCTCGCGGCTCAGCGCTGGCGCTGCTGCCACTCAGCGATAGCCTGCGCGAGGAAGCGGCGCGCGCTGTCGTCAGCCACCGTATCCACCGTTTCATAAAACGCGCCGTCCACTTCGATCAGCACCGCGCCGCCCGGCGCCGGATGGATGTGGATACTGCGGCTCGCCAGCTCAGGTGTGAACTGTAGTTTGTGCTGCACATACGTTTCAACAGCCCCGGCGATGTCCAGGTCAGGGATTGGCGGCGTGTCCGGCTTTTTACGGCGGAGCAGCCCGCTTCTGGGCGGCGGCGTGATGCGCTCGTCAAAGCGGGGAAGGTCGCCGGGCATCGCGCCGCTTTGGTCAGCGGGCGGCAGGGGGTAGTCCGGCTTCAGCTCGCGGGCGGCCAGCGGCGCGTCCGGGGCGGGCGTGGGCGCTTTGTCGGTGTCGGGAACGGGCGCGGGCGTGGGCGCTGCCGCGCCGCGCACCAGGGGCGACAGCTCGCGCATGATCTTCAGGAAGTCGGCGCGGAAAGCGCCGTCCTCCGCCAGCGTGCGGTAAGCGCGGCCGCCCATCTGCACGATGAGGTCGCCGCCGGTGACATCGCGCAGGACGCGCAGCACCTCAACCGCCTGAACGGCGCCGCCATCGTCCAGCGCCACCGGCTGAGTGCCGGGCTGAACGGGCGGCGGCGCGGCGGCGGCTGGCGGGCTGGCGGGTATACCGATAAGCATGTCCAGGTCGGGCAGGTCGGGGGCGTGGCTGGCGGCGGCGCTGGCAGGCCGGCGCGCGGCGGCGGGCAGGCCAGCGGCGCGGCGCTGGCTGCGCGCCCGCACGATGAGCGCCGTCACAATCACCAGCAGCAGCGCCGAGATGCAGAACGGCACGAAGATCGCCGCCGGTAGCTGGCCCAGAAAGTCGGAAAAGGTGCTGCCCATGCGCGTGTCTCCCCCTCTGACTCAGCCGGCGGCGGCTGGCTGGCAAACGGGGCAGTAGTGCGTCCCGCGCTGTGCCACCCGCAGCTTGTGGATTGGCCCGCCGCAGACGAAACATGGCTCGCCCGCCCGGCCATAAACGAAAAAGTGCCGCTGCGACTCGCCCGTTGTGCCGTCGGGTTTGCGATACCAGTTGACGCTGGCCCCTTCGTAGTCGATGCCGGTGCGCAGCGCGCCCTGGACAGCGTGATACAGCCGTTCCGCTTCGGCGGGGGTCAGGCTGTCCGCCGGGCGCAGCGGGTGGATGCGGGCGCGGAACAGCGCCTCGTCGGCGTAGATGTTGCCGACGCCGGCGATAAACGACTGCTCAAGCAGCAGCGCCTTGATCGCCCGACGGCGGCCCGCCAGCAGCGCCGCCAGGTCGGCGGCGGTGAAGTCCTCGGCCAGCGGCTCTGGCCCCAGATTCGGGGCGATGCGTGCCAGCGAATCCGTCAGGTAGACTTTGCCGAATTTGCGCGCGTCAGAAAAGCGAAGCTGCTGGCCGTTGTCGAGGTCGAGGCGGAAGTACAGCCAGCGGTCGGCGTCGTGAACGGCGTCGTGCGGCGTGACGTACAGGCGGCCCGTCATTCTAAGGTGAATGACCAGCAGGTCGTCGTCGAGCGCAGCGACGATATACTTGGCGCGGCGGTCAACGGCGCGGAAAGTCTGCCCGGCGATGCGCGCGGCAAAGTGCGCCGGGTCCGGGCTGTGGATGATCCCCGGCCAGCCGTACCACATGGCGCGCACCGTGCGCCCGATCAGCGGGCCGCGCAGCCCGCGCACAACCGTTTCGACTTCTGGCAGTTCCGGCATCGGCACAGTCAACAATTGTCAGCGATCAGCCTACAGTCTAATGCCAAACGCGCCGGCGCGCACGTATAGGTTTTGGCGCGGCCAATAGCAAAACGGTACTGCTTGACCTCACCCCTAAATCCCCTCTCCATGGGGAGAGGGGACTTAAGATTCGTGCGCCGTCCTGCGCGCGCCTTGCTCCCCCTCTCTCATGGGGAGAGGGGACTTAAGATGTGCGCGCCGTCCTGCTCCCCGTCCTGCGCGCGCCCTGCTCCCCCTCTCTCATGGGGAGAGGGGACTTAAGATTCGCGCGCCGTCCTGCTCCCCGTCCTGCGCGCGCCCTGCTCCCCCTCTCTCATGGGGGAGAGGGGACTTAAGATTCGCGCGCCGTCCTGCTCCCCGTCCTGCGCGCGCCTTGCTCCCCCTCTCCCTATGGAGAGGGGGCCGGGGGGTGAGGTTGATGTAGGGCGGTGGTATAATCACGGGCGTTCAGACCGCTGACAGAACCGCGCACGCCATGACATCAAACGATTTTGTGCACCTGCACGTACACACAGAATACTCGCTGCTGGACGGCCTGAGCGGCATTGACCGCCTGGTCGCGCACGCGCGGACGCTGAACATGGACGCGCTGGCGATCACCGATCACGGCACGATGTTCGGCGTGATCGACTTTTTCCGCGCCTGCAAGCGCGCTGACATCAAGCCGATCATCGGCGTGGAGGCGTATCTGGCGCGGCGCGGCATGACCGACCGTGACCCGCGCGAGGACCGCAAGCCGTATCATCTGCTGCTGCTGGCGCGCAACCAGGCCGGCTACCAGAACCTGCTGAAGATCGCCAGCGCCGCCCAGCTTGAGGGCTACTATTACAACCCGCGCATTGACCGCGATTTTCTGGCCGCGCACGCCGACGGGCTGATCGCCACCAGCGGCTGCCTGGCGGCGCAGATTCCCAACGCGGTTATGGCGGGCCGCGACGACGACGCGCGCGAGCTGATCGGCTGGTATCAGGACGTGTTCGGCAAGGGGAACTTTTTCCTGGAGTTACAGCAGCACGACCTGGCCGAACTGCGCCAGGTGAACCGCTGGCTGGTCGAAAACCAGGCGTATGCCGATGTGCCGCTGGTGGCGACCAACGACGTGCACTACGTGCTGGCGGAGGATTACGACCCGCACGACACGCTGCTGTGCATCCAGACGAGCGCGCTCAAGAGCGACACCAACCGCCTGCGCATGTCCGACGCCAGCTATCATCTGAAGTCGCAGGCGGAGATGTGGCGCGACTTCGGCGGCATTCTGGGCGGCGCGCCGCTGAAGAACACGCGCCTGATCGCGGAAATGTGCGATGTTGACCTGGAAAAAAAGGGCTACCACCTGCCGCTGTTCCCGGTCCCGGAGGGCTACACCAGCGCCTCATACCTGCGCTATCTGTGCGAGAAAGGGCTGGTGTGGCGCTTCGGCCCCGACGCGGCCCGCGACAGGGCGCTGACGGAACGGCTCGACCGCGAGCTGACGATCATTCACGGGATGCTCTTTGACACCTATTTTCTGATCGTGTGGGATTTGTGCGAGTACGCGCGCCACGCCGATATCTGGTGGAACGTGCGCGGCTCTGGCGCCGGCAGCCTGGCCGCTTACTGCCTGGGCATCACCAACATTGACCCGATCCAGAACAACCTGCTGTTCGAGCGTTTCCTGAACCCAGGCCGCATCAGCATGCCCGACATTGACCTGGACTACCCCGACGATCGCCGCAGCGCGATGATTGACTACACCGCGCGCAAGTACGGCGAGGACAAGGTGGCGGCGATCATCACGTTCGGGACGCTGGGCGCGAAGGCCGCTGTGCGCGACGTTGGCCGCGTGCTTGACGTGCCGCTGGCGGATGTTAACCAGGCGGCGGCGCTGATCCCGACGGAGCCGAAGCCCAAGCCGCTGATGACCTATGTGGACGAAAACCCGGACCTGAAGCGCCTCTACCATGACAACCCGCTGATCAGGCAGGTGATTGACACAGCCAAAACGCTGCAAGGCGTCAGCCGGCACGCTTCGACACACGCGGCGGGCGTGATCGTGGCCGACAGGCCGCTGGTGGAGTACATCCCGCTGCACCGGCTGACGCGCGGCGACGACGAAAACAGCTCGATCAAGGCGGTGACGCAGTTCGCGATGGAAACCTGCGAGTCCATCGGCCTGCTCAAGATTGACTTCCTGGGGCTGTCCACGCTGACGATTCTGCGCAAAGCCTGCGACCTGATCGCCCAGCACCAGGGCATCGTCTACACAATGGACAACATCCCCTACCGGCACGAACAGGTGGCGGACAGCGCGGAAGAGACGGCGCGGCTGGACGCGGCGTTCGCGATGCTGGGCCGGGGCGAGACGGTTGGCGTGTTCCAGATGGAAAGCGGCGGGATGCAGCAGATGCTGCGCGGGATGCGGCCCCGGCGGTTCGAGAACGTCGTTGCCGGCATTTCGCTCTACCGCCCCGGCCCGATGGACTACATCCCCCAGTACAACGCGCGCCTGCACGGCAGCGAGCCGGTGCACTATCACCACGACAAGCTGATGCCGATCCTGGCCGAGACGTATGGCATCATCGTCTACCAGGAACAGATCATGCAGATCGCCGGGCAGCTTTTCGGCTATGAGCTGGGCGAGGCGGACACGATGCGCCGCGCGGTCTCGAAAAAGAAGCAGAAGGACCTGCTCGAACACAAGGCGATCTTCCTCGAACGCGGGCCAGAAAACGGCGTGGACACCGAAGCTGCCGAGCGCATCTTCGCTGATATCGAGTTCTTCGCCAATTACGGCTTCAACAAAAGCCACGCTGCCGACTACGCCGTGATCACGGTGCAGACGGCGTATCTCAAGGCGCACTATCCCGAAGAATACATGACGGCGCTGCTGACGGTGCAGCGCGGCGACACGGCTAAGGTTGCCGTGTTTCTGGAGGAATGCCGCCGGCTGGAGATTCCGATTCTGCCGCCGGACGTGAACCACAGCCAGCTTGATTTTGACATCCAGCGGGTGAACGGCGGGCGGCGCGGCATTCGCTTTGGCCTGGCGGCGGTTAAAAACGCGGGCGTGGGGCCGCTGCAAACAATTCTGGCGGCGCGCAGCGCGGGCGGGCCGTTCACCAGCCTGGAGGACCTGTGCCGCCGGGTGGACCTGCGGGTGGTGGGCAAGCGCGCGCTGGAAAGCCTGGTGCGCGTGGGCGCGCTCGACAGCTTTGGCAAGCGGGCGGCGCTGCAGGTGTCGCTGGACCGGCTGCTGGGCTACAGCGCCAGCTACCACAAGGACCGCGAGGTGGGGCAGATGAATATGTTTGGTGCGGCGGGCGCGGCGGCCATTGAGGATGCGCTGCACATCCCTGACGCGCCGGATGTCACCCGCCGCGAGATGCTCAACTGGGAAAAGGAACTGCTCGGCCTGTACGTCACGGGCCGCCCGGTGGACCGCTATCGCGAGGCGCTGCAAGCCGCCAACACCGCCGACATTCGCCAGCTCAAAGAGGCAGAATTTATGCACGACCGCCCGGTGATGGTGGCCGGCGAGATCGTGAGCGTGCGCCGCATTTACACCCGCAGCAGCGAGCCGATGGGCGTGATCCACCTGGAGGACTGGCACGAGACAGCCGGCACGGTGGATGTGGTCGTGTTCCCGCGCACCTGGGCGAAATATCATGAGCTGGTGGTAGAGGGCGAGATCGTCAGGGTGACCGGCAGGTGGGACACAACGCGCGGGGACCCGCAGGTGATCGCCGAGAGCCTGACGCAGAAGTTCGACACCGTGACCGCGCTCGAATCCGTGCCGCCGCCGCCGTCACCGTCGTGGCTGGCGGCAGAGCCGCCGCTGTGGCCGGACGAGGACAAGGGCGCGCCGCTGCCTGAAGATTATTTCGACGAGGAAACCGGCGAGCCGCCCCAGCCGCCGCCAGCGCCAGAGCCGGCCCAGGAAGCGCATATTGCGCCGGCGACGCAGGGCGCAGCGGCGGTCCCGGTCCCGGCGGTGGAGCCGCAGCTTGTCGCGCTGGCGGCAGACGCGCCGCCCCAGGGCGACCCGTCACAGGCGCGCCACTGGGTATATGCCTATCTGCGCCGCAGCGGTGACGATGACCGGGACCGCCGCCGTCTGCGCCGCCTCTATAACATTTTCACCAGCTTCGCCGGCGACGACCGTTTCAGCATTGTCGTTGAAGCGCAGGCGGGCTGGACAAAGATCGAATTTCCCAACCACACGACCGACTGCTGCGACGAGCTGTACCAGGAACTGCTGACGGTGGTGGCCGGGGCCAGCGACATCCAGATCTTCGACCGGCCCGACTAACCTGGGCGGTTGTGGCGAAAGCGGCGGCGCGGGTTGGCGACGCGCGGCGGGCCGTCGAACGGGCGGACGTAAAGCTCGCCCATGAGCTGCCGCCACCAGGCCTGATAGACTTCGTTGCTGATGTCGAAGATAAAGCTAAAGACCTTGCCCGTTCCCTCAGAGACGGCGACCAGCTCGTTCAGCCCCTGGTAGGCGCGGTTGATCTGCGCCACCACGCGCAGCGGCGCGCCCGTTTCCGGGCAGCGCTGCAGGGCGGCGTATTCGTACTGGCAGTCAATGTCCTCGGCAATGATATAGCCGTCGGTAGTGTACGCGAACAGGTCAAGCGTGCGGTGGGGGTTGCGTCCGGGTCCCATCGGCCTGGCTCCCGCGCGGTTTAGCCGGGCGGCGGGGCGCTGATAGCCGCTACCTGGGCGCGCAGCAGCGCCACCAGCGCGGCGGTGGGCACGCGCACCTGCGTGCCGCGCTGCCCGGCGCTGATGAAGATGTGTTCCAGCGCCGCCGCCGGCTGATCCAGGCAGACAGCCCAGTTTTTTTGCAGCAGCGCCAGCGGGCTGATGCCGCCGACCTTCAGCCCGGTCAGGCGTTCGGCGTCCTTGTGGGCGGCCATGCTCACTTTTTTGACGCCCAGCGCCGCCGCCAGCCGCTTCAGGTCCAGGCTGCGGTCGGAGGCGATCAGCGCCAGCGCTGGCCGGCCGCCCCCCGCTGGCTCGACAACCAGCGTCTTATAGACCAGCGCCGGCGGCACGCCCAGCACGGCGGCCACTTCGTCGGCGCTGTGGAAGGTGTCGGTGTCGGCGTAGGTGACGGCCTCGTAAGGGATGCCGTGCTGTTCCAGCAGGCGCATTGTGTTCAGCTTGGCGGCCATGCGCGGGTCCTCCGTTGTCAGCCCGCAGCCGGCCTCGCCCCGCTGCCGCGTGGGGCGGGGGCGAGGCCGCTGCGCGCAATTCGCGCTACAGCCGGCGCTGGAAGTAATCCAGCACGGTGCGCGCCATGCGCGTCTTCTGCGCGATGTCGGTCGAGCCGTGGCCTTCTTCAGCCAGCTCCACGTATTCAAAATCGCGGTCTTCCTGCCTGCCCAGCTCCAGCAGGCGGTCGCGGAAGATGCGCGACTGTTCGATCGGGCAGCGCGGGTCGGTGATGCCGTGCACCATCAGCAGGTGGGCCGTCATCTGGTGGGCAAAGTTGATGGCGCTGCGGTCAACCCACAGGTCAGCGTCCTTAACGGGGTCGCCCATCTGCTGGCGGAAGTAGTGCTTGAAGTGCTCCATGCTGGATTCGTAGAGCTTGTGCAGGTCGCTGATGCCCACCCAGGCCATGCCGGCTTTCCACAGGTGCGGCTTTTTAGTGACGGCCATGAACGTCATGTAGCCGCCGTAGCTGCCGCCCCACACGCCGATGCGCTCCGGGTCCACCTCAGGCAGGCGCTTGAGATAGAGCGCCGCGCCTTCGATGTCGTCCAGGTCTTTGCCGCCCCAGTCCAGGCGCGCCATGTCGCGAAACTCGACGCCGTAGCCGGTGCTGCCGCGCGGGTTAGGCTGAATGACGATGTAGCCGTTATCCGCCAGGAACTGGGCGTAGGGATCGAAACCGCGGAAGAACTGGGCGGTGGGGCCGCCGTGAATCTCGACCATCGCCGGGTATTTGCGGCCTGGCTCCAGGTGGCGGGGGCGGTAAAGGTTGGCGTGAATGATAAGGCCGTCGGCGGAGGGGTAGGACACGTACTCCAGCGGCGCAAACAGCGCCGGGTCGATGCTGCCGTAGATGGCGGGGACCAGCGTGCCGCTGGCGCCGTCGCTGAGGCGGTAGTCGCGCAGTTCGGCGCGCGAGACGTCGGTCATGATGTTGACCATGAAGCGGTCGTTGTCCAGCCAGTCAGCGTTATAGCTCATGCCGGGCGGCAGCTCGACCGCTTCCTGCTCGCCGCTGGCGATGTTATACACCAGCGTGTTGATGGCGGCGTCCTCGTTGTTGGCCGCCAGCAGGCGCTGGCTGTCGGGCGAGAATCTGCCGGCGGAGATGGTTTTGTCCGCCGGCGACAGCCAGCGCGCCTCGCCGCTGAGCGTGTCGTACAGGCCGGCGCGCTCGCCGCCGAAAAAGTCGGTCGTGACGGCGATATAGCGCCCGTCGGCGCTCCAGTCGCTGAGGGATTCCTTAGAGCCGTCCTTCAGGCTGAGGACACGGCGCTGATCGCTGCCGTCGGCGTTCATGATGTAGGTGTCAATGTTCTGCAGGTTGCCGCTTTCGCTGGTGTTATAGGCGATCTGCGCGCCGTCAGGACTCCAGCAGGCGTAGAACACGGGGTTGGCGTAGTTGGTCAGGCGCGTGTACTGGCGCGTCGCCAGGTCAAAACGGTAGAGGTTGAGCTGGTCCACCAGGTCGGTCAGCACCAGCAGCGTGCGGTTGTCCGGGCTGACTTCGACCGGATATTCCTGGGCGTCGGGGTTGTCGGTGAGCTGTTCAACCTGGCCGGTTTCGACATCAATCCACCACAGGTTATGCTGTTCGTCGCCGTTGTTGTCTTTGGCGAAGATGATTTTGCGGTTGTCGCGCGTCCAGCAGAAGCCGGCGCGCAGCGCGCGCGGCACTTCGCCATGGCTGATCTGACGCGGCTCAGCGCCCGGTTCCGCCGCCATCACGTAAAGTTCCATGCGCCCGCTGCGATCCCAGAAAAAGGCGATGTGGCGGCGGTCATGCGACACGGTTGGGAAGTAGAAACTGGGCAGGCTGACCAGTTCTTCCAGCGGGATGCGGCTGCTGACGTTGGCATTGGCCATTTGTTGTTCTCCTGTTGTTGAACGCAATTCCACAGTTATTAATACTGGCAGCGGGCGGCTGCCGTTCAGCGGTATTGGCGCAGCGCTATCCGGCCCATGATACCCGGCGCGAGGACATTAGCCCACACAATCAGCCGGTCGAGCGGGCGCACGACCGCCGTGCCGCCGGAACGGTCTGCCGCGCGCACGATCGCCGCGGCGACCCGCTCGGCGGGCATGGTGGGCACGCCCTGGCCGGGGCGCTGGCCGCCGCCCAGGCGGCGCTGGTTGAACTCGGTGGCGGTGCGTCCGGCGAGAACGTCCGTTACGTGGATATGGTCGGGGGCCAGCTCCAGCCGCAGCGCGCGCGCCAGGCTGCTGGCGAAGGCTTTGCTGGCGGCGTAGGTGGCGGTGTAGGGCGCTACCAGATTGAACGTCACCGACGACACGATGATGATGTGCCCGCCGCCGCTGGCGCGCAGCGCCGGGACAGCCGCGCGCACGCTGTGCAGCACGCCGTCAATGTTGGTGCGCAGCACCGTTTGCAGGTCGTCCCAGGCGGCGTCGGCGACGGGTCCGCGCTGGCCGATGCCGGCGTTGGCGACCAGGATATCAAGGCGGCCAAAGCGCTCGACCGCCGCGCCCACCGCCGCGCGCATGGCGTCAGCGTCGGTCACGTCGGCGGTGAGGGGCAGAAAGCCGCCGCGCGGCGCGGGCAGCGCGCTGATCTCGTCCGCCAGCGCCGCCAGCCGGTCAGCGCGGCGGGCCAGCCCGGCCACCTGAACGCCCCGGCGGGCGAACGCCAGCGCGGTCGCCCGGCCAATGCCGCTGGACGCGCCGGTGATGAGCGCGGCGCGCGCTTCAGCGTTCATCCGGCAGGGCGGGCGGGGCGGGCGGCGCGGCGGGCCGGTCGGCGCTGATCGCTGGCGGCCGCCTGTCGGACTGCGGGCGTTTGAACACGCAGAAGTAAGCGCGGCTCCAGCGCGGCGCGCCGCTGCCGGGGAACAGGATGTCGCCTTTGCTGCCCACGCGGGCCACCGGCTCCATGTGGACCAGCTCCCAGCCTTCCTGGCCGAACTTGTCCAGCGCGAGCATCAGGCTTTCGGGGGCGAAGCGCGGCATGCGCCGCCGGCCTGGAAAACGCGCCTTGAGAAACGAGCGCGTTTCGCGGCTGGCGGTGTTGGCTTCGACAACGGTAGTGAAGTATTCCCAGCGAACAGACATCGTGTATGGGCCTTCGGGTGCGTGAAGAAACCAGCGTGTAAACAGGAACAGGATGCTGCGCGACAGCTAACGCGGCTACACGAACGCTGGTTCCTCGTAGACGCCGAACACCTCGCGCATTACGTCGGTGATCTCGCCTAGCGTGGCATAGGCTTTGGCCGCGTCAATCAGGTAAGGCATCACGTTGTCGTCGCCCGCGCAGGCCCGGCGCAGCGCGTCAAGCGCCTGCGCGCAGGCGGCGGCGTCGCGTTCAGCGCGCAGCCGTGCCAGCCGCGCCGCCTGCCGTTCGTAGCCCTGCGGGTCCATCTTCAGCAGGGGGATGCGCACCGGTTCGTCGCTGGTGTAGCCGTTGACGCCGACGATAACGCGCTGCCCCTGGTCAATCTCAAGCTGGTAGCGGTAGCTGGCGTTGCTGATTTCCTGCTGGAAGAAGCCGGCCTCGATAGCGGGCAGCACGCCGCCCAGCTCGTCAATGCGGCGGAAATAGTCGTAGACGGCGGCTTCAGTCTGGTTGGTGAGCGCCTCGACGAAATAGCTGCCGCCGAGCGGGTCAATTGTGTTGGCGACGCCGCTTTCCTCAGCGATAATCTGCTGCGTGCGCAGCGCGATCGTGACGGCCTGTTCGCTGGGCAGGGCCAGCGCTTCGTCAAGGCTGTTGGTGTGCAGCGACTGCGTGCCGCCGATCACCGCCGCCAGCGCCTGGATCGCCACGCGCACGGCGTTGATCTCTGGCTGCTGCGCGGTGAGGCTGACGCCGGCGGTCTGCGTGTGGAAGCGCATCAGCCAGGCGCGCGGGTTTTGCGCGCCGAAGGTGTGGCGCAGCTCGCGCGCCCAGATGCGCCGCGCCGCCCGCAGCTTGGCGACTTCCTCGAAAAAGTCGTTGTGCACGTTGAAGAAAAAGCTCAGGCGCGGGGCGAAATCGTCGATGTCCAGGCCGCGCCGCTGCGCCCAGCGAACGTACTCCAGGCCGTCGGCCAGCGTGAAGGCCAGTTCCTGAACGGCGGTGCTGCCCGCCTCGCGGATGTGATAGCCGCTGATGCTGATCGTGTTCCATTCGGGCATGCGCTGCGCGCCGAACGCGATGGTGTCCACCACCAGGCGCATCGAAGGCGGCGGCGGGAAGATATATTCTTTCTGCGCGATGTACTCTTTAAGGATGTCGTTTTGCAGCGTTCCGCGCAGCCGCGCCATCGGCACGCCCTGCTTTTCGGCGGCGGCGATATAAAAGGCCCAGATAATCGCCGCCGGGCCGTTGATCGTCATGCTGGTGCTGATCTCGCCCAGGGGGATGCCGTCGAACAGTATCTCCATGTCCTGCAGCGAGCTGATCGCCACGCCGCACTTGCCGAACTCGCCCAGCGCCTGGGGCGCGTCGGTGTCGTAGCCCATGAGCGTCGGCAGGTCAAAGGCGACCGACAGGCCCATATTGCCCTGCTGAAGCAGATACTTGTAGCGGGCGTTGGTTTCCTCAGCCGTGCCAAAGCCGGCGAACATGCGCATCGTCCACAGCTTGCCCCGGTGGCCGGTGGCGTGGATGCCGCGTGTGAACGGGTACTCGCCGGGCAGCCCCAGGTCCTCCGGGTAGTCCAGCGCGGCAGTGTCAAGCGGCGTGTACAGGCGTTCCACCGGCACGCTGGAGGTGGTGACGAAGGCGGCGCGGTTTTCGGAGCGGCGGCGCAGCGCCGGCTCCAGCGTGTCGCGGGACCAGCGCGCGACAGCGGCCGCTAACTGCTCTAACGCTTTGCGATCAAACACAGGCTCTCTCCCGTAGAAACTTTTAGCCGTATTATACCCGCAACTGCGCCCGCGCCGCATCACAGGCCGGGCGCGGCGCTTCAGAAACGGGTATGATCGGGTATGATAATAAAGGAACAGGCGTTTATTTGAGAAAATTTAATATAGCGGCATGCGTCGGTTACACTTAGCGGCTTGTGGCGCAGAGCGCGTGGAGGAGGGATCAGGGCATGAGTCCTCAGATGTCGAAATCCGCGATCAGACACCAGGCGCTGGCCGGGACGCTGGCGGGGCAGGCCGCGCCAGCCCGGCCTGCCGACCCGATGGCCGAGGCTGGCCGCAAGCTGATGCTGGGCGAGTTCATCACGATGCTGGCGGAGGAGGAGGGCGCGCGCGCTGGCGCGGACATCGAGCACGTGCACAATATGCGCGTGGCGATCAGACGCATGCGCAGCGTGTTCAGGCTGCTGGGGAATTATTACCACCCGAAGGCGATCAGGCCGTACCGGCGCGGCCTGCAGGCGGTGATGCAGGCGCTGGGCGAGGTGCGCGACCTGGACGTGATGATCCATGATCTGCTGGCCTTCCTGCCGCTGGTCCCGCCCGAACAGACCGGGGCGCTGCAAAGCGTGATTGACGGCCTGGACCAGCGGCGGACGGTGGCGCGGGCCGCGCTGGTCGCGGAGCTGGACAGCAAACGCTACCGCCGTCTGTGCCAGGATTTTGGCGTGTTTCTGACCACACCGGCGGCGGGCGCGCGCGGCCCGGCGGACGGGAAGATCGTGCCAGTTCAGGTGCGGCACGCCGCCCCGCCGCTGATCTGCGAACGGCTGGCTGAGGTGCGCGCCTATGACGCGGTCCTGCCCACCAGCGATGCGCCCACCCTGCACCAACTGCGCATCGCGTTTAAGGCGCTGCGTTACACTGTGTCGCTGTTCGACAACCTGCTGGGGCCGGAAGCCGCCGGTTTCATCAGCGAACTGAAGGCGATTCAGGATCACCTGGGGCGGCTGAACGATATCGCGGTGGCGCACAGGCGGCTTGGCCTGCTGATGGCTGACCTGGAAGGCGACCAGTGCGCCGCGCTGTGGCTGTACCTGGAACACCTGGACGTGGAGCGCCCGGCGCTGATCGAACAGTTCCCGGCGGTGTGGAAGCGCTTCAACTCGAAAGCGGTGCAGCGCAAGCTGGCGCTGGCGGTGCTGAAGCTGTAGGCGGCGGGCGGACAACGGGGAAGTGCGATGAGCGAGCGCGTAGGATTTATCGGGCTGGGGATTATGGGGCGCGGCATGGCGCACAACCTGCTTAAGGCAGGCTTCGCGGTGCGCGTGTGGAACCGGACAGCGGCGCGCATGGAGCCGCTGATCGCGGCGGGCGCGGCGGCGGCCAGCAGCCCGGCGGATGTGGCGGCGCAGACGGACATCATTTTCATCTGCGTGAGCGACACGCCGGATGTCGAGGCGGTGGCGCTGGGCGCGAACGGCGTGCTGCACGGCGCGCGGCCCGGCAGCCTGGTGATAGACACCAGCACCATCAGCCCGCAGGCGGCGCGCGCGATCGCGGCGCGGCTGGCCGAGAGGGGCGTGCATCTGCTGGACGCGCCCGTCAGCGGCGGCAGCGAGGGCGCGGCGCGGGGCACGCTCAGCGTGATGGTCGGCGGCAGCGCCGAGCAGGTCGCGCGCGCCAGGCCGTACCTGGAGGCGGTGGGCCAGACGATCACGCACGTCGGCGGGCAGGGGGCCGGGCAGATGGTCAAGCTCGTGAACCAGATTCTGGTCGTGGGCAATATGCTGGCGATCAGCGAGGCGCTGGTGTTCGCCAGCGCTGGCGGGCTGGACCTGGAGCGCGCGCTGGCGGCGGTCAGCGGCGGGGCTGCTGGAAGCTGGATGCTCTCTAACCGGGGGCCGCAGGTGCTCAACGACGACTGGCGGCCCGGCTTCACGATTGATTTACAGCAGAAGGATCTGCGGCTGGTGCACGAAACCGCCGAGGCGCTGGGCGTGCCGCTGCTGGCGACCGACATGGTGGCCGGGCTGTACCGCACGCTCCAGGCGCAGGGGCTGGGCCAGGAAGGCAACCACGCGCTGATTAAGGCGCTGGAGCGCCTCACCGGGGTCAGCGCGCGCTGGCCAGGCCGCCAGCCTGACGGCGCAGACCGGTGAATGCCTGGAACAGTTGGCCTGCGCGCGGCGCTGCGGCTATAATCGCCCGCATGACGACACGCCCAGCGCGGCGCTCAGCCGGAACCTGGTGGTTATGCGCGCTTACCGGCGCGCTGACGCTGTTTCAGGCGGCGGCGCTGTTGCGCGCGCTGCGGCTGCCGGCGGACCTGGCGGCGGCTGTCAGCCTGCCGGGGGCGCTGGCGCCGGTGGGCGCGGGCGCGTGGACGTTGTTTTTCGCGCTGTTAACCGTTAATCTGTGGCAGCTGCGCCCGCGCGCGGTGCGCCAGACAGCCTGGGCGGTGATCGCCTTCATGGTTTACAATGCTGCCCGGCTGGTCGTATACGCGCAGGCTGATTATGACCGGCAGCGGCTGCCGGCCGCGCTGCTGGCGCTGGGGCTGGCCTGCGTTGTGCCGGCGCTGTATCTGCTGCGCCGTCCGCCGAATCAACCTGGGAACGGAGACGCCCGAAACTATGACGTTAGATCAGAAAACCAATGAACAGATTGAGCAGCTGCGCGCGCTGCGCCAGGAACACATGGCCGGCGGCGGGGCGGAGCGCATCAAGCGCCAGCATGACACTGGCCGGAACACCGCGCGCGAGCGCCTGGATATTCTGCTGGACCCCGGCAGCTTCCGCGAGCTGGACGCTTTTGTGCGCCACCGGTCGCACGATTTTGGCATGGAGCACAACCGTCCGCTGGGCGACAGCGTGATTACCGGCTGGGGCACGATTGACGGGCGGCTGGTGTACGTGTACTCGCAGGACTTCACCATCGTGGGCGGCTCGCTGAGCGAGGTGCACGCGCAGAAAATCTGCAAGATCATGGACATGGCGATCCGTGTGGGCGCGCCGGTGATCGGCCTGAACGACAGCGGCGGCGCGCGCATCCAGGAAGGGGTGGACAGCCTGGGCGGCTACGCCGATATTTTCCTGCGCAACACGCTCGCCAGCGGCGTTGTGCCGCAGCTCAGCGTCATTATGGGGCCGTGCGCCGGCGGCGCGGTTTACAGCCCGGCCCTGACCGACTATATCCTGATGGTGAAGGACACCAGCTACATGTTCATCACCGGGCCGGAGGTGGTCAAGCAGGTGACGCACGAGGAAGTGACGTTTGAGGAACTGGGCGGCGCGTCGGTGCACGGCGCGCGCAGCGGCGTGTGCCACCTGGTGGGCGAGGACGAAAGCGAGACGCTGCTGCTGGTGCGCGAGCTGCTGAGCTATTTCCCGCAGAATAACATGGAGGACGCGCCGTTCGTCCACACCGCCGACGACCCGCTGCGCGCTGACCCGGAGCTGGACCACATCATCCCGGAGAACCCCAACAAACCCTACGATGTGAAGGACGTTATCCGGCATATCGTGGATGAGGGGCGCTTTATGGAGGTGCACGGCGGCTACGCTGACAACATCGTGGTCGGCTATGCGCGGCTGGGCGGGCACAGCGTCGGAATTGTCGGCAACCAGCCGATGGTGCTGGCGGGCGTGCTGGATATCAAGGCCAGCGAGAAGGCCGCGCGCTTTATCCGCTTCTGCGATTCGTTCAATATCCCGATTGTGACGTTCGTGGACGTGCCCGGCTACATGCCCGGCACGGAACAGGAACACAACGGCATCATCACGAGCGGGGCCAAGCTGGTGTACGCTTACTGCGAGGCGACCGTCCCCAAGCTGACCGTGACCACGCGCAAAAGCTACGGGGGGGCCTACTGCGTCATGAGCAGCAAACACATCCGGGGCGACCTCAACCTGGCGTGGCCGACCGCCGAAATCGCCGTTATGGGGCCGGAGGGCGCGGTGGAGATTATCTTCCGCCGCGAGCTGCGCGAAGCCGCTGACCCGGTGGCGAAGAAGGCCGAGCTGGTGGCTGAATACCGGCGCAAGTTCGCCAACCCTTACATCGCCGCCGAGCGCGGCTACCTGGACGATGTGATTGAACCGCGCGAAACCCGCGCCCGCCTGATCAACGCGCTGGAAGCCCTGCAGAACAAGCGCGCTGAGAACCCGCCGCGCAAGCACGGCAACATCCCACTGTGAGCGCACCCGGAGAACTGACCCATGCCTGAGCTGCGCAGCATCCAGAAAGTGCTCATCGCCAACCGGGGCGAGATCGCCGTCCGCATTATCCGCGCCTGCCGCGACCTGGGCATCCCGACCGTCGCCGTGTACTCCACCGCTGACCGCACCGCGCTGCACGTGCGCTACGCCGATGAGGCGGTGAATATCGGCCAGCCAGCCCCGCGCGACAGCTACCTGCGCATTGACAGCGTCCTGGAGGCGGCCCGGAAAACCGGCGCGGACGCCATCCACCCCGGCTACGGCTTCCTGGCGGAAAATGCCGACTTCGCCCAGGCGTGCGCCGACGCGAAAATTATCTTCATCGGGCCATCGCCGGCGGCGATCGCCGCGATGGGCGACAAGCAGGCCGCCCGGCGGGCCGTTAAGGGCCGGGGCGTGCCGCTGGTCCCTGGCACGGACGCCAGCGAGGCGCTGCACGACGACGAGCTGATCGCCGCGGGGCAGCAGATCGGCTTTCCGGTGATGGTTAAGGCGGCGGGCGGCGGCGGCGGCAAAGGGATGCGCGCGGTTTATAACGCGGGCGAGCTGCCGGCGGCGCTGGTGATGGCCCGCCGCGAGGCTGAAAGCGCCTTCGGCGACGACCGCGTGTATCTGGAGAAGCTGCTCACCGGCGCGCGCCACATCGAATTTCAGGTGCTGGCGGACACGCACGGGCGCACGATTCACCTGGGCGAGCGCGAGTGTTCCATCCAGCGGCGGCATCAGAAGCTGGTTGAGGAAGCGCCGAGCGTGTTTGTGGACGACGACCTGCGCCAGCGCATGGGCGAAACGGCCATCGCCGCCGCGGAGGCGGTCGGCTATGTCAACGCCGGGACGGTCGAATACCTGGTGGATGAGAACAAGAACTTCTACTTCCTGGAGATGAACACCCGCCTCCAGGTGGAGCACCCCGTCACCGAGCTGGTGACCGGCATTGATTTGGTGAAAGAGCAGATTCGCATCGCGCGCGGGCGGCCGATGGGGCCGGTGGAGAGCGTGCTGCACCCGCGCGGCTGGGCGATTGAGTGCCGCATCAACGCCGAGGACCCCTACAACAACTTCCTGCCGTCGATCGGACGGGTATCTACGCTGATTATGCCCAGCGGCCCCGGCGTGCGCGTGGACAGCGGCGTGTACGCCGGTTACGAGATCACGCCCTACTACGACAGTATGATCGCTAAGCTGATCTGCTGGGGCGAGGACCGCGCCGAGGCTATGCTGCGGATGCGGCGCGCGCTGGCTGAATGCACGATCATGGGTGTGCACCACAACGCCCCCTTCCACATCAACCTGCTCAACAGCTTCAGCTTTATCGCCGGCAAGGTGGACACGATGTTCATCGAGCAGCGCTTCAGCATGGACACGTATGAGGCTGAGCCGGCTGAGGGCGATTACGAAACGGCGGCGCTGGCCGCGACGCTGTTCGCCCACCGCCGCCGCCAGCTCGCCAGCCAGGTGGTGGCCCCCGGCAAGCGCGACACCAGCAACTGGAAGTGGGTCGGGCGTTATGAAAGGATGCACCGGTGAAATATATCACCACCATCAGCAACCGCACTTACGAGATTGACATCCTGCCCGACGGCAGCGTGCTGCTCAACGGCCAGCCGCGCAACGTGGATTTTCTGGCGCTGGACGCCTCGCTGTATTCGATCATCACTGACAGCCGCTCGCTGGAGGCGCTGATTGACGAGCAAGGTGGCCTTTATCAGGTGCTGATTGGCGGGCGGCGCTACGAAGGGCAGGTGCTGGACGAGCGCGACCAACTGCTGCGCGCGCGCTCCGATATCGTGGACCAGAGCGGTGAGGTGTCGGTCAAAGCGCCGATGCCGGGCCTGATCGTGGCTGTGCCGGTGAGCGAGGGGCAGGCGGTGAGGGCTGGCGAGACCGTCGTCATCCTGGAATCGATGAAGATGCAGAACGAGCTGAAGGCCCCGCGCGACGGCGTTGTGCAGCGGATCAGCGTTGCGCCAGGGCAGAGTGTGGAACAGAAGAAGGTGCTGATCACCATCACCTGATGGCTGGCCTGCGCCGGGGTACGTGTATTTTTATAAGTATGGCTGCGCTGAGGGGGCGGTCCGCCGGGCTGCCCTCGCAGTTTTCCGGCAGCCGGTGTGCGCTAAACGGACGATGCCTCTATGAGCAGCTCAATGCCTAGAATGGCGCCCGCTGACCCCTACGCAGCGCTGCGCTTCCGCGATTTCCGACTGCTGATTTCCGGGCGTTTCATCGCGCAGATCGGCGAGATGATGGTCAGCGTGAGCGTGGGCTGGGAACTGTACGAACGCACGCACGAGCCGTTCGCGCTGGGGCTGGTGGGGCTGGTGCAGGTGATCCCGGTAATGCTGCTGGCGCTGCCCGGCGGCTACGTCGCGGACCGTTACAACCGCCGCATGGTCACGCTGGTGTCGCAGCTTGTGCTGATCACCTGTTCGCTGGCGCTGACGGCGCTCTCGCTGACACAGGGGCCGCTGCCGCTGCTGTATCTGGTGCTGGCGCTGATCGGCGCTGCGCGGGCGTTTAATAACCCGGCTGAGTCGGCGCTGACGCCGCTGGTGGTGCCGCCCGAACACTTTTTCAACGCCACCACCTGGAACACGACCGTGTGGCAGCTTTCGGCGATCCTCGGCCCGGCGGTGGGCGGGCTGCTGATCGGCATTACGGGCGGCGCGGCGCCCGTCTACATGATCAACGCGGCGGCGGGCGGCGTGCTGGTGGTGGCGCTGCTGCTGCTGCACAGCCGGCAGAGCGGCTACACCATGTCCGGCGAAACCCCGCTGCAGGCGCTGCGCGGCGGCCTGCGCTTTGTGCGCCACACGCGCGTGATTCTGGCGGCGATCACGCTCGATATGTTCGCGGTGCTGTTCGGCGGCGCGACCTTCCTGCTGCCGGTGTTCGCCAGCGATATCCTGCACACCGACGCGACCGGCCTGGGGCTGCTGCGCGCGGGGCAGTCGATCGGGGCGCTGCTGATGGTAACGTACCTGGCGCGGCGCGCGCCGTTCGAGCAGGCCGGGCGGACGCTGCTGGTGGCGGTGACGGGTTTCGGCGTGGCCACGATCATCTTTGGCCTGTCAACGTCGTTCTGGCTGTCCATGCTGATGCTGATTACGATGGGCGCGCTCGACAACATCAGCGTTGTCATCCGCCACACGCTGATTCTCACCTACACGCCTGACGAGATGCGCGGGCGCGTGGCGTCGGTGAACGCCGTGTTTATCGGCGCGTCGAACGAGCTGGGCGGGTTTGAGTCCGGCGTGGCGGCGGCGCTGCTGGGGCCGGTGGGCGCGGTGGTGTTTGGCGGTTTCGCTACTTTGGTGGTCGTGGGCGTTGTTGGCTGGTTCGCGCCGGCGCTGCGCGGCCTGAAACGGATCGGCGCGCCGCTATGACCGCTGGCGGCCGGGGACGGCCTGCATGCCATACTGGATAACGGCCACGCTGGCGGCGACGCCGGCTTTTCTGTGGGTGTTCTTTGGGCTGGGGCTGCCCTGGGCGCTGGCCGCGCTGCCGCGCCAGCGGCGGCACGACTGGCCGGCGGCGCTGTGTCTGGCGTTCGCGTTTGGCCCGGCGCTGCTCACGGCGTGGATGCTGGCGCTGGGCACGCTGGGCGCGGCCCAGGGCGCGGCGCTGCTGCGCGCCGACACCGCGCTGGCGGGCACGGTCGCGCTGGCGGCGGCGGGCTGGTTTGTCGTGTGGCGGCGGCGGCCGGGCGCGCCGCGCCTGCCGTGTGCGCCGCTGGCCTGGGATGAGCGGCTGCTGCTGGCGCTGATCGCGGCGGCGCTGGTTGTGCGCTGGCTGGCGATCGCCTACTGGCCGTTCACTGCCTACGACGCGCTGTGGGTCTACGGCTATGAGGGGCGGCTGTACACGCTGCTGGGCTACATCCCGCAGAGCATCGGCTACTACCCGCAGTTCCTGCCGCTTCAGTTCGCTTATGGGCAGCTTCTGGCGGGCGGGGTTAACGACCACGCCGCCCGCGCCGGCCTGATCTTCCTGCACACCGGCGCGATCCTGGCGGCGTATACGCTGGGCGCGCGCCTGTTCAACCGGCGCGTGGGCCTGTACACGGCGGCGCTGTGGGCGCTGTACCAGCATGTCGGGGCGTGGGCGCGCTTTGGCGACCTGGAAATCCCGCTGACGTTTCTGTTCACGGCGGCGGCGGCCTTCTTCCTCAGCGCCTGGACCGGGCGCGGCGACCGGCGGCGCGACGCGCTCATCGCCGGGCTGCTGCTGGGCATCGCGCTGTGGACCAAGCCAACGGCGGGGGCCTTCGTCTGGGGCGTGCTGCTGCTGACGGCGCTCGATCTCGCCCGCGCGCGCGGGCGCTGGGCGGCGTGGCGTCCGCGCCTGGAGGTGGCGCTGCTGACCGGGCTGGCGTGTCTGCCGCTGGGCGGCGTGTGGTATCTCCGCAACGCGCTGCTGGGCCACAACCCGGTTGATTTTCCGACCGGCTTCTGGCTGACACAGGCGGCGCGCAGCGGCGCAGAGTTCGGCTGGCCGCTGCTGGCGCTGCTGCTGTTCATGGCGTTCGCCTATTTTGGCCCGCTGCCCGCCCGCCCGCCGCGCCGGGGCGGGGCTGTCGGGCTGGCGCTGGTGCTGGCAGCGCTGCTGCCGTCGATCGCCACGCCGCAGCGCATGGGCGCTGTTGAGTGGGCGCTGCTGGCGGCAGGCGGATTCACGCTCTGCCGCGCGCTCGTCCGCTTCGACGGCTGGCCGGGGCCGGTGCGCGCCTGGGCGGCACGCGCTGGCTGGGCGCTGGCGCTGGCGCTGCCATATTTTGTGACGTGGTTCTACTCGTACAGCTATCACTACCGGCTGTCGTTCACCATTGTGCCGCTGCTGATCGTGCCGTCGGCGGCGGTGATCGGCGGCTGGCTAAGCGCCAAACGGCTGGTGCGCTGGCCGGCGCTGCCCCGGCTGGCGTGGGGCGCGGCGCTGGTGGCGCTGGCGCTGCCGGGCATCGCCGCGCCGCTGTACGACGCTGGCGCGGGCTGGGACTGGCTGTGGACGGACAGCCTGCCCGACGACGACGCCCGCTACCGGTCGGGCAACGCCGCGCTGATGGCGGTGGTGGACGGCCTGCGCGCTTACGAGGCGGAACACGGCGCGCCGCCGGTGGTGGCCGCGCCGGGCGTGCTGCGGCTGCCGTTCTTCTTCCCGCTGGCGGACATCCGCGTGAACGACGCGCCCACGCGCCTGAGCGCGCTGGACGGCGTGACCTATTTTGTGGACAGCGCGCCGGAGGGCACAGGGGCCTACGACGGCGTTCCGCCGCTGACCAACCAGGTGCTAAGCGCGCTGGCGCGCGGCCAGACGACCGTGCCCAACGTCGCGCGGCGGGCGTGGTGGCATGACGACGGCATTTTCCGCTACGAGGTCTACGAGCTGCACCCAGAGCGCCGCTTTGAGGAACCGGCGGCGATTCACGACCCGGCGGAGCCGGTGGTCTTTGGCGACACGTTCCGCTTCCGGGGGCACAGCATCGGCGCGGATACATTCTGGCCGGGCCGCCCGGTGTACCTCCAGCTTTATTGGGAGACGCTGAAAGCCACCGACCGCGACTACACGCTGTTCATTCACCTGCGCGACGCCGACGGCGGCGTGCGCGCCACCTGGGACGGCCCGGTGACCAGCAGCGGCGACGGACGCTACTATTCGACGCTGGTGTGGGAGCCAGGCGAGTTCGTTGTGGATGAGCGCCTGCTGCGGCTGGCCGCCGGCGCGGCGCCGCCCGGCACGGGCTATACGATTGTGGTCGGCTTCTACGACCTGGCGACCAGCGAGCGCCTGCCGGTCACGGTGGGGGGTGTGCCCGCCGGCGACGGCTTCACGCTGAACGAACAGGTGAAAGTGCTGGCGCAGCCGCCCGGTTAGCCGTCCGCGCGGACGGCGGGCGCGGTTGTCAGGGTTTGTAATGGCCGATTAGCATTCCGTGAATCGTGCTGGATATTGCCAGCGAAGCGAGTAAAATGCGGGCGGTAAAGACGTTTCACTGCGCTGCCCGCGAACGCGGCGCGCTTAGACGCGCTTTACAGATGCAGTCTCTACTTTAACACGCAGAAGGGATTCTCAATGACAGCTATTACCGTCTGGAAGTTCAACTCGGCCACCGGCGCTGGCGAAGCCCTGGAGAAACTGATCACGCTGCAAAAACAGCAGGTCATCCAGCTTATTGACGCGGCGGTGGTTGAGTGGCCAGCGGGCAAGAACAAGCCCAAGACGCGCCAGGCCGTCAATCTCGCCGGCGCGGGCGCGCTCAGCGGCGCTTTCTGGGGCATGCTGTTCGGCCTCATTTTTCTGATTCCGCTGTTCGGCATGGCCGTCGGCGCGGCGATGGGCGCTCTGTCGGGCCTGTTCACCGATTACGGCATCAACGACGACTTCATCAAGGCGGTGCGCGCCGAAGTCACAGAGGGGACGTCCGCCCTGTTCCTGCTCACCGGCGACGTGACGATTGACAAGGTTGAGGATGCGCTGAAGGGCCAGATGGGATCGCTGCTGCGCTCTAACCTGAGCAACGAGCAGGAAGCGCGCCTGCGCGAGCGTTTCGGCGAAGAGTAAAAAACGCGGCATTCAGACAGCGAAGCGGCGGCGGCCTCCGGGTCACCGCCGCTTTGTTGTTTAATGCGCCTGGGGCGCGGCTGCCGCTGGCCGCCGCAGTCCAAGTGGCTGTTGGCTGGCCGTGAAATTGGGTACAATCGCGCGCCGTGGCCACTCTGCGCTGCATTTCCCAGAACGGAGACTATCCATGAGCAGTCCTGCACCCCTGCGCCCTATCGAACCGGCTGATCTGTTTCGCTTGCAGTTTATTACGGCGGGCGTCCTCTCGCCGGATGGCGCCCACGCGGCTTACGCTGTCTCGCACGTGGACGCCGAAGAAGAGAAGGAATACAGCGCTATCTGGCTGCTGACGCTGGCGACCGGCGCGGCGCGCCAGCTCACCAGCGGCACAGCGGCTGACGCCAGCCCGGCCTGGTCGCCGGACGGCAAAACGATCGCCTTTGTGTCTAGCCGGCAGGAAAAGGCGCAGATTTATCTGATTCCGGTGGACGGCGGCGAGGCCCGGCAGCTCACGCATTTCAAGCAGGGCGTGGGCGGCAAACCGGTCTGGTCGCCGGATGGCCAGCACATCGCCTTTACCGCAGTGGCGGCGGAAGAAGCGCGACCGCCGGATAAGCCGTACCGCGTCAGCCGCTACATCTACCGCTTCAACGAGCTTGAATACCTGGACGACGTGGTGCAGGACATTTACGTTATGCCGGCTGCCGGGGGCGAGGCGCGCCGCGTCACGCACGACCGCTGGATGAACGGCACGCCGCAGTGGTCGCCGGACGGCAAAAACCTGCTCTATCTGGCGTCTATGGGGCCGGACGAGCCGAAGGCGTTCAAGCCGCACGCGCGCATCGTCAGCCTGGTGGACAACTCTGTGCGCGACCTGACCGGCGCCTGGGGCGATGTCTACGCCGTGTCCTGGCTGCCCGACGGCGAGCACGTCGTGCTGATCGGCCTGCCCGCCGGCCTGCCGATTGGCTCGAAGTCCGATCTGTGGGTGCTGCCGATCAGCGGCGGCCAGCCGGAATGCCGCACCGCCGGCCTGAAGTTCGGCGTCAACGGCGGCCTGGAACCCGACATGCCCATGTTCAGCTACCTCACGCACGTGCCGCTTTCAAAGGACGGGCGGACGGCCTATACCGGCGTGCAGATCGGCGGCACGGAGCAGATTTACGCGGTCGCGCTGGCCGGCGCGGAGGATGTCAGGCCGCTGCTGACCGGCGACCGCGCCTGCATGCTCCAGGACGTGAGTGCCGACCACATCCTGTACATCGTCAGCACCATGCACACGCCGACTGACCTGTACGTTGCCGATCTCGACGGCGGGAACGAGCGCCGCCTCACGACGCTGAACAGCGATCTGCTGGCGCAGTTTGAGCTGCCCAGCGTGGAGCGCCTGCTGTTCCCCGGCGTGGACGGCGTAGAGGTTGAAGGGTGGCTTATGACGCCGCGCCAGGGCTACGCGCCGTACCCCACTGTGCTGCTCATTCACGGCGGCCCGCACGGGGCCTGGGGCCATGTGTTCCACTTCGACGCCCTCATGCTGTGCGGAGCGGGTTACGCGGTGCTGCGCGTCAATCACCGGGCGTCCACCGGCTACGGCAATGAGTTCTCAACGGCGATCAAAGGCGATTGGGGCAACCTGGATTACAACGACCTGATGGCCGGGGTGGATTACGCGATTGCGAAAGGGCTGGTGGACGCCGACCGGCTGGGCGTCACCGGCCTGTCGGGCGGCGGCAACCTGTCGTGCTGGATTGTGGGGCAGACGAACCGCTTTAAGGCGGCGGTGCCGCAGAACCCCGTAACCAACTTCGTGAGCTTCTACGGGGTGAGCGATATCGGCGTGTGGTTCGCCGTTGAGCAGATGGGCGGCCACCCGCACGAAATCCCGGAGGTGTACGCTAAATGCTCGCCGATCACCTACGCGCACCGCTGCACAACCCCGACGCTGCTGATTCAAAGCGAGCACGACTGGCGCTGCCCGCCGGAGCAGTCAGAGCAGTTTTACACAGTGCTGAAGGCTAACGGCTGCACCGTCGAGATGGTGCGGCTGCCCAACGCAGCCCACGCGGCGGCCATCGCTGGCGCGCCGGTCAACCGCCGCGTGCACAATGAGGCGCTGCTGGAGTGGATGGACCGCTATGTATTGGGCAAAACTGCCCATTAGCGGCGCGCAGATTAGTGCAGTTAGCGCGGGCAAAGCCGTCCAAAATGCGTTAGATTCTACGGTGCGGCTTTTGCTGCGCGTTGTGGCAGCAGTACAGGCGATTTTACCTATAAGGAGATCAGGTATGAAACGAGCTTTGCTTTTAGTAGGCCTGCTGATACTGACCGTCTCGGTCGTGTCGGCGCAGTCCAGCCCGGACACCCTCATCTGGTCGCTGACCGGCGGCGATATTTCCACGCTTAACCCGGTTCTGACGACCGACGGCAATTCAGGCACCGTCTCGGCGGTGATTTTTGAGGGCCTGTTCAACGCTGACCCGAACACGGGCCTGCCCGTCCCGGCGCTGGCGACGTGGGAAATCTCTGAGGACGGCCTGCAGTACACCTTTACGCTGAAGGAAGGCGTCGTCTGGAGCGACGGCACGCCGATCACGTCGGCGGACGTCAAGTTTACCTACGACGCTGTGATGTCCGACGTCGTCGAGTCGCCGCGCAAGGCCGATATGTCCGCCATCAGCAGCCTGGAGATCGTGGACGACCGGACGTTCGTGGTGACGCTGGCCGGGCCGAACTGCACGGTCTGGGGCAGCGCGTTCGGTTCGCTGGTTCCGCTGCCGGCGTCCAAGTACGCTGCGGACTTCAGCGACTTCATGACCAGCGATTTCAACACCGCGCCGGATGTCGCCAGCGGCCCGTACATGTTCGCTGAGCGCAGCGCGGGTGAATTCGTCCGCACGGCGGCCAACCCCACCTATCACCGGGGCGAACCCAAAATTCCGTACCTGCTGTTCCGCATTGTGGCGGACCCGGCCACGCTGAACCAGGCGCTCCAGACGGGCACGGTTGACTACGCCTTCATGTACCCTGACCAACTGGAACAACTGCCGCAGGCTGAGACATTCAGCACGTTCCTGTTCCCCAACAACAACGCGCCGATCGTGGTCATGAACTACCAGGACTCCGAAAACCCGCAGGCAGCCTATGACGCGGACGGCAACCTGGTTGAGCTGACGCCGAACAAGTTCTTCAGCGATGTCCGCGTGCGGCAGGCGGTGGCGATGGGCTATGACAAAGCCGCGCTGGCGCTGACGATGGGCGAGGACGCGGGCAGCGTGCAGCTCACCGGCCCGGTTACGCCGGCGTTCTACGCCGCCTACGACATGTCATCCATTGAACCCTGGCCGTATGACCCTGAGGCGGCTGCCGCGCTGCTGGACGAGGCCGGCTGGGTGGACTCTGACGGTGACGGCGTTCGCGACAAGGACGGCGTGAAGTTTGAAGTTGACCTGGTTTACAGCCCGCTGGTTGACCTGTGGACCAACATCGCCACGGTGATGCAGGACCAGCTCGGCCAGATCGGCATTCAGGTTAACGTCAGCACGATGGAGTGGAGCGCCTATCTGTCAGAGGTGCTGCTGCCCTACAAGTATGACCTGACGGTTGTGGGTTTTGGCGGCGGCACGCAGATTGACGGCATCGCCTACAATCTGCTCAACAGCCAGAACGTTGTCCCCAACTCCGGCTTCAACCTGGCCGGCTATGTGAACCCGGAAATGGACGCGCTGCTGGAGCAGGCGCGCACGCTGCCGGGCTGTGACGTGGCCGCCCGCGCCGACCTGTACCGGCAGGTGCAGCAGATCGCGCGCGACGACGTGTCCTATGACTGGACGGTCAGCACGACGGCGGTCAACGTGTTCAACCCACGCATCACCAACCTGAGCTACGGCCAGTGGGACGGCGGCGGGGTGGGTTACACCGTTATCGAGTGGGGCCTGGGCGAGTAGTAGTTCGCGCAGGCAGCCGGGGCGGCCACATGGCCGCCCCGGCTTTTTTTATCTGCGGCGGCTGGTGCGCGGGTCGAGCGCGTCGCGCAGGCCGTCGCCGAGAATGAAGAAGCACAGCACCGTGACGGCGATCATGATGCCCGGCCAGACCACCAGGTGCGTGCCGGTGTTGAAGTACTGCCGCGCGGCGGTGAGCATGTTGCCCCAGGATGGCGTGGGCGGGCGCACGCCCAGCCCCAGGTAGCTGAGGCCGGATTCGATCAGGATGAGGCTGCCCGCGTCCACCGTCAGCGAGATGATAACCAGCGACAGCAGGTTGGGCATGAAGTGATGCTGGAGCAGGCGGCGCGAAGGCGCGCCCAGCGCGCGGGCCGCCAGCACGAACTCGCGCTCTTTGAGCGCCAGCGTTTCGCCGCGCACCAGCCGCGCTGTGCCCACCCAGCCCAGCAGGCCCAGCAGGATGATCAGCACAGCGGGCGAGGGTGAGAAAATCACCGAGACCAGAATTAGCAGGAAGATGCTGGGGATGGACGACAGCGTGCTGATAAACCAGTTCACGGAGTCGTCAAAGCGGCCCCCGTAGTACCCGGCCAGCATCCCGATCACCATGCCGATGGTGATTGACATGATGCTGGCGCCGTAGGCCACGCCCAGCGAGACGCGCCCGCCATACAGCAGGCGCACCAGTTGGTCGCGCCCTAGCTGGTCGGTGCCGAGGATGTTGTTGCCATAGCCGGGCGGCCGGTAGCGGTTGGCGATGTCGGTGCGCTCAGAGTTAACGCCCAGCGTTTGTTCCAGCAGCGGCGGCCCGAAGATGCAGGCCAGCGTCAGCAGGATAAGGATGATCAGCGTCGCCATCGTGAGCTTGTCGCGCCGCATATGGCGCGCGGCCTCGGCCCACAGCGAGCGCGACCGATACTCGGTGTGGTTAAGCGTGGCGACCTGGGCGCGCGGTAATGAGCTGTCTGTCTCGATGTTGGCGGCCATTGTGTATCCTTACTAAAGGCGAATGCGCGGATCAACCAGGCTGTAGGCGATATCGGTGAACAGCAGACCTATGATGTACATCACGCCGCTGACAAGCACAGTTCCCATAATGAGCGGGTAATCGCGCTGCGAAACGGCGTCAATCGTGAGCCGCCCCAGGCCGGGCCAGCTAAACACCTGCTCGATAATCACCGCGCCGCTGAGCAGGAAGGCGATTGAGCCGCCGAGCAGCGTGACGATCGGCAGCAGCGCGTTGCGGATGATGTGCCGCCGGTAGACAGGGATGTTTCCCAGCCCTTTGGCGTGGGCTGTGCGCACGTAATCCTGCCCCATCACTTCGAGCACCTGCTGCCGCGTGTAGCGCGAGATAACCGCCACAATGCCCAGCGCCAGCACCGTCACCGGCATAATCATATAGGGCAGGGAGTCCAGCAGGCGGTATTCGTCGGCGGGCCGGGTGATGTCGCGCATGCCGGCCATCGGCAGCCAGGCCAAGTTCACGCTGAAAATAATGATGAGAATCAACCCCAGCCAGAAGGCGGGGATGGCGCTGCCGACCACTGAGAGGATGCGCGCCAGTTGGTCAAACCAGGAACCGTGATAGATGGCCGCCAGCAGGCCGACAATGACGCCGACCGCGTAGCCGATGGTGATCGCCGGCACGGCCAGCAGCAGCGTCGCCGGGATGCGCTCGATGATGACCTCGCTGACCGGGCGCTTGAGCGCGATTGACTTGCCCAGGTCGCCGCGCAGAATGCCCTTGCGCGTGCCCTGAACGTCGCCCACGCCGTCGCCGTCCACGTCGATCTGCGTCCAGTCGTTGCCGATCAGCCAGTAGATGTACTGGACGAGCGCCGGCTGGTCCAGGCCGAGCTGCCGGCGCAGGATGGCGGTTGCTTCAGCGGTGGAATTAGGGTTGAACGTGATGGCGGTGATGGGGTCGCCGGGCGTGGCCTGCATGAGCAGGAACGAGAGCACGGTGATGCCGAACAGCGTGGGGATAGCCTGCAGCAGGCGGCGTATCAGAAAGCGGTTCATGGCGGCGTTCACTCCTGCGCCTGGCTGCTGTGTGGGGGCTGGCCCGCGTGCGGCACACGCGCAGCGCTCGACAGCCATCAGCCAGGGTCGTAATAGTGGCGGAGATCATAACCTTTTCGCCGCAGCGTGTAAAGTAAATCGGGCCGGGCCGCCCGGCCCGCGCCAGGGAACGGCCCGTTCATCAAGGCAGCCGCTTTAATCCGCAAATTTCTTAAGGATATGTTAAGTAACTCCGTGTTGTATTTAACATAGATTTAACTTATGCTTAAAGTCTTCCATTTTCCGCCGTCGTGCTGCCGGTCAAGGCGTGTTTAGCGGACAAAGCGACCTCACCAGGAGGCATTATGATCTCTCAAATCAGCAGCAAGGTGTCTCATCCTGGGCTGACAACGGCGGAAGCCGCGCGCCGCCTGCAGGAATACGGGGCGAATCAGATCGCGGAGGAACGCCGCCACCCCGTTATCGCGTTCCTGCGTAAATTCTGGGGGGTGATCCCCTGGATGCTGGAGATCACGATCATTCTACAGCTCGCGCTCGGCAAGTTCGCGAACGCGCTCATTATCGTCGTGCTGCTGGTCGTGAACGCGGTTATCGGGTTTTCATTTGAGCGCAAGGCGCAGCGCTCGCTGGCGCTGCTTCAGCAGCGGCTCCAGATTCAGGCGCGCGCGCTGCGCGATGGTGAATGGCGGCTGATTCTGGCCCAGGAACTGGTGCCAGGGGACGTGATACGCCTGCGCGCGGGCGACCTGATCCCGGCGGACGCGCGCCTGATTGACGGCGCGCTCGCCGTTGACCAGTCCAGCCTGACGGGCGAGGCGAAGCTCATTGAGAAAGCGCCGGGACAGGAAGCGTTCGCGAGCAGCGTGGTCCGGCGCGGAGAGGCGGTTGCCGAAGTCAGCGCGACAGGGAAGCAGACATCTTACGGGAAAACGGCGAGCCTGGTGCAGACGGCCCGGCCAGCCGACCAGGGGGATGTGTTTGTCCAGAAGATCGTGATGTACCTGTTTGGTTTTACAGGCGTGCTGGTCGTGGGCGTGCTGCTGTACGCCCTCTACATCCAACTGCCCCTGGTTGACGCGCTGCTCTTTGCCCTGGCGCTGCTGATCGCGGCGATTCCGGTGTCGCTGCCCGTCACCTTTACGCTGGCGGCGGCCGTTGGCGCGCGCAGGCTGGCGCACAACAATGTGCTGACCGCCCGGCTGGCGGCGGTCAAAGAGGCGGCGGCGATGGACGTGCTGTGCACTGACAAGACCGGCACGATCACACAGAACGAGCTGACCGTTGTTGCGGTCCGAACCTACAACGGATATTCCAAAAGCAAGCTGCTGCGGCTGGCGGCCCTGGCCGCTGACGAGGCCGCCCATGACCCGATTGACACCGCCATCCTGAACGCCGCGCGGACTTTCAAGCCGCGCTATCGCAAGGCGCAGCGGCTGAAATTCACCCCCTTCGACCCGGCCACCAAGCGCACAGAGTCCCTCATCAAGCGGCACAATAAGGGCAAGAAGCGCCTTCGCGTCGTTAAAGGCTCGCCTCACACGATCAGCCACCTCACGCACCACGACGTTAATTTCAGCGCGGACGTGGAACGCTGGGCGGCCAAGGGCAACCGCTGCATCGCGATTGCGACGGGCAAGCCGGGGAAAACGCTGCGAACGGCGGGGCTGCTTGCCCTGCGCGATGAACCCCGCGCGGATGCCGCCGCAGTTGTGAACCACTTACACGAACTGGGCGTGCGGGTCATCATGATTACGGGGGACGACCTGCACACGGCCCAGAGCGTTGCTGAGCAGGTGGGCATTACCGGGCAGGTTTGCACGCCGGAGATGCTGCACGCGGATATCGCCACCGCCGCCGCCCAGTTCGATATCTTCGCGCGCGTCTACCCGGAGGATAAATACAAGCTGGTGGCGGCGCTCCAGTCCGCCGGACACGTTGTCGGGATGACCGGGGACGGAATCAACGATGCGCCGGCGATCCGCCAGGCGGAGATCGGCATTGCGGTGAACAATGCGACCGACATCACCAAGTCCGCCGCCAGCCTGATCCTGACTGCGCCCGGTTTGAAGGATATGCTGAGCGCCATCGAAACCGGGCGGGCCATTTTTCAGCGCATCACAACTTACACGCTCAACAAGATCATCAAGACGTTTCACCTCGGCCTGTTCCTCAGCCTGGGGCTGCTGCTGACCGGGGCGCTGGTCGTCAGCCCGATACACGTCCTGCTCATGGTGCTTGCCAACGACCTGACATCCATGTCGCTCACCACTGACTACGTGTACCCTTCGCCCAGGCCCAACCGCTGGCGCAGCGTCCCCCTGATCATCTGCGGGCTGGTCCTGGCGCTTGGCTGGCTGGTCTTTAGCTTTGGCGTGTTTCTCGTTGGGCGCGATGTGCTGTTCCTGAACACGGCCCAACTGGACACCCTGATGTTTCTGATGCTGGTGTTCGTCGCCACCGCCAACGTTTATCTGATCCGTGAACGGCGCCTGTTCTGGCGTTCGCGGCCTGGGAAATGGCTTATCGTGTCAAGCGGGATCAACCTCGTCCTTGTGTCGGCCCTGGCGGTTGGCGGCATCCTGATGGCGGCGGTGGAGTTCGCGCTGATCCCAGGGCTGCTCGCGGCGACGGTCGGTTTTATGCTGGCGCTCGACATCGTCAAGGTTTTGCTGTTTAAGCGCTTCGGCATCCAGCAGCTAAACCTTCTGCAGCCGGTTGCCATGCACGGGTAAGGCGTTTGCGCGGCAGGGCAGCGCGGCTGTGGTTTCCAGCCGCGCCGCCCCGCAGAGGGATGTTGGACCGCGCAGGCCGGGCTTACTGCGCCTGGGACTGGGCGGCTGGGGAACGATGGGACGGCTGCGAGCCGCCCTGAGCAGCGTCCGTCGGGAATGGAAGCGCCCGTGTCCGCAGGCGCAGACTGTTGCTCACGACAAAGACGCTGCTGAAGGCCATCGCGCCGGCGGCCAGCATGGGCACCAGCAGGCCCAGCATCGCCACCGGGATGAGGACAATGTTGTAGATGAGCGCCCAGAACAGATTCTGGTAGATCGTCTGCATCGTCGCCCGGCTCAGGCTGATCGCGCGCGTCACACCACGCAGGTCGCCGCTGACCAGCGTGACGTCGCTGGCCTCCATCGCGATGTCTGTGCCGATAGCGCCGCCGGAGCTACAGAAAACGGTGAGCAGAGTGAGCAGGCGTTGGGGCGCAGCCGAGGCGGTTTCAGCACCCAAATTCACGTTACCGTCGATAATTTGACCGTTGATCTGGCGCTCGACTATCTGATCGCAGATCGCAGCCACGGCGCGCAGGATTTTGTGGATGCAGGGGTATTGAAGTGGTCATTCCGCCCAACGAGAACGCCAAAGCGCCGCGCGAATACGATGCTTGGCGCTATAGGGAATGGCACTTGCTTGAATGTTTCATCGGCAAAATTAAGCATTTTCGTCGGGTCTTCTCTCGTTTTGACAAACTGGCTCGCCGCTCTCCCGGGTTTTTGCAACTCACCAGCACGCTCATTTGATTACGCTGAAATGTCAACACAATCTAAGCCACTAACCGAAACTTATCCAACAAACGCAGACGGTTGGGATGATTGAAAGTGTTCTGGTCAGCCATCACTTGAGTGACGGTTTGGTCGAGTTCGTCCAGTGAGCGATGTAAGCGATTGGCAACGGCAAGCTGCTTGAAATGGAGCCAGAAGCGCTCAATGGGATTGAGAAAGGGACTGTACTTGGGCAGCCAGGTGACCAGCAAGCGGTCCTCGAACAAACTCAACGCCGCCCGCACCGTTTTGCTGTGGTGGTAGGAGGCATTGTCCATCACCGTGATGAGATGCTGGCGTGGATATTCCTCAAGCAGATGCTCAATAAAAGGCGATGAAGGTATTGCTGTTTTTGCGACTGGCGGTGGTGTGGGTGGACCCGCGCACTGCGCCAGTTGTAGCCCCCAAAGACATGCAAGTGCTGTGGTGTGCCGGGTGCAGGAATGAGCTTGCGTTGGCCGCGTTTCATCCAGCAGCGCCGCAGCGGTGGGTGCAGGCTCACGGTTGTTTCGTCCACAAAGAAGAGTTCGGACCTCGGCAATCGGGTTAAGCGGGATGTTTTTTCAACCAATCCAGCACCTGTTCCGCCGTTTCCGCGCTGGGCGATCCTGAAGGTGGCTTAAATCGTGCTTGGGTTCCTTCCAGCGATAGCCTCGCGGCTCAACAAGGCCCGCAAACGAGTGTAGCTGAGCAAAATCCCGGTTTTGCTCGGACAGATACAGCCGCAAGCGGTTAATTGTCCAAATGGTGAACGGCAGCCCCAGAGCGCGGGGATCACTGTCCAGCAAGCGAGCTAATTCATCAATGAGGCTTGATCTGCCTCGCTGGACGACCTGTTCGGTGGCCGTTCCGTAACCCGGCAATGCCTTGCTCGCGCCAGCGTTTGTGCCAGGCGTAGATCGTATTGCTCGTTACCATCACCGCCTCAGCCACCTGCTCAGGGCGCTGCCCCAGATGCAGCATCCGCACCGCGATGGCCCGCTGCCGTACTTCGGGATACGGCGACGTGCTAATCGTTTGTTCAAGCTCACCAAGCTGGTCTTCGGTTAGTGTGAAATCGATTCGTCTGCTCATGCCACAACATTTTATCTTGCTGGCCGTCTTTCGAACACTGGCTTAGCTCTTCTGCTGTTCCAATCTTCATGAGTTCGTCACCTGTCCATGCAGTCATTGTTGGCTCTCTTTTTACAGATTCTGTGCCTGATAAACCAGACTTTATCCGCGCATTTCTCAACGCTTTTCAGCCTGAAGCTGCGCTGTTCTGATCATTCGGTGATCGAAGATGGCAAGGATTGTCAGACTCACTCCAAACAGAACTAGGGCGATATAAGGCGGTAGGATTACCGCAAGGAGTCCGATAAACGAGAGAGCGACACACCCGATGAGCCGCAGACGCGTTACGTCCCCAGTTACGGCGCGCAAATACCAGCTTTGAGCAAGCAGATAGAGAATTGACCCGCCGTACAGCAGCAGGATCAATTGGATGGAAGCTTCTCCCTCTGGATGAGCAATCACCAGTTCATTCCCAACCGCTACCGCGATCAGCCCCGCGAGCAACCCGATCAGCGCATTCACCGCGTAGCGACTGATGTGGATGGGATCGTGCGTTTCCTCCCGATACCGCCTGGTCAGCCGCTGCGAATGCCCAAAGTTCAGCGCCCATAGGGCAATGGTTCCGACCAGCGCGGCTGTTCCAGTAATGATTGTCATAGGTGTTATCGGAGACTCAGCGATGGCTGTTCCAGCCGAAAGTATCGTCTCACCTAAAGCGATGAGCAGAAAAAGACGGCATCGTTCCAACATATGACTCACGTCAAAGCCGATGTTTTCAGAATGAAGCTGTCGTCCGGGAATAGGCTGCGCCAGCCATCTGCCGATCAGATCAATTCCGGCAGCTAAACCCCACCACAGCAGACGAATGTCTGGGTTTGCTGCGGCGCCGGCAACCCATAAGGGGAATGTGGCAATTAGCCAGATAAGAACCCGGAGGTAATGCTCCCGAAAGGTGCCAACAGGCGCATTGAAGTACGTCCAAAGGGTTCGTCCTAGTTGAATCAGCAGATACAGAATGATAAATCCCCAGCCTGAGGTCGTGAATGCGTCTGTCACCGAAGCATTCATGAACAAGCCCAGCAGCATCACCGCTAATATCATCCAGAAAGTTCGCGATTGATCGGCTGGAATCATGGTAGCTGACCAACTGGTACCAACCCACACCGCGAAGATCGCTAGCAGCAGCACCAGCGTCTCACCAACCCCGCGCCATGACAGGTGGGTCAGCAGGTGATGTGAGAGCTGCGTTAGCGCGAACACGAACACCAGGTCGAAAAACAGCTCTAAGGGGGTGACTTCATGTTCCTGTTCAGGGCCGCTATGAACGGATAAGGCGGTCATAGATCCTCACTTGCTTCTGGCGAGAAAGCTTCAATATCCCGTTATCTTCAGCGCTGCTTCCGGGATAGGAACAATCGGGGTTTTGGGACAAGCCACATTACGCTCAATGTGGCCGCGGCTCGCTTAGGGTGCCGCTATAGCACTGGCATTATCTCGTAACTGCTGCACATCACGCATTGGAGGGGTGCCAAAAACACGTTTGTACTCCCGATTGAAGTGGGAAGCATCATTATATCCCACGCGATAGGCGGCATTGGTCGCATCAAGGGCTTCGCCGAGCATCAGCCGGCGGGCTTCCTGTAGACGCAGCTGTTTCTGAAATTGTATTGGACTCATTGCCGTAACCGCCTTGAAGTATTGATGGAAACCCGAAACACTCATACCTAATTCTTGGGCGAGCTGCTCAATGCGAAGGGGCTGGTCAAAATTCTGGCGTATACGTTGAACGGCGCGGGCGATTTGGGTGGTATAGCCCCCCAAAACGGTCAGGTGACGCAGCCGAGCGCCCTGTTCGCCTTTTAGAAGTCGGTAAATAATTTCCCGTTCAATCATGGGTCTGAGAATAGGCGCTTCAGTCGGGTCATCCAGAAGCCTGACCAGCCTGAGTACAGCATCTAACAGCTTCACGTCAAGGGGACTCACCGTAATTGCTCGTGCATTGACAGGGCTGTGTGGCAATGCACCCTGAGACGCTTCAACCATGACTGAGCTAACCAACTGAGGATCGAGTTCCAACCGAAAGCTCAGGTAAGGCTGCTCTCTAGATGCTTCCAGGACCTGTGTAACCCGTGGCAGCTCCAGCGTCGCAAGAAAATAATTAGAAGGATCATACACACAGCGGTCGTCCCCCGTGAGAACCTCTTTGCTTCCCTGAGCGATCAGACACAAAGAAGGCTCCATCACACTGTGGAGCTTTTTTTGAGGTGTGGATAGGCGCGCCAGATAAACACCTTTAAGCGGCTCAATGAGACCATCTTCGCGGAGCACGTGTGCTATTCGGTCTACGAGTTCCGCCCGGCCAGCTTGCAGGCGTTGTTCCTCATATTGGTTGTGTTGATTGATCATATCGAGCGTTTTTCCTTTCACGTTATGGCGGTGAATTTCTGGAGAATTATACAACTCCCCTGGATGATTATACAATTTGCACCCCCCGCTTTCTTCTATAATGTGCAATGTAAGGACGGAACTCTGCTGTATCATTTTCAACACATTTGGAGTTTAGTTCAAAGTGTTAGCGGGAGGATTCAACTCGTGGAAATTAAGAGAAATGGCTCGCAGCCCTCTGGCAAAGGCCGCGCAGAATGGTTTACAGGTACAGTACGGGTTGACCCGCTGTTCGATGCCCACAATCCGGCACATACAAGCGGGGGAAGTGTTACCTTTGAACCCGGCGCTCGTACCGCATGGCACACGCACCCGCTAGGGCAAACTCTGATCGTGACGGCAGGCTGCGGACGGGTGCAGCGTTGGGGTGGCCCGATTGAGGAAATTCACCCCGGCGATGTCGTGTGGATACCGCCGGGAGAGAAACACTGGCATGGTGCCGCGCCGACGACAGCAGTGACGCACATCGCCATTCAGGAAGCGCTTGACGGCAAAGCGGTTGACTGGATGGAACACGTCAGCGACGAGCAGTATCAGCCCCGATAGAGCCATGCAAACGAATTTCACAATGGGTTAAGTCAACCCCGGAGAAGAGATCAGTCACAATGCAAGCAACGATTATGTATAGTGCCGGGGATGTTCGGATCGCGAACGTGCCTGATGCCCAAATCAAAGAACCCACCGATGCTGTTATCCGTATTCTGCGTGCCAGTATCTGCGGCAGCGATCTTTGGCCCTACCGGGGCTATGCCGAATTCGGCGTTAGCGGTCGCCCGATGGGACACGAGGCTATCGGTGTCATAGAGGCTGTTGGTGCTGATGTTCGTACTCTAAAAGTCGGTAATCTTGTCGCCATGCCCTTTGCCTTCTCTGACGGCACCTGTGTCCACTGCCGCGAAGGGATCCATACCTCCTGCATACACGGTGGCTTCTTTGGCGACCCGGAGGTCGGCGGCGCGCAGGCAGAAGCCCTGCGTATTCCCCAGGCAGATGGAACGCTCGTCGTCCTACCGGGCGGGAACGACAATGCACTAATGCCGTCTCTGTTGACCCTCACGGATGTGATGGCAACCGGACATCATGCGGCGGTCGCTGCGCGGGTCGCTCCCGGAAAAATCGTGGCGGTCGTCGGTGACGGGGCTGTCGGGCTGTGTGGTGTGATCGCAGCAAAGCGGCTCGGCGCGGAGCAGATCATCATTATGGGTCGTCACCCGAATCGAATTGCCCTGGCAAAAGCATTTGGGGCAACTGATGTCGTGAGTGAGCGCGATGATGCTGCAATTGAGCATGTCCGCGAACTCACCGGCGGCTATGGGGTTCACTCGGTTCTTGAGTGTGTGGGCAATGACCAGTCAATGCACACCGCCCTGAATATTGCCCGTCCGGGCGGCGCAATTGGCCGGGTTGGTGTTCCTCACGATGTCAATATTCCGGCAGCATCACCGACGTTTTACAGCAACCTCACCATCAGCGGCGGACCTGCTCCGGCGCGTGCCTATTTTGCGGAACTTCTGCCCGATGTTCTGGAAGGCAAAATTGAACCGGGCCGTGTCTTTGACCGTGTCATCAGCCTGAATGAAGTGCCTGATGGCTACCGGGCAATGGACGAACGCGAAGCAATCAAAGTGTTGATCGAGTTCTGATAAGGGTGGCACAGCGATGAGCACATGGACTAACGACGAGCTGACGAAGATTGGAAGCGCAGAAGAACTGGAGATTGCGTCGCGCCGAGACGACGACACGCTGCGAAATCCGGTGACGATCTGGGTTGTCCGCGTCGGCGACGACCTCTATATTCGCTCCTGGCGCGGGCGCACGGGAGCCTGGTTCCGGCATATCCAACGGCGACCAGCGGCGCGCATTGTCGCGGGAGGGGTCGTAAAGGACGTGACCTTGTTGGATACAAGCTCGGATGAGGCGCTCAATAACAGGATTGATGCGGCCTATCAATCGAAATACGGAAAATATGGCGCGGATTATGTTCCCCCAATGGTCGCCCCACAAGCGCGGGCAACTACACGGAAACTGGTGCCGTCTGAATGAGGAAGCCGAGAAAGAACGCCAAATCGTGAGGATATAAAGGGAAGCGAGTAAGATCATGGACACCAGCGACAAGAACACGGGCACAAATGCGGTTCCTCGGATTTCCCTTAACAACGGAACGACGATTCCGCAATTAGGGTTTGGAACCCTGAATGTCCCGCCAGATCGCAATCCTACGCCCGAAAACACCGCCAAAACGGCTGAGATCGTCAGTCAGGTAATTCAGATTGGATACCGCTTCATCGATACCGCGCAGATGTACGGGAATGAAAAAGGCGTGGGCGATGGGATTGCGGCATCGGGGGTGCCCCGCGAAGAGCTGTATATCTCTACCAAGATCGGGAATGGCAATCACCGCCCTGATGCCGTCCGGCGTTCATTTGACGAGAGCCTTGAAAAGCTGGGGCTTAGCTATCTTGATCTTCTTCTCATGCACTGGCCGCTGCCGACCCTGTATGATGGAGATTTTGTTTCAACGTGGAAGGCGATGGCGGAGCTTTCCGCTTCGGGGCGAGTGCGCAGCATTGGGGTGTCCAATTTTGAGCCTGCGCATCTTGACCGTATCGTGAATGAGACCGGCGTCATCCCGGTGGTGAACCAGATTGAAGTTCATCCCGGTTTTAATAACGATGCAGCGGTCAAAGCTTCCATCCGTTATGGCATTGCTGTTGAGGCCTGGAGTCCGCTGGGTCAGGGCAAGATTTCAGAGAAGCCGGTCATCCAACGCATTGCGACTGCCCACGGAAAAACCTACGCCCAAACCGTCCTGAGATGGCATATTCAACACGGATATATCATCTTCCCGAAGTCAATGCATCGTGAACGGATGGAAGAGAATCTCCATATTTTTGATTTCGCCTTGTCTGCCGAAGAGGTTGCCTCCATTGATGCCCTCGACGAAGGCGAAGCAGGGCGAGTTGGCCCGAACCCAAACACCTTTGACTGGTTACCGGCATAAACTGAAGTGCTGTCACCCTATAAAGAAAGATGGAACAACCATGAGCCGCAGAAGTCCCCTTATCCGCCTGAATAATGGTGTCGAGATGCCTGCCCTGGGTTTCGGCGTTTTCCTCGCTTCACAAGAGCAAACAGCAGACGCGGTCGAGACGGCGCTTGCCACTGGCTATCGGCTCGTTGACACCGCAGCCGCCTATAACAACGAGCGGCAGGTTGGCGAAGGCATCCGCCGCTCAGGAATCGATCGCGACCAAATCTTCATCACCACGAAGTTGTGGGAAGGAGATTACGGCTACGAGCAGGCGCTTCGCGCGTTCGATGCCAGCCTGCGCCGGCTCGGCGTTGATTATATTGACCTATACCTGCTGCACTGGCCGGTACCTACGGACTTCGAGATGACGCTGGCGGCGTATAGAGCAGCAGAGAAGATGCTTGCGGACGGGCGTGCGCGCGCAATTGGCGTCTCGAACTTCCAGCCGCAGCATCTGGAGAACCTAATCCAGCAGACTGATGTCGTCCCGGCGGTCAACCAGGTCGAGCTGCACCCGTATTTCACCGAGCAAGCGGTTCGAAAGACGAACGAGCGCTACGGCATCGTCACGCAGGCATGGTCACCAATCGGCGGCATCTACAACCTTAACCAGGAAACCGGCATCACGACGAAGCTGCTTGAAAACCCGGTCATCGTTGAACTCGCCGCGAAACGTGGAAAGACACCGGCGCAGGTGATCCTCCGCTGGCATCTTGATCACGGCTTCTCCGCGATCCCGAAATCAGTGACGCCGAGCCGGATTGTCGAGAACTTCAATGTCTTCGACTTCACACTCAGCCCCGACGAGATCGCCGCGATTGACGCGCTTGACACTGGCGTTCGCGCTGGCCCTGACCCCGAGACATACGACAAGAATACCTATTCGACCACCATTGAGGACTAGTGAACGAATCACAAATCTAGGAAAAACAATGAGACCCCGACTGATCTGCCATATGACCAGCAGCGTTGATGGCCGCGCGCTCGTGCCCCTCTGGCATCCCGCCGATGCTGTCCCAGAGGGATTATGGGACACCGCCCGCGCGCGGCTCGGCGCCGACGCCTCCATCATGGGGCGCGTCACAGCACTCGAATACACGCTGGGCACTTCCCCCTACCCGGAAACGACTGAAACAGTCGAACGCGTGGATCATCTGCCTGAACCTGGCTTGGGCAAGTACCAGATCGCCATCGACCCAAGCGGCTCCTTGATCTGGGGGCGCAGCGACATTGACGGCGCAGCGATCATCGTAGTGGTGGCCGAATCCACCAGCGACCGCTACCTCGCGGGGCTGCGCGCCGAAGGCGTTTACTACCTTTTCGCCGGCGCCAGCGAGATTGACCTCGGTCTCGTGCTTGACAAGCTCGGCAGCCTTGGCATCCAGCGCCTGTACCTCGACGGCGGCCCTGCTACGAGCGGGCGCTTCCTGCATGCAGGGCTGATCGACGAGATCAGCCTCCTGCTGCTGCCCGCGCTTGATGGATACACCGGCGCCCCGGCCATTTTCGAGTACAAGGGGGAACGCGACAAACCGCCGTTTCCTGTCACGAAGCTGAAGCTCATGTCAAGTGAGGTGCTCGACGGCGAGGTGTTGTGGCTTCGGTACGAACTCGACAACATCCGCCAGTGATTTGCTTACGGCGCGGCTCTTGAAATGTTCGAGGTGAAACCATGAACATATCATTCCAGGATAAGGTTGCCTTTGTAACGGGCGGCGCCGAAGGCATTGGCTATGCGACGGCTCAGGCATTCGCCGAAGCTGGCGCGGCTGTAGCCATCGCCGGCATCCACGAAGATACTGTCAAGGCGGCAGCAGACAGGCTGACCAAAGCGGGGTATCAGGCGTTGGGTCTGCAATGTGATGTCTCGGACGAGGCGCAAGTTGTGGCGGCAATCGCTGAGACGGTATCCGTATTTGGGCGTCTCGACGCTGCCTACAATAACGCCGGAATTCATGCGCCCAGTGTCGAAACGGCTGATGCTCTAGCCGAGGATTTTGATCGTGTGATCGCGGTCAACCTGCGCGGGGTCTGGACCTGCATGAAGCACGAACTTCGCCAGATGCGCAAGCAGGGCAGCGGCGTAATCGTCAACTGCTCATCCCAGAGCGGTCTGGTCGGCATCGCCGGGCTTGGAGCCTATACGGCATCCAAGCACGGCGTGATCGGGCTGACCAAGGCCGCCGCGCTCGAATATGCACGCAGCGGCATACGCATCAACGCGATCTGTCCCGGCACCGTCGATACCCCGATGGTCGCAAAAGCAAAGCTCGACCATCCAGCGCGCATACAGGCGGTCATTGACAACATCCCACTTGGCCGCATGGGGACGCCAGAGGAGATCGCCTCAGCCGTCCTATGGCTTTGCAGTCCGGGTGCCGGCTTCATGATCGGACAGGTCATTGCGCCCGACGGCGGATACGCGGCTCAGTGAGCGCGCATGAAGCAAATATACGAATGGAATGCGAGGAGAATGAACCATGTCTAAACAACAGCCCACGACAGAAGATATCAGGGCTTTCGCGCCCAAATTGATGGAACTAACCGATGAGGTACTCTTCGGTGATGTTTGGGAACGTCCGGGATTATCCAAGCGCGACCGCAGCTTGATTACCGTCGCAGCCCTGACCGCGCTTTATCGGACGAATGAACTGCCATTTCATATTGTTCGTGCCCATGAGAATGGGGTCAGTAAAGACGAACTGGTCGAATTGTTCACTCATCTTGCATTCTATGCCGGGTGGCCGAACGCGATGACCGCAGCCCGGATAGCGATCGAACAGTTGCCCGAAACAGAATAACACGCCCGCTAAATATGGAATGTGAAAGGGGAAAGCTCATGGAATACGCCCGTTTAGGGTCAACTGGGATGAAGGTCTCACGCATCTGTCTGGGCTGCATGGGCTTTGGCGATGCGACACGCTGGGTACACAAATGGGTGCTGGACGAGGAAAACAGCCGCCCCATCATTCAGAAGGCGCTCGAACTGGGCATCAATTTCTTTGATACCGCCAATGTCTATTCCATCGGGCGCAGCGAGGAAATTCTCGGCAGCGCGCTGAAGGATTTCGCCCGCCGGGATGAGGTGGTTATTGCCACCAAAGTACATGGCAAAATGTCGGATGCGCCAAATGGCGGCGGGCTGTCGCGCAAAGCCATCCTGAGTGAGATTGACCACAGCCTGAAACGCCTGCAAACCGATTATGTGGACCTCTACCAGATCCACCGCTGGGATTACGAAACCCCCATCGAAGAAACGATGGAAGCGCTGAACGATGTGGTGCGCGCAGGCAAGGCGCGTTACATCGGCGCTTCCGCGATGTGGGCATGGCAGTTCCAGAAGGCACTGCACGTCTCTGACCAGCACGGTTGGGCACGCTTCGTCTCCATGCAGGATCACTACAACCTGATCTATCGCGAAGAAGAACGGGAAATGCTGCCGCTTTGCCGTGACCAAAAGCTCGGCGCGATCCCCTACAGCCCGCTCGCGTCGGGTCGCTTGACGCGCGAAGCGGGAGCAGAAAGCACGCTCCGCTCTGAGACCGATCAAGTCCAGAAAAGCAAATACGATGCGTCTGCCGAAACCGATCAGCAGGTTATTCAGCGCGTCGCGGAGATCGCGGAAAAGTACGGCATACTGCGCGTTCACGTGGCGCTGGCGTGGCTGCTGCATAAAGAACCCGTGACCGCGCCCATCGTTGGCGCAACCAGGATTTCGCATCTGGAGGATGCTGTTGGCGCTCTAGCGGTGAGGCTGACTCAAGAGGATATAGCATACCTGGAAGAGCTGTATGTGCCGCACCGCATTGTCGGGCACCAATAACAGGAGTTTTCGCAGCCCATAATCATCTGTGTGTCTGAAAACTCTGTATACTGGCACAGTCGCCCATCTAGCGGCTTAGGGGGTATCCACCTTCCGCTGCCTTTGCGGGACAGACCCGACTCTCACTTCCACTGGCCTAGCCATTGGGGGCTGCTCATACTCTCTTATCCTTGTGTCCAGAAATCCACGCGCCGTTCAACTACTGGAAGCGGGTTGAGCGAGATGGAGACAAAGCAGCAAATCGCACGTCGGGGAACTGCTGGCGTGACGACGAGCTGGCAATATTGGCAGAACACTTAAATGCCGGGGCAACACAGCTTGAAATCGTAGCCGTGTTGCCCGACAGAATGTGGGAAGCTATCCGCAGAAAAATCGCCAGACCGCGCAGGCCGGGCTTACTGCGCCTGGGGCTGGGCGGCTGGGGAACGGTGGGACGGCTGCGGGCCGCCCTGAGCAGCGTCCGTCGGGAATGGAAGCGCCCGCGTCCGCAGGCGCAGACTGTTGCTCACGACAAAGACGCTGCTGAAGGCCATCGCGCCGGCGGCCAGCATGGGCACCAGCAGGCCCAGCATCGCCACCGGGATGAGGACAATGTTGTAGATGAGCGCCCAGAACAGATTCTGGTAGATCGTCCGCATCGTCGCCCGGCTCAGGCTGATCGCGCGCGTCACACCGCGCAGGTCGCCGCTGACCAGCGTGACGTCGCTGGCCTCCATCGCGATGTCCGTGCCCGTGCCGATAGCGATGCCAACGTCGGCCTGCGCCAGCGCCGGCGCGTCGTTGATGCCGTCGCCGACCATCGCCACCCGTTTGCCCTCGTTTTGCAGCGCCTGCACCGCCGCCGTTTTCTGGTCGGGCAGCACGTCAGCCAGCACGCGCGCGATGCCCACTTCGGCGGCGATCGCCTGGGCCGTGCGCGCGTTGTCGCCGGTGATCATCACCACCTCGATGCCGAGCGCCTGCAATGCGCGCACCGCTTCCGGTGAGCTGCCCTTGATCGTGTCGGCGATGCCGATGAGGCCGGCGATCTGCCCATCTATGCGCACCACTGAAACGGTGCGCCCCTGCTTCTGCAGAGTCTCGACGCTGGCGCTGAGCGCCCCGCCGCCGTTGGGCGCCGCGTCCAGCACGTAGCGCGGGCTGCCGACCACGACCTCGCGCCCGGCAACTGTCGCGCTGATGCCTTTGCCCGCGTCTGCCGTAAACCCTTCCGGCTGCGCCAGCGCCAGGTTTTTCGCCTGCGCCGCCTGCACGATGGCCGCGCCCAGCGGGTGCTCGCTGCCGCGTTCAGCGCTGGCCGCCAGCCGCAGCAGCTCGTCAGCGTCGAAGCCGTCCGCCGCGATTACGTCCGTGACGGCGGGTTCGCCGCGCGTGATCGTGCCGGTTTTGTCCAGCGCCACGGCCTGCACGCGGTGCGCCGTCTCCAGCGCCTCGCTGCTCTTAAACAGCACGCCCATTTCCGCGCCGCGCCCGGTTCCGACCATGATGGCGGTCGGTGTGGCCAGGCCGAGCGCGCACGGGCAGGCGATGACCAGCACCGCCACCGCGTTGACCATCGCGACGGTGAAGCCCACCTGGCCGACCACCAGCCAGCCCAGGAAGGTGAGCGCTGCCAGCACCAGCACGATCGGCACGAATACACCCGACACGCGGTCGGCGATGCGCTGGATGGGCGCTTTCGACCCCTGCGCTTGTTCCACCAGCCGGATGATCTGCGCCAGCGCCGTCTGCGCGCCCACTTTCTGCGCCTCGATCACCAGCCGCCCCTGCTTGTTGACGGTCGCGCCGATCACAGCGCTGCCGGTTTCCTTGTTCACCGGCAGGCTCTCGCCGGTGAGCATGGATTCGTCCACGCTGGAGCGGCCCTCGATCACCACGCCGTCTACCGGAATGCGCTCGCCGGGGCGCACCAGCAGCACGTCGCCGGCCAGCACGTCGTCAACAGCGACTTCGGTTTCCTGCCCGTCGCGCAGCAGCGTCGCGGTGCGGGGGGCCAACCCCATCAGCTTTTTGATAGCCTCGCTGGTGCGGCCCTTGGCGCGCGCTTCCAGCAGCTTGCCCAGCGTGATCAGCGTGAGGATGACTGCCGCCGTCTCAAAGTAGACGTGATCGCCGATGATGTCTGACAGCCCGGCGACAATGCCGACCAGCACAGCCACGCTGTACAGATAGGCGGCTGACGAGCCGATAGCGATCAGCGTGTCCATGTTGGCCGAACGGTTGCGCGCCGCCTTGATCGCGCCCACAATGTACTGCCGCCCGACGATAAACTGCACCGGCGTGGCCAGCAGGCCGAAGATGAACGGCCAGCCGCCCCACAGCAGCCAGTCCAGCGCCGGGATCGTGCCCGGCATCGCGCCGGCGGCGGCGTGGCTGGCCATCGGCTGGGCCGCCATGTAGAAGTCGCGCGCCATGCTCAGCACGAACAGCGGCAGCGTGAACGCCGCGCCGATCAGCACCATCCGCCGCTGCCGCGCGATCTCCGCGTCACGGGCGGCGCGCTCGGCGTCCTCCGGGATCGCGGCGTCGCTCAGGTCTACGACGCCGTAGCCAGCGTCCTCGACCGCCTGCACGATGTCAGCGCGGCGCACAGTGCCCGGCAGATAGGTGACGGTGGCGCGCTCGGTCGCCAGGTTGACGGTTACGTCCAGGACGCCCGGCTGCCGGCTGATGGCGCGCTCGACGTTGCGCACACAGCTCGCGCAGGTCATGCCGGTAATCGGCAGCTCCAGCGTGCCCTGCGCCACGCCGTAGCCCGCCGCGTCGATGCGCTCGATAAGCTGGCGCACATTCACCTGCGCCGGGTCAAAACTGACGTGGGCGCGTTCGGTGGCGAAGTTCACAGCGGCGTCGGCCACGCCGTCGGTGTGGCTCAGCGCGCGCTCGACGTTGCGCACGCAGCTCGCGCAGGTCATGCCGGTTACGGGCAGGTCAATCTGTTGGGTAGCCATGGCGAATCCTTACACTTTAAGGCGTCAGTGGTTGAGCAGGTCGAAGATACGGGCCAGGTCGCGCGCGGTTTTATCCGGGTCTGCGGCCATCTCGAGGCGGGCGGTGTTTTCCAGGTAGCATTCGACCAGGTGTGTGATCAGGCTGGTCATGCCTTTCTCAACGGCGCGCGCGCGGATCACACGTTCCTCGCAGGTTCCGGTGTCCGCCGCGATCATGCGCTCCAGGCCGGCGAGCTGGCCCTGGATGCGCCGAATGCGGTTGAGCGTCTGGCGGTTGCGCTCACAGCGCTCGCCAGGCTGTAAATCGTGCGCTGCCGGGCTGTCCATCGTCTTTACCTCTGTTTATATACCCCTGTGGGTATATTATAGCATACCCCAGGGGGTATATGCAAGTGGCAAAAACGGCGCGCCTGGCCGCCGCCTCAATACCACTCGCCGGAGGGTGTTGGCGTGGGCAGGCCGGGGGCGTCAACCAGCGGCAGCGCGCCGCAGTCGCCAGCGGCCAGCACCACGTCAGAGCGCACCCAGATGCCGGCGCTCAGCCGCCACCACAGCATCCCGTCGCTGCCGCCCGCGCGGGCATCAGGCAGCGCGGCTTCGCCCGCGCTCAGCCCGCCGAGGATGGGGAACTCACGCCCTGGCCCGGCGCGCAGCCGCCCTTCGTCGTTGAAGGCCGCGACTGTGCAGCGGCTGTCGGCGTTCACGCCGTCAAGCGGGTTAACGCCGGGCGCGGCGGGCGTCGTCACGCCGACCGGGTTGAAGGCTGGCTCGGCCACCGGCTGCGGCAGCAGCGCCAGCGGCAGCGCGCGCGCCCGCACATAAGGGTACGGTTCGGGGGCGCGCGGCGCGCCCCAGGCGTCAGCTTCGGCGTCGCGGCGCACGCGCACCTGATAGCCGGCGGTCGCGGTCGCGCTGCCGCCGCCGGTCGTGACTGTCACGTAGCCCGCCAGCGCGCCCAGGCGCAGCTCGCCGTTGGCCTGCACGGTGATAAAGGCCGTTCCCGCCACCTCCACCGCCGCCCCGTTGATCGTCAGCGTCACCGGGCTGTCGGCCTGCGCCAGCACGCCGGGTTCGGGCGTGTCAGCGCAGGGCAGGGGGCCGGTTTCAGCCGCCAGCGTGAAGGCCATGTAGGGCGTGGTCAGCGCCGCCGGGGCTGTGTCGTCCGGCGTGACGGCGGGCAGCGCCGCGAAATCGCCGCGCAGCAGGTCGGCGCGCACCCAGCCCGCCGCCCCACCGGGCAGGTACAGCCGCAGCCACGACCCGTCGGCCAGCGCGCCGGTGGCGGGAAGGACCGCCCCGGCTTCAAGCTGTGCCACAACCGCCGCGTCTTCGGCGGGCTGGGCGCGGACGTTGGCCCCGCCGGCGAAGGACACGCGCGCCGGCGCGACGCGCAGCAGCGCGTCCCCGCCGTCGTTGGTGAGCGTCACGCCGCCCAATGCCACCAGCAGCGCGTCGTCGGCGGGCAGCGCGCCCACGGCGTGAATCAGCGCGACACCCCATTGGCCGCTGGCCGGGTCAGGCGCGGCGGCGCTGATCGCCCGCGCCGCGCCCGCGTCTGTTTTCTGGCCGGGACGTTCGAAATCGCTGGCCGGCACGTCGCCCTCAATTTGCAGCGGGCCGCTGCCGTAGCACAACTGGCCCGGCGCGACGCCGCCGCACTCCAGGAACGCGCCGGCCAGCGCTGACCGCACAAAGGCGGCGCAGGTGTCGGCCTGCGCCAGCGCGCCGGCGCTTAGCAGCAGCGCGGCGAGCAGCGCGGCCGGCAGGCAGTAGAGCAGAGGGTGTCTGGTCATGGGCGCTGATCTATCCTGGTTAGTTGTGCTGGCGCGCGCCCAGTCTAAAGCAGGACGCGGCGGAATCACAGGGCGCAAAGCGGCGGGCGTGTGCTATAATGCCGCCCCATGTCCGCGCTCATTCCCTGGCTCTTGACAGTTGTTGTGCTGGCCGCCGCCTATCCCTGGGCGGCGTGGGCGCTGGCGCGCGCGCCGCAGCCCGCCGGCCTGGCGCTGACGCTGTGCCTCACGCTGGCGCTCAGCGCCAGCGCGCTGACGCAGCTCATGCTGTGGCAGGCCGCGCTGGGCCTGTCGTTCGACTTATGGGGTATCACGCTGCCGTATCTGCTGCTGATGCTGCCGGGCTGGGCCTTGTGGTGGCGCGCGGGGGCGCCGCTGCCGCGGCTGGCGCGCCCGCAGGGGGCGCTGGCGTGGACGGCGCTGGCTGTCTGCGCGCTGGTGGGCGCGGCGGTCCTGTTCAACGCCGTGTACTGGCCCTTCTCGCGCGATGACGCGCTCAGCATCTACAATCACTTCGGCCTGTGGATGTACCAGCACCGCACGATCGCCCCGCTGGCCGGCGCGGCCACGCTCTACGAAGCCTACCCTGTGCTGATCCCGCTGACGTACACTTACGCTTATCTGACGTCTGGCTGGCCAAACGAATACCTGGCGCGCCTGTTTCCGGCGCTGCTCAGCCTGGGCTGCCTGCCGGCGGCCTTCGCGCTGGGGCGCGCGCTGGATCGCCCGGCGGCTGGCTGGCTGGCGGCGCTGCTGCTGGCGCTGACGCCGCTGTTCGGCGCGTGGGCGTCCGCCGGTTATGTGGACCTGCCGATGGCGTTCTTTCACACGCTTGGCGCGGTATTTGCCTGGCGGCTGTGGCGCGATAACGCGGCGGCGGATGCCCTGCTGGCTGGCCTGATGATGGGGCTGGCTGCCTGGACCAAGAACGCCGGGCTGGTGGGCATGCTGGCGCTGAGCCTGTGGCTGGCGTGGGGCTGGCTGCGCGGGCGCATCGGCCTGCGCCAGGCCGCCCTGGCGCTGCTGGCGGCGCTGCTGCTGGCCGCGCCCTGGTATGTGCGCAGCCTGCTCAACGCCGGGATGCTTATCGCGCCTACAGTGTGGACCGACCAGGCGGCGCGCACGCTGACGAGCCTGCTGGGGTTTGTTCTGTTCCCGGAGCGCTTTGGCATCACCGGCCCGCTTGTCACGCTTGGGGCGCTGGCGTCGGCGTGGGCGCTGGCGCGGCGCGCGCCGGACGCGCCGGCGCACGGCCTGCTGCTGCTGTGGACTGTGCCGTATTTCGCCGCCTGGTGGCTGTTCGCCAGCTATGACCCGCGCTTTCTGCTGCTGTTCCTGCCGCCGCTAACGGTTATCGCGGGCCTGTGGCTGGCGCGCCTGTGGGAGCTGCTGCCGCCGGGGCGGCGGCGCGCTGTGCTGCCGCTGGCGCTGCTGGCGCTGCTGCTGGCGCTGCCGGCGGTGTGGCGCAGCGTCGAATACAAGCGCGCGCTGGCGCGCAGCCCGCTTATGGCGCACGCTGAGAAGGTCGAGCAGGTGCGCGGCGCGCCTTAGCGCGGGCCGCCTGTTTGCCCTGGCGCTTTCCCGCGCAGATTTTACAATTTAAAGTATTCTAATGTGGATTCCTGTCTATACCTGTGCATAATAGAGTGTGGAACGCTCTACGCTGTTGGATGATTTGTCTACACGGTGAACCCGCTGCATCCCGATCAGCGTTCTGGAAAAGGTGAGTTAGCAATGGCCGCGTATCCAACCGAATTTGCCCCGGCTGAACGCGCGCCTGCCCATGAGGTGTGGCGGCAGGCGCAGTTGTTCAGCGATAACCTGCTGCTGCGGTCGGTGCTGGACGCTGTGCCGCAGATTGTGCTGGTCGTTAACGAGCAGCGCCAGATGGTGTTTGCCAACCAGGCGCTGTATGCGCTGTCGGGGCTTGACCCAAATAACCCGCCAGTGGGCCGGCGCCCTGGCGAGATTCTTGAATGCGCCCACGCCGACGACCGGACGGGCGGCTGCGGCACGACTGAGTTCTGCCGCACCTGCGGCGCGGTGCGCGTTCTTCTGTCGGCGCTGCGCGGCATTGAAATGGTGGATGAGTGCCGCATCATCCAGGTGGAAGGCAGCGCGCTGGACCTGCGCGTAAAGAGCACGCCGCTGGAGATAGACGGGCAGCAGTTCGCGGTGTTCGCGATTGAAGATATCAGCCACGAGAAGCGCCGCCGGGCGCTGGAGCGCATTTTCTTTCACGACATCCTCAACACGGCCAGCGTCCTGAAGGGCTTCGGTGATATCCTGGCGGACGCCACGCCGGCTGAGATCGACCTGATGAAAGAGCATTTCGTACACTATGCCGACCGTCTGGTGGACGAGATCAACGCCCAGCGCGAGCTGGCCGCCGCCGAAAACGATGAGCTGGTTGTGCGCCTGGAAATGGTCAACGCGCAGGCACTGCTGCACCAGTTGGCTGAAGCCTACCAGCATCATCCGGTCGCGGCGGACCGTCAGATCGCCATTGCGCCCGAAACCCAGCCCATCACCTTTATGACGGACGCTACGCTGCTGGGGCGCGTGCTTGGCAACATGCTCAAGAACGCGCTGGAAGCCTGCGCGCCGGGTGAGACCGCCACGCTGGCGTGTGTGCGCGGCGGCAATCGGGTGGCCTTCAGCGTGCACAACCCGGCCTACATGCCGCGCGAGATCCAGCTTCAGGTGTTCCAGCGCTCGTTTTCGACCAAAGGTGAAGGCCGGGGCCTGGGCACGTACAGCATGAAGCTGCTCAGCGAGCAGTATCTGGGCGGGCGGGTGATGTTTGCGTCGTCGCCCGACGACGGCACGACGTTTGTCGCCACTTTTCCTATGCAGCCCAGCGCCTGAGGCAGGCGCGAACAGCCGGCAGCAGCGCGAACCTCAGGACTGTGGGGTTCGCGCTTTTTATTGGAGTTCGGGGGCCGCTGAGCCGCGTGAACGCGCCGCGCGCAGCGTCAGGCGGGCTTTTCGTACAGCTCCACCATCACGCCGCCGGTGCTTTTGGGGTGAATAAAGGCGTAGCGCGTGCCGTCAGCGCGCGTGCGCGGCGTCTCGTTGATGAGTTCGAACCCCTGCGCGCTGATGCGCGCCAGCGCCGCGTCAATGTCGGCCACGCCCAGGCACAGGTGATGCATCCCCGCGCCGCGCTTTTGCAGGTAGCGGGCGATGCCGCTGTCGTCGGTCGTCGGTTTGAGCAGCTCGATATGCGTGCCGCCAGCGGACAGGAAGGCCGCCTGCACCGCCTCCGCCGGGATGTCCTCCACGCGGTCCAGCGGCAGGCCGAGCGCCGTGTGCCAGAAGGCGAGCGCCGCGTCCAGGTCCTCAACGACGACGGCCAGGTGATCAATATGGATAGCTGACATAGGTCTCAGTCCTTGCTGTTCGCCCGCAGGTGAGGGGGTGATTATAACGGGCCGAGTGCTATAATGAACAGGCGCGCTGTGACAGGCGGCGCGCTGTCCCCATAGACTGCGCTGGAGGGTTACCGATCATGGCTGCACCCGTTGAACAGGGCGATATGCTGGTTCCTGTGTTCACTGAGGAACATGAGGCGCTGCGCAAAGCGGTGCGCGAGTTCGCCCGCAAAGAGATCGTGCCGATTGCCGCTGAGCACGACGAAAGCGGCGAATTTCCGCTGGCAACCGTGCGCCAGATGGGCGCGCTGGGCCTGATGGGCATTGAAGTGCCCGAAGACTACGGCGGCGCAGGCATGGACACGCTGGCCTATGCGCTGACGATGATTGAGATCGCCAGGGCCGACGCCAGCCACAGCACCATCCTGAGCGTCAACAACTCGCTTTACAACCACGGCATCATGAAGTTCGGCACTGAGGCGCAGAAGCGGCGGTTTGTGACGCCGGTTGCCAGCGGCGAGAAGATCGGCGCGTACAGCCTCACCGAGCCGATGTCGGGCAGCGATGCCGGGACGATGGCCAGCCGCGCGGTGCTCAACGCTGCCGGGACGCACTACGTCATCAACGGCACGAAAAGCTGGGTTACCAGCGGCCCGGTGGCCGATTACGTGGTGCTGTTCACCATGACCGCGCCGGAGAAGGGGCACAAAGGCATTACCGCTTTCATTATCGAGACCGACCGGCCCGGCTTTATCCGGGGCAAGAAAGAGCCGAAGCTCGGCATCCGCGCCAGCGCCACCAGCGAGCTGATGTTCGACGGCTACGAGTGCCCGGTTGAAAACGTGCTGGGCCAGCCGGGCGACGGCTTTAAGATCGCGATGACGGTGCTGGACGCCGGGCGCATCGGCATCGCGTCGCAGGCGCTGGGCATCGCCGAGGCGGCGTATGAAGCGGCGGTGGACTACGCCCGCGCGCGGCAGGCGTTTGGCGGGCCGATCGGCCAGCAGCAGATGATTCAGCAGAAGATCGCGGACATGAAAACGCGCATCGAAGCCAGCCGCCTGCTGATCTACAGCGCGGTCGCCGCCAAAGAGCGCAGCAAGCACGACGGCAGCCGTTACACGGTCGAGGCCAGCATGGCGAAGCTGTTCGCCAGCGAAACCGCCGCCTTCGTCACCGACGAGGCGGTGCAGATACACGGCGGCATGGGCTACAGCAAAGAGATGCCGGTTGAGCGTTACTACCGCGACGCGCGCATCACGCGCATCTACGAGGGGACCAGCGAGATTCAGCGCCTGGTGATCGCCCGCAGCGAGCTGGGGCTGCGCTAGGCGCGGCGTCAGCGCCGCGCGCCAGCCGTGAAAAAGTGATGTTTGCGAACGAAAGGGAAGGCGATTCATGAAAGCGGCGGTGATTACCGGGCACGGCGGGCTGGACGTGGTCGGGGTGGCCACGGACCTGCCTGTGCCGGAGCCGGGGCCGGGCGAGGTGCGCATCAGGATTCACGCCGCCGCGCTCAACCGGCTTGACCTGTGGGTGCGCGCGGGCTGGCCGGGGCTGGCGCTGACGCTGCCGCACATCACCTGCGCCGACGGCGCGGGCGTGGTGGACGCGGTGGGCGCGGGTGTGACCGCTTACGCGCCCGGCGACCGGGTGGCCATCAACCCGACGATTGTCCCGCCGGACAGCCCCTCGCTGCTCACCGGCATGGAGAATCAGACGCGCATCAGCATTCTGGGCGAACACGTGTCCGGCGTCGCCAGCGAATACGCGGTTGTGCCGGCGCGCAACCTCATCAAAGTGCCCGCCCATGTGGAATTCGCCACCGCCGCCGCCGCCGGGCTGGTATACCTGACGGCGTGGCACTCGCTCATCACGCGCGGCGGGCTGCGCCCCGGCGAGACGGTGCTGGTGGTGGGCGCGGGCGGCGGCGTCAACAGCGCCAGCATCCAGATCGCCAGGCTGGCCGGGGCGACGGTGTACGTGGTGGGCAGCAGCGCCGAAAAATGTGACCAGGCGCGGGCCATTGGCGCGGACGTGACCATCAACCGGCAGGACACGCCGGAGTGGTCGCGCGAGGTTTACCGCCTGACGAACAAACAGGGCGTGGATGTCGTGGTGGACAACGTCGGCCAGGATACGCTCACCAGCAGCCTGCGCTGCGCGCGCGTCGGCGGGCGGATACTGGTGGTGGGCAACACCAGCGGCCCGTTCGTGGAGCTTGATCTGCGCCAGGTGTTCGCGCGGCAGGTGAGCATTATCGGCAGCACGATGGGGCCGCAGCAGGATTACATCCGCGTGATGGACCTGGTGTTCGCGGGCCGGCTGAAACCGGTGATCGGGGCGCGGCTGCCGCTGGCCGAACACCGCGAGGCGCAGCGGCTGCTGGCCGGGTTCGAGGTGTTCGGCAAGGTTGTGCTGGACGTGGTGTGATGTGAGCGCGCGCCGTGTTCGAGCACACTGAGCGCCAGGCCGCGCTGCTGCGCGCGGTGGCTCAGCGGCTGGACCAGCCGCCGGTGCGCCAGCTTGCGCGCGCGCCGGGCGTGCGCGCGGTGTACCGTGTGACGGCGCATTACGACGACCGGCGCGCGCTGGACACCGTTGTCACCGTGCGGCGCGACAGCGCGGGCGCGGCGCTCACGGTCTGTTACGAGGGCCTGAGCCACCTGCGCCCGGCGGCGCGGCGGCTGACGCAGGAACGCTGCGCGGCGCTGGCCGCGGCCTGGCAGCGGGCGGGCTTCGACCGGCTGTATGACCAGCCGGGCGTGACGCGGCGCGGACTCGATCTGTGGCTGCTGGAGCGCGCCGCCGGGACGTTTGTGCATTCGGTGATTGTCGCGCCGCAGGCGGCGGTGGACGGCTGGGCCGCGCTGGTTGAGGCGGTGCGGCTGCACCTGCCGGAGGCGCTGCGCGAGATCGCCTGAGCGAGAGTGGGGCTGCTGTGAGCCGGACTGACTACACTGAGACTGAAGTCAAGCTGCACGTGCCCGACCTGCGCGCGGTTGAGCAGCGGCTGCTGGCGGCGGGGGCGCAGCTCACCGCGCCGCGTGTCTTTGAGCGCAACGTGCGCTATGACGCCGCCGATGGCGCGCTGGCCGCCAGCGGGCAGGTGCTGCGGCTGCGCGCAGACGCGCGGGTTCGCCTCACGTACAAGGGGCAGGGCGCGGCACTGGGCGGCGGCGCGCTGACGCGCTTCGAGGCTGAGGTCGAGGTGAGCGACTTCGACGCCATGCAGACCATTCTGGCGCGGCTGGGCTACACGCCGTACATGGTCTACGAGAAGTACCGCACGACTTACACGCTGGGGGAAACCGAGGTCGTGCTGGACGAGCTGCCCTACGGCAGCTTTGTTGAGGTCGAAGGCGCGGCGCCGGCCATCGAAGGCGTGATCGCCCGCCTGGGGCTGGAACAGGCGCGGCGCTATCCGCGCAGCTACACTGCCCTGTTCGACAGCGTGCGCCGCAGCCTGGGCCTGACGTTCAGCGACCTGACGTTCGCCAACTTCGCGGGGATTGACGTGCCGGCGCGCGCGTTCGACGCGCCGGATGTGGACGGTTAAGCGCTGCGCGCTTCTGGCGGGCGGCGCCGCGGCTGATTGATTCTCACGGAACGGACAGAGGGAACATGACTCACGACAGCATCAGCGCGGCCAAACGCCGCTGGGAACAGGACAAGGTTGAGCCGGCGCTGAAGAAAGCGCCAGAGCGCCGCGACACGTTCACCACGTCGTCGCTACCGGTCGAACGGCTGTACACGCCGGACGATGTGCCGGCGGATTACCTGGCGGACCTCGGCTTTCCCGGCGAATACCCGTTCACGCGCGGGGTGCAGCCGACGATGTATCGCGGCCGCTTCTGGACGATGCGCCAGTATGCGGGGTTTGGGACGGCGGAAGAATCCAACGCGCGCTACCGCTTCCTGCTTGAACAGGGGCAGAGCGGGCTGTCGGTTGCCTTTGACCTGCCGACGCAGATCGGCTACGACGCCGACGATCCGCTGGCCGAGGGCGAGGTGGGCAAGGTGGGCGTGAGCATCAGCAGCCTGCGCGACCTGCAAACGCTGTTCGACCAGATCCCGCTGGACAAGGTCTCCACCAGCATGACGATCAACGCGCCGGCGGCGGTGCTGCTGGCGATGTATATCGCGGCGGGCAAGCGCCAGGGCGTGGCCGCCAGCAGGCTGCGCGGCACGGTGCAGAACGACATCCTCAAAGAGTACGTCGCGCGCGGCACATATATTTTCCCGCCGCGCCCGTCCATGCGCCTGATAACCGACCTGTTCGCCTACTGCAAAGCTAACGTGCCGCACTGGAACACGATCAGCATCAGCGGCTATCATATCCGCGAGGCCGGCAGCACCGCTGTGCAGGAGGTGGCGTTCACGCTGGCCAACGGCATCGCCTACGTGGAAGCGGCGCTCAGCGCCGGGCTGGCGGTGGACGAATTCGCGCCGCAGCTTTCCTTCTTCTTCAACGCGCACAACAACTTTTTGGAGGAAATCGCCAAGTTTCGCGCGGCGCGCCGGCTGTGGGCGCAGATCATGCGCGCGCGCTTCGGCGCGCAGGACCCGCGCAGCCAGGCGCTGCGCTTCCACACGCAGACCGGCGGCAGCACGCTCACGGCGCAGCAGCCGCAGAACAACGTCGTGCGCGTGGCGCTTCAGGCGCTGGCGGCGGTGCTGGGCGGCACGCAGTCGCTGCACACCAACAGCATGGACGAGGCGCTGGCGCTGCCCACCGAGGGCGCGGTGCAGGTGGCGCTGCGCACGCAGCAGATTATCGCCCACGAAACCGGCGCCGCCGACAGCGTAGACCCGCTGGCGGGCAGCTACATGATCGAGGCGCTCACGCAGCAGATTGTAGAGCAGGCCGCTGACTACATCCGGCGCATAGATGAGCTGGGCGGGGCGCTGGGGGCTATCGAAACCGGCTTCATAAACCTGGAGATTCAGGACGCGGCCTACGCCTATCAGCAGGCGGTCGAGCAGGGCGAGCAGGTCATTGTCGGCGTCAACCGGTTCACCGCTGAGGAAGATCGCGAGCCGGACCTGCTGCGCGTGGACCCGACGATTGAGGCGGCGCAGCGCGCGCGGCTGGCCGCGCTGCGGGCCACGCGCGACAGCGCCCGCGTGGGTGAGCTGCGCGCGCACCTGGAGACGGCGGCGCGCGGCAGCGATAACCTGCTGCCGCTGCTGGTTGAATGTGTTGAAAACGATGTGACGCTGGGCGAGATCTGCCACACGCTGCGCGGCGTGTTCGGCGAATACCGCCCTAACGTCACGATCTGACCGGAGGGTTGAGGCGATGCAGATACAACTGGCTTATGGCAAGGCGGGCCTGGTGGTGGACCTGCCCGCCGCGCTGGACATCACCGTGATTGAACCGCGCCACAGCGCGCCCCTGCCGGACCCGGCGCGGGCGCTGCGGGCCGCCCTGCGCCGGCCGCTGAACAGCGCGCCGCTGCGCGCGCAGGTGTCCGCCGAGGACACGGTCGCTGTTGTGTTCAGCGATATCACGCGGCCCACGCCTAACCACCTGCTGCTGCCGGCTGTTCTGGCCGAGCTTGACCATGTGCCGCCGGAAAACATCGTGCTGTGCAACGCGCTCGGCTCGCACCGGGCCAACACGCGCGATGAGCTGGCGGAGATGCTGGGCGCGCAGGTGGTCGAGCGCTATCGTATTGAGCAGAATGACGCTTTCGACCCGGCCACGCAGGTTTACGTGGGGCGCAGCGCGCGCGGCAACGATGTCTGGATCAACCGCGCGTACATGGACGCCAGCTACAAAATCCTGACCGGGTTCATTGAGCCGCACTTCTTCGCCGGTTTCTCTGGCGGGGGCAAGGCGGCGATGCCGGGCATGGCCGGGCAGGCGACGATTCTCAACAACCACAACGCCGCGATGGTCGGCCACCCGCTGGCCACCTGGGGCGTCGCCGCCGGCAACCCCATCTGGGAAGAGGCGCGCGAGGCCGCGCTGATGACCCGGCCCGACTTCCTGCTTAACGTGACGCTGGACCGCGCCAAGCAGATCACCGGGATTTTCGCCGGCGAGCTGTGCGCGGCGCACGACGCCGGCATTGACTTCGTGCGCGCGCGCAATATGGTTCCGGTGGACGAGCCGTTCGACATCGTGCTGACGACCAACTCCGGCTACCCGCTGGACATGAACCTGTACCAGACGGTCAAGGGCATGAGCGCGGCGGAACCGATCGTGCGCGCGGGTGGGGCGATCATCATGGCGTCGTCGTGCCTGGAGGGTATCCCCGAACACGGCCTGTACGGGGCGCTGCTGCGCGGGGCCAGCAGCCCGGCGGAGCTGTACGCGCAGATCATGGCGCTGACGGAGCCGAAGCAGGATCAATGGATGGCGCAGATTCAGGCGCGCATCCAGCAGAAGGCGGACGTTTACCTGTACACTGACGGCCTCACCGATCAGCAGATTCGCGACAGCCTGCTCACGCGCTGCGACGACATTCCCGCGCTGGTCGAGGTGCTGCTGCGGCGTTACGGCCCGCAGGCGCGCATCGGCGTGCTGCCGGAAGGCCCGCAGACGATCGCGTTTGTGCGCGCTGTGGTCGCGTGATTCGCGCCTGAAACGCAAACGGGGCCGCCCCATAACTGGGACAGCCCCGCTGTGCTTTACAGCGGCTGCGCGTTACTCGTACAGCACAGCCATGATCTCTTCGCTGTCAATGTTGTCGGCGTCGTACCACATGAAGCCGGTGTCAATGACCGGGTCCAGTTCCTCGCCGCGCAGCGCCATAACCGCCGCTTCGACAGCCTTGTAGCCAATGCCGATGGGGTTCTGCGTGATCGCGCCGGCGGCGATGCCGTCGCGGATCGCGGCGATCTGCTGCGCGCCGGAGTCGTAGCCGATGACCACCAGCTCGCCCTGCATGTTGAGTTCAACGACGGCGTTCAGCACACCGATGATCGAGCCTTCGTTAGCGCCGAAGAAGCCCTTCAGGTCGGGGTGCGCCAGCATGATGGCTTTCGCCAGGTCGGTTGATTTAAGCTGGTCGCCGCCGCCGTACTGCACGTCCACGACGGTGATGTCGGGGTAGGCTTCGGCCATGCGCTCGGTGAAGCCGGCCACGCGGTCAATGCCGGTGCGGCTGGTCTGGTCGTGGGCGATCACGGCGACTTCGCCTTCGCCGCCGATGAGTTCGGCCATCATGTCAGCGGCCAGGGCGGCGGCGGCCACGTTGTCGGTGGCGGCAGTCGCCAGCGGGATGTCGCTGTCCACGCCGGAGTCAAAGGCGATCACGGGGATACCTTCTTCCTGGGCGCGCTCCAGCAGCGGGATAGCAGCGATGCTGTCCAGGGCGGCGAACACGATGGCGTCCGGGCCTTTGTCGAGGGCGGTTTGCAGCATTTCAAGCTGCTTGTCCACCATCGCCTCAGTTTCGGGGCCTTCGAAGGTCACGCTGACGCCGCAGTCCTCAGCCGCCATCTCAGCGCCGAGCTTAACGGCCTGCCAGAACTGGTGCTGAAAGCCCTTCGAGATCACCGGGATATAGATGTCCTGGGCGGCCATCTCGGCGGCGATTTCTTCGGTGCAGTAAGGCGGCGTTTCTTCTTCTGCTTCGGGGGTGGCTTCCGGTGTCGCGTCCTGGGCAAAGACTGCGCCAGAGAGCAGAACGGCCAGCAGCAGCGCCAGCAGGATGCTAAAGAGACGGGCTTTCTTCATTTTACTGATCTCCTTAAGGTCTGTCGTGCTATCAGGTAAACGAGTCTGTTGCACGGTGTTCACAGTCGGCAGTTGGCAGCGCCGGCCGCAGCCGGCCCGTGCCCCGCATCACCTCCTTTCGTGGCGGCGCGCGTCTTACTGATTGGCCCGGCGGCGGATAATGTCCAGGTAAACCGCCAGGATGACGATCGCGCCGGTGACGACCGTCTGCCACTCCTGCGGCACTGAAAGAATGCGCAGGCCGTTGACCAGCACGCTCATCACGAACGCGCCGATAATCGTGCCCTGGATTGTGCCCTCGCCGCCGCTGAGCGATGTCCCGCCGATCACGACCGCCGCGATCGCGTCCAGCTCGTAGCCCTGGCCCAGCGCCGGTTGGGCGGAGTTGAGGCGCGCGGCCATCAGCACGCCGGCCAGCCCGGCGAACGTGCCGCACAGCGCGTAGACGGCGACTTTCCACGAGCGCGTGTTGACGCCGGAGAGGCGCGTCGCTTCCTCGTTGCTGCCCAGCGCGAAGGTGTAGCGGCCTAGGATGGTGCGCCCCAGGATGAAGCTGGCGATGATGGCCGCGCCAAACAGGATAAAGACCGCGTTGGGGATGTCCAGGCCGGGGATGGCCGCGCCGGTGACCGACCCCATCGCGATCTGGCGGAACTCTGGCGTTTCGTTGAAATAGATCGGCTTCAGGTTAGAGATGACCAGCGACAAGCCCTTAGCGATGTACATCATGCCCAGGGTGGCGATGAACGGTGGAATGCGCATCCGGGCGATGATCAGGCCGTTCACCAGCCCGGCCAGCGCGCCCGTCAGGATGCCGCCGACCAGGCCGACCGGCACGGGAAGCTGCCAGTAGGTGATGAACACGCCGGTCATGACCGCGGCAAAGGTCATGACCGTGCCGATCGACAGGTCAATGCCGCCGGTGATGATGACGTAAGTCACGCCCAGGGCCAGCACGCCGTTAACGGCGGTCGCCAGCAGGATGCCGATGATGTTGTTGAACTGGAGGAAGTTCGGCGACGCCAGCGAAAACACCAGAATGAGGACGATGAGCGCGGCGAAAGCCAGCAGCCGCTGAGTTGCGTCGGAGCGGAACAGGGTCTTGTAACGGCCGGTGAGCGTTGGGGTGGGGACGGCTGGAACATCCATTTTTTAAGCATTCCCAGGTTCTATAATGGTCTGAAGAGGGTTATCAGTTTGGATCAGGCCGCCGCGCTGGGTGGCGTAAGTCATGATTTTTTCCTGCGTCGCCTCGGCGCTCCCCAGCTCCCCGGTGATGCGCCCCTCGCACATAACGATGATGCGGTGGCTCATACGCAGGATTTCGGGCAGCTCGGACGAAATCATGATGATGGATTTCCCCTGCTGCGCCAGGTCGTTGAGCAGACGGTAGATTTCGCTTTTCGCGCCCACATCAATGCCGCGCGTTGGTTCGTCGAAAATGAGGATGCTGGTGTCGGCGGTCAGCCACTTGGCGATCACGACCTTCTGCTGGTTGCCGCCAGACAGGTTGCGCACTTTCTGCTGCAGGCTGGGCGTCTTGATGGACAGCGCGCTGATGTAGCGCGCCGCCGTGGCGTGCGTCTCGGCGTTTTTCACCAGGCCCAGGCGGCTGAGGAACTTGCGGAAGGCCGCCAGCACCACGTTGGTTTCGACATCCATGCCCAGCGTCAGGCCGTAGCGTTTGCGGTCCTCTGACAGATAGCCGATGCCGTGCCGCACGGCGTCGTTGGGGCTTTTGATGTGGACGCGCTTGCCCTCGATGTAAACCTCGCCGGAGTCAACCGGGTCTGCGCCGAAGATGGCGCGCGCGACCTCAGTGCGGCCCGCGCCCATCAGGCCGGCGAAGCCCAGGATTTCGCCGCGCCGGAGGGTGAAGTTCACATCGGTCAGGGCGCGCCCCCGGTTGAGGCCGCGCACCTCCAGCACGATATCGCTGCTGGGGGTTTCCGGCACTTCGGGCGCGGCCTCGAAGATCGTGCGGCCCACCATCATGCTGATGATCTGTTCGATCCGCGCCTGCGGCGTGGGCACGGTGTCAATGTAGTGGCCGTCGCGCATCACGGTGATGCGGTCGGAGATCTGCTTGAGTTCTTCTAACCGGTGGCTGATGTAGACGATGCCGACGCCGTTCTCGCGCAGGCCGCGAATGATGTTGAACAGCTCGTCAATTTCGGATTCGGTCAGCGCCGCCGTCGGCTCGTCCATGATGAGCACGTCGGAGCTGTACGACAGCGCCTTGGCGATCTCCACCATCTGCTGCTTGGCGACGGTGAGGTCGGCCACTTTAGTGCGCGGGTTGAGGTTAAGGCGCAGCGTGTCCAGCAGGGCGCGCGCCTGTTCGTTGATCTGCTTGTCGTCCAGGACGAAGCGCGGGTTGGCGCGCGGCTCGCGCCCGATGAAGATGTTCTGCGCCACCGTCAGGTGCGGCATCAGGTTGAGTTCCTGGTGGATCATGCTGATGCCCAGTTCAAGGGCGGCGCGCGGGTTGGGGATGTCTGCTTCGCGCCCTTTGACGATGATCTGCCCGGCGTCCTTCGTGTGGATACCGGCCAGCACCTTCATCAGGGTGGATTTACCGGCCCCGTTCTCGCCCACCAGGGCGTGAACCTCGCCGGGGTAGAGGTCAAAATGGCATTGTGAGAGGGCGTGAACACCTGGAAAGGATTTTTCGATCCCTTCCATAACAATAACATAATCGCTCATTGTCACCCTCAGCGCAGCTAATAAGGATTATCCTGCTAACACACTAATTATTGGGCCGAAAAAGCCGCCGCCGCAGATATGTTATGGTTAACATATCACAATTCGCAGCGGCTGTCAAATAAAACACGGCGCGGGCCGCTGCCGGCTAAGGGTTGGTTTCGCTCACGACGCCGATAGTGAGCAGCAGGTTAGCCCACACGCGCGCCTCGCCAGTGGCGATCACCAGGCCCACCTCAGTGTGCCGCGCCAGGTCATAGAAGGCGAAGCGCTCCACCGGCTGCAGCTCAAGGCCGGGCAGCAGGGCGCGAAACTCGGACCAGATGGGCGGCTGGCTGCCGTCGTAGGGCTGCATCACCTGGGCGGCTTCGATAGGTATCGCGCTGACGAGCGCCGCCAGCACATCGGTCGCGCTGACCAGGCCGCGCCGCAGGTTGAGGTAGACGCGCGCGGCCGCCGGGTTGGTGTGCGTGCCGAAGGGGAAGTTGCCGTCGGCGATGAGCACCAGGCTGCCGTGCCCCAGGCTGCCCAGCGCGCCGAGGATGGCGGGGTGTGTGAGCTGTGTGCGAAGCATAAGTGGCTGTCCTTTTACGTTATGAAGTCAGTAGTTGGTCGCTGGCGGCGCGCCTAAAGTATAACCACGCTGACCTGCGCGCGCACGCGCTCGTAATCGGCCAGGGTGAAGCGCCCGGCCCCCAGGCGCAGCGCGTTGGCTGTGCCCGCCGCCACGCCGCAGGTCAGCGCCTCGGCCAGCGGCCAGCCCTGCGTCAGCCCGTGAATTACCCCGGCCAGCAGGCAGTCGCCAGAGCCGACCGCGCTCACGATGTCTAACTGGGGTGGGCGCGCGTGCAGCGTCACGCGGCCGTCGGCGGCGACAGCGCCGTCAGCGCCCAGCGAGAGCAGCACCAGCACGCCGCGCTCGGCCGCCAACTGCGCGGCGGCGGCGGCGAACTGGGCGCTGTCGGCGGCTTTACTGCCGGTGAGTTCGACAAATTCGGCGCGGTTCGGTTTGACGGCGTAGGGCTGCGCCGCCAGCCCGTGCGCCAGTGCCGGGCCGCTGCTGTCCAGGTACGCAGGGACGCCGGCGGCGCGCGCCAGCTCAATCAACTGCGCGTAAAAGGCGGGCGGGACGCCGGCGGGCAGGCTGCCGCTGAGGGCAACCGCCGCGCAGCCGGGCAGCAGGGCGCGGAAGCGGCCCAGCAGGGCGGTTTGCCGTTCTGGCGTGACCGGCGCGCCGGCCTCGTACAGCTCGGTGAGCGTGCCGTTTTCGGGGTCAAGGATTGACAGGCAGGTGCGCGATTCCGTTTCTGTGTGGACAAAGGCGGTCTCGATGCCTTCGTCGCGCAGCCCGGCCTCGATAAACTTGCCGGTAAAGCCGCCGATCCAGCCCGACACGCAGGTATCTGCGCCTAGAGTGGTCAGCGCGCGGGCGACGTTGCAGCCTTTGCCGCCGGGCAGCGCCAGCACCTCGCGCGGGCGGTGGATGGCGTTAAGCTGAAACGGGCTGACGACGGCGGTCTTGTCCACAGCGGCGTTGAGCGTCAGGCACAGGATCATTAGCTGGCCGCCTTGCCGGCTGCGCCCACGAAACGGATGCGCTCGCGCACGGTTTCGACCATGGCCGCGCGCGCCTGGCCCAGGTAGGGGCGCGGGTCCACCAGGTCCGGGTTGGCCGCCAGCGCGGTGCGCGCCGCGCCGGTGAAGGCCTGGTTGAGCTGGGTCGCCACGTTGACTTTGCACAGCCCCAGCCGGATGCCCGCCGCGATATGCTCGTTGATCACGCCCGACGAGCCGTGCAGCACCAGCGGGATATCCACGACGGCGCGGACAGCGGCTAGCCGGTCAAGGTCGAGCGTCAGGCGCTTTTCGGTGGCGGCGTGGACTGAGCCGACGGCGATGGCCAGCACATCCACGCCGGTGGCCGCCACGAAAGCGGCAGCGTCGGCGGGGTCGGTGTGCGCGCCGCTCAGGTCAATGTGCCCGGCGCTGTCCGGCTTGGGGACCGCGCCAACCTCGGCCTCGATGCACACGCCGGCGGCGTGCGCCAGCGCGCGCAGGCGGCGCGTCGTCTCGATATTCTGCGCCAGCGGCAGGTCGCCGCCGTCGAACATCACCGACGTGAAGCCGAGCGCGATCGCCTGCACAACTTCATCGGCGGTGGCGTGGTCGAGGTGGAGCGCCACCGGCACATCCACGCTGTGGGCCGCCGTCTGGCCGATAAGCGCCATGTAGCGCAGGCCAAGCGTTTCGCTGCCGCTGCCTGCGTAGTGCAGCGCTCGGTGGCTGATCTGCACGATGACCGGCGCGCGTTCAGCCTGGGCGGCCTGTACGATCGCCTGCACCTGCTCCAGCGTGTTGGCGTTGAACGCGCCGATCGCGAAGCCGTCGCGCTGCGCCTGCTGGAGCCAGGGCCGCGGGTTAACGAGTGTCATGGTTTGCGCTTTCCATCTGTGGGTAGAGGATAATTTTGCGGTGGGGCATCTGGCGGGCGGCGACGCGCGCGAACACGTCCGGCGCGGCGGCCAGCGGCAGGCGGTGCGAGATCATGGTGTCCATGTCGAGGTGGCCGTCGGCGAGGGCCTGCACGGTGTCGGTCCACTCGTGGCCGGGGAAGGGGGCGGAATAGGACATAAAGCAGCCGACGAGCCGCAGTTCCTTGCGCATCAGGTCCTCGATGAACGACATGGGCAGGCTGGCGTCAAGCGGCTGGTTGCCGCCGCAGACGACCACGCCGCGCGGGCGCGTCACCGCGATGGACTGCGCCAGGGCAGCGGGCGCGCCTGCCGCCTCCAGGGCGATGTCCACGCCGTCGCCGGCCAGCCGGCGCACTTCGGCGCGCAGGTCGGCGCGCTGCGGGTTGAGCGTGACGTGCGCGCCCAGCGCGCGCGCCGTCTCCAGGTTGTCGTCGTTGACGTCGGTGCAGATGATGAGCGCCGCGCCCAGGATGCGCAGCCACTGCACGGTCATCAGGCCGATGGACCCGGCGCCCAGCACGACGGCGCTCTGGCCGGCCATAAAGCTGCCGAGCGCCAGCATGTGGCGGGCGACGGTCGCCGGTTCGATCAGCGCCGCGTGTTCGAAAGGCACGCTGGCGGGCAGCAGCAGAGCGCTGCGCTGCGGCAGCTCGACATATTCCGCGAAGCCGCCGTGCTGGCGCGAGCCAATGAACGAATAGCGGTGGCAGGCGGAATACTGCCCGCGCTGGCATTGTTCGCAGTCAAAACAGGGCACGAGCGGGATCACCGCCGCGTGCTGCCCGATCAGGCTGGCAGGCACGCCGTCGCCCACCGCCGCGATCACGCCCGCGCACTCGTGGCCCAGGATAAGCGGGTACATGCGGTGGCCTCTGGCGTAACGCGCGATGTCAGAGCCGCAGATTGACACCGCCGCCACCCGCAGCAGCAGGTGGCCTGGCTGCGGCGTGGGCGCTGGCGCGCCCGTCGAGTACGTGAGGACGCCCTGATTTTCGAGAATAACGGCTTCCATAACTGCCTTTCGCGTTAGGCTACTGGCGGCGCGTGCGACTGCAGCGCCCTGGCCAGCGCGTCGAAATCGGCCAGCAGGCGGCGCGACAGGCCGCGATAAACGGCGAACAGATCGTTGTAGAGCGCGTGGCGCTGCGGCGACGGCTCGTAGCGCTGGCGGTTGGGCAGCAGGCGCTCGACACAGGCCCCGGCGTCGTCCACGAGGCCGACAGCCTGCGCGGTCAGCGCGAACAGGCCGAGGGTGTGGCCGCCTTCGCCGCCGTCGGCCCGCCGCGCCACGACAAATGGCTGCCCGTAAATATCGGCCTTGATCTGGTTCCAGATAGCGCTGCGTGTCGCGCCGCCAGAGCCGAGATACTCTGTGATCTGCACGCCGTGTTCGGCGGCGGTGCGCACGTTGTCGAGCACGGCGAAGGCGCAGCCCTCCATGATGGCGCGCAGCAGGTCGGCGCGGGTGGTGCTGTACGACAGGCCGAAGAACACGCCGCGCGCCTGGCTGTTCCACAGCGGGGTGCGCTCGCCCGCCATATAGGGCAGGAACAGCAGCCCGCCCGCGCCCGGCGCGCTCTGGGCCGCCTGCTGGCTGAACAGCTCGAACGGGCTGGTTTCCAGCAGCGCGGCGGCGCTGGCCTCCACCTGGCCGAGCGTGTCGCGGAACCAGCCCAGCGTCCCGCCGCCGACCGTGCCGCCCTGAAGCAGATACTGTCCTGACAGCGCGTGGTGCGAGCAGATCAGGCGCGGCTCCACGACGACGCGCGCCAGGCTGACCGCCATGCCGCCGGCCTGCCCGCCCTGTTCGTTGGTCTGGCCGGGGCGCGTCACGCCCGCGCCCAGCGCCCCGGCGGCGGCGTCCAGGCAACCGGCGATCACCGGCGTGCCCGGCGCGAGGCCGGTTTCGGCGGCGGCCTGCGCGGTGATCGCCCCTACGATCTCGGTGCAGGCGCACAGCGGCGGCAGCTTTTCCAGCGGCACGCCAATGCGCGCTGCCGCGCCGGCGTCCCAGCGCCCGGCGGCGATGTCGAAAAAGTGATAGCCGTAGGCCTGGGTGTAGTCGCAGGTGAGCGTGCCGGTCAGGCGGGCGGTGATAAAGCCGGAGGCGGTCAGAAAGCAGCGCGCGGCGTCAAACACGTCTGGCCGGTGACGCCTGAGCCACAGCAGCTTGGGCGTGATATACGCCGGGTCCAGCGGGTTCGCGGCCAGCCGCACCAGCGCGTCGGCGTCGGGCAGGGCGCGCAGCCAGTCGGTCTCAGGGCCGGCGCGCCGGTCCAGCCAGATGAGCGCCGGGAACAGCGGGTTGAGGTCGCGGTCTACCGGCAGCAGCGTCCAGCCGACGCCGTCCACGCCGACGCCCGCCACGTCGCCGGGCGCGGCGCCGGCGCGCGCCAGCGCCACGCGCGCCGCCGCGCAGGCGGCCTGCCACCAGGTAGCGCCGTCGATCTCCGCCCACAGGGGCTGAGAACGGCGCAGCGTATAGGCCTGCGCGGCCTCAGCCAGCAGCGCGCCGTCCGCGTCCCACAGGGCCGTTTTAACGCTGGACGTGCCCAGGTCAATCGTGAGGATGCAGCGGCGCGCGGTCATCGGTGTGCGTCAGGCGGGCGTGATCGCGCCGGTGATGTCCCACAGGTCTTCCCAGCTCTGGCCGTCCTTCCACAGGAACACCTGGCCTTTGATGAGGCGGCAGTTTTTGTCTGTGCCGGCGATGGCGCGCATGTCGTCGGCGGTCAGCGGCGCGCTGACGGCGGCGCGCAGGTTGGCCAGGTACTGATCGCGGCGGGTTGCGAAGGGAATGGGAACCTGGCCGCGCTGTACCGCCCACTTGATGCACACGACCGCCGGGTGCACGCCCAGGCGCTCCGCGATGCGGACGATCACCGGGTCCTCGATGGCGGCTGTGTCGTCAGGGGTGCGGTCGCGGTCCGGGCGGCTGGGCGAGCCGATGGGCGAAAAGCCGATCGGCACGATGCCGTTTTGCGTCACAAAGTCGAACAGCGCTGGCTGCTGGAAATGCGGGTGCAGCTCCATCTCGTTGGCCGCCGGTTTGATCTCGGCGTCGCGCAGCACCAGCTTCAGCTTGGGGATGGTCATGTTGGACGTGCCGATATGCCGTACCAGGCCCATTCTGACCAGCTTTTCAAGCTGCCGCCAGGTTCGCATGTAGTTCTCGTGGATGTAGGGCTGCGCGTGCGGGTCGCGCGAGGACACGTCCACGCCGGGCGCGTGGTAGTTGGGGAAGGGCCAGTGGATGAGGTACAGGTCCAGGTAGTCGAGCTGCAAATCCCTGAGCGACTGTTCGCAGGCGGGGATCACGTCGGCGGGGCTGTGTTTGTCGTTCCACAGCTTAGATGTGATCCACAGGTCCTCGCGGCGGACGCCGCCGGCGATGGCCGCCTGGAGCGACTGGCCGACCAGGCGCTCGTTGCCGTAGACCGCGGCGCAGTCAATGTGGCGGTAGCCGACTTCGATCGCGCCCAGGACGGCGGCGGCGATTTCCTCGCCAGAGAAGCGGTCAGAGCCAAACGTGCCCAGGCCCACCGCCGGGATAGCCGCGCCGGTGTGGACGGTTCGCTGTGGGACCTGCTGCGGGTCTACACCGTCGGCGGCGCTGATGAAACGTACAGCGGACATGTTACGACTCCTCTGGCAAATAACCGGCGGGCGCGCTGCGCACAGCCAGGGCGGGCGGGGGCGCGCTTGAGGCGCGCACGATCAGCTCAGTGGGCAGGGTGATGTCACGCGGGGCGGCGGGGCCGCGCTCCGCCAGCCGGTCGAGCAGCAGATTGATTGCCTGGCGGCCCATTTCATAGGCGGGCTGGGCCGCCGCCGTCAGGAAGGGGTTGATAACCATCGCGGCGGGCAGGTCGTCGAACGTCACCAGCGAGATGTCGTCCGGGACGCGCACGCCAGCCTGACGCAGCGCGCCCAGCGCGCCCAGCGCGATGAAGTTATTGGCGGCGAACAGCGCGGTCGGCGGCTGGGGCAGGGCCAGCATCGCCCGCGCCATGCGCGCGCCGCTGTCCTGGGTGAAACTGCCATAACACACCAGCGCCGGGTCGCTGGCCAGGCCTGCCGCGGCCAGGGCGCGCTGGTAGCCCGCCACGCGGTCGGCGGCCGTCGAGACGACTTCAGGGCCGGTGAGGATGGCGATGCGCCGGTGGCCCAGGCTCAGCAGGTGTTCCACCAGGCCGCAGGCCCCCTGCTCGGAGTCGCAGTGAACGATGTCTACCGTTGCGCCGGGGGTGCGGCGGTCCAGCACGACGCAGGGCACGCCGCGCTCGGCCAGGAAGATCACGGAGTCGGGCGAGGACAGGGCGGGAACCAACAGCACGCCGTCCACCTGTTTCTGCACCAGCACGTTCAGGTAGTTGGCCTCTTTTTCTTCGGATTCGTCAGTGTTGCAGAACATGACGCTGAAGCCCTGCTCGCTGGCGGTGTCTTCGACGCCGCGCGCGATGGTGGTAAAGAAGGGGTTGGTAATGTCGGTGAGGACCAGCGCCAGCGTTTTCGTCTGTTTAAAGCGCAGGCTGCGCGCCAGCGCATTTGGGACATAGCCCAGGTCGGCGATCGCCTGTTCAACGCGCTCGCGCGTTTCCTGGCTGATGTAGCCAGAGTTGTTGATTACCCGCGATACCGTCATCGCTGAAACGCCCGCGCGGTGGGCGACATCCCCGATTGTGATCATAACGACCCACTATGTTAACGATAACATATATTAGCTGTAACTTACCATAGATCGCGAACCGTGTCAACAAGCTGGCGCGGGCGCGGCGGGCGCGGTATGGTTGAGGCTGTCTGTGACGCCCTGCGCACCTGGAGAAAACGCCTGTGCCGCTTGATGCCGCTGGTCGGTTCGTTCTCAGCCGCGCTTACAGCCCGGTGGACATTCGCGGGGCGGTGGGGGCTGAAGTGCAGCCGGAGGATGGCCGCCGCCTGGGGCGCGCGATCGGCTTCTGGCTGGCGCGCGCCGGGCACGCCAAGCGCGTCGTGACCGGCGGCGATCACCGGCTGTCCACGCCGGCGCTGAAGGCGGCGCTGCTGGAGGGGCTGGTCAGCGCTGGCTGTCAGGTGCTTGACCTGGGTATTGTGCCGACACCGGTTTTTTTCCTGGCCTGCAAGCACTATCGCGCCAGCGGCGTGCAGGTCACGGCCTCGCACAACCCGCCGGGCGATAACGGCTTCAAGGTGCAGCTTGGTGCCGCGCCAAATTCTGAGGACGAGTTCCGCGAGCTGTGGTCGCTGGTCGAGCAGGGCGCGAGCAGCAGCGGCGCGGGCGCGGTCGAGCGGGCTGATTTCCTCGACACCTATCTGGCGCGGCTGCGGGCGAGCGCGGCGCCGCTGAACGGCCTGCGCGTGGTGGTGGACGCGGGCAGCGGGGTCTGCGGGCCGTATGCGCCGGGCCTGTTCCGCGCGCTGGGCGCTGAGGTGGACGAGCTGTTCTGCGCGCCGGACGGGCGCTTTCCGCACCGCAGCCCGGATTCGTCGCACGCCGAAAGCCTGCGCGCGTTGGGGCAGCGTGTGGTCGCGACGGGCGCGGCGCTGGGCGTCGCTTACGACGGCGACGGCGACCGCGCCGGCTTTGTGGATGACCGGGGGCGGCCGCTGGGCAGCGACGCCGCGTTCGTGTTGTTGATCCGCGACGCGCTGCGCCGCGACCGGGGCGCGGTTATCTACGACATCAAGTGTTCCGACATTGTGCCGCGCGAGGTGCGCGCGCTGGGCGGCGAGCCGGTCATGGAAAAGACCGGCCACGCCTATATCAAGCGGTCGTTCGTGCTGCGCGACGCGCTGCTGGCAGGCGAGCTGACCGGCCATTTCGCCTTCCGCGCGTGGGGAACTGATGACGGCATGTACGCTTCGCTGGTGATGGCGCGCATCGTGCGGGCGCTGGATGGGCCGCTGGCGGCGGCGGTGGACGCCATCCCGCGCTACCATACCACGCCGGACATTCGCATCCGCATGGAGGCGGGCGCGATTGAGGCGGCGCTGGCGGCGCTGCGCGACCGGCTGGCCGCCGTCGGCGAGGTGATTACGCTGGACGGCGTGCGCGCGCAGTTCCCTGACGGCTGGGGGCTGGCGCGCGCTTCGATCACCGCGCCGGAGCTGACCCTGCGTTTCGAGGGCTACACGCCGGACGGCCTGCGGCGCGCGGCGCGGCAGTTCGCGCAGGCCAGCCCGGCGCTGGCCCCGCATCTGGCGCACCTGCTGACGGAGGGCTGAACGATGCACGTGATGGGCATTGACCTGGGGACTGGCGGCGTGCGTGTCGTGATCTGCGACGGCGCCGGCGTGGTGGCGGCGCAGGCCAGCGAGAGCTTCAGCGGTGCGGCTGACCTGCCGCCGGGCGGCCCCGGTTTCCACGAGCAGGACGCGGGGCAGTGGTGGCCGGCGGCGCAGGCCGCTGTCCGCGCGGCGCTGGCGCAGGCCGCCAGGGTGGGGGTCGCGCCGGGGGCGGTGGAGGCGCTGGCTGTCACGTCAACGTCGGGCACGCTGGTGCGGCTGGACGCGGGCGGCCGCCTGCTCGGCCCGGCGCTGATGTACAACGACGGCCGCGCGGCGGAGCAGGCGCGCCAGCTCAACGACCTGGCGGCCGATTTCAACGCGCGCCTGGGGCGGTCGTTTCAGCCGTCGTTCGCGCTGTGCAAAATCCTGTGGTTTCAACAGCATGAGCCGGCGGCCTACGCGCAGACGGCGCTGTGGGCGCACGCGGGCGATTACCTGGTCGGCTGTCTGACAGGCGTGTACAACGTGTCGGACTATTCGACGGCGCTCAAGACCGGCTACGACCTGCTGGCGCTGCGCTGGCCGGATTTCATCGCCGGGCAGGCCGGCGTTGCGCTGGAGCGGCTGCCGCGCGTGGTCACGCCGGGGGCGGTTATCGGGTCGGTCACGCCGGCGGCGGCGGACGCAACCGGCCTGTGCGCCGGCACGGTGGTGCGGGCGGGCATGACGGACGCCAGCGCGGCGCTGCTGGCGTCGGGCGCGGCCCGCCCGGGCGACTGGAACAGCACGCTGGGCACGACGCTGAGCATTAAAGGGGTCGCTGAAGCACTGGTGCGTGACCCGCTGGGGCGCGTTTACTGTCACCTGCACCCGCTGGGCTGGTGGCTGCCGGGTGCGGCCAGCAACGTGGGCGGGGAACGCCTGCGCGAGCTGGCCGGGGGCCGGTCGCTGGCGCTGCTGGATGAGCAGGCGGCGGCGCGCGGGCCAGCTCGGCTGGTGATGTACCCGCTGGCGCGCCGGGGCGAGCGCTTCCCGTTTGTCGCGCCGGACGCCGAGGGCTTTGTGCTGGGCGCGGCGGCGGATGAAGCTGACAGCTACCGCGCCTGCCTGGAGGGCGTGGCGCTGACCGAGCGCCTGTGCTACGACGTGCTGGCGGGCCTGGGCGCGCCGGTGGGCGACCGCATTTATATCACCGGCGGCGGCAGCCGCAGCAGCGTGTGGAATCAGATTCGCGCTGACGCGCTGGGCCGCCAGTTGGCCCGGCCAGCGCAGCCGGAGTCGGCGTTTGGCGCGGCGCTGCTGGCGGCGGCGGGCACGCTGCACGCGGATGTGGCGGCGGCGGCGCGCGCTATGGTGCGCGTTGAATACGAGATCGCGCCGGACGCTGGCAGCCAGGCGCATTACGACGAGCAGTACGGCCGCTTCGTGGAGGCGTGCCGCGCGCGCGGGTATCTGCCGGCGGACGGTGTCTGAGGGCTGCGCGCTGTTTGTGCGGTTATAATGGCGCAAAAAGGGGAATTGACGCCATGACGACCGCTGCTGAGGGGGCGCTGCTGTGGGAGCCAGCGCCAGAGGTGATCGAGAACGCCAACCTGACGCGCTACCGGCACTGGCTGGCGGCGACACGCGGCCTGCGCCTGGCGGACTATGACGACCTGTGGCGCTGGTCGGTGACGCAGATTGAAGATTTCTGGGCCAGCCTGTTCAGCTATTTCGACGTGGTTCACACCGGCGCGTGGCAGACGCCGCTGGTGGCGCGGGCGATGCCGGGGGCGAAGTGGTTTCCGGGGGTGCGGCTTAACTACGCTGAGAATATTTTCGCCCGCCGGACCGACGCGCGCCCGCTGTTGATTTACAAGGGCGAGAACGGGCCGCTGGTGGAGATCGCCTGGGGCCAGGTGTACGAGCAGACGCGGCGGCTGGCGGCGGCGCTGCGCGGCTGGGGCGTGCAGCCGGGCGACCGGGTGGTGGGCTACCTGCCAAATGCCCCGGAGGCGATCATCGCGCTGCTGGCGGCGGCCAGTATCGGCGCGGTGTGGTCGAGCTGCGCGCCGGAGTTTGGCGCGCGCAGCGTGCTGGACCGTTTCGCGCAGATCGGCCCGAAGGTGCTGATCGCGGCGGCGGGGTACAGCTACGGCGGCAGGTATTTCGACCGGCGCGGCGTGATCGCTGAGCTGCAGGCCGCCCTGCCGACGCTGACGCGCACGGTGATTGTGCCGGCGGGCGGCGCCGGGGACGACGGCGCGCTGGCCGGCGCTGTCGCCTGGGACGCGGCGCTGGCCGGGGCCGAAGCCGCGCCAGAGCTGGTGTTTGAGCAGCTTCCGTTCGATCACCCGCTGTGGGTGCTGTACTCGTCGGGCACGACCGGCCTGCCCAAGCCGATTGTGCAGGGGCACGGCGGCATCCTGCTGGAACACCTGAAGGCCACCGTGTTTCACAACGACCTCAGACCGGGCGACCGCTTCTTCTGGTACACCAGCACCGGCTGGATGATGTGGAACTACTTAATAGGCGCGCTGCTGGCGGGCGCGACGATCATCCTGTACGACGGCAGCCCGGCGTACCCCAGCCTGAACGCGCTGTTCGCGCTGGCGGAGGCCAGCGGCATGACCTATTTCGGCACGTCGGCGGCGTTCATCAGCGCGTGCATGAAAGCCGGGCTGCGGCCTGGTCAGCGCTTTGATCTGCGCGGGATTCGCGGCGTCGGGTCTACCGGGTCGCCGCTGTCCGCGGAGGGGTTCGCCTGGGTGTACGCCAGCATCAACCGGACGCTGGCGCTGGAATCGCTGAGCGGCGGCACGGACCTGTGCACGGCGTTCGTGGGCGGGGCGCGTGTCAAACCGATCTACGCCGGAGAGATACAAGGCGCGGCGCTGGGCGCGAAGGTGCAGGCGTATAATGAGCAGGGCGAAGCGGTGCTTGACGAAGTGGGCGAGCTGGTGATCGCCGAGCCGATGCCGTCCATGCCGCTGTATTTCTGGGACGACCCGGATATGGCGCGCTACCGCAGCGCTTATTTCGCGACGTTCCCCGGCGTGTGGCGGCACGGTGACTGGATCAAATTCAACCGACGCGGCGGCTGCGTGATCTACGGCCGGTCTGATGCGACGATCAACCGGCACGGCGTGCGCATGGGGACAAGCGAGATTTACCGCGCGGTGGAGGCGCTGGACGAGATCGCGGACAGCCTGGTGATTGACCTGGAGCTGCTGGGGCGCGAGCCGTTTCTGGCGCTGTTTGTCGTGCTGCGCGCGGGCGCGGCGCTGGATGAGGGCCTGCGGCGGCGCATCCGCGACACGCTGCGCGCGCAGGTGTCGCCGCGCCATGTGCCGGACGACATCGTGCAGATCGCGGAGGTGCCGTACACGCTCAGCGGCAAGAAGCTGGAAGTGCCGGTGCGCCGGATTCTGCTGGGGATGGAGGCGGGCGCGGCGGCTAACCCCGGCGCGCTGCGCAACCCCGCCGCGCTCGACTTTTTCGCGGCGTATGCGCGGCGGCTGGCCGGCGGCCCGGCGTAAGCAGCGCTCAGCCGGATGCGCCGCGCGCGGTTTGGGGCTATACTCGACCAGGATTGCAGCGCCGAAAGGAGGCCGCCCGCCGCTCGATCGCAGAAATTAGTGGCCTTACCGTATTGGCATCTAGTTTCACGGAGATTAGCTATGAAGCGAACAGTTACCCTCATTGTCATGTTAGCTGCCCTGGCTGTGCTGGTGATTGCGCCGGCTGTTGCCCAGGACCCGGTCCGCGTGGTGTTCTACCAGCGCGGCTATGTTGAAGGCGGCGGCGACGCAGCCTCAACCAGCACCGACCTGGCGATCGCGGCCTTTGAAGAGCGTTTCCCGAATATCGACGTGGAGATTGTTGGCATCCCCTGGTCTGTGGAGGGCACAGCCAAGTTAGAGGCTGCCCTGGCCGCCGGAACCGATATCAACATTTTCCGCGTGACAAACACCGATGTGATCCGCTACGCGCGTGAGGGCCTGCTCTCCGCGCTGGATAACGTCCTGACAGAGGCGGACCTGGCGGATATTTATCCGGCTGGTTTGCAGGCTGTGACGGACGACGGCAGCATCTGGGCGTGGCCGCTGTGGGCAACGGCTGTGCCGATTATGGCCAACACCGAGTATTTCAGTGAGCGCGGGGTTGAGCTGCCGACGGTTGAAGAAGGCTGGACGTGGGATGAGTTTGTTGAAGCGGCCAAAGCGCTGACATTTGTGCGCGCTGACGGCGTGCAGGTGTACGGCTTCTCGTCGTCGTTCGACATTGATTTCGTGGGCGTGGACCCGCTGTACTACATTGACGGCGGGCGCATCCGCAGCGAAGACGGCACGACGTTTGTCCAGAACAGCCCGGAAGGGGTGTCGGCGCTGCAGAAGATCGCTGATCTGGCGCTGGTGCACCAGGTTGTGCCGCCGGACTTCGGCCAGGCCAAACAGCTTATCGTGCGCGGCTACTTCAAGGACACGCGCTCGGTCGCTATGTTCATGGAGCCGCCGGGCTTCATTCCTGACCTGGAAGCGGCGGAGTTCCCGCTGGCGATTCTGCCAGTGCCGATTGGCGAGTCCGGCGAGCCGGTTTCGACGGGCGGCATTGGCCTGTACGCGGTGGTGGATGTGGCCGACGACGAAGCTGAGGCGGCGGCGCACGAGCTGGGCCGCTGGCTGACGGGTGCTGAAGTGGCGGAGATCGTGCCGGGCTATCAGCTCGCGCCCAGCATGCGCGCCAGCAACAACAGCTACGCCACCGATGATAAGCGCGCCGTTATCAACGCGATGGTGGCGTCTAATATCTTTGAATTCCCGTTCGCCATTCCATCGGACCTGAAGGCTAACTACTACGCCGCGCTGCAATCCATCATCCTGGGCCAGCAGACGGCGCAGGAGGCGATGGACGCCATCGCGCCAGAGTACCAGGCCGCCCTGGATGCCGCTAACGAATAGCTGAACGCGCGCGTTACGCGCAGAGGGGAGAGCTGTCTGCTCTCCCCTCATCCTGTTTCCCTGTCGGACCGGAGGCATAAGGAGCGCCGCTTATGACTGCTGCTTCGCCAGCGCCAACGTTCGCCCAGCGGGCGCGGCTGTTCTGGAACCGTCACAAATGGAGTTATTTTTTTGTGCTGCCCAGCACGCTGTTGTTTGTGCTGTTTATTCTTTACCCGCTGTTTCAGGCGTTTTTGCTGTCGTTTCAGGACGTGGGCCTGCGCCGCAGCGAGTGGATCGGGCTGGAGAATTTCCGCTATCTGGCAAACAGCAGCCTGTTTCAGAAGTCGCTGGTTAACACCTTCGTCTATGCGTTCTTCGTGGTGATTTCGTGGACCACGTCGTCGCTGGTGATCGCGGTGCTGCTGCAGCCGTTTTCCAACAGCGTGCGGGCGATTTTTCGCGGCGCGTTTTATCTGCCGTATGTGTCCAGCGTGGTGGTGATTTCGCTGGTGTGGCTGTGGATTTTCCAGCCGGACTTCGGGTTCCTGAATTACCTTCTTGGCCTGTTTGGCATCCCGCGTGTGCTGTGGCTGCAGGACCCCAATATCGCCCTGTGGAGCATCGTGCTGAGCACCATCGCCGTGATACCGGGGACGGGCGTCGTCATTTATTCGGCGGCGCTGGGCGCGATCCCCATCGAATATTATGACGCGGCTGAAGTTGAAGGCGCGAACGCCCTGCACCGGCTGCGGTTTATCACGTTCCCGCTGCTGAAGCCGACGACGCTGTACCTGGTGGTGATTTACACGATTGCCGGCTTCCAGATATTCGAGCGCGTGTATGTGATGACCGGCGGCGGCCCGGTGAACTCGACGATGACGCTGGTGCAGTTGATCTACCGCACCGCCTTTTCCGACTTCAACTATGGCCGCGCCAGCGCGATCGCGCTGGTGCTGTTCGCCATCATCGCCACCTTTTCCTTCCTACAGTTCCGGGTTCTCAGCAGCGATTACGAGTACTAGCCGATGACTGCCAAGAGCGTTCCTTACACCGGCGGCGCGCCGCTGCGCGCGCGCTACAACCGCCGGCAGTTAGATTTATCCAAAGCGGCGGCGCTGGTTTTTCTCACCGTGGTGGCCGTAGTCAGCCTGTTTCCGCTGTACTGGCTTTTCGCGACCGCGATCACGCCGGCGGCGTCCACAGTCAAGATTCCGCCGGACCTTATCCCGGCCAACCCGACGCTCAATAATTTCGTCGAGATTGCCAAAGCCGGCGGCACGACCACGCTGGCGCTGCCGTTTCTGGCGGAGCCGCTGAAGATACAGCGCATCTGGGTGTGGCTGTTCAACACCGCCGTGTACGCCGTCACCGCCATGAGCATCCACCTGCTGTTCGATTCGATGGCGGCGTATGCGCTGGCGAAGCGGCGTTTTCCGGGGGCGCGCCTGCTGTTCTGGCTGATTCTGGCGGCGATCATGATTCCGCCGCAGGTAACGCTGATCCCGCTGTTTTTCCAGGTGCGCGATATGGGGCTGAACAACACGTTCCTGGGCCTGCTGCTGCCTGGCCTGGCGGATGTGATCGGCATTTTCCTGCTCAAGCAGTTCATGCAGACGATACCGACGGAGCTGGAGGAAGCGGCGCGCATTGACGGCGCGTCGGAATGGCAGATTTACAGCCGGGTCATTATGCCGCTGTCGGTTCCGGCGCTGGCGGTGACGGCGATCTTTGCTTTTCAGCGCTACTGGAACAACTTCCTGTGGCCGCTGGTTATCACGCACAGCCCGGACCTGTTCACGCTTCAGGTGGGCCTGTCGTATGTGCAAAGCAGCGAATTCGGAACCAATTATGGCTTGCTGATGTCTGGCGCGGCCCTGGCGGCGCTGCCGATGATCGTGGTGTTTTTCGCCTTCCAGAAATACTTTGTGCAGGGGCTGCGCATTGGCGCGGTCAAAGGGTAGGCGCGCCGCCTGTTTATAAATCGTTGGCGCCGCTTCCCTGCGCGCAGGCCGCGCACAGGCCGAAGATCGCCATGTGTTCGATGCGCGCCGTGAAAGTGTACTCGCGGCGCAGGCTGGCGCGCAGGCCCGCGAAATGGCCGTCTGCCAGGTCTGTTACGCCGCCGCAGCGGAGGCAGATGAGGTGATGGTGGCACGGCTCCGTCACCAGCTCGTAGACCACGCCCGCCGCGCCGATGTCGGTCTGTGATATGACGCGCAGGGCCTTAAGCCACTGAAGCGCGCGGTAGATGGTTGGCGCGGGCAGGTCGTGCCCGCCGGCGGCGAGGCGCGCCTGTAAAACGGCGACGCTGGCGTGGCCGGGCTGCTGGCACAGCGCCGCGATCACCAGCCGGCGGGGCAGCGTCAGGCGCTCGCCGCTGGCTTTGAGCTGGTTAAACACAGTTTCGGCCTGAATCATAGTGACCCCTTTCCAGCCTTATGTGTATAATACTACAGTTGTAAGAAATTACGGCTGAGACGGGGGCGGACAACTGTGATCGCGATCAGCGCCATGCATATTCCTGACGGTTTTCTGAACGTGCCGGTGGCTGCGCTGGGCTGGGCGCTGCTGCTGGCGGCGGTGGCGCTGGCGCTGCGGCAGACGCGGCAGATGCTGGGCGAGCGCCACATCCCGCTGATGGGCATTCTGGCGGCGTTCGTGTTCGCCGCGCAGATGATCAATTTTCCGGTGGCGGGCGGGACGTCCGGCCATCTGATCGGCGGGGCGCTGGTCGCGATCCTGCTGGGTCCGTGGGCCGCTGTGCTGGTGCTGACGAGTGTGCTGGCGGTGCAGGGTCTGCTGTTCCAGGACGGCGGGCTGCTGGCGATGGGGTTCAACGCCTTTAACATGGGCGTGATCGCCGCGTTCGTGGGCTACGGCGTCCACGGCTGGGCGCGGCGGCTGCTGGGTGACACGCCCACAGGCCGCCTGGCGGGCGCGGCGCTGGGCGCCTGGCTGAGCGTGATGGCCGCCGCTGCCGCGACCGCTGTGCAGCTCGCGCTGTCGGGCACGGTCGCCTTTGCGGCTGTCGTGCCGGCGATGCTGGCCGTGCACGCGTTGATCGGCATCGGCGAGGCGCTGATTACGGTGGGCGCGCTCGCTTTCATTCGCGTCGCGCGGCCGGACCTGATCGGCGCGGAAAGCGGGCGCGGCGCCGCTGCCGGTTCCGGTTGGGTGGCCGCCGGGCTGCTGATCGCGCTGGCGGTGGCGCTGGCGTCGCCGCTGGCTGATCCCAACCCCGACGGGCTGGAGCGCGTTGCTGAGGACCAGGGTTTTATGGAGCTGGCGCAGGACGCGCCGTACACCATCATTCCCGATTACGCCGTCCCAGGCATCGAGAGCGAGGCGCTGGCGACGATGGCCGCCGGGGTGATCGGCGTGGTCGTGATGGCCGCGCTCGGCTGGGGGCTGGCGCGCGGGCTGCGGCGGCGCGCGCCGGGGTCGGCGTCGTCCTGACGCGCGGCTGGCCGAATGTATCCACGGGAGCGACATACAGCGGCGGATTCGCCGCTGCACCGGCTGGACGCGCGCGTGAAGCTGGCGGCGGCGCTGGCGTTGAGCGCCATTATTGTGCTGACGCCAGAGCGCGCCTGGCCCGCGTATGCGCTGTATGGCGGGCTGCTGGCAGCGCTGGCGACAGCCGGGCGGTTGGGCGTGCGGCGGCTGTGGCGGGCCGCCACGCCGGCGCTGGTGTTCGCGCTGGCCGCGCTGACGCTGGTGTTTACCACGCCGGGAAACACGGTCGCGCAGGCCGCCGGGCTGACGATAACCGACGCCGGGCTGGCGCGCTTCGCCGCCATCGCGCTGCGGAGCTGGCTGGCGGCCCAGGCGGCGCTGCTGCTGGCGCTGTCCACGCCGTTCGCCGATGTGCTGTGGGCGCTGGCGAGCCTGCGCGTGCCGGGGACGCTGGTGCAGATTATCGGCTTTATGTACCGCTACCTGGGCACGCTGAGCGAGGAAGCCGAACGGCTGCTGCGGGCGCGGGCAGCGCGCAGCGCCGCCGTGCCCGCGCGCCGCGCGGGCGGCAGCCTGTGGTGGCGGGCGCGGGTGGCCGGGGGGATGGTGGGCAGCCTGTTCCTGCGCAGCTATGAGCGCAGCGAGCGCGTTTACGCGGCCATGCTGGCGCGCGGGTATCAGGGGCAGCCGCTGCGCCCGGACGCGCCGCCGCCAGGCTGGCGCGCGCTGGCGCAGGGGGCCGCGCCGGTGGCGGCGGCGGGCGGCGTGCTGCTGCTGGCGCTGCTGTGGTGGCGTTAACAGCGATGGGCGCGGTGGTGCAGGTCGCCGGGCTGACCTATGCCTACCCTGATGGCCGGCTGGCGCTGGCGGATGTGTCGTTCGCGGTGGCGGCGGGCGAGCGCGTGGCGCTGGTGGGGCCGAACGGCAGCGGCAAATCCACGCTGCTGCTCAACTTGAACGGCGTGCTGCGCGCGCAGGCGGGCACGATCACCGTGGGCGGGCTGGCGCTGGCTGACGACACGCTGCGGCGGATTCGCGCGCTGGTCGGCCTGGCGTTCCAGAACCCGGACGACCAGCTTTTTTCGCCGCTGGTGCAGCAGGACGTGGCGTTCGGGCCGCTGCACATGGGGCTGGCGCGGGATGAGGTGGCGGCGCGCACGGCGCGCGCGCTGGCGGCCGTGGGCATGAGCGCCTACGCTGACCGGGTGAGCTATCACCTGAGCATCGGCGAGAAGAAGCGCGTGGCGCTGGCGACGGTGCTGAGCATGGAGCCGCAGATTCTGCTGCTGGATGAGCCGTCCGCCGGGCTGGACCCGCGCGCCCGCCGCGAGCTGATTGGCCTGCTGGCGACCTTTACCGGGCGCGCCATGCTCATCAGCACGCACGATATGCGGCTGGCGCGCGACCTGTGCCAGCGCGTGATCGTGCTGGATGGCGGGCGCGTCGCGGCGGACGGTCCCGCTAACGCTGTCCTGTACGACGCCGCGCTGATGGCGCGTCACGGGCTGGAGACGCCGTGAACCCTCAGTTGAACAGCGCCGAACCACGCGCCTCCATCGGCAGCGAGAGCAGGTAGAGCGTGACCAGCAGCAGCCCCACCAGCAGCAGCGCCCAGGGGATTAACCCCGGCAGGGCGCGGCGGCGGTAAAGGCGCAGCGCCGCGTTTTGCGCCAGGCCCAGGCTCCACACGAAGCCGCCCAGCAGCGCCGCCGCCTGGATAACGGCGATCACGCCGCTGTCCACCCCCGCGCCGAAGCGCGCCCAGTCGCCCGGCTGGCCCAGAAATTCCTGCAGCACCGGGATAAACGACAGCGGCGTGCTGAGGAAGTGGAAGCTGTAGTGCGCGAACCAGATGCTGAAGCCCAGCGGCACGAAAGCCGGCGCGAAAGCCGCCGCCGTGTGCCGCAGCGACACGCGGCGCGCCGACCCGGTGAGCGCCTGCCCCAGCCGGGCGGCGGCCAGCGTCAGCGCGCCGGGGAGCAGCGCCCCGCCGACCGCGAAGATCAGCAGCAGCCCGGCGAAGTCGGAAGGGGCGCGCAGCGCGGCGGCCAGCGCCCGCTGGAGCGCGTACACCGGCGGGACCATGCCGAAGGCGTTGAGCGCGCCGAGGAACGCCAGCCCGATCGCCAGCAGCGACACATCCCAGCGCGCGGGCCAGGCGCCCGGCTGGTTCAGCTCGCGGCCCGGCGCGCGCGCCAGCAGGCCGATATTGTCGTGCGGGCAGGCGCGGACACAGTCCAGACAGTACACACAGTCCAGGTTGGTTTTCAACTGCGGCGGATAGAGCAGCGTGCCGCAGCCCAGCACGCCGTCCGGCCCGCGCTGCGCCTGCCGCGCCGCGCTTGTGCCGCCCGCGACCGGGATATGGTCCACGCGGATAACGGGCTGCGCCGCCCAACTGCCGTTGACGCACTCTTTGCCCTGGCAGGCGGCGCACACGGCGGTGTCGCGCACGCCGATCTGCGTCGGCGCGGCGGTCGCGTAGACGAAGTTGAACGCCCCCAGTGGGCAGACGTACTTGCAGAAGGCCGATTCGGTGAACACCGCCTCCAGCACGAAGGCGGCGGCGAAGTAGGCGACGATCACCCAGGCGGTGAGCGCCGGACTGGCCCACAGGTCGAGCCACTCGTAGAGGAAGAACAGCGCGATCAGGCTGGCGACCGCCGGCCACTTGCTGCGCAGCGCGCGCGGGAAACGCCGCCCGCGCTGGCTCAGGCGGCGCGCCAGGGTGCGCGGCAGCGCGAAGGGGCAGCCCATGCAGAACAGGTTGCCCGCCAGCAGCAGCGCAACCACGAGCAGGCCCCGGTAATGCACCCAGACCGTGACCGTCGCCAGGTTGCGCGGCGCGAGCTGCGGGCCGGTAAAGCCGTCCACGACCAGCAGCAGCGCCCCCAGCGCCAGCGGAAGCTGCAGCGCCAGCCGCCCCCAGCGCCAGCGCAGCAGCGCGCCGACCAGCGGCAGGCGCAGCAGGTCGAACGCGCCGCGCGGGCGGTACAGGCGCGCGGCGGGCTTAGCTGCCAACGGTGTAAGCGAACTGCTGCTGCGCGGTGGCGCCGTCGGGCAGGGTGACGGTGATATCCACAACCCAGTCGCCGGCCATTGTCCACTCGAACGCGATGTCGCAGCGGCCCGCGTCGTCGCAGTCGGCTTCAGCCAGCACCGGCGCCATGCCAGGGTGCGCCATATCGCCGCGCGCACTGACCTTTGCGCCGGCCACCGGCGCGCCCTGTGGATCGGTCAGCGTGACGCTGAGCGCGGCCGCGCCGATTACGGGCGGGTCTGGCTCAACCGTGACGGCGATCGTCACAGCGGCGTTTTCGGGGGTGGGCGTCGCCGCGGGCTGCTGCCGGCAGCCGGCCAGCGCCGCGCCAGCCAGCAGCGCGAGCAGCATAAGCGCCGCGCCTATTCTGTATCCCATCATGCACCTCGCTTTCGCACAGTGTGCCAGCGGACCATAACCTCTATTGTACCCTGTTTCACAAGCAAACCAGACGGGCGGCGGCGGCGCGGATTGGTGCTATACTGCGGCGGTTCGATGGGAAGATAAGGGCACAGGCTCTATGGCGCTGGCACGCTCTGTCGTTGTGATCTTCATCGCTGCCGGTTTGCTGAGCGCCTGCGCGGGCGCGGCCCCCGCGCCCACCGCCGTTCCGACGCTGGCCGGGACGCCGGTGACGCTGGCGTTCGTTGGGCCGGAGGCGCTGCCCACGTCCGCGCTGGCCGACCCGGCGCTGCGCCGGGCCGAGGCGAATTACCAACTGTACTGCGCGCACTGTCATGGGTATGCGGGCGAGGGCCAGCTTGTGGGCGCGCCGGCGGAAACCGAGCGCCTGGGGATGAAACCGGTCCCGCCGCATAACGCCACCGGCGACACCTGGCGCTATGCCGACCCGCTGCTGTATGAGGTGATTCGCGACGGCGTGCAGAACCCGCTGAATCAGTACCCGATGGCGGGGTGGGGCGGGGTGCTGAGCGATGAGCAGATTATGGAGCTGATCGCGTACATCAGGCTGTGGTGGACCGACGACCAGCGCGCGTATCAGGCGGCGGTTACGCGGAGCCTGATCGCCGCGCGCGAGGAATCCGGTCTGCCGGTTTTCGCGCCCCGGCGGATGCCGGAAAACACAAGCCCCGGCGGGTGAGCCGGGGCAGATTAGCGATCACGCGCGGGGCGCTAAGCTTCGGGCGCGTACTCGATGGCGGTCAGCGCGCCGGCGATCTGTTCCCAGGTGGCGGGGCTGTCCCACGTCACGGTGACGAGTTTGGTGTCCACGCTGCCCTGAACCTGCTGCACGCCGTCGAGCGTTTTCAGCTCAGCGACGATGGTCTTAACGCAGCCGTTGCAGCCGATGGCCGGCACTTTGAACGTTTTGCTCTGCATGGTGCAGTCTCCCGTAAAGTTATGCGCAGCTAAACCTGTCCCCTGATTATACCCCAGGGGGTATTATTATTCAACTGCCTGTTCAGCGGCGGGCTGGTGGTCGGGCAGCAGGTCGGCGCGCTGGAGCAGAAAGAAGCCCAACGCCGCGCCGACGCCCAGCAGCAGGCCGCCGTACCAGATGGCGTCCGGGCCGATGCGGTCGTTAAGCTGGCCGCCAACGACGGGCGCGATGCCGGCGGCCAGGGTGTAGGTGATGCTGTAGACGCCCATGTAGCGGGCGCGCATGTCTGCCGGGGCCAGGCGCGCGGTCAGCGCCAGGCCGGTCGGAGCGACCATCAGTTCGCCAATGGTGACGATCACCATGCTGACCGCGAAGGCGGCGAAGGTCGTGCCGAGCGCGATCGCGAGGGAGCCGACGGCGTAGATCAGCGCGCCCGCCGCGACCACTGTCAGCGGGCGGAAGCGCCGGGTAAAGCGCGTCATGGGGTACTGGAACAGGACGACCATCACGGCGTTGATGGTCACGATGAGGCCGTACTGGTTTTCGGGCACGCCGAAGTTCTCTTTGGCGTACACCGGCAGCAGCACGAATACCAGCGTAATGATCATCTCGACCAGCAGCAGGATGCCGATAAATATGATGAAGGGCCGGTCGCGCAGCAGGCGGGCGTAGCCGCCGGCGGCGGGCTGAGCGCTGCCTGGGACGCGCGGCGGCAGGGTTTCGGCCAGCACCAGCAGCACCAGCGCGCCCAGCGCCATGTTCACGGCGGCGGCGATAAGATAGGTCAGCCCGTAGGCGCTGACGACCAGAAAGCCGCCGATCGCCGGGCCGATCGCCACGCCTACGTTTTGCGCGATGCGCATGAGGGCATAGGCGCCGGTGCGCTGGTCTGCGGGCACGACGTCGGCCACCATCGCGTTGGCGCCAACTGTGAATGCGGGGACGATGATGCCGTAAATGGCGATCAGCACGGCCCAGGCTTCGAGCGTGTAGGCGCTGCGCATAGCGATCAGCATCACGCCGCTGCCGACCAGGCTGAACACCATAATGGCTTTGCGCCCGAAGCGGTCCATCAGCGGGCCGACCGCGCCGGTCGCCAGCAGGCCAGTGACCGCCTGGAGCGTAAACAGCGCCGTGATGTGGCTGAGCGGCGCGCCGGACTGCTCGCGGATATAAATGGTGAGGAAGGGCCAGATCAGGCCGTTGCTGGCGCGGTTCACGATAAACCCGGTGAACATCAGCCAGAACTGGGCCGGGTAGCGCCGGATCAGCAAGCGCAGTTGATCGGGGTATTGCGTAATGGCAGCCATAGTTGCTCAGCCGGACGCGCGGGCAGCGAAGCGCGAAATACAAGGACGCGCAGGGCGCGGCCAGGCGGCGGTTCGCGCTGCCGCGCCGACTCAGGTCTATTTTACACTGAGCCAGGCCAGACCATCGCAGGCCGCCGCATCAGAGGCAGGCGGCGATTTCCCGCCGCACGTCGGCGTCGGTTTCGTGGTCCAGCCGCCGTGCCAGCAGCGGGCGCGCCGCGGCAGGCACGAGGCGCATCAGCGCCCAGGCGGCATGGCCGCGCACCAGCGGCGCGGGGTCGGCCAGCAGGCGGGCGAGCGCGTCGAAATGGGCGGGCAGGCGGCTGCTGCCGGCGGCGATGCAGGCGTTGCGCACCAGCCGGTCGCGCCCGGTGCGGTAGACTGGCGTGCCGTGAAAGCGGGCGCGGAAGCTGTCGGCGTCGAGCGCCAGCAGGTCGAGCAGGGGCGGCGCGGCGCGGTCGAGACTGGCGGCGTGAAAGGCGGGTTCGGCGGTGGGCGCGGCGAAGCGCTGCCAGGGGCACACGTTCTGGCAGATATCGCAGCCGAACACCCAGTTGCCGAGCAGTGGGCGCAGCGCGGGGTCGATCCAGCCTTTGTACTCGATAGTCAGGTAGCTGATGCAGCGGCGCGCGTCGAGGACGTGCGGCTGTGGAAACGCGGCGGTGGGGCAGGCTGTGAGGCAGCGCGTGCAGCTTCCGCACAGCGTGGCCTGCTGCGGGGTGTCGTAGCTGTCGAAAGCGGCGGTTGTGATGATCTCGCCGAGGACAAAATAGCTGCCCCGGCGCGGGCCGATCAGCATGGTGTTTTTGCCGATAAACCCCAGCCCGGCCTGCTGCGCGTGGCTGCGTTCGAGGACCGCGCCGGTGTCAGTGTAGACGCGCTGTTCGAGCGCTGTCCCGGCGGCGGCGCGCAGCCAGGCGGCCAGCGCCTCCAGGCGCGGCGGCAGCAGGTCGTGGTAATCCAGCCCCCAGGCGTAGGTGGCGATGCGCCCGCGCGCCGGGTCGGCCAGGTCGCTTTCAGTGAACTGACCGGTAACGTAATCCATACCAACCATGACCAGCGACAGCGCGCCGGGCACGATCACATTGAGGTCCTGGCGGCGCGCCTGGCGGTCGGGGCGGGCGAGGTAGCCCATATCGCCGTGCAGGCCGACGGCGATCCAGCGCTGATAGGCGTCAAGCGTGGGCGCGGGCCGGGCGGGCGTGACGCCGGCGAAGCTGAAGCCCAGCGACCGGGCCTGATCCTTAAGGGCCTGTGCGGAAAGAATCGTCATGACAGCGCCTTGTCTGTGGACCGGCAGGTAACGCAGCCACAAGCATAGCACCTGGCGCGAATGCTGCCATTTTGTCTTGACACGCCGGGCACGGGATGGTATCCTGCTGCCAACCTGAAAAGGGGGCGTGGTGTAGCGGTTAACATATTGGCCTGTCAAGCCAAAGATCGCGGGTTCAAATCCCGTCGCTCCCGCAGTAGTGACATCTTCCGATCAGTTCAGTTGCACCGGCGGCTGTGTCAGCAAAAGACACAGCCGTTTCATTGCTACCTGGCACGGCTCTGAAATCCCCACAAAGCGCTAACGCCGGCGAGTGCGCAGGTGACGCAGACAAAAGATGGCATCCCCTGGCTGGGCTTCGTCGTCTACCCGACACACCGCCGGCTGAAGCGGCGCAATGCCGTGAATTTCACGTGCCGGCTGGAGCGCAACATTGACCTGTATGAAAGCGGCGCGATCACCTTCGCCGAACTGGACGCCAGCGTGCAGGGCTGGACCAACCATGTGCGCTATGCTGATACCTGGGGCCTGCGCGGCCACATTTTCGGCACGCACCCAATCAGGCTGCGCCCGGAACCCGAACCAGCGCTCCCACCCCGCCGCGTCTACCGGCGGCGCAAAAACCGCCAAACTCGACTCCGCTAACGCGGAGAGATACTGGGGGGATTCCCCCAGACCCCCTTAGAGGCGCTCACTACGTTCGCTTAGAGCGCCAGAGAGTCAGAGTTCAGAGACGCGCCTGCGGCGCTACAGAGTTCAGAGGGCGCTAATAGGGGCAGACACCACCCCCCGAAAACCGTAGTTGAAGTTCCTGCTGAACGGAACGTTGAGGTTGCGATACGACGCGGCGGCGCCGTACTGAATGTAATCGAAGGAACCGCCCCGCAGCACCTTACCTTCTCCATTACTATAACCGTCTATAATTTCCGACTTGTTGTAATCATTCAGGCACCACTCCCACAGGTTTCTCGTCACATCCAACGCACCACATTCCGCACGGCCGTGCGGGTACATGCCAACAGCCGTACTGCGATCACCAATACCTGCTTCGGTGGTGTTGGCGCGCGGCTGCTCATCCCACTCGCTCCAGGGATACTGACGAGCTTCCGTTCCATTTTGCGCCATCCACTGCCATTCCTGTTCGGTGGGTAGGCGGATTTGATAGCCCTCACCCCCTGACCCCCTCTCCCCAACGCTGCGCTGGGAGAGGGAGAATTCCGCTGCTTGCTGGATGTTGATGAGAACACGCTCAAGGTCATTCAATACTGCATCATTTGTGAAGCGAACAACGGTTAAACCTATATCCTCTAATGCCTGCTGGCGCCATTGATCTGCCTGTTGTTGATCTGCATGGATGCTGCCATCGAGTTCAATAGCAAGCTTACATTCATGGCAGAAGAAGTCCACCACGAAGGTGGTATTTGCTGCCGGATGCTGGCGACGGAATTTCAGATTATTCAGGCGACGATCTCGCAAACATTCCCACAGCAGTTCTTCTGCGGTGGTCTGCCGCTGGCGTAAATCACGCGCTATTCCCACCATCACCTGAGATGCCATCTCGCGGTAGTTCTTAAGCCCCTCTCCTGTGGGAGAGGGGTTTGGGGTGAGGGCTTCAAACTGCTCAAACAAGCCTAATTCCCGATATTTGGCATCCAGCCAGCGCGTAAAGGCGACCGCCTGATACCATGACACCGAGTCGCGCGGGTAGTTGTCATACTGGGCAACTGCCGTTGACATCGCCTGCTTGATGTATTTCTTTGGAAAACCCTGCCACCAGCGTTCATCTTCAAAGCCATCCGGTGCGTCCAGAAACGCCTGAAATTGTGAATACGTGGTGAGGAATTTAGCGACACAGAACGGCTTGACAGTGAAATGACGTTTCTCAATCTCAATTTCGCCACCGGGTGTCACAGGCAGCCAGTCGATTTGGGGGACTGCCCTCACCCCATGCCCCTCTCCCTCAGGGCGAGGGGGGACAAAGACCCCGATTCCCGAACGGGTATCGCCAATGGTCGCCAGCCGTTCGCCAATCCAGCGGCGGCGTTTGTGGTCGGTGGCGATGACTGCGATCTCGCGCAGCAGGCGGTGCTGCTCTGGCTCGATGAAATCCTTTTCCACCTCATTCAGATCGGGGTTCAGCCGCGCCTGCATCGCGTAGACCAGTTTCAGCCGTTCCTGCGGCCACAGCAGAAAATCCGGGCGATGTTTGGTCTGCCAGTCATGGGCTGCATTCCGCACCTGCCGCAGCAGGATCAAATCTTCCTGAGCTGTGGCAATCCAGTCTTTCAGCCGGGTCCAACTGCGGAACAGCGCTTCATGGGCGACTTCCACTTCGGTTTCATCTATCACCAGCAGACGTGCAGTTGTGAACGCCTGTACCAGTGCCAGTTCTTGCTCACCAAAGCGTCCCTGCGGCGCACGCTGGCGGGTGGCTGTGCCGCGCTCGTCCACTTCGACTAGTTCGCGGAACACGCGCCCCAAAAGTGTCTCTTTATCGTCCAGCGGCAGCTTCTGGAAGGTCTGTTCGGCGCGTTTGCCAATCGCGCCCTGCACACCGCCCAGTGCCGCATAATCCGCGTGGGTGATGTGACCATCGCCAGACAGCTTGTACAGTTCGTCCAGCGCATACGCCATTAGCGCCAGGTTGCCGGGCTTGTCGCCGGTGTCGTCCAGGATACACTCTACTAACCCTGCTGCCAGTTGCAATCCGGCCCGTTCTGCCGGGCGCTCAATCATCTGGCGCAGGGCATCGCGGCGCGGTGCTGCCAGCGGGAATGACCCCGTCCGCAGCAGTTCGGCCAGGTCCGCAATCTCAACCGCGCTCTGGTAAAAGTCGTGGCGCATGGTCACGATGACCCGCAGCCGCGCGCAGTCCGCTGCGCCTGCCAGCATTGCCGCGAATGGGGCGGCGTGTTCGGCGTCTGCCAGCGTGAACAGTTCCTCAAACTGGTCGATGAACAGCAAGAGCTGCACATGCGGGTCACTGTCCTTCAGCGCGTGGTCGATGATGCCTGCCAGCCGTTCGGGTTTGTCATGCAGGCGTCTGGCGCGTTCTTCGATCTTCTCGTCACGCCCAAACGGGTCACTCACCGCCAGCGCTGGCACGGCATCCATCAGCGCCGTCACCAGCGCCTCAAAGGGATTATTGCCTGTCCCCGGTGTGAAGCGAGCATAGAGCCAATCGGCGCTGCCTTCAATCGCATTGGCTTTCAGGGGTGGAATCAGCCCTGCTCCCACCAGTGACGACTTACCACTGCCCGACGCGCCCACCACCGCCACAAAGCGACTGTTCTCCAACTGCTGCACCAGCGCGTCAGTTTCACGCCCGCGCCCGAAGAAGATCGGGGCATCCGCTTCAGTGAATGCCCGCAGGCCGGGAAATGGCGACCGATCGGGCGGCCAGTCAACCGCGCGAATCGTGCTGATGTTGTCGTCATCGCCAGCAGGAACCGGCCCCGCAGATGGGGAACCGCCTTCTATCCGCCTGAGGATATCCAGCACCAGCACTTCCAGGTCAATCTCGAAGGCACGGCGGAAATCATCCGGCGTTTTGTACATGTTGATGCCGCGCCTGATCCTGCCATCGGCATCATAGAACAGGTCGGATTCGAAGAACGCCTTCACTGCTTTGTACTGAGCGTGCTTCTGGTCGAAATCGGGATCGGAAATCTTAAACGGTGGATCATCGGTGCGGCGGCAGATTACTGTCTCCGCGCGTTTTGAACCCAGCGCATTGAGCAGTTCCCAGTGTGTGCCTGACTGGTATTCCCTGCCATCGGTGTCGGTGAAGGGCGTGCCCATCCGCGACCAGAAAATCACAATCACGATGTCACATTCAGATGGGGTGAGCAAGTCCTTGTTGATCGCATCCTGCGGCGTGAGTGTTGCCCGCATGGGTGTTCCTGCACCGGGCTTGTCCCAGGCAACGACACGAAACGCAACTTTCTCACGGTAAGCGGGGCGGTTGGGGAAGTAGTCGATCACGTCCCGCGCGATCTTGCGCTCGGCGTTAACGTCGCCCGGCGAAGAAAGAAACACACGAAAAAGGGGAATATGTTCCGGCATGGCACAGACCGTTTCTTGCGCTGGATTTGCCATCTATTATGGCGTTGGTTGATCTTGTGCGCTACAGCCCCTAACACACCGCGTATGAGGGAATGGAGCACATGTCCGACGAACAAGTCTATGTCTTTCGCGCACGGAACAAGCACGCTGCTGCGATGGGCCGTCCACCCGAAATCGATGCCAACACACCCAAACGCTATCACGGCTACTTTGAGAATGAGTTCGGTGAACAGGCCATCTTCGTCTACGACTACGAACAGCGGATCGGAACGCTCTGGCTGGGGGATGCCGGTTGGGAAAAGGCATACACCGTCATTGATGGCGATGCGCCCGACCTGGAACTGGGCATGAACGAGACAGTGTGGCTCAAGGTGTGCTGGCATACAGCCATTTCGATTCTGCCGGGATGAAGAAGGACACGATGAGACAACTACCCGGAAAGCACTGCTACACCTGAGAGGTCATAAAGCGAGTGTTGTGAAACCAGAGCCTCACAAAACGCATCCTTGCGCTGTTGATATTTAGTAACACAATATGGAACAACACATCTGCACGCACTGGACTGAGCGTAGAGCAGGCACGGATATCGCCCGCTTTCAGAACGTAAGTTCTCCCCCCAAGTGAGATTGCGCTCTCCATATCCCTGTTCTCAATTGTTATATAGGCCTTGGTGGATTATGATCAGGTATAGACTCTGGCTGTTAAGCAGAAGCAGATAGAAGACTCAAAGACCACTTCTCACAACAAATCACGCCAGACAGGCACACAATTTGAAGAGACCATCCTATGGCGATTCGCTACCTCATTTGGGTTTGGTCAGTGAGAAACACAAGGAAGACTGATAGTGGCAAACGAAGACGTGTACCCTGTCGTTGATCTGTTTGCAGGGCCGGGTGGACTTGGTGAAGGATTCGCATCACTGCGTCACCCTAAAGACAGGAACAGGTACATCTTCAGAACAGCCATTTCAATCGAAAAAGATCCGCACGCACACAGAACACTGCAATTGCGGCACTTCTACAGGTCATTTCTACCTGACAATGTGCACGAAGACTACTACCGTTATCTGGAAGGCAGCATCGGCCTCGAGGAATTATATAAACGTCACACTCAGGAACACTTACAGGCGCAGCAGACAGCCTGGCTATGCGTTCTGGGTGAGGAACCCCACGCAAATGTGAAGGGGAGAATTGCCAGAGCACTGGCTGATCACCATAAGTGGGTACTTGTTGGTGGGCCGCCTTGTCAAGCATATTCCAAGGCTGGCCGCTCGAGGATGAAGGGCAATCCAGAGTTCGAGTCTGACCCGCGCCATTTTCTGTACATAGAGTATCTGCGAATACTGGCTGACCATAAGCCGCCCGTGTTTGTGATGGAAAACGTTAAAGGGCTGCTCTCATCAAAAATCAAAGGCGATTATGTTATTAGGCGCATATTGCAGGATCTGATCAGCCCTGGACATGCGATCTACGGAGACGCCGATGGGTTAGAGTACAGACTGTACGCACTCTCGGATTCCGGTCGAAAGAACATCTCTACTGATCCTGCTGCGTTCATAGTCAAAGCAGAAGAATACGGCATACCACAGGCAAGACACCGGATCTTTATTGTTGGCATTCGCAGTGACCTCGATGTTGTTCCCTACCCACTTAAGAAGGGTAGATATTGCACTGTAATGGATGCTATCGGCGATCTGCCCGCATTGCGCAGCAGCATATCCAGATCGCCTGATTCCGATGTGCTGTGGGTGCAGACGCTCAGAGAGATCATGTATGAGCCATGGTTTGCACGAATCTGTGAGAATGGTCTGGCGGGATTTCGTGAAATTGCAGAGGAGATCCTTGTCTCACTTGCTGGCAGGAAGTTTCAGAAGAGTGACATCAGCTATTCGGCACCCAGGATATACGCAGACTGGTTTAGTGACAGCCGCCTGAATGTGTTGCTGTCCCATGAATCCCGCTCACATATGAAAAGCGATCTGCACCGCTATTTCTTTGCGGCAGTTTATGCACGAATCAACCACGCAACGCCCAAGCTTCAGGATTTCCCACAAGAGCTACTGCCGGATCACAAAAATGCAGAGATGGGCACATCTGAATACATATTTGCAGATCGTTTCCGGGTTCAGCTGCCAAATGCACCAGCAACCACCATTACTTCACACATTCTGAAAGATGGTCATTATTACATTCACTATGATCCAGCCCAGTGTCGAAGCCTTACAGTCAGAGAGGCTGCCCGACTTCAGACATTCCCTGATAACTATAGGTTCGAAGGCCCCCGCACTGAGCAGTATCGACAGGTTGGGAATGCAGTTCCACCACTTCTGGCAAACAAGATTGCCGAAATAGTGTATGAAGTCTTGGAGGCGATGGATTGATGGGCAAGGATGTCCACAGCCCAGAAACCAGAAGCTACAACATGTCACGCATCAAAGGAAAGCACACAAAACCAGAGATGCTTCTGCGCTCACTTCTGCATCGTTCAGGTTTTCGTTTTCGAATTCATGACAATCGACTCCCCGGAAAGCCGGACATAGTTCTGCCCAAATACAGATCCGCCATCTTTGTTAACGGATGCTTCTGGCATCGGCATGAGGGATGCAGATATTGCACCACGCCAGAAACACGTAAAGATTTCTGGGAAAAGAAATTCTCAGACACGGTGATAAGAGATCAGGTTAATGAGAGGCTGTTGGCAGAATCCGGATGGCAGGTCTATGTCATATGGGAGTGTGAATTGAAGCATGATCCGGACAGAGTTCTTGAACATCTGATTAAGCGACTGAAAAAGGATGTCTGATGAAAGAGATTCTGCTTTCACCACATGCGGCCTCTCTAAGTCAGTCAATGCGCGATCTGGGTTATTCACTGGAAGCGGCAATTGCTGATCTCATTGATAACAGCATTACAGCAAGCGCAGAGAATATATGGATATTTCTTGAGATAAAGGATACAGAAGAAGCGTATCTGGTAATAATTGATGATGGCTCGGGCATGACAAATGACGAGTTACTCGAGGCAATGAGACCCGGATCAAGAAACCCTCGCGAAAGGCGTGATGCTGATGACCTTGGTAGATTTGGCCTTGGCCTGAAAACAGCCTCGTTTTCACAGTGTAAATCTCTCACTGTTGTTAGTCGAAAGAACAGAGATCTGGTTGCGGCACAGTGGGATCTGGATCTGATCGCATCGCGAAATGAATGGATAGTAACCGTCCCTGCCACAGATGAAATCGGAAATATGCCATATCTCGACAGGCTTGGAAGTCACGGGACATATATTCTATGGCAAAAACTGGATCGCCTTCTGGAAAACAGTGGTCCTGAGCGCAGTCGGACTGATGCCTATGACAAGCTGTCAATAGTAGAAAAACATCTTGCTTTAGTTTTCCACAGATACCTGTCCGGAGATTATAAGAAGTGGAAAATCGCGATTCATATCAATGGCCACCCAATTATTGCTTTTGATCCCTTCTGTCTGTCAAACAGGGCAACTCAGCTGTTGCAAGAAGAAATCATAAGAATTGCTGGCCATGAAATCAGAATTCAGCCTTATATTCTGCCGCATCATAGCAAGCTATCAAGAAAAGAGTATGATCTTTATCGTGATTTTGTCAGTAATCAAGGGGCATATGTATACAGAAATGGGCGCCTGATAGCCTGGGGAGATTGGTTCAGGCTGATTCCGAAGAGTGAAGCCACGAAGCTGGCGCGGATAAGGATTGACTTTCCGAACTCGCTGGATGAACTCTGGACAATTGACATCAAGAAATCCCGCGCTCATCCCCCTCACCAAGTCCGTGAAAAACTGAGGCAGATCATTGCTCGGATCGCTGATAAGAGCAGGAGAGTTCATTCAGGCAGAGGTGATCGCCTTTTTGAGGATCATGAACAGCCTCTCTGGAACCGTTACAGTGACAGAGAAGGGATCCGCTATGGCATTGATCGGGATCACATTATGATAACCGCTTTTCTAAACGGGCTGAGTCCTGATAGTGCAAAGGCATTTGAAACAATACTCTCTGTGGTTGAGCGATCCATACCGCTCGAAGCTATTTATGCGGATTATTCCTCCGGCCCTCAGTTGTTCGAGGAAGAAGATGAGATGATGCATGACGAGCTGAAGGAAAAACTCGAGAATATCTACTCGCTCATCCTGTCCTCTGGCCCGGTAGACAAGGAAAGCTTTGTCCGAATGATATTGGGGTTAAAACCCTTCAGCAAAAACAGCGATCTGACACTGAGATTGATTGAGGAACTGGTGTAATGGCTGATACCGACAGGATAAAAGAAGCCGAGAAGGTACTTGCCCAGGTTATCTTCATGCGTGGCAATGCATTGACCAGCCAGGATATCGCAGAGATTGTTAAGGAATTTCAGCCAATCTATCAGCTTAGTCAGGAAGATACCGAATACCTGCAAAAGCTTCTTGAGACACAGTATGTGACAACCATGGGAGCGGGTGTTTCGCTCATTGATGAAGATATTCCTCATGATGAAGAATGGTATCAGAAACACGAAATCGGATGGAGATATTGGGAAGATTACGAGAAATATCTGATTAATCAGGGGTGGCCAACCCGCGTTGTCAGCACAGTGGACTCGGTGACAGACAGAATCCTGGGACTTCTGCAGGATCCACTAACGGAAGGGGACTGGGAAAGAAGAGGGCTGGTAATTGGCCATGTTCAATCCGGGAAAACAGCAAACTATATAGGGTTGATTGCGAAGGCAGCAGATGCTGGCTACAAGTTCATCATTGTTATTGCAGGCATTCACAATTCGCTTCGGACACAAACACAGGAGCGGATTGATGAAGGTTTCATCGGGCGTGACAGTAAAACGAAACAATCAATAGGCGTTGGAGGACTTCGCCCGAATCGTGCGATGCCTGTAACGGTAACAACAACTGAAAGCGATTTCAACCGGACTGTTGCCAGACGTTTCGGGATGGAGTTGAAATCACTCAATAATACCTTCATCTTGGTTATCAAAAAGAATGTAAGCACGTTGAGGAGCCTCTATGACTGGCTGAAACAACTGAATACGCGCCAAGGGCTGGAGAAAATATCGGATATTCCCATGCTCCTGATTGATGATGAAGCGGATCATGCTTCCATAAATACAAACAAATCCGACCTCGACCCAACTCGAACCAACAGAGAGATACGGAATATTCTGAATCTGTTCCGAAAGCGCTGTTATGTAGGGTATACGGCTACTCCATTTGCCAATATCTTTATCGATCCTGATGACAGAAACGAGTCTCTTGGAACGGATCTCTTCCCTGAACATTTTATTTTCAGCCTTGATCCCCCAACCAATTATTCCGGTTATGAAAGGATTTTTCTGGAAGAAAGCGGGCGTGATGCATATATCCGGGATATTGATGATGCCGAAGACTTCATTCCGTTGAGTCACAAAAAAGATCAGCCGATTTATGATCTTCCGCCCTCGCTCAAAAGGGCTATTCGAGTCTTTATCCTGAGTCGGGCTATCCGCGATCTCAGAGATCAGAAGGCCAAACACTGTTCGATGCTGATCAATGTATCCCGTTTTGTGTCCACACAACGCGAAGTGAAGGAATTGACAGAATTTTACCTGGATCAACTCAAGAAAGCAGTACGCTTCAATTCCAAATTGACACCTGACAGAACGCTTGGGGATAGCTTCATATCGCAGCTGTATCAGGATTTCTGCGAAGAATACGGTGGAACAGGTGTTGAATGGCATCAGGTATTGGCTGAATTGAGTGATGCATCTGACAGTGTGAGAACAGTTCTTGTTAACAGCAGGTCAGATGAAGCTCTGCTCTATACCAAATATGCCAAAGAAGGAAATCCGCTTACAGTCATTGCCATTGGAGGGCTGAGTCTTTCCCGTGGTTTAACCATTGAGGGGCTGACAGTGAGCTATATTTATCGAAACTCCAAGATGTACGACACCCTCATGCAGATGGGGCGGTGGTTTGGTTATCGTGATGGTTATGAGGATTTGTGCAGGATCTATATGTCTGACGTGTCATACGGCTGGTATTGCCATATTGCTGAAGCCACGGAAGAACTTCGCACACAGATAAAGCGTATGCGTCGTGAGCGGAAGAAACCTGTCGACTTTGGCCTGTATGTCAGGGCACATCCGGATACCCTGATTGTGACCGCCATGAACAAGATGTACCACACAGGGAACATGTCATTCCGTGTCAGCTATGATGGGAAGCTGATGGAAACCTATATTATTCCCACTTCTCAGGAGAAAAATGAGAGCAATTCGGAATTGTTCAAAGCCTTTTTTGAGGACACCAACAGATCAATAACGCCCTCTATTGACAGGACAAACTCATATCTGTTCAGAGATGTCTCCTGGGAACATGTTCACGAGTTTGTTCTGCGCTTTCGGTTTCACGACGATATGTTCGATCTGCAGGAAAACATACCCAGCTTCATCAGAGAAATTGCGGATATATATCCTACATGGGATGTGGCTTTCAGATCGCTGGCAGGTAAACAACCCGATAGTGATCATCTGATTGCCTCTCAAATGCGCACTATAGGAAATGAATCTGGTGCACCCAGGAGACCACCCTCCGGCGACGGATGGTATACAGGCAACAAGAACAAATTCTCGGGGAACAGCATGTTTGCGATTGGCCTGAACGTTGACCAAATGGAAACGGCACAAAGACTGGCACAGGATGCTGGGCGCAAGAATCCCATATTCAGCGATTACACCAACGCACGCGGTAAGCCCATACTTCTTTTGCATCTTCTCGATCTGGTTGATAGTAGGGACGATAGCTTTGTTATAAGGTTCGCACCAGCAATAAGTGTGAGTTTTCCGAATTCATCTGATTTCAGAACGGTGGAATATGTGGTCGGACCT
>JASNZW010000005.1:0-280057 GCA_048499435.1 Anaerolineae bacterium
ATTTTCAATCGGCGCGCGCGAGATAAAGCCGTTAACCATGCGTTTATGGTGGAAAATACCGTACCACTGGTACTGGATGGCGGCGGCATTGCCCAGCAGCACCTCGCCTGTGCCCGCGCCGGTGGGCGCCTCAATCACCACATAATCATCGTAGGGCGGCCCCTGCTCCGCGCCCATCGCATCGTAAAACGACAGGCGCGGCAGCGCCGGGTCCAGCGGCCCGCCCTCGAACAGACGCACGCTCACCGCCAGCGCCAGCAGCGCGCCTACCAGGGTGAACAGCCGGCCCGCGCGCGGCCAGCGGCGCAGCAGCGGCGTCAGCGCCAGGCCGGCAAACACCATCCCCGCGATCACAAAGATCGGCGCCAGCCGCCAGGGCATGCGGAACATGCCGTTGGTCAGGCTGTGCAGCAGGCGAAACGGCAGCGCAATCTCTACGCCGAAGATGTTCAGCGTCGGCCCCAGCGCGAAGATCAGCGGCGGCAGCATCACGGCGAACCAGAACCAGCGCCGCGCGGGCAGCCGCACACGGCCCCGCGCCCACCAACCCGCCGCCAGCGCCGCCAGCAGCGTCAGCGTGACGAACGCGCCCACCGAAGGGTCATCCCAGCTCCACCAGCGGGCGGCCATGCTCAGGAAGCCCTGCGGAAACGGGATGCCGGGGCGGTCCTCCACCGGGCCGGGGATGAGTTCGCCCTCAAAGCGCAGGATGTATGGCAGCGGCCCGGCGAACCAGCTCAGGCCGACGCCGATCGCCAGCGCCAGCGCGCCCGCCGCCAGCAGCCACAGCGCGCGCCGCCGCCCCTGCCACAGCGTCCACAGGGCATACGGGCCGAGCAGGGCAGCCGCGAAGATCGGAAACTGCAGATCGGTCAGCAGCAGGCCCCACAGCCCCAGGCCGAGCGCCACGGCCCAGGCGAACGCGCGCGCCAAACGCCCGCGCGCGACGCCCAGCGCGATCTGCTGCCACAGCAGCAGCAGCAGCGGCAGCCAGAACCAGTCCATCAGGTTCAGATGCGTGTTGTAGTAGAAATAACGCGCAATCGGCAGCACCTGGAGCGCCGCGCCGCCCAGCAGCGCCAGCCCCGGCGCGACGCCCTCGCGCCGCAGGAACGCGAACAACAGATAGCCGTTGAGGACGCAGCCCAGGAAGATGATGAGCGTAACCGCCGCGAGCGTGCCGGTCAGCGGCTCCAGCAGCGCCCACAGCGGGTACCAGAACAGCGTCAGGGCGTGATAGCCGTAGTTGCTGAGGGCCGGGAACATGACGAAATCGTTGAGGTAAACGTTCAGCCCTGGCGTGCTTCCGGCGTGGCGCACCCACCAGAAATTCCAGTTGTAGTTGAAATAGTCATACCCGGCGACGTGTGTGCCCGTCTGGAACACGACCGGGTACAGCGTGAGGAAAGCCAGCCCGGTGAAGAACGCCAGCGCCAGCAGGTGCAGGCGCAGCGCGCGCGGCAGGCTGGGCAGGACGCGGCCAGCAGACAGGGACACAGCCACCACCACTCGGTGCAGACACAACGCGCACATGATACCGGCGGCGCTGGGCCTTGTCTACTGCGGCGCGGCGCGCCTGAGCGAACTTGCGCGCCGGCGGCGTGTCCTTTAGAATGTTGGGCGCATATCCCATCACCTGTGAAGGAAGATACAATCAATGCGCTCTAAACACTTCATCATTTACCGTCTGCTGCCCGCCGGCCTGCTGCTGGGCCTGCTGTTCGGTCTGCAGGTCGCCTTCGGGTTCTCGCCCGCGCCGGCCGTGGAGACCGCCAACGCCTGCAACCCGTGCGAGTGCGAGAACGACCGGCGTCTGAACTGCCTCGGCAACGAGTTCTACGCCGTTTACGCGCGCGAGTCGCGCACGACCTGCACGATTGATGTGTATCTCATCAACAATCAGGGGCGCGGCACAGGCCGCCCGGCTTTCCGCGTTACAGCCGCTGAACAGGCCAAACTGCCCGCGAAGCCGGACGAAAACCTGCTGGTAGACGAGTATTACGAAGTCGCGCTTTACAAGCTGACCACCGGCGAGTACCAGGTGAACGCCGGGCCAGACCAGAACGGCAAAGTTTACGTGGTGCGCTTTACCGGCTGCCCGGCAGAGAACATCAGCGAAGAGACTTTTATCCCGTAAGCTCAGCAGCCGCCCGCGCGCCGCGCCCAGGCCATTGTCTGCGCCATGCCGTCCGCCAGCGTGACGCGCGGCTCCCAGCCGAGCAGCGCCCGCGCGCGGGAAATATCGCCCGCTGACGCGCGCATGTCGCCCGGCTGCGCCGGGGCGTGGCGCACGGGGTGAGTGGCGCGGCTGCGCCCGGCTGTCGCCAGCACCGCGTCGCACAGCCGGTTAATGCTCAGCGGCAGGCCCGTGCCCAGGTTAATCACCTGGCCGAAGGCCGCCGGCGCGTCGAGTGCGTCGGCCCAGGCGCGCGCGACATCGGATACGTGAACGAAGTCGCGCGTCTGCTCGCCGTCGGCGTGAATCGTGATCGGCTCGCCGCGCAGGGCCGCGCCGATGAAGATCGCCAGCACGCCCTGGTAGCTGTTAGTGAGGCTCTGGCGCTCGCCATAAACGTTAAACATGCGAAACGACGTCACATGCAGCGGCCTGATGAGATCGGGCCGCTGCGCTGTTAAATGCACGTAGCGTTCGGCAGCCCACTTGGTGACCGCGTAATACGACACCGGCGCGGGCGGCGTTTCCTCCGGCGTGGGGACGACGGCCGCGCTGCCATAAACGGTCATGGAGCTGGCGAACAGCAGGCGCGGCACGCCGCCGCGCACACACGCCTGCAGCACGTTGACCGTCCCCAGCGTGTTGACGCTCAGGTCCGCCGCCGGGTCCAGATACGACAGGCGAATGGACGCCTGCCCGGCGATGTGGCACACCGCGTCCGCGCCGCGCTCAACAGCGGCGGCGACAGCTGCCGCGTCGCGCACGTCGCCGTGAATAAACTCAGCGGCGGGGTGAACGTTGGCGCGCGTGCCGGTGCTTTCATTGTCCAGCACCGCCACCTGATGCCCGCGCGCCAGCAGCAGATCAACCACGTGGCTGCCAATGAACCCGGCGCCGCCGGTGACCAGCACGCGCTGCGTCACAGCGGCTTGCTCGCGGATTCAGGCGCGGCGGGCTGCTGCTCAGCGGGCCAGGGTTCAAACACCTCGCCGGCGGCGCGGCGCGTGTCATGCCGCACCAGCAGCCACTCAAACCAGACGGTCAGCAGCGTGTACAGGTAGCGGCTGCCCTGCTCTTTGAGCTTGAGCGCCGACTCGCCGACCGTGCGGTTGCGCCACGAGATCGGAATAACCTTGTAAGAGTAGCCGCGCACCACCGCCTTCAGCGGAATCTCAATCGTCAGGTTGAAATGCGGCGACACGAACGGTCGGCAGCCTTCGATCACGTTGGCGCGGTAGCCCTTGAAAGCGTTCGTCGTGTCGTTGTAAGGCATGGTAAACATGGCGCGGATAACGGCGTTGGCCAGCCGGTTGATCACCAGCTTGAAGCGCGGATAGTCGTGCACCCGGCTGCCGCGCATAAAGCGCGAGCCGAAAGCGCAGTCGGCCTCGTCGCGCAGAATGTAGTAGTAGCGCGCCACATCCTCCGGCGCGTCTGAGGCGTCGGCCATGTAGATGACCACCGCGTCGCCCGTGAAATGCTCCAGCCCACAGGCCACCGCCCGGCCGTAGCCGCTGCGCCCGCTGTTGCGCACAACGCGGATGCGCGCGTCAGCGCGCTGCTCCGCCGCGACCAGCTCATACGTACCATCGCTGCTGCCGTCATCCACCACCAAAATCTCAACGCTGTGGATGCCCACGCTGTCGAGATAGTCGCGCAGGTTAACAATCGTCGCGCGGACGCTGCCCGCCTCGTTGCGCGCCGGGATAACAACAGACAGCTTCATGCTACAGCCCGGCCCGCTGCGGCAGGCGCTGCTGCCAGCTAACGATCATTTCCTCGAAAATAGCGTCCAGCGTCCGCGTGATGTCCCAGCCCGGCAGCGCCCGCCGGGTGTTCGTCAGGTCGGAGATATAGCAGATGTGGTCACCGGCGCGGTGCTGGTCCACATAACGCCAGCGCATTGGCTTGCCGGTGAGCTGCGCGGCGCGGTCAAAGGCTTCCAAAATCGAGACGGTGTTGCCGCGCCCGCCGCCCAGGTTGAACACGGCGGCGCGCTGCGGATGCTCATAAAACAGCTCGATAGCGCGCACCACATCATACGAGTGGATGTTATCGCGCACCTGTTTGCCCTTGTAGCCGAAAATGGTGTATTCGCGTTCCTCGATGTTGCAGCGGATAAGATGGCTCAGAAAGCCGTGCAGCTCCACCCCGGCGTGATTTGGCCCGGTCAGGCAGCCGCCGCGCAGGCAGCACGTTTTCATGTCAAAGTAGCGCCCATATTCCTGCACCATCAGGTCAGCCGCCATCTTGCTCACGCCGAACAGCGAGTGCATAGACTGGTCAATGCTCATCGTCTCGTCAATGCCGTTGGCGTAGGCCGGGTCAGCATAGTCCCAGCGCGTTTCACGCTCCACCAGCGCGATCTGGTTAGGCCGGTCGCCGTAGACCTTGTTGGTCGAAAGGTGCACAAAGACCGCTTCCGGCGCGTGCTGGCGCGCCGCCTCAAGCATGTTGTGCGTGCCGGCGGCGTTCACGTCGAAGTCGTCAAACGGGCGCGACGCCGCCAGGTCGTGGCTGGGCTGCGCGGCGGCGTGGACGATCAGGTCCGGCTGCGTCTGCGCGACCAGCGCCAGCACCCCGGCCCGGTCGCGCACATCCAGCTCGACATGGCGGAAACTGCGGCAGACGGCCTCCAGGCGGCGCTGATTCCAGCGCGTATCGCCCTTCTCGCCGAAGAACTGACGGCGCATGTTGTTGTCCACGCCATACACCTGCCAGCCAAGCGCGTCGAAATGTGTGACCACCTCCGAGCCGATCAACCCGTTCGAGCCGGTGACAATGATTTTCTTCACACAGCGCCGCCTTCCAGCGTCTGCCCCTTCGCTAAACCTCACGAAAATACAACACTCAGCGCGTTTTTGCCAGCCTGAGACAGGTGGCGCGGGCCGGACACGCGCGGGCAGAAACCAGGGTGACAGGTCCCCGGCCTGCCCGCGCGGCGCGCCGACGCGGCGACATCTGCACCGCCAGGGCCAGGGGTTGAGAAATCTATGAAACACATGCCCGCATGAGCAAACGATTTCTCGCACAAACGCGGTATTTCAGCCCAAAATGCCCGTATTTCCCGCCTCAAACGCCGGATTCAGCTCTGGTCAGTGTGAAATTTGACACAGCGCGAGAAATCGTTTACTCTCAATAATTAAAGACAACATCACACAATTGGAGCGTATTCCGCGCTTTCGCGGAACTGGAGAGAAAGAGCCAGAAACAAACTACAGATTTATCTACCGTTACGCTCTGCTGTACTTTAAACCTAACTAAGGGGCGAACCATGAAATTTATGTCTGCTGCAAAGCTGTTGTTCCTCTCACTGTGCCTTGTTATCCTGGTTACCGGCGCCGTCAGCGCGCAGGATGCGGCCCCCGGCGGCGAAATTACCTTTGTGTTCTGGGACAACACCACAGAAACCCGCGCCGGCTGGGAAGCCCACGTCGCCCGCTTTAACGAGCGGTTCCCCGATATCACAGTCAATCTGATCGGCGTCCCCGGCGTGGTCTGGTCGGACTATCTCAACGGCACCGCGACCCTGATCGCGGGCGGCGAACAGCCCGACATCATCTGGGTGGCGACCGAAGGCGTGCGCTTCCTGGTTGATCTCGGCCTGATGCGGCCGCTGAACGACCTGGTTGAGCAGGATGCCGAGCTGCTGCAGCCGTATTTCGATGACACGGCCCCGGCGCTGCTGGACGGCTTCCGCATCGACGACTCGCTGTACTTCCTGCCCTACTCGTGGAACAACATGGTCATCTACTACAACAAGAACATGTTCGACGCGGCAGAGCTGCCCTACCCGGCGGATGACTGGACCCGCGACGACTTCGTGGCCGCTGCCCAGGCGCTGACCGCCGATACCGACGGCGATGGCAATCTCGATCAGTTCGGGTTCAGCGGCAGCGGCGGCGGGATGTTCTTCACCCTGCCGTGGGTGTTCGCCAACGGCACCGACATCGTGACCGACGATTTCTGCGCGCCCAACCTGACTGACCCGGCCGTGCTTGACGCCGTGCAGTTCATCTACGACATGATCTATAAGTACAAGCTTGCCCCGGCCCCCGGCACCCTCACCAACGTGGAAATCCAGTTCATCAACGGTGAGCTGGCCATGTTCGGCGCTGGCCGCTGGCCGACCGGCACGTTCTTCCGCGAGGGATTCAAGGACTTCGACATCGCGCTGTGGCCGGGCAACCCTGAGCAGACCACCGAGTTCGGCGTGGACGGCTTCGGCATCTTCCAGTCGTCGCAGAACGTGCCCGCGGCCTGGGAATTCCTCAAGTACATGTCCAGCCAGGAAGTGCAGCAGGGGCTGGTCGCCAGCGTTGAAAGCGGAAGCCCGCTGGGCAACATCCCGGCGTCGCGCACCGTGGCCGAGCAGCTGTCCCAGTTCCCGCCGGCCAACTACAACGCGTACTATGGCTCGCTGGACGGCAACGCGCGGCCAGTAACCTCGCCGCCGCGCTTCAACGAGATGGAAAGCATCTTCATCCGCTACCTCGACCAGGTGATCGCGGATGAGATGTCGGTTGAAGACGCGATGAACGCCGCGCAAACCGAGCTGATGAGCGTCATCACCTGCAACTAGCCACAACAGTTTCACGCCGGAACTGCCTGCCCCGAAATCAGGGGCAGGCGGTTCCCCTCCACACCCGGACAGAGTCCCGGGCGATCTGAAGGGATACAGCAGCAGGGCTGCTTTCCACACAGGGCGGGTTATGTCAGATAAAGTTATGACCTACCAGGCGATGAAGCGCCGTGAGATGTGGACGGCGTATGCATTCATCTTCCCCACGTATCTCGGCTTCATTATCTTTATCATCGGCCCAATGCTGATGAGCTTCGCGATCAGCCTGTTCGACTGGAACCTGCTGACGCCGCCAAAATTCGCCGGGCTGGCGAACTTCCAGCACCTGTTTACAGATCCTCGCATCGGCTCGGTTTATCTGACGACCTTCAAGCTGGCGCTGATGATCGTGCCCACCAATATGGCGCTTGGCCTCGCGCTGGCGGTGCTGCTCGACCGGAAGATGCCAGAGTTAATCCGCAATTTCTTCAAGGTTAGCTATTTCTTCCCCTATGTGGTCTCCGCCGTAGCGGTCTCCATCATCTGGACGTTTATGTTCCACCGCGATCTCGGCCCGCTCAACTACTATCTGGGCCTGCTGGGTATCGGGCGCATCAACTGGCTCAACTCCAGTACATACTCGCCCTTCGCCATTATGATCGCCGACGTATGGCGCAACGTGGGCTTCTATGTGCTGGTGTTCCTGGGCGGGATGCAGGCTGTTCCACGGGACCTCTACGAGGCCGCCGAAGTGGACGGCGCTGGCGCCTGGCAGCAGTTCAGGCGCATCACGCTGCCGCTGCTCTCGCCGACGGTGCTGTTCCTCGCCGTCATCAGCGTGATCGGCGCTCTCCAGATTTTCGAGCAGCCGCAGATCCTCACCAACGGCGGGCCGGGCGACGCAACCCGCACCATCGTGCTGTATCTGTACGAGCAGGGTTTCCGGTTCTTCAACATGGGCTATGCTTCAGCGATCGCGATCTCTCTGTTCGCTATCATTCTGGTTTTCACCGCCCTGCAGCTGCGGCTCAGCCGCCGCTGGGTGTTCTACCGGTAAAGGAAAAAAACGGTGGCCACGCAGGCACGCTTAGAAGTGCAGACGGCTCTTGTTCCCCGCAGGCGCAAACCTTTCCCCTGGGGAACGCTGTTCACCCTGCTGATTCTGGGATTCGGCGCGGTGCTGATGATCGCCCCGTTTCTGTGGATTATCTCGGCGGCGTTCGGCAAGACGACCGAAGTGTTCGTTCTTCCGCCGCGCTGGTTCCCGCCGAGCGTGTCGTTCAAGAACTTTGAAGATGTTTTCAAACAGCTGCCTTATCACCTGTTTATGTTCAACTCGCTCAAACTGGCGATTATCGTCACGGTTGGGCAGCTGATCACCTGTTCAATGGCGGCCTACGCCTTCGCGCGGCTGCACTTTCCAGGCCGCAACACCCTGTTCCTTTTGCTGCTGGCGTCCCTGATGATTCCAGGGCAGATCACGATTGTTCCGCTGTTCATTCTGGTCCGGAATCTGGGCCTGTATAACACGCACACGGCGCTGATCCTGCCTGGCCTGGTCAGCCCCTTCGGCGTGTTCCTGCTGCGCCAGTATTTCATCACGCTGCCCACCGAGCTGGAAGACGCCGCGCGCGTGGATGGCGCGTCTACATTCACCATTTACTGGCGCATCATCCTTCCGCTGTCCGGGCCAGTGCTGACGACGCTGGCGATCCTGACCTTTGTGGGCATGTGGAATTCGTACTTCTTCCCGCTGATCATGATTAACTCGCCAGAGCTGCAGGTGATCACGGTCGGCCTCACCCTGCTGCGCGGCCAGTACGGCACGGGCGCGCTGGGGCAGATCGCGGCGGCGCTCGCTATGGCGATTGTGCCGGTGCTGATCGTCTTTCTGGCGCTGCAAAAGTACATTATCCGAAGCATCGTTTCGACGGGGCTGAAAACGTAACGTGCTATGCGCCTGCTGGATGCCTTCTCCGCCACTTTTATTGGCCGCGCGCTGCTGGCCACTTTCTTCGATCTGCCGCGCTGGACACTGGCGAATCTCGCATTCACAATAGCGCTGCTGCCTGCTTACCAGGCCATGCTGAACGATCGCTGGCTGGCCGCGGCGTGGGCGACGCTGCCTGTCGTCCCCGTCGCCGCAGGCATGATCAACATGGCGTCCGGCCAGGCCGCCGGGCGGGCGCTGCGCCTGCGCGACGCCTGGGCCTGCCGGCCCACCCTGTTCACGGTTTTCATTGTGTGGGCCAGCGCCGCTTTTACAATAACGCTGCTGTTCGCGGGCGCGCCGCTGGCTGTGGTACTGGCCACCAGCATCGGCCTGCTTTTCCTGCTCGTGATCGGCGTGTTCGCCATCTACCTGCCCGCCCAATTAAAAGTCGGGGGGCTGCTGATCTGGCGGAACGCGCTGGTGCTGGCCGCCAGCTACCCTGTCGTCGGGCTGGGCCTGCTGGCGCTGGGCGTAGTGGGGCTGTGGCTGGTGGTCATCAGCAAAGGCGCGCTGATCATCGTCGTGCCGGCGCTGTGGACGGTGCTGGCTGCATTCACAGTCAGCGATCAGATCAAGGCTTTGCAAGCAAAACATGCCGGGTAGCGCCGGCGATTATCAAATCTGAGCTTATCTTCGGAATCAGGCTGCTGACATGAGAAATTCGCGTTCATTTGATTCATCGGCGACCGCCCTGACCTTTCCGCTAGGCGGAATCGGCACGGGCACGGTCTCACTCGGCGCGCGCGGCGAACTGCGCGACTGGGAAATTTTCAACTCGGCAGCAAAGGGCAACCACCTGCCTAACACCTTCTTCGCTATCCGCGTGCAGGCGCCCGGCCAGGCCCCTGTGCTGCGCGTGCTGGAAGGCGCGCTGCACCCGCCCTTCAACCTCTCGCACGGCTATCACCCATCGCAGAACGGCGGCCTGCCCCGCTTCGTTCACGCGCGCTTCAGCGGCGAATATCCGCTCGCCTGGGTTGACCTGGAAGACCCGCACGTGCCGGTGAAGGTGCAGTTAGAGGCCTTCAACCCGTTCATCCCGCTCAACCCCGACGACTCAGGCATCCCCTGCGCCGCGCTCACCTATCGCGTGACCAATATTTCCGACCAGCCGCTGGCCATCACGCTGGCCGGCTCGCTGTGCAACGCCGTTGGCGGGGTGCAGTTCGACCCGTTCATGAACATCATGCGCAGCAAACAGGGCCAGACGCGCAACCGGTTTCGCAGCGCAGCGGGCCTGCGCGGCGTCTTTATGGACGCGGCCGGCATCGCCAGCGACGACATCCTGTTTGGCAGCATGGGGCTGGTCACAACCTGCGCGCAGGTCACTGTCAAACCGCAGTGGCTTCGCAGCGGATGGTGGGACTTCCTGCAGGAATTTTGGGACGATCTCGCGGACGACGGGCTGTTCACCGACCTCAGCTATCCGCTGGAGTCGCCAGATGGCCGGCCAGACACAAGCTCGCTGGGCGTGGTGGACACGCTCCAGCCGGGGGAAACGCACAGCTACCCGTTCTGGATCACCTGGCACTTCCCGAACCGTCACAACAGTTGGCACGGCCCCCAGGCTGTCGCGCCCGGCGCCCGGCCAACCATCCGCAATCACTACGCCGTGCAGTTCGCCGACGCCTGGGCAGTCGCTGAATACGTGGTTCAGGAATGGCCGCGCCTTTCCGCCGAGACTCACAGGTTCCACGATGCGTTCTTCAGCAGCACGCTGCCGGAATATGTGCTGGATGCTGTCTCAGCCAACCTCGTACCAATGCGCAGCAACACCTGCTTCTGGCTGGAAGACGGCCGCTTCTACGGCTGGGAAGGCTGTTTCGGCAGCGGTGGGTGCTGCGCCGGAAGCTGCACGCACGTCTGGAGCTACGCCTACAGCCTGGCGTATCTGTTTCCATCGCTGGAACGGGAAATGCGGCGCATCGAATTTCAGGTCGAGACTGAGGAAGACGGCTACATGACCTTCCGCAACCTGAAATCGCTGGGCGAGTTTTTCGTCTGGACGTGGGCCGACCAGCCAAAGGCTGAGCCAGCGGTGGATGGGCAGATGGGCAGCGTGCTGCGCGCCTATCGCGAATGGCAGTTGAGCGGCGACCGCCCGTGGCTGGAAAGCATCTGGCCGGCCATCAAACGGGCGCTGGATTTCGCCACGCTGCATTGGGACACCGACAAGGATTTCGTCCTTGACGGCAAACAGCACAACACCTACGACATCGAGTTTTACGGCCCCAACCCCCTGAGCAATATTTACTACATGGCGGCGCTGCGCGCGGTCGAGCTGCTGGCGCAGGAGTTGGGCGAGCCGGAAATCGCCCGGCGCTGCCGGGAGGCTTTCGCGGCCAGCGCCAGCAAATTTGACGCGCTGTGCTGGAACGGCGAGTACTACATTCAGCATCTCGACGACATAGACGCGCACAAGTATCAGCACGGGCAGGGCTGCCTGGCCGATCAACTGCTGGGGCAGCTTCACGCGCACGCGCTGGGGCTGGGCTATCTGCTCCCGGCGGAACACGTCCGCAAGGCCGCCCACAGCATATTCGACTACAACTTCCTGGCAGACTTCACCAACCACACGAACTGCCAGCGCACCTACGTGCTGAACGATGAGGCCGGCCTGCTGCTCTGCACGTGGCCGAAGGGCGGGCGCCCCAAATTCCCGTTCGTGTACTCTGATGAGGTGTGGACGGGCATCGAGTATCACGTCGCCGCCGAGCTGATCTACGACGGCTGGCTGGAACAGGGCCTCAAGCTGGTGGAAACGGTGCGCGCGCGGCACGAAGGCACGCGCCGCAGCCCCTGGGACGAAGTGGAGTGCGGCCATCACTACGCGCGCACGATGTCAAGCTGGACGGTTCTGCTGGCGCTCAGCGGCCAGCAGGTTGACCGCGCGGCGGGGCGGCTGACGTTCGACCCGGTGCTGGCGGCCAGCACCGCGCCGGACCTGTTCCAGTGCTTCTGGTCGAATGGAACTGCATGGGGCGTGTTCCGCCAGCAGCGCGGCAGCGACGGCGAATGGACGCCGGAAGTGGAGGTCATGGGCGGCAGCCTTGACGGGATAGCCGTTTCAGCCGCCGGTAAATCGTGGCAGGCGGCGGGAACAAACACCTGAAAACTGGTGTGATTAACTGAGAAACCGCCGGGGTTGTTTCCCCGGCTGAGCTGATGGGCAAGCTGCGAACAGGATGAAAGGATAGAAGGTGCGCTATTTCTGGACGGCTTTATGCTTTGTGTTGTTGGGCAGCGCAGCCGTGGCTGTCGCGCAGGATCAACCCGCGCCGGTGCTGACCGGGGTCGCCGATGTCGAGTTCGTGCAGTGGATCACCGGGCCGGATTCGCCCAATCAGACGGACGTGAACTACAGCGTGCTGGGCACCGATCTCGGCAGCATGTTTGAACTGGACGGAACCGTCTTTATCGCCTTCGGCGACACCTTCGGCTGCTGCCGCCCGGCAGGCGGCGGCGGTGGCGGCGGCCAATGGCGCTTCAACGTGCTGGGCTACTCCACCGATGCCGACCTTGAAGACGGAATTACGCTTGACGGCATGATTACAGATGAAGACGGGCGCGCGCGGGCGGTGCTGCGCAAGAGGTTCCAGGACGTCACAATCATCCCCACAGCCGGTATCGCGATTGAGGACCGCCTGTTCCTGCACTATATGGCGGTCAAACAGTGGGGCGCGCCCGGCCGCTGGACGCTCAACCGCTCCGGCTGGGGCTACTCTGACGATGGCGGCGAAACCTGGACACAGCCCAACGAAGCGATCTGGGACGGCGACACCAACTTCGGCATGGCCGGGCTGGTGAAGGACGGCGGCTATCTCTACGTGTTCGGCACGCACGGCGGCCGCTACGGCGGGGTGCAGTTGGCGCGCGTGCTGGCCGACCCAGACGCCGTGCTGGATATGTCCGCCTACACCTACTGGGATGGCAGCGGCTGGACGAGCGACATCGCGCAGGCCGTTGATGTTGTGCCTGCCCCGGTCGGTGAGCTTTCGGTCGCCTGGAACGAGTTCCTGGGCCGCTGGATCATGATCTATCTCGATGAGCCGCAGCGCGGGCTGGTCATCCGTGAAGCGCCGGAGCTGACGGGGCCGTGGGGCGACACGCACATGCTGGTGGACTCGCGGGATTTCCCATCGCTGTACGGCTCGTACCTGCACCCCTGGGGGAGCGATGGCGAGATAATTTACTTCAATATGTCGCAGTGGGGACCCTACAACGTGATGCTGATGCGCGCCCGCCTGGTTAAAGACCAGCAGGCGGCAAACTAGCGGACTGCCGTTTCTACTCTACTGGACAAGGAAAACCCTATGGCCGTGTTCAAAGGAAGTCCCCTTGGCGAGTTGGCGCGGGTGCGGCGTGTAACCACGCGCCGCATCTCCAGCTATGACCGCAGCGGCGGCAACGATGATCGTCTCCACATCCAGCCGGGCACGACCGTCGTGATCGGCGACATCGCCGGCGCGGGCTGCATCAATCATATCTGGTGCACGATGGTCTGCGACGCCCCTGATTTCCTGCGGCAGGTCACGCTGCGGATGCGCTGGGACGATGAAACCGATTACTCGGTAGAAGTGCCAATTGGGGACTTCTTCGGCGTGGGGCACGCGCAAACGGTGGATTTCGTTTCGCTGCCCCTTCAGATGAGTCCGAGCAGCGGCCGCGCGTTCAACTGCTTCTTCCCGATGCCGTTCGCAAAGCGCGCGCTGTTAGAAGTTGCCAACGAGTGCGACGCCGAGGTGCTGTTCTACTACTACATTAATTACGAACTGCACGACCAGATCGCCCCTGATCTGGGGCGGTTTCACGCGCAGTGGCGGCGGCAAAACCCGACCGATGGCATCTCTGACGAGGGGATGACCAACGGCGAGTGGTCGTTCGGCGGCGTCAACAGCGACGGCAAGGGGAACTACGTCATTCTGGAAGCCGAGGGCGTCGGGCATTACGTTGGCTGCAACCTGAACATCCACAACCTGCGGAAGCGCGCCTGGCCGCCCGGCGTCAGCTGGCCGATCTCCCCGGAAGAACTTCACCAGAACCTGCCGGGCGTAGGCGACGCCTTCAACTGGTATGGCGAAGGCGACGACATGATCTTTGTGGATGGCGAAGAATGGCCGCCCGCGCTGCACGGCACCGGCACTGAAGACTATTTCAACACGGCCTGGTGCCCCGCGGACGCCTACAGCGCCCCTTATCATGGTATCACGCTGCCGGGCGGCCCGAACTGGTCAGGCAAAATCTCGCTCTACCGCTTCCATATCGAGGACCCGGTGTGTTTTCAGCGGTCGCTCAGGGTGACGATTGAACATGGCCACGCCAACCGCCGCAGCGATGATTTTTCCAGCACCGCCTATTGGTATCAGCTTGAGCCGCACAAGCCGTTCCCGGCCTATCCGGCGGTCAAGGACCGGCTGCCCTGCCCTGATCTGTAAGAGGCTGCGCCACCCTGGACGGAAGCGCGCTGCACCGCTGCCCGTGGGCAGTTTCTGGCCCAGGGCAGCGTGTTCACACTTCCCGCGCGGCGAAAACAGCGCTACTGTAGCGGAGTGACTCCCAACCTGACTGGTGCGCCTTCACGATGCAGCGAGAGAAATCCAACATTCACGATGTAGCCCGCAAGGCGGGCGTGTCCAGCGCGACCGTATCGCGCGTTCTGGCGGGAAACGAGTCCGTAAACGCCCAGCTTCGCGAGCGCGTGCTCAACGCCGTCGCGCTGCTGAATTACCGGCCTAACCGGGTCGCGCAGAGCCTTCGCGTCCAGCGGTCCAACCTCATCGGGCTGATTATCCCCGACATTCAGAATTCGCTTTTCCTCTCGCTGGCGCGCGCGGTCGAGGACCTCGCCTACACCCACCAGTTCACCATCGTCCTGTGCAATACTGACGACCGGCCAGAGAAGGTGCAGTCCTATCTGGAGATTATGCAGGCGCAGCAGGCCGCCGGGTTGATTGTCGTGCCCGCGCACGCGAACGACGCCGATGTGCTGACCCCCGTTCAGGCGGCTGGCATGCCTGTTGTGCTGGTTGACCGCGAGATCACCGGTTTTGAAGCCGACACCGTGCTGGTGAACAACGTTCGCGGGGCTGAGCTTGCCGTCGCCCACCTGATCGCGGCGGGTTATCGGCGCATCGCGATTTTGGCCGGTCCCCAGGACCTGACGCCGGGGTGGGAACGCCTGCAGGGCTATTACGCCGCCCACCGCGCAGCGGGCCTTGAGCCGGCGCCAGGGCTGGTGAAAATCGGCACGTTCAAACGGGACAGCGGCTACGAACTCACGCACGATCTGCTGAAGTCGTCAAACCCGCCCGATGCCATCTTCGCCGCCAACAATCTGATGGCGCTCGGCTCGATACGCGCCCTTCATGAACGCGACGTGCGCATCCCCGACACAGTGGCGCTGGTCAGCTTCGATGACATGCCCTGGGCGCAGGACCTGAATCCGCCGCTTACCGCGGTCGCCCAGCCCAGCTATGAGCTGGGCCAGCAGGCGCTGGAGCTGCTGCTGCACCGGATGAGACACCCCCACGGCACCTACCGAAAGGTGATCCTTCAGCCCCAACTGATCGTCCGGCAGTCCTCCAGCGCGCGCCCGAACAGCTCGTAACCCCCTGCCCGCTTAAGCGCCCGGCGCGGGACAGTTCTCCGCGGCCTGGTCAATCGCCTCGCGGATGCGCTGGATGCGGTTTTCCGGGTTCGGGTGCGTGCTGAAAAACTCTGGCTGGCGCGCGCCGCCGCCGGCCGCCGCCAGAATCTGCATGACCTCAACCATCGCTTCGGGGTCATAGCCCGCGTCAATCATCAGGCAGACGCCCAGCGTGTCGGACTGAATCTCGTCGTCGCGCCCATAGCGCATGTTGATCAACTGGCCGACCATCTCCGCCATCTGCGCCGCGCTGGCTTCGCCAGAGGCCACCCCCACCGCCCCAACCAGGCCGTTTGTGAGTTCGCTGGCGGCGATGCGCTGCGCGCTGTGGCGCGCCAGCACGTGCACCACCTCGTGCGCCAGCACGCCCGCGATCTGGTCCTCACGGTCCATCTCCGCCAGCAGCGCCGTCGTGATAAATATCTGGCCGCCCGGCAGCGCGAAAGCATTCACTGTCTGCGGGTCGTCCAGCACGTGGAACTCAAAGCGCCAGGGTGTGCGGCGGGCGATACTCTCGCTAACGATACGCTGGCCAACAGTGTCAACAAGCTGCTGCACCCGCTCATCGTTGTACAGGCCGCCAAACTCGCGGATCATCTGCGGCGCGGACTGCAACCCCAGCGCGATTTCCTGCTCTGCCGTCAGGCTGAGGTACTGGTTTTCGCCGGTAACCGGGTTGTATTCCTGCGATGTCAGGTAAGAGAACAGGGAAATGGCCGCGATCACCAGCCCAAGGATGATCCGAATGCCGCCGCCGCCGCGCCGTCCCGCTGACATCCTCATCGTTCGCCCCCCTGGTTGAATGGCACATCGTAATGATCGAGCAGCTCGTAAACGCCGCCGGCTACCGCGCCAAAGGCAATATGGCTGGCCAGCAGCACCGGCCCCGCCAGCGCGTAAAACCACTCAAACCAGCCCAGCAGCCGCGTGAACAGGTACAGGTTGATGCCATAAATGGCCAGGCCGAGCAGCCCGCCGCCGATAACGCCCACCAGCAGCCCCCAGCGGTGCACAACCAGCGCGATCACCAGCGTAAACAGCGCCGACAGCGCATAGTGCATAATGACGCCCACGATTAACGTGAGCGTGTCATTCTGAACCAGCACCTGGCTGCCCAACACCAGCGAGCCGAAATAGCGCAGCACCAGCGTGGCGTTAACGCCGAACGCCAGCGGCATCAGCACCAGGCTCAGGATCAGAAACACCGTGCCGGCGGCCGCGCCGGCGACGGGTATCGCTTTCCAGGCTACATTTCCCCGAACCGAGGCCCACAATGACATCGTTCCCCTCCGCCAGCAGCCTACAGATTGTGTAATATTACCATATCCGCAAGAGATGGGCGCGGCGCCCTGAAGCCGGGTTATTATAAAGCGCCGCCCGCCCCAAACAAAAAACCACCCCGAAGGTGGTTTATCGCGTTGAGAAAATATCCTGTAGCCCCAACGGGACTCGAACCCGTGTTTCTGCCTTGAAAGGGCAATGTCCTAGACCGCTAGACGATGGGGCCTTAACGCCTCTGAGTCTACCAGTTGCCGCCCTGCCCCGTCAAGCACGAATTTAGGCCCCTGGCCGGGGCCGCCCTCACAGCGCCGCTGAGGCTGGCTGGCGTTCGGCCGGCGCGGCCTGCGCCGCACGCCGGCACGACTCGCGGATGATGAGCTGCGGCGGCAGCGTGATCTGCTCACAGTAGCCCTGCTCGCCCGCCAGCCGGCGCAGCAGCAGCTCCGCCGCCGCCTGGCCGATCTGCGCGAACGGCTGCGCCAGCGTCGTCAGCGGCGGGTCCAGGTGTGAGGACACATCCAGGTTATCGAAGCTCAGCACCGAGAGGTCGCCGGGGATGGACAGGCCGACGCTGGCTGCCGCGCGGTACAGCGCGATGGCGATCTGGTCATTGGCGGTGAAAACCGCCGTTGGGCGCTGCGGACCGGTCAGATACGCCATCAGGCGCGAGTATTCAAACACCGGGTAGCCCTCGACCCGGCAGATAAGCTGCTCATCAAGCGCGACATCGCGCTCGGCCAGCGCCTGTGCATACCCCAGGTAGCGGTGCTCCATGCTGACCGCCGGCGACAGCCACGAAACGAACCCGACCCGCCGGTGTCCCTGCTCGAACAGATAGTGCGTGCCGCGAATTGCCCCGCCGAAATGGTCGGCCATGACGTAATCGGTAGCAGCGCCGCGCAGATAGCGGTCAATCAGCACAATGGGGATGCCGGCCTGCGCCAGGTCATCCAGCACAGCCAGCGCCAGATTTTCCGAATCGACCGGGTACAGCGCGATTCCGGCCACATTTTCCGACATCAGCTTGCGGATGACCCGTTCCTGCTGTCGTAGGTCGTTGTTAACGTGGTTGAAGATCACCGAAAAGCCGGCCTGTTCCGCGACCTGCTGGAAGCCGATGAGAATCGTCGGCACGGACGAATCGCGCACATAAGGGACGATAAACGCCAGCCGGCGCGACTGCGCGCGGTCCGGCGCGGCCCCGGAGCTGATCTGCACAAACGTGCCGCGCCCCTGCTCACGGCGCAGGTAGCCCTCGCGCTCCAGCGTTTGCAGCGCCTGACGGATCGTGCCGCGCGCCACGTTGAACTCAGCGCACAGTTCCTTCTCTGAAGGCAGGCTGGTCCCGTTGGGCCACATGCCGCTGTCAACGCGTTCCTTCAGGATAGCGGCGACCTGAATATGCAGATGGGGCGCGCCGGGATGGCTGCGACGATCAAGTAGAATAGGCATACCCGCACAAACTCAGCGTATCCAAGACAGCGGTAAGGTATATACGTCCCACTATATATGATAGGCTTACCGCTGTCAAACCAAAGCCGGCGCGCCGCCGTCAGCTCACGCGGAGGGCAGCGCCCTGAGCGTGTAAACCTCCCCGCCCTTCACCGTCACGCTGACAGTTTGTCCGCCCTCCAGCGGCAGCGTTTCCTGGTACACCTCCGCCATCGTCACCCGGTAAACAGCGCGCAGCGGGGCGCCAAAGCTGATTTTACCGCTTACCGGCTGGTCTGTGATGTTATAGCAGCGCACGACCAGGCTGTCGCCGCTGCGGTAAACTGCGCTCAGAACAAGCTCAGGCGCGTCAACGCTGATCAGCGAGAACGTATCCGGCAGCGCGCCATCGCGCGGCCAGGCGGCCTGCGTCACCAGCGCCGGGTCATCGCGGGTAATGTTCATATCGTGCAGCTCCAGGCCGGGGTGCGTATCGGCCCGCCGCGCCAGCGCCGGCGCGTTGTAGGCGTAGGCGGCGTGGTAAACAGCGCGCCAATCGCCGGCGTGCGGCAGCACCGCGTACTCATAAGTGTACTCGCCGTGACACTGCGCGCCCGGCGTGGGGACCAGCGGCCCGGCGGCGATGCGCCGCACCCACAGATCATCGCGCGACAGCCAGCCGATGCTGCGCAGCAGCGTGAGCGCGATCGTGCCGTCCTCGTAAACTTCGACCGACGGCAGCCCCCGGTTGAGCACCGCCAGCCCGCGCGCGCCGTCGCTGAGATCGGTAAAGGCGCGCTGGTGCATCAGCGGCGACGGGTCCTCCACCCAACCGGTCGAATCCGGCAGGCGCAGATCACGGGCCGCTACCATGAACGACTCGTCCACGTGCGCCTGCCGCGCCGCGATGCCGGTCGGAAAACGCACCGTCAGCTTGTGGTCGTCAGCATGATTGACGACGCGCGTCGTGATGTACAGGCCCGGCCGCCCGGCGTACAGGCACACGTCGGATTCAGCCGGCAGCGACACTGTCTCGGCGCTGCGCCGGCGGCGATCAGCGGTCAGCGAAGCCGGCAGCGCTAGCTCCCAGCGGATGTGGAAGCGCGCCCGGCACGGCCCGCCCTCCGCCAGCGCAACCAGGGCGGGCTGGCCTTTGGTGCTGATCGCCTGGCTGCCATCCGGGAAGGGGCAGTGTGTGTATTCATCGCCGCAGTCCTCGGTGTCGTAAAGGTGTCCCAGGTCGTGATAAACGCTGCCAGTCACCTTGTCGGTCACGGTCAGGCCGCCATCGTCAGCGATGCTGAACGCCAGGAAGCTGTTCTCCGCGCCGCGCGCGCTCACGCGCAGGTCGCCCACAGCCGACGCCGCCCGCCCGGCGGCCGGCTGCACATAAACCGCCGTGAAGCCGCAGGCGGGCAGCGCCGCCGGGAACAGCGCCCGCACGCGCCGCTTGCGGTTGGCCTTAAGCACTTCCATCCAGAACAACTGCTCATCGCTCACCACCTGGTGCGCGACAACTGCGCCGCTGCTGTCCACAAGCTGGAAGCTGTCCGCCAGCGGATCATCGTACTCGAAATCAATTTCAGCCTCGACAATCTCGCGCCGCCCCCAGCCCAGCGGGTTGTAGATGATCACCGGCGTGCCCGCCTGCCCCGTGTAATCGGCCACGCGGGCGATCGCGCGCAGGTGATCGCGCACCAGCGCTTCGCCGATTTGCCGTGACTGGCTAAACCGGTAGAGCATCTCGTGATGCACTTCGTCAATGCCGCTGCCGTAAATGTCGTCGTGCGGGTGGTTGAGCAGCAGCCAGTGCCAGGCCAGGCTGACCAGGTCCGGCGTGCCGGCCAGCACGCGCGCGCCGCTCAGCCACGCCAGCGCCGTCAGCGGCTCGACATAGCGTTCCAGCAGCGTCTCGCCGGCGTGGTTAAGCTGCTTGAGGTGAATGCGCGTGGAGTACACGCCCTGTAAGATCTCGGAATAGCGGCCCCAGCGGAACTCGCCCTCGAAGGTCGCCAGCGCCGCGCCCGCCGCGCGCACCCGCGCCAGGTGGTCCATCAGCGTACCCTGGGTGATGTGCGTGTCGGGCAGCGCGGCGTTGGCGCGGGCGATAATGTCCGGGACGCGCGGCTCAGCCTCGGCGTGGTCAATGCCGTTCATCAGCAGCAGCGCGTTCGTGTTCGCCATCGGCTTGAGCTTCTCAATGGCGCGTTCGATCTTCTGCTGCGCCAGCTCCGGGTTGAACACCATCTGCGACACATCGCCCCAGTGAACGCCGTAGCCCAGGTTGGTGACGTTGTGATAGCCCCAGGGCATGAGGATGGTCGTCACGGTCGAGCCGTCCGGCGCGCGCCACATAAACTCTGTGCCCAGGCGGTCGCCATCCTCGCCCATGCCGCGCCAGAAAAAGGCGTTATCAATGTCGAACCCCCGTAGAATCTGTGGAAGCTGCGCGATATGCCCGAAGCCGTCCGGCACATAGCCGATCGGCACCACACCGCCGAAATCCCCGCCCATCCGCCGCCCAAGCTGGAGGTTGCGGATAAGCGCCTCCGGGCTGACCAGAAACTCGTCCGCCAGCACAAACCAGGGGCCAACCTGCACCCGCCCGGAACGGCACAGCGCCTGCAGCGCCGCCGCCTGCCCTGGGCGCGCCTCTAAATAATCTTCGAGAACGCTCATCTGCCCATCAAGCATAAACACCCGAAAGTCGGGCCGCTCTTCTAAAACGTCCAGCAGATCGTCAATTAATTTCACCAGGCGTATTCGGTATTCCTGAAAGGTGCAGTACCATGCCCGGTCCCAGTGGGTGTGGCTGACCAGCGTGGCCTGATAGCGGCTCATACGGCGGCGCTCCTCTAAGTTGACAAAACGTCCTGATAAACAGTATAGTCGTTTATACAATATTGCGGTACTTTCGCAAGGAAATTCCATCGATTAGTCTTTTCAGTGATAAGGATCGCGAACATGTCTGAACAAAAGTTACAAAAGCAGCACCCGCTCACCGCCGGCATCTCACGGCGCACCTTTCTGAAAGGCACGGCGGGCAGCATCGCGGCGGCGCTGGCCGCCAACGTGCCCGGCAAATTTCTCACCCAGGGCATCTACGCCCCGGCGCTGCTGCGCCAGAACAACACCGTTGTATTCGCCATTCAGGAATTCGCCCACCCGGCCATCCGCAGCGTGCTGCCCAAGTTCGAGGAAGACACCGGCCTCACCGTGCAGCTTGAAGGCGGCCCCGTCAGCGGCAACGATATGCTCACCCGCTACAGCCCGGCCTTCGCCGCCAGCACCAGCCCGGTTGACCTGTTCAGCGACGCCGACGACAGCTCGCCAACCTTTATGCGCGCTGGCTGGGTGCTGCCCCTGAACGAGGTCCTCCCCCAGGAAATCTGGGACGACTTCCCGCCCAGCATGCAGGACCACATCAGAGGCTTCCTCAGCATTGACGATGTGCCCTACCGCATCCCGCACGAGTTCGCCGTCGGCTACTTCTTCAACCGGCAGGACCTGCTGGACGAGAAGAACCTGAGCATCCCCACAACCTGGGAAGAGCTGGTTGAAGTGGGCAAGGAAGTGACCGACGCCGCCAACGGCATCTACGGCACGACCGACGCGCTCATTAAGCCGGCGCTGATGTACGTGTACATCGCCTACCTGGCGTCCCAGTCGGGCGGCAAGGTGTTCGAGTTTGACGAGGCGACCGGCGAAGCGCTCCAGTTCCTCTACGACATGATCCACACGCACGGCATCTTCCCGGAGACCGCGCTCAACCAGGATTACACGGCGCAGAACGAGCTGTACATGCAGGATAAGATTTACTCTATGCGCCAGTGGCCGTTCTTCCAGGGCGTGGCCGAGGGCAACACCGACTGGTACGCCCCGGAGAAAATGGTTATCGCGCTGCCACCCGCCGGGCCGGCGGGCAGCAAGAGCTGGATCGGCGGCTGGGGCTTCTCCATCCCCACCTACGCCCCCAACATGGACGGCGCGAAAGCCCTGCTCCAGTACCTGGCCTCGAAGGAAGTCGCGCCGGAGCTGGCCAAGCAGCAGGGCTTCCTGCTCACGCCGCGCTACTCGATCCTTGAGGCGATGGCCGACAGCGACGACGAACTTATCGCCGCCATGAGCATGTACGCCGAGAACGACGTGTTCGCGCCGCGCCCCTTCCACCCGCGCGTGGCCGAAGCGCAAACCGTTGTGGACGACATGGCGTCGCTGTTCCTGACCAAGCAGGCGTCGCTGTCTGAAGTGCTCGAACAGGGCAAAGCGCTCATCAAAGCACTGGACGAATAACGCTGGCCAGCGGGTATTCCGCTGGAACTTCAGCGGGGGCGCGCCGCGGCGCGCCCCCGCGCCGCGCTCATTTTTGAGACTGAGTTCAGGTTCATGGCTTCTCTCCCACAATATCGCACCCGCAGCGGCCTGTTGGGCGGCCTGACGCTGCGCCAGCGCTCGTATGTCGTGGCGATCGCGCTGCTGCTGCCGGCAGTGGCGCTGCGCACGTTCACCGCCTTCTACCCGTTCATCCAAACCGTTTATCTCAGCCTGCACCGTTACAACCCGGCCTTCGACCACAGCGGGCCAGTGTTCATCGGCCTGCGCAACTTCGAGCGCATGGCCGCTGACCCGGTGGTGCAGGCCAGCATCAGCTTTACGGTGCTGTTCGTCGTCACGGCGACCTTCCTCCAGCTTGTGCTGGGGCTGGCGGTGGCGCACCTGCTCAACGCGCCGTTCCGCCTGCGCGCCCTTTCGCGCACCATCGTGCTGATCCCCTGGGCCATCCCGATGGTCGTGGCGGCGCTGGGCTTCCGCTGGATGTTCGACGATCAGTTCGGCATGATCCCGGACCTGCTGCGGCGCGGCCTGGGCCTGCAAACACAGTGGCTGATTAACCCGTACAACGCCAAAGCCGCCATCATCGCCGTCGCCATCTGGAAAAGCACGCCGTTTGTGGCGCTGGTGCTGCTGGCCGGGCTGCAGGGCATCTCGCGCGATCTCTACGAAGCCGCCCGCGTGGACGGCGCTAACTGGTTTAAGTCGCTGCGCTACATCACGATCCCGATGGTCATGCCGATCCTCATCACCACCGGCATGTTCATGATCGTGTGGCAGCTTGCTGTGTTCGACCTGCCGTTCCTGATGACCGGCGGCGGCCCCGGCTTCTCGACCACCGTCATCGCGCAGAAAATTTATCTGGAAAGCAATTCGCTCAACTATGGCTACGCCGCCGCGATCAGCATGGCGCTGGTTGTGCTGGTGGCTGTCGTTGGCGTGGTGGGGCTGTATCTGTTCCGCCGCTTCGACGTGTCGGAATAGAAAGATGAGGTAACCAAAATGTCTGCTCGCGCCGCCTCCCGCACCCGGGATATGGGCGACGATGCCCCCGTGCGGCTGTCTAACACGCAGCGCACGCTCCAGGCAGCGCTGGTCTACGCCAGCTTCGCCATCTTTTTCGTGATCATCGGCCTGCCGTTCTACTTCATTTTTGTGTCGTCCATCATGCCCAAGAATGAGCTGTTCAGCCTGCCGCCCAACTACTGGCCCAGCGTGCCCACCTTTGACAGCTACCGCAACATGATGCAGTCCGTCCCGTTCTTCACCTACTTCCGCAATTCGCTGATCTTCGCGGTCGGGTCAGCCGGGGTGTCGGTGATCGCGGCGGGCATGGCGGGCTACGCCCTGGCGCGCGTCAAGTTCCGGGGCAGCAGCATCATCTACATGGCGCTGATTCTCTCGGTGGCGCTGCCGCAGATCGCCGTATTGGTCCCCATGTTCCAGACGTTCAGCACCTTCCGGCTGGTCAACACCCATCACGGCCTGATCATCATGATGAGCAGCCTGATGCTGCCGTTCACCATCATGACGCTGGTGTCGTTCATCAAGCAGATTCCGGCGGAGATCGAGGAAGCGGCTTATATTGACGGCGCGAACACGCGCCAGATCATCATCCGCGTGGTGCTGCCGCTGCTGCGCCCGGCGCTGTTCACCATGTTCCTCATCAACTTCATTATTAGCTGGAACGAGCTGCTCTACCCGCTGGTGTTCGCGCACAACGTGGACACCAAAACGCTGAGCGTGGGCCTCACGGAGCTGACCGACCCAGGCTCAACCTACACCAAACCCTGGGACCTGATGAGCGCGATGAGCGTCACCATGATTCTGCCGGTGCTGCTCATCATCCTGTTCGGCCAGCGCATGATTATCTCTGGCCTGGCGCGCGGCGCGCTGAAGGGATAGAGTCGCCCTGGCCGGTTGTCTGCTGGAATGGCGCGGGTAGCCGCGCAGTGTACGGGGAGAAATGAGAACAATGGCGGCAGAGAAGAGTCACCTCACAATTGAACAGAACACCGAGTATCTCAAACGGTACGCCTTTCTTGAGAAGGCGTGCATGCGCACGCTCGCCGGCTGGCTGCCCGGCGTGCCAGAGTGGGAGGCGAAAAACCAGTTCGGCCTGCATATCTGGGAAAGCGGCGACTCAGCCGAGCTGATCTACCAGCGCCTGCGCGAGCTGCGCTCTTACCAGCCAGAGCGCGGCATCAGCCCCCGGCTGAAGAAGCTGGCTGCCGAGCTGGATCACGCCCAGAACACAGCAGAACTCATCGCCACCGTTTACCTGGTGGTCAAGAAGGCGCTGCTGGCGGCCTACCACGCCCACCCGGAAGCCACCTGGAACGCCTTCGACAATCCGACGGTAGTAACGACCGCGAAGGCGCTGCCCGCCATTGAGCGCCAGGTCGAATGGGCTGAGGCGTTTTTCGCCACCATCGCCCCCAATTACCCCGGCTGGGAAGCGTGGCGCAGCTATATCGCCGGGCTGCTGGCGGCGGACGGCGGCGTGACCGGCGCGGACGAACCCGCCGCCGAGCCGCAGCGCCCGGACGGCCACCCGCTGCTGCTGCCCTGGCAGGAATGCCAGCGCATGCCGGGCTGGCCGATCTTCGACCCGTCGGTTGATATCGAGCCGAACCGCAAGGCCGCCCCGGAAGCGCACCGCCTGTGGCGCTTCAAGCACTATCTCAACGAAATGACCGCCGCCGAAACGCTCGGCTCCATCCTGTGGCTGACGCCGGAAATGCCCTGGGAATACCAGTACAACGTGTCGCGCCACCTGTGGGACGAAATCCGCCACAGCCAGCTTGGGCAGGTGCGCGTGCAGCAGTTGGGCCTGCGCATCGAAGACGTGCCGCAGGTCGTCCAGATTTACAACGTGATGATGACGCTGCCCGCTGTAGATCAGTACGCGCTGCTGACGACAGTTATCGAGCCGAACGGGATGCCCGAAAAGAGCGCCAACCGCGAACACTGGGAAGAAATAGACGACGAAATCTCGGCGGCGGCCGTCAGCTATGACTGGAGCGACGAAAACTTCCACATCCGCTGGGGCAAGAAGTGGACGCCCGTCCTGCTGGAAACTTACGGCTACACTGAAACGCCGGAGGAAATCGCCGCCCGCACCGAAGCCTGGCTGCTGGAAAACACGCCGGTGAAGATGCAGCAGAAGATGGCGCTTGACGCCCATAAGGACAAAGGCTGACAGCCGCGCGCCGCCGCAGAAAGACGAGATCCGCCATGCTCACGCCGCACAACGCCCCGCCGGGCTTCGATTGGGTCACGCGCCTTGACGGCTGGCGCGCAGCGGGCAGCGCCCTGCACGTCACGGCGACAACCGCCGCCGGCGCGCTGGCCACGCTGACGCTGCGCGCGCTGTCGCCGTCGGTGTGGCGCATCACCTTCGCGCCGCCCGGCGTGGAGCCAACCGCGCCGCTGCCGCTGGTCATCGCTGAGCGCGTGGAAGGAACCGTTGCGCTCAGCGTGAGCGAGGACGAAAACGGCCTGACGGTGCGCGGCGCGGCGCTCACGCTGCGCGTTGACCGCCAGCCCTGGGCGCTGGGCTTCTGCGATGAGCGCGGCTTCGACCTGTGCCGCGAAAATCCGTCCGACATTGACGGGCTGGGGCGGCCGTTCACCCTGCCCCTGGGCTTTGTGCGCGGTGAAAACGGCGTGCAGGCCGTGACGGAATCGCTGCACCTGCGCCAGGATGAACACCTCTTTGGCCTGGGCGAGAAATTCACGCCGCTGGACAAGCGCGGCCAGCGCATCATCACCTGGACGCAGGACGCCTTCGGGTCTACCAGCGAGCGGTCGCACAAGAACATCCCCTTCCTGCTGAGCACGCGCGGCTACGGCCTGCTGCTTGACACCGGCAGCCGCGTCACCTGGGACCTGGGAACGGTGTCGTGCCAGTCGTACACCATAACGCTCGACGCGCCGTTCCTGGACGCCTATCTGATCTACGGCCCGCGCCCGGCGGACATCCTCCAGCGCTGCGCGCAGCTAACCGGGCGCGCGCCCGTGCCGCCGAAGTGGAGCTTCGGTTTATGGCTGTCCGGCGCGGGGACCTACCGCGACCGCGCCGCAATCGAAGCGCTGGTCAGCGGCGCTGAGGCGCGCGGCCTGCCGGTGGATGTTATCCACGTGGACACCTGGTGGATGAAGTGGCGCACGTACTGCGATTTCCGCTGGGACCCGGACGCCTTCCCTGACGCGCAGGCGTTCATTGACGACCTGCACGCCAGGGGGCTGCGCCTCTCGCTGTGGGAACACCCGTATATCTCGGTAGAAAGCGACCTGTTCGCTGTCGGCAAGGCCAACGGCTACTTTCTCACACGGCCCGACGGCGAAGTCTATGTGATCAACTACGGCCTGTCGCTGGCCCCCCGACCTGATGGCGTCGTCCGCACCGCCACGCCGGAAACGTCGTGGAACGCGCCGGTTGCCATCATTGACATGACGAACGCCGCTGCGGTGCGCTGGTTCCAGGACCTGCACCGGCCCCTGCTGCAAATGGGCGTGGACGCCTTCAAGACCGACTTCGGCGAGGACGTTCCGTACGACGCGGTGTTCAGCAGCGGCCAGACCGGGCGCGAGCTGCACAACCTCTACCCGCTGCTGTACAACCAGGCGGTTTATGAGGTCACGCAGCAGGAGCGCGGCTATGGGCTGGTGTGGAGCCGCGCCGGCACAGCGGGCAATCAGCGCTATCCGGTGTGTTGGTCGGGCGACCCGGCGGCGGATTTCGACAGCCTGGCCTGCACCATTCGCGGCGGGCTTTCGATTGGCCTGTCAGGTGTGCCGTTCTGGAGCAGCGACATCGGCGCTTACCGCGGCACGCCAACACCGCGCCTGTACGTGCGCTGGGCGCAGTTCGGGCTGCTGTCGTCGCACAGCCGCATGCACGGGGACAGCCCGCGCGAACCCTGGTTCTACGGCGACGAAGCGGCGCGCATTGTGCAGCGCTATGTCGAGCTGCGCTACAGCCTGTTTCCGTACCTCTACAGCGCCGCCCACGAAGCCAGCCGCGCCGGCCTGCCCGTGATCCGCGCGCTGCCGCTGGCGTTCCCTGACGACCCCAACACTTACGACAAGGATTTGCAGTACATGCTGGGGCCGGCGCTGCTGGTGGCCCCTATCTACGACGAGAGCGACGCGCGCCAGGTCTACCTGCCCGCCGGCGCGTGGGTTGACTGGTGGACGGGCACGGTTTACGACGGCCCGGCGACGATCCAGGTCAGCGCGCCGCTGGACACGCTGCCGCTGCTGGCAGCCGCCGGGGCGATCATCCCGACGATGCCGCCGGCGCGCCGCATACCGGCGGGCCTTGTGTCGCCGCTGATCGTCAATGTGTTCCCGCAGGCGGAAAGCGGCAGCTGCACGCTGTTTGAGGACGAAGGCGAGACGCGCTTTGCCTTCTGGCACAATGACGACCTGCTCACCTTCATTTGGGATGGCCCCGAACAGCGCGACTTCATCGTGCGGTTTCGTTTCATCGGGGCCGGGGCCAGCGCGCTCGGCCACCCCGCCGCCGCGCTTGACGACGGCACGCTCGAAGTGCGCCTGTCGGCGCGCGCCACAGGCCAGCTTCAGATCAGCCGGTAGCAAGCCGCCTGCCCCGCCCTTCGTTAGGGACCGGGGCGGTCAGGTGTTCCGTCCGTACAGCTCCGCCGCCGCCATCATCGCGTTGATGTTCTCCAGCGGCGAGCCGGGCGGGATGTTGCTGCCGTCCTGGATAATCAGGCCGCGAAAGTGCGCCAGCTTTTCGATCACAACCCGCGTCGCCTCGCGGACCTGTTCCGGCGTGCCCGTGCGGATCAGCATCGGGCTGACGTTGCCCACCAGCACCACGCGCCCGCCCATGACCTCAGCCACGCGGTCCAGGTCCACCTGATAGCCGAAACCCTGAAATTCGTTGATCTGCAGGTCCTCGACGAACGTTCGCAGCAGATGGTCAACCTTGCCGCACATGTGCAGGCTTAGCCAGCCGTCGAAGTGGAAGCGCAGCCGCTTTTCCTCCGGCAGCACGAACTCGCGGAACGTGCGCTCCGACAGCGACGCCGCCAGATCGTCGGTCCAGGCGAAGTCGCGCGCCGGGAGCTGTTCCTCCGCCCAGCAGAAATCCAGCCATTCGATCAGCTTGTCGGTCACGATCCGCAGCAGCTCGCGCACGAAATCAGGGTTGTCATAGACAGCGGTGAACAGCTCCGTCTGGCCCATAACGTCGCCGGCCACGCCGAACGGCCCGTCAGATGTGTGCGTCAGCGCCGGGTTCGCGCCGGGGTAAAAGACCGGCCCGCCCTGAAAACGCACCGGGTACTTATCCGCGACGGCCATCATCGCGCGCCGGTAGGCGATCTGCCGCGCGTTGATGCCGCTGTGCACAAAATCCAGCGCCTCCAGCCGGCGCAGGTCGTCGTCAGTCCTGACCCAACCGGGGCCAACCCAGGGGATATCGTCGTCGGGGAAGGTGATCACGCAGCCCAGGCTGCCCGCCTCGAACGTGTTCTGGAAGTCGGTCCACGCGCCAACCCACGCCCCGGTGATCGAATGGGCGTCGGTGGCAATGTTCTCCATCAGCCACTTCTGCGCCAGAATCTGCGTGCGCAGCATCGTTTCGGGGTCGGCGTAATAATCGCGGAAGCGCACGCCCACCTGCGGCACCAGCAGCCGGTGCGCGATCGCCGGTATGACCGGCACGCGGTCGGGCATCTCGAAGCGTTTGGCCTTAGCCACCCGTTCCTGCCGTGCCGCGATTTCCTCAATCGGCACCGCGATCTCGATAACTGCCGGTTTATGAATAAGCACAGCGCCGCGCCTCATCTGCGAAGGCCGCCAACAACGCCAGATTAGCGTCAAAGAAGTGGTCGGATGGGCTGAGGATATAGCCCCCGCCTGGCCCGGCCTCCGCGAAGCAGCGCCGCACCTCAGCGCGCGTTTGCTCTGGCGTGCAGCCAACAAAGAAGTGGAACTGGTCGAAACCGCCGATCATACACACCTGGTCGCCGATACGCGCTTTGGCCTCCGCCAGCCGCATATCGCCGCCCATCTCTTTAGGCGTGAAGGTCTCCATCGCGTCGGGCCGCATCGCGGCGAGGCGCTCCAGGAACGGCATCATACCGCCGCAGGTGTGGTACACAATGCGCTGCCCGACGCGGTGCGCCATCTCAATCAGCTCGCTGTCATACGGCGCGACAAACTCATCGAAGATGCGCGGCGAAATCACCGTTGAGGACGCCGCTCCGCCGCCCAGCTCCAGCAGGTCATAGCGCGCGCCCGCCAGCGACTCGATAAACGTCTTTTTGCGCGCCTGCAAAATGCGAATCAGCTCGTGCACCCACTCCGGGTCGTCGAACGTCTCGTAGATGATGCGCTCCGTCCCCACCAGTTCGACCGCGTCCTGCCAGCAGCCCGGCTGGCCGTACACGTCGAAATAGCAGATGTGGCCGCGCACCAGGCCGCGCTCGCCGAACGCCTCCGCCGTCCGGTTGACGGCTTCCACGTCCACCTTCGGGTGGGTGACAAACTCAGCGATCAGGTCGATATCGCGCTTCTCTTTAATCAGCGGTTCCGCCACCCAATCAGTGTACTGGTTGCCCTGCAGCACCATTGAGAGCGTGCCCTTCGGCGTCACAAAGCTGTAGCGCGTGGTGTTATAGTCGGCGTGTGGCAGCGTCTCCGTCTCGATGCGCCAGTTATCGGAGACAACCCGGTGCGTGTGGTCCAGCGGGTGAATAAACGTCTGGCTGGGGTCGAAGTATTCGCCTTTGCTGGCGTCCGGCTTGTAGGGCACCGTCCACGTGATTGCGTCCAGGCCGAAGGTGTCAAAGAAGTTGTGATACGCCACCCCGTTCATGTATTTGTTGAGGAACGCCAGCATCACATGATGAGTTGTCACCGGCAGGCGGTCCGGCTTGCCGCCTTCAAGCGCCGTGAGCATCCGCTGCCGGGAGGTCATAGCCGCCATAATCAATGTACCTGTTCGCTTATACTGTGCCTTATTATATAGACAAAAGGTTCAATAGCCAAACATGCGCCGGCGGGCGCGGCGCGCTACAATAGCGCCGTATCTCTGCTCTCGCTAACGACTGAAAGCTGACGACTGATGACCGTATTAGGTGTTGGCATTATAGGGCTGCACGAAGGACGCACGCTGCTCAGGACGCTTAACCTGCCTATCCCGGCGGTGGTGGGCGCCGCCACTGAAACGCTGTACCGCGCGCCGCACGCGCGCGCGGTTGCCGCGTGCGACATCAACCCCGACAAGCTCAACGAGGCCCGCCGTGACCTGCCCGACCTGTTCTACACCACCGATTACGACGCCCTGCTGCGCCGCGACGATGTTCACATCGTCGCCATCTACACGCCGGACCAATACCACGCCGAACACATCATCCGCGCGTTCGAGGCGGGCAAGCATGTGATCTGCACCAAGCCGCTGATCAACCGGCTGGACGAAGCGCCCCGCCTGCGCGAAGCCGCCCGCCGCACCGGCGGCAAGCTGCTCGTCGGGCAGAGCACCCGCTTTTTCGAGCCGTTCCGCCGCCAGCGCGCCGCTTATGAAGCCGGGGACCTCGGCGCGCTGGAGCTGCTCGACGCGCACTATATTCACCGCATGGACTGGTTCTATGAGAAAAGCGCCTGGGCCGCCAGCGCCACCGATTGGGCCTTCCTGGGGCTGAGCCACCCGCTGGACCTGGCCAGTTGGTATCTGGGGCCGATCGCTGAAGTGAGCGCCTTTGGCGCGCAGTCGGCGCTGGCCCGGCGCTATGGCCTGCGCTCATACGACATTTACACCGTGAATCTGCGCGCCGCCGACGGGCGCGTCGGGCGGGCGCTGGGCCACTACGGCCTGCACGAACTACCCTCAGCGCGCAACTGCATCGAGCTTATGCTGTACGGCGCGGACGGCTCCAGCCTGGCGCAGTATCACGACATGCGCTACCTGCACACCCGCCCGGACGGGGCTGAGGTGGAAGAGGATTTTCTCTACACCCAGCGCGCCTATTACTTTAATAACGAAGTGCACGGGATGCACTACGGCGAGTTCGCCAGCTACACCGAGTATTTTGCGCGGGCGCTGCTCGAAAACTGCGCCTACTCGCCCAACCTTGATGAAGGGCTGGCGACCGTCTGCGTGATGGAAGCCGCGCGCCAGTCGGCCCACAGCGGCGGCCAGCCGGTGGCTGTCGCGCCGCTGCTGGCACAGACGATGTAAGCCGCCGGCGCTGTCAGGCGCGCTGCACATGCGCGATCATCTGCGCCAGCAGGAAATGCCCGGCGGGGCTGGCGCGCAGGCCGCGCGCCTGGTCGCCCGCGCCGCCGGCCAGGCGCAGCGTCGTCGCCAGCAGGTGGCCCTGCCCCACCCGCGCCTCGACCATGTACTCCAGCAGCGTGAACAGGCGGGCGTCCAGCCGCTGAATTATCGGCTGCGCTGTTACCAGCCCGGCCAGATGCTGGTTGAAGCGCCGCATGTCGAAAGCGTAATCGGTCGCCAGGTGGTAGAACTGTAAATCGGCGTAGCCCTGGTGCGGAAACTGCGCCAGCAGCGCGTGCGGGTACAGCAGCTTGATCGACTCGCGCCAGAAAGGAACCGCCTGTGTGGGCAGCCCGGCGTGCGGCTGCGCCAGCAGCACCGCCCGGCCCCCGCCGTGAACAAACGCCTGCACGTCCGGGGTGAGCGCCGTGCTGACAAGCACGCCGGTCCCGCGCGGGTCGAACGGCAGCGCGCTGATGTCGTCCAGCGCGCCGCCGGGGTCGTGCAGCATCAGGTCGTGCGGCCAATCAGCCGCCGGGGGGTACACCCACAGCGGCCAACTGCTGCGGCACACGCCCGCCAGTTCAACGGTTAGCGTCCACTGCTGCGCCGTGCGCAGCGCGGGCAGCGTGAACGCCAGCCGCGCGATCTCCACCGGCGACGCCTGAGGCAGGCGCACGCGCTGCGCGCCCGTCAGCGCGGGCTGCGCGCTGTCCGGCCCGGCCAGCCGCCAGGTGAGGTCGCCCTCAGCCTGCGCCAGGCCGGTGTGCGCCAGCACAACGCGCAGATCAACGCTGTCGCCCGCCCAATGGTTGAACAGATCAAGCGGCGCCGGGCGGTCGCCGCCGCTGCGCCAGGCGCGCGTGCGCCCGCGCTCCAGCAGCAGCACGGCGTCGGCGTTGAAAGCGCGAAACGCCGCCGCGTCGAACTTCGGCTGGTCGCGGTCATCGAAAATGCCGGACGTGCTGATCGGCGTGTCGCGCAGGCCGGTGATGACGTAGCCGCCGATGCTGCGCCGCAGCCGCGTCTGCTCCAGTATGAACTTGCGGATCAGCAGCGACTCGCTGCGCGAAATATGCACAAGCTGCGCGTCAGTAAACGGCAGCCGGTTAGCGGCCATGCGCTGTTCCTGCTCGCTGTAGGCCCAGCGCTCCGGGCCGCCCTCCACGCCGTACACGTCGCGCCACCAGGGGCGAACGCCGTCATCCGTCAGACAGTCGGCGGCGCGGTAATCGTCGCTGTCGCAAAATTCACCGAAAATCAGCGGGCGCGGCGGCCGCCAGTCGCGCTGGAAATGGTCCAGCAGCGGGTTGAAATAGTGCAGGTCGCTGTAAAAGTGATAGTCGCTGAAGTCGGCGAAGTCGAATGTCAGGCCCCGGTACGCCTCGCCAGAGCCGCTGTTGTCGCACACCAGCGCGCCGCAGGCCGCGCCGCGCACGATCCGGTCCAGGTTGGCCAGCAGGTCGGCGTCGGCCATGTCCGCGCCCAGCTCGCAGCCCAGGCTGTAGATCACAATCGCGGGGTGATAATGGTCGCGCGCCAGGATTTCGCTGTATTCGCGGCTGGCCTGCCGGCGCAGATGCTCGCTCATGCGCGGCAGCCACAGCGGCAGCTCCAGCCACAGCAGCATGCCTTCTTCGTCCGCGATCTCGTAAAAGCGCGGCGGCGGCACGAACAGACACAGCTTAACCAGGTTGAAGCCGTGTTCGCGGGCGCGCTGAAACAGCGCGCGTACCTCGTCGTCGCTGAGCACCGGGGCCAGCGTGGCCGGGTTCCACCCCCAGCTAAGCACCCCGCGCAGGTGAACCGGCGCGCCGTTGAGCAGCAGTTGGTCGCCCTGCGCCGTGAGCTGGCGAAAGCCAAAAAAGCGCGGCGCAGCCAGCGCCACCAACGTATCTTCCCGGTACAGCGCCAGGCTTAATTCGTAGCGCGTGGGCGCGCCCGGCGCCCACGCTTCATGATCCGGCACAGTCAGCGTCAGCGCCGCGGTGTCAGCCTCCGCGCGCAGCAGGTCTTTAGCCTGCGCCACCACACTGCCCCGCTTATCGCGCACTTCGGCGTGAACAGTCAGCCCCTCGTGCCCGCCAACCACTGCGCCCTTTACCTGCACCGTGCCAGTCTGCCAGTCCGGCGCGATGTAAACCTGCGCCCAGGCCGGGGCGGTGTGCGCCGTCAGGCAGATATCCTGCCAGGGACCGCCAAACGTGTCCGCCACATACGGGATAAAACCGGCCAGCACATCGTGATACGGGTAAGCGTCACCGTCGCGGCCCGCCTTGGTCACCCGCAGCTCGATCTCGTTGGCTGCGCCCAGGCGCGCCGCCGCCGAGATATCCACCGCGAACGGCGTCCACATCCCCTCGTGCGCGCCAACGGGCTGGCCGTTGACGATCACCTCAGTAAAGTAGCTGACCGCGCCGAACTCCAGGTAAATGCGCGCGTCCTGACTCCACGCGGGGATATCCACCGTGCGGCGGTACACCGCCGGGCCGACAGCGGCCAGCGGCCAGCCCTGCGCCTCCCACGCGCCGGGGACCATCACCTTTCCCCGCGCGCCGGCCAGCTCAAGCGACCATTTGCCCGCCAGCGACAACCGTGTGTGGGTGGATGACAGCGTGTTTTCAAGCATGATCGGGCTTCCTGTGCAGCGGGCTGATAAACCAATTGTAACCGCGAATCCGACACCTTGTATAGACCACTGACCGGTGCTATGCTGGTGCGATATTATCGCTACTGGCCGCCGCTAGCTGACTAAGGACAGACAATGCAAACTAACGTTATCCCCACCAACGGCATGGTCATCACCCAGGACACCGAATTCGCGCCCGGCGTGTACACGCTGCCCGACGGCCTGAGCATTGGCGCGGACAATATCACCGTTCAGGGCCGCGACACGCTCCTCGTCAGCCGGGCGCAGGTCGGCACCGCCATCCAGGCGCAGGGCCGCCGCGGCATCACTATCCGCAGCCTGGCGATCTCCGGCTACTACTACGGCGTGCGCTGCGACGACTGCCACGACGTCACCCTTGAGGCGCTGAAAGTGCGCGACACGCAGGAAATCGAAGGCATTGACACCTTCCTCTACCTGTGGCTGCCGATTGAGCAGGCTTACGGCGGCGCGGCGCTGCTGCACCGGGTGCAGGGGGGCGCGGTGCGCGGCTGCGACTTCCAGCACCAGATGAACGGCATCCTGCTCTACAACTGTCAGAACATCACCGTCGAAAACAACAACGCCTCGTTCAACAGCGGCTGGGGCGTCTATCTGTCGCGCACCAGCGACAGCCTCGTCCAGGATAACCATTTCGACTTCTGCAACCGCCTCTACCGCCGCCCTGAAAACGGGTCGATCCGTGCCGAAGCTGACAGCGCCGGCATCGTGCTGGTCAAGGCGTCGGCGCGCAACCGCTTTCTGCGCAACTCCTGCATCGGCGGCGGCGACGGCATCTTCGTAGCCGGTTATGAACACCCCGGCCAGCTTGACCCATGTAACGACAACCTGTTCGAGGATAACGACTGCCGCCTCAGCCCCAATAACGCCATCGAATCCACCTTCTCGCAGGGCAACGTGTTCCGCCGCAACGACTGCAGCCGCTCAAATTACGGCTTCTGGATGGGCTATTCGTGGGACAACGTGGTTGAGGACAACACAATCGAGTTCAACCGCTGGGCCGGCATCGCCATTGAGCACGCCTTCGGCTTTGAGGTGCGCAGCAACCGTATCCGTCTCAACGGCGACGGCGTGCGCCTGTGGACGCGCGGCGGCGAGGTCCTCAAATACTGGCCCGGCCACGAGGTGACGCATAACTTCACGCTGACCAACAATCTGTTCGAGTCGAACACGGTCGGTTTCAGCGGCTACACCGACGACAGCGTGCCCAACGCCGACTGCCACGACTTTCACCTGCGCGGCAACACCTTCCACGACAACCGCGTCGGCGTGCGCTTCAGCCGCGTGCACGACTGCACCATCAGCGACAACATCTTCACCGGCAACGTCGAGGCGGCGGTGCGGCTGGTGGGCCGGCCCGGCGTCAGCCTGGACAGCAACCGCTTCGAGGGCAACGCCGCCGATGTAGACGCGCAGTAAGCGCGCGGACGGCGCTTTAGTGCGCCGCCTGGGCGATCACCGCTTCAATTTCGGCGCGCGCGCCCGCCAGCGTGCCGTCTACGAACGCCAGCGTCGGGATGTACGGCGGCTCGTCGGGCAGCCGTTCATACGGCGCGTAGCCGGACTCAAAGACGCCGGTGCTGCCCCGGCTGGCTTCGCCGTCGCAGATGTGCCCCATCAGCCGGGCGTAACGCCCCACCCACCCCGGCACCTGCCGCCATTTAGCCGTCTGCTGAAACAGGGGGAAAACCGACAGCAGGCCGTCGAACCAGTCTTCGCCGGCCACCAGCAGATGCGGCCGGCCGCCACGCAGCCGGTCTACAAGCCGGCGGTAGCCCGCCAGCATGTTGAAATCAGGGTCGTTGGTCCACACCTCAACCGTGTCGAGGAACACGGCGTCGAAGCCGTAGCGGTCGGCCAGCGTCAGTATCTGGCGCGTGAGTTCCGTCTGCCAGGCGGGCGCGCCAGGGTTGAGCCACGCCTGCCAGCCGGTATCGTGGGCGCGGCTGGTGTTCCAGTCTGGCTGGTTGCCCAGAAAGACGTTGCGCGTGGCTGTTTTCATGTACGACGACGGGCCGAACGTGTGAAAGTTGGGCTGCCAGGCGTTGGCGCAGTTGCCGCCGAACATCGGCATGATGTGGACGCCGCGCGCCCGCGCCCCGTCGCACAGCCGCGCGAAGCCGTCCGCGCCGCCCAGCAGCGGGTCGGGCCGGTAGTCGCCGTACTGCCAGTAATAGCGCCCTTCCCACCCCGGCAGATACGCCAGCACCTGCGCGCCAGCGATGCGGTCAGCCACAAATTCGATCACCGCCAGCATGTCGGCGTAGGTGTTGAACGTGTAGCCCGACCAGTGCATCCCGTGCAGCGTGAGCGCCAGCCTGATGTCGCGCGCCCAGGCCGGAACGTCGGCCCGCTGCGCCCAGGGAACCAGCCCGGCGCGCGCCTCAGCAAAGGCGAGCTGTTCATCGCGAAAGGCGTCCGGCTGGACGCCGCGCGCAAATACCCAGTCAGGCACTTCAATGCGCGTGTCGAAATGGCGCGCGTCCGCCTCGTGGATGCACTCCACCACCCAGCGGCCAGCCAGCCGGCCCATGCGCTCGCTGTAAGCGCAGAAGCGTTTGGCGCGGTAGGCGCTGTCCTCACAGCGAAAGCCGAGCAGTTCGCCGTCGCCGGCCTGCTGCGCCAGCCACAGCGGCAGCCGCAGCAGGTTCGGATAGCGGTCAAGCAGGCCGTCCGGCGGCGCGTCACGCGGCGCGTCGAGCATGTCCAGCGGGCGCAGCGGCGGCAGGTCGCGCGCCAGGATTTTCACCGCGGTGATTTTTTCGTGCGCCGTCGCCGCCACGCTGAGCCGCAGCCGGCCACCCTCAAGCTGCGCCGCCGCCGTGACTGTGCCAGCGGCGCGCTGCTGGCCGCCGCCCCAGCTCAGCTCCGAACACACGAGCTGCCAGCGGTCGCCGTCGGCGCTGGCCGTCGTCTGCTCTGGCGCCAGCCCATAGACGTTTTCCAGCGTGATGACCTGAAAGCTCAGCGCCCAGCCGCCCACTGCAAAGACCGGATCGCCGGTGTCGAAGCTGTAAAAGTGCATATCACCCCTTTACGCCGCTTAAGGCGATGCCCTGTACGAAATAGCGCTGCGCCACAATGTAGATGATGAGCACCGGCAGCATAACCACCACCGAGCCGGCCATCAGCAGCGGCCAGTTGGGCTGTAAGAAGGCGTTCGGGCGCGCGTTGAAATACGCCAGCCCCAGCTCCAGGGTGCGCATTTCCTCAGAGCGGGCGATCAACAGCGGCCAGATAAGGTCGGTCCACGTGCCCATAAAGGCGAACACGCCCAGCGTGGTCAGCGTCGGGCCGTTAAGCGGCAGGAAAATGCGCGCGAAGATCGTCCACTCATTAGCCCCGTCAATGCGGGCCGCGTCCTGGTAGTCGCGCGGGATGTTCAGAAAGGCCTGCCGCAGCAGGAAGATGCCGAAGGCGCTGGAAATCCCCGGCACGATCAGCCCCTGATACGTGTTTACCCAGCCTAGCTGCGCGATGATGAGATACATCGGGATCAGCGTGACCTGGAACGGGATCATCATCGTCGTCAGGTACAGTATAAAGATCGTGTCGCGCCCCATGAAGTTGAGCCGGGCGAAACCATAAGCCGCAACTGACGAGATGAGAAGCTGCCCCGCTACTGTAACGACGGTGATAAACAGCGTGTTGAGGAAGTAGCGGGCAAACGGCATGTTAAAGAACAGCGTCCGGTAGTTCGTCAGGTCGAACTGGTCGGGCAGGATTTGCGGCGGGTAGGAAAATTCAGTCCCCGGCGCTTTTAAGGACGTGGTCAGCATCCACAGAAAGGGGACAAACATCATACCGGCGATCAGCAGCAGCACCCCGTAGCCCAAAACGCGGGTGAGAATCAGCCGGGGCGTAACATTAACAACCATGATAATTCCCCCTTAGTATTGAATCTCTTCGCGGCGGCGCAGGCCCACCTGGACAATGGTCACGGCGAAAATCACGGCGAACAGCACCCACGACTGTGCCGCCGCATAGCCGAAGTCGAACTCCTGGAAGGCGCGGCGGTAGATATGGAACACCGCCGTGTTAGTCGAATCCAGCGGGCCGCCTTTGGTCAGCACGTAGATCGGCGTGAACACCTGCAGCGAGCCGATGACGCCTGTCACGGCCAGGAAGAATGAGGTCGGGGCCAGCAGCGGCAGTGTGATGCGCCAGAACGACTGCCAGCGGCTCGCGCCGTCAATGGCGGCGGCTTCATACAGCTCGCGCGGGATGCCCTGCAGCCCCGCCAGCCAGATAACCATGTTGAAGCCGGCCCCCTTCCAGATGGCGATCAGCGCGATGGACGGCATCGCCCAGAGCGGGTCGCCCAGCCAGTTCGGCCCCTTGATGCCCACCAGGCCCAGCACGTAGTTCACGATGCCCACGTTCGGGTCCAGCAGCGTCAGCCAGATGATCGAAACGGCCACCCACGACGACACCACCGGCATAAAGAACAGGGTGCGAAACAGGTTCACGCCCCGCAGCTTCTGGTTCATCACCAGGGCGATCGCCAGGCTGAACGCCATCCCCAGCGGCACGGCCAGCAGCGTGTAATAAACAGAGTTGGCCATCGCCTGCCAGAAGCGGTTGTCGCCCATCAGGAACTCGTAGTTCCCCAGGCCGATATACGGCGCGTCCTGGAAGCTGGGGCGCGTCCAGTCGCGAAACGAGAGGAAGAAGCTGAACACCAGCGGGATGAACAGGAAGGCGATAATGTGGATCAGCGACGGCATGATGAAAAGATAGCCGATCTTCTCGTTCGACCGGCTCCAAAAGCGCCGCCAGATATTCCTGCGGGGGATAACAGCGGGCGGCGGTTGGTCCATGACCGGCGCGGGCGGGGCCGCAGCAGAGTTCGGTAACATGGCTTAGATCTCCATACGCTGACGGATAAGAAAAGGCCGCCCCATAAAGAGGCGGCCTGAGTGACTGCGCAGCAGTTTAGCGGGCGCGGGACAGTTCGCGGTCGATTTCCTGCACCGCCGTCGCGATTTCAGTTGCAACATCGCCGCCGGCCAGGACGCGCTCCATCATACCGTCCAGGAACCCTTCGATAGTCGGCCAGTTGGCGTAGATCGCGCCGTATGGCGGACGGCCAAACTCGACCTCATCAAAGAACGCCTGCTCAACAGCCGGGTCGGCGCTCTGCTCGATCGCCGCTTCCGCCGCCGCCTGGTTGCCGGAAATCGCGATACCGGTCATCACCTTGGTATCCTGATAGCCGCGGTCAGTCGCCGCGGCGACAAACTGGCAGGCCGCCAGCTTCTTCTCTTCGGGGATGTCCGCGCGGATCACGAAGCCCGATTCGTACAGCACGGTGGCGCGGGCCGTGTTCTGCGGCTGGCCGATCACGCCGAAAGCGCCGTCTTCGTAATTCTGGTTGGCGCGCAGGCCCACTAGCTCCCAGTGGCCGCGGTCGAACATGGCGAAATCGCCCAGCAGGAAGCGGTCAAGGAAGCCCAACTGCTGAATCAACTGGTCGAGCGTCGTGGGCGGCGGGGCGACATGCTGCTCGGTGATCAGGTCGCGCATCCAGGTGATGGCGGCGATGCTCTCCGGCGAGTCCAGATAGCCGCTGGCGGTTGTGCCGTCCGGCGAGAGCACGTCACCGCTGTTCTGCCAGATGCGGTACAGCCCCTCAAAAGTCAGGAAGCGGCGAACGCGATAGCCCCACTGCACCACGTTTTCGGCGTCGAAATCCGGGCTGTTGGCGTTGTTGCCGTTGGCATCCAGCGTCACGGATTTAGCAAAGTCAACAAATTCGTCCCAGGTCCAGCCAGCCTGCGGCGGCTCGACACCGGCGCGCTCCAGGGCCTTGTTGCTGTAGTAGATCACCATCGGGGTAAAGTCGTTAGGCAGGCCGTAGACCGGGCCGCCCTCTTCCTGCTGGTGAATAGCCAGCACCGACGGGAAGAAGCGTTCCAGGTCCAGCTCTGGCACCAGCGCGACGCACTCGTTCATGTCGAGCACGTAGCCGCTGCTCACCAGGCGCGCCAGCGCGGAAGCGTCCTGGCTCCACAGGTCCGGGGCGGTCCCGGCGGCCAGGTCCACCAGAAGCTGCGTGTCGAACTCCGGCGGGGTCTCCAGCGCGTTGATGGTCACACCAGGATGTGCCGCCTCAAAGTCGGCGATAAAGCCCTGATAGGCCTCATCCAGCGGCGTGCCCTGTTCCTCCAGCGGCACAACGAAGCCGACCACGTTAAGGGTGACTGGGCTGTCCTGCGCCAGCGCGGGCACGGCCAGCGCGGCGGTGAGCAGCGCGAGCAGGAAAACGAACACAAGCGAACGACGCGACATCTTTCATCCTTTCCATTAAAGACAGGTCTACTCCACAGCACAATGAATAGGCCAGGTTGTATAGGCAGGCTCCTTTCGGCAGCGGCGGGCCGCGCGGCGGCGCAGCGCCGGTTTCACACCTTAAGTGTAGACTGCCAGCGGGTGGGAAGTCAAGAAAGTGGCCAATTATAGTGTGTTCTGCACAAATCCGCCGCTAACAGGTATAGATCAGCTTCCGTCGGCAGCGCCAGGCCCTCGGTTTGACGAACGCCCAAAACGTCCGCTCGCTGACACGCAAGGAATACGGCGGCGCTATGACACCGCTCAGCTCTACCTGCAATCTATAGTTGGCTGCACAGTAATTTTTGCATGCCGTCATGCGTAACGATACAATCGCGTTTATTGCTTCACAGCTTATAGGCGCGGCGGAGAATCCTCTTGTGGTATAGCCCCATTCTCCGCAGGCGGCTTGTGGCAGCAGCAGGTTACCTGCACACACAGGCGATATCGTGTGGTCCAGAGCGATCAGGCTGTGACGATAAGCGTCTCCGGTTCGCTGGGCGACAGCACAATTGTTGTGACAAGGCCAGCAGTGTGGGGGTTCACCAACACGCTGGCCGGTTAAATTACCGATTTTGAAGCCGTTATAGCTGAATAAGAGGGAACAGATGTCGCTCCAGGCTGGACTTCAGGCGATCATTGACAAGGCAAATATCGAGGCCGGAATCGCTGTAATTCACATCGAATCAGGTGAGCAGACTGAGATTAACGGAAGCCGCCTGTTCCCGATGGCGAGTGTTTTTAAGATTCCCATCCTCGTGACCGCCGCCCAGCAGCTTGTCCAGGGCAGTTTTAAACTCGACGACCGCGTCACGCTTAAGGATGATGACAAGAGCGCTGGCAGCGGCATTCTGCCGTTCTTTGCGGCAGGTCTGCAGCCGACTCGGCGTGACCTGCTGACGCTGATGATCATCATCAGCGACAATACGGCGACTGATATCAATATCGACCTGCTCGGCGGCACAGAGGTGGTCGAAGCCGCGATGCATGCGCTGGGGCTGACTGACATCTTTATCAGGATGAACTGCAAAGACCTGCTCAAGCACCTGTTTCCGCCTGAAATCGCTGAGCTGCCCCTCGACGAGGTCCGCGCGTGGTTGAACACCCATGACGTGCTCCGCGACGGCGTCGTCTTCAGCCGCACCCCTGAGAACAATGTCAGCTCAGCGGCAGCGATGACAAAGCTCGTCACGATGCTTTTCAAAGGCGAAATTGTTGGCGGGGAAATCAGGGATGAGATGATGAGCATCCTCTACAAACAGCAGTTAAAACAGCGCCTGCCGCGCTTTCTGCCCCCTGCCGTCCGGTTCGCAAACAAGACCGGGACGATTGCCGGCTTCTGTAACGACAGCGGTGTAATGACGATCAGCGAGAACAACCATGTTGCCATTACCGCATTTACCGTCTGGGATGATCAACCCTACTGGCAGACGCCCGAACCCCGCTATCAGCGGCTTTTTGAAGTCGAATCGGCTATCGGCAAACTCAGCGAACTGGCTTATGACCACTATCGCGGGATTTTTGGCTAGCGGCGACTGACGATTGCAGCTCAGCATACCAGTGTGACCTGAACGAGGTCATTAGGTTGGCAGCGAGGATTTTGTAGCTGAAGGGAGGAATATGTCAGCCAGCAGCCCGATCAACTGATACCCACCTCTAACGTCCGTGTACCAGAGTCACGAAAGGCTAAAGCCGATGTTCTCACGCAGAAAATCCATCCGTTTCGCTACAGGCATCCTGATAATTCTCAGCCTGGTAGCGGTGTTTGGCGTTAGCGCCCAAACAGAGACTGGTAGAGGCGGGCGAATGGTCGTCTCTGATGCTGAGTCCAATGTGCCGCTCGATCCATTTCAGTCGTCCTGGCATAGCTGGCCGCATTATGCCATTTTTGCGACGTTGTTTACGCGCGATGCCAGCCTGAACTACGTTGGCTTCCTGGCGGACACCTGGGAAATTGGCGAAGAGGGCAAATCGCTCACCATCCACCTGATCCAAAATGCCACTTTCACCGATGGCACGCCCGTCAATGCTGAAGCGATCAAGTGGAACCTTGACAAATATTCAAACCCGGAGACAGGCGCGTCGCTGGGCGCAGACCTGATCGGCCTGCTGGACGAGACAACCGTTGACGATGAATACACCGTGACCCTGCACTTGAATTCGTCGTATGCGCCGCTGTTCTATACGCTGAGCAGCCTGGAGATCGTCTCGCCAACAGCTTATGAGGCGGAAGGGCCAGAGGGCTTCAGCACGAATCCGGTTGGCGCCGGCCCATTTAAGCTGAAAGAACTCAACACCAATAACTACATCCTGCTGGAGCGCAACCCGGACTTCCGCTGGGCGCCGCCAGAGCTGTACGATGACCCCGGTCCCGCCGCGCTCGACGAGCTGCAAATTCTGTTCCTCGGTGAAGATCAGACCATCCTCGCGGCGCTGGAAACAGGCGAAGTCACCGTTACCGGCGTTCCGACACAGAACCTCGCCGATGTCGAAGCGAACCCCGATATCACAATTGATAAGGGGCTGGCAGCGGAGATTCGTTATGTCGGTTTCAACACCTCAAAAGCGCCCTGGGATAATGTCGAGCTGCGCCGCGCGCTCGCCTATGCGACCGATCGCGAAGAGGTGAATATCCTGGGCTATGACGGGCTTGCGGTGCCGATCTACCAGCCGCTGCCGCCCACGATCTGGGGGCATAACCCGGAACTCGATGCCGGCTCATATCACTATGATCCCGACACCGCCAGCGCGATGCTTGACGAGCTGGGTTACGTTGATGTTGATGGCGACGGCCTGCGCGAAGACCCCGACGGCAACCCCTGGTCAGTGCCGCTGGCAACCCAGTCAACGGATGAATACACCCGGATCGCCGAAGTGCTGGACGCGCAGTGGCGCGCCATCGGCATCCCGGTGCAGATCGACATGATGGAACGGCAGGCGCTGATTGAGCTAACCACCACCGGCACGCACGATCTGTTCCTGCTCAGCTACGGCTACCAGGACCCCAGCATCCTCACCTACTTCTTCGACCCCGCGCGCAAGGGCGGCAGCAACCGGGCATGGTTCTCGTCAGATGAGCTGACGGCGCTGCTGGTGAAGGCGGATACTGACCTAAACCAGGAAACCCGCTTCCAGACTATCACCGAGATCAGCCAATACATCATTGACAGCTCGCCATGGATCTTCCTTGTTGCCCCGCCTGTGCTGACCGGCGTGCGCAATGAACTGAAGAACTGGAAGATCAACACGGACCTAAACTTCCTCTACTGGAACGCCTATATCGAAGCGGGCGATTAGCGCAAGGCGGCTTTTCGCGCTGGCAGGAGGGGCGAAAAACGCCTCTCCTGCGCATTATCTCCAGCACGCTGACCGGCGCCGCGCTCAACAAAAGGCTGAGGAGCTACGCGGATGGGTATCTACATTCTTCAGCGCATCCTGATCGCTTTCCTGCTGATTTTTACGATTATCGCGGTCGTGTTTGTGATGCTGCGCGTTGCTATCCCCGGCGATCCCGCAATCATCCTGGCGGGGGATCGTGCCTCACCGGAAATGATCGAGCAGGTTCGCAAGAATCTCGGCCTGGATCGTCCGGTGCTGGAGCAGTTCTGGGTCTTTGTAACCAAAGCAATTCAGGCTGATCTGGGCCGTTCAGTGAAATTTGGCGAGCCTGTATTCGGCGTAATTATTCGGGCTTTCCCGTTTACCGTGCTGTTGACCTTTCTGAGCGTATCCGTTGGCACGGCGATCGGGCTGATGGTTGGCGTTCTGACCGCCATCAAGCATGGCACCTGGATCGACAAGCTCAGCGTTGTGCTGGTGGTGTTCTTCTACTCCATTCCAACCTTCTGGCTCGGCCTGATGCTGATCCTGATCTTCGCGGTTGGGCTGCGCGTTCTCCCGGTGCAGGGCGCGGAAACCTGGCAGCATTTCGTTCTGCCTGTGGCGACGCTTTCTATTGGGCAGGCCGCTTTGATCGCCCGGTTAACGCGCGCGAATATGATCGAGACGCTTTCGGCGCTTTACATCCAAACGGCGCGGTCAAAAGGCATTTCCGAGCGCCGTGTCGTCTTCTTTCACGCGCTGAGAAACACGCTGATCCCAGTCGTAACGGTCGTCGGGCTGTCAGTTGGCGGGCTGCTGGGCGGCGCGGTGATCACCGAGAGCATCTTCGGCCTGCCGGGGGTGGGGCGGCTTTCTATCCAGGCGATCCTTGATCGGGATTATCCCATGATTCAGGGGACAGTCCTGCTGGTCGCAATCGCTTTCGTATTCATCAATCTGATCGTAGATGTGCTTTACGTCTATATTGACCCTCGTATCCGCTATGACTAGAACAGTGAGCGATATGGCAGATAAGCCAGAGAAGGCTGCGTTCTCGCCTGTTGCATCATTAGAAGCCGGGCCGTCCGGCGTGCCGGACAGCCTCTACGCAAAGTCGCTTCGCCATTTTCGGCGCAGCCGCCTCGCGCTGTTCAGCGTGACGGTTATTGTGCTGATCATCCTTTTATCACTGGGCGCGTCATACATCTCGTCGAGCAATCCTGTTGGGCGAGATGCTCAGAATCGCCTGCTGCCGCCGTCGTTGACGAACCCAATGGGGACCGATGAGCTGGGGCGCGATGTGTTCACGCGCGTGTTATATGGCGGGCGAATCTCGCTGCAGGTGGGCTTCCTCTCAATAGCGCTCTCGACACTTATCGGCGTTCCGTTAGGACTGATGGCAGGCTACATCGGCGGCAAAGTTGATAACATTATCATGCGGCTGATGGACCTGATCCTCGCCTTTCCCGGCCTGATCCTGATTATCTGGCTGGTTGGATTAGTCGGCTCAAGCGTGACGAACGTGATTTTCGCCATCGCCCTGTTCTCACTTCCCACCTATGCGCGGCTGACGCGCGGCGTTACGCTCTCCGCGCAGAACGCGGAGTACGTGATCGCTGCACAGGGCATGGGGGCAGGCTCGCTGCACATTATGGTCTTCCATATTCTGCCCAATATCATCAGCTCGCTGATTGTTGTTTCAACGTTAGGAGTCTCTGGCGCGATCATAACCGGCGCCAGCCTGAGCTTTTTAGGCTTAGGAGTGCGCCCACCGACACCGGAGTGGGGCGCAATGCTGTCTGATGGTCGGGCCTTTCTGCGCAATGCGTGGTGGATTTCGTTTTTTCCCGGCGCTGTGATCACAATCGTCGTGCTCGCGTTGAATATCGTAGGCGACGCCATTCGCGATGCCGCTGACCCGAATGTGGTATCAAAATGACACAGCGGCACACGCGCCGCAACCAGGCAGCGTCTGTATGATCGTCAGGTCAAACTGCGGACAAGTAAGCGGCCGCGGGATCGGCTGAGCGCACAACCCTGGCTATCGGCCAGATAAATATACACTTAACCTTCTAAACGGAGAATACGCTGCGTTGCATGACGGTTTCAATCGGGCAACGGTCCAGCACCGTCACCGTGCAGGACATTCTCAACAAGCACGATTTGGGCACGCGCCAGCGGCGGCTCTTTGCAGCAGAAAAGTGACATCTGGTGGGCGAGATCGAACTGGATGCAGACGTGATCGGCGCCTTGGAACGTAATAACCCCTGCTATCGGAAGCGGCATGTCGAGAGCAGTCGTGCAGGCGAGCTGCTCAGCGCCGACACCAGCAAGCGATGTACTGCCTTTCTACGCACAGCATGGGATCGAGGTTGGTGCGATCCTGACCGACAACGGGCGCGAGTTCTGCGGTACAACCGCCATCTCTGCGAGCTGTTTCTGGCTCTCAATGATATTGAGCATCGCCGTATCCCCATCAAGCGGCCACAGACAAATGGCTTTGTCGGGCGCTTTATTCGCACCGCCAAACAATTCTTCACGCTGGCCTTCCGGCGCAAGCTACATACCAGCCTGGAAACGTTGCCGGCCGGCTCCGACGCCTAGCTTCACGAATACAACACCGAGCATCCTCATTTGGGCTACCGCAACCTGAGCCGTTGCCCGATTGAAATCGTCATGCAACGCAACGCATTGTCCGTTTAGAAGGTTAGGTGTACAAGCTATCATTGCAGAGATACGACTCTCATAAAACTCATCAAAATCCCGCGGAGCAACCTATTTTGCTTGTTCTACACGCTGTTGGAAACTTAAGATGATCGCAGGCAGAGCGCTCAGAGACATTGCTGTTGGATCGAACCCAGCATGTTTCACTTTCGACGAAGCAAGTTGGTCGGGTACTTTTCGATCAATTCAGAAGTTCGCTGGCGAAGCCGATATAGGTGCTGATTCGCGGCATCTATATCACCTCTATTTGCAGCAGTTTCCATTTGCGTCAAAACCTGCTGCACCTCACTACGCTCCACTGGACTAACGATCTCCTTATTCTGGGTGATCCACAAAGCAAAAAACTTGTCTACAACTGGAACGGGCAAACTTTCGACCAATGCACTCATCTGATCAAGTAGGGCTTGACCCTTGACTTCGTCTCGTGCCTGAACAATTGGCGGCGCTTGAGAAGCCAAACGTGTAGCCAGCGAGATTTGTTGTGCTTCTAGATACCGGTTCAGACTGAGTGTGTTCACAATTACATCCAGCATGAATGCTCGGAAATCAACCATGCCGATAATATCACCATCTGCTGATGAGCTTTTCTTGCCTGAACCGCCAAAATGGAAACTGCGTTTTTCGAGTGTGCCTTTTTCTGCGTCATCCCGCAGTGGGTCATTTTTTAGATACGAAACTACAAATAGAATGCCATCCCGATCTACGGACATCTCTACCATAATATCCGAAGACTTGGGCAAGCCAAGTGGAAGTTTTGAATTTATGATGACACCAATCCATTCCCATTGTTCACGTGAAGCATCATCCTTCTCGCTCTCAAAAATAGGAAGTTCATAGAGCTGCTGCCCCTGTCGATTGGTTTGAAAGACTTGGCGGAAAGGTTCTTGGGTTGGGTACAGCGTTCCTTTTGGAATGACGGTGACAATTTCACCACCTTCCGTTTCAATACCAATGTTCTTCGAAATCATGTCCTGCATCGTAATGGCAGGAAGATCGGCGGCACGCTCGATCACAACAGGCGAGATCGTTGCAACCGGAGTAAGGCTCTGTTCAGGCACGCTCCCCTGCAATTCATCATCCGCAAGAAAAGCTGTTTGTACAGCAGCGCCTAAAGCCACACACTGCATTGGATCAACATCGATTTGAATCTTGTCCCCAAAAAGCTGCTTAAGACGTTGACGGATGATTGGAATACGGGTGGAGCCACCGACAAGGAGGACTCGATCAAGGTCAGAGGGCTTTAAACCTGTGCCTTCTAAAGCCTGTAAGGTGATATCAAGTGACTTCTTTACAAATGGTTCTATCCAAGTCTCAAACTGGGATCGCGTAATGGTCATGCTTAGGTTGATCGGTCTGCCGTCTGTGCTCCGAGTAATTACCTCACCGATAACCCGTGCTTCCTCTTGGCGCGACAAATCAATTTTTGCTTTTTCCGCAAGCGCTTTTAGTCGCATTTGAGCGATCTGATCGTTTGCCAGATCAGCACGGTACTCACGACGAAGGTGAGCAAGCATCTCTAAGGCGATCAAGTTATCGAAATCATCACCACCTAAGAAGCGATCTCCATCGATGCTCAGTACGTCGAAGTTGTTATCGATAATTGAGAGGACAGACACGTCAAATGTTCCACCTCCCAAGTCAAAGACCAATACATCTTGAGGCTCGTCGATTTCTTCCTCGATACCAAACGCAAGTGCAGCGGCTGTGGGTTCACCGATGATACGGGGGACAACTAAGCCCGCTAACAAACCTGCTTCACGGGTTGCATTTTTTTGACGCTGACCGAAATAGGCGGGTACAGTTATCACCGCATGGGTGACTTCCTCACCCAACTTAATCTCAGCATCGCGCTTGATTTGTTTGAGAATCATCGCGGAGATTTGTATCGGCGAATAATACGCTCCGTCAAGCAATACCTCAATTTCTCCAGATGCCGATTGGCGTGTCGAATATCCCACTTTTCCTAAAGCTGTTTGCTCATTGGAATCATCGTAATCAATACCCATGAACCGCTTAATGGAGTAGATGATGTTTTTTGAGCCAGATTCCAAGCGATCCTTAGCGTCACGACCAACACGCTCAACGCCACTTTCTAGCCAGACTACAGAGGGGGTAAAAGCCGAGTATTCATTCTCTATGATTCGTGGTTTCTTGCCTTTCCAATAAGCTGCTACGCTGTTTGTCGTGCCAAGATCAATGCCTATAATGCGGCCCATTTAGATGTTCTCCTGTATTACAGCGACGATAACATCTGCTTTACGCAATAACTTGTCGTTCCATAGATAACCATTGAGTATGACGGCAGCAATTATAACAGTATCACCTTGTGCATTTTCGTCGCGCCCTACGAGTCTTGTGGTTTCCGGCGGTGGATATTCGCCTAACGATAAGTTGATCTTTACTATCCCTAACTCATCCAAGGCCTGTCGGATACTCTTTTCTATCTGTTTAACAGTTTTCTTTGCGTTCTTCAGCGCTTCATAGAACGGCTTGCCTGCTTCCCCTGGGAGGCGAAATTTCAATTCGCGCAACCGTTCCAAACTATCCAATAACTCGATAACGGTAATCAAATCCTGCTTCTGCTGGCGACGGAGACGATACGATTGAACAACATCCTCAATCTCCTCAACCCATTCTTCCAAATCCTGCTCATCCGGGGTCTGGTCAAACGGGTTGGGGATAACATACTCGTTGTGAAATAATTCAAATGTTTTTGCTAAACGTTCTCGAAATAAAACAAATGCTTGCTGATAGTCCCTATAGTATACCGTATAACTAGATGTTTTTTTGTCGGGATAAATATATAGGCAGCGTTCCAATTTTCGCAGCGCATCGTCGAGAACATAAAAGAGCGTCAGTCGCATCTGGTCTGCGTCATTAACCAGTTGGCGAAGTTCACTCAAGTAACCATCATACCGAGTTCGAGATTGGACACTTTGCGTATTTTTGTTATTCATACTACTTTAACCATGCCACGAGAAATTCATCTAAGCCGTCAAAATCTGACATGAGCTGAAGATCATGCTCCGGAGGAGGAATTTCCCCTAAAGTGTGTTTTACAATCACTTCAAGATATGCGCAAAGATTCTGCTGCACGATTTGTCTCTCATCAAGCAATGAAAACCAGTCAATCTCTTCATCTGGGATTAGTTCCAATTCGGCAATAAGTTCAGTTTCGCTCACGCCATCGATAAAATCTGGTGTTAGGGCATCCACCAATAACCGCGTTTCTCTAGAGGATAAAAGATTACGAGCTTTGAGCGCCTGCTGACGATCACCCTGACTTTTGCTTTCTCGCTGGCGCTCAGCCAATGCTCGTTTGATTGCTTGACGATTAGAATCCGTTGGGATTTGGAGTATCTCGTATGGATTCGGATCCGTTAGTTTGTCCATGTTTGCTCCTTTACATACGATTGAGGTTTTGCCGCGCAACCACATTGGAAGGGTTATACTGCAAAGCTTTTTGGGTGAGCTTTCGCCCTTCCCATCGATTTCCTCCGTTGTAGAGTGCAGCACCGTAATCTGTGCAGATGGCTGAGAGAAGCTCCTCTAAGTCCCCGTTAAGGGCATTGGGGTCATAGTCTAATTCGAGTAACGCCTCACCGATTTGAAGCGCCCCCGTAAACACCTGGCGTGAATACAGGAAAACTACATATCCGACGCTGATCTGGACGAAAAGATCCAAACTCTCTGGGGTGTTGGCGATTTCGACGTGCTTCATAGCAATTCCACGCGCTCTGACCCAGTACGTATCTGAGGAACGGGTATCATTCCGCTCAGCAGCTTGAATCGCCAAACTGTGATTAAGCATTGCGATCAAGGCAAGTGAACGAGCATTTTCGCTGTATCGCAGTGCAGTTTCAGCTTCTTTCAAAGCATCGCTGAAGTGTTTAGCTTGAGCTTTTTCCACTGCTCGATCATTGTAAACAGCACTTATGATTTCACGAGCGCGCCCGTTCGCGCTATAGACGCTGATCGCTTTTTCAAGGCGTGTTGCTGCCACATTTAGGTCATCCTCATTAATCGCTTGCAATGCCCACTCTACATAGATTTCACTGAGAAATTGATTTAACTCGGTGAATGTTCCTTGAAGTTTCGATTTTGTTTGTTCTAGTCTGCGAATGGCTGCCGCGTGTGCGTCTTCACGCAGACGTTCTCCAGCCCACCCAATACTTGCCTTTACAACAATCTGCTCAAGCTCTTTATCACGCGGCTGAATATCGAGTCCTTGGAGGGCGATTTCCCCCGCAGATTCCCACTTCTCGTCGTCTAAATACTGAGCTGCTGCCAACCAGATGACCTTAATAAATTCGCGCTGAAGCTCGATATGAAACTCTTGATAAGCGGGTTGCCTGATAAGCCAGCGAAGTCGCTCTAAAGCGGTTGCATAATCCTTTATCTCGACCAGCGCTTTCACATCCGAGATAGGTGAAAAAGCTTCACGAAGCAGACCAGCTTCATAGGGCGACAAACGAAGATGCTCATTTTGAGCAATCGCTTGACGAGCTGCTTGCTCGTAACCATATTCTTTAATCAACAACGGGCTGATGTACCGACGCATCCCAAGGGGTAGTATTATGCGATGGGTATCTGCAAAACGAATGAGATAGCGTACAGCATTCGTAAGTTCGGGTTCACGCTGCATCAAAGCGCCGTAATAGCGGTGATGTGCCGCGTACTCTGAAGCAACGCCGCTCTGTTCTTGGTGATAACCTTGCAAAAGATTCGGGATGCGCGCTTTGACCAGTTCTCGTATCTGATTTTGCGGAATTTCTTCCCCATAAATCTCACTGCGCTTCTGCGCCCAAGTACGCCAATAATCATTGTCCGACAAGGCAACCGCCCAGTAACCGACTGCCAACTGCCAATAATCGTTATGTGCGTGATCTTCCAGTACACCAACATAAGCGGACTGTGTGCGGTGTTCTTCCAGTGTGAAGTGATTGCCATTGGCTGCTGCTTTATCTCTTTGGATGGCAATTTGCGTGTAGACGATTGCAAGTTGATGATAAACTGCTGTTGGAGCTTTACCAGATAAGATTTGCTTCTCTAAATCATGATCAAGTGCATTTAAGTCTGACAGTGACCATAAGCGTTGCCGCATAAATGGGCCAAGGCGTTCATTTGCTCGCCTTAAAGCCGGGTCGTCGGGCCGAACAGCAATGCCTTCAGCAACGTAATGTGCAGCAGCTTGCCAATTACGATCCCGCGCTGCATCAGTCACAGCATGTTGAATAACATGCATCTTGAGAGACGCATCCGCACTTTCAAGACTCCGCAAAGCAGGCTGCCACTGTCGCTGCGATGCGAGAACGATCCCTCTTACTTCTGACCAGGCAGGAGACAATAATCGTTTTGCATCTTGATTTTGCAGGAAACCACTGTCAGTTCCAACCTTAACTGCTGTCAGTGCAAATGAAGGAAGAACCGCTTCAATAAATGGTGTTCTGCCTTCATCCGCAGCAATGAGATGTTCAACTTCGACATGCGGCAATGACGTTAGGCTTTTGCCGGTCAAACGCAATACGAGCCAATTTGCCGCTCGTCCCGCATCGAGCGGTAGGTGTCGATCAAAAACCCCCTCATTTGAGGCTTTAGCCAAGTACCCTAAAGCGTTTTGCTGCTGGTCGCGTAGCAAGAGCAACCCGCGCAACCATAGAAACAGACTCGCATCTCCAAATTGTTTGATCAGGTATTGGTAGATGGATGCATCACTACTGGTTGTGCCTTCGAGCGCAACACAAACCCCATAATAAGTCGCCACAATTAGGCTTTTTCGCTGTGCCGCCGCTATTTTCTGAAGCAGCGACTTGCTTCGTTTCACGTCTCCTTCAAGCAGTAAAAGGGCTGCGCCGCGCTTTAATGCCCATATATCCTCATACATAGGTGCTACTTCATTTTCGGCGCTTGCATCCTGTCTCACATCAAACGTTTGCAGTCTCCGATAGGTTGTATGTTCGGTGAGTGCCTGGTTGAGCGCAGCAGCAGTCGCAGAAGGGTAGTTCGACTGAAGTTGGTGCCATGCACGTTCTGCTTTAATAACATCGCCTCGACGGTAGGCGATCCAACCACGATAAAATAACCCTGTAGGACTATCGCAGTCTTCTGCCTCAATCTGTGATAAAGCTTGTTCCGCATCAGAAAGCCGATTAGCTTTTGTAGCAGTTACAACTACGCGCAGCCAATCGTGGCTTGCAATATAGTGTTGAACGGCTATATCCCATTGCCCATCTATTTCTGCCAAGTATCCTAAGCAACGATGCGCGTCGCCATTTGATGCATCGGCCAGTAAAATTTCGCGTGCAGTCGATTGTGCTTGACTTCTCTTGTCGAGTTTCAAATACCAACGACAGATCTGTGCCTTAAAAGCCAGATTGTCGTTCAGAATTTGCGTGACAGCTTCAAGAAGTTGTAATGCGTCCTCCGATGCAGTGACGTTTGCAAACATTTCCCCAATCTTTTGTGCCAAATTGGGGGCAGGTTTGAGCCGAAGGAGCGTCAAATAAGCGCGAATAGATTCGCGTGATTTATCATTCTTGATCTGGAACACTTTAGCGATGAAGAAAGCTGCTTCAGCATCAAGCGTATGTCCCTCACATATCCGCTGATATGTTGACCGTTGCGCGGGCTTTCGAAAGTAACTGATCGCCCAGATGCCCAGTCGCGCCTGCAAACGCGCAGTATTTACCTCCGAAGGAGGTGTTTTAGGATCGACGTTTTCCAGCTCGTTAAAAACCTGATTAAACAGCTTCTCTGCATCAAGAAGCTGATTATTCCACAAGAGCCGCCGTGCTTGAGCAAGCAGCTTTTGCAGGTCTTCGATAGTGGGCTTCTTACCAAAGAACCTCGACAGCATCAAACCCACTCCATATGAATTCTTTGCTCATTGGCTTCAAGGTGTAGCCAATCCTGCGTTCGATCATCAGTTTCGACGAGTCGTTCACTGACTGGCACAGTGATCATTTGCTCGACCACACGCTTAATGCCTCGCGCACCTGCCCCCTGTTCTTGCGCCGCCTTAGCGATGATTTCGGCTACACTTGACTCAAATGTAAGCCGAATGCGTTGTTCTTTTAGCCTATCTCGGAGGCTATTCAGTTCAAGCTCAGCAATTTCTGTCAAATCGTCAAAGTCAAGTGAACGAAAGCGGATGATATGATCGATACGGTTCAGGAATTCTGGGCGAAAGAATCCTCGAAGTGCTTCGTCAATATTTTCGGTATCATCAGATAGTGATGGGTTGTTCGTTCCGAATCCGACGGAACGCCTCATCATCCGTACGCCGCCAAGGTTCGTGGTCATAATAAAAATGGAATGTTGACCATCGACTGGACGACCTTTTGCATCAGTCAGGCGACCTTCTCCAAACAGTTGTAAGAAAATATCGAAGATGTCAGGATGCGCTTTTTCAATCTCATCGAGCAAGACGATGGAATGTGGGCGATCCCGTAGCGGTTGGGTGAGTTGACCTGGTTCATCGTAACCAACGTAGCCCGGCGGAGCGCCAATAAGTCGAGATACTGCGTGTTTCTCGGCATACTCCGACATATCGATTCTGATCAACGCCTTCTCATCTGAGAATAGATACTGCGCTAAAGTACGCGCAAGTTGTGTTTTGCCTACCCCTGACGGACCACTAAACAAAAATATCGCCTTCGGTCGGTTTGATTCTCTTAAACCTGTATATGCGATACGTACAGCACGGACAACGGTTCGTACAGCCTCATCTTGCCCGATGATCGTTCTTGACAACATAGCTTCAAGCTCAACCAGCATCTGACGAGTATCTGTGGTTAGCTGCCCAATGGGAACAACACCGGCAGTTTCACTGACTACAGTGGTGATTAGTTCCGTCGTGACCGAAGACAATTGTCGGATTTCGGCTCGACTGCACGCTTTGCCCAAGACATCGATAGCCTTGTCAGGGAATTGGCGAGATGTTAGATATTGAGATGCCAATCTGACGATGCTTTCGAGAGCATCCTCTTCAACTTTGATTTGATGATGTGCTTCATAACGCGGAGCTAACTGCAAAAGGATTTTGAGCGTTGCTTCCGGCGTTGGTTCGGTAACGGTAATTGGGTGAAAACGACGGACGAGGGCCTGATCTTTCTCAATGAAGCGCGTGTATTCTTCCTGTGTAGTAATCCCTATGCATGTTAACTCCCCACGTGCTAACGCAGGTTTCAGAATGTTAGCCGCATCCAATGCGCTATCGCGTGTTGTTCCGGCACCAACAAGTGTATGAAATTCGTCAATGACGAGGATGACATTACCCGCCCGTTGAATCTCATCGAGAATGAAACGAAGTCGTTCTTCAAATTCACCTCGAAAGGTCGTCCCCGATACGAGCGCAGACATACTCAATTCGATTAACCGTGTTTCGGATAGTTTCGCTGGAACACCCCCAATTGTAATCAATTGAGCAAGTTTTTCTGCTACTGCTGTTTTCCCGACACCGGGGAGTCCTAAAAGCAGAACGCTATTCTTGCCATGACGCATGAGAACTTCAACAACTTGCGCTACTTCAGCTTCACGTCCAATGATGGGCTGAAGCCCGCCCTTTTGAGCAAGTTTCGTCAGGTCACGACCTAATTCATCAAGAACAGGTGTTGCCGTAGGCAGTGATAGCGGTGCTGGCTTATAGCCGACGGATTTCAGCCAGTCTACCAACATATCATCTGTTGTAAGAACAGCATTCAGTAGGTGGACAGGTTCTATTTGATAAGCGCCAACCGTCGCAGCATTATCATGCGCCACGCGCATCACTTGGATATAGTTTTGAGATGGCTCCGGTTCTTCGGAACCTGTCTCGTACCACTGCCGCATTGCATCCTTCAACTTCTGAATCAACGCCTCAGCGGTTACGCCGACTGTCTTTCTAATCCAGACTTGACCATCTGAGGTATGCAGGATAAGCGACAGAAAGATATGAGGAGTATCTACAAGTGAGTGATGTTCAGCAGCGGCAGCGGCTTGAGCTTGTTTGAGAACGACTTCAGCATTGGCGGAAAAGGTAATTGTTGGCATAGATTTGCTCCACTTTCCTTAATCTTAGGCGGAAACGCCTTGCTGAACAATATTGAGGATTATTACAAAGTTTTAGGATTAGGATCGAAGAAAACGAAACTCACCCAACATTCATCCTCATCCTGAAAAGGTGTTGTTTTTGAGGATGGTTGACTTCCGATGCTGTAACCACCTTTAGGTAATAAGCCCACGGGAAAGGCCCCCCCCATTAAAATAGAGTAACAGTGGCTCCGAGTAAATGGATTGTACAACGGATCATCACGAGGAGAACGAAAAGATGGGATGAGCCAGTTCGTTCAGCGAAGCGCACAACCCTGGCTATTGCCCAGATAAATCCAGCTTCTATGAACGCGCCCCACTACGCTTACTCAAACCAGGCATAATATCCATGGGTGCGCTTGAATTCCTTGAAGCCTACAGATGTGTACAGATGCGTTGAGGCTTCGTTATCGCTTTCAGCGTCGATATAGGCGATCTCACGGCCAGTCTCTCACAATCGCTGTAGAGCTGTCAGAAGGATCGCGCGCCCAATGCCTTGCCGCTGCGAGTCGGGATACACGCCAAGCGGTTCGATTTGTTCTGTCTTGATTCCGCTCACGGCTGCCGCCTAGCCCCCAAACGCAAAACCGGCGCTCGTGTGAGCGCCGGCCGACGTCAGGCTGGGGGACCTGGATTCGAACCAAGATTAACGGGGCCAGAACCCGTCGTTCTGCCGTTGAACTATCCCCCATCGGATAAGAGGCATTTTAAACCAGCCGCGCGCACATTTCAAGGCTTAATCTTTAATCCGCCAGGCTGTCCGCCGCCGCCGCCACCCGCGCCAGCGCCGTGTCCCGGCCCAGAATCTCCATCGTCTCGAACAGCGGCGTCGCCACCTGCTGCCCGGTGATGGCCACCCGCAGCGCGCCGAAAAGCTGGCCGGCGCTCAGGCCCAGTTCTTCTGCCAGAGCGCGCATCGTCGCTTCCAGCGCGTCGTGTGTGAAGCTGGCCGCTGCGGCCAGCCGCTCGGCGGCGGCGACCAGCGCGGCGCGCGTCGCGGCGGCATCCATCTTCTTCGGGATGAGCTGGGCGGGCGGCGCCGGCACGAACGGCGTGCGGAAGAAAAACCCGGCCATTTCCACCACGTCGTTCAGGCTTTTGAGGCGCGTCTGCACCAGCGGCGTCACGCGCAGCAGCGTCGCGTCGTCCACGCTGAGGCCGGCTGCCACCAGCGGCGCGCGCAGGCGGCGCGCCAGGTCCTCAACTGGCAGCTCGCGGATGTAAACGCCATTCAGCCAGTCGAGCTTCTCAATCGGGTAGATGCTGTCCGCCGGGTTGACGTGCGTCAGGCTGAAGCGCGCCACCGCCTCATCAACCGTAAACACCTCGCGCTCGTCGCCGAAGTTCCAGCCGATGTTCGTCAGAAAGTTGACCAGCGCCTCCGGCAGATAACCTGCCGCGCGAAACTCCTGCGCCAGCACCAGCACCTGCCGCCCGTCCTGCGTGAAGCCAGCGTGCCGCTTGCTCAGCTTGCCTTTGCCGTTGGGGTTGAGCAGCACCGGCAGGTGCGCGTACTGCGGCGGCTCCCAGCCGAACGCGGCCCACAACTGCGCGTGCAGCGGCAGCGACGGCATCCACTCGTTGGCGCGCAGCACGTGCGAAATATGCATAAAATGGTCGTCCACCACATTCGCCAGGTGGTAAGTCGGGAAACCGTCGGACTTCAGCAGCACGGTGTCCTGCTGCAGGGCGTTGTCAAACGTCACCTCGCCGCGAACCAGGTCGCGCACGACCGTCTCGCCGGCCAGCGGCATTTTGAAGCGAATGACGTATGGCATGCCCTCGGCGGAACGCGCGGCGCGCTCCGCCGCTGTCAGGTCGCGGCAGTGACGATCATAGCCGGGCTGTTCCTTGCGCGCCTCTCTCTCCGCGCTGACCTGCTCCAGGCGTTCCGGCGTGCAGTAGCACGGGTAGGCTTTGTCGTGCGCCACCAGCCAGCGCGCCCATTCCTGGTACAGCGCCAGCCGTTCCGACTGCACATACGGCCCATACGGCCCGCCTTTATCCGGCCCTTCGTCCCAGTCAATGCCCGCCCAGCGCAGCGACTCCATCAGCATCTCGACTGAGCCGGGCACGTAGCGCTTCTGGTCGGTATCCTCAATGCGCAGGATAAACACGCCGCCGTTGTGGCGCGCGAACAGCCAGTTGAACAGCGCCGTGCGCAGCCCGCCGATATGCAGCGGACCGGTCGGGCTGGGCGCAAAACGCACACGCACGGGACGATCACCTGCCTGGGTCACAACCTGCCCTCCTGTGAGCTATAAAATGAACACGCCGTGCGCCGCCATCGGCGGCCAGCTACACGCGGCGGCGGCGCGCGATCACGCTCTGCGCCAGGCCGATGCCGGCCATCGTTGACAGCAGAGATGTGCCGCCAGAGCTGATAAGCGGCAGCGTCAGCCCGGTTACCGGCACCAGCCCGATATTCATGCCGACCGCCGTCACCGTCTGAAAGAAGATAAACGCCGCCACACCGTAGCAGATCAGGCTGCCGAAGGGGTCCACAGCGCTGCGCGCGCCGTTGAGGATGCGCATGATAATTAACCCCAGCAGCGCCAGCATGCCGATGCTGCCCACGAACCCGAATTCCTCAGAGATCACGCTGAAGATAAAGTCTGTGTGGCGCACGCGCAGAAAGCGGCCCCGGTTCTGCGTGCCGCTGGTATACCCCTTGCCCACTACCCCGCCAGAGCCGACGCTGATCAGCGACTGGCGGATGTTATAGTAGGCGTCCGGGTCGCTTTCCGGGAAGATAAACGTGGTGATGCGCGACTGCTGGTATGGCTCCATCCGGCTCCACACCACCGGCGCGGCCAGCACCCCCACGAGCGCGAAAATGGCGATGTGCCGCAGCCGCAGCCCCGCCGCCCAGATGAGCACCAACCAGATAAAGGCGAACACAGTCGTCATGCCCAGGTCCGGCTGGATGAAGATCAGCGCCATCGGGATGCCCAGGTACAGCAGCGACAAGAACACGGTTCGCAGGCTGGCGTGCCGTTCGCCGCGCCGCGCCAGGAAATACCCCAGCGTGATAATGATCAGCACTTTGGCGATCTCCGCCGGCTGGATGCGGATGCCCAGGTTGATCCAGCTTTTGCCGCCGGCGTCGCCCTCCACGCCGAAGAAAAGCACCAGCACCAGCAGGCCGATCATCAGCAGGTACAGCCACAGGCTCATCCCGCCCAGCAGGCGGTAATCGAGCAGCGCCAGGCCCAGCATGATAAACAGGCCCAGCACAGCGAATTGAATCTGGTCAGGCACACGAGAGATCAGCGTCGGGTCAATTGCGCCCTGGGTGGCGCTGCGAATCATGAGGATGCCGAAAGCGATCAGCAGCGCAGTTACGCCGAACAACAGATAGTCAAAGCGGCGCCAGATATTTGCGGTCGAACTCATGCCACACGTAGTTTATCGTCGGTCATCGCCTGGCATCATACAGAACCCGCCCCAGCAATACAAGGTGCGCTCATTTGCTGTCCGGCTTGTCGTCCGCGGGCTGTTCGTCGTCGCTGAGCAGGCGCGGCGTGGCCGGTTCGTCCTCATCCTCATCGGGGTCAACCCCCTCAGCCGGTTTGGAAAACGGTATCTCCGCCACGATCAGGCTGTCGCGATGGCGCTGCTGCAGCGCAATATCCACGTTTTCCCGGTCCACCGACACATATTTGGAGATCACCTCCAGAATTTCCTGCTTCATCGCCTGCAGCCGCTCCGGCGGCAGGTTGATCCGGTCATGAACCAGGATGAACTGCAAGCGCTCTCGCGCGGTCGTGCCGCTGCCCTTGGCTGACCCTCTGCCCAGCACCCGGTCTAAGAAACCTGGCATATTCGTCTACCCCCTCATCTGGCATCGCTGCCGCTGAACAGGCGCACCAGCCGCTGCATGAAACCGCCGCTTTCGCCTATTTGCAGGAACGGGACATCTTCGCCGTTAAGCCGCCGGGCGATATTGCGGAACGCCTGCCCCGCGCGTGAATTCTCATTAAGCGTTACCGGTATACCGCTGTTCGAGGCTGGCACAACGCCCTCGTCCTCCGGCACAATGCCGATCAGCTTGATGGCCAGAATGTCGGTCACATCCTCCGCCGAGAGCATCTCGCCCTTGCGCACCATGTCCGCCTTCACCCGGTTGAGCACCAGCTTGCCCGGCCCTTTGTTCTCCGCCTCCAGCAGGCCAATGATGCGGTCGGCGTCGCGCACCGCCGACACCTCTGGGTTGGTCACGATCAGCACTTCATCAGCCGGCGCGACGGCGTTGCGGAAGCCGCGCTCAATGCCCGCCGGCGAATCAATTAAGATGAAGTCCATCTCCGGGCGCAGTCGGTCCGCCAGTTGAATCATGTCTGCCGGGCTGACGGCGGTTTTATCGCGCGTCTGGGCGGCGGGAATCAGGTAGAGGTCGTTGAACTGCTTGTGCTTGATCATCGCCTGCCGCAGCTTACAGCGCCCCTCAACCACATCCACCAGGTCGTAAACGATGCGGTTCTCCAGCCCCATCACTACGTCGAGGTTGCGCAGGCCGATATCAGCGTCAATCACGATCACCTTTTTATTCATCCGGGCCAGGGCCACACCCAGGTTGGCGGTCGCAGTGGTCTTGCCCACACCGCCCTTCCCGGACGTGACGGTGATTACTTTCGCCCCCATACAACGTTCCTTTCGCGTCAGGCCCAGGCCTCGACAATAATCTGGTCATTACGCACGCTCGCCACCTCTGGCCGGGGCTTGCGGCGTTTATCCGGCGGTGAGATAACAACATAGCTGGCGATCCTGAGCTGCGTCGGCGTCATATCCAGCGCGCAGACCACCGCGCTTTCGTCGCCATCCGCCCCCGCGTGGACGTTCCCCCGCAGCCGCCCCCACACAATGACATCCCCCTGCGCCACGATCTCCGCGCCGGGGTTGACATCGCCAAAGACCACTACGTGCCCGGCGCTGTGAACGGTGCGCCCTGACCGCAGCGTGCGCCGGATCAGCACGCCGCCCGTGCCGGTTTCCTCCGGGTTGTTAAAGGCGGTTACCTCCGCCTCGCCCCGCCCCGCCGCCAGGCTGCCCACGCTGGTGCGCAGGTCCAGCGCGGCGCTGGCGTCGTTAGTGGTCTGGCTGCTGCTCAGCACCGCCCACAGGTGCAGCTCGCGGCGCTCCAGCAGCGCCTTGAGCGAGCTAAGTTCGTGTTTGGGCACCGGCCGTTCGCCAACGTCAATGATAATGCGCGCGCCCGCGAAAAAGCTCAGGCGCTGGTCAATGTGCGCCGCCAGCTCAGTCAACACGGTGTTCCATTCCTCAGCCGCGCTGAGGGCAACCAGCAGCCCATCGCGTGTGCCCTTGATGGCGAAACTCTGTTCCTGCTGCATCACGTCCACTTATCCATCAGCGCCGCCCGCCCACAAACAACTTTGATCAACACTACTATACTTATTTTTACGACTTGCGCTATACGCCGCTGACAATGCGCAGCAGCAGCAGCAGCGGCAGCAGCGTATAGGCCGCCGGGGCCAGCCAGCGGGCCGCGCTGTTGGCGCGCAGCCCCTGCCGCAGCCACTGCCCCAGCGCGTGAACCGCGTAGGTCATCCAGAACACCTGGATCACCAGCAGCGGCAGCAGCAGCACCGCGCCGTCACGCCCGAAGTACACCAGCCCGAACAGCGTGTAAGTGGCGTAGGCCGCCATCGTCACCAGCCCCAGCGGCGGATACCAGCGCGCCAGCCGCGCCAGGCCCATCACGCCCAGCGCCACCCCGGCGACGGTGAACTGCCCGGTCACCAACTGCAGCAGGTAGATCCAGCGCGACGCCTCGCGCCAGCCGTCGGCCAGCACATACGGCACGCGCAGGCCCGCCGCCTCAGCCTGCGCCGCCGGAAAATGCCACCACGTTGACGTGACATAGGTATCTACCACGCCGTAAACGCCAGCCGCGGCGATGACCGCCAGCGCCAGCCAGTACCAGCGCGGCAGGGGCGCGCGGCTCGCCGCCAGCCCCAGCGCCGCCGCCGGCATAATCAGCGTGAACAGCGGGTCGTTGAGCACCCCCAGCGCCAGCAGCAGCAGCGGACCGACCGTGTGCTGCGGCCCGGCCACGCCCGCCACTGGCGCGTCGTCCGCGCGCGGGTTGGTGATAAACAGCAGGTCAACCAGCAGATACAGCAGCCACACCGTCAGCAGCGTCGTCAGGCGCAGGCTGCCGGCGTTGGCCAGCCCGCTCCAGAACAGCACCGTAAACACCAGCAGCGCCGCCGCCGCGCCCAGATACGGCTGGCGGCTGAGGCGCATCAGCAGCGCGCCCATCAGCGCGGCCAGCGCCAGCACGGCGAGCGTCAGCGGCAGGTTCAGGCTGTCCGCGCCGCCGGTCTGCGACCAGAACGCCGGGCTGAACGCCAGCGCCAGCCCGCCGATCACCGCCAGCGCCGCGCCCCAGCGCCGCAGCGTCATCGTCATGCCCACAATGATCAGCGCCAGCCCGGAAGCGCGAATAACCGACGTTTCCCCCAGCGTCAGAAATGCCAGCCAGGCCGCCAGCCCGGCGGCCAGCCCCGGCAGCCAGTACAGCGCTGTTTGCCGCTGTATCTGCATTCGCATCCCCCCGTCAGCCAGACTGCGCCGGCGCAACCAGCGGCGTGATGGGGTGTTCGCGCTCGTTCTTCAGCCGCAGGTAGGCCTCCATCGTCTCGACCACGATCGGCAGCGCCACCAGCGACCCCTCGCCGCCGTTGTAAACAAACGCGATAATGAGAATCTCCGGGTCCTCGTAAGGCGCATACGCCGTGAACCAGGCGTGCGACGGCCAGTTGCCCGGCACACACAGCCCCAGCGGCCAGGCGATCTCGTCACAGTATTCCGCCGTGCCCGTTTTGCCCGCCACGTTGACATACGTCAGGTTGGCGGCCTGCGCCGTCCCGACGGTCACGGCGGCGCGCATCCCCTGTTCCACGACCTGAATGTTGCTGGTGCTGGTAAACGGCGGCGTGTAGCTGCTGTCGAACCGCAGCGGGTCGCACACCTGGCCGTTAAACACGTAATTATACGGGATCGCGATCGTGTACTGGCGCAGGTCCTGGGTGAAGGCGTCCGGGTCAATGTCTACCGTGTTGCTGTAATTATCCGGGTCGCAGCGCAGCGGATTGTAATACGCGCTGGTGGTCTCGCACAGGCACGCCAGGCTGGACGGCCCCTTCATAATCATGTCTTCCAGCAGCAGCAGGCGAATCGGCTCCGCCGGGTCCAGGTTGTCAATGTTGACGTGGCGCAGCACCAGCGGCTCAAACGGCTGCACGACGCCGCCCTCCGCGTCCAGCAGGCTGTTAACCAGCGTCGGCTGGTAGAGCACCCCGCCGTTGGCCAGCGCCGCCGTCGAAGCGATAAGCTGGAGCGGCGTAGTGGTCACATAGCCCTGGCCAAAGGCCGCGTTATACGTGTCGCCGGTAGACCAGTTCTCGCCGTACACGCGGCGCTTCCAGTCCGGGTCAGGCATGCGCCCGGTCTGCTCGCCCGGCAGCTCGATGCCCAGCTCAGACCCGATGCCGAAAGCCGTCGCGTAGCGAAACAGATCAACCGGCCCCAGGCCGTTGGGGCGCAGCGTTGTCGGCGAGACCTCCGGGTTGCCGCCGCCCACCTGGTAAAAATACACGTCGCAGCTCTGGGCGATGCCGGCCAGCATGTCAACCAGCCCGTGCCCACTGCGGTTCCAGCAGACAAATGTCTGCGCGGCGGCGATGTCGTTAGGCGCGTAGCGGTTGGGCAGCACCAGCCGGCCAGGGTCGTGCAGCGTCGTCTGCGGCGCGATCACCTCTTCTTCCAGCACGCCCGCCGCCGTAATCAGCTTCCACACCGAGCCGGGCGGGTAAAGCGAGCTGATAGCGTGGTTAATCAGCGGCTTCTGCGCGTCGCCCAGCACTTCCAGGTAATACTGGTAGTCAATGGCGCGGGCGAAGCGCGCGTTGTCGTAGGTCGGCCAGCTTACCAGCGCCAGCACCTCGCCTGTCTGCGGGTTCATGGCGATCACCACGCCCGACTGCGTGCGGATGCGCCCTTCAGCCGCGTTCACCAGCGTGATGCGGTTGCGCAGCGCGGTTTCAGCCGCTTCCTGCAGCCGGGTGTCCAGCGTCAGGCGCACATTCTGGCCGGGCGTGGCCGGGACCTGGCTGATAACCTTGACCACCTCGCCGGCCACGTCCACCTCGCGCAGCTCGCGCCCGCGCTCACCGCTGAGGATGTCCTCCAGAAAGAACTCCACGCCCGCGTAACCGATGCGGTCGAACGCCGGGTTGTACCCCAGCTCGCGCAGCGCCGCCGCCTCCGCCTCCGGGATCGGTCCCATATAGCCGACCACCTGCGCGGTCAGCGCGCCGCTAGGGTACTGGCGCACGCCGATCGGCTCGATCGCCACGCCCGGCAGGCTGATGCCCTCTTCCAGAATCTGCATGGCGTCGTTCAGATCGACATCGGTCGCCACCACCACCGCGCGAAACGGCGCGATGCGCGCGCCCTCGTCCACCACCTCCTCGATGCTGCGGACGCCGCGCCCAGCGGCCAGCGCGGCGGTCGGCGGCACGCCCACCAGCGCCGACAGACGGTTATAGATCGCCAGAGTTTCTTCCTCGCTGGCGGGCAGGGCCGCCGGCACAATCGTCACGTTGTAAGCTGGCACATTCACCGCCAGCGGCTCGCCATAGCGGTCGAAGATCACGCCGCGCGGCGCGGGCAGCAGCAGCTCGTTCAGCCGGTTGTCGTCGGCGTATAGCTGATATTCTTCGGTGCGGACCACCTGCAGATCGTACAGGCGGATCGAAAACACCAGGAAAACGGCGAAAACCAGCCCCTGGAAAAATGTCAGACGCCATCCCTGGAAGGGCAGCAAACGCTGCATACATTAAACCTCATGCCCACTTATCACGAGAAAAAACGCCGGTCGGTGGCATAGCGCCGCTGGACACGGCGCAGCAGCCAGTACACCGGCCAGAACGCCACCAGGTTATAGATCAGCGTCGGGAACACAACGTAATTCAGATCGCGCACGATATCCAACCGCAGGCCGGTGAGCAGCAGCAGCGCCAGCAGCGCCGCCTGCTGCACCACCACCGCCGCCAGCAGCAGGCCCGCCAGCAGCGGCAGGTTGATGCTGTACACCTGGCGCTGCGCCGCGTGAACCATAAACACGACCAGCACCAGCCCAACCACCGACATGCCCAGCGGCGCGGCAGACAGCAGGTCCTGCAGCAGGCCGCCGGTGAACGCCCACACGACGCCCTGTTCCAGCGGCGCGTGCACCGACCACGTCAGCACCATCAGGAACACCAGGTCCGGCCCGCCGCCCAGCACACGAATGTGCGGGATCACGCTGGCCTGGATAACCGCCGCCAGCGCCAGCAGCGGCAGGCTCAGAAAAGCGCCCATCGGCCGTCAGACCTGCTTAAGACTCAAAGGCGGACATATCTACTGGCTCGAAACTGGTGATAACCAGCACGAATTCCAGCGATTCGAAGTCGTTCAGGCTGGTCAGCTCCGCTTCCTGGGCCAGCTCAAACTCGTACTGGCGCGTGCTGGTCACAATACCGATCACGATGTCCGGCGGGAAATTGCCCCCCAGCCCCGACGTGATCACCAGATCGCCCACCTGCACCGTCTGCCCCAGCGGGATCATCTCCATCCGCAGGCTGCCCGATGTCTGCCCGATCACGCTGCCCACCGCGCGCGTGGATTGCAGCCGGGCGCTGACAGCGCTGTCGCGGTCGGTGATGAGCAGCACCCGCGCCGATGTCGCGCCCACGCTGAGGATGCGCCCCACCAGGCCGCTGCCGGTAACAACCGGCATCCCTTTCGTGATGCCGTCGCGCGTGCCCCGGTTAATCGTCAGCGTGCGCCGCAGCGCCATCTGGTCAATGCCGATCACATCCGCCGCGACAAATTCCTGGTTGGCGGCCTGCGTCGTATAGTCCAGCAGCGCCGCCAGCCGCCGGTAGTCGCTGGCGATCTCGCGCAGCTCCACCAGCTCCGTCTGGTACTGGGCCAGCGCTTCCTCCAGGTCAGCGTTGCGCTGGCGCAGGGTTTGCAGCTCTGTCAGGTCCTCGACGCCGCCGGCCACCTGAAGCGCCAGCCGGTTGAACACGCCCGAAACCAGGTTCAGCGGCACGGCCGCCAGGTCCTCCAGCGGGCGCAGCAGCCCAAGCTGGCTGGTGACGATAAGGCCGACGCTGACCAGCAGGGAGACGGCCAGAAACAGCAGCCGGTTAGAACGCCACGTTCGCACGCGCACCACACCTCAATTACTGTCTGACAGGGGATTATAGCAGACGCGCCTGTAAATATTCAGCGTCAGTGCTGTGTGCTGCCGCGCTCCAGGCCCACCAGCAGGCGGCGCAGGTTGTTGTAGTCCTCCAGCACCCGCCCAGCCCCGCGCGCCACACACGTCATCGCGTCCTCGGCCAGCCACACGCGGATGTTGACTTCCTCGGCCATGCGCTCCTGCAGGCCCTTAAGCTGGCTGCCGCCGCCCGCCATGCAGATGCCGCTTTCCATCAGGTCGGCCACCAGCTCCGGCGGCGTGTCGTCCAGCGCGTCCTTGACCGTGTCCACGATGATATCAACCGAGCCAGACAGCGCGTCGCGGATTTCAATCGAACTCACCTCAACCGACGCCGGCAGGCCCGTCATCAGGTTGCGACCCTTCACCGACATCACACGTTCCTGCGCCAGCGGATAACCTGACCCGATCTCGATCTTCACCTTCTCCGCCGTTGGCTCGCCGATCAGCAGGTTGTGCCTGGTGCGCATGTACTGAACGATATCCTCGTCCATCTCGTCGCCGGCCACGCGAATCGAACGGCTGATAACGATGCCGCCCAGCGAGAAAATCGCGACCTCGGTCGTGCCGCCGCCGATGTCGATCATCATGCTGCCGCGCGTTTCCTGCACCGGCAGCCCCGCGCCGATCGCCGCCGCCACCGGTTCCTCAATCAGATACGCCTCGCGCGCCCCCGCGCTGATGGTGGCGTCGAACACCGCGCGCTTCTCGACCTCCGTCACGCCGCTGGGGATGCCAACGACAACGCGCGGGCGCGGGATCGGGACCCACGTCTGCTCATGCGCTTTGGCGATCAGATGGTGCAGCATCGCTTCAGTCACTTCAAATTCGCTGATCACGCCGTCGCGCAGCGGGCGCACCACCAGGATGTCCTTCGGGTTCTTGCTCCACATCTCCTTGGCCCGCGCGCCCACCTCAATCGGGCGGCGCGTCTTCTTCTCGATGGCCACAAACGACGGCTCATTGATAACAATGTCCTTGCCGCGCACGCTCACCAGCGTGTTGGCGGTCCCCAGGTCTATGCCAATGTCGAGTGAAAAGAGGCCAAGAAAATAATCCAGCGGGCTGAGCACAAGTGTCTCCTCGCGGCGTTGAACAGCGCGGCATTATAACACGCCCCCCGCGCAATCGAAAAGCACCTACACCGACCATCCGCGCCGCCGCTATAATACCGTCAGCGTGAGGATACGGCCATGACAACCTTCCTGGACACAGTCTACCGCGCCTGCGTCCGCCGCCAGCTTATCCCGCCCGGCAGCGTGGTGCTGGTCGCTGTCTCCGGCGGCGCGGACTCGCTGGCGCTGCTTTACGCGCTCCACGCCCTGCGCGGTCGGCTCGCCTGCCGCCTGCACGCCGCCACCTTCGATCACGGCGTGCGCGGCCCGGCCAGCGCCGCCGACGCCGCCTTTGTCGCCGAAATCTGCGCCGCGCTGGGCATCCCCCTGGCAGCGGGCCGCGCCGGCCGCCCGGCCGCCGCTGAGGCCGCGCTGCGCGCCGCCCGTTATGACTTCCTGGCCGCGGCTGCCCGCGCCGCCGGGGCACAGCGGGTCGCCACCGGCCACCACGCCGGCGATCAGGCCGAAACGGTGCTGCTGCGGCTGACGCGCGGCGCGGGCAGCGCCGGCCTGGCCGCCATGGCCCCGCTGGCGCCGCTGCCTGGCCACCCCAGCCTGACGCTGATCCGCCCGCTGCTGAGCCTGGCGCGCGCCGACATCGACGCCTACTGCGCCCAACTGGGCCTGGAACCGCGCCAGGACAGCACCAACCTGGACCCCGCCTACGCGCGCAACCGGCTGCGCCGGGACGCGATCCCGGCGCTGGAGCGCGTCAACCCGCAGGCGCAGCGCGCACTGGCGCGCTTCGCGGCCCAGGCCGCCGCCGAGAACGACTTCCTCCAGCGCGCGCTGCTGCAGGCCATCGCGCCGGGGCTGGCGCGCGAGGCCGGACGCATCAGCCTGGAGCGCGCCGCCTTCCGCGCGCTGCACCCCGCCCTGCGCTGGCGCTTCGTCCACTGGGCGGCGCAGCAGCTTAACAGCGCCGCTGAAATCGGCTTTGAACACGCCGACGCGGCCTGCGCGCTGGCGCTCACCGCCCACACCGGCGCGGCAGCCGCGCTGCCGGGCGGCCTGCGCCTGCGCCTCGATTACGGCCAGATCGTCGTCGAGCTGACGAACGCGCCCCACGCCGCGCCCGCCTGCCCGCTGCTGGAACCCGGCGCGGTCATTGTGGCCGCCGTCCCCGGCCTGACGCCGCTGCCCGGCGGCTGGGCGCTGCGGGCAGCCCTTGCGCCCGGCGGGGCCGCGCTCCACCTGCCCCCTGCCGCCCGCGTCACCCTGCGCACCCGCCGCCCTGGCGACCGCTTCGCGCCACCCGGCCTGGGCGGCCACACGCAGAAGCTCAAACAGTGGCTCAACGACCGCAAAATCCCGCGCCGCCTGCGCGACCAACTGCCGCTGCTGGACGTCAATGGCGAGATCGCCGCGGTGTGCGCGCCGCAGTGGGTCACCAGCGGCCGTTTCGCCCTGGCCACGCCCGCCGCGCCGGCGGTCTGGTTTAGCTGGGAAGCGCCCCCTGACAGCCCATAACCGGCCAGCAGCCCCCTCCAATATGACATTTGCAAAAAAATGTTACTTTATGTATCCTGAAGAAAGGATTGAGTTATCTATTAACAAGACTGTGCATAATGAACGCAAACGAAAACGCGAACGTTCTGGTTGTTGATGATGAAGGCGCTATTCGTTACTCGGTGAGCAAAACGCTTCAGCGCGTGGGCTACAACGTCAGCGAGGCCGCCAGCGGCGAAGAAGCTCTCGACATTATGAAGAAACAGCACTGCGATGTAGTGCTGACCGACATCCGCATGCCCGGCCTGACGGGCGTCGAGCTGCTGCGCCGCATCAAAGAGGTCGCCCCTGACGCCATCGTGATCCTTATGACTGGCTACGCCAGCCTGGGGACCGCCGTCGAGGCCCTGCGCCTGGGCGCGCACGATTACCTGATTAAGCCCAGCTCCAGCCAGGACATTCGTCAGAGCGTGGCGCGCGGCGTCGAGCGCGCCCGCAACCTCAGGCGCCGCCGCGCCCTGCTGGACGCCATCCGCAGCAACGTCAGCGAGCTGACGCGCGCTGATGTGGATGTAGTGCGGGCCGCCCTTGGAGACCTGGACGCCGTGCCGCAGAAGCTGGCCGAACCGGTTGAAGAACCCGTTACCACCAACATGACGCTCGGCCCGCTCACGATCTACCCCGGCCGCTATCAGATCGCGGTGGGCGACCGTCCGATTGACCTGACACCCACCGAATTCGACCTGCTGCTGTACCTGGCGGCGCACCGGGGGCGCGTTGTGTCGTGCCACGAGCTGGTGCGCGAGGTGCGCGGCTACACGGTGGACGAAACCGAAGCCCGCGAGGTGATCCGCCCGCACGTCAGCAACCTGCGGCGCAAGCTCAAACAGGCCGGGCAGGACGCCGACCTGATCGTGAATGTGCGCGGCATCGGCTACCGCCTCAGCGAACAGGCACAGTAGACAGCCGGGTTAACCGGGCATACAATTGTCGCGATCGCTGATAGCGCAGCCAACAAGCTCTGCCTGGCGGCGCGGAAAGGTGTTCTCATGAGCCGTCCCAGCAAAGCTGACGCACAGAAGCCCGCCCGGAGCGCCGCCGCAGCCGGCAAGAAAGCCGGGGGATTCACGGACGAAGAACAGGCCGCGATGAAAGAGCGCGCCAGAGAGCTGAAGGCGGAAGCGCGCGCGGACAAGAATCGGGCGCAGGGGGAAAGCGACGTGCTCGCGAAGATCGCTGAGATGCCGGAGCCAGAGCGCGCCCTGGCCGGGCGGCTTCACGAGATCATCAAAGCCAACGCGCCCGACCTCTGGCCGAAAACCTGGTACGGGATGCCGGCCTATGCCCGGAACGGCAAGATCGTCTGTTTCTTCCAGAGCGCGCATAAGTTCAACTCACGGTACGCGACGCTCGGCTTCACCGATGGCGCGAACCTTGACGAAGGCGCCATGTGGCCGACCGCCTTCGCGCTGACAGCGCTGACCGCCGCAGAGGAAAAGAAGATCGTCGCGCTCATAAAGAAAGCGCTGCGCTGAGGGCCAACCTCATGGCTGCGCCTCGCACTGGTCGGGGTCGCCAGCCCAGGGCGAGGCGTTCCTGTATAACGGAAATGTGCGCCGGCTGATTTACAACAGGACAAACTATTATGCTGCATGTGCGCCTGCCAGCCGCTCTCGCGGGCTGTCTGTTACTGCTGCTGCTCTCCGGCTTCGCGCCGCCCGCCCAGCCCGACCTCACGCTGGAGCAGCGCGTCGCCCAGATGTTCCTGGTCACGCTGCACGGCCCGCAGATCACCGAAGCGGGCCGTGACTTCCTTCAGCGCTGGCAGCCGGGCGGCGTCGTCCTGTTCACCTCCAACACCGGCACACCCAGCGCCGTCGCCAGCCTCACCAACGCCTACCAGCAGGCTATCATCGCCGCCGGCGGGCCGCCGCTGCTGATCGCCATCGACCAGGAAGGGGGCATCGTTCAGCGCCTGACCGACGGTTTCACCGCTTTCCCCGGCCCGATGATCGCCGCCGCCGCCGGGCCGGAGACGGCCCGCCGCTACGGCTACACGCTCGCCAGCGAGCTGGCCGCGGTGGGCATCAACATGAACCTGGCCCCGGTGGCCGACCTTGAAACGAACCTCGACAACCCGATCATTCGCCTGCGGTCGTTCGGCAGCCGCCCGGACATCGTTGGCGAGGCCATCGCCGGGACGGTGCGGGGCATTCAGGACGCCGGCGTGCTGGCAACGCTCAAACATTTCCCCGGCCACGGCGACACCGACCAGGACTCGCACGTTATCCTGCCCGCCCTCAACCACACGCGCGAGCGCCTGGACGCTGTTGAGCTGGCGCCGTTCCGCGCCGGCATCGAAGCCGGGGCCGCCGCTGTCATGGTCGCGCACATCTGGTATCCACAGCTTGAGCCGGAACCCAACCTGCCCGCCAGCCTGTCGCCCGCCGTGATCACCGGTCTGCTGCGCGCTGACCTGGGGTTTGACGGCCTGGTGCTCACTGACGCGCTCGACATGGACGCCATCGACACCAACTTCACGTATGAGGACGCTGTTGTGCGGGCCGTGCTGGCAGGCGCTGACCTGATCTCCGCCGGGCCGGGCGTGGGCCTGCCCCTGGCGGAGCGCATGATCCAGGCGGTGCTTGACGCCGTGCGCGCCGGCACAATCACCGAAGCGCGCATTGACGAATCGGTGCGGCGCATTTTCGCGGCCAAACGCCGCTTCGGGCTGCTGGACTGGCAGCCGGTGGACGCCAGCGCCGCCCCCGCGCGCACCGGCACGCCAGAGCACGCCGCCGTCATTGACGAGCTGTTCCGCGCCGGCGTCACGCTGGCCTATGACCGCAGCGGCCTGCTGCCGCTGCGCCCAGAGCAGCGCGTCGCCATCGCTTTCCTGGCCACCCGCGCGCAAATTCAGCACGAGTGCGGCCAGTACCGCGGCGACATCCGCTGGATCGGCATCGGCGACGCGCCCGGCGACGACGAAATCGGCTGGGTGCAGGAAGCCGCCCGCTGGTCCGATGTGACGGTGGTCTTTACGCAGAACGCCAGCAGCAACCCGCGCCAGCAGGCGCTGGTGCGCGCCCTGCCGCCGGAAAAAACAATTGTGACGGCGATCTTCTCGCCCTACGACTGGCGCGCGTTCCCTGACATCGCCGGCTACATCCTCACGTACAGCCCGGCGCGCCCCGCTGTCCCGGCGGCCTGCGCCGCCCTTTTCGGGGCAATCCCGTTCTCAGGCCGCCTGCCTATCTACCTGGAGCCGGGCCAGCCCTGACGGCCCGGCACTCCACCTTGTGCCTGGCCCTGTTTCGCGTTACCTTAAGAGGGACTACAACAGGCACAGGACAAACGCAGCATGGGAACGCTCAACCCCGACCTTCTGTCGAAAGACCTGGACGCGGCGCTCAATGACGCCGCCGCCCTCAAGGACGAATACCATAAGCCCACCATCATGCCGGAGCTGATCCTGCTGGCCCTGCTGCGTCGCCCTGAAACCGCCGCCGCCCGCCTGCTGGAGGTGTTCAAAAACAGCCGGGGCGTGGACCTTCAGCGGTTGGAGCGCCAGGTACACCTGGCCTCTGAAAGCCGCCGCGACCAGAACGGCAGCCTCGACTTCATCGCCGCCGGCAACCGCGCTGTGCCCCTTTCCCGCCAGACGATCATCCTGATTGACGACGCGCTCAGCGTCGCCAACTCGCTCGACGAGGTGCGCGTAGACACCGACCACGTGCTGGCGGTGCTGGCCGAGGGGTCAATCAGCACCAGCGGCCTGCTGCGCCAGCACGGCATCACGCCGAAAGCCATCACCGACATCATCGGCGACCGGCAGCAGTACGGCGGCAAAGCGGATTCCGGCACCACGCGCGATTACGTGGCCGCTGCCCGCACCGGCGCGCTGCGCGCCGTCTACTTCCGCGAGAGCCTGCTGCGCGACATGATCAACATCCTCACGCAGGCCGTTAACCGCCACATCATCCTGATCGGCCCGGACGGCGTGGGCAAGCGCACGCTGGCCTACAGCCTGGGCCTGCTGATCTCGGAGGGCAAAGGGCCGAACAGCCTCAAGAGCGTCGTCAGCGTGGACGAAACCGCCCTGCTCGACAACGACCAGAAGGCTATCCGCGCCGGGCTGAGCCAGGCGCGCGGCGGCATCCTGTTTATCCCGCACCTGCACCGCTTCTTCGGCGGGCCGATCAAAGCCGACTTCACCAAGTCCACCGCGCTGATCCAGAAAGCGTTCCTCGACGACGACCCGGTGATCATCGCCACCACCACCGAGACCGAGTACAGCACGCGCCTGGCGACGGTGATGGCGATCGCCGAAAACAGCCAGCCGCTGCGCGTGCCAGAGCCGTCGGTTGAGGAAACCATCGAGATTCTCAAAATCCAGAAGCCGCACCTGGAGGCCGACTACCAGCTTGAGATCACCGACGACGCGCTGGCGATCGCCGCCCGGCTGGCCCGCCGCTACATGAGCGCCACCCCCCTGCCGCGCGGCGCTGAGCACCTGCTGCACCGCACCGCCGCCATGGTCAACATGAGCAAGCAGGCGCACCTGGCGTTTAAAGTTGACGTGGGCACGGACTCCAACCTGGACCCCGAAGACGTTACGCTGGCCGCCAGCCAGATCACCGGCATCCCGGTCAACAAGCTGGGCGACGACGAGCGCCTGCGCTACGCCAGCATGGTCGAACACCTTAAAGAGCGCATCATCGGCCAGGATCAGGCGGTGCTGGCCGTCAGCCGCGCCATCAAAACCGCGCGCGTCGGCCTTAAAGACCCGCGCCGGCCAATCGGCGCGTTTCTGTTCCTGGGGCCGACCGGCGTCGGCAAGACCGAGCTGGCCAAAGCGCTGGCCGAGTTCATGTTTGGCCGCGAGGACGACATCCTGCCGCTGGACATGAGCGAGTTCAAAGACGAGAGCAGCCTCAACCGCCTCATCGGCTCGCCCTCCGGCTACGTGGACAGCGAGGCCGGCGGCCAGCTTACCGAGCGCGTGCGCCAGCAGCCTTACATCATCGTGCTGTTCGACGAGGTCGAGAAGGCGCACCCGCGCATCCTCGATATCCTGCTGCAAATGATTGAGGAAGGCCGCCTGACCGATGGGCGCGGCAACACAACCAACTTCAGCGAGACCGTCATTATCCTCACCAGCAACCTCGCCTCTGACCTGCTGGCCGTGCCCGCGATTGACGACGAAGTGCGCGAGGAAGCGATGGAGGAAGTGCGCACCTTCTTCCGGCCCGAATTTCTCAACCGCCTGGACGAGATCATTATGTTCAACGCGCTGTCGGGCGAGGACCTGGCCGCCATCCTCCGGCTGCTGCTGAAGAAGGAAAACAAAATGGCGCAGGAGCGCGGCCTGGAAATGGACTTCAGCGAGGCCGCTGTTGCGTGGATGCTGGCCCAGAACGACGAGCCGGAGTACGGCGCGCGCCCGCTGCGGCGCATTATCCGGCGCTTCGTGCGCGAGCCGCTGGCCGATTTTCTGCTCAAGGCCAACCCGCCCGCCGGCACACGCATCCGCATTGACGCCAGCGACAGCGGCCTGCAGTTCGCCGCCATCGTGGACGGCAAGGAAATCAGCGTGGAGAATTAGCGCGATTGCGATGAGCGACGACACACTGCGCGCCCAGCCCGCGCCGCGCCGTCCCCAGTACGGCTTTCAGGCCTGGCAGGCCACCATCGGCTACATCAGCCAGGTCTACAGCCCGGACGCGCTGCTGACCCTCAACGCCTACCCCGCAGCGCCGTTTGACCCGCGCTGGAAAGCGGCGGCTTCCTGGGGACAGATGTTTGAGGAGGTAGACGGCCGGCCCTCGCTGCCTGCCGCCCTGCGCGACCTGTGGCGCGAGGTTGACCGTCACCACACCATTTTCAAATCGCTGGAGGCCGCCGCCCGCCGCCCGATCAAATACGACGATAACTGCTGGCTGGACGCCGCCACGCAGGCCGCGCTCGACCGCCTGCTGGCGCTGGCCTCCGGCAGCTTCGGGGCAGACTGGCGGCTGACGTTCGTCTACCAGCCCATCGAGAACCCCAGCCTGCGCGTGCAGGCCCGGCTGGCGGCGCGCGGCAGCGTGCATGTGGGCGGGCGCGGCGGCGCGCTGCGCGCGGCCTGCCACGATCTGTACCGCAACGCCGCCGGCAGCCTGTAGCGCCCGGCGCGCGCATAACTGACCGACATTTTACACAGGAGAGCACTTGATGACGCAGGTTGACAGGACGATCTTTCGCAAATACGACATCCGTGGCGTGGTCAGCGGCCCGAACCCGCAGATTACGCCCGACCTGGCGCGGCTGGTGGGGCGCGGCCTGGGCACGTATCTGCCGCAGCAGTTTCAGACCGACCGGCTGTTCATTGGCTGCGACAACCGGCCCTCATCGCCCGGCATCAAACAGGGCCTCATCGAAGGCGCGCTCTCAGCCGGGCTGAACGTGACCGACATCGGCGCGGTGCTTACGCCCACCGTTTACTTCGCCTCGTCCAGCTATGGCGAGCGCGGCGCTGGCGTGATGATCACCGGCAGCCACCTCGACACGCGCTACAATGGCATCAAGATGGCCTATGGGCGGCTGGCGCTGGCCGGGCAGCAGATTATAGACATCCTCGACATCATCCTCAGCGACGCCTTCGCCACCGGCAGCGGCAGCCTGGATCAGGATTTCGACATGATCCACAAGCACATGGCCACTATCCAGAGCAAGGTCAAGATCGCCCGCCCGCTGACCATCGTGCTCGACGCCGGCAACGGCCTCAGCGGCACTTACGTCCCGCCGATGCTGGAGAAGCTGGGCATCACCGTCCACTGTCTGTTCTGCGAATCCGACGGTACCTACCCCAACCACCTGCCCAACCCCGAAGACCCCGAAATGACGAAGGACCTCGAAGCGAAGGTCATCGAGCTGGGCGCTGACCTGGGCCTGGCCTTCGACGGCGACGCCGACCGCTGCGGCTTCATTGACGATCACGGCCACCACATCGCTGCCGACCGGCTGGTCGCGCTGCTGGCGCGCGACATGCTCAGCCGCCACCCCGGCGAGCGTGTGGTCTTTGACGTGAAAGCCTCAATGGCCCTGCCCGATGAAATCAGGAAATTCGGCGGCATCCCGGAGATGTGGAAAACCGGCCACAGCCTGATGAAACAGCGCATGGCCGCGCTGGGCGCGCCGCTGGGCGGTGAGGTCAGCGGCCACATTTTCATCGGCGAGGACTACTACGGCTTCGATGACGCGCCGCTGGTGGCGCTCAAGACGCTTCAGATCATCTCGAACACAAACCGCACGATCTCGCAGTTGTTCGACGAAATCCCCAAGCTGCCCGCCACCCCGGAGATCATCCTGGACGCGCCGGACAACCTTAAGTTCCAGATTATTGACGAGATCACTGAGGAACTGTCGCGGGAAACCGAGGTCATCACGCTGGACGGCGTGCGCGCCCAGTTCGAGAACGGCTGGGGCCTGGTGCGCGCCAGCAACACACAGCCGGCCATCACGCTGCGCTTTGAGGCCTACACGCGCGCGCAGGTAAAACAATACATGCTGCGCTTTAAGGAACTGCTCAACCGTCACCCGGAAGTCAACCAGGACAAACTCGACAAGCAGATCGAGGACTTCAGCGAGTAACGCGCTGCGCCGCGCCCCCCGCCCGCCAGCCGGGCGGGGGGCGAAGCGCAGCGCGCCCCGGCCGCCGCGCGGGGCGACAGCGCAAGGTTAGACGGTCCGCAGTTAACTGAAGTTCGTTTCGCCCGCCAGAGAGCCAGAGGCCGCATGGCTGACAATCATTTTCAGGCTATCTACGCCCGCCACGCGGCGCAGTACGACGCGCTGGTGGCGGCAGAGGACTACCGGGGGCTGATCTTCCCCACGCTTAACCACATTCAGCCCCTCGACGGGCAGGATGTGGTTGAGTTCGGCGCGGGGACCGGGCGGCTGACGCGCCTGCTGGCGCTGGCCGCCCGCCGGGTGTGGGCCTTCGACGCCTCGCCGCACATGCTCAGCGTCGCCGCCCGGCGCATGGACGAGACCGGCGCGGACAACTGGGCGCTGGCCGCCGCCGACAACCGCCGTCTGCCGCTGCCCGCCGCCTGCGCCAACCTCGCTGTCGAAGGCTGGAGCTTCGGCCACGCGGTCGGCTGGTATCCTGACACGTGGCGCGTTGAAGTCGGCGCGATGCTGGCTGAGATGCGGCGGGTGCTGCGCCCTGGCGGCACAGCGATCCTGCTGGAGACGCTGGGGACCGGCGGCAAACAGCCCGCCGCGCCCAGCGCCGGGCTGGCGGCGCTCTATCAGTGGCTGGAGCAGGAACAGGGCTTCCAGTCCACCTGGCTGCGCACCGACTACTACTTTAATTCGCCGGCAGAAGCCGAAACGCTCACGCGCTTCTTTTTTGGCGACGCCCTGGCGGACCGCGTGGCCGCTGAAAAGCTGCTCATCGTGCCGGAATGCACCGGCATCTGGTGGCGCGCCTATTGACGTCGCGCGCCGCGCTTACGCCATCTGGCGCCGGATGTTGACGCGAATCGCCTTCGCCAGCGGGCGCTCGCTCACGAAGATCAGGTAGCCGCCGCCGCCCGCGCCCGACAGCTTCCAGCCCAGCGCCTTGTCCCGGTAGCGTTCGATCATCCCGAACACCGTGTCGTTGACCATCTCTGGAAACATTGCGATCTGCGCCTCGAACGAACGGCGCGTCTGCTCGCCAAACGCGCGCACATCGTGCGCCAGAATCGCGTCCCAGCAGGCGTTAGCGGCGGCGGCCAGCGCCTGCGCCCCCGCGCGGGTGATGCTGCGCCGCGTCAGCGGGTTGTAATCCTCAGCCCGGGGGTCAAGCGGAATCAGGTGCAGCGCCTGCTCGATAAACCGGAGCGTCGGCTCATCCTGCACGCTGTCAATGCGCGCCGGCCAGTACGCGCCCTCGTAATGCGCCTTGTTCAGGCCGGGGAAAACAATGCCGATAGCGTCCTGCGAGCCGGAAATCGCGGTCGTGCCCGGCGGGTTGTCGTAGGCGAACAGAATCTTCGCCAGCTTCTCCGGGCTGCCCACCGGCAGCCGCGCGCCCCACAGGTCAATGGCGGCGTTGCGCGTGCTGGTCGCCATGCCGCTGCGCTCGTTGAAATCAATATCCGGCTCAATCGAAACCGTCAGCACCGGGCCGGGATAGTGTTCCGACACAAACGGCTGGTCCAGCCAGCCGCCCGCCAGGTCAATGCGGTACGGCATCCGGCTGACCGTGCGCAGCGCCGTTGTCGAGCGCGGCGGCAGGTCGGCGTGCGGCTCGCGCTCCAGCACCACGTAGCGGATGCCGCGCGCGCGGCACAGCGCTTCCTTCTGCGGGATGTTGCCGTCGTTGTTGACGACAAACACAGTCGGCTGCACTTCGTCCAGCACGTCAACAAAATCCAGCATGCCGACCCCGCCGGAGATAAAGGCGGCCTTCACGCAGCCCAGCGACTGCACCATGTACTGCCGTTCCTGCTCGCCCAGAACCGGCAGGCGGCCTTTCAGCTTGTAAACCGTCGCGTCAGAGCCGATGGCGACGTACAGCTCGCCATAGGTGGCCGCTTCCTGCAAAAAGGCGATATGCCCGCTGTGGAGCAGGTCAAAGCACCCGCTGACAAACGCTTTCTCCGGCATAGCTCGTCTCTCGTCAAACCGATACACGCCGGCAATCATACACGCCCGCCGCCCGTTTAGGAATCCCTGACGGCGGGTATGCGGTGCGGCCTGTGCGAAAAGGGGAATGGCGCGCCGGGGTTAACAGTTACAGCAGCCGCTCGAAATCAATAAACTGGGCGATCTCATCGGCGTCAAGGTCGCGGCCCGGCGCCATCACCAGGTAGCTTTCGGCCCACAGCGTGTGCGGGTCAAACGCGGCGAACTGCGCGCGCAGAATGCCCGCTGTGCGCTGCTTCAGCTCGTCCACTACCACGTAAGCAGCGCGCTCGCCGGGGACATCCGCGTAGACGTAAACGTATTCACCCTGCGCCCGCAGCGCCCGCACCTGCCACCCCTGCTCACTGAGCTGGGCGTGCAGGCCGGTTGTGATGGCCCGCGCCGCCGCCTCGTTGAGAGCGATCTCCGGGTCGCGCAGCAGCCACATATAGGTGTACGGGGCCAGCGGCTCGGTCCGGCTTGGCGCCGCCGTCGGGCTGGCGGTGGGGGCAGGCGCCGGCGCGGGCGCGGGCGGCACAAACTGCGTCAGGGGCGTGTCGGGCACAGCGGCCAGCGATTCCAGCAGCCGCCGGCCCTGGCGGCGGATGTCGCGCAGCGGCGTTGCCCCGCCAAAGACCATCGTCAGCGTGAAGCCGCCAACCGTTGGGCGTGAAAACAGCATATACTCGCGGCTGCCGCCGTCCAGCGCCACGAAATTGATGCGCGCTTCATCCTCGTCCGGCTGCCAGCTAATCTCCGCCAGCAGCGGACGCAGCGCGTCAATGTCCTCCGGCGCCAGCGCGCCAGCCGACGCCGCGACGCCGCCGTCGCGGGTGAGCAGCGTCGCTTCGGCGGTCAGCTCCAGCGAGACCTGCGTCAGGCTGAGGGCAAGCTGGGCGATATAAGAGTCGTCCGCCCCCATCTCCAGCGCGGGCGCGGCGTCCTCAGCGAACACCGGCGCGGGCGGCGGCGTCAGCGCGTCCACCCAATCAGGGGCATCTCCGCCGGTCGCGGGAACCGGCGTGCTCTGGCCAAGCAGGGTCTCGTCGCTGTAGAACGGCTCGTCAGCGAGCGCTGGCAGCGCTTCGTCGTAAGCTGCCTCGTCGTCCGCGTAACTGTCCGCCGGGACGAAGGACTCCCAGGCGGCGGCGATGTCCACCTCTGCCGCTGGCCACTCGTGTTCTTCCCAATCAGGCTGCGGCGGCGCCTCCAGCTCAAATTCGTCCGCGTCCGCCGGCCCCGGTTCAAAGCCTGGCCCGGCCTCGATCTCGAACTCGCCCTCAGCCGCCGGCTCAGCCTCAGAGCCGCCGGCGAGAACCTCCGTTTCCTGGAACTCGCGCTCAGCCTCAATCTGCTCGCGCTGCGCCGGCGACACCATTGTCGTCGCGAACAGCTCGTCGGGCGCGTCCTCCCACATCGGCAGGGGCGTCACCGGCGGCGGCGCTGGCTCAGCGAACGTTTCCGGCAGGAAGTCCGGCTCTGTCACAAAGTTTTTAGCCGCCGGGGCTGGCGCGGGCGGCGCGGGCCGGCGCGGCAGCTTAAACGCCTCGCCCCAGGATGGCAGCGGCCTGATATCCGGCAGGTGCTGCCCCAACTGGCGCTCAATGTCGTCAATCAGCGTGTCCAGCGAGAACGAATCGGCGGGCGTGCTCTCGTCCTGGGCCGTCTCCAGAATCATGCGCGCCGGGATGCCGCCGCTGTCCTCTCGGTCGCGCGGGGGCGGCGCGGCGGGCGGCGCAGGCGGGGTGGGTTCCTGTCCGCCCATCTCAGCAAAAAATGCGTCAATTTCCTGCGCGGCATCCTCTGCCTGTTCCTGCGGCGGCTGGCTCCCGCCAGGCGCGGCCGGCCCGAAAAAGTCCTCAAAATCGCTTTCAAAACTGGCGCTGTCAGCCGGGACAGCCTGCTCGCCGCGCATTAACGCCAGCACGTTGCGGAAGCTGGTGTCGCTCACGCCGACCATCAGATCGCCAACCGTGCCGCTTTCTTCCAGCGTGGGCAGCGGCGGTTCCTCAGCGGCCAGCGCCGCGAACGAGTCCGGCGGCGCGGGCTGGTCCGCAGCGCCGCTGTCGTCCGCCAGCGGGCCAGTTTTGGCCTTTTCGAGTTCGACCAGCAGGTTGTCCATGCCGCCGGTGAGGATCAGCTCAAGAAACTGCTGGTGACGGTCCGGCAGCGGCGTGTGCTGGCGTTCGGTGCGCAGCGACTCGACCAGATCATCAAAGCCATCGGCGGCGCGCGCCGTCCCTGGCGCCCCGGCATCCGGGCCAATCGCATCCAGCACGCTGTCAAACGTGTCGTCCACGCTCTCAGGCCGGGTAGCGAGGAACTGGCGCACCGCGTCAGAGTTGGTCGCGGGCACGGCGGGCGTGTCCTCAGCGCCGGGCGGCTCAAGCATTTCAGCGGACGCTTCATCCATCAGGATGCTGCCCAGGCTGGAAAAATCAACCGGCGCGGGCGGCTGGCCGCCAGGCCGGGGCTGTTCCCAGGGCAGCAGCTCGTCGTCGTCGTCCAGCAGATGCGTCTCGCCACCAGATGCGCGCCAGCCAGCGTCGAACGGCGGCGCGTCCGCACCCGGATCGTCGAGCGGGCGCGTCCCTGGGGCGCGTCCCGGCTGCGAGCCGTCGGCCTCAGCGTCAAAATCGAAGGCCGGCTCGTCATCGAAGACGCGGGTGGACGGCAGCGCGCCGCCCGGCGGCGGCATATCCAGCGGGTCGTGGCTCTGCTCAGCCAGCACGTCGGTGTCGCTGGCCTCTGGCGCTGTGCCCTCGATCAGGCTGCGCGTCCGCGCCGAAAGCGGCTGCTCGATCAGCTCAACCGCGTGCTCGATCACTGGGATGATTGTGCGGGCGCTGAACGGCGCGTCAACGATGCCCTGCAGGTCGAGTTCCTGCATTAAGGCCCTGGCGTTAGGCTGCGCCGGGCTGACAATGACGGCGATGCCGGGCTGGATCGCGCGCAGGCGGCGCACCAACTGCGGGCCGTTATAGTCCGGCAGCGTGAAATCAACCAGCGCGACATCGTGCGGGTGGTCGCGCAGGTAATCCAGCGCGGCGTCGGCGAAGGTGAACGGGTGAACCGCAAACAGCCCCGTCTGCTCCAGCGCCTGCTTGATCGTCACAGCAAACACAAGCTGCCGGTTGATGAGTAACACGTTCGTCGTCATGGTTCTCATTGTATAACTGTCGCCCATTCGGGGCAACCGGGCTGTAGAAACGGCGACCCCCGGTTGAGGGCCGCCGTGCTGCGCTGCTGCCTGCCTGACCGCCGCGCGCTAAGGGGCCGCCGTCACGACCACGTCCAGCGTGCCGGTGTTATTGACCTCGCTCACCTCGTCCACGTCTGAGTCGCTGTCGGCCAGCACGCGCAGCGTATAGCTGCCCGGCGCGTCAAACAGCAGCGCGATCGTCAGGGCGATGCTCTCGCCAGCGCTCAGGTTAGACACCGCGCTCAGTTCCTGGGGCGTGCCGCCGGGCAGCACCGTAATCGTGCTGTTGAACTGGCCGGTGCTGCCGCTGCCCGTGTTAGCGATCGTGATCGAGTAGTTAGCGGTGACCGATGTCTCACCCGCCGGGATCGTCAGGCTGGTGGGGCCAACGATGCTGGCCACCACCAGGTCGGGCAGGCCCGGCGTGGGCGAGACCGGCGTGTGCGTAAACGTTGGCGCTAATGTCGGCGGCGGCGGGGATGTCGGCGGGGTAGTGGGCGGCGGCACCGGCGTCGCGATCACCGGGATGCCGGTACAGATACCGTAGACAGTCACGTAAGCTGCCGACACCCAGCCGATGGTCGCACCAAAGCGCACCTGCCACCACTGATTGCTGCCAATGCGCCCGGTGATCGGCATCACCGTGCCCGCCGGCAGCACCGTGATCCGGTCGAACTGCGTGCCTGGCCCGGTGCGCAGGTTCAGCCCCACATTGACCAGCGCCCGGCAGGTCGGATCGTTAGGGTTAATGTCGGGCACGCGCGTCTGCGGCGCGGCGGTGGCCGTCACCTGCGCCTGTGAAGCGCGCACGGTGATGTCCACCGTGGCCGGGTCGCTGGCGATCGCGCCGCGAAAAGCCACCACCTGCAGGCGCACGCTGCCCGCCGCCGCCGGGCGGAAATCCAGCAGCACGTTCATGCTGCGGTCGCCCGCTGACGCTTCTGAGGTAACCGTTTTCACTATCTGGTTGTTGGCGACAAGCTGCACACGGGTCACGCCCACGCTGTCCGTCGCGTTGGCGCTGACGAACACGGCGCTGCCGACCACAAATTCTTCGCCGTTCTGCGGCGCGGAAATGGTGACAGTCGGTTTACCGCCGCTGGGCGGGGTGACGACCGACTCGCTCGTGGGCGGCTGTCGGGTGAGATTACAGGCACTTAAAACCAGCAGCGCCGCCAGCAGCAGCGCCAGTTTCCAGTCGCGCATGGGGTTCCCTCACTTCGCTGCGGCACAGCTATTACAGCCATTGTAACATCACACGGCCAGCGGGACAACGCCCCTGCGCTGCGCCTGCCCCACCCTCAGCCAACGCCCGCCTGGCGCTGCCCACACAAACAAAAACAGCCCCGGCGGCAGCGGGCCGCGCGGGGCTGTCTAGCGTTTTGCGGTATGGTTTCCATTCAGCCAATCGGCTCTTTGTAGATGATATAGCGGCCCATGTCGTCGCCTTTGGCGATACACGAAGCCATGTCCACTTTGAACTCGTGCCCGCCAGACACCCAGCGCAGCCCTTCCTGAAGCAGGCCCTGCCCCACAAAGCACACCGGGCGGTCGGCTTTGCGGTCCCAGCACATCGGGCAGCGCTCCAGCGTGTAGACAATGCGGTCAGTTCCCTCTTCGTGGACGTTGGAGATCTGGTCCGAAAACTGCGAGAAGATATTCGCCATCGCCGGCACGCCCACTTTGAGCTTGGCGCTCAGCGGCAGCACCTTAAACGCCAGGTCGCCAACGCCGGCCAGCGCGCCGAAGGTTTTCAGGCCCTGGGCGAAGGTGGCGCGCCCGGCGCGCAGCGCCAGCCCGCGCCCGCCGCGCGGCCCGTACATGTCCTCAAGGGCGACGTTAAGCGCGGTGAAATCAGCGAAATCAAAACCTTTTTCCAGGTTATCGGGCGGATAATTATCAATCAGGTGGTCCAACCCGGCCAGGTGCAGGATGGCGCTCAGCCCATTCTTGCCCATGATCTCTTCCATCGCCTCGATGGTGATCAGGGCAAATTTATTGGGATAATAATATCCGCTTTTCTCAGGTGGCATTATACCTGGTCCTCCAATTCGGCAGAGCAAACCCAACCGCGGTTTGGCGTGTTAGCGCAGCACACAGCGCGGAAGGTTTCCCCCTTCAGGCGCTCTTATCAGTATACGCCAAAACCGCGCGTTCTCCCAATTGACATCACAATTGTAGGACAACCCGCCAGGCCGATATTTCAGCTCATGGACAGCGGCGCCGCAGCGGCAGCGCGCGCCGCCGGCAGCCGCCCCTGCATGCTCCAGGGGCCAGTCCAGGTGATTTCAACCTGCGCCACCCGCCCGCGCCAGGCGCCGGCGTCCTCGAAAAAGACCAGCTTATTCTGCGGCGTGCGCCCGCGCCATTTACCTTTGTGCTGGTCTTCCACCAGCACCGGCACGATCTGGCCCAGGAAACGCTGGTTAATGCCCGCGACGACTTCGGTCTGTAATGTTTCAAGCGCCTGCAGGCGGCGGCGCTTCTCGTCGTCCGGCACATCGTCGGGCATGGCGCGCGCGCTGAGGGTGTGCGGGCGCGGGCTGTAGCGCGCCAGGTGCGCCTTGTCGAGCTTCAGCTCAGCCAGCAGATCATACGTGCCCTGGAACTGCGCCTCGGTCTCACCGGGAAAACCTACGATGATGTCGGTGTTGATCGCCACATCGGGGATGCGGCTGCGGATATTGGCGACCAGCCGGCGGTATTGATCAACCGTGTAGCCGCGCTTCATGTGCGCCAGCACCTCATCGTCGCCAGCCTGCACCGGCACTTCGATGTGCGGCATAACGCGCGGCAGCGCCGCCACCGTGTCCAGCAGCTTGTCAGTCATCCAGTTGGGGTGGCTGGTCAGAAAGCGGATACGCTCCAGCCCGGTTTCCTCGGCGATATCGTGCACAACACGCAGCAGGTCGGCCAGGTCGGGGCCATCGGCGACATCCTTGCCGTAGCGGTCCACGATCTGCCCCAGCAGCGTGATTTCCTTCACGCCCTGCTGCGCCAGGCTGCGCGCGTGCGCCACGATCGCGCCGACGCTGCGGCTGCGCTCAATGCCGCGCCGGAAAGGGATAATGCAGAAGCTGCACGCATGCGAGCAGCCGTAAACGACCGGCACGTGCGCGCTGATGAGGCTGCCCTGCTCGTGCAGCGGCAGCAGCAGGTCGCCATCCTGAAGCGCGTCGCGCCGCTGGCGGGCCTGCGCTTCTTCCGCCACCGCCTCCGCCTCTGCCGCGTGGTCACGCAGAAAGGCAACCAGCGGCTCCGGCTCTGACGGCGGCATGAACACGTCCACGAAGGGCAGCTTTTGCCGCAGGCGCAGCGGGTCGCGCACGCCCACCATGCAGCCCATCACGCCGACGATCTTGTCAGGGTGCTGCTGCTTCACCTGCGCCAGCTCATACAGGCGGCCCAGCCCCTTGTCCTCGGCGCTCTGCCGCACCACACAGGTGTTCACCACCATGATATCGGCGCTGTCCGGGTCAAGGGCGGCCCGGTGGCCCAGGCGCTCCAGCTCTGACGCCAGCCGCTGCGAATCAGCGGTGTTCATCTGGCATCCCAGGGTCCAGATATGGTATCTCATCAGGTTTCGCTTGCGCTAATTTTGTGAACGATCATAAGCGTTATTGTAGCGGAGGGGGGATAGCGCGTCAATCCGGCCGGGGCATATTCAGCCGCCGCCGCCGCTTTCACCATGATCACCCTGCGATCCTGACGGCCAGCGGTTGGCAGCGCCGCCGTGTCGCGTTATGCTTGTGCGCGCTGGATAGACACAACCTGCGCCCATGCGCGCAGCAGGAGACATTATGATTCGACCGGTCGCAACTGTCAAAGTGATCCCCAACCTGCCCCCTAAACTGGCGCGCCTGCAGGAGCTGGCGCTGAATCTGCGCTGGGCCTGGGACCAGGAAAGCATCGCCCTGTTTCGCCGCCTGGACAATGACCTGTGGAAAGCCACCGGGCGCAACCCGGTGTGGATGCTGGGCCTGGTGAGCCAGGAGCGCCTGCAGGCGGCCTGCGAAGACCTCGCGTTTATGGCCCACTACAACCGCGTCTGCGAGGCGTTCGACGCCTATATGGCCGCGGGCGTGACCTGGTACAGCGAGGTGTACGGCGGCAGCGCGCCGCCGCGCATCGCCTATTTTTCGATGGAGTTCGGCATCACCGAATGCCTGCAAAACTATTCCGGCGGCCTGGGCGTCCTCAGCGGCGACCACCTCAAAAGCGCCAGCGACCTGGGCATCCCGCTGGTTGGCGTTGGCCTGCTGTACCAGGAAGGTTACTTTCACCAGTACCTGAACGCCGACGGCTACCAGCAGGAATCGTATCCGATCAATGACTACGCCAACCTGCCCGTGACGCTTCAGCGCGACGCCAGCGGCGCGCCCGTCAAAATCAGCGTGCCGCTGCCGGGGCGCGAGCTGTTCGCCGTGATCTGGCATGTGCAGGTGGGCCGCGTGGCGCTGCTGCTGCTGGACACCAACATTAAGGAAAACGCCCGCGATGAAGACCGCAACCTCACCGACCGCCTCTACGGCGGCGACCGCCGCACGCGCATCCGCCAGGAGCTGCTGCTGGGCATCGGCGGGATGCGGGCGCTGGAGGTGCTGGGCCTGCGCCCGGACATCGTGCATATTAACGAAGGCCACTCGGCCTTTCTGGCGCTGGAGCGCATCCGCCAGTTGATGGTGGAGAAGCACCTCACCTTCGCTGAGGCGCGCGAGATCGCGCGCGCGGGCATCCTCTTTACCACGCACACGCCGGTCCCCGCCGGGCTGGAGCGCTTCGGCTTCGACCTGATAGACGAACACTTCACCGAGTATTACCAGAGCCTGGGCCTGTCGCGCAGCGAGTTCATCAACCTGGGACGCGAGAAGATGGGCGACTACGACCTGTTCTCGATGGCGGTGCTGGCGCTCAACCTGTCAGCGGCAGCCAACGGCGTAGCCCAGCTTCACGGCGTGGTTTCGCGCAGAATGTGGCAGTGGGTTTACCCCAATGTTCCCGAAAACGAGATTCCCATCGGGTCAGTGACCAACGGCATCCACGTCGCGAGCTGGATCAGCCAGGAAATGGAGACGCTGCTGGACCGCTATCTGGGGCCGGAGTGGCGCGCGCAGGAAGCCAACCCGGACGTGTGGCACAGCGTCGCCGACATCCCCGACGCCGAGCTGTGGCGCACGCACGAACGGCGGCGCGAGCGCCTCACCGCCTTCACCCGCACCCGCCTGCGGATGCAGTTGGAGAACAGGGGCGCGCCGCGCAGCGAAGTTGAGGCCGCCAGCGAGTGCCTCAACCCGGACGCGCTCACCATCGGTTTCGCCCGGCGCTTCGCGACCTACAAGCGCGCCACGCTGGTTTTTCGCGATCTGGAACGGCTGAAAGCCATCATCAACAACCCTGACCGGCCCGTGCAGTTTATCTTCGCGGGCAAGGCGCACCCGCACGACACCGCCGGCAAAGAGCTGATCCGCCAGATCATCAACTACGCCCGCGACGCTGATCTGCGCCACAGCGTCGTGTTCCTCGAAAACTACGACATGAACACGGCACGCTACCTCATGCAGGGGGTGGATGTGTGGCTGAACACCCCGCGCCGCCCCAAAGAGGCCAGCGGGACCAGCGGCATGAAGGTCATCTACAACGGCGGCCTGAATTGCAGCATTCTCGATGGCTGGTGGGCCGAAGGGTATGACCCGTCGGTCGGCTGGGCGATCGGCAACGGCGAAGAATATCCAGAGTCCGAAGCCGACCACCAGGATTACGTCGAGAGCGAGGCGCTGTACAACATTATCGAGCAGGATATCGTGCCGCTGTTCTACACGCGCGGGCGCGACGGCCTGCCGCGCGGCTGGATTGACAGGATGAAGCGCTCGATGCAGGCGCTGGCCCCGTTCTTCAACACGCACCGCATGGTTCAGCAGTACACCGAACGCTATTACATGCCGCTTTACAGCCGCGTCCAGGACATGACCGCCAACGACTTGCAGCAGGGGCGGGCCTATGCCCGCTGGCAAAGCGGCCTGCGCCAGGCCTGGAAGGATGTGCGCGTGCAGGCGGTGCGCGTCGACAGCGAGCAGATCAAGGTCGGCGACGCGCTGGAGGTCGAAGCGACCGTGCAGTTGGGGCAGCTCAAGCCGGAAGATGTGCAGGTCCAGCTTTACTACGGCCAGCTCAACAACCAGCGCCAGATCGGTCTCGCCGCTGAGGCCGAGGCGGTGGAGATGGAGCCGATGGGCACGGATGGCGGCGGCGCTTACCGCTTTGTCGCCCGCCTGCTGTACTACACCAGCGGCGAGCGCGGTATCTCGGTGCGCGTTGTGCCGCACCACGACCTGCTGCCGTCGCCGTTTCAGCCAGGGCTGATCGTCTGGGCCTGAGCCAGCGCTGAATGCGCTTTGCTGCGCGCCGGGCGGCCCCGCTACAGGGCCGCCCTTTGCGTTTACCCCCGCGCGGCCAAACCACATTCAAACTGGCCTGCGACAAATGTACTGGCAGCTTGTTTTCGCGCATGCCGCGCCTGTGCTATACTGGCGCATATGAACGAGGACGGCCGCTGGCTTGAACAGGCGCGCGCGCGCGGTGTGGACGGCGCGCTAAGGGTGGCGCTGGACGTGCTGGCCCCGCTCGGCCCACTGGGCGCGCAGCTTATCTGGGCGGCCCAGCCCGCCCTCGGCCTGCTGGGCCTGGGCCAGGCGGCGGCGCATCTGGCGGGCGCGCTGGAGGAACCGGGCGGCGTTGAGCGCCTGCGCCGCCGGTTGGACAGCGACGACGAAGCGTAAAGCGGGGGCGGCACACCTGCCACCGGGGGGACGCTGTGGATACGACAACCGAGTTTATCGGCATTATCCTCATCCTGACGGCGCTGGTGGCGCTCGTCAGCGCGACGCAGATTCAGCGGCGGCGGCAGGCGTTCGCGCTGCGCCCGATTGACGCTTTCGACGCGCTGCCCGACGCGGTGGGCGCGGCGATCGAGGCCAACCGCCCGCTGCACCTCTCGCTGGGCAGCGCCGGCCTGGGCGCGGACCGCACGCTGCTGGCGCTGGCCAGCGCCGAGCTGCTGTACCAGGTGGCGCGGCGCGGCGCGATCGGCGCGGCTGCGCCGCTGTTCACCACCAGCGACCCGACCGCTATCCCGCTGGGCCACGACACCCTGCGCCGCGCTTATCAGTCGCGCGGGCTGCTGGACCGCTATCAGCCGGGCGCTGTGCGCTGGTACCCCGCCGGACAGCGGTCGCTGGCGTTCGCCGCCGCGCTGACCGCCGCGCTGGGCGCTGACAACGTGGGCGCTAACCTGCTGGCGGGCAGCTTCGGGCCAGAGCTGGCGCTGATCGGCGAGGCGGCCCACCGCCGCGACCAGCCGCTGATCGCCGTGAGCGACCAGCCGGAGGGACAGGCCATCGCCTACGCTTTTTCCGACTACCCGTTGATCGGCGAAGAGCTGTTCGCCGGCGGCGCTTACCTGGGAACGGACGCCGTCCAGACCGGCGCGCTGGTGGCGCAGGATGTTCTGCGCTGGCTGGTAATCGCCGCGCTGATCGTGATGGCGGTGACAGCGGCAGTGGGAGGGGCATAAGCTATGGCGCGCATTACTCGCATTTCAGCGGCGGCCATCGCCATCGGCTTTGGCCTCATCACCCTGGCCGGGCTGCTGGTCGGCGACGGCCTGGGCTTTCTCAGCGCGTTCGTGGCCGCCCTGCGCGTGCGCGACCTGACCAGCCTGTTTCTCCAGCTTGTGTTGATTACCGTCGCCGTCACCGTGCTGGCTGGCCTTATCAACCTGCTGATGGTGCATCTGCGCCGCATCCGGCAGCGCGGCGGCGGCTGGGGTTACAGCATCGTGCTTGTTATCGGCGCGCTGGCCGTCATCGCGCTGACCGCGCTGGAGCGCGCCGGCATCCTGGCTGGCGACCCGCCGCCGACCCGTCTGCTGCTCGAAGACCTGCAGGTGTCGATCGAATCGGCGCTGGCGGCGCTGCTGTTGTTCGCGCTGGTGTACGGCGCGGTGCGCGCCACCCGCCGCCAGCGTTTCTCTGGCTGGACGCTGCTGTTCACGGCGGCGCTGTTGGTGGCGCTGGCGGGCGCGCTGGCGCTGCCGGGGCTGGGGCTGCTGGCGGACCTGCGCGGCTGGCTGCTGGCGGTTCCGGTGAGCGCGGGCGCGCGCGGCATCCTGCTCGGCATCGCGCTGGCGACTGTCGTTGCGGGCGTGCGCGTGCTGATCGGGCAGGACCGTTCCTACCGGGAATAGAACCTTATGAGCGACGACAAGAACACCGACGATTTTTCCTGGCTGCGCGGCGGTGACGACCCGCAGGGCGACGACCAGCCCGCCGATGACGACGCGTTCGGCTGGGATGACCTGGACGCGGGCGCTGAGCCGGGCCTGCCCGACGACGACAGCCTGGGCTTCACCGGCGACCTGGCCTGGCGCGGCGGCCAGTCCGACGCGGACGCCAGCGCCGGCGACGCGCCCGGCTTCGGCTTCACCGGCGACCTGCCCTGGATGCGCCGCCACACGCCAGACGATGAGCCGGACGCCGCGGACGCCTCTGGCGACGACCTCAACTGGCTGCGCGGCACTGAAGACGATCTGCTCACCGGCAAAATCGAGCCGCCCGACACAGCGCAAGAGCCGGATGCCGGCGCAGCGCAGCCGCGCCCGCGCATCAACCTGCCTGACTGGCTGGAGGACAGCGACCCCTTCGGCCCGGAAGACGCCGACGCCGCGCCCGCTGAGCCTGAGGCATCCTGGGAGCCGTCAGTAGCGGCTGAGCCAGAAGACGCTGGCCTGCCGGCCTGGCTGCTCGACGATGACGAAGCGCCGGCAGCCGAAACGCCCGCCCCCGCTGACCTGTCGCTGGTGGACGACACCGGCGCGCTGTCGAAAGACTGGCTCAAAACTGGCGAGCTGCTGCCCGACACAACCACTTCCGAGCTGACGTTCGATGAGTGGGCGGCGCAGCAGGCCGAAGCCGAGCGCGTCCCCGATATTGAGGAACACCTGCCCGAATTTGGCTTTGAACAGGCCGGGCCGCCAGATAAACACCCTGACGAGCCGGGGACCGGCGACCTGCCCGATTGGTTCCTGGGCCTGGACGAGTTCGACACCAGCGCCGCGCCTGACTGGTTCACCGGCGCGGCCCCGCTGCCCGCAGAGCCGGCGCCGCCGTCCGCCGCCGATCACGATCTCGATGAAGGCTTTTTCGACGCCGATGCTGGCCCTGAGTTTGACCTCGACACGCTGTTCGACACAGCCGGGGCCGGCACAGCCGATTGGTTCACGGACGAGCAAGGGCAGCCCGCGCCTGCTGAGCAGCCCGGCTGGCTTGACGACCTGGGCGCGCCGGAGACGTCCGCTTTCCAGGCGCCCGGCGCAGCCGAAACAGACCTGCCCGCGCTGGAACGCGCTGACCTGAGCTTCCTGGACAGCGCGCCGGCGGCAGCCGCCGACGATGACGATATTGACAGCATGCTGGCGGCGCTCGACAGCGACCAGTTGGCTGCTTCGGCAGACATAGACTTCGACGACCTGCTCGATGAGCCGCCCGGCGCGTTCAGCCGGGAGCCGAAAGGCGCGCCGCTGGCCGCCGACGCGCCCGACTGGCTGGCGGAAATGGGCGCGACGGTGGGCGGCGTCTCAGCGGCGGCCCTGGTGCGCCAGAGCGGGGAAGATCGCCCGCTGACCGACCTGCCCGACCGCCTGCGCCGGCTGCGCGCGCGCGGCGAAAACGTGCTGGCCCAGCCCGCCGCCGCCGATCCGGGCGCGCTGGCTGAGCTGCTGCCCGGCGTCGGGGAGCTGCTGCCCCCCGCCCCGGCGGCGGCGGCCAGCCCCAGCCTGATGACCGGCCTGCTGCTGACACCCGACCAGCGCCGCCGCGCGGACCTGCTGCGCGCGCTGGCCGGCCCTGCCGACAGCGGCGCTGGCGCGGCTGCGCCCCCCATCGGGGCCGGCTTCCTGGCTGACGAAGACGACTTCCCGCACGATATCGAGTATCAGGGGGCGTCCGCGCCCGACGCCGCGCTGACAGCGGCCCCGGCCGCGCGTCAGGGCCGCCTCAAGCCCGCGCGCCTGCTGATCGCGCTGCTGGTGGGCGCGGCGGTGATACTGCCCTTCTTTGTGCCCGCCCTGCGCGTCGGCGAGCTGCCGCCGGCGGAGTTCGCGGCGGGCAGCGGCGGGCGCGCCGTGTTCGACACGCTGGACCAACTGCGCCCCGGCGAGCTGGCGCTGGTCGGCGTGGAATACGGGCCAACCGCCGCCGGCGAGCTGGACGACCTGACCGCCGTGCTGCTGCGCCATATCCTCGCGCGGCGGGCGCGCCCGGTAGTTGTCGGCACAAATCCGGTTGGCGTGCTGCGCGCCGACCTTATCCTGCGCGACCTGGGCCGGGCGGATTCGCCGTTCCTGGCGGAAATTGAACACAGCGCGCCGCTGCGCCCCAACGCCGACTATTATGTTCTGCGCTATCTGCCCGCCGCCAGCGTGGGGCTGCGCGCCCTGGGGCTGAACACCGCCGCGCTGCTGGGGACCGACGTGCGCGGCCAGCCAACCGGCCTGGATGGGACCGCGCTGGCCGATTTCGCCGCCGTTGTGCTGATCGGCGAGCGCCCGGAGGATATGCGCGCCTGGGCGGAGCAGATCGCACCGCTGACGGACCTGCCGCTGCTGGCCGCGTCCGGCTTCAGCGCCGCGCCGCTGCTTGAGCCGTATGTCGGCCCGGCCTTCGCCGGCCTGCTGGTGGGCTTCCCGGACGCCTACACCTACGCGGCCATGCTGGCCGCCCCCGGCGTCCGCCAGCCGCTGCCAGAGCTGACCGAAGAACCGCCTGTCAGCGCGCCCGAAATCACTGAAGAGCCGCCCACGCCAACCGCCGCGCCCACCACAACCCCGACGCCGCCGCCGGCGCTGCCCGCCGCCGTGATTTTCTCCACCCAGCCGGTCAATGTGCGCCAGGGGCCAGGCGCGACGTTCGCGGTCATCGCGTCCGCAGAACCCAACACTGAAGTCGCCGTCCTGGCGCAGAGCAGCGATGGCCTGTGGACGCAGATCCGTCTGCCCAGCGGCGTTGAAGGCTGGGTGTCGGCCAGCCTGCTGCGGCAGCAGCCTGCCGATGGCGGCGCGCCGGTCCTGACGCCGCTGCCGTCCGACACGCCCGCGCCGACCCTGACGCCGCTGCCCTCCGACACGCCCGTGGCGACCCCAACGCCGGAGCCGTCCGCCACGCCCGCGCCCACCAGCACCGGCACGTCTGTGCCCACCAGCACCGCCGCGCCGACTGACACGCCGCGCCCCAGCGCAACCGCCGCGCCGCCCACCGCCACGCCCGCGCCGCCGCAGGTGACGGCCATTGTGATCGCCAGCCAGGGCGTGAACGTGCGCTCCGGGCCGGGCACAACCTTCCAGCCGATCGGCTCGCTGCCGACCGGCGCGCAGGTGGCGGTCATTGGCCGCAGCGGCGACGCCGGCTGGATCCAGGTGCGGCTCGATGACGGGCGCGAGGGCTGGATTTCCGCGCCGCTGCTGCAGATCAACGCGCCAGCGGGCAGCTCCAGCGCCCCGCGCGATATCGTCGTGGTGATGGCAGACGCGGACATCGGCGGGCTGCTGCGCCAGGGCGCGCCGCCCGCGCCCGCCGCCATCCCCTACGCTGAGGAACGCTGGTACGGCATGAACCTGGGCCTGCTGGTCATCGTGCTCATCATCCTGGTCGGCGCTGTTCTCAACACGGTGCGCAGCATCTTGCGAAGGAGGCGGTGAGTTGGAACAGATCGGCCTGTGGGCGGGGTTCATCCTCACGCTGATGGTCTTTAGCTATGTCCTGGGCGACAACGTGCTGTACCGGCTGGCCGTGTACCTGTTCGTCGGGCTGGCGGCGGGCTTCGTCACGGTCGTGACCTGGGACAGCGTGATCTGGCCCTGGGTTAACGGCACGATCCTGGCCGCCGGCGCTGGCCTGTCCGGCATTGTCGTCGGCGCGCTGCCGCTGGCGCTGGGCGCGCTGCTGCTGCTGAAGGGCAGCCCGCGCCTGGGGCGCGGCGGCGACCTGGCGCTGGCGTTCATCGTCGGCGTGGGCACAGCCGTCGCGCTGGCCGGCGCCATCACCGGCACGCTCATTCCGCTGGTCGCCGCCACCGGCAGCGGCGTGAGCGCCAACCTCACCAACGGCGGGCTGGTGGTGCTGGGCGTGGTCTGCACGCTGGTCTATTTTCAGTATCTGGCGCGGCGGCGGCCCGGCGGCGCGGTGACGCGCGGCCCGGTCAGCCGCACGCTGGGCTTCGTCGGCCAGGGGGTGATTGTGGTAACGCTGGGCGCGCTCTACGCTGCCGCCATCCTCACCAGCCTGACGATCTTCAGCGAGCGCGTGAGCTTCATTCTGGCGCGCATCAGCGGAGGTTAGCGGCATGGCGGCGAACGATTACGGCGCAATCCTCGCGGCCGACTTCGGCAGCGTTCACACCCGGTTGGTGCTGCTTGATCTTGTAGACGGCGCGTACCGGCTGGTGGGCCGCGCCGACGCGCGCACGACCGACAATTTCCCATATAACGATGTGCGCGTTGGCCTGGCGCGCGCCGCCGACGTCATCAGCCGCGCCGCTGGCCGCCCGCTGACCACCGCCGACAGCGCCATCATCACCCCGGAGCAGCCCGATCACAGCGGCGTGGCGCATTTCGTGGCGACCGCCAGCACAGGCCGCCCGCTGCGCGCCATTATCGTCGGGCTGGTCCCGGAGATCAGCCTCAGCAGCGCCCTGCGCGCCACCGCTGGCACCTATATTGAAGTCGTGGACACGCTCAGCCTGGAGGACCGGCGCAGCGAGGAAGACCTGCTCAACGCGATTGTGCTCAGCAGCCCTGACCTGGTGCTGATCGCCGGGGGGACGGAAGGCGGCGCGCACGCGCCGCTGCTGGCGCTGGTGCGCGTTGTCGAGCAGGCGACGGCGCTCAGCGAGCGCGCGCACCGGCCCGTGATCGTCTACGCCGGCAACAGCGCGCTGGTTCCACAGCTTCACGCCGCCTTCGACGGCCAGACGACGCTGTTTATCGCCGCTAACGTGCGGCCCGCGCTCGACAGCGAAAACCTGGACAGCGCGCGGCTGCAATTGGGCCGGGCGTTCAATCAGTACGTCGGCAGGCGCGGCAGCGACTTCGATGCAATCGGACGCGCCAGCGCTGTCGGCGTGCTGCCAACCGCCCTGGGCTGCGAAACGCTGGTCGAGTACCTGGGGCAGACGGACCGCGGCCCGGCGCTGTTCGTGGACGTAGGCAGCGCGGTCAGCACGCTGGCGGCCTATCAGGACGGCGCTGCCGCCACCGTTATCCGCACCGACCTCGGCCTGGGGCACAGCGCCTACAGCCTGCTGCGCACGCTGGGGCCAGACAAGCTGCTGCGCTGGCTGCCGTTCCCGTCTGAGCCTGGCCAACTGGAAAACTACGCTCTCAACAAAACTGTTCGGCCCGGCACCGTGCCCGAAACCCAGCGCGATCTGTACCTGGAGCACGCGCTGCTGCGCGCGGCGCTGGCCGAGCTGCTCGCCGCCAGCCGCCCGGTCGCGCAGGCGGGCGCGGCCCCGCCGTCTTACAACCTCATTATCGGCGGCGGCGCGGCGCTCACGCGCACTGGCAGCCCCGGCCTGGGGGCCATGCTGCTGCTCGACGCGCTTCAGCCGGAGGGCGTCACGACGCTGCTGGCTGACCCATACGGCCTGGTCTCCGCGCTGGGCGCGCTGGCGCGCGTGCAGCCGGAAGCGGTCGTGCAAACGCTCGACAGCGGCGCGCTGGAATGCCTGGGCACGTGCGTCAGCCTCTCCGGCCAGCCGCGCGCTGACCGGCCCGCGCTGCGCGTGAAAATCACGCGGGCCGACGGCAGCGTCACTGAAGAGCAGGTCGCGGGCGGCCATTTATGGGTGTATCCGCTGCCGGAGGGCGAAACCGCCCAGGTGGATGTGCGCGTTGTGGGGCGCGGCGCGCATCTCGGCGGGCGGTCGCGTCTGCGGCAGGCAGTGGTCGGCGGCAGCGCCGGGCTGATCTTCGACGCGCGCGGGCGGCCCCTGCCGCTGGCAAATACGCCGGCAGGCCGCGCGGCCCAGATGCCACACTGGTTCGCGGAGGCCAGCGGCCTGCCGCTGCAGGACATTGACCCGCGCTGGCTTCAGCCCGCGCGCGCCGCCGGCGAAAAACCCGCCGCGTCTGCCAGGCCGCCGCGCGGCCAGCGCCGCCAGCACGACGCGCCGCCCCCGCCAGAAACCGGCGACAGCGAAATGGAAGACCTGCGCAATGCACTATCCTGAACAGCGGCAGATGTTAGCCTGGACTACCGTGCGCCGTGAGCGGCTGCTGCCAGAGGGCGCGGTCGGCCTGGTTGAGGCGCGCCGGGGGCAGGTCGTCAACCTGCTCGATGTAGTGGCGCGCGGCAGCCTGCCCGCGCGGTACATCTACGTGGAGGCCGCCGCCGCCCTGGGCCTGCGCCACGAAAACGACCTCATTGACCGCATGCTGGTCGAGCTGGGCGAAACCGTCGAGGCCGCGCAGCCATTGGCCGGCCAGCCCGGCGGGCGCGGGCGGCGCGTGCTGGCCCCGGCGGACGGCGTTGTGGCGTATATCGGGCGCGGGCGCGTCATCATCCAGACCACGCCGAAGACAGTCGAGCTGCAGTCTGGGCTGGTAGGGACCGTCACCGGCGTTATTCCGAACCGGGGCGTCACCATTGAGGCTTTTGGCGCGCTGTTTCAGGGCGTGTGGGGCAACGGGCGCCGGGCGATCGGCACGCTGCGCATGGAGCCGGAAGGCGGCCTGGAAGCCACCTCTGAGGATTCGATCCAGCGCGAATACCGGCGCGCGGTCGTAGTCACCCGGCGCGCGCTGACCGCCGCCGCGCTCGATGTCGCCGAGGCGCAGCAGGTGGGCGGCGTGATCGCCCCGGCGATGGACTCAGCGCTGCTGCCGCGCGCGCTGGCAGCGACCACCGCCGTAATGCTGACCGAGGGTTTCGGCGATCTGCGGCTGGGGCCGCAGGGCATCAGCCTGCTGGAAGGTTTCGCGGGCCGCGCGGCCATGCTGGACGCGCACCAGCCGGGCCGCTGGGACACCGTGCGCGTGCCAGAGGTGTTTATCAACCTGCCGCCCAAAAGCGACGGCCGCCCGCCTATGCCGGATATCCACCGCGCGCTCAGCGTCGGCATGACAGTGCGCCTCACGCGCGAGCCGCACGCCGGCTGGATCGGCCAGATCACGGAGCTGCCGCGCGCGCCGCAGCCGCTGGCCAGCGGTCTGCGCGTGCCCTGCGCCCGCGTTGCGCTGACATCCGGCGAAATGGCGGTTGTTCCGCTGGCGAATTTGGAGTTTCTGGGTAGATAATAGAGGCTGCGACCGGCTGACGCCTTCGCCCACCACCTAAGAGGAGGATCTTTCATGAGCAACCAGTTCGATGACGACGATTTCAACAATTTTGAAGACGATTTTGGCGGCTTTGACAACGGCGACGACACGTTTGACATCGACAAAGGGTTCGCTGATGACCTGACTGACGATGATCTGCCGCCGTTGGATGACGATGACAACGCGGCCGCCAGCCGCGGCCCCAGCCGCGCCTTCGTCGTGATCGCGGGCGTGATTATCCTGCTGTTTGTGGTGGCGCTGGTCGCGCTGGTGCTGATCGTCGGCAACCAGGGGCCAGCCCCGGCCGCGCTGACGGCCACCGCCGAAAGCGGCACGATTATCGCCGCCAACGCGACGACCTTCGCCAACGCCACTGAAACCGCCGTCGCGGCTGAGCAGTTCGCGCTCGAACAAACGCAGGTAGCGTTCAGCCTCACGCAGACCGCGCTGGTCCCAACCGCCACACCGTCGCCGTCGCCGTCGCCATCCCCCTCACCCACACCGACCAACGACCCGGCGCTGGAGGCGGCTGTCGCGCAGCAGACACAGGCCGCCCTGGACCTGACGGCCACCGCCGACGCGCTGGCCGGCGCGGCCTCGCCGACGCCTGAAGGCGTCCCGGCGGACGCCGTCGCGCAGACCGCTACCGCCCTGGCAGCCATCCTCCAGCAGCCCACCCAGGACACCGGCGTCCCCACTCAGGAAGTCGCGGTGACGGCAGCCCCCACGGCGCTGCCTGATACCGGCCTGCTGGACGACATCGTTGAAGGCGGCGCGGGCGGCCTGGGCACGCTGGCGCTGGCGGGCCTGGCGCTGTTAGCGGTGATCTTCGCCTCGCGGCGGCTGCGCGCCACCAACAATTGACAGCGGCGCTGCCGGCTTCGCTAAAGTGTGGCTTTCGCGCTGGCATAGCGAAAGCCACATTTTATATACCGCGGCGTGTGGTTTGGTTTTGTAACCTGCGTACCCCGAAGGATTGAATATGCTCGTTATTGGTTTAATTTCCGGCACTTCAGCCGATGGCATTGACGCTGCCCTGTGCGAGATCAGCGGCGCGCCGCCGCGCTTTACGGCGCGCGTCCTCCACGCGCTCACACAGCCCTACCCGGACGCGCTGCGCGCGCGCGTGCTGGCCGCGTTCAACCCGCAGACAAGCCAGGTGGATGAAATCTGCCAGCTCAATTTCGACCTGGGCGAGGCGTTCGCCGGGGCGGCGCTGGCGGTCATTGAGGCTGCCGGCCTCAGCCCCAGCGCCGTTGACCTGATCGGCTCGCACGGGCAGACCGTGTGGCACATGGTGCAGCCCGATGGCCGCGCCACCGCCACGCTCCAGCTCACCGAGCCGGCGCTGATCGCTGAGCGCACCGGCATCACCACGATCAGCGGCTTCCGCGCCCGCGATATCGCCGCCGGCGGGCAGGGCGCGCCCCTCACCAGCTATCTTGACTGGGTGCTGCTGCGCCACCCGGCCCACTGGCGCGGCGCGCAGAACATCGGTGGCATCGGCAACGTGACGTTCCTGCCGCCCACCAGCGACACGCACAGCGCGCCGCTGGCCTTCGACACCGGTCCAGGCAACGCCCTGCTCGACAGCGCGATCAGCCTGCTCACCGACGGCGCGCAGTCGTATGACCATGACGGCGCGCTGGCCGCCGCCGGCCAGGTGGACAGCGCCTGGGTGGACGCGCTGCTGACACACCCTTACTACGCCATGCAGCCGCCTAAATCCACTGGCCGCGAGCTGTTCAGCGCCGCGATGGCCGCCGACCTGGTGGCGCAGGGGCGCGCGCGCGGCCTCGACACCGCCAGCATCATGGCGACGCTGACGGCGCTCACAGCGGCCAGTATCGCCGATGCGTATGCGCGCTTCGCGCCCGCCCCCATCCGTGAGGTGATCGTCAGCGGCGGCGGTCGCAATAACCCAACGCTGCTGGCGCGCCTGCGCGAGCGCCTGCCTGACGCCGCAGTTATCGCGCTGGACGACATCGGCCTGGCGAGCGACCACAAAGAGGCGCTGGTGTTCGCGCTGCTGGCCCACGAAACCTGGCACGGCCGGCCCGGCGTCCACCCGGCGCTGACCGGCGCGCGGCACGCCACCATGCTGGGGCAGATCACGCCCGGCGCGAACTACGCGGCGCTGCTGCGCCAGACATGGTGCTAGTGGACTTTTAGCCGCATCCGGGCGAATACGCTACAATAAACACCATGCCAGCAAACGCCGTCACCGCCGTCCGCCCGCTGACGCCAGCCGATGTGCCGGTGGTTGCTGCGTGGGTCGCGTCTGTGCCGCTGTGGCAGCGCTACGGCCTCACCGCCGCCGGGATGCAGCAGCGCCTGGAGCAGGCGCTGGCCGCCGATGACCTGCTGCTGACCGCCGACAGCGGCGCTGACCGGGCCTGCGGCCTGGCCTGGGTGGTCAGGCGCGGCGCGTTTGGCCGCAGCGCCTATCTGCGTCTGATCGGCGTTCGACCTGATCGCGCGGGGGGCGGGGCTGGCGCGGCGCTGCTGGCAGGTGCAGAAGCAGCGGCAGGCGACCAGTTGTTCCTGCTGGTGTCAGATTTCAATGTGGACGCGCAGCGTTTTTACGCCCGGCACGGCTACACACAGATCGGCGCGATCCCCGGCTTTGTGCTGCCCGACGTGACCGAGCTGATCTTGTGGAAACGGCTGAGCGCGGCCCCGGCATGACACAGGAAGGACAGTGCGACACGACCTGAACTGCGTTTGTGCCCTTAGCAACACCGTCTGTCTTATTTACAGGGAGAATAACAAGGATGTCCCAGAACAAAATGCGCGTTGTTTTACTGCTGCTGGCGGCGCTGGCCGTCTTCAGCGCCGTGCCTGGCCTGGCCCAGGACAGCAATGTGCTGGTCATGGCCCGCGCCGCTGACGCGACCGGCCTCGACCCGCACACCCAGACCGCGTTCGCCTCGTTCCGCCTGCTCGAACTGATCTACGAGCCGCTGGTCAACCTCGACCCGGACCTCAACGTGATCCCGGCGCTGGCCGAAAGCTGGGAATTCTCCAGCGACGCCACCCAGCTCACCATGCACCTGCGCCAGGGCGTGAAGTTCCACGACGGCTCAGATTTCAGCGCCGCTGACGTGGTGGCCTCGTTTGAGCGCATCCTCAATGAAGAGACCGGCGCGGCGGCCCGCGCGAACTACCTCAGCATCGAGACGATCGACACGCCCGACGATTACACCGTCGTGTTCAACCTGTCCACAGCGGACGTGCCGCTGCTGGCCGCGCTGGCGACCGCCAACGCCGCTATCGTCCCCTCAGAGCTGATCGAAAGCGGCGAAATCGCCAGCACCGCCGTCGGAACCGGGCCGTTCAAGCTGGAGGAGTGGGTTCCTGAGGAGCGCACCACCCTCAGCGCCAACACCGACTGGTGGGGCGATGGCCCGTTCGTTGACGGCCTCGAAATCCGCATTATCCCCGACGAAGCCTCCATCCTGGCGGCGCTGCGCGCCGGCGAGATTGACTTCGCGCTGCTCAACGACCCGCTGATCGCCACGCTGCTGATTGACGACCCGGCCGTCGTGCTCAACCGTGTGCCGGCCATCGCCTATCACGTGCTCCAGCTTAACGCCAGCCGCGCGCCGATGGACATCCTCGAAGTGCGGCAGGCCATGTCGTGCGCCATTGACCGGCAGGAAGTGCTGGACGTGGCCTCGCTGGGCGAAGGGACCGTCACCGGCCCGCTGACGATCCCGGCGTTCCAGCTTCCGCTGGATGAGTTCTTCTGCTATGAGAAGGACCTGGCCAAGGCCCGCGAGCTGATGGCGCAGGCCAATGTGGATGGCTTCACTATCAAGGTGATCGCCGCCACTGCTGAGCCGCCGACCGCGCTCTCTGAGGCCCAGAACATCCAGGCCCAGCTCGCCGAAATCGGCATCACCGTTGAGATCGAGTCGCTGGAGCTGAGCGTCTATGTGGACCGCTGGCTGGCGGGCGACTTCGACGCGGCGGTGGCGCTCAACGGCGGGCGGCCCGACCCGTACACCATGTACGTCCGCTACTGGACCAAGACCGGCAACCTTCAGCACGTCGCCAACTACATTGACGACACGCTCGACAGCCTGATGGCCGCCGGCAAAGCCGAAACCGACCCGGCTGCCCGCCTCCAGATTTTCTCCGACTTCCAGAAGCACCTAGTCGAAATGGCCCCCTGGATCTGGCTGTACAACGGCTACGAGTACACGGCGCAGCAGTCCTACGTAAAGGACTTCGTGCCGACGCCGACGGACTCGCTGATCTATCTGGCGCAGACCAGGCTCGAACGCTAAACGCTTAACGGCAGTGTCCGCGGGCGGGGTCTCTACCCCGCCCGCACCACATAGAGGGACATCATGCTGCGGTATCTCGCTCAACGGGCTGTCGCCTTTATTCCCACACTGATCGGCGTGTCGCTGCTGGTGTTTTTCGCCATCCGGCTCATCCCCGGCGACGCCATCACCGCAACCCTGGGAACTGAATCCGGCATGCTCACCCAAAATCAGCGCGCCGCCCTGGAGCGCTATTACGGCCTGGACCGCCCGGCAGGCGAGCAGTATTTCGTGTGGCTCGGTGAGGCGGTGCAGGGCAACCTGGGTTTCTCTATCCGCTACGGCGAGCCAGTTCTGGCCCTCATCCTGGCGCGCTTCCCGCTGACCTTGCAGCTCGCGGTGATGGCGGTGGTCATCGGCCTGGCGATTGGCCTGCCGATCGGCCTGCTGTCTGCCATCCGCCACAACACGCTGCTCGATCTGCTGGGGCGGCTGTTCGCGCTGGTGGGCCTATCCATGCCCAACTTCCTGCTCGGCACGCTGATTATCTACGTGCTGTCGGTCTATTTCGGCATCCTGCCCAACGCCGGCAACTATGTCAGCCTGGCCCAGAACCCGCTGCTGAACCTGCAGCAGATGTTTTTCCCGGCGCTGACGCTGGGCTTTGCCTTCGCCGCTTCGGTGATGCGCATGACCCGTTCGTCGATGCTGGAGGTGCTGGGCGAGGACTACGTGCGGACAGCGCGCAGCAAAGGCCTGCGCGAAGGCCGCGTCATCACGCGCCACGCGCTGCGCAACGCGCTGATCCCGGTGGTGACGCTGGTCGGCGTGCAGATGGGCTACCTGCTGGGCGGGACGTTCATCGTCGAGCAGATTTTCGCGCTGCCCGGCCTGGGCCGTCTGACAGTCAACGCGATCACCCAGCGCGAGTACGCGCTGGTCCAGGGGGCGACCCTGTTTATTGCCCTCAACTTTGTTCTCATTAACCTGGCGGTGGACGTGCTGTATGCAGCCATTGACCCTCGCATCTCGTACAGTCGCAGCAGTTGAACCGGCGCCCGCGCGCGAAAAGGGCCTCTTTCAGCGGCTGCTGCGCAACAACAGCGGCGTAGTCGGCCTGGTGCTGGTGATCGTTTTCGTGCTCGTGGCGCTGCTGGGCGCGGCAGGCATCACGCCCCACCCGCCCACCCAGCAGTTCACCGCCGACCGCCTCAAGCCGCCCAGCGCGCAGTACCCGCTGGGCACGGACCTGTTCGGGCGCGATATCGCCAGCCGCCTGATGGAAGGCGCGGCCAACTCGCTGCGCGTGGCGCTGATCTCGGTGGCGCTGTCAGGCACTATCGGCACGCTGTTAGGGATCACGGCGGGCTACTTCGGCGGGCTGACAGACAACATTATCATGCGCACGATGGACGTGTTCTTCGCCTTCCCGGCGCTGCTGCTGGCGCTGGTGGTCGTCACGGTGCTGGGGCCAGGCCTCAACAGCGCCATCATCGCCATCGCCGTCGTCTACACACCGATCTTCGCCCGCGTGGCGCGCGGGCCGGTGCTGTCGGTCAAGGCGATGGAGTTCGTGACAGCCGCCCGCTGCCTGGGCGCGCAGGACCTGCGCCTGCTCAGCCGGCACGTGCTGCCCAACACGCTGGCCCCGCTGATCGTGCAGGTGACGCTGGCGCTGTCGTGGGCGCTGCTGACCGAGGCCAGCCTGAGTTTCCTGGGGCTGGGGACGCAGCCGCCCGCCGCGTCGTGGGGCGTCATGCTCAGCGAGAGCCGCAGCCTGGCGGAGCGCGCGCCCTGGATGATGGTCTACCCTGGCATCGCTATTATGCTGGGCGTGCTCAGCTTCAACCTGCTGGGTGACGGCCTGCGCGACACGCTCGACCCGCGCATGCGCGGGCGGCGCTGAGCGGCGGTTTTTCGACAGCTAAAACAACACAGCGCCCGCCTGGTTGAAACAGACGAGCGCTGTGGTTTTGTGCGCTGGTTGGCTGAAGTGTTTACCGCGGCGCCATGATGGTGGGCGCGGCGCCTTCAACCAGCGCCAGCGTGCCCGGCCAGTAGAGCGTGGCGCAGGTATAGCCGGGGTACGCAGGTGTCATCCACCCTGTGAGCTGGCGCGGAACGCGCGGCGCCTGGTTCGCATCCAGGAACCACATCTCGCCCATGCCCAGCAGACAGATGGCCACGTCGCCGTTGAAGGCCGGCATCCACTCGATGGTGTACACATCAACCGCCTGGATGATGGTGCGGTGAATCACGTCCAGGCTGCCAATATGCCCGCCGTGATACAGGTCCGCGCCCAGCCACGTCACATAATGATAGTCTTCCACAATCAGCCGCACGTGAACCAGATCATGCATGTTGTGGGCAGCGGCGGTGCGGACCGGCACATCGTCCACAAAATTCCAGTCGTTGACAAGCGGCACCGGCGGCGGTGGCGGGTACACGGTTTCGTCAGCCGCGGGGACAGTCACCTGCACCGCTGGCAAAGCCATGCCCACCGGGTATTCCCCTGCGGCGCTGGCGCTGATGGCGTGCAGGATAGTGGTGGTCACGTCATCCTGCAATGCCACCACAACCAGCGGAACCGGCGTTGTGTCCGTCAGGTCCAGCGTGAACGGGGCCACCTGCCCATTGACCGTAACCAGCGTGTTGTCGAACATCACCTGAATAGTGACCGGGCTGGCGCTGGGCATGGTCAGCAGGTGGATATCGTAGGCCGCGCTGCCCCCCGCCTGGGCGATCTGAAGTGTGGTCGGGCTGACCGCTACCCCTGGCGTATCGTTATCCTGAATGTTCACAGCCACGTCAGACACGCTCATCCCCGGCGGATACCCCGGAGGTCCGGCGGTGATCGCATGGCTGATCGTAGTGCTGCGGTTGCCATCAGCTACGGCATTGTCAACCGCTGCCACCGTCAGCGTCACAAACGCCGCAGGCGCAAACGTGAGGCTTGCGGGGGAGACAGCCACGCCGTTAACCGTCACCTGGGCCGGATCGAACGCAATCTGGAAGGTCACGCTGCCGGATGGCACCGTGCTAAAGCTGATAGTGTAGGTGCCGGACCCCCCTTCGATGAGATTGAGCGGCGAGGGGCCAACCGACAGCCCGCCCGTGTTGACGATCTGGTTCACATCTGCCGAAGTGCCAGCAACAAACGAACTATCGCCAGGGTATGCGGCGCTGACGGTGCGCGCCCCGTTGGTGGCAAATGTGATGGCGCAGCTCCCGGCGCCGCCCGTCAGCGCGCCGACACAGCTCTCGCCCGTGCTGGCGGTTACCGTGACGTCGCCCGTCGGCGTGCCAGAACCTGACACCACCGCGAAGTTAAACGGCACGCTGTCGCCGATCATCGATGGATTGGCGCCGGAGGCGAGCGTGACCGTCACCGGCTCCCTGTTACAGCTCACCGTCACGGTGCTGCTTGCTGAGTGCGGCGGATCGCCGAATCCACTCCACGGGCCATCGCCAATTGCCTGCCAGGGGATGTTCCAGGGCGCCCCAGCGCAGGTAGCAGCGGTTACGTTGGCGCTAAATGTATAGGAGTAGCCCGACCGCCACGCAGCCCAGTTCGTTCCGTCCAGATCCACCGTTTCCCAGAAAACAAGCTGTCCACTGGAACCCTGAGTCGTACCTTGACCAGGATTTGTCGGTGATGTGTTGTAAACGGCGTTAATCGTCCACCCGGCGGGCAGCGTTGCCTCGAAGCGATACAGCCATTCGGAATCAATATCTTCGAACTGCACATTAAATGTGAAATCGAAAGTCGCCCCCGCGGTCACCGGATTGGGAACGACACCCGTCACGCTAAGCCCGGACATATTTGCCAGCGCTGCGGAAACCCCCAACGCCAACATTACCCCAATAACTACAAGGCCTGCTGCCGTCAATCTCAGCCTGTAGACTAACACGCGCGCTGCTGCCATATCTTTATCCTGGACCTTCACAAAGGCATTGTCGCTCATAAAGAAACCCAGCGACAGCGAGTTTCGATACTTTGTTAGAATCTTAACCCTGCTGTCTTACAAGAATGCGTAAGGCTGCTTTGGATGCTGCAGAATTTACGTTTTTCGCTTTTACGAGGATTCTCAGCGCAGCGTGTGTGAAATCCGGTTGAGCAGCAGCTCCGCGGGCATGATATCGCCGCCTTCCGGCTGCACCTGCGTCAGCAGCAGCGCGCCGTCGCCCGTGAGTATGACCGTGCCCGCGCCGGGGCGCACCTCAGCTACGCGGCCTGGCACGCGGCCCACATAGCGCCGCGCCAGCCGCAGCCGCTCTGCGCGCCAGATCGTCACCCGCCGGCCCTCCAGCGTGGTATACGCCCCCGGATACGGCGCGGTGACGGCGCGAATCAGGTTGTGGATGCGCGCGGTCGGCCAGCTCCAGTCAATGCGCATGTCCTCCGGCAGCAGCTTACAGGTATAGGTGGCGTAGCTGCGGTCCTGCGGCGTGCGCGGCGCTGTCCCCGCCAGCAGCGCGGGCAGATGCGCGTCCAGCAGCGCCAGATACGCCTCGGTGACGCGCTCCGTCACCCCGGCGATAGTGTCGTCCAGGCCGATATCAACGCGCGTCTGGCCGACGATATCGCCCTCGTCATAGCCTTCAGCCATCGTCAGCAGCGTGGCCCCGGTGTGGTCCTCACCGTTGATCATGGCCCACACCGTCGGCGAAAACCCCAGATAGCCCGGCAGCAGCGAATCGTGAAACACATACGCGCCCAGCCGCGCGCGCAGATAAACCGCCGGCGGGACGACATAGCGCCAGTTCACCGCCAGCAGCAGGTCCACCTGCGCGGCGTCCCACACCGGCTGGCAGCGGTCCGCGCCCACCTGGCGCGCCTCGTAGAAGCGCGCGCCCAGCTCCGCCGCGCGGCGGTGGATGGCGTCGAAAAACGGCGGCTCCCAGGGGTCCTCGCGAAAGCTGAACACCAGCAGTTGGGCAGCAGGAACCAGCGCCGCCAGCCGGTCAAGCGCGCGCAGGCCGCGCGCGGTGGCGCACAACAAGGCAATGGTTGGCATGGGCGTTAGCTTACAGCGCTTTCTCAGAGATAATATAGCTGGCGGTGGCGGTGTTAGTCGCCAGCGGCACGTTGTGCACGTTGCAGATGCGCAGCAGGCTCTGGATATCTGGGTCGTGCGGGTGTTTGCTCAGCGGGTCTACGAAGAAAAACACCGCCTCGATGTGCCCCTCGGCCACCAGCGCCGCGATCTGGGCGTCACCGCCCACCGGCCCGGAAAGCATCTGCCTGATCTCCAGGCCAGACTGTTCGATCAGAAGCTGGCCGGTGGTGCGGGTGGCGACCAGCTCGTAACGCGCCAACACGCCCTTATAGGCCAGCACAAAGCCGAGCATCTCGGCCTTTTTGTTGTCATGCGCGATCAGCGCCAGGGTTTTGCGCTCGTCCAAAGCTGTTGACTCCTTGCGTTAATGTCCCCAATTCAGCAGCGACGGCAGGCGCAGGCCGCTCGGCGTCAGCATGCGGCGCAGCCGGTCATTCAGCCGCACCGCCTCGCTGTAGTGCTGCTCAAGCTGCGCCATAACCACTTCCCAGGGGCGCTGCGCGGCAATTTCATGCGCCCGCGCCGCCATGCGCGCCCGCAGCTCTGGCTCATCGCGCAGGCGGCTGACAGCGGCCGCGAAGGCTGCCGGGTCATCAGGGCAGGTGAACCCGGTCTCGCCTTCCAGCACCAGATCGGCCACGCCGCCCTGGTTGATCACCACCGCGGGCAGGCCCGACGCCATCGCTTCCTGCACCACCTGGCCGAACGTCTCCGCCGCGCCGGTAAAAACGAACACGTCCGCGCTGGCGTAAGCCTGGGCCAGCTCATCGCCGAACAGGTAGCCGGTGAACTGCGCGCCGGTTCCCGCGAAGCGCGCCTCCAGCTCAGCGCGCTGCGCGCCGTCGCCGATAATCGTGAGCGCCACGCCGGGCGTGCGCGCCACCTCCAGCAGCAGGTCAACGCGCTTCTCAACGGCCAGCCGCCCCACGTAAACGCACAGCAGCGCGTCCGGGTCGCGCCCGTTGAGCAGGCGCGCGCGCCACGCGGCCGAGCGCCGCTGTGGGTTGAAACATCGCCCGTCCACGCCCCGGCCCCAGATGCGCAGGCGGCGGTAGCCCCAGGCGCGAAGCTGGTCTAACGTGTAGCGTGAGGGCACGAGCGTCAGGTGGCAGCCGTTGTGCACGTAGCGCAGCCAGTCGCGCACCGCCCCGGCGAAGATCGGCACGCCGTAATGGTGGCTGTAAGCGGGCAGATCGGTCTGATAATTGGCGATCACCGGGATGCCGCGCAGGCGGCCCGTAAGCATGCCGCTGACCGAGAGCAGCGCCGGGCTGAACATGTGAATCAGGTCCGGTTGAAAGGCTTCGATGTGGTGCGCGACCGCCAGGCTGGGCAGCGCCATGCGCGTTTCGGGCGCCACCGGCATGCCCAGCGACGGCAGCGCGATCACCTGGCTGGGGCCGACAGCCGGCGGCGCGGTGTCAGGCGCGAAGACCAGCACTTCACGGCCTGTCTGCTGAAGGTAGCGCACCGTGAGAAAAGCCGACTTTGAGACCCCGTCCACCTTTGGCAGAAACGCCTCAGCGATAATCGCCACCCGCTGCACCGGCGCCAGCGCGACAGCCGGGTCCGGCGGGCCAAGGGTGTATTCCTCGCCAAAAAGGCGTTCAATCTCCGCCGGGTTAAGCCGTCTAAGCGCCTCAAACAATCGGTTATCGGCCATGCTTCCCCTCCGGCGCTGTCCCCTCCACCAGCGGCGCGCAGGTCCGCCGCAGCGCCATCCCCGCCCGTTACTGCAGTTGTAATTTTAGCAGGGATGCGATAGACAGGCTACCCGCTGCCGGGCGCGCGCCAGCGGAGGGGCCGCCCGGCGTCAGGGGTGCAGCGGGCCGCTGAGCCGGTTGGCAGCGCGCAGGCGGCCGCCAAAGCGGTGTTCAACCATGTTGGGGATCAGCTTCCAGTAGTCGCGCAGCGGCCAGCCCGCGCCCTCGACCGCGGTCGCGCGGCTGAGCAGCGCCTGGCGGAAATCGGCGGCGGTGCGCCCCTCGAACAGCGTCACGCCGCGCCCGACAGCCTGCAGCGAGTGGGCGTCGCTGCTGCCCAGCGCCGGCAGGGCGAGCTGCCGCGCCAGCCGCCGCGCCAGCAGGTTGTTGCCCGGCGTAAGCGCCCCGGCGTTGTGAATTTCGATGGCGTCAATGCCCGCCTGGCGCACCTGCTGCGGGCGGCGCAGGTGGCGCAGCGCCGCCGCTGTGCAGACCACCAGCTCAAACGGGTGGGCCAGAACCGCCAGGCCGCCCTGCTCGTGAATCGCGGCGGCGGTTTCCGCCAGCGACAGGCCGGCGGGGATCGGCCGTGTCACCCACAGCGCCAGCACATGGCCGGCGGCGCTGCTGACCTCCACGCCGGGGATGATGTCGAAGGGGTAGCGGGCGCGGTTGGCGTAAGCCCACAGGCTGGCGTCGAGCGTGTCGTGGTCGGTGATCGCGATCACATCGAGCGTGCCCAGCCGCGCGACGTGATCCAGCACCTGCTGCGCCGTGTAAAAGCCGTCGCTGGCGGTGGTGTGCATGTGGATATCGGCGCGTCCTGTGCTCATAAACAGTTGTAGCCCTCTCTCGGACAGCGGTCTATAATTGTCACCATACGCCCGCCGCCTAAAGACAGGCTATCACGCCGGCTAAACGCTCATGAAAGGCGGGCTAGTTCTAAAGCGCTAAAGCGCGCGCAGCATAAATTCGTATATAATACGTGAAACGTTCGTTTATAGTCTGCTGGAAACCTGATGAACTCAGTAGAAGCGCGTTACATATCGCTGCGCTGGCGCGTCCTGATGCCGGTGTTTGGTGTGCTGCTGGTGGGCAGCATGGTCTGCGCGTATGTGCTGGCCGGGCTGCTGAGCGCGGGCGGGGCCGCCGCCACTGATGTTCAGCAGCAGATCGCGGGCACGCTGCTGGCGGCGCTGGCGGCGGCGGTGGTGATCACCGTCTTTGTCCTGGTGAGCCGGGCGGCCCGGCGCGCCGCGCTCGTCGCGCAGACGGCGCAGGCCCTGGCGGCGGGCGAAATGACGGCGCGCACCGGCATGATCGCTGCCGATGAGATCAGCGCGGCTGGCCAGGCGCTGGATGAATACGCCGACCACGTGCAGGAACGCCATGACCTGCTGCGCGATGATCTGCGCCGGCAGCGGCGGCGCGTGACACACCTCACGGCCGTGCTGGAGGCGCTGCCCGAAGGCGTTGTCGTGCAGGACCGCGACGGCAGCGTGATTCTGATGAACGGGCGCGCCCGCGCCATGCTGGGGGCGCACCGCGTGCGCGATGACGACGCCCAGACCCTGACCGCCTTCGCCGCCGACGCGCTCGGCCCGGCGCTGGCCCCCGGCCTGTACGCCCTGGGCACGCCGCACCAGATCGCGCTGGACGGGCGTGTGCTGCGCGCCCAGGCCGCCGCGATCGTCTCCGCTGGCGACCGGCGCGTCGGCACGGTCATCGCCTTGAACGACATCACCGACGACATCCGCCGCGATCAACTGCGCGAGATGCTGCTGGAACAGGCTGAGCGCGATGTGCAGGACCCGCTGCTGAACCTGGCCAGCCGGCCGCGCCCGGCCCAGGAAACAGCCTTTAACCGTCAACTGCGCCGCCACGCCGCCGACCTGCAAAAGCTCGTGCTGGAGCTGCGCGAGCTTAACGCGCTCAGCCTACAGCAGCTCGCTGAGCGCGGCCAGCGCCCCATCAACCTGGACACGCTGGTGTGGAGCGTCGCCAACGAGTGGCGGCAGGTCGCCCAGGCCAACAACCTGTCGCTGCAAGTGAACATCGGGCAGAACGGCCTGTACGTGCTGGGCAACGAACACCGTCTGCGCTGGGCCATCGGCAACCTGGTGGACAACGCCATCAAGTACACGCCGCCGGGCGGCAGTTTCACGCTCGAAGTCAAGGGCGAAACGCCGGACGGCAAAGCGCACCTGCGCATTCGCGACAGCGGCGTGGGCATCGCGCCGGACGAGCTGCCGCACGTCTTTGTGCGCTTTTACCGGGGCAATCCGGTGGCGTCGTCCGGGCGGCCGCTGCGCGTGCCGGGGACCGGCCAGGGCCTCAGCACGGCGCGCCAGATTATCGAGGCGCACGGCGGGCAGATCGGCATCCAGAGCAAGCTGAACGTGGGCACGGCGGTGGATTTCACGCTGCCGCTGACCGCGCCGGTCAGCCTGGAGCTGCCCACCCTGCACGCGGCGGACATGGACGGCGAAACCGTGCGCATCTATATCCCGCGCGCCGACGAACAGTACGACTAGCGCGGGCCAAACTAACACAACACACGGCCTCGGCGGTTCGCCGGGGCCGTGCGCTTTTTATACGATCAGCGCGGCCTGTCCGCGCCGGGCTGGCCGCCCGCCTACAGTGACAGCAGATAAGCCACCAGGTCCCAGATTTCCTGCTCGCTGAAAAGCTGAGCGTAAATCTGCGGCATCAGGCTTTCAGGATATGGCGGGTCGCCCTGCACGATATAGGCGTTGGGGCTGACAATCGACTCGTGGATGTAATCCGCCGGCGCGCGGCCGGGGAAGATCGCCTCCACGCGGGCGCTGACGCCCAGCAGCCCCGGCCCAATCAGGCGGTCAGTCGAATCGATCCGGTGACAGGTGGCGCAGGCAAAGCCAGCCTCCGGCTTCAGCGTATTAAACAGCGCCTGGCCGTTAACCGGGTCGCCCGCCGGGAACGTCTCGCCCCCGCTGGCGCCGCCCGCCGCCGCTGGCTGCGCCGGCAGCGGGCTGGGCGTGGCTGTCGGCGGGAGAGGCGTGGCCGTCGGCGCGACGGTCGGCACGTCGGTAGGCGTGTTGGTGGGCAGCGGCGTCGGCGTTTCCGTGGGCGCGCTGGTTGGCGTGGCGGTGGGCGCAATCGCCGTGAGGTGCTCAGCCGTAGCAGCCTGGGCTGCGCGCGTTTCCTGCACCTCGGCGGCCCACTCCGGCGTGGCGACTGTGCCGCAGGCGGCCGCCAGCAGGCTGATGATCAACAAAGGGAACAGCTTCCGTGCCATGTGAACGATGTGCCTCTCTCTGGTTCTGTGAAATCGTGGCGCAGTAATCAATACGCCGGTCAGTATAGCGCGCCGGGGGCGCTGCTGGCAAATCAGCCCCACGCCCTGTATAGTTGCCGCTGTGAACGAAAGCCGCCCGCGCCACGCCCGTGTTAGCGGCGGCGCAGACGTAATTGCGAGACAGGCAGGCCATGACTGTGAACACGCTCACGCTGTCCCTCGACACCGGCTGGACCTGCAGCTACCACCAGCGCGCGTCTGACCCACGCGGGCCGGCGCGCGCCGAGGCGGTCGCGTCGCTGGCGGCGTGGGCGCGCGACCAGCAGCAGGCCGACAGCCCGGACGCCTGGCTTGAACGGTCCTTCACGCTGCGCCAGGTGGATTACTGTGTCAGCTATCTGCTGCTGATCGACAGCGCGCCTGCCGGGGCCGAAATCCACATCAACGGAAAGGCGGCCGGCCTGTATCACCCGCCTGGCCTGGGCGCGCCGCCGTTCGAGCTGGACATTACGCTGCTGGTGACGTTGGGCGCGAACCGCCTCGCTTTCCGCGTGGCCGGGGACCTGGCCGGCGCGTTCAGCGGCGTCCGCCTGCGGCTGGCCCCCTGCGCGGCTTAACAACTGTTTTCGCCCAGAGTGTATGCTACAATAGAAGCAGGCGTTTCGCGATGAGGAGTTGAAACTTTATGCTGAAGAAGCAGTATCTGAAAAGTCGGCCAGTCTGTAAAGTCACGTTCTACTTACCGACTGCCGTGAAAGCAGAGACTGTGCACCTGGTCGGCGATTTTAACAACTGGGACGAGAAAGCGACCCCCATGGCCCAGCTCAAGGATGGCCGCTTCTCCGTTGTCCTCGAACTTGAACCCGGCCGCGAATATCAGTTCCGCTATCTGGTTGACCAAAGCGAGTGGCACAACGACTGGGAAGCGGACAAATACGTTCCCAACCCCTTCAGCGGCGATAACTCTGTAGTGATAACCTGACGCCGACGCCGCGTTTTACACCGTTCAGCATTCGGGACCGATAAAGCGCCCCGGCCAGCCAAAAGCCGGGGCGCTTTATTACGCCAGCTTCAGGTCAAGATCGAACTCCGCCACCACCGCGCGCAGAATGTCCAGCCCGGTCACCGGGCTGTCAGGCGCCGTTATAACCGTGAAATCCGGGATCAGCCGGTCGCCCATCTCACGCCCGGTCGCCCGTTGGGCAGTCGCCAGCGCGGCGGCGGCGCAGGCGATGGCATAACGCGGCTGCGGGCTGTTCAACTGTTCAGCGGTGAAGCCGTAGCTGCTGTACATGCGCTGCGCCAGTTCCTGCGCGCTCAGCAGGTCCCTGAGCGCGGCAGCGTCAGCCCCGGTGACGGCGGGCGCGTGTTCCTCCAGAAACGCCTCAGCGGGGACCGCCCCCAGCAGCACCGGCGCGAACGCGCCGCGCAGCGCCCAGGGGTCCAGGCCATGCGCGGCCGCCAGTTCCTCATAGGCGCGGTCCAGCTCGCCGGCCACGTTATCGAGCGCCCGCCGCAGCGCCCCGCGCCACGTTGTATCGCGCTGCGCGGTCACCCGCCCCGTCGCCCAGTTTGTCAGCCCGCGCTCATCGCTCCAACTGCTGGCGTCTTCGACCGTCACCGCACGCACAGCTTTCCGGCGGGCATACAGGCCGTCCAGCGAAATGACCTTATAGCCAACAGAGGCGGCCTCATGGTTAACCAGCCAGTAGAGGAACTGTTCCTCGCCCGCGAAATGGTGGCCAAAGGTCTCGCCCGCCGTCGCCAGCAGCAGCGCTTTCACGTCCCTGCGCGACGGAATCAGCTCCGTGTGGCTCCAGCGGCCCGCCCCGCCCAGGTTATGGATATTAAATGACAGGTCAGTGGAGAGGCGGTCATCGCGCACGAACACGTCCAGGCGCTGGCCCGTCCCCAGGTTGACCTGATACGGGCCGGCATCGGCGTGCAGCGGCAGGTTATGCACCTGCTGCTGCGCCAGCACCGTGTACTTAATGCCAGCCTCCGCCAGCAGAATAAGCGTCTCGCGGTCTACCGCCATCTCCGGCAGCCAGAAACCCAGCGGCCGGCGCCCATAATGCTGTTCGAAAGCCGCGATGCCCCACTCGATCTGCGTGCGCCGGTCGCGCTTACGGGCCAGCGGCAGGATAATGTGGTTGTAAGCTGTCGCCAGGGCGCGGCCTGCGCCCTGCTCAGCCACCGCCTGTTTATCCGCCTCGATGACCGTGGTGTAAACATCGGGCGCGCGGCGCTCCAGCCAGCTCATCAGCGCCTGGCCAAAGCTGAAGCTGATGTGCTGGAAATTGCCCGCCTGCGCGTTTGGCCGGTAGCAGGCGTCCAGCACGCGCTCGTTCCAGTTGCGGTTGGGCGCGGCGTTTTCCTCCACGCCCACCACCTGCGTCAGCGGATTACCGCGCGGCGGCTGGTTGAAATGCCCATAGACACACAGAAAACTGCTCTCTATTTTCGTCACGCGGTGATCTCCTTATGAGACATCAGGTCCGCTGGCTGGCTTTCGACCGAAACACCTTCGTGCCGGAGGGCACATAGCGGTCGGCAAATTTAGCGAAGTCCTCCAGGCGCAGGTCGGTTTCCAGCACACAACTGTGGCCCACGACATACCCCGCCGGAACGTGCGTGTTCTTGCCGACACACGTAATCCCCAGGTCGCCGACGTCCGACACAGCGCCCACATGCGCCCCGTGCCCGATAACGGCGATCTTGTCAATGATGCAGCGCTCCACCACCGCGCCCGCCTCGATATACGTATCCGTCAGCAGCACAGACTCGCGCACGACGGCGTTCGGCCCCACATACACGCCCGGCGACAGCACCGAGCGCTCTACCGTCGCGCCCTCAGCGATAATCGAGCCATCGGTGATAAGGCTGTCGTGTATCGTCGCGCCGGTGTGAATCATGACCGGCGGGCGTTCCTCGCTGCGGGTGTGGATGATCCAGGTGCGGTCGTTGAGGTTCAGCGACGGCGGCTGCTCAAGCAGGTCCATGTGCGCTTCCCAGTAAGCCTCAATCGTCCCCACGTCGATCCAGTAGCCGCCGTAGGGGTAGGCAAAGACGTTCATGCCCTCAACAATCATGCGCGGCAGAATGTCCTTGCCGAAGTCATGCGACGACCCTTTGCGCTTCGCGTCCGCCTCAAGCATCGTTTGCAGCACGGTGTAATTAAAGATATACACGCCCATGCTTGCCAGGTTGCCGGGTGGGTTTTCCGGTTTCTCGATAAACTCGCGCACGCGGTAATTCTCATCCGCGTCCACGATGCCATAGCGGTAGCCTTCGTCCAGCGGCACGCGGATCGTGCAGACGGTGGCGTCCGCCTTTTTCTCACGATGAAACTGGAGCAGCACGTCGTAATCCATCTGGTAAACGTGGTCGCCGGAGAGAATCAGCACGTAATCGGGGCGGCCGTGCCGCACAAAGTTCATGTTCTGTGCCACCGCGTCCGCTGTGCCGGCGTACCAGTCGGTGTCGTAGCGGCCCTTATACGGCTGCAGGATGTGAACGCCGCCGGTGAACGACCGGTCCAGGTCCCAGGGGCGTCCCCGCCCGATATGATCGTTGAGGCTGTGCGGCCGGTACTGCGTGAGCACCAGCACGTCAAAGATATTCGAGTTGACGCAGTTGCTCAGCATAAAATCAATGATGCGGTACTTGCCGGCGAACGGAACCGCCGGTTTAGCGCGCTTGGCCGTGAGGGTCTCCAGGCGCGTGCCCGCACCACCCGCGAGGATAACGGCTTTAATTTTCACTGTCGTTCGCTCCCTGTTGTGGCTGCCGCAAAGTCTGGTAGATATCAATATACTGGCGGGCGCTCTGATCCCAGCTAAAGTCCGTGCGCATCCCGCGTTCCTGCATCCGCCGCCAGGCGTCGCCGCGCCGGTGATACGTGTCCAGGCTCCAGCGGATGGTGTTGAGCAGCGCGTTGGTTTCAGTCCAGTTAAAGACAAACCCGGTCCCCTGGTCAGCCGGGCCGTTATCGTAATTGGCCACCGTGTCCGCCAGGCCGCCGGTTTCGCGCACCAGCGGCAGCGCGCCGTAGCGCATGGCGATCATCTGGCCGATGCCACACGGCTCATAGTAGCTGGGCATGAGGAAGATGTCGCAGCCGGCGTAGATACGCTGCGCCAGATGCAGGTTGAGTTCAATGAACGTCCGCGCGCGCCAGTGAAAATCCTGGCCCAGCCGCCACATCTCATGGTTGAGGTCATCGCTGCCCGTCCCCAGGCCAACGAACTGCACATCCGTGTTCAGCAGCAGTCGGCGCAGCACCGGAATCAGCAGGCGGATGCCTTTCTGGTCATCCAGCCGGCTGACCAGCCCCAGCAGCGGCACATCGGCGCGCGCCTCCAGGCCCACATCCTGCTGAAGCTGGCGCTTGTTGGGCGGGCGCTGCGTGACAAACGTGTCAGCGTCGTAGTGCGCGACAAGGTGCGGGTCGTCCGCCGGGTTCCAGCGCTGCATGTCCAGCCCGTTGAGAATGCCGCGCAGGCTGTCAGTGCGGGTGCGGATCAGGCCGTCCAGCCCGTAGCCCATATAGGGGTACTGAATCTCGACGGCGTAGCGCGGGCTGACTGTCGTGACCATATCGGCATAAGCGATGCCGATCGCCAGCAGGTTGTCGGTCAGGTCCTGGTACACCAGGTCAGGCTGGTCGCGGCCCGCGATGCCCTGCTCCCACAGCCAGCCGCCCGCGTTGTTCCCCTGGTAGGCCAGGTTGTGCAGCGTCATGACCGAGCGCGCCAGCCCCCAGACCGGGTCAGCCCGGTTCTGCGCCAGCAGGAACGGCAGCAGGCCGGTGTGCCAGTCGTTGGCGTGGAACACGTCCGGGAACCAGCCGAACCGCTGGCGCAGCTCCCAGGCCGCGCCCAGCGCCGCCTGGCAGAAAAAGATGAAGCGCGGCACGTCCTGCGACCAGCCATCGTAGACGCCCGCTTCCTGGCCAAAATAGGGCCAGCCCTGCAAAAAGTAGACAGGCACGCCGTCGTGCAGCGCCGTGTGGATGTGCACCTCGACGCTGCCGGTGCGGCGCGGCAGCCAGAACGAGAACAAACGGCGCAGGCCGTGCTTCTGGTAATCCATAAAGCCGTAAAATGGCATCAGCACGCGGGCGTCAACCCCCTGCGCCCGCAGCGCCGCCGGCAGCGACCCAACCACGTCGGCCAGCCCGCCAGTCTTAGCGAAAGGCACTGCTTCGGCGCTGACAAACAGGACGTTCATAAGCGGTTCACCTTATCGTGTCTGCGGCCCAAACCAGCGGTAATCAATATCCGGGAAAACCTTGTCCAGCTCCCAGTATTCTTCGGCCAGCGCCACGTCCGGGCTGCCGGCCTCCAGCGACGCCGCCAGCCGCTCGAACCGCTCAACGTGCTGGCTGAAGCGCTGAATGGCGTACTCGCGCGCCTGCCCTGTCGTGACCAGAAACGGCCAGTCGGAGCTTTGCAGCAGCAGCGCCTCGCGCGCGGCCTGGTTAAGGACCTGGCGCGCGCCCGCGTCCGGGCTGGGGAACGCGGCGGCCAGCGCCTCCATGCGCGCCTCGCTCTCGTGGATCGGCTCCCACATCCAGTGCGTTTCGTTGTTGTCCCAGGTGAAGTGCGTGCCGCCCGCGCCCCATGACCCTTCGGGCAGGCTCAGCACCTCAGTGGGCGGGCGCTCGGCGATAAACCGGCTGGCGGTCGTCAGCTCAACGGATTCGTTGGCGGCCAGGTGGCGCAGCACCTTGCCCAGCCAGGCCACACCCTCAAACCACCAGTGGCCGAACAGCTCGGTGTCGTAGTTCGATGACACCAGCCCATAGCCGCCCGTGTGCTGGTGATGCTCGCGCAGCAGGTCGCCGATGAGGTGGGCAAAATGTTCAGCGTGCTGGTCCACCTTGTAAGCGGCCCAGTCCGGGTGGTAGTAATCCTTGTCGCCCAGCTCGACTTTAGGGCCGGTCACACGCCAGTACTGCATGCCGCTGGTCCCCGCCTTCTTGTGGAACTCACGGTAATCCATGTCACCGGGATAACCCCAATCGCCGCTCCACACCTGCATCCCGCTGCGGTTGTTGCGCCCGATCACAGCCACGCCGGAGTGCTGTTCCGCCTGCGACCCGGCGGTGCTGTCGGCCACGTAATAGGCGTTGTAGGTCGTCGCCGGGCGCTCCGGGACCGTCAGTGCGGCGGGGATAACATAGCGCCGCCGGATCGCGCCGTAAGGGCCGATCACGTCGCCAGCGGCGACGCCCACCGGCTGCCCGCCGGTGATGGTGTGCGTCTCAGTGAAGAACACTTTCAGGCCGTTCTGCGCCAGGTAGTGCTCAATGCCGGGGCGCACATGGCCGCTGTCGGTGACATATGCGGGGCGGTAAGCACATTCCGGCAGCCAGATGCCGGTCGGCGGCTGGCCGAAGACGCGCTTATAGCTGTTGACGCCCGTTCTGATCTGCGCGCTCACGCTGCTGTCGCGCGCCAGCAGCGGCAGATAGCCGTGCGTGGCGGCGCTGGTTGTGATCTCGATGTGGCCGTCGCGCTGAAGCTGGCGAAAAGCGCCGATGATATCGCGCCTGAAGCGCTGGTTGAACGCCCGTTTGATGTCCTCATACCAATCGCGATACCACTCAGCCAGGTAGCGCAGGTGCGGGTCAGCGGTGGATTCAGTGTGCGTTCGTGTCTCGCCGCTGGCGGTTTCCTCTTTGACCTCTACCTCAGCCGCCTCGGAGAAATACACGATGTCGCGTTTGGCCGCCTCAATCTTGTCGTCCAGATACTGGTCGAGATGGTCCAGCACGTCCGGGTCAATCAGTTGTTCCGCCAGAATAGGGGTGATGCCCAGCGTCAGGCGGCAGGGGATGCCTTCTTCCACCAGATCGTACAGGGTTTGCAGCAGCGGAATATAGGTTTCGGTAGCCGCTTCGTGAATCCACTCCTCACCGTGCGGCCAGCGCCCGGCCAGCCGTGCGTATGGCAGGTGGCTGTGCAGTACAAACGTAAATGCCCCAATCGCGCTCACGAGCCATTAACTCCTGGCCTGTAAAAACAGAATTTCCAGGATTGTAACGAGTCGCGGCGCAGGGGCGCAAATTAAGTCAACTGGGGGACGCGCGCTGGGCCGTCGGCAGCGTCATCGTGAAGATACTACCCTGGCCGGGCGCGCTGCGCACGCTCAGGTAGCCCTGGTGGGCCTCGGCCACTTTGCGCGCAACGAACAGCCCCTGGCCCAGGCCGCGCGGGTCCAGCAGCTTGCCTTTGGCGGTGCGCGGCTCGCCCCGGTAGAAGCGCTCGAAGATGTGCGGCAGGTCCTTTTCCGAAATGCCCACGCCCGTGTCTACCACCTGGATCGCCACGCGCGCCGCGTTTTCCAGCCGCGCCGTGACCAGGATGTGGCCGCCTGGCTCGGTGTATCGGATGCTGTTCTGCAGCAGGTGGCCCAGCGCCCAGCGCAGCCGCTGGTCGTCGCCGATGATGGTGAGCGCGCCCGCGTCGCGCACCATCAGCGTGACCTCAAGCTGCGCCCGCCGCACCTCCGCTTCCAGCCCCTGCGTGACGTGCGCCAGCAGCTCGTTAACGTCCAGCCGGTGCTGGTGAACGCTGAAGGCGTCAGCGCTCATCTCTGAGATGTCGAGCAGCTCGACAATCATGCGGTCAAGGATATCCACGTTGCGGCTGATGGTTTCCAGGAACCGGCGGTTCACTGGCCGGCCCGCTGGCTGGTTCGCCACGACCTCGCTCATGCCTTTGATGGCGGCCATCGGCGTGCGCAGCTCATGCGAGATGGCCGTGACAAACTGTTCCTTGAGGCGGTCAGACAGCGCGGCGCGCGTGACATCGCGCAGCACGATCATCGTCCCCAGGCGCTTGCCGTCCGGGTCAGCGACGGCGGCCAACTGCGCGCCGATAACGCGGTTGTTGAGCTGCACGCGCGTCGGCTCGCCCACCGGGGCCAGCTCAGAATCAAGCGCGGTGATGTCGCGGTAGGCCTCGAACAGGCCGCCCAGCTCGCTTTCCCAGAAGGCTTTCTGGCTGCCCAGCAGGCGGCGCGCAGCGGCGTTCACCAGCACCACGCGGCCCTCGGTGTCCTGCATGATGATGCCTTCATCAATGCTGCTTAAAATCGCGCTCAGCCGTTCGATCTCCGCGTCGCGCCGGCGCACCGCCTGGGCAAGCTGGCGGTTGCGCCGCTGGAGGCCCTGCGAGCGTTCGATCTCGTCGCGCAGGCGCGTGCGCCGGTTAAGCGTGGTGTACAGCCGGCTGAATAACTGCTCGGTGGCTGCGCCCAGGTGATTCACCCGGTTGAGCACACCGCTTACCTGCGCGGCGTCGGATTGTGGAGGAGGCGTGGTAGGCATACCGCTGGCCGCTTTCGTTACCCGCTACTTGCGTCTACTGTACACTACATCGCTCAAAACCGCATGGAGGCGGTCGAACTCTGGCAGCGGCTTGTGGATAATCAGGTCTGCGCCCTGCGCCAGCATCGCCGCTTCCTGGTCCTCGTTGAGCGCGTAGGCCGTCATCAGCACGACCGGCATGTGCGCCAGCGCCGGCGTGGACCGCATCCGCTGCGCCACTTCGTCGCCACGCTTGCCCGGCATCCGAATGTCCAGCAGGGCCAGCTCTGGCAGCGGCCCGCCATAGCCGCCGGTTTCCACCTGATCCAGCCAGGTCCAGGCTTTCTGACCGCTTTCAAACGTCAGCGGCTGGTGTCCCCAGGAAGTGAACAACAGCTGCACCAGGTTGCGAATGTCGGCCTCGTCTTCGGCAACTAACCATACAGCCACCGGCTTTACGCCTTTCGGGATGCTTTTACCCAACGCTGCTTGTAATTAGTATACAATTGCGATCAATAGAGAAGTTGGGTCAGTTTGCTTATTCCCGGTGGGAAAACTATTATTATAGCGTTTGACGCTGGCAGCAGCCGCGGTATGCAGATGAGGTGAGCGCATTGTCAACCTGGATGGTTGTTGAGGACGAACCCGATATTTACGAAGTGCTGCTGGCGATGTTCGCGATGTGGAGCATCGAAGGCGTGGCCTTCGTGGACGGCGAGGAAGCGACCGCGTGGATCGAAGACGTAGACAGCGGGCGCTACCGGGGCGAGCTGCCTGAACTGGCGCTGCTGGACATCCGGCTGCCCGGCAGCATCAAGGGTTATCACGTGGCGCAGCGCCTGCGCCAGAGCGCCATACTGGGCACGATCGCGATTGTGCTCATCACCTCTTTCAAACTCACCTCCGAAGAATACACCGAAATTATGGCGATCTCCGGGGCTAACGACCTGATCTACAAACCGCTGCCCGACTTTGACGAGTTCAAACGGCAGCTTGAAGCGGTCGTCGCGCGGCAGCACGCCGCCGCCCCGCAAAAAGTGCCGGTTCCCGTGCCCACACCGGCGCCCACACCGGCGCCCGCCCCCACGCCCACCCTTCCCCCCGCCAACCCGGTTACCCAGGACAAAAAAGACTAGGCCATCCTATGCACAATGTCGCCCCCTCGCGCGCCCTGACGCGCCGCTCACGCCAGCTTTTGCAGCTCGCTTTCGTGGTTGTCAGCGGTGGCATCTTCCTGGCCGCCGTCGGGCTGGTGCTGTATGTCGTGCCGCTGGCCGTCCCCGGCAACCCCATCTTTTCGCTGTACAACTTCGTCCGCGTAACGCTGCTGCTCGCCGGCGGGGTGGCGGCGGTTGTCGGCCTGGTTATCGCCGCCAACGCGCTGCTGATCCGCCCGGACAACGATCTGGCGCGCATCACCGGCGAACACCTGGCCCACCAGCAGGCGCTGGATGCCCGCTGCTGGTTTGTCCGCCACGTCAGCCAGCGCGGCCTGGGCTACATTGATGCTGTGCTGGTCGGGCCGCCGGGGGCGCTGGTGTTCCGCATCATGGGCAGCACCGGCGCGTTTATTAACGAAGGGGCTGACTGGCTCAAAGAGCAGCGCGGCGGCAAATGGGCGCCGGCGGGCATCAACCCGACGCGCGAATGTCAGGTGGACATGCGCGCGCTGCACGAGTACCTGGCGCAGCGCGGCCTGGGGCAGGTCCCTGTGTTCGGCGTCGTGGTGTTCACCCAGCCAGAAATGACGGTGCGGCTGATCCCCAGGGAGCCGCACGTGCCCATCGCTCAACTGCGCCAGCTTTACCCGACTATGGCCGCCGACTATCTGGCTGTGCGCGAACGCATTGACCAGCCGACGGTCCAGCGCGTGGTGGACCTGCTCTACGACCGCAACGCCTGACGCCTATGACGACGGCTGTTCTGCTGGCCCCGCCCGGCGCAGGCAAAACCGAAGCCGCGCTGCGGCGCGTCGCGCAGGCCGCGCGCGCGCAGCCTTTCGCCCGTATCTGGGTGCTGGTTTCGGGCACGCGCCAGAAGGACTCTTTTCGTGAACGGCTGGCACAGCGGGCCGGGCCGGGCGGCGTCGTCTTTAATATCGAGTTTTTCACCTTCTACGAGCTGTACCCCCGCCTGCTGAAGATAGCCGGACAGTCAACCCGCCGCCTTGAGGACACCGCCCGCGCCGCGCTGCTGCGCGCTGTCCTGGCTGACCTGCGCGACCAGAACGCGCTGGCCGTCTACGGCCAGATCGCCACCGCGCCCGGCTTTGTGCGCATCGTGGCGGATTTTATCTACGAGCTTAAGCAGAACCGGGTTGAGCCAGCGGCCTTTCTGCGCGCCGCCCGCGCGTCAGCGCGGCCCAAAGACCACGACCTGGCGCAGATTTACGCCGAGTACCAGGCGCGCCTCATCGCGCACGGCCTGGTTGACCGCGACGGCGAGGGCTGGCTGGCGCTGTCGGCGGTGGAAGCCGGCAAGGTCCCCCCGCTGGAACTCAGCCTGCTGGTGGTGGACGGCTACGACGAGTTCACGCCGCTGCAGGCCCGGCTGCTGCTGCGCCTCAGCGCCAGCGCCCACAGCCGCCACGCGCTGATCACGCTGGCGACCGCGCCAGGGCGCGAGGACACCGCCGGGCGGCGTTTCGCGCGCGCGCTGGCGGGGCTGCGCGCCGCCGCCGCCGAAACCGGCGCCGCGCTGATCATCGAATCGCAGGCCGTGTCGCCGCCCCAGCAGCACCCGGCGCTGGCGCACCTGCTGGCGCACATGTTCCGGCCCGGCGCGCCGCCAACCAGCGCCGCTGGCGCGGTGACGCTGATCGAAGCGCCCGATGCCGCCCGCGAAGCCGCGGCGGTGCTGCGCCGCGTTAAACGGCTGCTGCTTGACGGCTGCCGCGCCGACGATATCCTGATCGCGCTGCGCGACTGGCCGCGCTACGCTGACCACTTCGCCGCGCTCGGCGCTGCTTACGGCATCCCGCTGGCGCTGCACTTCAGCGACACGCTGGCGCGCAGCCCGGCGGTCGCCGCGCTGCTGCAGGCGCTGGACCTGCCGGCGGCTGGTTTTCGCCGGCGCGGCCTGTTCGGCACGCTGCGCTCGCCCTATTTCGCCGTGCCCGGCCTGGGCGCGGCGGACGTTGACCGGCTGGAGGACATCAGCCGGGCGTTCGCCGTCGTCGGCGGGCGCGACCGCTGGCTGGCCGCCATCGCCCAGGCGGGGCACAGCGCGCCGCCCGGCGACGACAAAGACGCGCCCCCGCTTATCACCAGCGCGGAGGCCGACGCTCTCGCCGCTGCCCTGCGCGCGTTCTTCAACGCCGTCACCCCGCCCGCCGCGGCCAGCCTGGGCGCGTATATCCGCTGGCTGGACGCGCTCATCGGCCAGGACGCCGACGCCGACGACCCTGACGACGCCCGCGCTGGCTACACGCTGGACATGCCCGCCCAGGCGCGGCGTGGGTCCGCGCCTGCTGTGGCGGCGCGCGATATCGCCGCGCTGGACCGCCTGAAAGGCGCGCTGCGCGGCCTGCTGGCGGCGCAGAACCTGCTGGGAACGCTGGCCGGGCGCGACAGCCTGACCGCCGACGCCTTCCTGGACAACCTGCGCCTGACGGCGGCGACCGCGCTGATCGAGCGCGGGCCGGGCCGCGCCGGGCAGGTGCTGGTCACCACCGTGACCGACGCGCGCGGCCTGCCGCACCGCCATGTGTTCATCCCTGGCCTGTCCGAGGGCGTCTTTCCGGCGGCGCTGGCCGAGGACTCGCTCTACCTGGACACCGAACGCCAGGCGCTGACAGCGGCGGGCGTGCCGCTGGAAACCGCCGCCGAGCGCGCCGGCGACGAGAGCCTGTTTTTGCAGCTTGTCGGCCAGGCGCGCGACACGCTGACGCTCTCGCGCCCGGCGGTGCAGGACGGCGCGCCCTGGATCGCCAGCCACCTGTGGCGGGCGGCGGCACAAACGCTGGCCGACGCCGACGACATCGTGCGCCGCCACCGCGTGCCGCTGGGCGCGGCGGCCGGGCCAGACGACGCCGCCTCGCTGGCAGAGGCAGCGCTGGCCGCCGCTGACGGCCTGAGCGCCGCGCAGCCCACGCCCGCCGCTGTCGCGCTTTACAACTGGCTGTGCGCCGCCCAACCGGCCGCGTGGCGGCGCATCAGCCGCGCGCGCCAGGCCGAGCTGGACCGCCTCTCGCGGCGGCCCCACAACCATTACAGCGGGCGGCTGCGTGACCCGCAGCTTATTGCCAGCGCGGCGGCCGCGCTGGGGCCGGGCCGGGTGTGGAGCGCCAGCCAGTTCAACGAGCTGGGCGCGTGCGGCTTCCGCTTCTTCGCCAAACGCCTGCTGCGCCTCGAAGCGCTGGAGGAACCGGAGGACGCCCTCAGCACGGCGGCGCTGGGCACGATCAACCATGCGGTGCTGGAAAGCGTCTACCGCGAAATCGGCGCGCGCGGGCTGGTCATCGCCCCGGAAGCCCTCGACGAAGCGCTGGCGATCCTGCGCGCCACCGCCGAACGGCTGCTTGACGACGCGCCGCGCCACTACCACTTCCCCGCCGACGCGCGCTGGCAGCAGGAACGCGCGGCGCTGCTGCGCCGCCTGGAAGCCCTTATCCGCGTGGACTTTTCCGACGACAGCCCGGCGCGCAAGATCAGCGCGGCGCCGCGCCAGCCATATCTGCTGGAGTCGCCGCTGACGCTGGCCGGGCGCGCCGTCACGATCAGCCTGGACTTCGACGGCCAGCCGGAGCGCCTGCGCGTGGCCGGTTTTATTGACCGCCTGGACCGCGCCGGGGACGGCGTGATCGTCATTGATTACAAAACCGGCGCGGCGCCGATTCCAACCAAAGAGATGCTTGAAGGCCGCAATTTCCAGATGCTGGTTTACCTGCTGGCGGCGCAGCAGCTTCTCGACGACCTGCCCGGCCCGGACGCGCCGCGCCGCGTGCTGGGCGGGCTGTTCTGGCACATCCGCAGCCGAAAATCCAGCGGCGAGCTGCGCCTGGCCGACGACGCCAGCGGCGCGGCGCTGGCCGAGGCCAGCGCGCACCTGGGGCGCTATATCAGCGCGGCGCGGCGCGGCGACTTCAGCGTGGCCCCGCGCAAGCTGGAGAACGGGCGCTGCGCCCGCTACTGCGAATTCGCGCAGATGTGCCGCGTGGGCAGCACCAACCGCTATAAGCCGGAGGCGACCTGACGATGGAGATGACGCCGCAGCAGGCGCGGGCTGTCAGCGAGCACGGGCGCAGCCTGATCGTGATCGCCGGGGCGGGGTCCGGCAAGACGCGCGTGCTGGTCGAGCGCTATCTGGCGCTGCTGGACCGCAATCCCGACTGGCCGCTGAACGCGCTGGTGGCGATCACGTTCACGCGCAAGGCCGCCCAGGAAATGCGCGACCGCGTGCGTCAGGCGCTGGAGGACCGGCTGCGCGCCGCGCCGGACAGCGGCGCGCGCGCGCTGTGGGCCGCCCGCCTCGCCAGCATGGACAGCGCCCGCATAGACACTATTCACGGTCTGTGCGCGGCGCTGCTGCGCGCCAACGCCGCTGAAGCCGGCCTCGACCCCGGCTTCGCCGTCCTCGACCAGACCGAGGCGGCGGTCGTGCTGGACGACGCGCTCGACGCCGCGCTGCAAACGGCGCTGGATGACCCGACCAGCGGCGCGCCGCTGCTGTTTGAGCAGTACGACGCCAGCAGCCTGCGCGCCGCCCTGGAAAGCTTCATCGCCGCCGACCTCCCCGCGTTGCCCGCCGACCCGTTCGCCGTCTGGCAGGCGCTGTGGGAGGCCGATACCGCCGCCGCGCTGGACGCCCTGTGCGCCGACCCGGCGTTCGTCGAAGCCGCCAACTGGTCGCCGCCGGGCGGCTGGCCCGGCCCTGGCGACAAACTGGGCGCAGCCTGGGAAACAGCCCACGCCAGCCTGGACGTGCTGTTCGGCCCGTATCCGCTGGAAGCGCGCTTTCAGGCGCTGAGCGCCCTGGGCGCGATCAACCGCAGCGGCGGCAGCAAAGCCAACTGGGGCGGCGAGGACATCGTTAGAGAGTCCAGGGCGGCGCTGGCTGTGCTGCAAACCGCGGGCAAGGCTGTGCCCGCCGCCGCCGAACCCCCCGGCCCGCCTGACCGCCAGGCGGCGGAGCTGCTGCCGCTGTGGCACAGGCTGATCGCGTGGGCGCAGGACGCCTACCGCGCCGCCAAACGCCGCCTGCGCGCCCTCGATTTCAACGACCTGGAGCAGCTAACGGTGGACCTGCTGGCCCGGCAGCCAGACGTAGCCGCCCGCTACCGTGCCGCTGAGTTCCGCCATCTGCTGGTGGACGAATTTCAGGACACCAACGCCGCCCAGTGGGCCATCATCAGCGCGCTGGCCAACCCGGACACGCCGGGCAGTCTGTTCCTGGTGGGCGACCAGAAGCAGAGCATCTACGCCTTTCGCGGCGCGGACGTGAGCGTGTTCCACGAAGCGCGGGCGCGCCTCGGCCCGCAGGCTGAGATCGCGCTGGCGCGCTCGTTCCGCACCCACCAGCCGCTGGTGACGGCCTTCAACGCGCTGTTCGCCCGCCTGCTCACGCGCGACCCGGCCAGCCCGGCCTATCCGTATCAAACTGACCTGGGCGCGCCGATGGACGCGGCCCGCCGCGACCCGCCCGGCGCGGGGCCGTTTATCGAGGTGCTGCTGGTCAACCAGAGCGCCGGCAGCGACAAACTAAACGCCCCCGACGCCCGCCGCTGGGAGGCGTTCGAGCTGGCGCAGCGCATTCACGCGCTGGTGCGCGCCGGGACGCCGGTCTATGATCAGCGCAGCGGCCAGCCGCGCCCGCTGGACTACGGCGACATAGCGCTGCTGTTCCAGGCGCTGAGCAGCGTCACCATCTATGAGGAAGTGTTCAAGGCGCAGGGCCTCCCCTTCCTGACCATCTCCGGGCGCGGTTATTACAACCGCCAGGAAGTGTGGGACCTGCTTAACCTGCTGCGCGCGCTGTACAACCCGGCGGACGACCTGGCGCTGGCGGGCGCTTTGCGCGCGCCGCTGTTCGGCCTCAGCGACGACGCGCTGCTGACGCTGCGCCTGCTGACCGACGCGGACGGCGCGCCGCTGCCGCTGTGGAGCGCGCTCGAACACGCGGACGCCGCCCCGCCGGACGAGCGCGAGCTGGTCACGTTCGCCGCTGCCTGCCTGCGCGAGCTGCGCGCGCTGGCCGGGCGCGTGACGATCTCCGAGCTGCTGCGCGCCGCGCTGGACCGCACCGGCTTCCTGGCGGCGCTCACCGGCCTGCCGGACGGCGCGCGCCGCCGCGCCAACGTCGAAAAGCTGGTTGACAAAGCCGAGAGCAGCGGGCGTATCACGCTGGGCGCGTTTTCGCAGTACATCGCTGACCTGAGCGCCCGCGAGGCGCGCGAGGGCGAGGCGCTGCTGGAAACCGAGGGCGCTGTCCGGCTGATGACCGTTCACACCAGCAAAGGGCTGGAGTTCCCGGTCGTGATCCTGGCCGACGCCGGCTGGCAGCGCGGGCGCACCGCTAAGCCGCTGCTCACGCTTGACCGGGAAAGCGGGCTGGCCTGCCGAGTCTACGACGGCGGCAGCGGCGACCTGGCCGACACGTTCGGCTGCCGCCGCGCCGACCACCTCCAGCGGCTGCGCGAGGACGCCGAACGCCGGCGGCTGCTGTACGTCGCGGCGACGCGCGCGCAGGATTACCTGCTGGTCAGCGGCCTGGTCAAAGACGAAAAAGCCGCCGGCTGGCTGGCGTGGCTGCTGGACGCGCTCGACGCCGGGGATGAGCTGGCCCGCGCCGGCGCAGCGGGCATCACGGTGGCGCGCCCCTGGGGCGCGTACCGGCTGCGCGTGGCCAGCGCGCCGCCTACCGCGGACCTGCTCACCGGCGGCGCGCCAGTGCGCTGCGCCTGGGATGAAGCCGGCGTGCGCGCCGCCGCGCCGCTGCCCGGCCCGGCGCAGGCCCCGCCGCTGCTGGCCGCCATCCCCGCCGCCCCCGCCGCCAGGGTGCGCCACCTGGCCGTCACCCACCTGATGGACCTGGGCGGGGCGGATTACGATGAGGGCTGCCGCCGCCGTTTCCGGCGCAGCGTGCTGCACGACGCCCCGGCGCACGTCCAGCCGGTAGCGCGCCGCCGCAGCGACAGCCGTCTGATCGGCGAGATCGTCCACGAGGCGCTGCGCTGGTGGGGGCCGGCCCATGTTGACCTGGACAGGCTGCTACACGATCTGGCGTGGGAAAACGGCGTCGCGGACGAGGCCGAGCGCGCGCCCATCGTGCGCGAGGCCGGCCGGCTGCTGCACAACATCCAGCGCAGCGACATCTTCGCCTGGCTGGAAACCGCGCAAAAGACTTACTCAGAGCTGCCGTTCATCTTCAGCCGGGGCGACCGCATCCTGCACGGCGTGGTAGACCTGCTCATCCAGCGTGGGGACGGCTCATGGGCCATCGTGGACTATAAAACCAGCTACGTAACCGGCATGCCGCTGCGCGATCACGCCCGGCGCTACCACCTTCAGGTCGGCGCTTACGCTGAGGCACTCACCACCCATCTGATCCTGAACGGGATGCTGCGCCCCGGCGGCGTGCCTGACGTGTACATTCACTACATCCGGCACGGGCAGACCGTCCCGGTCGCAGCGGACGAGTGGCGCGCCGCGCTGGCCGCGCTTGAACAGCAGATCAACAGCGCGCTGACGTGAGGCCCGCCCTGATGCGCAGACGCCTCGCCGCCGCGCTGCCCGCCTGGGCGCGGCCCGACCACCCGCTGCTGCGCTATGAGCTGGCGCGCGCTGAGCGCCTGACAAAGCGCGCGCGGCTGGCGCGCGGGGCGCGGCTGGCGCTGATAATCTTCGCGCTGCTGCTGGGCGGTGTGCTGGCCGCCACCGATTTCCTGCGCCAGCCCGCCGGGCTGAGCCTGAACGAGAGCGCCGCCGCCGTCCTCTATTGGCCGCTGCTGGCGGCGCAGGTCGCGCTGCACGTGGCCGCCATCGCCCTGACGGGCGGTGTGATCAGCGCCGCGCGCCGCCGCCAGACGTGGAACAGCCTGCGCGCCACCGCTGGCGGCGCGGCGTTAGCGCTGCGGACGCAGTGGGCGCTGGTCTACTACCGTCTGCGCGGGCCGCTGGGCGCGCTGCTGCTGCTGCGCGCGCTGCTCATCGGCAGCGCCCTGCTTGACCTGACGGCCTTCCAGGGCCGCTATCTCGACCTGCTCAGCAGCGGGATCACGCCGCCGCTGCCGCTGGTTGGGGCGGCGCTGCTGCTGGCCTGCGCCCTGGCCGCCAGCCTGCTGCTGCCGCTGACCAGCGTCGGGTTCGACGCGGCGCTGGGGCTGTGGGCGGGCGCGGCCCTTCAGGCGCGCGTTTACATCTTCCTGGCGCAGGCCGGGCTGGTGTTAGCACGGCTGGCGCTGACCGTCGCGCTGGCGGCGGCGGCCCGCGCTTTCATGGCCGGCAGCCTGTTCGCCCTGCCCGACCCGGCGGCCTGGGCGCTGCTGCTGCTGTACGGCGCAGTGGGCGATCAGGGGCTGGCCCTGCTCAACCTGGGGCTGGCGGGCGAGATCTGGGCGGTCGTGCCCTATGGCATCCTGCTCGGCCCGGCGCTGCTGCTGCTGGCGCTGCTGCAGGCGGCGGGCAGCGATTGGGCGCTGGCGCGCGCCATCCGCCGCGCCGAGCGCGCGGACTGAATCAAACAGGGCGGCCCGCAGTCCGCAGGCCGCCCCGCAGCGGAACAGGCGCGGAAAACCGTCAGCCGCGCACCAGCCGGGGCAGATCGCGCAGGCGCGGCATCTGGCCCGCCAGCAGCACCTGCACCCGGAACAGCCGCCCGGCCAGCCACATCATAAAGATGATAGCGAGCACCAGCAGCCCGACGCTGAGCGCGATCTGCCACGCGGGAACCGCCGTCAGCAGCAGGCGCATGGTCATCGCCAGCGGCGCGGTGATCGGAATCAGGCTCAGGATAACCGGCAGCGCCGCGTCCGGCGCCTCGATAAACAGGCTGATAAAGTACAGCGGGACCACCGCCGGCAGCGTGAAAATCACCACGTACTGCGGCCCTTCGCGCATGGTGGTCGCCAGCGCGCCGACAATGCCATAGGCCGCCGCAAAGAACAGGTACGCCAGCAGGAAATAGACCAGCACCAGCGGCAGCGCGTCCAGCGGGATAAACATCCCCGCCAGGACCGACAAACTGGCCAGAAGCTGCCCAAGCTGAAGCACGATCAGCAGCGCCGCGACCCACACCAGTATCTGGAACAGGCCCAGCGTGCCATAGGCCAGAATTTTCCCGGCCAGCAGCAGCAGCGGGCGCACCGTCGAAATCAGAATCTCGACGATGCGGCTCTCCTTCTCCTCGACCACCGCCTGGAGCAGATAGCCGTTGGTCATGAACAGGCTGGTCAGCAGCGCGATCACAAACACATAGACCAGCACGAACGACGAGTCGAAATCCTGCGCGGAGGCCGACTGCGCCGCGCCGTGCTGCGTGTTCACCTGTTCGACGTTGGTCGGGTCTACCAGCCGGTAATAGAGCGCGTCGTCCTTAATCTGCTGGCGCAGCGCCGCCCGCAGCAGCTCGCGAATCGGCCTTTCGGTGACGCCGCCCAGCGAAAGCGTGGGCTGCACCAGCGTCACGCCGCCGGTGGCAAGGTAATCAGCGGCGATAACGTAGTACGAGTCGATCTCGTCGGCCTGGAGCGCCGCCGCGGCCGCCGCTTCATCAGGGAAGCGCAGCAGGCTGCCGGTGTCGTCCACGCCGTCAAGCACGCCGGAAAGGTCCACAAAGCCGAGAGCGCGCCCTTCGCTGGCATTGTCCGGCACGCCGAAGATCGCCCCTGGCGACGGCGCCTCTGCCGGCGCGCCGCCGTCCTGGCCGAGCGTGGTGACAGCGTGGTAGCCCAGCAGCAGCGCGATCACGATGATCGGGATGCCGAAGGTGGCGAACAGATAGCCCTTGCGCCGGAAATTGCGGCGCAGTTCATACAGGTAAACCCGCGCTAGATGCCCGTTCATGCGCTCTGCTCCTTAACCGCGCCTGTGCCCATGTGCGCGCCGGTCGCGCCGCGCGCCACCCGCCACAGCTCGCGCAGGTTGGGCCGCTTGCCGTACATCAGCAGCGACCAGCGGAAAATACGCGCCCCGCCCCACACCGTCAACACCATCGTCACCAGCAGAATCAGCACGCTGGCGATAAACTGCCACGCCGGAACCGTACTTAGGCTCATGCGCAGAATAACCGTCAGCGGCGCCGTGAACGGGATCAGCGTCAGCGCGATCACCAGCGGGCTGTTCGGGTTAAACATGAAGATGGTAACGAAGAAAAACGGCACAACGGCGACCAGTGTGATAACGCCGCTGAGCTGCCGGCTCTCCTGTTCCGTGTTCGACACCGCGCCAATGGTCCCCAGCAAGCCGGCATACATGAAGTAGCTGAGGAAAAAGTACAGCAGCGTCACGGCGATCAGGTCCAGCGGGATGCTGACCCCGCGCAGAAATTCAATGTTGCTGCCGAAGTTGACAAAAATCACACCGGCCACTATCCACACCAGCATCTGCAGCAGCCCCAGCAGGCCCAGCCCGATCACCTTGCCGGCCAGCAGTTGCAGCGGCGTGATGCTGGTGACGAGAATCTCGATAACGCGGTTGGCCTTTTCCTCGACCACCCCGGACATCAGGTAGCCGCCGGTGGTCTGGATCGAGAGGAAAAACACCAGCGCGAACAGCGTCGGCACGAGAATCAGGCCGCCAACCGCGTCCGAGGTGAGCGTGCGCCCGCTGTCCTGCAGCCGCACCACCATATCCACCGGGCTGCTGATGCGCTCGAACACCGCCTGATCGCCGTGCTGGTAGCGCACATTCGCCAGCAGGAAGGCGTCAATCGCGTCAGTCACGCTTTCAGGCACGCGGCTGGGGCTGTAAAGCCGCACCGCGCCGCTGCTCATATACCCCGCGCCAACGACAAAATACGCGCCCACCGTGCCATCAGCGAGCGCAGCCTGCGCCGCCGCTTCGTCGTCCAGCCGGATGAAATTCTCCGGCTGCGCGGCTTCCGCCACCAGCACGCCGGAGAGATCCACAAACCCAACCGCGCCCAGGCTGTCGCCGCCAGTGCCGCTGGCCATAAGGTTGAACACCAGCAGCATAAGGCCGACGCTGAGCAGCGGCGCGCCAAAAGCGGAGATAAGGAACGCCGGGCGGCGCAGGTTGGTGAGAAATTCGTGCCTCGCGACCAGCCATGCTTTACTCATGGCGGCCCTCCACCACCTGAATGAAGATGTCGTTGAGGCTCGGCACGGCCTGCTCGAAACGGCGGATGCGCATATCGCCCGCCGCCGCGATCGCCGCCAGCACGCTGTCAATCGTCGCCTGCTCGTCCAGGTGCAGCAGCACGCTGCCGCCGCCGTCGCCGTTGGTGGCGCGCGCCGGCTCAACACTCAACACACCGGGCAGGCTGGCCCAGTCGCCCTGGCCTTCCACGATGATCGCGTGGGTGGCGTACTGCTCGCGCACCGCGTCCACCTGGCCATAGAGCCGCTGTTTTCCTCGGTTAATCATCAGCAGGCGGTCGGCCATTTCTTCAATCTGCTGCATCTGATGCGTGCTCATGACGATGGCCGTGCCCGCGCCGCGCAGGTCCATCAGCAGCCGCTTGATGACCTGCGCGTTCACCGGGTCCAGGCCAGAGAACGGCTCGTCAATGATAATCAGGTCAGGCTGGTGCAGCACCGTCACCGCGAACTGCACCTTCTGCTGCATACCCTTGCTCAGCTCGCTCACTTTCTTGTACGCGTACTCAGCCAGCTCAAACTGCTCCAGCAGCGCCAGGCCGCGGCGGCGCGCCTCGCCGGGCGGCATCCCCTTGAGCGCGCCCAGGTATACCATCACGTCCAGCACGGGCACGCCCCGGTACAGGCCGCGTTCCTCCGGCAGATAGCCGATGCGGTTCTTGGCGGCCTCGGTCAGCGGCCCGCCCAACACGCTGATGCGCCCGGCGTCCGGCTTGAGGATGTCCAGCACCATGCGGATCGTGGTCGTCTTGCCCGAACCGTTCGGGCCAAGCAGCGCGAAAATTTCGCCGCTAAAGACCTCAAATGTCAGGTCGTCAACGGCGCGGAAACTACCGTAGTTCTTGGAAATATGCTCGACAGCAATGGCTGTAGCCGCCCCCATTAGCCTTAACCTTTCTGGCGAAATATCCACTCCAACCTAAATACGCATTTCAGCGCCTAAACGGTGCGCAGCACCGGCAGCGGCCCTAATCTCCAAAAGACACGTACAGACAAGCGCTGCTGCGCTATAAAGAATGAATAAACACTTGGTTGCGCCGCCCTCGCAAGTGATGGTACACTGGAGCTTATAATAAGCGTGCAGACTATCTTAATCTTTATCAGGCATTCCCCATACCCTGAGAATGCCAGCGTGAGAGAGCACACCGCATTAGGCAAACGGCCTACATTTCCTTCGGAGGTTTGCATGAAGAAGCATATCCTGGTGGTAGACGATGAACTCGGCGCGCTTACGCTTATCGGCATCATGCTGGAGCGCGGCGGGTTCAACGTCCTGAAGGCCAAGGACGCGCGCTCCGCGCTGGCCATCCTCGACCAGAACACGCCTGACCTCATCATCCTCGACGTTATGATGCCCGATATGAACGGCATTGACCTGTGCCGTGTTATCCGCGAACGCGCCGACACCGACCGCACGCCGGTGCTGATCCTTTCGGCGCGCGGCGACGCTGAAAGCATTATGCGCGGCATGGAGGCCGGCGCTAATGACTACCTGCCCAAGCCGATTCTGCACCACGACCTGGTGGCGAAAATGCGCACCATGCTGGGCCAGGATAACCCGGAAGTGTGAGCGCCGCGCGCAAAGGAAATTGACGCAAGAGCAGCGTGCCAGGCGAGCGCGCTGTTTTTTATCCGGCTCAGGCCGCGCCGTAAAGGGCGCGGTAGATGGCGTAGAAACTGTACACACGCTCGATATAGCCCCGCGTGCTGTCAATCGTGATCACCGACATAAACAGGTCAGGGTCACCGCCCGCCAGCTCCAGCCAGCTCGCGGCCCGCCCCGGCCCGGCGTTGTAGCCCGCCAGCGCCGCGATGGCGCTGCCGCCAAAGCGCCGCATCTGCTCCGCCAGGTAAAACGCGCCGAATTCGACGCCCGCGTAGGGGCGGTGCAGGTCGCTGTGCTGGTAGCCGGGCCACTGAAGCTGGCCGGCGATGTACTCCGCCGTGCTGGGGATCACCTGCGTCAGCCCTTTTTCGCCGGCGGCGGCGGTGGCGGTGGTGTCGAACAGGCTCTCCAGGCGAATCAGCGAAAACAGCAGCAGCGGGTCCAGGTCGTACTGTTCGGCGGCGGCCAGCACGACATCGCGGTAGTAGGCCGGGTAGCGCAGCCGGGCGATCCACGACGGCGTATCGAGCGTGGCCGCGCCCGCCGCCTGAATCAGGTTGGCCGCGCCCACAATCGAAAGCTGGTAGGCGGCGATAGCGCGCAGGAAAATCGCAAGCTGGTACGACGCCAGCCCATCCGCTTTGTGCGCCTGAAGCAGATCGCTGAACTCCGTTTCCGCCTCGGCATAGGCCCCGACGGCCCACAGCTCGCGCCCGCGCACCAGGCGCGGGTCCGCCTCCAGCGCCGGCGACAGCGGCCACAGCACCCCTTCCTGCGTCACGCTGAACGTCTGCCGCAGCCAATCCTCAGCGGCGGCCAGCTCCGCCGCGTCGTCGAACTCAAAGCGGTAAGCGGCGGGCGGCGCGAACGGCGGCGTGCCCGCCATCAGGTCGCGGGCGCGGGCGGCGAAGTAGCTGTCGGGCGCGGCGCTCACGGCCAGGTTAAGGGCCTGTTGCGCGGTGGCGCTGTCGCCCCGGCGCTGCGCCAGCCGCCCCACCCACAAATACGCGGACGCCTGATCGCTGCCGCTGGCCGTCGCCGCCAGCCGCGCGAACAACTGCTCAGCGCGGGCGTAGTCCGCCAGGTTGTAAGCCGCCGACGCCGCGATGAACAGCCCGCTGCGCGCCTGCTCTGAATCGGGATAGTCGTTCGCCAGCCGCTCAAACACCTGGCGCGCCTGCAGCGGGTCGTTATTCGTCCCATAGAGATAACCAGCGCGCCACAGCGCCTCAGCGGCGGTGGCCGGCAGGTAGCCATAGTTGTCGGCGATGAACAGATAGCGCTCAACAGCGCCGGGGATGTCGTCCAGCAGGAAGCGCGTGCGGCCCTGCTCCAGCAGCGCCTCGCCGAACGCGGGGTCCTGCGGGTACTGGTCAATCACCGTCTGGAACGCCGTCACGGCGGCGGCCGCGTTGCCCAGTTCACGATACGCACGGCCCAGCAGCAGATGCATCTCAGCGGGAATAGCGGCCAGCTCGCGCGTGGTGGACCAGTCGTTGAACGCCTCGACCGCTGCTTCGTAATCGCCGTACAGATAGCTGACGCGCCCGACCGTGTAGCCGTCCAGCTCGCGGCCATTTTCGCGCAGCAGCGCCAGCGCCTGATAAGCCTGCGGGCTGGCCGGGTAGGCCGTTACCAGGTTTTCCAGCCGGTCCAGGCCCACCGTTGGGTCGGCGGCGGCCAGCTCCGCCTGGGCGGCGGCAAACGCTATGCTGGCGCGATAGGGGTCGTTGCGCGCCACCTCAAGGATCGCGTCGTACTGGGCTGCGGCGTCGGCGGGCTGCCCGGCGGTGAGGTACACCTGCGCCACCTTTTCGCGCAGCGCGAGCTGCGGAACCAGCGTGCGGCTGGCCGCCAGCGCCTGCCCGTAGCTGGCAAGCGCGGCGGATGTCTGCCCCAGCGCCAGGCGCGCGTCGCCGATGCGCTCGTGCGCGTAGCTGTCAATCAGGCCGGGGCGCAGCGCCAGATACTGCTCGAAATCGGCGATCGCTTCCTGCCAGCGCGACTGGCCCAGATAGGCGTCGCCGCGCAGGAACAGCGCCTGCGGGCGGCGCGCGTCGTCCGGGTAGGCGTCAATAAAAGCGGTGAAGCCGGCGACAGCCTCAGCGAACAGCCCCTCGCGCAGGGCGGCCTGGCCCAGGCCAAAGGCGGCCGCGGCGGCGGTGTCGGGCGGCGCGCCCTGCGCCCGAACGGCGTCGTACAGGCCGACGGCGCGCTCGTAATAACCGTCCAGCAGCGCGCGGTCGGCGGTGCGCAGCAGCGTCTCTGGCGGCGTGGTCGGCGTGGGCGGGATAGTGGGCGTGGGCGTGGGTGACGGCGGCAGCGTCGGCGTGGGCGTGCCCGCCGGTGTCGCTGTCACGTAAATCACCTGCGATTGTTCGAGCGTGCAGGCGCTCAGCAGGGCCAGCGCGGCCAGGGCCGGCAGCGCGCGGCGTGTCCACCAGGTTGGTTTCATCATGCGGCGGATTGTATCACGCGCGGTCAGCGGCCTGTCAATGACGATCAGCCAACGCTAAGCGGGCGGCGCGCTCACAGCCGCTTCCAGATAAACGGCACGAGCATCTCCCAGTCGGTCAGGCCGCCGTGCGCGCTGACGACCGCCTCCGGGCTGGCGTCAATCACCATCCGGCCCAGGCGCGGGATAACCACAACGTCGCCCAGGCGGTGCAGCGCCTCGTCGTAAGCTGGCTCCGGGCCGAACAGCCCGGCGTCCGCCGCCGCGCGCGACTCGACCCAGGCGAGATCGTCGGCGAAGTCGCGGCTGAGCGCCGCCTGCGCCGCCGCGCGCTGGTCCGGCAGCAGGTTGAGGTACGGCAGGCGGCCCTCGCCAGACATACCAAAGCGCAGCGCAGCGCGCACCGGCCCGGCCTGCGGGTGACGGCGGAAATCCACCAACTGCGGCACGTCATGGTGTCCGTGATCGGCCAGGAAGAGCAGCAGCGTGCGCCCGTCGCGCGCGCCCTCGTCGCGCAGCGCCTGCGCCAGGCCCGTAAGCTGCTGGCGCGCTTCGGCGCGCGTGTAGGGCGTGTCGGCGCCGTAAGCGTGCGCCAGCGCGTCCACGCCCGGCCAGTAGACGCTGACCACGCAGCGCTGGCCGGCGGTAGCGCGCAGCGTCTCGCCCAGCCGCAGCCAGAAATCGCTGAAACTGAGGTGAAAATGCCGCGCCGACACGCCCCGGTGCAGCATCCGCGACAGGCCCCCCTCCATCAGGCGGTAATCGAGCAGCAGATGCGTGGGCACGCCCGCCGCCTGCAGCGCCTGCGCCAGGCCATCCAGCGGGATGAACGTATCCGGGTTGAGGCCCCACTGGGCATACGTGTGCTCAGCGAAACGCTTGCCCGGCGGCGCGAATGTGAGCGCGTAAAACGGCATCGAGAACTCGCGCAGGAACATCGTCAGGCCGACGATGCCGTGCGCGATAGGCGTGTGCCCGGTCCACAGCGTCGTGAGCGCCGCGGCGGTGGTGCAGGGCGTGATCGAAGTCAGCGGCAGCGGGCCGCGCCCGTCGCTGAGTTCGGCGACGGCCTGGCGCAGCGCCGGGTCATCGTCCATAAAACGGCGCAGCCAGCGGTAGCCCAGACCGTCCGTCAGAAACATGACGACCCGGTCCACCTGCCCCGCCGGCGAGCTGCCGTCCCACACGGCGTCGTCCAGCGGCGCGGGGTTGGGCAGGGCAACGCCCAGCACGTGCGCCACGCTCTGCGCCAGGTTGTAAATGGACAGGCCGCCGTAGTGCGGAAACACCAGCTCATCGGCCCACGACACCGGCAGATCAAGCAGGCGGTTGGCGCGGATGCGCGCTTCCAGCGCGTCAGCAAGGGCTGTAGTCATGGCCTTCACCTATCAGGCGCGAATACACAGGTGGCAGCTATTAGACCACCCGGCCCCGCTTCCGGCAACCAGCGCGCTAGTCCAGCAGCTCGCACAGCGCGGCGGGCGTCGTCACCGGCAGCTGGCAGGCGAAATTGCGGCAGACGTAGGCCGCCGGCGCGCCAGCCTGCGGCGCGCGGCCGTGCAGCAGCGCGACCGGGTGCGTGTCGCCAGCCGCCGCCGGGGCCAGCGCCGTGATAACGTTCGGGCGGTATGGCCCGTGCGCCGCGTCCAGCAGCGCCTGCGTTCGCGCGTCGGCGGGGTCGCCAACGACAGCCACCTCGTCCAGCCCGGCAGTGAACATGTCGAGTGCGTTCAGCCACTCAGTAAACGCCGACGGGAACTGACGCAGCGCCGCCGTCAGCCCGGCCAGCGCCGCCCGTGCCGCCGTCGCATAGCGCGCGTCGCCGGTGTAGGCCGCCAGGCGCACAAGCTGGCGCGTCAGCAGCGCGCCGCCAGAGGGCGCGGCGTTGTCCTGCGGGTTGCGCGGGCGCACGATCAGCGCCTCGTGATGGTCGGCGGTGTCGTAGAAGCCGCCGTCGGGCGCGGCGAAATGGTCAAGCGCGTAGTCCGCCAGCCGCCGCGCCTCAACAAACCAGCGCGGCTCAAACGTGGTCTGGTACAGCTCCAGCAGGGCGTCCACAACGGCGGCGTAGTCCTCCAGGTAAGCGGGGATGCGGGCCTGCCCGCCCTTCCAGGTGCGGTACAGGCCGCCGTCGGGCGCGGCCAGCGCAGCCAGCAGGAACTCGCCCGCGCGGACTGCCGCCGCGCGGTAATCGGCACGGCCCAGGGCGCGCGCTGCCTGCGCCAGGCTGGCGAGCAGCATGCCGTTCCAGGCGGTGATGATCTTGTCGTCCAGCCCCGGCGCGACGCGCTGCGCCCGCGCCGCGTAGAGCGTGTCCTTGATGGCGGCCAGCTTCGCGGCCAGCTCGTCAGCCGTCAGGCCCAGGCGCGCGGCCGCCGTTTCATCGGCCAGCTGCACGTGCAGAATACTGCTGCCCTCGAAATTGCCGTCGGCGGTCACGCCCCAGTAAGTCAGGGCGATGTCGGCGTCCGCGCCCAGCAGCGCCACCAGTTCAGCCTTGTCCCACACGAAGAAGCGGCCTTCCTCGCCCTCGCTGTCGGCGTCAGTGGCGCTGTAGAAGCCGCCGGCGGCGTCGGCCAGCTCGCGCAGAACGTAGTCGTAGGTTTCCTCAGCGACACGGCGGCAGAACGGCGCGCCCGTCGCCTGCCAGGCGTACAGATAAACACGGCTGAGCTGCGCGTTGTCGTAGAGCATCTTCTCGAAATGCGGCACCAGCCAGCGGTCGTCCACGCTGTAACGGTGGAAGCCGCCGCCGATCTGGTCGTAGATGCCGCCGCGCGCCATCTGCTGGAGCGTGAACAGCGCCATCGCGCGCGCGGCGGGGTCGCCGCTGCGGACATAAGCGCGCAGCAAAAACTCCAGCTTCATCGGCTGCGGAAACTTGGGCGCGCCGCCGAACCCGCCGTAATCGGGGTCGAACGTGCGCGCGATCTGCGCGTAAGCCGCGTCCAGCAGGCCGGTATCCAGTTCCGCCGCGCCGTCCGCCAGGTTGAGCAGATCGCGCCGCAGCGTGTCGGTCAGCGATTCCGCCGCCTGCTCGACAGCAGCGCGGCGCTGGTGATAGGCCTCAGCGACCGCCGCCAGCACCTGGCGAAAAGCGGGCATCCCTGAGCGCGGCGCGGGCGGGAAATACGTGCCGCCGTAAAATGGGCGGCCATCCGGCAGCAGGAACACAGTCAGCGGCCAGCCGCCATGCCCGGTCATAGCCTGCACCGCCTGCATATAAATATCGTCCACATCCGGGCGTTCCTCGCGGTCCACCTTGATGTTGACATACAGCTCGTTCATCAGGCGGGCTGTCGGCTCGTGCTCGAAGCTCTCGTGCGCCATCACGTGACACCAGTGACAGGCGCTGTAGCCCACGCTCAGCAGAATGGGCTTGTCCGCGCGCTGGGCTTCCTCGAAGGCCGCCGCGCCCCAGGGATGCCAATCCACCGGGTTGGCGGCGTGCTGTAGCAGATACGGGCTGGTTTCGTGCTGCAAGCGGTTCACACACGCCGTCCTCTCGGCGCTGGCGCGCCCATTTTTATGATCCCTGTGATTGTAATTATGCCCGCCAGGGCCGCCCGCGCGCAAGCTGCGCGGCGCTTACCAGGTGGTCAGATCGTCCACCGGCGGCACAGCGCGCGCCGCCGCCCAGTAGCCCGCCAGCCAGCTCACAAGCTGGCGCATAACGTCAGGCGTCAGGCGGGCGGCGGCCTCAATCCCGCGCGGGGAAAAGGTGTAAAGGGTGACAAAATAGCGGTGGGTGCTGGTGATGGCGTAGTCGCTGTCCCAGCGGGCCTGCCCCCACAGGAAGGCGATGCCGCTGTCGGCGCGCCGCATCTGGTCCAGCCAGCGGGCGCGGTCGGTCTCGCTGAGCGCGTCGAACGTAAAGCGCAGCCCCAGCATTGAGCCGGCCGAGAACAGCAGGTTCACGGCGCGCGTGGCGCGGTCAGCCTCAACCAGCAGCCCGAACGCGCCGTCCTGCGTCGTGAGCAGCGCCGTGCCCGCGCGCCCGGTCAGCGCCTGGAAGCGCGCGGCTGACAGCAGCGGCGGCGATGGAAACCGCCGCGCCAGCTCAGCGTCAAGGTCAGCCTCACCCTCCAGAAACAACTCCAGCAGCAGCGGCGGGCGCGTGCCCGGCAGGTCCGGCCCAGCCGCGCGCGCCGCCACCGACCGTTCGCGCTCAGTCACGGACCGCCGCGCGGGGATAGTTTCATCGCCCAGCGAACCGGTTGGGTTGTGTTTATCTCTGGCCATGCGCCCCTGCCCTACAGCACTAACCACGCAGCCTTGATTATACACCACAGCCGCCGGGGCGCGGCGGCGATCAGGCCCGCGCGGCGGCTTCAGGCGCGGCGGCCAGCCGGCGCAGCGTCGTCTCCAGGCCGAACAGCAGCCAGATTTCTTCGATTACGCCGCCGGCGCCGCGCAAGAGCGCCAGTTCCTCAATCTCCACCCGCCGGCCAGTGGGCAGCGCGTCGCGCCAGATGCCGGTGTGCGTCCCCGTGATCAGCCAGCGCCCGGAAACCAGGTCGCCCGTGTTGGCCACCTCGCCCATCACCATCACCTGGGTGTCGGGGAAGGCGATGCGCCAGGCAGCCACCACACGCCGGTAGGCCGCCCGCCCCAGCACACCAGCGCGGCGGCCGGGCAGGTGACACACCAGCTCAGCAGCGTAGCGGTCGTCCACCGCTCCCAGGTCGCCCCGGCCCCACACCTGTTCAGCGTCGCGGTAAAAAAGCGCAGCAATATCGTCCATTCAGCAGCCCTGCACAATCTAATTTCAATGAAATATAAAAGTCCGAACTCAGCACGCCTTTATTCGATTATAATCGCGAACCAGCCGCCCGTAACGCACAGCGTATAGCCAATCTGGAGGGCCACCACCATGCCCGACGACCCGAAAACACTGTCACAGGCGCGCTTTGGCCGGCACGCGCAGGAATATGTCGCCAGCGCCGTCCACGCCAGCGGGGCGGACCTCGACCGGCTGCTGGCGCTGGCCGCGCCCCAGCCCGCGTGGACGCTGCTGGATATCGCCACCGGCGGCGGCCACACGGCGCTGGCCTTCGCGCCTTATGTGCGGCAGGTCGTGGCCGGGGACCTGACACCGGCCATGCTGCGCGCGGCGCGCCGCTTTCTGGCGGAGCGCGGCGCGGCGAACGTCGCGTATGTCGCCACCGACGCCGAGAACACGGCCTTCGCCAGCGACACCTTCGACCTGGTGACGTGCCGCCTCGCGGCGCACCACTTCCCCGACTGCTTCCGTTTCGTGCGCGAGTGCGCCCGCGTGCTGAAGCCCGGCTGCCTGCTGCTGATTGAAGACCATCTGCTGCCGGAAGATGACCGCGCCGCCCGCTATATTGACTCCTTCGAGCGCCTGCGCGACCCCAGCCATCACCGCGCCTACGCCGAGTACGAATGGCGCGGCATGTTCCTCGACGCCGGGCTGACAGTTGAACACACAGAAACGCTGACGCGCGGCGCGGGCGGGCTGGCGGCGTGGGCGCAGCGCCAGGGCTGCGCGCCGGACGTGATCGAACGGCTGCACATCATGCTGGCGCAGGCCCCTGCCGCTGTGCAGGCGTGGCTTAACCCGCGCTGCGCCGGCGCGCCCGCCGCCGACTTCGACCACACCTTTATCATCATCGCCGGGCGGAAGCGTTAGCTGACAGCGGCGGGTCAGCCGGCGGCCAGCGCCAGCAGCGCGGCGGCGGCCTGCGGCGGCCCGCCCAACGCGGCCATCTCATCCGCCAGGCGGCGGACATTAGCCTGCACCTGCGCGTCGGCCAGCAGCGCCTGCGCGCCCGCCAGCAGCGCGCCGCCGTGCACATCGTGCGCCGTCAGGTTGAGGCCGATCTTCGCCTGGGCGACGCGCCGCGCCTGCCCGCGCTGGTCGGCGGCGTGCGGCACGACGATCTGCGGGATGCCGTGCACGATCGCCGCGTGCGTCGTGCCCATGCCGCCGTGATGAATCGCCAGCCGCACGCGCGGCAGCAAATGGTCGAAATCCACCCAGTTGAGCAGGCGCGTGCCCGGCGGCAGCGCCGCGATAAGCGCCGCCTTGTCGTCTGGCGCGGGCGGCTGGGCGCCGATCACGACGACCGGCAGCAGCCCTGCCCGCGCCGCCGCCTGCGCCGCCCAGCTAAAAAAGCCCAGGTCGCCGGTGAACGTGCTGCCCAGCGTCACCAGCGCCAGCGGCGTGTCGTCCGGGATGGCGGCCAGCCAGGCAGGCGGGTCACCCTGCGGCGCGGACGGCATCCCCCCGACGAAAACGTTCTGCGCCAGCAGCGTATCGCTGTCGGCGGCGTACCAGCCGCGCGTGAAATAGCAAATGTGCAGGCGCGGGCTGAGCACCGCCGGCGTCGGCCCGGTCGAGAAGTTAACGCCCGCCAGGCCGAAGCGCGCCAGCAGCCGGGCGATGCGCGCCTGGCTGTCAGCGCCCAGCGTTTTCTGCACCGGGAACAGACGCTGAGCGTCAAGCGTGCGCTGCGCCGGCCAGCCGCAGACGGCCAACGGGACAGCCAGCGCCTCCGCCGCCAGCGCCGCCGCCGGCAGGAACGGGTCAGCCGCGATCACATCCGGCCTGCCGCGCTGCGCCGCCAGCGCCAGCAGGGCCGCGCCGCCCGCCGCCACCAGGTCCTCGCTCAGCCAGGTGTCAAGGGCGCGGCGGTAGCGCAGCATCACCGCTTCCTGTGGCGGAATGGCGCTTAGGTCGGGCGCGGGCGGCGGCGGCCACAGCCAGCCGGTGTGCGGCACCGGCGCGAACGGCAGCCCCGCCGCCGTGACCATTCGCGCCACCGGGGTTTCGCTCACCCAGGTGACGTTGTGGCCCAGCGCCGCCAGGGCGCGGGCTGTCCTGAGGAAACCGCCCCAGTCCAGGTGGCCGGGCAGCGGCGCGGATACAAACCAGAAGTTCGTCAGGGGGTTAGCTCCAGTGCTGTGTGTTCAGGTTTCGGTCGCTTCCAGCCAGGCCGGCTCTGGCTGCGTCGGGGACGCCTCAAACACCCCGGACAGGCGGCGCGCTTCGTCCCACAGCGCGCGCGACTGCGCGGGGTTGCTGGCGGCGGCCTGCTGCTCGCTGTGCAGGCGCAGCGCGTCGGCCAGCAGGCGGCGCAGGCCAGCGCGCCGGGCCAGCGTGACCGCCTCGCTCAGAAGGGCATCCGCCGCGCCGGGCTGGCCGGCGCGCAGCAGCAGGCGCGCCTGCCCGGCAAGGGCGCGGACGATTACCTCAGCGTCGTCGGTGGCGCGGCCCTGCGCCAGCGCCGCCGCCAGCAGCGCCGCCGCCTCGTCGCGCCGGTCATGGCGCAGCAGCGCCGCGCTCAGGTTGGTCCCGATGATCGCCTCCCAGCGCGCGCTGTTCGCGGCGCGCGCCAGCGCCAGCGCCTGCTCGTGGCAGCTCAGCGCCGCTGACTGGTTCTCCAGCGCCGCGTGCGCCAGCCCCAGGCTGTCGGTCTGGACCGCGACGGCCAGCGCCAGCCCCTGCTCGCGGCTGATGCTGAGCGCGTGTTCCAGCAGCGCGGCGGCCTCGCGCGGGCGGCCCACCGCCCACTTGAACCAGCCGTAGTTGCCGCGCCGGACGGCCTCGGCGGCGCGGTCGCCGCTGCTGACAGCGATGGCGATCGCCTCGGTGAAGAACGCATCCGCTGACTGCAGATCGCCCTGGTCGGCGTAGGCAGCGGCGGCGTTGGCCAGCACCAGCCCGCGCGTAACCGGGTCGCCGGCGCTGCTGAGGTCCATCAGCGCCTGCTCATATTCCCGCATAGCGCGCTGGCCCTGCCCCAGGTGGCGGTACGCCCCGGCAAGGTCGCAGCGCACGCGCGCCGCCAGCGCCGCCTGCCGTTCGCGCTCGTAGATCGCCAGGGCCGCGCGCCAGGCCTCGGCTGCCGCGCGCGCCTGGCCGCTGTTCAGGCGCAGCAGGCCCAGGTCCGCGTGCGCGCGCGCCAGCGCCAGCGGCGCGCCGATTTCCTCAGCGCGGCGGGCGGCAGCCGCGTAACCGGCAGCGGCGGCTTCATCCCCCTCGACACGCTGGCGCGCCGCCGCCAGCCCGCGCAGCGCGTCAATCTGGAAGGCGTCGGCGCTGTCCAGGGCGCGAAAACCTGCCGCCGCGCGCTCAAGGTGGGCGACGGCGGCGGCGCTGTCCCCGGCGGCGTGCAGCGCCAGCCCCAGCGCCGCGTCAGCCTGCGCGCTCAGCGCCGGGTCCTGCTGGTCAGCGGCCAGGCGCGCGGCGGCCTGGGCATGGGCCAGCGCCTCAGCGGCGGCGTCCAGCCGCAGGCACGCGCGGCTCAGGTGGCACAGGGCAAAAGCGTAATCGGCGCTGGTCTGCGCCGCCGGCGCGAAGGCCGCCAGCGCCTGCTGGTAGTGCGCGCGCGCATCAGCGAAACGCTGCGCGTACAGATCGCGGGCCGCCAGCGCCAGCGACCAGCGGCGCTCGTTGGCGCGGTCGCGCAGGCGCTCAGCCAGGCGCAGCGCCCGGTACAGCAGGCGCTCGCCTTCGGCGTCCTGGCCGCTGGCGATCAGCGCCTCGCCCAGCCGCCCCACGTAATGCGCCAGCGTATCCAGATCGCCGCCCATATTGAGCCGGGGCAGCCCGTCTTTCAGCAGGTGCGCGGCGTAGCTGGCGTTGCCCTCCGCCAGGTACATATCAGCCAGGTAGGCCAGCGCGCGCCCTTCCGCGCCAGGGCTGCCGGCAGTCTGTGCCGCCGTAACCGCCTGTTCCCAACAGACGCGGGCCTCGTCGCGCGCGCCTCGCGCCCAGGCCAGCGCGCCCAACGCGCCCAGCGTGTAAGCTGTCTGCGCCTCATTCCCCGCCGCGTGCGCGGTGTGGCGCAGCCGCAGCAGCAGGTCTTCGGCGTCCTGCCAGCGGCCTTGCAGCGTGAAAATCTCCGCGCGCTGCAAATCAATCACGGCGGCAGCGGCGGCGGCCTCCGTCAGGCTGGCGATCTGCGCGGCGCGGTCCAGCTCCGCCAGCGCCGCCGCGTAATCCTCGCTGCGCCGCTGGCGCTGGGCCGCCGCCAGCGCCTCGTGCAGCGCGACGCGCTCGGTTGGCCGGTTAGAAACAAGCGCCGCAAGGCCGGTCTGGCGCGCGAAACGTCTCCACCAGGTTATCATCGTGGGCGAACCCTGCCTGCTGTTCTGGCCATGAAGCATAACCTCACCGCTGGCAAAACACAAAACGGGCCGCAGCGCTGCGGCCCGTTGGCTGTTCTCTGCAACCCGGCGCGCGCCGGGGAACGATCACGGATAGAAGCCGCGCGTTTTCGTACCTTCGGCCACGTGGCTGATCGCGGTGATCTGCGCCGCCGTGCGCAGGTCCACTTTGTGGCGTTCGGCCATCGTCACCGTGTTGTCGTAGCTGCGCACCATAATGCGCTGAAGCTGGCGGAACACCTCTTCCTTGTCCCACGAGAAGGCCTGCAGGTCCTGCACCCACTCGAAATACGAGACAACCACGCCGCCCGCGTTGGCCAGAATATCGGGAACCAGGAACACCCCCTTGTCGTTGAGGATGTCGTCGGCTTCCGGCGTCGTCGGGCCATTCGCGCCCTCCACGATGATCGCCGCGCGCACCGAGTCAGCGTTTTCCTGCGTAAGCTGGTTTTCCATCGCGGCGGGGATGAGCACGTCACAGGGCAGCGCCAGCAGCTCGGCGTTCGTGACGGCGACGGCCTCCGGGAAGCCGGTAATGCTGCCTGTCCGCGCCAGGTGGCTCAGCAGCGCGGGGATATCGAGGCCGTCCTCGTTATAGAGGCCGCCGTTGATATCGCCCACGGCAACCACGTTGAAGCCCAGCTCGTAAGCGTAGGCGGCGGCGTGCGAGCCGACGTTGCCGAAGCCCTGGATGGCAATCCGGGTGTCGGGCTTGTTGAGGCGGCCCTTCTGTTTGAGCGCCTCCATCATGCAGATAATTGTGCCGCGCCCGGTGGCCTCAGTGCGGCCCTGGCTGCCGCCGATGATGATCGGCTTGCCGGTGACAATCGCCGGGACGGAATAGCCCACCGTCATGCTGTAGGTGTCCATGAACCAGGCCATTACCTGCGACGACGTGCCCATGTCGGGCGCGGGGATGTCAGCGTAGGGGCTGATCAGCGGAATCAGCTCGGACGCATAACGGCGGGTCAGGCGTTCCAGCTCGCCGGCGCTCAGCGTTTTGGGGTTAACCAGCACGCCGCCTTTAGCCCCGCCGTAGGGAATGTTGACCAGCGCGCACTTCCACGTCATCCACATCGCCAGCGCGCGCACTTCGTCCAGCGACACGTTCAGGTTGTAGCGGATACCACCTTTCGACGGCCCCATCACCGTGTTGTGATGCACACGGTAGCCGGTAAACATTTCGATGCTGCCGTTGTCGCGGCGCACCGGGAAGTTCACCGTGAACTCGCGGCGTGGGTAGCGCAGGTACTCGCGAATACCGTCATCAAGATTAAGGTATTTTGTAGCACGATCATACTGTTCCAGTGCAACGCGGTAAGCGTTTTCGTGCGCGGGTGCTGGTGATGAAGTCTGCGCCATTGCGGCTACCATAAAGAAAAGCTCCTCTGCCGGTATCCTGTCGGCTGCTGTGCAAATAATAAGAATATGAACCGAACACTACCCCACTCTTATCGTATTCAGTATATACGAGGAAAGTGTTGGAATGAAGTGAGAAACTTCATCAATTGTGCATTACGCCGTAAAATACCCTTAAGTTTCGGGCAGAATGCACAGGCGGGGCCGCGCTGTCGCACGGCCCCGCCCGCTGTCAGCCGCCGTTCAGGCAGGGGCGCAGAAACTGGCCGGTGTAGCTGGCGTCAGCCGCGGCCACATCCTCTGGCGTGCCGCAGGCAATGACCTGGCCGCCGGCGTCGCCGCCTTCCGGCCCCAGGTCAATAATCCAGTCGGCCACCTTGATGATGTCCAGGTTGTGCTCAATCACCAGCACCGTGTTGCCGTTGTCCACAAGCTGCTGCAAAACGGCGATCAGGCGCAGCACGTCGGCGGCGTGCAGGCCGGTGGATGGCTCGTCGAGGATGTAAAGCGTCTGGCCGGTCGCGCGTTTGGACAGCTCACGGCTGAGCTTAATGCGCTGCGCCTCGCCGCCGCTGAGCGTGGTGGCCGACTGGCCGATGCGGATATACCCTAACCCGACCGCGTCCAGCGTTTGCAGCTTGCCCACCACCGCCGGTATGTTGGCGAAAAACTCCAGCCCCTCGCTGACGGTCATATCCAGCACCTGAGCGATGCTTTTGCCCTTGTAATGCACCTGGAGCGTTTCGCGGTTGTAGCGCGTGCCCCGGCAGACATCGCACGGCACGTAGATATCGGGCAGGAACTGCATTTCGATCTGAAGCTGGCCCTGCCCCTGGCAGTTCTCGCAGCGCCCGCCCTTGACGTTGAAGCTGAAGCGGCCCGGCGAGTAGCCGCGTATCTTGCTCTCCGGCAGCTCCGCGAACAGGGCACGGATGGCGTCAAACATCTTGGTGTACGTGCCGGGGTTGCTGCGCGGCGTGCGCCCGATGGGACTCTGGTCGATGTTGATAACTTTATCAATCCGTTCGATGCCTTCGATGGCGTCGTGCGCGCCGGGGCGCGTGCGGCTGCCGTTAATCACCTGCGCCAGCCGCGCGTGGAGGATATCCACCAGCAGCGTGCTCTTGCCGCTGCCGCTGACCCCGGTGATGCACACCAGCTTGCCCAGCGGAATCTCGACGTCAATGTTTTTCAGGTTGTTCTCGCGCGCGCCGCGCACAACGATGGACTGGCCGCTGCCGGCGCGCCGTTCCTGCGGCACGGCAATGCGCAGCCGCCCCGCCAGATAAGCGCCGGTCAGGCTGCCCTCAATCTCCATCACCTGTTCGGGCGTGCCTTCGGCGACGATGTGCCCGCCGTTCTCGCCCGCGCCTGGCCCCAGGTCAATGATCCAGTCGGCGCTGCGCATGGTTTCTTCGTCGTGTTCAACGACCAGCAGCGTGTTGCCCAGGTCGCGCATGTCCATCAACGTCTGGATCAGGCGGGCGTTGTCGCGCTGGTGCAGGCCGATAGACGGCTCATCCAGCACGTAGAGCACACCGGTAAGCCGGCTGCCGATCTGCGTCGCCAGCCGGATGCGCTGGGCTTCGCCGCCGCTGAGCGAGCCAGCGAAGCGCGAAAGCGTGAGGTAATCCAGCCCGACGGCGTTAAGAAAGCCGACGCGCGCCTGAATTTCGTTGAGAATCTGGTGGGCGATCTGCTGCTCGCGCTGCGACAGGCGCCCCTGCGGGCCGCGCAGCCCGCCCGTCCACCGCACCAGGTCCTTGACGGGCATATCGGTCACGACGTTGATCGGCGTGTCGGCCACGGTGACGGCCAGCGCCTCCGGGCGCAGCCGCTTGCCGCCGCACGTGTTGCACGGGATGCGCGCCATGTAGCTTTCGATCTTCTCGCGGATGTAGTCCGATGTCGTCTCGCGGTAGCGGCGCGCCAGGTTGTTGACAATTCCCTCAAACGAGGCGGTGTAGCTGCGGCTGTAGCCCTGGCTGTTGGCGTAATGCATCTCGATCCGCCGCTTGCCGCTGCCGTACAGGACGACTTCCTGCTGGTCCGCCGTCAGCGTGTGCCAGGGCGCGTCCATCGAGAAACCGTAGGTGTGCGCCAGGCTCTGCATGACGCCCCACGTCCAGCCCTGCTGGTCGTCCAGGCTCCAGCCGTTGGCGTCCAGCGCGCCCTCAGCGATGCTCAGGTCCGGGTTGGGGACCAGCAGCGCCGGGTCAATCTCCAGCCGGAAGCCGAGTCCCTGGCAGTCCGGGCAGGCCCCTTTGGGCGTGTTGAAGCTGAACGTGCGCGGCTCCATCTCTGGCAGGCTGCCGTGGCCGAAAACGCACGCCAGATGCTCGCTGAACAGGATGTCCTCCGGCGGCTCGGCGCTCAGGTTGTTGACGATTACCACGCCGTCGCCCAGCTCCAGCGCCGTCTCGATGGCGTCGGTCAGGCGGCTTTCAGCGCTTTTCGCGTCGTCGCTGGCGGGGTCGGCAAAGTGGCGGATGATGAGGCGGTCCACAACGACCTCGATGTTGTGGATTTTATAACGGTCGAGCGCGATGCTGTCCTCAACCTCGCGCACGTCGCCGTTGACGCGCACGCGCTGGAACCCCGCCCGGCGCACCTCGTCAAACACGCGCTCGTGGTGACCCTTCTTGTTCTTGATGATGGGCGCCAGAATCTGTGTGCGCGTGCCGTCAGGCAGCGCCTTGACCGCGTCCACGATCTGCTGCGCGCTCTGCGCCACAACCTCGCTGCCGCACACGGGACAGTGCGGCACGCCCAGGCGGGCGTAGAGCAGGCGCAGGTAGTCGTAAATTTCCGTCACCGTGCCCACCGTGGAGCGCGGGTTCTGGCTCACACCCTTCTGATCAATCGAGACCGCCGGGCTGAGGCCCTCGATCTGGTCAACGTCCGGTTTCTCCATCTGGCCCAGGAACTGGCGGGCGTAGGCGCTCAGGCTTTCGACATAGCGCCGCTGCCCCTCGGCAAAGATGGTGTCGAACGCCAGCGACGACTTGCCAGAGCCAGACAAACCGGTGATAACCACCAGCTTATTGCGCGGAATTTCGACATCAATATTCTTCAGGTTGTGCTCACGCGCGCCGCGCACGATGATCTTATCCTGAGTCATGGGCTGTTCACCTGTATGTGACACGTGCGAGGATGGGACACGTGTTCTATTATAGCGCTGCGCCGATGGATGGCAACGGTCAATTCAACGTACTGCGGCGGCAGCAGAGCCGGGTAAGCAGCGCGTATAGAAACTGATAGAAAGACAGCCTGCCGCGCCGCGATATGGTAGGTTTTGACAGCTTTACCGTGCTATAGTGGCGCGGTTGTGAAAACCGGAGCGATCAGACGAGGCAGCCATGCGCGACGTGTGCGTAATCGGAATCGGGCAGACGCCCATTGGCGAACTGTGGGACATGGGCCTGCGCCAACTGGCCGCCGCCGCCCTGCGGCAGGCGGTGGCCGACGCGGGAGTCGGGCGCGTGGACGCGCTGTACGTGGGCAACATGCTGGCCGCGCGCCTCAGCAGCCAGGCGCACCTGGGCGCGCTGGTGGCCGACTACGCCGGCTGGCGCGGCATTGAAGCGGTGACAGTGGAGGCCGCCTGCGCGTCTGGCGGGGCGGCGTTTCAGGCCGGCGTGCGCGCCGTTGCCAGCGGCCTGGTGGACATCGCGGCGGTGTGCGGCGTCGAGAAAATGACGGACTCCACCACCGGCCCGACGACCTCAGCGCTGGCGACCGCCGCCGACGCTGACTTTGAAAGCGCGCACGGCGCGTCGTTCGTGGCGCTCAACGCGCTGATCATGCAGCGTTATATGTACGAGTACGGCGTGCCGCACGACGCCTTCGCGCCGTTCAGCATCAACGCGCATCAGAACGCGCTCAACAACCCGAACGCCATGTTCCACCGCCCGCTGACGCTGGACACTTACCGGCACGCGCCGCTGATCGCCGACCCGGTTAACCTGTACGACAGCTCGCCCATCTGCGACGGCGCGGCAGCCATCATCCTGTGCCCGCTGACGCTGGCGCGCAACCTGGGCGTCAGCGCCCCGGTGCGCGTGCTGGCGAGCGTCACCGCCACCGATTCGCTGGGGCTGGCCGACCGTCACGACCTGCTGGCGCTGGACGCCGCCCGCCAGAGCGCGCAGCGCGCCTACGCGCAGGCCGGTATCAGCCCGGCTGACGTTGACGTGTTTGAGGTGCACGACGCCTTCTCGATCATGGCGGCGCTCAGCCTGGAGGCGGCCGGCTTTGCCGAGCGCGGCCAGGGCACGCGGCTGGCGCTGGACGGCGAGATCGCCATCGGCGGGCGCGTGCCCATCAGCACAATGGGCGGCCTGAAGGGGCGCGGCCACCCGGTCGGCGCGACCGGCGTTTACGAGCTGGTGGACGTGGTGACGCAGCTTCGCGGGGCGGCGGGCGCGAACCAGGTCGCGGGCGCGGCGGTGGGCATGACGCAGAACATCGGCGGGACCGGCGCAACAGTGGTGACGCACATCCTGGCGCGGGAATAAGCGCCGCGCCCCCGCGCGGAGCAAAAACCCCTCTCGCGTGGAGAGGGGTCAGAAGCGCTTAGTCGTTCAGGCTGGTGTTGGGCGTGGGGCTTGGCCCCGGTGTAACCGTGAGCGTTGGCGTGGCGCTGAGCGCGATGCTGGTGGCCGTCGCCGCCATATCCGCCTGCTCCGCGCTGACGATTACGTCGCCAAAGCCGCGCACGACTGACACCCACGTGCGCCCCGGCTTCATCATGATCGGCTGGTTGTTGCCGTAGATAAGCTGGAGCGCGCTGCCGGGTTCCCTGTCCTGCCGCCGCCAGAAGCCGGAGTACCACAGGCCATCGCGCACCAGCATCGCCGGCCCCTGGTCCCACAGTTGAATCTCCAGCGACTCGTTTCTGGCGCCCGCCTCAAACAGGTCGGGGCGGCGCTCGTGCGGCACCTGGATGATCACCAGGTTGTCGGCCCAGAGCTGCTGGCCGTCGGCGGCGTCAAAGTGCGGCACGCTGTCCGTGTAGCGCAGGTAGCGCCCGGTGGCGGGGTCATACTGCCAGCGCGCGTCCGTCTGGCCGTACCAGTCGATAAAGACATCGTTAGCCGGCTGGCCGTTAGGGTCTGGCTGGTCGCTGAAGGCGAAGCCGCGCGCCCGCAGCGGCGTGTTGACGTTGCGGCGCGTCGCCAGGTCCCACACCAGGTTGGTGTCCAGGAACAGCGTGTGCTCGAAGGCTTTGCCATCCTCCGGGAAGCGGCAGAAACCGGCGTCGCAGTTGTCGCCCTTCAGCGGCGAGAACGTCTGGTAGACGAAATCGGCGCTCATGATCATCTGCTGGATCGGGTCACTGGTGCCGGAATAGGCCAGCAGCGCGTTGTACATCACGATCAGCTCCAGGTCCAGCAGGCGCGCGCTGCGCACCGACCCGACGTGCGGCGGCGCGTTATTGCGGAAGATAGCCGCGAAGCGCGTCACGCCGCCCTCGGCCTCAATCTCGTACACCACGTCAGCCTGGTTGACGCCGGACTGCGGGCGCACAATCGGCGGGTAGTTGGAGATCTTCACGATCAGGTTGCGGCGGTTCATCGCCTCGTCGCTGACGTACATTTGCCCGGTCAGCGGGTTGATGCCCTCCGGGTAGGAAAACGGGCCGTTGGGCGTGGGCGTGGGCGACGGCGTGGCGGTGGCGGTCGCGGTGGCTGTGGCAGTAGCGGTGGCGGTGCTGGTGGCCGTCGCGGTCGCTGTCGGCGTCGGCGTCGGGCCTGCCGGCGTGTTGGTGGCGATATCGAACATGAAAGCGGTGGGGGCTGGCGTGTTGGTCCCTGGCAGCGTAACCTGCACCACCGGGCTGGCCTGGGCCGGGAAGGCCAGCGGCAGAACCGTCATTACCAGGACAAACAGCAGCAGAGAGGGCGCTCGGCGCATAGTTACCTCGTCTTAAGCGGCAGTTGGGGCGGCGCCCACAGGCGGGGCGCGCGCCGGGGAAGTATACGCCCGGCTTTACAGATTGCCCAGGGGCTTTTATGCTTAGCAAAGTTGCCAAGTCGGCAGAGGCCAGCCAGCGGCAGGCCCGCGCGCCTGCGCCACGCGGCTGGCCAACAACCCTAAGCTGACAGCTTTGAGAGAGGACCTGTTGTGGCTGACCGTCGTTTACTGCTTGCGCTGGCGCACCCCGACGATGAGAGTTTTGGCTATGGCGGCGTAGTCGCCCGCTACGTTGCCGCGGGCGCCGATGTGTATCTGCTTTGCTCCACCAACGGCGAAGCCGGCACGGTGGCACCGGAGTATCTTAACGGGCACGCTTCAGTCGCGGCACTGCGGCTGGCGGAGCTGGACTGCGCCGCCGCCCGGCTGGGCTTCAAAGCGGTGTTCAAACTGGGCTATAAGGACAGCGGCATGATGAATTCCGAAACCAGCCGCGACCCGGCCTGCTCGTGGCAGGCCCCGCCGGAGGAACTGGCGCGGCGTGTTGTCGAGGTGATCCGCCAGACACGCCCGCAGGCGATCATCACCTTCAACAAGTACGGCGGCTACGGCCACCCGGACCACATCGCCATCCAGCGCGCCACCGCCGCCGCGTTCGAGCTGGCCGGCGACCCGGCCTACAGTACGCCCGGCCTGGAGCCGTACCAGCCGCAAAAGCTGTATTACTCGTCGATCCCGACGCTGGCGCTGCGCCTGAGCATCGCGCGGCTGCGGTTGGCCGGCCAGGACCCGCGCCGCGTGGGCCGCAACAAGGACATTGACCTGCTCGCGATTCTGGACCACGTTGAGCCGATAACGACAATGGTCAACATCCGCGACTTCCTGCCGGACTGGGACGCCGCCAGCGCCTGCCACGCCAGCCAGCTTGGTGGCGGCCTGATCCGCCTGCCGCTGTTTGTGCGGCGGCTGATCGCCGCTGGCCAGGGCTTCACGCGCGTTTACCCGCCGCCAGCCCGCCCCGGCATCGACGAGCGCGATCTGTTCGCCGGGGTCGTCCCCGACGCGCAGCCGTGAAGCGCAGCCGCTGAGAACAGCCGCGCTCAGTTCAGCGGCGCGTGGCGGCGCGCGACAACCGCCTGCCCTTCCGGGCTTTGCGCCCAGGCGATGAAGGCGCGCAGCGGGCCTTCTGGCTCGCCCAGGCCGGCGATAAACAGCGTCGTGCGCAAGGGGTAAGTGTTGGCGGCGACTGTCGCGCGCGTGGGCAGCGCCCCATCCACCGCCAGCGCCGCGACGCGCGCGTCCGCCCACCCCAGCGACACATAGCCCACGCTGCCGGGCTGCCGGGCGACCAGCTCCAGCATGGCCGCGCTGGACGGCGCGACCAGCGCCGTGCTGGTCGTGCGGCGCTCGCCCATCACCAGCCGCTCGAACTCCGCGCGCGTGCCAGAGCCGTCCTCGCGGCTGACAACGACGATTTCCTGGTCGCCGCCGCCCAGCGCCTGCCAGTTGGTGATGCGCCCCTGGTAGATATCGCGCAGCCGCGCCAGCGTCAGCTCGCTGACGTCAGTGTCCGGGTGAACGATGATGGCGACCGCGTCCTGGCCAATCGGCGCGCCCCACAGCGCGCTGGTCTCTGGCGGCGGCAGGTGATTGGTGACGAAATAGGCGTCCGGCGTTTGCAGCATCAGGGCCACGACGCCCTCGTAATCGGCGCTGCGCACCTCAAAACTCACATCCGGCGCGCGCTGGGCGTAAGCGCGGATCAGGTCGTTGAGCAGAGGCAGCGTGGCAGAGGTGGCGTAGAGGCGCAGCGCAGCCGCGTTTGTGGTCGGCGTGGAGGCGGGCAGCACCGGCGTCGAACAGCTTGCCAGGACAAAGGCGGCTGTAACCAGTGCGCGGCGGGTGCGCTGCATCGGCGATCAGCCCTGCCCGGCGGACGCTGGCGCAGCCTGACAGGCGGTTAAGCGGTGGGGCGGTGGGGACGGGGCATCCAATGACGTGGGTCCTCAGGCGCAGGGGAATCAGGCAGGCTGTAGATAGCGCTGTAAAAACGCGCCGACATAGCTGTCCAGGCTGCCGTCGAGAATGGCCGCGCGCATAGCGGCAGCGTGCTGCACCAGGAAGTGAATATTGTGGATGGTCAGCAGCGTAGCGGCCAGAATCTCTTTGGCAACCACCAGATGCCGCAGGTAAGCGCGCGTGAAATGCCGGCAGGTGTAACACGCGCAGGCGGCGTCCAGCGGCTGGTCAGCGCGGGCGTGCGCCTGGTTGCGCAGGTTGAGCCGCCCGTCAGCGGTCAGCGCCGCGCCGTGCCGCGCCAGCCGCGTCGGAATAACACAGTCGAAAATGTCCACGCCGCGCGTGACGCCTTCAGCCAGGTCGTCGGGGTCGCCCACGCCCATCAGGTAGCGCGGGCGGTCTGCCGGCAGCAGCGGCAGCGTGAAGTCGAGCGCGGCGTACATCTCCGCCTTGGTCTCCCCCACCGCCAGCCCGCCGACTGCGTAACCTGGAAAGCCGATGTCCAGCAGCGCCCGCGCCGATTCAGCGCGCAGGTCCGGAAAAACACCGCCCTGCACAATGCCGAACAGGGCCTGCGCGCCGTCGTCGGGGTGGGCGGCGCGGCAGCGGGCGGCCCAGCGCGTGGTGCGCGCCACCGCCTGCTCGACGGCGGCCCGGTCCAGGGGCGGCGGACACTGGTCAAAACACATGATGATGTCCGCGCCCAGGTTCTGCTGGATGGCGGTGGCGCTTTCAGGCGTGAACCGGCGGCGGCTGCCGTCAATATGGCTCTGGAAAGTGACGCCGTCGTCGTCAATGCGGCTGATCTTCCCCAGGCTGAACACTTGAAATCCGCCAGAATCGGTTAAAATCGGGCCAGGCCACTGCATGAAACGGTGCAGGCTGCCCAGGTCGCGCACCAGCTCGTCGCCGGGGCGCAGGTGCAGATGGTATGTGTTGGCCAGCAGCAGCGTGACGCCGAGTTCGTCGAGCTGGCGCGGGGTAACGGCTTTCACCGTCCCCTGCGTGCCCACCGGGGCAAACACCGGCGTCGGCAGCGGGCCGTGCGGCGTGTGCAGCACGCCGGCGCGCGCGCGGCCCTGCGTCTTAATGACTTCAAAGGTAAACACCATAGCGCCCATCGATTCCTTAAGAACCATCTGCGATTATAACAAAAGTTCGCCCTGTCGCGAGTTTTGCGTCCTGCCAGCCACAACGGAGCGCCTGACAGCCCATGATAAGCCTTTATGACCTGCTCGAAGCCGCCAACGGCCAACTGTTCGGTGAGCCAGCGGCGCAGCTTTTCACCAGCTTCTGCCTGGATTCGCGCCAGGCGGGCGAGAACCAGCTCTACGTCGCCCGCAAAACCGACCAGGGCGACACCCACCAGCACATCCGCGAAGCGATAGAGCGCGGCACGCGCGGCGTGATCTGCGCCCAGCCGCCTGAGTTCGACACCGCCGGCGTTTCCGTAATTATCGTCAAGGACGCGGAGGCGGCGCTGATGGCCTGGTCGCGGCACATCCTGGGCAAGCTGGGCACGCGCGTCATCGCGGTGACGGGCACGGCGGGCACGGCGGCGGCGGTGGACGCCGTGCGGCAGGTGCTGGCGACGCGCTACACGGTGCATGTCGGCGGCAGCAGCCCGTATGGCCGCCTGCGCCTGCCGCTGGCGCTGGCCAACCTGCGCCCCGAACACAATATGTTCGTGCTGGAGCTTAGCCCGTCGGAGCCAGGCGAGATCGCGGAGATGGCGCGGCTGGCGCAGCCGGATGTCGGCGTGGTGACGCACACAGGCTATGCGCACACCGATTCATTCGCCAGCCTGGAGGAAATCGCCCGTGAGGAAAGCCTGCTGGTTGAGCGCCTGCCCGCCAGCGGGCTGGCCGTCCTCAATTACGACGACGACCTGGTGCGGGCGATGGCCGAACAGGCCCGCGCGCGCGTTGTCACGGTGGGCACAGCCAACTTCGGCGCCGACCTGATGGCGTACAACATCGTTATCGGGCAGACGAAAACCGGCTTCGACCTGCGCCTGGGCCAGGAACGGCACATTGGGCGCTGGACGCCGCTGCTGGGCCGCCATCATCTGTACAGCGTGCTGTTCGGGCTGGCTGTCGGCCAGCATTACGATATCCCGCTGGCGGAGGGGCTGAAAGCCGTGACGGCGCTGGCCCCGCTGCCAGGGCACATGAATCCGCTGGCGGGCGCTAACGGCGCGCTGATCGTGGACGACACGTACAACGCGCTGCCGCAGTCGGCGCTGGCCGCGCTGGATTGGCTGGCGGCGGCCCGGCAGGAAGGCCAGCGCAGCGTGTTTGTCCTGGGCGATATCGAGGACCTGGGGCCGCTGAGCCAGCGCTGCCACCGTCAGTTGGGCCAGCGGGCGGCCGATGTCGCCGATTTCATCGTCACCGAGGGGGCTGAGGCGGCGCTGGCCGGGCGCGCCGCGCTTGACGAGGGCCTGGATCACCGGCAGGTGGTGATCACGTACAGCCCGCAGGACGTGATCGCCGCGCTGCAGGAACGGCAGCCCCTTGAACCCGACGACATCGTGCTGGTGACTGGTGGGCGCAGCGCGCGCATGGAACAGGTGGTGAAAGCGCTGCTGCAAGACCCGGCGGACCGCGAACGGCTGGTGCGGCAGCACGCCAGCGCCGGGCTGAAAAGCACGCCGCGCAGCATCCACACCAACTGGGTGGAGATCGACAAGACGGCGCTGGCCAACAACGTGCGCCAGCTTCGCCAGCTTATCAGCGACGAGGTCACGCTGATGGCGGTTGTCAAAGCCGACGGCTACGGGCACGGTGCGGTCGCGACCAGCATCACCGCGCTGGCCAACGGCGCACAGGCGCTGGGTGTGGCGTCACTGGCGGAGGCGCTGGAGCTGCGCGAGGCGGGCATTGACGCGCCGATCCTGGTGCTGGGCTACACCCCGACGTATGCCGTGCGCCACGCGCTGCGCCACGACATCACCCTGACGCTGTATGATCTGGACCTGGCCCGCGCCTACAACCAGGCCGCCCGCGAGATGGGCGCCCGGCTGCGCGTCCACATCAAAATTGACACCGGCCTGGGCCGCATGGGCGTGCTGGCAGATGAGGCTGTGCCCTTCTTCCGCCACCTCACCGGCCTGCCCCACCTGGATATCGAGGGCATCTTCACGCATTTCTCAATGTCAGACGAGGACCCGCTCTACACCGCCGACCAACTGCGCGCGTTCAAGAGCGTGGTTAACCCGCTGCGCGCCAGCGGCTTCAGCTTTAAGTACATCCACGCCGCCAACAGCGCCGCCACCCTGACGGCTAAGGACACGCACCTGAACATGGTGCGCGTCGGCGTGGCGCTTTACGGCCTGTCGCCATCCGACACGGTGCGCATTCCGCCGGGGTTCGTGCCTGTGATGTCGTGGAAAACGGTGATCGCCCAGGTCAAGACGCTGCCGCCAGGGCATCCTGTCGGCTACGGCCAAACCTACACGACCGCCGGCTACGAACGCATCGCCGTGATTCCGGTGGGCTATGCCTACGGCTTCCGGCGCAAACCGCATAACTGGGGGCGGGTGCTGGTGCATGGGCAGTATGCGCCGGTGGTGGGCCGCGTGAGCATGGAGAAAACCTGCATCAACGTGACGCACATCCCCGACGTCGCCATTGGCGACGAGGTGGTGCTGCTGGGACAGCAGGGCAGCGCCCGCATCAGCGCGGAGGACGTGGGCGAGCGGCTGGGCACCAATAACTACGAAGTGGTGTGCAACGTGCTGGCGCGCGTCCCCCGGCGCTGAGCAGGCGGTCTTACTGAAGCATCGTCTCCAGGTCCGCCGCGATCACCGACGGCTCGGTCCCGAAGGCGTAAATCGTGGCCAGGCGCATCTGCGGGTCAATCAGAAAGATCGACCCCGTGTGATCCACCAGGTAGTTTTCAGTCTGGCCGTCGTCGTGAATCTCGAAGAACAGGCCGTAATCCACACCGATGCGGCGCATCGTCAGCTCGTCGCCCGTCAGGCCGATAAACGCCGGGTCGAAGCCGCCCAGGTAGCGGGCTAGCCGCGCCGGCGTGTCGCGCTTGGCGTCCACGCTCACCATGACGAAGTTCACATCGTCCGCCCGGTCGCCCAGCGCCGCTTTCACGCGGATGTAGTCGCCCAGCGTCATCGGGCACACGTCCGGGCAGGACGTGTAGCCGAAGTAGAGCAGAGTCGGCTTGCCCTGCAGGTCGCTCAGGCTCAGCGGCGCGCCGGTGTGGCTGGTGAGCGTGAAGTCGCCCAGCGGGCGCGGCGGATCAAGGTGCGTGCCGCCGTCGAAGGCGTTAGCCGGGTCCACCAGGGCCACACCGGTGTCGGCGGGCGCGTTCACCAGCCGGTTAAACACCAGAAACAGCAGCACCGCTATCACCACCAGCGCCGCCACCAGCGCCACAATCACCAGCGTGGTAGCTGTCCGCCGGCTGGCGGGCGCGCCCGCATCTGTGGGTTTGTCAGTCATTACGTCGCCTCCGCGCTAACGCTTACCCGCCGTGCTTCATGGGCGCGGCGGCCAGCTCGCGCACCGGCGCGCCGATCACCACCTCCGCGCCGGACTCGAACACGAGCGTCAGCGCGATCGCGTCGCCTGGCAGCAGGTCGCGCGGCAGGTCGAACAGCATAATATGATAGCCGCCTGGCTCCAGCATAACACCCCCGCCAGCGGGAATCTCCAGGCCGTTTTCGAGCGGGCGCATACGCATCACGCCGGCTTCCATCTGCGTCTCGTGAATCTCGACCACGCTGGCGGCGTCCGTGTGGACCGCGACCAGCCGGTCAGCGGCGGCGCCCCGGTTTTCCAGCGCCAGGTAAACCGCGCTCGGCCCGTACAGCACGCCGGGTTCGGGCGTGGCCTCAGCCATGCCGTCTGGCCGCGCGGCGGTGGCGCGCGCCCAGGCCCCCAGCGCCGTCACAGCAGCGGCAGCCGGCGGCTCGCTCAGCACCGGCGCGCCGACCTCCACCAGCATTGGCTCGCCCACTGCCGCGCCGGTTTCGTCCAGCAGGTCGAACGTCAGCGTCAGCGCGATCGCCGCGCCCGGCAGCAGGTCGCGCGGCAGGTCAAACAGCATCACGTGATAACCGCCCGGCTCCAGGCTGGCGGCTGCGCCAGCGGGGATGTCAAGGCCGTTCTCCAGCGGGCGCATGCGCATCACGCCGCCTTCCATCTGCGTCTCGTGAATCTCAACAATCGCAGCGGCGGCGGTGGCGGCGGCGGCCAGCCGGACAGCCGGCCCGCCCCGGTTCTCAATTGTCATGTAGACGGCGCTGGGGCCGTAAACGATGTCGGCGTCCGGCTCGGCGGTGGCTTCCTGCATCCCGCCCATGCCGTGACCGCCGCCCATCACCGCCGCCCCGGCGGTGGCCCGCGCCCAGATGCCAGTGATCGCGATATCAGCCGATTCCTGCGCCAGCGCTGGAACGGCCAGCAGCAGGGCCAAACAGACAAACGCTATTCGACTTTTCACCACTGCACCTCCTATAACCGCGCATATTCGTGAAAAGTGTAACAAGTATCGCGGCGGGCTGCCAGCGCGCCGCCTGTCAGCGCGAAGGCAGGCCCTCAGAAACGCAAACGGGGCGAAACCGCCTGCGCGGCCCGCCCCACCGTCTGACAGAGACAACCGGCCCGCGCTAATGCATTACACCTGGCGGCGGCGCAGGCGCGCCCACACCGCCACCACGACGCCAACCAGCAGCGCCAGCGTGCCCAGCGTGAGCATCAGCGGCAGCACCGGCCCGCCGGGGTCAGGCTGGCCGCAGATAAAGGCCCAGATCATCTCCGGGGCGCGCAGCAGTGTCAGCACGTCGCGCGCATACGCCGCGCTGAACACCAGCATCGTCACGCCGAAGCTCAGCAGCAGCGCAACAGCCACCAGCGTGATCATCCCGGCTGGCACGGCGCCGTTCCGCGGCGCGCCGCCGTAATCGGGCTGCAATTCGGACATACAGCACCTGCCTTAAAGCGATCAGCCGCTAAGAGCCTGGCCCGGCCGGGCCAGGGTTCCCCGGCACAAAGAAACCGTTCACCACATCAATAGACTGGAGCAGCACCGGCGCCCACATCACCACGTTGGAAATAATGATGATGGCGACCCACAGGCCCCAGCGCTCGAACCATTCGGGCTTGCTGCTGGCCGGGCCTTCAGTGGAGATGGGCGGTTCTTCCTCCAGCTTTTCCCTGGAGGCGAACCACGTGCCCACCAGCACGATGTACAGCAGAATCGAGCTGATCAGCAGCAGCAGGCCGCCGACAGCCGTCAGGTTGAGCCAGGGCGCCCACATATCGCTGATGTACGCGCCCGCGCCGCCCATATCGGTGCGGCGAATAGCGCCCTCAACACCGGCGCGGCCCATGCCCGCGCCAAACATGAGCATGCCGGCGAACCACAGGAACACCTGGGCCAGCGCCAGCTTCGGCATATACAGCCTGCGCCCGCGCATCAGCGGCAGCAGCCAGTACAGCACACCGATATACGTCAGCGTCACCGCGCCGGCCAGCGTCATGTGGAAATGGCCGACCACCCAGGTGGTGTTGTGCAGCGCCACGTTAAGCGCAAACGATGCGTTCAGCACGCCGGTGATGCCGCCGACAATGAACATGAGCATGCCGCAGAGCTGCGCCGCCACCACCGGGTTGCCCCAGGGCAGCTTCCACACCCAGCTAATCCAACTGCTGCCGCGTTTGCGCATGGCCTGCTCGATCGTGGCCGCCAGGTTGAAGGCCGTCAGGAAGCTGGGCACGGCGACGATAAACGTGAGCAGCGAGTGCGAGATTTTGGCGAACTCGCTCACGCCGGGGTCTACAAACAGGTGATGCACGCCGACCGGGATGGAGAAGATCATCAGCATGATGAAGGCCACGCGCGCCATCGAATCGCTGAACAGCTTCCCGCCGAGCTGCTTAGGCAGCATGGTGTACCAGGAAATATACGCCGGGATCAGCCAGAAGTAGACCAGCGGGTGGCCAAAGAACCAGAACAGCACGCGCGTCACCTGGGGGTCCGTCGTTTTGATGATGCCCAGCGACAGCGGCAGCAGCATCGTCAGCACTTCAATCGCCACGCCCAGCGTGGCCGTGAACCACATCGTGAAGTTGGTCAGCGTGGCGAACACCGCCAGCGGCACGGTTTTGCCGGGGTTGTCCTTACGCCAGCCGACATACGTCATGATGAGGTCCAGAAACGCCACCCACGAGCCGACAATCACCAGCGTCAGGCCGACGTAAAAGGTCCAGTGGCCGACCATCGGCGCGTAGAAGGTGTAGAGGATATTGGCCTGGTTGGTGACGATCGCGTAGGCCGCCAGCACCAGGCCCACCAGCATCAGCACGAAGGCCGTCCACGCCACCCGCAGGCTCCACAGCGGGCGCTGGAGCGAGCGCTGCGCGACAAAGTAGCTGAAGCCAACAATGAAAAAGGTGGTGAACACCAGCGCGTTGAGGACGCCGTGCAGCGTCAGCGCCTGATAATAATAGCTGAAGATGGGCATCGCGATGGGCTGGCCGCCGAGCAGATCGGTCACGCCCGGCGCGCGCCGGAACGCCTGGAACGGCCCCATCAGCAGGCCGAGCGACAGCGCCGCCAGCGACACGAAGATGTGCATGCCAATCAGCGAGCGTTCGCTGCGCAGCATCGAAAACGCCGGAAAAATCAGCACCGGGGTGCTGCCCCGTGCCGCAGGTTGGACAGCTTGCATAAGTTCCCTCTCCTCGTTATTTCCCCTGACAACCAGCCCGCGCTACTCGACAATCAGTGTGGCGTGCATGCGCTGGTGGCCCGCGCCACAGTATTCGTGACACAGGATTTTGAACTCGCCCGGCTGGTTAAACGTCACGGTGATCCGCCCGGTGTGGCCGGGGACCACCTGGATGTTGGCGTTGTGGCGCTCGATGATAAACCCGTGCGTCACGTCCACGCTGGTGATGTAAAACGTCACCTGGGCGCCCCGGGGTATGCGGACGATATCGTTGCCGTCGGCGTCCTGCTCGCTGCTGCCGGTGTTGAAGCGCCACATCTGGGCGGTCATGGTCAGCTCATACTTGCCATCGCCCATATCGCGCAGGCCCGGCGCGGCGAAGCGCGTGTCGCCCAGCGCCAGCGGGTTCAGGAACTCGCCCGGCGAGCTGGGCAGGCGCATGCCGAACACCAGCATCGCCGCCAGCAGCGACGCAAAGAACGCCCCCAGCACCACCGCTACGATGATAATCCAGTACCGTTCAAGGCGGTCAACGTGCATCAGCTAGGCCCCCCCGCGCAGAATGACGACTTCATAGTACGTCAGGAAGAAATAGATGATGTAGCCGATAATCATCAGCAGCGCGAAGTAGAACGCGCCGCGCGGCACAAAGTGATCTTCCTCCGGCGGCGGCGCTTCCGGCGGCACAGCCACCGGCGCGGCGCCTTCCTGTGGTTCGTCGCCTGTTGGTGTGTAATCCACCATCTGTAACACTTCCCTCCTCAAGCTGCTGCCTGATCCAACCTGGGCGGTTTTGCCGCCGCCGCGCCGCCTTACAATGTCAGCAGATATGCCACCAGGTCGTCAATCTGCTCTGGGGTGAACAGATCAGCGTAAATCTGCGGCATCAGGCTTTCCGGGTACGGCGGGTTGCCCTCAACGATATAGGCGTTCGGGCTGACAATTGACTGATGCAGATATTCCGCCGGCGTCTGGCCGGTGATGTTCGCCGCTGCCCAGGCGCCCACGCCCAGCAGCCCTGGTCCGATCAGCCGGTCCTCTGAATCAACGCGGTGGCAGGTCGCGCAGGCGAAACCCGCTTCCGCCCGCATCGTGTTGAACAGCACCTGGCCCCGTTCAGGGTCGCCCGCCGCCGCCTGGGTGGGGGCCGCTGGCTCCGCAGTCTGCGCGGCGGCCTGCGTCGCCGCCGCGGCCTCGCGCTGGGCCTGCGCGGTGCTGGTCGCCGCGCCGGCGGGCACGAACACCGTCGGCGTAACCGGCACGACGATTTCCCCCCGGCCGCAGGCAGCAGCCAGCAGCAGCAGCGCAGCAAGCGATGTCAGTCTTAATCTGGTCATAAGCTCACCTTTTGTATAGACGAAAGTCGTGTGATTTGCATCACAAACGTGGTAAACTTTGGCAGTGAAATGTGCCCACTGGGCCAGTAATTTGTGAATTATATGACATTCGCGGCTGGTTATGCAATAACTCTTTGAAAACGCTGCGCCCGCCGCCATCAGCCGCTACCCCGGAGAGCTAAACACGATGAAACAATATTCCACCCTGGACACCATGAATCTCGACTCTGAATCTGGCGTCTTGCAGTTTACCTCCAGTCAGACCGCTGGCGCGGCCCCACAGCCGCAGCTCACCATGCGCCGCGAAGGCGCTTATATGGCGATCGCCGCCAGCTACGGCCCGCTGGAAATCGCTCTGCGCCCCAGCTATGAGGAACTGGCGCGCCTGCTGGGCCGGCTTCAGCCGGTGCAGGGCCTCCAGACCACCCGCTACGTCGGAACATCGCAGGCTTACCTGGCTATCGGCCTGCGCGCTGACGGCACGCTGGTAGTCCAGCCAACCATCGTCGCCGACGCCACCGGCCATTTCAACCTGCGCCTCACCCTGACGCCCGACGTGCGCGCGCGGTTTTTCGACTGGCTGCCCGTCGAGCGCGAGGCATAGGGACAGATTGCCCGTTCACGCGCCTGTCGCTACAATGAGCGTGTCGCGGCAGTAACGCGGCAGCCTGCAAAGAGAGTTCCCGCGCGCGGCGGGACGCCGAAGGGGCAAGCTGCCAGATATGCTGGTCTGGCGGTGAAACTCTCAGGCCACAGGGATTTGCAGGCGGCCCACTCTGGAAGCGCAGGCCGACAGAGCGCACAGCAGGTTTGCCGTGCGCTCTTTTTATTCGCTGACAATATCGTTCGCTGCTGATAAATGGAGAATAGAAACAATGGGAAAGTGGAACACGCCGGCTGATCTGAAATACGCGCGCACGGACGAGTGGCTGCGGCTGGACGGCGAGACCGGCACAATCGGCCTCACTGACTATGCGCAGAACGCTCTCAACGACCTGGTGTTCGTCGAGCTGCCGGAAGTCGGCGCGAAGCTGGCCAAAGGCGCAACTTTCGGCACAGTCGAATCGGTCAAGGCCGCGTCGGACCTCAACATGCCGGTCAGCGGCACTGTTATCGAGGTCAACGGCGCGCTGGAGGACACGCCAGAGGCGATCAACGCTGACGCTTACGGCGCGTGGATCATCAAAGTCAGGCTGGACAGCCCCGCCGACGTATCCGACCTGCTGGACGCGGCCGCCTACGCCGCTTACTGCGACGAGCGCGAGCATTAGAGCGCCGTCAGCCGCCCGTCCGCGGCCGCCCGCTGGCCCGCAGCCAAAGGCGGGCGGCTGCTGGCCGGCGTCTGCCCGCCCCTGCATAGTGGAATTGGAAAACTCATGAGCTATATACCGCACACCGAAACCGAGCAGCAGCAGATGCTCGCGGCTGTCGGGGCCGCGACCATCGAGGATTTGTTTGAAGCTGTGCCGGCGGCGCACCGCTTTCCGCCGCTTGACCTGCCCGCCCCGCTCAGCGAGATGGAGGTGCAGGCGGAGCTGCTGGCGCTGGCCGAAGCCAACGATCACGCCCAGAATTTCGCCGTGTTTCGCGGCGCGGGCGCCTATCATCACTACATCCCGGCGGCGGTGAACCACATCCTGCTGCGCGGCGAGTTCTACACGGCCTACACCCCCTACCAGCCGGAAATGAGCCAGGGCACGCTGCAGGCCATCTTCGAGTACCAGAGCATGATGTGCGCCCTCACCGGCATGGACGCCGCCAATGCCAGCCACTACGACGGCGCGACCAGCCTGGCCGAAGCGGTTACAGTGGCCTACGAGGCAGGCCGCCGCAAACGCAGCAAAGTTATCCTCAGCCATGCGATCAACCCGCAGTACCGCGCGGTGGTCCGCACCTATCACCAGGGCGGCGACATCAAGTTCGTGGGCGACAAAGGCCGCGCCGACATCTCCGACCTGATCGACATGCTCGACGAAACAGTCGCGATGGTGGCCGTCGCCTATCCGAACTTCTTCGGCCAGCTTGACGACCTTCAGCACCTGGCCGACAAGGTTCACGAAGCCGGCGCGCTGCTGGCGCTCGTCGTCAACCCGCTGGCGCTGGGGCTGCTCAAAAGCCCCGGCGAGCTGGGGGCCGACATCGTCGTGGGCGAGGGCCAGCCGCTGGGCATCCCGCTGAGCTTCGGCGGGCCGTACCTGGGCTTCTTCGCCGTCCGCAGCGAGCACGTGCGCAAGATCGCCGGGCGCATCGTCGGCGAAACCGCCGACCAGGACGGGCGGCGCGCCTACGTCATGACGCTGCGCCCGCGCGAACAGGACATTCGGCGCGAGAAAGCGACCAGCAATATCTGCACCAACCAGGGCCTGATGGCGCTGGCCGCCGGCGTCTACCTCTCGCTGATGGGCAAGCACGGCCTGCGCCAGGTGGCGGAGCTGTGCTATCACAAAGCGCACTACGCCGCTGACCGCATCAACGCGCTGGACGGGTTCAGCGTGGACCTGTCTAAGCCCTTCTTTAACGAGTTCGTCGTCAAGTGCCCGCGCCCGGTGGGCGAGATCAACGCGCGCCTGCTGGAACAGGGGATCATCGGCGGCTACGACCTGAGCGCAGACTACCCTCACCTTGACGGTCACATGCTGGTGTGCACGACCGAGGCCAACAGCCGGGACGAAATTGACGCGCTGGTGAGCGCCCTTGCGGAGGTGACGAAATGACACAGCCCACCATCTACGAAATCAGCGCGCCGGGGCGGACCGGCGTCTCGCTCCCCGCGCTTGACGTGCCCGCCGCGCCCCTGCCCGACAATCTGCTGCGCCGCGACCTCAACCTGCCGGAAGTCAGCGAGCTGCAGGTTATCCGGCACTACGTCACCCTCAGCCAGAAGAACTACGCCATTGACACCGGCTTCTACCCGCTGGGGTCGTGCACCATGAAGTACAACCCCAAGATCAACGAGGACATGGCGCGGCTGCCCGGCTTCGCCCACCTGCACCCCCTCACCGACGAGGCCGGGGCGCAGGGCGCGCTGGCGCTGATATACCAGCTTCAACAGTGGCTGGCGGAGATCAGCGGCTTCGCGGCGGTCAGCCTGGAGCCGGCCGCCGGCGCGCAGGGCGAGTTCGCCGGCATCCTCATGATTCGCAAGTATCACCTGGAGCGCGGCGACACCCAGCGCACGAAAATCCTGGTCCCCAACAGCGCGCACGGCACTAACCCGGCCACGTGCAGCATGGCCGGCTTCCAGGTGGTCGAGCTGCCGTCGGACGAAAACGGCGACGTGGACCTGGCGGCGCTGCGGGCGGCCTGCGACGAGACGGTCGCCGGCATGATGATCACCGTGCCCAACACGCTCGGCCTGTTCGAGAGCCATATTCAGGAAGTCGTCCAGGCGGTGCACGACTGCGGCGGCCTGCTGTACATGGACGGGGCCAACATGAACGCCCTGATGGGCGTGGTCAAGCCAGCCGATCTGGGCTTCGACGTGATGCATTTTAACCTGCACAAGACCTTCTCCACGCCGCACGGCGGCGGCGGCCCTGGCAGCGGCCCGGTGGGCGCTAACGACAGGCTCAAACCGTACCTGCCCGGCCCGCTGGTGGAGATCGTCGAGGCAGCCAGCGACGAGGACGACGCGCCGCTGTACGGCCTGCGCATGCCGGAAAAGACAATCGGGCCGCTGAAGGCGTTCTACGGCAACTTCGGTATGCACGTCCGCGCCTACACGTACATTCGTGTCAACGGCGGGCGCGGCATCAAGGATATCACGCGCTTCGCCGTGCTCAACGCCAACTATGTGCGCGCCCGCCTGCAGGACACCTACACCGTCCCCTACCCGCGCATCTGCGGCCACGAGTTCGTGCTGCAGGGCCACTTTGAGGGCGTGGACGGCGTGCACGCGCTGGACATTTCCAAACGGCTGATGGACTACGGCATCCACCCGCCCACCAACTACTTCCCGCTGATCGTGCCGGAGGCCCTGCTGATCGAGCCGACCGAGACGGAGGCCAAAGCGGAGCTGGACAGCTTCGTGGACGCCATGAAGAAGATCGCCGCCGAAGCGCGCGAAACGCCAGAGCTGCTCAAAACCGCGCCGCACGCCATGCCAGTGTCGCGGCTGGACGAGGTGCGCGCCGCTAAACAGCTTGTGCTGTGCTGCGCGCCGGTGTCTGAGGCGCTGGCTGCCAGCCTGGGGGACTGATTCTAAACCTGCCCATCACAACACAACACCCCGGCGGAACGCTTATCCGCCGGGGTGTTTGTTTTCCTTGCGCCGTCAGTGAGTAGTCCGCGCGGGGGCTAACCCCCGCCGCAGTTGAGGGCGCGGCTTATTTCTTCTTCGCCTTCGGGAAACGGCTTAAGACCAGCACCGGCTCTGGCAGCGTGAAGCGGTCGCCCAGCGCCAGCTCCGCCAGCGGCTTGCCCGGCTTCGCGCGCCCGGCCCCGGCGAACACCGCCAGCGCCGTGCCCTCAGCCGCGTGGTCAAGCTTAATGTACGCCTGCCCCGTCTGGCTGCCATCGCTGTCAATGCTGCAGCTGGTAACCACGCCCACCACGCGGCCCTTAGCGTCCAGCAGCGGGTCGCCCTGGTGCGGCGGGCGCGCGCCCCGGTTTTCAACGCGGAAGCGGGCGACCTCAGCGTCACGCGCCAGCTCATGGGCAATATAGGCTGCTTTGCCCACGAAGAACGGCTTGTACGGTTTGACATAAGCGCCAAAGCCCGCGTCCGCCGGGTTGAGGCCCAGCGGCCCGGCCAGCTCGTGGCCGTACAGCGGCAGCCCGGCCTCGGTGCGCAGGCTGTCGCGCGCGGCCAGGCCGCAGGGTGTCGCGCCGTGTTCCATCAGCGCGCGGAACAGCGCCGCCGCCCGGTCCGGGTGGACGAACAGCTCGAAGGCCACGCGCTCGCCGGTGTAGCCGGTGCGCGAGATGATCAGGTCGAAACCGCCGATCTGCGCGCGCAGCACGCCCGCCCAGGGCAGCTTCTCAATGGCTTTGCGCGCCGCGTCGTCCGCGCCCAGCGCCAGCAGCGCCGCGCGGCTCTGCGGCCCCTGCAGCGCGATATCGACGCGCTGATCGCCGCCAACAGCCGGGTCGCGCAGGTCGCGCAGCGTGAAGCGCGCGCTGCCTTCCACGCGCCGCCCCGGCGCGGCGGCGTCAATCTGGACGCGGCCATCCCTCACCGCCGTCAGCCAGGCCCAGTCCTTGTCGTTGTTCGAAGCGTTGACGACCAGCATGAAGTGCTCATCGGCCAGCTTGTAGATCATCAGATCGTCTAACGGCTGGCCGTCCGGGGCCAGCAGATAGGTGTAATGCGACTGCCCGACCGCCAGCTTGCTCGCGTCATTGGTGGCCACAGCGTTGAGGAAGCCCTCAGCGCCGGGGCCGAAAATGTCGAACACACCCATGTGGCTGACATCGAACAGGCCCGCGCCGCTGCGCACGCTCTGGTGCTCGTCGGTGACGGACGTGTACCACACCGGCATATCATAGCCGGCGAAGGGGACCATCTTCGCGCCCAGCTCGCGGTGCAGGCTGTGCAGCGGCGTCGTCCGGGGCGTGTCCGGCTCGGCCTCAACCCACGCGAACGGCGGCAGCGCCGCCGGCTGTGGCCCGGCATAGCGCGGCCCGTTTACGCCGACGGCGTAAGCCTTGAGCGCGTAGCCGCCGCCAGCGGCAAAAGCGTCAGCGGGCGGGCGGACGCTGGCAGCGCCCAGCAGGCGCACCGTCACCGGGCCGGGCGCTTTGGCGTAGAGGTCGGACGAGTCGAACAGCACGAAGCCGTCGGAGAGCGCGCGCAGCCAGGCCGCGGCGCGCGCCGCGTTTTCGGCCACGTGGACGCGGTAGCCATCGTCCGCCAGCTCGACCAGCGCCTGGCTGATGGGCGCGCCGTCGGCGTCGAGCAGCCAGGTCGGCTGCTGCTGGCCCGGCGTCAGCGCATACACGTCGCTGGTGAGCGCGGTGTTAAGGAAAGCGGCGGCTTCGGCCCCGGTAACGGCCAGCGTCTGCCAGCCGGAGCCAGCGCCGTCAGACGCCGGTTCGTAGAGGTGGGGATAGCCGCTGGCCTGGACATCGGTGTCGATGCCCGCGCCGACTGCCAGCTCATAGGCGGCCTGCTGCGCCTGCTCCAGCGCGGCAAAGGGAACTTTGGCGCGCGCCTCCGGGCGGCGGCGTCCGCTGTAGCTGAAGGGCACGCAGGCCCGCAGCAGGTCGGCGATAACCGCCGCCAGCCGGTCAATTTCGGCTTCGTGGAAGCCGCGCTGAGTGATCCAGGGCGTGCCCAGGCGCAGGCCCGAAGGCCGCAGCGCGGCGGTGTCGCCGGGGATCGTCTGCCGGTTCACGACGATGCCGGCCAATTCCAGGATGCGCGCCGCCATGTCACCGCTGAGCGCGGTCCCGTCTGGCCCGGTGATGCTGCGGCAGTCTACCAGCAGCAGGTGCGTGTCGGTGCCGCCGTGCGGGATGCGCAGGCCGTGCGCGGCCAGCTGGTCGGCCAGCCGAACGGCGTTGCGCACCGTCTGCTGCTGAAGCGCGCGGAACTGGTCCGTGCGCGCCAGGCGCAGCGCCACCGCCAGCGCTGTGATGTTGTTGATGTGCGGCCCGCCCTGCTCGCCGGGGAACACCGCCCGGTCGAGCTTGGGCGCGAGGTCCGCGCGATGGGTGATGATGACGGCCCCGCGCGGCCCGGCCAGCGTTTTGTGCGTGGTGAAGTTAACGATGTCGGCGATGCCAACCGGATTCGGGTAGACGCCGGCAATGGCCAGCCCGGCCACGTGCGCGATGTCCGCCATCAGGTACGCGCCAACCGCGTCGGCGATCGCGCGGAATTTGTGGAAGTCGGGCGCGAACGGGTAGCTGCTGTAACCGGCGATGATCATCTTCGGGCGGTGTTCCAGCGCCAGCGCCATAATCCGGTCGTAGTCCAGGCGCTCAGTGTCCGGGTCCACGCCGTAGCTGACAATGTTGTAGTTGATGCCGCTGCGGTTGACCGGGCTGCCGTGCGTCAGGTGGCCGCCCTGAAACAGGTCCATGCCCATAACGGTGTCGCCCACGTTGAGCAGCGCCGTGTAGATGGCGTTGTTCGCCGGCGCGCCCGACAGCGGCTGCACATTGACGAACAGCCGGTCAGCGGGATAGGCAGGGGTGGCGAACAGCTCCGCCGCGCGCCGTCGCGCCAGCGACTCGATCATGTTGACATAGGCCGTCCCTTTATAGTAGCGCTTGTCAGCAGCGCGGCGGTACTCTGGCAGGCGCGCGTCGTAGTCGAGCAGCTCCGCCTCGGTCATGGCGCGCGTTTCGTCAAGCGGGTAGCCTTCAGCGTAGATGTTGTGGAAGGCGGAGCTGAGCGCCTCGCGCACAGCCTCTGGGACGGTGCTTTCAGATGGGATCAAAATCAGGTGGCGGGCCTGCCGGGCTGTTTCGTGGCGAATCAGCTCGGCCACATCGGGGTCGAGTTCGGCCAGGCTGCCGCGAAAGAGGTAATCGGTGTTGGGCATGTAAACTATCCTGTAGTGTGCGTACACGGGTAGCAAGAAAGCTTTGGGCCAGATTGTATCACTCCCCGGCTGGCGCGGCCATGCACACGGCGTACCGCCGGGCGACGCTGGGTAATTTGGCCTATTCGCGCCGGCAGAAACTGGCGTTTCTGTTATGATTCAGCCCGAACACAGCTTATCTATAAAGAGAAGCACAGCCATGAGCCTTTCAAAATCCGTGCAGCGCTTCGCGCTGGCCAGCGCGCTGCTGAGCGCGCTTCTGACCGCCTGCGCGCAGGCCCCGGCGCAGATCAGCATCACGCCAGCCCTGGCGACGCTGCTGGGGCGCGGCTGGGTCAACGACGCGGCCTGGTCGCCGGACGGCGCGCGGCTGGCGGTGGCCGCCTCAACCGGCGTGTGGGTCTACGACGCGCGCGACCTCAGCGCGCCGCCGCTGTTCCTGGCCGGCCACACTGAGCCGGTGGCGGGCGTGGCCTTCAGCCCGGACGGCCAGCAGATCGCCTCCGCCAGTTGGGATAACACGGTGCGCCTGTGGGACGCCGCCAGCGGCGCGCCGGGCCTGGTCCTGGCCGGGCACACCAGCGACGTTAACGACGTGGCCTTCAGCCCGGACGGCGCGCTGATCGCCACCGCCAGCTTTGACAAAACGGCGCGCCTGTGGGACGCCGGCGACGGCGCGCTGCGCGCCACGCTGGCAGGCCACAGCGACGGCGTGGAGAGCGTGGCCTTCAGCCCGGACGGCGCGCAGGTGCTCACCGGCGGGCGCGACCGGGCGGTGCGGCTGTGGGACACAGCCAGCGGCGCGCCGTCCGGCTGGGCAAACGAGCTGGACGACTGGGCCTACAGCGTCGCTTTCAGCCCGGACGGCGCGCGGGTCGCGGCGGCCGGGCGCGACGGCGTGGTGCGCCTGTGGGACACCGCTGGCGGCGATCCGCTGCGGCTGGCGGCGGACGACATCGTCTACAGCGTCGGGTTCAGCCCGGACGGGCGCTATCTGGCGGCGGCCACCGCGCGCGGGCAGGCGCTGCTGTGGGATGCCGCCAGCGGCGCGCGGGCTGCCGCGCTCAACGCGGGCGACGGCGCGGCGCGGGCGCTGGCCTTCAGCCCCGACGGCGCGCTGCTGGCGACGGCGGCGCGCGACGGCAGCCTGCGCCTGTGGGACGCCGCCAGCGGCGCGCAGACCGCCGCGCTCGAAGGCTGGCACGGCGGCGCGGTCAACAGCCTGGCGTTTAGCCCGGATGGCGCGCTGCTGGCGGCGGGCGGCGGCAACCTGCTCACCGAAGACCACGCCGTCAAAGTGTGGGACCTGGACAGCACCAGCCTGCGCCAGCAGATCAGCGGCAGCGCCGGCTGGGTCGGGGCGCTGGCGTTTAGCCCGGATGGCGCGCTGCTGGCGGTGGGCGGCGAATATGGCACGGTCGAAATCTGGCCGCTGGACGGCGGCGCGGCGCGGCACAGCATCCCGGCACACAACAACCTGGTGCTCAGCCTGGTTTTCAGCGCGGACGGCGCGGTGCTGGCCTCTGGCAGCGCCGACACCACAGCCAAGCTGTGGGATGTCGCCAGCGGGGCCGAACTCGGCTCGACCGGCAGCCAGGGCGGGCCGGTGCGCAACCTGGCGCTGAGCAGCGAGCAAACGCTGCTCACGTCCAACACCTACGGCGACATCACCCAGCTTTCCAACGTGGACGCGGGGGCCAACCTGCACCTGCTGTGCAGCCACGGCGACGGCATTACCGCCTCAGCGATCGCGCCGGACCGCAGCCTGATCGCCTCTGCCTACTGGAACAACGTCGTGCGCCTGTTCGATGTCGCCAGCGGCGCCGAGCGCGCGGCGCTGGAAGGCCACACGGCCAACATCCTCACGCTGGCCTTCAGCCCGGATGGCCGGCTGCTGGCGTCCGGCGGGTTGGATCACACGGTGCGCCTGTGGGACGCCGCCAGCGGCGCGCTGCTGGCGGTGCTGGAGGGCCACCTGTGGCCGGTGCGCGCGGTCGCGTTCAGCCCGGACGGCAGCCTGCTGGCGTCGGGCAGCGAAGATGGCACGACACGGCTGTGGCGGCTGAACCAGCCCGCGCTGTAACGCGAGACATACCGCAGCGTTTGAAACTGGTTAGCAAGATTAGAAGCCCTTAACAGCGCTTAAGGAGCGAGTAGTACTTAACTCTCAATTAACGCTTTCTCTAGGACCAATAGGCTATCGCCCGCCGTTGTGTTCTGAAATTCGTAAATGTATCGTAGTGACTGCGCGTCACAAGCACGAAGAGGAGAGAGCGTATGGGCGCAGCATCACAGATAAGCCGGCGGCTGCTGCTGCTGGCCGGAGCGCTGGCACTGATGATCGTATTCGGCCTGAGCGCAGCGCCACAGACAGCGCAGGCGCAGTCAGCGCCGCCCGGCTACTGCAGCGACTCGCAGCACGACCCGACAAAATGGCACCCGGCAGTGGACCCGGTCACGGGCTGTATGTACGGCCATGAACACGGCGCGAACCCTAACCCGCCCGGTTCACCCTTCGCGCCGCTGGTGTTCGGCGGCGAAGAAGCCACCCCTAACGAGAACTATTACAAGCACAACGGCTACAAGGTGTTCTACATCCACCGCGGCGACCCCAGCGGCTCATCCCCGACTGCCGACCCGTGCGACGACCTGCGCGTGCGCATCCACATGGATGTGCGCCCCCTGGAACGGCGTGGCCAGTATCACAGCTATGAGATCGCGATGGCCCATTGTTCCGGCGGCCAGCTTGACGTTACGTACCTGCAGGGCTGGATGGACTTCGGCACCGTCGTGAGCCAGTCGGTGCGCGTTGGCGACAACGGCGTGCGCCCCAACAAATTCGTCCCCAGCCTGGCCGAGTTCCAGCAGTACGGCCTGAATATCTGGGAAGTCTGGTATGGGCGCGGCGGCCTGGGCGTTGATATGGGCTGGCTGATGGGCGAAGTGCCGACAGCCGACCATCACGCTGGGCTTGACCCGAACAACCCGGCCACCTGGGTGTGGACCGGCGGCAGCGGGAATAAACGCAAGCTGGAGAACTTCAATTTCTACGGCTGGCGCGAAACCCGGCGCGGCGAGTTCTACACCGATGTGTTCGGCAATTCGGTTGACCGGAACAGCGACTTCTGCAAGTCGAACGCCTGCCCGCGCCAGTATGTGTCGCCGCTGTTCGGCACCAGCCGTAACGACCAGGTCATTATCAACCTGGGTTACAACACGCAATACGACGACACCGGCGTCAACTTCCCGACGACGTTCGTGGTAGACGGCGGCCACCTGCCCTGGTGGAACGGCCAGCAGCCGACGCAGCCGCCCACAACCCCGCCGCCGACGCAGCCGCCGACGCCCGCGCCGACCGAGACGCCAGCCCCCACCGGCCCGGCTGTGATCGTGGACGTGGTGCCGCCTTCAGCGGAACCCGGCCAGACCGTGAGCGTGGCGCTGAAACTGGCGAACATCACCGGCCTGTACGGCCTCCAGGCGCAGTGCTCGGCTAACGCAGGCATCGTCAGCGGGACCGCCCGCGCGGATGGCGACGTGTTCACGGCAGCCAACAGCTTCTTCGTGGACAGCGGCTATCAGGCGAACGGCTCGTGGATGGTGGCGGCCAGCCTGCTGGCCCCCAACGCGGCCTTCTCTGGCAGCGGGACCGCCTTCACGCTCAACTACACGGTGCACGCCGCCGGGACCAGCGACCTGACATGCGCGGTGCTGGCCGTAGACCAGAACGGCAGCTCGCTGCCGATCCAGGTCATCAACGGCAGCCTGCTGGTGAACGAGCCGCAGCACCCGGTCCCCACGGCCACGCAGGAGCCGACGGCGGAGCCAACCGTCCCGCCGACGCCCGACCCGGTCATCACACCGGAACCGGCGCAGCCCAGCGTGATCGCCGGCATCGCCCAGTATCAGAACCGGCCGGACAGCGCAGGCATCACGGCGCAGCTTTACGCGCCTGATGGCAGCCTGGTGGCCACAGCCACCACCGGCGCTGACGGTCACTACAGCTTCAGCGACGTGGCCCTGGGCGCGTATGTGCTGCACCTGAGCGCGCCGCAACACATAGCGGTCAGCAAAACGGTGGCGGTTGAGGCTGGCGGCAGCACCGTCGACGCCGGAACCGACACGCTGATGGCGGGCGACACCAACGACGACGGTACGATCGACATCGCTGACGCGACGTTTGTCGGCGCGAACTTCAGCGTAGCCGTCCCGCCGGCCCCGGCCAACGCCGACCTGAACGCTGACGCCGTTGTGGACATCAGCGACCTGGTGCTGGTGGGCGGCAACTACGGCCTAGCGGCGCAGCCATAAACACGCTGCCCACGGCCACACCGTAACAATCACATGACAGGGTATGCGCCTGACACACAAGGCGCATACCCTCTCGTCGTAGAAACACAGTGTGCTGACGGGTGTCACCGGGAGAGAGGAACAGCAAGCCATGCGAACGATGCGTTTAACCAGCTTTGCCGCCGCTGTCGTCGGGCTGGCGCTGATAATCGCAGCCGCCGCCGGCGCACAGCGGGCCGCCCCGTATGTTTGGGTCGCGCCGCCGTCAGCGCCGGTTGAGGCCGGGCAGGAATTCACGGTGGCGGTGCAGGTCAGCGGCGCCGACGGCGTCTACGGCGTCAGCTTCGCCGTCAGCTACGATCCACAGATGGTCGAGGTCGTGCCGGCCAGCGGCGCCGCTGTGCAGGTGGGCAGCTTCTTCGGCGACCAGCCCGCTTTCGCGCTGAAGAACAGCGCCAGCGGCGGCCTCATCGAATATGCCCTGACGCTGACACAGCCGGCGCAGCCGGTCAGCGGCGAGGGCAGCCTGGGCACGATCACCTTTCGCGCGCTGGCCGCTGGCGCGGCCACGATCGCGCCGCAGGAAGCGCGCCTGCTGGTGCCGGTTTTCTCTGAGGTAAACGGGCAGAAGGTCGCGCGGGAAATCAACGAGGTCACCGCGCAGACGCAGGGCGTGGCGCTGACGGTCGCGGAAGCCGGCGCGACAGCGCAGCAGGCGCTGCCGCCCGTAGAACAGCCCGTGCCGGTCGCCCTGACGACGCCCGCGCGCGCCGTCGCGCTGCCGGTGCTGCTGGCCGGCGGGCTGCTGTTCCTCGCCGGGCTGGGGCTGTTCGCCATGAGCGTCGGCAGCTATGTGAGCCTGCGCCGCGCTTTTGACACCGGGGAGCAGCCAGTATGGTAAAGCAGCGGCGCGCATCCGCCGCGCTGGTCGGGCTGGCGCTGATGCTGGCCGGCGTGGTCACAACCTACAGCGCACTGGGGCAGGACGGCACGGGCGCGCCTGCCGCGCCGGAAGCGACCGAGGCCGCTGTGGAGCTGCCTACCCTCACTTTTACGCCGACGTTCACGCCGACGTTTACACCCACCTTCACGCTCACGCCGCCGCCGACGGAAACGCCTGTGCCGCCGCCCGCGATCGAGGCGACGCCGACCGTCGAGCCGCTGCCCGCCGTGATTGAGGCGACGCCGACCACCGAGCCGCCGCCCGCCGTGGTTGAGGCGACGCCGACCGTCGAGCCGCTGCCCGCCGTGGTTGAGGCGACGCCGACCACCGAGCCGCTGCCCGCCGTGGTTGAGGCGACGCCGACCACTGAGCCGCCGCCCGCTGTGATCGAGGCGACGCCGACCACCGAGCCGCCGCCCGTGATCGAGGCGACGCCGACCACCGAGCCGCCGCCCGTGATCGAGGCGACGCCGACCGTTGAGCCGCCGCCCGTGATCGAGGCGACGCCGATCGTTGAGCCGCCGCCCGTGATCGAGGCGACGCCGACCACCGAGCCGCCGCCCGTGATCGAGACGACACCGACCGTCGAGCCGCCGCCCGTGATCGAGGCGACGCCGACCGTCGAGCCGCCGCCTGCCGCGCAGATAGCCGGGATAGTCGCGCCCGCTGCCAGCGGCTACCAGGTGGTGCTGACTCAGCCCGACGGCGCGCAGCTCAGCGCGGCCCTGGATGAAACTGGCGCGTTCGTTTTCGACGGCCTGCCGCCCGGCAGCTACGTGATCGAGGCCGCCGGGCCGCGCCGGCTGGCGCAGCGCGCAGCGGTTACGCTGGCGGCGGGGCAGCGCGTCGAGCTGCCGCCGCTCACGCTGCAAACCGGTGACACCAACAGCGACGGCGTGATTGATGTGCGCGACGCGGCGCTGGTGGCCGCCAACTTCAACGGCCCGGCGCTGGTCGAAGAAGCCGACCTCAACGGCGATGGCTGGGTGGACATTCACGATCTGTCGCTGATTGGCGCGCGCTTCGGCCTGAGCAGCCCGCTGCCCTGGAACTGAGCCTGATAACTCCACTTTGACATTCCGCTGGCAGAGCCTTAAAATCAGTCTGGCAGCAAAACCCGGTCAGGGGCGCATCCCGCCCCTGGCCGCACTCTGTTTCCACAACAGAACTGGCACAGGTAACTGGGGCTGCGGCGCGCGGTTGGCGTGCCGCGCGCCTTGATCGTCAAATTGAATGCCTATAGAAAGGGGAAAAGCGCCCGCGCTGGCGGCGCGCTGAGCATGTCTTATGAAAGAATATACAACTGAACAACTGAGGAATATTGCGCTGGTGGGCCACCAGAGCGCCGGTAAAACATCCCTTGTAGAAGCCCTGCTCTACAATACCGGCGCCATTAACCGTCTGGGCAGGGTGGAAGAAAAAACCACCGTCTCTGACTGGGACGAGGACGAGAAAGAGCGCGGCCTGTCGCTGTCAACCTCGCTCATCCCGGTCGAGTTCAACGACCACAAAATCAACATCCTCGACACGCCCGGCTACACCGATTTCCAGGGCGAAGTCAAGAACGCTATTCGCGTGGCGGACTCGGTGCTAGTGGTTGTAGACGCGGTCGCCGGGGTGGAGGTGGGCACGGAGCTGGCGTGGGAATATGCCAAAAGCTACCAGCAGCCGATCATCGTCACGATCAACAAAATGGACCGCGACAACGCCGACTTCGACCGCACGATGGCCAGCCTGCGCGAGCGCTTCCCCGGTTACAAGTTCATCCCGGTGATGCTGCCCGTTGGCCAGCAGGCCGATTTCAAGGGCGTCGTCAACCTGCTCACGATGAAGGCGTATTACGGCGCGGGCGCTGAGCGCTCAGACCTGCCTGCCGACATGGCCGAAGCCGCTGAGGAAGCCCGGATGGTGCTGACCGAAGCCGCCGCTGAAGCGGACGACCAGCTCATCGAAAAGTATTTTGAGGAAGGCGCACTGTCGAACGAGGAAATTCGCGACGGCATGCGCAAGGCCGCCCGCAGCCACGAGCTGAACACCGTGCCCGTGTTCATCACGTCGGGCACGAAGAACATCGGCACCGTGCCGCTGCTGGAGGCGCTGGTCGCCTATGCGTCGCCGCCTTCGGTGCGCCGGGTGCAGGTGGTCCAGCCTGACGGCGAAACCACTTATCTGCTGCCGCCGCAAACCGACAGCGGCCCGCTGGCGGCCTACGTGTTCAAGTCCATCAACGACCGCTTTGTTGGCGCGCTGTCGTTCTTCCGCATCTTCTCCGGCAGCATTCAGGCGGACCAGCGCTACTACAACGTCACGCGCCAGACCGAGGAACGCCTGGGCAGCCTGTTCATCATGCGCGGCAAGGAACAGATCACCGTCAGCGTGCTGCACGCCGGCGATATCGGCGTGGCCGCCAAGCTGAGCGTGACCAAAACCGGCGACACGCTGACAACGCGCGCCAACCAGCTCGAAGTGACGCGGCCCGAATTTCCGGTCCCGCTGTACCTGGTGGCGGTTACGCCGCGCACACAGGCCGACGGAACCAAGATGGGCACGATCCTCACCAGCCTGGCTGAAGCCGACCCGACGCTGCGCTGGCGTCAGGACCCGGACACGCGCCAGACGATTATCGAAGGCATGGGCGAGGCGCACGTCAACCTGGCGATCAGCCGCGCTGAGAAATTCGGCGTGGGGCTGGATGTGCACATGCCCAAAGTGCCCTACAAAGAGACGATCCTGCGCACGGCTGAAACAACGTACCGCCACAAAAAGCAGTCAGGCGGCGCGGGCCAGTTCGCTGAGATCAGCCTGCGGCTGGAATCCAACCCCGGCGGCGGCTATGAATACGTGACGGCCATCGTCGGCGGCGTCATCTCCGGGTCGTTCCTGCCCTCAATTGACAAAGGCATCCAGTCTGTGCTGCCGGAAGGCGTCATCTCCGGCTTCCCGGTCATTGACGTAAAAGCCACCGTGTTCGACGGCAAGGAACACCCGGTTGACTCCAAGGACATCGCCTTCCAGATCGCCGGGCGCGAAGGTTTCAAAGAAGCCTTCCAGAAAGCGGGGCCGGTGCTGCTGGAACCGATCATGGACCTGAGGGTCATTGTGCCGGAAGCGATGATGGGCGACATCATGGGCGACCTGAACTCCCGGCGCGGGCGCGTTCAGGGCATGGACACGGACGCGGGCCGCAGCGTCGTCAACGCGCAGGTCCCGCTGGCGGAGGTGCTGCGCTATGGCAACGACCTGCGCTCAATGACGGGCGGGCGCGGCATCTACACCCTGACGTTCAGCCACTATGAGCAGGTCCCGGCCCACCTGATGCAGGCGATCATTGACGCCAACAAGGCCAAAGCCGAGGCCTGAGCCGCGCCGCGAACAACCTGCGAACACAAAACAGCGCCCCGGCCATGTGCCGGGGCGCTGTCGGTCAGGCCACACAGAGCCGCGCGGGTTTTACAGGTTGTCGGTTTCGATATTCGCCGCCACGAAATCCACTTCTTCCGCTGCGCCCGCGCCCACCCCGGCGATCTCCAGCACCCGCTGGCGGTCAATGACCTCAGTCACCAGCAGTTCCTGCGCCAGCGTGTTGAGCTTGTCGTAGTTTTCCCGCAGCAGGTGCAGCGCCCGCTTGTACGCTTCCTCGACCAGCCGCTTGACCTCGCTGTCAATAATGGCGGCGGTGTCCTCGCTGTAGTGGCGTTCCTGTGCCAGCGTGTAGCCCAGGAAAGGCTGCGTTTCTTCATCGCCGAAGTTCAGCGGGCCGATCACCTCGCTCATGCCAAACTGTTTGACCATGCGCCGCGCCAGCTCGGTGACGCGCTGGAGGTCGTTGCTGGCCCCGGTCGTGATCTCGCCCAGGGCCACTTCCTCCGCTGCGCGCCCGCCCAGCAGCACCAGCATGCGCGCTTCCAGGTAGCCGAACGAGTAATTGCGGCGGTCGTCATCAGGAAGCTGCGCCGTGATGCCGAGCGCCTGCCCGCGCGGCACAATCGTCACCTTGAACACCGGGTCAGCGTGGGGCGTGAGCGCCGCCACCAGCGCGTGCCCGGCCTCGTGATAGGCCACGACCTTGCGCTCGTGTTCGTTAGCCAGCGGCGGGCTTTTCAGGCCCAGCACGATGCGCTCGAAGGCCTCAAAGAAGCTGGCCATGTTGATGCGCTTCTGGCCCATGCGCGCAGCGTTGAGCGCGGCCTCGTTGGCCAGGTTGGCCAGGTCCGCGCCGGAAAAGCCGATAGTGGCGCGCGCCATCTCCGCCAGGTCCACATCCTCAGCCAGCGGCTTGCCCCGCGTGTGTATTTTGAGGATGTCGGCGCGGCCGGTGCGGTCCGGCAGGCTCATTGTCACCTGGCGGTCGAAACGGCCAGGGCGCAGCAGCGCCGGGTCCAGCACGTCAGCGCGGTTAGTGGCCGCCATGACGATCACCGTCTCCGACTGGTCGAACCCGTCCATTTCCGAGAGCATCTGGTTGAGCGTCTGTTCGCGCTCGTCGTGCCCGCCGCCCAGGCCCGCGCCGCGCCGGCGGCCAACGGCGTCGATCTCATCAATGAAGATGATGCTGGGGGCGTTCTCTTTCGCGCGCTTGAACAGGTCGCGCACGCGCGACGCGCCCACGCCGACGAACATCTCGACAAACTCCGACGCGGCCAGGCTGAAGAAAGCGACTTTCGCCTCGCCCGCTACCGCGCGCGCGATCAGTGTTTTGCCCGTGCCGGGCGGGCCAACCAGCAGCACGCCGCGCGGGATGCGCGCGCCCAGCGCCACATACTTATCCGGCTCTCTGAGGAAGTCCACGATTTCGACCAGTTCGGCTTTGGCGGCGTCCTGGCCAGCCACGTCGGTGAACGTGATCTGCGGGCGCTCAGCGTCGTACTGGCGCGCCTGCGAACGGCCAAAGCTGAACACGTTGCCCATCTGCCCCTGCGACCGGCGCGCCGTCCACAGGAAGAACAGCAGCAGCAGCAGGATAGGGCCGAAGTTCAGCAGAAACAGCAGAACAGAGGATGTCTCAACCGGCTGGTAGGTGATGACCGCCCCGCCCTGGCGCAGCGCCGTCAGCAGGTTTTCGTCGGTGTCCGGCACGTTGGCGGTAAAGGTGGAGGATGTGCGCGTCGTCTGAGTTTGCGCGGCGACAGAGCCGGCCTCCGGCCAGGTCACGGCGGAGTGAAAGCGCCCGGTGGCGCTGTTAGCCTCGATCGTCACCTCAGCGACATTGTGCGCCGCCGCCTGTTCGTACAGAACCGAATAGGGCACTTCCAGCGGCGGTTCCTGCGTGAACGTGTTGACCATCGAAGGCACGCGGAAGAACAGCCAGAACAAAATCAGCACCCAGGCGACAGGCCACACCCAACCGGGGATGCGAAACGGGGTCCGCTGATTGGGGTCGCCGCCATCTGGCTTGTTATCCCCTGAGTTTCTTGGTCTGAATTGCATGGCTTTCCCTGACGTGAAATAGCGTCTCGGTGTGAATAACTACCGTACTCTATCTACGTTAGATTCCTGCAAATGTTTCCTTAAGGGCCGGATACAGGCGGCGGTACAGCTCGTAAGGGCGGGCATACGCCCCCGCCTGCGGGCCAGGCGCGACCGGGTCCGCCGTGCGGATCGTCTGCGCGCAGGCGGTCAGCACATCCGGGTAAACGCCGACGCCCACCGCCGCCAGCAGCGCCGCGCCGAAGGCCGCGCCCTCAGTCGAGTTGGTCGTAACCAACGTCGCGCCCAGCGCGTCGGCCATGATCTGTTTCCACAGGCCGCTGCGCGCGCCGCCGCCGCTGACGCGCACCTCAATCTGTGACGGCAGGCCAGCCGCCGCGATCAGCTCGAAAGCGTCCTTAAGGCCGAACGTCACGCCTTCCAGCACGGCCCGCGCCATGTGCGCCCGCGTGTGGCGCACCGTCAGGCCCACAAACGCCCCGCGCGCCAGCGGGTCCGGGTGCGGCGTGCGCTCGCCGGTGAGATACGGCAGGAACAGCAGGCCGTCGCTGCCCGCCGGGATATCGGCGGCAGGGCGCAGCAGGTCGTCAAACGACTCGCCGGGGGCCAGCGCGTCGCGGAACCACTGGAGGCTGCCCGCGGCGCTGAGCATCACGCCCATGAAATGCCACATGCCGGGGACAGCGTGGCAGAACGCGTGCAGCCGCCCGTCCGGCTCGTAGGCGTAGCGGTCCAGCGGGGCGAACACCACGCCCGACGTGCCCACCACCAGCCCGATCACGCCGGGCCGCACCGCCCCCACGCCGACCGCGCCCGCCGCCTGGTCGCCGCCGCCGCCCACAACCGGCGTCCCGGCCCGCAGGCCCGTTTCCGCCGCCGCCTGGGCGTGCACCACGCCCGAAATCTCAGGCCCTTCGACGACGCGCGGCAGCCACGCCGCCGGTATCTCCAGCTCATTGACGACCTCGCGCGACCACTGGCGCGCCGCCACATTGAGCAGCGACGTGCCGGCGGCGTCGGAAACGTCCATCGCGTAGTCGCCGGTCAGCCGGTAGCGCAGATAGTCCTTAGGCAGCAGAAAATGCGCGGCCCTGGCGTAAACAGCCGGCTCGTGCTGGCGCACCCACAGGATTTTGGGCGCCGTGAAACCGGTCAGCGCGCGGTTGCCCGTGAGCTGGATGAGGCGCTCAAAGCCGATCTTCTCCGTAATGTAATCGCACTGTTCCTGCGTGCGCTGGTCGTTCCACAGGATGGCGGGGCGCAGCACCGCACCGGCGGCGTCCAGCAGCACCAGGCCGTGCATCTGCCCGGTGAGGCCCACCGCCGCGATCTGTTCGCCGGCGAGTCCGCTGGCCGCCAGCGCGGCGCGAATGGCGCTGGCGATGCCGTCCCACCAGTCGGCGGGGTTCTGTTCGCTCCACAGCGGGCGCGGCGTGCTGATCGGCTGGGGCGTGGTGTGCGAGGCGATCACCGCGCCGCGCTGGTCAATGATCAGGGCCTTGGCCCCGGTGGTGCTGATGTCAAGCCCAAGCAGGTAGGCCATGAGACAGGCTCGCTTTCTGTGTGCTGCGGGCGGCCAGCGGTTGGCCGCGCCAGTTGGCAAGGCGGCGGGCAGATTACTGAAATTGTAACATGAATAGGTGTGGAATACCCTGGCCACAGCGCCACCCGCGCGCCGATCCGCCGGCGGATTTTGAGCATCCCCTAATGGTAAGCTGCGACAATACGGTTATAATACACGGCGGTTTACAGTTCACATGCGCGGCCGGGCACAGATACCCGGCGGCGGCCACATTATTGAGCGCAGCAACAGACTCGGTACAAGAGGTTAAAAATGCCGAACAGCACGCCAACACCACCTGAAGTGCCCGCTGCGCCTGCCTACATAACGCCGCAGTGGAGCCAGCCCACCAGCTATATCGGGGGGGTGCTGCTCATCTTATTGGGTGTGGTGGGCCTGATCCTGCTGGGGCCGATCATCCAGGTCCTGTTTGTCGCCTTCATCCTCACCTTCCTGATGTACCTTCCCAGCAAAAGCATCGCCAACAGAACCCGCATCCCCTACACAGTGGCTGTCATCGCGCTGTACGCGCTGCTGCTTGTGGTCCTGCTGATTCTGGTTTTCACGGTCCTCCCCGGCCTGATCGAAAGCGTCAACAGCCTGTGGGTTTCGCTGCAGGTCAGTTACGACAACTTTATTACGCGTCTCAGCGCCTACCAGCCCGGCGACGTGGTTATCACAGTCCTGGGCTTCGAAATTGACCTTGACCCCTATATCAGCCCTTTGCAGCGGGTGCTGGTGCCGCAGCCGCCAATTATAAGCCCGATGGACCTCGCTCAGATTCGGTCAGGCGAGCGAACAGCCGATGAGCTGATCGAGAACATCAATATCCGGGCAATCATCTCGGCTTTTATTGACATCGCGGGCGGCATCACCAAACTGGTCACGTCTGTGCTGGGCAGCGCGGCGGGCTTTGTCGCTACGATCGGCCTGGCGACTTTTATCTCGTTCCTGACGCTGCTGGATATGCGCAACGCGCGCGGCATCCTGGCCAGTTGGATTCCGCCCCAATTTGACCGTGAGACACGGCTGCTGTTCGCGCGGATCGACCAGGTGTGGATCGGCTTTTTCAAGGGCCAGGTGGTTATCGGCGGGCTGCTGTCGGCGCTGGCCTATGTTCAGTTTATCATCATGGGCGTGCCGGGCGCGGCGCTGCTGGCGCTGATGAACGGTTTCGTCTCGCTGATCCCCAATATCGGCGGGCTGCTGTCCTCCATTCCGATCTTTGTTGTCACGCTGCTGCGGGGGTCAACCAACCCGGCTTTCGCCGACATGTCTAACCTGACTTTCAGCCTGCTGGTATTCATCGTGATGGCCATCTACTCGCAGGTGGTCTACAACGTGGTGTCGCCGCTGGTGGTGGGCAAGTCGGTCAACCTGCCGGTGGTGTTCATCATCGTAGGCGTCGTCATCGGGTTTGCCCTGGGCGGCATCCTGGGCGCGTTTCTCGTCGTCCCTGTGATGAGCACGCTGCGCGTCGTCGTCGGCTATGCGCTTGCGAAAATCGCGCGGCGCGAGCCGTTCCCCGGCGAACCTATACCCGAAACGCCCAAGCTGGGCTTCTTCAGCCAGCTTTACGCCACTGCCACGCCAGCAGCGCCCGACAGCTCTGACACAAGCGCCAACCCGTGACCGCCCTGGGTATGTCTGAAAGCCGCCTGGAAGGAAGCGTTTACAGCTATCGGCAGGTCGTTCACCATTGATGCCCCGCCCACCGGCGACGCCTGCATGCTGATGCAGGCGCTGGGGTTGAGCCAGTTCACGACCCATGAAAGGCAGTTCCATGAATCACAATCACCCGCCTCGGCAGCACCGCAGAGCGCCTGTGCTGGCGCTCGCGCTGCTGCTGATTCTCTCCGCCAGCGCTGTGATGGCTGGCAGTTCGTGGCGCGCGGCGGCGGCGCAGGACGCCGGCAGCGCGGCCCAGCAGGATTACACCATCCCGATTAAGCCGTCGCCTGCTAACGACGACTACCCGAAGCCGCTGCCCACTGACGACGCCCCCCAGGCCAGGCCGCTGCCGCTGCCGCTGCCCACCGACGACGACGCCCCCCAGGCCGGGCCGCTGCCGCTGCCGCTGCCCACCGACGACGATGCCCCCCAGGCCGGGCCGCCGCCCGCTGACGACGACGCCCCGGCCGAGCCGCCGCCCGCTGATGGCGACGCCCCGGCTGAGCTGACAGAGACGGCAGAACCCCAGCCAGAGCTGCCGCCAGAGGCGACCCCGGACGCTGAAAGCACTGAAGAAGCTGTCGCGCCGCCCGCTGAGATTCTGCCGTCGCTGGTGGCGACCGGGCGCTGCGGCGGAAATAACGAGTACGTGTTCGACATTCGCAACGAAGGCGTGCTGCCCGTTTCGACATCCTGGAAGCTCGTGCAGGACGGCCAGGTCATTGACAGCGGCCCGGTAGACCTGAAAGCCGGCGGCATGATGCAGGTGCGCCGCTTCCTGAGCGGGACCGTTACGCTGCGCCTGAGCGCCTATGGCAAGCCCTACGCCAGCAGCCCGACCGTCACGTGCAGCACGCCAGAATGCCCGATCTACGGCCCTTTCCCGCAGACGCGCGCCTGGGATGGCGGCGCTGACACGATTCTGCTGGTGGCGAACGGCCCGGTCAGCTACCGCGCTGAGGGGAAATTCCCGCCGGACAACAACCGCGAGTTTATGCGCCGAACCGGCACGCTCAACGACGGCCAGCAGTTGGTCATTACGTATCCGCCAGGCAGCGAGTGGGGCGCGGCCAGCCCGGACGGCATGCACGAATCGCACGTCAGGGTGTTCCTCAAGCCGGTCAACAACAGCCGCTGCGACACCGTCAGCTACGACTGGGATCGCTACTGGGGGGAACAGCCGGTGGAGCCAACGCCGGTTCCACCCACCGAGCCGGCGGCGACGACCACGCCGACGCCGGACATCCCGCCCACATTACAGCCGGCGTCCCCGACGCCGACCAGCATACCCACCGAGCCGCCCGCGCCGACCAGCACGCTGCCAGCGCCGACAGCAGCGCCGACCAGCACGCCGCCAGCGCCGACAGCAGCGCCCACTGAGCCGCCACCTACGCAAACCTACACGCCCGCGCCGACCGCCACCTGGGGCGCGCCCCTGGAAACAGGCGGCGGCGTCTGCCCGGACTGGATCGTCTACCACACAGACCAGACCGGGGATATTGAGATCTTCCGGCTGGGGCCGCTGCCGGCGGGCAAAACAGGCGACGTTAACCTGACGCGCGGCGTGGGCGCGGTTGACATCGGCCCGTCGCTGTCGCCGGACCGCGAGTGGATCGCATTTTCCAGCACACGCGACGGCAACTGGGAAATCTACGTTTCGGCGGTGGCCGCCGACGACATCCGCCGCATCACCTTCACGCCCGGCGCGACCGAAAGCAGCCCAACGTGGTCGCCCAATGGCCGCTATCTCGCCTTTGTTTCTGACCGCGACGAGAACAACGAGCTTTACATGGTTGATCTATACACCGGCGAACTCACCCGGCTGACAGACAACCTTGACGATGACCGGCATCCGTTCTGGTCACCGGACAGCCGCAAGCTCATCTTCACCAACGACAGCAGCGGCGCGTTTCAGCTTGTCGAGCTGGACATCGCCAGCGGCCAGCTTGAACAGCGCAGCACCGGCGGGCTTGAGAACGTGATCGCGCCGCTCTACTCATTCGACGGCCGGTTCATCGCCTTCCGCACCCAGGCCACCAGCGCCGCCAACAGCGTGCTTTACGTGATGAACGCCGACGGCTCCGCTGTGCGCCAGGTGTCGGACGCGGGCGGCAGCACGGGCACGGCCTCGTGGTCGCCGGACAGCTCGCTCATCGCCTACAGCTCCGACCTCGACGGCGACCTGGACGTGTACGTTTACGACGTGGCGGCTGGCACAACCCGCCTGCTGACCGACAACGCCGTCGCTGACTACTCGCCAACCTGGATCTGCAATTCAAACACGGTGGTGTTTACGTCCAGCGTCAGGGAAACGCCGGAAATCTTCTCGCATCACGCCCTGCCGATTGACGCGCCGCCGATTGACGTTGGCGCGGAGGCCAGCCAGCTAACCGATTCGCCGTATAACAACGTGGTTCCTGAAGGCATGCCGGCGCTGCGCATGGGGTTATAAACGCGCGGGCCAGCGCGCCTGTAAGCTGACAGAACGCGGCACACCGCGCCGGCCCGCGCCTGGCTCGTTCAGGCGCGGGCTGGCCTGCGTTTACCGCCCACCGCGCGCTTAGCCCGCCGCCGGCCTGACGGTCACGGTGTCCGTGCTGATGCGCCCTTCCTCGCAGATCAGGCCGACCGCGCCGCCAGCAAGCGGGCGGTCGGTGTCCGCTACATCCCACAGCACCCGGCCGTCAACCCAGGCGCGCAGGCGGGCGCCGCGCACTTCCAGCCGGAGGTCGTAGCTGCGTTCCTGTTCGAACATGAAATCCGCCTCAGCCAGCACAGTTTCGCCATCCAGCGCCTTGACCAGCCGCGCCTTGCCGTCGCTGCCGAGCAGCAGCGCGTAATAGCGCCGCAGCCCCTGGACCCGCGCGGCCAGGCCAGCCGCGCGCGCCACGCAGACATGCACCCGCGCGCTGACCGTGTAATCGGTCCATTCGCGCGCGCCCTGCGAAACCATGCCCCGGCCCTCGTTCTGGATCAGATCGAAGGCGTGCGCGTGCCAGTGATCGAAATAATCAACCGCGTTAACCCAGGCGCGCAGCCACATAGGGCGGCGCGGCGACCAGCGGCGCGGGCGTTCGCCGGGACAGGCGAAGTTAACAGCGGGGCTGCCGGCCCAATCCAGCCAGTCCAGGTAGACCGTGCCGCCGGACTGCGACTGGCTCAACTGAAGCCCGACGCGCGCGATCGGCTGAAGGCCGGGGTCGTCAAGCGCCCAGCTCAGCGCCACCGTTTCGCCGGGGGCGATGCGCGCCGCTGGCCCGCTGACGACCCGCGCCGTATCGTCAGCCTGGTAGACATGCAGGCAAAGCTGGCCAGTGACCGGCGCCGCGTTGTTCGGGTCGGCCTTTACGACAGCGCGCAGAATCTGCCCCGGATAAACCATCGGCGAGGCCAGCAGCTCATAGCCGGGCATCTCGCGCGCGTCCGCTGGGATAAAAGTGGGCGTTGTGGCCCGCGCGCCGGCCTCGTCCAGGCGCGCGTAGCGCAGCGCCAGGCTGCGCTGGCCGTTCTGGCTGTGCCCGGCGGCGTTCTCCACCGTCAGGGCGCCGCCAGCATCGGCCTCAAAACCCTGTACCGCGCCGGGCAGGTCAAAGTTGAAGCGCGCGCCGCCCTTCGGCGCGGCTGGCCCCTGGCCGCGCAGCGCCCGGCCTATCGTCACGATTTCGACGGCCTCGCGCACGGCGTCGCTCACCGCGCGCCCGCCGTCAGCGGTCGAGAGATAAAGGCGGTCGGCCACCGGGCCGCGCCAGTCTGGCCCGCCGCTGATGCCGGCCAGCCCGCCGCGAACGCCCAGGATGCAGCCGACGTTGCCAGAGTTGCAGTCGGTATCCCAGCCGGCGGTGTTAACAATCATCAGCGACCGCTGGAAATCGCCCGCGCCGTAGAGCAGCGCCAGGATGATCAGCGCGTGGTTGGGAACGATGTGGCAGTTGCCGCCGTATTTGTCGTAGCCGTAATGCGCGGCGATCAGCTCGCGGGCCTGCCGCCAGTCGCTCAGTTCAGCGTGCCACGCGCGCACGTCGTCGATGAGGCGCCTGATCGTCGAGTCCCTGGGGATAAAGGAAACAGCGCAGTCCAGCAGGCGATCTATGTCGGCTTCGGCGAACGCCTGGGCGACCAGCGCGGCGATAACCTGCGCGCCATAGACAGCTTCCCCATCGTGGCTTACGCTGGCCGCGCGCCGGGCCAGGTCAACGGCCAGCGCGGGGTCGCCGGGCGCGATCATGCCCCAGCCGTCAATGAAAATCTGCGCGCCGATCTGCTCGGCGACGGTCCTGCTGTTGAGTTCGATGGACCCGCTGCGCGGCGCGGGGATGCCCTGTTTCAACCGCAGATAGGCCGTGTGCTCGGTGGAATTGGCCAGCCCGCCCCACCAGAGCACCGTGCGCCGTTCAACCAGGTAGTTCAGCCAGGTCTGGCCGATCTGCGCCGGCGTCAGGTCGCGCGGGCTGCCGTAGTCGGGCATGGCGCGCAGGAAGGTGAACGTGCCGGAGATGTCGTCGTCGGTGACGATCAGCGGCACGCCGCATTTTTCGTGGACGTAATAATCTATCTCGCCCAGTTCCTGCATGATGCGGTCATAATGCCAGCCCTCGAAGGGCCGGCCGAGGTACACGCCGATGATCTTGCCCAGCACACCGGCGTACACGCGCTCCAGATAATCGTCAGGAATGGGCATGGAGTTCACCTCTCAGTGGGCACAGAGACCAGAGCTGCTCCAGCATATAGTATCCCGCAGCGCCAGTTCCGGCGCGCGAGTGGTCCTGACCACGCAGGCCGCGCCCCTGATTGCAGGCGGCCTTTGCCGCCCGGCTGAACCTGCTAACGCCCGGTCACGCCGCCCCGCTCGAATACACGGCGGACGCTGAACCCCGCGCAGGCGTGGCTGTAGGGCTGGCTGGCGAGTCCGTGAACGGCACCTCCGTTGACCACTCCGGGCCGGCGGGCGCGCCGCCAAAATTCCGGGTCCCGTGGCTCTCCCCGCCTGACGAGTCGCTGACAACGTCGCCGCTGCCTTCGTCAAAGTGATACAGCGCGGCGGTGTCGGAGTCGGGCGTAAAAGGGCCGCTGGGGCGGGTGAAATCGCCGTTGTAGCGCCGCGTGTTCGACAGGCGCAGCTCGTCCAGCCAGCCGCTGAACGATGGGTAATAATCGGAGTTAACGTCGTGCTTTTCCGCCCCGACCACAATAAACGGCTCGCTGGCGAAAAACGCGCCCGGCTGGTCGGGGTTGGGGGTGAGCGCGCGCCCGTTGCGATAGCTGACGTCGCCGGTTGGCCCGCTGACAGCACCATCCAGAACGCCGTCAACGTAGATTTGCATCAGGCCGCTGTCCTGCTCGCGCACCAGCGCGATATGGTGCCACTCGTCGTCAGCGACCACGGTCGCGCCGCACAGCGTCTGGCCGCTGCTGCCGTTGTTGACGCCGAAGGCGATCCGCCCGCCGTAGAGCGAGATGCCGTAGTCGCCATAGTCGCCAGGGCCGTAGATGTCGCGGTCAATGACGATGTTGCCGTTCACCCAGTTGTCGTCGCCGTCCTGGCAGCGCGGGCTGTCGTTCGCGCCGGGGGCCGCCCTGAGCCAGAACTCAATCGTGAAATCCGTCGCGCCGATGTCCGCTGGGCGCTCCGGGCCATCAATGGGTATTTTCACCCGGTCCAGGTCGGGGGCGCTCGTGCCGCTGCCGTAGAAGCGCAGGGACGTGCCAGCGTCGGCCTGGCGCGGCGGCCCGGCGTGGAGTTCCGCCGCCATCAGCGCGACCGTTAGCGCGGCCAGCGCGATCGCTCCGCCCCTGGCGTAAAACCGCATCACACGGCTATCTCGGTTCATCGTTAACCCTCGCATCGCTATATCTCACACACGTTATATATATGCCCGCATCCCTGAGCTGAGTATACAACAGCTGGGTTGTGTTGACATTTCAGCGTAACCGAATGAGCGTGCAGGTGAGTTACAAAAATCCGGGATAGCGTCGAGCCAGTTTGTCAAAACGAGAGAAGACCCGACGAAGATGCTTAATTTCGCCGATGAAATATTCAAGCAAATGCCGTTCCCGATTGCACCAAGCATCGTATTCGCGCGGCGCTTTGGCGTTTCTGTTGGGCGGAATGGCCACTTCAATACCACTGCGTCCGCAAAATCCTGCGCGCCGTAGCTGCGATCTGCGCTTAGATAGTCGAACGCCAGATCAACGGTCAAATCATAGACCTTGATGCTGTCGTGGCGCTGCCCAGCCGTCAGGTGCAAGCGCAGTGGGTTGCCCAAACCATCGACGGTAACGTGAATTTGGGTACTGAAACCGCTTCGGCTGCGCCCCAACGCCTGCTTACTCTGCCCATCGTTTTTGTGGCTCCGACAGCGCTGGTATGGGCATGCGCAATCGTGCGATCCACCATCCTATTTTCCATATCCGGGTCGTCGGCGGAGTGTTCCAGCATCCGCTCTCACATGCCTTTATCGCACCACTGCCCAGAACGCTTATACAGTCGTTCTCTTCGCCCACATACACATGCGGGTCTGCTCTCAGAAATTCTCGCATCTTTTCCCATTGTTCGTCGGTCAATCTCACGGTTGTCATACGACAACCTTAGCCCGTTTGCTTTAAATGTCAACACAACCTAGCGCTTGTTTTTGACTTCTCACCGACTCCGCGAATATAATTGGTACGGACCTCTGTACCAATTCTGGAGTCTTATGGCTATTGATGATGCCCATTTCCGAATCGATCTGACGAGTCCGGTGCCACGCTATTATCAGATACAACAGAACATCACAGAGCTTATCCAGACGGGCATACTCCAGGACGGTGATTTGCTGCCTCCTGAACGAGCACTGGCCCAAATCTACGGTGTCAGCCGTCTCACGGTGCGCCAGACTCTTGACACACTCAGCAGGAACGGTCTTGTTCGATCACTTCAAGGCGTAGGCACATTTGTGAGTAAACCTGAAATAACACAATCCGTGTCCAAGGTAACCGGTTTTAGCGAACGAATTCGAAGTATCGGTAAGCGCCCCTCCAGTCGTGTTTTGGGTGGTGAAATCATCCAGGCACCAGCATTCATTGGCCGGCGTCTCCATATAGACCCTAGGGCACGTGTTATCCGTTTGACACGGCTTCGTTTGGCCGACGAGGAACCCCTTATGCTGGAGACTTCTTTCTTACCAGCCGCAAGTTTTCCCTATCTTCTTGAGGAAAATCTGAACACGCAGAGCCTGTATGACGTGCTTGAGCAGCGCTATGGTGTGCGCGTTCATAAGGCAGAACAAACCCTTGAACCAACCATGCTTCAACCCGAAGAAGCTGAACATTTAGGCCTGGAAAAAGGCCAACCAGCGATGCTTATCCAGGTCACTGCCTCTTCTGATGATGCCCGAGTCATTGAGTACTCAAAATCCATCATTCGAGGTGATCGCTGCCGGTTTTACTTACAGCTGACCACGCGCGAGCCAATCTTGAGTTAGTGATGTCAGGCGCAGCCTGTCAGACGGGTATTATCGTAAACGGGACATAAGTTACTGTCAGATAGCTAACGGGATCGCTGTGTCGATTCGTGACGAGCGAATCGCAATGATTCATACCGAAAACACGAATTTGGGCAGGTGAAACGGAGGGTGTATGCCGATAACGAAACGTTGTGATGGGGCGTACTTTCCCTCGCTGCCTATTCGCTCACTGTGCGTACACAGCACCTTGTGTGCCCTGAAAAAGTACCAATGAACGGACAGCCTGAGGGCGTATCATCACAGTTTATATCCTCTAGCGCCCACATGAGGCAGGTGTCGCGTTTTCATTTGACACGCCGCCACGTGCGCTATTTGATGGTGCTACCTGCGGTCAGTGTGCTGTTTCTTATCACGATTTTCCCGTTCTTGTATGCGATCAATACCAGCTTGCGTCAGGTTGGCTCCCGCAACTTGCGTGGTGAATGGCCCTGGGTCGGCTTACAGAATTATTCACAAGTACTCAATGACCAGGTGGTATGGGATTCAATCGGACGGACAGTTCAATTCGTAGCCCTGGTGGTAACCGCTGAAATGGTGCTGGGTTTCTTGCTCGCACTGTTTTTGGTTAATGAGTATCGTGGAACAAAGATACTGCGCGTACTCTTGCTGACGCCAATGATGGTGACTCCCATTGTTGTCGGCTTGATGTGGAAGGCACTCTTCAAACTTGATGGCGGTATGGTCAACCAGATTCTAGGTGGCTTGGGGCTTGCGCCCGCGCCCTGGCTCACCAGTCAGCCACTGCCTTTCTTTTCATCACTGCCTGCCATTGGCCCGTATCTGGTTGAGAATTTAAACGCCAACTATGGTTTCCTTGTCTTACTCTTCATTGACATCTGGCAATGGACACCCTTTGTCACTCTAGTGCTGCTGAGTGGTTTGTACACTGTTCCCAGGGATGTACTGGAGGCAGCACGTGTGGATGGGGCAGGCTATTGGCAGATCGTGCTGCGCGTAGTTATGCCGATGCTGCGTAACGCTTTCGCCGTCGTGCTGCTTCTGCGCGTGATGGATGCACTCAAGGTGTTTGACACGGTTTATGCCCTTTTTGGCAACGCTGCAACTTATCGATTGATTAATGTCCACATTGTCACGCTCACGTTCCGCATTCGAAATTATGGCGAGGGCGCGGCAATGTCCATTGTGGTTCTAATCTTCATCCTCATCCTAAGCCGATTGTTCATGCGCGCCTTTTTGGGCCAGGAAAAGGTATTGCAATGATCCCCGGAACCAAGCGTCGCTCCTGGTTTGTTCCGATTGCTTACTTGATCTGGATCGCCCTGCTTGCGATATGGGTCCTACCGCTGGTGTATCTCGTCTTTAGTTCGCTCCAGCCTAGTGACTATGTGGCGCGTAGCCAGTTCACACCAGAGCTGACATTAGACAACTATTTCGAAGTTTTCGAGCGAGCACAGGTGGGGCAGTTTCTCGCTAACAGCGTTATTGTTTCGCTTAGCGCGACCGCAATTGGGGCAGCACTGGGCATTCCGGCTGCATACAGCATGGCCCGGTGGGCGACCGGTGGGCGTGGGCTAGCATTTTGGATTCTGTCCAGCCGCATGATGCCACCTGCCGTCTCAATCATCCCCTTCTTCCTGATGTTCTCAACCATCGGCATTATAGACACCCTGCCAGGCCTCATTATTGCACATGTGACTTTCAGTCTAGCGTTTGTCACCTGGATGACGCGCATTTTTATCGAAGACCTTCCTCCTGAACTCGAAGAAGCGGCACAGGTAGATGGTGCGACATTGCTTCAAACGATCACACGCATTGTGCTGCCCTTGGCTCGCCCAGGTATTTTAGCCACCCTGATTCTCAACATCATTTTTTCCTGGAATGAATATCTGTTTGCCTTTGGGCTGTCCCTGACGGAGCGATCGCGCACATTACCAATTGCGGCTGGCATCTTTGTAACCAGCTATCAGGTGCAGTGGGGACAGATGTTTGCTGCCGCGGTCATCATTATGCTGCCAATTCTCATGTTTGCCCTCATCGTGCAGCGCTACATCGTTGGTGGGTTGACGATGGGCGCGGTGAAATAGACGAAAAGAGAGAAAGGAGCACATGGACAAAGCTGAGACTGTAATCCCGTGATGCTTAATATTTTCCGAATCCGATGGTTTGCAGAAGAGGAGTGTCATGATGAAACAGGTTAAATTCAGATGGCTTCCAGTAATCACTGCGGTGGTCTTGCTCGTTATAGCGTGGGGTGTGCCCGTTCTGGGTCAGTCGCTACCGAACGTGAACGTTGTGATTATGAGCGGCCCGGAAGCTGATGGCATGAAACAGGTTGCAGCTGCTTACACCGAGAAGACGGGCAACCCAGTAACTATTGTCGAACAAGGGCGTGACACCTACCTCACTCTGATTCCGACACAGCTTCTTGCCGGAACGGATGCTTTCGATCTGGCGTTTATTCAATCCACTATGGTCGGTGAGTTGGCGCAGGCCGGAGCGATCCTGCCGCTCAACCCGTACATCGATTCGTTGAGCGCTGAAGCGGCACAAGATGTTGACCTTGCTGATATCCTCGCCCCAGCGATGTATGATGGGCAGATTTATGGCTTGCCAACAGACATAAGCACTCTGTTTCTGTTTTACCGTAGCGACCTGATCCCGGAGCCGCCACAGACCTGGGAAGAGATGCTGGCTCTGGCGCAACAGTTTTCGCAGGCGCAGACTCCCGACTCTCCCACTGCCTATGGTCTGGCTTTTGATGGGCTTGTTGGTGAGACATTGCCCGAGACATTCTACAACTTCATGTGGTCTTATGGCGGTGAGGTGGTAGATGCTGAGGGCAACCCGGCTGTCAACACGCCAGGCGCGGTCGCGGCAGGCAATCTCTGGCGAACGCTGGCTGAAGAACAACTCGTCCCGCCTGAGATTCTGTCGATGGGTTTTGGCGAAGTGCTGGCAGCAATTGAAGCTGGTCAGATCGCTATGGCTGTGCCAGCCTGGAACGCCATGTATCCCATCATCCTAAACGGAACAAGTGAGTATAAGGATGTTATCAAAGTCGCACTTGTTCCGGGTGTTAAGCAGGCAGATGGTACAATCCTGCGAACCCCTTATACCCACAGCTACTTCTTTGCCCTAAACGCTACTGGCCCCAACAAAGAGGCCGCAATTGAGTTTCTGCTGTACGCAACTGGCAAAGAAGGCGGCAAGCTCTACGCTCAGGCCGGAGGTACGCCCAGCCGAGCATCTATCTTTGATGATCCGGAACTGCGAGAAGTGCGTCCTGAGTTTCCGTTAATGCGCGATTCACTGGAAATCGCGAAAGCTGGCCCGGCTATCTGCTACTGGCCAGAACACATTGAGGCCATGAACACAGCGCTTGCGGAGATTCTTAGCCTCAGAAGCACTCCCGAAGATGCGCTTACCGTAGCTGCAGCGCAAATGCAGACAGCGCGTGAGGGATGTGAGGGCCAATAAACTGGCGGGCATTGGGGTGGCAAGTTCGGATCGAGAGTAGTCCAACAGGGGCGGTTTTCCTAACCGCCCCTTCATGTCTATAGAGCATAGGAATGTTTCGGAATGGGCAATTTAGACAATCAGTATCAGGAGACAATTGACCGTGCAATTGTATGGCTTCGAGCAATGCTCGTTACTCCTGACGGATCGGCAGGTGTTTATGAGCGTTATCGGATCAACTTGAAAAACATTAACCCCTGGGTTCGACCAGATTGCAGCATTGAAGTCGGCACGTTGTTTCACGCGCACGGCTCATTAAAGAACGATCCAGAACAGACCGATATTGGATTGCGGTTGGCAGATTTCGTTTTGAGCTTACAGCGACACGGGAACAGCTGGCTGGACGGATCATTTCCGTTCTATGTTTTTCGACCTACGGTACCGGATGAGCGTGATATCGGAGATGATTTTGGTATCCCTGATCTACCAGAATATGCCTGGCCTAACGACAATGGAAAAATCGTCACTCATTTGCTTCAGTTCTATGAACGCACGCTTGATGCGCGTTTTTTATTGGCGGCGCAGCAAGCGCTGGCTTATCTAATGAGGATTCAAGCACAAGATGGCGCTTTTTCCCTAACCAAGGATGGTGACGCCGCTGATCTGAAGGGAGCCGATTTTGTCGCCCGGCCGTCTCTGGCCCTGGTGGAAGCGGCTCGTATTACCGATAAACGTGACTACTACGATTGTGCGCTGCGCGGCCTGCGGTGGCTCAACGAACATCGCGTGCCTTCAGGCAGATCAATGACCAGTTACGAAACTGCTCGTACTGAGGCTTGGCGCCCTCCTTCCTCCGAGACAGCTATTACACTGCTCACATTTGCACGAGCCGCGCACCTGTTTTCGGAGAGTTGGGTCTACAAAACAGTTGAGGAACTAGGCTCAACAGTGCTGCGTTGGATGCATACGAGTGGTGCGATCCGAAATTGTGATGCTGATTCAATTACTGCCTCGCTCCAGAACGATCCTAACGTTACTGACCTGATCTATACCGATGGTTACGCCCTGCTCGCACTTCAGGAAGCGTATATTGTTACTCAAGATACACGCTTTCTTCAGGCAGCCACAAAGCTGGCTGACTTCCTCGCCTCTATTCAGTGCCGTAGTGAGTCAGATGCCTGGGACGGCAGTTGGCGAGGGAGCTACCATCTTGAGAAGAGGGAATGGTTTGGCACAGCCGATCAGGAAAACCCCTTGGACGAAGGAGGTATGTACACGGCTTACACCGGTTGGAGCGCTGCGCCGATTGCACACGGATTGCTGAGGCTGGACAATCCCACCTTGCTTACACTGTGAAATCCCTTTTCTGCGAGTCGTGCTGCATTGCTGATCTCGACACGGCACCGCTCCAACGGCTAAGTCAAGCCCGCTGTAGGGGCAAGAGGGAGGCGATCTGGTTAGAGAGTAATATTGTCCAGTATCTTTTACTACAGCGAGCTGAGCAGCTACCACCAATGCTCTTTTACTGTTCTCGTGACTTCGGCGTTAAAACTGTTTTAACGGACGGCCCGCCATGTCACAGAGGCAGGTCTAGCTTCTTCTGGGCCGATCGCTTGGCCCTTTCCGGGCGGCGGTCGTAACGCTGCAGCAGCTCGACGCTGGCGTGGCCGGTGATGCGGGTCAGGGTGATGGCGTCGACGCCGGCGTCGAGGGCGTTGCCGATGAAGGTGCGACGCAGGTCGTGTGGCGTGACCTGCGCCAGCCCTGCATCTGCCGCCCGGAGCGTCAGTATCTCGTAGATGGCCTGGGCGCTGAAACGGTTGTGGGTCATCCGATCGCCTTTGCGGAAGCTGTAGAACAGCGCGCCGGGCCGGTTACTGCGAACTTCGAGCCATTCGTCCAGCAGACGGCGCGTGGTGTTGACGACGTAGACGACCCGCTCCTTGCGCCCCTTGCCGCGCACCCGCAGCGCCCCGTCTGCCGGGTCGAAGTCCTTCAGGTGGAGGCCGGCGACCTCGGCGCGGCGCAGGCCGGTTGTCGCCAGCAGGCCGAGCACGGCCAGGTCGCGCACGCCCTTGTCGCCGTCGGCGTAGCAGCCCAGCAGCAGCGTCCGCAGCTCGCGGTCGGGCAGGCTGCGCCCGGCGGGCAGCCGGTCGTCGCTCACGTTAGGCACGTCCACCGCCAGCCGGCGCTCACGCTCGCCAATCAGGTCGAGCCGCCAACACTCTTCGAGGACCGAGCGCAGCGCCGATAGGTAGCGGTTGACGGTGGCGGGGGCGTAGTGGGCCATCAGGCGCGTGCGGACGGCGGCCACGTGCTGGTCACCAGGGAAAGGCGGCCGGGTCGAGACTGTCGAGTGCCTCATCGGCGCTCACCACTCGCAAGACGGTCTTCAGGACGGCTAGCTGCACCCGGCGGCTGCCATCGCTGGGCAGGCTGGCCAGGTAGACCAGCGCCGGGTTGCGCCGGCGGGGAGGGTGGTGACGTCAATTGCTGCCAGGCTGTTCATTTCACTCTCCTGTGGAGACAAGTGGAGTTAAACCGCTGTCCGCCGTGCCGTTAGTTACGAGCTTTCACGGTCTTGTTGTTACGCCTTCCCGCTACCGGCCCGCCGGTTACGCCGTCAATACCATATCGCCCCCGATAGACTAGCTTTTGTAAATGACACGCTCGCCCAGCTTCCGCTGGCCGGTGCAGGCCGGGTCGTGTGAACCGAGGTAGAACTGGTAGATGAAGCGCAGCTCCTCGCGCTCTTCTTCGGTGCTGGTTTCGACGCTCTTAAGATTGATGTCGACGTGGCCGTTGGGCAGAATGGCCAGGGCGCTCTCGTCGTCGCGGTAGTGCAGGATGTAGGCGCAGCCGTCGTCGCAGAAGTATCTGTCGATCTGGCAGAAGTGGACCTACGTTGGCTCGAAGCTGCCTGTTTCCAAGATGTCCTCCTGGCAGTTAGGTGTTGAAAAATATACTTATCATATAATACTTACTATATTACTACAGCATGCACTAAGCGTCAAAGCCGCCTTTCATAGGCTGTGACTGGCCCGTTAGCTGCTGCGCCGCGCCAAGCGGCTCTCTTAGGCTGCTCAGGGGTCGTTCTGCGGCGTTTTCGCGCGCTTCAGGTCCTGTCCCACAGGCCGCCAGGATGCAGTCACACAAGATACTAATCACTGACGGTCTGTATGAGGTTATTTCCCGGTCACATGGTAACCGGTCGGTGCGATCGAGCAGTGTTATATACTACCGGAGGGAAAAACAGCGAGACACACAAAATGTGTGTCTCGCCCTTGAAAAAAGGAGGACGACATTTATAAGCCGTCCCCTTTGTGTATATGACTCTAGGGCTGCTGCCAGGTGTTTACTTCACGTCGGTCAGGTTATCACTATTGACCAGCAGCAGCGGGACGATCACCAGCGGTTCAATAGTTTCGCCATTCAGCAACGCCGCCGCTGCGTCTACCGCTAACGCCATCTGCACGTCCGGCTGCTGCTTCACTGTCGCCACCATCTCGCCGTTCCCGATCGCCGCCAGCGCGTCGTCTGTCGCGTCAACCCCGAAGACCGCAATCTCCTCCAGACGCCCCGCCGCTACAATCGCTCGCACCGCCCCCAACGCCATCTCGTCGTTGTGGCCGTACACCGCGTCCAGCATCGGGTTCGCCTGCAGCACGTCCTCCATCACCCGCGCACCTTCTTCCCGCGAGTAATTGGCCGTCAGGCTCGTGACTACTTCGATCCCCGGATATTGCTCGATCACGCCCAGGAAGCCGGCCTGCCGCGCCTGCGCTGACGGCGCGCCCGGTATCCCTTCCAGGATCGCCACCCGCGCCTCTTCGCCCAGCACCCGCACCAGCTCCTCACCGATCAACTGCCCGGCAAAGGCGTTGTCGATGTCCAGGTGCTGCGCTACCTCCCCGCCGTTCGCGGGCCGCGTCACTGTAATCACTGGTATCCCCGCCTCGTTCGCCAACTGTACCGACGGCACAATCGCGTCCGAATCCACCGGGTTGATAATCAGCACATCTACCTGCCGGCTGATTAAGTCCTCGATCTGGCTGGCCTGCGTCTCATTGTTATCCTGCGCATCCAGCGTTATTATCTCCAGCCCAAGTTCCGCCGCCCGCGCTTCCCCACCTTCCTTCATCGTCACGAAGAATGGATTCGCCAGCGTCGAAACCGCAAAGCCAATTGTGCCCTCAACCTGTGAAACTGCCGGAACCACGCCCACCGCCAGCAGCGCAGTGAGCAGCAGCATGAGTAGAACATTCCTTTTAGTCATGTGAAGATGCCCTTTCTTAAGTAGAACTGCGTTGTGCAAACATGACACATACAGCCTATGAAGCGCGCGCGGCGTCTAGAACGCTACACCCGTTTCTCTTTCTGGCGTGAGCCTAATCCCCCGCGTCGCGCTTGATGAGCACGGCCACCAGAATGATCGCGCCTTTGACGATCTGCTGGAAAAATGCGGAGACGCCCACAAGGTTCATGCCGTTGTCAATCACGCCGATAATCAGCGCACCCAACAACGTCCCGACGATAGTGCCAACGCCGCCTGACAGCGATGCGCCGCCCAGGATAACCGCCGCGATCACATTGAGTTCTAACCCTTCGGCGGCAACCGGCTGCGCAGAAAGTAACCGCGATGTAATCAGGATTCCGCCCAGCGCGCTCAGCAGCCCCGATACCAGGAACACGGCTACGCGGTAGCGCCGGATGGGAATGGCAGACAGCCGCGCTGCTTCACGGTTGGCCCCGGTTGAGAGAATGTACGTGCCGTGTTTGGTGCGGTGCAGCGCAACGTATCCCAGCACCAGCACGATTAGCGCGATGATCGTTGAAACGGGAACCGCCCCGATATACCCTGCCCCGAAGAACCCGAACGCTTCGGGAAGCTGGGAGATCGGACGCCCGTTCGTCCAGGCCAGCGCGATCCCGCGCGCAATGCCTAACATCGCCAACGTCACGATGAACGACTGGATTCGCCCTAACACTGTCAGCAAACCGTTGACCAGCCCGATAAGCAGGCCGCATCCCAACCCTGCCACAATACCCAGGACAATCGATCCGGTTTGTGTCATCACCCAAGCTGTCGCTACACCAGCAAGCGCCGCCACCGACCCCACCGACAGATCAATCTCGCCTGTGAGGATGACAAACGTCATGCCAACAGCAACGATCAAGTTGATCGAAACCTGCCGGGTGATGTTCAACAAATTGCGATCCATCAGAAAAAATTCTGACAGCAGCGTGAACACGGCCACGATCAGCAGGAAGATGATAGCCAGGCCCAGTTCACTCCTGACAATCTTCCCTAAACGCTCGGCGGTGAACGCTAGCTGAGGCTTGTCTTGAATCACGATCACCCTCCTAAAGCAGTCCGCAGCAGGATATCATTAGTCACAGCCTCGGCATCCAGTTCGCTGATCACCGCCCCGTCGCGCAGCACCAGTACCCGGTCACACAGGCGGCGCACCTCATCGAATTCTGACGACAACAGCAGCACACCGCAACCGCTGGCCGCCAGTGATCGTATCAGGTTGTAGATTTCTTCTTTCGCGCCTACATCCACGCCGCGTGTCGGCTCATCCATAATGAGGATTTGCGGCTGTCCCAGCAGCCATTTGCCAATCACCACCTTCTGCTGGTTGCCGCCGGACAGATTACGCGCCCGCATCTGCACGTCCGGTGGCACGATCCGTATCTTGCCGGCGATGTCCTTCGCCAACCGCCGCCGCTGGCCGCCGCGCACGAACAGCCCGGCGCGTGTCACCATGTCAATATTGGCAACCGTCAGGTTATGCTCCACACTCTGGCTCAGAAACAATCCCTGGCTTTTGCGGTCTTCGGGGATAAACGCAATGCCAAGCCGTCGTGCATCGGCAGGCGATTGCAACCGCACCGTCTCTCCTTTGATCATCAGCGTGCCGCCAAGCTGTCGCGCCGCGCCGAACAATCCGCGCCCCAGTTCACTCTTGCCCGCACCGATGATGCCCGTCACGCCTAGGATCTCCCCGGCGTGCAGCCGGAAGGTCACTGGTGCGCGCATCGCTTTGGCCTGAAAGCCGCTGGCTTCCAGCAGCACCTCATTGCGGCGGGTACTAGGGCCGCGCTCGTCTATCTGACTCATCTCCTTGCCGATAATGGCCTGGATGAGCGTGGGTACATCCACCTGCGCGATCTCAAATGTGCCGACATTCTGCCCGTCGCGCAGCACGGTCACCCGGTCACATACCTGAAACACTTCTTCCAGATGGTGCGAAATGTAGATCATCGTCACCCGGTGCTGCTTCAGGTCTTTCATGATCGCGAACAGCCGTGCAATCTCCGCCCAGCTCATGCCGGTGGTTGGCTCGTCGAGAAAGAGAATACGCGCATTTACCGACAGTGCCTTGACGATCTCGATAATGCGCTTCTCGCCCATCCCCAGATCGCGCACACGCTTCCGGGGGTCAATATCAATCCCAAAGCGTTGCAGATAGTCGCGAGCGCGGCTCATCAGGCTGCGGCGCCGCACCCATCCCAGCGCCCCTCCGCTCACCAGCTCATGGCCCAGATAGATGTTCTCGGCCACCGTAAGCTGTTCAATCAAACTCAGTTCCTGGTAGATGGCGGTGATGCCCTTGTGCCGCGCAGACACCGGATCAGTAATGGCCGTCGGCACGCCGTACAGCAGGATTTCACCCGCGTCGCGCTGTTCTGCCCCGGTAAGAATCTTAATAAAAGTGGACTTACCGGCGCCGTTTTCACCCAGCAACGCGCAGACCTCGCCTTCGTAAAGCGTCAGGTCAACGCCCTTGAGCGCCTCGATACCACCGTATCGCTTGGAGATGCCACGTGTCTCCAGTGCCAGGCTTCGCTGCTCCATTGTTCGATCCCTCACTGTGCGCGCCTACAGTGACCGTACCAACGCTTCAACACTTTCCCGCGCAGGTATCGAAGTCTGCGCGCCGCGCTGTGTTGTGCTGAGCGCAGCAGCAGCCCCGGCAAACCGCAGGGCATCCAGCAACCCACTCCCCCGCCCCAGCGCCGCCGCCAGCGCGCCGGAGTACACATCCCCGGCAGCAGTGCTGTCTATCGTGTCCACCCTCATCGCGGGCATTCGCACCGTCTGACCATCCACCCAGGCGACAGCACCCTGTTCTCCCAGCGTCACCACCGGCGCAGCAAATCCCATCTGGCGCAGTGCGCTCACGGCTGTCTCGGCGCTGTCGAAATCCGTCACCGTCACACCAGTGATGAGCTTCGCCTCGGATTCGTTCGGTTTGATGATGTCCACACAGCCAGGCAGATCATCAGGGAATGGCTGGCCGGGCGGCGGAGCCGGGTCGAGAATGACGAACATCCCGTGCTCGTGAGCCATACGCACAGCAGCATAGACCGTCTCCGTTGCCACCTCCATCGTGATGAGCAAAATTGCGCCTTGCCTGAACAGATCGCTGTGAGAGCGCACCTCAGCCGGTGTCAGTAGGGCATTGGCCCCTGGCGTAAATGAAATCGAGTTCTGGCCGGTGGCATCCACGCGAATCATGGCAATGCCGGCTGTAGAGGATGTATCGCGCAGGATGGTATTGGTATCCACACCACTGGTATCCAGTGCGTTCACAAGTTGCAAGCTGAAACTGTCCTCGGCCAGCTTGCCAAAGAAGCGCACCCGCCCGCCTAACCGCGCCGCTGTCACAGCCTGGTTGCCACCTTTGCCGCCGGGATAGGTGTTAAAATTATCCGTAACAACTGTCTCACCCGGTTCTGGCATACGCGCCATAAACATGACCAGGTCCATGTTAATGCCGCCCATGCACAGGATATCGCCTGTAAGGTTCTGTTGGTCGCTCATTATTCTGTCTTCTTCAGATCTGCTCGAAACACTTTGACGGCATCCATGAAGGTGCGTGCCGCCACTTCATCTACCGGGGCTTTCCACTGTTGCCCCACCTTGAAGGCGCTGCCGACAATCGCACCATCTGCATAGCGCAATAGGTCGGGCACGTTATCCTGCGTCATGCCGCTGCCAATCAGCACCGGCACGCCTACTGCCTGGCGCAGCTCGCGCACGCGGTCTGGTGATGGAGATTTGCCTGTCTCGAAGCCGGTAACAATCAACGCTTCTGCTCCCTCAGACTCGGCGTCCCGCGCCTGTTCGACAACCGGGCGATCCGAGACAATGAAGTGGCTACCATGCTTGACATTGACATCGCACAGGAATTTGATCTGAGACGCTTTCAGTGCCTCACGATAACGGGCCAGTTCCGCACCGATTCCTTCGATCAGGCCCGCGTGTGAGATATAGGCGTTTACCCAGGCAAACACCCGAATCCAGCGCGCACCGGCAGCCACCGCCGCAGCCAGCGCCTGTGGGCCACCATTAAGATGGCAATTAATCCCGACTGGCAGATCAACGGCAGCGCACACCTGTGCCGCCACGACTGCCAGCGCGGCAGTTGTCTCATGCCCGATACGCGCTCCCGGCAGGTATGGATAGTCCCAGATATTTTCGATTTGAAGGCCATCCACCCCGGCGCGGGCGAGCTGTTCGGCCTCGCGCACAGCCATGTCAGCGATGCGGTCCATGCCCATGCTGGCAGGATCGTAACGTGGTGCGCCGGGCAAAGGCCGCAGATGAACCATGCCGATAACAGGTTTTGGGACGTCGAATATCTCTGTGAGCGCGTCCATCTTCTATGATCCCCTGCATGAGTATTGTTGTGCTGGCTTCCCCTTATCAAAGCTTCAGGGCAGGCCAGCACAACCGTAACAATTGGCGCAGCGCAGGCTCAGCAGCTCTGCATTAGAAATCAACACCTGAAATCAGAATGATGTTGGCATACGGCGTGAACTCGCCGCATTTGACAAAACCCTTCACTTCCTTACGCTCCAGCGCGCCATTCAGCACCATATCTTTGAAATCGGGATGCGGAATGTTTTCTTCGACAATCGCGTTACCCTTGTTTTTCTTCTGGCCCACAATCTCGGTGAACGCTGCGTAGGTGGCTGGGCTGACGGTCTCGGTCTCATTAGCAATGATGACCTTTTCGATCTCCAGTTCCTCCAGGACTACCCGCAGCACGTCAGCCACTCTCGGCAGGTCACGCCCTACCGACAGATCAATGCACACCGTCTGATCATGACGCGGGAAAGGAAAGCCCCGATCAGCAATCACCAGCATGTCGCCATGCCCCATGCGCGCTACAAGCTGCGCCAGTTCGTTGTGGAGAATGCCTTTGGTTTTCATAGTATGTCCTTTCATTAGTGTGATGACATTCATATCGTAATATATCAGAGCTTAAGAGCATGTTTTCTATAACCAAATGTGACTTCGAATCTATATTCCCGTTTATCGGGTACGCACGATATACCAGCTAAATTCGCTTCTCGGGTACAGCAGGTTGGAGAGCCATATCGGTGTGTTGTCCTGGAGGTAGTGAACCTGTGCCAGCTTAATCAGCAGCGCGCCTTCGGCAATTTCAAGCTGATGCGCTAGCGCGGCATCTGCCTGTTCCGGCAACAGACGCGCCACCGCATGGGTAATATACAGGCCAAGGCGCTCCTCGACGTAACTGAACAGTGACTCGCCAATAGTAGAGATCGGGGTAGCGGCGGAGAGATAGCGTCCGGGGAACATGTTATTGTCCCAGAAAATCGGACGGTTATCCATTGTCCGTACCCGGTTAATCACCGTTACCGGGTCGCCCAATTCCAGACCCAGCTGGTCAGCCAGGTTCGAATCTGCCGGTATAGACAACAATTCAACCGTGCGCGTGCCAGGTTCATGGCCGCGTGACCGGATGACCTGCGACATCGAGACCAGCTTTTCGATACCAGCTTCGACGTGCGATGTGCTGCGGTTGATGACGAACGTCCCTACCCCCCGCTTGCGTTCGATGAATCCCTCCAGTTCCAGACGTTGCAACACTTCCCGCAGCAGAATACGGCTCACGTTCATGCTGCGTGCCAGGTCAATTTCAGAAGGGAGTTTGAAGCCGGGACGAAAATCGCCGTTAACCAGCCGCTCCTTCAGGTAATGATATACCTGGTCAGAGAGCAGATCGTCGCCTTTCAGAGGACCTATACCGAGCGAGTCCTGCACAGACAGTCTCCAAGTACAACCCGCCGTATGATGTCAGACAACTGACATCATACAACATCACTTCAAAACTGTCAACTAGGTTGTGTTGATATTTAAAGCAAACGGGCTAAGGTTGTCGTATGACAACCGTGAGATTGACCGACGAACAATGGGAAAAGATGCGAGAATTTCTGAGAGCAGACCCGCATGTGTATGTGGGCGAAGAGAACGATTGTATAAGCGTTTTGGGCAGTGGTGCGATAAAGGCATGTGAGAGCGGATGCTGGAACACTCCGCCGACGACCCGGATATGGAAAATAGGATGGTGGATCGCACGATTGCGCATGCCCATACCAGCGCTGTCGGAGCCACAAAAACGATGGACAGAGTAAGCAGGCGTTGGGGCGCAGCCGAAGCGGTTCCAGTACCCAAATTCACGTTACCGTCGATGGTTTGGGCAACCCACTGCGCTTGCACCTGACGGCTGGGCAGCGCCACGACAGCATCAAGGTCTATGATTTGACCGTTGATCTGGCGTTCGACTACCTAAGCGCAGATCGCAGCTACGGCGCGCAGGATTTTGTGGACGCAGTGGTATTGAAGTGGCCATTCCGCCCAACAGAAACGCCAAAGCGCCGCGCGAATACGATGCTTGGCGCAATCGGGAACGGCATTTGCTTGAATATTTCATCGGCGAAATTAAGCATCTTCGTCGGGTCTTCTCTCATTTTGACAAACTGGCTCGACGCTATCCCGGATTTTTGTAACTCACCTGCACGCTCATTCGGTTACGCTGAAATGCCAACACAACCCAGCTGGCCTAAACCCCGGTTAGCGCGTTAAACGCCGCCGCGCTGCCGGGGCACGAGCCGCCCCAGCCTGTGCGCCAGCACACCGGCGATCATCTGCCGTTCCTGAACGGTGAGCGCGCCTGTGACGCCAACCAGAATCAGATAGACAGCCGCGCTGACGGGGATGATGACGAGCAGGGGCAGCGTCTGCAGCAGGGTAATCACGGCGCCCATCGCCGCAGCGGACAAGCCCAGGCGCAGGAGCTGGCTGAGGCCCAGCCCGGCGCCAAACTCGCGCCGGAACAGAATATAAAACAGGGCCGCGCCCACAGTCTCCGACGCCACCGTGATAACCGCCGCCGCGATCATGCCAAAGGCCGGCTGCAACAGCAGATTCATGATCACGTTAAACCCGCCAACGGCCAGATAAATACGCATAGCGCTGTGTTCGCGCTTGATGGCGGTCGTCAGGTTGCCGGCCAAAGCGGTGTACATCAGCAGCGGCGTATCCCACACCAGAATCGCCAGCGCCACCGCCGCCGGCAGATAGCCCGGCCCATACAGCAGCATAACGATGCGGTCGGCAAGCAGCGTGCCGCCAACCGCCAGCGGCAGGCCAACAAACACCATAAACTTCACAGAGCGATAATACCAGGGGCGCACCACGCCGGGATCGCGGGCGTGTTCGCGCGCCAGCGTCAGCGGCAGGGCGATAATCAGGGCGCTGCTTACCGTCAGCAGCGACCGCGTAAAATTGTAGGCGGCGTTATACCACCCCACCACCTCGAACGGCTGGAATTGCTCCAGGATGATCGTATCAATTCGGAAATTGAAGGTTAACGTCAGTTGGATAAGCGCGAATGGCAGCCCCCACTTTATCAGCAGCCACCAGTTAGACACGTGGAACACCGCGCGCGGCGGGCGCATATCGTAACGGCGCACCGCCCACGTGCTCAGGCCGATCATCAGCGGCAGGTTGATAAACGAGATCGCCACCAGCGCGATTAAGCCGCCGCCGCTGAACAACACAACAGCGCCAACGAGCATAAACACGACCTGCCCGATCACGTTAATGACCGAGACAATGTCAAGCCGCTCGTTGCCGGCAATGATGCTGGTGAGAGGCGCCAGCAGCGCCTGAAAGAAGTACGTTGTGGTGAACAGCGCGACGGCGATCACGATGTCAGTCGGGTATTGGAGCAGCACCGCCCCGACGACGGTCACGACCGCAGTCACGACGCCAAGCAGCATCCGCAGCGCCGCGACATCCCAGAACAATTCGTCGCTGCGCCGGGGGTCGCGCGCGACCTCGCGCACGAAGTACTGGGTCACGCCTAAATCGCCCAGCACAGCGAACAAGCCGGTCCAGGCCAGCACAATCGAGTACTGGCCGAAGGTCGCGTCACCAAGCTGGCGGATAACCAGGATGTTAAACAGGAAGCTGCCCAAACGCAGGGCGATTTGCCCGCCCAGTACGAAAACGGTGTTCCGGACGATCGTTCGTGCGGCGCTTTGCGTTGATCGTGTCATATTATTCACAGATGCGCTGGCGCAGGGTCAGGCGGCGGCGCCAGTGTACCTCAGCATATTGGCCTGACCTTTCGCTTGCCTATCACTTTGAATCCGCCCGCTGCGCGCTGGCGCACCCTATCCGGTTTGGCTAAAATGAACTTTGTGCAGCGTCACATCGCACAAAATCCAGGAGGAGGGGAAACCCCATGCTGGCGCGAATTTTGCTCATCCTGTGCATGATCGGCGTTTTAAGCAGCGCCTGCCAGTGGCTCGCGCCCGACACGCAGTTGCAAATGAAGGATATTCACTACGCAGATGCCAGCAACACCGTGCTAGACGTTTACCTGCCAGCGGACGGTGACGGCCCCTACCCGACGGTGCTGCTGGTGCACGGCACCGACATGGACAAGGATTACTTTCAAGGCACGTCCACCATAGACGACCTGCTGAGTCACGGCTACGCTGCGGTGTCAGTGGAATATCGGCCGTCAACGCTTTCAGATCTGCTCATCTCCCTGTCAGATATCGCCTGCGCGCTGGGCTGGGTGTATGCCAACAGCGATACATATCAGCTCAACACCAGCACTATCGCTGCGCTCGGCCATTCACGGGGGGCATCGCTCGTAACGCTGCTGGCGGCGCGCGATGATATCAGCGCCTTTTTAGAAGGCTGTCACTACACGCTGCCAACCGAGAATTGGATACACGGCGTAATCGCCTATGCAGGCAGTTTCGGCACGCCCGCCGCCAGCTTCTCTGACCCTTACTTCACAGGCGTTTTCTCCGCTTTTCTGAACCTGAGCGCCGCTGAAACCGAGGCGATTTTCACCGAACTGTCACAGATTCCGCCCGCTGAGTGGTTAAGCAGCGACGCCCTGCCCGCCGCGGTTCGTCAGTATATCTCAGCTTTCCCCATCGCCTGGGTTGATGGCACTGAGCCACCTTTCCTCATTATCCAGGGTGAAACCGATGAAATCGTTTCACCACAGGAAGCGCCCGCGTTCGACCAGGCGCTCCGGCAGGCGGGCGTTGATAGCGAGCTGTTTATTGTCTCCGCCGGCTTCCACCGTCTCAATCAGGCGGCCATTCGCCAGCCGCTATACGATTTCCTGGCCAGAATCCAGAGGTAAGGCAGCAGGTTCAGCTAACGGCGGCGCGCTGAACAGCAGGCTCCACGCCTCGATCTGCTCTATGAGAGCTTGCTGGCCCGCCAGCAGCGTAAAGGTGTGGTCGGCGTTGGGAATGATAACTTCGGTGACAATCCCGGCCTGGTTCATTGCGGCCAGCTCTTTGCCAATTACAGCGTGGGTGTGTTCAATAGCTGAACTGCCGTTTGAAAAAGCCAGCAGCAGGCGAATGCGGCGCTCAAGAAATGCGCTCACCACGCGCGCCAGCAGCTCCGACGTATCAGGCTGCGCTGCGCTGATTGCCGCCGGGTCAAGCTTTACGCGCAGCCTAAAAGCCGCCGACGAAACCCTGTACCACAGAATATTTTTCGCGACATTCCTGAAGATGCTTTGATAATCTGCCTTGCCTGTGAGCAGCTTTCTCCACCGCTGCGAGTCAGTCAGCACCCCTTTTCTGTAGTAATTCTCATAATATTGTGATGTCTTCCGCTGGCGGTCATACTCAACCCACCCCGCTTCCTCGCCCTCCGGGTTCATCACGACCGCGCCAACCACGCGCGCGTCCTCGCTGGCGACCAGGAAAGCCGCCCAGGCGCCGCTGCAATGCCCGGTCAAAACAAACTGCGACGGACCCAGGCGCGTTTCCACATAGTCCATCGCGCGCCGCGCGTCGTCAACAACCATCTCTACCAGAGACAGGCTGTCACTGCGAGCGTGGCTGTCCCCCACGCCGGAAAAATCGAAACGCAGGCTTGTGAAGCCAAACGCCGCCAGGTGGCGCGCCAGCCGCACATAGATGCGGCTCGGCCCTACCCGGTGGATCATCCCGGCGTTGAGAAACAGCATGACTGGCAGGGCTGTGGGTTTTTCGGGCGCTGTCAGAACGCCAACCAGATGTTGATCAACCCCAAATCGAACAGCTTCCTGATGCATTACACACCCCTTAACCACGAAACTATGGCCTCAAGCGTCTGATGCGGGACCAGCGCCTTATCAGGGTTTTCAGTCCACATCTGCGGCCCATCAATCAACCGGTAGTCCAGCTCAGCCCCCTGCTGTGCCAGCCGCGCGCGCAGGAAGCCGGTAGCTTCGGTTAACTCGCGCTCTACCAACAGGATGCGCTCGGCAGGCTTATGCTCCGCGCGCAGCAAATCCGTTTCTGCAAGCTCCGCGCGCAGCGCATCAGAGATAGCGAAGCCGAGCACCTCAAGGGCGTCGTGACTGGTATGTTTCTCAATGCCGCCCAGGTAGTGCCACAGATTTCGCTGATGCCACACGGCCAGCTCAGCGAGGTAGCTTTCGCCATTTACGACTGGATCCCACAGCACAAGGCGGGTCGCGCGCAGCCGCGCGGTGTCTGTCAGCGCGGCAAGCGTGCCGCCGAGGCGCAAGCCAACCAGGGCAACGTCGCTTACACCGGCCAGCGCGCGCAGCTCCGCCGCCGCCCGCGCGATGTCCTCTAAGCATCGGCTGAGCGTGCAGTCGGCATCGTCGCCAGCGGAGTCGCCGGTCCCGAAATAGTCAAAGCGCAGCGCCGGAACGCCAGCCTTTGCCAGGCGCAGCCCCAGTTGATGGCATGCCCGGTGGGCACGGATATATTCCTGTCCCCAGGGTGAGCAGATAACAACGCCCTCCGCGCCGGGTTCCGCTGTCTGCGCTGGATAGTACATGCCAAACAGCGCGCCGTCCGGCCCAAAGAAGAAGGGCACTTCCTGTTCGTCAGCCGGCGCATTAGCCTCCGCGAGCTGAACGCTGTCGGCGGCAGGCGCTGCCGCTGTGCCGGCTGCGGCATCCAAGGCGGTGGCTAACTGCCGAAGCGTCTGGAACCGCAGCAGCGCCGGGGTTAACCTGCAACCGGTCTGTTCCTCAACTTTGGCGACCAACCGCACCGCCTGCAAGGAATGGCCGCCAAGATCAAAGAAGTTATCAGAAATGCTGACCGTTTCAACGCCAAGCAGCGAACGCCACAGCTCGGCCAGCTTAGCCTCAGTTGCCGTTTGCGGGGCCATAACCTGGCGTGCGGCGGCGCGGCTCGGCCGCGGCTGTGGCAGCGCGCGCCGGTCAACCTTACCGTTCGGCGTGAGCGGAAAAACATCCAGCGCCATAACAGCAGCCGGCAGCATATAAGCTGGCAGAACGCTTTTGAGCTTCTCGCGCAGAGCGTTTGTGTCTAACCCGGCCGCGCGATCCTGCGCCAGCACATAGGCCGCTAGCTGCTTGTCATTCGGTGTGTCCTCCCGCGCGATCGCTACGGCCTTCTCCACGCCGGGCAAATTCTCCAGCGCCGCTTCAATCTCGCCCAGCTCGATACGGAAGCCTCTGATCTTCACCTGATGATCCACGCGCCCCAGGCATTCCAACCGGCCATCGGGCAGCCAGCGCGCGATGTCGCCTGTATTGTAAATCTGGCCTGGGCCGAAGGGGTTCGCGATAAACCGTTCGGCTGTCAGATCAGGCCGCTGAATGTACCCGCGCGCGACACCCGCCCCGCCAATGTAGAGCGTGCCTGTCAGGCCGACCGGCACGGGCTGTAAAGATGCGTCCAGCACATAGACTGTCGTATTGGCGATAGGCCGCCCGATAGAGATAGTCCCCGCCGCCGACTCAACCTGCGCCACCGTTGACCAGATCGTGGTTTCTGTGGGGCCGTACATATTCCACAACGTATGCCCCTGTTCCAGCAGCCGCTGCGCCAAACTGGCGGGCAGGGCCTCGCCACCGCACAGGATTTTCAACGCTGGCCTGCCAGTCCACCCGGACTCAAGCAGCATTTGCCAGGTGACAGGTGTCGCCTGCATCACAGTGGCCCCACACTTCGCCAGCGCTTCAGCGATCAGCCGCCCGTCCCAGGCGGCGTCGCGGCTCAGGATAACCACCTGCGCCCCACTGATCAGCGGCAGATACAGCTCAAGCGCAGCGATATCAAACGAGATCGTTGTAACGGCCAGCAGCACATCATCAGCCGTCAGGCCCGGCTCTGCCTGCATGGATAACAGGAAGTTGGTGAGGCCGCCGTGTGTGACCTGGACGCCTTTCGGCCTTCCGGTTGATCCAGAGGTAAATATGACATAGGCCAGCTGGTCGCCTTTAACCTCGCTTGCCAGGTTGTGGTCAGCTAACTGGCTGACCGCCGGCCAATCTGTATCCAGGCGAAGCACAGCGGCCTGATGCGGCGGCAGCTCGCCTTCAAGCGCGGCCTGCGTGATAATCAGCGCTATGCTGGCGTCCTCAATCATGTACGCCAGACGCTCGCGCGGGAACCCCGGATCCATCGGCACATAGGCGGCGCCGGCCTTCAAAACCCCCAGCAGCGCCACCACCATGTCGAAGCTGCGGTCAACATGTACGCCGACCATCGCGCCAGCGCCAACCCCCTGCGCGCGCAGGTAATGCGCCAACTGATTCGCCCGTGCGTTAAGCTGTTCATACGTTAGCTGGTCGTTGTTGAAGCGCACTGCTGGCGCGCCCGGCGTGCGCGCCGCCTGCTGCTCAAACAACTGGTGCACGCACAGGTCCTGTGGATAGGCCCTCTCGGTCGCGTTCCACGCCACCAGCGTTTGCTGGCGTTCAGCCTCCGTCAGCAGCGACAGCGCCGCTAGCTGCTGCTGCGGGTCCGCGACCACGCTTTCAAGCAGCGCCTTATAATGGCCGTTTATGCGCTGTATCGTAGCGCTATGAAACAGATCACTGCTGTATTTCCACGACCCAAGCAGCGTTTCAGCAGCTTCAAAAATATGCAGGCCCAGGTCAAACTGGCCTAGCTGCTGCGGCATATCGTACAATTCGAGCAACAGCCCCCCCAGGTTAACCCGCGTCTTATCCGCGCTCGGTATGAAAAGAGGGTCCAATTCCCCTGACTGGCGCGTGCGCTGGACATCAAATGACACCTGGAACAAGGGCGACCGGCCGGCATCCGGCCGCGCGTTTAACCGCTCGACCAGCAATGCAAACGGAAAATCCTGGTGCTCAATTGCCGCCAGCACCGTCTGCCGCACACCTGCCAGAAACGCTGTAAAAGTCAGGGTGTCGGTGTAAGCTGACCGCAGGACGAGCATGTTGACGAAATCGCCGACCACATCGGCAAATTCTGCCTGGCTGCGCCCAAACACTGGCGATCCAACCAGCACCTCATCCTGGCCGCTGTAGCGATGCAAAAGCAGCAGATAAACCGCGAGCAGAACCGTATAGAGCGTTGTGCCTTCCGCCTTCGCCAGGTCTTTCAGCTTGTGGGTCAGCTGCGTGTCTAAGACGAAGTTCTGGATGCCGCCCCGGTATGTTGGCGCCAGCGGGTGCGGATAATCGGTTGGCAGGTCAAGCGTGGGCAGCTCGCCCGCTAACTGCCGCTGCCAGTACTTCCAGTGTTCCTCTCCCTGAGGGCCATCCAGCATTTCGGACTGCCATTCAACAAAACTGGCGTAATCAGCGCCGGGCCTCGGCAGGGACAAGGCCGCGCCGGCGGCGTTGGCGGCGTACCATTTGCCCAATTCATCCAACAGCAGCCACATTGACCAGCCATCAAGCGCGATATGATGCACATTCAGCAGCAGGACGTGTTCATTTGCGGCGCGCGTAAACAAATGCACGCGCAGAATCGGCCCATGCTCGAGGTCGAAAGGCTGCTGATAAGTGTCCGCGACAAGGCGTTGCAGATCAGCAACGTCCATATCGGCCACCGACACCTGCGTGAACGCCACCTCGCGGTAGCCATAGACATGCTGCACAGGCTGGTCATCCTGGAGCGTATAGAGCGTGCGCAGCGCCGCGTGACGGTCCACAAGCGCCTGAAAGGCGTCACGCAGCGCCTGCACCTGAACTTCAGAGCCAATGCGCGCGCAAAAGGCCGTGTTATAAGCCGCGCTGTCTGGGGCAAGCTGATGAGTCAGCCACAGGCTGCGCTGATTCCACGACAAGGGCAGAATATTCTTTGTTTTGCTGGCTCTCTCGCGCAGCGCCGCGATAATCTGTTCTTTGTTGGCTGAGAGATAGGCGCGTATTCCCGCGCTCAGTATCCCGCCGGGCGCGCGAAAACGCAGGCGATCGCCCTCTACCCAAAACTCAGCGCCCTGCGCGATCAAATCCGCCAGCGCCGCCGTGACCTGCTCGCTCATAGCTCGCCTTCTTCCCAGCCATCTTCAGCGTTAACCGTTTGCAGCGCTGGCTGTTCCCCCTCAGGCGGCTGCTTCAACGCCAATAGCTGCTGGAGGATATACTCTGAAAGTTCCTGAATACTCGGCCCCTGCAGAAGCTGCACGACTGATACTGACACGCCGAGATACCCCTCCACGTGATTTTTAATTTCAACAGCCATTAACGAGTCTGTCCCGACGGTGGCCAACGGCGCCGCCGTATCCAGGCTGGCCTGGGGAAAGCCTAAAATCCCTGCGATCTGGCGGTGCAGGTAATCCAGCAGCAGCGCCGCCTGCTGCTGCGGCGGCGAAGCCAGCAGCGTTTGTCGGATAGAGGCTTTCGGCTGCGGCTGCGCCGGCGCGCCGTCGCTCGCCACCGCGCCGCCCGCGGCGTCACGGGACAGCACAGCGGCGAAGAACGGCGGCACATCCACGCCGCCAGCGGACCTGCGCCATGCGCCCCAGTCCATCGGGCTGACGATCACCTGCGCTGCCGGCCAGCCTATGAGCTGCCCCAACGCCTGCACGCCCTGCTCAGGCGCGATCAGGCGCACGCCCTGATTTTGCAGCCGCCGCCGCTGGTCAGCGGGCATAGCGGCCGCCATCCCTACCCCGCTCCACGCGCCCCAGTTGACGCTCTGTGCCGCCAGCCCGTGCGCCTGCCGGTACAGCGCCAGCCCATCCAAGAAGGCGTTCGCAGCCGCGTAACTGCCCTGTCCGGGCGGGCCGAACACAGCGGCACCGCTGGAAAACAGCACAAACAGGTCAAGCGGGATGTGCTGCGTCGCCTGATGCAGATTCCACGCGCCCACGGCCTTAGGGGCCAGCACACGTTCAAAACGCGACCAGTCCTGCTGCCCCAGCAGGCCATCGTCCACCACGCCTGCCGCGTGAATAACGCCCCGCAGCGGCGGCAGCGACCGCGCGATATGGTCAATTAGCTGCGCAGTCTGCGCGGCGTCGCTGACATCAACCTGGGCCACGTGGACGCGCGCGCCGGCGGCCTCAAGCCCGGCAATCGTCGCGGCGGCGGCCTCTGTGGGCGCGTGACGCCCAACCAGCACAACCGACCGCGCCCCCTGCTCCACTATCCAGGCGGCGGTTGTAAGCCCCAGGCCGCCCAGGCCGCCAGTTATGAGATAAGTACCATCGGCGCGAAAACCGGCGAACGCAGGCTGTGGTTCCTGCGTGACAACCAGCTTGCCGATGTGCCTGGCCCGCGCCATATACCGGAATGCGTCCACAACCGATTCAATAGGAAACGTCTGAATAGGCGGCGTGTGCAGGTCGCCGGCAGCAAATGCATCCAGCAGGCGGCGCAGCAGGTCGGGGATGTAATCCTGGCGATCTGCCAGCAGCTCCGCCAGATCATAGGCGTGATAGACACGGCCCGGATAGCGTTCGCTGGCCTGTTCCTGCGTCCAAACCGCGCGCTTGCCGATCTCTAAAAAGCAGCCGCCCGCCGCCAGCACTGAGAAGCTGGCAGGGATAAAATCGTCCGCCAGGGCGTTCAGAACAATATCAACCCCGGCACCGGCCGTCGCCGCCATGATTTCCTCGGCGAAATCCAGCGTGCGCGAACTCATAATATGCCGCACGCCGATTGACCGCAGATACTCGCGCTTGGCCTCGCTGCCAACCGTCGCGAACACCTCAGCGCCAGCCCGCTGCGCGAGCTGCACAGCGGCCAGGCCCACCCCGCCCGCCGCCGCGTGAATCAACACCCGGTCGCCGGCCTTTATCCCTGCCAGCTCGTGCAGCCCATAGTAGGCCGTCAGGAAAATGCTGGGGATCGCCGCCGCCTGCGCGAACGTCAGGTTGTCGGGAAGGTGGAACGCCAGCCGGCGTTCAACGGTTACATAGCTGCTGAACGACCCGGCATGCAGCGCCAGCACGCGGTCGCCCGGCGCGAATTCAGTTACGCCATCGCCCACGCCCACGACAACGCCCGCGCATTCAGTGCCCAGCACGGTCGCCGCGCCGGGATACATACCCAGCGTGTTCAGCACATCGCGGAAGTTCAGCCCCGTCGCCAGCACGCGCACTTCGATCATGCCTGGCGCGGGCGGGCGGCGCGCCGCCGGAACAAGCGTCAGGCTGTCTAATTCGCCTTTAGCGCTCAGCGCCAGCTCAACGGCCTGGCTGTCGCCCGCCGGTTGGCCTCCCATGCGCTCCAGCCGGCCTGCATAGCGCTCGCCAAAGCGCAGCAGCAGTTGATCTTCACCGTCGTCGGCCACCAGCGCGTCCAACAGAAGTTTCGCCGGTGTCACAGCGTCAATATCTACCAGCCCGCCCCACAGCTCAGCGTATTCATGCGCGATAACCCGGCCCAGGCCCCACAGCGGCGCTTGAGCCGCCGCGCTCGCCGCGCCCTGCTGGAACGCCTGCGCGCCGCGCGTAACCAGCCACACACGCGCGCGCAGCCCCTGCTGCGCCACCGCCTGCAGCAGGTACAAAGCGCTGCGCAGCCCCAGTTGCAGCCCGCCGGCCACATCTTCCGCGGCGACATCCAGCGCCCACAGGTGAATCACGCGCGTGAACGCCGCGCTGTGGGCCTCCAGCCAGCCGGCCAGGCCGCGTGGGTCAGCGGTATCCACGTCGCGCGCATACACCAGCGTGGACGGCGTGCTCGCCTCAGCGAGCTGGGCCGCCAGGCGCTCGCCCATGCCTCCCTCGTCCGCCAGGATAAGCCAGTTCCCCGCCGGCTGTGGGATCTGCGCTGGCAGCGGTTGCTGCGTCCAGCCTGCCGTGTAGAGCCAATCGCTGAAATCCGTCTGCGCAAACTGATTTAGAACGCGCTGGTTCGCGCGCCTGAGCGCCAGCCCATTAAGCACCGCGATTGGCGCGCCGTCTTCAGCGTAAAGATAAACGTCGCCCAGGCGCGTGTCAGCCTGCGGATCAGCGGCGGGGCGCAGCGCCGCCGCCGCCCAGAAAGCCGCCCCGCCCTTTTGATAAAAGGTGAGGCTGTGCAGCCCCATTGGCAGAAAGAATGTCGAATCCCCCGCGCCCTCACCGCGCAGCGCAATCCCCAACAGGTGAAAGCACGAGTCCAGCATGCCGGCGTGCAGATAATAGTCTTCCGCCTCCGCCGCCAGATGCTCCGCCAGGCGAATATGCCCCAGGACGCTGCCGGTCCCTGGGTCGAACCACAGCGCGCGGATGCTGCGGAAGCTGTCGCCGTAATTAAGCCCCAGGGCGCTCAGCCTGGCGTAATAGTCCGTGACCGAGACATCTTCCGTACAGCCCGCCCGCAGCGCGGCCAGCAGCGGCGTGTTCGCCGCGTCAAGGGCGGCTGCCGCCAGCTCGATATACCCGCTGGCGTGGCGTGTCCACTGGTGGGGCGCGGCGGCCACGCTGTCGCCTGGTTCAGCGCTGAAAATCTGAAACTGGCAGCGCGTCGGGGTGATCGGCGAAATGATGGTTTGCAGCAGATAGCTGTCGTCAGCGGCCAGCAGCAGCGGCTGCTGAATCTCAACATCCCGCAGCACAACCCTGCCCGGCCCCAGCGCCGCGCCAGCGGCCAGCGCCAGTTCAAGATAGCCCGTGCCTGGAAAAACAGCGGCGGCGTAAATGCGGTGGTCAGTGAGCAGCCGGGGCGACAGCGCGCCAATCGTCTGGCTGTAGACGATCTCCGGGTGCAGCGGCGAATACAGCGCCTGCCCCAGCAGCGGATGGCCGCCGCTGCGCGCCGCGCCTGCCGCGCTGCGCCGGGCCGGGGCCGTCTCGACCCAGTAGCGCTGGCGCTGGAACGCATAGGTCGGCAGCGTGACCCGGCGGCGCTGGTAATCCCTGTCAAACCCTTCCCAATCCACCTCCGCGCCCAGCGTATACAGTTTCCCCAGGCTGCCCAGCAGGACGCTCCAGTCATCGCGCTTCTCGCGCAGCGACGGCAGCCACACGCCGTCGTCAACCACGCGCTGCCCCATACTGAGCAGGGTCGTGCCGGGGCCAAGCTCCAGAAATGTGCGGTAGCCCGCTTCGTGCAGCGCGCGGATATCGTCCGCGAAGCGCACCACGCCGCGCGCCTGCCGCAGCCAGTAAGCCGGGCTGGCGAGTTCGTCCCCGGCGAGCGCGCCGCTGGCGTTGGCCGCCAGCGGCAGCCGGGGGCGGCTAAACGACACGCCCGCCAGAGCGCGCTCGAACTCTGGCAGCATGGGCGCCATCAGCGGCGAATGGAAAGCGTGCGACACGTTCAGGCGCTGTGTTTTGATGCCCTGCGCGTTGAGCGCGGCAGCGGCGGCGGCAGCGGCATCCTCAGCGCCGGAAATGACGGTGTTCTGCGGGCCGTTCAATGTCGCGATCACGACCGCGCCGCCCAACGCCTGAATGACCTCGGCGACAGCGGGTTCATCGGCCATCGCCGCGACCATCGCGCCGCCAGCAGGCAGCGCGCCCATCAGCCGCCCGCGCTCTGCGATCAGGTTCAGGCCATCCTCTAAAGAGAACACCCCGGCGATGCAGGCGGCGGTAAATTCGCCCACGCTGTGGCCGACAACGGCGTGCGGCTGGATGCCCCACGACATCCACAACTGCGCCAGCGCGTACTCCAGCGCGAACAGCGCCGGCTGCGTGTAAGCGGTGTGATGCAGCCGTGAACCCGCGTCCTCGCCGTACAGCGCCGGCAGCAGGCCGCCGGGCAGGTGGCGCCGCAGGATGCTGTCACAGGCGTCCAGCGCGGCGCGAAAGGTCGGCTGTGTGTCGTACAGCAGGCGGCCCATTCCCACATACTGCGCGCCCTGGCCGGTGAACATAAAAACTACGCGCTGCCGTTCCACGCGCGCACCGCTGGCGCTCACCCCTGCGGCGGCCTCGCCGCTGGCGAACGCCCGAAGTTTCGCGCTGGCGTCCTCAACGGTCGCCGCGGCAACCGCCAGCCGCTGGCTCAGCCGGGCGCGTCCGCTGTTGGCGGTGTACGCCGCGTTAGCCAGCTCGTCCGCCGGCTGGTCGGCCAGAAAATTGGCCATCTGCCCGGCGGCGGCGCGCAGGGCCTCGTCGCTGCGCGCTGACAGGGTGATGAGGTGGCATGAGCGCTCAACCGCATTCTGCGCGGGCGGCGGTGGCGGCGGCGCGGCCTCCAGAATGACGTGCGCGTTCGTGCCGCTGAAACCGAACGCGCTGACGCCGGCCAGCCGCTGACCGGCATAGCCCTCCCACGCCACAGGTTGGGTGGGAATCTCGATTGGGAAATCGGGCCAGGGGATAGTCGGACTGCGGCGCGTCAGATGCAGGTGCGGCGGCAGCTCACCGTGCTGCATCGCCAGCACCGTCTTGATCACGCCGGCCACACCAGCGGCGGATTCAGCGTGGCCGATATTGGTTTTAACCGACCCCATCAGCAGCGGGCGGTCCGCTGTGCGCCCGGCCCGCAGCGCCGCGCCGATAGCCTCAACTTCAATCGGGTCGCCCAGCGATGTGCCTGTCCCGTGCGCCTCAACGTAGCTGATATCCTGCGGCTGAACCCCGGCGTTCGCCAGCGCCGCCCGGATAACCTGCTGCTGCGCCAGCCCGTTGGGCGCGGTCAGGCCGGTGCTGCGGCCGTCCTGGTTCACGGCTGAGCCACGAATCAGGCCCAGCACCTGGTCGCCAGCGGCTGTCGCATCCGCCAGGCGCTTGAGCACCAGGACGCCGCAGCCTTCAGCGCGCACAAACCCGTCAGCCCGGACATCAAAAGTTTTGCAACGTCCGTCAGACGCCATCATGCCCCACTTGTTGAAAACGAGGAAAGCCTCTGGCGCGATCAGCGCGTTGACGCCGCCCGTGATCGCGATATCGCTTTCCTGATTGCGCAGGCTCTGGCACGCCAGATGGATCGCCACCAGCGATGAGGAACAGGCGGTGTCCACCGCCATGCACGGCCCCTGCAAACCCAGCGTGTAGGCCAGCCGCCCGGCAACGACGTTGAGCGCGCTGCCGGTCGCCACGTAAACATCCAGCTCGTCAGGGGCCACGCTGCGCGTCAGCGCGCCATAATCGCTGGTGGTTACGCCCATGAACACGCCGGTCAGGCTGCCGCTTAGCCGGTCCGGGGCGATGCCGGCCCGCTCCAGCGCCTCCCAGGCGACCTCCAGCACCAGCCGCTGCTGCGGGTCCATCGTCGCCATTTCACGCGGGGTAATGCTGAAAAGCTGCGCGTCAAAGGCGTCAATCTGGTCGAGAAACCCGCCGCGCCACGCGCTGATCGGCCTGGCGGGGTCAATGTCAAGCTGCTCATAGCTGGCGGCAGGCCAGCGGCCCGCCGGAACCGGGCCGACCAGGTCCACCCCAGCGCGCAAAAGCTGCCAGTAGCGTTCGGGGCTGTTCGCGCCGCCTGGAAAGCGGCAGCTCATGCCGATGATCGCAATCGGCTCGCGCTTCGCCTGTTCAGCGGCATCCAGGCGCGCCTGCATTTCATCAAGCGCGGCCAGCGCACTCTTCAGCAGCTCTTTGCGGTCGGTCTCTGCAACCATTAGGAACCCCTTACCTGTATGTCCTTGCAATTAAACGCGGGCATCCTAACATCCGCCGAAACTGGGGCGTTGAAACATCGTGAAGGCGCGTGAAGCTGCCAGCGAGCCTGGCCGCCGCTTACTGCAAGCCCTTCAGCTTCTTCAACAGCAGCGCCTCCAGATCATCCTCCGACAGATCGTCCAGATCCGCGCTCGCAGCCGCCGCGGGCGCGCTGGACGCTGCTTCCGGCTGCGCCGCCGCCGGTGACGCCAGCCGTCCATCCAGATATTCTGCCAGTTCGACCACTGTCGGGTAGTTAAAGGTCAGCGTGGACGGCAGCGACAGGCCCGTCCCGGCCTCCAGGTGACTTTTCAGGTCAACCGACATGAGCGAATCCATGCCCATCTCAAACAACCCGCGGTGAATATCCACGCTGGCCCAGGCCATACCCAGTATGCCGCCCACTTCGCGCGCCACATGTTCGACCAGCGCATCCTGCCGTTCAGCCGCCGTCATGCCGATCAGCCGCTCCGGCAGCGCTGGCCCGGCACTGGCAGACGACCCTTCCGCCAGGCGCGCCGACCGGCTGGCCGGCGCGGCCACCTGTGCCAGGAAGGGGCGCTCGCGGCGGGCCTCATACGCCGGTTTAAGCAGCGCCCAATCCACCGACGCCACCGCGATCTGCGCCGGCGCCGCAGCAGCGGCCAGCAGATCGCCCAGGGTCGCCAGCGCCTGCTCCGTCGGAATTGGGTTTAATCCAAACTGTGCGACCGCCTGCTTCTGCTCCGCCGAGGCGATGCGCATCTCCGCCCACGTCCCCCAGTTCACGCTGAGCGCCGGCAGCCCCGCCCGCCGGCGGTAGTGCGCCAGCGTGTCCAGAAAGGTATTGGCGGCGGCGTAATGCGCCATTTGGGTCACGCCCCACAGCGCCGTAGTGGACGAAAACAGCACAAAATAGTCGAGTTCCAGCCCCTGGCTGAGCTGGTGCAGAAGCCACGCCCCGCCTGCCTTAGAGCGCATCATAGCCGCCAACCCCTCAGGCGGCAGCGTTTCAAGCGGCCAGAACTCAAGCGCGGCGGCCAGGTGAAACACCCCGCGCAGCGAAGCGCTGAACTGCTGGCACAAGCGGGCCATGCCGATGCTGTCGCCCACGTCCACCGCCGCAACAGTCACCCGCGCTCCGAGCGCCTCGATATCCTGAACACCGGCGCGCTGCCGCTGGTAATCGGGGCTGTCCGCCTGCTCAGCAGGCAGCCCCCGGCGGCTGGTCAGGATGAGATGGCCCGCGCCCCGCGCCGCCAGCCAGCGCGCCAGTTCCAGGCCCAGCCCGCCCAGCCCGCCCGTGATCAGATAGCTGCCGTCGGCGCGGAAGCGTATATCCGCGCGCGCCGGCGCCTGCGCCCGCGCGAGCCGGGCAGCATAGCGCACGCCGCCGCGCACCGCGAGCTGGTCCTCGCCGTCAGGCGTCAGCACTTCGGCCAGCAGCGCGCGCGCTTTGGCAACCGGCTGCTCGCGGCCGTCCAGGTCAATCAGCCCGCCCCACACATGGGGGTGCTCCAGCGCCAGCACCCGGCCTAACCCCCACAGCGGCGCGCCAGCCAGGTTAACCCCGGCATCGGCCAGCACAGGCTGCGCGTTCTCAGTCACCAGCCACAAACGCGCCGGCGCGCCGCTGCGGATCAGCGCCTGCGTCAGCAGCAGCGCGCGGGCGGTTACAGCGCTCGCGTCCTCAGCGGCGCTGGCGTCGTCCGGCGCGCAGTCCAAGCCCCACAGATCAACAACCCCCGTCCAGTCCACGCGGGCCGCCAGCAGGCGGTCATAATCATCTGCGCTGTCAGGCGCGACGCACCAGCAACAGCCATCCTCAGCGGCGAACTGCGCGCCCGGCCTGGCCAGCAGACAGCGCGCGCCGCGCGCGCTCAGCTCATCCGCCAGGGCCGCGCCCACGCCGCCGGCATCCGCCAGGATCAGCCAGCTGCCCGGCGCGGCCAGCGCGGCCTGGCGGGCGACAATAACAGCCTGCCCTGCCAGCACGCTGCTGTCATCCACTTCAGGCAGCAGCGCGAGCTGGTCGAAACCTTCGGCGCGCAGCAGGTCGCGCCACCCGGCCCGCGTCAGCAGCGGGTAGTCGGGGCGGCGGTGATGGTCGCGGAAGCGCCACCAGCCCTCTGTCAGGCCAAACGTCAGATCAACCCAGCGCTGCGGCCGCGTGCCTTCAATCAGCAGCACCTGTCCCCCCGGCGCGAGCAGTTGGCGCACATGCGCCAGCGTCCGCGCCAGGTCCGCGGTCGCGTGCAGCACGTTCGCGGCCACAATCACATCGAACTGCTGGCCGGCGAAGCCCTGCGCGTCCGGGTCCTGCTCAATATCAAGCAGGGCGCGGCGCACGAACGGGTAAGCGCTGAATTTCGCCTGGGCGCGCTCTAAGAACAGCGGCGAGAGATCGGTGAACACGTACTCCGTCCGCTCCGGCGGCAGGCTGGGCAGCACCGAAGCCGTCGTGCCGCCTGTCCCCGCGCCGATCTCCAGGATGCGAAGGCGCCCGGTCGCGCCCGCCAGCATGGATTCCAGCGTTTGTCTGACGATCGAATTGTAGAACTGCGCCGTCGGCACGCTCTGGTAAAGCGCTTCAGTGTCCGCCAGCGAGCCGCCCGGAAAGAGCAGATGCAGCGGATCAGTGTCGCCGCGCAGCACAGCGGCCAGCGCCGGGCCGCAGCGCCCGACAAGCGCGATCAGCGGCCTGTAATCCGGGAAGCACCCGCTAAGCGCGTCCAGGTCGGGTTCCAGCGCGCCAGCCGCCGGCGGCCGGGCCACCACAAAGCCGCCATGCGCGGCCGCCGTCAGCGTGCCATCCTCAGCCAGCACCACCAGCAGCCGCGCGAACAGCGGCCGCTGGCGCTCGACAACCCCCAGGCTGGCGGCCAGCGTTTCGGCGGTGACGTGTTCGCCAGGCGTTATCGCCCAGCCCAGCGCGCGCAGCGCGTCAGCGATATAGCGCACGCTCACGCGGTCAAGCGCCGCCGAAAGGTCGGCGTAAGCCTGCACGGAGAAGTCCGCCGCCGCTGAAACATCCTGCGCCACCTCAGCCGGTGTCCGCAAAGCGTTTGCGCGCCCGGCGTTCGGCTGCGCGACCCAATTAACCTCGTAGAACAGGTCGCTGGGCCGCTGCTGCGTCGCCCATAGCAGCGCCTCGCGCCCGGCGCGCTTAAGCTGCAAGCCGCGCGCGGCGGCCACCAGCGCCCCGGCCTCATCGTACAGATAACAATCGCCAGCAAATGTTTCGCCGTTCGCGGTCTCAGTCAACACCGTGTGATTCCACAGTGTTTTGCCCGGCGCGCGGTAAAGCTGGAACGAATCCATGCCGATCAGCAGGTAGGCCGTCTCCAGACCATCCCCAGGCAGCGGCGCGCCCAGCAGGTGGAAGCAGGCGTCCAGAAACGCCGGGTGTATCATGAACTGGCCCGCCTGCGCGGCCAGCTCGTCCGGCAGTTCTACCCGCCCCAGCGCCTCGCCGTCGCGCCGCCAGATATGCTGTAAACCGCGAAAACTCGCGCCGAACTCCAGCCCAAGCTGCTGCACGCGCGCGTAGTACTCTGTCCCGGTGACCGTTTCGGGGCAGCGCGCCCGGATTCGCGCGGGGTTAAAAACGTCCGCTGGCGCCGCCGCGGTCGGGCGGATGCTGCCGGTGGCGTGCAGCTTCCAGCCGTCCGCATCCAGGCTTACAACCTGTAAGGCTGCTGTGTCTGCGCCCGTTGACGACAGGATAACCTGCACCGTGCGCAGCTTATCCTCCGGCAGCACCAGGGCATCGCGTATCGAAAAGTTCTCAACCTGATATACGCCGGGGCCGAAATGCGCCTGCGCCGCGCGCAGCGCCATTTCCAGATACGCCGGCGACGGCAAAATCACGACGCCATAAATGCGGTGATGGTCAAGGAACGGCGGCCACGCCGCGCTAAGCTGCGCCTCAAACACCACATCCCTGAGCGCGGGCGATATCACTGGCCGCCCCAGCAGCGGGTGAACGCTGTCCGCCGCGCCCGGCGGCTGAACGCGCGCCGGGCCTGCCTGCTGCGCCCAGTAGCTCGCGCGCTGAAAAGGATAGGTTGGCAGCGCCAGGCGGCGGCGGGCGTAATCACGGTCAAAGCCCGCCCAGCTAACGTCCGCGCCGCGCGTGTACAGCGCCGCCAGGCTTTTGAGCAGCGTCTGCCAATCGTCGTGGCCCTCGCGCAGCGAAGGCAGCCACAGGCCATCCGGCTCCAGCCGCTGCCCCAGGCTGATCAGCGTCGGGGCCGGCCCGATTTCGAGAAACATTCGGCAGCCAGAGGCGTGCAGCGCCGTGACCGCCGGGGCGAACAGCACCGTCTGCCGCAGATGCCGCCGCCAATAACCAGCGGTGGCGATCTCGTGCCCTTCGATAGGCGCGCCGGTCAAACCTGAAACGAACTCAACCTGCGGCAGCGCGTAAGCCACCTCAGCCGCCGCGCTGGCGAACGCATCCAGCACCGGCTCCATCAGCGGGGAATGGGCCGCGATCGAGACCTCCAGCCGCCGCGCGCGGATTTTCTCGCGCTTCAGGTCCTCGATCACCGCCGCGACGGCCGCGCTCTCGCCAGAAATAACCACCATTTCCGGGCCGTTTACCGCCGCGATCTCAACACGGCCCCGGTACGGCGCCAGCGCCTGCGCGGCGTGTTCCGGCGTTGTGAACACCGAAGCCATTTCGCCAGCGGGCGTCTGGCCCATCAGGCGGCTGCGCGCCGTCACGAGCTTCAGGCCGTCCGCCAGGCTGAAAACCCCGGCGGCATACGCGGCGGCGTATTCGCCGATGCTGTGCCCTAACACCGCCGCCGGTCTGATCCCCCACGAATCCCACAGTTTCACCAGCGCGCACTGCACCGCGAACTGCGCCGGCTGCGCGTAAACGATGTCGTGCAGCGGCGAGGAAGCGCCCGTTTGTGGGTAAAGCACCGACAGCAGCGACCGGTCAAGCAGGGGCCGCAGCAGTTCCTCGCACTCATCAATCACCGCGCGAAACACCGCCTGCGTGCGATAAAGCTGCTGGCCCATTCCCACATACTGCGCGCCCTGGCCGGTGAACAGGAACGCGATCCGTTTATCGCGCTGCGCCTGCCCGGTGAACAACATGTCTGACGGCTGGCCATCGCGGTAAGCGGCCAGCGCCGCCCGCAGCGCAGGCGCATCCGCCGCCACCACCGCCAGCCGCTCGCTTTGATGAGACCGCCCGGCGTTGGCCGTGTAGCACACGTCGGCGGCGGGTTCGTCGGAAGCGGCCAGATAATCCTCGAAACGGCCCGCCAGCTGGTGCAGCGCGCCCTCGCCCCTGCCGGACAGCGCCAGCAGGTGCAGCGGGCGCTCGTTTTCCGGCGCGGCGCGGCGGCGCGGCGGCGCCTGCTCGACGATAATATGCGCGTTAGTGCCGCTGAAACCAAATGAGCTGACGCCGCCGATGCGCCTGCCGCCCGCCGGCGCCCACTGCGTGAGCCTGTCCGACACCGCTACCGGCAGCTCGCCCCAGGCAATGTACGGATTTGGCTCGATAAAATGCAGATGCGGCGGGATCACACCGCGCTGCGTCATCAGGATCAGCTTGATTAGCCCCGCGATGCCCGCCGCCGATTCCAGGTGGCCCAGGTTGGTTTTGACGGAGCCGATCAGCAGCGGCGCGGCGCGCGAGTGCCCGGCCCCCAGCGCCGCCGCCAGCGCCTGCACTTCAATCGGGTCGCCTAACGCGGTCCCGGTGCCGTGTGTCTCAATGTAGGAAATATCGCCGGCCTCCAGCCGCGCATCGGCCAGCGCCGCCCTGATCACCGCCGTCTGCGCCGGCCCGTTCGGCGCGGTCAGGCCGTTGCTGCGCCCATCCTGGTTGACAGCCGAGCCGCGAATCACCGCCAGCACCTGATCGCCATCTCTGGCGGCGTCATCCAGCCGCTTCAAAACGACGATGCCGCAGCCCTCGCCGCGCACAAAACCGTCCGCCCGCGAATCGAACGCCTTACAGCGCCCGTCCGCAGCCATCATCTTCGCTTTGGACAGGGTGATGGAGGTCTGCGGCATCAGGATCAGGTTAGCGCCGCCCGCCAGCGCCAGGCTGCACTCGCCCATACGCAGCGCCTGCACCGCCAGGTGAACCGACACCAGCGACGATGAGCAGGCCGTGTCTATCGAGATACTGGGGCCTTGCAGCCCCAGCACGTAAGACAGCCGGCCTGAAGCGACGCTTGACGCGCCGCCGGTCGCCAGGTACAGGTCAATCTGGTCGCTCTGCCCGTTCAGCATCAGATTGCCGTAATCGTTGTTGCACAGGCCAACAAATACACCTGTCAGGCTGCCCGCCAGTTGATCAGGCGCGTAACCGGCGGTTTCCAGCGCTTCCCAGGCCACCTCCAGCAGCAGACGCTGCTGCGGGTCCATGCTGGCGGCTTCGCGCGGCGAAATGCCGAAGAACTGCGGGTCAAACTGGTCAATCTGCTCCAGGAAGCCGCCCCAGCGGGTGTTCATCTTGCCGGGCGCGTCCGGGTCAGGGTCATAGTAAGCGTCTGCATCCCACCGCGACGCCGGCACTTCGGTCACAGCATCCACGCCCGCCCGCAGCAGCTCCCAATACGCCTCAGGGCTGTCCACGCCGCCGGGGAAACGGCAGGCCAGGCCCACAACCGCGATCGGCGCCGTTTTCTGCAGCTCGGCCTTTTCCAGCTTCGACTGAAGCTCTGCCGCCAGCAGCGCCAGCCGCTGCGGTGAAAGCTGTGAGATGCGCCTGAGAAAATCATTCATCGCCCGAATCTCCCCCGTCCGCGCTGCCCTGGCTTAAGTGTTCAGCCATCAACCGTTCGATTTCCTCATCGCTGAGCGCTTCAAAAGCGTCCAGCAGGTCAAGCGCAGAGCCGCCGCCCGCCGTGCCCGCCGCCGGCGCGGCCTGTGCCGGCGCGCCGTTCGCGTCCAGCGCCAGCACCTCTTGCAGCAGAAAGTGCGTGATGGCTGTCACTGTCGGATAATCAAAGACCAGCGTGGCCGGCAGCGTCCGCTCCAGCTCCAGGCCGGCCCCCAGCCGGTTGCGCAGCTCGACCGCCATTAGCGAATCCAGCCCCAGGGCGTTTAACGCCGTGTGTTCGTCAATGCTGTGCGCGGATTCAGCGCCCAGCACATAGGCCACCTGCTCGCGCACAAAGGCGGCCAGCGTTTCGTGCCGCTTCGCCGCCGGCACCTTCTGAAGCCGGTCCACAACGGCCCCGGCCTCCACTTGGCCCGCCCCGGCCGCCGCAGCAGCGGCAGCAGGCCGGGCCGCCTCCGCCTGCGCGAACAGCGCAAACAAAGGCCCGTTAAACTGGCGCAGAAATACCGGCCAGTTTACCGGCGACACCCCTACCTGGGCCGGTGAAGCCTGCAAAAGCGCGCCCAGAACCCGCAGGCCGTCCGCCGGCGGGATGATGCCCACCCCCTGCGCCGCCGCCCGTTCGCTCACGCCGTGTTCAACCGCCGCACCGGTCTCGCCCCACACGCCCCAGTTAATGCTCAGGCCGGGCAGCCCCGCCGCGCGCCGGTGATGAGCCAGCGCGTCCATAAAGCTGTTGGCAGCGGCGTGGTTCGCCTGCCCGCGCGAGCCGAACAGCGCCGCGACCGACGAAAACAACACGAAGAAATCCAGCGGCATGGTCTGCGTCAGCCGGTGCAGCAGCCACGTCCCCTCCACTTTCGCCGCGAACACCGCCGCAAAGCGTCCCCAATCCTGCTGCATCAGGGCCGCATCCGCCAGCGCGCCCGCGCTGTGGAACACCCCGCGCAGCGGCGGCATCGTTTGCCGGATGCTGTCCAGGGCGCGCCGAACGTCGGCCTCAACGGCGACATCACCCTGGATCACCTCGATGTGCGCCCCCAGCGCGCCCAGCTCAGCCAGCGCTGCGCGGGCCGCCTCCGACGGCGCGCGCCGCCCCATCAGCGCCAGATAACGAGCGCCCTGTTCAACCAGCCAGCGCGCCGTCAGCAGGCCCAGGCCACCCAGGCCGCCCGTGATCAGGTAAGCCGCATCCGCGCGCACCGTGTCGGGCGTGTCGAACGTCAGCGCGACCCTGCCGATGTGCCGGGCCTGCGCCATATAGCGAAAGGCAGCGGCAGCCTCAGCCAGCGGGAAACTGCGCGCGGGCAGCGGCTGTAAAGTCCCGTCCTCCACCCACGCCAGAATCTCCAGCAGGATCGAGCGGATCAACTGCGGGTTGTCCACCGCTTCGGGCGTCCAATCAATGATGGCGTAGCGCGCGTCGGGCCGCTGGCGGGCAAATTCCGCCGCGCTCAGGATGCCGCGCTTGCCGATTTCAAGAAAGCGCCCGCCGCGCGCCAGCGCCGCCACGCTGGCCGGCACAAACGCATCCGCCAGCGAATTTAACACCATATCAACGCCCGCGCCCGCCGTCAGCTCCGCGACCGCCTCGACAAAATCGAGCGTGCGCGAGTTCAGCACGTGCTTAACGCCGATGGACTCCAGGAACGATCGTTTTTCCGGGCTGCCCGCCGTTGCGAAAACTTCAGCCCCGGCGCGCTGCGCCAACCGCACCGCCGCCATGCCGACGCCGCCCGCCGCCGCGTGAATCAGCACCCGCTCCCCCGCCTGGATGTCGCCCACATAATGCAGACAGTAAAAAGCGGTGATAAACGGAATCGCCAGCGTGGCCGCCTGTTCAAACGATAAGCGGGCGGGTTTAGGCACAACCAGGTCAGCGCGCGCGACAACGTAGCTGCTGAAGCTGCCTGAAGCCAGCGCCAGCACCGCATCGCCAACGCGCAGCCCTTCAACGCCAGCCCCCACCGCCGTGATCTCGCCGGCGCACTCACCGCCCAACGCGCCCGCGTCGCCTGGGTACATACCCATCACGTTGAGCACATCCTTGAAGTTCAGGCCGGCGGCCCGCACCCTGATCTCAACCTCGCCCGGCCCTGGCTGGCGCCGCGCCAGCGGCGCGAACGACAGGTTATCAATTACGCCGCGCTCGGCGATGACCAGCGTTCGCGCGCCGTCTGCGCCCGGCGTTTCCAGCGGCGGCTGCCAGCGCTCCAGCCGCGGCGCAAACCGTTCAGCGCCGCGCAGCGCGATCTGGTTCTCGGCGTCCGGCGCGCACAGCGCCGCCGCCACCTGCGCGATCTCAAAACCGGCAGGATCGAGGTCGAGGCAAACGGGCTTGAGTTCCGGGTGTTCCAGCGCGACCACCCGGCCCAAGCCCCACAGCGTCGCCTGGGCCGCCGCAACCGGCTGCGCGGCGTCCACCGCCTGCGCGCCCTGTGTCACCAGCCACAGGCGGGCCGGCGCCGCGATCAGCGCCTGTGTGAGGGCCAGCGCGCTGGCGATCATGTCGTGTTCCGCCGCCCGCAGCGCGGCGGCTTCAGCGTCATCCGGCATCGCCGTGTCCAGGCCCCACAGGTACACCACTTCGTCCCAGGCGCGCTCAGCGATCAACCGCCCGTAATCCTCGCGGCGTGACGGGGCGATCACAATGCGGTCGCCCGCGCGCGCGTAGGCCGCGCCCGCCTCAACCAGCGCGCAGTAATCGCCGCGCGCCGTTAGCGCCGCCGCCAGCGCCGCGCCCACGCCGCGCTGGTCGGCCAGGATCAGCCAGTTGGTGCGGGTCCCCGCCTGGGCCACAATGACCGCGTTTTCCGGCAGCGCGCCCGCGCCCGCCGGGGGCACGCACGCCGCCTGGGTAAAGCCGCTTTCAGCCAGCAGCGCCAGCCAGTCCTGCTGCGCGATAAGCGGGTAATCCGGGCGAATATCGCTGTCAACGAAGCGCCACCACCCATCGGTCAGGCCAAACGAGAGATCAACCCAACGTTCAGGGCGGATCATCTCCAGCATGAGCAGTGCCCCGCCTGGCGCCAGCATCTGCCGCAGGTGGCGCAGCGTGCGCCGCAGGTCCGCAGTCGCGTGGATGACATTGGCCGCGATGATCACGTCCGCCTGCCCGCCCGCAAAACCCTGCGCCAGCGGCTCGTCCTCAATGTTGAGCAGCGCGTAGCGCATAAACGGAAACGCGGCGAAGTTCTCAGCCGCCCGCCGCAGGAAAAAGGGCGAGATATCGGTGAAGGTGTACGATTCAACCTGGCTTTCCAGCAGGCCCGGAACCACAAACGAAGTTGTGCCGCCAGTCCCCGCGCCAACCTCAACAATCCGCAGCCGGCGGTCCGCGGGCAGCTCCGCCAGCATGGTTTCAAGCGCGCGCTGCACCAGCGAATTATAAGCGCGCGCGCCGGGCGCCTTCTGATAAAGGTCGTCCGTGAGCGCCAGGCTGCCCCCCGGAAACAGAAGCTGCAGCGGATCAACCGCGCCGCGCAGCGCCTCAGCGAGCTGGTCGCCGCAGCGCTGGGCGAAGGTCAGCTCCGCCGAGAACTCGCCAAATTCCGCGAACAGCGCAGCAACGCGCCGGGCCAGCGTTTCGCCCGCGCTGAGATCAGGCGGCGCGGCCACCACCAGGGCCGCACCATCGCGCCGCAGCAAACCGTCCGCCGCCAGCATCGCGCACAGCCGCCCGACCAGGCGTTTGTGCTGCGGCAGGATGCCAAGCCGGTCACACAGCTCATCCGCCGTCACGCGCTCGCCGGGCTGCGGCCGCCAGCCCAGCTTGTGCAGCGCCTGGACCACATAGTCCACGCACAGTGCGTCCAGCCGGGGCGACAGGTCCGCGTAGCGGTCCTGGCCATATTCCGCTTTGTATACGTCTACCAGCGGCGCGACGGCGGCCTGCACCGCCTGCGGCGCAGCCAGCCCGGTTGGCTCAGCCAGCGGCGCCGCGTGCCAGGCCACCTGATACAGCCAATCGCCGCTGTCAGCCTGCCCCAGGTGGCTCAGCAGCGCCGCGCTGGCGCGTTTAAGGTGGATGCCGCTGATCTCTGCCAGCACGCTGCCATCCGGGCCTGTCACCGTAATCGCGCCTTCAAAGCCCTGGGCCGCGGCCCCCGGCTGAACCTGCGCGTAGCTGTAAATTTCAGCCGGCAGCGGCCCGTACTGGGCCAGCCGGCTAATGCCTGCCGGCAGATAAATGTCCGCTGCGCCCGCCGCCCCGGCGGGGACCGCCGCCGCCAGCGTTTGCAGGCACGCATCCAGCAGCGACGGGTGCACCCGGTACTGGTCCAGCTCAGCCGCGATCACATCTGGCGCCCGGACCAGGCTCAGCGCCTCGCCATCGCGCCGCCACAACTGCCGCACGCCCTGAAGGCTCGGCCCAAAATGCAGGCCGCTCAGGTATAAACGCTCGTAATGCTGCTCAGCGGACACCTGCTCGTCACAGCGCGCCCGCACTGCCGCGATATCCAGCGCGGGCGGCGGCGCTGGCTGCCCAGCGACAACCTCACCGCTGGCGTGCAGCCTCCAGCCGTCATCCTGCTGGCTGAACAATTCAAACGGGCGGCGGCCAGCGCTGGCGGCGTGAAACACGAACTGCGCGGCGCGGCGCGCGCCATCCGGCACGGTCAGCGCCTCAAAAATACCCATGTTCTCCACCCAACCAGCGCCCACGACCGCCGCCGCTGCCGCCAGCGCCAGCTCCATGTACGCCGTCGCCGGCAGCACCGGCGTGTCATAGATGCGGTGGTCGTTCAGGAACGAAAACGCCTCCGGCGCCAGGTTGGTTTCAAACTGAATCGCCGCCAGCGGCGAGGGCAGCCGCTCACCCAGCAGCGGGTGAGACCCGGCGGCGACGGGCCGTGTGCGCGCCGGGTGTGCTTTCTGCTTCACCCAGCAGCGCTGCCGCTGGAAAGGATAGGTCGGCAGCGTCACCCACTGCCGCTGATAATCCCGGTCAAAGGCCAGCCAGTCCACCGCCGCGCCGTTAGTGTACAGCGCGCCCGCCGCCGCCAGCAGCGTGTCCCAATCGCCCTTGTTCTGGCGCAGCGACGCCAACCAGACGCCCGCCGGCACAATGCGCTGCCCCATGCCAATAAGCGTAGAGCCTGGCCCAATCTCCAAAAACACACGGTAGCCAGCGTCATACAGCGTTTGCACGCCCGCCGCGAAGCGCACCGCGCCGCGCGTCTGCTTCAGCCAGTAATCCGGCTGGGTAAGCGCGTCATCGGCGAAGGCCCCGGTCACGTTCGCGGCCAGCCGCAGGCGCGGCCGGTTAAACTGGACGCCGCTGAGGACGCGCGCGAAGGCGGGCAGCATCGGCTCCATCAGCGGCGAATGGAACGCATGTGAGACGTTCAGCCGCCGCGCTTTGATTCCCTGGGCTGTCAAAGCGGCCACAGCGGCGGCGATACCCCCCTCAGAGCCGGAAATCACCGTGTTGTCCGGGCTGTTGAGCGTCGCGATCGCGGCCTCAGCGCCCGCCGACCGGATAACCGCCGCCGTCGTCGGTTCATCGGCGAAAACCGCCGCCATCGCGCCGCCCGCCGGCAGTTCGCCCATCAGCCGCCCGCGCTCTGCAATCAGGTGCAGGCCGTCCTCAAGCGAGAACACGCCGGCGGCGCAGGCGGCCGTGTATTCGCCCACGCTGTGGCCAAGCACCGCGTGCGGCTCAATACCCCACGACTGCCACAGCTTCAGCAGCGCGTATTCAATGGCAAACAGCGCGGGCTGTGTGTAAGCGGTGTGATCTATCGGCGACGGCGTCTCAGCCTGTGAAAAAATCACCGACAGCAGCGGCTGGGGCAGCAGCGGGCGCAGCACAGCGTCGCAGGCGTCCAGCGCCGCCCGGAAAGTCGGCTGCGTGGCGTACAGTTCGCGCCCCATGCCGCTGTACTGCGCGCCCTGCCCGGTAAACAGAAAGGCGATGCGGGGCCGGTCCTCCGTCGCCAGCACGCCCGCCGTCACCGTCGGCATCTGACGGCCGGCCGCGAACGCCTGCAGTCTGTCGGCGGCCTCCGCGCCCGACTCAGCCGTAACGGCGAGCCGGTGGTTAAAATGCGCCCGCCCGGCGTTAAGCGTAAAAGCCGCGTCTGCCAGCGCGATCTCCGGGTGCGCCGGCAGATACTGCGCCAGTTCCGCCGCGCGCTGGCGCAGCGCCTCCGCCGATTTCGCTGAGATGGCCAGCAGATGCCGTGTGCGTTCAACCGCGTTCACCGGCGCGGCGGCGGCGGGCGCCGCTTCCAGCACAATATGGCAGTTTGTCCCGCTGAAACCAAACGCGCTGACACCGACCAGCCGCCGACCGCCGACCGGTTCAAGCGGCGTCGCTTCGGTCGGGATAACCAGCGGCAGCCGTTCCCAGGGGATGTGCGGGCTAAGCGCCTGCAGGTGCAGATGCGGCGGCACAACCTGATGCTGAAGCACCAGCAGCGCCTTGATAAACCCGGCGATGCCCGCCGCCGATTCTAAATGGCCGATGTTCGCTTTCACTGAACCGATCAGCACCGGCTGGCTGGCTGGCCGCCCCTGGCCGAGCACCGCGCCCAACGCCTGCGCCTCAATTGGGTCGCCCAGCGCCGTGCCAGTGCCGTGCGTCTCCACATAGCCGATCTCGCGCGGCTCAACGCCGGCATCCGCCAGCGCCGCGCGGATCACGTCCTCCTGCGAGGGGCCGTTCGGGGCGGTCAGCCCGGTGCTGGCGCCGTCCTGGTTCACAGCGCTGCCCCGGATAACCGCCAGGACAGGGTCGCCGTCCGCCAGCGCTTCGGACAGCCGCTTGAGGACGACCACACCGCAGCCCTCCGCACGCACAAAACCGTCCGCGGCGGCAGCAAAAGGCTTGCAGCGGCCATCCGCCGCCATCATGTGATATTTAGACAGCGCCACGCTGTTTTCAACTGAAAGAAGCAGGTTCACGCCGCCCGCCAGCGCCAGGCTGCTCTCGCCGCTGCGCAGGCTCTGCACCGCCATGTGCACCGCGACCAGCGACGAGGAACAGGCGGTGTCCAGCGTCACCGCCGGGCCTCTCAGCCCCAGCAGATACGACAGCCTGCCCGTCGCGACGCTGCGCGCCACGCCAGACGCATAATAGCTGTCAATGCCTTCCAGCCCCAGGTGATCGAGCTGCACCTGCATATAGTCTTCGCTGGTGACGCCGATAAACACGCTGGCGTGCGTGTTATATAACCGGTCAGGCGCTGTGCCCGCGTTTTCCAGCGCTTCCCAGGCTGTCTCCAGCAGCAGCCGCTGCTGCGGGTCCATGCTGACCGCCTCGCGCGGGGCGATGCCGAAAAACGCCGGGTCAAACTGGTCTATATCCTGAAGATAGCCGCCCCAGCGCGTGGCCGTTTTGCCCGGCACATCCGGGTCAGGGTTGTAGTACGCATCCACATCCCAGCGGTCGGGCGGCGTCTCCGTGATCGCGTCTACCCCCTGGCGCAGCAGCTCCCAGAACTGCTGCACCGTGCGCGCGCCGCCCGGAAAGCGCAGCCCCACCCCAATCACGGCCACTGGCGCATGTTTTTCCTGCTCCAGCGCCGCGACGCGGTCCTGGAGTTTTTCGATAGCGAGAAACGCCTGCTTTAAGGGCGATAGTGACTCCATCGTTATTCCATGTCCTTCAGCTTCTGCCGCAGCATAGCTTCTACTTCCTCATCCGTGAGCTGCCGCAGATCAGTTTCGGATACAGCCGGCGGCTGGCTGGGCGAAACGGGCAGCGGCGCGGCAGCGGCAGCGGGCGGCGCCGGGTCCAGCGCCAGCACGCGCAGCAGATAGCCAGCCACAGCCTCCGGCGTCGGGTAATCAAAGATCAGCGTCGCCGGCAGTTTCTCGGCCAGCCCCAGCATAGCGGTCAGCCGGGCGCGCAGCTCTACGGCCATCAGCGAATCGAACCCGATATCCATCAGGCGGGCGCGCCGTTCAACGGGCTGGTCAGCGTTCAGGCGCAGGACGCGCCGCACCTGGCCGCGCACGAAATCAACCAAAGCGTCGAGCCGGTCAGCGGGCGGCACAGCCGCCAGCGCCACGACAAACGCCGCCGCCTCATCATCAGCAGCGGCGGCGGGCTGCGCCGCCAACGGCGCGTCCGCCACCTCAGCCTGGCCCGCCACGCCCAGGCTGGCGCCGCCGCCGGCGGTCTGCGCGACAATCACATGCTGCCCTAAGATCGCCGCCGGTGAGCCGGCCTCCGGGTAGGCCGCGGCCATGTTGAAACCGTTCGCGCGCAGCGCCTCAACCCAATCCGCCGCAGCCAGCAGCGGGTTGTCGGTGCGCCAGCGGTCCTCAAAAAGCTGCCAGCCCTCGATCAGGCCGGTCGTGATATCGTACCAGGCCTGCGGCTGCGTTGTTTCATACAACACCAGCAGGCCGCCCGGAACAAGCAGCCGGTGAAGCTGTCGCAGCGTGTGATCCAGGTGGCGCGTGGCGTGCAGCACATTCGCCGCCACCACCACCTCGAAGCTCGCCGGCGCATAACCCTGCGCCAGCGCATCGTTTTCAAGGTTGAGCAGGTCAAACTGCACGAACGGATAAGCCGCGAATCGGTGCTGCGCGCGCGCCAGGAAGAATTCAGACACATCGGTGAAGCGGTAAGCGACGCGCTCAGCCGGCAGCGCCGGCAGCAGCGCCGCAGTCGTGCCGCCCGTTCCAGCGCCCACCTCCAGGATGCGCAGCGTACGCCCGCCGGCAGCCTCCACCGCCGCCTGGATCATCACCGTCACGATGCTGTTGAAATAGACGGCACCAGGAAAATCGTGATAGAGATAGTCCACCGTGTCGTAGCTGCCGTCAGGGAACAGCGTCTCCAGCGGGCTTTCCTGCCCGGTCACCACCGCCGTGAGCTTTTCGCCGCAGCGCATCACATACGCCAGCAGCGGTTGAGTGTCAGCGAACGCCGCCTGCGCCCGCGCCAGCGCGCCGGTTAAATCCGGCGCGGGCAGCGGCGCGCGGTTGGTGTACAGGCCATCGCCGCGCTGGAGAAGCCCGGCCTCGCTCAGCGCATCCAGCCAGCGCCCCAGCAGATGATCGTAGGCTGGCTCAAAGCCCCTGGTCGCCAGCAGGTCCGCGACCGTGTGGCGCTCGCCTACCTTCGTAAAGAGGCCGCAGTCACGCAGCGTCCGCACGATATACGCGCGGGAAAGCTGCGCCAGCGACTCCCACTTTTCGGCGTATGTCTGCACCGCCAGCTCAAGCGGCCCCTGCTGCGCCTGCTGCGCCGCCGCGCGCGCCACCACCTCCCAGGTCGGCCTGGCCGCCGCTGGCGCCGCCGGCGCGCGGTCAATCCAATAGCGCCCGCCCTCCCAGGGGTAGGTCGGGATAGGCAGCCTGCGCCGGGCATAAGGCCGGTCAAAGCCTTCCCAATCCACGCTCACGCCCGCTGTATACAGCGCGCCCAGGCTGTCGAACATCTGTGTCCAGTCATCCCAGCCTTTGCGCAGCGACGGCAGCCACAGGCTGCCTTCCTCAGGGACAGCCCGGCGGGCGCTGCTCAGCAGCGAGGGGTTGGGGCCAATTTCGACAAACACCCGGTAGCCCTCCGCGTGCAGCGTCGCCATGCCAGCAGCGAACAGCACCGCCTCGCGGCTGTGCTGGCGCCAGTACAGCGGGCTGCCGACCGCCGCGCCCCCGGCCAGGTCGCCCGTCATCCCGGACACATAGCCGATGCGCGGTGCGTGAAACGTAACCGTGCGCGCGACCGGCTCAAACGCATCCAGCATCGGCTCCATCAACGGGGAATGCGACGCCTGCGCCACAGCCAGCCGCTTCGACCGGACACGCTGCGCCCGCAGCAGCTCGGTGATCGCTTCCAGCGCGTCAATTTCACCCGAAATAACCACATTACCCGGCGCGTTAACCGCGGCGATCACCGCCCTGTCCGCATACGGCGCGGCGGCGCGGCGGACAACATCTTCATCAGCGAACACCGCCACCATCGCGCCGGTGTGCGCCAGCTCATCCATCAACCGCCCGCGCGCAGCCACCAGCTTCAGCCCATCGGCCAGGCTGAACACCCCGGCGAAGCACGCCGCCGCGTACTCGCCCACACTATGGCCCAGCACCATCGTCGGCACAATCCCCCAGGATTCCCACAGTTTCGCCAGGGCGTATTCAACGCTGAAGATCGCCGTCTGCGCGTATTTCATCTGCTCCAGCAGCGCAGGTTCGCCGTCGTCAGGGTACAGCGCCGCCAGCAGCGGCCGCGGCAGGTGTGGCCGCAGCAGCGCGTCGCACTCATCAATCACGCTGCGGAACAAAGGCTGCGTTTCATAAAGCTGCTGTCCCATCGCGGCATACTGCTCACCCTGGCCGCTGAACAGAAAAGCCACCTCTGGCGCGGCAGCCGCCTGCCCGCTCTGAACGCCAACCTGGTAGTCGCCGCGCAGCCAGGCCTGCAGTTTTGCTTGCAGTTCCTGCGGCGCGCCGGCGCTCACAGCCAGGCGCTGACTGAAATGCGACCGCCCCGCGCTGGCGCTGTGCAGGATATTCGCAAAGTCCGCCGCGCTGTGCGGCTCCAGCAGCGGGATAAACTGTTCAACACGTGTGCGCAGCGCCGCCGGCGACTTGCCAGACAGCACCAGCATCTGCTGCGGGCGTTCAACCTCCCGGCTGACAGCGGCGGGCAGCGGCGCTTCCGCTAAAACCACATGCGCGTTTGTGCCGCTGAAACCAAACGAGCTGACACCCGCGATGCGCGGCTGCGAGCCGCGCGGCCAGGGGGTCAGGCGGGTGGGGACCTCAAGCCGCAGACTCTCCCAATCAACGTAAGGGCTGGGCTGCCGCAGATGGAGGTGCGGCGGAATAGCCTCATAGTGCAGCGCCAGCGCCGTTTTGATCAGCCCGGCCACGCCGGCAGCCGCCTCTAAATGCCCGATATTCGTTTTGACCGCACCGATCTTCAGCCGGTCATGCGCGGCGCGGCCCGGCCCGAAAACCGCGCCCAGCGCCTGCAGCTCAATCGGGTCGCCCAGCGAAGTCCCCGTGCCGTGCGCTTCAACGTACTGTACCTGGTCAGGCGTAATGTTCGCGCTGCGCAAAGCCGCGCGCAGCACAGCTTCCTGCGCCGGGCCGTTGGGCGCGGTCAGGCCGCTGCTGCGGCCATCCTGATTGACCGCCGAGCCGCGAATGACGGCGAAAATGGTGTCGCCGGCGGCCAAAGCGTCGGACAGGCGCTTGAGCACAACCAGGCCGCAGCCCTCGCTGCGGACATAGCCGTCAGCGGCAGCGTCAAAGGTCTTGCAGCGGTCGTCCGGGGCCAGCATCTGCGCTTTGGAAAAGTTAATGTTCGCTTCCGGCGACAAGATCAGGTTGACGCCCCCGGCCAGCGCCAGGTCGCTCTCGCGGCTGCGCAGGCTGTGGCACGCCAGATGCACCGCCACCAGCGACCCCGAACACGCGGTGTCCAGCACGAGGCTTGGCCCTTGCAGCCCCAACAGATATGACAGCCGCCCGGCAGCGACGCTGAACGCCGTCCCCGTCGCGTAATAGACATCAATATCGTCGGTGTTGGCCCACACCATACGCGCATAGTCGCTGTTGCCCAGCGCCAGGAAAACGCCGGTCAGGCTTTGGTACAGCTTATCAGGCGGCAGCCCGGCGTGCTCCAGCGCGTCCCACGCCGTTTCCAGCAGCAGGCGCTGCTGCGGGTCCATGCTGGCGGCCTCGCGCGGCGAAATGCCGAAGAAAGCGGCATCAAACCGGTCAATATCGTGCAGGAAGCCGCCGCCGCGCGTGTACATCTTGCCCGCCGCGCTGTAATCGGCGTCAAAGTAGGCGTTAATGTCCCAGCGTTCCGGCGGGATGTCCTCGACGGCATCCGTGCCCGCGCGCAGCAGCTCCCAGAACGCCTGGGGCGTGCGCGCGCCGCCGGGGAAACGCAGGCCGATCCCCACCAGCGCGATCGGCTCAGCGCGCTGCGCTTCCAGCTCGTCTACCTGAAGGCGTAAAGCGCGCAGCTCAACCAGGGCGCGCTTGATCGGCGATGCTTCTTCAGCATGCGTCATCTGCGATCTCTCTTCTTCTCTGCCTGTTCAAGCTCCAGCAGCAGCAGCGCTTCAGCCTCTTCGTCTGACAAACGCGCCACGTCATCATCAGCAGCGCCAGTCGGCTCGGCGGCGATCGGCGGCTGGCCCGCCTGCGCCACGTCAAGCCGCCCCAGCAGGTAGCTCACCAGCGCGTCAATTGTCGGGTAATCAAACAAGAGCGTCGCCGGCAGCGTCAGATCAGCGCCCCGGGCCAGCGCGTTGCGCAGCTCCACCGCCATCAGCGAGTCCAGCCCTAACTGATTCAGAGGCAGCAGCGCGTCAATCGTCTGCGCGCTGTCCAGCCCCAGCACCAGCACAGCCTGTTCGCGCACAAACTGTGCCAGCACGCCCCGCTGCTTGCTGGCCGGGGCAGCGGCCAGCCGGGCCAGCAGCGCGGGCTGCGCGCCGGGCTGCGCCGGCGCTGGCGCGGCGGCGGCGAAAGCGGCGTACAGCGGCGAGGGGCGTTCCTGCAAAAACCGGCGCCAGTTGATAGGCATGACCGCTGTCTGGACCGGCGCGGTCGCCAGGATATGCGCCAGCAGGCTGCTGCCGCGCTCCGCGCTGAAGGATTGCAACCCCTGGCGCGCCCACCGCGCCTGGTCCTGCTCGGTCAGCACGGCAGTCATGCCGGTATTTTCCCAGATGCCCCAGTTGATGCTGGTCGCGGGCACACCCTGCGCCCGCAGGGCGTGCGCCAGCCCGTCCAGATAAGCGTTAGCGGCGGCATAGTTGCTCTGGCCATACCAGCCGATCAGCGCCGCGATTGACGAAAACAACAGGAAAAAATCCAGCTCCAGGTCGCGCGCGGCCGCCGCCAGCAGCAGCGCGCCGTCCGCTTTGGGCCGCATCACCGCCGCCAGGCGCGCAGCATCCTGCTGCATAACCGGCGCGTCCGCGTTGATTCCGGCGCAGTGGACAATGCCTCGCAGCGGCGGCAGGTCGGCGAGAACCTGTTCAAACAAGCCGCTGACAGCCGCCGGCTGCGACACGTCGCAGGCCGCCAGCCGCACCATCGCCCCGGCCGCCGCAGCTTCGTCCGCCAGCGCCAGCGCCTCGTCGGTCGCGCCGCGCCGGCTGACCAGCACCAGATGCCGCGCCCCCTGCCGCCTGAGCCAGCGCGCTACGTGCAGACCGATGCCGCTGGTCCCGCCGGTGACCAGGTAGGTCGCGTCCGCCAGCACCTGCCCACGACGGGCGTCCTGCGCCAGCACAACCTTGCCGATGTGCCGCGCCTGCGCCATATACCGGAAAGCGGCTACAGCCTCGCGCAGCGGGAAAACCGTGCGCGGCAGCGGTTTCAGGCTGCCATCCTCCAACCCCTGGACGATCTCACGCAGCATCGCCTGGATCAGATCGGGCTGGTCTTTACACACGTCGCCCAGATAAATGACCGCATAGTGCGCATCTGGCCGCGCCGCGCGCATCTGTTCAGCGTCCCAGATGCCGGCTTTGCCGATCTCCAGAAAATGCCCGCCGCTGGCCAGCGCTGACAGGCTGGCTGGGATAAAGTCGCCGGTGAGCGAGTTCAGGACAATATCCACGCCGCCGCCGGTGCGCGCCATAATCTGCCCGGCAAAATCCAGCGTGCGCGAGTTCAGCCGGTGCTGCACGCCCAACCGCGCCAGGAACTCGCGTTTGGCGTCGCTGCCCGCCGTGCCGAAAACCTCTGCCCCCGCCCGCAGCGCCAGCTGTACCGCCGCCATGCCCACGCCGCCCGCCGCCGCGTGAATCAGCACGCGGTCGCCCGCTTTCAGGCCCGCGAGGTGCTGCAACCCGTAAAGCGCCGTCAGGAACGTAACCGGAATTGTGGCGGCTTCCTCATAACTCAGCGACGCTGGGATGCGCACCGCCAGCGCCGCCGGCGCGGTAACGTAGCGGCTGAACGTGCCGTAGGCAATGCCCATCACCGGGTCGCCAACCCGCACATGCCGCACCTGCGCGCCCACCGCAACCACCTCGCCGGCGCACTCATTGCCCAGCAGCCCGGCATCGCCCGGATACATGCCGAGCGCGTTCAGCACATCGCGGAAGTTCAGCCCGGCCGCGTGCACGCGGATCTCGATCTCGTCCGGCCCTGGCGCGCGACGCTCAGCCGCCTGGAATGTCAGATTATCGAGAACGCCGCGGTCGGCGATCGTCAGCGTGAACGGCTGGTCGCCAGCGAGCAGCGGCGTATCCCCCGCCTGGCCGCGCTCCAGCCGGGCGACATAGCGCGTCTGCTGGCGGAACGCTACGCGCGGCTCGTCGTGCGCGCCGCGCGCGATTTCCTCAAACAGCGTCTGATCGCCGGTGGCAGCGTCCACGTCAAGGTCAACGCAGATCACGTTCAGCTCAGGCTGTTCAAGCGCCAGCGCCGCGCCGAAGCCCCACGCCGCCGCCTGCACAGGGTTTGTCAGCGCGCCATTCACCGCCTGCGCCCCACGCGTCACCAGCCACAATTCCGCCGCAAGGCCCGCCGCCACCACCGCCTGCGCCGTCAGCAAGGCGCTCGCGACGCACCGTTCCTGGCTTTCGCTGGCGATGCCCGCTGGCGCGTCAAGGCTCCACAGATGGACGACGCCGCGCAGCGCCGGCCTGTCCTCCGCCTGGGCAGCCCGCAGCACGCCGCTGTAGTGCGCGGGTTCCCGCGGGTCAATCTGCCACAGCCCATCCTCCAGCTCCGCGAGATCAGCGCCGGGCGTCACCACCAGCGCCGCCGCGCCCGCCGCCCGCAGCCGCCGCGCCAGCGCCGCGCCGATGCCCTGCGCGTCCGCGAAGATCAGCCAGCCTGCAGACCCGGCGGGGACCTGCGGCGCGGCAGTGAGCCTCTCAGGCAGCCAGCGAATCTGATACAGCCAGTCGGGCAGCGGGGCATCCAGCATCACAGCGGACACGGCCTTAAAGCGCAGGCCGCGCACCTCTGCGACCAGCGCGCCATCCTCATCCCACACACAGACATCGGCCAGGCCCGTATCCCCCTCAACGTGCCGCAGGCGTGTATGGGCGTAAACAGCCCCAACCGGCCGCGCGTGATAGCAGACAGCGCCATAGCTGACGGGCAGGAACGTGCCGGCGTCAGAGGCTTTCAGCAGCATGAAGATCGCGTGGAAACAGGCGTCCAACTGCGCCGGATGAAACAGATAACGCCCTGGCTGGCCCGCTGGCGCGCTAACAAGCCCCACCGCCTCGTCCGCACCCAGCCACAGGCGCTCAAGGCCGCGAAAGGCCGGACCGAACGCCATTCCACGCGCCGCCGCCTCATCGTACAGATCAGCTACCCGCGCTTCCTGGGGGCAGCGCGCGCGGGCGGCCTCCAGGTCAGCATCCGGCAGCAGCCGCTCACCCGCCGCGGCTGGCTCAATCGTGCCGGCGGCGTGCTGCGTCCACTGGTCATGGCGCAGGCTGTAAATCTCAACTGCGGCTGGCGTCCCCGGCCTGACCACTGTCTGAACCGGGCAGGCTTCATCCGCCGCCAGCGCCAGCGGCGACTGCACCAGAAAATCGGCCAGCGTGAAATGGTTGATCCCCTGGGCCGCCGCCGCCTCCGCCGCCATCTCCAAATACGTCGTGCCGCTGAGAATCACCGTCTCCAGCACACGGTGGTCGGCGGCAAAAGCGGGCTGCTGCGCGTCGAACTGTGTCTCGAAGATGGCGTCCTCAATGCCCGGCGACCGCAGCCGCTGGCCCAGCAGCTCGCCGGCATCCCCGGCAGCCGCGGCGCGGCGGCCAGCAGCGGGCAGGTCAACCCAGTAGCGCTCGCGCTGCCAGGGGTATGAGGGCAGGCTGACGACAGCGCCTTTATCCGGGTAAAGCGCGGCCCAGTTAACCGCCACGCCGCCCCGCGCGTACAACCCGCCGAGCGCTGTCAGCATCGTTGCGCGCTCATCCTTATGGCGGCGCAGCGAGTGCAGCACCAGCCCCGCGTGTTCACCAGCGGCCAGACACTGTTCGATCACGCTGGCAAGCACCGGATGCGGCGCGATCTCCACAAAGGTGTCATACCCCTGGCTGGCCAGCTCGCTAATCGCGGGCGCGAAGCACACTTTCTGGCGGACATTGCGCCCCCAGTAATCGGCCGTGTAGTCAGATTCCCCGCTGCGCGTACCAGTTACGGTTGACATCAGCAGCATCTGCGCTGGCGCGGGCCGCAGCCCGGCCAGCTCGCGCGCCAGCGCGTGCTGATAGGGTTCCATCTGCGGGCTGTGGAAAGCGTAGTTCACCGGCAGCATCCGGTGGAAAACGCCGCGCTCGGCCATGAGCGCCGCCACCGCCTGCAAAGCCGCCGCCTCGCCTGACAGCACCGTCGAAACCGGGCTGTTGATCGCCGCCACCGCCAGCCGCTCAGCGAACGGCGCGAGCAGCTGTTCGGCCTCCGCCGCCGGCAGGTCTACCGTCATCATCTGGCCCTGGCCGGTCGCCTGCTGCATGAGCCGCGCGCGGTGATAAACCACGCGCACAGCATCTTCCAGGCTCAGCACACCGGCCAGGTGCGCAGCGGCGATCTCACCTACGCTGTGGCCGACAACCGCGCCCGGCACGACGCCCCACGCGCGCCACAGCGCCGCGAGCGCGACCTGTATGGCGAAAATGGCAGGCTGCGCGATGGCGGTTTCATCCAGCCGCGACTCCGCTTCAGGTCGCGCCAGCTCCGCCAGCAGCGACCAGTCAGCGTGCTGGCGCAGCAGCGCGTCGCAGGCTTCGATGCGCTCGCGAAAAACCGGTTCCTGCGCCAGCAGCTCGCGCCCCATGCCCCACCACTGCGGCCCCTGCCCTGAAAAAACAAATGCCAGCCTGTGCTGCACGCCCGCTGTGCGCTGGCCAGCGATCCCGCTGGCGTGCTGTTCGCCGTTTAAGTAAGCTGTCAGCGCCGCCGCCATTTCGTCTGGCGACCGCCCGGTTACGGCCAGCCGCCAGTCAAGCGCCGTCCGCCGCATATTGGCCGTATAGGTTAGATCATGTAAACCGGGCACAGCGGCCTGCGTTAAGAAGCCGCGATAGGCTTCGGCGGATGCCCGCAGCGCCGCCTCGGTCTGCGCGGAAATCGTCAGCAGGTGGGCGCGGCCTGGCGTGTCCTCGCTGGCGGCCGCCTGCGGGCCTGCCTCAACGATCACATGCCCGTTAGTGCCGCTGGCGCCGAACGAACTCACGCCGCCAATGCGCGCCCCCTGCCAGGGCGTGAGCGCCGTCGGGACCTGCAGCGGCATCTCGTCCCACGAAATGTAAGGGTTGGGCGTCTCAAAGTGCAGATGCGGCGGAATCGCGCCGTGATAGGCGGCCAGCGCCAGCTTCATCAGGCCGATAATGCCCGCGCCGGCCTCCAGGTGGCCGAAATTGGTCTTGACCGAGCCGAGCAGCAGCGGGTTGTCCGCCGTCCGCCCCTCACGCAGCGCATCAACCAGCGCGCGGACCTCAATCGGGTCGCCCAGCGAAGTGCCGGTTCCGTGCGTCTCAACGTAGCCTATCTGAGCTGGCTCGACGCCGGCGTCCTTAAGCGCATCCCGTATCAGCGCCGCCTGCGCCAGCTTATTGGGCACAGTGAAGCCGCTGCTGACGCCGCCGTGATTAACCGCTGAGCCGCGAATGACAGCGAAGACCCGGTCGCCGTCTGCCAGCGCCGCCGACAGCCGCTTCAGCGCCACCATGCCGCAGCCCTCGCTGCGCGCAAAGCCATCCGCGCGCGCGTCAAAGGTCTTGCAGCGGCCATCCGGGGCCAGCATGTGCGCTTTCGTCAGGCTGACCATCATGTCGGGCGACAATATCACGTTCGCGCCCCCGGCCAGCGCCAGGTCACACTCGCCGCTGCGCAGCGCCTGCACCGCCAGGTGCGCCGCCACCAGCGACGACGAACAGGCCGTGTCAACCGCCATACACGGGCCGCGCAGCCCCAGCAGATAGGAAACCCGCCCCACAGCGGCATTCAACACGCCGCCGGTGGTGTGATAGGCGTCAACCTGGCCGGGGTCAAGGCGGTTGGCCTGGATCAGCAGGTAATCCTGCATCGTCATGCCCACATACACGCCCGTTCGCGTGCCGGCGGCCCGGCCAGGCGCGATCCCGGCGTGGTCCAGCGTTTCCCAGGCGACCTCCAGCAGCATCCGCTGCTGCGGGTCCATGCTGCGCGCCTCGCGCGGTGAAATGCCGAAAAACGCCGCGTCGAAGCGGTCAATCGGCTGTTCGATGAAGCCGGCTGTCCGCGTGCCGATCTTGCCCGGCGCGTCAGGGTCAGGGTCATAATACTGGTCAATATCCCAGCGCGACCGGGGAATCTCGCCCATAGCGTCGCCGTGATCGCACAGGAACTGCCAGAACTGTTCCGGCGTGTTGATATTGGCCGGGAAGCGGCAGCCCATGCCGATAATCGCGATTGGCTCCCGGCGCGCTTTTTCGAGCGCCTCCAGCCGCGCGCGCATCTTTTGCAGCGCCAGCAGCGCGTCCTTCAGGCGGGCCTGGATATCCTGGTCGCTCGCGGCCATCAATCGTCTCCTATCAGTTTCTTAACCGACGCCATTTCCTCATCCAGCAGGCTCAACAGATGGCTGTCGCTAAGGCCCTGCAAACTATCAGCGTCCCTCGACGCAGCCGGTAACGCGCCCTCCGGCGTATCCAATTGAATCTGGAACACAGTTTGCGCTAAAAACGTCGCCAGCAGCTCAACAGTCGGGTATTCAAACGCGGCGGTCGCGGGCAGGTCGCAGTCGAAACGCTGCTGCAAACGGTTGCGCAGGCGCACGCTCATCAGCGAATCCATGCCGAGCGTAAAAAAGCCGCGCTGCAGCTCAAGCGCCGACGGCGGGCTGAAACCCAATACATCAGCGGCCTCGTCCCGCACCTCATCCAGTATCAGGCTGTAGCGCTGCTCAGGCGCAATTTTATCCAGGCGATCCCGGATACGCTCCGGCCCGAACGCCGCAGCCTGGGCCGTGCGCTGAAGCAGGTCAAGCAGCGGTCGGTTTCTTCTGGTCCTGAAGTTCGCGGCAAAAGCGTCCCAATCCACATCCGCGACCAATGCCTGCGCCACCCCGGCGCGTAGAAGATAAGGGACGACCGCCGCGTTCCTGGCCGGCGTCATCAGCCGCAAGCCTAACCGGCTGAATTCCTGGCCCATGCCAGCAGCCAGCCCGATTTCGCCCCACGCGCCCCAGTTAACGCTCAGCGCGGGCAGGCCCTGCGACCGCCGGTAGTGCATCAGCGCATCCATAAATGCGTTCGCGGCGGCATAGTTCCCCTGTCCGGCTGTGCCGGGCAGCGCAGCAAATGACGAAAAGACCACAAAGCAATCTAATGCCAGGTCTTTAGTGAGCGTGTGCAGGTTCCACGTTCCATCCACTTTAGGCGCCATCACGCGCGCGCAGCGTTCGCTGTTCTGGTGCGTCAGCAGCCCATCGTCCAGGACAGCAGCCGAGTGGATAACCCCGCACAGAGGCGGCATTTCCCGCTGGATAGCCTCTATCACCGCCGCGACGGCTTCATAATCCGACACATCAGCCTGCGCCACCACGATCTGCGCGCCCAATGCCTCCAGGCGCTCCAGCACAGGCCGCGCCGCGTCAGGCGCGCCGCTGCGCCCCATCAGCACCAGATGCCGCCCACCCTGCTCCACAATCCACTGCGCGAACTTCAGGCCCAACCCGCGCAGCCCGCCGGTGATTAAGTATGTGCCATCAGAGCGCCAGGCGAAGCCGGCGGCATTAGCGCGGTATGAGCCGGGCATCAGCCGCGCTGTATAGCGTTCGCCGCGTTCGTAAGCAATCTGATCGTCCGCAGTTGGCTCATTCACCTCAGCGAACAGCCACGCCGCAGCCTGGTCAAGGCCAGCGTCATCCGGTAGATCTACCAGCCCGCCCCAGAAATCGGGATGTTCCAGCGCAATTGTGCGCCCAAGCCCCCAAAGCGGGGACTGCGCCACGCCTGACAGCCCCGCCTCATGAATCCCGCCCGCCGCCGCGCGCGTCACCAGCCATAACGCAGCCGGGCGCGGCCAGGCCAGCGGGGCCAGCGCCTGCACCGCGTAAACAACGCTGCTGACGCTCAGGCTGTACAGCGCGGCCAGATCAGGCTCTGTGAACGAATCTGTATCCGGCAGGCCTAGCGCCCACAGATAAACCACTCTCTGACAGGGTCCGGTTTCGGCCAGCAGGCGCTTAAAATCATCCGTCTGCGCCGGGTTGATGGCGTAGCTGCCATCCGCCGCGCGGCTGTAAGCGTCCCCCGCGTAGACTATCGTGGGCTGGCCGCCGCGCTGCGCCAATTGTGCTGCCAGCGCGGCCCCCACGCCGCCGTGATCGGCGAAGATCAGCCAGCGCCCCGGCGCTGCTGGCGCGGCCGCCTGAGCGCGCGCCTGCGGCACCCACGCCAGCCCGTACAGCCAGTCGCCCATCACCAGGCCGGGCTGGATCACACCCACGGCGTGCTCTGACCAGGCGTCATCCGCCGCCGCTGGCGGGCGGCTGAAAATGCGGAAGCTGGCCGCATCCGGGCCGCGTTCAAGCACGGTCTGAACGCTGTGCCCGTTGGGCGGCAGCGCCGCCAGCACCGTCATTTCGGCCACCGTATGGCCTTTCGTGCCGTACAGGTCCTCCGCCGCTGCCAGCGCCAGCGCCGCCAGCGCGCCCGCAGCGTCAGCGCCGAAATTCGCCTGCACATACCGCTCGAAGCGGCTGTCCAGGGTGTTCTCCCAAATCGAAACCTGCGGCAGATGGGCCAGCGCGGGCAGGCGCTGCCCGATAAGCGGGTGGCCGCCGCCGGGCGCGCGGCGGCTCGTCGCGGCTTTGGGCGCAAGCCAGAAGCGCTGCTGCTGCCAGGGGTACGACGGCAGCGGGACAGCGCGCCCGCCTGACGGATACTGATGCTGCCACGCCACCGGAAAACCGGCGGCGTACAGCCGCCCCAGCGTTTCCAGCAGCACAGCGCGCTCGTCCTCGTCGCGCCGCATAGATGCCAGCGCAAGCCCATCAGACAGCCCCGCGTGCTGTAGATTCTGCTCCACCGCTGTCAGCAGCACGGGGTGCGGCCCAATCTCAATAAAGGTGTTGAAGCCGTCCGCCAGCGCCTGCTGGAGCGCCGCCGCGAACAGCACCGGCTGGCGCAGATTGTCGCCCCAGTAGCGCGCGTCAAATGCCTCACCCGCCTGCCGCGCCCCCGTTACCGTCGAATAGACCGGCACAACAGCGGTATGTGCCCGCAGCGCGCGCAGCTCATCCACCAGCGGCGCCCGCAGCGCCTCCATCTGCGGGCTGTGCGCCGCCACATCCACCTGCACCGGGCGGCAGAAGACGTTGCGAGCGCGCAGCGCGTCCAGCACCGCTTCCAGTGCCGCCGGGTCGCCCGACAGCACGGTCGAACGCGGGCCGTTGCTCACCGCGATGCCCACCCGCCCCGTGCTGTCAGCTTCACGCAGCGCCGCATCGGCGTCAGCGTAAGACAGGCCCACCACCGCCATCGCGCCCTGGCCGCTTACCCGTTTCATCAACTGGCTGCGGCGGCAGATCACCTGCGCGGCGACCTCCAGGCTCAGAACGCCGGCCACACACGCGCCGGCGGCCTCGCCCATGCTGTGCCCGATAACCCCCTCTGGCACAATTCCCCACGAACGCCACAGATCAGCCAGGGCGATCTGCAGCGCGAACAGCACCGGCTGGATGACATCAATCTCATCGAAGCGCGCCCCAGCGCGCAGCTCAGCCAGCAGCGACCACCCCGTAAACGGCCGCAGCGCCGCCTCGCAGCGCTCAAGGGCGGCGTGAAAAACCGGTTCCTGGCGCAGCAGGCGCTGCCCCATACCCACCCACTGCCCGCCCTGCCCCGGAAAGATCAGCGCCACCTTGCGCGCGCCGCGCTCGCTGCCGGCCGCCAGGGCCGCGCCGCCGGGCCGGTCGCTGTGCAGCAGGGCGTCCAGCCCCGCGACCATCTCCGCGTGCGTTTCCCCCACGACGGCCAGCCGGTGTTCAAGGTGCGTGCGCCGCAGGCTGGCGGTATACGTGATATCCGACAGCGCCAGGCCGCGCCCCGCTTCGCCGGCCAGAAAATCGCGATAGCGCTGCGCCAGCGCCGTTAACGCCTGCGGCGAGTGGGCCGCCAGCGGCAGCAGCAGCGCCCCACCGGCCGCTGCCGACGGGCGCGCGCCGTCGCTCACGGGCGCTGACTCAACGATAAGATGGGCGTTCGTGCCCGACCAGCCAAACGAACTCACCCCGGCAAGGCGGCCCGCGCCCGCCCAGGCGACCGGCCGGGTTGTCACCGCAAAGGGCGTCCCCGCAAATGAAATGTGCGGGTTCAGGCCGCTGAAGTGCAGCAGCGGCGGAATCGTCTCGTGCTGCATAGAGAGGATCACTTTGATGAGGCCAGCGACCCCCGCCGCGCCCTCCAGGTGGCCGATGTTGGATTTCGCCGACCCCAGATAACACGGCGGGCGCTCAGGGTCGTCGCTGCGCAGCGCCTCGGCCAGCGCCTCGACTTCAATCGGGTCGCCAAGCGCGGTGCCTGTCCCGTGCGCCTCAACATAGCTGATGCGCGCCTTGTCCACGCCGGCATCTTCCACCGCCGCCGCGATCACCGCCTGCTGCGCCAGGCCATTCGGCGCGGTCAGGCCGTTGGATTTGCCATCCTGATTAACCGCGCTGCCGCGAATCACGGCCAGAATCCGGTCGCCGTCCGCCTGCGCGTCCGCCAGCCGCTTCAGCACCACCGCGCCACAGCCCTCGCCGCGCACAAAGCCGTCCGCGCGCTGGTCAAACGTTTTACAGCGGCCGTCCGGCGCGAGCATATGCATCCGCGACGCCGCGACCGTAAACTCCGGCGTCAGCATAACATTCACGCCCCCGGCCAGCGCCAGGTCGCATTCACGGCTGCGCAGGCTTTGCACCGCCATGTGCACGGCCACCAACGACGAAGAACAGGCGGTATCCAGCGTTACATTCGGCCCGCGCAGGTCAAACAGATACGACAGACGACCGCCGGTGACGCTGTGCGATGTGCCCGTGCCGGTATAGACGCTGATTTCATCCAGCGCCTGGGTCTGCATAAAGTAGTAATCAATGCTGTGGCTGTGGACGCCGACAAACACCCCTGTCTGGCTGCCGGCCAGGCTGTCGCGCGTCTGCCCGGCAGCCTCCAGCGCCTCCCACGCCACTTGCAGCATCAGCCGCTGCTGCGGGTCCATCCACACGGCCTCGCTGGGCGCGATGCCGAAAAAATACGGGTCGAACTGGTCAATCTGATCGAGATAGCCGCCGAAACGCGAAGTAATTTTGCCGGCTGTCTCTGGGTCAGGGTCATACAGCGCTTCTACGTCCCAACGATCAGGCGGCGTCTCGCGGATAGCGTCCGTGCCCGTGGCCAGCAGCTCCCAGAACTGCTCCGGCGAATTCGCGCCGCCCGGAAAGCGGCAGCCCATACCGATAACAGCAATCGGCTCGTGCTGCGCGCGCTGGGCTTCATCCAGCCGGGCGCGCAGTTCTCTGATCGCCGCCAGCGCCTTTCTAAGCTGCGCCATCGTTTCGTCTGTCGCCACGTTAAATCCCCTTCAGCAGATCATCGAGCGCCGCCAGCTCGTCCGCCAGCAGCGCCTCAACCTCGGCCTGCGTCAGCCCGTCCATGTCATCGGCGGACGCCTGGGCTTCACCGGCGGCTGTGGCAGCCTTGGCGGGCGTCTCGCCCAGCCGCTCCGCCAGATACGCCGCCAGCGCCGCGACGGTCGGATAATTGAATACCAGCGTCGCCGGCAGCTTGAGCCGCAGGCTGCCCTCCAGGCGGTTGCGCAGTTCGAGCGTCATCAGCGAGTCCAGGCCCATCGTGCGCAGCGGCCTCTGAACGTCCACCCGTGCGGCCGCCAGGCTCATAACAGCGCCGACCTGTTCGCGCACCAGGTTTTCCAGCAGCCGCAGCCGCGCGGCGTGGCTTTCGGCGGCCGCAAAAGCCGCGCGTATATCCTCAGCCTGCTCAGCCTCCGCCGCGCCCGCCGGCCCCTCGTCGGCCTGCAGCAGGTCAGCCAGCAGCGACGACTGCGCCGCTGGCGCGTAAGCCTGCGCCCACTGGCTGGCGTTAAACGGCATCACCGCCGCCTGCGCAACCGCCAGCGTTAACAGACGCGCCAGCGCCGCCGCGCCGTCCTGCGGCGCAATGCTGCCGACGCCGCGCGCCGCCAGCCGTTCGCCCCGGTTAGCCTGCGCCGCCGCCAGCCCGACCTCCGCCCATGGCCCCCAGTTGATGCTGAGCGCCGGCAGACCTAATGACCGGCGGTAATGCGCCAGCCCATCCATGAAGGCGTTGCCCGCCGCGTAATTGGCCTGCCCCGGCGTGCCCAGCACCGCCGTAACCGAGGAAAACAGGACAAACCAGTCCAGCTCCACAGCCTGCGCCGCCGCGTGCAGATGCCAGGCCCCGGCCACCTTAGGCGCCATAACCGCGTGAAAGCGCGCCGCGTCAAGCTGCGCCATCATGCCGTCGTCGAGCACGCCGGCAGCGTGGAACACCCCGCGCAGCGGCAGCAGCCGCTGCTGAATGGCCCGCACAAGCTGGCTAACGGCTGCGCCATCGCTGACATCAGCCAGCATAACCTGCACGTCCACCCCCGCCGCGCGCAAAGCGTCAATCTCCGCCTGCGCCTGCGCGCTAGGGCCGCGCCGCGCGCTCAGCACAATCTGCCGCGCGCCCTGCCCGGCCAGCCAGTGTGCTACCGTCAGCCCCAGCCCGCCCAGGCCGCCGGTAATCAGATAGGATGCGTCGGCGCGCACCGGCGAAGCCGCCGGCACGAACACGGGCACCGAACCGGCCTGCAGCGTGATCACGATCTTGCCGATATGTTTGCCCTGCGCCATGTAACGGAACGCTTCCGCGGCCTCAGCGGCCGGGAACACAGTTGCCGGCAGCGGCTGCAATTCGCCCGCCTCAACCAGCGCCATGATGTGGCCCAGCATAGCGCCCAACACCTGTGGGCGCTCACGGGCCATTTTGTCCAGGTCAACGGCGAAATACGACAGGTTCCTGCTGAAAGGCAGCAGCCCAACGCTGCTGTTATCGTAGATATCGCGCTTGCCGATCTCGACAAAACGGCCGTAAGGCCGCAGCAGCTCCAGGCCGCGCGCGATCGCCTCGCCAGCCAGCGAGTTCAGCACAACGTCCACGCCTTCACCAGCCGTCGCCGCCATAATGGCGTCCGCGAACGCCAGCGAACGCGAGTCCAGCGCGGCCCGCACGCCCAGCGTGTGCAGGAAAGCGCGTTTTTCCGGCGTGCCCGCCGTCGCCCAGACCTCCGCGCCCGCCCGCTGCGCAAGCTGGATCGCGGCCAGCCCCACACCGCCCGCCCCGGCATGAATCAGCACTCGCTCACCGGCCTGCAGGCGCGCCTGGTAGTCCAGCGCGTAATAGGCAGTCAGAAACACAATCGGGATTGTCGCCGCGTCCTCGAAGCTGAGCCGCGCCGGCTTGCGCGCCACCAGCCGCGCGTCAGCGGTGGCATGCGTCGCCAGCGAGTCAAAGGCGACCGCCACCACCTCATCGCCCACGCGCCACTGATCCACGCCCGCGCCCACCGCCGCAACGCGCCCGGCGCATTCGATTCCTAACGGCCCAACGCCGTCGGCGTAGCCCGGACAGATGCCCAGCGCGGACAGCACATTCATGAAGTTCAGGCCGGCGGCGACAACCTCAATCTCGACTTCACCAGGGCCTGGCGGCCGCCGTGTCAGCGCCCGGAAACGCAGATTCTCCAGCACGCCCGGCGCTGTCACCTCAGCCCGAAATGGCTGCTGCGCCGCCGCCACCTCACAGACCTCGCCGCCGGCATCCGCCGGGGCTGCGGGCAGCGGGGCCAGCCGCGCGGCGTACCGCTGCTGCCCGCGATAAGCAAGCTGGTCCTCGCCCGGCGCAGCCCACAGCTCGCGCAGCAGCAGCTCGATATCGCCGCCTGCCGGGTCAAGATCAAGCCTGACAGGGCGCATTTCGGGGTGTTCATTGCTCAGGACAGCGCCCAGGCCCCACAGGCTGGCCTGCGCCGCCGCCCTCACGCTGCCCAGCACCGGCTGAGCGCCCTGTGTTACCAGCCACAGGCGCGGCGCAGCGCCCGCGCGCGCCAGCATCTGCGTCAGGTGCAGCGCGCCTATCGCGATTCGCTCCGCTGAGCCGGGCAGGTCATCCTCGGCGGCGTCCAGCGCCCACAGATAGACCACGCCGCGCCAATCTGCCTGCTGGGCGCGCGCCAGCCGCGCAAAATCAGTCGGGTCAGCCGGGTTGAGCACAACCGCGCCCGCCGCAGCGCGCGCGGCAGCGTCCGCGTAAACCACGACCGTCTGTTCGCCCAACGCGCTGAGTCGGGCCGCCAGCGCGTCGCCGACGCCCTGCACATCAGCAAAAACCAGCCAGCGCCCGGACGTGTCCGGCGGCGCGGCAGCGCCAGCGTCAACCGGCAGCCACGCCACCTGATACAGCCAGTCATCCAGGCCGCCGGTCTGGCGCTCAAGGCGCTTCATGCGCAGGCCACTGGCCAGCATCAACAACCGTCCAGCCTCATCCAGCAGCCGCACATCGCCCGCCAGGACACCATCCGCATCCTGCTCAACGCGCGCATAGGCGTGCAGCGCCGCGCCGCCCGCTGGCCGGCTGTACAGCGCCACGCTGCGCAGCTCAACCGGCATATACGCCGCCTGATCATCCTGGCGCGAAGCCGCCAGCAGCAGTTGGAAACACGCATCCAGCAGCGCCGGGTGAATCTGGTACGCGCCGCCGCCGTTCAGCGCCGCCTCAGGCAGGCGCAGCGCGGCCAGGCCCTCGCCATCTTGCGCAGCCAGCGCAGCAACCCCCTGGAAGGCCGGGCCGTAGCCAAGCGACCGCTGCCGCATCCGCTGATAGTGCGCGCCACCAGGCGCCAGCGCGCCGCCCAGGCGCGCCTGAAGCGCCGCCAACGGCTCATGGTCGGCGGCTTCCTGCTGCTCATCGTGGATCACCGTTCCGTGCGCGTGGCGGGTCCAGCCCTCGCCCTGGCGGGCGTAAACAGCAAAGGCCCAGCGCGCCGCCATCTGCGGCGTCAGCGTCACCTGGATAGATGTCGCGGCGTCCCTGCTCAGGAAAAGCGCCTCATCGAACACCAGGCTGTCTACGCGATACCGTGCCGCGCCCAGCGCGGTGTGCGCCGCGCCCAACGCCATCTCCACATAGGCGGCGGCAGGAAACACGATGCGCCCCTGCACCTGGTGGTCGGCCAGATAGGGCAGCAGCGCGATATCAACTTCTGTCGCCCAGTAATGAACGCCGTCGTGCGCCGTTAAATGCTGATCAAGCAGCGGGTGCTCGCCCCGCCCGCGCCGCCGCGCCGGCTCGTCCGCCTCCGCGAACCAGAACCGCTCTTTCTGCCAGGGGTAAGCGGGCAGCCGCACCAAATTGCCGCCCTCAGGGAACAGGCGCGGCCAGTCAATCGCCCAGCCTGCCGCGTACAATTCCCCCAGGCTTGCCAGCATCGTCGCGCGCCCATCCTCATCGCGGCGCATCGCCGGCAGCGTGAGCAGCGGCTGGTCCGCGCCGTAGCCGCGTTCGATGGCCGCCAGCAGCACCGGGTGCGGGCTGAACTCAATGAAGGCGCTGCACCCCGCAGCCAGCGCCTGCTCTATCGCGGCGCTGAAAAGCACCGGCTGGCGCAGGTTCTGTCCCCAGTACGCCGCGTCGAAGCCGCTGCCGGCCAGCCGCGCGCCCAGCACCGTTGAGTAAATCGGGATGGAGCTGTCCTGCGCCGTCAGGCCTTGCAGCGCGCTGACCAGCAGCGGGCGCAGCGCGTCCATATGTGGGCTGTGCGCCGCCACGTCCACCTTCACGAAACGGCAGAAAACGCCCTCGTCCTCAAGCCGGGCGACCAGCGTTCGCAGGCTGTCAGCGTCACCAGAGAGCACCGTTGAGGTCGGCCCGTTGCTCACGGCAGCGCCCAGACGGTCGGCAAATCCCATTGTCTCGACCGCCTCAACCGCCGCCGCGTAAGCAAGCTCCACCAGCGCCATCGCGCCGTGACCGCTCACCCGTTTCATAAGCTGGCTGCGATAGCAGATCACGCGCGCGCCATCTTCCAGGCTCAGCGCCCCGGCAGCGCAGGCCGCAGCCACCTCGCCCATGCTGTGGCCGATTACCGCGTCCGGCTCAACGCCCCACGCGCGCCACAGTTCAGCCAGCGCGACCTGTATGGCGAAAATAGCCGGCTGGATCACGTCAATCTCATCCAGGCGTGACTGGTCCTCCGGCGCGTTCAGCTCGTCCAGCAGCAGCCAATCGGTATACGGCTGCAAAGCCGCCTGACAGCGCTCCAGCGCAGCACGAAAGACCGGTTCCTGCTGCGCCAACTGCCGGCCCATGCCAGCCCACTGCCCGCCCTGGCCGGAAAACACAAAAGCGATTTTGCGCGCCGCCGGCGCGCTCGCCGGGCCAACCGCCAGGCCGCGCAGGCGCTCGCCCGCCACAAATGCCGTCAGATGCTCGCGCAGCTCATCCCAATCGCGCGCGACAACCGCCAGGCGCTGCTCAAGGTGTGTGCGCCGCACGCTGGCCGTGAACGCCACATCGCGCAGGCTGTCGCCCGGCGCAAGGGCCAGATAGCGCCGTGCAAGGTCCAGCAGCGCGTCCTGATGCCTGGCCGACAGCGGCAGCAGGTAAGCCTTGTCCGCGTCTGCGGCGGGCACACGCGGCGCGGGGGCGGGCGCGGCCTCCAGCACAATATGCGCATTCGTGCCCGTCACGCCGAATGAACTGACCCCGGCATAAGCCGGGTGCGCCGCCGCGGGCCAGGGAGTCAGCTCGCGCGGGATCACCAGCGGAACCTGTCCCCAGGGAACCGCCGGGTTAAGTTCATGCAAATGCAGGCTGGGCGGAATCTGGCGGTGTTTAAGGCTCAACACCGTCTTGATGAGGCCCGCAATACCTGACACAGCTTCTGTGTGGCCGATGTTGGTTTTTACAGAGCCGACAAAGCACGGGCTGTCCGGCGCGCGCCCTGCGCCCAGCACCTGCCCCAGCGCCTCCAGCTCCACCGGGTCCCCGACGCGGGTCCCAGTGCCGTGCGCCTCAATATACTGCACCTCAGCGGGCGCCACGCCGGCTGCGCGATACGCTGCGCGCAGCATCGCTGCCTGCGCGCGTGGGCTGGGCGCGACCAGCAGTTCGCTGCTGCGCCCGTCGTTGTTCACCGCGCTGCCGCGAATCACGGCGTGAACCGTGTCGCCATCAGCCTGCGCCTGCGCCAGCGGCTTCAGCACCAGCATGCCCACGCCTTCGCTGCGCACATAGCCGTTCGCCGCCGCGTCGCCGAATTTGCAGCGGCCATCTGGCGACAGCATCCCCGACCGCGAGTAGCCCACTGTGATCTGCGGCACGAGGATCAGATTCACCCCGCCGGCCAGCGCCAGCTTTGACTCGCCGCTCCACAGACTTTGCAGCGCCAGGTGGGTCGCCACCAGCGACGACGAGCAGGCGGTATCAACTGTTAAACTTGGCCCGTTAAAATCAAAGAAATAAGACAGCCGGCCAGATGCCGCGTAGCGCCCCCCGCCGGTCGCCACATACAGGTTCATGTCCTCGTTATTGGCGTACATCCGGTCTTCGTAATCGTTGATCCAGATGCCAATAAAGACGCCGGTCTGGCTGCCTCTCAGGCGGTCAACCGTCTGCCCGGCGTCCTCCAGCGCTTCCCAGGCAGTTTCCAGCACCAGCCGCTGCTGCGGGTCTGTAACCGCCGCTTCGCGCGGCGGTATGCCGAAAAACTCCGCGTCGAACAGGTCAATATCGCGCAGGAACCCGCCCTCGCGGCTGGCGATTTTCCCCGGCGTGAGCGGGGTCTGGTCGTGAAGCGCGTTCACGTCATAACGGCTGGGCGGAACCTCACCGATAGCGTCAACACCCTGCGCCAGTATCTGCCAGAAAGCGTCAAGCGTCTCAGCCTGTGGAAAGCGGCAGCTCATCCCAACAATGGCAATTGGCTCGTTCATGCTTCCTCCCGTCCCGCGTCAGCTTCACTACAGCAGCGTTTCCCACCGCCAGCGTTTTGAGACCCAGTCCTGCCCCTCAACCATCACGGCAGCGGTGTAGCCGCCCGAAATCTGAAACGACTCACAGCGCCAGCGAGCCGCCTCATCAGGGTGGCCGGCCACCCGCCGCAGGCGCGCCGGTTCGCCCGGCCGCACCGACACCTCAAAGCAGTCCAGCGGCATACTCAGCCCGCTGCCCAGCGCCTTGATATACGCTTCCTTGCGCGTCCAGCAGTTGTAAAACGCTTCCAGGCGCTGCGCTTCCGGCAGCGCCAGCAAAGCGCGGCTTTCGCCGGGCGAAAACGTCCGCTGGACGAACTGCTCCAGATCGTCGCGCAGCCGTGAATCGCGCGTGTACTCCACGTCCAGGCCCACATTGCGGCCTGCCACCACAGCGTAGACAGCCGCGTTATGCGAATGCGCCAGGTTAAAATACACCGGGCTGTCCGCTAGAAAAGGCTTGCCAAACCGGTTATAGCCGAACACAAGCGCCGTCGGCGCGGCCTCTGTATAGCGCGCCAGAATATCGCGCAGAATGCCCCTGGCCGTTACATAACGCTGTCTAAGGTGCGCGAACGCAAAACGGTCAGCGCGGCTGATCTCGTCAGGCGCGAGCGTTCGCTCCAGCCTGTCAACCACGCTCTGGCTCTGTCGCAGGTCGGCAGCCCACAGGTGAACGTCCCCTGGCGGCAAGCTCAGGCAGGCGTTCGGCGGGCGCCAGGATGTGTCAGGCTGTACCATCATGTCCACTGACTCTCGTGCAGAAACGGCTTCAGGCTGCGCGCCACCAGCGCCAGCACCGCGGCTTCATGCTGCTGAATAAAAAAATGGCCGCCTTCAAAAATATGCGCGGCGAACGCGCCGCTCGTTTGGCTGCCCCAGGTCCGCAGTTCTGCCGCGCTGGTTGTGCGGTCGTGCGCGCCGCCAAAGGCGGTAATGGGCAGGCCGAGCGGCGGCGCGGCGGCGCAGCGGTATGTTTCAATCATCTCGAAATTCGCCCGCAGCACCGGCGTGAACAGCGCCATCAACTCCCTGTCCTGAAGGATGCTCTCAGGGATGCCGCCATAGCGCGCCTGAACAGCCTGCACAAAATCCGCATCCGGCAGGGCATGAATGGGGGGCAGCGTGTCAGCGACGTGCGGCGCGCGGCGCGCGGCCACAAACAGGTGCAGCGGCAGCGACAGCCCCTGCCGCAGCAGCGCCCGGCTCACCTCAAACGCAATCAGCGCCCCCATGCTGTAGCCAAACAGCGCGAACGGCTCGTTCAGCAGCGGCCCGAACGCCTGGCATAAATCCTCAGCCAGCGCCCGCACATCCGTCGGCGGCTGCTCGTATACCCGCGCCCCCTGCCCCGGTAAAACTACCGCCGTTACGCCGACAGCGGCAGGCAGCGCGCTGGCCCAGGCGCGGAACAAAGCAGGGCTTCCCCCCGCATTGGGAATGCACAGCAGGCGAACCCCCTGGGTATAAGCAGGCGACAGGTTTACAAACCATTTACCAGCCACGACTGTCAAAAACCTGCTCCTTAAAATATGGTCATAAATCAGACCCAGTGTAAATAGGACAAATTGCAGTGACCTTGCACCTGTCGGCGAATCGCCGCCGCCGTATTTAAGGCGATTCGCCCACTCGTTGCGCAAACCTCATCCGCAGCGGCCAGGTTGTCGCTAAATAACGCCTGAGGGTCGGGACAGCCAGCCGTGGTAAGCCGGCTGTCCAGGCAGCCGGTCACAACCGCTGTCGGCGCGCAGAGCTTTACGGCTGGCTGAGGGCTGGCCGCCGGCCAAGCAGGCGCTGATACTGCGCCACGATTTCCTGCATTTCATCGTCCAGCCTTTTGACGTGCGGCACACCCTGGCGCAGCCGGTCGAGCAAGCCCGGCTCATCCAGCAGCCGCCTGATCTGACGCCGAAGGTCGTCTGAGCTGTCAAACTCAAACAGCAGACCCGACCGTTCATGGCTTACAAGCTCGGCCATGCCGCCCAGGTTGGTCGCGATCACAGGAACGCCCATTTCAAACGCTTCCAGAATGGCGTTAGGGCTGTTCTCATGCCAGCGCGACGGCATGACAAGCACATCAGTCTGCGCCAGCACGTCCCATACCTTATGGCCAGTGTATTTCCCCTGCCATCTGATATTGGCCGGGAAAGCCGCCGACCGCGCCCGCAGCGCCCGCGCATAGCCCGAACCTTCCGTTTCCGGCCCCCACAGCTCCACTATAATGCGTTTGCCCTCAAGCAGCAGCGGGATCACGGCGTCGATCAAGAGATCAACCCCTTTGTGTTCCTTTATCTGGCCGATGTATCCTAAGCTCAACACCTGCGCAGTGGAACAACCGGCGGCCGCGCTGTGGCCGGGGCGGGCCAGACCCTGGCGTATGAAATGAAAATTCTCGGTGTCAAAACCGAACTCCGCGAACTTATCAATCAGATAGTTTGACGGGCAAATCACAAGGTCAACTGCCTTTAGCGCGGCCCGCAGCGTGTGATCGCGCCGCTGCACCGCTGCGCGCATCTGCCCGCTTGACGCCGTGCGATACACCACCGGCCACACGGCATCCATGACTTTAGGCGCTACCTGCGCGGGCAGCCGATAGCGTCGCTTGTCTTCCATCAGGCAGCGCGTGCATTTGTCATAGCTTTCTGGCCCCGTACACAGCGCCCCGGTGGCCTGAATCAGGTTGAGCCGCGCGCACATGAACCAGAACTCGGTCAGCGTGATCACGCTGGGAATGCCCACGCGCCGCGCCGCCTGAACAGCCTGGTTGCCCAGCAGATAACCGCTGACAATGTGCATCAGGTCAAACGCGCCGCGCCGCAAAATATCCTCCAGCGCAGCGCCAACGGGCGGATAATCGTAGAAGCTGACAAGCGGGTCGAAGTCGTTCGCGGCTCTGTAAAACAGCCTGTGCACCAGAATGCCGTTTTCATCCCGGCTTTTGACGTGAAACCCCTCGGCGGTCAGGTCCTCAACAGCAACAACCTCGACATGGTGCCCGTTGTCAGCTAACCATCTCGCCATCCGTTCCGTGCGCCGTTCAGCGCCTGCCGAATGTGTTGGGGGAAACCCGTGCACCGCAAACAGAATTCGCATTGGTGTCGGCTCACATTTCTCCTGATTCTGCACAGCGCCGGTTCGCCAGTGGGGCTTTCAGCGTGCCGGAGCCGCCGGCAGATTCTATGTAAGTCTTTAAACCTTATATGAAAAACCCTGCGCCGCAACAGCCGAATCGAAAAAATTCTGCAGCACCATCTCAAACGTCATAAGCGGGGCGATCTTGCCGATAGTCCACAGCTCACGCCCTTTATTGTGGCGCGCCAGCAAAGAGCGCACGTAGTCAGGGTTGAAGATGCCCCGGTCGGCCAGGCGCTGGCTCAGCAGAATGTCCTCAGCCCAGCCGCGCAGGCCGCCGCGCAGGTAATTTTCGTAATCGGCATAGAGCGTGGCGCGCTGCGGATAGAGGCGCAGCCGGCGGCGCGCCCGCGTAGACAGCGCCTGCAGGTGATGCGGCAGCGGGTTAACGGTGGGCAGGTATTCCTGCTTATCGTAAGGGATGCGCGCCAGCCGCGGCATCCGCCGCGTGATAATGTGGCGATACATGAGCTGGTCACGGCGAACGCTGGGCTTAAGCGCGTACATGAAGTCAATCAGCGCGTAATCCCAGAAGGGGAAGCGCACCTCGAGATGGGAGCGGGCAAACGCGATCATGCCGCTGGTATGCCGCCAGCAGTGATTGACAACATAGAAGTATTCAGCCGCGTAATGGCGCTTGAATTTCCAGAACCGCGCCAGCTCCTGCCGCATGGATTCAAAGGCCAGCCCCCACAGCCGTCCGCCGAAAGCTGGCTGGTAAAGCATGCGCTCCTCGGCCTCGGTCAGGCCGGGCCAGGTGTAGGCCTGGTTAAAACGGTGATACAGCTCGGTGAGAACGGTCGGGAAATCAACAGGGTCATTGTAGAGCGCGTTGATCTGGTCTGGGTGTCCCATCACGGTGCCGCCATCCCAGCCGGACAGGTTGTAATCCATGACGCCGCGCAGCGCAGGCAGCATAGAGATGCCATGCATGTGAATCCAACTGTGGAACCCTTCGGTGAGCTTCAGGTGCAGGTCTACATGCGTCCTGACCCAACTGCCATCCTCAGGCAGATCAAACCACCGGTGTCTGCTGCCCACAGCGGCGGCGAGCTGCGCGGCATAATAAACGTCCCGGCTGCCGCGCGCGCCGAACGTAGCCGTCACCGGGGGCGGCGCTGCCGGGGGTATCAACCCGACAATCGCGCGCGAATCCAGGCCGCCGCTGAGGAAAACCCCCGCCCGCAGCGAATCCGCTGTCAGCCGCTGAACAGCCTGCGCCAGCAGCTCTCCAACGGCCTCAACGGCTTCATCGAAGGTGACGTGCGGGTTATCGGGAATCTGGTCCCAATCCCAGTAGCGCTGCAGCGTCCAGGCCGCCGTCCGCAGCTCAAACACGCCGACGCTGCCATAAGGAAACAGCGAAATATCGTCATGGAAGGTTTTCTCGCCCAACAACTGCTGAAAGCGCATATATTCAGCGACCGCCACCAGGTTGAGCGTGCGCGGGATCAGCGGCGCGGCGAGCACCCCCTTGACTTCGGGCGCGAACGCGAAAGCGCCGGCGCGCGCGCTGTAATAATGCGGATACAGCCCAAAGCGATCGTTAAACAGCGTCAGCCGCTGTTCAGCCACCTCGTAGACGACGACAAAGAACGGGCCTTCAAGGCGGTACGCGCAGGCCGGCCCCCAGGTCTGAAACGCGCACAGGGCAAGTTCCGGGTGGCTGGCGCTGCGCGGGGGGTGGCAATTGGCGCTCTCCAGTTGGCGGCGCAGCGCGGCAGCGTTATAGAACTCGCCGCACATGAAGAGGACAGCGCCGCCGTCCGCGCGCATCACTGGCTGCGCCTCAGTGTTGAGGATGCCGATGCCCATTTGCCCCAGGCTGAGGCGGCCATCCGGCGCGGCCCAGATGCGGCTTGTCTGCCAGGGGAAATACTGCATCGCGGCGATCGCGTCAGCCGCTACGCCGGGCGCATCACCGACGTTGGCGTAACCAAGAAGCCCGGACATACACACTCCCATAGGGTTGAGCTGCTTCTATTATAATGGGAGCTGCTTGGATTCCGCCTATCTTTGGGGCGCTGCAAGGGTTGTCCCGTCTCCCGCCCCCGCCGCGCCGCCGGTTGGCGGCGCGAATGCCTCACGCCAAGGGGGCGCGGCCGCCGGGCCAAATGTCGCCACCGCCCACAAATTAAAAATCCCGCCTTTCGAGCGGGATTTAGCACTACGCGGGCGCTAAGTCCGCTGCGCCACCGCGTTTGTTAACGGTCCGCGCAGGTGTGCCCGCTGAGCTTCCAATCTTCCCCCGCGCGAATCGCCTCTACGATCGCCAGCGGATACCCTTGAAAAGTGCCGGGGCCGCTGGGCCAGTAGCCAGTGATGCTCACGACAGCGCGATCCTCACCCTGTTCGAGCGTTTTAGCCGTGAAGTAGGTGGGCAGGTCCTGAGCGCACAGGAATGGATCAGCGATTTTGTCCGCCGCCCCGTCCAACTCGCTTTGCGCGGCCAGCAGGTCCGCGGTCATATAGCGATCCCAGGCGAAGCCCGTCCAATCGGTAAAGCGGGCCAGGTCAAGGTTGTGGCGCATTCCCAACGCAGCGTGCAAGGCATACTGGTTGTAGAGCAGCGCCGCCACCGTCTCCGGCCCCGCTGTACAGCCAATCATGTCAATCATCCACTGCCCATCAACCGGCTTCAGGCTCACTAACGCTGTTCCGGGCGTCGGATTGCCGGAGAAAAACGTTTCAACGACGACGCTGGCCGCTTCGGGCGTCCGCTCGGCTGTAAAGACCCGCACATAATCCGGCACATCCTGGGCGCAGAGGAAGGGGTCGAACCTGAAGCCCGCATCGCCTTCGCCCATGACATCCACCCTGGCCTTGAGTTCATCCGCGAGGAAAGGGTAATCGCGGTAGAGTCGCTCTGCCAGCGGGTTAACTGCCGGCTTATCCGGCCCGCCCAGGGCTGCCGTCAGATACCAGTTGTAGAAGTCGCGGGTTACGCCCTCTGGCGTGATCGTGTCCGCGCAGGCAATCGCGTTGAGCTTCCAGGCAGAAGCCTCAGGCTGGAGGGTCAGTGTGATGTTGTGCGAGTAAGGACTAAACTGGAAATATGTGCGCAGCAGCACAGTCGCCTGCTCAGGCGTCGCGGCAACTACGTCAGCTTCAAAACTCCCCGGTATATCCTGCGCGCAGACGAACGGGTCGTACATGATCGACGCTGCGCTCAGCAGCGCGTCCATTTTCTCAACCAGCTCGGCGCTCAGATAGGGCGTTTCACGGTAGGCCTTGTCCACCAGCGGGTTATTGAGGTGGCCAGCTTCATCAGGCGCGGTGTAGTTCAGATACCAATTGTAGAAACCGGCCACAGTTTCAACTATCGCGCGGTCTGAACTGTTGTCAGACTGCGCTGAAACCAGAATCGGCCCTGCCAGCAGGATGCCAGCAATCGCCACTAACAGCTTCGACATCTTTGTCATGATACTCCCTCAGATATCCAGCAGCATTGGGCCGCGCGCCCGTTATGCGGCAACGGGGCGCGCCCGTTGTTCTCAGCATAACGCTAACCCTTAGCGGGCAGATCATCCGACTGGCGGGTTGCTCGGCTGACCACCCCGCCAGTCGGCGGCCTGGCCATTCAGACAGGGTTTCAGCGCGCCTTCCCGCCTAACCGCCAGCCCATCTCGCCTGAACTCAGCGCCGGATTGCCTGCAGAGTCACGAGCCTCGACCGTGTCATCGGATTTTTGTAATTTAGGCCGAAAACACTCATAATCCTCCCATCGTCCGCTTCATAGCACACGCGCACTCTTGGAGAGAGATGACCATGAGAGTCAAGCCAGTCCTTCTGCTAATGATGCTGTGCATGTTCCTCATCGGCACGATCGGCGCTTCTGCGCAGGAAGCCGTCCGCGTCGAGATTTTTTTCCCAATCGCCGTTGACAGCCCGATCACCGAAATTCTGAATGGTTATGCCGCTGCCTACATGGCCGAAAATCCGGGTGTCGAGATCGTCTGGTCGTTTGAAGGCGGCTATACCGACGTCAAGAATCGTCTGCTGACGGTGGCCGAAGGCGGCGGCACGCTGCCCGCCCTGGCGATCATGCTGGCGACCGACATCTATGACCTGCGTAACGCCGCAGTTATCCAGGCGCTCGACGAATTCGCCAGTGAAGCCTATCTGGCGGACTTCGTGCCAACCTGGCTGTCGAACAGCTACTACGATTACGACGGTGACGGTGTGGCCGAACTGTACGGTATCCCGTTCCAGCGCTCATCGGTGCTGCTCTATTACAATGCGGATCTGCTGGCGGAAGCCAACATTGAGGTGCCCACCGACTGGGAAACCCTGGCGACAGCCGCGCAGGCCCTGACGACCGACAATCGCGAAGGCATTCTTGTGCCCAACAGCTGGCCTTACTGGGTTTTCCAGCCGTTTGCCGCGGGCGCTGGCGGGAACATCGTATCTGAAAGCGATGTGGAAGTTTTCTTCGACACCGAACCCGTCATTGACGCGCTGCAATACTGGGTTGACCTGTACGCCGTTTACAACGCCACGCCGGAAGGCGTCCAGAGCAATTGGGGCGACGCGCCTGGCGCGTTCACTGATGGCGCTGCCGCGATGATCATCCACAGCAGCGGTTCGCTGCGGACAATCCTGAACAACGCAGATTTTGAAGTCGGCGTGATGGGCGTTCCCGGTCGGGATGGCGGCCAGTTCACCGTGACCGGCGGCGGCAATCTCTACATGATGGCGGGCATTGATGAGGCGACCACCCAGGCTGCGTGGGACTTTGTTGAATGGCTGACCAAGCCTGAGCAGACTGTGGACTGGAGCATCAACACCGGCTACTTCAACACGCGCGAGAGCGGTTTTGAGCTGCCTGAATGGCAGGAATATGCGGCCACCAACCCTCAGGTGGACGCTGCGCGCGCCACTATCAGCTCGGCGGTGCGTGAATTCTCGGTGCAGTCGCTGGCCGAAGTGCGCGATATCTTCCACGCGCAGGTTCTGGCGGTTCTGAACGGGGAAGCCGAACCGGCAGCAGCGATGCAGATCGCGCAGACACAGGCGGACAGCGTTCTCAGCATCTTCAGATAGATCGGTCATAGAGTGAGGAACGGGGGCGTCTGCAGCCGCAGGCGCCCCCGTCTGCGAATACAGGGTAAGTGGACTCCTCATGGCGAGCACCAGTCAAACGTTCAACCAGCGCAGGCGTATTAACCCGCTCCCTTACCTGCTGATTCTCCCCACATTTGTGTTTGTTATTCTGTTCACCCTTTACCCGACCGTCAGCGTATTAAACGCCAGCCAGCAGTACTATCACCCGAATCGCCCTGATCGCACACAGATGACTGACCTGGGCCTGCCCGGTATTGAGGCAGAGCAGCGCAGTATCCGCGGGCCGCACGATGTGGGACTGGCCTACTTCCGGGCGATCTTCGATCGCTCAACGCCTGAGGGCCAGGTGTTCTTCCAGGTGATGGGCAACACGCTGCTGTACACCATCGTCACCGTGCCAACGACGCTGCTGCTGGCGTTCGGCTTCGCCCTGCTTGTCAATCGTTCACTGAAATGGATCGGGTGGGCGCGCATCGCCTTCTTCTACCCGACGATGCTGCCGCTGGTAAGCGCGGCGACGATCTGGTTATTTTTCTTCACGCCCGATTACGGTTTGTGGAACAGCGCCTTACGGATGCTGGGCTACACCGGGCCAGAGAACTGGATCATTAACCGCAGCCTGGGGCTGTGGGCCTTGATGATTGTTTCGATCTGGAAAAATGCGGGCTATTTTATGATTTTTTACCTGGCCGGGCTGCAAAGCCTGCCGCAGGATGTGTACGAGGCGGCAGACCTGGATGGCGCTGGCTGGCTGGCCAAAATGTTCCGCATCACGCTGCCGCTGCTGCGGCGGACGACGCTGTTTGTGAGTGTCGTTGCCATTATCACGTCGTTCCAGAACGTTGATCATGCGCTGGTGCTGACGAATGAGCTGGTGACCGGCGAAGCGGACCTGCTGCTGTATGCGATCTACAAGCAGCGTTTCGTCGTGGGCAATTATGGGTTCGCCAATGCGCTGACAGTTGTCATGATCGCTGTGCTGCTGGTTTTCACGCTGACGAATTTCTTCCTTTCGGAGCGGTCTGATGAGCGATAGGGCGTTGTCGGTTCCGGCGGGGACGCGCGCGCTGCCGCTGCCGCAGACCCGTGCAGGGTGGGGTATCTGGCTGGTCAATGGGCTGACTATTGGCCTGGCGCTGCTGTGGTCAGTGCCGATCCTGTGGGCCGTCATCGCCTCTTTCCGCGCGCCGCAGGATGTACTGGGGCGCGGTGACGTATGGTTTAGCAGTCAGGGCATCAGCCTGGAAAGCTACCAGACCGTAACCCGGTTAGCGCCGTTCTTCCCCAGCATCGAGGGGGGACAGCTCACCAACTCGTATTACGGCAACACGCTGCAGTACGTGCTGATGACTCTCGTTGTGCAGCTTGTCACCATCACGCTGGCCGCTTTCGCGTTCGTGCAGTACGAGTTTCCCGGCAAACGCCTGCTCTTCTATCTCATCCTGGCGCAGCTCATGATCCCGACAGTCGTTCTGCTGGTGCCAAACTTCGCGACAATCTCACAGCTTGGCCTGTATGACACGACGCTGGCGATCGCTGTCCCCTATTTCGGCTCGGCGTTCGGCACATTTCTGATGCGGCAGGCATTTCTGGAAGTGCCAAAAGAACTGGTCGAGTCAGCGCAGATTGACGGCGCGCACTGGTATCAACTGCTGCGGCACATCTATCTGCCGCCGACACGCTCGACGCTGGTCGCATTCGGCATGGTGAGCGTGAGTTATCACTGGAATTCGCTGCTGTGGCCGCTGGTTGTCACCAGCAACCAGTCACGTCCCCTGACGATGGGGCTGCTGCGTTTCACACAGCTCACCGACATCGGCGCGCAGTGGAGCCTGATTATGGCGGCCACGATGATTATCGTCGCGCCGCTGTTCATCGCGTTTCTGATCTTCCAGCGCCAATTCATCCAGAGCTTTATCAACAGCGGCTTTAAGTAAAGCCTGAGACGGCACATACTCGGTTCGAATATATCGCTGAAGATGCCTCTACACTGGTCTGCATGCGCCTGCATGCAGGGCGCTTCGCCGGCGTTAGCGCTTTGTGGGGATTTTAGAGCCGTGCCAGGTAGCAATGAAACGGCTGTGTCTTTTGCTGACACAGCCGCCGGTGCAACTGAACTGATCGGAAGATGTCACTACTGCGGGAGCGACGGGCGTGGGTCGCTCATTGGGTGTGTGGTTTGGGCTCCCCCAAATGCCATCTATCGCTTATCGTTAAAGGAAATCATTACTGTTCGAGTAGCGTGAAATCACTATTTCACCCAGATTATGACAGCGAAAGGTGGCAAATTCGTGTGAAGTTTCGCGTTTCACAACGCCTCACACACTTGGAAACTGAAAAGTCCGATTGCGTCTGCTTTCAGTTATATAGTGGCAGATCGCCGACACCTGTTCGCGCCAACCAGCCACCACGAGATGCAAAGCCACCTGCGCCGTGCGCTTCACGGATAACACGTCCTTCGATGGCAGCAATGGCGCCATTAACAATGACGAGTGTTGCGGACCTGTTCAGTGGATCAACGATTGTCACATTAGCTCGCGCCCCGGCACCCAGATGGCCGAGTGCGCTTTCCCACCATGGCTGTCGAGTGCACGTAGCTAGGTGATGGCTGACATTGCTCGTCATTGTTGCTACCGCCTCAGACAAAGTGAGTACACCCATCTCAGCTAACTCAAAAATCGCCGGCAGATTATCCTGTGTCGAACCGAAACCCTTCATCGTTGCGTCGCTCTGGCCGTCAGAGATAAGAATCGTGATCAGCCCTTCGGCCAAAGCCCGAAATGCAAGCTCCTGAGCAACAGTAGACATCACTAAACCATCGCGCCGTCCGGCTGCTGGCCGCAGCATACTGGTGACGAAATCCGCTACAACATGGTTGTTGTCCCGTACTAGCGCAATGATGCGATTCATGGATTCTTCTGGGTCACCATGTGTCCCACAACCTGCCGCCGTTGCATGCGTCAATTGAATTGATCGTCCTTTTGATCGGCTCACCATACGTTCGGCATGAGCCGGATCCTGTGTGTGTGACAGAAAAACCATCCCGGCCTCCGCAGTAATGGCATAGGCTAGGTCAATATAGTCATCCTGCAGAATGAAATGCCCCATGTGATCCTTGAGGCCCACTGTAAATGGCGCGGTCAGCAATGTGATTGGATTCCGTGTTACCTTCTGCAGACCCACTTCAGCTGGTAGTTCGCCCCGGAAAAACAGAACCAGTTCGTCTTTGCTTGCATTGGTGCAGAGCACATTGGGGATACCCGTATAAACACCCACATTCATTGGCAACCCGCGATCTACCTCCGCGCCCAGAAGCGCTGGGGACATGAACGTGTTGCCTGCGCCAGGCGTCAGCCCGACGGCAACGCCGTCACTCACGGCTTCCAGAATTGGCGCAACGGATACTTCGAACAAGTCGTGAAGATGCAAGTGCATATCTATCAAACCTGGTATCACCAGGAGTGAGTCGGCGTTGATGATCCGGTCTCCCCGTTCGAACGGAATGCTCGCCGCAACTTCGTTGATTATTCCATCGGTGATGGCAACATCGAGCACCGTATCAATTTGGTTTCGGGGATCAATCACATGACCGCCGCGAATGATAAGACGCCCGCCTAGTGGAGGCTGTGCAGGGAACAGTTGCCCTGCCTGGGCTTGCGCCAGCTGCGCCGCAAGGCTGCTGATGTCAACAGGTGAATAAGCCGTCATGGGTTCTACCCCTCTTCAGAGGCTCTAGTCAGGGCCAATCTTGTTAACGCCTCCGCTCTAGGTTTCAGATCAAGCTGGTTGACATTCATGAGGAAATCAACAAGATCACGATGCAGCGCGTCAAAACCAGCATATGCGCCCGCAACTGCGCCTGTAATAGTGGCTACCGTATCCGAGTCATCACCTAAATTAACAACTGCTGTTACTGCCTGATTTGGCTCTCCCCGCGCCGCGACAAATACCCCTATCGCGGTGGGCACCGCTTCAGCGATGTGTAAACCGCAACCAATGACAGCTGCCAGCTTGGCACTCGACTCGTCGAGATCGCGGGCAGTCGCACCTATCTCTATAGCTAAATGCAGGCGTTCACACATTGATGGCCCTGCGATAACACTGCCCTGCTCCTTGCCAATGCGATCTCCCTCCTCTGCGCCGTAAATTGCGGCATCGGCAACCGAAAGCGGAGTCGCGTGCGCTGTAAGTGCCTCCGCTACTGCCGCCGCCACCGCTGCCGCACCAGAGAAAGCAATGTTTGTGTAATGCGTTGGCGTGCTTATCAGGACCGCATCAGCTATTGCGCGATCTAGATTGCCAGGGTGAGCCAGGCCTGCTGGCGCAACCTTCATCGCCGCACCATTGGAGACACGCAGGTCATTTAGTGTGCGTTCTGGTAATCCTGTTTCATAAGGACTTCTGCCTTCGCGCAGCAGCGCCAGCGCCTTACGTGTGGATGGCCCCGCAAATCGCTTCAGCATTTCCGCATCGTCTGCCCACATCAAGAGGTGTTCAACAACCTTCTCAATCCTTACCTGATCGCCCGATTCGAGAATGGCATCTACAATTCCCAGCATTTGTGTCGAGTCGTCGGTCAGCTGACCGGCAAGGCGACCAGCGGCAAAGGTTCCGGGCGCTGGCGAGTAAAATCGCGCAACCCTTCCATTATAAGTGCGTCGAATTTCATCAGGCGTCATCATCTCGGTAGCACTGCCCATAGCGTCGCCAATGAGCGCATTGCACAGGCCGCCATAAATCTTGTTGAAGAGAAACTCGAATCGTGTCACAAATCAGGTCCTCTTGAGAGCGTGTGTTATTCAGTGCTGACTTGTTCGATACCGCTGCGCAGCATGAGGATGTCATTCAGTTCTTCCACGGACACCTCATTCTTCGGGGCATCCTTAATCTTTGTGCCACGCACCAGCGTGACAATTCTGTCGGATACCAGATGTACATGATATAGATTGTGTGAAATGAAGATTACTGCGATTCCACGCTGCTTTAATTCGCGAATGAGATCGAGAACACGCTGAACCGCCGCTACACCAAGCGCGTTTGTAGGCTCGTCTAGAATGACTACACTTGCGTTGAAGTAGATAGCGCGCGCAATTGAGATTCCTTGGCGTTCGCCACCAGAACAGTAGCGTGTCTCTTTATCTATGTCCACATTCAGACGCAGTTCGGCCAGCATTTTACGGCTTTCAGAGCGCATAGTTTCAATATCCAGCAGTTTGAATGGGCCGTAAGATTTAATCGGTTCTTTACCCATGAACAGGTTACGTGCCACACTGAGGTCATCTGCCAGAGCCTGTTCCTGGTATACGGTTTCAATACCATTTTCGCGTGCCTCACGCGGCGAAGCGAACTGTATCTCCTTCCCATTCAGGATAATCTGGCCGTGATCTGCGCGGACAAAACCGGTGAGGATCTTGATCAGCGTACTCTTGCCTGCACCATTATCCCCAATCAGCCCAACAGTCTCAGCGGTGTCAACGTGAAAATTCACTCCGCGCAGCGCTCGAATCGAACCATACGACTTCTCGATGTGGCGCATTTCGATCAGCGGTGTTGTCATTCGCTTTCTCCTTTCGCGCCAGGCGTGCCCAACCGGATGTAGGCAAAGGCAGTCGAGATAAGCGCCAGTGCAATCACAATATTGGTGTAATACTCGATGAAACCGAGCATAATAAAACCAAGGCCTACAACCTGCAGGATGAAAGCACCAAAAAGTGCGCCCAGCACGCTGCCATTACCACCACGCAAACTCGTACCGCCGATAATCGCTCCCGCAATCGCACTAAGCATAACCGATTCCCCCGATTGTGGAATCGCGTGGTTGGTGCGGCTCACTTGGATAAATCCGGCAAAAGCACACAGAAAACCCGACAATGCAAAGCATAGAACCCTTACCCGGTTGGTGTTAATGCCCATCATACGCGCCGCACGCGCGTTGCTACCAGTGGCGAAGATCCAGTTGCCGAACCGCGTCCTCTGAAGCAGTGTGCGCGCCAGTAACGCAATGATCACAAGCCAGATAAAGTGCATCGGCACATCACCGACCCTGCCAGTGAACGCACCCAACAGCGACTGCTCGAATTCATTCAGAGTCACACGCATTGACGTGCCGCCTACCAACACAAGCATAATACCCCGATAGGCCCACATCGTCCCGAGTGTGACGATAAACGACACGATCCGCGTCCTAGTCGTAATCACACCATTGATCGCGCCCATCGCCGCTCCGGCCAGCAGCGTGAATGGAATAGCAAAGGCCATATCTAACCCGAAGTCGCGGTGTAAGCCCGCCAGAATGACCGATGAAAACACGTAGATTGAGCCAATCGAAAGATCAATTTCGCCGACGATAAGCAGAATACCCATCCCAATCGTCATGAGCGCGATTTCGGGCACATAGTTCAGGAAAAGATTGATTGTGTTTCGAGAAAGAAACGTGTTATGCGGTGTCAACAGCGCAAAAACCACGATCAATGCAATGAGAATGACCAGCGCAATTAGCGATTTGTTGGCAAATATGTGCCTGCTGGAACGCCTCGCGCCCCGTTGCTCAAACCAGCGGGTCAGTTGCATCGGCCTATGAACTCCTCTAACTCGGTCAAAGTTGGGTATTTATACGCTTTCTCATGTGAAATGCTGTATGCTGCAGCAGCATTGGCAAACGCGCCACTACGCTCCACTTCCCAGCCCTGTAACCAACCATAGGCAAAACCACCACCAAAAATATCACCTGCACCGGTGGTATCCAAGACACTGACTGCGGGCGCAGGGATATGAACGATGCCCTCGGCGGATCCCAGATAACAACCCTCTTCGCCCGCCTTCAGCACAACAACATTGGCACCCAGGTCCAGCAGCGCTCTTACTGTATCCACCGGATTGAGCCGACCAACCATAATCTCAGCATCACGCATATTTGGCAGCAGAACCTCAACATAAGGCAAGGCTTTCCTCAGCTCGGCCAGTTCAAAACCGGGCGGGGTTTCTTTCGGCTTGTAGTTCACATCCAGCATGATCGTGTATCCGCGCGCGGTGGCGTCACGCACAATCTCATGGGTTGGCTCACCGGCCATGCCCGGTTGAAAGAAAGACCAGAACCACGAATACACGTACATCAGTTTTCCCGGAGGAGCGCCAGCGACCATGTTGGCAACCTCGCGAAATGTTGTTTCACTGAATTCTGGTGGATAGCTGCAGGCCATTGTCCCCCCTTCTCCATCCTGCGCAAATATGACGCAAAACATGTGATCTCCGGGATGGACCGTGACATGGCTCATATCCAGGCCATACAGTTCCATTTCTTGACGGGTGAACTGTCCGAATATATCGGAACCAATCTTATCAATGCAGCAGCACCGCAAACCAAGCCTGGACATAGCGATACCAGTGTAGCCGCCTGCCCCGATTCGCATCTCACGGCGGTGAATCGGCAGTACACGCGCGTATGTGATTGTGGCACCGTCGGCTGGATAGAGAATGATGTCCGGGTGTAGCACCGGGTTGCAGATTACAACGTCATAGGCCATAGAATCACCTAACGCAGCGGCGACATCGCCATACGACGATATGTGTGGCGCACACCGCGAATTGCGGTTGAAAGCGTCATAATGTTTTCTGGTGGGGGCATGGCTTCGGTGAGTCCTACATCGCTGATCGTATACATGTCCGCCCCGGTCATCTTGGAATAGAACCCGATGCGGCGAATCGTCTCGGTATCAGCGCCTTCCTGTGATGTCGCGATCCACAGCGATGCAAGTGCACCTGTATTGTGTATCTCCTGCACCAACCGAGACGTGTGCTCCACAGTGAAACCTGGCAGCGTGCCCACAGCAGGAATCTCAACAATATCTGCGCCAGCCTCAATCACGCCCCTGATTTCATCCGAAGAGATAAACTCACGCCGTCCAAGTTGTCCGAACAGGCCAAAGCCATTGGGGCGTGCGAAAGACAGCAACGCGCGTTCACCGATTTCCTCACGCAGTTCACGCACCGTGCTCGTAATTGTTTCCAGGTCCCCTAACCAGTCCATGAACTGAATGATATCCACTCCCTGTTCCACGAGCAGTCGCGCGTTCTCTCGTGTTGCCAACACCCTGGCAAAACTCGACTCCATGCCCGGAGCGAAACTTTTCTCGGTTCCGAATAGCGCAGCGGCTATTGGACGCCCAATCAATTCCCGCACCTCGCGCAATGTCCAACCGCGCCCCAGGTCTGTCTGCACCTGACCCAGAATCGTGTCATCCGGCTCTTTAGGCGTTTTGGATGGCAAGCCAGGAAAGTAGGGATTGTGCGGATCATATATCCCTAGCGCGACAATATCGGCACCGAATGCGGCACAAAGCTCATGATTGCTCACCCCATCGCAGATATTCGGGCCGCGATTGCGAGCAACCGCGACAATTGTCCGACCCTCGGACATCTTGATAGCTTCAAGAAGCGCCCTGTTGTCATATGACAGAATAGTTTTCGGTGATGACGTGAGCAGTCGCCTCGACGTCATCGCAAAACGTCCCCGTTCCAATTATCGCCTCCACACTATAGACGCTCTTGGGGACGGCATAATGCCGCCCCCAGGCACATGGTTTCAAACGGTTCCAGCGTGGTCGATCACCCCTGAAGCGCTTCAGGCACCACTGTCGTCACGTTTTCTTTGGTAACGATGTCAAATCCTACCGAACCCTGTGGCGGCTTTGCTCCCAGCTTGACGACTGCTAGCGACTCCAGCAGGGCAAAATAGGACGAGTCAGTAAGTTCAAGGTTGACACCAACCGGCATATAGCCCTCGATGATCCCCCGCACCGACGCCGGACTGACGACCTGACCGATCAACGCCACATCACCCGGAGCCATGTCCATGTCCTTGACGGCAATATTGGCAGCGTTGATGGCGATTGCGCCCGACGTAATGAGCGCGTCAACGTCGGCGTTGGCGATCAGATAACTGCTGATACGCGAAATCGCCGTCGTGGTATCAAATCCGACTTCAACAACCTCGATGTTTACCGTTCTGCCTTGCTCTGTGTAGTAATCTTTGAACCCCTGCACCGCGTCCGTGATGTAGGTGCCGGATGGCGCTTCAGCTGGCCAGAACACCTTACCACCATCAGGAACATAGTCCAGGGCAACCATCGCGGCCTGCCAGCCAAAATCGCGCCAGCTTGTTTCTGCCCAGCCGAGTTTGGCGACAATTTCGCCAGGCAAGGTGTGGCGCGGTTCAATACCAAGCAAACCGTAAATGAAGACACCGTTTTCAACTGCCGTGGTAAAGGCACTGTTATAGATGGTCTGATCCCACCACGGGCCGATGATGGCGTCAACACCGCGCGCCACTTCCTCCTCAATCATCTCGGCGTGACGGGCGTAATCACCCTCGGCAAAGCGGAACGTGAATTCTGCGCCAACAGCCGCCGCCGCTTCCTGCAGACGCTCCACGCGATACGCCCAGATAATATCGGTGGATGAAGATTCGCCTAGAAAGACCACCTGGAATGGTTCAGTCTGGGCAACGCTGCCGCTAATCACAACAAGAAGAACGAGTGACACCACAAACAAACCAGAAAATCGAAATGCCCTGCCGTTCATGTTCGCCTTTCCTCTCTGATAGAACGATCAAGCGTGTCTGACCGGTAATAATGCTCTGAGGCAACGTGTGGTCCAGAGCTAAGTCAAGGTGAATTCCGGAACCATTCTGTCAATCCGATCATCGCGCACCTCCACCATCGACCCACGCCATTCATAGAGATCACCTGAAAATACTCCAAGAGCTAATTCAATTGGCTGTTCACCCTCCAGGATAGCCAGGGAACGATAGTGAAAGTGCGGTGATCCGACTTCGACACCCATCAGCTGTGCAATCTCAATTGAAGCTGCAATCGGATGCACCACGGGATCGTTGCGAGCAATTCGGCGGCCAGTGATCTGTTCATAAAGCCGGAAGAACGACCGATTTTTCAGTGGATAGGATTGCATCTGTGTGCCAACAACCTCGGTGACAATGGATGTCACCACTGCGGCTGGACGATCGTTCACGCGGAGCAACCGCCGGATGAAAGTGAAGTTGCCGCTTGCACCGAGCGATTCATTCAGCAACCGTTTGAGATTTGGATGCGGTTCTTTGGTTTCAACGGACAGTATTTCGGAGCCGGGCGTCATCCCATGGCGCCGCGTCGTCTCAGAAAACCCAAGGGCGCTGTTGAGATTCAAATCGCCATCCTCGGATGTCTGACGAACAATCGTTCCCCGCCCCTGCATACGCAACAGCAGCCCAGCCTGCGTCAGGTCATACAGCGCGCGCTTGACCGTGATACGGCTGATTCCGTAACGCTCACATAGTTCACTCTCGGAGGGTAATTGATCGCCTGGGCTAAATTCACCGTTGAGGATCTGTTCACGCAGTAACTGCATGAGTTGATGATACAGTGGAACAGGATTGTTACGATCAATCATAGAAACTCCCATCCCGCTCAACTTGGTATACCAATATAATGTTATAGCCTGTTTTGATTGAAGTCAACTTTTTAGCAGGATCCGAGTGAGCACCATCACGATCGACCTCTACAAGAAGCACTAAGCCAGTGTTCGAAAGACGGCCAGCAAGATAAAATGTTGTGGCATGAGCAGACGAATCGATTTCACACTAACCGAAGACCAGCTTGGTGAGCTTGAACAAACGATTAGCACGTCGCCGTATCCCGAAGTACGGCAGCGGGCCATCGCGGTGCGGATGCTGCATCTGGGGCAGCGCCCTGAGCAGGTGGCTGAGGCGGTGATGGTAACGAGCAATACGATCTACGCCTGGCACAAACGCTGGCGCGAGCAAGGCATTGCCGGGTTACGGAACGGCCACCGAACAGGTCGTCCAGCGAAGGCAGATCAAGCCTACATTGATGAATTAGCTCGCTTGCTGGACAGTGATCCCCGCGCTCTAGGGCTGCCGTTCACCATTTGGACAATTAACCGCTTGCGGCTGTATCTGTCCGAGCAAACCGGGATTTTGCTCAGCTACACTCGTTTGCGGGCCTTGTTGAGCCGCGAAGGCTATCGCTGGAAGGAACCCAAGCACGATTTAAGCCACCTTCAGGATCGCCCAGCGCGGGAAACGGCGGAACAGGTGCTGGATTGGTTGAAAAAAACATCCCGCTTAACCCGATTGCCGAGTCCGAACTCTTCTTTGTGGACGAAACAACCGTGAGCCTGCACCCACCGCTGCGGCGCTGCTGGATGAAACGCGGCCAACGCAAGCTCATTCCTGCACCCGGCACACCACAGCACTTGCATGTCTTTGGGGGCTACAACTGGCGCAGTGCGCGGGTCACCTACACCACCGCCAGTCGCAAAAACAGCAATACCTTCATCGCCTTTATTGAGCATCTGCTTGAGGAATATCCACGCCAGCATCTCATCCTGGTGATGGACAATGCCTCCTACCACCACAGCAAAACGGTGCGGGCGGCGTTGAGTTTGTTCGAGGACCGCTTGCTGGTCACCTGGCTGCCCAAGTACAGTCCCTTTCTCAATCCCATTGAGCGCTTCTGGCTCCATTTCAAGCAGCTTGCCGTTGCCAATCGCTTACATCGCTCACTGGACGAACTCGACCAAACCGTCACTCAAGTGATGGCTGACCAGAACACTTTCAATCATCCCAACCGTCTGCGTTTGTTGGATAAGTTTCGGTTAGTGGCTTAGGTGATGAGGTGCGATTTCATAATATATAAGCTAAAATGCATATTCAGTAGTGCAAGTAGATATTTAGAGAGGAACTCAAGATGAACACAAACGATGTGCTTGAATTTGAGTTATTTACCGAGAGCAACATTACCTCAAGTATGATTGAGGAGTTATCCTCTCAGATTCAGGACAATTATCCGTTAGAGTTAATGGCAACTCCATTAGTAATTAGAAACATGAATGATGCACCTACTGTTCTTTCATTAATCATTGGCTTAACTGCAGGTACAGTGCCTATATTGATTGAAGTAATTTTTAATTGGATGAAGACCAAGAAAGTTCGTATTATGGAAGTTGAAGTTACCAGGGGCGATACACGTATTAAAGTAAAAATGAATAAAGATGATGAAGCAGAAGCCTTAGAATTGGTGAAGAAGATTTCTAACTTGGTTGAGAGACTGTAAGATGTTGAAAAAAAGCGCTTTATCAATTGGAATTAGTAATTATGCTAACGGTGTTACTTTTGAACACTGTTCAAATGATGCCGAAGCCTTATCAGAATGCCTGAAAATGACCGGCTATGATTTTGAAACCGTAGTGCATTCTGGAAACATTACAAGCATGGAGCTTAGAACAGCGCTGGAAGAATTCTTCTCAGTAGCTGCAGACTTTTATTTGTTCTATTATTCGGGTCACGGTTACAAATCTCGTTTTGATACACATTTCGTTACAAGTGAATTAACTGATTTTGGTGCTGGGCTATCTCTTAATTATCTTAATAATGCGATTTCTGGTGTGGCAAATCCAGATGCCTCTATTGTGGTATTTCTTGACTGCTGTCATGCGGGAAGTTATAGCCTGATTCCTGAAAATTATTATATAAGTCAAACTGATATCAAAAACAGCATCTCAACACTTGGTTTCGGGCGTGTTTTGATTGCGAGTTGCCTAAGCGACCAGGTGAGTCAAAGCTTTTCGATACATAAGAGCAGCATATTTTCTTATCATTTGTTGGAAGGTTTAAGCGGCAGCGCTGTTGATATATACGGTGAGGTAACAATAAGTGAATTATATAGCTATATTGATAGTAGTTTCAGAAATAATGCATATCAAAGTCCTTTAATGCAGGGGCACGTTTCCGGACTTGTGTTAGGAAGCGGATTTAATCCTAAAGCGAGAGTTAACCCTGAACCCATAGACCTCCAAATGCTTCGCGAAGAAGAGATTAGAGCTAAAAGTTATAATTCCGATTTAGAGCATCTTGTAGATCAGTCAGATCCGGATAGGTGGTCAAAACAAGGTTTCCGAACGGCACAAAATGTTCTTCCTGATATTTTGAGCTGGTTTGACACCAAATCTTCAAGCCAGTCATTAGCAAGTTCAACTATTTTCAGAGGTGGTTATGCGCGTGCTCAAGATGCTCGCCGAAGAATGACAAGTCTTTATGAAGGAGTAGACACATTAAAAGGCAAAATTGTGGGCGTAATTGGTGGTGGAGGGTTTGGAAAAGTCTGGAAAGTAGAAGATAGTGAGGGAAAGCAATGGGCTTATAAAGTATGTCACCCCCATGTACTTGACGATAGCAAAATGGTAGGTTGGTTTAGGCGTGGGTTCCGTGCTATGAAACGTCTGGATCATCCTAATGTGGTGCGCGTTGAGGAAGGATTTTTTACGGAAGCGCCAATAGGTTTCTTTATGGAATATATTGACGGACCTAATTGGTTTGACTACTCGCCAAAAAGAAACATGTCGATGTCCCAACGGTTAGAACATCTATCAATTGTGGGGGATGTCGTTCACTATGCTCATGCACAAGATACAGTCCATAGAGATATCAAACCGCAGAACATTATTATTAAATACGATCTAGAATCCGGTGAAATTCTTACATCAATGTTGACTGATTTTGATCTTGCATATTATACACGCGACTCGCTAATGGAAAGTGATACAGTGAAGTCGTTGGTATTCACATACAGTTATGCTTCCCCCGAATTTCGCAGAAATCCTGAGCAAAAGTCAGCAAGGCAAATAACCACAGATATCTATTCCTTTGGCCAGTTGTTATTCTTTGTCTCTACTGGTTACGATCCTGATCCTAGTGCTTCCGAGGAAAATTTGAAACTGTTAAAGAAAGAATTGTTTGAAGAGAATGTTTCAGCACGTACCGCAGATGCCCTAACCAAACTGTATGAAGAGTGTACACGATTTTCCGCTTCGAATCGTATTGACAGCATGAAAGAAGTATGCGAAAGGGTTCGAAAAATCGCGAGTCTTTTGGATCGAGAAGACACACTGACCGAAGAGGATTTCTTAGATCAGATAATGTATCAATTGTTGGGTGTAGATAGGCGTGAGAAGATTCAATATCCCAATGCCACCTGGGATACAACAGGAAATAGGTTTCAGATTACTCTTCTGCTTAAAACAAAGTCGGGTAATAATATAGATCTAAATATGACGTGTTTAGCTCAACAGGAACTCGCAGTAGGTGGAGGCACTTTTCGGTCCAGTAAAGAGCAGTTGCATGTCGCTCTTAACAGAACAGCAAAATCGAACATATTTGGGTGTAATGTTCGCAGATCAGACTATACCACAACGTTTAAAAGCGAGATCGATTTTATAGATGTTCCCAGGACAGAAAAAGGAATAGATGAAGTTGTTGAAGTTATCAGAGATATCATAAATACATTGCATCAACATTAGTATATATTTGTATAC
>JASNZW010000006.1:0-242724 GCA_048499435.1 Anaerolineae bacterium
TGAGGAAACACAGCTTTGACTGTGCCTATCCTCGGAAATTCCGCAGATAGGGCGGCGCGTATAGCAGGTGTGCGATTCGAACACGTTGGGGAATTTCCCCAACGTAGAGCGACCATGTGTGAACGGTTCACAGATGCATCTGAGGAAATTCCTCAGATAGAGCTATCTGGTAAAGATTACCAGATAGCGCGCCTGGTGGAATCAAGTGGTCAGTTTGACCACTTGCGCCGTGCGGGCCATGAGGGGGAAATTCGGTGTTTTGAGGGAACTGGCCGCTGTCAGCCGCCGGGGGAGTCGTTATCTGGCAGCGGTTGGTCAATCACGACGGTATAGTTCAATCCCAGCGCCCGGACAAAGGCTGCTACTTTTTCCGGGGGATAGTCTTTCAGCAGTTCGGACACTTTTATCACTTCTCTGTCAGCACGTGTGCCTATGCCAAAAGCTCGAACAACGCGCGCGATGAATTCCGGCTCAAACGTGGTCAGCATCTTGGTTGTGTCTATGCGCCATGTCAGCGGCATTTTACGGTGCTCATAAGGCGTTGGCACTTCAACACGACTCAACAGGTAATCGGCACTGACATCGAAAAAATCCGCAATCTGGCGCAGCATATCTGTGGTCATGTCGTTCTGGCCTGTTTCGTATCTCAACACCTGCTGGCCGCTGACTCCTAGTATTTTCCCCAACTCATCCGCTGTGATCTTTTGCCGCTTGCGCAGTGTCCGTAGCCGTTTTCCATCAATCATGATCTATCCCCAACACAAGCACGCTGCACATGATTATAAAACCGCACAAAGCGCTTGCATAAAACACGTTTAGCGTGTAATCTGTATATGCCTAACATTTACTAAGGGATTGTTGTGGGTTGAAAGGAAACACGCAATGCCATCAACCAAAGTGAGGCTGCTCGAAAAAGAGCACGGGGACTTGCATCAGGTAATCCCTGATCTGGTCAATGATTACGGTCAAATCAAAACGGGGCTGCTGCTGGGCGTCAGTTCGGCCACCATCAGCCGCTGGCTGCGCCAGCACGGTTATCGTCTGGTCATGAAGTGGGAACGTATCGAAAAAGGGGAAGCATCATGAGCGAATTGGAACGGGCACGGTTGGAGCTGGCGGCGCTGCGAAGCCTACTCACACACGGGCCGGACGGCGGCGCGGGCGCTAACATGCTCGAACTGGCACACCGGGCCGATATGCTGGCGGCGCTGGTCAAGCGGCTGGAAACAACGGAAAGCGAACAATCAGCGTGAAGCAGCCTGAAATGCTCATAGAAGCCCTACGGCTGCTGAAAGCCAACATTGGGGTTATCCCGTGCGCGGGCAAGCGCCCGGCGCTGGCCCGCTGGAAGCGCTACATGCGTGAGCGGATGACCGTCAGCGAACTTATCAGCCATTACCACGCCGGGCGGCTGCAGAACATCGGCGTCGTGTGTGGCGCAGTTTCGCGGCTGGTGGTGCTTGATTTGGACGGCGACGCCGCCGTGCGCGCCTTTGCCGAACAATTTCCTGACCTGTATCACGGCACGCGCGTCGTTCGCAGCGGCGGCGGGCACGGCGAACACGTCTACTTCCGCCCGGCGCTGCCGCCGCGCACGATACGCATAATGGCCGTGCCGGACGTTGGCAATCTGGAACTGCGCGCCGACGGCTGCTACATCATCGCGCCGCCGTCAATTCACCCCGACACGGGCGTGCGCTACGTGGTCAAACACGATCTGCCTATTCTGGAAGTGCCCGATCTGGAACGTGTGCGCGCATGGCTGGTTGAGCACAGCAGCCAGAAGCTGCGCGCCGCCGTCAGCGGGCCGCGCGACTCTTCCAGCGGCACGCCGGTAGCATCCGGTGTGCGAGCCATTGGCTTTGCTCAGGCGGCCCTCGCCGGTGAAATCAACGCCGTGCGCAGCACGCCGCGCGGCGGCCAGAACAACCGGCTTAACCTGGCTGCTTACAGTTTGGGCCAGCTTGTGGCCGATGAGCTGCTGACGCGGGAGCTGGTCGAGCGGGAGCTGCTGGCGGCGGCGCTGGCCGTCGGGCAGCCCGAATTACCCTCATGGCGCACGATACAGAGCGGGCTGGCCGCCGGTATGAATAACCCCCGGAGTCGCAGACGTGGCTAATGACTCGGATGCCGATGGTCTGGTTCCAGTCAAGGCCGATGACGACCAACTGGCAACCTATATCGCTGCACAATGGCAGGGCAAATTCGCCTATCTGCGATCAGCGTGGCATGTCTACGAAAGCGGTTACTGGCAAAGGCAGGAAGAGTCAGAACGGCGCAAGGCCATTCGAGAAGCGTTGGTTCCCGTGCGTGAACTGATAGGCGGTATCAGGCAAGGCCGAATTACAGCCCTTGCGGCCATGCTTCAGGATGATTGTTTTATCCCTGACCGCAAAATGAACGAACTCGAACGAGAAACGGCGCGGTATATCAACCTGATTAACGGGCTGTATGACCTGGAACGCCGCCAGCTTGAGCCACACAATCCAGCCCTGTATTTCACTAACCAACTGAGCTTCGCCTATGACCCAGCTGCCGATTGTCCAAACTTCAAGCGCTTTCTGAAAACGTCGCTGGCCTATCCCGACGGCGGTACAGATCATGACATGGTAGCACTCGCACAGGAAGGGCTGGCATACAGCATGACGGCCCGTACAGACAAGAAAGCCTCATTCTGGCTAGTAGGCCAGCCTGATACCGGGAAAAGCACGCTGGTGGGCCTGATTCGCGAACTAATGGGCAATCTGCACGCCACCGTAGATTTGAACCAGCTAGCCAGCAACCGCTTTCTGCTGTCCGGAATCGTGGGTAAGCGCGTCGTGACTTTCACCGAAGCCGATAGCAACGCTTTTCTGCCTGACGCGCTCTACAAGGCGATGGTAGGCGGGCAAGATGAAATCTGGGTGGACGTGAAAAACAAGCCGGGCATATCGTTCGTGCCAACGGCGAAATTTTGGTGGGCGATGAACAGCGCGCCAAAGGTGAATGACCGGTCAGGCGCGACACTTAACCGGCTGCTGCCTATCCTGTTCGAACACATCATCCCCCCGGATCAGCGCAACCCCAATCTGCCTGCCCTGCTGCGTCAGGAGCGGCCCGGCATTTTCAACTATCTCATGATTGGCTGGGAACGTCTGGTCAATACGGGCGAATTCACCCGATCAGATCGGTCGGTCGCATGGCGCGAACAGTACCGGTTCGAGAACGACATTGAGGCGATTTACAGCAGCGAACGCTGGGACATCAACCCAGAGTTTTTCATACGTGGCGAAGACCTCTACAGCAACTACCGAATCTGGTGTGAAAGCAACGGCTACAAGCCGAAAAACGCGGCCAATGCAGCCAAAGAATGGCGGCGCTTGGGCTTAACCGACGTTCGCAGCAACGGGCGGACACATTGGAAAGGCGCGCGCCTTAAACCGGATTCTTCGTGATTTGCAGCGCAAAAACCATCTGCTCATCTGCATCATCTGCTACTAAAGTGCAGATGAGTAGCAGATGAAGTAGCAGATGAAATTGCCTGTTTTTCAAGCGCATATAAAGAAGCGACGGAAAGGTAGTAGCAGATGAGCAGATGAAATCCAAAAGTTTTGTTTTTTGAAATTTGGGCCACCCGTGCGCCTAACGAAATCTTCGCCAGATACGCCGGCAACCCCCAACTTATGGCTCGCAAAGCTTCAGTGAAGGGAGCATTAGTCAAATGGTGATAGTTCGCTTACCGAAGGGAAAACGCAGTGACAGACCTACCAGATATTGAAGTGAAGGAACTCATAACGTGCGTGCTTAACAAGACCGGCACAGTGAGGCCGTATGACCGTATCCGGCTGCGTGTGTGCGAGCATCTGGTTGGGCGCGGCCTGATGGAATCGGTTGATGCTGACGGCTGTTTCAACACCGGGTATTACCCGGCAATCGTGCCGACGCTCAAGCGCAGCGCCGCGCTGCGCCTGACCGACGCCGGGCGGCTGGCCGTGCTGAATCTGGCCGTGCGGGACTACGGCGACTATTTCCCGGTCGCCAGCGATATTTTGGCCGCGCAGAGAAAATGTGAGGAATCGGCATGAATGACCTGACTCCGCGTGAAACCGCGCAGGCGCGTCAAGCTGCTGAAAAACAGCGCCGCCAGCAGCTTGATGGCCAAAGGCCCAATCTGGCCCATTTTCAGGGCGGCGAAGGCCGGGACGCGCGAATCATTAGCGGCGTGCTGTTAGGAGCAAAAGCGGCAATTCCGGCAATCGCGCTGCTGGCGGCGCTGGCGTCGTCGGTGCGCACTGTCCAGGTTGTGAGCGCGATTTACGCCGAAGCTGGCTCACATCCTATCGGCGTGATTGTGGCCGCCGTAGCGTTTACGCTGGCCATTGAGGGCGCGCTGTTCGTGCTGGCGCTGGCTCAAGAGGGCGAAGCCATGCGGCGGCGCGCTGAGCGGGCGCGGCGGCACGTTGGCAGTTTGCGCGGCCTATGGTACGGGCTGCTGGTCCGGGTCGGCGTGCGCCCGGCGCTGCGCTGGGATGAAATGCCTGAATCGTCCGGGCGAATCGGAATCGTGTTGGCGCTGGCGTTAGCCGCGGCGCTGGCAACTAACCTCTATCTGGGCATGCAGCCGATTATCCGTGAAATGGGCACAAGCAGCCTGCAGACGTTTCTGGCCGGTTTGTGGTCTGCGCCGGCTGCGCTGCAAATGACGTTCGCCGTTGATCTGGTGCTGGCGCTGTTTGCGCCGCTGGTAGCCTACGCAGCCGGACACCTCACGGCGCGCTACGCGGCTGAAATCGCCCAGCAGGCGCAGGCGGGCCGCCTGGCGTATGAGCGCGACCTGGCCGCCTGGCGGGATGCCTACGCTAACCCGCTAGCAACTGAAGAAGGCGCGGCGCTGCTGGCCGAACATCTGGAATACAAGCGCCGTCTGAAGGCCGGGCGTCAGACCGTCCCTTTTGGGAATACAGCCCGCGAACTGGCAGGCCCCGAATCTGGCCCGATGATCGTGCACGCAAACGGGCATGGGCACGGCGCGAACGGGCACAACGTAGACGAAACAAGGAGATAGTACGATGAAACTGAAGGTTTACCGCACGCCCGGTTTGCAGGGCTGGGAAGTCTCGCTGTTCTGGCGCAACTGGTCACTGACGCTGCTGTTCAGTTTCGCGCTGCTGTTAGAGCGTGAAGAAGGTGGAAATATCGTGTGGACGAACTTCAAGAGGAATGACGTATGAGCGTGCCAGCGTGTGAGATAGGCGCTGTGCCGGTGCTCGCCGCGCCGGCACAGCATGGCACGCCCCAGACACAAACAGAAAAGGGCCGGGTGTCCGGCCCCATTGTAGCACGGAATGAGGGCGAACGGTGATAGGGCTGGAATACGCGCTCAAAGAGTTTCTGCTGTCTCTCAAAGCGGACGGTCTGAGCACGGCCACGCAGGAATGGTATCAGTGGCTGCTGACGGCGTTCGTTGAGGCTCACTATGGGCTGACGGTCAACGAGATTAAGCCGCACGATCTGAGGGCTTACATTGTGGAGATACGGGCGCGCCGCTATGCCGCCGATACAGTGGCCGCCCACATTCGCGCCCAGCATCGTTTTTGGAAGTGGGCAGCAGCCGAATACAACCTACCGAATCCCATGCGCGGCGTCAAATATCCGTCCAAACGGCAGCCACAACCGAAGGCGGCCAGCATGGAGGATTTAGCGGCGATGTTTCAGGCAGCCGGGGAAGGGGTCTACGGCGTTCGCAACCGGGCCATGCTGTTATTCATGCTGGACACGGGCTGCCGGGCGGCTGGCGTAATCAACCTGCGTGTTGACCATGTGGATTTTGAGGCGCGCCGGGCGCTGGTGACAGAGAAGGGTAATAAGACACGGTTTGTCGTGTTCACCAGCCACACGGCCCGGCTGCTGCACGAGTGGATAGAGCACCGGGCGGCGGACGTGCCCACGATGTTTTATGACCCCAAGACGCTGCAGGCGTTGAAGCGTAACGGGCTGTATCAGGTATTCCGGCGCATGGCGCGGCGGGCTGGCATTGAAGGCCGGTTCAATCCGCACTCGCTGCGCCACACGTTCGCACGGGAATACATCATCAACGGCGGCGATTTAGCGACGCTGGCGAAGCTGCTAGGGCATAGGGACGTGTCTACAACGGTGTCTCACTATGCCATTTTCACCGACGCAGAACTGGCCGAAAAACACGAGAAATTCAGCCCCGCACAGCATTTTGAGGCCGGGCGAAAAAAAAGCGGGTAATGGGACTCGAACCCACGACACCCTACTTGGGAAGCAGGTGCTCTACCGACTGAGCTATACCCGCGCAGCATTTGTTATTATAGAAGTGCCGCCGGTGACTGTCAATAGCGCCGCGCGTCCGCGGCGGTCAGGCCCTGCTACTATTCACAGACGCCTGTGTTATAATGCCGCCCCGGTAGTTTTTATAGGGGTGTAGGGGTCTGATGCTGTCACGAGGCTGGCAGATGGGGCTGCTGGGCGCGGCCGTCAGCGCTGCCGCGGTCTACGCTATTGTGTCGCAGGTTGATCTGGCGCTGCTGGGTGACGCGCTGGCGCGCGCGCGCTACGGCTACCTGCTGCCCACGCTGGCGCTGCTGCTTATCGGGCAGGTGACGCGCGCGGCGCGCTGGCGAGCGCTGCTCAACGGCGGGCTGTCGCTGGGCCGGTCGTTCAGGATTCTGAACATATCGTATCTGATTAACGGCGTGCTGCCGCTGCGGCTGGGCGAGCTGGCGCGCATCTTCCTGGCCACCCGCTCCGAGCCGCCGGTGCGCGCTTTCACCAGCGCCAGCACGATCATTGTCGAGCGCCTGCTGGACCTGCTGGCGGTGCTGGGCCTGCTGGGCGCGGCGCTGGCGCTCAGCCCGGCGCTGCCCGCCGCTTATCGCACGTCGGCGGCTGTCGGTGTGCTGACGCTGGCCGCCGGTTTTGGCGTGCTGGTGGCGCTGGCGAACCGGCGCGCGCAGGCTCACCGCCTGCTGGAGCTGGCCGGGCGCGCCGCGCCCGCGCGCCTGCGCCAGCGGCTGGCCGGCTGGTTTGACAGCTTTCTTGACGGCCTGCTGCCGCTGGCGCGGCCGGCGATGCTGGCGCGTGTGCTGTTCTGGACGGCGATAAGCTGGGGATTTTCCGCCGCCGCCGGGTATATACTCATGTTTGCTTTCTTTGACGCGGCAAGCTGGTCCGCGACCTTCCTGTATATCGCGGCGGCTGCCTTTGCCATTGCCGTCCCGGCCGTGCCCGGCAACATCGGCACGTATGAGTGGGCGGTTATGCTGGCCCTGAGCGCGCTGGGCTATGGCGAGCCAACCAGCCCGGCGCTGGTGTCGTTCGCGGTGGTGGTGCACGGCGTCAACCTGGCGCTGTACGCGGCCTTTGGCGCGGTGGGCATTGTTCGGGAGGGCATCACGCTCGGCCAGTTAGCGCGCGAGGTTGAACGAATGAAACACGGCGAGACCGGCCAGCAGGATCATCTGGAATATGTCGAGTAACGAAAAACACCCTGAGCGCCTGAAAATCCTGATCTGTCTGCTGTACTATTTCCCGCACCGCACCGGGCTGACCATTCACGTGCAGCGGGTGGCTGAAGAGCTGGTGCGGCGCGGCCATGAGGTGACGGTGCTGACGGCGCGCTATCACATAACGCTGCCGCGCGATGAAACCATTCACAACGGCGTGCGCATTGTGCGGCTGTGGACGCCGCCGATCCCTATCAGCCGGGGCATGATTATGCCGGCTTACCCCTGGGCCGCGCTGGGCCTTATCTGCCAGAACGACGTTGTGAGCATTCACACGCCCATGCTGGAGACCGCCCTGGTCAGCGCGCTGGCCGGGCTGGCCGGGCGCAAAGTCGTTCCAACGCATCACGGCGATCTGATTTTGCCGCACGGCCTGGCCAACCGCGTGATCGCCTGGACCATGTTCCAGTTTTACCGTTTTATGGCCTGGCGCGCGCCGCGCATTATCGCCTACAGCGACGACTACGCCGACCACTCTTACTACCTGCTGCCGTTCCGCGACAAGGTGGAGGCCATTTACCCGCCGATCCACATGCCGCCGCCCGACGAGGCGCGCGCTGCGGCGCTGCGGGCGGCGTGGTCGCACGACGGCGGGCCGGTGATCGGCTTTTCCGGGCGCTTTGTCCAGGAAAAGCGGCCCGACCTGCTTATCCGCGCCCTGGAGATCATCAACCAGCGCTACCCTGCCGCGCGGGTTGTCTTTGCCGGCGAATACGACATTCGCTATGAGGATTTCTGGGAACGCAGCCAGGACCTGGTGGCTCAGTACCGCGACCAGCTTATTTTCCTGGGTCTGCTGGAGGACACGCAGGCGATGGCGGATTTCTACGCCGCCTGCGATGTGCTGGTGCTGCCCAGCGACACCGAGTGCTTCGCGCTGGTGCAGGTGGAGGCGATGCTCAGCGGCACGCCGGTTGTCATGACCGACACGCCCGGCGGGCGCGTCCCGGTGCGGGAAACGGGCATGGGGCGGCTGGCGCAGCGCGGCGACTGGCGCTCTATCGGCGCGGCGGTGATCGAGGTGCTGGACAACCGCGCGGCTTACGTGAAACCGCGCGGCTACATTGAGCAGGTCTTTTCGTTCAGCGAAACGGTGGACCGTTACGAAGCGATCTTTCGGCGCTACGCCCGGCGGCGCGATGGTTGACGAACGCACCCTGGCGCATATGACGCGCAACGAGGCCGATATGGCGTTCAAGAAGCGCGTCCGCACTATTTTCGAGTGGATCGAACCGCGCGACGACCAGTTGATCCTCGATTTGCCCTGTGGGCGCGGCTTTTATCTCAACATGCTGCGCTATGTCTGCGCCTGCAGGCTGGTCGGCGCTGACCTGGACGGTGAGGTCATCCAGAAGGCGCGCCGCAACGTGGGCCACCTGCCAGATATCCTGCTCGCCCAGGCGGATATTTACGCCCTGCCGCACCCGGATAACTGCTTCGACGCCGTGATTCTGTCGGAGGTGCTGGAGCATATCGAGCGCGACGTGGACGGCCTGCGCGAAATTTATCGCGTGCTCAAGCCCGGCGGCGTGGTGGCGATCACCGTGCCGCACGCCAACTACCCGTTCTGGTGGGACCCTATCAACAAGACGCTGGAGACGCTGTTCGGCGCGCACATCAGCCGGGGGCCGCTGGCGGGCATCTGGGCCAACCACGTGCGCCTGTACACGCCGGAACAGCTCCGAAGCGCGGCGCTGGCGGCTGGCTTTATCGTGGAAGCGGAGCGCTCGTTCACGCACTACAGTTTTCCCTTTATTCACAATCTGGTATACGGTATAGGCAAGCCGCTGCTGGAAGCGGGCGCGCTGCCGACGGCGCTGGCGAACGCCGCTGACCGCACCCGTTTCGACCACAACAGCGGCAGCCTGCTCAACCCGATCAACCTGGGGCTGCGTGTGCTGAACTTTTTCGACCGCCGCAACGTCATGAATGAGCCAACGGGCCGCTCAACCGTGAACCTGGCGCTTAAGGGGCGCAAGCCGTGACTATACCGCCATATCAGCCTGACTCGCCTGAACAGCCGCTGTCGGACTCGCCTGAACGCGCGCCAGTTGGTTTCGCCGACCTGACCCTGGCTGAGGCGCTTGGCCAGTTTGTGCGCGCGCCCCGGCGGACGCTGGCCGCCCTGCGCGCCGCGACACAGAGCGCCGCCCCTGAGATCGCGCCCCCTGTCCCGCCCCGCCAGCAGCCAGTGAGCGTTCCGGCGGCGCCTGAGCCGCGCGCCGCGCCCGCCGCTGGCCGCCCGGCCCGCGCGCTGTCCGATCAGCGCGCCCTGGTGCAGTTGGGGCTGCGCCTTTGCGCTTTTCTGCTGGCGTGGTGGGGCGGCGGCATTATCGCCAGCGCGCCCGTGCGGACCGAACAGCTCGCGCTGGACCCGGCCGCGCCGTTTCTGCTGCTGGGCTTTGTAGTGTGGCTGGCGGCGGAAATCTACGGCGACTGGCCGCGGCTGCGCGCCTGGCGGCCGGCGCGCGGCGCTGCTGAGCTGCCTCCCGCGCCGACGGCGGCCAGCGGCGGGCGGGCCTGGAGCGGCCTTCACCCGGCGCGGGCGCTGCTGCTGCTCAGCGGCGTGCTGGCCAGCGCCGTCGCGCTGATCGGCACGGCCGGCAACCAGTTCACGCTGATCGGCTTTGCGGCCTGGGCCGTGAGCATCGCGCTGTGGGTGGCGGCTTTAGCCCCGGCGGAGTGGGGCGCGGGGGCGCTGTGGGCGTGGGCCGCCGGGCTGCGCGTCAACTGGCGCAGCCCGACGTTGTGGGCGCTGGTGGCGATCCTGGCGCTGGGCGCGCACTTCCGGCTGACGGAGCTGAGCGCGATCCCGCCGGAGATGACCAGCGACCACGTCGAAAAAATCCTGGACGCGCAGCGCGTGGTTGACGGCCAGCTCCAGGTGTTTTTCCCCAACAACGGCGGGCGCGAAGCCTTCCAGATGTACGCGATGGCGCTGCTGGCGCAGGCCCCCGGCCTGGGCATGAACTTCACCACGCTCAAGCTGCTGTCGGCGCTGGAGGGGCTGGCGGCGATTGCGGCGCTGTACTGGCTGGGGCGCGAGGCCATCGGGCGGCAGCAGGCGCGCCTGGGCAACCTGGTGGGGCTGCTGCTGGCGGCGCTGGTCGCCGTCAGCTACTGGCATGTGGCGCTCAGCCGCCTGGGGCTGCGCATCGTGCTGACGACCGTCGTCACCGCGCTGCTGCTGACATTTCTGGCGCGCGCGCTGCGCTATAACCGGCGCGCCGATTTCATCCTGGCGGGCCTGACGCTGGGCCTGGGGCTGTACACTTACCAGGCGGTGCGGATGCTGCCGCTGGTGGTGCTGGCGGGCGTGGGGCTGGCGCTTATCTTCCGTGCGCGCAGCCGCCGCGCGGCGGGCCGCTACCTGCTTAACACGGCGGCGCTGGTGGTGGTGGCGTTCGTCGTGTTTGTGCCGCTCTTTGGCTTCTGGCTGCAATACCCTGAGGATTTCTGGCGGCGCACCCAGGGGCGGCTGCTGGGCGACGACGTGATCCAGACCGTGAATGAGCAGGGCCAGATTGTCGAACGGCAGGCGACTGTGCAGGAACGCCTGGATGCGTTCAGCCGCAACCTGCCGATCCTGGCCGATAACCTGCGCGGCGCGCTGCTGATGTTCAATTGGAAGGGCGATGTCGCCTGGATCAACGCCGCGCCCAACCGGCCAGCGATGGACAGCGTGACCGGCGCGCTGCTGGTCGTCGGGCTGGCGGCCTGGCTGGCGCGCATGGTCCGCCGGCGTGACCCGTTCGACTGGCTGGTCCCGGTGGCGCTGCTGATTATGCTGCTGCCGTCGGCGCTGTCCATCGCCTATCCGGTCGAAAACCCCAGCCACACGCGCACCAGCGGCGCGCTGCCGCTGGCCTATCTGATTGCCGCGCTGCCGCTGGCGCTGATCGTGCAGTCGCTGATTGACCAGCTCGGCGGGCGGCGCGGGCGGTTCGCCGCCGGCGCGGCAGTTGCGCTGGTGGTGGCGGGCGCGTATGGCGCTAACAGCGCCATTTACTTCAACAATTACTACCAGGCGTATGTCGGGTCGTCGCTGCCTTACACGGAGGTCGGGCGCGTGCTGCGCGGCTTCGCTGAGAGCGACGGCAGCTTCGGCAACGCTTTCATGATCGCGTATCCGTACTGGTGGGATCACCGCGCCATCGGCATTGAGGCCGGGCGTATTGATTGGCCGAACGGCATTGTTGACCGCGCGGCTGTGCCGCGGTTCCTGGCTGACACTTACGCGCGCACTGACCGCTACCGCCTTGACCCGGACCGCGATCTGCTGTTTTTCTACGCGCCCGATGACGAAGCCACCGAAGCGGCGCTGCGCCAGTGGTTTCCACAGGGGCGCGCGCTGCTGGTGCAAAGCTACCAGGACGACAGCTACCGGCTGTACCGCGCCCCCGCGCTGGGGGTGGACGGCCTGCTGGCGTTTCTGGCCGCGCACGTGCCAGACACTGAGTAAGCGCAGCGCCGGCAGCGTGAGGAAAACGCGGCGCAGCGGTGTATACATTTAGCGCCTGAACACTGTAGCAGGGTAGGCACGAATGCTGGATGCAACAACCGTTTCAAGCGGGCCGCGGCGGCGCGACCGGGCGTTAACCAGCGCGCGCAGCGATGTGCTGGTGGGCGCGCTGCTGGTTATCGTTGTGCTGCTGGGCGGCTATTTCCGCTTTGTCGGGCAGAACTGGGACGATTTCACGCACCTGCACCCGGATGAGCGTTTCCTGGCCGGGGTGGCGGCGTCGCTGGGCGGCCCGCTGCACTCGTCGTACGGCTCGTCAGAGGAACAGCAGGCCCAGCTTGACCGCTGCCTGGCGGCCTACCCGACCGCCGGCGGGGCAGGGGGCTTTTTCGACGCCGACTGCTCGACGTGGAACCCGCACAACACCGGCAACGGCCTGTATGTGTATGGCACGCTGCCGCTGTTTATGGCGCGCGCCGCCGGCGACACGCTGGTCCGGTTCACAGGCAACCCGAACTGGGCCGGTTACAACGGCGTGCATCTGGTGTGGCGCACACTGTCGGCGCTGGCGGAGATGGCCGCGGTGCTGGCGGTGTTCGCGCTCGGCGTCCAGGTGGCGGGCCGGTGGACCGGGCTGTTAGCGGCGGCGCTGTACGCCGGGGCAGCGCTCTCCATTCAACTGGCGCATTTCGGCACGGCGGACGCCGTCGCTAACGGTTTCACAGCGCTGGCGCTGCTGTTCGCCGTGCGCGCGCAGTTCGGCGGCCGCTGGGCCGACTACGCGCTGTTCGGGCTGATGTTCGGCGCGGCGCTGGCCAGCCGCATTAACCTGGCCCCGCTCGCCGGGCTGATCGTGCTGGCGGTGGGCGTGCGAGCGCTGCCGGCGCTGGGCCATGGGCTGCGGTGGGCGGAGCGCGAGCGCACCCTGCTGCGCGAGGCCGTCGGGCTGGCGCTGGCGGGCGCTGTGACGCTGGTTGTGTTCCGTCTGACAAACCCGTATGCGTTTATGGGGCCGGGCCTGTTCGGTCTGACGCCCAACCCGCGCTGGCTGGCGGACCTGAACCAGGCGCGTTTTCTGGTCAGCGGGCAGGCTGAGATGCCGCCCAACTGGCAGTGGGTGGGGCGCACGCCTTACCTGTTCGCCTGGGGCAATATGGTGCTGTGGGGCATGGGCGCGGCGCTGGGGCTGGCGGGCTGGCTGGGCTGGCTGTGGGCGGGGGCGCGCCTGGCGCGGGGCCGCGCTGGCGCGCTGGCGCTGCTGCTGCCGGTGGTGTGGGTGCTGGGCTACTTCGGCTGGCTGGGCGCGAACTGGGTCGCCTCAATGCGCTATTTTCTACCGCTGTACCCGGCGCTGGCGCTGCTGGCCGCCTGGGCGCTGATAGAGCTGGCGCGGCGCGCTGGCCGCTCGCGGCTGCGGCGCGGGCTGGCGCTGGGCCTGCTGGCGGCTGTCACCGGCTTGACGCTGCTGTGGGCTGTTATGTTCACCAGCATTTACCGCCAGCAGCTTACGCGCGTGCAGGCCAGCCACTGGTTCTGGGAAAATGTTTCCGGCGATTTCTCGCTGCGCGTCGAAGGCGCGGCGGCGGACACGCCGCTGGTCAACGTGCCGCTGTTCAACGGCTACGGCGGCGCGCCCTCAGATTCGCTGCTGGGGCAGGTGTCGCCGCTGTACGAAGGCCAGTCCGTCAGCCATGTGTTTATCGCGCCGGCTGACGGCACAATCCGCACGGTCCACGCGCCGCACCTCAGCGCCCCGGAGGACGACCCGCCGCCGGCGACGCTGCGCGTGGCGCTCTACACCGACCTCACGAACGCGCTGCTGGCTGAGGGCACGCTGACCGCCGTTTTTAGCCGCGCTGATCACCCGTTGGGCGCGTCGTATGACATCGCGCTGGGCGGGCCGGTGAGCGTGCGCGCCGGCGAGGCATACCGGTTTGTCGTCGAGGTGGTGTCTGGTGGGCCGGTGCTGGCGGCGGGCGAGGTGGTTTCGCACGAAGGGGCCTGGGATGACGCTATCCCCTATATCGTGTGCACCTTGCCGGACGGCGTTACGCTGGCGGACAACCCGCCGCCGGGCCTGCTCAGCGCGGCGGACTGCAACGGGCGCAACGCCTGGTCGTCGCTGATTGTCGGCCACCAGATGCAGATGGCCTATGAGGACGAGCCGTATAAGCGCGACGTGATGCTGCGCGCGCTGGACGACAGCCAGTATCTCACCATCAGCAGCAACCGTTTCTACGATTCGCTGGCGCGCATTCCCATCCGCTGGCCGATGTCGAACCGCTATTACGCCGCGCTGTTCAGCGGCGAGCTGGGCTATGAGCTGGCGGCGGTGTTCCAGGAAACGTTTGAGCTGGGGGCGCTGCGCATCTCTGACCAGCACCTGCCGACGTTCGACAGCCCGGCCTGGCTCAACGAGTTTGAGGCTGAGGAAGCCTTCCACGTTTACGACCACCCGGCGGTGTTCGTGTTCCGCAAGACGGCGGCTTACGACCCGGAAACCGCCCGCAGCATCCTCAATGAGGCGCCGCTTAACCGGCTGGAGGCGGTGGGAACCAATTACGTCGAAACCTGCCCGCCGATCTTCCTTCAGCTTGGCGGGGGCGGCTGTGACCTGACGCTGGTGGACACGGTAACGTGGTCGTCGCTGCAGGCGGACGAAGCGCCAACGCAGTTGATGCTCACGCCGGAGCGGCGCGCCATTCAATACAGCGGCGGCACGTGGGCGGACCTGTTCGACAGCCAGAGCGCGATCAACACGCAGCCGCTGCTGACCGTCGCCGGCTGGTGGCTGATGATCGTTTTTATCGGCTGGGCGGCGTGGCCGCTGCTGTTCGCGCTGCTGCCGTCGTTCGCTGACCGGGGCTACAGCCTCGCCAAGACCGCCGGGCTGCTCATCAGCGGCTGGCTGGCGTGGTATGGGGCCAGCGCCGGGCTGGCGGTGTGGTCGCGCGCGGGCATTCTGCTGGCGCTGGCGCTGCTGCTGGCGGGCGGGCTGGCGCTGGCGCTGCGCCGGGGGGCGGGCTTTGCCGGGTACGTGCGGCAGCGCTGGCGGCGGCTGGCGGCTGTCGAGATCATCACGCTGCTGGCGTTCCTGGGCTTTCTGGCGGTGCGTCTGGCTAACCCGGACCTGTGGCATTACCAGTTTGGCGGCGAAAAGCCGATGGACTTCGCCTATTTCAACGGCGTACTGCGCAGCACAATCTTCCCGGCGGTTGACCCCTGGTACGCCGGCGGCTTTCTTAACTATTACTATTTCGGCTATGTGATTGTCGGCGGGCCGACGCTGCTGTTGGGCGTTGTGCCGTCTATCGCCTACAACCTGATTCTGCCGACGCTGTTCGCGCTGACCGGCATCGGCGCTTTCAGCGTGGCCTTTAACGTGGTGAGTCACTGGCGCGAGCGCGGCAGCGGCGGCACGGCGCGGCGGGTGGGCAGCCCCTGGGTGGCCGGCGTGGCCGCGCTGCTGCTGGCGGTCGTGCTGGGCAACCTGGACACGCCGCGCGTGTTTGGCGCGGGCGTCGCGCAGTTGGGCGGCTACCAGCAGCCGCAGGGGCTGGAGTCTTTCCTGGTGACGCGCTATGTCAGCGAGACCGGCCAGCAGCCCGTCGCCGAGGTGTTCAACGCGCTGGCCGAACGCGCCAGCCGGGGCGACCTGGGCGACCGCCTGAGCTATGAGCTGGACAATTCCGTCAGCCTGGTGAACAGCCTGCTGACCGGTGTAGGCCGGATGCTGCAGGGGCAGCCGCTGCCGATCGCGCCGAACCGCTGGTACTGGGGGCCGACGCGCGTGCTGGCCGAGACGCCGGGCGTCGAGGGGCAGGCCATCACCGAGATCCCGTTCTTCACGTTTTTGTACGGCGACCTGCACGCGCACATGATCGCCATGCCGCTGCTGTTTATCGCGATGGCGTTCGTGCTCAACGAGGCGCTGCTGGCGGGCCGCGACCCGCGCAGCCGCGCGGCGCGCTTCCTGGCGCTGGCGCTGGGGGCGGGCACGGTTGGCCTGCTGCGCGCCACGAACACCTGGGACTGGATCACGTTTATGCTGTTGGGCGTGGCTGGCGTGGGCTTCGCCTGGTGGCTGGCGTGGCGGGCGCTGAACCGGCGCGCGCTGATCGCCCTGGCGCTGCGCGTGGGCGGCTTCGTCGCGCTCAGTTTCATCGCCGCGCTGCCGTTTACCACCTGGAACGCCACGATTTACAGCCGTGTGCTGCCCTGGACGGGCGGCAAAACGCCGCTGTGGGCGTATTTCGACCTGCACGGCCTGTTCCTGTTCCTGGTCGCGTCGCTGCTGGTGTGGGATACGGCGCGCTGGTTCCGCAGCGTGTATGTGCGCGACCTGCGCGGCATGTGGTGGCTGCTGCTGGCGCTGGTGGGGGCGGGCGCGGCGCTGGCGCTGGGCCTGCTGCTGACGGCGATGGCCGGCTATCAGGTGGCGCTGGTGGCCGTCCCGCTGATTGTGTGGATTGCGGCGCTGTTCTTCCGCGCCGGGCAGTCGCGCGAGATGCAGGTGGTGCTGACGCTGGCCGGGCTGGCGCTGGCGCTCACGGTGGGCGTGGAATTTGTGGTGCTGGACGGCGATATTGGCCGCCAGAACACGGTGTTCAAGTTCTATGTCCAGGCGTGGATGCTGTTCGCGGCGGCGGGCGGCGCGGCCTTCGCCTGGCTGGTGCGCGCTGCTGGTTCGTGGTCCGGCTGGCTGCGCAACGTGTGGCTGTTCGCGGTGGCGCTGCTGGTGGCGGTGGCGGCGCTCTACCCGGTGATGGCGAGCCGCGGCAAAGCGCTCGACCGGATGGCGGCGGACATGCCGCTCACGCTGGACGGCATGGCGTGGATGCAGCATGCGCAGTACGCTGAGAACGGCGCCTGGCTGGCGCTGAACGACGATTACGCCATGATCCGCTGGCTGCAAGAGAATGTAGCGGGCACGCCGGTAATTATCGAGGCGCAGAGCGCGCGCGAATATCTGTGGGGCGGGCGCGTCGCGATCAACACCGGTCTGCCCGCGGTGCTGGGCTGGCGCTTCCACCAGACGCAGCAGCGCACGCTCGACCCGCTGCCGTCGCTGGTCAACCAGCGGCGGGCCAACATCAACGGGTTCTACAGCACGACCAACGCCGACGCCGCCTGGCGCGCGATTCAGTTTTACGACATCGAATACGTGATCGTCGGCGGCCTGGAACGGGCTTACTACCCGGCGGACGGGCTGGCGAAATTTGATGCGATGGCGCGCGCTGGCCTGCTGGAGCGCGTCTACGAGCAGGGCGAGGCGGCGGTTTACCGGGTGAATAGGCGCGCAGAGCCGGCGCAGGCGGGGTAGGGGCGTGGTTCTGGACTGGATTGCCCGCGAGGGCGGGATTGTTCTTAGCTGGTGGGCGCTGGTGACGCTGGCCGGGCTGGCGGCGCTGCCGCTGGTGGTGCGGCTGCTGGGCGCGCTGCCCGACCGCGGTTACACGCTGGCGCGCGGCGTGGGGCTGCTGCTGGTGGGTTTTGTTTTCTGGCTGCTGGCGAGCCTGGGCCTGCTGCCCAACAGCGGCGGCAGCCTTGTGCTGGCGTGGCTGATCGTGCTGGCGGCGGCGCTGGCCGTCTATTTCCGAGGCGGCGCGCCGTTCGACTGGCGCGAGTGGTGGCGCGCGAACCGCGCGACGATCATCGCCGGGGAGCTGATCTTCGCCGGGCTGCTGTTGGGCTGGGCGCTGTACCGGGCGCATCAGAACAACCTTGTCGGCACGGAAAAGCCGATGGAGCTGATGTTCATGAGCAGCATCATGCGCAGCCCGGCGTTTCCACCGAACGACGGCTGGCTGGCTGGCTACGCGATCAGCTATTACTACTTCGGCTATGTGATGTCCGCCGCGCTGGCCGCGCTCAGCGGCGTCAGCAGCAGCGTCGGCTTCAACATGACGATCTCGCTGCTGGTGGCGCTCACCGGCCTGGCGGCCTTCGGCGTGGTTTACAACCTGGCGCGCTCGCGCGGGGGGCCGTCCGCCCGCCCGGCGCTGCTTGCCGGCCTGCTGGGCGCGACGCTGATCGTGTTCCTGTCGAATTTCCAGCCGGTGATCGTGGAGATTCCCTACCAGGCGCAGGCCGTTTCAGCGGACTATCTGCGCTTCTGGGACACCAAAAACCGTGACGCATACGAGGCGGGCGCGCAGCCAGTCAACCTGTTCAACCCTGACGAGGCGCGGCTGGCTAACTGGTGGTGGTTCAACGCGGCGCGCACGCTGACCGAGCGCGACCTGGCCGGCGCGCGCGTCAACGAGGTGATTGACGAGTTCCCGGCGTTCAGCTTCCTGCTGGCCGACGTGCACCCGCACGTGCTGGCGCTGCCGTTCGTGGTGCTGGCGCTGGGGCTGGCGCTGAACGCGCTGCTGACCGGGCGGCCGCCGGCGCGCGGCGAAATCGTGTTTTACGCGCTGTACCTGGGCGGGCTGGTGTTCCTTAACGTGTGGGACGGGCCGATCTACCTGGGCGTGCTGCTGGGCGCGGAGGCGCTGCGCCGTTTGCGCGCGCGCGGGCGGCTGCTGGCGGCGGACTGGTGGGCGCTGGCGCGGTTGGGCGTGACGCTGGCGGCGCTGGCATTTGTGTTTTACCTGCCCTTTTTCGTCGGCTTTCAGTCACAGGCGGCAGGCCTGCTGCCGAACCTGCTGCACCCAACGCGCTTCCAGCAGTATTTTCTCATGTTCGGGCCGCTGCTGCTGCTGCTGCTGCCGTTCCTGTTGAGCGAGGCGCGACGCGGCGGCGGGCGCGTCAACTGGCCGCTGGGCGCGGCGGCGGCGGGCGGCGTGCTGGGCCTGCTGCTGCTGGTGATGGTGGGGCTGACGCTGGTGGGCGCGGCCATCCCGGAGACGCGCTCGGTGGCGCTGGGCTTTGTAGACCAGAACGGCGGCTGGGAGCAGGTGCTGCCGGCGCTGGCCGCGCGCCGCGCCGAGACAATCGTGACGACGCTGGCGCTGCTGGCCGGGGTGGCGCTGGTGGTGGCGCGGCTGTTCGCGCGCCCGGCGGCGGGTGGCGACGCGGCGGACCGGCTGTACTCGCCGGCGGCGGGCTTCGCGCTGCTGCTGGTGGGCGTGGGCGCGGCGCTGAGCCTGATACCGGAATTTGTGTACCTGCGCGACAACTTTGGCACGCGCATGAACACCATCTTCAAGTTTTATTACCAGGTGTGGGTGGTGTTCAGCGTCGCGGCGGCTTACGGCGTGTACAGCCTGCTGGCGGAGGCGCACCGCTGGTCGCCTGCCGGGCCAGCGCTGCGGGCCGGCGTGACCGCGCTGCTGGTGGCGGTGCTGGCGCTGGGGCTGATCTACCCGGCGCTGGGGATTTACCACCGGGCGCTGCTGGAGACGGGCCGGCTGGGCGCGGCGTCGCCGTCCGCGCTGACTCTGGACGGCGGCCGCTCGCTGGTCAGCCAGGCCGATTACGACGCGGTGGCCTGCCTGAGCCAACTGGTCGGTGACACGGCGGCGGTGGTGGCTGAGGCGGTCGGCAATTCCTACGAATGGCAGTATGGGCGGGTGGCGACGCTGGCCGGCATCCCGGTGGTTATCAACTGGCCTGGCCACCAGAGCCAGTGGCGCGGGCCAACTTACGGCGCGGCCACCGGCGCGCGCCTGCAGGACATTGAACGCCTGTACACCGATTTGCGCTGGGACGTGGCGCGGGAGATCATTGAGCGCTATGGCATTGATTACGTGTTCGTTGGAACGACGGAGCGCCTGCGGTATGGCGCCGCCGGCGAGGACAAATTCCGCGAGAACCTGGCGGTTGTGTGCGACTTTGGCGACAGCCGTGTCTACCGGGCGGGCGCGGGGGAAAGGGTGGCGGGCCAATGATTGACAGCGCAGCGCGCTCGCTGCCTGCTGCGCCGCCTGTTAGCCCGGCGCGCGTGGCGGTGCGGCTGGAGGTGATCGCGTATATCGCGCTGCTGGCGCTGGCGCTGCTGCTGCGCCTGGCGGAGCTGGACACGGTTCCGCTGTCGGCGGCGGAGGCGCACAACGCGCTGGCGGCGCAGCGGTTGGTGCAGCCGGGCGCGCCTGACGCCAGCGCCGCGCCGCCCAGCGCGCTGCTGTTCGGCGCGCAGGCGCTGACGTTCAGTCTGTTGGGCGCGTCGGCGTTCACGGCGCGGCTGCTGACCGCGCTGGCGGGCGCGCTGCTGGTACTCGCGCCGCTGCTGTTCCGGCGGCTGCTGGGGCCGGCGCGCGCGTTTATGTTCAGCCTGCTGCTGGCGTTCTCGCCGGTGGCGCTGCTGGCCGCGCGCGAGGGCAGCCCGGCGGTGTGGGCGCTGCTGGCGGCGGTCGGCGGGCTGTGGGCGGTGTCGCGCTGCTGGGAAACGCGCCGGTCGGGCTATGCGCTGTTGGCGGCGGCCTGTTTCACCGGCCTGGCCCTGCTGGCCGACCCCGCCGGTATCTGGCTGGCGCTGCTGCTGCTGGCGGCGGGCGCGCTGGCGCTGGCCTGGCTGCGCGCCGACGAGCCGGATCACCCTGGCCTGGGCGCTGTGCTGCCCTGGCTGCGCGGGCTGCCCTGGCTGGCGCTGTTAGGGACGGCGGCGCTGACGACGTTCGCGGTGGGGACGCTGTTCGCGCTGCATCTGCCCGGCCTGGGCGCTGTCAGCGAGAGCCTGCGGCTGGCGCTGGCCGGCCTGACGACCTCCCAACCGGACACGCTGCCGGCTTTTCCGCTGCTGGTTATCGTGTTCTACGAGCCGGGGACGATTGTCTTTGCCGCCGTCGGCGTGTGGCTGCTGGGGCGGCGCGGCGCTGCCTCGCTGCTGGACCGTTTCCTGATCGTGTGGCTGCTGTTGGGCGCGCTGGCGTCCGTGTTTTTCGCGGGCAGCAGCGCCGCGCACGCGCTCTGGCTGGTCGCGCCGCTGTGCGGGCTGGCGTCGGTGGCGGCGGCGGAGCTGCTGCGCGCGGACCGTCACCCGCTGTTTCAGGTCCCGGCCTGGGGGCGCTGGCTGCTGGCGCTGGTTATCGTGCTGCTGCTGCTGATCCTCACGGTCAACCTCCAGGCGATCGGGCGGTCGCTGCTGGCGCCGCCGCCGGGCGTCGGTTTCGGCGCGAATTTACAGCCGGTGAACCTCATCTGGGCGGGAATCGCGCTGCTGCTGAGCGTGCTGGCGGTGCTGCTGGTGGCCAGCCTGTGGGGCGGCGCGGCGGCGCTGCGCGGCGGCGGGCTGGGGCTGCTGGCGTTCGCGCTGGCTACGTCGCTGGGCAGCGGCTGGAACGCCGCCGTGCCGAACGCCGCCAGCCCGGCGGAGCTGTGGCATCTGCGGGCGACCGGGCACGAGATGGCGCTGCTGTCTGAGACGCTGGCGGAGCTGACGCGGCGCGAAACCAGCGGTTTTCCGCTGCTGACGGTTTACGCGCAGACTGCTGAGGACAGCCCGGCGGCCTGGGCGCTGCGCGATTACCCCAACGCCGTGTTCATCACCAGCGCCGGCGATGCGCGCGCGCAGCCAATCGCGTTGCTGCCGCTGCAGGCTGATCCGCCGGACCTGGGCGGCAGCTATGTGGGGCAGCAGTTTATCGTCAGCCGGTCCTGGGACCCACGAACGATGCAGGCGTCGGACCTGCTGGCGTGGTGGCTTCAGCGCCGGGTGCGCGCCGGGCAGGTCGCTGCTGAGCCGCTGGTGCTGTGGCTGCGCCAGGATATCTACGATGGCATGCCGTTTGACGGCGGCCAGCCGCAGTGAGCATTTCGCGCCGCAGCCGTGTATCAGAGATGTGACCGGGGGCACAGTGTGCGCCAACAGGGGGATTATGGCCGAACAGCACGTATCTGCTGAGCAGCTTATCGCCTGCTGCCTGGGCGGCGACCAGAGCGCCTACGAGGCGCTGTATAACCGCTGCGCGCCCGCCATCTACCGGCTGTGTTACAGCCTGCTGCTGGACCGCCAGGACGCGGAGGATGTGCTGCAAGAGACGTTCGTCTACGCTTTTCGCAACCTGCGGCGCTACGACGCCGGCCGGTCGGCGTTCAAGACGTGGCTGTACACGATCGCTATCAGCCGCTGCCGCAACCAGCACCGGCGGCGCGCGGCCCGGCTGGACCTGGGCCTTCTGTTTCAGCTTGAACTGCCTGGCCCGCGCGCCGAGATGCCGGAGCCGGCGGCCATGCGCCATGACGCCAGGGCAGAGGTTGAAAGCGCGCTGGCGGCGCTGTCGCCCCGTCTGCGCGAGGCGGTCGTGCTGCGCTATGGGCAGGGGCTGACGTACCGCGAGATCGCGGAGGTGATGAACTGCCCGCCTAAGACCGCCGAAAGCCGCGTGCGCCTGGCCCATGAGGCGCTGAAAAGCCGCCTGCAAACTGTTGGGCCGGCTTTGCTGGAAGACCTGCTCAGCAGTTAGGGGATGCGAGCGTATTATGACTGCCTGCCACTACTGCCGCGCCCATCTTGACGCCTATCTGGCGGGCGAGCTGGCTGCGCCGGCGCGCCGCCGGGTGGCGGCACACCTGGACCAGTGCGCCGCCTGTTACCGCGTCTATGTGCAGCGGCGCGAGCTGGCACGCCAGCTCTCCCGCGAGCTGCCGCTGGTCGGCCATGCCGGCGCGCCCGATTTCGGGCAGGTATGGGTGAAAGTTCAGGCGGAGCTTCCGCGCGAAAGCGGCCACCCGATGCAGTATGGGCTGGCCGCGCTGCTGCTGGCGCTGCTGCTGCTGGTTCCCTTCACAATGGGCCACCGCGATGTCGCCCCGGTGCTGCCCACGCAACCTGCGCCGCAGCTGGCCGGCGCTGACGAGACCCCGGCGCGCGCGGCTGCCAGCGGCGAAGCGACCGCCGCGCCGCGCGCCAGCGCGCTGGAACGGCCGGCGGCGGGCACGCCGCCAACTCTGCCAGAACCGAATCTGAGCAATGGATCATGAGGTTTCGATGACCGCAGCGATTGACAGACCGACAACGGAGCAAGAAGCGCACAAAGGGGCGCTGTGGCTGGCCCGTGTTTACACCATTAACTGGGAAGCAGCCCTCTATATTGTGATCTTCCTGCTGGCTGTGTTCACGCGCTTTTACAACCTGGGCGACCGCGTGATGAGCCACGATGAGAGCCTGCACACGCGCTATTCGTACAACCTCTACGCTGACGGCAATTTCCAGCACACGCCGCTGATGCACGGGCCGATTCTGTTTCACATGACGGCCCTGTCATATTTCCTGTTTGGCGACGACGACTTCACGTCGCGCATCTACCCGGCGGTGCTGAGCGTGTTGGTAACGCTGTTTCCGCTGTTGTTCCGGCGCTGGCTGGGCCGGGCGGGGGCGCTGGTGGCGTCGTTTATGCTGCTGATTTCGCCGCTGCTGCTGTATTACGGGCGCTACATTCGCCACGACACCCCGTCCATCTTCTTCTCGCTGGTGATGGTTTACTGTGTCTTTATGTACCTCGACGGCCCGCTTAACCAGCGACGGCGGGCGCATTGGCTGTACATTTTCGCTGGCGCGCTGCTGGGCAACCTGGGGTCTAAAGAGACATCTTTCATTTACATCGCCATTTTCGGCAGCGCGCTGACGCTCTACTGGCTGGTGCGCCTGCTTCAGTATCTGCGCGGCATACCCGGCAAAACCTGGTATTACTTTATCACGTTCAGCGTGCTGCTGGCCGGGCTGGCCGCGCTGGGCATGTATGTGGTGCTGTCTGTCGCCACGCCGGAGCGGGCGGCGCAGGCGGCGGCCAGCGCCGGCGGCTGGCTCAACAGTGTCGATTCCACAAGCTTTATCGTGTGGACGCTGCTGGTCGTTATCGCGGCGCTGGCGTTCCTGGTGGGCACGCTGCTGTGGGCTTTCCGGGGCAGCCGGGTGCGCGTGCGCTGGCTGGATGTGGCGCTTGTGATCGCGCTGGCGCTGGTGGTGATTACCGGGCTGATTGCGGCGGAAGAGGTGTCGCGCCTGCCCAGCCGTGACGCCGCCCAGCACGCCGCGCCAGTCGTGCCGGGGCAGGACGGCGTTGAGCTGGACCCCGGCGTGAACATGCTGCCGTATGTGCTGTGGTGGGTGATCGGCGCGCTGGCGGTGCTGGCGCTGCTGGTCTCATGGCGGCTGGGCTGGTGGCGGACGCTGCACCGCTTCCCTGAGCTGGACATTCTGATCGTCATGGGCACGCTCATCCTGCCCTGGCTGACGCCGCTGGTCATCACGGCGTCGGGCGTGAGCGCGGTGGACTACACACCAGAGGGCATCACGCGCGGGGTGCTGGCGCTGGTTCCGGCGTTCGCGATCTCGATCACGATGGGGTTAATCTGGAACTGGCGGCGCTGGCTGGTGGTCGCGGTTGTGTTTCACGCGCTGTTCGCCTTCTTCTTCACGACCATGTTCACCAACGTCAACGGCCTGGCCTCTGGCATGATCGGCAGCCTGGGTTACTGGCTTGACCAGCAGGGCGTGCGGCGCGGCAGCCAGCCGCAGTACTATTACCTGGCGATCATCATGCCGGTTTACGAGCTCCTGCCCATCATCGGCAGCGCGCTGGCGGCGCTGAGCGGCGCCGTGCTGTTCTGGCGCTACCGGCGCGCCCGGCTGGAAGAGAAAGCTGATGCGGCGGCCCTTCCGGCGGGCGCGGACGCCGGCGACGCGGCTTTCGCGGACCACGCGCAGAGCCTGCTGCTGATGGAAGGCGCGGACCCGCCGCTAGAAGCCTTTGCGCCGGTGGGCGAGTTCGCGGGCGCGCCGCGCCCTGACCGCCGTGAGAGAAAGACCAGGCACGGCGACGCCGCCTGGCTGGGCGCGCCGTCGTTTATCGCGTTTGTGGCGTGGTGGGCCATCTTCAACCTGATCGCCTACACGCTGGCGGGCGAGAAAATGCCCTGGCTGGGCACGCATCTGACTGTGCCGCTGATCCTGCTGTCGGGGTGGTATTTCGGCAGGGTGTTCGAGCGCATTGAGGGCGAGAAATTCCGGCGCGGCGGCTGGCTGTATCTGGTGCTGCTGCCGGTGCTGCTGATCGCGCTGTTCCAGGTAGCGTCGCCGTTTCTGCTGGGGCGCGGCCCGCTGCCCGGTTTGCAGCAGGAACAACTGGCGCAGTCTGGTCAATGGCTGGCGGTGGTGGCGGTCAGCGGCATTATCATCCTGTTTATCTACCAGCTTGTCGAGCGCACCGGCTGGCGCCATTTCCGCCAGATGTTCGTGGTGGCTGTGTTCGCCGTGCTGTCGGCGCTGACGCTGCGCGCCGCCTGGATGGCGTCGTTCATCAACTACGATTACGCAACCGAGTATCTGGTGTATGCCCACGCCGCGCCGGCGGTCAAGCAGGTGCTGGCCGAACTCGAAGCCCTGAGCCGGCGCACGACAGACGGGCTTAACCTCAACTTCGCTTACGACAACGAAACGTCGTGGCCGTACAGCTGGTATTTCCGCGACTTCGCCAGCGCTACCTATTTTGGCAGCAGCCCCAGCCGCCCGGTCATTGACAACGCGGCGGCGGTGGTGGTGGGCGAGGCAAACCGCGCGGCGGTGGAGCCGCTGCTGGAGGACCGCTTCTACCACATGAACTATATCCGCATGTGGTGGCCGATGCAGGATTATTACAACCTGACGCCGGCGCGCATCAACAGCGCGCTGGATTTCTCGCCTGACAACCCGCGCGCGGCGCAGCTTCGCCAGGGGCTGTTCGATATCTGGTGGTCGCGCGACTACCAGGCTTATGGTGAGGCCGTTGGGCGCAGCTTTGAGCTGACACAGTGGCCGCTGGCCGACCGGATGCACTTCTACGTGCGCAAGGATATCGCCGCCCAGATATGGGACCTGGGCGTGGGCGAGGGGACGGTCGCTAACCCGCTGGATAACCTGGAAGTGAACGTGTGCAGCGCCAACTGGGAGCTGCGCTCGGCGGAGCTGATTATCGGGGCGCAGGGGGCCGGGCCGGGGCAGTTGGCGCGGCCGATGGGCCTGGCGGCGGGGGCGGACGGCGCGGTGTTTGCGGCGGAAGAGAGCAACAACCGCATTTCGGTCTTTGACGCCGCTGGCCAGCCAGTCGCCCAGTTCAGCGGCGGCGCGCCGGGCGAGGCGCTGTTCGCGCGGCCCAATGATGTCGCGCTGGGGCCGGATGGCCGGCTGTACGTCGCCGACACCTGGAACTACCGCGTGGTGGTGCTGTCGCCGGACGGCGCGCTGCTCAACACCTGGGGCGAGCGCGGCGAGTATGGGCAGGGCGCCCTGACAGACCCGGTGTACGGCCTGTGGGGGCCGCGCGCGGTCGTGGTGGATGCCGCCGGGAACGTGTATGTGGCCGATACCGGCAATAAGCGCGTGCGCGTTTACACGTCTGACGGCGTGTTCGTGCGTGATATCGGCGTGGGCGGGGCCGGGCCGGGCCAGCTTGACGAACCGGCCGGGCTGGCGCTGCACCCGGATGGCCGTCTGTTTGTGGCTGATACCTGGAACCGGCGCGTGTCGGTGTTTAACACCGAGGGGCTGTTCCTCTACACGTTCGATGTGCGCGGCTGGTACGATGAACTGGGCAACCGCCCCTACCTGGCCGTTGACCCGGAACGCGATCTCGTTTACGTAACTGACCCCGACGCTGGCCGCGTGCTGGTGTATGACACAGCCGGCGGCTGCCTGGGGTCGTTTGGGCAGATCAGCCGCGAAAGCCCGAACTCGACGCAGTTTGCGACGGTGGGCGGCGTCGCCGTTGGGCCGGACGGCAGCGTGTTTGTGGCCGACGCCGGGACGGGCCGCGTGCTGCGCTTTGCGCCCTGGCGGACAGAGCCGCCGACCGTGGACTTTGGCGCGGCGGAGCTGACAGCAGAGCTGACGGCGGAGGTCACGCCGGCGGTGGATGCGCCAGCGGCCACGCCAGAAGCTGAGGTAACGGCGGAGGCGGCCGGCTAAAATCCGCTTGACAGCCCTAAAGCCGACTGCTAGAATCAGGGTCGGCTTTGGGGTTACGTTCGTGAACATCAAGCCGGCGGGGGGCGCGCCAGCGTGTGCAGGTGCCCGGCAGCGCTCTGTAGCAGGATATTGGTTTGCCGGTGAAAGTGGGTAACCCCCACTTTTCTTTATATAGCCTGGGCGTGCTGCCTGTCTGTTCTGTCCACCCCGTTACAGATCGTACACCAATTCGGAAGCAAGCGAGATGAGAAGCGAATTCGAAGTCGCCTTCAATGAAATCACGGAGATGAGGGCGCTCCCGCGTGAAGTTGTGCTGGAAGCGCTGCGGTCAGCGCTGGTGTCGGCCTACCGGCGTGACACCAGGGCCAGTCAGGCTCAGCATATTGACGCGACTATTGACCCTGCCAATGGCCGCCCGAACATCTTTGTTGAGAAGGAAGTCGTTGAAGAAGTCGTAAGCCCGCTTACTGAAGTGGAGCTGGAGGAAGCGCGCTACTATGACCAGAGCGCGCAGTACGGCGACACAGTGATGGTGCAGGTGCGCGGCTCGACCAAGAAGTATGGGCGCATCGCGGCGCAGACGGCCAAACAGGTCATCCTGCAGAAGATCCGCGAGGCCGAGCGCAACGCGCTGTTCGAGGAATTTGTCGAGCGCGAGGGCGACCTGGTCACGGGGACTGTGCAGAGCGTTAACTCCAGCATGGTGACGCTCAGCCTGGGCCGCACCGAGGCGGAGATGCCGCGCGCGCAGCAAATTCCCGGCGAGCGCTATAAGCCGCACGACAAGGTGCGCGTCTATCTGGCGGAGGTCAAGCGCAGCCCGCGCGGCCCGCGCATTATCGTCAGCCGCAGCCACCGCAATATGCTGCGCCGGCTGCTGGAATACGAAGTGCCGGAGATTTTCAACGGCCAGGTCGAGATCAAGAACATCGCCCGTGAGGCGGGCTATCGCTCTAAAGTGGCGGTGGCGGCCATTCAGGAAGGCATTGACCCGGTAGGGGCGTGCGTGGGGATGCGCGGCATGCGCATCCAGAGCATCGTCAAGGAACTGCACGACGAGAAAATTGATGTTATCGAGTGGAACCCGGACCAGAAGGCGTTCATCGCCAAGGCCCTCAGCCCGGCGCGCGTGAGCGGCGTTTACCTGGAAGACGACCTCGACACCGGGCGCACCGCCGTCGTGATCGTGCCGGACGACCAGCTTTCGCTGGCGATCGGGCGCGAGGGGCAGAACGCGCGCCTGGCGGCCAAACTCACCGGCTGGCGCATTGACATCAAGAGCGTCACCGAGGCGGTGCAGGATGCGCTGGCGCGGCTCGACGCCGGGCCGCTGGCGTCGCTGCCGGCGCAGCAGCCGGAGCTGCTGGCCGAGGCCGTCCGCATTATGGACAAGAAAGCCGCTGGCCGCACCATCATGCCGGAGGAATATCAGACGCTGGCGCGGTTTGCCGATGTGGTCGAAACCCGGCTGCTGAACGCCCGCAACCAGGTGCGCGAGAAGCGCCTGGCGGAGATCAACGCGGTCAAGGCGACGCTGCCCGCCGGGGCGTTCACGCTGCCTGTCACCGTGCTTGACCTGCCGGAGGACATCACCGACGCGCTCCAGCCGCTGGAGAACGTCGGCGAGATCATGTGGCGCTTCCTGATTGACGAGCGACATCTGCAAAAGCTGCTGGCTGACCTGCCAGCGGAGGCGATGGCGCTGGTGCAGAGCGCGCTTGACCGCCTGGTGATCCCGGATGAGGTCGAGCGGCTGACGCAGGCTGCTGAGGCAGGCGAAGCGCCGCCGGCTGAGCTGGCCCCCGCGGCGGAAGCCGAAGCGGAGGCGGTGGCGGCAGCCGAACCGGCGGAGGAAGTGCTGCTTGGCGCGTTTGGCGATGAGCTGGCGCCGCCTGCGCCTGAGGCGGAGACCGTTCACGCAAAGCCGGTCCCCGCTGGCGCGCTGGACGAGGCCGAGGACGAGGAAGACGCCGACCTCGACGTTATCCTGGGGAGCGACCGGGACGACGAGACGGTCAAGAAGAAAAAGGAACGCCAGAAACGTCGCCAGTTGGTGTATGACGAAGAGCTGGGCGAGGTGGTTTCAAAACGCCGCCGCAAAGGCGGGCGCACCCGTGACGACTGGGATGATTACCTGGGTTAGTGTCCGGCCATGAATGACGGACGCATACCGGGCCGGAAACATGTTCCGGTCCGCACCTGCGTGATCTGCCACACGCGGGACGCCAAGCGGGCGCTCACCCGCGTTGTGCGCACGGCAGAGGGCGTAATGGTTGATCCGAGCGGGAAGCTCAACGGGCGCGGAGCGTATCTCTGCGATCAGGAAACATGCTGGCAGCGCGCGCTCGAAAGTGATGTGCTGAGCCGCGCGCTGCGCACCGCGCTGACGGCCGCTGACCGGGACCGGCTGCAGCAGTCCAGGCCCAGGCGCTCATGAGCGGCGCGCGGCGCGGGTTACGGCAGGCAGCATACAAATGTACAGGGTATGAGCGATGGGTGAACCGTAGTTAGCTGCTGACGGCTTTTCCTGGCCCATCGCCTGACAGGTGGAGGTATTGATGGCAACGGAAAAGCAGAGCATCCTGGTTCCCGATTTTCTCACCGTGCGGGACCTGGCGGAGTTGATTCACGCCAGCCCGATTGAAGTGATGAAGCAGTTGATTGCCAACGGCATTATGGCCTCAATCAACCAGCAGATTGACTTCGATACCGCGGCGATTGTCATTGAAGAGCTGGGGTTTGAGGCGCAGAGCCAGAGCGCGCGGGAAACCCAGGCCGAACGCGAAGAAGCGGCCAAAGCGCAGGAATGGCGCCAGCTTTACGCCGGCGAGAAGCCGGAGAATCTGGTTCGGCGCGCCCCGATCGTGACGATCCTGGGGCACGTGGACCACGGCAAGACCACACTGCTCGACACGATCCGCAAGGCGCATGTGGCCGCCGGCGAGGCCGGCGGCATCACGCAGCACATCGGCGCGTACCGCGCTGTGCACGGCGGCCGGCAGATCACGTTCCTTGACACGCCAGGCCACGAGGCGTTTACCGCCATGCGCGCGCGCGGCGCCCAGGGCGCTGACATCGCTATTCTGGTGGTGGCCGCCGATGACGGCGTGATGCCCACCACGCGCGAGGCGATCAACCACGCGCGCGCCGCCAACGTGCCGATCATCGTCGCCATCACCAAGATTGACCGGCGCAACGCCAATATCGAGAAGGTCAAACAGGAACTGGCTGAGGTTGATCTCGTGCCCGACGAGTGGGACGGCAGCACGCTGGTCGTGCCTGTGTCCGCGCCGGAGAACAAGGGCATTGAGGACCTGCTGGAGGCGATTCTGCTGGTGGCCGACGACCGCGATATCGTGGCGAACCCGGCTGCTGACCCGGCGGGCGTGGTGCTGGAGGCTGAGATAGACCCCAGCCGCGGCAGCATCGCCACGCTGCTGGTGCTGAACGGCACGCTGAAGCGCGGCGATACGATTGTGGCTGGCGAGGCCTACGGCCGCGTCAAGGCGATGTTCGATGAAACCGGCAAGCCGATCGCGGCGGCTGGCCCGTCCACGCCGGTCTCGGTAATGGGTCTGAACACGCTGCCGCAGCCCGGCGACAGCTTTGTTACCGTCAAGAACGAGAAGGTCGGGCGGACGATGGTGGACGAGCGCCGGGCGGCGGCCAGCGCGGTGGCCAGCGGCGCGGCGCGCCCAGCGGTGACGCTGCAGGACATTTTCGCGCAGTTCGAGGCTGGCCACGCTAAAGAGCTGAATCTGATTGTCAAGGTGGACGTGCAGGGCACGCTTCAGCCGATACTTGACTCGCTGGAGCAGCTTTCGGAGGGCAACGCGGAAGGCATCCGCGTGCGCGTCCTGGCGGCGGACACCGGCAACATCACCGAGAATGACGTGATGCTGGCGAGCGCTTCAGGCGCGATCGTGCTGGGCTTCAACGTGGACGTGGACGGCGCGGCCCGGCGGTCGGCTGACTCGCAGGGGGTAGACATCCGCCAGTACGACGTAATCTACAAGCTGCTGGAGGACATTGACCTGGCGCTTAAGGGCATGCTGGAGCCGGTTTACGCTGAGAAGGTGATCGGCGTGGCGGAGGTGCGCCAGGTGTTCAGAATTTCGAAGGTGGGCGCGGTCGCGGGCAGTTATGTGCGCGAGGGCGAGATTCGCCGCAACGCCAGGGCGCGCGTCAAGCGCGGCGGCAAAGTGCTGGCCGAGAACCTGCCGGTGGCGTCGCTCAAGCGTGTGAGCGAGGACGTGCGCGAGGTGCGGTCTGGTTTCGAGTGCGGCATCAGTCTGTCCGGCTTTAACGACTATCACGAAGGGGACAGCATCGAATTCTACGTAACCGAGCGCGTGAGCTGAACAGGGCCGGGGGGCGCGCGCCGCGCGCCCCCCGGAGCGGTGAAAGGAAACCGGTATGTCAATCAAACAGGATCGGGTGGCGGAGCGCGTCAAGATAATCCTCAGCGAGCTGCTGCTGCGCGAGGTGTCTGACCCGCGCCTGCAGCACATCACGGTGACGGATGTCCGGCTGGACCCGGAGCTGATGTTCGCGGACGTGTACGTTAACGCGCTGGGGGATGAGGACCGCCATGCCGATGTCATGCGCGGCCTGGAGCGCGCCCAGGGTTTCCTGCGGCGCGAGGTGGGCAAGCGGGTGCGCCTGCGCAGCGCGCCCGAACTGCATTTTCACTGGGATGCGACGCTGGCGCGCAGCGAGCGCCTTAACCGGCTGATCTCGTCGCTGGACATCCCGCCTGATGAGCTGCCTGCGCCGGAGACGCCTGCCGATGATCAGCATGATGAACTGGGCTGAGGCCGTCCGCGCCATTGACGCGGCCTCTTCGATCCTGCTGGTGACGCATGTCAACCCGGACGGCGATGCTATCGGCTCGCTGCTGGGGCTGGCGGCGGCGCTGCGCGAGCGAGGCTGCCGTGTTGACGCCGCAGTGGACGGCGGCGTGCCGGACTTTCTCGCTTTTCTGGCCGGCGGCGACCAGGTGCACAGCCAGCTTGAGGCGGGCGCGTGGGACGTAATGATCTCACTGGACGCCAGCGATGAGGCGCGCAGCGGCAGCGTGGGCGCTTACGGGCGCGCGCACAGCCAGACGGTTATCAACTGCGACCATCACCCGACGAACACCCTGTTTGGCGACATTTTCCTGGTGCAGCCGACGGCGGTCTCAACCAGCGAGATCGTCTATCGGCTGCTGTGCGAGATGCGGCAGCCGCTGCTGCCGGGCACGGCCGCCGCGCTGCTTACGGGCCTTGTGACTGACTCGCTTGGTTTTCGCACCAGCAACGTCACCGCCGACACGCTGCGCATCGCCATCGCGCTGATGGATGCTGGCGCGGTGCTGCGCGAGATCATGGCGCGCACGCTCGATAACAAGTCGTACCAGATGCTGCATCTGTGGCAGCGCGCGCTGAACGCGATGGCGCTGCACGGACAGGTGATCGAAACGACGCTGACACAGGCTGATCTGCGCGCTGTGGGCCTCACGGACACGGTGGATGCGGGGCTGTCCAGCCTGCTGGTGTCCGCCCGCGAGGCGGTGATCGCGGTAGTGTTCAAAGAGCTGTCGGACGGGCGCGTCGAGCTGAGCATACGCAGCAAACCCGGCTACGATGTGGGGGCGGCGGCGCTGACGTTGGGCGGCGGCGGGCATATGCAGGCCGCCGGGGCGACGATTGACGGCCCGCTGGCCGCGGCGCGCGCGCGCGTGCTGGAGCTGCTGCAGCAGACGGCCCGCAGCGGAAACGGCGCTGAATAACCCAGCACTATTTGCGAAAACACGCGCTTAATTATAATCTTGCTGATCGTTGTAACTCAGCGGGAGGCCGGGTATGAGTGCGAATGTCGTGATACCAAGTTTACTGCTTAAACAGCTATACACCTTTGGCAGCCTGGAGAACACCGCCGACGGCTTCGTGTTTTCGCTCAAGAACCGTCTGACGGACACGCGCGTGCTGGCCCTGAAAACTGTGCGGGTGGACGGCGCCGACGTGCCCAGGGGGCGGTTCTCGGTGCTGAACAGCGACGGCGTGGTTATCGTGCCGGCGGATGCGACACCGCACGCGGCCTTTGACCTGCCGCTGGGGCAGGTGCTGACGGTGCATGTGACCGGGCCGGCGCTGGCGGCGGGCAAACACCCGATCGAGATCGTGTTTGAGGCCGAATCGTTCGGCGTGCTGACGATTGAAGTTGAGGACGCGATCGCCACCAACAGGGACCTGCTTACGCGCATCCCGCGCAGCGCCAGCGACGACTACAGCGCCGACGCTGTGCGCGAGCGCCAGCGCTTTGTCGAGTCGTTTACCGGGACGAAGCCGGAGCATGTGTGGCAGTATTCGTTTGATTCGCACCTGGTGCAGGGCAACTGCGAGCTGTTCACCGGCGTGGCGCAGATTCCGATGGGGTTCGCCGGGCCGATTCTCGTTAACGGCGAGCACGCGCAGGGCGAATTTCTGATTCCGCTGGCGACCTCTGAAGGCACGCTGGTCGCGTCGTACAACCGGGGCATTAAGGTGCTCAACCTGTGCGGCGGCGTCCGCTGCACGGTGGTCGGCGATGCCATGCAGCGCGCGCCGGTGTTCGTGTTTGCGGACGCGCGCGCCGGGCGCGAGTTCGTCCGGTGGGTAGAGGCCAGCTTCGACACGATTCGCGATCACGCGGAGGCCACCTCCAACGTGGCGCGCCTCCAGTATATTGACCCCTATCTCTCCAACAAATTCGTCTACCTGCGCTTTAATTTCTCGACGGGCGACGCTGCCGGGCAGAATATGGTGGGGCGGGCCACGTTCGCGGCGTGCAGTTGGATTCTCGACAACTACGAGGGCATCAAACACTTTTATCTGGAATCGAACTTCGCGACCGACAAGAAGGCGTCGCAGATCAATGTGATGCGCACGCGCGGCAAGCGCGTCACGGCGGAGGCGGTCGTCAAGCGCGATGTGCTGATTCAGCAGATGCGCGTTGAGCCGGAGAGCCTGCATTATCACGCGCAGGTGTCGAACGTGGGCGCGTTTATCTCCGGCGCGAACAACAACGGCGCGCACTCGCCCAACGCCATCACCGCCATGTTTATCGCCACCGGGCAGGACGTGGCGAATGTGGCGGAGGCGTCGGCGGGCATCCTCTACTCGGAGCTGACGCCCGACCGCGACCTGTACATTTCGATCACCATTCCGTCGCTGATCGTGGCGACTTACGGCGGCGGGACCGGCCTGCCGACCCAGCGCGAGTGCCTGGAGATTCTGGGCTGCTACGGCAAGGGCAAGGTTAACAGGCTGGCCGAGATCGTCGCCGGGGTGGTGCTGGCGGGCGAGCTGTCGCTGGGGGCGGCCATTTCGTCGCTTGACTGGGTGTCGAGCCACGAGAAATACGGGCGCAACCGGTGACCGACAGCGCGCAGCCCGTCAGCGGCTTTCTCAACGTGGATAAGCCGGTTGGCATGACCAGCCACGATGTCGTGGCGGCGGTGCGGCGCGGTTTGCAGATCAGGAAGGCCGGCCACGCTGGCACGCTGGACCCGCTGGCGGGGGGCGTGCTGGTGGTTTGTGTGGGCGCGGCCACGCGGCTGAGCGAATATGTGATGGCGTCCACCAAACGCTACCGGGCGCAGGTGCGCCTGGGGGTAGAAACAGACACTTACGACGCCGAAGGGGTTGTGATCGCCGCGTGTGACGCCGGTCACATCACACAGGCGCAGGTGGAGCGGGCGCTGGAGCCGCTGCGCGGCGAGATCGCGCAGATGCCGCCGATGCACAGCGCGATCAAACAGGGCGGGCGCAAGCTGTACGAGCTGGCGCGCGCCGGGCAGATAGTGGAACGGGCGGCGCGGCCAGTGCGTATCGAGCGGCTGGAGGCGACCGCATGGGCGCTGCCGCTGGTGACGCTGGACATCACGTGCAGCGCCGGCACGTACATCCGCAGTCTGGCGCACGACCTGGGCGCGGCGCTGGGGGTGGGCGCGCACCTGACCGGCCTCACGCGGCTGGCCAGCGGCAGCTTCACGCTGGACGACGCGGTGCCGCTGGCGGCGCTGCTGGCTGACCCGGCGTGGACACGGTGGCTGGTCGCGCCGGGCGCGGCGCTGGCGGGCTGGCCGGTGGTGCGCCTGGACGCGGACGCGCTGCGGCGGGTGACGCACGGCCAGGCGCTGGCAGACGCGCGCGCGGCGGCGGGCGCGCTGGCGCAGGGCCGCGCCCCGGACGGGACGCTGGCGGCGGTGCTGGAAGGTGACGGCGAGCGCTGGCGGCCTGTGAAGGTCCTTGCGCAGCAGAATTAACAGCGGGGATGGATATGCAGCAGATCTATGGGCTGACGGCGGCGCGGCTGGACCAGCCTTCACTGGTGACAATTGGCGTGTTCGACGGCGTTCACCGGGGGCATCAGCACCTGCTGCGCCGGCTGGTAGCGCAGGCGCACGCCGGCGGCCAACTGGCTGTCGTGCAGTCATTTTTTCCACACCCGGACGTGGTGCTGCGCGGCCTGACCGGGCGCTATTATCTTACGTCGCCCGAACAGAAGGCGGCGCTGCTGGCGGAACTCGGCGTGGACGTGCTGATTACGCAGACGTTTGATGACGCGCTGCGGCAGGTGCGGGCGGGCGACTATGTGGACCTGCTGCTGCGCCGCCTGCGGATGCGCGCGCTGTGGGTCGGGCCGGACTTCGCGATGGGCTACCGCCGCGAAGGCGATGTGGCGTATCTGCGGCAGCGCGGCGCGGAGACTGGCTTTGAGCTGCACGTGGTTGATCTGCTGGCCGACGGCGAGCCGGAGGCGATCCGCAGCACCACCATTCGCCAGGCGCTGCGCGACGGCGACATTGAACAGGCGCGGGCGCTGCTGGGGCGGCCTTACGCGGTGGCCGGGCCGGTTATGCGCGGCGACCGGCGCGGCCATCTGATCGGCTTCCCGACGGCCAATATCGGCGTGTGGGACCAGCAGGTGATCCCGGCCAACGGCGTCTACGCCGGGTGGGCGACGCTGGGCGCGGACCGGTTCATGGCGGTGACGAATGTCGGCGTGCGGCCCACGTTTGGCGGCCAGGACGTGACTGTTGAGGCGTATCTGCTCGATTTCGACGCCACAATCTACGACCAGGAACTCGCGCTGACCTTTGAGCGCCGGCTGCGCCCGGAGATGAAGTTCAGCGGGGTTGACGCGCTGGTGGCGCAGATCAGGATGGACGTCGAAGCCGGGCGCGCTTATCTGACCGGGGTCAGTCCTTAGGGACGCGGTAGCCCAGGCGGCGCAGCAGCGCGTCGTCGCTGCGCCAGTTCTTGAGCGTTTTCACGCGCAGGTCCAGGTAGACCTGCGTGTTCAGGATGTCGCCCAACTGCTGGCGGGCAGCCGTGCCCACCTGTTTGATCTTGGCCCCACCCTTGCCGATCACAATCGCCTTCTGCGAGTCGCGCTCGACGTAGACGACCGCGCTGATATACGTCAGGTCGGCGCTGCGCTCGCTGAAGCTGTCGATTTCGACCGCGACCGCGTGCGGGATTTCTTCCTCAGTGAGCAGCATGATCTGTTCGCGCACGATCTCCGCCGCGATAAAGCGCATATTGACTTCGCTCACCTGGTCGGCGGGGTAGTAGCGCGGGCCGGGCGGCAGGCGCTCCAGCAGCGCATCCACCAGCGCGGGCACGCCGCTGCCGTTCAGGGCGCTCAGCAGCAGCGCCGCTTCGTGCGGAAGCAGGGCGGCATAGGCGGCCTGGGCGGCGTCCCGGTCGGCGCCGCTGCCCAGCAGGTCAGCCTTGTTCAGCGCCAGGACGACGGGCGCGCTGCCGCGCAGGTGGGCGATTGTCTCAGCGATGCGCTGGTCGCCGGGCTGCGGCGGCGCTGAAACATCCAGCACCCACAGGATGATGTCAGCGTCACGCAGGGCGTCCTGGGCGATTGTGACCATGAATTCGCCCAGCTTGTGGCGCGGGGCGTGCAGGCCGGGCGTGTCCACGAAGATGATCTGGCCGCGCGCTTCGGTGTAAATGCCGAGCTGGCGCCGCTGCGTGGTTTGCGGGCGCGGCGTGACGATGGCGATCTTCTGGCCCAGCAGGGCGTTAATCAGCGTGGACTTGCCCACGTTGGGGCGGCCCACCACCGCCACGACGCCGGAGCGGTGGCCTGCGGGCAGCGCGTCGTCAAAAACGGTGTCCAGGTCGTCATACATGGGCAGCCTGCCAGTCGGTAAGTGAGGCGAAACGGGGAAGGTAGGCCAGCAGGCGCGGCGGCACTGTGTCCACCGCGTCCGGCCCGGCGATCAGCGCCAGCGCGCGCGCCAGCGGTTTGACGGCGGCGGCGTCAGGGTAAACCCAAACCTGTATAGGCCGCGCCAGGTCGAGCAGCTTGACCAGCGTCATGTCGTCGGCGCCGTCGGTGCGGTAGCCGATCACGTCAGCGCGCGGGTGCAGGTTGCTGCGCCGCAGCAGGAAGTCCCAGGCGGCCTCGCCGGTGAGGATGTCGCCGTAATCGAGCGCGACCAGCCCCGGCACGATAGCCAGGTGCGGCTTGCCCAGGTATTCGACCGCGCAGCGCACAATCAGCGGGCCGCTGGCGGCGAGTTCCGCGCCCGGCAGCGCCTGAAGCGCCAGCGCGTGCCCGGCCTGTGTGCGCAGCAGCGCGCCGTTGAACTGATCCGCAATTGGGCTGCGCTGTGGAATCGGGCGGCCCGTCAGCGCACCGGCTCCAGCTCAGCGGGCGGCACGGGCGCCAGCGCGGTTTCGCTGTCGTGCTGTTCCTCGTGGTGATGTTCGTCTGGCGCGGGCTGGTTGATGTCGTCAAAGTGGGTGAACGGGCGCACGACCGCCAGCCACGCGCCGATGCCGCCGGCCAGCAGCACGACGCCGACGGCGAACAGCAGGCCCAGGGGTTCCGGGCTGGCGGCTTCGCCCTGGATCGCGCCGACGGCGGCGGCGGTCACCATGAGAATCAGGCCCGCCCCGGCCACGAACGCCAGACCGACGACAAGCGCTTGCGATGGGTGATTGGTTTCGGCAGCCACTAAACGATTACCCCCGTATGTGATAGACTGAATGTTCGTTAATTGTGCCGCTACAGCGGCCGCCCGTCAACCCTGTTCGCGGCAGGCTGGAGAGCTGTTGAACGATGCTGGAACGGATTTACCTGATTCGACACGGTGAAAGCGACTGGAACGCGGCGCGGCGCTGGCAGGGGATGGCGCCTACCGGCCTGAACACCGTGGGCCGGCGGCAGGCGCAGGCGCTGGCGGACTTTTTGCGCGACAGGCCCATTGGCGCGGTCTACAGCAGCGACCTGCCGCGCGCGCTGGAAACGGCGCACATTCTGGCGGCGGCGCTGGGCGTTCTGCCGCAGGTGGATGCGCGCTGGCGCGAGATCAATATCGGCGTGTTTGAGGGGATGACGACCGCTGAAGTGGAGCAGGCTTACCCGGCGGAGCTGGCTGCCTGGCGCGCCGATATGCCGGATTACCGCGTGCCCAACGGCGAGACGCGGCGCGAGCTGCAGGACCGGGCTGCCGCCGCCTGGGAACAGGCAGCGGCGGGCGCGAAAGGCGGCGAGGTGGCGGTTGTCTCGCACGGGGGGACGATACGCCTGCTGCTGCGGCGGCTGTTTGGCCCGGAAGCCCCGCATGAGCCGCACACGCTGCCGAACACCTCTATCACAACGCTGACGCGGGCCGCTGGCGGCGTGTGGACGCTGGCCAGCACGGGCGAAACCCCGCATCTGGAGGGGTGAGGCGGGCGCGGTGGCACGGCAGAGTTATCGAACAGCCGGGGCGGAGTGTGTTATAATCGCCACGATGTTTTTACCGGCGATATTAAGGAGATTGGACTTTAGCTATGGCGCGTAAGAAAGTCACTATTGTCGGCGCTGGGAATGTCGGCGCGACTTGTGCCCACTGGATCGCCGCAAAGGAACTGGCGGACGTTGTGCTGGTGGATATTGTGGAAGGCGCGGCCAAGGGCAAGGCGCTGGACCTGCTTGAATCTGGCCCGGTGATGAGCTTTGACCTGAGCATTGTCGGCGGCAAGGATTACGAGCAGACGGCGAATTCTGACGTGGTGGTGATCACGGCGGGCGTGCCGCGCAAGAAGGACCCGGTTACCGGGCAGTTCCCCAGCCGCGATGAGCTGGTGAAAACGAACCAGGAAATCGTGGGTGAGGTGGCGCGGCAGGTAGCGAAATACTCGCCTGAGAGCGTGATTATCGTCGTATCGAACCCGCTGGACGCCATGTGCCACGTGGTTTACGAGGAAAGCAAGTTCCCGGCGCAGCGCGTGATCGGCCAGGCGGGCGCACTGGACACCGCGCGCTACAAGACGTTTATCGCGATGGAGCTGGGCGTAAGCGTGCGCGACGTGCACGGGATCGTGCTGGGCGGCCACGGCGACACAATGGTCCCGCTGCCGCGCCACACCTCTGTAGCGGGCATCCCGGTGCGCGAGCTGCTGGCCGAGGATAAGCTGCAGGCGATCATTCAGCGCACACGCCAAGGCGGCGGCGAGATCGTGGGGCTGCTGGGCTACAGCGGCTATTACGCCCCGGCGGCGGGCACGATTGAGATGGTCGAGGCTGTGCTGAAGGACCAGAAGCGCGTGATCCCGTCGGCTGTGCTGCTCAACGGCGAGTATGGCTATAAGGGCCTGTACATCGGCGTGCCGGTTGTGCTGGGCGCTGCCGGCGCTGAGCGCGTGCTGGTGATGGACCTCAGCGCCGACGAGAAGGCGATGCTCGACAACAGCGCCGAGGCCGTGCGCTCGGTCGTGGGCGTGCTGGGATACTGAGCGCGGACGTGCCGTGTTAACCGGGGGGCGGGCGGACGAGCCTGTCCCCCATAATTTTCAGGGTGATGCAGGGAGCGATTATGTCGCGGCGTGTACTCGACATTGATGACGGCTTGGCGATGGTAGTCACGGACCTGCATGGCGCCTGGGATGTTTACCGCCGCCTGCGCGACCTGTTCCTGGCGCAGCAGGCCAAAGGCAGCCTTGACCGGCTGGTGCTGTGCGGCGATCTGATCCACAGCGAAGGGCCAGACGACACGGACTCCAGCCTGGAGATGCTGCTCGATGTGATGTCGCTGCAGGCGGAGCTGGGCACAGATCGCGTTATCATGCTGTTGGGCAACCACGAGCTGCCGCACATCTACGGCCTGTCGCTGGCCAAAGGCTCAACCCAGTACACACCGCGCTTCGAGGCGTCGCTGACGCGCCTGGACCAGCAGTACCGGTCGCTGTACCGGCGCAAGAACGTGATTCAATTCCTGGCGTCGCTGCCGTTTTTCGCGCGCACGCGCGCCGGGGTCATGCTCACGCACGCGGGCGCAGCGCCCGACGTCACCTCCGCTGAGCACGTCAACCGGCTGGCGCAGATTGACCATTATGAGCTGATCGCGGCGGCGCACCGTGAACTGGGCCGGTATGACGTAGAGAGCCTGCGGCGCGGTTACTCTCACTTCACCGGGCTGCCTTACGAGGAACAGGCGCGGCGCTTCCTGGCGGTGACCGGCGCGACGGACCCGCGCTACAACGATCTGCTGCGCGCGCTGTTTCTCACGGGCCAGAACACCGAATTTGACCTGATGTGGAACGCGCTGTTTACGCAGAACGAGCTGGCGGACGGCAGCAGCTATGTTGACATCGTTAAGGCGTTCCTTGGGTTTGTGTCGGAGGTCAGCCCGTATGACCAGCGGGTGCTGGTGGCGGGGCACATCACGGCTAAAAACGGCTATGAGCTTATCGGCGCGCAGAAGCTGCGCATCGCCAGCTTTACCCACGCCGCGCCGCGCCGCGCGGCCCGCTATCTTATCCTGGACTGCGCCAGGCGGGTAGACGGCGCGGCGGACCTGGTTCCGCACCTGCGCCCCGTGTTCACCGAGGACGGGCAGGGTGTGGATTCACTGTCTACGTTAACTGCGAGCTGATAAAGTCCTGGCGGCCGCGCACAAAGTCGGCGCTGGTCAGCGGCGTGCGCCCGGCAAGCTGAACGGCGCGCGGATAATACAACCCGCTGCCTGTGCCGATCGCGATCTGGTCGCCGTGTAGGACAACCGCGCCGGGGGCCGCCGCGCCAGGGCCAGCCACGCCGCTGTGAAATTTGAGCTGCTGGCCGTTCCAGAGCGCGTAAGCGCCGGGCCAGGGGGTAAAGGCGCGCACCAGCCGTTCGATCGTGACGGCGCTCTGCCGCCAGTCAATGTGCCCTTCGTCCTTCTTAATCATCGGCGCGTAGGTGCTGCGCGCGTTGTCCTGCGGCTGAGGGACGATGCTGCCGTCAAGATAGCCGGGCAGGGTTTCCAGCAGCAGGTCCGCGCCCAGCAGCGCCAGCTTATCGTGCAGCGACCGGCCGGTTTCGTCCGCCGCGATGGCGACGGCGCGCTGCGTCAGCACCGGGCCGGTGTCGAGGCCCGCGTCCATGCGCATGATGGTCACGCCCGTTTCGCGGTCCCCCGCGCGGATCGCGGCCTGGATAGGGGCGGCGCCGCGCCAGCGGGGCAGCAGCGAGGCGTGCACATTGAGCGCGCCGCGCGCGGGAAGGTCAAGCACGGCCGGCGGCAGCAGTTGGCCGAAGGCCGCCACCACGAGCAGTTCCGGCTCCCAGGCGCGCAGGATGTCAAGCGCTTCGGCGCGGCGCACCTTTTCCGGCTGGAACACGGGAATGCCCGCGCGCTGCGCCGCGACCTTGACCGGCGGCGGCTGAAGCTGCTGGCGGCGGCCCGCGGGCCGGTCGGGTTGGGTGACGACGCCGACGACCTCGTGCTGCCTGATAAGCTGTTCCAGCGGCAGCACGGCGAAGTCCGGCGTGCCCATAAACACAATGCGGGCCACAATCCCTCCCTGGGCCGCTTGTGCCGGCCCCGGTGACATGATAGTATCAGCGCTGCGCGCCTCTTATTGTAGACCGTGTGTTCGCCTATGTCCACGCTTGATCGCCGGTGGCAGCCGCGTCGCCAGCCGTTAGACCCGAAAAAAGCGCAGGCTTACGCCGGCATGAGTCCCGTGCTGGCGCAGGTGCTGTATAACCGGGGGGAGAGCGACCCCAAAGCAGCGGGAAAGTTCCTGAACGCCAGGATCACACAGCACAACCCGCTGCGGCCAGAGACCGAAATGAAGGGTGTGCGCCGGGCCGCTGTGCGGCTGCTGGCGGCGATCAAAGGCCGCGAGCCAATCGTCATCTACGGCGATTTTGACGCCGATGGCGTTACATCAACGGTGCTGCTGGTTGAGGTGCTGCGCGGCCTGGGCGCGGACGCGCAGCCGTACATCCCGCACCGGGTTGATGAAGGCTATGGCCTGAACAGCGAGGCGCTTAGAAAGCTGGCGGCGGACGGCGCGAAAATCGTCGTGACGGTGGACTGCGGCATTCGCTCGATGCAGGAGGTGGACGACGGCAGCGCCGCCGGCCTGACGATGATCGTCACCGACCACCACTCGATCGGGCCGGAGATTCCGAAAGCGTATGCCGTTGTAAACCCTAAACAGGATGACTGCCGGTATCCTGAAGATATGCTGGCGGGGGTGGGCGTGGCCTACAAGCTGGCCAGCGCCCTGCTGCAACTGCGATACAAAGACCATACGCCGCCAGCGGAACGCCAGCGCCTGATCCGTCAGGCCCTGGAAAGCGTGCAGGACCTGGTCGCTATCGGCACGGTGGCGGATCTCGCGCCGCTGGACCGGCTCGAAAACCGCGCGCTGGTGCGGCTGGGGTTGGCCGCGCTCAACCGGGCGCAGCGGCCCGGCATCCGGGCGCTGCTGGAGGTGGCGGACGTCAAACCGGGCAGCGTTACGGCGGAAGATATTGGGTTCGCGCTGGGGCCGCGCATCAACGCGGCGGGGCGGCTGGACAGCGCCATGCTGGCGTATGAGCTGCTGGCGGCGCCGGATGACGAAACCGCGCTGCCGCTGGCGCAGGCGCTTCAGAAACTGAACGCTGACCGGCAGAGGTTGACGCGCGCCGCCCAGGAGTCGATTCGCAGCCAGCTTGAGGCTGATGGCATCGAGGACGCGCCGCTGATCTTCGCCCAGGGCGAATTTTCGCCCGGCATCGTGGGGCTGGTGGCGGGGCGGCTGGTTGAAGAATTTTACCGACCGGCGGTAGTGCTGGAACTGGGCGAGGGCGAGAGCCGCGCGTCGTGCCGCAGCATCCCGCAGTTCGACATCACGGCGGCGCTGGACCAGATCGGCGATCTGCTGGTGCGGCACGGCGGGCACGCGCAGGCGGCGGGCCTGACGGTGGTGAACGGGAACATTGAGCTGCTCAAAGCGCACCTTGAGGCGCGCGCGCGGGCCGCGTTTGAAAGTGATCCGCCGCAGCGCGTTCTGGAATATGACGCAGAGGTCGATCTGCGTGATCTCAGTGAGGCGCTGTGGGAGGAACTACAGCAGCTTGAGCCGACCGGTCACGGCAACGAGAAACCGGTGCTGGTGACGCGCGGCGTTATGCTGAAGGAGAAGCGCATCGTGGGCGTGGACGGGCAGCACCTCAAACTGAAGCTGGTGGGGCCTGGCGGCGCGCCGCTGGACGCGATCGGCTTCCGGCTGGGGGAGCGCGCGCGTGACCTGCCCGACGTAGTGGATATCGCCTATCAGCTTGACATGAACGAGTGGAACGGCAGCCGCACGCTGCAGCTCGTGGTGCAGGACATCAAAGCGGCAGGTGCAGTGTGATGCCGCGCCGCTGGCTGGCGGTTGTCACGCTGGGCCTGCTGGCGCTGCTGGCGGTGGGGACGCAGGCGCAGCAGCGTGTTAACCCGTTCGGTGTGGTGGAGGGCTTCTGGTTTCCAGAGGCGACCTGCGCGCTGGGCGTGGGCTGGGAGCGCATCATCTTCGACTGGTCACAGCACCAGCCCAACGGCCCTGACGACTGGCACACGCTGAACGTGGATGACCGCTGGCTGAAGGCGGCGAGCGCCTGCGGCCGCGAAGTGGTCGCGCTGCTCAAGCACACGCCCGCCTGGGCCACCGACGGCCTGCCAGGGGCGGGCGTGCCGCGTGGGCTGGATCTGCCGGTGGGCGACCCCGGCAACGTGTGGGCCGGCTTTGTGCGCCGGGCGGCTGAATACTACGCCAGCCGGGGCGTGTATCACTTTATTGTGTGGAACGAGCCGGACATTTCGCCAGACACCTACGGCTTTGAGTTCGAGGGCGCGCTGGAGGACTATTTCCGGCTGCTGCAGGTGGCGTACCTGGCGGCCAAACAGGGCAACCCGGCGGCGGTGATCCATCTGGCGGGGACGACGTACTGGCACGATGTCAACGAGGGCCAGCGCCTGTACATGGACCGGCTGCTGGAGCGCATCACGCGGGACGCGGACGCGGCGGCGCACGGCTATTACTTCGATGTGTTCAGCCTGCATATTTATTTTCGCACCGACACGGTCTATGATATTGTGCGCGAGGCGCGCGCGCTGCTTGACCGCTACGGCCTGACGGACAAGCGCATCTGGATTAACGAGACCAACGCCGCGCCGACCGACGACCCGCAGTGGCCGGTCGAGCGCCCGGTGTACCAGCTTGACCTGGAACAGCAGGCGGCCTTCCTGGCGCAGGCGGCCGGGCTGGGGCTGGCGGCGGGCGCGGAGCGCATCGCGGTGTACAAGCTGTACGATCAGGCGCTGGCCCCTGGCGGGGAGTCGTTCGGCATACTCAGCCCGGCGGACCAGCACCCGCGCCCGGCGTACACCGCCTGGCAGACCGTCGCGCGCTATCTGGGCGACGCGGTCAGCGCGGAGCGGGCGCAGACGGCGCGCGCCGCTGTGGTCCGGCTGACGCATCAGGATGGCCGCGTGACGCTGCTGGCGTGGGCGCGCACGGAGGCCGCGGCGGCGATTGAGATCGGCGCGACCGGCGATAAAGCGCAGCTTCTGGGCCTGGACGGCAGCGCCGCGCTGCTGCGGCCAGCAGAAGGCGTTTACACACTGCGGCTGGCCGGCGCGCGCTGCAACGCGGTGGACGGCTGCGCGGTTGGCGGCGCGCCCGCCATGCTTATTCAGCCGGCGGGCGCGCCGGCGGTTCGGGACGTGACAGAAGCAGCAGTTGACTTGCAGTTTGAGTAGAGGCAGGTGTAAACGGTATGACAGAGAACCAATCCCCCCGCGAGATCAAATTTTCTTACGGCGGCCAGGCGGTTATCGAGGGCGTGCTGATGCGCGGGGCGCACATGGCGGCGGTGGCGGTGCGCGACCCGCAGGGCCAGATCGTGGTGCATGAAACGCAGCTTAACCGCACGCTGTATCGCGGGCGCATCGCCAGGACGCCGTTCGTGCGCGGCGTGATCGGCCTGTGGGACGCGCTGGGCCTGGGCACGCGCGCGCTGATGTGGGCGGCGGATGTCGCGGTGGGCGAGGAAGAGGGCGTAGATTTCAACGGCCCTATCGGCTGGGCGACGATCGCCTTTTCGCTGCTGCTGGGCGTCGGCCTGTTCTTCCTGCTGCCGACCACAGCGGCCACCGGCATCGGCAACCTGCTGGGCCTGACGCCCGGCGGCTCGGCGCCGATCGGGCTGAACGCTTTCCTGGTGAACCTGATCGAGGGGGTGATCCAGATCGCGCTGCTGATCGGCTACATTTGGGCGATCGGGCGCATCCCTGACGTCAAACGGCTGTTCGGCTATCACGGCGCGGAGCATAAGACTATCAACGCCTATGAATCCGGCGCGGAGCTGACGCCGGACGTGGTGCAGCACTTCGCCATTGAACACCCGCGCTGCGGCACAGCTTTCCTGCTAACGGTAGCGTTCGTGAGCGTGTTTGTGTTCTCGCTGCTGGGGCGGCCGCCGTTCCTGCTGCTGATTCTGTCGCGCGTGCTGCTGATCCCGGTGATCGCGGGCATCGCCTACGAGACGATCCAGTTCTCGGCGCGCAACCTGCACAACCCGCTGGTGCGCGTGCTCATCAAGCCTAACCTGGCGCTTCAGCACCTCACGACACGCCAGCCTGACCAGCACATGCTGGAGGTGGCGATCGTGGCCTTCAAGCGCGTGCTGGTGTCAGAGAAGCTGCTGAGCGAGGACGAGGCGGTTATCCCGGCGCCGCGGCCAGAGGCGGTCTCGCCCACGTTCGCCGCCGGCGATTAGCGTTCAATCCTCAGCGGCCATGCGCTTAAGCTCGTAGAGATGTGTGAGCGCCTCTAACGGGCTGAGGCTGTCCACCTCCAGCCGGCGCAGCGCGACCAGCGCCGGGTTAGGCGTGTCGTCGAAAAAGCTGAGCTGCGCCGCCTTTTTCGGCGCGCGCAGTTGGAAATCGCTGCCCTGCTGCTCAAGCTGCGCCAGCAGCTCGCGGGCGCGGTCAACCACCGGGCGCGGCATCCCGGCAAGCTGGGCCACGTGGATGCCGTAGCTCTGGTTGGCGCCGCCGGGGACGACGCGGTGCAGAAAAACCACATCGCCGCCTTCCTCAGCGACCGCCACATTGAAATTGTGGGCGCGCGGCAGGATATTCGGCAGCTCCGTCAGCTCGTGATAGTGCGTGGCGAACAGCGTGCGGCAGTTCAGGCGCGGGTTATTGTGGATGTACTCGATCACCGCGCGCGCGATCGCCATGCCGTCATAGGTGGATGTGCCGCGCCCCACTTCGTCGAGAATTAGCAGGCTGCGGTCGGTGCTGCCGGCGAGGATGCGCGCCGTCTCCGTCATTTCGACCATAAACGTGCTCTGCCCGGCGTGGATTTCATCCTGCGCGCCGATGCGGGCGAAGATGCGGTCCACCAGGCCGATGACGGCTTCATCGGCGGGCACGAAGCTGCCGATCTGCGCCATCAGCGTGATGAGCGCCGTCTGCCGGATATAGGTTGATTTGCCGGACATGTTCGGCCCGGTGATGATGTGGACGCGCGAGGTCAGGTCGAAGTAGGTGTCGTTGGGCACATAGCGCGTGCCGCTTTCCAGCAGCTTTTCAACCACCGGATGCCGCCCGGCGTGGATAACCAGCACGTTGTCCTCGGTGAGCGTGGGGCGCGTGTAGCCTTCGCGGACGGCCACCTCAGCCAGCGAGAGGAAAGCGTCCAGATGGGCGACCATGCGCCCGGTTTTGATGAGGCGCTGGCCGGCCCCGGCGATGTCGTGGCACAGCGCGGCGAACAGCCGGCGTTCAACCTCAAGAATCTGTTCTTCGGCGTTCAGCACCAGCGTTTCGTACTCTTTAAGTTCGGGCGTGATATAGCGTTCGCCGTTGACCAGCGTCTGTTTGCGCACGTAATCCGCCGGGACGTTGGCCTGCTGCGCCTTGCTGACCTCGATGTAATAGCCAAAGACCTTGTTGTAACCCACTTTGAGCGTGCTGATGCCGGTGCGCTTGCGCTCCGCCGGCTCCAGCCCGGCGATCCACTCGCGGGCGTCGCGCGTGGCGTTGAGCAGATCGTCGAGTTCGGGCGCGTAGCCGGGGCGGATCACGCCGGTGGCGTTGAGCGCTGCCGGCGGGTCGTCGGTGATGGCGCGCCCGATGTGTTCATAAACGTCCGCGCAGGGGTCAAGGCCGTCGGCCAGGGCGCGCAGGGCGGGCAGATGGTCAATGTGCTGGTGGATAAAGGGCACGGCTTCCAGGCTGCCGCGCAACGCCAGCAGGTCGCGCGGGCCGGCGCGGTTGATGAGCAGCCGGTTGGTGAGGCGTTCCATATCGCTGATGGCGCGCAGCAGCCGGCGCAGTTCCTCGCGCAGCGCCGCGTCGGCGGCCAGCGCCTCAACCGCGTCCAGGCGCGCGTTAAGGCGGCTCAGCTCAAGCAGCGGCTGGCTGATCCAGGTGCGCAGCAGGCGCGCGCCCATCGCCGTGACGGTGCGGTCCAGCACGCCCAGCAGGCTGCCCTGGCTTTTGTGGGCGCGCAGCGTTTCGGTCAGCTCCAGGTTGCGCCGCGTGAACGGGTCCAGCACCATGAAACTGGCGGTGGAGTAGGCGCGCACGGTGGTGATCTGCGCCAGGCTGCCGCGCTGGGTCTCGCGCAGGTAGTGCAGGATAGCCCCGGCGGCGCTGACCGCGAACGGCAGGTCGCGCAGGCCGTAGCCATCGAGCGTGCGCACGCGAAAATGCGCGGTCAGCGTCTGTTCAGCCGCCGCGCGCTCAAAGCGCCAGTCTGCCAGCGGCGTGAGGTGGATGCCAGCGGGCAGCGACACGCCGCGCGCGGCCCAGCTTTGCGGCATGAGGACTTCGCGCGGGGCCAGCCGCGCCAGCTCTTCCACCACCAGCACAGCGGCGTTCTCGCCCTCAAGCTGTGTGGCGGCGAATTCGCCGGTGGTGGCATCGGCGTAGGCCAGCCCGGCCTGGTCCCAGCGCCCGGTTTCGGGGTCGCCCACCGGCAGCAGCGCCAGCAGGTAGCTGGCCTGCCTTTCCGCCAGCAGTTCAGGTTCAAGCGCGGTGCCGGGCGTGATGACGCGCGTCACCTGGCGCTCGACCGGGCCGCGCCCGTCCACCTCGCCGACCTGATCACAGATGGCGACGTGGTAGCCGCGCTCAATGAGGCGGGCGATGTAGTTTTCCAGCGCGTGATGCGGCACGCCGGCCATCGGCACGCGCGTGTTTTTGCTCACGGGGCGGCTGGTGAGGGTGATGTCCAGCTCGCGGGCGGCGGTTTCGGCGTCTTCGTCGAAGGTTTCGTAAAAGTCGCCCAGGCGGAAAAAGAGAATGCAGTCCGGGTGCTGGCGTTTGATGTCCAGGTACTGCTGGCGCAGCGGCGAGACTTCGGCCATCGGGCGCTTCCTGTGTGTGGCTGACGGAGGTGCAGGCTGTGCGCGGGTATTGTAACAGCGGCCCGCGGCCCGTTCAACGGCGGCGGCGCGTTAGAAGTGTTATAGATTTAAGCGCGCCGCTTTTCGCGCCGGCGCGCAGCATGATACAATGCGCGGTATGCTGCTGCTGCCTGACTACCGCGTGCGCCAGCGTGATCTGCTGTTAGAGATTTCGCGCGCTATGACCGCCCAGCTTGACCTGAGCGAGGTGTTTAAGCTCGTTCTCAAGGCGTCCATGATGATGCTGGCCGGGCAGGTTGTCGGGCTGATCGCGCTGCCGGACAGCGCCAGCCGCCGCTATCGTATCCGGGCGACGATCAACATCGACAGCGCGCTGGTCCCCAAGCTGGAGCAGCATATCGCCGGGCTGTTCCTGGAGGACGGCAGCGGCCTGGACGTGCCCGCCCTGGAGAAGAACCTGGCGGCGCTGGCGGCGGAGATTGACCCCGGCCTGCGCCAATCGTTCCCGCTGCCGCTGGCGATCGCCGGCGCGCCGGTGGGGCTGCTGCTGGTGTTTCGCGACTACGTGGGCAGCACCACCCTCAACGATTTGCAGATTTTGCAGAGCTTCGCGGACCAGGCGGCGATTGCTGTGCACAACGCCCAGCTTTACGAACGAATGGACCGCGAGCGCCAGCGCCTGGATGCGTTTTTGAAGTACAGCGCTGACGGCGTGATGATTCTGGACCCGGAGCTGAAGATACTGCGCTTTAACCGGGCGCTGGAGCGCATGACGGGCTGGCGCGCAGAGGACGCCCAGGAACGCTATCACAACGATGTGATCGTGTGGAAGCGTATCGAGCAGGGGGACCTGACGGCGGCGATGGATGAGGGCTGGCCGCGCCGCCCTGAGCGGGACGACGCGCCCGAAACGCTGTACGTTGAAGGCGACATCCTGCGCCAGGATGGCCTGACGCTGAGCATCGGCATCACGTATGCGCCGCTGTTCACGGCTGATGGGCGGCTGGCGAATATCATCGCCAATGTGCGCGACATCACCAACTTCCGCCGCGCCCAGGAAATGCAGAACGTGTTTATCTCCACCGTGTCGCACGAGCTGAAAACGCCGGTCGCGCTGATTAAAGGCTATGCCGGCACGCTGCGGCGCGAGGACGCTTCCTGGAACCCGGAAGTTATCAACGACGGCCTGGCCGTGATTGAAGATGAGTCCGACCGGCTGACCGAGCTGATCGAAAACCTGCTGGCGGCCAGCAAGCTGCGCGCTGAACGGATGCGGCTGGATATGGGCGATGTGTGGCTGGACGCGCTGGCGGCGCGTGCGCTGGAGCGCTTCCGCACGCAGTCGAGCAAGCACCGTTTTGTGCTGTCGTTCCCGCCCGATTTCCCGGTGATTCAGGGCGATGAGGTGCGGCTGCGGCAGGTGCTGGACAACCTGGTGAGCAACGCCATCAAGTATTCGCCTGACGGCGGTGACATCGAAGTGGGCGGGCAGGCTGACGCGCGCACCGTGACAGTGTTCGTGCGCGATGCCGGCGTGGGCCTCAGCGAAGCGGAGCAGGAACACATTTTTGAGCGTTTTTACCGCGTTGACGGCGCGCTCAGCCGCAAGACGCAGGGGACCGGGCTGGGCCTGTACCTGGCGAAGGCGATTGTCGAGGCGCACGGCGGCAGCATCGGCGTGGAGAGCCGCCCCGGCGCGGGCGCGACGTTTTATTTCACGCTGCCGCAGCAGTAGACGGCGGCTGGACAGCGCCGGGCAGCTTTTCTATTCGCATAGTCATAAGCCATATAACCGGAGATATCATGCCCCGCACCCGCACCATGAACATTCAGTGTCCTTCATGCCGCCAGCCGTTTACCGCCACTGTACAGGCGCTCATTGACGTTGACAGCGACCCCGAAGCCAAGCTGCGGCTGCTCAGCGGCCGGCTGAACAGCGCCCAGTGCCCGCAGTGTGGGACTGTCACCCAGATCGCCACGCCGCTGCTGTATCACGACAGCGCCAACGAGCTGCTGATCTCGTTTGTGCCGATGGAGCTGGGCCTGCCGCGCGAACAGCAGGAACGCGCCGTAGGTGACCTCACGCGCGAATTAATGGGCGTGCTGCCAAAGACCGCGATCAAAGGTTATCTGTTCCAGCCGCGCCAGGCACTGACGATGCAGAACCTGATTGACCAGATACTGATAGCCGACGGCGTGACGCCTGAAATGCTGGAGGCGCAGCGCAGCACGGTGCGGCTGGTCGAGACGCTGCTGCAGGCGCCGCCGGCGGACCTGCCGCGCCTGTTGAGCGAGCGCGACGCCGATATCAAAGCGGAGTTCTTCCAGGCGGTGGCGGTGATGGCGCAGCGCGCCATGCAGGAAGGCCGCGCCGACCTGGTGCAGCGGCTGGCTGCCATCCAGAACCTGGCGGCGCAGCACACGTCCGTTGGCCGGCAGCTTGCCCAGCGCAGCCAGATGCAGGAAGCGCTGGTGCAGGAAGTCGCGGAGGCGCTCAACGCGCTGGGCGAGCAGACCAGCCTGGAAGATTTCGTAGACCTGACAGTGCGCTACGCGGACCAGGATGACCACCTGCAGGCGCTGGTGGGGCTGGTGCGCCCGGCGCTGGATTACAACTTCTTCCAGGAGCTGACCGCGCGCATTGAGCAGGCCGGCGCGGATGAGCGCGCGCGCCTGGAGAAGCTGCGCGCGCGCCTGACGGAGCTGACGGCCATCATTGACCAGCAGACGCAGCTTGTCATGCAGGACGCTGTGAACCTGCTTCAGGAGATTGTCAACAGCCCGCAGCCGCAGGCGCTGATCCAGGAAAACCTGGAGCTGATTGACGACACGTTTATGGCGGTGCTGGGCGCCAACATTGAGAACGCCCAGCAGCGCGGCGACATCAAGATCAGCGCCCGCCTCAAACAGGTGTATGACATGGTGGTGACGGCGCTGCAGGCCAACATGCGGCCTGAGCTGCGCTTTGTCAACGAGCTGCTGATGAGCGCGACCGATGAGGAGGCGCGCGCGCTGATCGCTGAGCGGGCCGGCGAGTTCGGCGGCGCGCTGCTGGAGGTGATGGACGCGGTTGGCCCGATGCTGGCGCAGCAGGGTGAAACCGCGCTGGTCGAGAAGCTGGCGTTTCTGCGCCAGGCGGCGGCGCAGGAGCTGGCGTAAGCCGGGCGCTTAGCCTACGCCGGCGACAGTCTGCCTTGTAAATTGCTGTGATTCAGGTAGTCTTATGCGCTGACTGCGCGTGTCTTAGCTGCTGCTGGACATGCGCTTACTGCGTACAGAGGACTACATGAGGTAGGCGTGCAATGTATCATCGGACTAACCGTATAATTTGGCGTGGGGCTGGCGTGTTCCTGACGGCGCTGCTGCTGGTGGCGTTTGGCATGAGCGCCGGGGCCGTGCCGGTGGCGGCGCAGGCCGCGCCGACCGCTACGCCCAGCGACCCTGTCTGGCGTGGTTTCGACACGGCGCGCAAGGCGATTGAGGCTGAGCGCGGGGTCAACCTGACGCTGGTGCAGAGCTATACGTTCGAACAGGCGCAGTTTGAGCCGGGCGGCATTGACGTCGGCTGTGTCACCCTGGATGACCCGAACGCCGCGCGCGGTGTGTACTGGGGCTGGATCTTTACGATCACTGACCTGTTCGGCCAGGTGTATCAGGCGCGCGTCAGCTTCGACCTGAAAGCGGTCGCGGTGTGTGATCAGGTGGTCACGGCGGCGGCCACGCCGGTTCCTGGCGCTGACCCCAACCTGCCGCCCCCGGTGGCGGGCAGCGCGGCGTCTGGCAGCTTTGAGCTGGGCGGGCATGTGCTCCAGTTGAACGCCAACACCGTCAGCCTGATGCGGCGCGCCGGCATGACGTGGGTTAAGAAACAGTACCGCTACAACCTGGGCGACGGCACGGGCACGATTGCCGGCTGGGTGCAGGAAGCGCGCGCTAACGGCCTCCGGCTGTTGGTCGGCGTCGTTGGCCAGCCCAGCCAGATGGGCAGCTTCGACAGCTATATCGGCACTTACGCGCAGTTTGTTGGCGAGGTGGCGGCGCTGGGCGTGGACGCGATTGAGGTGTGGAACGAGCCGAACATTGACCGCGAATGGCCCGCTGGCCAGGTCAACGGGGCCAACTACACCCGCCTGCTGGCAGCGGCCTTTAACGCCATCAAGTCGCGCCGGGCCGAGACGCTGGTTATCAGCGGCGCGCCGTCCCCGACCGGCTACTTTGGCACCGCCGGCTGCACCGCCAACGGCTGCAATGACGACGTGTTTATGCAGCAGATGGCGGCGGCGGGCGCGGGCCAGTATCTTGACTTTGTGGGGCTGCACTACAACGAGGGCATTGTCTCGCCCACGGCTAACAGCGGCGACCCGCGCAATTACTACCCGACGCGCTACTTCAGCCAGATGCTCAGCCGGGGGCTGGCCTCTTTCCCCGGCAAGCAGGCGATCTGGACAGAGCTGGGCTTCCTCTCTGGCGAGGACCTGGGCCGCCCCATTCCGAGCGGGTTTGCCTGGGCGCAGAACGTGACTGTGGCGCAGCACGCCGCCTGGCTGGCCGAAGCAGCGACGCTGTCGGCGCAGAGCGGCAGGGTGCGCCTGATGATCGTGTGGAACGTGGACTTCCCGGACATGGGCGGCGACGACCCGATGGGCGGCTACGCGATGTTCCGCCGCAACGGCACGTGCCCGGCGTGCGACACGCTGGGCCGCGTCATGGGCAAGTAAGCCCGGCTGCGACACAACTTTAGCTGTCTGTTCAGCAGGCTCGCTTCGGCGGGCCTGCTGCGTTTTAATCCCAGGACCACAGCCAGGTGTCGCTGAATGTGCAGGATGTCGCCGCTGGCTCAAAGTTGACCGCCGCCACCGCGACGCCGCCGCCTTCAGCGGCGACTGTCAGCGTGCCGGCGTAGCGCCCATTGACGTAGTAGCGCAGTACCGTGCCGCTGGCGATCACCAGCAGGTGATGGCTGCTGCCGGTCAGCGCCGGGTTTTCGCCGAAAATGCCCGGCTCGAACGCGCCGCCGCTGTACTCAGAGACGCCGTAGCCGCCGGTCTGGTCGAGATAGGCCAGCACGTAGCGCGTGTCGCTGGCCGCGCGCACGACCAGCCCGCAGCCTGCCGGCCCGGCGGCAGTGTTAATGTCCCACGTAACCGTAGTGCCCATCGCCAGCGCGCTAAAAGCCTGCCCGCCAGCCAGCGCGATACGGTTCACGCCGGGGCGGTTAAAGGTGACGAAGCTCTCCGGGACGGTCAGGCGCATTGTGCCGCCCGCGGGGATGAGGTGGCGGCGCTGGAGGTCGCGCGCCATCGCCCGCCCGTCGCGGCTGATAAGCAGTTGATCCGGGATGACCCGGCCATCGTCCAGCGGCCGCGGTGTGGTCACGCTGACAGCCTCAAACCGCGCGATCACCTGTGCATCGGCGCCCGCCGCCGGCGTTTCAACCGCCAGCCCCACCGCGCCGGCGGCGGCGAGGGTGTCGTCCACGATGTGGCTGAGGAACAGGTCATTGTAGAACAGGTCAAAGCCGCTGCCGTTCGCCATGAGGCCCAGCGTGAAGGCGGTCGCGCCGGGCGCGATGGCCGGGTGCGCGGCCCAGTCACGCACGACCCGGTCGCCCAGGGGCGCGCGGATCAGAAAGCGCCACTGGCCCTGGCTGCTGACCTGGAACAGGTAGTAGCTGCGGGCGTCCTGCTGGCGGGCGGTGAGGCCCACCAGCCAGCCAGCGCGGCCCGTGACTTCGGCGACCTGCGCGCGGGCGTAGAAGTCGGCCAGGGGGGGCGCCGCCGCCGGCGTGGCGACCGCCCGCTGCTGCGCGCCATCAAGCTGGAGCGCGAGCTGCCCGCCGTTGATGTTCAGCGTGAGCTGCGCGCTGGCGCTGTCCCACGCGCTCTCTGTGTCGAACGTCTCGCCCCAGGCCAGGGCGGCGAAGCCAGGGAGCAGCGTCAGGCGATAGCCGCCGGCGGTGCCACCGAAGCCCGCCACCGTGACCGTGTAGGTGTCGAGGCGCGGCAGGGTAATCGCTTCCAGCAGCGCGTCGGTGCTGTCAGGGTAGCTGTAATCGTCAGCGCTGAAAATTTCCACGCCGGCGCTGGTGGTGACGCGCAGCAGCGGGTCGAGGTCGCCGGACTCGGCCTCCAGCAGCAGGGAGACGACGGCCCCTTCGACGGCTGAGAAGGCCCAGGACTGGGTTTCGCCGGCGCGCAGCGTGCCCGTGACCGGCGCGAGCAGGCCCAGGCTGCCGGGCTGCGCCAGCGCGGGCGCGGCCAGCGCCAGCAGACAGGCGCATAAGGCCAGCGTTAAAGCACGACGGGCATCCACTGGGGGAAGCGTCCCTGAAGCCAGCTCACGTAGCGCTTGAAGTCGTCGGGGGTCATTTCAGCGCCGAAGTTCCAGCGCGCGTTTTCGGCCATGTGCAGGCGGCGCTGTTCACCCGCCATGCGCAGGTCGCCCTGGGCAGCGCTGCCGGCGTTCAGTTCCTTGCGGCCGACGAGCTGTGTAAAGTGGCTGCCGGCGTTTAGCTGGTCGAAATCCCGCGGCGACATAAACGTGTACACCGGCAGATAGAGTTCATCCTGCTCCAGCGCGCACGCCACCATATACCAGCCCTTAGGCACGCGCGACCGCCGGCGAATGGTGAAACGCCAGGTCAGCGCGTTAACCTGCTGGCTCGTATTGATTTCCTGCTGCACGCGGCCCCGGTGCACAAGCTGGATGTGGCTGTCAGCGGCCTGCAGCACGCGCCCGCTGGGCCAGCGCCGCTTGAGCACGCGCTCGACCTGCTGGGTCATCAGCGCGGCCAGGGCGAAGCTGACCAGGATGGCGATGATGTTGAGGCCCTGCGATGAGATCAGCGTGTTGAGAACGAAGAAGCCAAGCGCCCAGCCCGCGATAAACAGGCCGATCACGGCCAGGCGGACGGCGCTGTGTTCCGGGTCAACGGGCGCGGTGAAGGTGGCGGGCACGGCAAGCGATGTCTGGGTCATAGTCATGAGCAGCGCACCAGGTTAACGTTTCTCGGCTACAAAAATAATGCGCGCGGCGCGCGAAACGCCTGGCTCGAAGCTGTTGAAGGCCAGGTCAAGCACATGGCTGGCCTGAAAGCCGCAGCGCTGAAGCAGCGTCGCGACGGCCTGGGCTGGAAACGCGCGCTGCGCGCGGGTCGCCTCTGAGCGCGTCCAGGTGTCGCCGGCGCGCTGGAAAAAGAGATAGCGGCGCTCGCTGATCTGGCGCTCGTGGTCATAAACGCTGGTCGTGAACACGGTCAGGTCGGGCAGTTCCTGCAGCGCCGCGCCCGCCAGCTCCATTTCGGCCAGCCCCTGAATCGTGTGCAGGTCGAAAACAAACAGCTTGCCGGGGTTGAGGATGGCGTGTACACCCCGGAAAACCAGCTCAAGGTCGCGCAGGCTGTTGAGGTCGTTAAGCACGTCCAGCGCCAGCGCCAGGTCGCTGCCGGCCAGCTCTGGCCCCAGCTCGCGGATATCGCGCTGGTGCAGGTCGGCATTCAGGCTGCGCCCGCCGCTGCCGCCAGCCGCCAGGGCAGCGCGCGCCTGCGCCAACATTTCGGGCGCGCTGTCAACGCCGGCGGTGACGTAGTTGTGCTGCGCCAGCCAGCACAGGCCCACGCCGGTGCCGCACCCCAGGTCCACGATGCGCCGGCCCAGCCAGTCATGGCGCTGGGCGAAATCAACCAGGCGCGGGGTCATGGCGGCGGCGAAGCTGGCCATGCCAACCGCGTCGTAAAAGGGGGCCAGGTTTGCGTAAACTGCGCTCACGGGGTGCGTCCTTCGGGATAACGTGTCCGGGCCGCGCGCTACAGGGGCGCGCTGCTGAACACCAGATTGACAGACGGGCTGAAGATGACCACGCTGGCATACGGCGACAGGTCAACGTCTGGCGGCAGCTCGAAGTGCTGACTGCCGATATTGCCCTTTAACGGGCCTAGCTCAAGGTCAAGGTTGTTGAGCTGCACGTCTTCGGGCGTCAGTGGGTTGGCCGCCGCCGAGAGGACCACGCGCAGGTCCGGCCCGCGCGCGGCTGAGAAATTTGCCAGCCGCACCAGCTTGCGGCCATCTGGCCATTCGTACACCTCGACGCTGCCCTCCGCCCAGCGCAGCGCGTCAATGCGCCGGAAGGCGCCGCCCTGGGTGCGGGTTGCCGCTGTGACGGCGGGCAGTTCCTGGTCCGCCGCGCTGACCACTGTGTCGGGCAGCGCCGCGGCGGCGATCAGCGCGGCGGCGGTGGCCGGGTCCTGGGCCAGCAGGGTGGCCAGCGCGGCCTGCTGATCAGCGGGCAGGGTGAGATAGGCGGCCTGGATATCGGGCGGCAGGCCGGGCAGCGCTTCTTCAACGGCGGCGGTTTGCAGCAGGGGCTGCCACAGCGGGAAGGTGAAGGTTGCTACCACCAGCAGCGCCCCCACGAGCATGAACAAGACACGTAATCGCATAACTCTATGGCCGGTTGCAACGGGTCAGTTCCTGGACACGGCAGTGTAAGCGTAGCACAAACTCGGCGGGCGGGCTATGCGCAGTTTAGTGGGGGCGTCAGGCGTGGCTGCCCGGCATCTGATAGCCTGCGCCGGGGGCGGTGACGATATATGTGGGCCGGCGCGGGTTTTCTTCCAGCTTCTGCCGCAGGCGCGAAATGTTCACGCGCAGCACCGAATAGTCGCGCTCGTACTCGTTGCCCCACACGGCGCGCAGCATTTCATCGTGCGACACGACCCGCCCGACGTTGCGCATCAGCACGTACAGCAGGCCGTATTCAACAGGCGTGAGGTGCAGCCGCCGGCCGCGAATGAACGCCTGGCGGTGGGGGATATCAAGCTCCAGGCCGCGAATCGACAGCCGGGTTTCCGGCTGCGGCGTCCAGCCGACACGGCGCAGCAGCGCGCCCACACGCGCCACCAGCTCCTCAGCCGAGAAGGGTTTGTCCACGAAATCGTCGGCGCCGGCTTCAAGCGCGCGGACCTTGTCCTGCTCGCGCGATTTCCCGCTCAGGACGATCATAGGCAGAAATGACTGGTCGCGCACGCGGCGCAGCACTTCCAGGCCGGGGATGTCTGGCAGGCCCAGGTCCAGCAGCACCAGATCGGGGGTAGAGCTGGCGATTTCGGCCAGGGCATCCTCGCCCCGTTCTACTGCAACTGAGTCGTAGCCGGCTTTTTTCAGGACAATGCGCACGACTTCCGAGGTGTCTTCGTCGTCTTCAACAATGAGAATCTGCCGGCTCCGGGTATCTGGTGTCAGCATTTTGACATCCTGTACGGTAATCTAACCCGAAACTAACCTTATTATAGTGTATAAACCGGCCCGTTTCCAAATTTCCGCTGGCGGAATGGACCCATGCGGCCTGCCAGGACTCAAACATCCGGCGCCGCCGGATGTTCGCAAGGTGTCCTCGATTGTGGGCGCACCAGGACTCGAACCTGGAACATCAGTCTTGTAAGGACTGCGCTCTGCCAGTTGAGCTATGCACCCCTCAGGCGCGATGTTACAACAAGCCGGGCCGTTTATCAATAGCGGTCACAGGCGGGGCAGGGTGATGCCGGTCTGCTGCTGATACTTGCCTTTCTTGTCAGCATACGAGACTTCGCATTCCTCGTCCGCCTCGAAGAACACCACCTGGGCGATGCCTTCGTTGGCGTAGATTTTGGCGGGCAGCGGCGTTGTGTTGCTGATCTCCAGCGTGACGAAGCCCTCCCAGCCCGGCTCGAAGGGCGTAACATTGGTTACGATGCCGCAGTTGTGGACAAATACACCGGCTGCCAGCCCGAAGTTGCCCGTTTCGGGCACAGTCAGACAATAGACGTCATGATCGCCCGCGACCGGGCGAACAGCGCTCACTTTGTGATTGCGATAGTGGGCTGGGGCTTTGCCTCTGAACTCGGCCAGCAGTTCCGGGAAGCGGCGGAATACGGTGCGGTCACATTGCAAGAGGCGCGCTGCGCCGCGTATCGAACCTGTTTCATCAAGCGCCTGCCGCACGCTGTCCTCATTGATATCTGTACGCAATCTGATGTGCCGCGCAATTTCCTGCTGGCGGGCGCGGCGTGTGCCATCATCTTTTGCCCAGGCTTCTGTTGACTCGCGCCCGCGCCGTTTCACATTCTCAGGATCGGCGTAATAGCGTTCCATGCGTTCGCGAACGCTCTGACGACGTTCGTCAGTCCAGCTAGCGTTGATCGCTTCCAGCAGCGCTAAACGCCGCTCGGCATAAGCTTCATCATGCCAGAAGGCTTGCGCGCGCTGGCTTTGCGCCTGGGAATAGGCCTCGCGCCACACTTCGTCATTCTGCCACCGCAGCATTAATGCTTCGCTGATGGACGCACCATGTTCCCCTGGGTCGAAATCCTCGCCGTAACTATGGCTGTTATGCATCCTCAGATGTTCACCAGCATCCATTCTGACGATGTTCCAGGGATTGTTGTTGCGGCGGTCAAAGTCCACATGATGTCGGTGGGTACTTGGGCTATCCTGATAGCGTTCATGCCGTAGGTTCCATTCATCGGCCAGCCGGTGTGTGGGGTGCATCTGACCGTTCAACGGCTGGTAAACCATTTCGTACCCACGATACGCCTGACGGTAGAGCGGCATAAGGGCGCTGCCGGGCCGCAGGTCATCTGCCTGAAGCATCAGCCCATCGCGGGTCACAAATTCGTGATCGGGGGTGCAGAAGATGCTTTCATCGTTGTCCAGCACAATTTCCAGCAGCGAGTCGCGCCCGATGTAGCGCGGCGCTTCCAGCAGCGTCACCATGATGCGGCCAAATGGCCCTACACTGTACCCCCAGAACATTTCGCCGCGTTCAGCGCGCACGGCCATTTCTTCCAGCGTAGGAGTCGTCCCATCCACCAGCGCGACACGCGTATCGCCCCGGAAGCAGCGCGCATACGTGCTTTTCCCAACCGTGATCGTCAGCACGCTGCGCGGGATGCGGAAATACTCGACCGAGCGCGCCAGCGCGAATGAGTTCGGCGGGATGATGCACACGTCGCCTTTGATGTCCACCATTGACTCGGTCGAAAAGTTCTTCGGGTCAACGACGGTCGAGTACAGGTTGGTGAACACCTGGAACTCGTCGGCCACGCGCATATCGTAGCCGTAGGACGACACGCCGTAGCTGATGACGCCGGCGCGCACCTGCTTCTCGACAAACGGCTCGATCATGCCGTGTTCCAGCGCCATCCTGCGAATCCAGTGGTCAGGTTTAAGCCCCATACTATGCTCCTCTGCGAACAGGCCGTTGATCAGCTACATCACATCCGGCGCGGACATGCCCAGCAGCGTCAGCACGCGCTGGAACGTCACCTGGGCGGCGCGGTAGAAGCGCAGGCGCGCCCGCGCCAATTCGGGCGACACGTCACTGTGCAGCACGCGCACGTTATCGTAAATCGGGTGGAACGCCGCCGCCAGCTCGTGCGCGTAAAAGGCGATGCGGTGCGGCTCCAGGCTGCGCGCAGAGTATTCGATCTGCTCGCCCAGCTCCAGCGCCTTGCGGACAAACGCCAGCTCGCCCGCGCCCAGCAGGCTGAGATCGGCGTCCGCGTCGCTCAGGCCGGCCTCCGCCGCCTGGCGGAAGATGCCGGCGCAGCGCACGTGCGCGTTCTGAATGTAGTAGACCGGGTTCTCGTTGCTCTGCGCGATGGCGGCGTCCAGGTCGAAATCAATGCGGGCGTCCGGGCTGCGCGCCAGCAGCAGATAGCGGACGGCGTCGGCGCTGGTCTGGTCAATGAGGTCGTCCAGCGTTTCGATCTCGCCGGCGCGCGTGCTCATCTTGACTTCCTGGCCCTGGCGCAGAAGGCGCACGAACTGGATGATGATGACGTGGATTTTCGACTCATCGTAGCCCAGCGCCTGCACGCCATTACGCACCACCTGGTGCTGCACATAGTGGTCAGCCCCCAGGATGTTCACCAGCAGGTCGAAGCCGCGTTCAAGTTTGTTGATGTGGTAGGCGATGTCTGGCAGCGTGTAGGTCGGCTCGCCGTCATGCTTGACCAGCACGCGGTCTTTTGTGTCGCCAAAGGCGGTGCTGCGGAACCAGACCGCCGGCGCTTTATCAGCGGCCTGCTGCTGTTCGGCGGCGTCCGCCCCCTCCCATTCAGCGCTTTCGTAGATGTAGCCGCGCGCGCGCAGGGCCGCCAGCGTCTGCTCGACCGCGCCGGAGTCATACAGGCTGTTCTCGTTGAAAAACACGTCGTGGTGGATGTCCACGCGGCGCAGCGTGGCGCGGATCAGCTCGAACATACGCTTCTCGGCGTATTCTTTGAACGGCTGCCAGTCAGCTTCGGCCAGGGCGGCGCCGCGTTCGGCTGCCAGTTGATTCGCCATCTCCGTCAGATACGCGCCCTGGTAGAAAGTGCCGTCGTCAGGGATTTCAACCGGCAGGCTCAGCGCCTGGCGATAGCGAATGCGCAGGCTGTTGCCCAGGTTGCGCATCTGCGCACCGGCGTTGTTAAAGTAGTATTCGCGCTCGACGCTGTAGCCGGCAGCCTCCAGGATGCGGGCGATGCTGTCGCCCACGATGGCCCCCCGGCTGCGGCCCACATGCAGCGGGCCGGTGGGGTTGGCGCTTACGAACTCGACCTGCGCGCGCTGGCCCGCCCCCAGGTCAAGCTGGTAGAGCTGTTCGCCGGCGGCGATGATCGCCTCCACCTGTTCCCTGAGCCAGCGTTCGCTGAGGCGGAAGTTGATGAAGCCGGGGTGGACGACCTCAACCGCGCCGATGAAATCTGCCGGGGCCAGGTGGTGGCTGATTTTAGTGGCGATCGCGAACGGGTTCATGCCGGCAGGGCGCGCGAGCTGCATAGCGACTGCCGCCGCGTAATCGCCCTGTTCGGCTTTTTTCGGCGGCTTGATCTCCACCGGGGGCAGCTCAAACGCGGGCAGATCGCCCGCTGCCTGGGCGGCGCGGACGGCATTTGCAACCAACTGGGCGAGTTCATTGGGCACGAGAATCAAGGTGATACCCCTTAGGTATGCGGCGTGCGGGCATTGTAACAAATTAGTGCGGCCTGACAATAGTCAGGGGCAGGCGCGGCGCAGGCGCTCCAGCTCGATCACGCCGTCAGCGCCGATGAGCGCGTGGCCGCCGCAGGCCGGGCAGGTCCAGCGCGCCGGCGCCTCGATCAGCAGCGCGCCGCAGCACGGGCAGCGCAGCACCTCGCCCAGGGGCAGCGGGCCGGTGGGCAGGCTGCTGCCATCCTTAACAGCCCACACACGGTGATAATCGGCCTGCCAGGGTTCGACTTCTGCGTCGGCCATCTCCGCGCTGAGCAGCGCGATGAGCTGGTCGCGCGTCCAGGTTTTGCCGGGCATCCAGCGCGCGTTGATGCGGCTGCTGAACAGCAGCAGGCCGCCGGGCCGCAGCACGCGGATCAGCTCGCGCAGCGCCGCCGGCGGGTCAGCCATAAACTCCAGCGACTCCAGACAGGTCACCACGTCGAACACGCCGTCGGCAAACGGCAGATGCTCGGCAGGACACCACAGCAGCGCCGCGCGGCTGGCATCCTCCGCCAGCTTGTCGGCGGCGCGCGCCAGCATGGGCCGGCTGAGGTCAACGGCGATCACGCGCCCCAGGAAGTGCGCGTGACGCAGCAGCGCCAGCGGCAGGCGGCCGGTCCCGGTCGCCACGTCGAGCACCAGCGGCGCGCGCAGCGGCGCGATCTGCTGCATGATAGGCTGCGCCAGCAGCGCGTGTTCGTAGACGCTGTCGTAATTTTTGATCGCGTCGTAGCGCCCGGCGTAGCGGTCATACAGCCAGATGACCGCGCCGCGCCCCAGGTAGACTCCCTCGGTTTCGATCAGCAGCCACCACAGCAGCGCCGCCGCGCCGGCCACGACCAGCGCCAATGCCAGCAGGCCGAGCGCGTCCATATCAGCGCAGCAGGCCGATTTCGCGCAGGTACGGCGCGCAGCGGGCGATGCCGTCAGCCAGCTCAACCTGCGGCTGCCAGCCCAGCAGGTCGCGCGCTTTGTCCATTTTGAAGCTGTGGCGGCTGGTTGCGTAGCCGATGAGCAGCGGCAGGTCCTGCGGCGTGCCGCGCGCGGCCAGCGCCAGCTCAACGAGCGGCGCGCCCGCCCGCGCCAGCGTCACCGGCAGGCCCAGCCAGCCCGCGTGCCCGGCCAGCCGCGCGTAGCCGCCCAGAAAGGCGCGCCAGGTGGGGGCCGGGTCAGGCGCGCAGTTGAACGCCTCGCCCGCCGCCGCCGGGTGCAGCGCCAGCCGCAGCGCCAGATCAACCACGTCGTCCACGTAAATCGGGTGGGCGGAACCGCTGCCGTCGCCCAGCCAGGGGGTAGGGCGCAGCCGCGCAAGCTGGAACAACTGCCGCGTCCAGGCCCCGCTGCGCGGCCCGTAGATCATGCCGGGGCGGATTATGCTGTACGACAGGTCAGCGGCGGCGGCCAGTTCGCGCAGCGCTGTTTCCGCCTCCGACTTGGTGATGTTATACGGCACGCGCCCTGGCTGCTGCGGCTGATCCTCAGCGGTGTCGGCCCGGCAGCCATAACCATAGACCGCGATGCTGCTGACGTGGACCATGCGCTTTACACCGGCGGCGGCAGCGGCCCGCGCCACGCTGCGCGTGCCGTCCACGTTGACGCGCCGCTGCTGCGCCAGCGGCCCGCCCAGCGCCGCCGCGACGTGAAAGATGTAGTCGCAGCCCTGCGCCGCCGCGCGCATCTGGCGCTCGTCGAGGATGTCGCCCATGACGATATCCAGGCCGGGCACGTTTTGCAGGTAGCTATCGCGGCCTGCGCGCCGGGCCAGCGCGCGCACCTGTGCGCCTTCGGCGGCCAGCCGCCGGGCCAGCGCGCCGCCCAGAAAGCCAGTCGCGCCGGTGACCAGCACGGCTGCACGGTCAAACAACATCAGCGTTCCTCTTTTCTGCAGGCCGGCGCTACGATGACTGGGCCGCGCTGATCACTACACCCTGGGTATCCACCGGCAGCACCCAGGCGCGGGCCTGCACACCGGCGTTCTCGAAGGCTTCGACGGCGGCGGCGGCGATAAGCTGGTGGCGGGACTCGGCAAAGGCGATCAGCGCCGGGCCGCCGCCGCAGACGGTGATGCCCAGCGCGCCCGCCCGCCGGACGATTTCGGCGACGTGACCGTAGCCGGGGATGTGCGCTGCCAGGTGTGGCTGGCGCAGACGGTCGTCAAGCGCGCGGGCGATCAGCGCCGCGTCGCCTGCGCGCAGCCCCTCGACCAGCAGCGGCACACGGCTGAGGCTGGCCAGCGCGTCGTTCAGCACAGCGCGGTCGGGCGCGGCGCCGCGCGCGCGGCGGCTGTAGGTTTCGACCACCGGCAGCAGGACGATCACTTTCAGCGCCGGGGCCGCCAGCCGGCGGTAGACCAGCCCGGCGTCGTCGCTGAAGCCCGCCGCCAGCCCACCCAGCACAGCGGCGGCCACGTTCACCGGGCTGCCGCCGGTTTCGACGGCGAAGGCCAGCGCCTGCTCGCGCGTGAGCGGGCTGCCCAACAGGTTCGACGCGCCGATCACGCCGGCGATGTGGAAGGCGGTTTCGGCGCTCAGGCCGCTTTCGACCGGGATATGGTTGTCAACGACGACGTGCACGCTCAGCGGGGCGCGCTCCGCCTGCTGAAAGACGCGCATCATCGCCAGGGCGACGGGGTGCTGAAGGCCCACGCTGTAGCGGCCCGCGCCCTCGCCGCGCGTGTCTACGATGAACTGCCGGTCGCCGCGCTCGCTGAACTCGACAACCGTGTACAGGCCCAGGGCCAGCCCCAGCGCGCCCTGGGCGGGGCCAAAGCCGGCGGCGACGGCGGGCAGCGTGACTTTCACCCGGCGCATGGCAGCCCGGTCACAGCTCGACGATCGGCAGCACAAACGTGAAGGTGCTGCCGGCGTTCAGGTTGCTGGACGCCCAGATGTCGCCGCCGTGCCGCCGGATGGTGGCGCGCGCCAGCGTCAGGCCCAGCCCGCCGCCGGGAACCTCGCGCACGCGCTCATCGCGCGAGCGGTACATGCGGTCGAACACCTGGTCGATCTCGTCGTCAGCGATGCCGACGCCCTGGTCGGCGACAGCGCAGTAGATGTCGTGGGTGTCGCCCCAGGCGTGCACCGCGACGGTCTGTTCCGGGTGCGAGTAAGTGATGGCGTTGTGCAGCAGGTTGAAGATCGCCAGCTCCAGGTGTTCGGCGTCGCCCATAACCGGCGGCATGGGCGATTGCAGCGAGACCGCGATTGTGATGCGGCGGGCGGCGGCCAGTTCGCTCAGCTTCAGCACCACGTGGTTGATGATGTCGTTGAGGTGCAGCGGCGCGCGCGCCAGCGGCATGCCGGCTTCCATCCAGGCCAGATCAACCAGCGCGCCGGCGACATCGTAGAGCTTCACCGCCGTCTGGCGGATGCGGCCCAGAAAGCGCTGCTGCTGCGCGTTGAGGTCGCCGAACTTGCTGACCAGGTCGGCATAGCCTTCAATGGCCGAGATCGGGTTGCGCAGGTCGTGCGTCACGGCTTTGATCAGCGCCTCGCGCCGCGACTCGATCTCGCGTTTCTCGGTCACATCCTGAAGGATAACCACCCGGCTGCCGCTGGCGAGCGTGGCGGCGATGCCAACGGCCAGGCGGCGCTTGGGCAGGCGCACATCCAGCATCTGGCTGCCAGCGCGCGTGAACAGATTCACCAGCGCCGGGAACTGGTGAAAACAGTCCTGCGGGCGGCGGCCAATCATCTGCTCCACCGGCAGGCCGATCATGGCGGCGGCGGCCGGGTTGACGCGCTGAAGCGCGTTGGCTTCATCAGCGATCAGAATACCCTCGGCGCTGGACCCGAAAATGAAGTCGTAAATCTGCGTGTTCAGGTCAGGTGCCATGTGTCTGTTTGGGTCCCTTGCCCGCGCCGCGCTGGCGCACGGCGGTGGAGTCGGTAATGGCCTGCCAGGGCGCGTCGGCGGGCAGCGCGGCTGTGTGGCCAGAAGGGAACGTGATCGCTGTGCCGCCGGCGCTGCGGTGGACGCTGACGCCGTGCTGGCTGACGGTGACCGGCTGATGCCAGTGATAAGGGCCGCCGGCCCACACCTTGCGCGCGGAGATCACCCGCACGCCCAGCACGCGCAGCAGCAGGTGCAGCGGCACGATACCGGCCAGGTGCGCCGGCTCGCCCAGGCCGCGCGCGCTGTCGCTGTGGTAGAACTCAGCGAAGGCGCGCGTTTCCTGAAACACGCCCGCCTGCGCGCTGAGCAGCCGCCGCAGCAGCTCGGCGGCGAGGTCGGCGCGGCCCGTTTCGAGCAGCCCTTCGACCAGCAGCGCGGCCCAGAACGGCCACACGCCGCCGCTGCCAGCGGCGTTGGCCGGGTCGTAGGCGGGGTCCTGGGCGCTGCACATCGTCACACCGTTGGGCCGCCAGAAATGATCGGGGTCGCTCAGCAGGCGTGTCAGCGCCTCAGCGCGCGCTGGCGGCAGCGCCGCCGACCACAGCGGCAGCAGCGCGGCGATATCCAGGCGGGCGGTATCGGCGGCGCGCACGCTGACGGTGTACACCCGGCTGAGGCCGTCGCAGCGCACGCGGTCTGCCTGGGCGAAAACCTGGCGAGTGGTGTAAACGCCGTAATTGTGCTGCCACAGAAACGCGCTGGAATCGACCGTTTCGCTGGCCGGCTGGCCGTTGGCGTCCAGGCCGGTGATGAGCAGCGTCAGGCGCGGCGTGTGGCTGACGCCGCCGCTGACGCGCACGATCAGCCGGTTGGGCGGGCTGACCGGCAGCGCGAGAATCTGTTCCTCGTCGCCGCGCCCGCCGTCGAGCACGACCGCGCCCGGCGCGGTGTGGTGGGTGTCGCGGTCGCGGCGGCGGTAGCGGCCAGCGCTGGCGTCCCACAGGGTTTCGAGCGCGGGCAGCAGCCGCTCGATGTGGGCGGCCATGCGCGCCTCAACCTCTGGCTGGCGCAGATAATAGGCGATGGCGCGCAGGCTCACGGCTTCCGAGAGCAGATAGGCCAGCAGGTCCGGCGTTTCAACCAGTTGGATATCAAGCCCCTGGCCCCAGGGCTGGCCGGCGGCGAACGTGGGCAGGAACAGGTAGCCGGTCTGGTGTTCGGCCTGCCATTCGGGCAGGCCGTCGCCGTCGGCGTCGCGGTCCGGGCTGAGCCAGCGCTCAAAGAACCTGACCAGGCCGGGCAGCGTCTCGCGCAGGAAAGTGTCGTCTTCGGTGTGCTGGAAGATGCCCCAGGCCAAGCGCGCCAGCACCGGCAGACACAGCGCGCCCTGGCGCTGGCCTGCCAGCCCTGGCTTCCAGTCAATCCAGCCGTCGGGCTGCTGCACCGCCAGGTAATTGCGGACCACGCCCTGCGCCCACTGCGGGCTGATCGAGGCGATGCTCTGCGCCGCCAGGTAGGCCCAGGTTGGGTTCTGGCCGCTCCACTCGCGCCGGTGATCTGTCCCGTCGCCGCGCTGGCTGACGCCGACCGCCGCGCCGCGCAGCGCCACAAATGAGGCGTGGGGCAGGCTGGCGGTTGGCCTGAGGAACGCCAGCACAAGCTGGTTCCAGGCGTTCGCCAGGATCAGGTCGTGTGTATCATCGCCGGTGCGGATGTCGGGGATGCTGGCCGCCGCCTGGTTGATGCGGCGCAGGTGCGGCGTCCAGTCCTGGCCCAGCCAGTGCGCGGCGTGCGCCGCTGAATCCGCCGCTGTGCGCAGCCCGGCGTGAACCCAGCGCAGCGCGACCTTTTTGCGGCCGGGGATGGTGATGTCGCGGCCAATTTTGGGGCTGACCGGGCCGCCGTCTGCCAGTTCGGCGCTGCCGCCTTCCAGCAGCACCGCCGGGTTGATACCGCCGATACGCCCCATGTACAGCGCAGCGCCGCCGTTGGCCAGCGGGATAATGCCAAGCTGCTGCTCTTTGCCCTGCGCGCCGACGTGGCCGAAGATATCCAGGCGCAGCGTAACAGGGCTGGTGTGGGCGTTGGCCAGGGTGAAGCGCACGCCCAGCGTGTGTGAGTCAATGGCCCAGTATTCGGCCTGGAGGGTAAGCTGCGGGTTGAGCGCGGCCTGCGCGCGCAGATAGCCGGGGGCGAAGCCGGTGATCGCCGGCGGCACATTGTAGCCCTGCGCTTCGTAGATGGAGCGCCCGCCGGCGTACCACATAGGGACCAGGCTGGCGAGGCCCACCCGCCCCCCGTAGCGTGTTTGCAGCGCCAGCGCGGGCGCTGCGCCCGCGCCCAGGGACAGGTTCCAGGCTTGATCGTCGGTGTAATCTGTCGCGGACAGGCGCGCGTCCGCTGCCAGCGGCAGCGCGAACGGTTGGTTCGTGTCCAGCAGCCAGCGGCGCAGCTTATCCATATGCCCCCCTGTGGTTTACCCGCGTATCAGTTAAGCTGCCATGTGCTGTCGGCTTCGTTGAAGCGGAAGGTTTCCTCGTAGAGGCTGGTCAGCAGGTGAAAGCCGTCGGCGCGGTCCGGCGCGATGCGGTGGTACTCGTAACGTGTGACATAGCCGAATTCGGGCGTGATAGCCCAGCCGAGCGCCGCGCGCACGTCCGGGTTTTCGCGCCACAGCTTGCCGAAGCCGCGCTCCGGCTGCAGAAAGCCGGCCTCTGGCGTCAGCGCCGGGTCTGATTCCGGCTCGCCATCTTCGAACGTGTCCTGGTATACGCTCCAGTCACCGCCGCCTTCGTGCGTGATGGCCATCACCCAAATCTGGTTAACCGGCTGAAGCCAGAACATGCGCCCGTGCTCGAACACCTGCTCCGCAACCTGAATCTGGCTGACGACGGGCGTCGGCAGCGGGTTGGTGGTGGCGGTGGGCGGCGGGACGGTGATGGTCGCCGCGGCCGGGGTGGCGGGCGTCAGCGAGGCTTCAGGCGGCGCCGCCTCGGCGGTGGCATCGGCGAGGGTGGCGGTAACCACAACGACGATCTGGGTCGGGGGCTGGTTCTGGCAGGCGGCAGCGGCCACCATCAGCGCGCTTAGGATAATCAACAACCGTAGACGCATGGATTTCTCCGCCGGTGATATCATCAGGGTGGTGGGCGCACTGCCTGCTGCCGACCACGAGAGATTGTAGCAGAGCGGTATTGAGATGCAAAGTAGCGCTTACCACCGGCTGCCTGGCGTTCACCCTGCGTTAAACCGGGTTGAGGCGGGCGGCGCGCCTAAAGAAAGTAAAGCGCTGAAGTTGTGTTAGAATACACACTATGCACGTATGATCGCGTATGAACCGGAGCGCAGGCGAAGATGATCGGGCGTCTGATCGTATTTCTGTTCGGTATGTTTTTCGGCTTTGCGCTGGGCCAACTGGCCGGGCCAGCCCGCCCACGAGCGGTGGAGTCCGCTGCTGGCGGCGCGCAGCCGGACCCGCTGATCGAGATTAACGGCATCGGCCCGGCCTACGAGCAGGCGCTGAACGCCATCGGCATTTTTACCTTTGCCCAGCTCGCGCGGCAGGATGCGGATGCGCTGGCCGCGCGCCTGCCGGTGCGCGTTGCCGCCGCGCGTATCCGCCGTGAGGGCTGGATTGAGCAGGCGCGGGCGCGCCTGGCGCAGTAACACACCGTGAAAAGGACCTTATCGTGACAGCACCCCGCCCAACGGCCATTACGCTGAACAAGATCGAAAGCTGCCTGGAGATAACCTGGAACGATGGGGAAGTGTGCCGCTATCCGCTGGCGCACCTGCGCGAAGCCTGCCCCTGCGCTCAGTGCCGGGGCGGCCACGAGTTTATGGGGCGCGCGCACGACCCGGACGACATTCTGCGCCTGACGCCGGCGCGCTCATACACCGTCACACACCTGGATATGATAGGCAACTACGCCCTCCAGCCCACCTGGGACGATGGGCATCACGCGGGCATTTACACCTGGGATTATCTTAAGCGGCTGTGCCCGAAGCACGAGGACCACGATGCCACACAGGCTGGATGACTTGATTGGCGCTGGCGGGCTTTCGGCGATGGCCGAGCTTAATTATCTGCGCCTGGAGGCGATGGACCTGTTCGAGCGCTGCCTGACCGAGGGCCGAACGTCGTTTCTGGAGCTGTTTATCGAGGAACAGATTTCCCAGGACCCACCCCGGCTGGATGTGCTGCGCGATGTCGCCGGCGACCTGCACCAGCGGCTGCTGTCGCTGCGCGAGTATCGGCTTGACGTTGTGGGGCGCACCGCGCAAACGCTGCGCGACGATTTTGGCATGGCATTAGAGCCAGAGGCGGGCGCTGGCCCGCCCGGCGACGTCGCGCCGCTGGAGCCGGCGCGCACCCTGGCGCTGCTGCGCGACCTCAATCCCGGCCTGAGCAGCGACGACGAGGCGCTGGTGCGCCGCATGCTGGAGATGTCGGCGGAGACGGCGGCCCAACTGCGCGCGGACATCCACATGACTGAGGCCCTGGTTGCCTATATCAGCGACTGGGCGGACGGCCTGAGCGCGACGACGGCGCGCCGTTTCTGGGACAGCAGGCACGGTGACGCTTACGGCGGGGTTGTGCAGTAAGCAGAGCGCGGCGTGTCCGGTCAATTTGCTCGCATATATTTGTAATAACTGCATAAGAAGCCTTGCAATTTAACCCTGCTCAGGTTTAATATTCTGGTGCTGCGGCGCGGCTCTGCCAGGGCTGCGCCGGCATGGTCGTGATTGGATACTCTGTGAATCAGGTCAAGGAGACGAGCTTTATGAAGAAAGCGCAGTTCAAATTAGTGCTGGTTGCCACTGTGATGGCGCTGCTGGCGGCGTTGGTCATGGGCAGCGTACAGGCACAGGAAGACGTGACACTGGTTTTGTGGCACGCGAAGCAGGACGCCGAAGGCGATGCCCTGCTGGCGCTCATTGCCGCTTTCGAAGCTGCTAACCCCGGCATCAAAATTGAACAGGTCTACAACCCCAGCAACACCATTCAGGACAGCTTTATTGCGGCGGCGGGCAGCGGCGAAGGTCCCGATATGATCATCTGGGCGAACGACGCTGTGGGCCAGTGGCAGCCTTCGGGCATCATCGCGCCGATCACCGACGCGATTGATGACGATCTGCGGGGCCAGGTCTCGGAGACCGGCTGGGGCACGTTCACCTATGAAGGCGACGTGTGGGGCGTTCCGTTCAGCGCCAAAACGCTGGCCTTCTTCTACAACAAGGCTTTCGTGCCGGATGCGCCGGAAACCTGGGCTGAGGTGCTGGAACTCTCGGCGGAGCTGGCCACTGAAGGCGTTACCGGCCTGGCGTTCCAGAACGGCTTCTTCCACAGCGCGGGCTTCCTGTACGCGCTGGGCGGCGCGCTGATGAACGACGACGGCACAGCGGCGTTCGAACCGGAAACCCCCGGCTTCGACGCGATGGTCGCCTTCCTCCAGTTCCACCAGGATATGTACAACCTGGCGCAGGACGAGGCCAGCGGCATCGTGGTTGACGGCGCTTCGCCCAACCCCGGTTTCCAGACCGGCACGGTGGCGATGGTTTATGATGGCATCTGGAACCTGGCGCAGTTCGAAAGCGACCTGGGGCCGGACCTGGGCGTGGCGATCATGCCCGCGCTGGATAACGGCGTAGTGCCCGCCCTGTTCGCCCAGAGCGAAGGCTTCTATGCCAACGCCAAACTGGCCAACGACGAGGCCAAACTGGCCGCTTTCATTGCGTGGGGCCGGTTCATCACCAGCGACGAAGGCCAGACGATCGCCGCAACCGAGGGCGGCCTGCTGCCCATCAACCCGGCTGTTCAGGTCGAGAACCCCAACCTGCAGGTCTTCAGCGAGCAGTTTACGCTGGGCACGCCGTTCCCCAACCGGCCTGAAATGGGCGCGTTCTGGGGGCCGATGGGCGACGCGATCTCGGCGGTGAGCGACGGCGGCGAGGACCCGGCGGTGGCAGCTGCGGATGTCTATGACCTGATCTCGGCCAGCATCGCGGAAATTCAGAGCAAATAACCTGCCCGGCATAGCAGGGCGCCGTTAAGTATTTCAGGGTGGGCTGGCTGGCTGTAAGCTGCCAGGCCCGCCCTGAATGCTATTCAGGAGACGAGGGTTATGGCGACCTATCAGGAACCACAGGCGTTGCAGCGCGAGCCAACGCTGATCGAAAGTTTCAAACGGGGCCTCAGGGCCAGCGGCGTGCCCTGGCTGTTTATCGCCCCGTCGCTGCTTATCATGCTGGTCATCACCTTTCTGCCGCAGGTCTTCCAGATATATGTTTCGTTCCGCGCTTTCGGCGTGGAGAACCTGGCAGGCATCGAGGCGGTTTCGGTGGGGCTGGAGAACTTCCGAAAGGTGCTTGCAAGCGACCTGAACGTCCCGAATTATAATTTTTTCCCGCTGTTAGGGTTTAATATTTTCTGGACAATCGCCAATGTCGCTCTGCACGTGATTATCGGGCTGGCGGTGGCGCTGGCGCTGAACACGCAGGGGTTGATCGGCAGGCCCATCTACCGCGTGCTGTACGTGATCCCCTGGGCGCTGCCAGCCTATATTTCCGCCCTGATCTGGAACAACCTGTGGCAGCAGAACGGCGGCGGCATCAACCTGCTGCTGGCGGGGGCCAACGAGCGGCTGGGCACGTCGGTTAAGACCAACACCGCCTGGCTGACCTCTATCCAGTACCCGCTGGACCTGCGCGCGCTGGTCCCCTGGCTGATTATCATCGGCGGCGGGGGCGTGACTATCTGGCTGATCGCGCGGCTGCGGCGGCGCGGCCTGCGCGACGACAAGACCGGCAAGCTTAACACGTCGCGCGTGGTGTGGAGCGTCGGCCTGATTATTCTGCTGGGGCTGTCAGCGATCTTTACGCTGCTGGACGTGCTGCGCTACGGCGGCGCGGCCAGCAACGCGGTGATCGAGCTGTTCGACCGGGCTGGCGCGCCGGTGCTGGCGTTTTACGCGGTGCTGGCGGCGAATGTGTGGCTGGGCTGGCCGTTCATGATGGTAGTGGCGACGGGCGCGCTGCAAAGCATCCCCAAGGACCTGTATGAGGCGGCAGATGTGGACGGCGCGACGCGCGCCCAGCGGCTGCGCTTCATCACGCTGCCGCTGCTGCGCCCGGCGATGGTCCCGGCCATCATGCTGGGCACGATCTGGACGTTCAACCAGTTCAACGTGATCTTCTTTATCACCGCCGGCGGGCCGCGCGGCCAGACCGACCTGCTGATCACGCAGGCTTATAAGCTGATCCAGCAGGAACAGTTGTACGGGGTGGCAGCGGCGTTCAGCATTATCGTGTTCTTCATCCTGCTCATCCTCACGCTGATTACCAACAACATAACGCGGGCGACCAAAGCTTATGACGAAGCTTAACGTTTCTCCCTATACTTCAGCGCAGCCGGTTGGCGCGGCGGCCCGCCCTCGCGTTGGGGCCGGGGCGGCGCGGCTGGCGCGTCCACGGCGCGGCGGCAAGATCGTTGAACAGCTTCTGCTCCAGGTGTTCCTGCTGTTGATGCTGGTGACGGTGCTGTTCCCGGTGCTGTGGATCATTTCGATGGCGGTTGACCCGCGCGGCATCGCCCGCCCGACCGATCTCAACCTGTTCCCGGCCAACGCCAACCTTGACGCTTTCTGGCGGCTGCTGAACGAGCCGTTCAGCAACGTGCTGCCGATCTACTTCGGCGAGCTGATGCTCAACAGCCTGTTCGTGGCGCTGGGCACGTCGCTGTTCACGGTGGTGACGGGCGCGTCGGCGGCGTATGCGTTTTCGCGCTTCCAGTTCATCGGGCGGCAGGCGGGCATGATGACGTTCATTGTGCTGCTGATGATCCCGTCTACTGGCTTCGTGATCCCGATCTTTATCATCTTCAACTCGGTGTCCATCAACGCCGGGCTGGCGGCGGCGATCCCCGCCTTTTTCACCGGCTTTATCGTGGCGGGCCTGTTCATGTTGTTCTTCCGCTGGATCGCCAGCTTCCGCAAGCCAGACTACGACCGCCGCTTTAACCCGCCGCCGTGGGTTGTGGCCGGGTTTACGGCGCTGGTGGTGCTGGCCGTCATCGTCATCACCTTTCTGGCCATCCTGGACCGCGCCCCGGCGCACGCTGATGGCGTGCAGCAGACGCTGCGGGTGCTGCGGCGCGACCTGGACCAGGCGCGCAGCAATTACACCAAGGCGGTTTCCAGCCTGGAGCAGCGCCAGGCGACGGCCGCGACCCGCCAGGAACGCGCTGACATCGCCCGCGAAGGGCTGGTCCTGATGCAGGGGCTGGGCGATAACACCGGCTCGGTGGAGCAGCTTCTGCCGGAAGTGGAACAGATCATCGCGGACCGGCTGGAAATCGTCGGCGAGGACGACCTGCTGCTGCAAACGGCGCTGACCATGAAAACCGCCCTCGACACCGGCGACCTGGAGACCGCGCGGACGGCACTGGCGGATGGCCTGGTGGCGCTGGAGGCGGATATCGGGCGTTTGCAGGGCCGCGCGGACGCCGCTGCTGCCAGCGCCGCCGAAGGCGAGGTGACGCTGGCCGACGCCGAGGCTGTTCTGCTGGCCGCTGATGCGGAATTTGACACCAGCGCCGTGCCTGTCATCGCCAGCCGCGACCGCGCGCTGCTTGGCATGGTCCCCTACATGCTGCTGACGTGGGGCGGCGCGCTGGCCGCGGGCGCGGTTATCTGGCTGATCGTGCGCGCGCTGCGCGGGCTGGTTGACCCTTACACCGCTGTGAGCGTGCTGGGCTGGGCGGTGGCGGCTTCGCTGATTATCGGCATCGGGCTGCTGATTATGCCGCTGCGCATTCGCGGCGACCCGGCGGCCTCGGTGGCGCTGCGCACCACGCTGATCGGCCTGGCGCTGGCGTTCGCCTCTGGCGGCCTGCCCTTCACGATCTGGAACCTGAAGGGCTACTTCGACACCGTTCCGAAAGAGATCGAAGAAGCGGGCGTGATCGACGGCGTCAGCCTGATCGGAATGTTCTTTCGCATTATCGTGCCGCTGTCGCTGCCGGCCTTCGCCATCGTCGTGCTGTTCAGCTTTATGTCCGGCTGGACGGAGTTCATCCTGTCCTGGATTTTCCTGACCGGCGAGACGCAGAACTACACGCTGGCGATGGCGCTGGCGACCATGTCAGGCGGCGCTAACCAGGCCCCGCCCGACATGCAGAAATTCGCCGCCATGTCCGTTCTGATTTCTATGCCGGTGATGATCCTGTTCTTCATGTTCCAGCGCTATCTGGTGGGCGGCCTGTCCGCCGGCGCGGTCAAAGGCTGACGCTGCGCTGATTGGCCAGGCGTGAGGGGGCGCGCCGCGCGGCGCGCCCCCTTTGATTCCGGGCGCTACTGATCGAACGTGGAGGCAGCCAGGTCATCAATCAGCGGCGTGCCGGCGAAGTTGCAGGTCGGCGCTTCGGGGATAAAGCCCTCGCGGATGGCGGGCATAGGCGTGGTCGGGTTGTAGTAGTTATACACCAGGCGCGACGCCTCAGCGATGACCGGCAGCGACTCGGTGAAGTTCAGCCACTCAGGCTGAAAGAGCATCATGGTGATGACATAATCGCCGCCGGGCGTGAAGAACACGGCGGCGTTGCCGTGCGTGTCGTTGATCCAGCCGTGTTTGTGGGCGACGCGCGTATCGGCGGGCACGCCCGCTTTCAACAGCGCGTCAACGGTGTTGCTGCTCATCACGTGGAGCATCTGGCGGCACTCGCGCGGTTCGTACTGGCCGGGGAACTGCTCCAGCAGCGGGCCGTCCCCGCGATACGCGCAGCGGTAGATGCCCCCCAGCAGCCAGCCCATGTCGTCAACGGTAAGCTGGTTGGACGGGTCCGGGTTGGCCTTGACCTGATCGGCGGGCGTGGTCGGCAGCGGGATCGGCGCCGGTGGCGGGGCAGGGGTGGCGCCGGGAATGGCATACGGCGCGGTCAGGAACGTTTTTTGCAGGCCCTGCGCGCGCAGAAAGGCCGTCACGGCCCACGCGCCCTCGTAATCGCTGCCGCCGCCAATGGTGTTGAGCAGGCGGTTAGTCGCCACGTTCTCGCTGCAGATCATCGTGTTGGCGATGTCCACCGCCAGGCGCGGCGCGGGCGGCGCGTCGAGCGCCGCGTACAGGCGGGCGAGGATAGCGACTTTGTTGATGCTGGTTCCGCTGAAGGCGTACTCGCTGCCGAACGAGAAGGCCTCGCCGGTTTGCAGGTCCAGAACGAACAGCGCGCCAAAGCGGCTGGTGAGCGGGTCGAAGCCGCTGCTGAGCAGCAGGTTCCAGAGCTGGCTGCCCAGCGCCGCGAACGCCGGGCTGAGCGGCACCGGCTCAGCGCCGGGGGCCGTCTGCGCCACAATAGCAGGCGGGGTGGGCGTGAGCGTGGGCAGGTTAAAGCGTGTCTGGGTGATGGCGGGCAGGCTGTACAGGTCACCCTCCACGGCCAGCAGGTCGCTGGCGACCCAGCCGTAGCCGTTGGGGGCGTCGGAAAAGCGAATTTGCAGCCAGGGAAGCTGCGTGTGCCAGCCGGTGATCTCGTAGCGCTCGCCGGCCTGGCCGACGCCGATGCGCGGGTACTCGACGCCGGGGCCGAAGCGGATGTTGACCTCACCCTGGACCAGCCCGGTGACGGCGGCGCTCAGCGTGGGTGTGGGCGAGGGGGAGGGCGACGGCGCTGCGGCGGGGTCCGCCGGGATGGCCACGCCGACGGGCGGCGCCGCGGCGGTGGGGGTGGCGGGGGGCGGCGCGGCGGGGTCCGCTGTCAGCGTTGAGAACGGCACAGCGGCCAGGCTGCCCTGCACCTGCACCAGGTCAGCGAACACCCACCCTAACGGTTGGCCGGTGGTTGGGTCGCCCAGCAGAAACCAGGGGTACAGCTCGCTGCGCCCGATAATGGGGTAGCGCGCCCCGGCGCGGATCTCGCCCACCTGGTCAGCGGCGACGTCAGGCGCGGCGCGCAGGTTGGCCTGGCCGAGGGCTTCGGCGGTCGGGAGGCTGCTCTGGGCCGTCGCCAGCGTCGCCAGCGCCAGCAGCGCCAGCAGACAGGCCAGCGCCAGGGCGGCGCGGAGATGGGGGTAGCGCGCGGTCACGATAAGCCAGACTCCTCACACTAAGCGCGACATCGGAGGGCATTATATCAACTCAGGCAGGCGAGGGGAATCGCCGAATCATAACTATTGACAGCCGGGCATTCTCTGCTAAAATGGCATTCACACTTGCCGAAGTGGCGGAATTGGCAGACGCGCTACGTTCAGGGCGTAGTTCCCGTACGGGAGTGTGGGTTCGACTCCCACCTTCGGCACACACAACAGCCCGGTTGCCGCCGGGCTGTTTTCTTTGTATAGTCGGGCTGAACGACGCACACTTGTGGATGGTATCCGCAGATGGCAGAAGGCACGCAGCCGCGCCCTGAGCGCCAGCGCACACGCCAGCTTTCCGGCGTGCAGGTGATGTTCGCCGCTATCCTGGCGATCGGCCTGCTGCTGGCGATCAATTTCAGCAGCCGCATCACCGCCAGCCAGCCGCTTCAGGAAGCCTATGACCGGGTGCAGGCCGAGATCGAGGCGCTGCAGCGCGAACAGGCGGAGCTGATCCGCCAGCGCGACTACGTGCGCAGCGACGCTTATGTCGAGAGCTGGGCGCGCAGCGAGGGCAAGCTGGTGCGCCCTGACGAGGTGCTGGTTATTCCCCTGCCAGGGGCTGTCGCCGCCGCCGCCACGCCGACCCCATCCCCGGAACAGGCGCAGATCGAAGTCGAGACGCGGCCCCCGCGCCCGGAACCCTGGACGCTGTGGTGGGCGCTGTTTTTTGACAGCGCGCCGCCTCAGGTTGATGGGCTGGCCAGATAAGGCGGCTGCGCGCCGATGCGCGCGGTCACGGCGGCGGGCATACCGGCTTCCCCGGCGGTGAGGGTCTTTCCCGGCTCCGCCAGCGCCAGCCGCACCACCCCGATTGCGAACACCTCACCAAACGGCGACAGCGCGCTGCTGGTAAGCTGCCCGGCCAGCTTATCGCCGTCAAAGAGCGGGGCAGGCGCGTCTATCATGCGCGCCAGCGCCAGCCGCACCAGCGTCTTGGCCAGCCGGCCCCGGCTCTCCATGCGCGCGATGATTTCCTGGCCTGTGTAGCACCCTTTGGTGAAGCTGATTTCGTCCCACAGGCCCACTTCCAGCGGCAGATAGCCGGCGGCCAGCTCGCGGCCTGCGCCGGGCAGGCCAGCGCGGACGCGCAGCACGTTGTATGTCAGCGAGCCGGCGGGGACCAGCCCGGCGGCGGTGAGCGCGCCCCAGACGGCGGGCGCGCCGTCCGGCGGCGCCAGCAGCGTCCAGCGATAGCCGCTCAGCGGTTTGCGGCTGGCGACAATGGCCGGCACAGCGCCGATCGTCACGGCAGCGGCGCGCAGCTCGCCGGGCGCGGGCGGCGCGCCCGGCCACAGCGCGGGCAGCAGCGCGGCGGCCTGCGGGCCGTGAACGTCAAGCAGGCAGTGTGAATCCGCCAGGTTGGTCAGGCGCACGTCGTCGGTGAAGAAGATGTTCCGGCCCAGATAGGCGGCCAGCGGCGCGCCGCGACCTGGCTCGCCCAGCAGCAGCGCCTGTTCGCCCAGGTGATAAACGGTCGCGCGGTCCAGGATACGGGCGGCGGCGTCGGTAAACACGGTGGGACGCCCCGCGCCGGCGGGCAGGCTGTTAAGGTCGTTGGTCGAGATGCGGTGCAGCAGGTCCAGGCGCTGCTGGCCGGTCAGCGCCAGCCGTGCCTCGTGCGAGCGGTCCATGACGACCGCGCCCGCCAGCGCCGCGCGGTACTCGCCCGCCTGGTCGCCGTAGTGCAGCGGGATGCCGTCAGCGGCCAGCGCCGCGCCCAGCGCCAGGTGCGCGCCGCGCAGCGCCACTAGGGGGTCCCGGCGGCGCGCGCCGGCTCCGCCAGCGCGTGAACAGCGGCCTGGATGTCCGGCGCGAGGCCGGCGGCGGCGTGTGGAACCCACGACCAGCCAGGCGGCGGCGCGATCCGCTGCGGCAGCAGATAGAGATAGGTAAAGGTGACGGATTTAGCGCCGTTGTGCGCCTCGACATGGACAGCCGACGGCGGCAGGAATGACCCCTCGAACGGGCTGTCGCCGGGGCGCGCCAGCAGGGTGGACGAAGTTTCGACCCCCAGGCTGTCGCGCAGATAGCGCAGGGCGGCCTCGTGGGGAATCTCGCCGCTGGCCAGCGGCAGGCGCGCCAGCGGCTCGGCGGGCAGCAGCACATCGCCGTTGTAAAGCGGGACGACGGCGGCGGCGCTGGCGATGCGCTCCGCTGGCAGGGCGCGCTGGCAGCGCTCGCGCTCGCGCTGGACGATTTCGAGCAGGCGGGCGGCGGCGTAATCCACTTTATCGTTGACGATGGTGTAGTCGCACAGCGGCGCGAACGCCATTTCAGTAGGCACGCGCTTCAGCCGCTCGGTGATTTCCTCTTCTGTGTCGCCGCGCTCGCGCATGCGCTTTGCCAGCTCGTCCAGCGACGGCGGCATGATGAACACCAGCACGCTGTTGTCGGGGTAGAGCGAGCGAATGTGCGTGGCCCCCAGCACTTCGATGTCCGCGATCAGGTCGTGGCCGCCCTGGATGGCGTCTTCGACGGCGCGGCGCGGGATGCCGTAAAGCCGCTGAGTCCGGTGAATCTGCTGCCATTCAAGCAGCTCGCCGGCGTTGACCATGCGGATAAATTCGGCGGTGTCCACGAAAAGGTGTTCACGCCCGTGCTGTTCGTAGTCGCGCGCGGGGCGCGTGGTGACAGTGGCGAGCTGGCTCAGATTAGCGGTGTGCGCCAGCACGGAGTTCATCAGTGTGTTCTTGCCGGACCCCGGCGGGCCGATAATGGCGAACAGCAAACCCTGGCGGCGTTCTGAGGCGGTCACTCGGCAGAAACCTCGCTGGCATGTGAAGGCGGTTGCGTACAGTTTAGCAGACGCCGCTGCTGGCGGCTACAGCCAAGCTGTCCAAAAACGCAGGCAGGCCCCTGGAAAGGGGCCTGCTGGCGTATCTGCGTTAGCGGGCGCGGGCGCTGCCCGGCGTCACGGCCCGACAGCGGCGGCGTTGACCTGAATGTCGGTGATGTACCAGCCGTCGCTGACGCTGCTGCTGGTCGCCAGGCGGAAGCGCAGGTTTACGAACTGGGCTGGCACATAGGCGCTGAGGTTGTGCTGGCGAAGCTGCCACAGGTTGGGGTCGGTATCGCTCCAGTAAGTGCCGTTGTAGCTGGCCCCGCAGCTCGCGCCGGACGGGCACGTCCAGCCGCCAAAGGCTGTGGAGTTAAGATAGTCGCGCGTCCAGGTGAAGCCGCCGTCAACCGAGACTTCGACGTTGGCCGACGAGCTGCCGTTGATTTTGTAGCGCGTGTAGTACTCGACGGCAGGCCGCGTTGTGCTGCGGAGGTCGAGCGGCTGTCTCAGCAGCAGCGACGAGTTGCCGTAGGGAACCGAGTTGACCACCGGGAACAGGGCCGGGTTAGCGCCGGCGCGCGGGCTGTCGGTGAACGAGAAGTTGCTGCTGCCTGCCGAGAAGATCATGACGGCGCTGCCGCTCTTTTCGTACCACTCCAGGATCAGCTCGTAGGTGGGGGTGATGCCCACGTTGCGCGTGAACTCCACCGTGCCGATTGAGACGTAGCGGCCGGTATCGCGCCAGTATTCGATGACGTTCCAGCCGGGCGGCGCAGCCGGGAAGCCGGGCGGCGCAGCCGCGTTATCCTTGTACTGCCAGCGCAGGCGCACGCCGTCGTCGCTGATCGTGATGAAGGTGTACTCGCCGCTGTTCTGGACGACCACATCGCGCTTCCAGCGGGCCGCGAACGTGTCGTACCAGGTGTTGTTGCTGACGCTGTTCCAGGTTGGGTTGATGCTGGCGCCGGTTGGCCGCCCGCTGCCCAGGTCGTGGTAAATGTCAAGCGAGATCTGCTTGAGGTCGCGGTGGTCGGTGGACGGCGCGCGCTCGACCCGGTTGGCGTAGTCGGTGTAGAGCACATTGTTGAAATGGCTGGTGCTGCTGCAGCTTGTGCCGAGCACGCGCTCGCAGTCGTAGAACGTGCCGTTCCAGAAATTCGGGCCGATATCCGCCGGGCCGCCGCCCGCGCCGCGCCACTGGTCCGGGGCCAGGCCCCAGATGCCTTCCGCGACCCAGTTGGCGAGGTTCTGCGCCGGGTCGAAGAAGGGCAGGCGGATAGGCGAAGGCTGGCGGTGTTCGAAGCTGATGAGGTCAACGTACCAGCCGTCACGGGCGCTGCTGCCGCTGAAGGCGTTCAGCACCCAGCGCACGCGAATGCGCTGCCCGGCGTACATGCTCAGATCAACCTGCTCGCGCACCCAGGTGTCCACGCGGCTTGACCCGCCCCGGTTCCATACCTCTGTCCAGGCGTTCCAGCCGGTGCGCCGTTCGTAGTTGGTTTCGCCGGCGGCGCGGGCGTAGCTGGCGTTCTCGGTGCTGACCTCCACCCGGATAGCGTGGCTGCTGCCGACGTTGTAGTGGTTCCAGAAATAGAGCGTGGGCTGGTCGCCGCTGGTGGCGCTGCGCAGGTCTATGATGCGCACCATCTCCAGCGCGGAGAACGTCCGCAGCGCGGTCGAGGTGTCCTCTGGGGGGCTTTCGTGGAAGGCGTTCACGCCGGTGCGCTGGTCATAGCTGACCGCCGCCCAGTCGCCGCCCAGGTGCCAGCGGTCCCACCAGTTGGTTTCGGCGTCGTCGGTGTAGCGCGTATTCGTGCCCGTGCCGTAGCCGTTGCTGACGCTGGGGTCCCACAGCCGGTGCGATACCTCGGCGTAATCGCGAATGTCAATGGTGTCCACGTACACGCCGTCGGCTACGGAGCTGCTGCTGCCGCTGCGGGCGTCCAGGCGGAAGCGGATCAGCACGTCGTCGTCGGTTTTGCTGGCGGTGGCCTGCGTGCCCGCTTGCAGGAAGCTGAGGTCAATTTCAATGCGCTCCCAGGCGCGCTGGATGGACGTTGTGGAGGTGTAGTAGTAGGCCCACATCACAGTCCAGTCGCCCGGCCCCGGATTGGGCGATTTCGTCCACTCGACGTACAGGTTGTCGGTGTTGCTCAGCTCGCGCCGGTGCCAGAAGGTGAGCATCGGCCGGGCGGCTGGCGCGACCTGTGAGTTGCCGCCGGCGGGGTTGTTCTCAAAGAACTGGTCGCGGTTTTCCGGCGTGTCGTTGTTCAGGTCAATGGGATAGCGCAGCTCCATTTGTGGCTCAGTGTTGTGGATGTAGTTGCCGTTCGGGCTGTCCGCGAACGAGAAGCGGCTGCCCAGGTGGCCAGGCACGCTGTCGGTGACGCCCCACTGGCCCAGCCAGTTGCCGGTTCCGTTTTCAGCGGTATCTGCAAACGGGTAGTCGGTGAACTTCTGGCGGCCCACCCGTTCGATAAAGATTTCGTCAAGATACCAGCCGTCGCGCTCATAGGCGCTCTGCGGGACCAGCATGGCGAAGCGCAGCCGGAACGGCTGTGTGTTCCAGTTGGGGATGCTGGTCAGCAGCACTTCGCGCAGCCGCCAGGTGAGGTCAGTCTGCGAATTGGATGCGTTGTAGGGGACCAGCACCTCAAAGGTGTTCCAGTTGTCGGCTGCCAGGTCGTGCTGGTCGCGCGTCCACTGGAGCGCCAGCGTGGTGCGGCGGCCGATGTCGTGGCGCGAGTAGAAGGAAATCTGCGGCGGGCCGTCGTCGCCTTCGGCGTCGGGGATCATGCCGCCGGTGAGGTCTATCCAGCCGTTGAACTCTACGTAGTGAACGCGCGGGCTGGAGTCAGTGCCTTCCCAGTTGCGGTAGTACGTGTCGCTGGGGCTGTCATCCCAGCCCATATCGCCGCCGCCGCCAGTAAGGCCGCCGGCTGCGGTCAAGGCCCAGCGCCCGCTGGTGATGAAATCGCGCGCCTGGGCCGGCTGGTTGAGGTTCCAGAAGCTGCCGCAGGACGCTTTGCTGCCGCTGCACACGGTGTAGAAGCGGCTGTTGGTGTTGAAGTCCGCCACTTCGACATCGTCCACATACCAGCGACGGTTGCTGCCGCCGCCGTTGTTTTCCATCACAAAGCGGAACGTGAGTTTGCGGCTGGTGTAGCCGGTGATGTAGGGCACCAGGTCGATGACATTGCGCGTCCAGGCGTAGTTGGTTGTGCCGCCGGTGCGCAGCGGGATAGACTGCCAGGTGCGCTGGGCCGGGTCCGCGTTGTATTCGGCGATTTCGAGCCACACGCGCGTGCCGGCGGACAGGTCCCACACATCCCAGAAGGCCAGCTTGGGCGCGGCCAGCGCCGAGAAATCAACTGAACCGCGCAGCTCCAGGTGGCAGCGCATGTTGGCGGGGAAGTCGCTGTTTTTCTGTTCTTCCCACATAAAGTCTTTGGTGTTGGCGCGGGTGTCGGCGGGCCGGTTCCAGGCGCAGACCGGCATGCCGCCGCCCAGCGCGACGTCCGCCGGGTTGGGCGAGGCAGCCCCTTCGATGGACAGGCGCAGCGAGGCGTCCCAGCCGCTGTCGTAATAGTCAAGCTGGAGCACGTGGAAGCCCGGCTGAAGGGTGCGGGACACGCTCTGGCTGGTGGCCGACTGATCGCGCCAGTTGTCGATAATCAGGCAGTTTTTGGCGGCGTCGCCGCCATCGGATTCGCCATCCTGATAAACGCGGCCGCTGCCGGTGCTGCCGCCGCCGCTGTTGACGCCCGCGCAGCCAGGTTCGTAGTCAATCCACAGGCGCACGCCGTCGTCGGCGGTGGTGGTGAAAACCACAGTGAGGGGGTCGGTTCCCTGGACGTAAATCTGGCGGGTGAAGCGGATAGAGAAGTTATCCTGCTGAAAGCCGACGATGGGGGCGTCTACGCCCCAGTTGAAATCAATTTTCCCCCGATAGTTGAGGCTGATCTGCTGGTTCCACAGGGTGTAGGCCGGGTCGCCGCTGAGCGTGCGGTTGGCGAAGTACTCGCCTTTCCAGTCGTCGCTGCCCAGCCAGATAGTTTTGTCGGTGCGCCACCACTCCGGCTGGTCAATGGTATCGCGCCAGGGCGCGTTATGCGCCTGATCGGTCATGGTCGGCGGCGGGGTGTGGGTTGGCGTGTTGGTGGGCGGCACCGGCACTTTGGTGTCGGTTGGCGTGGGCGATGGCCCTTCGGTTGGCGTGGAGGTCGGCGGGCGCGGCGGGTTAGGCGGCACGGCCACATCCGCTGGCGGGTTGGCCGCCACCCAGGCGACGGTCGCCCAGAAGTTGTCGCGGCTGCCCGCGCCCAGTGAGAGGTCCTGCACATCGCCGGGGTCCTGCCCCAGCAGGTTGTAGACGGTGTTGCTGAACACGTTGCCAATGGCCGGGCCGGTGGCCGCCAGGGCCACGCCGAACATAATGGCGACCAGCACCAGAATCAGCGCGTATTCCACCAGCGCCTGGCCTGGTCTGCTGCGTCTCAGGAGCGATTTTCCCAGTGATCTGACGAACATGGCAGCGCCTCTCATCCAACCAACCGCGACATGATTGGTTCCTGTTCAATGCAACCGAACGGCGCCGGCGGCGCCTTTACACCCTACCCTTAATGGTACTCGACTCGCGGCCATTCGGAGTTTAATTTTGTCGGTGAGTTGTTCAAAAGCGTTTACAATTGGACTGGCTGTGGCCTGTCAGTTTTGCTGGCTCTAGTTTATGCTATTCTGCAGGAAAGATTAATAGGAGATAGGATTACGTCTATGACCGCAATCGTATTGGACGGCACGGCAGTCGCGGACCGGATGCGCGCGGAGATCGCAGCGGACGCGGCCCGTTTTAAGGCGCAGTTCGGCTACGCGCCAGGGTTGGGGGCCGTGCTGGCGGGCGACGACCCGGCTTCGGCGCAGTATGTGCGCATGAAGCAGCGCGCCTGCGCTAAAGTGGGCATTGAGTCGGCTGCGCACACGCTGACCGCCGAAAGCACACAGGAGGATGTTGAGGCGGCGGTGCGCGCGCTTAACGATGACCCGCGCGTTCATGGCATCCTGGTGCAGCTTCCGCTGCCGCCGCAGATCAATGAGCAGCACGCGCTGGGGCTGGTGAGCCTGGAAAAGGATGTGGACGGTTTCCACCCGATTAACATTGGCCGGCTGGCGATGAAAGGGCGCGAACCGACCTTCACGCCGGCCACGCCGACCGGCTGTATGGTGCTGCTGAAAGAGGCCGGTACGCAGATTGCCGGCGCGAACGCGGTTGTTATCGGGCGCAGCAACATCGTCGGCCTGCCGATGGCGCTGCTGCTGCTCAAGGCTAACGCCACCGTGACCGTCTGCCACAGCCGCACGCGCGATATCGTTGACATTGTGCGGCGCGCCGACATCGTGATCGCCGCGATCGGCCAGCCGGAGTATGTCAAGGGCGACTGGCTTAAGCCGGGCGCGGTCGTGATTGACGTGGGCACAAACCAGGTTGACGACCCGACCAGCGAGAAGGGCTATCGGTTTGTGGGCGATGTCGAATTTGAGACCGCCAAAGAGGTCGCCGGGGCGATCAGCAAAGTGCCCGGCGGCGTCGGCCCGATGACGATCACCATGCTGCTGCAGAACACGGTCAAGGCGGCCTGGCGCAGTGTTGCGAGCGAGCCAGTGCCGGGCTGATACGGCTTTGTAATTCTGACTGCTGGCCGGCGGCGCTGTGCGGGCGCGCCCACGCAGCGCCGCCAGCTTAACTTTTGCGCGCGCGGGAACGGAAACCGACGGGGCGGGGCTATGACGACACTTTTGCTCAAAAACGCGCGGATGCTGGTTACGATGGACGACGGCCGGCGCGAGATCGCTGACGGCGCGCTGTTCGCGCGCGACGGCGTGATCGAGGCGGTGGGGACGCTGGCTGAGATGCCGGCGCAGGCCGCCGATGAGGTGTTCGACCTGTCGCGGCACGTGGTCATACCGGGTCTCATCAACACGCACCACCACATGTTTCAAAGCCTGACGCGCGCCTTTGCCCAGCAGAGCGAGCTGTTCGATTGGCTGACTGTGCTGTACCCCATCTGGAGCCGGCTGACGGGCGACGCGGTCTACACGGCGGCGCGGCTGGCGATGGCCGAGCTGCTGCTGTCTGGCTGCACCACGTCCAGCGACCACCATTACATTTTTCCCAACGACGTCACGCTGGACGATGAGATTCGCGCCGCGCAGGAAATCGGCATTCGCTTCCACGCGGCGCGCGGCGCGATGAGCGTGGGCGAGAGCCAGGGCGGGCTGCCGCCGGATAAGGTGGTTGAGAACGAAGCCGCTATCCTGCGCGACACGCGCCGCGTGATCGAGCAGTATCACGACGCGCGGCGTTACGCCATGCTGCGGATTGTGGTCGCGCCGTGTTCGCCGTTTACGGTGTCGCAGGACCTGATGCGCGAGTCCGCCGCGCTGGCGCGCAGCTACGGCGTGCACCTGCACACGCATCTGGCCGAGAACATCACCGATGTGGATTACAGCCTGGCGCACTTCGGCCTGCGCCCCGGCGACTACGCCGAGGATGTCGGCTGGGTAGGGCCAGACGTGTGGCACGCACATTGTGTGCGCCTCAACGACGCTGAGATAAACCTGTTCGCGCGGACAGACACCGGCGTGTGCCACTGTCCGGGGTCGAATCTGCGGCTGGCGTCGGGCGTCGCGCCGGTGCGCCGCCTGCGCGACCTGGCGGTACGCGTGGGGTTGGGCGTGGACGGCTCGGCGTCGAACGACGGCGGCCACCTGCTGGCGGAGGCGCGGCTGGCGATGCTGCTCCAGCGGGCGGGCGGCGACCCGGCGGCGCTGTCGGCGCGGGAGGCGTTGGAGATCGCCACGCGCGGCGGGGCGGCGGCGCTGGGCCGCGACGATGTGGGCGCGCTGGCCGCCGGCATGGCGTGCGATTTCGCCGCCTACCGCCTGGACGACGTGGCCTTTGCCGGCGCGCAGCACGACCCTGCGGCGGCGCTGGTGTTCTGCCAGCCGCCGCGCGCCGATCTGGTGGTGGTCAATGGGCGCGCTGTCGTGCGCGACGGCGCGCTGCAAACGCTGGATCTGCCGCTGCTGGTTGAGCAGCACAACGCGCACGCGCGCCGGTTAATCCGGGGCGAGTGATGCCGCTGCGGTTGGGCGTGGCGTGCGCGATCAGCGACGACGCCGGGCGCGTGCTGCTGTCGCAGCGCGGCGATTTCAACGCCTGGACGCTGCCCGGCGGGCGGCTGGACGCGGGCGAGGCGCTGGCGCTGGCGGCGGCGCGCGAAGCGCGCGAGGAAACCGGCATTGTGGCGCATATCGAGCGCGTGGTGGGCCTGTACTACGGCGCTGGCTGGGGCCGCCTGACGGTGCTGTATGCCGGGTGGCCGCTTGGCGGTGAGCTGCGCCAGCGGACGGCCGAAACGCGCGCCAACGCCTTTTTCGCGCCGGCGGCGCTGCCGGCGCTGTGGCAGCCTGAACTGCTGCGCGACGCGCTGGCCAGCGCGCGACCGCTGCCGCGCACGCTGGTTATGGACCCGGCGGCGCTGCGCCGCGCGCGGCGGCGGCTGGCCTGGCGCTGGGTGGCTAACCTGCTGCGCGGGCGGCCTGAGCCGCGCTTTGCGCGCTTTCAGGTGCGGTCGGTCGGCGTTATCTGGGACGCGCCGTTTCGCCGCGTGCTGACGCTGCCGGGGCGGCGCGGGCGTGTGCTGCCGCGCGTAATGTGCGATGGCGCGCGCGCCCCCTGGGAGGCGCTGGCTGACGAACTGCGCCAGCGGCACGGGCTGGCGCTGCGGCTGCAGACGGTGGGCATCTGGCAGGACCTGCTGCGCGACCGGGTTGAGCTGGTGTTCGCGGCGGCAGCGGCGGAGAAAAACCTGCTGGGCGCGGCGGAGTGGACGACCGCGCAGCACGCGGCTTTGGGCGACCGCGACCTGGCGTATATCGAGCGGGTGCGGCCTGCCTTTGCGGCGGACCCGATCTGGACGATAATCCATGACGGCGAGGTTGGCGACAGCGGGCTTTACACACCGCCCGTAAGACGCACATAGAGCGTTTGCTTTGTATTTGTGGAGGATAAAACAGCATGACGGACCAGGCAGTTGTTGATCAGATCAAGAGCCGTGTGGCCGCGCAGCAGACTGACATCGTGACGTTCCTGCGCGAGCTGTGCGCCATCCCCAGCATGGACAGCCAGATTCGCGCGGTGGGGGAGCGCGCCGAGGCCGAGATGAAGAAGCTCGGTTTTGATGAGGTGTGGTGGGACCGCATGGGGAACATCGTCGGGCGCATCGGCGATGGGCCGGTGAAGCTGCTCTATGACAGCCACATTGACACGGTTGGCCTGGGCAACCCCGATGAGTGGGAGTGGGACCCGTTCAAGGGCAAGATCGAGGACGGCGTTTTTTACGCGCGCGGGGCCTGCGATGAAAAGGGCAGCACGCCAGGCATGATCTACGGGCTGGCGCTGGCGCGCGACCTGGGCCTGCTGGACGGCATCACTGGCTACTACTTCGGCAACATGGAAGAGTGGAACGACGGCAGCGCGCCGCACGCGCTGGTCGAGGTGGAAGGGCTGCGGCCTGACTTTGTCGTGATCGGCGAGCCAACGCGGATGCAGGTCTACCGGGGGCACAAAGGCCGCGTTGAGATGCAGGTGGTGGCGCAGGGCCGCAGCGCGCACGCGGCCAGCAACTTCCTGGGCGACAACGCCATCTACAAGCTGCTGCCGGTGATTGAGGCGATCAGCCGGCTGGAGCCGCAGTTCAAGAACGACCCTTTCCTGGGGCCGGGGCGCATCACCGTGACCGATATGACGGTGCAGACCGCCAGCATCAACGCGGTGCCCAACGAGGCGCGCATCTTCATTGACCGGCGCATCACGTTCGGCGAGGACCCGGCCGAGGAACTCAACCGCATCAAGCGGCTGGTCGGCGACCGGCCCGATATCGAAGCGTCCATTCTGCGCTACGACGAGCCGAGCTACACGGGCTTCGTGTTCCCGCTGGACAAGATTTACCCCGCCTGGGCGCTGGCCGAGGATCATCCGTTTGTTCAGGCTGGCATGCAGGCCGGGACGCGGCTGTGGGGCGCGGGCGCGCTGGAAGCGCCGGGCAAGTGGAACTTCTCCACCAACGGCATTTACTGGGCGGGCCAGGCTGGCATCCCCAGCATCGGTTTTGGGCCGGGCGACGAGATTCACGCCCACACCGTGATTGACCAGGTAAAGCTGGACGATGTGGTGCGCGCCACCGAGTGGTACGCGCTGCTGCCCGGTCTGATCGCCAGGGGCGCGTGAGCGTTACCTGCGCTCTGCGGCGCGCCCGTTTGATTGCGCTGGCGCATAACGGGCGCGCCAGATAAGCGTTCCGTAAGAAAGAGGACTGCGGTCCGCTTTCGACGAAAGAAGCCGCCCGATCTGCCCGTCTATGTGTCACAGAGCGGACAGTGGGCAAAGACGGGAGGAAGGGCAGTGACAGTCTACGGGCTGCACCACATCACGCTGGTGAGCAGCGACGCGCAGCGCACCGTTGATTTCTACACGCGGGTGCTGGGCCAGCGCTTCATCAAGCAGACGGTCAATTTCGACGATCCCGGCAGCTATCACCTGTACTTCGGCGACGCTAATGCCGCGCCCGGCTCGGCGATCACGTTCTTTGAGTGGCCAGGCGCGCCGCCCGGCCGGGCCGGAATCGGCGGGACGCACCACTTCGCGCTGCGCGTGGCAGACCGCGACGGCCTGCTGAAGTGGAAGCGGCGGCTGACGGACCTGGGTATCGCGGTGGATGGGCCGTTCGACCGGCATTATTTCCAGTCTATCTACTTCCGGGACCCGGACGGCGTGATCCTGGAGATCGCGACCGATGGGCCGGGGTTCGCGGTTGATGAAGCGCCGGAAAGCGTCGGCGCGGAGTTTCGCGCGCCGCCAGCGGCCCTGACCGCCGCCAACCGCGACGCCGCGGCGATCGCCGCGGAGACGTGGCCGGAGCCGGTCCCGCAGATCACGCCGGACATGGCGCTGCTGCGCGGGATGCACCACATCAGCGCGATCAGCGCGGACATCGCCCGCACGGATGCGTTTTTCAGCGGCGTGCTGGGGATGCGGCGCGTGAAGAAAACCGCCAACTTCGACGACCCCGCCTCCGCCCACTGGTGTTGGAGCGGGGGGATGGGTGCGCCGGGCACGCTCGTCACCTATTTTGAGCGCGACCCGCGCCGCACGCGGCGGGCGCAGATCGGCATCGGGCAGACGCACCATTTCGCGCTGGCCGTGCCCGACACGGACGCGCAGTTGGCGTTTCGCGAGCGGCTGCTGCGGGCGGGCTATCGGGTGTCGCCGGTGATGGACCGCGTGTATTTCAAAAGCATCTACACCAGCGACCCGGACGGCCACATCGTTGAGCTGGCGACCGCCGGGCCGGGCTTCCTGGTGGATGAGGACGACGAGACGCTCGGCACGAAGCTGATGCTGCCGCCCTGGCTGGAGGCTGACCGGGGGCGGATCGAACGGGCGCTGAAGCCGCTGACGGTGCAGCCCTGGCACGCGCCGGAGGGCGTATGATGGCCGGGCCGCACCAGGGACAGCCGGTTATCGAGTGCGGCCTGCCGCCGGAACAGGCACAGGCCGCAGTGGTGCTGCTGCACGGGCGCGGGGCCGACGCCGAGGATATTCTGGCGCTGGTCCCGGATATCGCGATGCCGGGCTTCGTCTACGCCGCGCCGCAGGCTGCCGGAAATTCCTGGTATCCTGACCGCTTCACCGCGCCGCTGGCGCGCAACGAACCCTGGCTGTCGTCGGCGCTGACGCTGGTGGGCGAGACGCTGGCGCGGCTGGCGGCGGCGGGCATCCCGGCGGAGAGAACCGCGCTGCTGGGGTTTTCGCAGGGGGCGTGCCTGGCGCTGGAGTACGTCGCGCGCAATGCCCGGCGTTACGGCGGCGTGATCGCCTTCACCGGCGGGTTGATCGGCCCGGACGACGCGCCGCGCGAATACGCGGGCGCGCTGGCCGGCACGCCGGTGTTTATCGGCAGCAGCGACGCCGACCTGCATGTGCCGCTGGCGCGTGTGCGGCACGCGGCGCAAACGATGACGGCGTTGGGCGGCAGCGTTACCGAGCGCATCTACCCAGGGATGGCGCACACCGTCAGCGACAGTGAGCTGGCGTTTGCGCGGGGGATGCTGGTGGCGCTGGCTGGCCAGCCGTAAACTGCGCGCTGAGCGCCGCGTCCGCCCCGGACGCGGCGTTTTTTTGTTTCCACGTTTACGCGGCTCTGTGTGGTAGAATCGTGGAACTATTGAGCTTCAGCGCTGTAAGGAGTATCCACTGAAATGCAGACCGATTTGCGGGGCCGTGACCTCATCACGACGCAGGAATGGACGCGCGATGAGGTTGATACACTGCTAGACGTTGCCTGGGACCTGAAGCGCAAGCGCGCGACCGGCGAATCGCACGCTTACCTGCGCGACAAGGTGCTGGCGATGCTGTTTTTCTTCACCAGCACGCGCACCCGCGCCAGCTTTGAGGCCGGGATGGCGCAGCTTGGCGGGCACGCCATGTTCATTGACAGCGAGACCACACAGATATCGCACGGCGACACCGCCAAGGAGATCGGCGAAATCCTGGGCCGTTACAGCGACGGCATCGCCATCCGCCAGTGTGACTGGAACTTTGGCAACCAGTACATCCGCGAGGTGGCGGCGGCCAGCCGCGTGCCGGTGCTGAATATGCAGTGTGACGTGTACCACCCGTTCCAGATTCTGGCCGACCTGATGACGATCAGCGAGCGCTTCGGGCGCGACCTGCGCGGCAAGACGATCAACGTGAGCTGGGCTTACGCCGCCAGCTACCAGAAGCCGATTTCGGTGCCGCAGAGCCTGGTGCTGCTGATGACGCGCTTCGGCATGAACGTCCGCCTGACGCACCCGCCGGAGTACCGGCTGATGCCGGAGATCGTCGAACAGGCGAAAGAGAACACGCGCAAGAGCGGCGGCTCGTTTGAAATCCTGGACGATTTCGACGCCGGCTTCAAAGGCGCGGACATCGTCTACCCGAAAAGCTGGGGGTCGTGGCTGACGACCGAGGACAAAGAGGAGTCGGCTAAGATCGGCAAGAAATACACCAACTGGATCACCGACGAGCGGCGCATGGCGCTGGCGCAGGATCACGCTGTGTATATGCACTGCCTGCCCGCCGACCGCAATATCGAGGTGACCGACGGCGTGATTGACGGGCCGCAGAGCATCGTGTATGACGAGGCGGAGAACCGACTGCACGTGCAGAAGGCGGCTATGCTGCTGACGATGCGCTGACAGCGGCTTGTGGTGATCAGCCGCCAGCGTCCAGCCTGGGCGCTGGCGGCGCGCTGATTCGCAATTCCGTGACGGTGAAACGCACATGACTATAACCCGAAACAGGCGGATAGCGCTGTTGACAGCGATTCTGCTGCTAGCTGCCGCCGTGCGCATTGTGCATATCAACGACCAGAGTATGTGGCTGGATGAGGGCATCGCCTACTGGAACCAGAAGCAGCCAGATCTGATTTATGAGCTGGCGACCAAAGATGTGCATCCGCCGCTGTACTTTGCTGCGCTGAGCGTGTGGGTTGACCTGACCGGAATCACGCCGCTGGCGATGCGGATGTCCTCGGCGCTGCTGTCACTGGTGAGCGTGGTGCTGGTGGCGGCACTGGCTTACACGCTCTGCCGCGACCGGTCAGAGCGCGAGCGCATCACGATTCCCCTGCTGGCGGCGCTGCTGCTGGCGCTGTTTGACCCGGAGATCTCGCTGGCACAGGACGCGCGCATGTACGCGCTGCGCACGCTGGAAACGCTGCTGGCGTTCTACTGCTATGTGCAATTCGTGCGCCGGCCGCGCGCGCTGTGGGGCGTGGGGCTGGTCGCGGCGCTGACGGCGCTGCTGCACACCCATTACGTCGGCGCGTTTGTGCTGCCGGTGCTGGGGCTGCACGCGCTGTTGTTCCAGCGGGGACGCATACGTGTGCTGGTGATCGCTTTGCTGGTGGCCAGCGTGGGGCTGTTTCTACCCTGGTTTCTGGCCTACGGCTGGAACCAGCGCCTGAACGACACGGGTATCATGGCCGCGCTGCCCAACACCTGGCAGACATTCGTGGAGATCGGGCATAAGTATTTCAGCCAGATGTGGCCGCTGATGTTCGGTTTGCTGCTGCTGGGCGTGGTGCTGCTTGACTATGAGGAAGGGCGCGTGCGTGTCCGCTGGCGACCGTTCGACAGCGGCGCGCTGCTGCTGCTGTGGTTCGGGCTGCCGGCTGTCCTGACGGTGATTGCCAACTTCTTCTACGATTTTCTGTCGCCCCGGCGCATTCTGTTGATTTCTCCCGCTGTCGCCATCCTGACAGCGCGCGGCCTGGGGAACCTGCGCCACCCGGCGCGGGGTTTCCTGATCGGCGCGATCGTGGTGTACAGCCTGACTACGGTGGACGATTACTATCCCAAAGCGCCCTGGAACGCCGTCGGCGCGAACCTGGCGCGTTACGCCGCCGTTGATGAGCTGGTGCTGATGGAGATTTATCGGGACGATTTTACTTTCGACTATTACGTGGATTACCTGCTGTCGCCGGACACCCCGCGCGAGTCGTTCCGGCGCTGGCGTGAGGACCGGGCGGACGAGTATCCCGACGCGCTGATCGCGCAGATGCAGGCCGCGCCGGTAATCTGGCTGGTACACTGGAGTCCTGATGAATCGGCATTTCGCTTCCTGGCGCAGACAGGGCATGAGCAGACGGCCCTGATGACAGTTGACCACTGGGGCAACGACCTCAATCTCTACCGTTTCGATCAGCTTCCTGACGGGGCGGTGGCGGAGTTCGCCAATGGGATGACGCTGCGCCGCGTGGAGATCGCGGACGGGCGCGTTGATCTGTGGTGGCGTGCCAGCGCGCCGCTGGCGCTGGATTACACGACTTCAGTGTTTCTGCTGGACGCGGGGGGCGTGCTGGTGGCGCAGCATGACTCGTTCCCGTTTGAGGGCGCGCGTCCCACGACGACCTGGGCGGCGGGCGAAACTGTCTACGACCCGCACCCGCTTGATCTGAGCGGGCTGCTGCCGGGCACGTACAGCGTCAACGTGCAGGTGTACACGTATTTTGACGGTCAGAAACAGCCCACACTGGCTGGCGATCCCTGGGTGGCGGTGGGGACGATTGAGCGGTGAGCTTTGCTATGTGGTCCGGGCTGGTAAGCGGGCCGCAATGCCGCAGCCTGGGTTAGAATAACGACAGCGGCCAGGTGACAGTTGAGCTGGCGTGCTGTCCGATCAAGAGAGGGTCGCCAAAAAACGGAATGTCCCGGTTTCAGGCTGGCTGCTGCCGCAGGGCAGAGGCTGGCGAGTTTGCTCAGCTTCATTAATTGGTTGATTGGCGAAGTAAAATTGTATCATCAAGAATAGACTGCTGCCTGCGCAATATTGAGAGAAAACCATGATCGAAAAACTGGCTATCGTCGCCATTGGCGGCAACTCGTTGATTGAAGACCCCAAGCAGCCGGGCATTGGCCGCCAGTGGGACGCGGCCCGCAAGACGTGTGAGCACATCGCCGACATGATTGTGGACGGCTGGCAGGTGGTGGTTACGCACGGCAACGGCCCGCAGGTGGGCTATATTCTCCAGCGCAGCGAGATCGCTGCCAGGGAAGGCGGCATCCACGATGTGCCGCTTGACCTGATCGTGGCCGATACGCAGGGCAGCATCGGCTATATGCTCCAGCAGGGGCTGGACGACGCCCTGCGCCGGCGCGGCCTCAACCGCACCTGCGCCACCGTTGTCACACAGGTGCGCGTAGACGCCGCTGACCCCGCGTTCGAACACCCCACCAAGCCGATCGGCGGGTTTATGTCTGAGGACGAGGCGCGGCGCTATGAGGCCGCCGGCTGGCAGGTGATGGAGGACGCCGGGCGCGGCTGGCGGCGGGTTGTCGCGTCGCCCGCGCCGCGCGCCATCCAGGAAATCAACGCGATTCAGGCGCTGATGCTCAGCGGCTACGTCGTGATCGCCTGCGGCGGCGGCGGCATCCCGGTGGTGCGCCAGCCGGATGGCAGCCTGCGCGGCGTTTACGCCGTGATTGACAAGGACCGCGCCAGCGCACTGCTGGCGCTGACGCTGCGCGCTGACCTGCTGCTGATCTCGACCGGCGTGGAGAAGGTGGCGCTGCACTTTAACACCCCGCAGCAGCGCAGCCTGGACCGGCTGACGCTGGCCGAGGCGCGCCAGTACATGGCTGAAGGCCATTTTGGCGTGGGCAGCATGCTGCCTAAGATCGAGGCGGCGGCGGAGTTTGTGCAGAACGGCGGGCCGCGCGCTGTGATCACCAGCCCGGCCAACGTCACGCGGGCGCTGCGCGGCCTGACCGGCACGCAGATCGTGCCGGCGTAAGGCGGGCGCGATGACTGACGTTTACGAGCTGCGCTGCCCGCTGTGCGGGCGTTCCTACCGCCCGCGCGACGTGCAGTATAGCTGCCCTGACTGCGGCGAGGTGGGCACGCTCGATGTGCTGTACGACTATGACACGCTGCGGCGGCGGCTGGACCGGCGGCGGCTGGCGCACCTGCCGGATGCAGGCATGTGGCGCTACAGCGCGCTGCTGCCGATCGCGCCGGACGCGCTGCTGCCCCCGCTGCGGGTGGGCTGGACGCCGCTGTACGACGCGCCCCGGCTGGCCGCCGACCTGGGCATAAACCGGGCCTGGCTTAAGGACGAGGGGCAGAACCCGACCGGGTCGCTGAAGGACCGGGCCAGCGCGCTGATCGTGGCGCGGGCGCAGGCCGACAAGTTTCCCATCGTCAGCGCGGCCAGCACCGGCAACGCGGCTGCGGCGCTGGCGGGGGTGGCCGCCTCGGTGGGGCAGGATGTCGTTATCTTTGTGCCGGCCAGCGCGCCGGAGGCCAAGATCGCGCAGCTTCTGGTCTACGGGGCGCGCGTGCTGCTGATCGAGGGCACTTACGATCAGGCGTTTGACCTGTGCCTGGCGCTGTCGGTGGAGCAGGGCTGGTACTGCCGCAACACAGGCATCAACCCCTACACGGCGGAGGGCAAGAAAACCGCCGCGCTGGAGATCGCCGAGCAGCTTAGCTGGCGCGTGCCCGATGTGGTTGTCGTGAGCGTCGGCGACGGCAATATCATCGGCGGCGTGCACAAGGGGTTCGTTGATCTGCACCGCCTGGGCTGGATAGAGCGGATTCCGCGCTTTATCGGTGTACAAGCAGCAGGCAGTTCAGCGCTGGTGGACGCCTGGCAGCGCGGGCTGAGCGCGGCGGAGATGGTCCCGATGCCGGCTGACACCATCGCCGACAGCATTTCCGCGGGGCTGCCGCGCGACCGCGTTAAGGCGCTGCGCGCTGTGCGCGAGACGGCGGGCGCGTTCATCGCGGTGCCCGACGCCGACATCGTCGCGGCGCTGCCGCGCCTGGCCCGGCTGACGGGTGTGTTCGCGGAGCCGGCGGCGGCGGCCGCTTACGCTGGCGCGCGGCTTGCAGTACAATCAGGGGTAATCCGCCCTGACGAGAGCGCGCTGCTGCTGATTACCGGGAACGGACTGAAGGATGTGCGGCGGGCGCAGGAGGCGGTCGGCAAAGCGGCGCGCGCCCAGCCGGACCCCGCTTCTGTCAGGCAGGTTTTGAACAGTATGTGAGGCTAGATGGACGAAAAACCGCGTTACTCGATTGTCGCGCCGATCTACAACGAAGAAGGCAACATCCAGGTGCTGTACGAGCGCCTCAGCGCAGTGATGGACTCCACCGGCGAAAGCTGGGAGCTGGTCGCGATCAACGATGGCAGCCGCGACCGGTCGCTGGAGCTGCTGCAAGAGCTGGCGGCCAGGGACCCGCGCGTTAAGGTGCTGAATTTTGCGCGCAATTTCGGCCACCAGATCGCGGTGACTGCCGGCCTGGACCACACCAGCGGCGAGGCGGCGGTGGTGATTGACGCCGACTTGCAGGACCCGCCAGAGATGATTCTGGAGATGATCGAACGCTGGAAGGCGGGGTATCAGGTTGTGTACGCGGTGCGCGAGGAACGCAAAGGCGAAAGCTGGTTCAAACTGCTGACGGCCAAGATTTTCTACCGGCTGATCTACCGCATTACCGATGTGGACATTCCGATGGACACCGGCGACTTTCGCCTGATGGACCGGCAGGTGGTGGACGCGCTGGGTTCCATGCGCGAGCACAACCGCTTCATTCGGGGCATGACAAGCTGGATCGGCTTCAAACAGACGGGCATTACCTACGTCCGCGACGCGCGTTTCTCCGGCGAGACAAAGTACCCGCTGAAGAAGATGGTGCGCTTCGCGATGGACGCCATCACCGGGTTTTCCTACTTCCCGCTCCAGGTTATGATCCACGTGAGCTTCGTGCTGGGCACGCTGGCTGTGCTGGCGATCCCGATCATCTCGGTGCTGCGCCTGGCGCTGGGAACGGAGTTCCTGGGCGGGCAGGTGACAACAATTGTGCTGCTGCTGCTGCTGAGCGCGTTCCAGTTGTTTTTCCTGTTTGTGATGGGACAGTATATCGCGCGCATCTACGACGAGACACGCGACCGACCGTTGTACATTCTGGCGGATCGCATCGGTTTTGATAAGGCGGCGCCGCGCGCGCGCGCAGCGGCCGCCGAATCCACCCCTGAAGTGGAGTCGTAAAAGGGTTTTTACATGGCAGACAGCGGCGATGATACGCATGATCGCGTTGATTTATACCGCCAGATCGTTTTGCAGTACGAACAGATTAACGCGGAGATCGCGGCGCTGTTTGCGCGCGGCGGCGGCTCTGAGAACATGACGCACGAGGACCGTGTGCGGTACAAGAAACTGGCGCGCCGCCGTGACGAGCTTCAGAACGACATGCGCGTGCTGGAGCAGCAGCTTCTTGACGACGACAGCTACACCTGAACGGAGTGAACGTTGTGATTACTGGCCCTACCTTCGAAGAGATGCTTCATCCCTGGAAGATCGCGCCGGAGACGCGCCGCCAGGCGCTGGCCGCGCGCACGGCAGACCCGCTTGACCCGATCAACCTGTACAACATCACCTGGCGCGACGCGCACGACCGCATCTATTACCTGGTGCTGCCGGCGGCGCTGACGGGCGTCGAAACGCCGATCGTGCTGCTGTATGGGCGCGAGTTCCCTACCGGCAGCCACAAGGTCGGCGCGGCCTATTCCGTGCTGCTTGAGAAAGAGCTGTACGGCGAGGTAGACCCGTTTATGCACACGCTGGTGTGGCCTTCAACGGGCAACTACGGCATTGGCGGGGCGTGGGTTGGCTGCCGGATGGGCTGCAAGAGCCTGGTGATTCTGCCCCAGGGCATGAGCCGTGAGCGTTTCGAGCGCATCGAGAGCTACGGGGCCAGCATCGTTAAGACGGTCGGCTCAGAGAGCAACGTCAAGGAAATCTACGACGAGACGCACCGCCAGCGCGCCGCTGACCCCAACGTGCGCGTGCTCAACCAGTTCGAGGTGATGGGCAATTATCGTTTCCACTACTTTGTCACCGGCGGCACGATTGTCGAGCTGGCGGCGGAGCTGGCCGAACGCGGCATCGGCAGCGGCAGCGTGTCGGCGTTTGTGTCGGCGATGGGCAGCGGCGGCACGATCGCCGCTGGCGACCGGCTCAAGCAGGAATGGCCCGATCATAAAATCGTCGGCCTGGAGCCTATTCAGTGCCCGACGCTGTACAGCAACGGCTACGGCGTACACGACATCGAGGGCATTGGCGACAAGCACGTCACCTGGGTGCACAACGTCATGAACATGGACGCGCTCATGTGCATTGACGACCTGGAGAGCAAACAGGGCTTACAACTGTTTGCGGAGCCGGCGGCGCGGCGCGCGCTGGCGGCGCGCTACGGCGTGGACGCGGCGCTGGTGGAGCAGTTGGGCGAGCTGCTGGGCATCAGCGGCATCTGCAACATCCTGGGGGCCATCAAGACCGCGAAGTACTACAACTACGGCCAGGATGACCTGATTGTGACGGTGGCGACCGACGGCATGGACCGCTATTACTCGGTGATGGACAGCATGGCGGAGCGTTATGGCCGCCTGGATGAGGCGGCGGTGGCGGGCCGCGTCGAGCGCGTGTTCCACGGCCAGCGCACCGACTGGATCATGCGCGGCACGCCGGAGGCGCGCGAGCGCTGGCACAACCTGAAGTACTACACCTGGGTAGAGCAGCAGGGCAAAACGGTGCAGGAACTGGACGACCAGCGCAGCCAGAGCTGGTGGCAGGCGCACCAGAACCTGGTGCACGAGATTGACGAACGGCTGCTGGCGCACCGGCAGGGCGCGGCCAGCCGGGCCTGATATGTACCCTGAGGACCAGGTGCTGGTGGGCGTGATCAACCGCAGGCGCGACCTGCTGTGCGCCCGTGACCAGCGCTGGTATCGTGTGCCGGTGGCGCGGATGCCGCGCGGCGGCCTGTACGCGGCGTATGTGGCCTTTTTCCTCAGCGGCGGGGCGTTTGGGCGGCGCAGCGGCGGGGTATATTATTATGCGCGGCACACCGGCCTGGAGCTGGCGTACCGCCACGACCTGCTGCCGGAAGAGGCCGATCATCCGCGCGCTGGCGAGGTGTATTACAAGTTACAACTTGGCGACCTGCGCGAGAAAGCGCCGCCGGTGCTGAACAGCGCCCGCCGCCCGGTGACGTTTATCCTGACGACCTGGGAGCGTTTTACCGCCGCGCGCCACATCGGCGAGCTGTACGGCGCGCTGGTGGAGAAGTAATTTTGTTAGCAGGGGGACGACTACGACATGCTTATCACCAACGCGACGCTGATAACCTGGGGCGCGTCCGGCGCAGTGCTGCCCGGCCACGCCCTTTATATTGACGGCGGCCTGATCCGCGACAGCGGGCCGAGCCGCGACCTTGAGGCGCGCTACCCGCAGGCGGAGCGCCTGGACGCGCGCGGCCAGCTTGTCATGCCGGGCAGCATCTGTGCGCACACCCACTTTTACGGCGCGTATGCGCGCGGGATGGCGATTCCCGGCCCTGCCCCGGCAGATTTCCCGGCGATTTTGCGGCGGCTGTGGTGGCCGCTGGACAAGGCGCTGACGCCGGAAACGGTCCGGGCCAGCGCGCTGGTGTGCCTGCTGGACGCGGTTAAGCACGGCACGACAACGCTGTTCGACCATCACGCCAGCCCCAACTGCATTGACGGCAGCCTGGACATCATCGCCGGCGCGGTCGAGCAGGCCGGGCTGCGGGCCGTGCTGTGCTATGAGGTGACCGACCGCGACGGCGAGGAAAAAATGCGCGCCGGTATCGCGGAGAATCTGCGGTTTATGGCGGCCAGCGCCGCGCGGCCGCTGGTGCGGGGGACGTTCGGCCTGCACGCCAGCCTGACGCTGGACGACCGCGCGCTGCGCGCCTGCGCCGATGCCGCCCCGGCAGACGCCGGCTTCCACGTTCACGTGGCTGAGCATGAAGCTGACGAAGAGGACAGCCTGCGCCGCAGCGGCCAGCGCGTGGTGCCGCGGCTTGACGCTTACGGCATCTGGCGCGACAACACCATCGCCGCCCACTGCATCCACATTGACGCCGCTGAACGCGACCTGCTGAAGCAGCGCGGCGTGTGGGTGACGCATCAGCCGCGCTCTAATATGAACAACGGCGTGGGCGCGGCGGCCATTGATGACATGCTGGCGCAGGGGCTGGCGGTCTGCCTGGGCAACGACGGCTTCAGCAACAACATGTGGGCGGAGTGGAAAGCGGCGTACCTGCTGCAAAAGGTCGTCCACCGCGACCCGCGCCGCGCCAACGGCGTCAGCATCGCGCAGATGGCCGCCCAGAACAACGCGCGGCTGGCGGAACGCTTTTTCCCTGGCGCGCGGCTGGGCGAGCTGACGGTCGGTGCGCAGGCTGACATCGTGCTGGTAGACTATCACCCGTACACGCCGCTGACAGCGGGCAACCTGCCCTGGCATATCCTGTTCGGTTTTGAGGCTTCAATGGTGACGACAACTATCGTCGCTGGCCGGGTGCTGATGCGTGACCGGCGGCTGCTGACGCTGGACGAGGCCAGCATCGCGCAGGAAGCGCTGGCGCTGGCCCCGGCGGTGTGGGAGCGCTACACGGCGCTGGCGAACGCGGTATCTTAAACTGGCGGAAAGAAGGCGATGACTCAGGATCGTGGCACTGTGCTGATCGTGGCCGTGCTGGGTGGCACGGGCAAGGAAGGTTCTGGCCTGGCGGCGCGCTGGGCGCTGAACGGCTATCAGGTTATTATCGGCTCGCGCGACGCGGCGCGCGCCGCCAGCCACGCCGCCGAGCTGAACGCGGCGCTGGGCGGCAGCTATCTGGAGGGCAGGGACAACGCCGCCGCCGCTGCCGCCGCCGACATCGTGGTGCTGAGCGTGCCGTACAGCGCGCACCAGGCCACCATCGAGAGCGTGCAGGCGCATCTGGACGGCAAGATTCTCGTTGACCTGACCGTGCCGCTTAACCCGCCGAAGGTGCGCACGGTGCACCTGCCGGCGGGCAAGGCGGCGGCGCTGGAGGCGCAGGCGTATGTGGGCGCGGCTGTGCGCGTGGTGGCGGCCTTCCAGAACGTGAGCGCGGAGAAGCTGGCGCAGCCGGACGCGCCGGTGGACTGCGACGTGCTGGTGTGCGGCGACGACGAGGCCGCCAAAGCCGACGTTATGCGGCTGGCAGACGCGGCGGGCATGCGCGGGATTGACGCCGGGCCGCTGGCGAACGCGGTCGCGGTTGAGGCGCTGACGCCGGTGCTGCTGTATATTAACAGGAAATACAGCATTAAAGGGGCCGGTATTCGCATCACCGGCCTGCCGTGACGTGAACGCCGCGCTGCCCACGCTGACTATCGCGCCGCTGCCGGGCCTGCCGCTGGTTGAGCCAGGCGATAACCTGGCGGATATGATCGCAGAGGGCCTGGCGCGCACGGGCCTGGCGCTTCAGGCCGGCGACGCGCTGGTAGTGACATCCAAGATTGTGTCGAAGGCCGAAGGGCGCATCGTCGCGCTGGACGCTGTGACGCCGTCGGCGGAGGCAGAGCGGCTGGCCGCCGTGACGGGCAAGGACGCGCGCATTGTGGAGCTGGTGCTGCGCGAGAGCGTGGCTGTGTCGCGCGCGGCCCCTGGCGTGCTGGTGACGCGCCACCGGCTGGGCTTCACCGCGGCCAACGCTGGCGTTGACCAATCGAACCTTGCCGGGGGCGATGAGCGCGCGCTGCTGCTGCCGCTGGACCCGGACGGCTCAGCGCGGGCGCTGCGCGCCAGCCTGCGCGCCCGCGTCGGGGTGGCGCCAGCGGTTGTGATCAGCGATTCACAGGGCCGGCCATTTCGTCTGGGTGGGGTGGGGGTGGCGCTGGGCGTGGCCGGTATGCCGGCGCTGGTTGACCTGCGCGGGCAGGCAGACCTGTTCGGGCGCGCGCTGAAGATCACGCTGCAGGGCTATGCTGACCTGGTGGCGTCGGCGGCGCAGCTCGTCAGCGGCGAGGCGGCGGAGGGCTGCCCGGTGACGCTGGTGCGCGGGCTGCGCATGCCGCCCGGCGACGGCCGGGCCAGCGATCTCTACCGCGCGCCGGAGCACGATCTATACGGCTGAGCCAATGGGAAGCCAATATGTTTCTAATGTGGTGGCGCTACACTGATGATAGATGAACGGAGCACGCCAGAGATGCTGACTGCGCTTATCAGGCAGCGCCGCTCAACCCGGCGGTTTCAGCCGCAGCCGCTCCCGCCGGAGCTGGTGGAGAGCGTGCTGACAGCGGCGATCTGGGCGCCGTCGGCGCACAACCGGCAGCCCTGGCGGTTCGCGGTGGTGGAGACGGCCGCCGCGCGCGAGCGCCTGGCGCAGGCGATGGGCCAGCGGCTGCGCGCTGACCGGGCCGCTGACGGCGACGCCAGCGCGGTGATCGAGGCCGATGCGCAGCGTTCGTATGCGCATATCGTGTCTGCGCCGCTGGTGATTGTGCTGTGCCTGACAATGGCCGACATGGACGTGTACCCGGACGAACGGCGGCGCGCCGCCGAGCGCCTGATGGCTGTCCAGAGCGTGGCGATGGCCGGGCAGAACCTGCTGCTGGCGGCGCACGCCGCCGGTTTAGGGGCCTGCTGGATGTGCGCGCCGCTGTTTTGCCCGGATGTCGTGCGCGCGGCGCTGGCGCTTCCGCCTGACTGGGAGGCGCAGGGGCTGGTTGTGATGGGTTACCCGGCGGAAACGCGCAGCCGGGAGCGGCATCCGCTGGAAAAGAGCGCGCTGTGGCGTTAAACGTGGTGGTGCTGGTGGGCGGCGTGGGCGGGGCCAAACTGGCTTACGGCCTGAGCCAGATTCTCGAACCTGACCAGCTTACCGTGATCGTCAACACGGGCGACGACTTCTGGCACCTGGGCCTGCGCATCTGCCCGGACCTGGACACCGTGATGTACACGCTGGCCGGGGTGGTGGACCCGGTCAACGGGTGGGGGCTGGCGGGCGACACGACGCACACGCTCGACGCCCTGCGCCGTTACGGCGCGGACACCTGGTTCCGCCTGGGCGACCAGGATATCGCGACGCACCTGCTGCGCACGCGCTGGCTGGCCGAGGCGCGCGCGCTGACGGACATCACGCAGGAACTGGCGCGGCGGCTGGGCGTTGGCCCGGCGCTGCTGCCCATGACTGATGATCCGGTGGCCACGCTGGTAGACACGGTCGAACACGGCGAGATCGCGTTTCAGGAATACTTCGTCATGCGGCGCTGGCAGCCCGTTGTGCGCGGCCTGCGCCTGCACGGCGTCGAAACGGCGCGCATGACCAGCGCGGCGGCGGCGGCGGTGGCGGCGGCGGATGCGATTCTGATCGGCCCTTCCAACCCCTGGCTGTCGATCGCGCCGATTCTGGCGGTGCCGGGCATGAAAGCGGCGCTGACCGCCCGCCAGGTCCCGCGAGCCGCTGTTACCCCCATAATTCAGGGTAGCGCCGTAAAGGGTCCTGCAAGCAAACTTATGGCAGAATTAGGATACAGGCCGTCAGCGGAGGTCGTTGCAAGTTATTACGGTGATGTAATAAACGGTTTTATTTGTGATGTGCGCGACGCAGACCTGAGGATACCTGCGCCGCGAGTGGCGTTTTTCGATACTGTGATGTGTTCCGACGCTGACCGGGTCGCGCTGGCCCGCCAGGCGCTGGACTGGATTAATGGATGGAGAAACGATGTGTATCTGGGCGATCATCCCTGTTAAACCGCTGAACCGCGCGAAAAGCCGCCTGGCCGGCGTGCTGGAACCCGACCAGCGCCGGTTTCTGGCGGAAACCATGCTGCGCCACGTGCTGGAGACCGTGCACGCCGTGCCACAGATTATCGGCACCCTGGTTATCAGCCGTGACACCAAAGTGCTGGCTATCGCCCGTGAATACGAAGCGCGCACTGTGCAGGAAAGCGGCGCGCCAGAGCTGAACACGGCGCTGCTGCGGGCGACGCAGGTGGTTATGAGCTGGGGCTGCAACGCGACGCTGGTGCTGCCGGCGGACCTGCCGCTGCTGGCCCCGGAGGACATCACCAACATCCTTAACAGGGGGCGCAACGTGATGTCGGTAGTGATCGCGACCGACCAGAGCGAGGACGGCACCAACGCGCTGTTTATGCGCCCGCCGGGGCTGATCCCGTATGCGTTTGGGCCGGGCAGCTACGGGCGGCACGTGCAGCTCGCGCAGGAAGCGAACGCTGATGTGTCTATTTATTGGTCTGACCGCCTGTCGCTGGATATTGACCTGCCGGCTGATCTGGATAATTATAATCACCTGGTTCGCGGCCTGGACTACGAGGCGCGGGACTTTCTGATTTCTGGCTAAAGGCACTTTAGAAGGAAAACATTATGGCAGATCGTGTAGCCCTTTATTTGCAGGACGCGCATCCGCTTCAGGACGCCATCAAATATGTGCAGTACGCTGAGTCGCGCGGGTTTGAGGCTGTGTGGCAGGCCGAGAGCCGGCTGGTGCGCGACGCGGTTGTGCCGATGGCCGCCTTCGCCGCCACCACGCGCCGCATCAAGATCGGCTCTGGCGTGATCAACAACTGGACGCGCAACGCCGCTGTGATCGCGGCGACGTTTCTGACGCTGGATGACCTGGCCCCCGACCGCATCATCTGCGGGATTGGTGCGTGGTGGGACCCGCTGGCGCAGAAAGTCGGTATTGACCGCAGCAAGCCGCTGCTGGCCATGCGCGAGGTGGTGACGGTGGTGCGCGCGCTGCTGGCGCGCGAGCGGGTGACGTTTCACGGCGAGTTCGTCAACCTGACGGATGTCGAGCTGGACGTGGTGCACGGGCGCAAAGAGCCGCGCAACGTGCCGATCTATATCGGCGCGACCGGCCCGAAGATGATGGCGCTGACCGGCGAGATCGGCGACGGCGCGGTGCTCAATTATCTGGTGTCCCCCAAATACAACGAGGACGCGCTGGCGCAGCTTGAGAAGGGCGCGCAGTTAGCTGGCCGCAGCCTCGACGACATTGACCGGCCGCAGTTGGTGGTGTGCTCGGTGGATAACGACCGCAAGCGGGCGCTGGACGGCGCGCGCAAGCTGGTAACGCAGTACCTGGGGCAGCAGCCGCACATCATGAAGGCCAGCGGCGTGCGCCAGGAACTGCTCGACGAGATCGGCCAGGTGCTGACCTGGCCAGCTACCGAGGAACAGATCGAAGACGCGATGCGGCTGGTTCCCGACGACGTGGTGCAGATGATCACCGCCTCCGGGACGCCGCAGGAAGTGCGGGCGAAGGTGCGCGAATATGTCGCCGCCGGCGCGACCTGCCCGATTCTGTACCCGCTGGGCGCAGATGTGAACCTGATGATCGACACGTTCGCTGATGGTTATTCGAAATAATCAGCGCGACAGGGCCGCAGCCAGGGCGGGGGCGCGCCGGGGGCGCAGCCTTGCGGTTGCCCTATGACGGCGGCGCGCCGGCCTGAGCTGGCGCTGTGGGCGCTGTGCTGCGCCGCCGCCGCGCTGGTGTTCATCGTCTATGTGGCGGCGGCGCTGGCGGCGGGGCATGGCGAGCCGCTGCTGCCGCTGGACGACGTTTACATCCATTTTCAGTATGCCCGCCAGCTTGCCAGCGGCCAGCCGTTCGTTTACAACCCCGGCCAGCCGGCCACCTCCGGCGCGACCAGCTTCCTCTACCCATTTGCGCTCGCGCTGGGCTACAGCGCCGGTTTCGTTGGGCTGCGCCTCAGCCTGTGGGCGCTGGGGCTGGGCGCGCTGGCGCTGGCGGCGTCGGCCTGGCTGGTATACCGGCTGGCGGCGCTGTGGGGCTGCCCCCGCTGGCTGGCGGCGCTGCTGGCGCTGGCTTTCGCGCTGACCGGCGCGGTGTCATGGCATTATATGAGCGGCATGGAGACCGGGCTGGTTACGCTGCTGGCGCTGGCGACGCTGTACGCGGTGGCTGCGGGCTGGCTGCGGCTGTTCGCGCTCAGCGCGGCGCTGCTGGCGCTGGCGCGCCCGGAATGGGGCCTGCTGGCGGTGCTGGCGGCCGGCGCGATGCTGTGGCGCGCGCGGGCTGCGCCGGGCACGGGGCGGCGGCGCGGCTGGTGGCTGCCGCTGCTGCTGCCCGCGGTGATGGTCGGCGTGCAGCCAGCGGTCAACTGGCTGGTTACGGGAACGGCGGTGGCGTCGGGCGGCGCGGCCAAGTCGATTTTCAGCGTGGTCCCGTTCTACTGGGGGGCGGTGATCGCGCGTTTGTGGGACAATTTCAGCCGCATGTGGGCGGAATTTCTCACCGGGTACAGCCCGCGCGAGGGCTGGTATACGCTGCCCCTGCTGAGCCTGCTGGGGCTGGCCGGGCTGGCCGGGCTGCTGCGGCAGCGCGACAGCCGCCCGGCGGCGGCGCTGGCGGCGGTGTGGCTGGCGGTGGGGACGGCGGCGGTCGCCACGCTGGACACGGCGTTCTGGCATTTCAAGCGCTATCAACTGCCGCTGCTGGCGCTGTTTTACCCGCTGGCGGGCGCGGCGCTGGGCTGGAGCTGGCGGGCGCTGCGGCTGGCGCGCTGGCCGGTGCGACTCTACGCGCTGGCGCTGGCGCTGTTCGCGGCCTTTACCAGCGCGGCCTTCCTGGGCCATTTTACGCTCAACGTTGGCTATATCTACGCGCAGCCGCTGCAGATGGCGCGCTGGCTGGCGGCGAACACGCCGCCGGACGCCGTCGTTGCGGTGCACGATGTGGGCCTGATGCGCTATATGGGGGGGCGCACCACGCTCGACATGGTGGGGCTGACGACGCCGGGCGCGGCGGCCTATTGGCGCAGCGGGCCGGGCGCGGTGGCCGAGTTTCTGGCCCTGCGCCGCCCGGATTATATCGCCGCATACGGCGAAGGACACGGCTTCGGCCTGGGCATGATCGCGGCCACGAGCATCTACGGCGCGCCGCTGGCCGCCTTCCCGGTTGAGCTGGACGCGCGTTACAACGTGGCGCTGGCGGCGGCCAGCCAGGGCATTTACCGGCCTGACTGGGCCGGGGCGGACAACGCCGCCGCGCATCGCCCGGCGCTGCCCTGGGCGCTCAACTGGCCCGAATGGGACGCGGTGGACGCGGTGAACGTCGCGCAGATCGACTCTGAGCAGGCGCACGCTTATGAGTGGCGCGGGGAAGGAAGCCTGGCGGCTTTCCCGACGGAGGTCCGCGAGTGGGGCTATATCAACTGCGCCGGCGCGGACTGCCACGTTCTGGACGGCGGGCGGGCGATTGGCGGCGAGGAATCGTTTACGGTGCGGGCGCAGCCGGGCCGCGACCTGGTGCTGGCGACGCGCCTGCACCCGTTCAGCCGGGGGACATTTGACGTTTACGCTGACGGCGCGTTCATCGCCCGCCGCTGGATTCCCGACCTGCCGGGCGCGTGGCTGGACGTGGTTACGCTGATCCCGGCGGCGCAGGTGACCGGCGATACGGTGCGTATCACGCTGCGGCCTGACACGCCCGGCGGCGCGTACCTGCCGCACTGGCACAGCGTCTATCAGGGCGATTACCGCGCCGACCCCGCGCCGTCAGACACGCTCACCACGTATCAGGGCGGCGCGATCAGGCTGGTGTCTGCCGAATTGGCGCTGGCGGCGCCGGATACGCTGCGCGTGGCGCTGCGGTGGCACAGCGACGGCGCTGCCCAGGGCGACTACAAGGTGTTCGTGCACCTGCTGGGCGCTGACGGCGCGATAGCGGCGCAGGCTGACACGCGCCCCGGCGGCGGCGCGCTGCTCCCCGGCAACTGGCTGCCGGGGACCCTGCGCGATGACGTTGTGGTAAACTTGGCTGATGTGCCGCGCGGCAGCTACCGGGTGGTGATGGGGCTGTATGACCCGGTGACCGGCGAGCGGCTGGTTCCGGGGCGCGGCGGCGGCGAAAACGCGCAGCTGTTTATTGGCGAGGTGGAGCGGCCATGAATCAGGATCAGGCGGTGTTCGAGGCGCTGCTGCAACTGCGGACCACCGGCGCGGCGGCGGCGCTGGCGACGGTTGTCAGTGTCAGCGGGTCGGTGCCGCGCCACGCGGGCAGCAAGATGCTGGTGCGCGCCGATGGTTCGATTGTCGGCACGGTGGGCGGCGGCGCGCTGGAACAGCTCGTGATTCGCGAGGCGCTGGCGGCTATCGCCGACGGGCAGACGCGACTGCCACAGTACGCGCTGAACGACCTGGAAGCGGGGGACCCTGGCGTGTGCGGCGGGACGGCGCAGGTGTTTATTGAGCCGGTGGGGCTGCTGTGGACGCTGCTGGTGATCGGCGGCGGGCACGTGGGCCGCGCGCTGGCCGAGCTGGGCAAGTGGGCCGGCTACCGGGTGCTGCTGTCCGACGACCGCGAAGCCTTCTGCAACCCGGAGTACGCGCCGGGGCTGGATGGGTATATTGTCTGCCCGCCGGGTGAGGCGGCGGCGCAGGCTGGTGTGAACGCGCGCACGTGCGTGGCCGCTGTGACGCGCGGCATGCCAGTGGATTTGGCGCTGATCCCGGCGCTGCTGGCGACTGACGCGCCGTATATCGGGCTGATCGGCAGCCGCCGCCGCTGGGCGCTGACGGCCAAAGCGCTGCAAGAGGAACACGGCCTGACCGCCGCGCAGCTCGCGCGGGTGCGCGCGCCGATTGGGTTGGAGATTGGGGCCGAGACGCCGCAGGAAATCGCCATCAGCATCCTGGCGGAAGTGACGATGGCCCGGCGCGGCGGCGACGGCCGGCCGATGCGCCAGCCGCCCGCTGGCAGCGGCGTTGAGCCGTAGCGAGGACGGCTGTCAATTACTGGAACGTGGCGCAGTGAAAATTCTTTGCGTTAGCGACACGGTTATGCCGCAGTTGGAGAGCGCAGTCAACCTGCGGCGGCGCTACAGCGATGTCCAGCTTGTCGTAAGCTGTGGCGACCTGCCGGCAGTTTACCTGGAATATATCGTTTCGACCCTGAACGTGCCGCTGTTTTACGTGCGCGGCAACCACGATGAACGCTATAGCGAAGCGCCGCCCGGCGGCGAGAACCTGCACATGCGCGTTGTCACCCATCGCGGGCTGACGTTTGCGGGCCTGGAAGGCTGTATGCGCTATAATAACGGCGAAATACAGTATACCGAAGCGCAGATGTTGTGGATGGTGGTGCAGATGGGGCTGTCGCCGGCGCTGCGGCGCGGCCTGGATGTGCTGGTGACGCACTCGCCGCCGCGCGGCATCCACGACCGCCCGGACCGGGCGCACACCGGTTTTAAGTCGCTGCTGCGGTTTATGAACTGGTATCGTCCGCGCTATCTGCTGCACGGCCACACACACACCTGGGACCGGCGCGATATCGTGCAGACGCAGTATCGCGCTACGTGCGTGATGAATATCAACCCCATCACGCTGCTTGATATAGAGCCGGATGCCACCTGACCACAGGGCGTTGGTTGTGGGCGCGGTGCGCAAACGGGTATACGATATGGGTGATTAACCGGAGGCGGCTGTCTTTATGTGGCAGAACTATTTCAGTGTAAGCACGCTGGCAGAGGCGCTGTATCTGCTGGCTGAACATGGCGAGCGCGCGCGCGTGATCGCCGGCGGGACCGATATGCTTATCGAGCTGGAGCGCGGTCAGCGCCCGAACGTAACGACGCTGATTGACATTACGCGCGTGCCCGGCCTGGACAGCATCGCGCAGCGCGGCGACACCTTCCGGCTAGGGCCGCTGGTGACGCATAACCATGTGGCGCACGACGCCCGGCTGGTGGCGCGGGCGCTGCCGCTGGCCCAGGCCTGCTGGGGGGTGGGCGCGCCGCAGATACGCAACCGGGCGACGGTGGCCGGCAACCTGGTTACCGCGTCGCCTGCCAACGACACCATCGCGCCGCTGCTGGCGCTGAACGCCGAGGTTACGCTGGCATCGCTGGAAGGCGAGCGCACCGTGCCGCTGGCGCAGTTTTACACCGGCGTGCGCCGCACCGTTATGCGCCCGGACGAGCTGCTCACGGCGATCACGTTTCCGGCGCTGGCGGCCAATGAGCGCGGGATGTTCATCAAGCTGGGGCTGCGGCGGGCACAGGCTATTTCGGTGGTGAACGCGGCGGTGGTGCTGGCGTTTGAAGGCGACAAAGTGGCGCGCGCGGCTATCACGCTGGGCAGCGTCGCCCCGGTGGTTATCCGCGCGACGGTAGCTGAGGAAGCGCTTATCGGGCAGGCGCTGACGCCGCCGGTTATCGCCGAGGCGGCGCGGCTGGCGGCGCTGGCGTCAGCGCCGATTGACGATCTGCGCGGCACCGCCGTCTACCGTTCCGACATGGCGCGTGTGCTGGTCAAGCGGGCGCTGGCGGCGCTGGCGGCGGGCAGCGAGGCGGCGGACTGGCCGCAGGACCCGCCGATGCTGTGGGGGGCGGGCGAGGCCAGGGCCGCTGGCGGCCTGCCGCGGCAGGTTGAGCATCGCGCCGGCCAGCCTATCGAAACGGTGGTGAACGGCCGCCGGCTGAGCAGCACCAGCGGGCACGATAAGACGCTGCTGCGCTTCCTGCGCGAGGACGTCGGCCTGCCAGGAACCAAAGAAGGCTGCGCTGAGGGCGAATGCGGGGCCTGCACGGTGTTTATGGACGGCGCGGCGGTGTTGGCGTGCCTGGTCCCGGCCCCGCGCGCGCACGGGGCGGAGATTGTAACGGTGGAAGGGCTGGCGCAGGATGGCGAACTGCACCCCTTACAGCAGGCGTTCATTGACACCGACGCGGTGCAGTGCGGCTACTGCACGCCCGGTTTCCTGATGGCGGGCGCGAAGCTGCTGGAAGAACAGCCGCAGCCAACGCAGGAACAGATTGCCTACGGCATCAGCGGCAACCTGTGCCGCTGCACCGGTTATTACGCCATCGTCCAGGCTTTTGAGAAGGCCAGCAAGCGCGAGGAATGAGACGTGGGCGAGTACAGGATAAAGGCCAAACCTAAAAGGCGCGGCATGTGGCCGGTGATCGGCCTGGTGCTGGCGCTGGCGCTGGGCGTGATCGCGTGGGTGGTGGCGCCGGCGGTCTATGCGTTTATCCGCCAGCGCCTGCCGGCGTTCAGCATCGGGGCGTTCACTGAGCAGCAGATGACGATCTTTGTCGCCGTGCTTGTCTTTGCGCTTCTGGTGGCGCTGGCGTCGGTGATCGTGGCGGCTTTCGCGCCGCGCAGGGGCAAATATGACACGCGCGACGCCGCGCTGCGCAAAGAGAAGAACGCCATGCTGCGCGAGGAGCGGGAGCGCAAGGAGCGCCGCCGTGAGGTTGAGGCAAAGACGCGCAAGTACAACCGCGAGCAGGCGATGCGCAATGAAGAACTGCGCAGGAAGCAGCAGGAGCGGGAAGAATAGCATATTGGCGCAGCGCAAGTGCTGCCTGTGGAGTGAACTGACGTTATGACAGCGCATGAGAAGACAGTTACGGTTGGGCAGTCGGTCCGGCGGATTGACGCGCGCGGCAAGGTGACGGGCGAGGCATCGTACCCTGGCGATATTGATATGCCCGGCCAGCTTTGGATGAAAATCCGGTTCAGCGACCGGGCGCACGCGCGCATCACCGCCATTGACACCGGCGCGGCGGAAGCCTATCCAGGTGTGCGACGGGTGTTTACAGCCAGGGATGTGCCGGTCAACGAATATGGCCTGGTGACCAAAGACCAGCCCGTGCTGTGCGGGCCGGGCAGCACCATCCCTTACGCTGATATCGTGCGCTGCTACGCCGACGCGGTGGCGCTGGTGGTAGCGGACACGGAGGCCGCCGCCGCCGCTGCCGCCCAACTGATTGACATCACCTATGAGGACCTGCCGGCGGTTTTTGACGCCGAGGCAGCCATGCAGCCGGGCGCGCCGCTGGTTCATGAGGGCTGGCCGGCGAACGTGGTGTGCCATTTCCGCACACGCCTGGGCGATATGGCCGCCGGTTGGGCGCAGGCCGAGGTCGTTGTGGAGGGCACGTACAGCACCGGCTGGCAGGAACACGCCTTTCTTCAGCCGGAAGCCGGCCTGGGCTATGTGGACGACGCCGGGCGCGTCACTGTCGTGGTGGCGGGCCAGTGGCTGCACGAGGACCAGGAACAGATTTCGCACGCGCTGGGCCTGGACCCGGAGGAAGTGCGCGTTATCTACCCCGCCATTGGCGGCGCTTTCGGCGGGCGCGAGGATATGTCGGTGCAGATCGTGCTGGCGCTGGCGGCTTATCATCTGCGCTGCCCGGTCAAGATCATCTGGAGCCGGGAAGAATCGATCCTTTATCATCACAAGCGCCACCCGGTGAAAATCTACACGCGCTGGGGCGCGACGCGGGCGGGCCGCGTGGTCGCTATCGAGGCGCGGATGATTGGCGACGCCGGGGCGTATAACTACACCACATCGAAGGTGATGGCTAATGCCAACCTGATGGTCACCGGGCCGTATGAAGTGCCTAATGTGCACATTGACACTTACGGTATCGTGACCAACAACATCCCCTGCGGGGCGTTCCGGGGGTTTGGCGGGCCGCAGGGGCTGTTCGCCGCTGAGAACCAGATGAACAAGCTGGCGGAGGCGCTGGGCATGGACCCGTTAGCGCTGCGGCTGGTGAACACGATCCGCGAGGGCAGCGTGATCTCGGTGGGGACGCCGCTGCCGGCTGGCGTAAGCATGCCGGAGGTGTTCGCGGCCTGTGGGCACGAGAGCTTCTGGACGCAGACCGCCGGCGGCCAATGGCAGCGCGCGTCAGTGGAGCAGCCTGCTGACCCGGCGCGGCGGCGCGGCATCGGGCTGGCCGGGGGGTTCAAGAACGTGGGGTACAGCTTCGGCGCGCCGGAAAACTCGTGGGCGACAGTGGAGCTGTATGGCGGCGCTGAGATCGAGGAAGCGGTGGTAAAGGTCGCCGGGGCGGAGGTGGGCCAGGGCGCGCACACGGTGTTCCGGCAGATGGCCGCAGAGGCCGCCGGCGTGCCGCTGGCGCGCGTGCGGCTGGTCACGCACGACACCGCTGACACGCGCAGTTCGGGCAGCGCGTCGGCCTCACGGCTGACGTTTATGACGGGCAACGCCGTGATCGGCGCGGCGCGGGAAGCGCTGGCGCGCTGGCGCAGCGAGGAACGCCCGGCCAAAGCGACTTACCAGTATCGCCCGCCCCGGACGACCATGTACGACCCGCTGACGGGCAAAAGCGAACCCAATTTTTCGTATGGGTATGTGGCGCAGGCGGTCGAAGTTGAGGTGGACATTGAAACCGGGCACGTTTTCGTGCGGCGGGTGGTGTCGGCCAACGACGTGGGCCGCGCCATCAACCCAGGGCTGGTGCGCGGGCAGATCGAAGGCGCGGTGGTGCAGGCTCAGGGTTATGCCGTGCTGGAGAACCTGGTTTCCAGCGAGGGCCAGATACGCAACCCGCACCTGTCCACCTATCTGATTCCGACGGTGCTGGATGTGCCGCTGGAGGTCAAGGCGGTCGTGCTGGAATACCCGGACCCGATTGGCCCGTGGGGCGCGCGCGGCATGGCTGAGATGCCGTTTCTGACGCTGGCCCCGGCGATTATCGCCGCTGTGCACGACGCAACCGGCGTGTGGATAGACGACATTCCGCTGACGCCGGACCGCGTGGTGGCGGCGCTGCGCGCGCACGGCATCGGGGCTGAATAGGGCAGCCCCGTGAAGCTGCGGCAGGCCCTTAACGTCGCGCGCGGCGAGGTCGTCGCTTTTGTAGGGGCGGGCGGCAAAACATCGGCGCTGCTCAGCCTGGGGCACGAGCTGGTTGAGGCGGGCTGGCGGGTGATGGCGACGACCACCGCGCAGATCGCCGCGGACCAGCTTGATTTAGTGCCGCAGGTGCTGCGGGCGGGTATGGGGATGGGCGCGCTGTCGAACGCGCTGGGCGACAGCCGTTTTGTGTTTCTGTACGACACTGTGCGGGCCGGGCTGGTGTACGGGCCTTCGATGGCGTACATCGCTTATCTGCTGGACGCGGTGGATTCTGATGTGCTGCTGGTGGAGGCCGACACCGCCGCCGGGCTGCCGCTGAAGGCCCCTTACGAGAATGAACCGCAGATTCCGCCGGAAACGTCGCTGGTCGTGCCGATGGCGTCGCTAGCGGTGCTGGGCCAGGACCTGGACAGCGCGCACGTCTACAACGCGCAGGCGATTATCGAGCGCTACGGGTTTGCCGAAGGCGCGCGGGTTAAGTCGCCCTGGGTGGCGCAGGTGCTGCGCGACGAAACGCTGGGGCTGCGCGGCGTCCCGGAACGGGCGCGGGTGGTGGCGCTGCTGAACCAGGTTCCGGCGCAGGGGTATCTGCGCGGGCGCGCCCGGCTGATCGCCCAACTGCTGCTGCGCTCGCCGCGCGTGCACGGCGTCGCCATTGGCGCGGTGCGCAGCGCTGACCCGATCCACGAGGTGCAGCGGCCTGTTGGCGCGGTGGTGCTGGCGGCGGGTATGTCGCGGCGCATGGGGCAGCCCAAAGTGCTGCTGCCCTGGGCGGACGGCCGCACGATTATTGACCATATTCTTGAGCAGCTTGTGCTGGCGCGCGTCGATCACATTGTGGTGGTGACCGGCCACCGCCACGCGGATGTGGCCGCGCGCGCGGCGGCGCTGGACGTGCCGGTGGCGTTTAACCCCCATTACACGGACGGCGAGATGCTGTCGTCGCTCAAGGCCGGGCTGAACGCGCTGCCACCGCACACCGCCGCCGCACTGGTGGTGCTGGGCGACCAGCCGCGCATTCAGCCGCGCGTGGTCAGCCAGGTGCTGATGGCCTACGCGGAGGGGCGGGGGGGCATTATCGCGCCTAGCTACCAGATGAAGCGCGGGCACCCGATCCTGATTGACCGCCGCTTCTGGCCAGAGCTGCTGGCGCTGCCGCCCGACGGCTCGCTGCGGGCGCTGCTGAACACCCACGCCGATAAGATCGGCTATGTTACGGTGGACACAGACAGCGTGCTGCGCGATGTGGACACGCCGGACGACTATGCCCAGGAACGGCGGCGCGCCGGGTTGTAAGGGCGGCTGGGCGCTGGACTGCGGTATAATGTAGTTCTCAATAAACGGCAGCCGACGCGCGAAAGGGAAAAAATGTCCTATACGCAGAGCGATTATGACCGGGCGCTTGAGGCGATCCGGTCGCGTGTTACGCTGGAGCCGACGGTCGGGCTGGTGCTTGGCTCCGGGCTGGGCGGGCTGGCCGACACGCTGGCGGACCGCGTGGCGATCCCTGGCGATGTTATCCCCGGTTGGCCGGTTTCCACCGTCGAGGGACACAGCGGCCAGCTTGTTTTCGGGCGGCTGGAAGGGCAGACGGTCGTGGCGCAGCAGGGGCGGGCGCACTTCTACGAAGGGTACACGCTCCAGCAGGTGACGTTTCCGATCCGCGTGATGCAGCGCATGGGCGTGCAAACGCTGATTTTAACCAACGCCGCTGGCGGGCTGAACCCGGCTTACGCGGTGGGCGACGTGATGCTGCTGAGCGACCACATCAACTTTGTTGGGATGGCCGGCAACAACCCGCTGGTCGGCCCGAATGACGCGGCGTTCGGGCCGCGTTTCGTGGGGATGGCGCAGACCTACGACGCGCGGCTGCGGCAGTTGGCGCGCGCGGCGGCGGAGGCCGACAAAATCCCGCTGCACGAGGGCGTCTATATGTGCCTGTCCGGGCCGACGTTTGAGACCCCGGCTGAAATACGGATGCTGCGCCTGCTGGGGGCGGACGCGGTGGGTATGTCAACGGCGCATGAGGTGGTTGTCGCGCGGCACGCGGGCATGCAGGTGCTGGCGTGTTCCGGCATCACCAACCAGACGATTGATGTGGTTGACTCCGACCGCGAAGTAAACCACCAGGAAGTGCTGGACGCGGGCGAGGTGCTGGTCCCGCGCCTGACAGCGATAGTGCGGGGGGTGCTGCGCGCGCTGGCGAAATGACCACGCTGGTGTTTTTTGTCGAGCAGATCGCCGCTGGTCTGTACATTCTGATCGCGCTGGGGCTGCTGCTGACGTGGCGGCGGCTGATGGCGGCCAGGCACGCTTACCGCGCCACGCACTTCGAGCTTGAGCGCGACCTGGCGCGCGACCGCCGCGCCAACGCTCTGACGACGCTGGTGCTGCTGGCGGAGGCGGGGTTGATTGTGCTGGGGATTCAGCAGGTGGTTGCGCCAGCTATTCGCGCCAGCGCCAACATCGAGCAGACGGTGGCCCAGGTGACCGAGGACGGCGTGTTTAACACGCCGACGCCGTTTCGCGCCGCTGACGCGCAGATTGACCCCAGCGGCGTGAACCTGACGCCGGACGACCCGGCGGCGCGCGTGCTGGCGACGCCCACGCTGACGCCGACGCCGGTCGGCACGATTATGCCCAACGCGCCGCCCGTCGTGGGCTGCGACACCCCCGGCGCGCTGCTCCAGGTCCCGGCTAACGGTATGGTCGTGTTCGAGACGATTCGCGTGATCGGCGCGGCTGATATGCCCGATTTCGCCTTCTACCGCTTTGAGCTGAACGGCCCGCCCACCTTCGGCAGCTTCGCCCCACTGGAAACCTACACGCAGCCAGCCGCGCAGATCAGCGACTTAGGCCAGTTCGTGCCGGCCTTTTACCCGCCCGGCGAATACCAGTTTCGCCTGACGGTGTTCGACATCACCAACACACTGGGGCCGTCGTGCACGGTCAACATTTACATTCGGGAGCCGATCCCGACGCCGACGCCGCTGGGATCGTGAGCGCGCTGTGGTCACTGACCGGCCTTCACTGGCGATTATCGGCGCGGGGCGCGTGGGGACGGCGCTGGCCACCGGCCTGCGCGCGGCGGGCTATCGCGTGGCGGGCGTTTACAGCCGCACGCCAGCCAGCGCGGACACGCTGGCGCGATATGTCGGCGCGGCGGCCTGCGCCAGCGCGGCGGAGGCGGCGCTGGCCGCTGACCTGATTCTGCTCACCGTGCCTGACGATGCGATCAGCGCGGCGGCGGCGGCGCTGGCGGGCGCTGACCTGCGCGGCAAAGGCGTGCTTCACGCATCCGGCGGGCTGGACGCGGGACCGCTGGCGGCGCTGGCGGCGGCGGGGGCGCTGGTCGGCAGCCTGCACCCGGCGTTTCCATTCGCGACGCGGGCCGCCGACGTGCCGCTGGCGGGGGTGACGTTCGCCGTTGAAGCGGAGGACGCTCGGCTGCGCGGCTGGCTGCTGGCGATGGTGGCGGCGCTGGGCGGGCGCGCGCTGCTGATCCCGCCGGGCGGCAAGGCCGTCTATCACGCGGCGCTGGTGCTGGTGAGCAATTACACGGTGACGCTGTACGCGCTGGGGATGCGGCTGCTGGCCGGGCTGGGCGCTGATCCCGCCGCCGCCGCCCAGGCGCTGGACGCGCTGCTGGCGGGCACAACGGCTAATCTGCGCGCGCTGGGCGTGCCTGACGCCCTGACCGGCCCGCTGGTGCGCGCTGACCAGGGCACAATAGCGGCGCACCTTGAAGCGCTGGCCCGGACAGACCCGGAAGCAGCGCAGGCATACCGCCTGCTGGGGCGGCTGACGCTGCCGCTGGCGCAGGCGCGCGGGGTGGACACAGCGCCAGTGGCAGCGCTGCTGGCAGAGGAAGGATAAACGAAATGCGGCTCACGATACGCGATTTGCAGAGGATGAAGGCCAGCGGCGAGCGCATCGCCATGCTGACGGCCTACGACGCGACCAGCGCCCGCCTGAGCGAGGCCGCCGGCGTGCCGGCGCTGCTGGTGGGCGATTCGCTGGGGATGGTGATCCAGGGGCACGACAGCACTATCCCGGTGACGCTGGAACAGATGATTTACCACGCGAGCATTGTCACGCGCGTGACACAGCGCCCGCTGGTGGTGGGCGATCTGCCGTTTATGACCTACGGCATCAGCCCGGAGCAGGCGCTCGCCAGCGCGGCGCGGCTGATGCAGGAAGCGGGCGTCGGCGCGGTCAAGCTGGAGGGCGGCGCGTTTATCGCGCCGGCGATCGCGCGGCTGACGGAGAACGGAATCCCGGTGATGGCGCACCTGGGGCTGACGCCGCAGAGCGTCAACCAGTTTGGCGGCTACCGCGTGCAGGGGCGCGACGTGGACGCGGCGCAGCGCCTGCTGCGCGACGCCGAGGCGGTGCAGGACGCGGGCGCGTTCGCGGTGGTGCTGGAGCTGGTCACGACGCCGGTCGCGCAGATGGTGACTGAGCGCCTGCGCATCCCGACGATTGGCATCGGGGCCGGGCCAGGCTGTGACGGACAGGTGCAGGTGTTCCACGATATCCTGGCGCTGTACGACGCGCTGATGCCGCGTCACAGCAAACCCTATGCCCAGGCCGGCGAGGTTATCAGGCAGGGCATCGCGGAGTATGTGCGCGAGGTGCAGACCGGCGCTTTCCCGACGGCGGCGCACAGCTTCGCGATGCCGGACGAGGCCGCCGCGGCGCTGCACGCGGAGGCGCAGCCGCATGCAGACAGTTGATACAGTCGCGGCGCTGCGCGCCGCGCGCGCGCAGCTCACAGGCGCGGTGGGCCTGGTTCCCACGATGGGCGCGCTGCACGCCGGGCATCTGTCGCTGGTGGCGCGGGCGCGCGCCGAGAACAGCGCGGTCATCGCGACGATCTTTGTCAACCCGCTTCAGTTTGGGCCGGCGGAGGACCTGGCCGCTTACCCGCGTGACCTGCCGGGCGATCTCGCGCTGCTGGAGCAGGCGGGTGTGGACCTGGTTTTTACGCCCACGCCCGGCCTGATGTACCCGCCGGACTTCCAGACGCAGGTTGAGGTGACGCGGGTCGCGCAGGGTTTGGAAGGCGCGCACCGGCCCGGCCATTTCCAGGGGGTGGCGACGGTGGTCACCAAGCTCTTTAACCTGACGCAGCCCCAGCGCGCGTACTTCGGCCAGAAGGACGCGCAGCAGGCGGCGGTTATCCGGCAGATGGCGCGCGACCTGAATTTTCCGCTGGATGTGGTGGTGTGCCCGACTGTGCGCGACAGCGACGGCCTGGCGCTGAGTTCGCGCAACGCCTATCTGACGCCGGAGCAGCGGCAGGCCGCGCCGGTGCTGTACCGCGCGCTGCGCGCCGCCGCGACGGCTTACGCCGCCGGCGAACGCGACGCTGAGGCGCTGCGCCAGGCGATGCGCGCGGCGCTGGCGGCGGAGCCGCTGGCCCAGCCGGAGTATGTGTCGGCGGCGGACGCGGCGACGCTGGCTGAATGCGACGGCCCGCTGCCCGCGCAGACGCTGCTGTCGCTGGCGGTGCGCATCGGGCGCACGCGGCTGATTGATAACTGGCTGCTGCCCACTGTTGAGTGAGACTGTAAGCCGGCTCTCAGTCGGCGTTAACGCATTTTTGATGGGTGTGTGGTGCAATCAGGGTGATACTTTAACAGGGCAGGAAACCGATGTTCGTCTTCGACTCAAACTATCTACTGCTGGTGCTGCTGCCGACGCTGGTTATCTCGCTGCTGTCGCAGATGTTTGTGCGGTCAGCGTTCAGCAAATGGGGGCAGGTGCGCAACAGCAGCGGGCTGACCGGCGCTGAAGTCGCGCGGCAGATCATGACGAAAACGGCGCTGGGGCGCGGCAGCGTGCGCTTCGCCGGCGAGCGCGAGCAGCAGGCCGCCGGCGCTTACGGCATCCGCCTGGAGCGCGTCAGCGGGCAGTTCACCGATCACTACGACCCGGCGTCGCATACCGTTCGCATGTCCGACTCGACGGCGAACCAGCCTTCGGTGGCGGCGATGGCGGTTGTGGCGCACGAGCTGGGCCACGCGCAGCAGCATGAGGAAAATTCGCTGCTGATTCAACTGCGGTCGTTCCTTGTGCCGGCGGTGCGCTTCAGCCCGACGGCGTCTTACCTGCTGATTATGGCGGGGTTTTTCTTCGCCGTTACTGAGTTGCTGTGGCTGGGCATCATCTTCTTCGGCGTGACGGTGGTGTTCATGCTGCTGACGCTGCCGGTGGAGTTCGACGCCAGCCGGCGCGGCCTGATTCTGCTGCGCGAAAGCGGCCTGATGCAAACGGCGGACGATCAGGGCGGCTCGCGGCAGGTGCTGACGGCGGCGGCGCTGACGTATGTCGCGGCGGCGGTGACGGCCGTGCTGCAGCTGCTGTATTACATCAGCCTGGCGCAGCGGCGGCGCTGACGCGCGCCCCAACACAGCGGCGGTTCACAGCGCCCGGCGCAGCAAGGCCGGGCGCTGCTGTTTTATCAGCCGGTCTGGGCGTCGTCATCGTCATCGTCGTCGTCATCGTTGTCGTGATCGTCGTCATCATCGTCGTGGTCGTCGTCATGGTCACCCTGGCCGGGGGTTTCCACAGCGGCGCTGCCGGCAGGCTGCCGCGGCAGGAAAAGCTGCTGGTTGATGGCGATGCGCGCGGCGTCCTCGATACAGTTGACGCGCATCAGCTCGCTGACGGTCGTGCCGGTGGCCGCCGCCAGCCCGGAGAGCGTTTCGCCTACGCGCACCCGGCGGCTGACCCAGCCGTCCGGCTGCTCTGGCGTACAGGCCGCGCCCGCCGCGGGCGACGACGTTGCAGTCGGCAGCCGCGTGGATGCGGTGGTAGGCAGCGGTGTGGGCGACGGCGTGGCGGTGGACAGTGCGCTCGGCGTTGGCGACGGCGTCGCGGTGAGCGTAGGGGTCGGCGTTGGCGATGGCGTGGCTGATGGCGTTGTCGTCGGCGTGACTGTCGGGACCAGCGGCGGTTCCGCGTCGCGCTCAAGCAGGCGGATGGCCGCCGCCGTCAGGATGCCAGCGGCGGAGGTGAAGCCGCTGACCTCAACGCGGTCGCCGGGGCGGGGTTCGTTCGCGCCGGGTGTGCCGGGGGGGACGCGCAGCGGCAGGCCCGCCACCAGCCAATCGCTGCCGCTGGCGGCTTGCAGGATGCCGGTGAAAACGACGTCGGCGGGCCGCTGCCGCGCCAGCAGTTCCTCAATCTCGCTGACGCGGCGGGCGGCGAAGGTCTGCGGCAGCTCCGGGCTGCTGCTGATGGCCAGCGCCAGCGTTTCGGTCAGGCGCTTGAAACCGTATAGCGAGTCGCCGGGGATGGCCGACTGCGCCGCGACGCCCATGCCCAACCCGGCCAGCGCGACCAGCGCCAGCGCCGCCGCGATCTGCGCCAGCCGCTGGAACGCGAACGGGGCTGGCCGGCGGCGGCGCGCGGCGGCGGCCTCCACGCGGGCGCGGACGCGATCGCGCGCGTAGTTGACCTCACCCGGCGGCGGAAGCTGGCGCTGCACCAGCGCGCCGGCTTCAAGCATGGGCCGCAGGTCAGCGGCGAACTGGGGGTAGCGGCGCAGGGCCTCGTCAACGGATGCGCCGGCGGCGACCGCTTCGAGACAGTCGTTAAAGGCTTCGACGAGCAGCGGGTCAGTCATAGTCTGTTTCCAGGCGCAGCTCGCCGATGGCCTGTCTGAGGGTGTTCACGGCCCGAAACTGGAGGGACTTGATCGCGCTCACGCTGCGCCCCATGATGTCTGCTGTCTCCTGGAGGTTAAGCGCCTGGCCGAAGCGCAGAATCAGCACCTCCTGCTGATCGGCGGGAAGGCGGCGCAGCGCCGCGCGGCTGTGTTCCACATTCAGGCGGCGGATGACTTCGGCCTCTGGGTCAGACGCGCTGCCGGCCGGAATCCATTCTTCAAGGGTGGCGCTGGGAAACTGGCGATGCCGCCCGTAATAGTCGTTGACTTTGTTGCGGGCGACCCGGAACAGCCAGCCGCGCAGGCTGACGCGCGGCGCGCTGCGCCCGCCCAGCGACTCCACAAAGCGCACGAACACGTCGCTGGCCAGGTCCTCAGCGGCGGCGCGGTCCTCGACGCGCAGGCGCAGGAACTGGTAGATAGGCGGGAAATAGCGGTCGTAGATTTCCATGATGGCTTCCTGGCTGCCCGCGCGCGCCTGGGCCAGTAGCCGGTCCTCTGCTGATAAATCGGGCAGGATAAGAGCAATCATTGCAGTCCATTCGCTGCATTGGCCGGCTGCAGGCTGCGCGTCTCTGCCGCGCAGCGTACAGCGCAGTTACGCTATAACGACGGCAGTTTTAACAAAAAGTTGCGCTTGCCGCACAGATTTCAGTCGAGGCGGTCCATTTTGCGGCGCAGGCGGCGGATGCGGCCCTGTTCAGGGCGGATGCGGCCAAGCGTCTCGTTGAAACGGCGGCTGAGGCGCACCAGCCGCCGCCGCCAGTGGGCCAGGAAATAGCTGAACTGCTGGCGCTGGCGGTACAGGGTGCGGCGCTCGCTGGTTTCCGGGCGGCCCCAGCGCACCACCATCGAACCCCAGGTCAGGCCCCCGCCGAAACCGACAAACACGAGGTTGTCGCCGTTGTCAACGCGGCCCTGCTCCACCGCTTCGCACAGCGCGATCGGGATTGAGGCCGCCGACGTGTTGCCGTAGCGGTCCAGGTTGCTCATGAACAGCTCTGGCTGGACTTTAAGCGCGCGCGCGGCTGACTGGATGATGCGGGCGTTGGCCTGGTGCGGGATGATCAGGTCTACGTCGGCGATGGCGAGGCCCGCCTGGGCCAGCGCCTGCTGGATGCTCTCGCCGATGACGCGCGTGGCGAATTTGAACACTTCGCCGCCGTTCATGTACATCTTGCCCATTTTGTGTTGCAGGCCCTCTGTGCCGGGCACGTCCGCGTCCTGGCTGCCCACGGTGGGGATCGTCAGCAGGTCCCAACCAGAGCCGTCGGAGCGCAGCACGCTGGACAGCACGCCGCCCTCAACATCGCTGGCCTGCAGGACGACCGCGCCAGCGCCGTCGCCGAACAGGATACAGGTTCCCCGATCCTGCCAGTCGAGCACGCGGCTCATCGTTTCAGAGCCGATCACCAGCGCGGTTTGCATGCTGCCAGTGCGGATGGCCTGGGCGGCGAAATTGAGGCCGTAAACGAAGCCAGAGCAGGCCGCGCTCAGGTCGAAAGCGCCGGCTTTGGTCGCGCCCAGCCAGTCCTGAATCAGGCTGGCGGTGCTGGGGAAGATATACTCTGGCGTGGACGTGGCGACGATCACGATGTCGAGTTCGATGGGCAGGATTTCCGCCACTTCCAGCGCGCGCTGGGCCGCTTTCAGGCCCAGCGTGGCGGTTGATTCGGACCCGCCGGCGATGCGCCGTTCGCGGATGCCGGTGCGCGTGACGATCCACTCGTCGCTGGTTTCGACGATCGCCGCCAGATCGTCGTTGCTCAGCACGCGGTCAGGCACGGCCATGCCCCAACCGACAATGTGCGCGTAAATGCGGTCGGAGCTAAAGCTGTCGGCTGCCCGGCTATGCGCGGCCATTTTCGCGGTATTTGCTGAAGATCACGACAGCGTTGTGCCCGCCGAAGCCAAATGAGTTGCTCATGGCGATGTTGATTTCATGGGGCACGCCCACGAGCGGCGTGTAATTCAGGTCGCACTCCGGGTCCTGGTTGTCCAGGTTGACCGTTGGCGGGATGAAGTTTCTGTTGATCGCCATAATGGTGAACACAGCCTCAACCGCGCCAGCAGCGCCCATCAGGTGGCCGGTGACCGACTTGGTTGAGCTGATCGGGATTTCGTAGGCCTGTTCGCCCAGCGCCCGTTTGATCGCCAGCGTTTCGCTTTTGTCGTTCAGGGGCGTGCTGGTGCCGTGCGCGTTAATGTAGTCCAGGTCCTGCGGGCGCAGGCCAGCGTCTTTAAGCGCCAGCTCAATCGCCTTGGCCGCGCCTTCGCCAGTTTCAAGCGGGGCCGTCACGTGATAGGCGTCTGACGTGTGGCCATAGCCGAGCACTTCGGCGTAGATTTTGGCCCCGCGCGCCCGCGCGTGCTCCAGTTCTTCAAGCATCAGCAGGGCCGCGCCCTCGGCGATCACGAAACCGTCGCGGTCAATGTCAAAGGGGCGCGAGGCTTTTTCCGGCGCGTCGTTGCGGCGCGAGATAGCGGTCATGTTGTTGAAGCTGGCGATAGCTACATCCACCAGCCCCGCCTCTGAGCTGCCCGCGAGAATGGCTTTGGCGTCGCCGCGCCGGATGATGGCGGTGGCCTCACCGATGCTGTTGTTGCCAGTGGCGCAGGCGGTGGAGATGGCGAAGTTAGGGCCGCGCAGCCCGTACACCATCGAGATTTTGCTGGACGCGCTGTCCGGCAGCATCATGGGGACCATCAACGGGCTGACCGACCTGGCCCCTTTTTCCAGGAAGTTCTTGATGCTTTCAAGGATGGAGCCGATGCCGCCAATGCCAGACCCGGCCACGCAGCCGATATCGAAGGTGTTGTCTGGGGTGACTTCCAGGCCGGAGTCCTCCATGACCTGCTGGGCGGCATACAGCGCAAGCTGGGTAACGCGGTCGGTCCGGCGGCTTTCACGCTTGCCCAGGAAGGCTTCCGGGTCGAAATTCTTGACCTCACCGCCAAAGTGATTTTCCAGATGAGAAGTGTCGAACCGGGTGATAGGGCCGATGCCGGTTTTGCCGGCGGCGGCGTTGGCCCACGCTTCTTCGACTGAATTGCCCGTGGGGCAGATGATGCCCATGCCGGTTATGACCACACGTCGCCGTTCCAAGATCGCTGACCTCCACTTTCACGTTTGCGCGACCGCCGCGAACACCCGGCATTATGCCAGATGGGTTAAACATCTGTCTACCTGCTTATTACTACAACACCGGTCGCGGGCGGCGGTTGCAGCGATTCGCGGCTGTCACTGCGCCAGGGGCGCGGGTATAATAGGCGCTGCATCGTGGAGGGTTCATGATTCTCGTTACGGGCGCTACCGGGTTTATCGGCACGAACCTGGTCGCACAACTGCTGGCGCGGGGTTATCGCGTCCGCTGTTTGATTCCTGAACACAGGCTGCACGATCTGCCCTGGTCGCCGCTGCCGGAGATCGTCACCGGGCACGTGCTGGATGAGGAAGCGCTGTACCGCGCCGTGACCGGCGTTTTCGTCGTGATTCACCTGGAGAACGCGCAGTGGTGGGGCCGCCGGCGCGACCTGGAGCGCGTGGAGCTGGCGGGGACGCAGAACCTGATCGCGGCGGCGCGCGCGGCGCGGGTGGGGCGCATCATCACGGTGAGCCACCTGGGCGCTGCGCCGGCGGCGGCGTATAATCTGCTGCGCATCAAAGGTCTGGTTGAGGAAGCGATTCGCGCCAGCGGCCTGGCGTACACGATTATTCGCAGCGGCATTGTGTTTGGCGAGAACGACGCCTTCCTCAACCACATCGCGCTGATGCTGCGCGCAAACCCGCTGGTCTTCTTTATGCCGGGGCGCGGCGAGGTAGTGCTGCATCCGCTCTACATTGACGACCTGGTGGATGCGCTGGCGCGCGCGCTGGAGCGCGAGGACACGGTTGACACGGTGCTGGAGATCGGCGGGCCGGAGTACATCACGCTGGAGGACCTGCTGCGCACAGTGATGCGGGTTTCGGGTATGCGCCGCCTGGTCGTGCCTGTCCCGCCGTACATGCTGCGCTGGTCAACAGCGTTTTACAGCCGCATTTTGCCGCGCTCACTGATGACGTCTCAGTGGCTTGACATTCTGGCGACCAACCGGACCGCGCAGCTTGGCAACATGTATCAGTATTTCGGCATCAGGCCGCGCCGCCTGGAAGACACGCTGCTGACGTACATGCGCGGGCGGGGATATTGGCGGGCGCTGGCGCGCGGCGTGATGCGGCGCAGGCCGCGCAGAATTTAACGGATGGGTCGAAGGTTGAGCATGGGAACGATGGTGGAAATACGGGCGCTGCGCACGCTGGATGAGATGCGGCAGGCGGTAGAGCTGCAAAAGGTGTACTGGGGAGATGACATGGAGTCGGTGATCCCGGCGCATATGTTGTTTTCGCTGGCCAACTCTGGCGGGCATGTGCTGGCCGCTTACGACGGCGCGACGCTGGCCGGCCTGCTGGTTGGCTTTTTGGGGACGAATATCGCGGAGAGCAACCGTCCGGCGATGGCCAACCTCCAGTTTGTGTCGAAGCGGATGGTCGTGCTGCCGGCGTATCGCAACCAGGGCCTGGGCTATCACCTGAAGATCGCGCAGCGCGAGCTGGCCATCAAGCAGGGGGTGCGGCTGGTCGTGTGGACGTTCGACCCGCTGCAGGCGGTGAACGCATACCTGAACATCCGCAAGCTGGGCGGCATCTGCCGCGAATTCCGGCAGGACTATTACGGCACGCAGCAGGTCGGCGGCCTGACGCTGCTGGGCAGCTCTGACCGGCTGTTTCTGGAATGGTGGGTGACAAACCGGCGCGTTGAGGAACGCATTAACGGCAGCCGCAGCAACCTGAGCCTGAAGCACTACCTGGACGCCAACACGCCGATTCTCAACGCCACCACGGCTGACGCGCGCGGCCTGTGCCTGCCGGCGGCGGCGTCGGCGCGCGCGTCCGGCTCGATGGCGCTGCTGGAGATTCCGTCTGATTACGGCACGCTGGTGCTGGCTGACCCGGAACTCGCGAAGGCGTGGCGGATGCACACGCGCGCGCTGTTCGGCGCGCTGATGGACGCCGGCTACCTGGTGACAGATTTCCTGCGCGAGGTGTATGAGGGCCGCCAGCGGGCTTTTTACCTGCTGAGCCACAGCGGGCCGCAGTTCGATTTCAGCCCGAATTAGCGCGCGCCGCCGTATCGCTGGCTGTTGGTGGAGGGGGAGAATGTCATTCGAAAATGTGACGATCGCGTTTATCGGCAGCGGGGTGATGGGCGAGGCCATGATCAAGGGCCTGCTCAGCAAGGGCATGGTGGAGCCGCGCCAGATCGTGGCGGCGGACCCGCGCGCCGACCGGGGCGCGGAGCTGGCCGCCCGCTATGGGCTGCGCGCCACGACCGACAACCACGAGGCGGCGGAGGCCGGCGATCTGCTGGTGCTGTCGGTCAAGCCGCAGGTGGTGGAGCAGGTGCTGCCGGCGGTGCGGCGCGGGGCGCACTCTGCGTCGCTGGTGCTGAGCATCGCGGCGGGGGTGCGCATCAGGACGATCGCTAACGGCGTGGCAAACGCCAGCGTGGTGCGCGCGATGCCCAACACGCCCGCGCAGATCGGCCAGGGGATTACGGTGTGGACGGCCACTGAAGAAGTGCTGCCGCCGCAGCGCGCGCAGGCGCGGATGCTGCTGGGCGCGCTGGGCGAGGAAATGTATGTGGACGACGAGTCCTATCTGGATATGGCGACGGCGCTCAGCGGCACTGGCCCGGCGTATATTTTCCTGTTTATGGAGGCGCTGATTGACGCCGGGGTGCACATGGGGTTTGCGCGGCGCGACGCCGAACGGTTGGTGCTGCAGACCATGCGCGGCTCGGTTGAGTATGCGGCGGCCTCTGGCCTGCACCCGGCGCAGCTTCGCAACCAGGTAACCAGCCCCGGCGGCACGTCGGCTGAGGCGATCTACCATCTGGAGAAGGGCGGCCTGCGCACCGTCGTCTCGCGGGCGGTGTGGGCGGCCTTCCAGCGGTCGGTGACGCTGGGCGGCGGGCCAGCAGTGCGCCAGCCGAGCGGTGACGATTTGTGAAATTGTGGACAGCCGCACGGCAATACGTTACAATCCCGCCACCATGCGGGCGGACGATGCCGGCGTGCGTATTTGATTTTGGGATTGGGCAGCTCACTCGGTATGAGTGATAGTGGACAGCGCGGTTAATCAGGGAGGCCACTGAATGGCGGACATCTCCAAGAGCCTGTATGACTCGTTCATGGAGCAGATCAAGGACTACCAGCCCACGCTTGAAGCGGTGGAAGTGGGCTATGTGGTCGAGGTGGGCGACGGCATCGCCCGCGTGACGGGGCTGGAGACGGTGAAGTTCAGCGAGCTGGTGCAGTTCAGCACTGGCGTGCTGGGCATCGTGTTCAGCCTGGAGCGCGAGAGCGTCGGCATCATCATCCTGGGCGACTACAACGACATCGCCGAGGGGGGCGAAGTGCGGGCGCTGGGGCGTATCGCGTCGGTGCCGGTGGGCGAGGGCCTGCTGGGGCGCGTGATCAGCGCGGTGGGCACGCCGCTGGACGGCAAGGGCACGCTTCAGTTCAGCGAGTATTACAACATCGAGCGCATCGCGCCGGGCGTGATGGCGCGGCGCAACGTGTACCGCCCGCTGCAAACCGGCATTATCGCGATTGACTCGATGATCCCGATTGGGCGCGGCCAGCGCGAGCTGGTGATTGGCGACCGGCAGATCGGCAAGACGGCGATCGCCATTGACGCGATCATCAACCAGAAGGGCAAGAACGTAAAGTGCATCTACGTGGCGATTGGCAAGCGCAAGGGCGAGGTCGCCCGGCTGGTCGCCACGCTGGAAGAACACGGCGCGATGGACTACACCATCGTCGTTGTCGCGTCCGCATCTGACCCGGCGGCGATGCAGTACATCGCCCCGTACTCTGGCTGCGCCATCGGCGAGTGGTTCATGGAGAACGGCCAGGACGCGCTGGTCGTCTACGATGACCTGTCCAAGCACGCCTGGGCCTACCGGCAGGTGTCGCTGCTGCTGCGCCGCCCGCCGGGCCGCGAAGCCTACCCCGGCGACGTGTTCTACCTGCACAGCCGCCTGCTGGAGCGCGCCGCCCAGTTGAATGAGGAACGCGGCGGCGGCAGCCTGACGGCGCTGCCGTTTATCGAGACGCTGCTGGGTGACGTGTCCGCTTTCGTGCCCACCAACGTTATTTCGATCACTGACGGCCAGATTTACCTGATCTCTGACCTGTTCTACGCTGGCCAGCGCCCGGCGCTGGACGTTGGCATCAGCGTGAGCCGCGTGGGCGGTGACGCCCAGACGAAGGCCATGAAGCGCGTGGCGGGCCGCCTTAAGCTGGACCTGGCGCAGTTCCGCTCGCTGGCGGCGTTCGCGCAGTTCGGCTCTGACCTGGACCGCACCACCCAGCAGCAGCTTGACCGGGGCCTGCGTCTGACGGAGCTGCTGAAGCAGAAGCAGTACCAGCCGATGCCGCTGGCCGACCAGGTGGCGGTGATTTTCGCCGGCAACAACGGCTACCTGGACGCCGTGCCAGTTGAGCGCATCGGCGGATGGAAGGAAGAGTTTCTGCGCGTGTTCAACACGCAGTTTGGGGCGGTGGCGCGGCAGCTCAACGACAACCCGGATGAGTGGACGGAGAGCGTTGAGGCCAGGCTGCGCGAGGCTATCGAGTCGTTCAACGCCAACTGGAACTGATACGCCGGGCCGGGAAGTAAGGAGCGTTGAATGCCTACTGCACGTGAGATTCAAAAACGCATCCGCAGCGTGAAGAACATCACGCAGATCACGCGCGCGCTGGAGGCTGTTTCGGCCTCAAAGGTGCGCCGGGCGCAGGCGCGGGTGCTGGCGAGCCGGGCGTTTTCCGAGAAAGCGTGGGAGATCCTGCTCAATATCCAGCATGCGTCGGCGCATGGCGAGCCGCTGCACCCGCTGCTGACGCGCCGCGACGAGGTCCAGAACGTGATGATTTTCCTCATCACGGCGGAGCGCGGCCTGGCGGGCGGCTATAACGCCAACATCACACGCGCCGCGCTGCGCTTTGCGGACCGGCTTAAGCTGCCGGTGCAGTTTGTGACGATCGGGCGCAAAGGGCGCGACTCGCTGATTCGCCAGGGGCGGAATGTGGTGGCACAGTTCAGCGATCTGCCGGCGGACATCACGATCGCCGACATCGCGCCGGCGGCGCGGCTGGCGATGAACGCCTACCTGAGCGGCGAGGTGGACCATGTTTATATCGCCTACACGGACTTCATCAACACGCTGACGCAGCGCCCGATGGTCATCACCTGGCCGCCGCTGATGTCCGGGCTGGAGAACGTCGAGCTGGTGGCGGCTGAGTTCAGCGGGAATCATCGCCGCGTGCCGCAGTCCAACGGGCGGACGCGGGACTATGAATACGAACCCAGCCCTGAAGCCGTGCTTGACGAGATTGTGCCGCGTTTTGCCGAGCTTCAGCTTTACCAGGCGGTGCTGGAGAGCCAGGCCAGCGAGCACTCAGCGCGTATGGTCGCCATGCGCAACGCCTCAGAGAACGCGGTGGCGGTCACCGCTGACCTGACGCTGCTCTACAACAAGGCGCGCCAGGCGGCCATCACCGCAGAGATTCTCGACATTGTGGGCGGGACCGAAGCGCTGCAAAGCATGATCGAGAAGGTCGCCGATGACCTTGAACCAGAGCTGGCGCGCTAGAGCAGCCGCCAGCCAACTGCTGACCCGCACGGACAACCCGCTGACCTGTATGGGCGCACAGCCGGGATACAACGAACGAGGAGCCAACAACCGATGAGAGAAGTTCAGGGACGTATTGTGCAGGTGCAGGGCAACGTGGTGGATGTCGAATTCCCTGGCGGCCATTTGCCGGACCTGTTCGAGGCCCTGCTGGTAGCCCGCGCGGGCCAGGAAGACCTGGTGCTGGAGGTGCAGGTTCACCTGGGCGACAGCACTGTGCGCACGGTAGCTATGGACACGACCGACGGCATCGCGCGGCATCTGCCGGTGCGGGCGACGGGCGCGCCGATCAGCGTGCCGGTGGGCCAGTCTGTGCTGGGGCGGGTGTTCAACGTGCTGGGGCAGCCCATTGACGACCAGCCGCCGGTGGCCGAGAGCGAGCCGCACCGGCCTATTCACGCTGACGCGCCGGGCTTTGAGGACCAGTCCACCGAGATTGAGGTCTTTGAGACCGGCATGAAGGTCATTGACCTGATCGCCCCGATGACGCGCGGCGGCAAGACCGGCATTTTCGGCGGCGCAGGCGTGGGCAAGACGGTGGTCATCCAGGAGCTGATTAACTCGATCGCCACGCAGCACGCCGGCCTGTCGGTTTTCGCCGGCGTGGGCGAGCGCACGCGCGAGGGCACGCAGCTCTACGGCGAGATGCGCGAGGCGGGCGTGCTGGAAAAGCTGGCGATGGTTTTCGGCCAGATGAACGAGCCGCCGGGCGTGCGCCTGCGCGTGGCGCTCACGGGCCTGACGATGGCCGAGCATTTCCGCGATGAAGGCCGCGACGTGCTGCTGTTCATTGACAACATCTTCCGCTATTCGCTGGCGGGCGCGGAGGTTTCGGCGCTGCTGGGCCGCATGCCTTCAGCGGTCGGTTATCAGCCGACGCTGTCTGAGGAGATGGGCCAGCTCCAGGAGCGCATCACCTCCACCACGAAAGGCTCGATCACGTCTATGCAGGCGGTGTATGTGCCGGCGGACGACTATTCTGACCCGGCCCCGGTGGCGGTGTTCACGCATCTGGATGGCACGATCGCGCTGGAACGGTCTATCGCGGCGCGGGCGCTGTTCCCGGCGGTGGACCCGCTGGGCAGCACCAGCAAGATTCTGGACCCGCTGATACTGGGCGAGGAACACTACCAGACGGCGCGCAACGTGCAGCAGGTGCTGCAGCGCTATAAGGACCTGCAGGACATTATCGCCATCCTGGGCATTGACGAACTCTCTGACGACGACAAGGCGCTGGTGGCGCGCGCGCGCAAGATCGAGCTGTTCCTGACGCAGCCAATGGTGGTCGCGGAGCAGTTCACGGGCCGCGAGGGCCGCTATGTGCGGCTGCGCGACACCATTCACGGCTTCCGCATGATCCTGGATGGGGAAGTGGACCACATCCCTGAGCAGATGTTCTATATGGCCGGGCCGATCGAAGAGGTTATTGAACGGTATGAGGCGTCCCTGAGCTGACAGGGAGGGGACAGATGCCGATTCATGTAGAGATTGTGACGCAGGAACGCAAGGTGTTCGACGAGCCGGAGGCGGATATCGTCATCATACCCGCGCTGGAAGGCGAGATGGGTGTGCTGCCCCGGCACGCGCCCGTGCTGACCACGCTGGGCTTTGGCGAGCTGATCGTGCGCAAGGGCAACCGCGAGGAGCGCTTCGCCATCTATGGCGGTGTGGTGGATGTCCAACCGGACAAAGTCACGGTGCTGGCGGAGCTGGCCCAATCGTCGTTCGACCTGGACCTGGAAGCGGCGGAGGCCGCCCGCGCCAGCGCCGCGCAGTTGATGGCGGAGGGCGTGCCGGAGGCTGAAAACCGGACGGCCACGCTGGCGCTGCGCCGCGCCGAGCTGACCATTCGTATCAGCCGGAGGGTTCAGAGCCGGGGCAGCCAGGTGCTGCGCATCATTGATGAGCCGGACGAGGACTAACGGCGGACACAAACGCGGCTGACAGACGCCCGGACGGCGCACTGCTGTCCGGGCGTTGCTTTTGACGCGGCCTTCAAGTATAAGTGTTCGTCCGCTGGGCGCGTTGCGAGGAGCTGCGGCGCTATGGGGTTGTTTGATAAGAAGCTGGGTCTGGACCTGGGCACAGTGAATGTGCTGATCTACGAGCACGGGCAGATCGTGCTGCAGGAGCCGGCGCTGGTGGCGCTCACAGTTGAGGACGAGCGCATTGTCGAGATCGGCCAGCCGGCGCGCGAGATGCTGGGCCGGGTTGACGAGGAAGACATTCAGGTCGTGCGCCCGCTGCGCGACGGCGTGATCGCCGACTATGAGGTGACGGAGGCCATGCTGCGCCATTTCTTCGGCAAGGTGGCCGGGCGCGTGCGCATGTTCAAACCAACGGTGATGGTTTCCGTCCCCTTCGGCGTGACCAGCGTGGAGAAGCGGGCGGTCCACGAGGCGACGATCGCCGCGGGCGCGCGTGAAACCTTCCTCATCTGGGAGCCGCTGGCGGCGGCGATCGGGGCTGGGCTGCCGGTGGGCACGCCCGCCGGCGATATGGTGGTGAACATTGGCGGCGGCATTACCGAGGCGGCGGTGGTGACTATGAACAACATCGTCCGCGCCGAGAGCGGGCGCGTGGGCGGCCTGCGCCAGGACGACGCCATCATCAGCTATATCCGGCGGAAATACAACCTGACCATTGGCCAGCCAACGGCGGAGTCGGTGAAGATTCAGGTAGGCGCGGCGGTTGACCTGGGCGAGGAAATGAGCATGGATATCCAGGGGCGCGACAACGTCAGCGGCCTGCCGCGCACGGTCAGCGTCAGCACGGGCGAGGTGGTCGAGGCGCTGGCGGAGCCGCTGGCGATGATCGCCGGGGTGGTGCGCTCGGTGCTGGCGAACACGCCGCCAGAGCTGGCGTCGGACATCATTGACCGGGGTATCGTGCTGACGGGCGGCGGCGCGCTGCTGCGCGGCCTGGACCAATACCTGACGCGCGAAACCGGCGTGCCGGTGTACCGGGCTGACAACGCGATGACGGCGGTCGCGGTGGGGGCGGGGCGCGCGTTGGAGGACCCCGCGATTCTGCGGCGCATCACACACGCGATATAGGGAAAGATGCAGTGACAGACGCCGAGGCACTGGAGAAGGCGCGGCAGGCGATCATGCGCTTCCGCGAGCTGCTGGACATTATGCAGCAGCAGATCAATGAAGGCGAACAGGCTTACGCGCGGCTTTTCGCCGCGCTTGACCCCGCTGAAACTGACGGCCGCGCTGTCAAGGAAATCCAGCGGCTGGCGGCGCACGCGGTTGCTGCCAGCCCGGAGGCGCTGCGCCGGGCGGCGCTGCACCAGGGCTTTGGCTGCCGCAACCTGGAGCGCGACTTCACGCAGGTGCACGACGCGCTGGTCTTCGACGCTGACGAGTGAGGGCGGCGCGCGCTACAGATAATAGGTCATGCGCTGCAGGTGCAGCACCGGGTCAATATACTGCACATACACACTCGACGGCACATTGAGGTTGATCGGCGCGTAGTTGAGGATGGCGCGAACGCCGGCTTCAATGAGCATATCGGCCACCGCCTGCGCGCTTTCGGCGGGGACGGTAATCATAGCGACCTTAATGCCGCGCGCCGCGATAATGGCCGGCGCGCTGTCCATTCCCATGATGGTGATGTCGTCAATGGGCGCGCCTATTTTGTCAGGCGCGCTGTCAAAGGCGACGGTGATGTGAAAGCCCCGGTTGGCGAAGCCTTTGTAATGGGCGACGGCGCGCCCCAGGTCGCCCACGCCGACCAGCGCCACCTCCCATTCGCGATTAACCTGAAGCACCTGCTTGAGCTGCTCGATCAGATAGGGGATGTGGTAGCCCGTGCCCTGCTTGCCGAAGCCGCCAAACAGCGACAGGTCCTTGCGAATCTGGGCGGAGCTGATGTCCAGGCGTTCGCCCAGCTCGTGTGACGAAGTCACTTCGCGGCCTTCATGCAGCAGGTGGGTGAGCGCGCGCAGGTAAATGGGCAGGCGGCCGATAACGATATCGGGAATGTTAGATGTGGCTCCATGTGCGGGCATCTTCCCCGGACTCCTCCGCAGACTGATAGATTGTTTGTGAAAGAAATAGCTTATTCATGTTAACAGTTGTGGGGCGTTCACGCCAGTTTCGGCGCGCATTGGCTGGCCTGTGTGTTGAAGCGCGGCGGCGATGATGTTAATATTAACGGGTTACTGGCACTTATGAACGGCGCAAACACGGCGGCGACGGCTGCTGACTGAGGACAGGCCCATGAGCGATGATCGCGCTGAAAGCCGCGACGCTAATCTGATACTGGTGCACGACAGCATGCTGGATGGCCTGGGCCAACTGGCGGAGTATCTCGGTTTCAGCAAGGTGATGGGCCAGTTGTACGGCGCGCTGTTGATGAGCCGCGACGCGCTGTGCCTGGACGACCTGATGGACCGGCTGGGCATCTCTAAAGCGAGTGTCAGCATGAACATGCGCACGCTGGAGCATATGGGCATGGTGCGCCAGGTGTGGGTGCGGGGCCGGGGCGACCGGCGCAAGTTCTATGAGGCGGAAACAGACTTCTGGCAGATTATCTCCAACATTCTGAGCCGGCGCGAGCTGCGCGACCTGGACCGTGCGCTGGTTGTTATGAACAACGACACCCGCCGCCTGGCGGAGGTCATGCCGACGCTGTCGGCGGAGGACGCCGCGCTGGCGGCGCTGTACACAGAGCGCATCGGCAAAATGCAGGCGCTTTTCAAGTTCGCGCAGATGATGATCGCTACGGTGCTGGCGCAGGCGGACAAGATGGACCTGGACGATGTGTCGGGCATTGAGCTGCGGGTGGACGGCGCGCCGGGAGCGGGCCAGTAGCGCCGGCAGGATTTCCCCTTGAAGCCCGCCGCCGCCGCACATATAATCCAGCGGTCAGGCGGGGGAGTGGCGGAACTGGCAGACGCGCATGACTTAGGATCATGTCTCTCGCGAGGTGAGGGTTCGAGTCCCTCCTTCCCCAAGCAGGGCGCAGACAAGCGCCTTTTGCTTACAGAAGCGGCAGCCGTGTTTCTTCTGATAGAACGTTTATAGTGTCCGTTGTCCTTCTGATGCTATAATCGGCACAGGCCGATAAGCCCTCACTCTCAGCGCAAGGATCAGCCTTGAATATCCAGACCGAAAAGCTCGAAAACCACACTGCTCGCCTTACTGTTGAGGTCGAGGCCGAACACCTGGAACAGGCTATGCGCGCGGCTGCTGCGCGGCTGGCCCGGCGCGTGAATATCCCTGGTTTCCGCAAGGGCAAAGCGCCGTACAAGGTGCTGGTCAGCTATCTGGGCACAGAGCCAATCCTTGAGGAAGCCGTCGAAAAGCTGGGCGGCGACGTTTACAAGGACGCGCTCAGCCAGGCTGCGCTTGAGCCGTATGGGCCGGGGTCGCTGGACGCCTTTGAACTGGAGCCGCAGCCGACGTTTACGTTCATTGTCCCGCTGTCGCCAACGACAGACCTGGGCGATTATCGTTCGATCCGCCTGCCGTATGAAACGCCGACGGTGGATGACGCGGCAGTGGCCGAGGCGCTGGAGCGGCTGCGCCGCGAGCGCGCGGTGATTGAGACAAGCCAGCAGCCGGCGGCCGCCGACAACCAGGTGACGATTAAGGTGCGGGCGGAGCTGCTGCCGGCGGCTGATGAGGCGGCTGGCGACGGGGAAGACGCCGAGGATGCGGAGGCGCCAGCGCCGGCTAACCGGGTGCTGATTGACCGCGACGATGTGCCTGTGCAGCTTACCGAGGCCGGTGAGATGATGCCCGGCTTTACCGCCGCGCTGGTGGGCGCAGCGGTGGGCGAGCAGCGCCAGTTCGAGCTGGTCTACCCGGATGACGAGGAAAAGTACCCGGAGATGCATGGCCGGCATGTGCGCTTTGACGTTACCGTCAACAAGATCGAAACGGTGACGCTGCCAGAGCTGAACGACACCTTCGCTGCCCGCGTTACCGAGACTGAGGACACGCCGCTGACGCTGCTGGAGCTGCGCGTTAAAGAGCGCGAAGCGCTTCAGAAGGCCGCTGACGACGAAGCCAGGTCGGAATACGCTGGCGCGGTGCTGGAGCAGATCACGCAGCAGGCCAGCGTGGCGTACCCTGAAGACCTGGTTAATGACCAGATTGACCACATGTTGCAGCATGTGGACAACGACCTGCGCCAGCGCGGCCTGACGCTGCAGGATTATATGCGCATCTCTGGCAAGGCGCTGGACGACGTGCGCGCCGAACAGCGCGCGGCGGCGGAAGCCTCGATCAGGCGGTCGCTGGTGCTGCACGAGCTGGAGCACGCGGAACAGATCGAAGTGACTGAGCAGCAGGTAGACGAGGAAATTGAGCGCATTGTCGCGCAGTTTGGCGAGCAGGCGGCGGCTTTTCGCGGCATGTACAAACGGCGTGAGATGCGCGACAGCCTGCGCCACGACCTGACCAGCCGGCTGATTATGGAACGGCTGGTCGCTATCGCCAGGGGCGAAGCCCCGGACCTGAACGCCGCCAGCGCTGAAAGCGCCGCCCCATCTGTGGCTGATGAAGTGCTTGAAACGGAAGCAGACTAAGGAGCAGCAGCTTACTATGGACGTGCGTAATGTAATCCCGATGGTGATTGAGCAGGGCAGCCGGGGCGAGCGCGCCTACGATATTTACTCCCTGCTGCTGAAGGAACGCATCGTGCTGCTGGGCACGCCGATCAACGATCAGATCGCCAACCTGACTGTGGCGCAGCTTCTCTATCTCAACGGCCAGGACCCTGACCGCCAGATCAACATGTACATCAACTCGCCCGGCGGCGTGGTGTACTCCGGCCTGGCTATCTATGACGCTATGCAGCAGATTTCAGCGCCGGTGAGCACGGTGGCGATCGGCCTGGCGGCCAGCTTCGGCACAGTGCTGCTGGCTGCCGGCGCGCACGGCCTGCGCTACGCGCTGCCCAACGCCACCATCCACATGCACCAGCCGCTGGGCGGGGCGCAGGGCCAGGCGTCTGATATCGTGATTCAGGCCAACGAGATCATGCGCCTGAAAGAGCGCCTGAACGAGATTTTCGTGATCCACACCGGCAAGAAGCCCGAAGATATTGAGCGCGACACTGACCGCGACATATATCTGAGCGCGGCCCAGGCGGTAGAGTATGGGTTGATTGACACCGTGCTGGAGCCGCAGAAGTTGGGAGCAAACGGCAAGTGACACAATCCTACACTGGCGAGCAGTCCTGTTCGTTCTGCCGCCGCAGCCATAACGATGTTGACCGCCTGATTGCCGGCCCGGACGGCGTGTTTATCTGCAACTACTGCGTTGACCTGTGCCAGCACATTCTGCACGAGGACAGCGCCAAAGTGCAGCCCTACGCCGCCGACTTCGCGCTCGAACGCCTGATGGCCCCGCGCGAGATCATGGCCCACCTGGACGAGTACGTCGTGGGGCAGGAACACGCCAAGCGCGTGCTGAGCGTGGCGGTGTACAACCACTACAAGCGCATCCAGAACGGCAGCGACGACCAGGGTGTCGAGCTGGAAAAGAGCAATATCCTGCTGATCGGGCCGACGGGCAGCGGCAAGACGCTGCTGGCGCAGACGCTCGCCCGCATCCTGGACGTGCCTTTCTGCATCGCCGATGCGACGGCGCTCACCGAGGCCGGTTACGTGGGCGAGGACGTGGAGAATATCCTGCTGCGCCTGATTCAGGCGGCGGATGGCGACATCGCGCGCGCGGAACGTGGCATCATCTACATTGATGAGATTGACAAGATCGCGCGCAAGTCAAACGATAACCCGTCCATTACGCGCGACGTGTCCGGCGAGGGCGTGCAGCAGGCGCTGCTCAAGATCGTCGAGGGCACGCTGGCTAATGTGCCGCCCCAGGGCGGGCGTAAACACCCGCACCAGGAATTCATCCAGATTGACACGTCGAATATCCTGTTCATCTGCGGCGGCATGTTCGACGGCGTTGAGGACCTGGTGGCCAAACGCGTAGGCGCGCGCGGCAGGCTGGGGTTCACCGCCGGCGACCAGCGCAGCAAAGCGGATACCGCCGCCCTGCTGCGCCACATCAACCCTGAGGACCTGATGCAGTTCGGCCTGATCCCTGAATTTGTGGGCCGCCTGCCGGTGCTGGTCAGCACCGACCCGCTGGATAAAGAGGCGCTGGTGCGCATTCTGGTTGAGCCGAAGAACGCGCTCACCAAGCAGTACCACTACCTGCTGTCGCTGGACAACGTGGACCTGCTGTTCGATGACGACGCGCTGGCTGTTGCCGCCGATATGGCGCTTCAGCGCGGCACAGGCGCGCGCGGCCTGCGCTCGATCATTGAAAGCACGCTGCTGGACGTGATGTTTGAAACGCCCGGCAACACATCCATCCGCAAGGTGATTGTCACCGGCGCGGTGGTGCGCGGCGAGGCGCGCCCGATTGTGTTGGGCGAGGGCGACAAGCAGATGGAGTGGAGCGAGATCGGCAAGCTGAACTCGGCTGCCTGAACTGAAGATACACGGCGCTGTGTCAACGGCCCGCCCTGCGCGGGCCGTTTTTTATGCCTGTCAGCCGGCGGACGAGAGCGTCTGCGCGCGGATAACAACCTCTGTCTGGCCGGCGGTGAGGCGCTGGAGGGCCAGCGCGTCAGAGCGAGCGGCCCCTTCGCCATACACGCCCCAGTTGGCGGGGAAGACCCAGCGCGGGCGCATCTGCCGGATGACCTGGGCGGCGTCGGCCACGTTGAGTGTGCCGCGACCGTCAATCGGCAGGATGGCGATGTCGGGCCGCAGCGTGTCCATTTCCGGGGTGATCTGCGTGGGGCCGGCGTAGTAAATGTCGTAGAGGTTGATAGAGATCACGAAGCCCAGGCCGCTGACGATAGGCTGGCCCCAGGCGTCAGACGTGCAGGCTGGCACCGCTTTGATGGCGGCCCGGTCAACGGTGAGGCTTTGCCAGGGGCGCAGCACCGTGCAGTTTTCGACCTGCTGGGCCACGGTCTCGCTGCCGATGACCAGCGTCTCTGGCCCGCGCAGCTTGTCTATGTCTGCCAGCGAGCAGCGGTCATACAGGTTGCTGCTGATGAGGATGATGTCGGCGTGAAAGGCGCTGCGCGCCACGCGCCAGGGGTCAATGTAAATCAGCGGCGGCCCCTGAATCATGAAGCTGCTGTGCCCCAGCCACTGAATACGGTCAATCATGAAGTTCGGCTCACTGTCTGTTTAAGAGGGCGGATACGCTGCTGCGCGCCCGCCTGACCTTTACTTTACCCGAAACCGCGCGCGCCCTCAAGGGCCTGGCCGGGCACTTGCTTGTCTGCGGATAAAGGGCTGATATATAATGCGAAGTGGGTTATGACTCTGCGCAGGCAGCCATACCGGCTTGCCAGACTGCCTGTGCGCAGCAGGCAGGAAACGCCCTGTCCGCGTAGTAACTGCCGCAATGATGAGAGGTTTAAGCACATGACGGACCAACCCGCGCAGAATGCACCGCGCGCATCTGGCATCAGAAGCCTGTCAGGGACCCGGCCGCTGGGCGACGAGGGTGAAGCCTGGGCGCCGCCAGTTATCGAGACGATTGAGGACACTGGTTTAAACCAGCTATACGTGTCTGATCTGGTGCTGAAAGTGCTGTATTATGGCGGCGTGATGGCCGGCCATGCGATCGCTGAGGTGGTCAAGCTGCCATATACCGGCGTGCTTGACACGGTGATGGAATTTCTTCGACGCGAAAAATACGTCGAGGTGCGCGGGGCCACCGGCTTTAACGAATCAGCCTTTCAGTATATTATCACGCTGAAGGGGTCAGAAAAGGCCCGCGAGGCGATGGAACGGTCGCAGTACGCCGGGCCGGCGCCGGTGCCGCTGCGGAGGTATATTGAGTCGGTGCATGAGCAGAACCGGCGCAAGCTGATTGTGCATCAGGAAGACCTGCGCCGCATCATGACCAACCTGATTATTTCTGACGAGATGCTGAGCCGCATCGGCCCGGCGGTGAACTCTGGCCGTTCGATTTTCCTGTATGGGCCGCCCGGCAACGGCAAGACGACCATCTCAGAGAAAATCGGGCGAATGATTCTGGGCGACGATATCTGGATTCCCCACGCGATTGACGTGGACGGGCAGATCGTGCAGGTGTACGACAGCGTGAACCACGAGCTGTCGGAGCAGGAAGGGCGGCTCAAGGCCGGGACGGGCAAGATGCGCGATGTGCGCTGGGTGCGCATCAAACGCCCGATGATCATGGTCGGCGGCGAGCTGACGATGGCCGGCCTGGACCTGGTGTGGAACGACGTAAACAAGTTCTATGAAGCGCCGTACCAGGTGAAGGCCAACGGCGGCATGTTCCTGATTGACGACTTTGGCCGCCAGCAGGTGCGCCCGAAAGACCTGCTGAACCGCTGGATTGTGCCGCTGGAAAAGGGCGTGGACTTCCTCACGCTCAACAATGGGCGCAAGATTGAAATTCCGTTCTTCGTGCTGATCGTGTTCTCGACGAACCTGGACCCCAAAGACCTGGTGGATGAGGCTTTTCTGCGGCGGATCCGCTACAAGATTGAGATCGGCAACCCGACGTATGAGCAGTTTCGCGAGATCTTCAAGCTCGTGTGCCGGCTGCTGAAAGTGCCTTACGATGAGCAGGGGCTGGCCTATCTGCTGAACGAGTGGTACGTCAAGCAGGACCGCGATCTGCGCTTTGTGCACCCACGCGATCTGCTGTCGCAGATCATTGATATTTCAACTTACCTCAACAGGCCGCCGATGCTGACCAAAGACCTGATTGATCGTGCCTGCCAATCCTATTTTGTTGATCTGTAAAGCCGGCACGGGGGCGATTCAGGCGGGGTATGGTCCAGGGCTGATGAATAGGACGTTTAGCGGGTCGCCAGTGCCTCGGCACACGGTCTTTATCCTGGCAGACGGGTCATTCGTGGTGCAGTGGGATGAAGGGCGTGTGCAGGAACTGCTGAGCGGGCGCTATCGCCGGTATGAGGACAGCGGCTTTGGGCACACGATCACTGACTATGAGCTGAAGCAGCTCAAGGCGGCGGGGCGCGTTGAGCATTATGACGAGCGCTATGTGTGGCTTTACGCCCTGCCGGAGACCAATCGGTTTGAGCAGGAAATCAAAACGCGCACATCCGGCAACCGCATCCGCACCTATTACCTGAACACGACCCTGCCGCGCGCGCGCCTGCATGAGGTGCAGGCGGCGCTGACGGCGCTGGAGCTGGACGAGGATTATCTGGCGCGCGAGCGCGGCGACCTGATCGCCATCCTGGGCCGGAACGGCGCGCCTTTTCGCCACCTCAAGGACGCCGAACGCGCGCTCAAGTATCTGGTTGCGCGCGCCGCTGACCTGCTCCAGCACACGGCGATCGCGTTTATCGAGACCAACAACAGCGGCAACAGCTATAAGCAGCAGACGGAGCTGGTTAACGACCCGGTGGACCTGGAGACGATTATCGCCAGCCAGACCGACACGACAGTCACCAGCGGGCGGCGCGTGGTGGTGATCGCGGGCAGCGACGACGAGCGAACGGCTGCCTGTGAGCTGCTGCTGGCGATGCAGGCTGAGGTGTACTGGGCCAACAACGGCGCGGATGGCCTGTTGGTGCTGGAGGACTGTGCGCCGCACCTGCTCATTATGGATTTTCAGCTTCCTGATATGCACGGCTGGGAGCTGCTGGCGAAGATCAAGGAAATTGACAGCCTGAGCGCGCTGCCGATCATCGTGATCGCGGATCACAGCGCAACCAGCGACGAACAGGCCTTCGCGCTCAGTGTGGTTAAGGTGGACGTGTACCTGACCCGCCCGGTGAGCATGGCGCAGCTTCGGCAGAATGTGTGGCTGACCCTCAAAAATATGCCGTTCATGACCTGACCGCGCCAGGCGCGGATTGCAGATTGCGAATGAGGCTGGCGGCTGGTAAAGTGAGGCCGTCCGAGGAGCGGTGCGGGGGCTGGCTTCGTGACCGCGCTGTTTAGCCACACTGGTATATGCGATGACAGGCGATGATAACCGGCGTGTGCCCTGGTCCGATAAGCTGCGGCGTGTAGACGGCGCAGGCAGCCAGCCGGTGGAATGGATGGCCCCGCCCGATGTTGTGAGCCGCGTGCGCCTGGATTATCTGTCGGCCGTCGCCTGGTTTCAGGATGTGGCCATGAATGACTGGGCGCATCTGTGGGCGGTCGCGCCGATGTACCTCAGCGGGCGCTTTTTACAGCGCTGCCGCGCCCTGGTGGGCCAGGCCAGCCGGGCCGGCGCGCCGGCGATTGTGGGCGTGCTGCGCGCTGACCATGAAATCAGCGTGCGCTATTTCTCCGCCGGCGGCGCGCGCTGCCTGGTGGTGGACACGCAGCTTCACCGGCGCATGGCGACGTATGACCGGTTGGGCCGCGCGCGCATCTCGACGCAGGACCTGGGCAGCGGGGTTGTTGTTTACCGCATGGCCTTCGACCACACGGCGCGCCGCTGGACGATCGACGCGCTTGTTCAGCATCTGCCGCTGACCGCCGCTGCGCCGGACACGCCGCTGCACCTGGCGCTTTCGCCGTCTGTGTTTATGCCGAACGGGCGCGACTTCTGACCAGCGCTTACCGCCATCCATTATGACACGCACAGTATTTGTAACCGGCGGGACCGGGTTCCTGGGGCGGCATCTCGTTCCGGCGCTGTGCCGGGCGGGGCACACGGTGCGCGTGCTGACGCGCCAGCCGCAGGCCGCCGCCTGGCTGCGGCGTTATCCGCGCGCGGTCGCTGTCAGCGGCGACCTGCGCCAGCCGGACACGTTCAGCGCGGCGCTGGCGGGCTGCCAGTGGGTAGTGCACGCCGGCGGCCTGTTTAGTTTCTGGGGCCGCGCGCAGGGCTTTCAGGATGTAAACGTAACGGGGACGGAAAACCTGCTGCGCGCCGCCGCCGCCGCTGGCGTTGAACGGCTGGTGCATATTTCGACGGCGGCGGTCATTGGCACGCCTGACCCAACGCAGCCGATGGACGAGACCTATCCCCCGCGCCCGGTGGAGCCGTACCAGGTGAGCAAGCTGATGGGCGAGGCGGCGGCCCTGCGCTGGCAGCGCGAGCGCGGCCTGCCGGTGGTGGTGCTGCGGCCGGGCGCGTATTACGGTCCGCTGGGGCACTACGCTTTTAACCGCCTGTTTTTCCGGGACCCCATGCGCGGCATCATTATGCAGGTGGACGGCGGGCGCTATATTCAGTTTCCGGTGTACATCGCGGACGCGGCGCAGGCGGTGCTGTTGGCGTTCGAGCGCGGGCGCCCTGGCGAGATCTATCACATCTGCGACGAGTGGATTACACACCGCGAGGCGTTCGACATTGTGTGCGCCGAGGCTGGCCTGCGCTGGCCGCGCCTGTCGATTCCAGGCTGGCTGGGCGTGGGGACGGCTAAAGCGATGAGCGCTGTGGGCGCACTGCTGGGGCATGAGCCGTTCTGGCCCATCAATTTGCGGTCCTATGTGTACAATTACTGGCGGATTTCCAGCGCGAAGGCGCGGCGCGAGCTGGGTTTCGCGCCGGTTGGTTTTCACGAGGGCGCGCGGCGGACGGTGGCGTGGTACCGCGCTGGGCAGCCAGAACGCCTGGCGGAACTGGAGTGCAGCGGCGATGATTGATGAAGTCAGGATTTTTGTGCGCAGCGGCAGCGGCGGCGACGGGCTGATCCACTTTCGGCGCGAGAAGTACGTCCCGCGCGGCGGCCCGGCGGGCGGCGACGGCGGGCGCGGCGGCGATGTCGTGCTGAAGGTGAACCCGAAGCTGAACACGCTGGCGCACTTTCAGCACCGCAGCCACTACCACGCGGACAGCGGCAAGCGCGGCGGGGCCAATAACCGCACCGGGGCCAGCGGCGGCGCTTTGGAAATCGAAGTGCCGGCGGGAACGGTGGTGCGCGACGCTGAGACCGGCGCGCTGATCGCTGACCTGGTGCGCGCGGATGACCGGGTGGTGATCGTGGTTGGCGGGCGCGGCGGGCGCGGCAATGCGCGCTTTGCGACCTCAGCGCACCAGGCCCCGCGGGTGGCGGAGAAGGGCGAACCCGGCGAAGAACGCTGGCTGAAGCTGGAACTCAGGCTGATCGCGGATGTCGGGCTGGTGGGCGTCCCGAACGCGGGCAAATCAACGCTGCTGTCGGTAGTGAGCAACGCGCGCCCTAAGATCGCGGATTACCCGTTCACCACGCTGGAGCCGAACCTGGGCGTCGTGGCGTACGATGATCGCGACCTGGTGGTGGCCGACATCCCCGGCCTGATCGAAGGGGCGCATCTGGGGGTGGGGCTGGGGCACGCCTTTCTGCGCCACGTGCAGCGGACGCGCGTGCTGGTGCATCTGCTGGACGGGGCCAGCGCCGACCCGCTGGCGGACTACAACCAGATCAACGTTGAGCTGTCGCTGTACGACGAGCACCTGCTGGCTAAACCGCAGATTGTAGCCTTCAACAAGATTGACCTGCCGGAGGCGCAGGCGCGCTGGCCGCAGGTGCAGGCGGCGCTGCGCGCGCGCGGCGTGGACGCGCTGGTGATCTCGGCGCTGGCGCGGCAGGGCGTGCGCGAGCTGATGCAGCGCGTGTTACAGGTGATAGACGCGCTGCCGCCGGAGGACCTGAGCGCGCGCGCCGCCGAAACGCCGCTTTATGAGCTGCCGGAGAGCGAACTCACCTTTACGATCGCGCGCGAGCCGGACGGCAGCTACCGGGTGCGCGGCAAGCGCATCGAGCGGGCGGCGGCCATGACTTACTGGGACTACGACGAAGCCGTCGCCCGTTTCCAGAACATTCTGGAGGCGATGGGCGTCACGGCGGCGCTGGAGCGGGCCGGGGTGCAGGTGGGCGACACGGTTTATATCGGCGAACACGAACTGGAATGGGCAGAGTGAGCGCACAAACGCCGCGCGCGGTTGGCATTCTGGGCGGGACGTTTGACCCGCCGCATATCGGCCATCTCATCCTGGGCGAGTACGCCGTTGAGGCGCTGGACCTGGACTGCCTGCTGTATGTGCCGGCGGCAGACCCGCCGCATAAGCGCGACCGGCGCAAGACATCGGTCGCGCACCGGCTGGCGATGCTGCGCCTGGCGCTGAGCGACAACCGACATTTCTGCCTGTCGCGTATTGACCTGGACCGGCCCGGCCCGCACTATTCGCTTGACATGGTGCGCATCGCGCAGGCCCAGTATCCAGACGCAAAGCTGTACTTTGTAATGGGCGGCGATTCGCTGCGCGACCTGCCCACCTGGAACCGGCCCGCAGAGCTGCTGACGCTGTGCTGGTTCGCGGTGATGGAACGGCCGGGCGAGGACGTTGACCCGCATATGCACGACGCGGCGCTGCCGGGGCTGGCGCAGCGGGTGATAATCCTGAAGACGCCGGTGCTGGAGATTTCGTCCAGCGAGATTATCAGCCGCCTGCGGGAAGGCCGCAGCGTGCGCTATCTTGTGCCCGACAGCGTGCTGGCGTATATCGCCCGGCACGAACTCTATCACGACGAGGGCTGACATGCGACACGGTATTGTGATTGGCGCGGCGCTGCTGGCGCTGCTGGTGATGCCGGCGGCGCTGCGCGGCCAGCCGCCGCGCCCGGCGGAACAGGGCGCAGTCCCCACGCTGATCCCGCCGACGCCTATTCCCACGCAGGACGCCGGCCTGCGCGACGCGCTGGCAGCGGAGTCGGCGCTGGCGCGCATCCAGAGCGAGGGGCGCGTGCGGGTGGGGATTCTGTTTAACGAGCCGCCGTTCGGGCTGCTCAATATTCGCGGCGATGTGTCCGGTTTTGACGCTGACCTGGCGCGCAGCCTGGGCGATCTGTGGGGCGTGGACGTGGAGCTGGTGCAGGTCACGCGCCAGACGGACAGCGAGATGCTGCTGAGCGGCATGGTGGACATGCTGGTGGCGGCGCAGGTACACGACCGCCAGTCTGACGCGCTTATGGAGTTCAGCCACACGTATTATCGCGACGCGCAGGCCGTGATGGTGCGCGGTGATGACGGCGCTGCCGCGCTGGCGGATCTGGCGAACCGGCGTCTGGGCGTGGTGATGGCGCGCCCTGGCGAGGGCGCGGTGCAGGCATGGCAGCAGCGCACCGGCCTCAACGCGACGGTGCAGGCGTTTCCGACCCTGGAGCGCGCGTATGTAGCGCTGGTGGCCGGCGAGATTGACGGGGTGGTGGGCAGCCGGGTAGACCTGCACGCGATCCTTCAGCCGGGGGTGGCGAAGATCCTTGCCGAGGACATGCTGGCGCAGCCTTATGCGATCGCGGTGCGGCGGCAGGACGCCAGCCTGCGGGCGCTGGTGAACCGCTCGCTGCAGTTTCTGGCGCGCAGCGGGCGGCTGAACGAGATTTACCAGTCGAATTTCCCCGGCTCTACTTACCCGCCGGGGTTGATCCCGGAGTGGGCCAACCTGGGCGACGACGCGCCGCAGCCGGGCCAGCACGCGGCTGCAATCGCTTATCCGGCGCAGTACACGGTTGCCCGACTGCAATCAGGCCAGCCGCTGCGTGTAGGCGGCATCCAGGAAGTGCCGGCGGGCGCGCACGAGAGCGAGCGGCGGCTGGCGGCTGTTAACCGGGCGGTGGTTGAGGCGCTGGCCGCGCGCTGGGGCGTCGCGGTCGAGTATGTGGACAGCGACCCCGCCGCCGCGCTCGACCGGCTGGCGGCGGGCGAGATTGACCTGGCGGCGGGCGTGACGCCGGACTGGACGCGGGCCGACCGGGTGGATTTCACCGGCGCGTATCTGCTGCACGGCGACCGGCTGCTGGTGAAGAAGAACAGCGATATCGAGAGTTTCAATGAGCTGCGCGGCGGGCGCTGGGTGGGGATTTTCGCCAGCGAGCCGGGCGCGGCGGACCGGGTCAACGCGCTGGCGGAGAGCGTGAACACGGCGGTGAATATTTACACCATCGTGCGTGAGGAAGATGTCTGGTTTCACATTCTCGAAGATCAGAACATGGATGTGGCGTTTGGCGACAGCCTGAAGCTGATTCCGCATGTGCAGGCGTACCCGGATAACTTCCGGCTGACGACGCGCTGCCCTAACTGCGACCCCTGGTATTCGCGCCAGTATGTGGCGTTCGGCGTGCCGCTTAACGATGTGGACTTCCGCCTGCTGGTGGAGTACACCCTGCAAGAGCTGTTCAGCGACGGCACGCTGCCGGAGCTGCTGCGCCCGGTTATGCTGCCGGAGGACGTTCCCGCGCCGGATGTGTGGCCCGGTCCGGCGTCGTTTCTGGGATATTCGCTGCGGCTGACGGGTTAGACTGGCCCAGCGTCGCCAGCACCACGCCGGCCATGACGACGGCGCTGCCGGCGATTTGCAGCGGGCGCGGCATTTCCTGGAACAGCAGCAGCGCCAGCGCCGCGCTTATCACCGGCTCAAGCTGGGTGGCGATGCCGACATAGGTTGCCGACACATATTCCAGCACATAATTAAACGCCGAGTGGCCGATAAGCTGGGGGATGAGCGCCAGCGCCAGCAGCAGCGCGTAGCCAGTGGGGCTGTGGCCGGTGAGCGACGCGCCGCTGAGGAACACAGCGATCAGCGCGGTGATGGCGGCGACGCCGTACACCAGCCAGATATAGGGCAGCAGCGGCAGGCGGGCGCGGACGCTGCGCCCGATCACCAGATAGACCGACACCGCCAGCGCGCCGGCCAGCGCCAGGGCGCTGCCCAGCAGCGGGCTGCTGCCCAGCGCGACGCCCGCGTCCGCGCCCGGCAGGCTGATAATCACGGAGCCGATGACGGCCAGCAGCATGCCGCCCAGCACCAGCCGCGTGACCGCCGCCCGCAGGAAGATAGCTTCCAGGCCGGCGCTCCACAGCGGCGATGTGGTCACCAGCACCACGCTGACCAGCACGCTGGTGTGTTCCAGCGACGTAATCCACAGGATAAAGTGCAGCCCCAGGAAAACCCCCGCCACGCTGACCAGCAGCAGGTCGCGGCGGCGCAGCCCGCGCAGGTGACGCTGGTAGCGCCGCAGGGTGAAGGGGGTGAGAATCAGCGCGGCGATGACCAGGCGGCCCGCCGCGATCACCAGCGACGGCACGCCCTCGCCCTGCGCCATGCGGATGAAGATCGAAGCCAGCGAGACGGCCAGCAGCCCCAACGCCAGCACGACATAGGCGCGCATGGGCGGGGCGGCAGGGCGGGGCAGGGCGGTGTCGGTCATGGCGGCGGACCTTTGCGCGGAGCAGAGAGGGCAAATGCTACCACCGCGCCCGATGCCGGTCAAAGCCCGCCCGTGTGGCCGCTGGCGCGGGCTGTTCTCACAGTACTCTCATAATCCAAAGGAGGGCGTTTTTTACCTTTTGCTAATACGAGTGTGCTAGGATGGAAACAGTTATCCTTTACGGACAGGAGAAAACAGCATGGCTTTTGAACTGCCTCCGCTGCCCTATGCGTTCGAAGCGCTCGAACCGCATATTGACGCGCGCACAATGGAGATTCACCACGACAAGCATCATGGCGCTTACACCAACAACCTGAACGCCGCGCTGGAAGGCCACCCCGGCCTGCAGAGCAAGACTATCGAGGCGCTGCTGGCCGACCTGAACAGCGTGCCGGAAGCCATCCGCACGACGGTGCGCAACAACGGCGGCGGCTACGCGAACCACAACCTGTTCTGGGTGACGATGGCCCCCGGCGGCAGCAGCGACATCAGCGCCGAGCTGCAGGCCGCTGTCGAGAAGAAATTCGGCAGCGTGGATGCGTTCAAAGAAGAATTCGGCAAGGCGGCCGCCACCCGGTTTGGCTCTGGCTGGGCGTGGCTGGTGGCGGAGAAGGACGGCAGCGTATACGTCACCTCGACGCCGAACCAGGACACGCCGCTGATGGAGGGCAAGACGCCGATCCTCGGCCTGGATGTGTGGGAGCACGCCTACTATCTCAATTATCAGAACCGCCGCGCTGATTACATCAAGGCGTGGTGGCATGTGGTGAACTGGGGCGAGGTGTCGCGGCGCTACGCCGCCGCTAAGGGCTGAAGCCCGCGCTGGCGGTAATTTCACAAAGCATGAAAAGGCGTTACAATCGTAGCGCCTTTTTATTTGTCGCTAACGGATTATTACGCCGAACGTTTGTTTTGTGCTGCATAAGAGGAGTGCATCAGGAAATGTCTGACTACCGGATCGAAAAGGACTCGTTGGGCGCGGTTCAGGTTCCCGCGGGCGCGTATTATGCCGCGCAGACGCAGCGCGCCGTGCTGAACTTCCCGGTGAGCGGGATGCGCCCATACCCGGCGTTCATCTGGGGCATGGCGATCATCAAGCGGGCGGCGGCGGAGGTGCATAAGGACCTGGGCCTGCTGGACGCGCGGCTGGCCGACGCCATTATGCAGGCCGCCGATGAGGTGCTGGCCGGCAAGTATAACAACCAGTTTGTAGTGGACCCGTTCCAGGCCGGGGCCGGGACCAGCCACAATATGAACACCAATGAGGTGATCGCCAACCGCGCTGACGAAATTCTGGGCTACAAGCTGGACGACAGCAGCAAGCCGGTAAACCCGAACGATCACGTCAACATGGCGCAGAGCACCAACGACACCATCCCCACGGCCATTCGCCTGGGCGTGCTGTGGCGGCTGGACGAGCTGATCGCCGCGCTGGAGACGTGCGCGGCGGCGTTTCGCGCCAAAGCGGCCGAGACCGACAATGTGGTGAAAAGCGGGCGCACGCACCTTCAGGACGCCGTTCCGATCCGCATGGGGCAGGAATTTGGCGCGTATGCGAAGGCGCTGGAGCGCAACATCGAGAAGATCAGGGTGGCGGCGGAGGGGCTGCGGCGGCTGGGCATCGGCGGCACGGCTAACGGAACCGGCCTCAACGCGCACCCAGAGTATCACGGGCGCATGGTGCGGAAGATCACGGCGCTGACGGGCATCACGCTCTACGAGAGCGATGACCTGTTCGAGTCTATGCAGTCCATGCAGGACGCGACCTTTTTCTCCAGCGCGCTGCGGACGGCGGCGCAGGACCTGACGCGCATCGCCAACGACATTCGACTGCTGTCCAGCGGGCCGACAACCGGCCTGGCGGAGATCACCTGCCCGACGGTGCAGCCCGGTTCCTCGATCATGCCGGGCAAGGTCAACCCGGCGCTGGCTGAGATGCTCAATATGGCCATGTTCCACGTCATGGGCTGTGACCTGACGGTGCTGCTGGGGGCGCAGGCCGGCCAGCTTGAGCTGAATGTGATGATGCCGATTATCGCGCACAACCTGTTCGAGATGATGCACGTGATGATCGGCTCGGTGAACGCCTTCACCGAGAAGTGCGTAGTGGGCCTCATCATCAACCGCGAGAAGGCCGAGAGCTGGCTGACGAAGAACCCGATTCTGGTGACGGCGCTCAACCCGATCATCGGCTATCTGAAGGGCGCTGAGGTGGCGAAGAAGGCGCTGGCCGAGGACCGCAGCATCCGCGAGATCGTGCTGGAGCTGGGCTACATGGACGAAGCCGAGCTTGACAAGGCGCTTGACGCTTACGCGATGACCAAAGGCGGCATTCAGGGTATCAGCGCGGGCGGCTGACGCGGCGGCGCGAAAACGGGCGGGGCGGCTGTGTGCCCGGCTGGTTTGGGCCGCCGCCCCGCCAGATGGTGAATTGAGCCAGCGAGTGATCTAGAGTATACTGGTGACAGGCGCAGCGGTTTCCGTGCCAGCCTGACCTTGCATTTCACCTTAAGGTTTTTAGCGTACTCGTGTCGAACCGGAAACTGGGAAAATACGAGATTGTCGAGCGCCTGGGGCGCGGCGGCATGGCGGAGGTCTACCGGGCCTATCACGCCAACCTTGATCGGTATGTGGCGATTAAGGTGCTGCACGCTTTTCTGGCCGATGATCCCGAATTCAAAGAGCGCTTCCTGCGCGAGGCGCAGAACGTGGCGCGGCTCAAGCACGCCCACATCGTACAGGTCTACGACTTTGATTACGATGTGGAGAGCGAGAGCTATTACATGGTCATGGAGCTGATTGACGGGCCGACGCTCAAGGAACGGCTGACCGGGCTGGCCGGCAGCGGCAGGGTTATCCCGTTCGTTGAGACCGTGCGCATCGTGCGCGAGGCCGCTTCAGCGCTGGCCTATGCCCACAGCCGGGGCATGATTCACCGCGACGTCAAGCCGGCCAACCTGATGCTGGACCATGACAGCCGCGTGGTGCTGACGGACTTCGGCATCGCCAAGATTGTGACCGGCGCGCAGTTCACCAACAGCGGCGGAATGGTGGGGACGCCCGCTTATATGGCCCCGGAGCAGGGCCTGGGCGAGCCGGGCGATGAACGCTCTGACCTGTACTCGCTGGGCGTGATTCTCTACCAGCTTCTGACGGGCCAGATACCGTTCGAGGCTGAGGCGCCGCTGGCCGTTATCCTCAAGCACCTGAATGACCCGATTCCGCTGGCCCGCGATTCTAACCCCGATTACCCCGAAACCGTTGACGCGGTGATCGCCCGGCTGATGGCGAAGAACCCCGCCGAGCGCTACCAGACAGCCGCTGACCTGATCACGGACCTGGAGCGCATTGAGCAGGACGCTGGCGGGCAGGTGGCGCGTTCGATTGTTTACCAACCGGCAGCGCTGAGCGCCGCCGAATACGATACCATGCCGTTAGCGTCCGCTGCCGCCGGCGGGCAGGGCGGCCCGCGCCGCCGCCAGCGGGTCCCGCTGTGGCTGGCGGGCGGGGTGGCTGCCGGGTTGATTCTGGTGGGCGGCTATGCGCTGGCGGTCAATGGCAGCCTGCCGCTGCTGGCCGGCCTGCTGGCGTCGCCAACGCCCACCGCGACGCTGACCGCAGCGGCGACCGTAACGCCGACGCTGGACTACACCGAAACCCCAACGGCCACGTCAACCGCGACCGTGACGACCACGCCGTCCGCCACCGCGACCACTACGCCGACGGCGACGGGAACGCCCACGCTCACAGCCACGCCAACGCTGACACCGACCAGCACGGCCACGCCGACGGCGACCGACACGCTCACGCCGGCGCGCACGGCCACGCCGACCAACACGCCAACGATCACGCTGACGCCGACGATCACGCTGACGGCCACGCCCGACCTGACGCAGACGCTGATTCAGGCGACGATCGTGCTGGAGATTCAAACGGCGACAATCGCGGCCTGCGACTTTGACTACGCCATAATTGAGCAGACGCCGGCTGATGGCGATTACTTCCGCGCCGACAGGCTGTATGAGCGCGAGATTCGGCTGCTTAACACCGGCACCTGTCCCTGGGAGCGCAACACGTCGCTGGTGTTTATCGAGGGTGAGGATTTCGACGCGCAGCGCATCTTCCTGCGCGAACGGGTGAACCCCGGCAGCGAGGTAACGATCACGTTTGCTGGGCGCACACCCCAGACGGGCGGCCTGCGCGCTGGCACGTGGGAACTGCGCACCCCCGGCCAGATTCTTATTGGAAAACCGCTGGTGATCAGTATTTTTACGTTCGAGTGAGGTATGGCGATGGTGTTTGCGCGCGAGCAGGCGTGGGCGATTGTTACCGAATACACGGCCAGCGACTCGCTGCGGCGGCATATGCTGGCTGTCGAGGCGGCGATGCGAGCGTATGCGCCGCGTTTCGCGGGCGATGCGGATGTGTGGGGCGTGGCCGGGCTGCTGCACGATTTCGATTACGAGCGCTACCCTGATATCAGCGCTGTGGGCCACCCGGTAGTGGGTTCGCGCATCCTGCGCGAGCGCGGCGTGCCGGAGGACATTATCCAGGCGATTCTGGCGCACGCTGAAGAGATCACTGGTGTAGCGCCGACGACGCCGATGCAGAAGGCGCTGGTCGCGGTGGATGAGCTGACCGGCTTTCTGGTCGCGGTGGCGCTGGTGCGGCCGTCGCACAGCATCCTGGACGTTGAGCTGAAGTCTGTGAAGAAGAAGTGGAAAGACCGGGCGTTTGCCGCGCCCGTGCATCGCGCGGAGATCGAGCAGGCCGCCGCGCGCCTGGGCGTGCCGCTGGACGAGCACATTCAGATCGTGCTGGACGCCATGAAAGCCGACGCCGCTGCGCTGGGCCTGGCCGGGGATTGACCGGGCCGCCGGCGAAACGCTGTCTGTAGAACGCAAAAGCCCGCCTGGTTGTGTGCCAGGCGGGCTTTACGATTCCCGGCGGCCGCTAGTACTGCACCGTAACCGGCGTGCCGATTGGGGCGAAGTCGTAGAACCACTTGGCCTCGTCGGGCGGCAGGTTGACGCAGCCGTGGCTCATGGGCTGGCCGAAGTTGTTATGCCAGTAAGTGCCGTGGATGGCATAGCCGGCGTAGAAATAGAGAATCCAGGGGACGCCGGGCAGATAATACCCCGGCCCGGTCATCGTTTGGGCTTCGTAACGGCGCTGAACCGTGAAATTGCCCTGGACAGTGGGGGTGGCCGCGCGGCCCATTGACGCCAGCGCGTTGCGGACCAGTTTGCCGTCTTCGTAGGCGTAGATGCGCGAGTCGCTCAGGTCAACCATAATTGACCGGCCAGTTGTCACCGTCGGCTGGGGCGCGGTCACCAGCGCTTCAGGCGCGTTGATAACGCCCAGGTCGCTGAGGCTGCCGCCGCTGGGGATGATGAGCGTTTGCCCGACCTGAATTGAGTTCGGGTCGGTGATGTTGTTGGCCTGCACCACCGCCGGCCAGCTTACGCCGAAGCGCTGGGCAATTGCCGCCAGTTGGTCGCCGGGCTGCACAACGTAGGCGATGCCGCCCGGCGCGCCGCCGGTTTCTGCCGCCGGCAGGCCGCTGCCAGGGGTGATGATGAGCGTTTGTCCGCGATAAATGCGGTTTGGGTTGTCCAGGCCGTTGAGCGCCATAATGTCATCAACTGTGACGTTGTAGCGGCTGGCGATGGCGGCCAGCGTGTCGCCGTAGCCGACTTCGTGCGTGACGGCGGGGACGGCGGCTGCGGCGGGTAGCGGGGCTGCCGCCGGCTCTGCAGCGGCTGGCGCGGCGGCGGGCGGTGTGGTGAACACGGTGAGCGTCTGGCCGCGCAGGATGCGGTCAGGGTTGGCGATATTGTTGATCTGGGCGAGCTGGTCAGTGGTGAGGCCGTAGCGGTTGGCGATGCTTTGCAGCGTTTCGCCCGCCTGGACAACGTGGGTGGTTGGCTCAGCCGCGATCAGCGGGTTCTCGACGGCGCTGCTGAGATCGGGGATGACGAGCGACTGGCCGGACAGAATCTGCGAGGCGTTGCTGATGTTGTTCGCCTGGGCGAGGATCGCCACGCTGATGCCATAACGCAGGCTGATACGGTACAGGCTTTCGCCGGGCTGCACAATGTGAACGGTGTCTTCGGCCTGCACCGGCGCGGCCTGCGCCGCGAGCGCCAGGCCGACGAGTGCCAGGGCAGGCAGGATGAGTCGGGTGAGACTGTGCCGCATCTGGTCTGCTCCTTGATCGCTAGATATGCGAACAACATTACACCATGTTGCGCGTGGAGGCAATCAGCAGGACAACTGACGCTTTGCCGGGCAAGGTATTTGCCAGTACAATTCAGTTCTGTCTGGAGCAGAGCGATTTCGGGACCGGACTGTCTAACGATGCTGGTACGCACATACCGCCTGGCGGATAAATTAGGGGTGGCGGTTATCAAGATCGCCGCCGCCGTTGTGGATGCGCTGTTTGAGGGCGCCGGGCTGGTTGTATCCACTGTGTGGCGCGTGGCGGCCGCGGTCGTGGCCGGGCTGCTGGCGGTGGTGGCTGCGCTGGCGCTGGGTGTGTGGCGGCTGGTGCGCGGCGTGGCGCGCGCGCTGTGGGCTGTGCTGCGCCGCCTGGGCCTGGCGCTGGCGGCGGTTATCGGCCTGCTGGGCCGCGGGGCGCGGGGCGCCTCGCGCGGCGCCGCGCGGGTTGCCGGGGAAGCGCGCACGAACACGATGGCGCGCCGCGCCGCCCGCGCGGAGATTGACGCCGGCGTAGTTGAAGACCCGCTGCGGACGCAGAACCGCACCCTGAGCATAGTGGCGGTGGCGCTGCTGGCGCTGCTGGTCGTGGTGGTTGTGGCCGCCACCGGCCAGGGGCAGACCCCGCCAGCGCCCGCTGCGCCGGCGGCCGGGCTGCTGCCGGGGACGGCTGCCGCGCCGCAGACCACGCTGGCGGCCCAGATTCCGACGCTTGTGCCCACCGCGACGCCAGTGCCGGCGGTGCTTCAGGCGCGCGGCAGCCTGGCGTACACCGTCCGGCAGAACGGGCGCGACGACATCTGGGGCGTGAACGTGGGCGAACATGTCCCCGTGCGCCTGGTCAGCAGCCCGGAGGATGACCGTGATCCAGCCTGGTCGCCGGATGGGCGGCGGCTGGCCTACGCCTCGCGCCAGGACGGCAACTGGGAAATCTACATCGGCGACATCAACAGCGGCGACACCACGCGCATGACCTATGACCTGTCTTTCCAGGGCGGGCCGGGCTGGAGTCCTGATGGCGCGTGGCTGGTTTACGAAAGCTACCAGGGCAGCAACCTGGATATTTATGTGATGCGCACCGACGGCACCGATGTGCGCCGCCTGACCGAACACTCGGCGCCGGATTTCGCCCCGGCGTGGTCGCCGGACGGCCGCCGCATCGCGTTTGTGTCGTGGCGCGACGGCAACCAGGATATTTACATCTTTTCGCTGGATGACCCGCGCGACGCCGCCGTCACCAACCTGACGAACACGCCCGACCGCCACGAGGGGCGGCCTGCGTGGTCGCCGGACGGCGCGCTGCTGGCGTACAGCGCCGTTGACCAGGGCGTGGAGAAGGTGTTCGTTAAACCGGCTGATGACCCTGATGCCCCGGCGCAGGCGCTGGGGCGCGGGCGCACGCCGGCCTGGTCGCCGGACGGGACGAGCCTGATCGCGGCGGTGGATTCGATCGAGGGGACGCAGTTTGTCGCGCTGCCCTTTGCGGATACCGGCGTCGCGACGCTGGTGATTCCGGTGGCGGGCCGCGCCACCGCGCCAAGCTGGACCGCGGTTCCGCTGACGCAGGCGCTGGTCAGCGCCGGCGGGGTGGGGCCGGCGGCCAGCGCGCCGCTGTTCACCGAGCAGGAGACGCGCTTTGAAGGCGACCCGCCCTATAAGCTGCAAAGCCTGATTGATGTGGACACGCGCGTGGCAGCGCTCAGCGACCGGGTGAACGACTCGTTTAACGCCCTGCGCGTGCGCACGCTGGAGGCCGCCGGGTGGGATTTCCTGGGGCAGCTTGAGGATGCGTTCTGGCCGATTGACCGGCTGCCGCAGCCGGGTGAGGAGCGCCGCAACTGGCACATGACCGGGCGCAGCTTCGCCGTCAACCGCAACGCGATTGTCGGCTTCCCGGCGGCGGTTGAGGTGGTGCGCGAGGACCTGGAGACGGACACGTACTGGCGCGTCTTTGTGCGTGTGGCCGAAGACCAGCAGAACGGGCAGCTCGGCGAGCCGCTGCGCGCCATGCCCTGGGATTTCCTGAGCCGCAACCAGGGCGATGTCGAGGCGTACAACCAGGGCGGGCGGCTGCGCGCCGCTGTGCCCAGCGGCTACTATATTGACTTTACACAGTTGGCGCAGGATTACGGCTGGGAGCGCACCCCGGCGGCGACGGATTGGCGCGGCAACTACAACGGCACGAATTTCTGGGCTTTCCAGCAGCGCGGCGGCCTGTCGTGGCTGGAGGCCATGCGCGAGATTTACACCGAGGGCCAGCTTGGCGGCTTCGCCCAGCAGCCGGCGGCGACGGCCACCGGCGCGATCAACCCGTCAACGCCGGCGTTCCTGCCGACGCCGTCGTCCACCAGCGCGCCAACCCTGCCGCCGCCGCCGCTCGATACGGAGGGCAGTGGATGAGCCGACAACGCGGTTTTCCGGCGCTGCTGGCGGTGGTCGTGGTGGTGGCCGGCTTTGGCGCGCTGCTGTGGGCCAACGCCGCGCCCACGCCGCCCCTGCAGCCGGTGATCCCAACCGAAGCTGTTCCGACTGCTGACCCGGACTCGTGGCAGAACATTCTGCGCGCAGGTTTTGGCAGCAACAGCACGCCGCTGCCGACCGTCGCGATTCCCGCGCAGCCGTTCGTCGCGCCTACGCTGGCGCTCAGCGGCGGCGCTGACGCTGTGCCCATTGAGCCGGGCGCGCTGCCGGAGGCGGCGCTGCCCACTTTTGCCCCGTTCAGCGCCGTCACGCCGACCCCGCCGCCGCCGACGGCGGTCGCGCTAGCGTTTGATGCGCCGCTGACGGTGCAGGCGGTGACGCGCCCGCCGTCGGTGTGGCGCCCGCCGCCGCTGGTCCCGCCGCTCTCGCGCGACCCGCTGGGGCGCGATCATTACTGGTTCCAGCGCCCGGTCGATTCCAACGCCAACAACGCGGCCCTGTTCTACTACTCGTATGGCTCTGACGGGCCGGAGCAGGAAAACCCCTGGCGCGTGCACAACGGCATTGACATGCCTAACCCGGTAGGGGAAACGGTGCGCGCGGCTGGTTCGGGCAAGGTGATCTGGGCGGCGGAGGGCGCGTTCCAGAACTCGCCGTCGTATGGCAACGTGGTGGCGATCGAGCACGATTTCGGCTATCGCGGCCAGCCACTGTACACGGTGTACGCGCACCTGTCGGCGGTGCTGGTGGCGAACGGCCAGCACGTTAACGCTGGCGACGTTATCGGTTTGATCGGCCAGACCGGGCGTGTGAGCGGCCCGCATGTGCATTTCGAGGTGCGGCTGAACGAGAACCACTACCGGGCGACAATGAACCCGCTGCTGTGGATGGTTCCTTACGTTGGGCACGGCGTCATCGCCGGGCGTGTGACGAACGCCGCCGGCGAGCCGCTGATGGACCACGAGATCACGGTGCGGCGCTGGGCAACCGGCTTGGTCCACGACACGACGACGTCGTATGTCTACCAGCATAACGGCCTGGACGTGAATGCCGACCCGCTGTGGAACGAGAATTTCGCCATTGGCGATGTGCCGGCCGGGCGTTATGAGGTGGTTGCCAACATTGACGGCGAACGTGTGGCGCAGCTTGTGGACGTGGTCGAGGGCACGACCGTGTTTGTCGAGCTGGCCCCGCGCCGCGCGGAAACAAGGGAAATCACGCCGACTGCGCCATCCTAACGGTGGCTAACCGTTGGGCATGGCGGGTAGCGCCGGCGCCGCGCTTTCGCTAGACTCAAGCCTGCTAAACGATGCATCCTTAAGCAAAAGGAGCGTTCGAGATGTCAGACAGGTTGAAGATGCTGCGGCGGCTGGCGCTGCTGATGATGGGCTTGCTGCTGCTGATCGTACCGGCGGTTTCGGCGCAGGAGGCTGCCGCGCGCGTCCTTGAGCCGGGCGTGCCGGTCAGCGGCACGCTGGATAACCAGAACGTTGCCCAGGTGTATTCGTTTGCGGGCGCTGCCGGTGAAACGGTGCTGCTCACGGTGCGCAGCACCGCCGGCCTGGGGCTGGCGCTGCTGGTGACCGACGCCACAGGCGACCCGGTGGCACAGGCGTTCAACACGACCGGCGCGCTGACCCTTGAAGCCGCGCTGCCAGCCGATGGCACCTATTACGCGACGGTGCTGTCGGCGATTGGCGTGCTGGTTCCTGCTGGCAGCGCCTTTGAAATAACGCTTATGCCCGGCGAGGGCGCGCCGCCGCCGACCGCCGCCCCCACCGCTGAGGCGGAAGAAACGCCGCCGGCAGAGCCGGAAGCCGCGCCAGCGGCCGTTTCCGCGCCGCCGGACCCGGTTCCCGCTCGCAGCTTTGTGCCGGGGCAGGTGCTGATCTCAACCGGCTTGCAGATTGAGCTGACGTGGAACTCGACAGCCAACCTGGACCTGGAGGTGCGCGACCCGGTGGGCGGCAGCCTGCGTTTTGCGACGCCCTCTGTTAACAGCGGCGGCCAGTTCGAGGCTAACGCCAACGCGCTGTGCGCCGCCGCCACCGCCGATAGCCCGACCGAGCGCGCGTTCTGGCCGGCAGGCGCGATCCCGACGGGCAGCTATGAGGTGCTGGTTTATTACCAGCCCCTGACCGACTGCCCAACGTCCGACCCGGTGGACTTTTCCATCAACGTGGTGCTGGACGGCGAAGTGATAGAGCCGATCACGGGCCAGGTGCGGCCCAATGACATTTTTGTGGCCAGTTTCGTCGTGGGGGCTGACGCCGCCCTGACCGCGCGGCCCGGCGGCCTGTACAACGACATCGCCGCGCTGCCGCCCGTTCCGCTGGCAGACCTGCTGGCGTTCGCCCGGCCTATCGCGCGCGATGTCGTCGCGGAAGATGTGCTGACGAACGACTGGTATTACCGCGTGTACAGTTTCGACGGCAGCGCCGGGGAGATCGTTTCGATCACCCTGAACGCCGTTTCCGGCAGCCTGGATACGCTGCTGCTGCTGGCCAACTCTGCGGGCAGCGTCATTGATTTCAACGACGACTTCGCGCCGGGGAACACCGATTCCGGCATTCTCAACCGGCGGCTGCTCACCACCGACACGTACTACATCATCGCCACGCGCTACGGCAAGGATGTGGGCGGAACCGAAGGCGGCTATGAGCTGCTGCTGACGGGGACGGTGGGCGATCTGCCGCAGGAAGTGCTTGACCTGGGGCTGGAACGGGGCGATGTGGAGATCGTGCTGGCGTGGAACACTAACGCGGATTTGCAGCTTCTGGTGCGCGATCCGCGCGGCGACTCGGTGTTTGACGACATCCCGCAGATTCCCAGCGGCGGGCGGCTGGCGGCCGCCGGCAACGTAGGCTGCCGCGTGTCAGAGACCAACCCGGTATCGTACATTTACTGGCCGCAGGGCACGCTTACGCCCGGCGTGTACGAGGTCGAGGTGTGGTATCAGAGCGCCTGTAACGACAACCAACCGGTGACGTTTGAGCTGGCGATCTTCGTTGACGGCCTGCCAGTGTTTAACGGCACAGCGTCGCCGTCACTGCTGGAAAAATATGTGACCAACTTCACCATCGGGGTGGACGGCAGCGTGCAGACCGAGGCGGGCGGGTTTATTGGCACCAGCCAGCGCATCGACTCCGGCTCGCTGGCCTGGCGCGACCAGATTGACCAGGCGATACCGGTTGTCAGCGGCCAGCCGGTGGCGGGCAGCATCACCACGGACAACAAGTTCGATCTGTTCAGTTTTGAAGGGCAGGCGGGCGACGTGGTTTCGATCAGCGTTGTGGCGACCGGCGGCCGGCTGGACACGGCGCTGTTCCTGATGGACCCTAATGGCTTCCAGGTGGCGGAGAACGACGACGCGGTTGTGGGCGAAAGCACCGATTCGCTGATCAGCGAATTTACCTTGCCACAGGATGGACAATATATTATTATTGCCACCCACTTTGGCATGCAGTATGGCGGCACAACCGGGGCCTACAGCCTGACATTTACACGGTTGAACTAGGGGCAAAAACGACTACAATTGGGGGGTGGTTTTCTGCAAACCAGGCCCCGGCGCGCTGAAACAGGCCGCACACCCGGCCCTGTGCGCCTGCTGAAAACTGTCGCGACCATTCCGGTTTGAGCGTTCCGGCACAAAAACGCTCGCTGCTGTCTTATTCATCCGAAAGGAGAGGCGGTGATCTTCTGCCCGCTGGTGGCAGATAGCCGCCCATGCTTGCTTATGCGTCCACGTCTGGTTTTTCTGCTGCTGACTATCCCGGTGCTGCTGGCGGCGGCCTGCGCGCCCCCGCCGGAGCTGCGCAACGACGCGCTGCTGAAAGATAAAAGCCTGATCACCGGCGAGCCGTGCGGCGCGCCCTGCTTTCGCGGGATCACGCCCGGCGAGACAGCCTGGAATGACGCCCTGACGATCATTGAGGACGACGCCCAGTTCTCAAATGTCCAGACCCAGCAGGCTGAGGACAGCACCCTGGTCCAGGCGGCGTGGCAGGATGGCGACGGCCAGCTTTGCTGCCAGATGATTTCAGAGGATGGCAGGACGGTTTCAGGCATTTTCCTGCTGACCGCCCCCGCCATGACGGCCGCCGACGTGATTCGCACGCACGGCGAGCCGGCTTACCTCACCGGGACAGAATTTACCGAGGATCAGGCGGTCGTCAATCTGTTTTATCCTGACGTGCCGATGATCGTGTATGTGTTTATCGCCGGCACCAAAAACGGCATTCTGAGTGAGTCCAGCGAGGTTGTCGGCGCTGTCTACCTGACGGCTGACCAGATGGACCTGTTTCTACAAACGCTTAACCTGTACCGTTGGGATGGATTTAAAGCGTACAGCGAGTACGCCGCGGATGAATTCGACGTAACGCCCAGCGTTACGCTGACACCTACCCCGGAACAGTAGCGCATATTCGGCTATCGAGAGTTGAGTTAGGGAATAAGGAGCACGGTAAGATGAGCGCAGATACGACACAACCGGCCCCCAGCAGCCTTGAAGCGCTGACCCCCCGGATGGAGCTGCGCGGCAAAGTAAAGCGGATCGAGCTGTTTGGCGCGTTTGTTGATATTGGCGTGGGGCAGGATGCGCTGCTTCACATCTCACAGCTTGGTCAGCAGAATGTCCGCAATGTCGAAGATGTAGTTAAAGAGGGCGATGAAGTCACGGTGTATGTCCTGCGGGTGGAGCCTGCTGAGCGCCGCGTGGCGGTCTCGCTGGTGAAGCCGCCCGCGGTCACCTGGGATGACCTGAGTGAGAACGATATCGTGACGGGCACGGTTGTGCGCGTAGAGGGCTTCGGCGTGTTCGTGGATATTGGCGCAGAACGGCCGGGCATGGTTCACGTCTCTGAGCTGGCGAGCGGTTTCGTCAAGTCGCCCTCGGATGTTGTGAAAATGGGCGACCAGGTGCAGGCGCGCGTGATCAAGATCAATCGCAAGAAACGGCAGATTGACCTGAGCATGAAGTCGCTGGAAGCTGAGGAAGCGGTCATACCAGAGGAAGAAACCGAAGCCGTGCCCACCGCGATGGAGCTGGCGCTGCGCCGCGCTATGGCTGGCGCCGACACCGCGCCTGACACGCGCCGCGCGAAGCCGAAAGCCAAGTACAGCAAGCGGTCGAGCGAGCAGGACGAGATTCTCGCCCGCACCCTGCGCGAACACTCAAGCGGCAGCTAACGCGGCCGCGCCAGTTTAGCAGATTTTCTGAGACAGCCTGCCCGCCGCGGCAGGCTGTTTGCGTCCGGCGGCGGCCTCAGGCGCGCTGGAAAGTGCGCCACAGGCGCGCGGCGGTGATGATGAACAGGGCTGTCATGATTGTTTCGTGCGCCAGGCACCAGGGGCACAGCGCCTGCAGCAGCGCGATCTGCGCGTACACCAGCCACATCGAAAACAGAAAGGCGAACAGCGTGATGCCGAACAGCAGCGCGATGCCGTAGTCGCGCAGGAACGCCACACGATTTTGCAGCAGCAGCAGCGCGCCCAGCACCAGGTAGGTGAGGAAGCCCAGATAGGCGATTTCGATGCCAAGGACGCGCGAGTAAATGCTGTTGGATACCACGTCGCAGTTAAACGCCGCGCCTTCAACACAGACTACAGCCGTTTGGGTCAGCTTGGTGTAGCTGAGGTAGCCGCTGACGAGCAGGCCAGCGGCGACCAGCAGCAGGCTGATGATGCGAAGCCAGTCGCGCGGGCCGCGCGACGAGTTATCCAGGGCGGTAGCTTTTGCAGACACGGCGTTTTCCTCACTCATTACGGTAGACTGCGGACTCGAAGCCGCCCAGCAGACGCACAGCCAGCACGCTGCCGGCGGGAACAAAGGTGACGTTTTCGGGCACGATCAGCAGGCCGTCGGCCAGCACCAGCGACAGCAGCGCGCTGGAACTCTGGGTGCCGGTCGTGCGCGCTGTGAGCTGGCCGCCGTCGCGGCTGAGCGTCACGCGCAGGTAGCTGCGCCGCCCGTCGGTGTGCAGGTCGTCGGCGGTGACGGCGGTGGTGGTCGCTGTGGTGTCGGGCTGGTTTTGCTGGCGCAGCAGGAACGGGCGCACGAACACGTCGAAGGTGACCGCCGCTGAAACCGGGTTGCCGGGCAGGCCAAAGAACGGCACGCCGCGCAGATGGCCGAAGGTCAGCGGTTTGCCGGGGCGCATGTTAACGCGCCACAGGCTGACCTCGCCCAATTCCTCCAGCGCCAGGCGCACAACGTCGGCAGCGCCGACCGACACGCCCGCCGTGCTGATGACGATGTCCGGCGCGAGGTCAAGCGCCTGCGCGAACACCCCGCGCACCGCCGCCAGCGTGTCGCCGGCGATAGGCAGGCGCCGCGCCGCGCCGCCCCAGTTTTCGACCAGCGCGGCGATGGTGTAGCTGTTGGAATCGTAGACAGCGCCGGGGCGCAGCGGGGCGTCAACGGGCAGCAGCTCGTCACCGGTGCTGATAACCGCCGCGCGCGGGCGGCGCGTCACCGGGACCTGCGCCCAGCCCAGCGCGGCCAGCAGGCCGATGTCTGGCGGGCGCAGGCGGCGGCCCGCGCGCAGTACGGCCTGCCCGGCGCGCACATCGTCGCCGGGCGGGCGCACATTGGCGCCCGGCGCGGCAGGCTGGCGGATGCCAACGTCCGGCAGCGGCGCGGCGCCATACGACCAGGCTGCGTCGGTCTGCTCAACGGGGACCACAGCGTCAGCCCCCTGGGGCAGCAGCGCGCCGGTCATGATGCGCGCCGCCTCGCCCGCCCCGATGGGGCCGGGCAGCGCGGCCCCGGCGCGAATATCCTGTGTGACGCGCAGGCGCACCGGCGCGGCGCGGACATCGGCGGCGCGGACAGCATAACCATCCATAGTTGATGTGGCGAACGGCGGCAGGTCTGCCCCGGCGGCTACATCCTGCGCCAGCACGCGGCCCGCCGCTTCCTCAAGCGGGACGTGTTCGAGGGGCAGGCGCGTGGCTTTGGCCAGGATATATTCAAGCGCCTGCTCAACGCTTAATAGGTCGGTCATGGCGTTCTCAGCGGCGGCGTTCCCGATTGAGCGGCGCATTATAGCACATCGCCCTTGATTTTTGGCACCGTTGTTTTGTAGCATTTGGAGTGCAGATACGTTACAGTGGTGGAATCACGCGGGCTGGCTGCTGTGAGCCGCCCGTGAGGGCACACTATGAACCTGCAAACCCTGCTTAAAAGCCTGCCTGATCTCTCGCCGAACGACCGATCGCTGATTGAGCGCGCTTACCATAGAGCAGAGGCCGCGCACGCCGGCCAGCTTCGCAAGTCCGGCGAGCCGTATTTCACCACCCACTGCCTGGCGGTGGCGCAGATACTGGCCGATATGAAGCTGGACGCGGAGACTATCGCCGCCGCGCTGCTGCACGACACGCTGGAAGACACCAAGGTAACGCTGGAAGAACTGCAGTTGGAGTTCAATGAGAGCGTTGCGACGATGGTGGACGGTGTGACCAAGCTGGCCAAACTGCCCATCAAAGCGGATATAGACCGGCGCGGGCGGCATAACGACCGCGAGCTGGAATCGATCCGCAAGATGCTGCTGACGATAAACAGCGATGTGCGCACCGTGCTGGTGAAGCTGGCGGACCGCCTGCACAACATGCGCACCCTGGGCTTCATGGCGCCTGACCGGCAGCGGCACATCGCCCAGGAAACGATGGATATTTTCGCGCCGCTGGCCAACCGGCTGGGCATCTGGCAGATGAAGTGGGAGCTGGAGGACCTGGCCTTTCGCTATCTGGAGCCGCAGGCGTACCGCGAAATCGCGGCGCAGGTTGACGAGCGCCACGCGGACCGCCAGGCGTATATGGATGAAGTGATTGCTATGCTGCGGCGCGAGCTTCAGCGATACGGCATTGAGAACCCGACGGTTTCCGGGCGGCCCAAGCACATCTACAGCATTTACAGCAAGATGCGGCGCAAGGACCTTCCCTTTGAACGCATTTACGATATGCGCGCGGTGCGGGTTATTGTTGATTCTCCGCAGCAGTGCTACCTGGTGCTGGGCGTGGTGCATAACTTATGGCGGCCTATCCCCGGCGAGTTTGATGACTATATCGCCGCGCCGAAGGACAATTTCTATAAAAGCCTGCACACGGCGGTGCTGGACGCTAAAGGCAAGACAATTGAGGTGCAGATACGCACCTGGGAGATGCACGAGCACGCTGAGTATGGTATCGCGGCCCACTGGCGCTATAAAGAAGGCCGGTCGCATATCCGCGATGAGGACTACGAGCACCGGGTGAGCTACCTGCGCCGCCTGATGGATGTCGGGACCGACGTTAATGACGACGCTGAAACGTTCGTAGACACCATTAAGAGCGAGGTTTTTCAGGACCGGGTTTACGCCTTTACCCCGAAAGGCGACGCTGTAGACCTGCCGATTGGCTCCACGCCGATTGACTTCGCCTACCATATCCACACTGAGATCGGCCACCGCTGCCGGGGCGCTAAGGTGCACGGCCGGCTGGTGGGGCTGAACTACCGGCTTAAGACCGGCGACCAGGTGGAGATTATCACCTCTAAGCGCGGCGGCCCCAGCCTGGACTGGCTAAACCCCAGCCTGGGATATACCAACACCACGCGCGCCCGGTCGAAGATTCGCCAGCACTTCCGCAAGCTCAACCGCGATAAGCATATTTCCAGCGGGCGCGAGGCGCTGGAGCGCGAGCTTAAACGCCTGGGGCTGCTCGACACGATCACATTCGATTCAGTGGCCACCCTGTTCAGTTATGACCGGCTGGACGATTTCCTGGCGGCGGTGGGCGCGGGCGATATCAACAGCTCGCAGATTGCCAACCGGCTGCTGGAGCTGGACCGCAAACACCAGGCGCAGTCAGAGGATGGGCTGGCCTGGCCGCGCCCGACGCCCGCGTCGCTGCCGGTCAATATGGGCAACGGCGTGAATATCATGGGGACGGGCGGCCTGCTGGTCAACATGGCGCGCTGCTGCAACCCTATGCCCGGCGACCGGATCGTAGGGTATATCACGCGCGGGCGCGGCGTGACGGTGCACCGGCAGGACTGCTCGAATATGCAGGTGACGACGGAGCCGGAACGGCTGATTGATGTCACGTGGGGGCATGTGGCAGCCGAACAGCGCTATCCGGTGCCTGTTGAGATCATCGCCTACGACCGCGAGGGCCTGCTGCGCGATATCAGCACGATCATCGCTGACGAGAAGGTGAACATGCCCTCTGTCAATGTGTCCACGCGGCAGAATATCGCCACGTTCCATCTGATAATCGAGATCGGCAACGTTGGCCAGTTGATGCGGATTCTTACGCGGCTGGAATGCATCAGCAACGTGGTTGAGGCGCGGCGCAGAAGCATGACCTGAGCGCCGCGCTGGCGCGGGGATTTGCGGATCCATTTGCATTTCCATTACACGAGAATTATAATTTCCATACTATTCTAAACAACGCCCTAACTATCAGGCCTGTGGCATAACGGTTTAAACCTTATGTGCCGGCGGGGGTACAGACAGGAAAAGAGGGCCGGTTTTTATGTTGAATACTGTTTACAAACGGGCGGTTGAACAACTGCTCAGTGTTGATGACGCGATACGCCTGATTATCGTACACCCTAATTACATCCCGCAGCGCCTGCTGCTGGCCGAGCTGCTGCACAAGCCCCTGGTTTACGTCCGTTTTGAAGGGCATGGCCTGACGCTGGCGGCGCTGCGCGAGCAGCTTGCGGCGGCGCTGCTGCAGCAAACGGGCGCGGCGAGCGTCGCGCCGGGGGCGTGGGTGGTGCTGGATGAGTGTGACCGGGGGCAGGCGGAGGCGCTGGATGCGGCGCTGCCTGAAATCCTGGACGCGGTAGGGGCCGGCCGCGTGATCGCGCTGCTGCGGCAGCCGCCGCCCTGCGTCTTTACGGACGAGGCGCTGCGCCGGCGCACGCAGTTCGTGCCGGTGGACGAGGACCTCATGCTGTGGAATTACGCCCGCCGGGAGCGCTCCGGGCCGGCGCTGCTGGAGGTGCGCGCGCTGGGAACGGGCCACGTTCTGCTCGACGGCCGCCCGGTTGACACGTGGGACGGCCTGCTGCCGCGCCTGCTGTTCCTCTTTCTGGTAGACCGGGGCATGACAACCCGCAGCGACATCTTCGAGACGTTCTGGCCCAACCTGACCGTGCGCGAGGCCACTAACGTGTTTCACGTCACCAAGCGCAAGATCAGCGAGGTGCTGGGAATAGACCTGACCGTTTACTGGTCGGGCTTCTACCATATTTCCGAGGCTGTTGAGCTGAGCTACGACGTGGTTCAGTTTTCGGAGCTGGTGCAGAACAGCGTCGTCGCGCCGGCGGACCGGGCTGTTGACCTGCTGGAGAAGGCTGTCTGGCTGTACCGTGACCAGTTTCTCGTGCGGCTTGACATGCCCTGGATTGACCGGCGGCGGCAGGAACTGCACCAGACTTACGGCGAGGCGCTGATTAGCCTGGCGAAACACATGGAAAAGCGCGAGCAAAAGGCTGACGCGCTGGGGCTGTATTTGCAGGCCGCTGCCGGCAACCGCCAGCGCGAGGATGTCGCGCTGAACAGTATGCTGCTGTTCCGCCAGATGGGGTTGTACGCGGACGCGCTCAAGGTTTACGACCTGCTGCACGCTGAGCTGCGCCACAGCCTGGGCGTTGCGCCCGCGCCGCACTTGCAGCAGCTCGCCCAGCAGATCGAGGCTGAGTGCCGCGTCCAGCGCTGAACGGCTGTGTCGCTGCGCGTCCTGCTGATCGAGCCGTACTATGGCGGCAGCCATCGCGCCTGGGCGGACGGCTTCCGCGCCTTTTCCAGCCATGATATCAGCCTGCTGACGCTGCCGGCCAGCTTCTGGAAGTGGCGCATGCAGGGCGGGGCGGTGACGCTGGCGCGGCTGTACAACGACACTTCGGACGACCCCGACGCGATTCTGGCGTCTGATATGTTCGACCTGGCGGCGTTCCGCGCGCTGACGCGGCGGCGCACGGCCAGCATCCCCGCCGCGCTGTATTTCCACGAGAACCAGCTTACGTACCCGCAGAACGCGCGCCAGCGTCACGGCTGGCGCTACGGATTCACCAATTACGTCAGCGCGCTGGCGGCGGAACGGGTCTATTTCAACAGCGCCTTTCACCGCGCGGCGTTTTTCGCGGCGCTGCCGAAGATGTTGAAGCATTTCGCAGATTACAACGAGCTGGAGTCCGTGACGGCGCTGGAGCAGCGCGCGGAGGTGCTGCCGCTGGGGCTGGACCTGCGCCGCTATGACGCGCACCGCAGCGCGCCAGACAGCGGCGCGCCGCCGCTGATCGTGTGGAATCACCGCTGGGAGGCGGATAAGAACCCGGCGGCGTTTTTTGCCGCGCTCGATGCGCTGGCGGAACAGGATGTGCCGTTCCAGGTGGCGCTGCTGGGCGAGAACTTCGCGGCGCAGCCGGCGGCCTTTGAGGCGGCCCGCCAGCGCCTGGGCGCGCGCGTGATCCAGTACGGCTATATGCCGGATTTCGGCGCGTATGCGCGGCTGCTGTGGGCGGCTGATTATGTGGTCAGCACCGCTTATCAGGATTTCTTCGGCGCGGCGGTGGTTGAGGCGATGTACTGCGGCTGCGTGCCGCTGCTGCCCGACCGGCTGAACTACCCGGCGCTGCTGCCGGAGAGCCAGCGCGCCGCCTGCCTGTACCCGCGCGACCGGCTGCTGCCGCTGCTGCTGCGCCACCTGCGCGGGCAGGTCAGCGCCGACCGGGCCGCGCTGCGGGCGAGCGCAGCGCGCTTCGACTGGGCGCGGCTGGCGCCGCAGTATGATGCCGCGCTCAGCCGGTTGGCTGCGGGAACGTAAGCAGTTCCTGGTAGACGACAGCGGCGGTCACTTCTTCTTTCGCGCTCAAAGAGATCACGAAGTCGCCGCCGGCGCGCCCGCGCGCCACTTTCTGCGCCAGCCCCAGCCGCATGTATTTTGGCTTGTTCCGGCTGGTGAGCACCACCAGCTTGTCGTCCTGCCGCCCGATGGCGACGGCGGCCACTTCGCGGCTGTCCTTGGGCAGGCGCATGTTGATAACGCCGCTGCCCGCGCGCCCCTGTGCCGGGTATTCGGCCACCGGCGAGAGCTTGGCGATTCCGTTTTCGGTGATGCTCCACACGTACTGGTTGTCCACAACGACAGCCGCGCCCACCACGCGGTCGCGCTGAGCGGCGAGTTTAATGCCGCGCATCCCGCCGGCGGGCAGGCCGGTCGGGCGCACTTCGTCCTCGCTGAAGCGGATCGTCTGGCCCTGGGCGGTCGCCAGCAGCACGTGATCGCTGCCGGACGTGACCAGCACCCAGCCCAGGCGGTCCTGGCCGACGTTCATCACAGGGAACGCGTGCGCTGACATGCCGGGCAGGTCAGCCAGCCGCAGCCGTTTGACATCGCCGCCTTCGGTCGCCAGGAACAGGAAGCCGTCCTCAACGCCGGCGGGCAGGCTGAGCGCCGCCGCGATTTCATCGTTCACCTTCAGCGCGCACAGCGTGTGGAAAGGCGCGCCTTCAGCGGGGTCGTTGACCTGCGGGAGCTGCTGCATCGGGATGGTGGCACACTGGCCGGCGCGCGTGAACATGTGCAGGATGTGCGTTGATGTGCCGTGCACGATGAAACGCGGCGGCTGTTTGATCTCGGTGGTGATCTTGGGCGGCTCGTCGGTGTAGCTGCGCCCCAGGCTGCCATCCACTGTGAGCGTGGCCCACACGTTTTCTTCCGGGACCAGCAGGCTGCCGTTAACGACTGTCGCCGTCGTGCCGTCCACGACAATCGTGCGGCGCGGGTCGCTGTAGGCCTGCTTGATTGTCACCAGCTCTTCGGCGATGGCCTCGCGCATTTTCTTCTGGCTCTTGAGCAGGCCTTCCAGGTGTTTGATGAGCTGCACTTTTTCCTTGTGCTCATCCTCAATCTTTTTGCGCTCCAGGGCGGCCAGCCGCCGGAGCTGCATCTCAAGGATGGCCTGGGCCTGAATCTCGCTGATGCTGAGCGCTTTGCGCAGGTTCTCGCGCGCGGTGTCAACGGTGCGCGAGCGCCGGATGATGGCGATCACTTCATCGAGTTTGTCGAGCGCCTTCAGCAGCCCTTCGAGGATGTGAGCGCGCTCACGGGCGCGCGCCAGCTCATATTCGCTGCGGCGGCGCACGACCTCCAGCCGGTGATCGAGGTAAACGCGCAGACACTGTTTGAGGCTGAGGACGCGCGGCTCGTCGTTGACCAGCGCCAGCATGATGATGCTGAAGGTCTCCTGGAGCGGCGTCAGGCGGAACAGCTCCGCCAGCACCGGCTCCGGCTCGACGCCGCGCTGAAGCTCGACCACCAGGCGGATACCCTGCCGATCGGACTCGTCGCGCAGGTCAGCCAGGCCCTCCAGTTTGCCATCGCGCGCCAGCCCGGCGATGCGCTCCGTCAGCGCTGATTTATTCGTCTGGTAGGGCAGCTCGCTGACGATAATGCGCGACTTGCCGCGCCCCATGTTCTCGATATGGACTTTGGCGCGGACCGTGATCTTGCCGCGCCCGGTGGCGTAGGCGGTTTTGAGCGTGTCCTCCTCTGCCAGCAGGCCGTCCTGGTGACGGTAGACAAGGCCGCCGGTGGGGAAGTCCGGGCCTTTGACAAAGCCCATCAGCTCCTCAACGGTGATGTCGTCCATCTTATCCCAGTTGTTGAGCAGGTACACCAGCGCGTCGCACACCTCGCCCAGGTTGTGCGGGGGGATATTGGTAGACATGCCGACGGCGATGCCGGACGAGCCGTTGATCAGCAGGTTGGGGATGCTGGCCGGCAGGACGGCCGGCTCGGTCAGGCTGCCGTCGAAATTTTCCTCAAAATTGACGGTGTCCTTGCCGATATCTACCAGCAGCTCCTCGCCGATCTGCGCCATGCGCGCCTCGGTGTAGCGCATCGCGGCGGCGCCGTCGCCGTCCACGCTGCCGAAATTGCCCTGGCCATCGACCAGCGTGTAGCGCATGGAGAAGCTCTGCGCCAGCCGCACCATTGTTTCATAGACGGCGGCGTCGCCGTGTGGATGATATTTGCCGAGCACCTCGCCCACGATGCGCGCGCTTTTCTTGTAGGGCGTGTCGGCGCGCATGCCCATGTCGTACATCGCGTAGAGAATGCGCCGGTGGACGGGTTTAAGGCCGTCGCGCGCGTCAGGGATGGCGCGCGCCACGATCACGCTCATCGCGTAATCCAGGTAGGCGTCCCGCATCTCCTGGTCAATATTAACCTGACGGATTAAACCTGCGTTCATGCGCGTGCCCTCGGCTGCCGCTGAATCATTACAACTGTGTAGAAACCGGTGCGTGCCCGCACATTGTAGGGACGCCCGCCCGGCTTGTCAAAGTAAAACATACGTTCTCATTATACCACAGGACAGCGCGCCAGCCGCTGCGAGTCTCCGCTATAGCCGGTGCGCCGGCGTTGTGGTAGTATGCGCTTTCATGATTACACGGACAAAGCTCAACCAACGAACGCTGTTGTTTATAAGCGCGGCGCTGCTGTTCCTGGCAGCCTGCGCGCCCCAGGAACCGATTATCGTCTATGTAACGCCCACGCCGCAGACGGTTACGCCGGTCAACACGGCGGTAGTGCCCGCCGCCAGCGCATCCGCGACGGCCACCGCGACTGTCCCGGCCAGCCCGCAGCCCACAATCACGTTTGTCGGGCCGATCGTGGGGCCGGGCTACACCCCACCCCCCCCGCCGACACAGGCGCCGCCGTCAGCGACGCCGGGCGCGCCCGCCACCGCCGCCGCTACGCCGGCTGTTACCACCACGCCGCCGCCGTTCACGCCGATGCCGGGCCTGGACCGCGATCAGATCGGCGTGCAGGTGCATTCGCTGCTGGACCAGGCCGACTGGGACGAGGTGCTGCGGCGGGTGGAGCAGCTTGGCGTTGGCTGGGCCAAAGTGCAGATTGACTGGGCGCTGCTTCAGCCGAACGGCCCGGACGAGATCAGCCAGGATTTCCGGCGGCAGGAACTGTACATTGAAAGCCTGCACCAGCGCGGCGTTAAAGTGCTGGTGAGCATCGCCAAAGCGCCGGGATGGTCGCGCTCTGTGACCGTTGAATCAGGCCCGCCGGACGACCCGCAGGCGCTGGTGCGCTTCCTGGAGATTATGCTGGGCGAGTTCGGCGACGCGGTTGAAGCGGTTGAGGTATGGAACGAGCCGAATTTGCAGCGCGAGTGGCAGGGGCAGCCGCTGACCGGCGCGTCGTATATGCGCTATTTCGCCCCGGCCTACCAGGCGATCCGCGCCTATTCTGACCGCATGCTGGTTGACGCGAAACAGCCGCGCCCCCGGCCTATGATCGTGGTGACGGCCGGGCTGGCCCCCACCAGCACGAGCGATTTTTCGGTGGATGACCGCGCCTATCTACAGCAGATGTACGATGCCGGGCTGAGCGCCTACGGTGATGTCATGGTCGGCGCGCACCCGTATAGCTGGGGCAACCCGCCTGACGCGCGCTGCTGCAACGCAGTCGAGGGGCAGGGGTGGGACGATGACCCGCACTTCTTTTTCGCGGACAACATCGCCGATTACCGCGCGATTATGGAGGGCAGCGGCCACGCCAGCAGCCAGCTCATGGTCACTGAGTTTGGCTGGGCGACGTGGGACGGCTTCCCCGGCGGCGCGCCAGAGGAATGGATGGCGTACAACGATAAGTGGGCGCAGGCTAACTACACCATGCGCGCCTTTGAGATCGGCCAGCAGGCGGATTACATCGGGCCGATGATGCTGTGGAACCTCAATTTCGCTGTGCTGGCCGGCAGGGTTGAAGCGCGCGACGAGCGCGCCGCCTACAGCCTGCTGGTGCCGCTCAACCCGGCGGAGCGCCCGCTGTTCTGGATGATCTACGACGCGGTGCGGCCTGACGTGCAGCTCCCGCGCTACGATTAGCGCCGCCGGCTGACGGACAGGGGAACAATCAAAAAGCGCGGACCGCAGCCGGTCCGCGCTTTTTTGACAACTGAGCAGGCGCGCTCTCAGCCGTTGAGGTTGAGGCTGTCCTCGATATCGTCTTCGTCGAAGCTGTCGTCGCTCTCCATGTCGAGCGCGCCCTGCGCTTCCAGTGTGCTGTTCGGCGCGACCAGCTCGCGATCCTGGTAGGTGTGGAAGCCGGTTCCAGCGGGGATCAGCTTGCCGATGATGACGTTTTCCTTCAGGCCGTAGAGCTTGTCGGTCTTGCCCTCGATGGCTGCGCCGGCCAGCACCTTGATTGTGTGCTGGAAGCTGGAGGCCGAGAGGAAGCTGTCGGTGCTGAGCGCCGCTTTGGTGATGCCCAGGATAACCGGCACGCCGGCCGCTGGCTCGCCGCCGTCGGCGATCAGCCGTTCGTTGATGTCGAGAAGCTGGAGCCGGTCAATCAGTTCGCCGGGCAGCAGCGGGCTGTCGCCGCTCTTGGTGATCTGCACTTTGGAGAGCATCTTACGGATGATGACCTCAAAGTGCTTGTCGCTGATCGGCACGCCCTGGTTGCGGTACACTTTCTGCACTTCGGACAGCAGGTAAATCTGAGTGGCCTCTGACCCCAGGATGCGCAGGATGCGGTGCGGGTTCTTCGACCCCTCCGTGAGCTGCTGGCCGGGATAGACCTGCGCGCCGTCGTAGACTTCGAGCGCCAGTCGCGCGCTTGACGGGATTTCATATTCCTGTTCCTGGCGCTGTTCGTAGCGCAGGAAGATGCGGCCTGGCTCGATGTGGATCGTGCCTTTCATCTCCGCCTCGACCTGAACCGGGTCTTCCTCGGTGCCTTTTTCGCGCAGCAGCGGGTCGCCCTGGTTTACGGTCTGCTCGTCCTTAACCAGCACTTCCCAGCCTGGTCGGACGGGGTATTCCTTGCTGAACACCTCGCTGTTGATGACGGTCGCGATACGCACGCCGTCCTCGCGGCGGGTGATGCGCACAACGCCGCCAATGTCGGTCATGACGGCTTCGCCCTTGGGCTTCTTGCGCGCTTCGAACAGTTCCTCGACGCGCGGCAGGCCGCTGGTGATGTCGCCGCTGGCGGTCGCCGTGCCGCCGGTGTGGAAGGTGCGCAGGGTGAGCTGCGTGCCCGGCTCGCCGATGGACTGGGCGGCCACGATGCCGACGGCCGCGCCGATCTCGACCATTTCACCCCGGCCCAGGTCGCGCCCATAGCACAGCGCGCAGATGCCGTGAATCAGGGCGCAGGTCATGGGGCTGCGCACGTGAACAGCCTCGATCTTGAGGTTGTTCTGGATGCGCTCGGCGGTGTCCTCGTCAACCAGCTCGTTGCGCCCGACGATGATCTCGCCGGTTTCCGGGTCGCGGACCGCGCTGGCGGCGGCCCGGCCGATGATGCGCTCGGCGAACTGCTGGCCAGCCACGTCGTCGCTGCGGCGGATCCACAGGCCGGCCTCTGTGCCGCAGTCGGTGCGGTTGACGATCACGTCCTGGGCCACGTCCACCAGACGGCGGGTGAGATACCCGGCGTCGGCGGTGCGCAGGGCGGTGTCGGCCAGACCCTTGCGCGCGCCGTGTGTGGAGATGAAATATTCGAGCGCGGTCAGCCCCTCACGGAAGTGGCTGCGGATGGGCAGGTCAATGATGCGCCCGGAGGGGTCAGCCATGAGGCCGCGCATGCCGGCAAGCTGGGTGATCGGGCCGAAACCCCCTTTGGTTGAGCCGGAGATGGCCATAATGGCGATCGGGCCGTAGGGGTCGAGCGTGTCGCGGATGAGGTCCTGGAGCGTGTCCTTGGCCTCGTTCCACTTCTCGATGATGATCTGGTAGCGCTCGTCGGCGGTGAGCAGGCCCCGGCGGAAGTCGCGGTCCGCGCGCTCGACCACGCTCTCGGCCTCGGCCAGGATGCTGGCGCGCTCGTCGGGCACGGTGAGGTCAGACACCGCGATCGTCGTGCCGGAGATGGTGGCGTAGTAGAAGCCGTAGTTCTTGATCTGGTCCACGACCTCAGTTGTGGCCTCAGAGCCGATCTTCTGGTAGCAGCGGGCGACCAGCGGCTGCAGGCCCTTCTTGCCCAGAGTTTCCTGGACGAAGCGCATCTCGTCTGGCAGGATGCGGTTGAAGATGGCGCGCCCAACCGTGGTGATCTCCGGCTCGTCCTGCGGGCCGCGATGGTCGTAAATATTGCCCAGCAGAATGGGCGTGTGCAGGTTGACGATCCCCAGGCCGTAGAGGTACTCGACCTCGTCCATGTCCACAACCCGGCGGCGCTCGTGCAGGTTGGAGAAAACGAGCGCGTCCTCAAGCTTGTGCTTGCGCAGGAACTTCTTCATCTCGTGGATGTTGTCCAGCAGGCAGTCAACCTCACCTTCGAGCACGGCGCGCGCGGCGCGCTCAGCAGCGGTTTCGATGACCCTTGTGCGCCCGTTTTCGAACTCTTCCTTGACGTCGGTAAAGAGGACGACGCCCGGAATGTCGCGGTTGAGCGCGTAGTAGTAGCCGTTGCTGTGCAGCGCGATGCCGACGCGCACGTCGGGGCTGCTGAGCGCGGCCAGCGAGCGGAAGTCGCCAACGCGGTCAGGGCGCGTGACGATCTCCACCGTCGGGTCCATCGTCAGATAGTAGATGCCCAGCACCATATCTTTCGACGGGCCGACGACGGGCTGGCCGTCTGCCGGCTTAAGCAGGTTGCGCGTGCTGAGCATCAGCTCGCGCGCTTCCTGGACGGCCTTGTCGCTGAGGGGCACGTGCACGGCCATCTGATCGCCGTCGAAGTCCGCGTTGAAGGCCGAGCAGACCAGCGGGTGAATCTGGATAGCCTTGCCTTCGACAAGCTGCGGCTCAAACGCCTGAATGCCCAGGCGGTGCAGGGTAGGGGCGCGGTTGAGCAGCACCGGGCGGTCCTTGATGACCTCCTCCAGCGCCTCCCACACTTCGGGCTTTTCGCGCTCGATCGTGCGTTTGGCCCCTTTGACGTTGGTGGCGTAATTCTGGCTCACCAGCCGGCTGATAACGAAGGGCCGGTAAAGCTCAAGCGCCATCGTCTTGGGCAGGCCGCACTGGTGCAGCTTGAGCTTAGGGCCGATCACGATGACCGAGCGCCCAGAGTAGTCCACGCGCTTGCCCAGCAGGTTGCGGCGGAAGCGGCCCTTCTTGCCTTTGAGCATGTCGCTGAGCGACTTCAGCTCGCGCCGCCCGCGCCGGCTGAGCGCCTTGCCGCGCTGGCTGTTGTCGATCAGGCTGTCCACCGCTTCCTGAAGCATGCGCTTTTCGTTGCGCACGATGACGTCCGGCGCGCCCAGCTCCAGCAGCCGCTTGAGGCGGTTGTTGCGGTTGATGACGCGGCGGTAGAGGTCGTTCAGGTCGCTGGTGGCGAAGCGCCCGCCGTCGAGCTGCACCATCGGGCGCAGGTCAGGCGGGATCACCGGCAGCACCGTGAGGATCATCCACTCAGGCCGGTTCTCGCTTTTACGCAGGCTTTCAACCACGCGCAGCCGCTTGGTGGCTTTTTTCTTGCGCTGCTTGGAACGGGTGGTGCGGACTTCCTGCCACAGCTCCACAGCCAGCTTGTCCAGGTTCATGTTTTTCAGAATGTCGTAGAAGGCCTCAGCGCCCATGTCGGCCTGGAAGACCTGGCCGTAGCGGCTTTTGAGTTCGCGATAGCGCGACTCAGGCAGGAACTGGAGCACGTGCAGGTCCTGCAGCTCCTGGCGCGCCTTTTCGGCGCTCTGGCGCACGTGGACGATGCGGCTGTCCAGCTCGCTGCGCTGCTCGCCAAGCGCCTGATCGGCGCTGCCGGTGGCCGCCGCCGCTTCCTGGTCCAGCCTGGCCAGGTCAGCGGCGCGCAGTTGGTCAATTTCGGCCTGGATGTCGTTGAGATAAGCGTTAACGGCGGCCTGGATGCGGCCGATGTGGTCGGTTTCGACCGACTCGCCTTTAGCGGCGATCACAGCGCCGGCGGTCTCAAGGTTAACGTCACTGGGGGCCGGCTGGCCGATAAGCGCCTCGATGCGCCCCTGGACGATCTGCGCCTCCTGCATCACGCGGTCGCTGAGGCGCGCCAGTTCGTTGTTGTAGTGGACATCAACTTCGGCCGCGCGCGCGTTAAAGTCGCCCAGGGCGCTGTCGCGTTCCTGGCGGACAGCGGCCATCTGCTCTTCCAGGTCGCCGCCCAGCGCCAGCTCTTTCTGCGCCAGTTCCTTTTCGATGCGCCCCAGGGCTTTCTGGCGCGCGTCTTCGTCAACGTGGGTGATAACGTACTGCGCGAAGTACAGCACACGGTCCAGGTTGCGGCGGCTGACATCGAGCAGCAGGCCCAGGTAGCTGGGCACGCGGCGCGTGTACCATACATGCGCCACCGGAGCGACCAGCTCGATATGGCCCATGCGCTCGCGGCGCACCGAGGCGCGCGTGACTTCAACGCCGCACTTATCGCAGACGATGCCGCGATAGCGCACATTCTTGTATTTGCCGCAGTAGCACTGCCAATCCTTGGTGGGGCCAAAGATCGCTTCGCAGAACAGTCCATCTTTTTCCGGGCGCAAACGGCGGTAGTTGATGGTCTCCGGCTTGGTCACTTCGCCGTAGGACCACGAGTGAATCTGCTCAGGCGAGGCCAGGCTGATGCGCAGTGCGCTAAAATCCTTCGCTTCCAAGGCCATTCTCCTCTGCGCTAGATGCGGGTTGTGCTCGATTTGGCTTGCTGATGTAACTTCAGTTCAGGACACAAAACTGCTGACAAGCGGAGTCGGCGCGGGCCTATCACGCGAAAAACGGCGTTTGGGTAATGCCCAAAGCCGATTAGCGAATGATGGGTGTGTGAGCGACCATAGACTGCGTATTGTAAGACAGCTTCCGCGCTGAGTCAAGCCTTTTCTGGCGCGCGCCGCTGCTTGCGCATCAGTTTTTCCAGCTCCACCACCCACAGCACCACCGACGCCAGCGCCAGCGCGATGAGCAGGTCGCGCAGGTTCAGCGTGACGGTCTCGAAGGCCGTCTGCAGGAACGGCACGTAAACCACGGCCAGCTGCAGGGCGAACGTGCCCACCACCGCCCACAGCAGGAAGCGGTTCTTCTTAAACCATTCCCGGAAGAAGGACCGTTCGACGCCTGCGTGGATGGCGGACACGTGGAAAATCTGCCCCAGCGCCAGCACCGTAAAGGCGATTGTGCGGGCGTAGCGCTCGACGTGGTTGAGCAGGGGGTTAGCCGCTGTTTCCTCCAGCGTGAGCTGGCTGCTGGCCTCATTTTCACCCAGCAGGACGCTGCGTTCCGCCAGCGAGAGGCTGTCCCAGTTGGCTGGCACGTCGTCCGGCCCGACAAGCGCGGTTAGCTCGGCGGCGCTGAACGATTCCAGGTTTAACGTCGCGTCGTTAATGTCCAGGTTGAGGGAGCTGAACCCCCACCAGTACCCGGCCAGCGTGACCGCCGCCAGCACAATCGCCATCCAGATTACGCGCGCGCCCAGGCCGCCAGCGAAGATGCTTTCCTGCGGCGGGCGCGGTTTGCGCTTCATCACACCTGGCTCGCCCGGCTCAAAACCGAGGGCGATGGCCGGCAGGCCGTCGGTGACGAGGTTAACCCACAGAATCTGGATAGCGAGCAGAGGGATCGGCCAGCCCACCAGCAGCGCCAGGAACATCACCAGGATTTCGCCTACGTTGGAGCTGAGCAGATAGCGGATGAATTTGCGGATGTTGTCGTAGATGGTGCGGCCTTCTTCGACCGCCGCCACGATTGAGGCGAAATTGTCGTCGGTGAGCACCATGTCAGCGGCGCCCTTGCTGACTTCTGTGCCAGTGATGCCCATCGCGACGCCAATATCGGCCTGCTTGAGTGCAGGCGCGTCGTTCACGCCGTCGCCGGTCATCGCGACGACATGGCCCTTTTCCTGCAGCAGCCTGACCAGCCGCAGCTTGTGCTCTGGCGAGACGCGCGCGAACGCAGACGTGGTTTCAAGCGCCTGGCGCAGCTCGTCGTCGGACATCTGGTCAATCTGCACGCCGGTGATGCCGTGCTGTTCGGCCTTAATGATGCCCAGGTCGCGCGCGATGGCCTCGCCGGTGAGCAGGTGGTCGCCGGTGATCATTACGCTGCGGATGCCCGCCTCGCGCGCTGTCTGCACGGCGGCGCGCGCTTCAGGCCGGGCCGGGTCCATGATGCCGACCAGCCCGACCAGGCACAGCCCGCGTTCGATCTCTGGCTTGACCTCCGCCGGGACGCTTTCCAGCGGGCGGTAAGCGACGCCCAGCACGCGCAGCCCCTGGGCCGCCATCTCGTCCACTTTGGCCTGCCAGGCACGGCGGCGGTCATCGGTAAGCAGGCGCGGCCCGTCAGGGACGTGCTCGTGCGATGCCCACTCGATCAGCCGGTCAGGCGCGCCTTTGGTGATGGCGACCAGTTCGCAGTCGCAGAACAGGCCGCGCGCCGACGCGCCCGCGACGCGGTGGATAGTCGTCATGGCTTTGCGCTCGCTGCTGAAGGGCAGCTCAGCGACGCGCGGCATATCCTGCTCAAGCTGCTGCCGCGTCCAGCCCACTTTCTGCGCCGCCACCAGCAGCGCGCCTTCGGTGGTGTCGCCCACCACCTGAAAGCCGTTACCCTGCCCGGCAGGTTCCAGGTAAGCGTCGGTCGAGAGGGCCATCGCTTTGAGGAAGCGCCCGACGGTTGGGTTGTTGATCGGGTCCAGCAGGCCGCCGTCGGGGGCGCGGAACTCACCCTCGGCCACATAGCCGATGCCAGACACGAACACGTCGTCGTAGCCGGGCAGCGCAAGCTGGGTGGTGGTCATTTCGTTCTTGGTGAGCGTGCCGGTTTTGTCCGAGCAGATGATCGTTACCGAGCCGAGCGTCTCGACAGCGGGCAGGCGGCGGATGAGCGCGTGACGCTGCACCATGCGCGCCGCGCCCAGCGAGAGCGCCACCGTAATCACGGCGGGCAGGCTTTCCGGCACGGCGGCGACGGCCAGGCCGATAGCGGTAATCAGCATGTCGTTCAGCGCGATGCCGCGCGCCACGCCCAGAATGAACACCGCGATCACGACAACCACCGCGCCCAGCACCAAAATCTGGCCCAGGCGGTTGATGCGTTTTTGCAGCGGCGTCTCTGTTTCTGCGACGCCCATCAGCAGCGTGGCGATCTTGCCCAGCTCGGTTTTGAGGCCGGTCGCCGTGACAACCATTTCCGCGCGCCCGAAGTTAACGGACGTACCCATATAGGCCATATTGCTGCGACTGCCCAGCGGCACAGGGTCGCTGCCGGGGATCGGCTGGGCGGATTTGCTGACCGGGACTGATTCGCCGGTGAGCGCCGCTTCTTCGATCTGCATATTGGCCGCTTCGATCAGGCGCCCGTCCGCCGGCACGCGGTCGCCTTCGCCCAGCAGCACGATGTCACCGGGGACCAGGTCCTCGGCGCTCACCTCGTGGACAGCGCCGTCGCGGCGCACGCGCACGCGCGGGACCTGCATGGCGCTGAGCGCGGCCAGGGCCTGCTCGGCGCGATATTCCTGATATGTGCCCAGGACGGCGTTGAGGATGGCGATGATGAGGATAATAACGACGTCCTTGATGTCGCCCAGGAAGTATGAGACGACGGCTGCGATCAGCAGGATGACGACCATCAGGTTAGCGAACTGGCGCAGGAAAATTTGCAGCACGCCGGGGCCAGCGCTGTGCGGCAGAGCGTTGGGGCCGTGCTGTTTCAGGCGGCGCGCGGCTTCGTCTGCGTGCAGCCCGGCGGCGCTTGAGTTCAGTTCCGCGAGCACTGATGCAGCCGGACGCTGATAGTATTCGGACATGTTGTTGCCTTTCTGAGACGGTCGCGGAGTAAACCTGCACAGACGAAAACACTGCTGGGCCGCGTAGTGACTAATCGCGCCTGATTCGCTATAATTTTACCTGAGGTTAACGCCTCGTGGAAAATCTAATGGATTTTTAAGGAGCGGTCTATGAAATACAGATGGTTATTCGTTGTCGCGCTGGCGCTGCTGCTGATCACCGGCGGCGCGCTGGCACAGGACGCGCCGATCACCCTGACGATGGGGTCCTGGCGGGTAGACGATGTGGCGCAGATGCAGGTTCTGCTCGACGCTTTCCACGCGGCAAATCCCAACATCACCATTGTATTTGACCCAACCAACCCCCCGGATTATAACGCGACGCTGCGCACGCAGCTCGAAGGCGGCACCGGGCCGGACCTGTTCTACCTGCGGTCATACGCGACCTCGCGCCAGCTTTTCGAAGAAGGCTTCCTGGCGCCGCTGGACGACCTGCCGGGCCTGATGGAGAACTTCACGGCTGAGGCGCGCGCGCCCTGGGCGACCGATGACGGCCAGCCCTACGGTGTGCCGTTCATCGCGGTGTCGCACGGCATTTACTACAACCAGGACCTGTTCGCTGAGCTGAACCTGGAAATCCCGCAGACCTGGGAAGAGCTGCTGACGGTCGCGCAGGCTGTCAAGGACGCCGGCTACGATGCCTTTGCTAACGCCAGCGGCGACGAGTGGACGATCGCCGAGATCGTGTTCATGAACCTGGCGCCGACGTTTATCGGCGGTTTCGAGGGGCGGCAGGCGTACCTCAGCGGCGAGCGCTGCTTCAATGACCCACACGCGGTGGCGGCGTTCCAGGCGGTGGCCGATATCGCCCCGTTCCTGCCCGACGGCCAGGAGGCGCTGACGTATTACGACAGCCAGCAGCTGTTCCTGCTGGGCGAGGCGGCGATGTGGATGGGCGGCTCGTGGGACATTCCGTTCTTTGAGTCGCAGGCGCCGGATTTCGAGTGGAGCGTGTTCGCTGTCCCCGCGCCGGAAGGCCAGGAGATGGGTTACGTGACATTCCACATGGACGCTGGCATGGGCCTGAACGCAGCGGCCCCTGAGGCCAACAAAGAGGCCGCGCGCAAGTTCCTGGAGTGGATGACAACCCCCGAATTTGCGGTGCTGATGGGCAACAACCTGCCCGGCTTCTTCCCGCTGATCAACGAAACGGTGACGCTGGACAACGCCCACGCTAACGCCTTCCTGGCGCTCAACGAAGGCCGGGGGCTGGATGTGCGCTGGGCGTGGGAGAAACTGCTGGACGGCGCGCCTGACGGCTACACGCTGATGCAGAACGGCGCGCTGGCGGTGATCGCCGGCACGCAGACGCCGCAGGAAGCGGCTGACGCGCTCCAGGCCGGGCTGGCTGAGTGGTTCGAGCCGGCGCAGACCTGCGCGGCGCAGTAAGCGCGGCGTGCGTTGAAATAACCAGAGGGCGATCAGCACCGTGATCGCCCTCTTTATTCCCGCTGGAGGCAGTATGGCTGGTACTGTTGTTCCCGTTTCTGGCGCGCGCAGCGCCGGGCAGCGCCGGGCAGCGCAGCGCCGCCGCACCTGGATTCTCTTTCTTGTGCCGGCGCTGGTCATTTACACGGTGTTCATGGCGTTCCCACTGTTTAACTCGATGCGGCTGAGCCTGTACACTGGGCGGGGTTTGACGCCCGACCGCTTTGTCGGCTTTGAAAATTACATAGCGTTGTTTACAAATCCGCTGTGGCGCGACCGTTTTTTTAACGCGCTGGGCAACACCTTCGTTTTTTTCGCCATTCACATGCTGGTGCAGAACACGCTGGGCCTGCTGTTCGCCGTGCTGCTCAGCAGCCCCGCGCTGCGCGGGCGCAGCGTCTACCGGGCGATTATCTTCCTGCCTGCGACGCTGTCGGTGCTGGTGACGGGCTTCCTGTGGACGCTGATTCTCAACCCGCGCTGGGGCATGCTGAACCAGCTTCTGGAGGCGATCGGCCTGGGGGCGCTGGCGCGCCCCTGGCTGGGCGACCCCTACCTGGCGCTGCCGGTCATTTCGCTGGTGTCATCGTGGCAGTGGGTGGGCCTGCCGACGATGATGTTTCTGGCCGGGCTGCTGACGATCCCCGATGAGCTGAACGAGGCGGCGCGCGTGGATGGCGCCTCGCCCTGGGAAGTGTTCTGGCACATCAAGCTGCCGCTGCTCAAGCCGGTGATCGGCATTGTGTCGGTGCTGACGTTTGTCGGTAATTTCAACGCTTTCGATGTGATCTTCGCGATGGCCGGGGCGCGCGGTGAGCCAAACTACGCGACTGACCTGTTAGCGACGTTTTTCTACCGCACGGCCATCGCCGGCGAACACCCGGTTGCCCAGCCGAACATGGGCATCGGGGCCGCCGTGGCGACGATCATGTTCCTGATCCTGCTGGCGGGGGTCTCGCTGTGGCTGATCGTAGGCCGCGAGCGCGACGGCCAGCGGCTTTACTAAGGGGGCGCGCGATGAACCGAGACAGCGCTTTACGGTCGGCAGCGAGCCATGGTGTGCTGCTGCTCTGGTCGCTGGTGGTGCTGATCCCGCTGTGGACGATGCTGATAAATTCGGTTAAGCCGAGCCGCGAAATCTTCCGCAACCCGTTCGGTTTGCCGTCAGCGTTCACGTTTGAAGGGTACGTCAACGCCTGGACGACCGGCCGCTTTGACCTGTATTTCCGCAACAGCATCTTCGTCAGCGTGCTGTCGCTGGGGTTGATCGTGCTGGTGGGGTCGCTGGCGGCCTATGCCCTGGCGAACTGGCGGTCGCGCATTTCCGGGCTGCTGTACATCTATTTCATCGCCGGGCTGATGATCCCCATCCGGCTGGGCACGATTAACCTGTTTCAGATTATCCAGCAGTTGGGGCTGACGGACAGCCTGTTAGGGTTGATACCGGTGTATGTGGCGATGGGCCTGCCGATTGCCACGTTTGTGCTGACGTCGTTTATTCGCTCGGTCCCGTTTGAGCTGACTGAGGCGGCGCGCATTGACGGCGCGAGCGAGTGGCGCATTTACCGGTCAGTCATCCTGCCGCTGATTCGTCCGGCGGTGGCGACTGTTGTGGTGTTCAACGTAATACCCATCTGGAACGACCTGTGGTTCCCGCTGGTGTTTATTCGCAACCAGGACGCGCGCACGGTGACGCTGGGCGTGACGCTGCTGTTCGGCCAGTACCAGACCGATTGGACGCGGGCGCTGAGCGCGCTGTCGCTGGCGGCTGTGCCGGTGCTGCTGGCCTATCTGCTGATGTCGAAGCAGTTTATCCAGGGCCTGACCGCCGGGGCGATGAAAGGGTAGGCGGCGCGCTCAACCGTCGTCGTCCGGGTTGAGGTCGCTGGCGCGGCGGATGATGTCGTCGCCGAAGCGGTCGCGTAGTTTGTCGAGCGTGTCCAGCAGACGGCGGCTGTCCTGCGGGGCGGGCGCGTCCCACAGGCTGAGCTGCACCGCCTGTGCCTGAAGGCCGGCCACGCCGACGCCGATGAGGCGCACCGGCTGGCCGGGCTGCCAGGCGTCGTCGAACAGGCGCAGCGCGGCGCTGAAGATCGCGCCGTCCTGGTCAACCGGCGGCGTGACGGTCATCTGCCGGGTGAAGGTGGTGAAATCGGCGCGCCGCAGCTTGAGGCGCACGGTGCTGCCGCGCAGCCCTTCGCTGCGCAGACGGCGGCCAACGTCGTCGGCGAGCTGGCGCAGCGTGTGCCGCAGCGTGTCGGCTGCGCTGACATCGTGGGTGAACGTGATTTCGCGGCTGATGGAGCGCGCCTCGCGCTCGGTGACGACCGGGCGGTCGTCAATGCCCTGCGCGCGCAGCGCCAGCTCAGCGCCCAGCTTGCCGAAGCGCTGCGCCAGGAACCCCGGCGGCAGGCGCGCCAGGTCGCCGATAGTGTGAACGCCGAAGCCGGTCAGCTTTTCAGCGGTTCGGGGGCCGATGCCCCACAGCTCGCGCACTGGCAGCGGGGCCAGAAAGGGCGCTTCCGCGCCGGGCGGCACGACGGTAACGGCGTTAGGCGGGCCGTCGCCGCTGGCGCGGCCCTTGCCGATGTTGTTGGCGATCTTGGCGACGAGCTTGTTCGTCGCCACGCCGAACGAACAGGGCAGGCTTAACTCGGCGTTGATGTCTGCCTGTATCTGCCGCGCCAGGCTCGCGCCGGCGTTGGGCAGGCCCGTGACATCCAGGAAAGCCTCGTCAATCGAGATCTGTTCGACCAGCGGCGTGACGCTGTGCAGGCGCTGCATGACGGCGCGCGAGGCCGCGTGATAGGTGTCGTGGCGGTGCGGGACGACGAGCAGGCCGGGGCACAGGCGCTGTGCCTGGGCCATCGGCATGGCGGAGCGCACGCCGTAGCGCCGGGCGGCGTAGGAACAGGACGCGACCACGCCGCGCTGGTCCGCGCGCCCGCCGACGGCGAAAGCCGCGCCGCGCAGGGCCGGGTCGCGCTGTTCCTCGACGGCGCAGAAAAAGGCGTCCAGGTCCAGGTGGAGGATGGCGCGCGCGGTCATGGCCGCTGCCGGGAACAAGACTCAAAAGGCCCCTTAGGGGGGGCCTTCGTGTGTGGTGATAGTTGGACTCGAACCAACGACCTGTTCATTATGAGTGAACCGCTCTAACCGGCTGAGCTATATCACCACTGGGGAAACAAAATAGCGGGGATAGGATTCGAACCTATGACCTCCGGGTTATGAGCCCGACGAGCTACCTCTGCTCTACCCCGCAATATATCTGCATCTTATCAGCCCGGCTGAGCAGAGTCAAGGCTTAAACAAGACAGAAAGGCGACGGCGCAGCGGGAATCCTGGCTACGCAAAGGCGCCGCCGCGCGCTATAATGGCCGCCTGCTCTCGAACTGACGTTCGCCAAAAGGAGCTTGTTATGCCACCATTCGAGATTGTTTCCGCGTTCCAGCCCACCGGCGACCAGCCGGCGGCCATTGCCGGGCTGGTCGCCGGTATTGAGAACGGGCTTGCGCGCCAGACGCTGCTGGGCGCGACAGGCACCGGTAAAACTTATGTGGTGGCGCAGGTGATCCAGCAGACGCAGAAGCCAACGCTGGTGATGGCCCACAACAAGACGCTGGCGGCGCAGCTTTACGCGGAGTTTAAAGAGCTGTTCCCGCGCAACGCCGTCGAGTATTTCGTGAGCTACTACGACTACTATCAGCCGGAGGCTTACGTCCCGCGCCACGACCTGTATATCGAGAAGCAGACTGAGATCAACGAGCACATTGACCGGCTGCGCCTGTCAGCGACGGCCTCGCTGCTGTACCGGCGCGACGTGATTATCGTGGCGTCGGTGTCGTGTATTTACGGCATCGGCGACCCCAGCGCGTGGAGCAAATCGGTTGTCGGGATTAAGGTGGGCGAGACCATCCGGCGCGACACGCTGCTGCGTAAACTGGTTGTGATCCAGTACAGCCGCAACGACATGGTTTTGCAGCGCGGGACGTTCCGCGTGCGCGGCGACACGCTGGAGATCGTCCCGGCGTATGCGGAGAGCGCCTTTCGGGTGACGCTGTTCGGCGATGAGATCGAGCGCATTGTCGAGTTCGACCCGCTGACCGGTGAGATCTTCACCGAACACCGCGAGCTGATTATTTACCCGGCGCGGCAGTTCGTGACCGACGATGAGAAGATGCGCCAGGCGCTTACAGACATTGAGCGCGAGCTTGATGAGCAGCTTCGGCATCTGCGCGCCCAGGGCAGGCTGGTGGAGGCGCAGCGCCTGGAGCAGCGCACGCGCTATGACCTGGAGATGATCCGCGAGGTGGGCTACACCTCCGGCATTGAGAACTACTCGCGTCACCTTGACCAGCGCCCGGCGGGCAGCCCGCCGTTCACGCTGGTGGACTACTTCCCGCAGGATTATCTGCTGGTGATTGACGAGAGCCACATGACGCTGCCGCAGATCCGCGGCATGTATAACGGCGACCGGCAGCGCAAGGAAACGCTCATTGATTACGGCTTCCGGCTGCCCAGCGCGCTCGACAACCGCCCGCTGAAGTTCGATGAGTTTCAGCAGCGCATGGGCCAGACACTGTTCACCAGCGCCACGCCTGGCCCGTTTGAGCGCGAGACCAGCGACGCGGTGGTGCAGCAGATCGTGCGGCCCACTGGCATCCTTGACCCGCAGCTCAGTGTGCGCCCGGTCGAAGGGCAGATTGAGGGCCTGCTGAGCGAAGTGTCGCAGCGGGTGAAGAAGGGGCAGCGGGCGCTCATCACCACGCTGACGCAGCGCATGGCTGAGGACCTGAGCGAGTACCTGATCGAGATGGGGGTGCGCGCGCACTACCTCCACGCCGAGGTGGAGACGCTGGAGCGGGTCGAGATCCTGCGCGACCTGCGCCTGGGCGTGTACGATGCCATCGTGGGCATCAACCTGCTGCGCGAAGGCATTGATCTGCCGGAGGTCTCGCTGGTGGCGATTCTCGACGCCGACAAGGAAGGTTTTCTGCGCTCGGAACAGGCGCTGATCCAGACGATCGGGCGCGCGGCGCGGCATGTCGAAGGCTTCGTCATTATGTACGCCAACACGATGACTGACGCCATGCGGCACGCCATTGACGAGACCAACCGCCGCCGGGCAATCCAGGAAGCGTACAACACTGAACACGGCATCGTGCCGACCTCGATTGTCAAAGAGGTGCGCGACCTGACCGACCGCGTGCGGATGATGGTTACGGACGAGATGAAGGCCGACGTGGGCGACGCGGTTTCGCTCGCCAGCCTGCCGAACGAAGAGCTGAACCGGATGATCAAAGAGCTGGAAAAAGAGATGCGCGCCGCGGCGCAGGCGCTGGAGTTCGAGAAGGCGGCGGTCCTGCGCGACCAGATCACAGAGCTGCGCGGAACGCTGGTGGAGCGCCGCGCGCTGGAGGCGCCGCTGATCAAATGAGCGTGATCAAATGAGCGCGCAAACTGCTTGACAGCCGTTGTGAATGCGGGTACGCTAGGCGTGTAACTGCATAGTACAGCAGCGTTGATCTGGAATAGTACACGCCAGAGCGAAGTTCAGAGAGCCGCCGGAAGCTGAGAAGGCGGTACAGACGCGGGTGTGGAATGGGCCGGGGAGCTGCGCGGGTGAACCTGATGTGTAGCCCGCGCCGGAGGCGCACCGTTAACAGAGCGCAGGGTATCGGCGTGAACGCGCCTGTACCTGATTGAGCGCCTGCGGCCTGGCCGCAGGAAGCAAGGTGGCACCGCGGGAATCCCTTCTCGTCCTTGAATTGGAGAGGGGATTCTTTTTTTGTGTGCTGACCGGAGGGAAGATATGGCTCTTTCGCTGAGTGCCACCGGAACGCGGGCCGACGTGCGGCCAGACCGTGAGACGGCGCGCCGCCTGTTCGATCAGGGCGACCTGGTGCCCGTTTACCGGACGCTGCTGGCTGACCTGGACACGCCGGTGTCGGTGTATATGAAGCTGGCGCAGGCTGGCGCGCTTTCGTTCCTGCTGGAAAGCGTGGAGGGCGGCGAGCAGGTGGGCCGCTACTCGTTTCTGGGGGTGAACCCGAAAGGGTTTATCACCGTTAAGGGCGACACAGTCACGCGCACGCTGCACGGCGAGACGGTGTCGTGGGCGCTGGCGCCGGACGAAAACCCGCTGCAGGCGGTCAAACAGGAATTCGCGCGCGTGCGGCCGGTCAAAGTGGACGGCCTGCCGCGTTTCGTGGGCGGGGCGGTGGGCTTCGCTGGTTACGATGTGGTGCGTTATTTCGAGCGCCTGCCAGCGACGGCCAGCCGCGACCTGGACGTGCCCGACGCGGCCTTTATGCTGCCCGACACGCTGGTGATTTTCGACCACGCCAAACACCAGCTTGTTCTGCTGGCCAACGCGCACAACACCGGCGACCCGGACGCGGCTTACGACGACGCGCTGCGCCGCATTGACCAGCTTGAGGAAACGCTGCGCCGCCCGCTGCCGCCGCTGCCGGCGGCTGGCGGCGCGCTGGGCGCGCCGCTGGCGTCCACGCACACGCGCGAGCAGTTTGAGGACAATGTGCGCCGCGCCAAGGATTATATCGCGGCGGGCGACGCCTTCCAGATCGTGCTGTCGCAGCGGCTGAGCTGCCGCACCAGCGCCCAACCGCTGACCATCTACCGGGCGCTGCGGGCGCTTAACCCTTCGCCATACATGTTTTTTCTGCGCTTTGGCGACGATTTTACGCTGATGGGCGCGTCGCCGGAGATGATGGTGCGGCTGGAGGACGGCGTGGCGACGGTGCGGCCGATCGCCGGGACGCGCCCGCGCGGGGCCAGCGCCGACGAGGACGAGCGCCTGGCCGCGGAGCTGCTGGCCGACGAGAAAGAGCGCGCGGAACACGTCATGCTGGTGGACCTGGGGCGCAACGACCTGGGGCGCGTGTGCCGTTATGGCACGGTCAAAGTGCCGCGCATGATGTATATCGAGCGCTACTCGCACGTTATGCACATTGTCAGCCAGGTGACGGGCGCGCTGGCCGGCGATATGGACGCCTTCGACCTGCTGGCGGCCACCTTTCCCGCCGGGACGCTCAGCGGCGCGCCCAAGGTGCGGGCGATGGAGATTATCGAGGAACTGGAGGGCACGCGGCGCGGGCCATACGGCGGCGCGGTGGGCTATTTCAGCTTCGATGGCTCAATGGACACCTGCATCACGATTCGCGCGCTGCTCATGCAGGGCGACCAGGTGTATGTCCAGGCGGGCGCGGGCATTGTGGCCGACAGCGACCCCGCGCGCGAGTATGAGGAAACGCTCAATAAAGCGCGCGCGCTGTCGGTCGCCATTCGCCAGGCTGAACAGGGGCTGTTGTGAAACGCTGCGACCGGCTGGCAGGGGCTGACACTTTGGCGGCGGAACTGGAGGGCGGAAATGATCCTGGTGATAGATAACTACGACAGCTTTACCTATAACATCGTGCAGCTGCTGGGCGAGCTGGGCGCAGATGTGCGCGTGGTCCGCAACGACCAGATCACGCTTGACGAGGCGCAGGCGCTGAACGCGGACAAGGTCGTGATCTCGCCGGGGCCGGGGACGCCGGACGACGGCGGCGTCTCGCTGGACGTGATCCGCGCGCTGGGCGCGACAACGCCGATCCTGGGCGTGTGCCTGGGCCACCAGTGCATTGGCCAGGCTTACGGCGGCGTGGTTACGCGGGCGGGCCGGCTGATGCACGGCAAGACGAGCATGGTGTATCACAAAGGCGGCCGGCTGTTCACGGGCGTTCCCAGCCCGTTTGAGGCGACGCGCTACCACAGCCTGATTGTCGAGGACGCCTCTTTGCCAGAGGCGCTGCAGGTCACCGCGTTCACTGACCAGGGTGAGATTATGGCGCTGCGCCACCGGACACACCCGGTGTACGGCGTTCAGTTTCACCCGGAAAGCATTCTGACGGCTTTCGGCGTGCGCATTCTGCGCAACTTTCTGGAACTGAAAATGCCTGTCACACAGCAGGCACAGGGGTAAGCACATGGATATTCAACGCGCAGTTGATGTGATCAGCCGCTTCGGCCACCTGCAGTTGGAGGAAGCCGAGGCGGTCATGAACCAGATTATGACCGGGCAGGCCAGCGAAGCGCAGATCGGCGCTTACCTGATGGGCCTGCGCATGAAGGGCGAGACGCAGGACGAGATCACCGGCAGCGCGCGGGCCATGCGCGCCAACGCGCACCACGTCCCCACGCGCTATGACGGCGCGCTGCTGGACACCTGCGGCACCGGCGGCGACCGTTCAGGCACGTTTAACATCAGCACGACGGTGGCGTTCGTGGCGGCGGGGGCCGGCGTGCCGGTGGCCAAACACGGCAACCGCGCCGCCAGCAGCAAATGCGGCAGCGCCGATGTGCTGGCGGAGTTGGGCGTCAACCTGGAGCTGACGCCGGAACAGGTGGGCCGCTGTGTGGATGAGGTGGGCATTGGCTTTTTGTTCGCGCTGAAGCTGCACCCGGCGATGAAAAACGCGATCGGCCCCCGGCGCGAGATCGCCGTGCGCACGATTTTCAACATCCTGGGGCCGCTGACCAACCCGGCGGGCGCGCGGCGGCAGTTGGTCGGCGTGTTCACGCCTGACCTGACGGACACGCTGGCGCACGTGCTGGGCGCGCTGGGCGCGACATCGGCGCTGGTGGTGAGCGGCTATGGCGGCCTGGATGAGCTGACCACGACCGGCCCCAACCACGTCAGCCGCTACCAGGACGGCGCGGTTTCGACGTATGAGCTGGACCCGCGCGCCTATGGTTTTGCGGGCGCGCACATCTCCGACCTGCTGGGCGGCGACGCGCCGACCAACGCGGCCATCCTGCGCGGCGTGCTGGCCGGGACGGTGAACGGCCCGAAACGCGACGTGGTGCTGCTCAACGCGGCGGCGGCGCTGATCGCCGGTGGCCGGGTGGACACGGTCGCTGACGGTGTGGCGCTGGCGCGCGAGACGCTCGACAGCGGCGCGGCGCTGGCGAAGCTCGACGCGCTGGTGGACTACAGCCGCAGCCTGGCGCAGTAAGGGGGCCTGTATGACCGGTGCGTTTGTGCAGACAGGCACGATCCTCGACCGCATTCTGGCGCACAAGCTGGATGAAGTGGCGGCGGCGCAGCAGGCGCGGCCCCTGCCGCAGGTAATCGCGATGGCGCAGGCCGCGCCGCCCGCGCGGCCGTTCGCGGCGGCGCTGCGGCGCAGCACGGTCGCGCTGATCGCTGAGGTGAAGCGCGCTTCGCCCAGCAAGGGGCTGCTGGCGGCGAACTTCGATCCGGCGGCGGTGGGCGCGGTGTACGCCGAAAACGGCGCGGCGTGTATCTCCGTGCTGACTGATGAGCGCTTTTTCCAGGGCAGTCTGGCTCACCTCCAGGCGGCGCGGGCGGCGGCCAGCGTCCCGGCGCTGCGCAAGGATTTTGTTGTTGCGCCCTACCAGGTGTATGAGGCGCGCGCGGCGGGCGCGGACGCGGTGCTGCTGATTGCGGCGGCGCTGGCGGACCAGGCGCTGGCGGACCTGCACGCGCTGGCGCTGGAACTGGGCATGGCGGCGCTGGTCGAGGTGCATGACGCGGGCGAGCTGGCGCGCGCGCTCGCGCTGGGCGCGCGGCTCGTTGGCGTGAACAACCGCGACCTGAAAACGTTTAATGTGGACATGGCGACGACGGCGCGGCTGGCGGTGCTGGTTCCGCCGGCGGTGACGCTGGTGGCCGAAAGCGGCATCGCGACGGCGGCGGACGTGCAGCGGATGGGTGCGCTGGGCGCGGACGCGGTTCTGGTGGGCGAGGCGCTGATGACGGCGGCGGATATGGCGGCGGCGGTGCGCGCTTTCAGCGGCCAGCCGCGCGCTGGCCGGCGGGGTTAAACGCCGGTAAGATTGGCGGCGCGACCGGGGCGGAACGACATTGCAGGGATGGCGATGATCAGGGTCAAGATTTGCGGCATAACGACATTTGCGGACGCGCTGGCGGCGGCTGAGGCCGGCGCTGACCTGCTCGGCTTCAACTTTTATCGCAAAAGCCCGCGCTGCCTTGACCCGCAGACGGCGGCGGCGATCGCGGCTGGCCTGCGCGCGCAGCTTGGCGCGGCCTGCCCGGCGCTGGTCGGCGTGTTTGTTAACGAGCCGGTCAGCGCCATATCGGCGGCGCTGGCGCTGGCGGGCATCGGTTTCGCGCAGTTAAGCGGCGACGAGTCTGAGGCGCTGCTGCGCGAGCTGCGCGGCATTGGCTTCAAGGCGATTCGCCCGGCGGACCTTGCGATGGCGCTGGACGACGCGCAGTATTTCAGCGGCGCGCTGCCGACGAACGAGCGCCTGCCGTCGCTGCTGCTGGACGCGCATCACCCGCAGCTTTACGGCGGAACGGGCGAGCAGGCCAGCGTCGAGGTGGCGCTGGCGGTGCGCGCGCGTGTCCCCCGGCTGATGCTGGCCGGCGGGCTGTCGCCCGACAACGTGGCGGCGCGTGTGCAGGCGGCGCAGCCCTGGGGCGTGGACACGGCCAGCGGCGTGGAGGCAAAGGGCCAGCCGGGCGTGAAGGATCACGGGAAGATGCGGGCGTTCGTCGCGGCGGCGCGCGGCGGCTGAGCTGCCCGGCATCTGCGGCGCGCGCCTGGCGCAGCCGGCGGGCGGATAGTGTTGCAGGGAGACCGAACCATGAGTGATGCTGTTTACATCAAAACCGGGCTGGCCGGCGTGCCCGACGCGCGCGGGTATTACGGCGACTTCGGCGGGCGCTTCGTGCCGGAAACGCTCATCCCCGCGCTTGACGAGCTGACCGCCGCCTATCACGACGCGATGGGCGACCCGGCGTTTCAGGCGCGGCTGGCCGATTTGCAGGCCACCTACACCGGGCGGCCCACGCCGATCACGTATGCCGCGCGCCTGACAGAGCGCCTCGGCGGCGCGCGCATTTATCTCAAGCGCGAGGACCTGGCGCACACTGGCGCGCACAAGATCAACAACGCGCTGGGGCAGGCGCTGCTGGCGCAGCGGATGGGCAAGCAGCGCGTGATCGCGGAGACGGGCGCGGGGCAGCACGGCGTCGCCAGCGCGACGGCGGCGGCGCTGCTGGGCCTGGACTGCCATGTCTATATGGGCAGCGTGGACATCGCCCGCCAGGAACCGAACGTCTTTCGGATGAAGCTGCTGGGCGCGGAGGTGATCCCGGTTGAAAGCGGCAGCCGCACGCTGAAGGATGCGATCAACGAGGCCATTCGCGACTGGGTGACGAACGTTCGCACGACGTTCTACCTGCTCGGCTCGGCGCTGGGGCCGCACCCGTACCCGATGATGGTGCGCGACTTCCAGAGCGTGATCGGCGTCGAGGCGCGGCAGCAGATGCTGGCGACGGTGGGCCGCCTGCCCGATGTGTGTATCGCCTGTGTGGGCGGCGGCAGCAACGCGATCGGCCTGTTTCACGCTTTTCGCGACGACGAACAGGTTGAGCTGATCGGCGTGGAGGCCGGCGGGCGCGGCATCGCCAGCGGCGAGCACGCCGCCCGCTTTAACGACCCGACGGTGGGGCGGCCCGGCGTGCTGCACGGGACGCGCTCGTTTGTGATGCAGACGCCCGATGGCCAGATCATGAACACGCACAGCGTGTCTGCCGGGCTGGATTACGCTTCGGTTGGCCCGGAGCACGCTTACCTGCGCGCCAATGAACGCGCTTACTACACGCTGGCCACTGACGACGAGGCGCTGGCGGCGTTTCAGATGCTGTGCCGGCTGGAGGGGATCATCCCGGCGCTGGAGAGCGCGCACGCGGTGGCTGAAGTTGTCAAACGCGCGCCCACCATGCCGCGCGACGCCGTTATCCTGGTCAACCTCTCTGGCAGGGGGGACAAGGACCTCAACACAGCGATGGCCGAGCTGGGCGGCGTATGACTGAGCTGGCGCAGCTTCGTTCAGTGGGTGCGATCCTGGTTAACCAGCGCGGCGAAATACTGCTCCAGCAGCGCGACGCTGCGCCGGGGCTGCTGTACCCCGGCCGCTGGACAACATTTGGTGGCGCGGTGGAGCCGCCTGAAACGCCCGACGCGGCCATGCGGCGCGAGCTGCTGGAGGAAATCGAGCTGGCCCCGGCGCTGACGCTGTGGCAGACGTTCACGCATGCCTATACTCATGGGGGACAGCCCGCGCTCGTCGAGCAGTATATCTACTACGGCGCTGTTGACCGCGCGGCGGACGAGATCGCGCTCAACGAGGGACAGGCGCTGGGGTTTTTCAACCGCGCCGCGCTGGCGGCGCTGCCGATCGCGTTTGGCTTTCGGCCTGTGTTCGAGGCGTTCCTCGACTCGCGGCCTGACCGCAGCGGGCTGCGTTTCACTCGCGCGGCGCTGGCCGACGCGCCGCTGGTGCAGCGCGTCATGCAGGCGGCGTTCGCGGAATATGAACAGGCGCTTAACCCGCCGTCGGGCGCTCACGGCGAGACGCTGGCCGATGTCGTCGCGGCCATGCAGCAGGGCGGCGCGGTGCTGGCCTGGCTGGGCGAGACGCTGGCGGCGTCGGCGCGCTACCGGCTGGACGCGGACGCGCTCTATGTCGGGCGGGTGGCGGTGCTGCCAGGGCTGCGCCAGCGGGGCGTTGGCACAGCGCTGATGCGGTTCATGGAGACGGTCGCCAGGGAGCAGCGGCGCGCCGCTGTGCGGGTGGCCGTGCGGATGCAGCTTCCGCAGAACGTTGTTTTCTTCGAGCGCCTGGGGTACAGGGTGGCGGGCGTGGCTGATCATCCGCGCGGGCCGGACCGCATTGTCTCGCTGGTGAAGGCCGTTGACGGCCCCGGTGACGTATGAGCGTCGCGCTGGCGGCCACGTATCACCCACGCGGCGAGCTTGAACGGCTGGAGCGGCTGTACCCGCTGCTGCGGGAAGCCTACGGCGCGCTCGTTATCTCGCTGCCGCCGCAGGCCGCGCCGCAGGATGTGGATCGGCTGCGCGCGCTGCCAGGGGCGCAGGTGTTCGTTAACGATGAATGGTCGCACGGGCGCTACAGGGCGCTGGAAACCGCGCTGGCCAGCGGGGCCGATCACATTCAGTACGCCGACCTGGACCGGCTCATCCGCTGGGTAGAGACACGCCCGGCGGAGTGGCGTGCAGCGCTGGCGCGCACTCAGCAGTGTGAGTGCCTGGTTGTCGGGCGCACTGCGGCCGCCTGGGCCACGCATCCGCGCGTGATGATTGACGTGGAGCGCGTTATCAACCGGGTGTTCTCCGACGCGCTGGGGCAGCCGCTGGATTTCGGCGCGGGCGTGAAGGGCTTTAGCCGGGCGGCGGCGGCCTTTGTGCTCGCCAACAGCCAGCCGGGGCGGGCGATCGGCACGGATGCTGAGTGGCCGGTGCTGGCGCAGCGGGGCGGCTTTCGCGTTGAGGGCCTGCTGGTGGATGGCCTTGACTGGGAGCTTGCCGACCAGCACCAGGCAGCGGCGGCGGACGCGGCGCGGCAGCGGCGCGTGGCGGCGGCCTATGATGCTGACCCGGCGCACTGGGCGCACCGGGTGGGAACGACTATTGAGGTAATTGAAGCCGGGCTGGACGCGCTCAGGCGTCCGTTGGGGCCGGCGGCGGAAGGGGAGTAACGCACATGGTGACACGCGCACACACGGGGCTGGACGCGATAGCGGCGATGTTTGAACAGGCGCAGGCCGCCGGGCGCGCCGCGTTTCTGCCTTATTACCCGATTGGCTATCCGACTTACGACGACTCGCTGGACGCTATCAGCGGCATGGCGGCGGCGGGCGTGGATGGGTTTGAGATCGGCATCCCCTTCAGCGACCCGCTGGCCGACGGCCCGACGATCCAGGCGGCGGCACAGGTCGCGCTGGACAACGGCATCACGCCGGCGGGCTGCCTGCAGGCGGTGCGCGACCTGCGTCAGCGCGGCGTGTGGCAGCCGCTGCTGCTGATGGGCTACCTCAACCCGCTGCTGGCTTATGGGCCGGAACGGTTTGTGCAGGACGCGCGGGCGGCGGGCGCGGACGGCCTGATTGTGCCGGACCTGCCGCCCGACGAGGCGGACGCCCTCATCCGCCTGTGCCGCGACGCTGGCCTGGCGCTGGTGTTTCTGCTCGCGCCTAACAGCAGCGACGCGCGCATTGATCTGGCGGCGGGACGGGCCACTGGCTTCGTGTATCTGGTGTCGGTGACGGGCATTACCGGCGCGCGGGCGGAACTGCCGCCGGGCGTGGGGGATTTCGTGGCGCGGGTGCGGGCGCGCACCAGCCAGAAGCTGGTGATGGGCTTTGGCATCAGCACGCCGGAGCAGGCGCGTCTGGTGGGCGCGCTCACAGACGGCTTTATCGTGGGCAGCGCGCTGGTGCGGGCCGGGCGCGACGGCCCGGCGGCGGCGGCGGCGCTGGCGGGCCGGCTGCGGGCGGCGCTGGAATAAACTCGTGCAGATTTCACAGGCTGCCTTGTGTAAGACTGACGGACTTGCGCGCGGGCGGCGCCAGTGCGTTGACAGCGCGGCCAAACGGCGCTATGCTCTCGCTAACGTTTCTGCCAGCAGGACAGCACAGTGTACGACCCGCGCCGCGCCCGCTTCAGCCTCTATTATCGTTACTTTACGGACGACATAATGAGCGGTCGGGCGTTGCCGGTTGTGCGGGCGCATCCTGTCGGGTAGAGCAGATACCGGGAGAGGCGCGAAGGCGCAGGGCACAGGCCCCGCGCCTTTTTTGTTGACAGGGAAGGATAGCGAATATGGCGCTGATAATGCGAGGTGTGCGCGGGGCCATCACTGTTGAGGTGGACAGCGCCGAGGCGATCTGGGGGGCGGCGCGCGAGCTGCTGGCGGCGGTGATCGCGGCCAACGGCATCCGCGAGGACGAGGTTGCCAGCGTGATCTTTACGACGACGCCGGACCTGACAGCCGCGTACCCGGCCCGCGCCGCCCGTGACCTGGGCTGGACGCGCACCGCGCTGATGGGCATGCAGGAAATGGCGGTGCCGGGCAGCCTGGAGCGCTGTATCCGCGTGCTGGTCCACTGGAACACCACGCGCGGCCTGGATGAGGTGCGCCACGTGTTTCTACGCGGCGCGGTCGCGCTGCGACCTGACTTGAGCGCGGCGTCAGAGGGCGCGCATGGGAGGAATGACCCGTGATTGTGGTGATGGCGGCGCAGGCGAAAGCCAAAGCTATCTCGGACGTGATCGCGCGCCTGATGGCGGACGGCTATGAGGCGCACCTGTCGGAGTTTGAAGGGCGCACGTTTATCGCGGTTGTGGGCGAGAGCGCTGTGCCGTTGGACCCGGCGGCATACGGCGCGATGGCCGGCGTCGAGAAGATCGACGGCGTGTCGCCGCCGTACATGCTCGCCAGCCGCGCCGCCCACCCGCAGAACTCGCTGGTTCCGCTGAACGGGTCGCAGATGGGCGGGCAGCAGGTGCTGGTGATCGCCGGGCCGTGCTCGGTAGAGGGCCGCAGCGAGATCATTGAGGCGGCGCACGCGGTTAAGGAAGCGGGCGCGACGGCCCTGCGCGGCGGCGCGTTTAAGCCGCGCACGTCGCCGTACAGCTTTCAGGGGCACGGCGAGAAGGGGCTGCAGTGGCTGGCGGAGGCCCGCGAACAGACGGGCCTGCCGGTGGTAACTGAGGTGATGGACCCGGCGCTGGTCCCGCTGGTGTGCCAGTATGCGGACGTGCTTCAGATCGGCGCGCGCAACATGCAGAATTTCACGCTGCTGAACGCGGTCGGGCTGAGCCAGCAGACGGTGCTGCTCAAGCGCGGGATGAGCAGCACGATTGAGGACCTGCTGATGGCCGCTGAATATATTCTGGCGCACGGCAATATGCGCGTGATGGTGTGCGAGCGCGGCATCCGCACGTTCGAGCGGGCCACGCGCAACACTTTTGACCTCAACGCTATCCCGGTGTTGAAGAACCTGACGCATCTGCCGGTGCTGGCTGACCCCAGCCACGCGGTCGGTATGCGCGAATATGTGCCGGCGCTGGCGCTGGCGGCGGTGGCTGCCGGGGCGGATGGCCTGATTATTGAGGTGCATCCCAACCCGGAAAAAGCGATATCGGACGGGCGACAAAGCCTGACACCGGCGGCGTTCAGGGACCTGATCGCGCAGGTGCGGCTGGTGGCTGAAGCGGTAGGAAGGACGGCGTAGGATGGCAACCGGCAGTTTTCACTGCCGCCACCTCGCGGTGGTCGGCCTGGGCCTGATGGGCGGCTCAGCGGCGCTGGCGCTGCGCGGGGCGGCGGATACAGTTACGGGCGTGGACGTGAGCGCCGCAACGCGCGACTTCGCGCTGGCGCGCGGCGTTGTGGACCGGGCGACAGACGATCTGCGCGCGGGCGTTAAGGACGCGGACGTGGTGATTCTGGCGCCGCCAGTGCGCGAAATCGTGGAGATGCTGCGGCGGCGCATCGGCTCGTATCTGCGCTCCAACACGCTGCTGATTGACCTGGGCAGCACCAAGCAGGACATCTGCGCCGCGATGGCCGAGCTGCCGATTGGCGTGCAGGCGGTGGGCGGCCACCCGATGACCGGCAAAGAAAACAGCGGCATTCGCGCCAGCGACGCCGCGCTCTACCAGGGGCGCCCGTTCGTGCTGTGCCCGACACGGCGCACCACGCCGGCGGCCCGCCTGCGCGCGCTGGCGCTGGTCGAGGCGCTGGGCGCCGTGCCGATTGAGATGGACGCGGCGCGCCACGATCATGTGGTGGCGGCTATCAGCCACCTGCCGTACCTGCTGAGCGCGGCGCTGGTGGCGACGGTGGCGCAGGAAGGGCAGGCGGACACGGCCGTGTGGCAGCTTGCGGCGGGCGGCTTTCGCGATATGTCGCGGCTGGCGGCCAGCGATGTGCAGATGATGGGCGACATCATCAGCACCAACACGCAGGCGGTGGCGACGCTGCTGGCGCTGTTCCGGGTGCAGCTCGCGCTGCTGGAGGCCAAGCTGATCGCGCGCGATGAGCAGCACCTGGCGGAGGCGCTGCGCCCTACGCGCGCGGCGCGCCTGAGCTGGATGGCGGAATATGGCAGCGGGATTCAGAATGGAGCGCAGCATGGCAGCGATAAATAAGCGCAGCGACCTGGTGGTGCGGCCAGCGGCGGGCCTGCGCGGCAGCGCCAGCGTGCCGGGCGACAAGTCCATCTCGCACCGGGCGGTGCTGTTCGGCATGCTGGCCCAGGGGCCAACGCGGGCGCGCCGCTGGCTGGCCGCCGGCGATACCGAGGCGTCGCTGCATGCCGCGCAGGCGCTGGGGGTGCGCGTCGAACGGCACAGCGCCGATGACCTGACCGTTCACGGCGGGCTGCTGCGCCCGCCTGGCGAACCGCTGAACCTGGCCAACGCCGGGACAGGCATCCGGCTGCTGGCCGGGATTATGGCCGGGCAGCCGTTCGCCAGCGTGCTGGATGGCAGCGAACAGCTTCGCGGCCGCCCGATGCGGCGGGTTGTCGAGCCGCTGCGGCTGATGGGCGCGGACATCAGCGCTAGCGGCGACCGCGCGCCGCTGACGATCCGCCCGGCGGCGCTGCGCGGCATCCGCTATCTGCTGCCGGTCGCCAGCGCGCAGGTCAAAAGCGCGGTGCTGCTGGCCGGGCTGTTCGCGGCGGGCGCGACGGTTATCGTCCAGCCCGGCCCGGCGCGCGACCACACTGAGCGCATGCTGCGCGCGATGGGCGCGGATATCACGGTTGAAGGCGACGCGGTGACGCTGCGGCCTAGCCCGGCGCTGCTGCCGCTTGACTTCAGCGTGCCGGGCGATTTTTCGTCGGCGGCCTTCCTGATTGTGGCGGCGTGTGTCGTGCCGGGCAGCGATATCACCATTACCGGCGTCAACCTCAACCCGACGCGGACCGGCCTGCTGGATGCGCTGCTGGCGATGGGCGCGGACATCACCGTTATGGAAGGCGGCCTGGAGGCCGGCGAGCCGGCTGGCGCGCTGCGGGTGCGCCACCGCGCGCTGCGCGGTGTCGAGATCGGCGGCGACCTGGTGGTGCGGATGATTGACGAGTTCCCGGCGCTGCTGGTGGCGGCGCTCCACGCCGAAGGGCGCACGATTGTCCGTGAGGCGCAGGAACTGCGTGTCAAAGAGACCGATCGCATCGCTGTGATGGCGGCTGAGCTGGGCAAAATGGGCGCGCGCGTCAGTGAGGCGGCGGACGGGTTCGCGCTGGTTGGGCCGCAGCCCCTGACGGGCGCGCTGGTGGACAGCCACGACGATCACCGGGTGGCGATGAGCCTGGCGCTGGCCGGGCTGGCCGCGCCAGGGCGGACTGTGATCGCGGGCGGCGCGTGCGCGGGCGATTCGTTTCCCGGTTTCGCGGCGGCGCTGGCCGGGCTGGGCGCGGATGTGCGCGAGCTGGCGGCGCTGGCCTGAACGCCAGCAGGCCCATCCGTTCGGTGGTATCATGCCTGTGAGCAGGTTACAGCGTTCTGTGTCAGGGCGAAGGATAGTGTATGAGTGATAAGCGGCTCGGCGTGATCGGCTGGCCGATAGCGCACAGCCTCGGCCCGGCGATGTTTCACGCGGCTTTCGCCGCGCTGGGGCTGGACGGCTGGCGGTATGACCTGCTGCCGGTCCCGCCCGATATTGTTGGCCACAGCCTGCGCACGCTGCGCGACGAGGGCGGCTACCTGGGCGTGAACGTGACCGTCCCGCTGAAGACGGCGGTGCTGGCGCACACCCGGCCCGACGCGCTGGCGCGGGCGCTGGGCGCGGCTAACACGATTGACTTTCGCAGCGGCGCGGCGACCAACACGGATGTCGGCGGCTTCATCGAGGACCTGCACGCGCACGGCGTGCCGGTGGCTGGCAGCCGCGCGCTGGTGATCGGCGCGGGCGGCGCGGCGCGGGCGGCGGTCTATGGGCTGGCGCAGGCCGGCGCGGAGGTGCTGGTCGCTAACCGCACGGCGCAGCGGGCGCAGACGATGCTCGCTGACCTGGCGCTGGCGGCCGGGCTGCGCGGCGCGTCCGTTGTGTCGTTTCAGCAGGCTGCCGAGGCTGAGCTGTCTCTGGTGGTCAACTGCACGCCAGCCGGCATGTGGCCGCAGGTGGACGGCTGTCCCTGGCCGTCGGATGTGCGCCTGCCAGCGGGGATCACCGTGTACGACATGGTTTACCGGCCCGCGCGCACGCGCTTGATGGCGCTGGCGGAGGCGGCGGGCGGGCGCGCGATTGGCGGCCTGGGGATGCTGGCGCGCCAGGGGGCGGCGGCGTTCACGCTGTGGACCGGGCAGCCCGCGCCGGCTGCGGTGATGCTGGCGGCGGCGCGCGCGGCGCTGGCGGCGGCGGAATAGTTTCGCGTAGTCAGAATGGAGCGTATATGTTACGGCTGCTAACTGCTGGCGAGAGCCATGGCCCGGTGCTGACGGCGGTGCTGGAGGGCGTGCCTGCCGGGCTGCCGCTGGACGCGGCGGCGATCAACGACGAGCTGGCGCGCCGCCAGCAGGGATATGGCTCTGGCGGGCGCATGCGCATCGAGCGGGACGAGGTGCAGATTACGGCTGGCGTCGTCGCCGGGTACACGACGGGGGCGCCGATTGCGCTGCTGGTAGAAAACCGCGACTGGAAGAACTGGAAGGACCGCGGCATCGCGCCGATGACCACGCCCCGGCCCGGCCACGCCGACCTGACGGGCGCGGTTAAGTACGGCTACCGCGAGCTGCGGCTGGCGCTGGAGCGCGCCAGTGCCCGCGAAACGGCCATGCGGGTGGCGGCGGGGGCGATCTGCAAGCGGTTGCTGACTGAGCTGGGCGCGGATGTCGGCGGGTATGCCGTGCAGATCGGCGGCGTGAAGGCGGAGCTGCCGGCGGAGCTGCCGTATGCTGAGCGGTTCGCGCTGGCGGAGGCTAACGATGTGCGCTGCCCGGACGCCGCCGCCGCTGAGCAGATGCACGCTGAGATCCGGCAGGCGATTGTGGACAAGGATACGCTGGGCGGCGTGTTCGAGGTCGTGGCGCTGAACATCCCGCCGGGCCTGGGGTCGCACGTGCACTATGACCGGCGCCTGGACGCGCGCATCGTGGCGGCGCTGGTGAGCATCCACGCCGTGAAGGGGGCGGAGGTTGGCCCCGCGTTCGACAATGCCGGTTTGCGCGGCTCGCAGGTGCACGACGCCATCGTGCGGCAGGCCGATGGCCGTCTGGCGCGGCGCGGCAACCGCGCTGGCGGCATCGAAGGCGGCATCACCACCGGCGAGCCGATTGTGGCGCGCGCGGCCATGAAGCCGATCTCAACGCTGCTGCAGGGCATCGATTCCGTGGACCTGGCGACGGGCACAGCGGAGCGCACAACGTATGAACGCAGCGATTTCTGCGCGCTGCCGCGCGCTGTCCCGGTGGGGGAGGCCATGCTGGCGCTGACGCTGGCGGACGCGCTGCTGGAGAAGCTGGGCGGCGACAGCTTGGACGAGCTGCGTCCGCGCCTCGCGGCGCTGCGGCGGGCGCATATAGACGACCTGCCGATGGACAATCGGGAGTGGCGCTTTGGCTACCAGGTCTGAGCGCAACATCGTCATCACGGGCTTTATGGGGACGGGCAAGACAGCGACCGGGCGGCGCGTGGCGGCGCGGCTGGCGCGCCCGTTTGTTGACACGGACGCGGAGATCGAGCGGCGGGCGGGCCGGTCAATCACGGCGATTTTCGCGCAGGACGGCGAGGCGGCTTTCCGGCGCAGCGAGGCGCGTATATGCCGTTTTTACGCGGCCCAGCGCGGGCTGGTGGTCGCCACTGGTGGCGGGATGCTGGTGGATGAGAGCAACCGGGCGGTGATGCTGGCGTCAGGGTTTGTCGTGTGCCTGGACGCCAGCGTAGAGACTATCCGCGCGCGGCTGGCCGCCGCCGCTGACCGCCCGCTGTTCAGCGGCGACTGGCCGGCGCTGCTGGCGCGCCGCCAGCCGGCTTACGCCGCGATACCTTACCACGTGAACACGGACGGCCAAACGCCGGAGGCCGCTGCTGAGGAGGTGCTGGCGCTGTGGCAGCAATGGACAGCCGGGTGATCCGCGTGGACGCGCCGGGCGGCGCTTACGAAATCCGCATTGAGGCGGGCCTGCTGGGGCGGGTGGGCGCGCTGGTGGCCGGGCTGCGCCCGCCGGTGAGCCGCGCGGCGGTCGTCACCAACAGCACGCTGGCCCCGCTGTACGGCGCGCCGCTGGCGGCGGCGCTGGATGCCGCGCTGGTGACAACCGCTGACGGCGAGGCGTTCAAGACGCTCGACACGGTGGCGCAGCTTTACGCTGATTTCGTGCAGGCCGGGCTGGACCGCGGCAGCCTGGTGCTTGCGCTGGGCGGCGGCGTGGTGGGCGACAGCGCCGGGTTCGCGGCGGCGACGTATATGCGCGGCGTGCGGCTGGCGCAGATGCCGACCAGCCTGCTGGCGATGGTCGATTCGAGTGTGGGCGGCAAGACCGGCGTTGACCTGCCGCAGGGCAAAAACCTGGTGGGCGCGTTTAAGCAGCCGGAGGCGGTGTGGATTGACCCGGACGTGCTGCGGACGCTGCCCGCGCGCGAGTGGCGCTGCGGCATGGCAGAGGTGCTCAAACACGGCCTGCTGGCTGACCCGGCGCTGCTGGACCCGGCGCTGCACGACCCGGCGCGCGCGGCTGAGCTGGTGCGGCGGGCGGTGCAGGTTAAGGTGGATATTGTTCAGCAGGACCCTTACGAACAGGGCGTGCGAGCGCATCTCAACCTGGGGCACACGTTTGCCCACGCTGTTGAACAGGTCAGCGGCTACCGGTGGCCGCACGGCGAGGCGGTGGGCATCGGGCTGCTGGCGGCGGCGCGGCTGTCAGCGGCGCTGGGGCTGTGCGGCGCTGATGTGCCCGCGCAGGTGGAGCAGGCGCTGGCGGCGGTGGGGCTGCCGCGCCGTCTGGGCGGCCTTGACCCGGACGCGCTGTACCGCGCGATGGCGACCGATAAAAAGTGGCAGGCGGGGCGGTCACGCTTTGTTGTGCTGCGCGGCATCGGCCAGCCGGAGGTGATTGAGGGCGTCGCGCCGGCGGCGGTCACGGCGGTGCTGGCGGCGCTGGCATAGGCGCGCGGAGCCGGGCAAACTGCGCTATACTGGCGGCAGGGGCGGCATAAAAACTGGTGCGCTTATGAAATACATTCTTTTGCTGCACGGGCCTAATCTTAACCTGCTGGGGACGCGCCAGCCGGAAATTTACGGCAGCATGACGCTGGAGCAGGTGAATATGCTGGCGGCGGCGCATGTGCGCGCGCTGCGGGTTGAACTGCGCGCTGAACAGTCGAACCATGAAGGCGCGCTGGTTGACATTCTGCATGTGGCGCGCAACTGGGCGGACGGCGTTGTGTTCAACCCCGGCGGTTATACGCACACGTCAGTGGCGCTGCGCGACGCCATCAGCGCGGTGGCGCTGCCGGTGGTCGAAGTGCACCTGTCCAACATTCACGCGCGCGAGCCGTTCCGCCACACGTCGCTGCTGGCCCCGGTGTGTATTGGCCAGGTGGCCGGTTTTGGCTGGCGCAGCTATCTGCTGGGCCTGGATGCGCTGCTGGGGCATCTGGGGCTGCTGCCGCAGCCAGAATTGTAGAATCAACCCTTACCAGCGCCAGCGTAGGCGGTCCTGATGACTAAAGACGCAGTTCTGGCCGCTATTGACAAGCAGGCCGTCAAGTTTATCAACCTGTGGTTTACGGATATTACCGGGCAGGTCAAAAGCGTGGTCGTGCCCGCGCAGGCCGCCAGCACAGTGTTTGACAGCGGCATCCACTTCGACGGCTCGGCTATCGAAGGGTTCGCGCGCGCGGCGGAAAGCGACATGCTGCTGGTCCCTGACCCGGCGACGTTCGCCGTTCTGCCCTGGGACGCGCCTGAGGAACGCACCGCGCGCCTGATCTGCACCGTGCACACGCCGCAGGGCGAGCCATTTATTGGCGACCCGCGCATTGTCCTGATGAGCGCGCTCAGGCAGGCCAGCAAACAGGGCTTTGTCTATAAGACCGGCTGCGAGCTGGAGTTTTTCCTGTTTCGCCCGCACGCCGACGGCAGCGTCCTGCCGCTGATTCCGCACGACGAGGCCAGCTATTATGACTTCTCCAGCGGCACGACCCAGGCGGTGCGGCGCAGGATGCTGGCGGCGCTGGCTGACCTGGGCATTGGGGTGGACTCGGCGCACCATGAAATCGGCTTCGGCCAGCACGAGATTGACTTCCACTACACCGACGCGCTGGTGTCAGCCGACCAGGTTTTGACGGCGCGGGTGGCTCTCAAAAACGTGGCCCAGCGCAGCGGGCTGCACTGCACGTTTATGCCGCGCCCGCGCATGGACCTGGCCGGTTCAGGCATGCACACGCACCAGAGCCTGCATGACAGCGCCAGCGGGCAGAATGTATTTGCCGACACCAGCAGCGAATACGGGCTTTCGGAAATCGCGCGCTACTTTCTGGCCGGGCAGCTTCACCACGCGCGGGCGATGTGCGCGGTGCTGGCCCCGCTGGTGAACTCGTACAAGCGCCTGGGGACCAGCGTCGAGGCGCCGGTGTATGTAACCTGGGCGCATATCAACCGGGGCGCGCTGATCCGCGTTCCCAGCGTCCCGGCGGGCGCGGAGCAGCACACGCGCCTGGAGCTGCGCTGCCCGGACCCCGCCAGCAACCCGTATCTGGCGGCGGCGGTTATGCTGCTGGCCGGGCTGGATGGCATCCAGCGGCGGCTGGCGCTGCCGGAGCCAGTCGAAGAATCGCTGCTGGGGCAGGACCGGATGCGGCTGCGCCGGGTGGAGATACTGCCTAATTCACTGGGCGAGGCGCTGGACGCGCTGGCCGACGACGAGGTTGTGCTGGCCGCGCTGGGGCCGCACATCAGCGACCGCTATCTGGCGGCCAAACGCCAGGAATTTGATGAGTACAACCACCAGGTTACCCAGTGGGAACTTGAGCGCTACTTGAATGTTTACTGACGATCAGGGCGTGAATCTGGCGCAGCGCGCGGTCGCCATCTTCGGACGGCAGCACCAGTGACAGGCCGCAGGACGCCGGCCCCTGCGAAACGCCCAGGATGTGGCTGTCGCCCAGCGTTTGCAGCACCTCAGCCGCCGCCGCCGTGCCCGTGTTAAAGAGCCGGCCAATGACGGTGATGATGCTCACCGGGCGCACCTGCCAGCCTGCGCCGGTTTTGCGCTCGCGCAGGGCTGTTTCCAGCGCGGCCTGAACGGTGCGCACCGCCTCCGGCCCGGCGCTGGTGGGCACGACGAAGCACACGAAGGACTGATAGGACGACTGGGACGAGATCATGACTTCGGTGTGGCTGCTGACCGTCTGGAACAGAGTTTCGTCAATCAGATCGGCGACTGCGGTCAGCGGGCCGCTGTAAGCCGCCGTCAGCCCCAGTCCGTTGATGGCGGTCACGGCTTTGATCGCCCGCGCCGTGTCCGGTTCGGCGTCGCTCACCAGCGTGCCGGGCTGGCGCGGCTGGTAGACATTTTTCACCCACAGTGGGATACGGTGTTCGCGCAGCGGGCCGATCATGCGCGAGTGCAGGATGCGCGCGCCGAAATAGGCCAGCTCGGCCACTTCCTCATACGACAGCAGCGGGATAACCTGCGCCTCAGCGACTTCGCTGGGGTCGGCGGTCATGATGCCGTCCACGCTGGTCCACATCCACACCTCATCGGCTTCCGCCGCGACCGCCATGAGTGAAGCGGTGTAGTCGCTGCCGCCGCGCCCCAGGGTGGTGGGCTGGCCGGTTTCGGTGGTGCCGATAAAGCCGGTGATCACCGGGATGATGTCACGGGTGAGCATCGGCAGCAGATTCTGGGCGATGCGCTGCCGCGTAAGCGGCGCGTTGGGGACCGCGTTGCCGAAGGCTGTGTCGGTCACGATCAGGTCGGTGGCGTCTACCGCGACGCCGCGCAGGTTGTTCTGGCGCAGCAGGGCAGCCACGATGCGCGCCGCCAGCCGCTCGCCAACGCCGATAATGCGGTCCACGACCGCCAGCGCGCGCGGGTTGGCCGGGCTGTCGGCCAGGGACTGGCAGGTGTCGAGCATGTCGAACAGCAGGCGGTCAATGTCAGCCTGAAGCGCATTGCGCTCGGTGACGCCCAGCGGAAGCTGTTCCACCAGCGACAGGTGGCGCAGGCGCAGCGTGGCGACGATGCGCCGGTAGCCGCGACGGTTGCTGAGCTGGGCGAGGTGCGCGGCCTCAAGCAGCGCGTCGGTAACGCCGTCGAGGGCGGATACCACCAGAATCAGGTTGTTCCAGCGCTCGTGTTCCTGAAGCACGACGCTTAAAACCTGGGTGAGCGCCGGGGTTGTGCCCACCGATGCCCCGCCGAATTTCATCACCAGCGTTCCCATGATGCTGACATCCTTGATGCCGGTTGGATGCGGGCTGGCCCGCGCCAGAAAGTGCGGCTCTGGTAGATATTAAGGGTAGACTATACAATAGATCGTTGTGCCGCGAAACAGGCTCTTTTGGCAGGCTGACGTTTTGCGGCTGTGATGATCAACCTGTGTACAAACCCTGTCGATTGAGTCGTGAGAGTGTGTGATGGCAGCCGAGGGACAGACACAGCAGGCGGCGCCAGTAGCTGGCGTGCGCTTTAGCAAAGTAGGCAAACTCTACCATTTCGATTACGGCGCATACCCGGACCTTCAGGCCGGCGATTACGTCATTGTGGAGACGGTGCGCGGGCGGCAGATGGGGCAGATCATGGGCTTCACCGTGCCGGACGGCGGCGAACGCGACCATAAGCCAATTCTGCGCCCGGCCACCCCGCGCGACCTGGCTCTGCGTCAGCACTGGGAAGCGCAGCAGGACGAGGCGCTGGAGATCTGCCGCAGCAAGGCCGCGCAGCTAGGCGGCTATAAGGACGTCAAATTTGTGGCGGCCCAGTACAATTACGACGGCAGCCTGCTGATGATTATGTTCACGGCGGAGGACAAGATCAATACAGGCCGCCTGTTTGGCGAGCTGAGCCGCCTGTTCCCGGCGCAGATCGAAATTCGCCAGGTGGGGCCGCGCGACGTCGCCAAGCTGCTGGGGGGGTATGGGGCATGCGGCGAGCTGCGCTGCTGCAGCACCTTCCTGACGGACTTCAGCCCGATCTCGATCAAGATGGCCAAAGTGCAGGGCATCTCGCTGAACCCGACGGAGATTACCGGCATGTGCGGGCGGCTGCGCTGCTGCCTGGTTTACGAGTACGAACAGTATGTGCAGGCGCGGCAGCAGCTTCCCAAGCGCAATAAGCGCGTAGGCACGCCGCACGGCGAGGGCAAGGTGCTGGATGTCTACCCGCTGCAGGACACTGTGCTGGTGCTGGTAGAGGACACGCGCCACGTTGTGCGCCGCGAGGACCTGGTTCCGCTGGACGAGCTGCGCGCGCTGGAGAAAAAGGCGAAGGAACCGTGCGGCAAACATGGCGATGGGCCGTGCGACTGTGGGCGGCCGCCGGGCGAGCGCCAGCAGGACCGGCATAACCGCGGCCAGGGCGACCAGCAGCAGTAATTCGACAGCGCCAATACAGCGGAGATCACATGACTGACAACGAGCAGACGACGAAGCGGGTGATGGGTATCTTCGCGCATCCCGACGACCCTGAATTTTTCAGCGGGGCCGCTTTTGCCCGCTGGGCCGCCGAGGGCGCGCACATCACGTTTGTGCTGGCGACCAGCGGCGACAAGGGCAGCGCTGACCCGGAGATGACATCGGCGCGCCTGGTTGAGATTCGCGAGGAAGAAGAGCGCCGCGCCGCCGCCGTACTGGGGGTGAAAGAGGTGATTTTTCTGCGCTACCCGGACGGCGAGCTGACGCCTGGGCTGGAGCTGCGGCGCGACCTGGCGCGGCTGCTGCGCCTGAAGCAGCCCGATATCGTCGTCACCTGCGACCCGACAAGCTGGTTTGACGACACGCATATCAACCACCCGGATCACCGCGCGATCGGTGAGGCGACGCTGGCGGCGGTCTACCCGGTAGCGCGCGACCGGCTCAATTTCATCGAGCTGGAGCGCGACGAAGGGCTGGCGACGCACAAGGTGCAGCAGGTTTATATCGCCGGCGCGGTGCGACCGACGCGCAAGGTGGACGTGACGGCATATGTCGAGACACAAATCGCGGCGTTGCGGGAGCACAAGAGCCAGATTGCCGACCTGGACGGGCTGGCGCAGCGCCTGCACGAGTGGCTGCTGGACCCGGAAGCGCCAGAGGACACGCCGCGCTATATTCAGAGCTTCAGGGTAATCACCCTGCATTAGGCAGCGGGGGTGTGCGATGGCTAACAAAGCGGGCCTGCGCTGGATGGATGGCCGGGGCTGGATCGTCCTGGCCGGAGGGGGCAGCGACGCGGTGCGCGCGCACACGCTCAGCGTGGCCGCGGCTGACGGCGGCGTCGCCTACGCGGCTGTGAGCGATGTGGCCTGGGCGGAACACCTGATGCTGGACATGGATGATCTGGGCGCGCCCGCCGGGTATCTGGTCAATGTGCGCGCGGAGAGCGCGGCGGCGGTTTATGACCGGCTGGCCGAGGCCAGCGTGATCGTGATCGGCGCTGCGGCGGACGCTGAAACCTTGTACGGGCAGCTTGACGGCGCGGCGGCGGCGGGGATGCGCGCGGCCTTTGAACACGGCGCGGTGGTGCTGGCGGAGGGGGCCGGCGCGGCGGCGCTGGGCGCGTGGATCGCGGCGGCGGAGGGCGAGCTGATTCCGGGCCTGGGCTGGCTGGAAAACGCGCTCGTGCTGCCAGGCGTTGCCAGCGCGGGCGCGTCGGCGACGGCGCGCGCGGCGCTGCTGGCCCAGCCGACGGCGCTGGCGGTCGGCATCGGCGCGGGGTCAGCGCTGGCGCTGGGGCCAGATGGCGAGGTGGAGATCTGGGGGGAAGGGCACGTGACGATCGTGCTGGGCGCGCACTACGGCGGCTGACAGCGCCGCCGGGGCAGCGTTCGGGGAAGGATAGAGGTGTAAATGCCGGCAACCATACTGGTGGGGGCACAGTGGGGCGACGAGGGTAAAGGGCGCGTGGCCGACTGGCTGGCGGCGCAGTCCGATATTGTGGCGCGCTACGCGGGCGGCGACAACGCCGGCCACACGGTTTACGTAAACGACCAGCTCTACAAGCTGCATCTCGTCCCGTCGGGCATTCTGCACGCTGACGTGGTGTGCGTGCTGGGCGGCGGCATGGTCATTAACCCGGTGAACCTGGTGCGCGAGCTGGATGAGCTGGCGGCGCTGGGCGTGGACGTGTCGCCGGGGCGGCTGCTGGTGAGCACGCGCGCCCACCTGATCACGCCGGCGCACGTTGCGCTGGATGCGGCGGCGGAGGCGGCGCGCGGGGCCGGGGCGATTGGCACGACGCTGCGCGGCATTGGCCCGGCCTACCTGGACAAGACAGCGCGCCAGGGTGTCCGCGCGGGCGAGATGGCCAGCGCGGACGGGTTTGCCGCCGCGCTGCGCGCCGCGTTCGAGCGCGCTAACCAGGCGCTGATGGCCCAGGGCGCGGCGGCGGTGGACGTGGCTGCGGCTGTCGCAGACTGTCTGGGCGCGGCTGAACGGCTGCGGCCTTATCTGTGCGACACCAGCATGTATCTGCATGACCGGCTGCGCGCCGGGGCGCGTGTGCTGTGCGAGGGCGCGCAGGGCACTTTGCTCGATGTGGATCACGGCGATTACCCGTATGTCACCAGCTCGTCGCCCACCGCTGGCGGCGCGCTGAGCGGGCTGGGCATTGGCCCGCGCCATGTGGACCGTGTGCTGGGTGTGGCGAAGTGCTACAGCACGCGCGTCGGGGCCGGGCCAATGCCGACCGAATTGAGCGGGCCAACGGCGGACCGCCTGCGCGGGACCGGCGAGAATTTCTGGGATGAATACGGCACGACTACCGGACGGCCGCGCCGCTGCGGCTGGTTCGACGCGGCGGCGGTGCGTTATGCCGCGCGGCTGAACGGCTTTACCGAGCTGTTCATGACAAAACTCGATATCCTCAGCGGGTTTGAGACGGTTCAGGTGGCGGTGGCTTATGAGGTCGGCGGGCAGCGCTGCGCAACGCTGCCGGCGGCCCTGAATGACCTGGCGCAGGCGCAGCCGGTGTACGAAACGCTGCCGGGCTGGCAGGAAGACATCAGCGCGGTGCGCAGCGCGGCGGCGCTGCCGGCGGCGGCCCGCGCCTATATCGCGCGCGCTGCTGAGCTGTGCGAAACGCCGATCACGGCGGTCAGCGTTGGCCCGGCGCGCGACCAGCTTATTCACATGGGTTGACGCGGGGGCAGCGTGAGCAACCAACCGTCCCGCTATTTTTACACGATGGACACGCCGGTCGGCGCGCCGCCGCGCCGCGTTGTGTCGCTGGTCCCCAGCGTGACCGAGTCGCTGTTTGACCTGAACCTGGGCGACCGGCTGGTGGGGGTGACGGATTATTGTGTGCGCCCGGCAGCGCAGACGGCGCGGCTGGCGAAGGTGGGCGGGACGAAAGACCCAGATATCGCGCGCATCGCGGCGCTGCGCCCGGACCTGGTGATCGTCAACCAGGAAGAAAACCGGCGCGAGGACGCCGAGGCGCTGGCGGCAGCGGGGCTGGCGCTGTGGGTGACGCACCCGCGCACTGTCGCCGACGCGCTTAACCTGCTGTGGAACATGATGTACGTGTTCGACGAAACGGCGATGGTCCCGCGTGTGCAGGTGATCGAGCGCACGCTCGACTGGGTGCAGGGCGCCAGCCGCGCGCTGGCGCGGCGCGCGCGCGTGTTTGTGCCCGTGTGGTGGGAACCGCTGATGTCCTTTAACGCCGATACTTATATACACGACCTGCTGCGCGTGTGCGGCGGCGACAATGTTTTTGCCAGCAGCGCGGGGCGCTATGGGCAGGTTGCGCTGGCCGATGTTGTGGCGGCGCAGCCGGATGTTATTCTGCTGCCCAGCGAGCCGTTCGCCTTTGGCGCGGCGCAGATGGCGCAGTTTGCCGCGCTGGATGTGCCGGCGGCCCACAGCGACAGCATCTACCTGGTTGATGGTTCACTGTTGACGTGGCACGGCACGCGGCTGGCTTATGCCCTGGACGCGCTGCCGGCGCTTTTGAACCCAGTAGCGGAGCTTTAAAGATGGACCTTGATCGGAATTTGCAGGAAGACCCTGTTAGCGTGATCGCGCATGAGATAAGGGTGCCGCTGACCGCGGTCAAAGGTTTTGTCGAGCTGATCGGAAGATCGGGCGACCTTAACCCCGCCCAGACGAAGTTCCTTGAGCGAGCGCTGCACGCTGTTGACAGGACGGCGCAGATCGTTGATGCCTGGCTGGACCTGGCGCGGATCGAAGGCGAGAACGGCCTGGCGCAGCCCGCTGTCTGCGACCTGGGGCGCATTATTGGCGGCGCTGTTGACCTGCTGAGCCAGGCGGCGGAACAGCGCGGCCTGCGCATCAGCGTAAGCCTGCCTGATGGGCTGGAGCCGGTGCGCGGCGACCCGACGCGGTTGGGGCAGGTGATGAACAACCTGCTGAGCAACGCCGTCAAGTACAACCGTGAGGGGGGCGCTGTGTGGGTTGAGGTGGCGCAGGAACCGGACGCGGTGCGGGTGAGCGTGCGCGACACCGGCGAGGGCATCCATCCGGATGATCTGCCGCTGGTGTTTGACCGCCTGTACCGGGGCCGCCGGCGCGACCGCGTTGAGGGGGTCGGGCTGGGGCTGGCGATCGCGCGCATGATTGTTGTCCGGCATGGCGGCGATATCTGGGCTGAAAGCGTGGTGGGCGAGGGCAGCACCTTTAGCTTCCGGCTGCCGCGCCAGGGCGGCCAGCGTGACGGCGTTGAGCGCGACCAGCGCGACGCGCGCGCGGGCAGCGAAGGCGGCGGGGCCGCCCGCGATGTGTTCTGGGGTGCAGCAGTGGAAACGCCGGATGCGGTGGACGACGACCTGCAGGAAACGGCCAGCAGGCCCGACACCGACTCAAGCAGCGATCTGGTTTGAGGCGCTTGCCGCGCCCTGCGCGAACCAGTACAATCGCGGCCCGGTGGCTGAAAGGCCGTTTTCTTATCCGCCGGACAAACGGTTATAATAGACAGCGCGGGATGTGTGGCGCGAGATGAGGGAGGCGTGCGGTGAAGCGACTGCTTGTGATGTTTGTGATTTTGGCGGTGCTGGCGGCGGGCGGCAGCCTGACGGCGGCGCTGGTTGCCAGCGGCGGGACGCCGGATTTTCTGCCGTTTCTGAAACAGGTTTCCAGCCCGGACGGCTCAGTGCTGGTGGCGACGCCGGCGCAGGGGCAGGCGCTGGTGCTTTTCATCGGTTTTATCCTGGTCAACCTGATTGGCATGGGGATCACTATCGGCGTGGTCCTGTGGCTGCTGCACCGGGGCGTCAAGAGCGTGGAGGGCCAGGCGCGGCCAGCGGCGCGCGCGGAAGTCGTGCCGGCAGAGGAACGCAAACAGGCAGCGGTGAAGCCGTAGCAGGATTGTGATTTGTGGAGTGTGATCTGTGAACGCTGAGGTAACAGATGTTAAGCCGCCGCAGAGGTTTGCGCGGCTGGCACTGGTCACGGCGCTGCTGACGGTGGGCCTGATTCTCTTTGGCGCGGTGGTGCGGGTGACCGAGTCAGGATTGGGCTGCGGCAACAGTTGGCCGCTGTGCGAGGGCACGATTGTGCCGCCGCTGGATAACCTGACGGCGTGGATTGAGTGGCTGCACCGGCTGTTCGCGCTGCTGATCGGCGTGATGGGCGTCATTATACTGGTTGCTGGCTGGCGGCTGCGGCGGTCACGGCCACTGGCCTTCTGGGCGGTGGTGGCGGCGGCGCTGCTGTTTACGGTCCAAAGCGGGCTGGGTGCGCTGGTGGTTTTTCTCGACCTGCCGCCGACGATGGTGGCGCTGCATCTGGGCACGGCGATGCTGCTGCTGGCGGCGCTGCTGACGGCCGCTGTAGCGGGGCTGTATCAACCGCGCGCCCGTCGCGCGGGCGACCAGGTTACCGGCCTGGTGTATGTCACGACGGCGCTGTCGCTGGTCATTATCCTCACCGGGGCGCTGGTGCGCGGCAGCGGGGCCACGCTGGCCTGTGTGGACTGGCCGCTGTGCAGCGGCACAGTGCTCCCGATAGCGCAGGGACAGTTGGCGATCATTCATATGTTTCACCGCCTGGCGGTGCTGGGGCTGGGCATCAGCCTGGGGCTGCTGGTGTGGCGGGTGTACCAGGTCCGGCAGGACGCCTGGCCGCGACGGCTGGCGGCGCTGGCGCTGGTGGCCTATCTGGGGCAGGCGGGTGTCGGCGCGCTGTTTGTGCTGACGAGCGCCGCGCCGCTGTGGGGCGCGGTGCATGTGGGGCTGGCGGCGACGACCTGGGCGCTGCTGGTTACGTTGAGCGTGCTGGAGTTTATTGTTACGCGTCAGGTGCGGATTAAACAGGACGTATGGAATCCACAGTCCAAAGCAATACCGAACTGAAGGCTACTCTGCGTGTTTACATGGAGCTGGCAAAGCTGCGGATTGTGCTGCTGCTGTTGTTCACCACGCTGACCGCGATGGTGATCGCTGAAGGCGGCATTCCACCCATCGGCATTCTGCTGCCCACACTGATGGGCGGCGCACTGGCCGCCGCTGGGTCCAGTACCATTAACCAGTATCTTGACCGTGACATGGACGCCAAGATGGCGCGCACAGCCCGCCGCCCCATTCCGTCGGGGCGCATCGCGCCGCTGCACGCGCTGGCGGTGGGCATCGCGCACGTGTCGGCGTCGGTGCTTATCCTGGGCATCTTTGTTAACTGGCTGTCGGCGGCGCTGGCGCTCATTGGCGGCGTGTACTACGTCGTGGTGTACACGATACTGCTCAAGCGCAACACGGTGCTTAACATCGTGATCGGCGGCGGGGCGGGGGCGATGCCGGTGCTGGTGGGCTGGGCGGCGGCGACCGGCAGCCTGACGCTGGACGCCTGGATTTTGTTCGCGATTGTGTTCTACTGGACGCCGCCGCACAGTTGGGCGCTGGCGCTGCTGGTGAACACAGACTATGCGCGCGCCGGCGTGCCCATGATGCCGGTGGCGCGCGGCGAAGATGTGACCCGGCGGCAGATTCTGATGTACTCGGTGCTGCTGCTGGTTGTGTCGCTGCTGCCGGCGCTGACGAGGGCGCTGGGCGTGCTGTATCTGGTTTCGGCGGTGGCGCTGGGCGCGGGGCTGGTGTGGTACTCGGTCCGACTGCTGCGCGACACGTCCAAAGCGATGTCGCGGCGCATGTACAAGTACTCGACCTTCTACCTTGCGCTGCTGTTTATGGCCATGTTGCTGGATGTACTGCTCTAGCAGGTGATACTGTGACTCCAATCCTAACCCGGCAGACGGCGCGCTGGCCGCTGTATGTGGCCGGCAGCCTGCTGGCGCTGACGCTGGCGGCGTTTGCCGCGCTGTTTGTGATCGATTCCGTCAATTATGAGGAAACCATTCACGGCGATTTGCCGGCGGGCACGCTGACCGCAGCAACCTACCTTGACAAGGTCGAACCGCTGCTGGCGCAGGCTGACCCGACTAACGGCGATGCACTGCTGACGCAGTTTGCCTGTGTGGCCTGCCACCGGGCCGGGGCCGCCAACGGCATCGCGCCGGCCTTTGCTGGCATCGCGGCGCGCGCCGCCGAGCGGCGTCCGCCGCTGTCAGCGGCGGCCTACCTGTACGAATCCATCACGCACCCGCAGGCGTATGTGGTCGAAGGATTTGCGGGCGCGATGCCGCAGGATTTTGCCCTGCGCCTGAGCGACCAACAGTTGGGCGACATTATCGCCTATCTGCTGACGCCGGACGCGTCCTGAACGCGCCATGTACCTCGACGTTTTTACGCTGTCCGCGCTGGTGGATGAACTGCTTGACACGCTGGCGGGCGGGCGCGTGCAGGACAGCATTGACACGGACGCGACCGGCATCGGGCTGGAGATTTACGCCGATCACCGCCGCCGCTATCTCTACCTGAGCGCCGACCAGCAGACGCCGCGCGTGCATCTGGTGGATGAGAAGCTGCGGCGCGGCGTCACCACGCCCCGCCAGCTTGGGCTGCTGTTTCGCCGCTATGTTGAGGGCGGAATCGTCACCCATATCAGCCAGCCGCGCTGGGAACGCATCCTGCACATAGACGTGGACGGGCCGGAAGGGGCCGTTACGGCGATCGTGGAGCCGATGGAGCGCCGCAGCAACATTCTGCTGGTGCAGAACGGCGTCATTCTGGACTGTATGCGGCGGGTGGGACCGGAGGAAAATCGCCACCGGCTGAGCCTGCCCAACCACGCTTACAGCCCGCCGCCGCCGCAAACGGGCAAACTCGACCCGGTGAACCTGGACGCGGCGGATTTCCACGCGCTGTTCGCCCCGAACGACGACCCGAAGCTGCTCACGCAGCGGCTGCTAACGGCGCGCCTGCTGGGTGTCAGCCCGCTGCTGGCGCGCGAGATCGCCTACCGGGCGGGCGCGCCGGCGGCGCAGAGAGCGGCCAGCGCCAACCCGGAGGCGCTGTATGCCGCGCTGCGCGAGGTCATTGAGCCGCTGGCGGCGCGCGACTGGCAGCCGGGTGTCGCAGAGGCGGACGGCGTCGTCGAGGCATTCAGCGTTTACCCGCTGCGTTCGGCGGCGGAGTGGCGGGGCGTCGCGAGCGTGAGCGCGGCGCTGGCGGCGTTCTACGGCGCGCCCACCGGCGAAGAAGCCTACACCGCCGCTAAAGGTCCGGTGCAGGCGGCTATCCAGGAAGCGCAGGCGCGGCTGCGGGCCAGGCTGGCCGCGCTGGAGCAGGCGCTGACGGACGACGCCGAGCGCGCCGCGCTGCGCATCAGCGGCGAGCTAATTCTCGCGTACCAGTACACGCTGACGCCGGGGCAGGCCGAGCTGCGCGCTCAGTATGACCCGGACGCGCCGGCGCTGGTGGTGGCGCTGGACCCGGCGCTGACGCCGCTGGAGAACGCGCAGCGCTATTTTGCGCGCTACGACAAGGCCAAGCGCGCGTTAGAGGACGTGCCGCGTCTGGCCGAGGAAACGCGCCACGAGCTGGCGTTCCTGGCACAGCTTGACGCGGACCTGACGCTGGCGGCAAGCTGGCCCGATATTGACGATGTGCAGCAGGCGCTGCAGGCGCGCGGCTACTGGCGCGGGCGGCGGGCGGGGCGCAGCGGCGGCGGGCGGCCCGCGCCCTTAAAGCTGGTGACACCTGACGGTTACGTCATCTGGGTGGGGCGCAACAGCCGCCAGAATGAGATCGTGACATTTGAGAAGGGCAGCGGCGAGGACCTGTGGCTGCACGCGCACGCCGCCGCCGGGGCGCACGTGATCGTCAAGTTCGACGGGCGACCGATTCCAGAGGCGGTGATCGCGCGGGCGGCGGAGGCCGCCGCCTACTACAGCGCCAGGCGGGACGAGGCGCACGTCCTGGTGGACGTGACTCAGCGTAAATACGTCAGGAAGATCAAGGGGGCCGGGCCGGGGATGGTGACGTATCGCAACGAGACGACGCGCACCGTCGCGCCGCGCGCCGGCGAAATACAGCCTTAAAGCGTGGAGGGTGAACAGCTATGGCGGAACAGCGCCTGATTCCCGAACCGGGGCACGCGGTCCGGTTAAAGGATTACGACCCCGATTATCGCGGCAGTTATGACAAGGACAGCGCGGGCGAACTTGAAAACGCGCTGGAGGAACGCCTTTTTAAGCTGCAGGAACGGCTGTACGCGGAGCGCAAACAGGCGCTGCTGGTGGTTTTGCAGGCGATGGATGCCGGCGGCAAGGACGGCACGATCAAGCGCGTGTTCGACTCGGTTAACCCGCAGGGCGTGCGTGTGACCAGCTTCAAAGCGCCCACGCCTGACGAGCTGGCGCACGATTTCCTGTGGCGCATCCACTGTCAGACGCCGCCGAAGGGCTACATCGGTATTTTTAACCGCAGCCACTATGAGGATGTGCTGGTGGTGCGCGTGAACGAGCTGGTTCCTGAAAGCGTGTGGCGCGCGCGCTATGAGGCAATCAATGCCTTCGAGCGCCTGCTGACCGCGAACGGCACGCGGGTGCTGAAGTTCTTTTTGCACATCAGCAAGGCGGAGCAGAAGAAACGCCTGCAGGAACGGCTGGACGAGCCGGAGAAGAACTGGAAGTTCTCGGCCGGCGACCTGCCGGTGCGCGCGCGCTGGGACGAGTATATGGCGGCCTATGAGGATGCTATCGAGCGGTGCAGCACGCCGCACGCGCCCTGGCACATTGTCCCAGCCAACCACAAATGGTATCGCAACCTGGTGGTGACGCAGACGATCGTCGCGGCGCTGGAGGACATGAATCCGCAGTACCCGCCGCCAGAGCCGGGCCTGGACAAGGTTGTAATCCCGGATTGAGCGGTGGCGGTCAGTCGCCCAGGCTGACGCCCAGCGCGCGCGCTGACTCGATCCAGGGATGGTCAGGCGGGACGGTCTTGCGCTTGTCCACCACATCAGCCAGCGGCACGGCGACAGCGCCGTCACCGCGCGCCGCCACCATAACGCCGAAACAGCCTTCGCTGATGAAGCGCGCGCAGGCGGTCCCCAGGCGCGTCGCCAGCAGGCGGTCGGCTGGCGAAGGGATGCCGCCGCGCTGCACATGGCCCAGGATGGTCACGCGCGATTCCAGCCGGGTAAGCGTTTCCAGTTCAGCGGTGAGCGTGTGGGTGCTTTCCAGCCGCTCGGCTTCCAGCTCGGCCAGGCGCTCTTTGGCTTTGCGGGCGCTTTTGCCGTCGGCTTTCGCCTCTTCCTGTGCCGCGTAGTAGCGCTGCGCCAGGTCCCGCGACATCGCGCCTTCGGAAACAGCGACAATGCTGAAGCGTTTGCCGTCACGGCTGCGGTTCATGATCGATTCAGCGACCCGCTGCACATCGTAGGGAATTTCAGGGATGAGGATCACGTCCGCGCCGCCGGCGATGCCCGCGCTCAGCGCCAGCCAGCCGGCGTTGTGGCCCATCACTTCGACCACGATAATACGGTGATGGCTGTGCGCGGTGCTGTGCAGGCGGTCGATGGCTTCGGTGGCGATGGTCAGGGCGGTGTCGAAGCCGAAAGTGACATCGGTCAGCGCCACGTCGTTGTCAATGGTTTTAGGCAGCGTGATGATGTTGAGGCCCTTTTCCATCAGGCGGAAGGCGTTTTTCTGCGTGCCGCCGCCGCCCAGGCAGACCAGCCCGTCCAGGTGATGTTTGTGGTAGGTGTCTACCATGACGTCCGTCATGTCCAGCAGCTTGTCGCCGATGGGCATCTTGTGAGGCTTGTCGCGGCTGGTTCCCAGGATAGTGCCCCCTACGGTGAGGATGCCGGAGAGGGCGGCGCTGTCGAGGCGGACAATCCGGTTCTCCATCAGGCCGCGAAAGCCGTCACGGAAGCCGATTGTGCTCATGCCGTAGGCGTTCAGGGCGGCTTTGCCCACGCCGCGGATAGCGGCGTTAAGGCCAGGGCTGTCACCGCCAGCGGTCAGGATGCCGATATATTTAGTCATAGTAATATCCTCTCAACAGCTTAACTAGGCGGGAAACTGGCGCTGGCAACCTGTCGGGCGGCTGCCAGCACCTGATGGATGCCGATATCGCGCATGCAAGGGTGATTTTCCGGCTTGTCGTCGGCCCAGTCAAGGACGCGGCAGGGGCGGCAGCCGATGTCGGATGCCAGCACAATGTGCCGGCCGCGCGGCCCCCAGGGGCCGAACTCGCGCGGGTCCGCCGGGCCGAACAGCGTAACGGTGGGCGTTCCCACGGCCGCCGCCAGGTGCAGCGGGCCGCTGTCCGGGCCGAGCACGACCCGCGCCCGCGCGAACAGGGCCGCGAGCTGGCCTACACGCGTCTCGCCGGCGATGATGCAGTTGGGCTGGCGCATGGCCGTCGCGATCCGTCGCACCAGGCTCAGCTCGTGCTCGCTGCCGGTGAACACCACCGCCGCATTTAACTGTTCCGTCAGCGTGTCGGCGACGACAGCCCAGCCGTTCTCATCCCAATGTTTGGCCCACGTCCCTGAGCCGGGGTGAACGCAGATCAGCGCGCGGCCTGGCCCGATACCCCATTCCTGGAGGTAGCCGTCAACGAAGCTGCGGTCGGCCTGGTTGAGTGGGAACTGGCAGGGCGCGGCGTGCGGCGCCGCGGGGCCAGTCCAACGCTCGATCAGGCGCAGATTCTGCGCGACAACGTGATCGGCTGAGAGCGGAACCGTGTGCGTGAGAAAGGGGGCGGTGTCGGGCAGGTCGTACCCAACGCGCACGGGGATGCCCGCCAGAAAGGCGACCAGCGCGCCCCACCAGTGATCGGGCCGGAAGATGACGGCGCTGCTGTAGCCGATGCGCCGCAGCCGCCGGGCGCTGTCCCAGGCCAATTGGTAGGGCGAACGCCAGCTTACTTTAGGGTGGCGGCTGAAGCCGGGAAACGCCAGCGTCAGCACCAGGTCCACGTCGTCGTAGGCGGCCAGCACCTCCGCTGACCAGGGACCGACCAGCGCGTGAAGCTGGGCGGCGGGGCGCGCCTGCCGCAGCGCGCGGATGGCCGGCGTGGTGAGCAGGACATCGCCGAGGTGATCGGGGCGGATCAGCAGGATGCGCTCGGCGGCGGGTGGGCGGCAGGCGCGCGCCGGCAGGCCGGCGACGGCGTGCAGCAGCGCCCGCCGCAGGTGGTGTTTCAACGGCGTGGCGTGAAAGGCTTCGGCCATGCGCCGGTTGCGTTCGACGAGCGCATCTCTATCCAAAACCGCAGTCCTTATAGGTGGCCAGCAAGCGCGGCATCAGTATAGCCCAGTCGTAGTGCTGTTTCACAGCGGCCTGCGCCGCCTGGCCCAGCGCCGCCCGCCGGGCAGGGTCGTTCAGCAGGGCGACGATAGCGTTAGCTGAGGCGGGGGCGTCGTCAGCGAGCGTCAGCGCCGCGGTGACGGCTGGCGGCAGGCCGGCGGCGGCAGCCCGCGTGGCGACCACCGCGCAGCCGGCCGCCATCGCTTCGAGAAGCTTGAGGCGTGTGCCGCTGCCCATGCGCAGCGGGGCCACATAGACAGCGGCGGCGCCCAGGAACGGCAGCACGGTTTTCACCCAGCCGGTGACAAACACGCCGGGCTGCTCGCGCAGGCGGTCCAGGCGCGGGTGCGGGCGCTGCCCCACGATATACAGGCGCGCGCTGGGGATGGCGCGCCGCACGCGGGGCAGCACGGCGTCGGTAAACCACAGCATAGCGTCCACGTTCGGGCGATAATCCATTTTGCCGGTGAACACCAGCGCGTGCTGGCCCAGGTCGAGCTGCTCGCCCGCGCCGATGTAGTCGTCCACGAAAATCCCGTTGGGCATCACGTGAACGCAGCCATCAGCGCGAAAGGGGCGCAGCGCCGCCGCGTCTTCATCCGACACCGCCAGCACGCAGTTCACCTGCTGACACACATCGCGCTCAAAAGCCAGGATGCGCCGCGACTGGACCAGCGAATAGGCGGCTGTCGGCCAGCGGCGCGGCGACCGGCGGTCTACGGCGTAAATGGCGCGCTGCAGGGCATATTCGGCGTTGTGCGCGTCGTAACACAGGCCAGCGTGGGGCTGGGCCGCGCGCACCTGGGGCAGCCAGCCGGCCATCTCTAACCCTTCGAACTGCACCAGGTCGAACGGCTGCTGCGCCAGCAGGCTGGCCAGGCGCGCGCTGAAGGCGGCGCTTTGCAGGCGGCGCGCCAGGTCCGGCTGGCCGGTGGCGACGAGGTCAAGCAGACGGTGCGCCGCCGCGCGCGCTGGCGGCGGCACCGTCTGGATGTCGGCGCAGAGGCCCGCCAGCGGTGTCGTTTCGACAGGCAGGGACCCGTCGTGAAAACACAGCAGCGTGATGGCGTGGCCGGCGGCGCTGAGGCCGTGCAGCAGGCCGTAATTGCGCAGCGCGCCGCCCTGGTGGGGCGGGTAGGGCAGGGACGGGGTGAGCATCAGCAGGCGCATAGTGGGCGGCCTTTACGTCAGCGCGACACGGTAAGCAGATAAGGCGGCGCGGGCGGTGCGCTCCCAGGTGAAGCTGGCGGCCCGTTCCAGCCCGGCGCGGCGCATCTCTGCGCGCCAGGGGGCGTCGGTCAGCGCGCGGCAGAGCGCGGCGGCCAGCGCCGCCGGGTCATCAGGCGCGACCTGAAGGCCAACCGGGCCGACCACCTCCGGCAGCGATGACCGGTTGCTGACGACCGGAACAGTGCCGCAGGCCATCGCCTCCAGGGGCGGGAAGCCGAAACCTTCGTAGTAGGACGGCAGCGCCAGCACGGACGCCAGATTGTACAGCGCGGGCAGGTCCGCCTGGGGGATGCTCTCGCGCCAGAGGACGCGCTGCGCCAGCCCCAGGTGCTCGACGCGGGCGAAGGTTTCGTCGAACAGCCAGCCGCGCGGCCCGGCCAGCACCAGCGGCGGCGCGGTGGGCAGGTCGGCCAGCAGCAGACGATAGGCTTCAAGCAGGCCGGCTACGTTCTTGCGCGGCTCGAACGTGCCGACGAACAGGATATACGCGGGCGGCAGATTGAGGCGCTGGCGCACAGGTTCAAGGGCGGCGGGCGGCAGCGGGCGGAAGCTCTCGTCCACACCCAGCAGGTGAACGGCGATTTTCGCGGCCGGCACGGCCAGCAGGGCGATCAGATCGGCTTTGGTGGCTTCGCTGTCGGCCAGGATGCAGTCGGCCTGGCGGACGGCGGCGGCGATCTGCGCGTTGTAATAGCGGCGGCTTTCGGCGGTGAGGAACTGCGGATAATGCAGGAAATTGAGGTCGTGCACGGTGATGATGTGGCGGCGCGCGCCGCGCAGCGGCGGGATGAAATCCGGGCTGTGCAGCAGGTCGAGGCGGAAGCGGGCCAGCTCTGCCGAGAGCGCCAGCCGCTCCAGCCGGTGATGCGCGGGCGTCCACAGCGACGCCTGCCGAAAGCGTGTCACCAGGGACTCGCGCGCTTTACGGCTGTGAAAGACCGTGAAGCGGTTGTCAGGGGCAAGCTGCTCCAGCGCGGCGACCAGGCGGCGGATATAGGTGCTGATACCGCCGATGCGGTAATACGTCAGGCGGGCGTCAATGCCAATGTAAACCATGCGCTGAGTATAACGAGGGCGGGCACAACTCACCAGCCTGCCGCCGCACAGTTCAGTCCACGAACACGCTGCAATCAGGCGTCCAGGGCGGGACGCACACGGCCAGGAACACCAGGTCAACGCTGCCGTCGTTGGTGATCTGGTGGACAGCGCCGGCGGGGATGGCGACTGAGTCGCCGGGCGCGAGCGCGGCTGTCACGCCGTCGAGCATAAGGCGGCCCTGGCCGGCCAGGATAGTGTAGCTTTCCTCCGCTGCTGGGTGATAATGCTTAAGCGAGGCCGTGCCGGGCGGCAGCGTGATGTGCGCCAGGCTGTGCTGGCTGGCGCCGCCGGCGGCTGTGCCCAGCGTCTCGCGGACGATTTCGCCGTGTGGGCTGACAGCCGGCTGAACGCCGGCCAGGTTGCGAATGTGCATTGAAGTGCCTCCTGGGTGTGTTAAAGCCACTGGTCGATAATGCGGGCGAGCGTGCCGTCAGCTTCAAGCCGGGCCAGCGCTTCGTCTACGCGGGCGGCCAGCGCCGGGCGGTCGGCGCGGGTGGCGATAACATACAGGCTGTCGGTGACGGGCGCAAGCGCTGCCTGCCAGCCAGGATGTTCACGCAGATAGAGGCGGGCGCTGGTGGCGTCAGCCAGGGCGGCGTCGGCCTGACCTAACCGGACGGCGTCCAGCGCGAAGGCGGGCAGCTCGTAAGGGCGCTGGTCGAACGGCAGAACGCGCCGCAGCCAGCGCCGGACTTCGGTGTCGGCTTCGCCGCCAAATTCGTAGGCGAGCGCGCGGCCGGGCAGGTCGGCCATGGCGCGCAGCGGGCGCGCCGCCGGGCTGACCAGCACCAGCCCAGCGTTGTAATAAGGGCGGGTGTAGCTGGCGCTGCGGGTTAGCTGCGGGTCGTAGAGAAGCTGCGCGATGACGAGATCCACCTGATCGGCGCGCAGCGAGTCGTAGAGGCCGTCGTAGCCCATATTGACAAAGCGCACCGGAATGTCCAGCTCAGCGGCCAGCGCGCGCGCCAGGTCAATTTCCAGGCCGAACAGGTCGTCGGCGGTGGCGACGGCGAACGGTGGGCTGCTGGCGTCTACGCCGACGCGCATTTCGCCGTAGGGGAACAACGCGCGGGTCGAAGGGGTGGGGCGCGGCACGCTGTTCCAGCGGATGGCGAACAGCGCGCCGGCCAGCGCCCACAGCCAGACCGTCACGGCGGCGGCCAGCGTGAACGCGATCACTCGGCGGGCGGGGGCAGCCACAGGTCGGCGCTCCTTTCGGCTTCGCGGGCGTAGCTCTGGATGGCGTAATAGATCGGTTTGCGCTGAAAGCCGGGCGTGAGCAGCGTGAAATAGTCAGGGTAGCCGCGCGTTGGCGCGGGGTAGCGCAGCGCCCAGATGCACAGCTTGTTGAGCCAGGGCCAGTTGGCCTCGGCGTACTCGAAGGCCGCCACCGTGTAACTAACGCGCTGCGCCGGGCGCACGGCTTTCGTCCAGCGGGGGTGGTCGTTCCAGCCGGTTTCGGTGATGTAGACCGGTTTGTCTGGCCGGTCATAGCGCAGCATGATGGCGTGCAGCAGCTCAGCGCGGCGGAAGTTGAGCTGGTCGAAACCGGGCTCGGCGGCGGGCGGCTCGGTAAAGCCGTAGGTATGGACCGCCAGCGCGTCGAAGTAGGGGGCCGCGCCCGCCTGATACAGCGCCTCCAGAAAGAGCAGGTCGTTGAGGCCATTGGCGCTGCCGGGCGGTTCGAGCGTGGGGGCCAGCCCGGCCGCCAGAATGATTACCTGCGGGTTGGCGGCGTGGACGGGCGCGTACACGGCTTCGAGCAGGCGGGCATAGGCGGCGGGGTCAACCTGGCGGTAGCCCCACTCGAACGCCAGATTTGGCTCATTCCAGATGATGATGTGGTTGACAGCATCGGCGTAACGCGCCGCAAAGGCGGCGACGAAGGCGGCGAAATCAGCGAAGGAGTCTTCGGGCAGATAATTGAGCGTGCTGAACGACTCCTCGACGTCGGCGCGCGCCCAGGCGGGGACCAGTCCCATGCGGGCGATAACCTGGAGGCCCTGGCTGCGCGCATGCTGGATAATGCGGTCGGCGGACGCCCAGTCGTAGTGGCCCGGCTCCGGCTCCAGGTACGCCCAGGGGAAAAACTCGACGATGGTGGACGCGCCCATCTCGCGCACAAGCTGAAGCGAGCGCTGGATTGTCCACTCCCACACCTCATCAATCAGGCGCGTGTGGACGCAGACCTGCGGTTTGAGCGTGTCAACAACCTGCGGCGGGCCGAGCGCCACGCGCGGCCCGGCGGGCAGCAGGCTGGCGATGATGGCCCAGGCGATGGCGGCGCGCAGCAGCCAGCGCCAGTGGCGGCGCAGAGCGGTGGAGAGGCGGTTGAGGGGTGTGAACATGGAATTCAGGGCGGGCACGGCGCGCTTGGCGGGCGGTTATAGAACAGCACAGTACCTGATCTGGCCTAAACGCGCAAAGCGGCGCGCGGCGCGCCCGCGCGAATCAAAAACAGACGGCGCCGACCGCCATCTGTTTGTGCGAAATTTCCGGCTGTACCCTTTCCCAGATGCGACTTGAATATATTCACTCCGTATTGCTTTCGAATTCATACAGATTGATGACCTGCTGGCCTTAATGACCGAGAATCTGTTCAGCAGTGAGCCGCAGCGGTTCGTAGACAGCAGCCTGCGGGCAGGGCACATTCTGCTGAAGATAGAACGGCCTGACCCAGTGCAGCCGCGCCGGGTGCTGCCGGGGTCGCTGCACTTTATGTTTAATGGCGACCGCTTGACGCTGACACGGGTGCTCAGGGAGCTGGTGCAGACCATGCAGGAAACGCGCCGTGACGGCCACCGGGGGTACGGGTATCCGTAACCGCAAGGACGTCTATGCAGCGATTGACGTGTTGGTGAAATCAGATGTAGTGCAGGAGATCGAGCAGATAACCGGCGGGTACCCACATGGTATATATCGGATAGAGAGTGAGCGACTTCTGGCAGTAGTATTGCCAGAAGTGCTGACTTTTGGCTTGTCGCTACCCAAGATCTCCTGAAAGGTGCAAACCGTGATTGACATAGAAGAAACCAAGCATAGAGCTGACGAACTAGTCGAACGTGGCCTCGGTAAACCGGAGTATCGCAGCAGCGCCTACAGTACCGTACGGGTGTTCGCTGCACCAGGAACAGAACGGCTACTTACTGGTGGTCTACGCCGACGACATGCTGTGGGGCGGAGCGGTGCGCCTGGAGCTGCTTTAAGGAAACACAGGGACTGGCCGAGAAAACCATTGTGGGTGCTGGGGTATTCCCCCCGACGATCGCCGCGAGTGAGTGACGCTCGAAGTGCTGCGCGCGCCATGTGGAATCACCTCACCATCTCCTGGTTTGCCGATCACGCGCTGTGGGGGACCAAGGTACGGCAGGTTGCGGATAAGCGCCGCTGCCAACGGGTGGGCGCCGGCAGGATCAGCGGCGGAATATATCTGGCGGACGGGATTATGCCTGGGCTGTCACCGTTGCTTACTGAGGGGGAGTTCGACGCGCTGATTGTCCGGCAGGTGGGCGAAGGACTGGTGTCGGCGGTGGCGATTGGCAGCGCGGCGAACTGACGTATTCACCCGCGCTGGTGCCTTAAACTAATCACTGCGCCGTGCATCTTCATCCGCATGGAGATGATAACGCGGGGGTGCGGAATCGTCGAACAGATCTCCGGATTATCGCACGCGACACCAGGGACAGTTGTCTGCCCCTTCTGAAGTTGCAGGAAGCGGCTGAAGTGCAGGTCAGCATGAGCATTATAGGGTGCTGCTGTGACAACGTAATGCAGGAATACTTCCGGGGTACATTGGAAACTGAGTGTGCAGATCGTTCTTTCCCATCATGAGCGGTAGCGTGCCGGGCGCTGTTTAAGTACATCGAAATCTGGCGCAACCGTCAGCGACGGCATTCGGCGCTGAGCTATCTCAGCTCGGCAGCACAATACGAGTAGCTTACCTGCCCCTGACACTTTTACTGTCCGTTAAACGGGATAGAGTCATCTATCAGGTCGATGGTAGTGTGGTGATATTGCCATCCATCACTGCTTGAATCACAAGCGAGGCTGCACCCAGTGTTGCGGGGTCAGGCTGAAGCGATGAAGTGATGATTCGGGTCAGGCCGAACTGACGGTGCAGAATTTTTAGCCCCTGGAGCGCACGACGTGACGCTTCGAGCGCTTCCTCACCACCGAACTGAGCTGCCATTCCTCCCATGATTACCAGATTACCGCTGAATAACTGCGCTGTTCCGCTAACTGCGATCGCGACGTTCTGAGCAAATCTGCTTCGCAGTTGAAGCGCCAGCGTATCATTTTGCTGGGTAGCCAGCATCAGATTATCGAACGTCACATCATGCTGCTGCCAGAAGGAACCGATGCTGCTGCCGCGCGTCACGTCAAGTAGTTCACGCAGTTGGGTGAGCAGCGCCTGCGTCGTAATTTCAGTGTGCAGACAGCCAGTGTTGCCGCAGTAACACAACCGCGATCCCCCGGTGGTCAGAACATGTCCCAGTCCGCCAGTAAAACCTGTCGGGACTGCTCCGCTGCGTACTAACCGACCTGATGCCACAGAGGCAACCGCCACACCGGTATCAATGTTCAGGTAAGCAAAATCGGAAATGTTGCTGCCAGCACCGTAAATCGCCTCCGCCAGTGTCGCGGCGTACACACGGTAATCAATCAGCACCGGAACCTGATAGTATTGACTGAAATACTCGGTGACACGAACATCCTTCCAGTGCTGGCGGAATAGCATCCATAGTGATAATCCAGCTTCGATATCTACCAGGCCTTCGAGCGCGATACCTAAACCTAACAATTCAACGCCAGGTACCGCTACACGCCCTAACACTGAGTCTAGTAGATCGCTCGCCAGCTTCAGCACAGCTGCGGGAGGTGTGTTTGCCGGGGCGGTGATAGTACCGCTGGCCAGCAGTTCACCGTGCAAATTGACCACGACTGCTGTCACCATATCCGATGCAATCTGCAGCCCCGCGATGCTCCAACTGCTGCGGCTCAGTGCATAGAAAGTTGCAGGTCTCCCGCGCAGGGTCTCCGTTCCATTAGCGTGGTCTACGAGGTTGACCAGTCGTTCCTCAATCAATCCATCAAGAATAGTGGCGATGGTCGTGCTGGTGCGATGAGTCAGCCGGACGAGATCGCTTTTGGAAAGTGTGCCATGCTGGCGCAACAAACTAAGCACCGTATGACGATTGCGACGTCGAATGTCTGATGGAGTTTCAGAGGTAGGATGAAGCTGCATGCTGTGCTTTCTTACGCAGATGAATATTACGTAACGGCCCTAGAGCGCATTATACGGCCCGTACAAAATGGAGTCAAGATTTTTATAAAATGAAGTTTCATAAATACAGGCCGTATCCAGCCTTTTCCACTTTACTTAAATGTATTTATTGATCTATACGTCATAAACTGTTGACAAAACCTCTGATATGATGCTATCATAGGGAAATATTACAAAGTTAGTGGTGTAATTTAGTGTGATATGCCCGTAATATGCCCCTTTATTGTTTTTATATAAAACTTCGTTTGTAAAAACGCACGCTGCGGAATATAAGGAAACCATAGTGAAAGGGGCAACGAAAGCAAAAACAGGGCAGTTTCGCAAACAGGTCCGAAAAAGCATTGTTTCTATTACAGGAGTCCCAGCAGCATGAGCAGTAAACTCAGCAGACGCGAAGTGCTCAAATTAATGGCCGCGGGCAGCGTTGGCGTTGCTGGTTCCAGCATCGTCAGCCTCCCAGGATTCACCCGGCATGCGCGTGCCGACCAATCCGTCAAGGAGATCACGTTTTGGCAGCCGCCGATCTGGCGCTACGCCGCGGACAACGAAACCGTCGTCGGTGCGGGTTCCGATGATTGGATCAATGATGCTATTGCCCGCTTTGAGGCTGCCAATCCTGACGTTAAGGTTCAACTGGAACTGGTTCCCTGGGATCAGTGGGGGCAGAAAGTCGCGACGGGTTTCGCCAGTGGAGACCTGCCCAACGTGATCTACAGCCAGCTTTCGGTAGATCGCGTGCAGGCTGGTATCTTCGAGCCGCTGGACGACTATGTGGCGGCGTCAGGCATTGATAGCAACTGGCTTCCGGGCCTTAAAGAGGCCGTGACCGTGTTCAACCGCATCTACGCCATACCTGCTATCGTGAATCCGTTCGGCATGGCGCTGTCGAAGTCAGCACTGGAGCGTCACGGCGGTGCGGGAATTCTGACGGCTGTTGGTGAGGATCGCAGCGGCCTGACATTCGACATGATGCGCGAGTACGGTGCTGCATTCGGTGACGGCAGCTCGCGCTACTTCTTTGGTGTGCCCAGCGATCACGGCTCAATCGTCTACTGGATGTTCGGCTCCTGGCTAAGAGGCTGGGGCGTTGAAAGCTGGTCGTCTGACGAAGAACGCTGGATCGTCCATGATAATCCCAAGGCAGTTGAGGCGTTCCAGTGGCTGGTGGATGCGCAAAACGACAAGATTATGATTCCGAACCTGCCCAAGTGGTCGGACGTAGACAATTTCTACTGGAACATGGACACGGCGGCGCGCTGGCAGTGGCAGGGTATTCAGGCTGAACTTGAAGTCGCCCAGGAGGCCGGGCAAGCTCCTGATGAGTTCGACATCGTGCTGGTTGGCCCGCCGCACGCTGAAGATGTGGCGCCATTTGCTGCTGGTTCAGGCCCCGCAGCCAGTTACTCAGTTACCCGCACACCTGATCCTGACGTGCGTGAGGCGGCGTTCCGCTTCGCGGCCTGGCTGGCCAACGACGACTCCAATGCGGTGTCTCTGCTGGTCAACGGTTACTTCCCGGCGACAATCTCCGGCAGCCAGGTGATCGAAAACCATCCCGCGATGGAAGACTCCAACCGGCGCTGGATTGTGCAGGAGTATCTACCGAACTTTGCTCCGGAAAAGCCCGGTGGCAATTGGCAGCCGGTGATAAATGCGCGCACCGCCCGCATCTGGAATCAGATCAACCCCTGGGACTATTACATCCAGCAGTATCAATCGCTTATGCTGGGGCAAAAGACGCCTGAGGAAATGCTCCTGGAGATGGCAACCCGCATCAACGGCGCATTGGGTGCGGCAATTTAATCGCAGGCGTAGAATCACACCTGGGATAAGTGAACGAGCATCACACTAAACTGTGGTTCTGCGTTCACTTATCCCTAGCCAGCCTGTAATTAAAGGGGAAACCCCTTCCATGTTACAAAATGTGAAATTCACACCGGGTGAGCATAAACTAACGTCGCTTGCCGCCGGGCGATTCAATCTTAAGCGCTGGGCGGCTTGGCTGCGAAGTGAATGGCGGCGCAGCAACAAATGGGCCTATGTCTTCATCATGCCCTTGCTCAGTGATTTTCTAATTTTCACCGTGTATATGGTTTTTCGCATGGTGATGATGTCATTTGAGGAGTTGTATTATGGCGAAGCGGAATGGGTCGGGCTTCGCCATTACGATTTCATCCTGCGCGATCCGCAGTTTTGGAATGCGCTTAAAAACACACTGGTGTATGCAGTGGTTGTCGTTCCGGGTGGCATTCTGATCGCGCTCGTTTTATCTGAACTGATCTTCAGGCGCAATCAGTTTATTCAGGTCTTTTTTAAAAGTGCATATTACCTGCCTGCTGTCGTCTCAACCGCTGTGCTGGCAATTGTCTGGACATGGATTTACCAGCCATTTAACGGTGTGCTGAATTATTTTGTCAGCTTCGTCGGCATTGAGCCGAATAACTGGCTCGGCAACCCGAATACAGCCCTCGGCTCGATTATCGCCATGAGCATTGTGGGTGGGCTAGGTGTGTCGGTAGTATTCCTCACCGCTGCGATGGGCAGCATTCCGACTGAGATATATGATGCGGCCAAGATTGACGGCGCGGGTGAGTGGACGCGATTCTGGCGGGTAACGGTGCCACTGCTGCGCCCGACCTTGCTCTATCTGTTTGTTGTTGGCTTTATCGGTGCGTTTCAGGTTTTTGAACAGGTCCTGATTATGACACGCGGCGGGCCGGGTTTCCCCGGCGCGACCGAGACAGTTGGTTATCTGATCTACAATTCTGCTTTCACGTCGCTCAATATCGGCATGGCGGCAGCTCAATCGGTCATCTTGTTCTTTGTGATCCTGATTTTTTCAGTCGTGCAGTTCCGAATTTTTGCATCAGATGTCGAATACTAAACTGAGCAGGTATTGGCTCGACACTGGTTTTTAATAGGACATTTGACGATGACATCACAGTTTGCACGCGGTCGGCGATCGCGGACAGCAGGCGATTTCCTTATTGTTCTCATCTACGCGCTGCTTTTAATATGGGCGATTCTAGCGCTGTTCCCGCTGTACTGGATGATTAAGAACAGCTTTGAACCAAATCAACTCCTGTCGATCTGGCCACCGCGCCTGCTGCCCAACTGGGGTGCGCTGACCCTGGATAATTACGCTGCACTGCTGGACCGTTTCCCTCTAGCACGCTGGTTCTTCAACAGCCTGCTGGTGGCTGTCGTGCGCACGATTGGCGCGGTGTTCTTTGGCTCAATGGCAGGTTATGCGTTTGCCAAACTGCGCTTTCTAGGGCGTGAAACTCTGTTTTGGGCGCTGATGTTTGTGCTGATGCTGCCTGCCTTTGTGCTGATTATCCCCCAGTATCAGATCATCCGGTCATTCGGCTGGTACGACACCTACTGGGCGCTGTTGGTGCCAGGTATCACCGGCGGCGTATGGTCAATGTTCCTCATGCGCCAGTTCATGCACGGTATTCCGTCGGAACTTATGGAGAGCGCGCGTATTGACGGCGCCAGTGAGTTTACCGTCTTTTTGCGTGTGGTTGCGCCGCTGGCTGCCCCCGGCATGGCGGTGTTGGCGATCTTCCAGTTTATCGGCAATTGGAACAGCTTTGTGTGGCCGTTGGTCGTTACCAGTTCGGCTGAAATGCGCACGCTGCCGGTTGGTCTGGGGTTACTGACCAGCCCGCGCGACACGGGCCAGGTTGTCCCTGTTGGTGAGGTCATGGCCGGCGCGACCATCGCTGCGCTGCCGATGATCCTTGTGTTTATCTTTTCTCAGCGCTACTTTCTAAAGGGTATCACCATCGGCGCGGTAAAAGGTTAACTTCGATGCACAAGCAGATTACTGATGCGCAATTTTTTATGCTGCCACGAACGGTCCAACGTGTTACACAGCTCGGTCGTGCGGATGACCAGCGCGTGGCGGTGATCTATCCCGCCGGCTCTGTTGTGTATCGGCAGTGCGCAGAGACCATCCACGAGGCGTTATATGCGCGCTGCGGCGTAGGCCCAGAGCTGTGTGCTGATCAGGATGTGATCACGATGCGCAGCGACCGCCTGCCAGACACATATCGCTCCCGCCCGCTGATTCTGTTGGGTAACCTCAACAATAACCGAGCGATCCTCCCGCTGTATGCCAACTACTACTGTACCACCGACGCCGCTTACCCCGGCGGGGATGGCTATGACCTGCGCACTATTGTGAATCCTTATGGCACTGGCAGCAACGTTATCCTCGCCGGCGGCAGCAGCGCCGCTGGCGTTCAGCGCGCGGTTGGGCGTTTGTGCGACCACATCCGCGCAGCGGACGGCCGCATCGAAGTGCCATTTCTGCATGAAGTTTTGCTCGAACCAGCGTTGGCGGCTGCACTGGCCGCGTGGACGCACACACCGCTGAACGATACCGGCCTCAAAGAATCGCGCGCGCGCGGCTTTCAGTTCTATACCGATCTGATCCGCACGCTTGGCGCTTACACAATCATGTGGTGGTGGACAGCCGACGAGCGCTATGCGTTGGTTGCACGCGACAGCCTGCAGGCACTCAACAGCCAGGTTGAGGGCAGTTACGGCGACTGGCATTACCTGGCCGAGCGTGTACTGCGGGCGCTGCCGCTGCTGACGGCGGGCGGGTTCTTAAGCGACGCTGATATCGCCCGTACAGATGAACTGTTGCTGAGCACAGCGCTGGGGACACAAAATGACTGGTGGCGGATGCGCCATGATAAACCGCCTTTTGGTCACCGGCATCATGGCAAAGGTACTTATGAATTCCTGCTGCTGGCGCGCTATCTGCGCGATTATGCCACACCCAATCCAGCGGTCAGAGCGTTGTGCGATACCTGGATTGACGAGTGCTATACCTACCTTGATGCGCTGGGCCGCGCCCGCATTGATGATCAGGATGACGAGAGCACGCTCAACAATCTGGCGACACTGTTCTGGTATGCGCTTGGAGAAGAACGTTACGATTTTTTCGAAAGCGGAAATGCGCGGCTGGTGACCGAGCGTGTGCTGGCGCTGCACGACAACAGCGGAACCGGGGCTGGTCAGGGGGGTTACGGCGAGGGATTGGCCGGCGCGATGTATTTCCAGCAGGAAGCAACTGTGCAGGTCGCCAGCAGCGTCTTCTATTACCAGGATAGCGAATTAAAGTGGATTTTGGAGTATCTGCCAAACCTGAGTATCCCGCAGCGCTATGGTTTTTTGCACTATGCACCAGTATTCGTACACAAATTTGACACCGGCAGCGAGCTGCCCGCTGTCGAGCCAGAGACACTCAGTGGCATTCAGGTGCTGCCGGTTACCGGCCACCAGTATACGATCAACGTTGACCCGCCGGAGAATATTGAATACGCCGGCCACATGGCTAATGCGTTGGAGACGTGGCAGCGTGCCGAAGGTATTGACTTTAACCAATTGCCACAGGTACGCGGTTTCGACAAACTTGTGTTTCGTGGCGGCTTTCGGCGCCATGATCCTTACCTTATCCTTCAAGGATATCAGGGCGGCTACCGCTGGCAGGGGCACATGCAGGCGGCCAACTGCATCGTCCGCTTCGCGCAGGCGGGGCATATCTTCCTCATCCAGAACACGTCCCGTCACTCACACTATGATAAGAACGGGCTGTTTATCAGCGACGGCTATAACGATACGCTGCTGCCGCCGATCGCTGAATGGCTGGCCGTTGATGATTTTGTGCATGTCGGCTTGAGTGCTACGCGCCTGTCTAATTATCACCATGCGGACTGGACACGCCATGTTTTCTGGTCGAAGGCCGGTGATGGTTTCTTTGTGGTGCTGGACAGCGTCACTTTCAAAGCTGATGCACCTTATTCGCTTACATGCACCTGGCGTACATTAGCTTACGCTGAACTGGATGGTCGGCGCTGGCACAGCGACCAGGGTGAGCACCGCTTCACACTGGTCGCGGGTGCGGAACTGTCTGCCACCAGCGAAGAAGAGGCTGATCAGGGCGCAGCAGTACCCTACGTGCTACGTCAGCGCCAGGCAGGTACATATCAGACCGGACAGCGTATCGCCTTCCACAACATGTTCTATGTGCGCCCGTTGGACGCACTCGAAGCGCTGGACCTGTGCCAGATTGACCATAACCAGGCGACCGTCACTCGCGCTGGCGAGGTTGTGGCGTGGTGTGGCATATCCGTTGATACGCAGGCCGCCCCCGATGGGCTGTGGGTTAATGCGCTGTCGGCGTGGGCTGAACACGACCATGTCGCGCTGGCGGGGGCATTACTGCTGGCCTTCGCCGGTACTGATTGGCGCGTTGAGAGCGACCGGCCTATCGGTATGGCGCTGGATATCACCACGCGCACGCTGACGCTGCGACCTGATGGGCCAGCGGCTGAAACTGCACATGTTCGGCTTATTGCGGCTGATTACGAGCAGGTACTAACGCTGGAAGATGTACTTACTCTACCGCTCGTCGAGACAGACTGCACGCGGATCGCAGATGCACTTGCACATTGGCTGGCAGCGCTTAATCCTGCCACCAGGCCAGTGGCTAAAGCAGATATCCCGGCTAGCGATAGCGGCTGGTACAGTGCATGGGCGTTCGATACAGGAACGCGCCTGCCAGTGTGCGTGCGTGACGTGCGCATTAAGTCCACACCGCTGCCTGTTGACGGCCACCCGCTGCAGCTGATTGACGGTGTGCTGCCAGAGCTGCGTGAGATCTGGCGTCAATGGCCGGAGGCCGATCACTACGATATTGCCCTGAGGTTTCCGCGTCCACGCCGCGTGGAACAATTGAGTATCATCGGTGACAGCGCGGGCGATCCTACGCTGCGCACGTTTAACCCATTGCCGCAGGGGATCGCTGTTCATGCCACTGGTACTGATGGTGAACGCCGCGCCTGCGCTGTCGAACATGCGCCGCCGCGCCAGATGAAGCGTTATCGTGATATGGAGGACAGTCTTGAGGCGCGCGCGGCCAGCATCGGCCAGCTCACACAGCGTATTGACATCCGCATACCGGCCCCGCCTAATGGTCAGTCGCTGGTGCTGCACGAGATCGAAATCTACGGCGATGAGCGCTGTGCGCCTCCCATCAAGTACCTGATCGCCGCTGACACCAATGGTGATGGCCAGCAGGAAACAGTATTGGCCAACGCCGCGAATGAACTCATCCTGCTCAGCGCCAATGGTCGTGAGGTGTGGCGCAGGCAAATGGATGCGCCTGTAACGCACCTTTCATGCCAGCAGCTAACCGCCGATGCCACACTGTCTATCTGCGTGGGTGTGCTGGGCGGCGACCTCCACATTTTCACGGGCGCCGGCGCACTGCACAGCGTGTACCGTATCGCGGAAGCCTTCCGCCAGCGCAAGGACTCTTTTCTCGGCTGGTTTAACACAATTCACAGCCTTGCCGTGTGGCAGCGTGATGCGGATGGACGAGCGGCGCTGGTTGCTGGTGGCTATGCCATTCTCGTCTTTTTAAACCCTGAAGGCGAGGTGGTCGGGCATAGTTGGGGGGATGGCTCATGGCTGACGGATATTGCCGTCGTACCACAGGCGATGTCAGGCGCGGGTGACCTGTATGTGCGCTGCGGCTGGAATCATGGTGTGTTCTACTACGAGGGTCGTGATGGCATGGCCCCCAGCGGCGAAGCGGTTGTATTCGGCGGTGTGCCACAACCTATGTTCCGCATGATGCGCCGCGTGATCCCCTTTGTCAATGGGCGTACGCTGAGCTATGAATGGTTGGCGTCAGAAGTTTGCCCACAAGGCGCGATCCTGGCGGCCACTGAGCTAGGTGTTGGCCTGCTGACGGTTTGCAAGCGTGACTGGCACTGGAAGCTGGAAGGCGGCACTGCGCTGCGCGCCTGTATCAGCGGCCAGATTAACGGGCGCGCTGCCGCCCTCACTGGCGGCGCGGACGGTTTCATTGCCGCGTTCGATCTTTACGATGGGCAGCCCCTTAAGCGCACTTTCGTGGGCGCGCCAGTTGTGGGGTTGGCACGGGCAGCAGACGGCGGGCTGCTGGTGGGAACGCGCACCGGTATCCTGGCGCTGGACACTGCGTGGAAGCCGATCGCGCGCCACGCTCTGCCTATCCAGCGTATGCTCGCGCTGGATCATCAGCGCGTCGTGCTTGTCCGCGATGATCACATACTTGAAATGCTGTCCTTAGCCGGAGCAGATCACTCATGACCCGACAGGTGACGATCGCAGCAGTGCAGCTTCCGGCAGCCAGCAGCGGCCCGGATGATCAGCATAAACAGGCATATAACTTCGCAACCGCCGAACACTGGCTGACACAGGCGGGCGAACGTGGTGCGGATATTGCCTGTTTAGGCGAGACATTCAACATCATGGGATTGTCGTTAACTGCAGAGAATGTCTCCGCGCTTGTATATAACGCCGCTGCGCAGGTTATTGAACGCTTTAGGCCGATCGCGCAGCGCTTTGGCATGGCGATCATTGCCCCCGTGTTGACCGTCATTGATCAGCAGGTGCGCAATATCGCACTGGTGCTCGACCGTGACGGACAATGTGCCGGCCATTACACCAAAGTACACTGTATCGAGAATGAGAAAGCGCTTGGTGTTATCCCTGGGGATAACTGGCCGACATTCGAGCTGGATTTCGGGTGTATTGGCATCCAGATCTGCCACGATAACTCATTCCCGGAGAGTGCCCGCTGCCTGACTCTGAATGGCGCCGAAGTGATCTTCTGGCCGCATGTCATGGGCGGCTGGGGTGGCGAGTTCATGGACATTCTGTTGCGTAGCCCAGCCATTCACAATGGTATCTACCACGTACCGGTGTGTTTTGGCTGTCTACCGGATCGTGCCTGGCAGCCCGGTATGCTGATTGGGCGCAGCAGCGTCATCGGCCCAGACGCGACCATTGTCGCCGATGCCGGGCGCTATGTCGGGATGGCGTTGGCCCGTATTGACCTCGATATGCGCCGGTTAGCAACCAGCTTTACGCGCGATGGCGACCATGTCTGGCAGATTGATATGTTCAATGACCGGCGGCCTGATACCTATATTCCACTGACACGGCTGACTGCCAGGCAGACGCCCGTTAGCGCTGCTGACGCGGCACGTCAGGCAGGGCTTTAGCAATTCTGAACAGCGCACAAAGTGAGGCTCATGTGGCACACATTAACATTGCTTTAATCGGCTGCGGCGGATTTGTCCGTCATACCCATCTGAATAATTTACTCAGACACCCTGGTTTCAAGATATACACTGCGGTTGACGTTGACCTGGCAGCGGCGCAGCAGGTCGCAGCGGCCAGCGGCGCTGCCTATTGGACAGACGACGCCGACCGCGCCATCAACGATCCAATGGTGGAACTGGTGTTTATTGTCACACCGCACCACACCCACGCTGATTTGACGATCCGCGCGGCACACGCTGGAAAACACATCTACTGCGAAAAGCCGATGGGACTCAGCGAGGCAGAGTGCGCCGCCGTCTCCAAAGCGGTTGAGGCAGCAGGTGTGCGTTACATCGCCGGCTACAACCGCGCCGTCGCGCCGTTTACCTTACAGGCGCGCGCGCTGCTGGCGCGTTTGAACGCGCCGATGCTGATTTACCATCGCTTTGCGGACTGGAATTCCTACGGTGCTGGCTGGCTGATTGACGAAAGCCTCAGTGGTGGGCGGCTGGTGGGTGAAGGCGGGCACGCGCTCGACACGATGTGTCGCCTCACCGGGCAGAACCCGGTGCGCGTGTACGCCGAAGGCGGCAACTTCGCTGCGCCCAGCCCCACACAGGCCCCGGACAGCGCCAACATTACTGTTGGTTTCTCGGATGGATCAGCCGGCACGTTGATGATGTCCAGCGTGGCGAACAATCGCTACCCGAAGGAAGAGGTCATCGTTACCTGTGCTAATCATACGATTGTCATTCACGGTTTCGAGCGCATGACAATTTATGCGCCGGATGGCGAGGAAACCTTTGCCCTGCCCGAAGCAGACAAAGGGCTGTATGCCATGCTTGATATGACGTATGCGGCGCTGCGAGCAGACGGCGACATTACTGTTGGGCTGGCGGAAGCCCAGCGCGCCTCAGGCATCACATTTGCTGCGGTGCGCGCTATTCGTGAGCGTCAACTGCAAGTGCTGGATACTGTTCGCTGAGAGTAAGGGCTGCATACGACAAAGGTTAAATCACTTGAGCGACCCACTGCCAGACCTTATTGAAAATGAGGACGTGCTGGACGAGGTGCTGACACGCCCACAGCCAGAGCTGATTGACTTCATGCGTACGCTGTCCGGCCCGCTGGTGATTCTGGGCGCGGGCGGCAAAATGGGGCCGACACTGGCGGTGCTGGCGCGCCGCGCCGCCGATGCCGCCAGAAGTTCGAGCGAGATTATCGCTGTCAGCCGTTTTTCGGATGCGCAGGGACGGCGCTGGCTGGAGGAACGCGGCGTCAGGACGCTGTCCGCTGACCTGCTCGATCGTGACAGCCTGACTGAACTGCCGGATGCAAATAACGTAATCTATCTGGTCGGGCTGAAATTTGGCACATCGGATAACCCGGCACGCACCTGGGCCATCAACACGCTGGTTCCGTCATATGTGGCGGAGCGCTACAGCGGTGCGCGCATCGCGGCACTGTCTACTGGCGGGGTTTATCCGCTGGTGTCGGTGGCGGGCAGCGGCTCGTGTGAAGGCGATGCGCTTATTCCATCTGGCGAATACGCCAATTCATGTGTCGGACGCGAACGTATTTTTGAGTATTACTCACGTATGAATAACACGCCAGTCACGCTCATCCGCCTGAGCTACGCTGTCGAACTACGCTACGGCGTGCTGGTGGATATCGCCCGCCGTGTGTATGTCGGTGAGCCGGTGGATGTAGCAATGGGCTATCTCAATTACATCTGGCAGGGCGAGGCGAACGCGATGGCGATCCGGTCACTGGGGCTGGCTCAGAGTCCACCGCTGCCGCTCAACCTGACCGTCTCGCCACCGCTGGAAGTGCGCGCTATCGCCCGGAAATTTGGAGAACTTATGGGGCGGCCGGCAGTGATCACCGGGGAAGAGGCATCGTCTGCGCTGTGGAGCAACACTGAACGCCTGGAGCAGACTCTCGGCAGGCCGTCGATGTCGCTTGATGTGCTTATGCGCTGGACGGCCGGTTGGATCATGAGCGGCGGCCGCCTGCTCGGCAAACCGACTCATTTTGAAGTGCGCGACGGAGCATACTAACTCCATGACCGAGTATCCGCTGCCCTCGCAATCTATCATAGATACGCTACGCCGGGGTATAGTGATTCCGGCACATCCTCTGGCGCTCGATTCGCAGCGGCGCTTCGACGAGCGCCGTCAGCGTGCCCTCACCCGGTATTATCATGCGGCAGGCGCGGGCGGTGTCGCGCTTGGCGTTCACACGACACAATTTGAAATTCGCCATCCTCAGTATAATCTGCTGGGGCCAGTGCTGGAACTGGCCGCCGAGACAGTTACCGAATGCGATACAGCCACAGGCCGTGAAACGGTGTGCATCGCTGGTATCACCGGGTACACTCAGCAGGCGGTAGCCGAAGCCTGTCTCGCCCGCGAATATGGCTATCATGCCGGGCTGCTGTCGCTCGGTGCTCTTCCTGATGCAAATGATGACACACTGGTGCAGCACTGTGAAACTATCGCTCGTGAGCTGCCGCTGTTTGGATTCTACTTGCAGACAGCAGGCGGTGGGCGCCCGCTGTCTGCAAACTTCTGGCGGCGCTTTGTCGAGATACCCAATGTAATAGCGATCAAGATCGCGCCGTTCAATCGCTATCAGACGCTTGATGTAGTGCGTGCTGTCGCTGAATCAGGGCGTGCTGGTGAAATCGCCCTGTACACCGGGAACGATGATAACATCGTCGTTGATCTGCTGACGCATTTTGAAATCAATACCGATCACGGAACGGTACAACTTCGTATCGTCGGTGGACTGCTCGGCCATTGGGCCTACTGGACACACAAGGCTGTAGCCCTGCTGGATGAATGTCATCGCTGCCACAGTGCGGCGGCCGTTCCTGCGCATCTGCTAACGCTGGCCTGGCAAATCACTGAGAGTAATGCGGCTGTTTTCGATGCAGCGCACAACTTCGCAGGTGTTATCCCAGGCGTCCATGAGGTGCTGCGCCGCCAGGGGCTGCTCGAAAATACGCTGTCGCTTAACCCGAATGAAACCTTATCCTCCGGCCAGCAGCAGGCCATTAACGCTGTGTGCCGGGCCTATCCACATTTAACCGATGACGCTTTTGTGCACGAACACCTTGATGAATGGCTTAACTAACACCGCGCATATCTGGTTTATCAACCGCAAAAGGGTGGCAGCCTACTATGCAGATCATTGTGTTCTCAAAAATGCTGGCGGCGCAGTCGGTTTTGGAATTAGCTGAGACCGCACATCAGCATAATTTTGATGGTTATGACCTGTGCATCAGGTCGGGGCATCCGGTGACTCCCGCCAATGTAGGCGAAACACTTGTGGCGGCAGCGCGTGCCCTGCGTCAGGAAGGTCTCGCAATTCCATTAGTCACCAGCGATATCACGCTGACATCTCCGAATGACCCAACTGCTGAGCCGATTCTGCGAGCCATGGATGCCGCCGACATTCGGATAATCAAACTTGGCTACACGTTTTTCGATCCACTGCAGCAGGATTACTGGTCTGAAGTTGATCGTATACGGCGGAACAACGAGAAATGGCAGGCGCTGGCACAGCAGTACAATGTCAAAATCTGTTATCACACTCACAATGAGCGCGTCATGGGCATTAACGGCGCGGCGCTTTGCCATCTGCTCAATGGTTTCGACCCTCAGTATATCGGCGCTTACCTCGATCCTACGCACCTGGTGCTCGAAGGTGAGGAATTCGCCTTCGCGCTGGCGATGGTGCAGCGATATCTGACGATGGTCGCGGGTAAGGACGTGATTAAATTTCGTATAGAGAAGAATGGTCACGGCAGCTATGGTTATAAGGGCGTCCCGGCGGGCGAAGGCTTTGTTGATTGGACAGCGGTTTTCAGCGATTTGAAGCGCGTGGGCTATAACGGCCCGTTGTCGGTGCACTGCGAATGGCATCTGGAGGATGGTTGTTCCTTTGCTGACGTTTTACACCGGGAAATCCAATTCTTCAAACAGTATTGTGACGGATATTCTGATACCAGCGCTTGACCAGGACACCTTCGAGTAGACCCATAAATTAGCATAGGAGGCCAATTAAAATGCCAATGAACGGTTCGTTTAACGGTCTCAACGTGAATCTGGGCAACCTGGGCCTGCTGTCAAACGCGCAGACCCGCTCAATCAGTGCCGAAAATGTCACCGGTGAAAAGGGCAAAGGTGGCCTGGCGACGCCCAGCTCACCCAACCACCCGGCGCGCGAGCTTGGCCAGGGATGGAAAATTGCACCGGCGATCCGTATCGCGCCGCGCGCGACGGTTACGCTGGCGGAAATCGCCGGGCCGGGGGCAATCCAGCACATCTGGCTCACTGTTGAGCCAGCCTGGTGGCGTAAATTGATCGTGCGCGTCTACTGGGACAACGAAACTGATCCATCCATTGAAGTGCCTCTGGGCGATTTCTTCTGCAACGGCTGGGGCGTGCGCTGCAATATTAACTCACTGCCCATCGCCGTTAACCCAGCCGGCGGCTTCAACAGCTACTGGCAGATGCCTTTTCGCAAGCACGCCCGCATCACCATCGAAAACCTGACAGAAAGCGAAATTCAGGGGTTCTTTTACCAGATCACCTACATCCTGACGGACGTCCCTGACGACATGGCTTATCTGCATGCTCAATGGCGCCGGACTAATCCCGTCCCGTACCAGCAGGTTCACACGCTGCTGGATAGTGTGTGCGGTCAGGGACAATATATCGGCACATATATCGCATGGGGCAGCAACAACGGTGGTTGGTGGGGTGAGGGCGAAATCAAATTCTATCTGGACGGCGACGATGCCTTTCCGACAATTTGCGGCACTGGCACGGAGGACTACTTCGGCGGCGCATGGAGCTTTGAGCAGCCCACAGGCCAGTATGGGACATATTCGACACCGTTCCTGGGTCTGCCACAGGTTATCAGGCCTGATGGTCTATATCAGAGTCAGCAACGATTTGGCATGTACCGCTGGCATATCCTCGACCCCATACGCTTCCAGCAGGACCTGCGTGTGACGATTCAGGCGCTCGGCTGGCGCTCCGAGGGACGCTATCTGCCGCTGCAGGACGATATCGCATCAACAAGTATGTGGTATCAGGCCGAACCGCACACGCCTTTCCCGGCGCTGCCGCATCGTAATCTGCTGGAGGTGGTCTAGAGCACTGCTCTCAGTTTGTGTTGCAGTTAGCAAACATTGGACAGATAAGAGAGTGTTGTCGATGCAGCTTGTCTGAGTTTGTCCCCTGGTTACGGCAACATTTCCGGGACAGAGGTCAGTGTGGTGCTGTATCAGATTGGCTACGATGGCAATATCGTCATAGAGTCGTTCCTGATGCCCGGTGGTGAACTGGACGATATAAAAGCATTCCGCGATTTAAGTGTGAGGCTGGATCTAAACATCGAGGCTATGGTTCGTTTGTGGGCTGATGAAGTAGTGGCTCACGTGGTATACCGGGCGAAAATCGAAGTTTACCTTGTTTAGTTTATGGCTTATATTTGAAGTGAACTGTGTAGTAACCCCAAAAAGCTGGACACGAAAATGTCTGTGCTTATTCTAGCGCCGGTTCTGGCTTCTGTGACAACCACTTTGCCTCAGATTCAGACGTGAGATAGTCCAATGCGATGCCCAGCTTCTTTTCGCTTCCCTTACTCATCTCTCACCTCTTTTGTTCTGAGATCTCTCTATCGCACTT
>JASNZW010000007.1:0-219112 GCA_048499435.1 Anaerolineae bacterium
ACAATCGCTCTAATCCACTGAGCTACAGGCACAGGCGTTATTTGCTTGTACTTTGCATAGTAGCACAGGCCCCCGCGCTGGTCAAGGCGAAATCTGCGGGCAACCGCCGGCCTGCGATCTCACCCCCCGGCCACAAGACCTCACCCCCCGGCCACAAGACCTCACCCCCCGGCCCCCTCTCCCCATAGAGAGGGGGAGAAAGCGTGTGGCTGCAAGTCCCCTCTCTTATGGAGAGGGGATTTAGGGGTGAGGTTGCGTACCTCACCCCCCGGCCACAAGACCTCACCCCCCGGCCCCCTCTCCATGGGGAGAGGGGGAGAAGGTGTGTGGCTGCAAGTCCCCTCTCCTATGGAGAGGGGGATTTAGGGGTGAGGTTACACCGCGGGATTTAGGGGTGAGGTTACACCAGGAAGCTTTAGGGGTGAGGTCGCATCGGGATTTGCTGGCGAGGTCAGGGCGAAACCGTCACTGTCAGCGCCAGCGGCCCGTCAGCGCCGGTGAACTCGGTCAGCGCCAGCGTGTACTGGCCCGCCGCCAGGATGTCAACGGCGGCCAGGTGGGCGTCCAGCGGGCCGAGCGCCGCGTCCGCCGCGTCGTGATCGTCGTTGAGCGCCGTTTGCGCGCCGTCCGGCCCGGCCAGCGCCAGCAGCGGGTCGAGCGCGCCGGACACGCTGCGCGCGGTCGCGGTGAGGCGCGCCCCGGCGGGCAGGTCCAGCGTGCAGCGGAACACGTCGCCCCGGACGAGCGTCACGGTCTGTTCGGGCGGGCACGCGCTCAGCAGCGGCAGGCGCGTCAGCGTGACCGCGACCGGGCCGTCCTGCGCGCCGCTGAAGCTGTTGAGGCGCAGCGTGTACACGCCCGCGCCGGGCAGGTCCAGCCGGGCGATGTAAGCGTCGGTCGGCAGCAGACCGGGCTGCGCCGCGCCGCCGTCGTCGTCGAAGGCCAGCAGGCGCGCGCCGTCGAGGACGGCCAGCGTCACGTCAACCGGCGTGTCGGCCTGGCTGCGCGCCGTGATAGCGATGCGCTCAGGGCCGGCAGCCGTGTACGCCAGATCCAGCGGGCCGGCGTAGGCCACCAGCGCGACCGTCACCGGCGCGTCAGGTGTGATAGGAACTGGCGCCTGGGCCAGCAGGAAGCTAAGCAGCAGGATCAACATGGCAGGGGGATCAGCGGGGGGCGGCGCGCGCTGCTGACAGACCTCAGCGCCGAGTCCTTAGCGACGGACCTCACCCCCGGTTGCTTTTTTATGAAAAGGGGCGGCCGGGCGATGAGGTCCGCTGGAAGGGTAAGGTCTGAAGGCAGGGCGGTTAGGTTAGAACCCGCCCACTCCCGCCTCTTCCATCAGCGCGTTAGGGTCAACCATCGTGGCGTTCGCCGGGGCCTCAACGCTGACCGCCGGGTTGTACTCGGCCATGGTGATGTCGAGCGTCAGGCTGAGCGCCATGGGTTCGGTGTCCTCAGTCATGGCCGGGATAGTCATGCCGAAGTTGACCGTGGTCTGCTCGATGCGCGGCGTGTCAACGGCGATGTACTGGTCGAGGCTGAGGCTGAGGCCCTGGAAGAACATGCCCAGGAAGGACTGGAAGAACTGGAACTGCTGGTCAATTTCCTCAGCGGTGCCGGTGATCTGGCCGCTTTCGACCATGATGTTTTTGAGGAAGTCCGACGACAGCAGCAGGTTGAAGTCGAACGTTGTCTGGAAGTGGGCGGTGTTGACGCCGTTAACGCTGGCGTCGGCCAGGCGGGCTACGTGCACGAAACCGGCGTCCATCAGCGAGGACATGCCTTCAAACACGCCGCCGAGGTCGCCCAGGCTGCTCATGTCGCCCGCGGCCAGCTCATCGGGGTCCACCGCAAGCGCGTCGCCCGTGATGTCGCTCAGCAGCTCTTCCAGCGCGAAGCCCTGCCAGCCCTGGTCGCCGGTGTTGTCAATCAGATAAAGGATGTTGTTGACCAGACGCAGCTCGGCGTCAACGTTAACCTGCTGCGGCGTGCCGGTCCCTTCAACGTCAAGCAGGCCGCCGCCGGTCAGCGTAAGCTGCGCGACCGGGCTGCCGCTGGCGTCGGTGCCGCCGATGCCGGAGCCGGTGATAGTCAGCGTTTCCTGGTTAACTGACAGCGTGAACGTATAGTCGAGCGCCAGCGAATCGAACGCATAGCTGCTGCCCTGCGTGTAAAGCGCGAAATCTGCTTCGCTCAGGCCCAGCGTGCTGCCGTCCTGCGCCAGGGCGGGCGTCAGGCCCACGAGCAGCGTGAACAGTGCGAGAAATACCGCCGCCTTTTTCAGCATCTTGTCTCCTTGAACAATGGTGAATAGAAGGATTGCAACTGCATTTTCAGTGTAAAAGCAAGCGCCATGCCTGTCAACGGGCGGATGGTTAAGCTTTCAGCGCGCGCCGGTAAACCGCCAGCGTCTGCTCGGCGGCCCGGCGCCAGCTATAGCGGGTGGCCTGCGCCAGCCCGGCGTTGATCTGTGTCTGGCGCAGCGCGTCCTGGAGCAGCAGGGCGATGATCGCGCCGGCCATCGCGCGGGCGCTGCCCGGCTCGACCAGGAAGGCGCCGTCGCCGACGACCTCTGGCAGCGATGAAACCTCGTTGGCGACGACCGGCGTGCCGCAGGCCATCGCTTCGATCACGGGCAGGCCGAAGCCTTCGTAGCGGCTGGGGTAGGCGAAGACGCTCGCCAGCCGGTAGAGCGCGGGCTTGTCCGCCTCGTCCACGTAGCCGAGCCACTGCACCGCGTCAGCGATGCCCAGCTCAGCGGCGTAAGCGGGCAGGTCAGGGAACAGCGGCGCGCCCCACTGCGGCGCGCGCCCGGCGATCACCAGCGGCACATCGTCGTCAGCCTGGCGCACATAGGTGTGCGCCAGCAGCAGTTGGTTGACCTGTTTGCGCACGTCGAAGCCGCCCAGGTAGAGCACGAAGCGGTCCGGCAGGTTGTACTTTGCGCGCACATCGGCGTCGCGCTCCGCCCCCAGGCGCGGGTGATAGCGCTCGTCAGGCGCGAGGTAAATGGGCGTGATGCGCGCCGCCGCGATGCCTAAGTGTTCCTCGATGTCGTGCTGGGCGGCGTAGCTAAGCGTGATGATCTCGGCTGCGCCGCGTGCCGCCGCGCTCACCAGCGACGTGTACAGCCGGGCGCGGACGCCGCGCGCGTAGTCTGGCAGCGCCAGCGGGATCACATCCAGCACGGAGACGACCAGCGGCGCGGGCGCGGCCAGCGGCGGCCCCCAGTAAGGCACGTGGGCGATGTTCGCGCCCACCTGCGCCGCCGCGCGCGGGAAAAGGCGCTGCTCGAACCACAGCTTGCCCCAGTTCCCGCCCGGCCCTGCGGTGGGCACGAGACTGATGTCCGGGGGCAGATCGTCAGCTTCCGTGATGTGCGGCGGCAGCACCAGCGTGAACTGCGCGCCGGGGTCGGCGCGGCGCAGCGCGCGCAGCAGTTGGCGCAGATACTGCCCGCTGCCGGTGTTGGGCTGGTCCCAGAACCAGCCGTTGAGCGCGATATGCACGGGCGGGCCTCCTTAGCAAGGGTGCGGCTAACCTTTTTTAGTCAGGGACTTGCGCCGCGCAAGGTTCGGGCTGGCGCAGGCGGCCTACAGGCCGTAGAAGCGCCACTGCATCCCCTGCGGCAGCGTGGCGATGCCCACCACAACCAGCGCGATCACCACCAGCAGCACGATCAGATTGCTGCGGAAGGGCGTCGTGCCTTCAGCTTTTTTCCAGCGCAGATGCAGGTGCGCCACCGCCAGCGCCACCGTTTGCGCGACAAGGTGTTCCCAGTAGTGGCGCACGCCGAAGCCGGTCTGCGCGCCCAGCGCGAGCAGCATCACCAGCCCCAGCAGCCACTGAACGCCAAAGAGCGAGCTGAAGATGGTCATGATGCGGCGGTCGCTGGCGCTGTAGCTGCGGCCCTGCAGCAGCCCGCGCACCATGATGACCAGCGCGGCCAGCGCCGCAAGCACCACCAGCCAGCGCGCCCACGAGTGCAGAAAACGGGCAATCTCGACGAACTCCATGCTGCTTGTCCCTTCGTGTGTGAATCAATAAACCAAAGCGGACGCCGCCGCGCCGCGCGTTCCAGCGGACAGCGAACGGCGGCTGCTCCGGGCCGGCCCACGAAGGCCAGTATACGCTGCACACGGGGCGCGTCAAGAGATAAAGACGGGTAGAATGGAGGGGGTGGACACGGGCGGCGACTGGCGGCCCGGCGCCATTTCCAGCGCGTTCATTGAGAGGTGGACCGATGCGCAAGAAAGTAACACTGATCACCGGGGCTAACGGCGAGGTAGGACATGGGTTGATCTCGCAGCTTTACGCCATGCCCGACACGCCGGAAACGGTGGTGCTGGACATTCGCGGGCTGGACGAGCACATGCTGCCGCTGGTTGAAACCAGCATTGTCGGCGACATTCTCGACAGCTCGCTGCTTGACACGCTGATGAGCGAGTATGAGATTGACACGATCTATCACCTGGCGGCGCTGCTTTCGACGCACTCAGAGTTCAGGCCGGAGGCGGCGCACCGCGTTAACGTGCAGGGGACGGTCAACCTGTTACAGCTTGCCAGCGAACAGGCGCGCTGGCGCGGCCAGGCGGTCAAGTTCATTTTCCCCAGTTCGATCGCCGTTTACGGCCTGCCTGACCTGGAGACTAAAGCCGCCGCGCCGCCGGTGCGCGAGGACCAGTTCCTCATGCCCACGACGATGTACGGCTGCAACAAGCTGTACTGCGAACACCTGGGGCGGTATTACACGAAGCACTACCGGCAGCTTGCCGCGCAGTCGGAACAGTATGGCGTGGACTTCCGCAGCGTGCGCTTCCCCGGCCTCATCAGCGCGGTGACGATGCCCAGCGGCGGGACCAGCGATTACGCGCCTGAGATGCTGCACGCCGCGGCGCAGGGCAAACCGTATGCTTCATTTGTCCGGCCTGATTCGCGCATTTCGTTTATGGCGATGCCGGACGCGATTCGCGCGCTGCTGGAGCTGGCCAGCGCGCCGCGCGCGGCGCTGACGCAGACAGCGTACAACGTCAACGCATTCAGCCTGTCAGCGCAGGACGTGGCGGCTATCGTAATGCGCGAGTTTCCCGGCGCGCAGATCACCTACGCGCCGACGCCGGGCCGCCAGAACATCGTTGACAGTTGGCCGGCGGACATTGACGACAGCGCCGCCCGCCGCGACTGGGGCTGGCAGGCAGAGTACGGCGCCGAACGAGCGTTTATTGAGTATCTAATTCCGACGATTCGCCGGCACTACGAGTAGCGGCTGCCGCCAAAACGCCAGCGAAACCCGGTCACGCCGCGCCCATTACGGCGCGCCGCTGCCGCCGGGCCAGCGGACGGCCACGGTGACCGGCAGCGTGTAGCTGTCAGCGCCATCTGTAAGCGGGATGCGCGCGCCCGTTTCGCGCGCATACCAGCCGACGAGCAGCGTATACTCGCCGGCGGGCAGGTCAGGCGGCAGCGCGATCTCGCGGAGATCGTCTATTTGCTCCCCCGCGCGCCAGGTGGAGGTGGGCCGCGTGCCATTGGCCGGGTCGCCGTCGTGCTGCGCGACCGGGGCCGGCGTGCCGCCGAGCAGGTGCACGAAAACTGTCAGGTTTTCGCGCGCAGGCGTCCTGCCGCGCCAGCGCAGATTAAGCGCAATTGAGCCGCCGGACCACACCGGTTCGCTGGGCAGCGTAACGGCCTCCAGCGCCGCAAAATCCCACACAGCGTCGGACAGCGTTATCGTCTGCTGGCCGGGCGCAAGGTCGCGGCGCTGGTAGACGATCATCGGGCTGAACTCGTGATCCTGCGGCGTGCTGAAGGCGGCGACAGCCCGATAGCGCGATTGAAATTCGGGGTCGCGGGTGAAGTCCCAGAGGAAATAGCGCGTGGCCAGTATGTAGTCAGGGCGGAAGCGCTCGACCGCGAACGCCGGCGTTTTCACGGGCAGGTCCGGCGTGATCAGGCCGAAGGAATCCAGCGTGTTCCGGCGCGCGTGGTAGCCAGCAACGCCAAGATCGGCCAGCAGCAGCGTCGCGTCTTCCGGCGTATTCTGCGCGATCCATTTCCCCGCCAGCTCATAGGTTGCCATTCGCGGCGGCGGCGCTGAAAACTGGGCCGCCCGGACGACGTTCAGGCCGACCGCCGCCAGCAGGGCGATCACGGCGGCGGCTTTGACCAGCTCAGGCGGCAGCCGGCGCGCAAGCCAGCGAACCGCGATTTCCGCCCCGACGGCGGCGAGCAGGATCAAGGCGTTGACCAGCGGCGTGTAATACCAGAAGTTGGTGATGTTCAGCGCCGTGTAGCCGAGCAGATACAGGAATGACCACGCTGGAACCGGGCGCAGCGCGCGCTGTTTTGCGGCGGCCCACCCGCCAAAGGCGATGAACGGCAGCGCCAGCAGGCTGAACGGGTTGCTGCCGAAGAACGTTTGCCAGCGGGCGACGCCTTCTGTCAGAAAATCCAGGCCGCTCAGAAATTCCTGTTTGGCGGCGAAGGTGTTGGGCAGCGGCGAGCCGAAATAGCCCCACGCGAACAGGAACCAGGGCGCGATCGCCAGCGCGTAAACCAGCGCATAACCGACCGGCGCGAGCAGGCGCGACGGCTGGCGGCGGGCGTGTGGCAGCGCCTCAGCCAGCGCCAGCAGGCACAGCGCGCCGGCCAGCACCACGCCATCGGCGCGCGTCCAGGTGAGCGCCGCGGCGGCCAGCAGCGCGAGCGCCCGGCTGTGGCGCGACCATAACCAGAAGGCCAGGAACAGCAGCGCCGTGTACAGCAGGGTTTCCATGCCCAGGCTGGCGTAGTTAAGCGGGGAAGTCGCCAGCAGCAGCACGGCCGCCGCGCGCGTCCAGTGTGAGAAGCCGCGCAGCAGCAGCCAGCCCAGCGCGCAGATTATCAGCAGGCAGACGCCGCCGAGCAGGTTGCCAGCGTGGAGCGGGTCAGGCGTGACCAGATACGCCCCGGCCATAATCAGCGCCCACAGCGGAGTCGTTGTCCCCTGCACCTGCTGACCGGGGTTGAAAACGAACCCGGTCCCCTGCGCGATATTGCGGCTGTAGGCGTAGGTGATGAAGACATCATCCTGCACGTAATTCCAGTAAGCCGCGATGAGCGCGATAACGATGGCGCCGGCGATAAGCCACAGAACAACAGGTGAATGTGTGAGGCGGCGCATAGCTAAAGCGGGCGGCGTTCTAAGCCGGCGCGGCCCATAGCGCGCCGCGCAGCGCCCTGCCGGTGGAATTGCTGAACAGAGGTGGAGGTAAAAGGCTGGCGTTTAGCGGGCACAGGCGACCTAACTGGCGATCTCGATGCGCAGGCGCAGACCCTGCTGCGCTTCTTACCGGCTGGAGAGTGTAGCTAAGCGTCGGGTTTGTGCCAAGTGTCTGACTGCCCCGGCGGCGGCGGGCGGCCTTACTGCCAGTTGAGCGCGTAAATCTCGAAGCTGCCGTGATACGGGTCAGTGAACGCCCGCACAAGCGTGCCGCGCTCGTCCAGCACCTGCATGAACCCCTCGCGCGAAATCCGGTAGGCGTTCAGGCCCTGGGGCAGCTCTTCGTCTTCGGTGACCAGCTCAACGCTCAGCACTTCATCGAGGACGATGTAATCCGGGCGGATAACGGCCAGCGCTTCAGCGGCATCGTAGCTGTTGAAAAACCGGTAGTAGGCCAGGTTAAGGCTGGAGCTGAAGTCATAGTCAGCCAGCCCAAGCCACCAGGTCGGCGTCGCCAGCACGCGCGCGCCCGCCGGGATCACCGCGCGCATCTGGCCGGTGATGGCGTAGTAGTCGTAATCCCTGGCGCTGAGGGCGCTGCTGGCCATCCGCAGGCCGCTGAAGGCGATAAACGCGACGACCAGCAGCGCCGCCCCCGCCCGCAGGACGCGCGCGCTTTCAAAACGCCGGAACAGCGTAACAAACAACTGCGCCACGATGAGCATGAACAGCGGGTAGAGGTGGATGGCGTACAGGTTGGTTTTGTTGCCGTTGAACAGAACAAAGCTCAGGAACGCGGCCCCGGTAAAGGTGAGCAGCAGCCGGTCCGCGCCTGACCGCCGCCACAGCAGCAGCCCGCCGCCAACCGCGATCAGCGCCAGGTCCAGCGGGTTCTGGCGGAACCCGTAGCGCCCGAACTCGCGCACGGCGGAGTCGAGCAGCGTGGCCGGGTTGGTGATTGGCATTGCGGCATCGGCCCCGGTGGAGAAGTAAAAGCTCATCAGCGTGGAGTACGTTGCCGGGCTGGGCAGGATGTGGATGGCGGCCCAGATAGCGACGCCGACGCCGCCGCCAACTCCGGCCAGCCACGTTCCGCGCCTGATGAGCAGCTTTCTCCCGTACTGCGCCAGATACAGCGCGGCCAGCGCCGGCGCGAACATGAAGGCCGACTGGTGAACGTCCATGCTCACGCCGACGAGAAAGCCCGCCAGCAGGTGCGCCCACCAGGCGCGCTCATGGCGGAACGCCCACAGCGCCAGCCACAGCGCCAGCATCATCAGCGCGGCCAGGACGATATCCTGGCGGAAGCGGCTGGCCTGCAGGAATGGCAGGCTGAGGGCCAGCAGCAGGGCCGCCAGCAGGCCAGTGTTGAGATCGTAGAGGCGGCGGCCAATCAGCACGGTCAGCGCCAGCAGCCCGCCGCCGAACAGCCACGCGACCAGCCGGGTCTGGAACAGGCCCAGGCCGAACAGGCTGTAGGACGCAACGTAGGGAAGCTGCCCCAGGAAGAAGCGCACAATCCACTCGTAGCCGAACTGCTTGAACACCTCGTGGTGGATTGAATCGTAATTGGCGCCGGTGTTCAGCCACGTCCACGAGCTGTTGGCAAGCCAGCTTTCGTCAATAAAGACGCGCGGGTACTGCGTCAGCGTGAGCAGGTGGAACGCCATAACCGCCAGCAGGCAGGCGGCGAGCAGCACAGAAATATAAAACCGGGTTTGTGCGCCCGGCGCGGCTGCGCGTCGGAGAGCGGTAGCGGTAGATGCGGCCATAGCGTGCTGTCTCCCGGTGACTTGGCTGCTGCGTCAGGTGGCGCGCCCCGATGGCTCCGCGCCGGAGAGCGCCGGCCCGGCCAGCCGACGCCGGTAATTGACAATGGCAGTGCGCGAGAACGCCAGCCCGCCTACCAGCCCGACAGCCACGTTGTACCCGTAATACAGCAGCGAGATAGCGACGGCTTCGGCCCCGGTCATACCTACCTGGGTGAAGAAGAACGCGAACGCGCCCTCGCGCAGCCCCAGGCCGCTGATCGAAATGGGGACCATCGTCACCAGCCAGATGATCGGCATGAACACAAAGTAGTAGATCGGCTCAACGCGGACGCCCAGCGCCCAGCCGACGAGCACCACTGACAGCACATGGACGGCCTGATAGACCATTGACAGGATGAACGTGACCAGCAGCAGGCGCGGCTGGCTCTGCAGAAAGTAGAGCGAGTTGTACAGCTCGCGCAGGGTTGGCTCCAGCCGTTTGACGAACGGCAGCTCAAAAACCCAACTGAAGCGGCGCATCACGCGGCGGTTGAAGAACACCAGCCAGCCGATCGTCATCGCGACCGCCGTGCCGATGACGATCTCTTTCACCGGCACGCTGCCGGTGAACTGCGCGCCGAAGAACAGGGCCACCGCCGCCATCAGCGCCAGCGTGACCAGGCCCATCAGCCGGTCCAGCAGCACCGTCGAAACGACACCCACTTTATCCTGCTGGCTGCGCGACAGCTCGTACATGCGCCCCAGGTCAGAGCCAACCATCGTCGGCAGGAACAGCGAGAAGAACATACCGATGGTTGTCGTGAAGAAGACGCGCACAAAGCTGACCTGCTCGCCCACCGCGCGAATAAACAAGTGCCAGCGCAGCGCCCACAGCGCCGTAGCGCCGAAGTACGCGGCCAGCCCTAACAGGAAGTAAACCGGGTCAACGCTGCGCAGGTTGTCTATGAAATGCTGGCGGTCAATCACGCTGAAAAGCACGATGATGAGCACGACGCTCAATAACAGGCGCAGCAGCGAGCTGATAAGCTGTTTGTTCATAGTTGTCTGTTACCAGTCTATATCTGTCGTGGTCGTGCTTTGTCAGCCCCGGCGGCTGTGTGTGGAGGCGGTCTGCGCCGCCGGCTGGCCCGTGTTTTTACAGGCTCAGCGGCGGCGCAGGTTAGAAACGCGCTGCTCAGCGCAGCCCCAGAACCGGGAAGGTGCTGGCCTGGGCTATGCTCAGGGCGTGCTGCTGCATCGTAACGACGTCGAACTTCTCGCTCAGGATGCCGAGCGCCGCGCTGACCACGCTCAGCTTCGGCTCGCTTTTCATCCCCATCGCCGGGAAGAAGGCCAGCTCCGGGATGTTGTCGTCCGCGCCCAGGAAATCGAGCGGGTGCAGCAGGATCGACGGCTCCAGGCCGCTGACGCGGCAGGCTTCCAGCGCGGTGTTGAAGTAGAACAGCGCCAGCCGCCGCGAGAACTTGCTCAGGTACAGCACATAGCTGATGTGGATGGGCACTTTAAACAGCGGGAACGTCGTGACCGGAATCTCCACCAGCTCGTCGCCGTTATAGCGCCAGCGGTATGCGGCGTTGGTGCGCAGGCCGTCCTTGAACTTGCCGAACAGCTCGCGCCGCATGGCCTTTTCCTCCGGCGTCAGGCTGGTGGTCATAAAGTAATACGCGCGCGCCAGCGGGCCGAGGTAGGTGGGGAAGGTTGAGGCGTCATAGATGTAGCCGCGCCGCGCCAGCACCTGCATGATATTGTACGAGATGCTGAAGCCCGGCCCGCGGAAGCCCACTGGGCGCCGCCCGGTGATCTGCTCGATCGCGGTTTCAGCGCGGATGAGGTCCGCCTCGATCTCTTCCTCGCCGTAAAGGTGCATCCACGATTCGTGCTTAAACGAGTGGTTGCCAATTTCGTGGCCAGCGGCGGCCAGCGACCGCAGCACGGCGCGGTTGCGCTCCAGCTCAGCGTCCTGGCCGACAACCATGAACGTGATTGTCAGATCGCGCGCTTTGAGAAAATCGAGGATGCGCGGCACAACCAGGTCGAGATAAGAGGGGAACGTCTCCCAACCGTCGTCGCCGTGGATCTTCATATAGGTCCACTTGTCGTCCAGATCAAGGGACAGGCTTGCAAGGGGTTTGCGCGCGTCCATAATTGCTCTCGCTTTGCTGCTACAGGCGGACAAGGTGTTAGCACCTGTTAAAACAGTAAGCCAATGTGCCTAACGACAGCCTAAAAGCCCGGCCCTTTTCAGAAACCGAACCGTGCATAAATCGCCGGTCAGACGGCCTGTGTCAGGGCGGGCGCGGATTCCCACTGCGCGGCGTCCTGCACGATGCGCTCGATCATCCGGGCGGTGAAGCGCGTGACGGCCTCGCCATTGCCCAGGTCAGGGTAGATCATGACCGTGTTGCCCATGTACAGGCGTTTGACGGGCGTCTGGATGTCGGGAATCTGGTCGAGCGTGCCCATCGGGCGGATCGGCTCAACGTAGCGGGCGCGGTGAACGAAGAAGTCGGTAATCCAGCTTTCGTCAAAGGCCGGGAACATGTGTTTGAGGTGCTTCAGCCACTCGGCTTTCACCTGTTCGTCGGGCCAGCGCGCCAGCTCGCTGTCCGGCGCGAGGTATTTGGGCAGATAGACCAGATGATGGCCCTTGACGTGTTGGGGGTCGATCAGGTTGGTGGTCTCGACCACCGCCGTAAACGGTATCGTTTCGTCGGTGATGTTGAGCACATAGTAGGGCATCAACTGGCGGTCGAGGACGACCAGCGGGCACAGCACGCCGAGGTATTCCTGGTTGAGAAGCTGCTGGCGAAAGCCCGCCGGGGCCTGCGGAACCAGCGCGCCCAGGATGGGCGACTGCAAGGTGCTGATGATGGCGTCGAACGGCTGAACGCCGGCGGCGGTGCGGATGCCGACCGCCTGGCCGCCCTCGATCACGATTTCCTCGATGACGGTGTTCAGGTGGATGGCCGCGCCCAGGGCCTCGGCTTTGGCGGCCAGCGCCTCAATGAGCGTGTAATAGCCGTTTTCCAGATAGCTCATCATCTCTTTGGAGGTGACGCCCTGGCGCGTGCCCATCATGCGCTTCAGGCGCGACCAGATATAAGTCGCGGGCACGTCGGTGAAGGTGCTGTCGAACTTGGCGCGCAGCAGCGGCTTCCAGACTTTGTTCCACACGCCGCGCCCGCTGACGCGCACCAGCCAGTCCTCGACCGGAACGGTGTCCATTTTGCGCCAGTCGCTCTCAAACTGGGCGGCGACAACCTGAAGCGCCAGCCGCACCCGCTGGAACAGGTTAAGCGGCGGGAACAGCATGAAGTCAACCGGGGTGTTAAACGGGTAATGCTGGCCGCTGTCGTAGAAGCCCTGCTGCGTGGCGGTGAAGTGCAGCCGGTCGCTCACGCCGCTTTCCTTGATCAGCGTCTGCATGGTCATGTCGCTGCTGAGGATGGTGTGGTAAAAGCGGTCAATGCGCAGGCCGTCGTAGGGCATAAAGCCCGCCAGGCCGCCCAGGTTGTCGCCGCGCTCGAAGATAGCCACGTTCAGGCCATGCTGCGCCAGCCTGTAGGCCAGGGTCACGCCCATGATGCCGCCGCCGATGATGGCGATGCGTTTGTCGTTTGCGTTCGCGTTAACAGTCATATGATTTGAGTTTGTGTCCTGTGTGCTGACAGATGCTGCTGCGCTAGCGGCGCACGGCTACGGCTGGCCCTGGACAAGCGGCTTAGGGCGGTCAACCGGGCGGCGGGTGATGGCGGACCACAACAGGCGCGCCTGGAATTTCAGGTGCGCTTTGGTGACGCGCGCGATTTTGATGCTGGACTGGCCGAAGGTGCGCACGTGCAGGGTGGTGGGGAACTCCGCCACTTTGTAGCCGGCGCGGATCGCCTTAACCAGCAGCTCGGTGCCGGCCAGAAAGTCGTCACTTTCAAAGGTGATGCTGTCCAGCACGGGACGCCTGTAAGCGCGGAACAGCGCTGTCCAGCAGTAAATATCCCAGCGGACGAGCACGCGATAGAGGAAAGACGCGCCGTAGCTAAACAGCAGCCGGTAGCGCGGGACGCCCTCTACCCGGCCTTTGGGGTGGTAGGGTGACGCGGTTACGATATCCACGTTTTCCGCCAGCAGCTTGGCGAGCAGTTGGGGAATGGTGTTGAAGGCATACGTGCCGTCAAAGTCGGTCGTGATGACGATATCGCCGGTGGCGTGGGCGAAGCCGGTGCGGATAGCCGCCCCCAGGCCCCGGTTGCGCTCGTGCGAGACGACGCGCACGCTGCTGTCGCCGGCGAAGGCCGCCTGAAGCTGCGCCTCGGTGTCGTCTTTGCTGCCGTCGTTGACGAACACGATTTCAGTTTCGTGTTTCTCACGCAGGAAGGCGATAACCGGCCGCACAGCGGCGGCGGTTTTAGCGACACCTTCTGACTCATTGTAGGCCGGAATGACCAGTGAAATCTTCATGGCCTGCTGCCCCTTTCTTTGCACTCGTCTGACTTTAGCCCGCTGTCCTTGCCGCAAACTAAAAGTTGGTATCAGGTTAGCGCGGCGCGGGACGAATCTGGCGGCGCGCTGGCGAGGTAAATGCTGCGGTAAACGGTTTGACCCTAGAATAAAGAGAGGGCTGCGCGGGCTGCTGAACAGCGGCGACCCTCTTTAGCATTCAGCAAGCTCATTTCAGGTAGCCTTAGTACAAACAGGAGGCGTGCCGCTATGCCATTCATTCACCCCAGCGCCGAGGTCGAAGCCGGCGCGGTTATTGGCCAGGACAGCAAAATCTGGCATTTGTGCCACATCCGCCGCGACGCCCGCATTGGCGAGGCGTGCGTGCTGGGGCGCGGCGTGTTTGTGGACGCCGGCGTGCAGATCGGCAGCCGCGTCAAAATTCAGAATTACGTGTCCGTGTTTCACGGCGTGACCATCGAGGACGGCGTGTTCGTCGGGCCGCACGTGTGCTTCACTAACGACCTGTTCCCGCGCGCGGTCAACCCGGACATGTCGCTGAAGGCCGCCGATGACTGGGTGCTGGCCGAAACGCGGGTCAGGGCGGGCGCGGCGGTTGGCGCTAACGCGACCATCGTGTGCGGTATCACGATTGGCCGCTGGGCGATGGTCGGCTCTGGCAGCGTGGTGACGAAGGACGTGCCCGATTACGCCCTGGTGGTGGGCAACCCGGCCCGGCAGATCGGCTGGGTGTGCGCCTGCGGCCAGCGCAAGGATTCTCAGGAAGCGGCGATAAACTGCGGCGACTGTGCCGCTAAACGCTAAGCAGAAAGGCAGCAGACTGTTCCATGATTAAATCACCGATGCAGATAGGTATTGCCCGCCCGTTTATCGGCGCGGAGGAAAAGCAGGCGGTTCTCGACGTGCTGGACAGCGGCGCCCTGGTGCAGGGCGCGCAGGTCGCCGCGTTTGAGGACCGCTTCGCGGCGGCGCACGGCGCCAGGCACGGGATCGCCATGAACAACGGCACGACCGCGCTGATAGCGTCGCTGATGGCGCACGATATCGGCCCCGGCGACGAGGTGATTATCCCGGCGTTCACATTCTTCGCGACCGCTTCGTGCGTGCTGAGCGTTGGCGCGCGGCCCGTGTTCGCCGATATTGACCCGCTGACGTACTGCCTGTCGCCCGCGGCGGCGGCGGCGGCGATCACGCCGCGCACGAAAGCGATCATGCCGGTGCACCTGTACGGCCAGCCGGCGGACATGCCCGCTTTCGAGGCGCTGTGCCAGCAGCGCGGCCTGATCCTGCTGGAGGACGCGGCGCAGGCGCACCTGGCGGCGCTGAATGGGCGCTTTGTCGGCACGTGGGGGACGGCCAGCTTCAGCTTTTACCCCACCAAGAACATGACCACCACTGAGGGCGGCATGGTGCTGACCAACGACGATGAGACGGCGCGCCGGCTGCGCATGATCCGCAACCAGGGCATGAACACCCAGTATTACCATGAGGTGGTGGGTTACAACTTCCGTATGACCAACATGGCGGCGGCGATTGGCCTGGTGCAGATGGAGCGCCTGCCGGCGTGGACGCAGCAGCGCGTGGAGAACGCCCACTTCTATGACCGGCATCTGACCGGCGTCCGAACGCCGGCGGTGGCCGAGGGGGCGGCGCATGTCTATCACCAGTACACCGTGCGCGTGCCTGACGGTGTGGACCGCGACGCGGTGACGGCGCGCCTGAACGAGCGCGGCATCGGCGTGCGCGTTTACTATCCGCTGCCGATTCACCGGCAGCCGGTGTTCAAGGCGCTGTCCGGCTACGAGAACGTGACGCTGCCGGAGACCGAAAGCGCCACCGCCCAGGTGTTCAGCCTGCCGGTGCATCCGCTGCTGACGGACGAGGAAAAGGACTATATCGTGCAGGAGGTCAATGCGGCATGTTAAAAGCTGCTGTAATCGGCGTTGGCAGTATGGGGCGGAATCACGTCCGCGTTTACCGTGAGCTGGACAGCGTGGAGCTGGTGGCGGTGGTGGACCAGCACGCGCAGACGGCGGCTAAGGTCGGCGCGACGTTCTCAGCGCCGCACTACACCGATCACCTGCAAATGATTGAGGAGTGTCAGCCGGACTTGGTGACGCTGGCCGTGCCGACGGTGCTGCACTATGAGATCGGCATGCAGTTGATTGAGCGCGGCATTCACCTGCTGGTCGAAAAGCCGATCGCCCGCACGCTGGCGGAAGGCGAGGAGCTGGTTAAGCTGGCGCGCGACAAAGGCGTTATCCTGGCGGTCGGGCACATCGAGCGGTTCAACCCGGCGGTGATGGAGCTGCGCCGCCGCCTGCGCGAGGGCATGGCGGGCCGCATCTACAAGCTGCACGCCCAGCGCCTCAGCCCGTACCCGGCGCGCATCCGCGACGCCGGCGTGGTGATTGACCTGGCCTCCCACGATATTGATCTGATGCGCTACCTGATGGACGAGGGCATCGTGCGGCTCTATGGCGAAACGCTCAAGTCCATTAACTCTGACCGCGAGGACATGTTCAACGGCATTATCCGCTTCCAGAGCGGGGCGGTGGGCGTGCTGGACGTTAACTGGATCACGCCGACCAAGATTCGCCGGCTGACGATCACGGGCGCGCGCGGCATGTTCACCTGCGATCTGCTGTCGCAGGAGCTGTTCTTCTACGAGAACGAGACCGCGCCCAGCCAGTGGGACACGCTCAGCGTGCTGCGCGGCGTCAACGAGGGCAACATCCTGGGCATCCGCATCCAGCGCCATGAGCCGCTGGCCGCCGAACTGAGCGACTTTGTGGACGCGGTGCGCGAAGGCCGCCAGCCAACGGTCCCCGGCAGCGAAGGGCTGGAGACGCTGCGCATCGCGCTGGACTTTATGCGCTCTGGCAGCGCGGTCGAGATCGTCAGCGAGGAGACGCAGCCGGCATGAAGATTATGACCATCGTGGGGGCGCGCCCGGAGTTCATCCAGACCGCGCCCGTTACCCAGGCGATCCGCCGCCGCCACACCGAGCTGCTGGTGCACACCGGCCAGCACTACGACGATAATATGTCGAAGGTGTTCTTCGACGAGCTGGGTATCCCGGCGCCGGAGGTTAACCTGGATGTGGGCAGCGGCAGCCACGCTGAGCAAACCGGCCAGATGCTCATCAGGCTGGAAGCGCTGATGCTGCGCGAACAGCCGGACTGGGTGCTGGTGTTCGGCGACACCAACTCGACGGTGGCCGCCGCGCTGGCCGCCGCCAAGATACACATCCCGGTGGCGCACATCGAGGCCGGCCTGCGCAGCTATGACCGCGCCATGCCGGAGGAAGTGAACCGCGTGCTGACCGACCACGTCAGCGACCTGCTGTTCGCGCCGACGCAGGCGGCGGTTGAGAACCTGCGCAAAGAGGGCATCAGCGACGGCGTGCTGCTGGTGGGCGATGTGCGGGTGGACGTTGTGCTGGGGACTGTGCCGCGCGCCCGCGCGCGCCAGGCGGCGCTGTATGCGCAGACGCGCCTGCGGCCCGGCGAGCCGTTCGCGCTGGCGACGATTCACCGCGCCTCCAACACCGACGCGGAGCAGCGCCTGCGCGACATCGTACACACGTTCAGCACGGTTGATCTGCCGGTGGTGCTGCCGGTGCACCCGCGCCTGCGCAAGATGATGCAGGCCTTCGGGCTGGCGTTCAGCGATAACGTGCGCGCGCTGGAGCCGGTTGGCTTTCTTGACATGCTGGCGCTGCTGGACGCCTGCGAGATCGTTATCACTGACAGCGGCGGCCTGCAAAAAGAGGCGTACATGCTGGAGCGGCCCGCTGTCACCGTGCGCGACACCACTGAGTGGGTCGAGACCGTTCACGCTGGCTGGAACCGCCTGTGCGAGCCAGACCCGGCGGCGTTCAGGGCGGCGGTGGCCGCGGCGCGCGGGCCGCGCCCGGCGGCGCACCCTGATTTTTACGGCGCGTTCGGCGTGAGCGAGCGCATCGTGGACGCCCTGGAAACCGCGCTGGCTGGCCGCGCGCTTCAGCCCGCCTGACCCCCCGCGAAACAGGGGTAAGTTCTGGCTGACCGCCTGGAATTTACCCCTGGTAGCCTTTAATGAACCATTATGGCGCTTAAAGCGCCGTTTTGCTTCTTCCCAATTGGCCTGAATGGGTATATATTAAAAGCGTAGAAGGCGCGTATACTGAAACGCGCGTTTGTTTTGCGCGCGGCGCGCTGGCTGCGGAAGGGGCGGATCACCGTGAAGGCAGATACTTATGACCTGAGAAACGCCGTCAGCGACCAGCGGCTGCGCGGTATGTGGGGTATGCTGACCGGTTATCGCCTGGTCTATCTGGGCGCGAACCTGAGCCTGGCGATAAGCGCAGCCGCCAAGACAGTCACTTTTTTGCTGCTGGCGTACCTGATTGACAGCGTGCTGGGCACGGGCGCCAGCGGCATCACGATGGAGCGCCTGGTGCTGATCGGCCTGGGGTTCGTGGCGCTGGCGCTGGTTGAAGGCTTTTTCACCTTTCAGGCCGGGCGGCTGGCCGCGCACGCCGCGGAAAGCGTGGCGCGGCGGCTGCGGAATTATCTGTTCGACCACATTCAGCGGCTGACGTTTACGTATCACGGGAACACATCAACCGGTGATCTGATTCAGCGTTCAACGTCCGACGTGGAGGCGCTGCGCCGTTTTCTGGCGGAGCAGGCGCTGGGCGTGGGGCGCATTGTGGCGCTGTTCATCATCAACTTCACCGCGCTGCTGCTGTTGAACGTGCCGCTGGCGCTGATTTCGATAATTGTCGTGCCGGTTACGGTGACGCTCTCGTTTTTCTTTTTCCGCAAGGTGTCGAAAGCCTATGAAGTGTTCCAGGAACAGGACGCGGTGGTTTCGACGACGCTTCAGGAAAACCTGACCGGCGTGCGCGTCGTTAAGGCGTTCGCGCGCCAGCCGTATGAGATCGAGAAGTTCGGCCGTGAGAACTGGGAACGGTTTGTGCGGGGCCGCCGCCTGCTGCGGATGGAGGCGTACTACTGGCCGATTTCGGACGTTCTCACCTCGGTGCAGATGGTAGCAGGCATGGTCGTGGCAGGCCTGATGGTAATTAACGGCGAAATCTCGCTGGGGACGTATGTGGCCTATACCGGCATCGTGGTGCGCATTATCTGGCCAATGCGCGAGCTGGGCCGGCTGATCGTGCACATGTCTACCGGGTTGGTGTCGTATGGGCGCGTCATGCAGATACTGAAGCAGGATCGCGAGCCGGTTGACGACGGCAGCAGGCCGGAAGCGAATCTGCGCGGCGAAGTGGTGTTTGACGGTGTGTGGTTCAGCTACGACGACGGCCAGCCGGTGCTGCAGGACATCAGCTTCGCGTGCCAGCCGGGGCAGGCGGTGGCGCTGCTGGGTTCAACCGGCAGCGGCAAAACCAGCCTGGTGAACCTGCTGCCGCGGTTTTATGAGTACACGCAGGGCAGCCTGAAGCTGGATGGCGTGGAGCTGAGGGACTATTCGCGCCGCTACCTGCGCGAGCAGATCGGCATCATCGAGCAGGAACCGTTCCTGTTTTCGCGCACAATCCGCGAGAACATCACCTACGGCGTGCAGCGCGAGGTGTCTGACGCCGAAGTTGAGGCGGCGGCGCGGGCGGCGGCGGTCCATGACGTAATTCTGTCGTTCCCCGACGGCTATAATACGCTGGTGGGCGAGCGCGGTGTGACGCTTTCGGGCGGGCAGAAGCAGCGCGTGGCGCTGGCGCGGACGCTGCTCAAGGACCCGCGCATCCTCATCCTGGACGACTCCACCTCATCGGTGGACACGGAAACTGAAGCTGAAATCCGGGCGGCGCTGCGGCGGCTGATGCAGAACCGCACTACATTCATCATCGCGCATCGCATTCAGAGCCTGATGGCCGCCGACCTGATCCTGGTGCTGGACAAGGGACGCATTGTGCAGCACGGCACGCACGATGAACTGCTGGCGCAGCCGGGCGGTGTGTACCAGCAGGTATATGACGTGCAGGCGCGCATTGAAGACGAATTGGAAAGGGAAGTCACCGGTGTCTGACATCCACTTTGAAGAGGAAGAATTCAGCGGCCAGTTTAATGGCCGCACGCTGCGCCGCATCATGGGGCTGGTGAAACCGCACTGGCGCTGGGTGGCGTCCTTTGTCGTGGCGATCGCCGTCGTCTCAGCGACGGAGTCGTACTTCACGTACCTGGGCGCGCGCATTATTGACGAGGCGATTGTCCCCGGCAACCTGGAAGCGATGCGCGACCTGGTGCTGATGTACACCGCCATCATTGGCGTGCAGGCGGTGGGCGTGTTCATGTTCATTTACCTGGCGGGCATCCTGGGCCACCGTGTGCAGTATGACCTGCGCCAGCGGCTGTTTATTCACCTGCAGAAGCTGTCGTTCTCGTATTTCGACCGGACGCCGGTGGGCTGGATCATGTCGCGCCTGACGTCGGACACCGAGCGCATCGCTGACCTGGTGACGTGGGGCATGGTGGATGTGGTGTGGGCGCTGATGAACATCACGACCGCGCTGATCTTCATGCTGGCGATCAACTGGCAGCTCGCGCTGATCGTGTTCGCGCTTATCCCGGCGCTGATCCTGGTGGCGGTGTGGTTTAAGCAGAAGATCATCGTGCAGTACCGGCTGGTGCGCCGGATCAACTCCAAGATCACCGGCCAGTACAACGAGAACATCACCGGCGTGCGCGTGGTCAAGGCGCTGGGGCGCGAGGAACGCAACCTGGACGAGTTCGCCGAGCTGACGCGCGACATGTACCGGGCGTCGTACCGGGCCGCCTGGCTGTCGGCGCTGTTCCTGCCGGCGGTGCAGCTGCTCAGCGCGCTGGCGCTGGCGCTGATCGTCGTCAACGGCGGCTCGCAGGCCATCGCTGGCGTGATGACGGTTGGCGGCATCCAGGCGTTCATCAGCTACATCACGTTCATGATGTGGCCGGTGCAGGACCTGGCGCGGGTGTACGCTTCGATGCAGCAGGCCATCGCCTCTGCCGAGCGCACGTTCTCGCTGCTGGACTCGCAGCCGGAAGTGGTGGACCGTCCGGGCGCGCTGGATGTGGACAGCATCGCCGGCGACATCGTGTTCGACCATGTGACCTTCTACTACGAGCCGGACAAGCCGGTGCTGACTGATTTCTCGCTCACGGTGAAGCGGGGCGAGACGGTGGCGCTGGTCGGGCCAACAGGCGCGGGCAAGTCCACCATCGTCAACCTGATCTGCCGTTTCTATGAGCCGCGCGCGGGCGTGATCCGGCTGGCAGGCCGCGACTACACCGAGCTGAAGATGAGCGCGATTCAGTCGCGCGTCGGCATGGTGCTGCAAACACCGCATCTGTTCTCCGGCACGGTGCGCGAGAACATTCGTTACGGCCGGCTGGACGCGACTGACGCCGAGATTGAGGCGGCGGCGGCGGTGGCCGGGGCGCACGACTTCATCGTGACGCTGGACCACGGCTACGACTCGCAGGTGGGCGAAGGCGGCAACCTGCTGTCGGTCGGGCAGAAGCAGCTTATCAGCCTGGCGCGCGCGGTGCTGGCGCGGCCTGAGATTTTCATCATGGACGAGGCGACCAGCTCGGTTGACACGCTGACCGAGGCGCTGATCCAGCGCGGCATGGAAGCGCTGATGCGCAGCTCCACCAGCTTTGTGATCGCGCACCGGCTCTCAACGATCAAGCGGGCCGACCGGATCGTCGTGCTCAGGGACGGCGCGATTGACGAGATGGGCACGCACGCCGAGCTGATGCGCCGGCGCGGCCATTACTACCGGCTGTACACCAAGCAGTTCCGCGAGCAGCTTGAGCAGCAGTACGATGTGTTCGGCGACCAGGAAGCGGCGCCGGAAACGGTGGGCGAGTCGGTGGCGTAAGCGCCGCTGACAGCGTGACAGCCGATCAGCGCAGAGGCAGGCCGCGAGCCTGCCTCTGTTGTATTTCCCGGTGTGGACGGCCTGAGTTTAGGCGCGCAGTGCGTTATACTGGGGCGCAGCGTGGCCGGCAGCAGCAGGAAGGAACGGGTTGATGGCGAACGATAAAATCCGCTGGGGCATTATTGGCACGGGGGGCATCGCGCACCAGTTCGCGCGCGCGCTGGCGCTGCTGGCGGACGCGGAGCTGACGGCGGTGGGGTCGCGCACGCAGCGAAGCGCGGACGAGTTTGGCGACGAATTCAACGTGCCGCGCCGGCACGCCTCGTATGAGGCCCTGGCGGCGGACCCGGACGTGGACGTGGTGTATATCTCCACGCCGCACCCCCTGCACTATGAGAACAGCCTGCTGTGCCTGGACGCGGGCAAAGCGGTGCTGTGCGAGAAGCCGTTTACAATCAACGCGGTGGAGGCGGCGGCGCTCAGCGCGCGGGCGCGGGCGAAGCGCCTGTTTCTGATGGAGGCGATGTGGACGCGCTTCTTCCCGGCGGCGTACCGCCTGCGCGAGCTGCTGGCGCAGGGCGCGATCGGCGATGTGCGCCTGCTGCAGGCCGATTTCGGCTTCCGCGCGGATTTCAACCCACAGAGCCGGCTGTTCGACCTGAAGCTGGGCGGCGGCGCGCTGCTCGATATTGGCGTGTACCCGGTGTCGTTCGCGTCAATGGTGCTGGGCACAGCGCGCGATGTCGCCAGCGTGGTGGAGCTGGGCACGACCGGCGCGGATGAGCAGGTGGCGATAACGCTGAAATACGACGGCGGGCGGCTGGCGTCGCTGACGGCGACGTTGCAGGCCGACACCCCGCACGAGGCCATCATCTGCGGCACGAACGGGCGCATTCGTGTGCACCGGCATTTTTTCCAGCCGCAGAAGCTGACAGTAGAGATTGGCGGCGGGGAGCCGGCTGAGATTGAGCTGCCCGTCCAGGGCAGCGGCTACCAGTATCAGGCTGAGGAAGTGGGGCGCTGTTTGCGCGCCGGCCTGCTCGAAAGCCCGATTATGCCGCTGGACGAGACGCTGGCGATTATGCAGACGCTGGACCGCATTCGCGCCCCCTGGGGGCTGACCTACCCAACGGAGTTATAGCGCATGAGAATCACTGGCGGCACGCTTATCACACCTTTTGAAACGCTGACCGACCGCGACCTGGTCATTGAGGGCGGGGTTATTGCGGCGGTCGCGCCCGCCGGCGGCGCGCAGGGCGACGCGATTGACGCGCGCGGCCTGTTCGTCGCGCCGGGGTTGATTGACGTGCATGTGCACGGCGGCGACGGCCACGACACAATGGACGCCACGCCGGAAGCGCTGCACGGCATGGCGCGCTTCTTCGCGCGGCACGGCGTCACGGCGTACTATCCCACGACGATGACCGCGCCGCCGGACGCGATCCGCGCCGCTGTCGAAAACGTGCGCCGCTGCCCCCAACCGGCGGACGGCGCGCAGCACCTGGGCGTGCACGTGGAAGGGCCATATCTCAGCCCCAAACACCCTGGCGCGCAGCCGGCGGCGGCGCTGCGCGACCCTGACCCGGTTGAGTATGGCGGGTGGCTGGCGAGCGGCGTCGTGCGCCTGATCACCGCCGCGCCAGAGCGCCCCGGCGCGCGGGAGCTGATCGAGGCGGGGCTTGCCGCTGGCGTTGAGTTCGCGCTTGGCCACACCGACGCGACCTACGAGCAGGTGATCGAGGCGGCTGGCCGGGGTGTGCGCCAGGCGACGCACACGTTTAACGCGATGGTGGGCCTGCATCACCGCGAGCCGGGGACCGTCGGCGGCGTGCTGACGGATGACCGCATCTACGCGCAGGTGATCGCGGACGGCGTGCACGTCCACCCGGCGGCGGTCAAGGTGCTGGCGCGCGCCAAAGGGCCGCGGCGGACGCTGCTCATCACCGACGCGATGCGCGCCGCCGGACTGCCCGACGGCCAATATGACCTGGGCGGCCAGCCGATCACGGTGCGCGGCGGCGTGGCGCGCACGCCGGGCGGCGCGCTGGCGGGCAGCACGGCCACGCTGGACGCTGTGCTGCGCAACATGATGGCCTTCGCCGGGCTGACGCTGGCCGCGGCCCTGCCGATGGCGACCAGCGCGCCGGCAGAGGCGATGGGCCTGGCCGGTCGCAAAGGCGTTCTGGCCCCTGGCGCAGACGCCGATGTGATTCTGCTGGACGCCGTGGGCCATGTGCGCCTGACGATGGTGGCCGGGCGCGTGGTCTACCGCGCGCCGGCCTGACCGCGGCTGGACTCATGGCGCTGCCTGGCCGGGCTTGTTAAACTTCGTCTGCCTGTGTTTCGCATACTAAATATTCAGGAGAATATGGCCATGCCAAGACCTGTTACGTTGTTTACCGGCCAGTGGGCCGACCTGCCGCTGGAGAAGCTGGCGGAAAAGGTGGCGTCCTGGGGCTATGACGGCCTGGAGCTGGCCTGCTGGGGCGATCACTTCGAGGTGGACCGGGCGCTGGCCGAGGATGGCTATGTTCAGAGCCGCTGGGATATTTTGGAGAAGTACGGCCTGAAGTGTTTCGCTATCAGCGCCCACCTGGTCGGCCAGTGTGTGAGCGACGCCGTGATTGATGAACGGCACAGGGATATTCTGCCGGCGCGCCTGTGGGGCGACGGCAGCCCCGACGGCGTGCGCCGGCGTGCCGCCGAGGAAGTCGCCAATACGGCGCGCGCCGCTAAGGAATTCGGCGTCAACATCGTTAACGGCTTCACCGGCAGCCCCGTCTGGCACATGCTCTATCCGTTCCCGCCGACCTCGCAGGACCTGATTGACCGGGGTTTCCGCACCTTCGCCGATCAGTGGCGGCCGGTGCTGGACGTGTTCCAGGAAAACGGCGTGCGCTTCGGCCTGGAGTGCCACCCGGCGGAGATCGCCTACGACATTTACACCGCCCGCCGCGCGCTGGACGCGCTCAACGGCCACCCGGCGTTTGGCTTTAACTTCGATCCCAGCCATTTTGTGCACCAGTTGTTCAACCCGGTGAACTTCCTCGAAGCCTTCCCGGACCGCATTTTCCACGTTCACGTCAAGGACGTTAAAGTGACGCTGAACGGCAGCAGCAGCATTCTGGCCTCGCACCTGGCGCTGGGCGATTCGCGGCGCGGCTGGAACTTCGTGTCGCCCGGTCACGGCGACGTGGACCTGGAGAGCATCGTCCGCACGCTGAACCGCATCGGCTACGCTGGCCCGCTGTCGGTAGAGTGGGAAGACAACGGTATGGACCGCGAATACGGCGCGCAGGATGCGCTGAGCTTTATCCGCCAGACCGATTTTACCCCGTCCACAGTGGCGTTTGACGCGGCCTTCGCGGCCAAAGGGTGAGGGCAAACGATGAGCGAGCGAGTTGGGTTTACCAGTATGGCCAGCGCCGCCGCCGCTGGCGACACGCCAGAGATCGGCATCGGGATGCTGGGCTACGCCTTTATGGGCAAGGCGCATTCTAACGCTTTCAAGACGCTGCCCTACATGATGTACCCCCCGGTGGCCATTCCCCGGCTGGTGGGTATCGCGGGCCGCAGCGCCAGCGCCGTGCTGGCGGCGGCGCGGCGCTATGGCTACGAGCAGGCCTACACCGACTGGCGCGAAATGCTGGAGAACGACGCCATTCAGGTGTTCGACAACGGCGGCCCGAACGACGCCCACGCTGAGCCGTGTATTGTGGCGGCCCAGGCGGGCAAGCATGTTATCTGCGAGAAGCCGCTGGCGCGCACAGCTGAAGAAAGCAAGGCGATGCTGGACGCGGTGCAGAAAGCCGGCGTCAAGCACATGGTGGCGTTTAACTACCGTTTTGTGCCGGCCATCGTACAGGCGCGCAGGCTTATCGAAAGCGGCGCGCTGGGGCGCATCTTCCATTTTCGCGCCACGTATTTGCAGGAATGGATTATTGACCCCGACTCCCCGATGACCTGGCGTTTCAGCAAGGCCGTCGCTGGCAGCGGCGCGCTGGGCGACCTGGGATCGCACATCATTGACATTGGCCGCTTCCTGGTGGGCGAGCCGAACCGCGTGATGGGCATGGCGCGCACCTTCATTGACGAGCGCCCCGACGGCGCCGGCGGCCGGGCGAAAGTTGACGTGGACGACGCCTTCACCGCGCTGCTGGAGTTTGACGGCGGCGCGCTGGGCACTGTCGAAGCGTCGCGCTTCTGTCACGGGCGCAAGAACGCCCACGAGTGGGAGATCAACGGCGAGAAGGGCAGCATTCGCTTCAACATGGAGCGGCTCAACGAGCTGAACGTGTACTGGGCGGACGACCAGCCGAAAGAGACGCGCGGCTTTCACAACGCGCTCATCAGCGAGGGGTATCACCCCTACTGGGAGAACTGGTGGCCGCATGGGCACATGCTGGGCTGGGAACACAGCTTCGTCCACGAATTCCACCACTTCTTCGACGCGATCGTGAACGATAAAGATGTGGCCCCTTACGGCGCGACGTTCGAGGACGGCTACCGCAACGCCGTGATCTGCGACGCCATCATGCAGTCCGCCAGCAGCGGGCGCATGGTGGACGTGCGCTACTAAGCGCACACCCGACTGCTGAACGCGCTGGTGAGCGCGCCAGTCGGCGCGCTCACTGCATATCGGCCACCAGCACCGGCAGCTTTGTTTCGGCGCTGCGCACAGCGGCGAACACGGCGGCCAGCGTGTTGAGGTTGTCGCTGCCGCTGGTTTCGGCGGGCTGGCCGGTGCGGATCGCCTGGGCGAAAGCGTGCAGCGTAGCGGCGCGCTCCGCCCGCGCCAGCGGCGCGGCCTCCACTGGCTCAACTGTCGTGTCGCGGTTCCAGCGCCCGCTGCGGACGATGGTGATGGCGTCATCGGCCATGCGCAGCGCCCCTTCAGCGCATTGAATGTGCCAGCTGCCGTTCCAGCTCGTGGCGCTGCCGCGCGCGCTCCAGTCGCCGCTGTAGCTGAAGATCAGCCCGCCGTCCAGCTCCAGCAGGGCCTTCGCGGCGGGCTGGTGAGCGTACCACGACCACGCCGGGCGGAAGCCGAGCGCGGTCACGCGGACGATATCGCGCCCGGTGACGCAGCGGATGAGGTCGAAATGGTGGACGGCCATGTCAATGAGCAGGGGGAAAGGCATGGTTTCGCGGAACGTGCCGGTGAAGTCGCCCGCGATGTAAAAGTCAATGTGGCCGTGGCCCGGCGCGCCGGCGGCGCCCGCGGCCAGCAGCCCGCGCAGCGCCTGGACAGCCGGCCGGTAGCGGTAGTTCTGGCTGACAACAAGCTGGCGGTTGTGCGCGGCCGCTGCCTGCGCCATCGCGCGGGCGCTGGCGAGCGTGTCGGCCATGGGCTTCTCGGTGAGCAGGTGCAGCCCGCGCGCGAACGCCAGCCGCGCGTGTTCCAGGTGGGCGGCAGGCGGCGCGGCGGTCAGCACAGCGTCGGCCTCGACCGCCGCCAGCGCCGCCGTCAGCGCCGTAAAGCGGCGGTCGGCGGGCACGCCGGCGCGCTCGGCTTCGGCGTGCAGCGCGGCTTCAGCCGGGTCAACGACGGCGGCCAGCTCGAAGTCGGGCGATGGCCGCACGAAGTCGTGCAGCCAGCTTGCGCCAAAGCCGCCGACACCACACTGGATCAGGCGTAATTTTGTCATGAACAGCCTCTGCTGCTGCCGCTGCCAGCGGCGGTCAGGGCGCGGCGCACCGCCGCGCGCCAGAATTGTAGCACCGCCGGCGCGGGCTGGAAATTGCAAGGCCGTAGCAGGGCGGACGCGCTACAATGATAGCGGACTGCACACGAAAGGAGCGCGCGTTGAAAATCTTTGTTCCGGGACGCATCTGCCTCATGGGCGAACACTCTGACTGGGCGGGGGGCTACCGGCGCATCAACGCTGAGATTGAAAAGGGCTACGCGCTGATCGCCGGGACGAACCAGGGTATCTACGCCGAGGTGGAGCCGCACCCGACATCGCTGATTCTCAGCGCCGTCACCGATGACGGCTCGACGCGCGGCCCGCATGAAATCCCGATGGAGCCGCGCGCCCTGCTGGCCGAGGCCGAGGGCGGCGGTTTCTGGAGTTATATCGCCGGCGTCGCCTACCAGATACTGACGCACTATCACGTGCGTGGGCTGGTTATCAACAACTACCGGACCGACCTGCCGGTAAAAAAGGGGTTGTCGTCCAGCGCCGCCATCTGCGTGCTGACGGCGCGCGCTTTCAACCGCGTCTATGACCTGAAAATGACCACGCGCGGCGAGATGGAGATGGCCTACCAGGGCGAGATCGTCACACCGTCGCGCTGCGGGCGCATGGACCAGGGCTGCGCGTTTGGCGACCGCCCGGTGCTGATGACGTTCGACGGCGACCGGCTGGAGACCACCGAGCTGCGCGTCAGGCAGGACATGCATTTTGTGATCGTGGACCTGCACGCGCAGAAGGACACGATGGAGATTCTGGCGCGCCTCAACCGCGCCTACCCATTTGCCGACAACGAGATCGAAGCAGGCGTCCAGGAGCTGCTGGGGCCGATCAACAAGCGCATCGTGCATCAGGCGACGGCGGCGCTGCAAGCGGCGGACAGCGAGCGCCTGGGGGCGCTCATGAGCGAGGCGCAGGCTTTTTTCGACCATTACGCCGCGCCCGCCTGCCCGGAGGAGCTGACCGCGCCGGTGCTGCACCGCGTGCTGAGCTATGAGCCGCTGAAGCCGCATATCTACGGCAGCAAGGGCGTCGGCTCGCAGGGGGACGGCACGGCCCAACTGTTGGCGCGCAGCGAGGCCGACCAGCAGGCGGTGATCGAGATTATCGAGCGCGACCTGCAGATGTCGTGCCTCAGGCTGACGCTGCGCGCCGGGACGCAGGTGCGCAAGGCCGTGATCCCGGCGGCGGGCTTCGGCACGCGGCTGTTCCCGGCCACCAAGGCGACCAAGAAAGAGCTGTTCCCGGTGGTGGACCGCGACGGTATCGCCAAGCCCGCCATCCTCTACATCGTGGAGGAGGCGCTGGCGGCGGGCATGGATGAGGTGATTATCGTCGTGCAGGAGCATGACCTGGAGGATTTCCGCGCCTTCTTTAACGTGCAGATTTCAATTGAGAACTACAACAAGCTGCCGCGCCACTTCCAGGAATATTCGCGCCGGCTGCTGGAGATGGGCCAGCGGGTGACGTTTGCCATCCAGCGGACGCAGGAAGGGTTAGGGCACGCGGTTTACTGCGCACGCACGGCGGTGGGCGACGCGCCGTTTCTGCTGATGCTGGGCGACCACATCTACCGGTCGGACAGCGAACGGTCGTGCGCGCGCCAGCTTGTGGACGCCTACAACTATTACGGCAAGAGCGTGATCGGCGTGCGCCCAACGCCGGAGGACAAGATCGGCAATTTTGGCACAGTGGGCGGGGCGTGGCTGAAAAACAACGAGGTGCTGCACATCACCGAATTCGCGGAGAAGCCGGCGGTCGAGTATGCCCGCGCCAACCTGCGCGTGCCCGGCATGGCCGAGGGCGAGTACCTGACGGTTTTCGGCCAGTACATCATCAAGCCGCAGTTGTTCGCCTATCTTGAAGAACACATCGAGAACAACGTGCGCGAGCGCGGCGAATTTCAGCTTACGTCAGCGCTGGACCGGCTGCGTCAGGAGGACGGCTTCCTGGGGCTGCTGCTCGACGGCGAGCGCTTCGATATCGGCCTGCCGGAGTATTATCTGGACACGCTGCGCGCGTTTCGGCAGGGGTGAAACGGCGAAAAGCCGCGCTAAACGGGGTATACTTGAACCGGATTTCTGGCACGCAGCGGAGGATTTAAACCGCCATGAAGCGTTCGCAGGTTAACACTATCATCAGCGAGGCTGACGCCTTCGCCAGGGAACATCAGTTTTACCTGCCGCCGTTCGCATACTGGACGCCGGATAACTGGCGCGCGCAGGACGAATCCGTGCGCGAGATCGCTGAACACGGCCTGGGCTGGGACATCACCGATTTCGGCCAGGGGCGTTACAGCGAACTGGGCCTGTGCCTGTTCACCATTCGCAACGGCAGCCCGGCCAACCTCAAGACCGGGCGCGGCAAAATCTACGCCGAGAAGCTGCTGATCGTTGGCGAGAACCAGGTCACGCCGTTCCATTATCACTGGGTGAAAACCGAGGACATCATCAACCGGGGCGGCGGCACGCTCATGCTTCAGCTTTACAATTCAACCGAGGACGGCGGGCTGGCTGACACTGACATCACGGTGAGCACTGATGGCCGGGTGCGCCACCTGCCTGCCGGGGCGATTGTGGCGCTGGTGCACGGCGAGAGCATCACGCTGCCGACCGGCCTGTATCACAAGTTCTGGGGCGAGGGCGGCACGGTGCTGGTGACGGAAGTTTCGATGGTTAACGACGACCACACTGACAACCGTTTTTACGAGCCAGTGGGCCGCTTCTCAGAGATTGAGGAGGACGAGCCGCCGCTGCACCTGCTGGTCAACGACTACGGGCGCTATTATCAACACATGGCAGGGGCTAAAGGCGGCTACTAACAGCGCCGCTGGCGGGCGGGGGCGGCTGGCATAAGCGCCGCCCCCGCGCCCGCGCTGTCACGTGAGGAACATCGGCATGCCGAAGACGTGGCGCACCTTCGGGCGGTAGTTGTCGGTGTCGTACAGTTCGGGGACGTTGACGCGCTTCTTGCCTTGCGACAGCGTGGCGATTGGCACGTCGCTGTAGACGCCGCGCTGCAGGCAAACCAGCCGCCCGGACTCGCCGCGCTCGACCAGCCCCATCGCCATCTGCGCGTAGTTGGCGGCGACCATCAGGTCAAGCGAGTCTGGCGCGCCGCTGCGCATCAGGTAGCCGAGCTGCTGGTTGATGATGTTCTGGCCGGTGATGCGCTTAAGGGCGTCGCCGATTTCCTTGCCGATGCCGCCCAGCTTGCGGTGGCCGTAAGCGTCAGCCTCGCCGGTTTCGAGCACCTGGCCGTCAATCGGATGCGCGCCCTCGGAGACCGTTACCATCGCGTAATTGCTGGGGTTGCCGCGCTTATCGTCCAGCACCAGCCGGGCGAGGCGATCAATATCGAACGGCACTTCAGAGATCAGCGCGCGGTCCACGCCAGCCAGATAAGCGGCGATGAGCGACGTTTCGCCGGAATTGCGCCCGAACAGCTCGATAACGGCGACGCGCTCGTGCGAGCCGGCGGAGGTGCGCAGGTTGTGAATGAACTCGACGCTGCGCGTGACGGCGGTGGAAAAGCCAATGCAGTAGTCGGTCCCGTAGACGTCGTTGTCCATCGTTTTCGGAATGGCGATGACGCGGATACCCTCGCGGTGCAGGCGCTCGCCGTAGCTGAGCGTGTCGTCGCCACCGATGGGGATGAGGCAGTCCAGCCCCAGCCTTTCGATCACCGCCAGCACGTGATCGGTGCAGTCGATGATGGCCTCGCCGCTGACAGCTTTCTCTTTCAGAATCTCTGGCAGGTTTTCTGCTTTCACCTTGCCGGGGTTGGTGCGCGAGGTGTGCAGAAAAGTGCCGCCGGTGCGGTCGATGCGGCGCACATCCTGGTTGTCGAGCTTGATAACGCAGCGGTCATTTTCCTCGAAGCTCTTGTCCAGGTTGTATTCCAGCAGCCCGGCCCAACCGCGCCGGATGCCCAGCACCTCGTAATTGTTGTCAATCGCCCGGTTGACGATTGCTTTGATGGCGGGGTTGAGGCCCGGCACATCGCCCCCGCCGGTCAGCACGGCTAAACGCATAAAAACCCTTTCTGTCTGTGCACGCGCGAACGCCAGCATGCGCTCGCGTTTCTGATTCAGCAAAGCGCCTCTATATTACCGCGCGCCCTGCTGGATTCCAACTTGTAAGGCGCGGGTGAATTAGGCACAATTGGCGGCGCGATCTCATCCTTGAACCTAGCTGGCAGGAGTCACTTCGATGGACAGCCCGCTGCCCTCTAACGATGATCTGGTTGCTTACAGCCGCGCGCTGGCCTGGGACGCTGTTGAAGCCCGTAAACGGCGTTTCAATGAGGCGCTTAAGGCGCTGGCCGCCAGCGACCAGGTAGATACGCTGCCGCTGGATCAACTGGCTGAGGCGACGGGTGTGCCGCTGTCTACTTACTACCCGGCGGAGGACACCGCCGGGGCAAACCTGATTATGGCTGAGGACCAGGGCCAGCGATATATCATGGGGGCGTGGGTGAGCAGCCGCTACCGCAGCGGCAAACCGCTGCTTAAAACCGTGTCGCCTTACAACCTCAACCCGGCGGTCAACCACACCAATATCGCGCTGACGGACGACCACCTGGAGCGGATGCGCGCGCTGGGGGCGGAGGTTGAGCTGGGGCTGGTGCACAGCAGCGGGGCAGCGCCCACGCACGACGAGATGGAAACGTATATGCGCACCTACAGCCAGTACGCTCAGCGGATTGGCATTCCGCCGCGCCTGGACCGCGAAGCGTGCGATTATCAGATCGAGGCGCACATCGCGCCGGGCACAGGCTATCACCGGACGCGCGCGGCCCTGGAAGGCATTATGGTGGCGCTGGCCGCTACCAGCGAGGAAACCGGCCTGCGCACCACGATTATGTCGTCCTACCCAACGCTCTCGGACTTCAGGATGAGCGAGGACCCGAAGGTCAAGACCGCCGTAGACCTGATGCTGGACGTGAACAGCCTGTTCCCGGAGCAGGCGCAGCGCCTGGCCGCCGCGCAGGCGCGCTACCATATTGACCCCGACACATGCCATTACGTGCAGATGTTCCGCATTCACGGCTGCCACATCCACCTGGACCTGGCCGGACGGTCAGAGGCGCTGGGGCTGCTGACGTTCTACACCATGCTGCGCAGCGCGACCGCCATCGCCAACGCGGCGGTGCTGAAGGGCGGCCCGTTCGTCAACGGGACCTGCGACCCGGAGCGGCTGTGCGTGCGCGAGTATATCCGCCAGACGACAGTCACCGGGCGCTTTCTGGGGATGCCGCTCAGCCCGCATTTCATGCCTGGCGACCTGGACAAATACGCTTATCTGATGCGGTCGGAGCGCGTTAACGCGGCGGCGCGCGCGCTGCTCTGCAACGACGACACAGCCGGCGAGCTGGTCTCCGCCATGCACAACCCGATTGGCCGCGTCCGCCCGGACCTGGCCAGCAGCAAGCGCGTGTGCACGGTTGAAAGCACAGGGATGCCGGCCAACATCAGCGTGTCGCGGATGGCCGCTGTCCTGACGGACTTCGAGTTCAGCCACATTCTGATCGAACATTATTTCCGCCAGCACGGCTGCAACCTGGAGCCGATGTACGACGACCACACGCTGTGGTCCATTCTGGGGCCGCTGGACCGCGACACGTTCACGCGGCTGCACGATATGTCGGACCGCGAATGCACTGACATCGTGCTGACCACCGCCACGGGCGCGCGCATGACGCTGGTCGAGTTTTACGAGATGAAGCGCCGCTATATGCACCGCGCGCTGGCCAGGATTATGGAAGTGACGCCGCGCGACATCGACGATGTGTACACCAGCCTGGTGCGCATGTTAGAGCCGCCCAGCGGCGACACCGCCCAGACGGTCGAGCAGTTTGTGAGCGACCCCAAGCTGCGCAGCACCGGCAACTGGGGGCGCATCCTGCGCAACGCCTTCGTGGAAGAAGGGGGCGCGCCTGGCGACCACAACCCGGACGCGGTGATGCGGGTGGTGAACCGCATCCACGACGCGCTGCGCGCGCGCTATCTGGATGGCGCGCGGGGTTAAGCAAACATTCACAATCAGACGATACCACACACCGCCCGGTGTGTGGTATAATGTGCTGGGAATAGAGCGCGCGAGATTGTTTTTAAGTTTGTTTTTAAGCTTGCTTATAAGCTGGTTGTAACCGCATAGAGAAAGGGAATAAACCTGGTGGCTTGCGCGCCCCAGGTCAGTTACGTTATGGCGAAACCTAAACTTCGCATTGTGCCCCTGGGCGGCCTGGGGGAAATTGGCAAAAACATGACCGTGTTCGAGCTGGGCAACGATGCCATCATTGTTGACACCGGCATTATGTTCCCGGCCAACGATATGCACGGGGTGGACTATATCATCCCTGATTTCCGCTATCTGCTCGAACGGACGGACCTCACGCTGCACGGCATTCTGTACACGCACGGCCATGAGGACCACACGGGCGCGGTCGCTCACGTGGCCGACGCCTTCCCCGGCGTGCCGATCTGGGCCACGCCGCTGACGGCGGCGCTGCTCGGCGTCAAGCTGCGCGACGCCCGGCTGGCAGATAAAACGCCGGTGAACGTGTTTGCGGCCGGCGACGTGCTGCAGATCGGCCCGTTCAAGGTGGAGAGCTTTCACGTCTGCCACAGCATCCCCGACTGCGTGGGCTTTGGCATCAACACGCCGTTTGGGCTGGTGGTACACAGCGGCGACTATAAATTCGACAACACGCCGGTAGATGGCAAGAAGCCTGATTACGCCAAGCTGGCGGAGTTCTCAAAGCGCGGCGTTGTCCTGCTGATGGCCGACAGCACCAACGCTGACCGGGCAGGGTGGACGCCGTCCGAGAGCGTTGTGTCGGCGGCGTTTGACAGCGTGTTCCGCGAGGCGCAGGGCCGCATCATGGTGGCCACGTTCGCCTCGCACATCTCGCGCATCCAGCAGGTGGCCACTTACGCCGAGCTTTACGGGCGCAAGCTGGCGATTGCCGGCTACAGCATGACCGAGAACGTCAAGACCGCGCGCAAGATGGGCCTGCTGCAGGTCAACGAAAGCACGCTGATTGACCTGCAGCGCATCGGCGACCACCCGGCGCACAAGGTCGTCATCATGGTAACGGGCACGCAGGGCGAGCCGTCGGCGGTGCTGGGGCGGCTGGCGATCGGCCAGCACCGCCAGCTCGACATCAGCCCAGGCGACACGATTGTTATCTCAGCACACGCCATCCCCGGCAACGAGGAAATGGCCTACCGCACAATTAACCGGCTGTTCCAGCGCGGCGCCAACGTGGTCTACGATCCTATCGCGCCGGTGCACGTTTCCGGGCACGCCAGCCAGGAAGAGATGCGCCTGCTGCTGCACCTGGTGCGCCCGCGCCACTTCCTGCCGGTTCACGGCGAGCTGCGCCACCTTACGCAGCACGCCCGGCTGGCGGTGCAGGCCGGCGTAGCGTCGGACAGCGTTTTCGTGGCTGAAAACGGCATGGTGCTGGAGATTGACCGGGGCGGCGTGCGCCAGGGCGAGCGCGTTCCCGGCGGCTATGTGTTTGTGGACGGCAGCGGCGTTGGCGACATTGGCCGCGCTGTCATCCGCGACCGCGAAATCCTCGCCAGCGACGGCTTCCTGGTCGTCAGCGTGGATGTGGACCGGCGCACCGGCGCGGTGCTGGGCGACCCGGAGATCATCACGCGCGGCTTTGTGTTCCAGCGTGAGGCCGACGCGCTGTTTCAGCTTATCAAGACAACGGCGCAGAACGCGCTGGAGGGCCAGCAGGCGCGCAGCGGCAACGGCAAACGGCGCAGCCTGCTGGAGGACAGCATCAGCAAGGTGATCTACAACGAGACCAAGCGCCGCCCGATGGTGTTCACGATCATCAACGAGCGCTGACGTATCAGCCGCGGCGGTTCCAGGGGAACAGCCGCGCCAGGAACCGCCGCAGGATGCTGCCGCGCGCGTCGGTCCAGGCTTCGTCCGCCATTTCCTGCTGGGCCTCGGCCTCAGCGGGGTGGCGGCGGCGCGGGCCGTAGCGCTCAGCGGTGTACATGTGCGTGATGGCAGTTACCGGCGGCTCTGCCGGGGGCAGCGCGCGCACGATGCGGCGGCGGCGTTCGTCGGGCGTTTGCTCGCTGCTGAGGCGCAGCCCCACCAGCGGCACATAGCGTTCCAGGCGGGCGTAGGCCCGCGCGACCGGGCTGAGGCCGCGCATCCCCCGCCATTCCCACCACCACCAGATGAAGATCAGCAGCGCCGCTGCTAGCAGCAGCAGGAACAGGCCCAGGGCGATCATCCCCAGGATGCGCAGCAGCGCGGGAAGCGGGCTGCTGGCCTGCGGCATCTGCGGCGGCGGCTGCGTTGGCACGATAACCGGCGTCGGCGTGGGCGACGGCGTGGGAGTCGGCGTGAGCGTTGGCAGGGCGCGGCCTTCCGCCGGGAAAACGGACGGGTTGAGCGTTGGTGTGACGCTGGGCGTGGCGGTGAACGCTGGCGTGGCGGTCGGCGGCGGCGTGGGCGTAGGCTGCTGGTTTTGCGGCTGGTCGTCCACACGGCTGATGGGGGCCTGCGCGGCGGTCGGCTCGAACTCCACCCAGCCGTAATCAGGGAAATACACCTCGACCCAGGTGTGGGCGTCGCGCTCCAGCACGATGAAGCGCTGGCTCTCGGCATCCCACTTGCCCTGGGCGAAGCCCGCCGCCATGCGCGCCGGCACGCCCACGCCGCGCAGCATCATAATCATGGCCGAGGCATAGTAATTGCAGTAGCCTTCGCGCAGATCAAACAGCATCCAGTCTACCGGGTCGCGGTCTGGCGGGGGCTGCGGAATGCTCTCGTTGTAGCGCACGTTGGCGCGCAGCCAGCTTTCGATGGCGCGCGCCTGGTCATAGGGCGTTTCGGCCCCCGCCTGCGCCACGATCTCGCGCGCCAGCGCCAGCGTGCGGTCGGTGATTGACGGTGAAACGTAGAAATACAGGCCGCGCACCCAGGCCGGGTAGTCGGTCCCGGCGGCGCGCAGCTGGCCGGCGGACGCGGCGCTGAGCAGGCTGGTCGCCAGGTAGGAGTCGCCCTGGGTGAGCACCTGCAGCGGGCGGATCACCGAGATGTTCATGGAGGCAGGCAGTTGTTCGCTTTGCGGGCCGGTGATCGCGCTGCCGGCGGCGTCAATGTAGAGCAGATCGGTGCGGGTTGGCCGTTCGACCCGGTAGGGCTGAGGCGCGGTGTAGATCAGGCGCGAGGCGGTCAGGGCGATGGTGAAGGTCTGCTGCACCGGCAGGCGCGCGCCTTCCGGGAAAGGCTCGGTCAGCACTTGCAGCGGCGACTGCGGATCAGTCAGGCGCGTGTTGGCCGCGGGCAGCCAGCGGCCATTTTCGTAGGTGTCGAACACCCGCGAACGCCAGTAATAGCGGTTGTCGGGCGGCGCCTCCACCAGCAGCACCGTCTGGTCGCCCAGGCGGATCGCGCCGCCCAATTGCAGCGAGTCGCCGCCGTAGTAGTCGGCGGTGGCTGGCCCCTGGGTGTCGGCGCTGGCGAACATGCGGTTCCACAGCTCGCTGAGCTGCGTCAGGGGGTCGGCTTGCAGGAACGCCTGAAAGCGGTCGAGGCCGGACTGTAGATTGCCGGACGGGATCAGCCAGGCGGCCAGCAGCACGACCAGGGCCAGCAGCGCGCCCATGCGGAAGAACTGCCGGCGCAGCCTGCGCGGCACGCGGATGCCGTTGACATACCACTCCCACTCGCGCGCGTCGAGGTGCGAGCGCACAACCAGCAGCAGCGCGAGAAAGACAAAGGCGATCAGATAGGCGTCCAGATTGGCGTCGCCGGTGTAATACAGGCTGTTGGTCACCAGGATCAGCCCTGGCGGCAGGACAGCGCGCCAGACGCGGTCAATGCGGAACACGTGCCAGGCCGCGCTGTAGCCAACGAACCACAGCAGCAGCGCCAGCAGCAGGCTGAACACCAGCTCATCCTGGTTGATGCCGCCGGTAAAGACCGCCACGACCCAGGCGGCCAGCCGGCCCGCGACGCTGTTGACGCCTTCGACCAGGCCGCCCGGCTCGTTGATCGCGGCTACCAGCAGCGTGACGCCCGCGCCGTATAAGGTGCTGAGGACCAGCGCCAGCAGCTCGCCGTAGTGGCTGCGGGCCAGCAGGAAGCCGAGCGCGACGCTGATCGCCGCCGCGGGCAGCACCGTGTGGATGGCCAGCGGCCAGCCGGCGGCCTCTAACGCCAGGATGGGCAGCAGCACCATGCCGAAAACAATGAGCAGGGCGGTGAGGTCACCGGGCGCAAATAAGGTCCGCAGCGCGTTGGAGAGCCGCCGCAGCGGGCGGTTAAGGGCTGATTGCAGATCAGCGGCGCGTGTTGTCACGGCAGTTGTGGCACCTGGTCCGTTTCACAAACAGGCGGGCTGGCAGGACACCAGCCCCTTACAGACTACTGATGTGGGCCATTGTAACGGCCTGGGCCGGGCTTGACAACCGGCGGCTTGCCACCGTAATTCTCATCGGAAGCTCATGCGGCGGGGCCGCCGCATTCGCGGCGGGGCGGCGGGCTGCGCTATAGTAGGGGCTGTGTGTGCGACTATTCTTGTCAGAAGGCGTGGATAAAAGGAGTAAACAATGCTGCGCAGATTCGGTGTGATGCTCACGATTGCCGCGCTGCTGCTGGGCGCGGCGCTGGCGGGCGCGCAGGATGGCGGCGGTGAGGTGCTGCCTGCCGAGATTGTTAACGATGAAGGCGGGCCGGTCACGATCACTGGCTCGGTAGCGTACACTAACCCGTTTTTCACCGCTGGCGTGGCCTCCCCGCTGATTATCATGGAGGACCAGGCCGGGTTTGTGGACCGCAATAAGGGGTTTGTGATGTCCAAGGCGTCGCAGACGATTGGCCAGATCACCTCTGATTTTTTCATCTCGCCGTTTACTTACAGCATGGCGCTGCCGATTGAGCCGCAGGGCGAATACCGCGATGTCAGCGGCGGCGCGGCGGGCGACACCGGCGTGCAGGTTTTCGCCATCGCCTACTGGACGAACATCTGGGGCGACCCGTTCCTGGAGGAACGCGACCTGTTCGGCGGCGGCTGGTCCACTGCCTACACCTCCCCCCGCATCACGCCGAACCCCAATGAAGAGGGCGAGGTGATCGGCGGCAAGTACCTGGTGTACGCGCCCGACGACGAGCAGGGTTTCCCCGCTGGCTTTGGCCCTGATGGCAAGCTGTTCACCGGCGACGAGCCGCTTGTGCTGCTGCCGGCGGGCTACACGATCGTGGACATGGACAGCGAGCCGTTCACGTTCGACCGCACGCGCCACGCGGTTGTTGACCTGATCGAAGGCGAAGGCGCTGAAGTCTCTGACTTCTCTGACCTGAGCTACACCGAAGCCTTTGACGCGATGATCGCCAAAATGCGCAACGAATACGCCTTTACTGAGCACAAAGGCATTGACTGGGACGCGAAGATCGAGGAATTTCGCCCGCGCTTCGAGGAAGCCGAGGCCGACGAGGACCCCACCGCTTATCTGCTGGCGCTGCGCGACTTCGCCTGGTCAATCCCTGATGGGCACGTCAGCGGCCCCTTTAACGCCATCGTTGACTTATTCCTGGAGGAAACCGACGGCGGCCTGGGCATGGCTATCCGCGAGCTGGACGACGGGCGCATCATCACGAACTACATCCTGCCCGGCGGCCCGGCGGACGCAGCCGGCATTGAGCTGAAAGCTGAGATCATCGCCCTTGACGGCCAGCCGATCGCGGATGTTGTCAGCGCGGCGAAGCCGTGGTCCATGCCGTTCAGCACGGAACACGTGCTGCGCTTGCAGCAGCTGCGCTATGCGACGCGCTTCAGCCTTAATACCGACGTAGAGGTGACTTATCAGAACCCTGGCGCTGCCGAGCCGGAGACGGTCACGCTGACGACGGTGGCGGAGCGCCAGAGCTTCAGCTATTCGTCGTTCAGCGTCGGGCTGACCGGCTTCGAGCTGCCGCTGGAGTTCCGCCTGCTCGACAGCGGCCTGGGCTATGTCAAAATCTACAGCTTCTTCGACAACGAGGTGCTCACCATCCAGCTCTGGGAGCGCATGATCCAGACGATGAACGAGAACGGCGTGCCGGGGATCATCATCGATATGCGGCAGAACGGCGGCGGCAGCGGCTGGCTGGCCGACCAGATGGCCGCCTATTTCTTCAATGAGCCGCTGGTGCTGGGCAATAACGGCTTCTTCAGCGAGGACACGGGCGAGTTCTTCTTCGACGAAAACCGGGTTGACCGGTTTATTCTGCCGGCGGAGAACCTGCGCTATAACGGCTCAGTCGCGGTGCTGGTGGGGCCAAGCTGCGCCAGCGCCTGCGAGTTCTTCAGCTATAACATGACGCTGCAGGACCGCGCCGCGATTGTCGGTCAGTACCCCACCGCCGGCCTGGGCGGCAGCGTGGAGCAGTTCTACATGCCGGAGGGCGAAACTTTCCAGTTCACGATTGGCCGCGCGGTTAACGCTGAGGGCGAGATTCACATCGAGGGTGTCGGCGTTGTGCCGACCGTGCGCGTCCCGGTGAACGAGGACACGCTGTTCGCCAGCGGCGACGTTATCCTCCAGGCCGCCATTGACTACCTGATCGAGGGGGCGGCGGCTGACGTTGAAATAACCCAGGGCGGCGTGATTGAGGTGGGCGACAGCGTTGAGGGCGAGCTGGTCCCTGGCGTGCGTGTGGCGTTTGTGTTTACGGCGCCGAAAGAAGCGACAACGGTGGACATCGTGGTTGGCGACGCGGACGATCTGCTTGACACGGTGCTGCGCATCTACAGCATCGACGGCGAGCTGCTGGCCGAGAACGACGACCTGGAGCCGGGCGTAACCATCGGGTCGGGCTTCCTGGGCGCGGGCCTGGATAGCAGCGAGGTGCTTATCCTGGAGGTGGCCGGCTACGACGACGCTGAGGAAGGCGCGTTCACCCTCAGCATCACCGAGGCCGCCGAAAACTAGCCGGCGGCTGACGAAACGCGGCGGACGGCGGTCAACCACACAAACGCCGCCCGCCGCGCCGTGTGCGCGCCGGTTTCTGGCGCGGTCAGTTCACTTAGGGGGCTGCGGGGCCGGGTGAGCCACGTAGATCAGCTCATACGCCAGCAGCCCCGGCAGGATTGGATTCGGCGGGCGGCGGCGCAGCCGGCGCGCCAGCGCGCTGAGCAGGTTTTGCAGCCCGCTGCCGGCGATGCAGACCTGTTCAACCTGATAGCCCTGGTCTGCCAGCAGCGCGCGCCCTGTGCGCAGCGTGTAGAAATGCAGGTGCGTGCGGTCCATGATGCCGTAATCGGCGTAGTCGAAGCGCCCCGCCAGCAGCCGCAGGCGGGGCTGCCAGTGCGCGATATTAGGCAGGGACACGATCACGCGGGCGTCAGCCGTTAGCAGCGCGCGCGCCGCGCGGAGAAGCTGTTCCGGCTGGCGCAGGTGCTCCAGCACCGCCGCCGCCAGCAGCACATCATAGGGCGCGCCGCCGGCAGCGCGCTCCAGCGCGCCGGGCGCGTCCAGGTCAACGTTGAAAACCTGTGTGCAGCGCCCCGCGGCGACCGCCGCCGCCTGTGCATCGAACTCCAGGCCGGTCACGCGGCAGTCCAGCGCCTGTTCCATGTAACCAGAGAGATAGCCGGTGGCGCAGCCCAGTTCGAGGACGCGGCTGCGCGGCGGAATCAAGCGCATCAGCGCGCTGTGGGCGTCGTCAGGGTGCGCCCGCGCCGGGTCGAACAGGCCATCAAGGTTATATTTCAGCATCGCGCCGTCCACGCCTCAGGGTACGGCGCAGATTATACGGGCTTCAGCAGCCGGGCGCTATGTTATATACTGGAAGGGTCCAGGCTGACCGGGCGATCGCGTCCTTCCTTGTGAAGGATGAGGAAAGTCCGCACTCCACAGGGCGCGGTGCTGGCTAACGGCCAGGCGGGGAAACCCGACGGCACGTGCAACAGAGAACTGATTGCCCGCTGCGCAGGCAGGGGGCGAGGGTGAAAAGGTGGTGTAAGAGACCACCGGCGCGGGCAGCGATGTTCGCGGCCAGGCAAACCCCACCGGGAGCAAGGCCAAGCAGGCGCATTGGGGCGGCCCGCCCCGCAAAAAGCGCCGGGTGTGCTGCTTGACACCTGCGGTAACGCAGGCGCTAGAGAGATGATCGCTAGAACAGAATGCGGCTTACGGGTTAGCCTGGACACCGCTGCCCGTGCCGCCGCGCCTAGGCGTGATAGCGCTGGATAAGGCGGCGCTTGAGGTCCCACAACTGCTGTGTCAGCGAAACATGATAGATATGCGGGTTGATGAGCCGCAGCACGCCGGCGTCCAGGCGCGCCAGGTCAGCTTCGCGCTGCTGGCGCAGCGCCGCCAGCGGCGGGAAATCGTAGACGAGCTGGCCCGCGCGCAGAATGTCTACCTGCAGGGGTTCGATGCGCGCGAGCGACTGCCGCGCGACGGCGCGAAACAGCGTTTCGTTCGACGGATGGCGCAGAACGATCTCGTCGGCCTGTGTGAGGTCTTCGTCGGCCAGCGCCAGTAAATCGGCGGTGGCGCGGCCGCGCTGGTCGTACAGCCGCCAGACGCGCTTATTGCCGGGGTTGGGCACTTTTTCCGGCGTTTCCGAAAGTTTGATGGCCGGCTCCCACCGGTTATCGTGATAGAGCGCGACCAGCTTGTAAACGCCGTCCAGCGCCGCGTCGCCGTGCGACGTGATCAGCCGCGTGCCCACGCCGTAGGCCAGCCGTTTGACAAGCCGGTCAGGGTCAACGCCGTAGGCCGGGGCCTCGTGCTTGATCTGCGCGATGATCTGGAGCAGCACCAGCTCATCCAACTGGTTTGACAGCACGATGATAGCGTCCTCAAAGCCCGCCTGATCGAGCATCTTCGCCGCCTGCGTGCTGAGATAAGCCAGGTCGCCGGAGTCCAGCCGGATGCCGACTGGCCGGTGTCCTTTGCGGCGCAGTTCCTCAAACACCCTGACAGCGTTCGGAATGCCGCTTTCGAGCGTGTTGATTGTGTCCACCAACAGCAGGCAGGCGTCCGGGTAGACATCGGCATAGGCGCGAAAAGCGTCAAGCTCGCCCTGGCCGAGCGCCATAAACACCTGCACCATGCTGTGCGCGTGCGTGCCTTTGGGCGGCAGGCCGAGCACGTGCGAGACGCCTGTATTCGATGTGAAGTCAGCGCCGCCGATGAGCGCGGCGCGCGCGCCCGCGTTGGCGGCTTTATCCTGCGCCCGGCGCAGCCCGAATTCGAGCAGCAGTTGGCCCTGCCCGGCCTGGCGCATGCGGGCGGCTTTGGTGGCGATAAGCGTCTGGTAGTTGAGGTGGTTGAGCAGCGGCGTTTCGAGCAGCTGCGCCGCCGCCAGCGGCCCGGTGACGGTCGTCAGCGGCAGGTTAGGGTGCACCACGCGGCCCTCGGTGATGGCTGAGAGGCTGAGGCCGGCGAACGGGCTGTCAGTTTGCAGCCAGGCGAGGAAATCGTCGCTGAATGTGCGCCTGCCGCCGCTGCCGGTCTGGCCGCGCAGGTAGGCGATGTCCTCGGCGCGGAAGCGCGCGCTTTGCATCCAGTCCACCAGCCATTCCAGCCCGGCGTTGATGCAGTAACCGGCCTGATGCGTGCCGTAGTCCGGGTAGCTGCGGAAGAAATGGTCAAACTGGGCGGGCTTGTCGTGCAGCCCGAAGCGAAAGTAGAGCTGCGCCATCGTCAGTTGATACTCATCCGTGAACAGCACGCCTTCGGCTGTCAGCCGCTCTGACGGTTTCATAATGTGGCCTTTCTGTGGCTGCCGGCGCTGCCTTAGGGCAGGGGGTCGGTGGACGGGCTGAGGTGTACGCCCTGCTGCGCGAGCTGGTCATAGGCCTGGCCCGCCAACTGCGCGAAGTCAATGGTTGGGTGCGCCACCGGCGAAGTGCAGTCCATCAGCACGCGCAGCTTGTTGATCTGCGCGGGCTGGTCGTGAAAATGGCTGACAAACGACCGCAGCGTCTCCAGCACACAGTGGCTCTTGGCCTGCCCGGCGATATACACCAGGTCGTGGGCTGCCATCTGCTCGATAAAGGCGCGGTTAAGCGTTCCCTGCGGGTGGCCGGGCACTTTGACTTCCGGCTCCAGGATGGAGTAATGCTCGCTGCGGGGAATCAGCCCTTTGATGAGGAACAGCGGCTGGGCCTGGCGGGCGGCGCTGTGATAGACGACAGCTTCGTAGAGCGCCGGCATCAGGTTGTGGCCTTCGCTGCCAAGCATGGTGTGGTACGGCCAGATCATAAGCTGCTTCCTGGCCTGCGCCTCCAGCGTCTCCACATACTGCGCTGACCACGCCGGCTCGTAAACCGGCCGCCAGCGCCCGGCCCGCACGTCGCCGCTGGTGATGACGGTGAACGGCTCCGGGTGGCCGCCGGCCGCGTCGGCCCACCAGGTGGCGTAGAAGATCTGAAGGGGGATGTGGCTGTCCAGCGAGGCGGCCACGGTGGTGACGCGGCTGGCGTTAGCGAACAGCCACTCGATGGTGCGGCGGGTGTCGGCCACCGCGCCGGGCACGCTCAGCGCCCCCTGGGGGTGTACGAAATCGACCTGCGCGTCCACCAGCAGCAGCATGATCTGGCGCTTGTCCTGCGCTGCCGGCGGCAGGCCGGCTTCGGCCCCGGCCCGCACCGCCCGCTGGGTGTCTGGCTGGAAAAGCTGCCCAACCTGGTCAGGGCTGTAGAACGAGGGGGTCGGCATGGGTACACCTCACAGACGAACTGTTTGCCGTCACCTGCTATACTGTAACTCGCATCCCCCCGCCGGGACAAACCCGCGTGGGAGGGTTAGCGCTGGTTTTCGGCGCGGGCGGCGGTTAGAATCGGCGCTGCGGGCCGGAATTGAGGGGTAGGTTATGCGGCGTAACTGGCTGCTGCTGGTGATGGTCGTGGCGGCGGTGGTGCTGGTGGACCAGGTGACCAAACACGCCGTGCTGGGTTCGCTGGCGCTGGGCGAGACGCGCCAGCCGGTCCCGGCGCTGGCGCCGTTTTTCCAGCTCACCCGCAGCGAGAACACCGGGTCGGCGTTTGGTTTTCTGCCCAACGCCAGCGACATGTTTCTGATCATCGCGCTGGTGGTGGTAGTCGCTATGTTTTTCTTTTATCCGCGCGTGCCCGCTGACGGCTGGCTGACGCGCGTCGGCATCGGCCTGGTCAGCGGCGGCGCGCTGGGCAACGCGCTGGACCGGCTCCAGCATGGGCTGGTGGTTGACTTCATCCATTACCAGATTCCGGGCCTGATCTCGAACGTATCTAACCTGGCGGACCACGCGATCGTGCTGGGCGTGCTGCTGATTCTGGCCGACGGCTGGCGCAGCGACCGCGCTCAGAAGCAGGCGGGGCAGGCCGCGCCGCCGGCAGACACCGGCGCGGGCGACCGCTGACGGGCGCAACGCGCGGGGCCGCGCCGCGTATTGTCTGATAGATCAACCTGTGAGGGAGAGGATGTTCCGTATGAAGAAGCTGCTGTGGCTGGCCGGCATCGCGCTGGCGCTGGTGGCCTGCAATATTTCGATCGGCGGGACCGCGCCCACAGGCGACACCGCCAGCGACCCGGCCTCAGCGCGCACGCTGCTGCCTAACGTGCCGGGGTACACCCGCACCGACGCCACCAACATCACCGACGCCATTACGACCGCCGGGGGCGGCGCGGCGCTGATCAGCGGCAACGCGGCGGTAGCGGCCCTGATCGTTCAGCTTGACCGCATGATGCAGTGTTATCAGGGCGTGGGGGCGGTGGCGGCGCAGGTCTACACGCAATCCGACATCAGCGGGGTGCTGGTGGGGCAGGTGCCGCGCGTGGGCGCGGTGGCCGTCGTGAACCAGGACCGCCTGGCGCGCAACTTCCTGAACTGCGCGCTGGGCAGCCAGCCGCAGGCGTTTTCGGCACAGGGCGAACAGATTCAGCCGTGCGGCGGCGCTGGGTCGCGCACCGTGCAGGGCGAAGCCATCCACTATGTGTACGGGGCCAGCTCCCCGGAGCTGTGCCAGGCGTTTCAGGCGCATTTCGACGCGCTGCCGCAGTGAGCCGGGCGGCTTAGCCGCGCGGTTGGCCCGCAGCGCAGGGCTGGGCTACAATCAGGGCAGCACGCACACCGCGCTGTCCTGTTTAATTCTGGGGGGCGAAGATGTCGAAACTGGTGACGATTGAACGGCACATTCTGGAGCAGCAGCAGTTGTACCCGCACGCCACCGGCGCGTTTACGGGCCTGCTGTACGACATCGCGCTGGCCGCCAAGCTGATCGCGCGCGAGACCACGCGCGCGGGCCTGGCCGGCATCCTGGGCGCGCTGGACGATCACAATGTGTACGGCGAGCAGCAGCAGAAGCTGGACGTGTTCGCTAACCAGATGATCTACAAGATGAACGACCACACCGAACGCCTGTGCGTGATGGCGTCGGAGGAAAGCGACGACCTCGTGCCGATCCCGGAGCAGTTTAAGCCCGGCCAGTATGTGCTGCTTTACGACCCGCTTGACGGCTCCAGCAACATTGACGTGAACGTGTCCATTGGCACGATTTTCGCCATTCACCGCAAGGTGTCGCGGGGCGCGCGCGGCACGCTTGAGGACGCGCTTCAGCCGGCCAACAAGCTGATGGCCGCGGGCTACGTGATTTACGGGTCCAGCACGATGATGGTTTACACCACCGGCCAGGGCGTGCACGGCTTCACGCTTGATCCCGGCGTGGGCGAGTTTCTGCTCAGCCATGAAAATATTCAGATTCCGGCGCAGGCAAAGTACTACAGCGCCAATCACGGATACGAAAAGTACTGGACGCCGGGCGTGCGCGCCTACGTCAAATGGCTGCAGGGGATTTATGGCGCCGGGCACGAGCCGCTGGGCCACCGTTATATCGGCTCGCTGGTGTCGGACTTTCACCGCAATCTGCTGCGCGGCGGCGTGTTCCTCTACCCTGGCGACCTCAAAGAGCCATCCGCGCCGCAGGGAAAGATGCGGCTGATGTTTGAGGCGCAGGCGCTGGCGTTTATCGCCAGCCAGGCGGGGGGGTATTCTTCAGACGGCGTGGGCAGCATCCTTGACCTGCAGCCGCACAGCCTGCATCAGCGCGTGCCGCTGTTTATTGGCAACCGCAACCTGGTGGAAAAAGCCGAGCAGTTTATCCGCGAGTACGATCAGGCGTGGCTGAAAGCCTACATGCCGCACCGCCGGGGCGAGCTGGCGGCGGTCTGAGCGCCGCGCCTACAGCGGGTGGTGCTGATAAAGCGGGCCGTCAGTGAAGCCGCGCGCGCGGTAATAGGCGCGCGTGCCGACCGCTGAGATGACGGCCAGGCGGGCGTATCCCTGCGCGCGGGCGATCTCCGCCGCGCGCTCCAGCAGGCGCGTGCCCAGCCCGGCGTGCTGCGCGCGGCCCGCCGCCGCCGCGCCGATCTCCACGGCCTGCCCGTAGACGTGCACCTCGCGCACCAGCGCCGCGCCGTCCAGCTCAGGCGTCAGCGGCGCGCCGGTGGGCAGCGCCAGGCGCAGAAAGGCGGCCAGCGCGCGCTCGCGCGTGATGTACTGCAGGAACACCTCGCGGCCAGCGGCGGTGTCATACCACAGCTCGTCCTGCGTCAGCGCGTCCGGGCTGACAGGCGCGCTGCGGATCTCGCGGGCGCGGATGTCGGCGCTGCGGCGGCCTTCGGCGCGCAGGGCGTCCTCCACGATCTGGCGGAAGTTAGTGCTGCGGTTGCCGTCCACGATGTCGGTTGAGGGGATGTCGCGCACGATGCGCGTCAGGCGGCAGTATTCCGGCGTGTCCAGCACGCACGCTTTCAGCACCGCCAGCAGCTCATCGTGGGTGTAAGGCCGCCACGAGCCGTCCTGGTAGCGCTGCATCAGCTCGGCGCTTTCGATGAGCGAACAGGGGTAGATTTTGAGTTCGTCGGGCCGCAGCGCCGGGTCGTCGAACAGACGGCGGTAGTCGTCAATGTCGCGCTGCGGCGTCGAGCCATACAGGTTGGGCATCCAGTGGGCGTGAATCTTGAAGCCCGCCCGCCGCAGCAGCGCGACGGCGTGGCGCGTCGCCGCCGTGTCGTGGCCGCGCCTGTTGAGGCGCAGCACCTCGTCGCTGAGGCTCTGAAAGCCGATCTGCACTTTGGTGCAGCCCAGCCGCCGGATGCGCAGCACCTCGGCGGCGCTGATGTGATCGGGCCGCGTCTCCACCACCAGCCCGACGCAGCGGCAGGCCGCTGTTTCGTTGGCGCGGTGCGCCGCTTCAAGCTCATCCCAGGTGGCGTATTCGTCCAGCGGGCTGCGGGGGCGCTGGCCCGCGTCCGCCGCCCGCGCGACCGCCCGCGCGCGCCGCAGCTCGTCGCGGTAGATGTCCTGCACCACCTGGTTATAGGTGCGGCCGGGCGTGGAGCCGTCCACCGTCTCGCTGACCGTGAGGCGCTGCGGGTGAAGCTGTGACCCGGCCAGCAGCGCCGCCTCCACCTGGGTGCGCCGGTCCAGGCCCGCGCCGAAATCGTGCAGGGCGTCAAAAGCGCGCCTGATAAACCAGATCTGGTAGCTTTCCGGGTAGAACGACCAGGTTCCACCCAGGATGATCAGCTCGATTTTGTCAGTAGGGTGGCCGTTGCTGCGGTACGTCAGCAGGCGCGTGTAGGTTTGCAGGTAAGGGTCGAAGCCGTTCTGGGCGGCGCGCTGGGCGCCGGGTTCGTTCACCAGGTAGCTTTTGGGCATGCGCACATCCGCCGGGCAGAAGATACACTCGCCGGGGCAGGGGAACGGCTTGGTCAGGATGGTGACGACGGTGACGCCGGAGGCGGTGCGGGTGGGCTTGCGGCGCAGGCGCTCGATGATGGCGGCGTCGTGCGGCGGCAGCGCGCCGCTGGCCGCCAGCGCGCGGTAAGCGTGGATCAGGTCGCTGCGCCCATACAGGCCGCCGCCGGGGCGCGGATAGCGGCGCAGCAGCGTGTTGAGCTGGTCCGCCGTGAGGCTGTCGCGGGCGATAACCTCGCGCAGCAGCGGCAGCAGCGTGTCGTAATGCTGCGCGAGATCAGGCGGGGCGCGGTGTTTCAGCTCAGTCATGCGCACAGTGTAGCAGACAGCCCCCCTGGCTGGCCAGAGGCGGGCGGGGTTGTAACCGTTCTTGACAGTCGCCGCCGCCAGTTCTGGCTATAATGGAGTGAGGAGGCCGGATGACGACCAACAGACTAACGCCGAAGCTGGACGTAATCATCGCTACCAAGCGGTATGCGCTTAAAGAGCGCCGCAAAAAAACCCCGCTGGAGGCGGTGCGCGCCCTTGCCCGGATGCAAAGCCGGCCGAACCCGATCCTTTCGACTGTGCCAGACCCCAACGAGCCGGTAGTTATTATCGGCCAGATCAAGCACACGCTGTCGCAGCAGGGCCAGATCATCTATGACCCGGTGGGGACGGCGCTGCGCTACGCGCATCGCGGCGTGGACGCGATCTCGCTGTTTACGGACGAGATCATCTACGAAAACGGCATTGACGACCTGGTGCTGGTGTCAAGCGCGGTGCATGTGCCGGTGATCAGCCAGGATTACGTGCTCGACGAATACGAGGTTATCGAAATGCGGGCCGCTGGCGCCTCGGCGCTGGTGCTGTCGGCGGCGGTGCTCGACAAGGACACGCTGCGCGCCCTGATCTCTGACAGCCAGCGCAACCGGATGACGGCCATCGTCCAGGTGCACAACCTGGACCAGCTCGGCTACGCGCTCAGCCTCAGCCCGCACGTGATCGGCCTCAGCAGTGACGACCCCTTCACGCCCGAAGTTGAACTCGATCTGGAGGCCACGCGCCGCCTGCGCGACCTGATTCCGGGCCATATCCGCGTTATGGTGATGGAGAAGCTGCACACGCTGGACCAGGTTGATATTGTGGCCAGCCTGGGCGTAGACGCGATGGTGGTGGACGAGCGCCTGCTGGACGCCGCCGAGAACGCCGAGAACCTGCGCGCGCGCTTCAACCAGGCCAACCGCAGCCGCCCCTGACCGACCGGCCGCGCACAGCGTAGGTGAGACGTACCATTGGCGGCTTGTAAAAGTCGCGGCATCTTATGTTATAGTAAGTAAGCTTACGATAACCGTTACCGAGGGAGGCTTTGCATGCGCCGATTCGTCATTTGTCTCACGCTGATTTCGCTGCTGCTAACGGGCGCGGCCGCCGCCGCCCAGGGCGCGCCGCCAGCGCCGACGCCGGTAGACCCGAACGCTAACATCAGCTTTCCGCCGCCGGTTTACACCCTGCGCGGCCTGTTTCCGGTGCGCGGTTCCGCTAACGTGGCCGACATGCGCGGGTACTTCCTGGAGTACCGCGCGCTCAACGCTGACCTGACGCCCCAGGATGACAGCGTATCCTGGACGCCAGCCACGATCGTCAGCCAGGCCCCGGTGCTGAACGACCTGCTGGGCGAGTGGGACACCACGCTGGCAGAGGACGGCCTGTACGAGCTGCGCCTGCGCATCCTGCCGCGCACGGGCGAGGCCCTCGCGGTGACGGTCAGCCCGCTGCGCGTCGAAAATGCGATTCCGCCGTTCCTGAATATCGCGCAGCAGGACCCCGCCGCCGCGACCGCGACCGCCTTCTTCGCCACGCTGACCGCCGCGCCGCCCGTCGTTACGCAGCCGGCGCAGCCCACGCTGCTGCCGACGCCCACGCCGTTTGACCCGTCGCCGCGCGCCACCGCGCCTAACGTGCCGGTGAACGTGCGCCAGCAGGCGGGCGTGATTTTCCCCATCGTTGGCAGCCTGGCCGTCGGCGAATCGGTGCCGGTTATCGGCCTGTCTGACACGTTTGATGGGCGCTGGTTCCGCGTTGAGCTGCCGAATGGCACGCGCGGTTGGGTCGGTGGCAGCGTTGTGACGGTAGCTGGCAACCTGAGCGGTGTGCCGGTGTTCCCGCCGCCGGTGACGCCAACGCCCACCATAACGCCCACGCCGCCGCTGCCAGACATCGCTTTCATCGGGCTGCGCTATGACCGTGGCATGATCAAGCAGGGTGAAGCCTTCCAGATTATCGCCAGCGTCACCAACCTCACCGGCGTGTTCATGCCTGACGTGCCGCTGCTGTGCACCTTCCGCCCGCAGAACGTCGAGTTCAGCGCCAACGTTGGCGGCCTCAACGGTTTCGAATCGCGCGATGTGGTCATGACGGCCCGCCTTGACTCCGGCGGCGGCGCGAACGTCACGCTGGAATGCGGCATTGACCCTAACAACATAGTGCCAGAGCTGAACAACACCAATAACTTCTTCAACATCACAACGCCGCTGGGTATGCCGTAACAGACGGCGCGCCCGCGACTGCCCCCCTTCTTTCGCAGCCTGCGGAAGAAGGGGGGACGCCTCACCAGCGCAGATGACGCGCGGCGCTGCGCGCTTCCAACCCCGATTGACAGGCTTTCTTAACAATCGCCGGCGCTGCCTTGTGCGCGTGACGGCGCGCCGTATAATCAACCCGGCGCAATTAAACCGGGTGAACAGGTAATGGCTTCAGCCACCGAGATCATTCAGCGGCGCAAACGCCGCCGGTCCCGCAAAGCGGTTTCGCAGCGGCGTCTGCACCTGTGGGGCGGCATCGCGATCGGGCTGTTTGGCCTGCTGTTTGTGCTGCCGGCGGGGGTGGCGCTGGCGGGCACGGCGGTGATGTATGGCCAGGCGGTGCGCGACCTGCCAGAGCCGCTGGACACGATCTACCTGGACCCGGTGGTCGGCGCGACCGAGCTGTACGATCGCAGCGGCAGCACGCTGCTGTTCACGGTGGCGGACCCCTTAGGCGCGGAGCGGTCGTGGATCGCGCTGGATACGCTGCCGCCGTATGTCATTGAAGCGACGCTGGCCGCCGAGGACCCGCACTTTTTCAGCGCCGCCCCGCCGAGCCTGCCGCAGTCGCTGGGCCAGTTGTGGGGCAACGCGCTTTATGGCCCGCTGCCGCCTGACCCATCGCTGACGGCGCGGCTGGTGCGCAACGCCATCGCGCCGCCGGGCGCGGTCGCCACTGTCGCTGACCGCGAGCGCGAGATCGCGCTGACGGCGGAGATCAACCGGCGCTACAGCCGCGAGCAGATTCTCGAATGGCACCTGAACACCAACTATTACGGCAGCGAAGCCTACGGCATTGACGCGGCGGCGCGCGTCTACCTGGGCAAGCGCGCCGCTGACCTGACGCTGGACGAGGCCGCGCTGCTGGCCGCCATACCGCCAGCGCCGCAGTACAACCCGTTCGATAACGAGACAGCCGCGCGCGGCCGCCAGGACGACGTACTGCGGGCGCTGGCGCAGGGCGGGGCCATTACCCCGCTGGAGTATGACCTGGCGGTGACGACGGCGACCGCCGTTCAGGTGGGCGGCGGCCAGACGCCGGAGGTTGCGCCTGAGTTCGCGCTGTATGCCCGCCGCCAGGCCCAGGCGATACTGGACTCGCTGGGGCGCGATGGCGCGCGGTTGGTGGCGCGCGGCGGCCTGCGGCTGGTGACGACGCTTGACCTGGACCTGTATTACGAGACCGAGTGCGCGCTGCGGGCGCATCTGGCGCGGCTGAACGGCGAAGCGCCCCCGCTGACCGCCGCCGACGGCGGGCCGTGCGCCAGCGCCGCGCTGCTGCCAGCGGTCAGCGCGACCGCCGGGGCCAGCCCGCCCGACAGCGGCGCGGTGGTGGTGATTGACGTGGTGACCGGCGAGATCAAGAGCATGGTTGGTCCGGTGACGGCCGCTGACGCGCAGCCTGGGCCGGTTTTGCAGCCATTCGTGTATTTTGAGGGGCTGCGCGTCGGTGGGCTGCACGCGGCGACGATGGTGCTGGATATTCCGCGGCCGTTTCCTGGCGCGGTCGAAGGGCTGATCTACACGCCGGCTAACGCGGACGGGCAGTTCCGGGGGCCGCTGAACCTGCGCGATGCCATGAGCAGCGGCCTGCTGCCGCCGGTGGTGTGGGCGGCTAACCGCCAGCGGATCGAGAACATCCTGCGCGGCGCGCACCTGATCGGCATCAACAACCTGGACGAGAACGCGCGTTACGATCTGTCGCTGCTGGAGCGCGGCGGCGAGGCCGCGCCGCTGGATGTGGCGTATGCGTACTCTGTTTTCGCCGGGATGGGCAGCATGCGCGGCGTGCCGGTGCAGCCGTTGGGGCGCAGCTACCGGGGGCGCGACCCGGTGGCGGTGCTGCGCATCGAGGACGCCGCTGGCGAGGTGCTGTGGGAGTACGCCGGCGACGTGTATGAGCCGGACTGCGCCGCCGCCACGAACTGCACGCCGGTGTTTCAGGGCGAGCTGGCTTATCTGGTCAACGATATCCTGGCCGACCAGGGCGCGCGTGTGCGCGTGCTGGGCAGCGCGGCGGAGGCGCTGAACGTGGCGCGGCGGGCGGCGGTGGCGGCGGGCAGCACCGGCGATGACCGCGATTCGTGGGCGGTGGGGTACACGCCGCAGCTCGTGGTGGGCGTGCATCTGGGCCGGGCGGACCAGGCCGCGCTGACGCTGGACAGCCTGGGCTTTAATGGCGCGGCGGCGGTCTGGAACGCGGTGATGCGCTACGCGCACGAGGCGCTGCCGCTGGCGGACTGGCCGCGCCCGGACAACATCGTTGAGGGGGCTGTCTGCGAGCGCAGCGGCCTGCTGCCGAACGGCGTGTGCCCGGTGCGCCGTGAGATTTTTATCGAGAACATCCAGCCGCGCCAGGTGGACACATACTGGCAGGCGGTGGAGGTCAACAACCAGACCGGCCAGCTCGCCACCAGCAGCACACCCGCCGGGCTGGTGAGCGAACGGGTCTACTTTGTGCCGCCGCCAGACGCGCTCGACTGGTGGGAAGCCAACAATCTGCCGCTGCCGCCGACCGAGTTCGACACGGTCAGCCGGCCCGGCCTGCTGGGCGCGGCGGCCATCCTGGAGCCGGCGTCTTACGCCTATGTGGGCGGCGTGGTGGACATTCGCGGCAGCCTGGACCCGACGAATATGCAGTTTTACCAGCTCGCGTTCGGGCGCGGGCTTAACCCGGAAGAATGGGTGCAGATCGGCCCGCAGCAGACCAGCTACACGCGCGGGGCCAGCCTGGGGCAGTGGGACACCACCGGCCTTGACGGCCTGTACAGCCTGCGGCTGACGGTCGTGATGAACGATAACAGCGTCGAAAGCGATGTGCGCCAGGTTTCGGTGGACAACGTGCCGCCGCAGATCACGCTGACGGCGGGCGCGCCGGGGCAAATCTTCCTGTGGCCTGCCGACCGCGTGATCGCGCTGGCCGCTGATGTCACTGACAACCTGGCGGTGAACCGCGTCGAGTTTTATTACAACGACACGTTTATCGGCGCAGACACTGAATGGCCCTACGGCTTTGAGTGGACGATCCAGCGGACGGGGAATGAGCGCTTCAGCGCGGTTGCTTTCGATGCGATTGGCAACCAGGCCAGCAGCGAGATCGAGGTAGAGGTGCGCCGCGCTGGCTCGTGAGGCGGCGCGGCGCTGTGTTCGCGCCTGGCCAGCAAACACGTTAAACTGAGGCCGTGATCTGCCGCGCCGTTATCTGCTGAAACTGGATGGATGCTGCTCATTGGACCCCGAATTCGACCGGGATATTGCGACTTTCTGGCGGCTGCTGTTCGTCATTGTGCTGGACGGCGAAAAGCGCTTGGCGGCCAATATCGCTTCGCACGAGCTGACCCCGCCGCAGTTTTATGTCCTCAAGACGCTGAGCGAACGCGGCGGGCGCTGCGCCATCGGCCAGATCGCCCGCCAGCACCACCTCACGAACGCCACGATGACCGGCCTCATCAAGCGCATGGAGGCTGCTGACCCGCCGCTGGTGGCGCGCGAGCGCAGCGGCAGCGACCGCCGTTCAGTCGTGGTCACACTGACGCCCGCCGGTCACGCGCGTTTTCTGGCGGTGCAGGCGGACCTGATGGAGCAGCTGCGGGCGGCGCTGGCGCTGACCAGCCTGGAAGAGCGCAAGCAGCTTCTGCACTTTCTCGACCATTACGTGCGCCTGGTTCCCCATCTGTTTCCCGCGCAGCCGGCCAGCGATAGCGGCCCGGCGGAATAAATCGTGTAGAATAGGGGCGAGTGACGGGCTAGTGTTTAAGGTAAGCGGCTATGACCGCCGAAACGTTTGTCCAGGCGCACCTCAAAAACCTGCCGCTGTTTCAGCGCGCCACGCCGGCTGAGCTGGCGCTGATTGCGCCGCTGGTTGAGCCGTCTCGCCTTCAGCCGAACGAGTATATTTTCCGCCAGGGGCAGCCGGCGCGCGGCATGTATGTGCTGGTTGAGGGGCGGGCGATCCTGACGCAGGCGGACGCCAGCGGCGGTGAAAGCGCTGTGGGGGAGATGGTCGCGCACCAGTATATCGGCGAGAGGGCGCTGTTCACCGCAGGCGCGGAGACGATGTCGCTGCGGGTGGTGGAGACGGCGCTGGTGCTGCTGCTGGCCCGTGAACGCTTCGCCGCGCTGCTGGCGCAGCACCCGGAGCTGGCCCGGCATGTTAACGCGCCGCCAGCGCCCACACAGGACATGCGCGCAAATGTGTTCCCAGACCAGCGGCCCGGCGAACAGGTGCTGCGGATGGCACGCCGCCATTGGTGGGCGATTGCCGCGCGCAGCGTGCTGCCGGGGCTGCTCGCGCTGTTTCTGTTTATCCTGGGGCTGCTGCTGGGGACCGGCCTGGGTGTGTTGATCTGGGGCGCGACGGCGCTGCTGCTGGCAGCCTCGATCATCTTCCTGTATCTGGACTGGCGCAACGATTTCGTTATCGTGACTGACCAGCGCATTGTGTTCGTGGAAGAGATGCTGGTGCGCTTTCAGACGCACGTCCGCGACACGCCGCTTAACAGCGTTCAGGAAGTGAACTTTGAGATCCCTGCTGACCCGTTCGCGCGGTTGTTCAATTACGGCCGCGTCAACATCAGCACGGCGGGCAGCGGGGGGCGGGTGGTGCTCGACTATATGCCGGAGCCGCGCGAGCTGCAGCGGGTGATCATTGCCGCGCGCCAGATGCGCACCGAAACGGCGCAGCGGCAGAACCGCAGCGCGATTAACGCACGGCTGGACCAGGTGCTGGGCACGGCTGCCGGGGGTGGCGGCGCGCCGCCGCCGGCGGCTGTCAGCGGCCCGGCTGTGCCGCCGAAACCGGCGCAGCCCCCGGCGGCGGCCAACCACCCGCGCGGCTGGCTGGCAACGCGCCTGACCGGGCCGAACGGCGAGAGCGTCTACCGCAAACACCTGTCGGTCTGGGCGCTGCTGGTGATCTGGCCGCTGCTGGCGATTGTGGGCGCCTTTCTGCTGATGCTCATCAGCCTGCTGACGTTCGGGCGCGGGACGCTGGGGATAATTGAGCTGGGGGCGGGCGTGTTTATGATGGTGGTCGGCGGGGTGTGGTTCTACCTGGCCGACTGGGACTGGCGCAACGACTATTACATCGTGGGCAGCAACACGATCAGCATTATCCGCCAGCGGCCTTTGTGGCTGCGCGACGAAAAGGACGAAATGCTCATCACCCAGATTGACAATGTGATCTCCAAAAAGATCGGCATTGTCGATTCGCTGCTCAACCGGGGCGATGTGCGCATCATGCTGGTGGGCGACGACCGGGGCGGGGGCCGGGTGTTCCGCCATGTTTACGGCCCGGAACAGATTCAGGCGGAAATTTCGCAGCGGCGGGCAGAGGCGCTGGAGCGCGCGCGCAATCGTGAGGCGGAACAGCAGCAGCAGACGATCGCTGAGTATCTGGCGGCTTACGACGCCCGCACGCGGGGTGAGCAGCCGACAGCGCCCGCCCAGCCGCCGCAGCCAACAATGCCCGCCCAGCCGCCGACAACGCTGCCCGGCATCCAGAGCGGGGGGACCCGCCCGCCAGGCATTCCGCGCGCGCGCGGGCAGTAATCAAGGGTTTTTGCCGGCACAATGCGGTATGCTAGAGGCGGTGTTTACCGAAGGTAGAGGCAGCGTAATGGCTGTTGTGACAGAACCGGGCGGCGAAATGGGTATTTGTCGGGTGTGGTTCAGCGGCACGATCACCACCGCTGATCTTGAGCGCGCGCTGCCGGTCTGTCTGGCCGCCGCCGCGCGCCGCCCAACAGGCATACTGGTGGATTTCGCGGCGGAAACGCTGGCCCCGGAGGTGCTGAACTGGCTGTTTTGCAGCGCCGATTACCGCGCGCTGCTCGACCACCCCAACGTGCGCGCGCGCGCCTGTGTTGTCTACAGCATGATCGGCTGGCTGGCGGCGCAGGCGTTTGCGTGGCCGGCTGGCATTGAGGTTTTCAGCAGCGCTGCTGACGCTTACAGCTATCTGCTGGCGGCGCTCAGCGGCGGCGCGCTGCCGTCGTTTTCCGGCCAGGCCTGACGCGCGGCGGCCCGACGCCAGTATTTTTGATTCGGACAGCGGCAGACGGAAAGACAGCATGGCGTTACTGACGATTATTTACCCTGACAACCCTATTCTGCGCAGGAAGGCGCACCGCGTTACCACGTTCGACAGCAGGCTGCAGAAGCTGGCGCAGGACATGGCAGAGACGATGCGGGCCGCGCCTGGTGTTGGGCTGGCGGCGCCGCAGGTGGCGGTCAGCCAGCGGCTGATCGTCGTGCGTTTGCCTGACGACGACGACAGCCGCAAGGAATTTGGCGAGCAGGCCGGCGTGCTGTACACGGTGGTGAACCCGGAGATCGTCAAGGCCAGCAAAGAGATGGTTGAAGGCGTGGAAGCCTGCCTGTCTATCCCCGGCTACTTTGGCACGGTAGAGCGCTATGAGAGCGTGGTTGTCAAGGGGCAGGATATAAAAGGCAAGGCGCTGCGCCTTCGGGCGAGCGGCTGGCTGGCGCGCGTGTTCCAGCACGAGATAGATCACCTTGACGGACGGCTGTACATTGACATCGCCTCGGAGGTGTGGGAGGCGGGCGCTGACGACGAGGACGAGGAACAGCCGCTGGCAGAGTAGCGGGCGGCTACCCGTCCGCCGCCGGCCCGATGCCCCACACCTGTACCGAGCCGCGCGCCCCGAACAGCGTCAGCAGGCGCTGATCGCCGGTCCAGTTCACATCGAAGATTGACGCGCCGCCGGTGTTGATCGGCGCGCTGTTGACGGTCTGCGCGGTGATGGTGGTCATATTCCACAAGGCCGTCAGGCCGCCCATCGCGCTGGTGAGCAGCATGGCGCTGTCGGGCGCGAACACCGCCGCCGCGCGCTGCCCCCCGGAGCCAGTCAGGCGCGCCATCAAAGCCCCTGACTGCGGGTTCCACACCGAGAAGTCGGCTTCGCCGCCGCTGACAAACTGCGCGCCGGAGGGCGCGTAAACCAGCACCGCCACGCCGTCCAGCCCGGCGTTGAGCGTCAGGGCCTGCCCGCCGGGGGCCAGCGGGTGCAGCCGGATAACCTCGCGCAGGCCAACGGCGAGCTGGTTGGCGGCGGGCGCGAAGCGCAGCGACTCGGCGGCCTGGCCGTCGTCAAAGGCCGCGATTTCCGCGCGCTGTTCCCAGTCCCACACGCGCACAACGCCCTCCTCGCCGGCGGTTGCCAGCAGGCGGCCGTCGTCAGAGAAGGCCAGCGCCCGCACCTGGAGGCGGTGCGCCGCCAGCGTCACCAGCGCCTCACGCGCCAGCGGGTCCCACACCTTAACCGTGCCATCCAGCCCGCCCAGGGCCAGCCAGCCGTCGCGGTCATAATAGGCGGCGACTGTGTTGTAAGCCGGGTGTCCAGCGAAGCCGCCCTGGTCAAGGCCGCGCACGACATCGAGCGCGCGCACCTGGCCTTCGGTGTCGAGCGTGTAGACTTCGGTCTTGTCAGGCGCGTAAAATACGCGAACGGCCGCGCCGCGCGCCGTGCCGTAGAGCGCCGCGCCGCTGAGCAGGTCCCAGACGATGAGCTGGCTGTTGTCCAGGCCGGCCAGCCGCGTGCCATCAGGCGAAAGCGCGTGGGCGAAGATGGTGCTTGGCTCGTCCAGGCTGTCCAGGCGGCCCAGATAGGCGAGGCGCGCCACGTTGTCAAGCGTGATAGGCGCCGCCGATTCTACCCAGGCCGGCGGCGGCAGCGTGGGCACGATGCGCGGGTCAGCCGGGGCCGGCGGCGCGCAGGCCGCCAGCAGCAGCAGCGTCAGCAGCAGACAGCGGCGCATCTTACGGCGCAACCGCTTCCAGCGGGAAGATATCAATGCTGCCCATGATAACGCTGAGGACCGGAATCTGGCGCAGGCCGCACTCGCCTTCAAATGCCTCGATCTGGCCGTTGCCGTTGAGGTCGAAACCGTTGATCAGGCGGTCGGCTGTCTGGCGGGCTTCGCCGGCCTGCGCTGTGACCGCTTCGACGCTGGTCGCGGCCAGCAGCGCGCGCTCCAGTTCGACGGTCTGCTCGGTGCGCGTGTAGGCGTTGTTCAGGCAGACGCGAATCACCTCCGCGTCGCCCTGGAGGCGGCGCATATCCGGCTCGATGCCGAACAGGGCGGCCAGCCGTTCGCCGGGCTGGTTCTGGCCGTCAGCGGGCGGCCGGTCAGCGCCGCGGCTGTCGAGCGCTTCATCCAGGCGGGCCGTTATCAGGTCCAGGAAATGGGGAATGCCCAGCTTGCTGCGGCCAGGGTTTTCGCCGCGCCCGTTGTTGTCTAAGTCGTCCTGCGTGCCCAGCAGGGCGTTAACGGTGTGTTCCGCGTGGGTGTGCATCCCGGCGGCGTTGCCGGCCTCAGCCGCCAGCCCGGCGTGGAGCGCGGCGATCTCGCCTTCGCTCAGCGCGCCGGCCAGCAGGCCTCCACCGTTCGCGTCGCCCGCCGCGCTTACCAGAATCGCGCGCAGCGCGCGCGTCAGCTCAATCGGCACACGTCCCCCGTATGTTGGCGCGCCGGTGGGGGCGTCCTCTAACAGCTCCTCGCGGGTGATGGCGACGGAGTTAAACAGCGTGGGCAGCGGGCGGCCTTCGGGATCGGTGTAGCTGAGCACGCCGCTGCCGGTAGGGTCGACAGTGAGCGCGCCCAGGCCGAGACGGTCGCCGGTTTCGCTGTTGAGCAGCCAGACGGCGTAGCTCATGCCGGGTGCGGTGGGGGCCAGGCGCTCCAGGCGCAGATTGGCGGTGTCGCCGATCTGGTTAGCAGTGCTGAACGTGAGACGCCCCAGCGGGCGCGCCAGGGCCGCTGCCGGCGCTGTGGGCGGCGCTGGCTGGGCGGTGGGCAGCGCGGCGCTGGCCGCGTCGGTGGCTGTCGGGCTGTCGCTGACGACCGTCGGGCCGCCGCGGTTAAGCGTTGTCAGCACCAGCACAACGATCACCAGGACGAGCGCTGCGATTACCCCCAGCCCGCCCAGCAGCAGCGCTGGCGGCGTGCCGCCGGCGGCTGGCTGCGGCTGTGTTGGCGGCGGGGTGGGCGGCGGGACAGGCGCGCCCGCCGGGGTATCTGGCAGCCTGACGGTGGAGGCGGTGCCCGCCGCCGGCGGCTGTGGCATGCCAACTGTGTCGGCGGCTTCCTGCGCGACCCGCCCATAGTCGGCGGCGAAGGCGGCGGCGGTGGGGTAGCGCAGCTCAACGTTTTTCGCCAGCGCGCGCGCCAGCACCGCGTCCAGCGCCGGCGGCAGCCCGGCGACGGCGGCGCTTAACGGCGGGACTGGCTCCGCCATGTGTTTGACCAGCACCTGCATAGGCGTTTCGGCCTGGTATGGCTGGCGGCCAGCGAGCATCTCAAAGACGACCACGCCCAGCGAGTAGATGTCGGCGGACGGCCCCACTGGCAGACCCTGCACCTGCTCCGGCGCTATATAGGCCGGTGTGCCGATAACGCCGCCGGTCGCGGTCAGGCCGCTGTCGCCTTCGACCAGTTTGGCGATGCCGAAATCGGCCAGCAGGGGGTAGCCTTCGGTGGAGATCAGGATATTCGCCGGTTTGATGTCGCGGTGGATGACGCCCTGGCGGTGGGCGTAGTCCAGCGCGGGGGCGATCTGGCGCAGCAGCGTGTTTACTTCGCCCAGCGGCAGCGGCCCGCGCGCGATGCGGTCGCTGAGGGTCCCGCCGCCAATATAGGCCGTCACCAGATAGAGAATGCCGTCCTCAACCCCGTAATCGTACAGCGGCAGGATGTGCGGGTGCTGCAGCCGGGCGATCGTGCGAGCTTCCAGGCGAAAGCGTTCCACGAACTCGTCGCCCAGTGCGGGGCTGGTCGGCAGCACCTTAACCGCCACATCGCGCTCGACATCGGCCTGATACCCGCGATAGACCGTCGCCATACCGCCCCGGCCCACGAGCTGTTTGATCAGATATTTGCCGCCGAGCGTGCGCCCGATGATAGACGATGTGGACACGTTTCGCGCCCCCGCTTCACAATTTATTGATCGTGTTCAGAATTATGGCACAAGCGGCAGGCGCGCGCTAATCAGGCGCGCCGGCGGCTTCCAGCTCGGCGCGGAAGGCCAGGTAGCTGTGATAGCGGCTGCGCAGCACTGTGCCGCTCTCAACCGCCTGGCGCACAGCGCAGCCCGGCTCGTCGAGGTGCGCGCAGTTGCCGAAGCGGCAGCGTTCGACATACGGCGCGAGGTCCACAAAGTAGGCGTCCAGCTCTTCCGGCTCGATGTCCCAGAAAGCCAGCGTGCGCACGCCGGGCGTGTCGGCCACGTAGCCGCCGACGGCCAGCCGGACCAGCACGCTGTCGCGCGTGGTGTGCATCCCTTCCGCGCGGTAGGCGCTCACCGCTTTAACGGCCCGCCCCAGGTCCGGCTGAATGGCGTTGAGCAGGCTGGTCTTGCCGACGCCAGACGGCCCCGCGAACACCGAGATGCAGCCCTGCAGCCGCGCGCGCAGGGCGTCAACGCCGGTTCCGTCCAGGGCGCAGGTGTGCAGCACGGTGTAGCCGATGCGCTCATAGGGCAGGAAGCGCGCCCGGACCGCCGCCGAGTCGGTTAAATCTTGTTTGTTGACCACAATCACCAGCCGTTCGATGCCCGATTTCTCGCCCGCCGTCAGGAAGCGGTCGAGCGTTTTGAAGCTCGGCTCCGGGTTGGCGGCGGCAAACACGAACAGCGCCTGGTCAGCGTTGGCGACGATTACCTGTTCGCGCGCCGGCGCGCCCGCGCCCCGGACGCCCTCAGTGCGAACAGCGCGCGAGAGGACGCTGATGCGCTCGGCCACAGCCTCAATTGCGCCTGTGCCGTCAGGCTGAATCTCGATCTGCACGCGGTCGCCAATGGCGGCGACGTCTGACGACCGCGCTTCCTCCAGCAGCCGCCCGCGCAGGCGGCAGGTGCGAACCTGGCCGTCGCAGGTTTCAACCCCGAAAAAGCCGCTTTGTTCACGAACGACAAGTCCCGCTACCAGTTGGCTCAAAGGCCGACTCCTGTTTCACCGCGCGGTGCAGATCATGCTGACACTGCCAGCATCACTATATATCAATTTTGGCCGGCTTACAGCAGGCGAGCTTATAACTGCCGCTGGCGCGTCAGCCGCCGCCAGCCCTCGACGCCCAGCACCAGCGAGACCGTTGGCAGCCACACCAGCCCGTAGGCGGTGAACGCCAGCGCCAGCAGGCCGGCCAGGTCGAAGGCGAGCGCTTCCGCGAGCAGAAAACCTGCCGCGCCGCCGACAAGAAAGAGCGCCGCGGCGCGGCTCAACTGCCCCCACAGGGGCGTTTGGGGCGGCAGCGCCGCTTCCAGCGGGGTGGGCGCGCTGCCCCGGCGCTGAAAACGCAGCAGCAGCAGACAGTACGCCGCCAGCGCCGCGCAGATCAGCGCGCCCTGGGTAGCCAGCGCGCCGGATTCGCTGGCCCGCGCCAGATTCCACGCCAGCGCCGCCGTCACGAACGCGCCGCCAGCCGGCCCCAGACACAGGTCAGCGGCGGTTAGCCGCGGGCCGGCGCGGGCGACCAGCCCCACCGCCGCGCCAACCAGCCCCAGCGCCGCCGCGCCAACCAGCAGCAGCAGCGGCAGCGAAACAGGCGCGACATCAGCGGTGAGCGCCGGGACACCGTAGACCCACGCGCCCCAGGTCAGCCCGCTGGCGGCGGCGGCCAGCAGCCAGCGGCGGCCGCGCGGCGCGCGCAGCAGCGCCAGGCACAACGCCAGCGCCAGCGCGGCGGCCAGCGCATAGGCGCCCAGCGCGCGCGTGACCAGCGTCAGCGGGAGGTCGGCCAGGGCGCGCTGCGGGAACAGCGCCGCTGACTGCGCTGTCGCCAGCAGGCCGGCCAGCAGCAGCAGCCCGAAAATATCGCGGGCGCGCCAGCGCAGCGCCAGGTCCAGGGCGCAGGCGGCCAGGGCCAGGTAGCCCAGCGCCAGCGGCAGCCAGTCGGCGGGCGCGCGCGCCGCGAATGTCCACAGTGCCACCTCAGCGCTCAGCAGCAGGCAGGCGGCCAGCAGCGCGCGCACGGACCAGGCGGCGGGCCATGTCCGCATCAGCGCCCCGGCTTGAGGGCGACCAGCCGCGAGATATGCTGAACGTCGCCGGCGTGCAGCAGTTTCCAGCCGGCGAACAGGGCCGCCAGCTCGCCCGGCTGGAGCAGGAAAGCCGGGTTAAAGGCCGGGACGATTTCCCGATAGCGGAGATTGTATGTCTCGTAGACGATGCGGCCGCCAGGGCGCACGCAGGCGCGCAGCGCCGGGAACAGCTCGCGCTTGAGATAGCGAAACACACACACCAGGTCGTAATGCTCCGCTTCCAGCTCGGCTGTGTCCAGGTCCACCGGCAGGAAATTGAGACTGCGCAGCCCACGCGCGACCATTTCCTGCCGCCCGCGCGCCAGCGCCAGGCGGCTAATGTCCATTACGTCAACGATGTAGCCCTGCTCCGCCAGCCACAGCCCGTTCTGCCCCTGGCCGCCAGCGATATCCAGGGCGCGGCGCTCATCGCCGGGCGCGGTGGGCGGCGTGTAGTCGAACAGGAAGGGGTCCGGCTCAGGAAAATGCTGCTGACCGCGCTGGCGGTAGATGGCGTCCCAGCGGATGCGGTCCTCGTGCGTCATGGAGACCCCCAGGCTTCTGGCATCAGCCGTCAGACCGGCCAGCGTAGACCGGCGTATAAGCGAGCGCGTCGGGCACGCGCGCGAGCGCGTCGGCGTCGCCAGGGTACAGGCGGGCGTCGGGGCGGCGCCGCCGGCGCAGGTGAAGCTGATAGGCGTCGCGCAGGGCGGTGAAATCCGGCTCGCGCCAGCTCGGCGCGATGGTCAGGCAGGCCATCAGCGCGCGGATGCGGCTGCCACCGGGGCTGTTCCAGTCCGGGCCGGCGTTTGCGGCCAGCGCGCGCGCCGCCGCTTCGGCGTCCGGGTCAGCGCCGGCGCGCTTCAGCAGCCCGCCGCTGAAGCGGTCGAGCATTCCCTGGGCCTGTTTCAGGTTAACGCGGTCGGCCAGCGGCTGCACATCTGGCGGCAGCGCGCCCAGCAGCGCGTCAGGCGCGGCGGCTGGCTCAACGGGCGGGGCGGTGGGGTTGGCCAGTGCCGCCGCCAGATCGCAGCCAGGCCGCGCATAGGGCTGGAGCGCGCGCGGCAGGTCAGCCTCAGCGCCGTCAACCCAGGCGGCAATATGGGCCGCGGCGCCGCTGAGCGCGGCGTACAGGCACAGCCCGCCCGCCGACAGCGCGGGCAGCGCGCGCGTGTCTGGCGCGCCCAGCACCCGCACCCAGCCGTCCTGCGCCGGGGCCACGAACAGCCGCACCGCGCGCGGATAGGCCGGGCCGGGCAGCGGCGCGAACGGGTCAAAAAGGGTGTAATCCAGGGCCGTGAGCGCGCCGCGCAGGGCGGCGGCGACGGCGCTGGCGTCAGCGGAGCGTAAGTACAGGCTGTCCCAGGATGCGGTCATCGGCTGCCTCGCGCGCGGTGGCGCTGTCGGTATCAGCGGGGGCGTAGCGCGCCACGCTGCCGCAGGCGTGAAAGCCCAGGGCGCGCAGCGTCTCGCGGTCGGTTTCAGTTTCGCCGGGGGCGTAAACCAGATCGCAGCCCCGGTCGAGCGCGGCGCGGACAGCGGCCCCGACCAGGGCGCGCAGCAGGTCCGGCGTGCGCGCCTCTTTCATCAGCGCCAGGCCAAGCAGGTGCGCGCCCTGGCTGTGAACGCTCAGGCGGGCCACACCTACCGGGAAACCGGCGCGGTACAGAATCAGGTCAAGCTGGTGGCCCTGGGCAGCCGCCGCCAGCTCGCGGCCCACCAGCAGCGGCTCCACGCCCAGCGTCAGCACATCGTAATGCGCGCTGCGCCAGACATACCACCACAGCTCGATGCCGCGCTGGTCGGCCACTTCGGCTGTGTTCACGCCATCAGGCAGCGGCGCGGCGGTGATCGGCGGCGCGGGCTGGCCGGCGAAGCCGGCGGCGGCGTAGATCAGCAGCGGCGTTTCATACTCGACGCGCAGGCCCAGGTCGCGCAGCGCCGCGCTGAACTGGGGCGGGTAGAGATCCGCGATAAACTGCACGCGGGCGGCGCGGCCATGCGCGCGCAGGCGCGCCAGTCCCTGCTGCACCATTTCGACCGGGACCCAGGCGGTGCTGCGGCGCGGCGTCACGTAATTTACGCTGGGGGCGGCGCTGGTGGGGTGATAGATTACGTCCACCAGGCTGACGGATTCGCGCTGCGCGCCCAGATGCGCGTGCGCTGCCAGCAGGTGATCCTGCACCCGGCGCAGCACCCGGCGCGATTCTCTCAGCGCCTCGTCGTCCATAAGCGTCCTCGTTTGGTGGAACCGCTGGCCGCTGCTGATGATGACTTCTGCTCACACTATAGCAGAGGTTGGCAGCGGCGGGCGCAAGGGTTAGATAACTCTAACGAGCCGGCGAAAGCGTGAGTGCCGAGTTGCGGAGGTTGTGGTATTCTAACCGTTTGAAAATAATAATCGGGCGGGGTAGATGATCGGACGCACGCTGCTCAACCGCTACCAGATTACCGCGCAGTTGGGTGACGGCTCGACTGCGACGGTTTATCGCGCGACGGATCTACGCCTTAACCGGGACGTGGCGCTGAAGGTGCTGCTGCCGCACGTGCGCGACTCGACACGGCGGCGCTTTTTTCAGGAAGCGACCGCTGCCGCGCAGCTTAACCACCCCGGCATCATGGCGATTTACAACATCGAAGAAGATTATGAGCAGCCGTTCCTGGTGGTGGAGTACGTAGAGGGCCGCCCGCTGTCCGATTTTATCCCGTCGACGCCGGCGGTGGTGGTCGAGCTGGGCGCGCAGATCGCGCGGGCGCTCCAGTATGCGCACGAGCGCGACATCATCCACCGCGACATCAAACCGGCGAACATCAAGGTGACGCCGGAGCGCGGCATTAAGATTATGGACCTGGGGCTGGCGCTGCCGCGCGAGGCCGCGCGCGTGACAGCAGAGGGCATGGTGATCGGCACGCCGGCGTATCTGTCGCCGGAACAGGCGCAGGGCGCGGTGCTGGATTTCCGCACCGACATTTATTCGCTGGGCGTGGTGCTGTATGAGATGGCGTGCGGGCAGCTTCCATTTGACGCGGACGACATCTCGGCGCTGCTGCTGCAGCAGGTGCGCCAGCCGCCGCCGCCGCTGCGCCTGCTCATGCCGGCGCTGCCGGCCAGCCTGGAGAACGTGATTCTCAAGGCGCTGGAGAAAAGCCCGGCGCGGCGCTTCCAGTCGTGCCGCAGCATGGCTGACGCGCTGGAAGAGGCGCTGCGCACAGCGCAGGCCGGCGCGCCGGGTGCGGACCGCCAGCCGGCGAAGCCAGACCTGACGCGCCGCCCGTCGCTGCGGCTGGTGCTGGCGGATGACCATACTATCATGCGGCGCACGCTGGTCAGCTTCCTGGAGGGCCGGCCTGAATTTATGGTGGTGGGCGAGGCGGCGGACGGCGAGACCGCGCTGCAGCAGACGCTCGCGCTGCTGCCGGACGTGCTGCTGCTGGACCTGAACATGCCCGGCAGGGGCGGCCTGGACATTCTGCCGACGATCCGCCAGCAGGCCCCTGGCGTCAAGGTGCTGGTGCTGACCGGGCGCGACGAGGAATGGTATATCGTGCGGGCGCTGCGCGCCGGGGCGCACGGGTACGTCTTAAAATCTACTGACGAGAACGAGCTGATTGACGCCATCAGCAAGGTGATGGAGGGCCACCTGGTGCTGGGCAGCGGGGTGGCTGAGCGCATCGTGGGCGGGCTGCTGGCTGAACAGGAAGGCCGCGCGGCGGAGCTGAACGACCTGGAGCGCAAAATCCTGCTGTATGTGGCTGCCGGCCACGAGAATGAGGCGATTGCCCGGCAGCTCAGGCTGGGAATGCCGATTGTGATTGAGACGCTGGCCGGGGCAATGAACAAGCTGGGCGCTAAGGACCGCACCAACGCCGCGCTGGAGGCGCTCAAGCGCGGCGACATCGCGCTGGACGATCTGCACCGGCTTTAGAGCAGCGCTAACTGCTGCGGCGGGCGGCGGCCATCGAGCAGGATGTAGGGCGCTGCCTGCTCAGGCGCGCGGATGCCGATGGCGCGCAGGTGCGCCAGGTCGCGCAGGCGGCCCTGATGGCGCGCCCTGAGGATAGCGTCCGCGCCTTTGGGGCCGATGCCGGGCACGCGCAGCAGGGCGGCGCGCTCGGCGCGCATCAGGTCCAGCGGAGAGTGGCGCAGGTGCTGGTCCGCCCAGGCGCGCTTGGGGTCGGCATCCAGGCGCAGGCTGCCGTCGCCCGTGAACGGCAGTTCCTCTACATCCCAACCGTAATCGCGCAGCAGAAAGCTTGACTGGTAGAGGCGGCGCTCGCGCAGCGGCAGCGCGGGGGGCAGGTTCTCAAACGGGGTGCCAGCCACCGGGCGGAAGGCAGCGTAGTAGGCGCGCGCCAGCCCGGCCTGCCGGTAGAGCCGGGCGCTCAGGTCCAGCAGCTCCAGATCGGTGTCGCCCACCGCGCCGACCACGAACTGCGTGACCAGGCTGGCGAGGTGGCGGTCGGTCTCGCGTTTGATGCGCCCGGCCCACAGCAGCCGCTGAAGCAGCTCATCAGCGAAATCCTTGAGCGGGGCCAGGGCGCGCAGGCGCTGCGGGGTTGGCCCTTCAAGGTTCAGCGAGACGCGGTCAGCGAGCTGCATGGCGCGCACGATCTGGTCCGGCTCAGCGCCGGGCATGATCTTAAGATGCACGTAGCCGCGATAGCGGTATTTGCGGCGGATGATCTCCACGGTGTCAATGATTTTGTCCTGGGTGGTGACGCCGCCGCTGACGATGCCCGACGACAGGAAGATGCCGTCAGCGATTTTCGCCCGCTGGATGTCGTCGAAGGCCCGCGCCAGCTCGTCCGGTTTGAACGTCTCGCGGCGCATCTGGCCGCGCCCGGCGCGAAACGGGCAGTAATAGCAGTTGCGCTCGCAGGCGGTGGTGACCATTGCCTTGAGCACCGGCTTGCTGCCGGAAGGTGTGGCGACATGCGTAATGCACTCCGCCAGGCTGCGCGGCTGAGAGCGCCTGGCCGCCGGCTGTTCGTGGGCGGGCGCGTCGCCTGCCGGTTCAAACAGCGTAACGTCGCCAAGCTGGGTGAGGCGGGTCAGCGTGTCGGGCTTCGCGTGAACGTTCATAGCGCAATTATACAGAACATGTGTTCGCAGGTCAAGCCCGCGCCGCGACCCGCTATCGCCTGCGCCGCCAAGTGCTGCTACACTTGCCGCTATGCAAACACACGATTCGTTTACGGTGGTTCTGTTCGATATTGACGGCACGCTGCTGCGCTCTGATGGGGCCGGGCGGGCGGCCACCCGCGCCGCCATGCTGGAGGTGTTCGGGGCGGCGGACGGCGTGGAGACGCTGAACTTCGGCGGCAAGACTGACTGGTTTATCATCACTGAGCTGCTGGCCGACCAGGGGCACACACACGCCGACATCGCCCGGCTTATGCCGGTTTACGGGGCCGCGCTGGCCCGCCACCTGGAGCGCGCGCTGACGCGCTATCGCATCTGGGCGCTGCCCGGCGCGCTGGACGCCGTAACAGCGCTGCGCGCCCGCCCGAACACGCTCATCGGCCTGATCACGGGCAACGTGCGCGACACAGTGGCGTTCAAGCTGCGCGCGGCGGGCTATGAGCCGGACTGGTTTACGGTGGGCGCTTACGGCAGCGAATCGCCGGACCGCAGCGAGGTCGCGGCGCTGGCTGTTGCGCGCGCGGCGCAGGCTGCCGGGCGGTCGCTGCACCCGGCGCAGACGGTGATCGTGGGCGACACGCCGGCTGACGTGGCCTGCGCGCGGGCGGTCGGGGCGCGGGCCGTCGCGGTGGTGACCGGCTTTGCCAGCCGTGAGGAACTGGCCGCCGCCGGCCCTGATCACCTGCTGGACGACCTGAGCGCGCTGCCGGGCGTGCTGTAAGCGCGGCGCAGGCTGTCGTTATGCTGTTCGAGGCTGAAGCGCCAAAAATTGTGAGCATCTTCGCGCTGGCGTTTTTCTCGTTCTGGACGGCGATCCCGGCGGGACTGGCGCTGGGCCTGGCCCCGCCGCTGGTGATCGCCACGACGACGCTCAGCTATGTGTGCGGCGCGGCGCTGGTGCTGCTGCCGGGCGAGCGCGTGCGCGCCTGGGTGCTGCGCCGTTTCAACCGGCAGGCGGCCGTTGAAGCGCCGCCGGGCGCGCTGCGCCGCGCCTGGGAACGGTGGGGCGCGGCCGGGCTGGGCCTGCTGGGGCCGATGACGGTCGGCGCGCAGATCGGCGCGGCGCTGGGGCTGGCGCTCAATGCCCGGCCGCGCGCGCTGCTGCTGTGGATGACGCTGGGCGCGCTGGCGTGGAGCGTCCTGCTGACGCTGGCTGTCACGCTGGGCGTGCTGGGGGCGCGGGCGGTGCTGTGAGCGCTGATATAGCGGCATCCCCTGGAAGCGAACACCGCCGGCCCGCTCGCTGGCACACGCTGGCGCTGGCGCTGATCGTGCTGCTGGCGTTCGGCGCGCGCGTGCATTTGCTGGGCGCGCAGTCGCTGTGGAACGACGAAGGCAGCAGCTATGTGCAGGCGGGCCGCGCCTTTGATGAGATCGCGCGGCACGCGGCCCGCGACATTCACCCGCCGCTGTATTACTGGCTGCTGAAGGTGTGGGCGGCGTTTACCGGAACCAGCGAGTTCGCGCTGCGGGCGTTTTCGGTGTTGGCCAGCGTGCTGGCGGTGGCGTTCGCGGCGGCGGCGGGACGGCGGCTGTCCGGCGCGGCGGCAGGGCTGGCGGCGGGGCTGTTTATGGCGCTCAACAGCTTCAGCGTGTACTACGCGCAGGAAGCGCGCATGTACGCCCTGCTGGCGCTGTGGGCGGCGGCGGCGTTGTGGGCCTTCGCGGGCTTTCTGCGCGCGCCCGGCTGGCGCTGGGCGCTGCCGCTGGCGCTGGTCAACGCCGCCGGGCTGTGGACGCAGTACACCTATGCATTTGTCCTGCTGGCGCAGGGGGCGGCGTTTGCGCTGGCCCATACCAGCCGCGCGCGGCCCAGCGCCCACGCGCGGCGCGTCTACGTTCTCGCCAATTTGCTGACGGCCGCGCTGTACCTGCCCTGGCTGGGCACGGCCTGGGCGCAGCTTACGACCTGGCCCAGCACCGGCCAGCCGGCGGCGCTGGCTGAGGCGCTGGGGACGATCAGCGGCTGGCTGACGCTGGGCAGCGCTTATACGGCGGCTGATACAAGCTGGGTGGCAGTGGCGCTGATTTTGCTGGCGTTTGGGCTGCGCGTTGAACGAGGGCGCGCCGCGGACGCGCGCGGCGCGCTGCTGGTGACGCTGTGGACAGTTGTGCCAGTGATCTTGTTCCTGGCGCTGGGGCTGTACCGCCCGGCCAACCTCAAATTTCTGCTGCCGGCGCAGGCCGGCTGCGCGCTGTGGATGGCGCGCGGGACGGCGGTTCTGTGGGCGCTGGACGCGGGGCCGCGCCTGCGCTGGCTGCCGCGCGCGGCGGCGGCGCTGGCGGCGCTGGGCCTGGCGGCGACGATGGTGGCCGCGCTGGGTGCGCTGTATCATGACCCCGCCTGGCAGCGCGCCGACTATCGCGGCCTGGCGGCGGAGATCGCGGCGGCCAGCGGCCCGAACGACGCCATTGTCCTCGATGCGCCCAACCAGGAAGAGGTGTTTCGTTATTATTACCGGGGCAGCCTGCCGGTTTACCCGCTGCCTGCCGGTCTGGGCGGCGACGACGCGGCGGCGCGCGCGGCGGCGGCGAACGTGATTGACGCGCACCAGCAGGTGTTCGCCGTGTTCTGGGGCGAGGCTGAGCGCGACCCTAACCGCGTCATTGAGACGGCGCTGGCGGCGGGCGCTTATGAGGCGGCCAGCCGCTGGTATGGCGACGTGCGGCTGGTGCGCTACATCGCGCCGGCTGACCTGCCAGCGGCGGTGGCGGTGGGCGCGCGCTTTGGCCCGCACATCACGCTGGTCAGCTACGCCCTCAGCAGCGCGACGGTGACGCCGGGGGGCGCGCTGCAGCTGCGGCTGGACTGGCGGACGGATGCGCCGCTGGACACGCGCTACAAGGTGACGGTGCAGCTTCTCGACGCGGGCGGCGCGCTCGCCGCTCAACGTGACAGCGAGCCAGGCGGCGGCCTGGCGCTGACGACGGACTGGCCGCCGGGCGACATCATCAGCGACCGGCACGCGCTGGTTATCCCGGAGGGCTTAGCGCCAGCTCAGTATACGCTCATCATCGGCGTGTACCGAATGGATGCCCCGCAGGAACGGCTGCCCGTTGGCGACACAGATCACCTGCGGCTGGCCGAAATAACGGTCCGATAGCGCGGCGGGGCTGCCGCCGGGGAGGAAAGGCGATGCGGGTAATTATCGCGGGCGGCACGGGGGTGATTGGCCGCCGGCTGGCGAACGACATGGCGCGCGACGGCCACGAGGTGATTGTGCTCAGCCGCAGCCCGAAGCTGGTCGAAGGGCTGAGCGCGGCGGTGCGCGTTGAGGGTTGGGACGCGCGCACCAGCGGCGGCTGGGGCGCGCTGGCCGACGGAGCCGGCGCGATTGTCAACCTGGCGGGGGCGAACCTGGCCGGCGATGGTTTCCTGCCCACCCGCTGGACGGACGAGCGCAAGCGGCTGCTGGTGGAAAGCCGGGTCAACGCGGGCAGGGCGGTTGTTGCAGCGGTGGCGCAGGCGGCGAAGAAACCGGCCGTTGTAATTCAGGCGTCGGCGGTTGGGTACTATGGCCCGCGCGCGAACAGCGAGGACGTGGCCGAGGGCGCGCCGCCGGGTGACGATTTCCCGGCGCGGCTGTGCGTGGACTGGGAAGCGTCTACCCAGCCGGTGGAGGCGCTGGGCGTGCGCCGCGCGGTCATTCGATCTGGCGTCGTGCTCAGCTTTCGCGGCGGCGCGCTCCAGCGCATGGCGCTGCCGTTCAGCCTGTTTGTCGGCGGGCCATTCGGCAGCGGGCAGCAGCCGTTTCCCTGGATTCACCCGGCGGATGAGATTGGCGCGATCCGCTTTCTTATCCACCGCGCTGAGGCGTCCGGGGCGTTCAACCTGACCGCGCCGCACCTGCTGACCAACGCGGAATTCAGCCGCGCCCTGGGCCGCGCCATGAGCCGCCCATCGCTGCTGCCGGTTCCCGGTTTCGCCTTCAAGACGGCTTTTGGCGAAGTGGCCAGCATCCTGCTGACCGGCCAGCGCGCCGTGCCCGCCCGCCTGCTTGAGCTGGGTTACGAATTTCAGTTTCCCGAAGTGAACGCTGCCCTGGCCGACCTGTATCGCGCCGAAATGGCGCGCGGCGCGCGCACCGCTGGTTAGCCCGGCCAGGTTTAGGCTTAAACTTTGGCCGCAAGAGTGGTAGGGTAAGGGCCGACGCGGCGCGATTGGCCGCTGTAGAAGGGACGCGCCGCACAAATGGTAAGCGAGCCGCTGCTGGACACCCCGGTGGGCACAGAAGATAAGTCGTGGGCGCGGTTGATTTCCAACCTGTTCAGCCCGCCGCTGGTGTGGGCGGCGGTGTCGCTGCCGATCGCGTTTCGTGACGCGGGCACGCCGCAGCAGGCGCTGACCTGGGCGCTGGTGTATATCGCGCTGGTGTGCCTGCTGCCGCTGTTTTTTGTGGTGTGGATGGTGCGGCGCGGCAGCATCGGCGACCTGCACATGCAGGTGCGCCGTGAACGGCTGCGCCCGTTCGCTGTGTCGCTGTCGTGCGCGCTGCTGGCGTGGTGGGCGCTGGGCGCGCTGGATGCGTCGCCGGTGATGCGGCTGTTCGGGCTGTTCAGCGTGGTGCAGATCGCGGTGATGGCGGGCGTTACGCTGGTGTGGCAGATCAGCATGCACACGATGAGCATCAGCGGGTCGGTGGTGGCGGCGGGCGCTTTCTTCGGCGCGGCCCCGGCGCTGGCGGTGCTGCCGCTGGTGCTGCTGGTGGGCGCCGCGCGCCTCCGGCTGCGCAGGCACACGATTGCCCAGGTGCTGGCGGGGGCGGCGGTGGGGGTGCTGGTCCCGCTGGCGCTGTTCGCCGTGCTGTAGGCGTCAGGTTTCAGTGGGCGCGATCTGGCCTTCGGCGATGTGCAGCAGCGTGGTGCGCGTCAGAAATTCAGGGGTGAAGATGTCGCGCTCGGTGGTGGTCATCAGTGTTTGTGTGACATCGGTCAGGCGCGCCAGCAGATAGGCGCGGCGGGCGGCGTCCAGCTCGGCGATCACTTCGTCGAGCAGCAGCAGCGGCGGCTCGCCCAGGTTGGCGGCCATCCACGCCAGCTCGGCCAGCTTGAGCGCCATCACGGCGGTGCGCGCCTGCCCCCGGCTGCCGTAGAGGCCGGCGTCGTGGTCGTTGATGCGCAGCCGCAGCTCGTCGCGATGCGGCCCGCTGAGGGTCACGCCGCGGCGGATAGACAGGCCCTGCTCGGCTTTAAGGTGGCTGGCGAACTGCGGCGCGATCTGCTCCGGCGTCAGCTCGCGGTGCAGGTCCAGCCCCAGCGCGTTGAATGAAAGCTGGCCGTCGCCGCCAGCGGTGGGGGCGAAGTTGGGCTGGTAGACCAGCGTCAGCGTTTCGCGGCGCCCGGTGAGGTCATGGTGAGCGCGGCGGGCGTCCACTTCGAGTTCGCGCAGGAAACGCTGCCGCCCGGCGATAATCACGCTGCCGCTGCGCACAAGCTGCGCGTCCCAGTAATCAAGCTCACGCGGGCTGCCATGCCCTTCATTGAGGCGGCGCAGCAGGGCGTTGCGCTGCGGCAGCACCTTTTCATAATTCGTGAGCGCCTCCAGGTAATCCCGGTCCACCTGCGACAGCGTTTCGTCCATAAACCGGCGGCGCTCGGCGGGCGCGCCCTCAACCAGCGCCAGATCGCGCGGGAGGAACAGCACGACGCTCAGGACGCCGACCATATCCATTACGCGCTTGTCAGCCCCGTTGAGGCGGATCGCCTTTTTGAAGCGCTGGCCGCCGTCGGGCGCGCGCTCCAGCATGAGCGTGATTTCGATGCGCTGCGGCGCGCTGTGCCGGCGCCCGTGAACCTCCGCCGCCAGGCGCGCGAAGGGGATCGGGTCGTCGGCGGCGCGCCAGTGGATAAGCTGCCGGTCGCTGGTGGTGTAGGGCGAGCGCGCTGTTGCCAGATAGTACAGCGCCTCCAGCAGGTTAGTTTTGCCCTGCGCGTTAGCGCCGTAAACGAGCGTTGTGCCCGGCGTGAGGTTCAGCTCCAGGCGGGCGTAGTTGCGGAAGTTGGTCAGCGAAAGATATTGAAGATACATGGCGAAACCCGGCGCGCGGTGTCAGCAGGCTGATTGTACCAGAAAGGGCGGCGGTTGTGCGGGCGGCGCGGCGGTTTTCGCGGGCCGCGCCATGCCGTATAATAGCGGCGCGGGGCAGCCGGGCTGCCGGCGGCTAACAGGCGAAAAGCACAGCAGATGAGCGCTTCCGACACATTCGAGATTGAGCTGACCGCGATGGCGCACGGCGGCAGCGCCCTGGGCCGGCACGCGGGCAAAACGGTGTTTGTGCCCTACGCCATCCCCGGCGAGCGCGTGCTGGCGCGCGCTGTTGAAGAACGCGGGCGCGTCGTGTTCGCCGAGGGCGTTACGCTGCTGGAGGCTTCCGCCGACCGCGTTTACCCCGCCTGCCGCCATTTCGGGCCGGGGCGCTGCGCGCGCTGCCAGTGGCAGCACATTGATTACGCCGCCCAACTGCTGCTCAAGCAGGATGTGCTGGCCGACCAACTGGCGCGGGTGGGCGGCTTCGACGACGCCGATGTGCGCCCGGTGATTCCGGCGCCGCAGCAGTGGGGCTATAACTACCACATGACGATGGTCGCCGGGGCGGACGGCGTGCCCGGTTTTCCGCTGACTACCGGCGCGGGCATTCTTGTGCCGGACGAGTGTCACGTCCTGCACCCGGACCTGCTGCTGCTGTACCAGTCGCTCGATCTCCAGTTCGACGGCCTGCGCCGCCTCACACTGCGGCGCGGCAGCGACGGCGCGCTGATGCTGGTTGTCACGCTGGCGGGCGACAACGCGCCGGAGCTGCACACCGACATGCCCGCCAGCGTCAACATGCTGCTGAGCGATGGCGAGCCGGTTAACCTGATTGGCGAAACGCACACGCGCTGGACAGTGGGCGACCGCGTGTTCCGCGCCACCGCCGGCAGCGCTTTTCGCGCCTGCGTGCCGCAGCTTGCCGCGCTGGTGGGGCAGGTCATGGGCGCGCTTGACCTGCGCGGCGATGAGGCGGTGCTCGATCTGTACGCCGGCGTGGGCGTGTTCAGCGCGTTTAGCGCGCCGCTGGCCGGGCTGGTGACGGCGGTGGAGAGCTTCCCGCCGGCGGCCACTGACGCCGAAGTCAACCTGGCTGACGCCGACAACGTGGACATTATCGAGGGCGCGGTCGAGGACGTGCTGCCCGCGCTTGACCCGGTGTACGGCGCGGCGGTGGTGGACCCGCCCGGCGAGGGCCTGAGCGTCACGGCGGTAGACGCGCTGGCGGCGCTGAACGTGCCGCGCCTGGTGTATGTTGGCGGCGACCCGGCCACGCTGGCGCGCGACGCGCAGCGGCTGGCGCGGCACGGCTACGCGCTGCGGTGGGTCCAGCCGCTTGACCTGGCCCCGCAGACTTACTACATCGAGGCGGTGGCGCTGCTGGAGCGCGCGTGAGCGCCCGGCGCGTTTAGGCTGGCGCAACTTCAACCGCCTATCCTTGCCGGTAATAGCAGCCCTGCCGGAGCAAAAGGCCAGGTTTCATGCGACGAAATATCTTTCTTATCGCCAGCATTGTTGTCAGCGCGGGTTTTTTGTGGCTGGCCCTGCGCGATGTCCCGCTGGAGGATGTGCTCAACACGATCCGCCAGGCGAATGTGCTGTGGCTGCTGGCGGGCCTGGCGCTGATCGCGGCGGGGCTGTGGGCGCGCGCGCTGCGCTGGCGCGGTTTGGTGGGGTTTCGCATCGCGCGGGTGCAGGCGTTTCACCTGCTGAACATCACCATGCTGCTTAACCAGATGCCGCTGCGCGCGGGCGAGGTGGCGCGCAGCCTGCTGGCGACGCGCAGCGGCGTGCCGGTGATGACGGCGGCGACCAGCATCGTGGTCGAGCGCCTGCTGGACACGCTGCTGGTTGTGGTGCTGCTGGCGGCGGCGCTGACGCAGCTCCCTGACGCGCCGGCCAGCGCGACGCAGGCGGCGGCGTTTTTCGGCGCGGCGACTGTCGCGGCGTTTATCGTGCTGGTTTTTTTCGCGCGCTTCCCGTCCGTCCCGCGCGCTGTGCTGGCGTTTGTCGAACGGCTGCTGCCACCCCTCAGGCGGCTGCGCCTGGGGCGGCTGCTCGATCACGTGCTGGACGGCCTGCGCCCGCTGACCAACTGGCGCGGCGCGCTGCACGCGGTGTTCTGGACGCTGGCCTCGTGGGGGTTTTCGACGGCTACGTTTGTGTGCTACATGCTGGCGCTTAACGTCCAGGAAAATATCCTGCTGATGGCGGTGCTGTCTATGACGCTGGCGTCGTTCAGCATCGCTATTCCGGTGAGCGTGGCCGCTATCGGCCCGTATGAGGGCGCGGTGCGCGTGGCGGGCGACGCGGTGCGGATGGCCCCGACGCTGTCAACGGCGCTCGGTTTTCTGATTCACGGCGTTAATATCCTGGGTTACGCCGTGCTGGGCGTGATCAGCCTGATCGTCACCGGCGTGTCGCTGAGCGACGTGCTGCGGCAGACGCAGACGCCGCCGGCAGAGACAGCGGACACAGCAGCGCCAGCGCTGGGCGGCGAATCAATGAGGGTGAAGTGAGATGCCATTCGTCGAAACGCGCACGGGCGCGCGGCTGTACTATGATGAGGCTGGCGCAGGCCAGCCGGTTGTGCTGGTGCACGGCCTGATGGACGTGCCGCATATCCACCTTAAGGGCGTGATGGACTGGCTGAGCGCCGATTACCATGTGATCGCGCCGTCGCTGCGCGGTTACTATTTGTCCACGCCGAAGCCGCGCACATTTCCGCCCGGCTTTTACCGCCGCGACGCTGAGGATGTGCTGGCATTTGTGGAGGCGCTGGACCTGGAGCCGGCGCATCTGCTGGGCTATTCCGACGGCGGCGAGGTGGCGCTGATCGCGGCTGGTTTGCAGCCGGCGCTTTTTCGTTCGGCGGCGGTGTGGGGCGCGGTGGGCTATTTTGGCCCGGATATGTACGAGGCGGCGACGCGCTCGTACCCTGGTGACTGGATCGCGGTGGAGGACCGGGAGCGGCACGGCATCACCGACATCAACGCGGTGCTGCGCCAGTGGGTAGATTCGGTGCAGGCGATGGTCACGGCGGGCGGGGATGTCAGCCTGAGCCTGGCGCCCAACATCACCTGCCCGCTGCTGCTGCTGCTGGGGGATGGCGACCGCCTCAACCCGGAGGCTTACGGCCAGCGGTTGGCCGATCTGGCGCCGGACGGACGGCTGGTGATGATTCGGGACAGCGGCCACCCCATTCACAAACAGCAGTGGGAGCAGTTTCGCGCGGTGGTGGGGGCGTTTCTACGGGAGGCCAGCGGGCCGCGCGCCGTTTAGCTGCCGCCAGCGGGCCGCAGTCATGACGTAGACCACCATCTGGCTGTAGCTGCCGCGCAGCCATTCAAACTGGCGCGCGGTGTGTTCCTCGACAAACTGAAGGCGCTGCGGGATGGCGCGGCTGCGGTGATTGCCGGGGGAGCAGTGAATTTCGACGCGGCACAGCTTTAGCTCAGTGAAAACGTACTCCACCAGCGCGCGGCAGGCCGCTGTCATGTGCCCCTGGCCCTGGTAGGGCGCGCCCAGCCAGTACCCGAACTCTGTCTGCCCCCGGTGGGTGTCAATGTAGTTGAGCGCCAGCACCCCGATCAGGGTCTGCTGATGCCACAGGCCGGCGTACAGCGCCTGGTTGGTATCTGCCTGGTGCTGCGCGCGCGCAATGAAGCGCAGCGCGTCAGCGACGGTGAGCGTGTCATCAACCCAGGGGACCCAGGTGCGCAGATGGGCGCGGCTAGCGTTAATCAGGCTAAACAGCGTTTCCGCATCCGCGGGAACCAGCGCCGCCAGGCGAGTATCGGCGTTAACCGCGAGGCAGAACATTGTGATAGGCGCTGTCAGGCGCGCTCATATACCTTTCCTCATCAGGCGCACCTGACAGGTGTACATAAGTTTAGCGCGTTTGCACAGGGCTAAAACAGCGGGCGGCGTCAGCGTGAGGCCGCTTCCTGTTCGAGCAGGCTCTCTTTACGCGCCAGCCCCCAGCGGTAGCCGCCCAGGCTGCCGTCTCCGCGCACGGCGCGGTGGCAGGGGATGATGAGCGCGACCGGGTTGTTGGCGCAGGCGCTGCCGACGGCGCGGGCGGCCTGCGGGCTGCCGATGCTGCGGGCGATCTCGCCGTAGGTGCGCGTTTCGCCAGCCGGGATCGCGCGCAGCGCCTGCCAGACGCGCCACTGAAAGGCGGTGGCCTGCACATCCAGCGGCAGATCAAGGCGCGGTTCCTGGCCTTCCAGATAGGCCGTCAGCGCCGCCACCCACTCGCCCAGGTCCGTGTCGTCGCGCGCGATCTCCGCGGCGGGATAGTCGGCGCGCAGCTCGGCCTCCAGGTAGGCGGGCGTGTCGCCCAGGCTGACCGCGCACACGCCGCGCCGGGTGGCTGCCACCAGCAGATTGCCCAGCGGGCAGCTAACGATTGTGTAGTGGATACGCATGCCTTCGCCTCCCTTGCCGTATGTGGCCGGTGTCATGCCCAGTTGTTCGTTGGCGTTTTCGTACAGGCGGCTGCTGGAGCCGTAGCCGGCGTTGTAGAGCGCGGCGGTAACGGTGCCGCCGCCGCGCACGTGGGCCTTGAACGCCTCCAGCCGCCGGGCCTGCGTGTACTGGCGCGGTGTGATGCCCAGCACGCGCTTGAACACGCGCTGAAGGTGATAAGGGCTGAGGCCGGCGTGCGCGCCCAGGTCCGCCAGGGTGAGGCGTTCCTCCAGGTTAGCATCTATGTAGCGGCAGAGCTGGTGTACCAGTTCGGCCTGCGGGTGGCTGCCATTAGCGGCGGTGCTGTGGGTCACGCTGGTTTACTTCCTGTGCGCTGCCTGTTGTTCTACCTGACAGCATACCCTTTGCGGGCAGGCGGCGTCTATCCGCTTCTTGCGTTTTCCCCGGCGCGGCACACCGCTGGCTGTGACAGGCGCGCGGCGGCCCCGGCCTCAGGGCGTGGGCACAGCGTCAGGTGCGTTTTTCGCCCGCTGGCGCGCGTCAGCTTCGAGGATGTTTTCGGCTTCCGTCAGGCTGTCCACCAGCACCATCCTGGTGCCGAAGCGGGGGGCGACACGGCCAACCATAGCGAGGATCGAGCGCAGAAAGGCGTTGGCGCCAACGATCACGATGCGCTGAATGTGGTCCCCGACCAGTGTATCGCGGCGGCCCATGATATTGACCTGTGTCAGCGTGTCGGCTGGTATTTTCCTGGCCTGCTGCACGTCAACCACGATGCTCACAGCCGGCACATCCGCGCATATACGCATTTCGTGCCCTGCGGTCGTCGCGGCGTAAAAATCGTCCCATAGCCAGGGTTCTGACAGCGTGTAATACATCCATGTGCGCGCGTCGTCACCCCATGTAACCGTAACAGGCATGTAAACCCCCTGGAGAAGCCCCGTAATAAAGCGCTATAAAATTATGATACATGCAAGATGACGAAATATAGCTTGAGGCCGAGTAGGTCAGCAGCAAAAGAGCAGCGCAGGCCCTGCGACATCTTAATGATGTGTCAACGCAGGGCCTGGCGTTACAGGTGTAGTGGCTACGCGAGGATGTTCGTCGCGGCGCCGTCGTCGGCCTGGGCGGCGGTGCGCGCGAACTTAGCCAGCACGCCGGACGTGTAGCGCGGCGCGGGCGGCTGCCAGGCGGCGCGGCGGCGCGCCAGCTCGTCGTCGCTCAGCTCGACGCTGAGGCTGCGCGCCTCAACGTCTATGATCACCGTGTCGCCTTCCTGCAGCAGCGCGATCGGCCCGCCGACCATCGCCTCAGGCGCGACGTGGCCGACGCACAGGCCGTGTGTCGCGCCGGAGAAGCGGCCGTCGGTGATGAGCAGCACATCGCGCCCCAGGCCCTGCCCGGTGAGCGCGGCGGTGACGCCCAGCATTTCACGCATGCCGGGGCCGCCTACTGGCCCTTCGTAGCGGATCACGACGACATCGCCGGCGTTGATCTGGCGCGACTGCACGGCGTGCATGGCGTCCTCTTCGCGGTTGAAGATGCGCGCCGGGCCGCGATGCACGCGCGGTTCAGTCCCTTTGAGCTTGATGACCGCGCCGGAGGGCGCCAGGTTGCCCTTGAGGATGTGCAGGCCGCCGCTGGCGCTGATAGGGTTGCTCAGCGGGCGAATGACTTCCTGGCCAGGGGTTTCGACAGCGCGCGCCGCTTCCTCAGCCAGGGTGCGGCCGGTGACGGTCAGACAGTCGCCGTGCAGATAGCCGCCTTCCAGCAGGCGCTGCGCGAACAGCGCGATGCCGCCGGCGCGGTGCATGTCGGTGGCGACGAAGCGCCCGGTCGGTTTCAGGTCGGCGATCAGCGGGGTGTGCCGGCTGATCGCTTCGATGTCGTCAATGGTGAAGGGGATGCCAGCCTCGCGCGCGAAGGCCAGCGTGTGCAGCACCGAGTTCGTTGAACCGCCAGAGCCAGCGGCGGCGGCGATGGCGTTTTCCAGCGCCGCGCGGGTGATAATCTGGCTGGGCCGCAGGTCGTTTTCGACCATCTGCACGATAAGCTGGCCGGCGCGGAACGCCACGTCGTCTTTTTCGGTGTCCATCGCCGGGACGCCGGCGAAGCCCATCGGGCAGATGCCCATGATCTCGCTGGCTGCCGCCATCGTGTTAGCGGTGAACTGCCCGCCGCACGCGCCGGGGCCGGGGCAGGCGGTGTCCTCGATGGCTTTCAGCTCGGCGTCGTCAATTTTGCCGACGGCATGCGCGCCGATTGCCTCGTACACATCTTGGATGGTCAGGTCGCGGCCCGCGTGGTGGCCGGGCGCGATCGAGCCGCCGTAGAGCATCAGCGACGGCAGGTTGAGCCTGATGAGCGCCATGATCGTGCCGGGGATGGTTTTGTCGCAGGACGAGAGGGCGATCACGCCGTCAAAGTAGTTAGCGCGCACCACCAGCTCGATCGAATCGGCGATGACCTCACGGCTGATGAGCGAGGCTTTCATACCTTCCGTCCCCATCGTGATGCCGTCGGAAATGCTTACGGTGTTAAATTCAAGCGGCGTGCCGCCAGCAGCGCGGATGCCTTCTTTCATGCGCCGCGCCAGGCGCAGCAGGTGGAAGTTGCACGGGCCGATTTCCGTCCACGTGTTGGCGATAGCGATCAACGGCTTTGCCAGGTCGGCGTCGCTCAGGCCGATAGCTTTGAGCATGGCGCGCGCGCCGGCGCGGTCTACGCCATCGAGCAGCGTGTGGCTGTGGCGGCGGAGCTGATCGCGGATTTCAGGTGAATCTGTCATGAGGAGTCCTCCAATGATGAGCGCGACGATGCTGGCCGATTGTAGCGCGAAATACACGCCAGCGGCGGCCGCCGCGTTTTTCGTGCGGACACGCCGCAGATTGTATCCACGCGGCGGCCTGGCCCGCTACAACATGGGCGATAACCAACGCATAATATGCCGCCGCCGGAGTCCGGTCGGCGCGGCGCTCAGGCGCGCTGGTGCAGCAGCACCTGCGGCCCGTCGAAATCGAACTGGAAATCCATGCGCTTAAGGGTGAGCGCGTGCAGGGCGCGGGTCACGGCGGGCTGGTGCTCCTCGTGGCAGTAGAGCATCAGGAAGCCGCCGCCGCCCGCGCCGGTGATCTTGCCGCCCAGGGCGCCGTTCTGACGGGCGGCGTCGTAGGCCCGGTCAATCAGGTCGTTGGTCACGTCGCTGGCGACGCCGCGTTTCTGTGTCCATGACTGGTGCAGCAGGTCGCCGAAGGCGTCCAGGTCCTGGCGCTGGATGGCGGTGAGCATGTCGCGCCCCAGCGCCTTGATGCGGTGCATGCGCTCCAGCGTGGCGGGGTCCTGCTGCTGGCTGGCGGCGGACTGTTTTCTGAGGATCGTGCCTGAATCGCGCGATTTGCCGGTGAAGAACAGCATGATGCGCCGCTGGAACAGGGCGAGTGCGGCGGGGGGCAGGTCCACCGGCGTGACGCTCGTGCCGTCGCGCGTGAAAGTGATGTACTTCAGCCCGCCAACCGCCGAGCCGTACTCGTCCTGTTTGCCGCTGGCCAGGCGCATCTTGTTGATGCCGATGTCGCAGGCGATCTCGGCTATTTCCGTGCCGCTGAGCTGGCGGCCCTGCCAGGCGGACAGCGCCTTCACCATGCACACGGCAACCGCCCCGGATGATCCCAGCCCGGTTCCGGGGGGGACCTGCGATGACAGGAAAATATCGAGGCCTTCATAGCCGCCGAAGTCGCGCAGGATCGCCTTCGCCAGGCCCAGCTCGCCGTCGGAATCCATTATCGAGCTGTCGTCGTGGCGGTAGAACACGCGGAAATCCGACGAGATAATTTGCAGCGCGGAGCTGGCCCCTTCCGAGATGACGGTGTAGATATAGCGGTTGATGGCGGTGTTGAGGACGGCGCCGCCGAACTGGGAATAATAGGCGGGCAGGTCGGTTCCGCCGCCGCCGAAACTGATCCGCACGGGAGCGCGCGCGATGAGCAGCACGGTGTTTCACCTCCGTGTATAGGCCGCTGTCGTGTTTCAATCATAACTGATTGCGGGCTTTCTGGCGCGGCAGCGTTGGTTTACGGTTACAGTTGCTGAATTTCGGCAAACCCCGGCCGTCTCGCTAATTGACAGCCCGCCGGTTACAAGCGACAATCGTGTCTGCGACAGCAGGCACGTGCCGAGGGCGAATGTATCGGTTAGTAAGAGTTCTGCGCATCCTGCTCACGATTGGCATTGTGGCGGGGGTGATCGCGGGGGTAGGCTACTTCATCAGCAGCAGCACTGCCCAGGCGGCGCGCGACCTGTATTACCGGCAGGCCACTGTCGTTGTTGAGACAGCTATCGCGGGCGCGCTGTTCGACGCTACGCGCACCGCTGAAGCGCCGCTGCCACAGTTTCGGCTGCTGCGGCTGGCTGCTGACGAAAGCCTGGCGGCGCTGGCTGAGCGCTACGACACCACGCTGGAAGCGATCCAGATGGCCAACGGCCTGGCGGCGGATGTGACCAGCGGCGGCGGCCAGGCGGTTGTGATCCCGGCGGGCGCGCACACGCTTGAACCGCCCCGGCGGCTGACACCGTACACGGCCAGCGCTGGCGATACGCTGGCGGCGCTGGCTGAGAGCTACAAGATTCCGCTGGCCCTGCTGGAGGCCGATAACCCGGTGCTGGCGCGGCGTGGCCTGATTCCAGGCGATATTGTGTTTATCGCTGTGCTGCTGTGACCAATGGAAAGACCGTTGTGATGCGCCCACGTCTGCTATATCTGCTGGTTGTTGTGGCGCTGGCCGCTGCCTGCCAGCCGGAGATTCCGCCGCTGCCGAATGTGACGGTGGTCATCACCGCCGTCAGCGATGAAGCCGCGCTGGCGGCGGCTGTTGAGGACGCGCTGACCGCTACGGCGCAGCGCCAGGTCGCCCTTACCGAGACGGCGCTGGCGCTGGGCGGCATCACGCGCACGCCGTCGCCCACGCCAACAGCCACGCTCACGCCGCCGCTGCCCAGCGCGACGCCGTTTCTTTCGCCAACGCCCACCGCCACGCCCACCGTCACACCGACGCTCACGCTGGCGCCGCTGGCGACCAACACGCCCGTGCCGCTGCCAGACACGCCGGCTGACAGCGCCGGGCGGCTGCGCGTGCTGCACGCCCTGCGGCTGGACGGGCTGGCCCCGGTCGAGGTTTACATTGACGATGTGCGCGTGGCGCGCGGGATGGGGATTGGCGACGACAGCGGTTATTTCACCGTTAACGGCCCCAGCGCCCGCGTGACGGTGCGGCTGCTGCCAGAGCTGCTGGGCGGGAGCGAGGGCCAGGATGAACAGCCGCTGGCCAGCAGCGTTGTGTCTGTGGGGCCAGGCGCGAGCGTGTCGGTCGTGCTGACGGATCTGGGCGGCGTGACGCCGACACTGGTCGCGGTGCGCGACGAAACCGTGCCGCTCGCGACGGGGTTTGCCCGGCTGACGCTGCTGCAGGGCAACACGTTTCTGCTGCGGGCCAACGCTCTTATGCCGGGCCTGAGTGGGGCGCTGGCCTTTAACATGAACCTGGGCGACCAGGCCGGCCCGTTTGACGTGCCCGCCGGCAGCTATTCGATGAGTTTATACGACGCCGACAGCCCGGACCAGCTTATCACGACTATCAGCGGCATCCGCCTGGACAGCTATGTGAATTATCTGCTGGTGCTGGTTCCGGCTGCCGACCCAGCTTTCCGCGGCGACTCGACCGAGTACCTGCTCTTTCCCGGCAGCACCGCGCGCGCGCCGGGCGATGTGGCGCTGTATTTTATCAACGCCGCGCCGAGCGCCGGGACGCTGACGATTGGCATCAACGATCTGGTGCTGGTCAACAACCTGCCTGTTGGCCAGAAAACCGTCGCGCTGCCGCTGAGCAGCCAGGGCGGCACGCTCGTCATAAACGATACCGCGGGGGCGAACCTGATGCTGGGGGGCATTGGCCCGTTCGCCACGCCGAACGACCATATCGTGGTCATTATGGATGCGGCCAGCGCCGCCGCGCAGACCGGCCCGCTGCAGCTCGCCGTGTTCCCGATGAACGCGGCGGCGTCCAGCGCGCGCGCCAGCGTGCGGTTGATTCACGGCCTTTCGGGCACGAACCGCACGCTTGACCTGGAGCTGCGCGCCACGTCGCTCACGGAGATCGAGAGCATTTTCGGCGTGCCGCCGGGCCAGCAGGAAAGCACGGCGTTCGTCCCTGTGATTCAGGGTGTGCGGCTGGCGACGGCCTCGGATTACGCGGGGCGTGTGCCGGCGGTGTTCGATGTGCGCGTGGTGCTGTCGGGCACGCAGAGCGTGCAGGGCGTCATCAACAGCCTGCAGCTGCTGGCCGGCGGCGTGTACGATTTCGTTATCGTTCCGGGCGATACGCCGGGCGTTGCCCGGCTGCTGCTGGTGCAGCCAGAGGTGCAGGTGGCCGGCCCTGGCATCAACCGGGCTGACCCGGACGTTATGCGCGAGCAGGTTGAGATGGCGCTCACTGAGCTGGCCCCGGCGGCGACGGCCACCAGCACCGCAGTTCGGACGGCCACGCCGACCAGCTCGCCAGTGCCCACGAACACGCCGCGCCCCAGCAACACGCCCTCGTTCCCGCCGCCGGCGCTGCTGGTAGACCCGGTTCCGCCGGCTGCGGCGGTGAACAGCTTTATGCTGACGGCGCTCAACTTCAAGCCGGAGAGCCGCTACACGATCAGCCTGGCGGGCGGGCCGGAAAATCTCAGCGGCAGCACCGGGCTGGATGGCTCCTTCCTGCGCGAGATCGCCATTCCGGCGGGGCTGCGCCCCGGCGCGTATACCGTGCGCGTGTGCGTGGACTGCCGGGCAGGCGGCGCGCAGCAGGAAGAATTTGCCGTGTTTGTGGTGGCTGACCCGGCGCGCACGCCGACCGCCACACCCTTACCCTGAAAGGCGGTTGTGCGAGTGCAGGCTATGCGCAGGATTGTGCCCAAGCTGGTTCTGACCCTTCTGTTAACGCTGCTGGTGGCCCCGCTGGCGTGGGACGCAAGCGCACAGGACAGCGGCGCTGTCAACCTGGGCGATTTACGCATAGTCAACGGCTACGTCAGCCTGGGCGGCGTTGATGTGTACATTGATGGCAGCCAGATCGCTTATGCGCTGGCGCCGGAACGGGCGACTACCTTTTTCGCTGTGCCGGTAGGGCGGCACATTGTCGCGGTGCGCGCCGCTGGCGCGGACGCCTTGTCGGCGCCGCTGGCCGATGTGCTGGTGGATGTAGACGCGAATGAGAGCTACACGGCTATCGTCTACCAGAAGCAGTTCGCCACCAGCGACTACATACCGCCGCTGGCGCAGTCGGGCGCGTTTCTGGTGCTGAACGACGACCGCAGCCCGATTGATGTTGGCCGCACGCGGCTGACGGCGGCGCACCTGTTCCCCGGCGCGCCCGGCCCGCTGAGCATCACCTACCCGGATCGTTCCTCGCTGCTGCACGAGATCAGCCCGCAGCAGCCCTACGGCACAATTGACGTGGACTCCGGCGTTTACGCGCTCGCCGTTGTTAACGCGGCCAGCCCCAGCCTGGACCGGCTGTACCTGGGCGGGCAGTATGCGTTTAACACCAGCACACTGTACACGCTGGTTATCGTGCCCGACGCGCCCGCCGCCGCTGCCGCGTCACCGGCGCTCAGCGCCGGCCCGCTGGCGGCGACGCCGCGCCTGTTTGTTGTCAGCGCGCCGATTGACCCGCCCGCTGAGGGCATCAGGCTGCGCCTGATTCACGCGGCGCACAACACGGCTGTTTTTGACCTGTTCATTGATGAACGGCTGGCGCTGCCGCGTATGACGTACAGCGACGCCACCGAATACCTGGGCATCGCGGGCTACAGCCACACGATCACGCTGCGCCGCCGCGACGCCGTCCCCGGCGAGACGCCGTTCGCCACCGCGCGCCTTGAGATCACGCCGGAGAACCTGGCGCAGCAGCACTGGACGATCCTGCTGCTCAACGCCAACCAGGGCACGGTGACGACGATGCCGCTGGCGGGGGAGGCCCAGGCGCGCGACGCCGGGCGCGGCGGCGTGATCAGCACGCCGGGCGGCCCGCTGGTGCTGACGCTGCTGCCCGATAACATTGCCCAGACGCCGCGCGGCGAGGCGCGCGTGCGCCTGTACCACGCCATTGACGGCGCGCTCGATATCAGCCTGTTCACGCCGGCGCTGCCGCCCGTTGTGCTGCTGGATGTCACGCCGACGCCGACGCCGGTGCCCACAGCGCCGCTGCCGCCTGTGCGCCTGCTGGAGCCGGTTATCTACGGCGCGGAAGCCAACGACGCCAACGTGCGCGCTGGCCGGTATACCGAGCTAAACTTCATCGCCGGCGGCAGCACGGAAGTCTATCGCGTGGCGAATAAGGCGCTGATACCCGGCGTGGTGTATACGTTTGTGCTTGTTGGCCTGCCGGGCGGCGACCCGCCGGTGCAGGCGCTCCAGATTGAGGATTTCGGGCGCGGCATCCCACGGGACCGGCTGTACCTGGGCGAGATTATCTCCAGCACCGACGTGAACGTGCGCGACGCGCCCGTTAACTCGTCGAATGTGCGCGCCCGCCTGCCGAACAGCACCGTTGTCGAGGTGCTGGGGCGCAATTTCGACGGGACGTGGGTGTATATTGGCTATCAGGACCCGGCTAGCGGCGCCGCGCGCAGCGGTTGGCTGTTCGCTCAGCTCGTGCGGGTAACCCGCCTGGGCGACCCGCTTAACGTGCTGTCGCTGCCGCTGGTGAACCCGTAGCCATGACGCTCAACTGGCGCGATTACACGGCGGACAGGCCGGCGGGGACGCACACAGTCACCGGCGCGCTGCGGGTGCTGGAGGGCGTATACAGCCCGCAGCTCGATAATCAGCGCGACATTCTGGTGTATCTGCCGGATGGCCACGCGGCGGGCCGCCGCTACCCGGTTATTTACATGCACGACGGCCAGAACCTGTTCGATGAGGCGACCAGCTTCGCCGGCGAGTGGCACACCGATGAGGTGATGCAGGCGCTCGAACGCGAGGGGACCGCCGCGATCATCGTCGGTATCCCGAATATGGGCGCTGCGCGCATAGACGAGTACAGCCCGTTTATTGAACGCCGGGACAGCCGAGGGCGCGGCGACCTGTACACGCGCTTTATCGTGGAGACGGTCAAGCCGCTGGTGGACGCCAGCTTTCAGACGCTGCCAGGGCGCGAACACACGGGCGTTATGGGGTCGTCTCTGGGCGGCATCATCAGCCTGTACGCCTTTTTCGCGCAGTCGCACGTGTTCGGCTTCGTGGGCGCGCTGAGTCCGGCGCTGTGGTTTGCCCGGCGCGCCAGCCTGGACTGGGTGCAGACGCGCCCGTTCGCGCCGGGACGCATCTACCTGGACGTGGGCACAGCCGAGGCGGCAGACTCCCGGCGGAAGCCGCTGCTGCGCTGGCTGGGGGAAGCGCCGTCCGCGCGCTTCGTGCGCGAGGCGCGCGCTATGCACGACCTGCTGCGCGCCAAGGGCTATCGCGACGGCTATGATCTGCTGTATGTCGAGGACGAAGGCGCGCCGCACAACGAATCGGCGTGGACGCGGCGGCTGCCGGGCGCGCTGCGCTTCCTGCTGCGCGGGGCTGGAAGCAGCGCGTGACCCCGCGCTGTTAGCCCGCCCGGCGCGCCAGCGCCGCGCTGATGCGCTCCAGCGCTGCGGTGAGCGTGGCGCGCGGGCAGCCGAAGTTGAGGCGCACGAACCCCTCACCGCCCTGGCCGAACCAGGCGCCATCGTTGACCGCGATTCTTGCTTCCTGCAGGAAGAAATCGGACGGCTTGCCGGGGATGCCGGCGGCGCGGCAGTCGAGCCACGCCAGATACGTCCCTTCCGGGCAGGTGGGGACGATCTGCGGCAGATGGCGCTGTATATAATCCAGCAGATAGTCACGATTGGCCTCAAGATAGCGCAGCAGCGCGTCCTGCCAGGGCTGGCCTTCGCGGTAAGCGGCCAGCGTGGCGACCGTGCCCATCAGCCCGCTGTGAGCATTGGCCGCGTTCAGCTCCGCTGTAAGCTGGCGGCGCAGCTCATCGTCGGGTACGATCGCGTAGCCCAGGGCCAGCCCCGGCAGATTGAACGCTTTGCTGGCTGAATGCAGCGTGACCGTGCGCGCCGCCACCGCCGGGTTCAGCGCGCCGGTGGGGATGTGCTGATGGCCCTGGTAGACCAGATCGGCGTGAATCTCGTCGGAGACGATCACCAGGTTGTGGCGCAGACAGATGTCCGTCAGGCGTTCCAGCTCAGCGCGCGACCACACCCGGCCAACCGGGTTGTGCGGGCTGCACAGGATGAACAGGCGCGTGTCGGGCGTGATCGCCGCCTCGAAGCGGTCGAAGTCAATCTCATAGCGCAGGCAGCCGTTGACGCGCACGGCGTCCAGCTCGGCGACGCGCAGCGGGCGGCCGGCGTTGCCCGGCGCGCTCATAAAGGGGCCGTAGACCGGTGTCTGGATCAGCACGCTGCCGTCTGTGGGCGCGGCGTAGGCTTTGCTGACGAGATACAGGCCGTAGAACAGATTGGGCATAAACACAATGTGCTGCGGGTCCACCTGCCAACTGTAACGCTGCGCCATCCGGTCGCTGATGGCCTGCGCCAGATGCTTTTCTGAGCCGAAGGCGTAGCCGAAGATGCCGTGCTCGACGCGCTCGTGCAGCGCGCGCAGCACCGGCTCTGGCGAGCGAAAATCCATGTCTGCCACCCACAGCGGCAGCACGTCCTCGTCGAAAGCATTCCACTTAATGCTGTCGCTGTCGCGGCGCGGGATCACGGTATCGAAGTCGTAACTGGTCATGGAGTCCGCTTTCAGGGTTACAGGTATCAGCCGTTAAGGTTAGCAGGTGTTACAGCAGCGACTGCTGCCGGCCCGGCGCGCGCGGGGCGCGGGCCAGTTTCTTTTCGCGCGCCTCGTTGAGGATGTCGCGCGCGGTCTGGCTGCCGCTGTCGCCGGTCGCGCCCAGCATTTCGGCCAGCTCAGCCACGCGCTGTTCCTCGTCCAGCGGCGCGACTTCGGTCGCGACACGGCGGGCGTTAACGTCCTTGTGAACGCGGAAATGGCGGTCAGCGTAGCCGGCAAGCTGCGCCAGGTGTGTCACGACCAGCACCTGGTGCGAGCTGGTAAGCGTCCACAGCTTCTCGCCAACGATGCCGCCGACGCGCCCGCCGATGCCCTGATCAATTTCATCGAAGATCAGCGTTGGGGTGCGGTCGGCCTGCGACAGCACGCGCTTAAGCGCCAGCATGATGCGCGCGGTCTCGCCGCCGGAAGCGACTTTCACCAGCGGGCGCAGCGGCTCGCCGGGGTTGGCGCTCATCATAAACTCAACCTCATCAATGCCGGTAGGGCCAAAGGCGACGCGCCGGTCGCCAACAAAGCAGCCCTCGTCGTCGTCGCGGTAGGTGACAGCGACTTCAAAGCGGGTGTGCTCCATCTTCAGGTCCGCCAGCTCGGCCACGACGGATTCGCTCAGCTTTTTGCCGAAGGTCTGGCGCACCTGGCTGATCTTCTGGCCCATTTCGCCGATATACGTAAGCAGCTTGGTCTCCTGGCCGCGCAGGGTTTCCAGGCGTTCCTCGCTGTTTTCGAGCGTGTCCAGCTCAGCGCGGGCGCGCTCGGCGTAGGCGATCACTTCCTCGATGGTTGCGCCGAAGCGCCGCTTGAGGCGCGTGATGGTCTCCAGGCGCTCCTCAACCTCGTCCATCCGCGCCGGGCTGTACTCGACAGATTCAGCGTAATCCTGAATGGAGATGGACAGTTCCTGCGCCTGTTCGCTGATGGTGTCGGCGAACTGCGACAGCTCCTTGAGCGTGGGGTCAATGTTGGAGAGCTTGGCCAGCAGCACCGCCGCCCGCTGTAACTGGTCAACGGCGTTGGGGCTGTCGGCGGCGCTGTCATCGCCGATCAGCAGCAGCACGGCCTCGGCGATGAGGGTCGCAAGCTGTTCGCTGTTGGCCATGCGCGTGCGCTCGGCGCGCAGCTCCTCCTCTTCGCCCGCTTTAAGCTGGGCGGCGTCGATTTCCTCGGCGTCGGCGCGCAGGCGCTCAGCGCGGCGTTTGAGCGCGGTTTCATCCGCCAGCAGCGCCGCGATCTCGCGGCGGACGCCGGCCACCCGCTCGACCATTGTCGCCATCGCCGCGCGCATTTCCAGCAGGTCGGCGTAGCGGTCGAGCAGGTCAATATGGCTGGCGGTGCGCAGCAGCGAGAGGTGTTCGCTTTGGCCGTGAACGTCTACCAGCGCCTCGCTGATTTCGCGCAGCACGTCCTGGGCGACGGTCACGCCGTTGACGCGCGCGGTTGAGCGCCCGCTGCCGCGAATCTCGCGCCCCAGGACGACGAAGGCCGCGTTTTCGTCCTCCAGCAGGTCGGCGCGGCGCAGCGCCTCAACCACGATCGGCCGGGTGTGCGCGTCGAGCGCGAACACGCCTTCGATCAGCGCGCGGTCAGCGCCGGCGCGAATCATGGCGTTGTCGGCCTTGCCGCCCAGAAGCTGTTCAACGGCATCAATAATGATGGATTTGCCGGCGCCGGTCTCGCCGGTGATGACGTTGAAGCCAGGGGCGAAACCCAGCTCAAGGTTGTCAATAATTGCGAAGTTGCGGATACGCAGTTCTTCCAGCATACGTCACCCTGAACGTGTGTCTAAATTCTCAGGCGAAAACGGCCGTACACCGTCGCTGCCACTATGCCGGTGTAGGCCAGGAAAGTAAGCGAGAACACGACCTGCCCGGTTAAAACCAGCCCCAGCGCCAGCGCGCCCACCACCACGCCGGCAGCGGCGACGGCCCCCGAATAGCGGCCGCGCCGCCGGCCTGTGAGGCGCAGCGCGGCCTCGCCGATGCCGCCGCCCACCGGCAGCGCCAGCAGGATCACGAACAGCAGGAAGCCGCCCAGCAGCGACAGCACAAACAGCCCCAGCGCGCTGAGCACGGCGCTGACGCCGAACACGATCACATAATCAGCGGTGGTGCCTTTGTAGAATTTGTCGTCGTGCTGACGCACGCACTCGCGGCAGCGGTAGCCGACAGGCGTCAGGACGGCGCACTCAGCGCACATCAGCCGGCCGCATTTGTTACAGCGCAGGGCGGTTTCGCGGTCAGGGTGGACGGCGCAGAAGGTGGTTTCAGCGGCGGGGTCGTAGTCGGTCACTGTCTGTCCTTTGGCGGCTGATGGGGGGGCTGGTGGCCGGGGGGAGTCAGGTGCGGCGGCTCCAGGCGGTCCAGCAGCGAACGATAGAAATAACCGCGCTCGCGCAGACGGACAAAGCGGCTGGTGTGGCTGCTGGTCTGCACGCGCACGAGGTCGCCGGCGCGCACATCAGGGAACAACTGGCCATCGAACGTGACGACGATCTCGCGGTCAGCGTCAGGCGAGGGGATAACCTCGACAACCGCGCCCTGCGCGAGCACGATAGGCCGGTCCATGCTCAGGTGCGGCGCGACGGGCACGATCAGAATGTTGGCCAGCTCAGGCGACAGGATTGGCCCGCCGCAGGCCAGGGCGTAAGCAGTGGAGCCGGTTGGCGTGGCGATAATCACGGCGTCGGCGTTGTACGTGGTGGCCCAGCCGCTGTCGATATAGGTTTCAAAGCGGACGGTGCGCGTTACCACGCCCCGGCTGACTACGATGTCGTTCAGCGCCTCGGCCTCGCCGATCACCGCGCCGTTGCGCACGATGGCGGCGCGCACCATCATGCGCTTTTCGATCCAGTAGCCGCCGTTGAGCAGCCGGTCAAGGTGCGCTTCCCAGGTCGTCGGGTTGTCTATTTCGGTCAGGAAGCCGAGCAGGCCCTTGTTCACGCCCAGCACCGGCACGCCAAAACGGGCGCAGACCCGCGCGGCGCGCAGCATCGCGCCGTCGCCGCCAATGGCGACCACCAGGTCGGACGCGGCGACGGCATCCAGCACATCCTCCTCGGCCCAGCGCACCCGCTCCCAGTGATGGATGCCACGCGCGGCAAGTGTGGCGGCAACGTACTGCGCCACCGGGGCGGTATGCGGCCGCAGCGGGTGGGCCAGTATGCCGACACAGTTGAAGGTCGTCACAGCGCAAGCTCCTGAACGCCATCATTATAGACCAAGCCCGCCGCGCGCGCCCGCCGGACGGGCCGCGCACTAGTAGCACGCATATTCTAGCGCAGACGCCGCGATCTGGCGAGTGTGTCTGCGCCGCCGCCTGCCCTACGCCGGCAAAGTCGGGGTTGGAGTGGAGGTAAGTACAGGTTATGATAGCGGACTATTCAGCCTGGTGTTTCCCTGGCCTGAGGAGAATTGGCGCTATGTCACGAAACTATGGATCACTGGGGGGCCGCCGGTCATCGGGCGGCGCCTGGCAGTGGGTGGTGATCGGCGTGCTGGTCGGGTTTGCCTGCTCGATCACGCTGGGGCTGGGCGGCATCGCCGCCGGGCTGCTGTACCTGGATGTCGAAGGGCTGCCCGGCAGGGCCAGCCCCACGCCGCTTGTGATGGTTATCACGGCCACGCCGGAGCCGGTCACGCCGACGCTCTCGCCGACGCCGGCCCCGCCGACGCCGACATCTATGCCGGTGCAGGAGATCAGCGCCCCGACGCCAACGCCCACTACCGACCCGGCGCTGGTGCAGGTTGAGCCGAGCATTACGCCCACCACAGCGGCGCTGCCTGAAGCGGCTGAGGGCAGCGGCGCGCAGGCGGCGAGCGCTGTGCCTGCCGCGCTTCAGGGGATGCTCTCTGAGCTGGTGGCGGTGGACGGCGGCACGTTCACGATGGGCACGGACCTGGCCGAAGTGCGGGCGGCGGTTGACCAGTGTGTGGCCGATGACGGCCAATGCCAGATCTCTTATGGCGAGGACTCGCTGCCGTCGCGGCAGGTCACGCTGGACCCCTTCCAGATCGAAACCACTGAGGTCACTTACCAGCAGTATCTCACGTTCCTCAACTCGCTGGGGCCGCGCAGCCACCTCAACGGCTGCGACGGCTTTGCCTGCCTGGCGACGACCAATGAAACGGACGCCAGCAACGTGATTTTCGACAGCGCCAACTACCGCGTACAGTCGTTTCTTGAGCAGTACCCGGTGGCGGGTGTGACCTGGTACGGCGCGCGCGCCTACTGCAACGCGATTGGCCGCCGCCTGCCGACCGAGGCTGAGTGGGAACGCGCCGCGCGCGGCAGCGACGGGCGCATCTTCCCCTGGGGGAATGAATACAGCGGCGACTTCGCCAAGACCAGCCGCCCGGTTGTCGATGAAAACCTGCGCGGAGCGGTGCAGACCGGCAGCTTCCCGCTGGGGCGCAGCCCCTACGGCGCGCTTGACATGGCCGGCAACGTCGAGGAATGGGTGAACGACTGGTATTCCGAGACTTACTATCGCCAGCCAGAGGCCAGCCAGCCCAACCCGCAGGGGCCGCCCGCCGGCACGCAGAAGGTGCTGCGCGGCGGGTCCTGGGCGATGATGCCGTTCTTCGCGCGCACGCCGCACCGCCGCAGCCTTGAGCCGGACCGGCAGACGATTTCCGCCGGCTTCCGCTGCGCCGCTGACGCCGCCACGCCCGGCCTGAGCAGCGGCGTGCCCGTGCAGCCTGCGCCGCTGGGCAGCGGCGCGCAGACCGCGCCAGAAACGATTGACAGCGCGCCGACGCTGCCGCCAACACCCACCACGAACGCCCCGGCTGGCCAGGCAACGGCGACACTGCCGCCGCTGCCGCCTGGCGGCTGAGGGCAGCGGGACTACTCGATATAGCCCAGCGCGCGCAGGCTGGCGGTGATCGCCGCGTCGGCCTGCGCGGGCAGCGGGCTGTCCCCGTCCGCGCGCGCCGCCAGCGCCGCCGTGAACGCGCCCAACCGCGACATTAAGCGCGCCACCTGTTCGGGGCGCGCCAGCGCCAGGTTGTGCGCGTCGGCGGGGTCGTCGGCGGCGTTAAACAGCGCCTCGGCTGCGCCGCCGACCGTGACCAGTTTCCAGCCTTCCGCAACCACCGCGCGCCGTGTTTCGCCCAGACGCAGCCGTTCGATAAGGCGCGGCGCGCGCTTTTCAAGCAGGCGCAGCAGCGTAACGGGCGGGTAGGCTTCAGCGAAGGCCGCGCCGTCGTCAGCCGCGCCGCCGCGCGCCAGCGACAGACCGCGAACGTCAGCGTTGGGGTCGGCGGCGTCCAGCGGCGGCGTGACGCCGGCGGCCTCCAGCGCGGTGTGATAGACGCGGCGCGTGGACACCGGCCCCGCTGCGCGCGCGGCGCGCCCCGCGCCGCCCGGCCAGCGCACCAGCAGCGGCACATGCACCAGCTCCTGATACACCACAAAACTGTGCCCGATACAGCCGTGATCGCCATGGCCCTCGCCGTGGTCGGCCAGCAGGATAACCAGCGTGTGGTCAAGCGCGCCGCTGGCCCGCAGATAGCTCAGCAGGCGGCCCAGATGCGCGTCCTGGGCGCGGATTTCGGCGTCGTAGTACGCGCGCAGGGCGGCGCGCTGCCAGTCTGCCAGCGGCGGATCGTCGGGGCTGGCCCAGCGGGCGGCCTGCGCGTTGAAGCGACGGATAAAGCGGGCGGCGCGCGCGTCACGGCACAGGTCAGGAGCGACCACCTCCAGCGCGGCCCGCGGCGGGCGGTAGGGCAGGTGCGCGCCCATAAGGTTGAGAAACGCAAACAGCGGCACGCTGCTGCCGGCGGCGCGCCGCCGCGCCAGATAGGCGATCATGTCGGTGATGGATTGGGCGGTGCGGCCCTTGTAGTTGACAAAGCGCGTCCACAGCGGGACCAGCAGCGGGTTCATGGAGGCGCGAAAGAGCGCGTCGGAGTGGGCGAAGCGGTTCTGGGTGGGGCGCGCGAAGCGCTGCCAGCGCTGGCGCAGCGGCCCGGCGGCGTCCAGCGGGCGGTTGACCGCCGCGCCAGCGTAAGCGTAAAAATCGGTGAAGCCGCGCGTCAGGTCGTTGTCGAGCGCGCCCACCAGCGGGTTATTGCTGAACCCGACGGTGTGATAGCCGGCGGCGCGCAGCGTCTCGGCCAGCGTCGGGTGCAGGCCAGAGAGCCTGTGGTGCGCCTGGGTGACGCCGTGCGCGCCGGGATACAGGCCGGTAAACAGGGACGCATGGGCGGGAATAGTCCACTGTGCCGGGGCGACAGCCTGCGTGAACAGGGTTGAGTCGGCGGCGAAGGCGTCGAAGGCGGGCGATGTCGGGCGGTCATGGCCGTAGGCGGCGAGCCGGTCACGGCGCAGGGTGTCAAGCACGATCAGCAGAATGTCGGGGCGGGCAGGCGACATAGGCGCTCTCAGGGCGGCGATGTTACAGCCGGGCGGCCGGTCAGATCCGCCCGGCCGTAACGGGCAGCACCAGAGCCGAAGGGCGGGCCGCGTCGTGATAGATGGTCTGGTCGGCGGCGCAAAGCGCGGCGCCGGTGGCGATTGGCTCGCCCGTGCCGAGGTTGCGGTTCCAGCGCGGGTGCGCGCCGCTGCCGATGATCAGGCGCAGACGGTGGCCGGCCCGGAAGTAATAGGCGGTAGACCACATATCCACCGCGACACACCCCGGCTCGCGCCCGGTGTCGGTGCGGAGCAGGCCGTCGCAGATGTTGATGGAGCGCCCGTCGGGATAGACATCGCACAGCCGCCCGAAAAAATCGGTGTGCGCCAGGCTGGACTGCGCGAACAGCTCCAGCCGCACCGGGCCGACCAGTTCCAGGTCGCGCGCCAGCGGCGCCGACGTGTACACCAGCACATCGCGGCGGGCCTCAAGACGCGCGTTCTTCACCGGCCCGGCCAGCGGGCTGAACTGCGCGCCGCCGATGACCGGCGTTGGGTCGGCGGGGTCGTAGCGGTAGGTGTCGGCGGCTTCGGGCTGCTGCGGCGGGTCGAACGTGAGGCTGCGGCCGCTATGCAGATAGACGCGCGTTTCGCGGGCGGGCGGGGGCCAGGCGGGCAGGTCGCGCCAGGCTTCCAGGCCCATCACGTAGATGCGCACTGGCTGCGCCCGCAGCTTATCCGCGTGCCCTTTGAGCTGGGCGTCGAACCAGTCCAGGCCGGTGTGCAGGCCGTCAATCATCATCATGCCGTTGCTGAAGTGATTCCAGTGGCCGATGGTCAGGTACGGGTTTTTGCCGGCGGCGCGCAGCTCAGCGTAATCGTTGAGCAGGCCGCGGAGGAAGAAATCGTACCAGCCGCCGACCAGGTGCACCGGGGCGTCAACGCGGGCCATGTTCACGGCCTGCTCGACTTCCTGCCACATCGGGTCGCTGGCGTCGGGCCGGCTGATCCAATTGCGGAAGTAGTCAACCGGGGACCCGTGCACCAGCGTGTCGGCTTCGATCAGCGGCAGGTGGTCGAAGCCGGGGGCGATCGTCGTTTCAACATCCTGAAGCAGGGGGGCTGCCGCCAGCAGCGACTGCAGCTCGACGTGTTCCAGCACGGCGCGCAGCGCCACGCGGTAGTCAGGCCGGAACAGCATCCGCAGGTGTCTGCGCAGCGCGCCAGGCGCCATCGAGCGCCAGCGGAGATCAAGCATCTGGAACAGGCCCATCCAGCGCAGGGCCAGCCCCAGGTCAAAGGCGTTATCCGGGAAAAGGATGCCGTGCAGCCGGGCGCTGGTGACGATCGGAAGCATGGCGGAAACCGGCGGCGCATCGGCGATCACCCACTGCACGATGCCCAGGTAGCTTGGCCCCCAGGTCGCGAGCTGGCCGTTAAACCAGGACCGCGTGCTGATCCACGCCAGCGTGTCGAGGCCGTCGGCGCGTTCCTGGAAATAGGGGTCGAACGTGCCTTCCGAGTCGAAGCGTCCGCGAATATCCTGCACCAGCACATGATAGCCGCGCTCAGCGAAACGCTGAACGAGAAATTCCACCAGAAAGCCGAAGATGCCGTGATTGTGATTGCGCCCGTAAGGTGTGCGGACGAGAACGGTGGGGTAGCGGCCTGGCTGGTGCGGGTAATAATGATCGGCGGCCAGGCGCGCGCCGTCGCGCATCAGCAGGTGCAGGTTCCACTCCACCCGGACACCAGAGCGCGGCGGGTCCAGCGCCAGCAGGCGGGCGATGATATGCCGCCGCCGGACGAAGATCAGCGCGCCAAGCGCGGCCAGCAGCGCCAGCAGCGCGCCAAGCAAGCGGATTACAGTTTTCATAGGCCCTTTGCCCTTTTTAGCCGTCGGCGACGCTAATCGTGCGCGGCCTGCGTCTCACTGCTTCCCGCCCACGCGTCGGCTGGCGGCGCCGGACGGCGCACCGGCTCCCAGTCCAGGCGGCCATTGTAGGCGAACTGGGACAGGAACGTGAAGATCAGGCTGTCGTTAATTGGTGGACAGATGATACCCGATTGCGCCAGCGCGCGCTGCGTGTTAGCCGTCCCCAGCGCCATAAAGGCCGAGTCGCTGACGCCGAGCATGCGGCGCGCGAAGTCTATGTGGAAGAATGGCAGCAGGGGGTAGAGCGGGTTGGTCTCCGGGTTGGCGTGTTGTTCAACTGCGTCTACCCAGGTGTTGAACGGCAGCTTCTTCAGCGGGTAGCCGGCGGCGATAACCATGTCGAAGATGCTGCTCCAGTTAATGGGGCGCGGGTTGAGCAGGTGAAACACCTTGCCCAGCGATTCTGGCTGGCGCGCGAGGTACACCATTGCCTGCGACACGAAATCAACCGGCGTCATGTCCATCGGGCTTTTGACATCCGGCGCGCGGCCGGCCTGGATGCTGCCGATCAGCATCCGGGCGACGAAATCGTCCACATTGGACGCGCCGGTGCGGCTGTCGCCTACGATCAGGCCGATGCGGTGAATGGTGACCGGGATGCCCCGGTCGCGCGCCAGCCGCATGACCGCTTCGGCGACGTATTTCGTCTGGAAATAGCCGACATCAGGGCATTTCTCGGCGTCGAGCGGGGCGGTTTCGCCGCCGCCTTCCAGGTTGCGATAGGCGAGCAGGATGCCCAGCGACGAAACGAAATGCACCGGCTTGGGCTTACCACGCACAGCCAGGCGCAGCGTTTCCTGCGTGCCGCCGACGTTGGGGGTTTTCAGCCAGTCATAGGGCGCTACGTAGCTCAGTTTGCTGCCGCAGTGATAGATGCTGTCCAGCTCGTCGGCCAGCGCGTCGAACTCAGCCTCGGCCAGGCCGAGCAGCGGCAGCTTAAGATCGCCCAGCAGCGGGCGCACGCGAGCCGCCTGGCGCTCGTCCCAGATGCCGTAGCTCAGCAGGTTGCCGCGCAGGCGCTGCAGGCCGTGAGTGTGGTCAACGGCGCGCACCAGGCAGTAGACATCGGCCTCGGTCTGCGCCAGCAGGTCGCGCAGCAGATATGCCCCGACGAAGCCAGTCGCGCCGGTGAGCAGGATGGCGCGCGGGGCCGCCGACAGGTCCACCGAGCCGCGCTGGGGGACAATAGCGGGGTCAAGCTGCGCTTCCGCGTCTAGGTTAAAGCCGCCTTCGATTTTACCGTTAAGCGCCATCTGTCAACTTCCTTTCACAGCAGCTTTTTTCCTGGCCGCGCTCTACGTTACTCTATGAGCATATATCAGGATACGGAAATATGACCAATTTTCATTTGACCGTATAATAGAAGCAACCGCCTGCGCGGAAACAGGGAAGGCATACGCACAGAGGTAAAGTGAAAGGGTTTTATTGTGAAGCAGCGCAATAACATACTTGGCCCGGTGGACATGGCCTTCTTTTACGCGGACACGTCCGTAACACCGATGAATATCGGCGCGATGGCGATCTTTGAGGGCCAGATTGAGTTTGGCATGCTCAAGCAGCTTATCCTCTCGCGCATCTCGCAGGCCCCGCTTTACCGCCAGCGCATTGTCCAGGCCCTGCTGCACGCCGGGCCGCCTACGTGGATACTGGACCCGAACTTCAACATTGACAACCACGTTTTCCGGCTGGCACTGGAGCCGCCGGGCACGGATGGGCAGCTTCGCCAGCTTGCCGGCCAGCTCGCTTCCGGGATGCTGGACCGGACGAAACCGCTGTGGGAAATGTACCTGATCGAGGGCCTGGCTGATGGCCACACGGCGATCTTTTTCAAGGTGCATCACTGCATGGTGGACGGCATCGCGGCGGTCCAGATCATCACGATGCTGATGGACCTGACGGCGGACATGCCGGCGCTGCCCACGCCGCCGCCGTTTGAACCACCGCCGCTGCCCAACACCCCGGCGCTGCTGCTGGACGCTGTTGACCGGTTTATACCGGACCGCCTGAGCGTGTTTAAGAAGATCGCCCACGACACGCAGATGATGGGGTCGGTGCTGGGCGACAAAGAGCGGCGGCGCAGAATGCTGGTCGGCCTGGCGAACCTGATAAACGACAACCTGAAGCCGATTCAGAAGCTGCCCATCAACGGCAGGAACAGCGGGCGGATGGCGCTGACGTGGGCCGAGTTTCCGCTGGCGGAGGTGCGCGCCATAAAAACACACCACAACGCATCGGTCAATGACGTGATGCTCGCGGTGCTGGGCGGGGCGGTTGAAGCCTATTCCAGCCGGCACGGCGGGTATGGCGACCAGAATTTCCTGCGCGCGCTGGTCCCGGTGAACGTGCGCACCGAGGCCGAGCAGGAACAGTTCGGCAACCGCATCTCGGTGCTGCCGATCGACATCCCCTTTGGCACGCCTGACCCGCTGGAACGGCTGCGGCAGACAATGGAATATACGCGGCTGATGAAGCAGTCTTCGCTGTCTACCGGGCTGGACCTGGTGCTGACCCTGCCAGCGTTGGCGCTGTCGCCGGCGCAGCCGCCGGTGTGGAAGCTGGCCCCTGCGGTGTTCGCATTTCTGGCGCACACCTGGTGCACGAACGTCGCCGGGCCGCCGATTCCGGTTTATCTGCTGGGCCGCAAGATGCTGCACGCTTACGGGTATTTCCCGCTGAATGCGTCGAACGGCCTGGCGTGCGTTATCTTCAGCTACAACCAGCGCATCAGCATGACGCTGGTGACGGACATGGCGATCATCCCTGACGCGACTGAGCTGCGGACCGACCTCGAAAACAGCTATGAGGCGCTGCGCCAGGCGGCGAAGGTGCAGCCGCAGGATATGTGGCCAGCGAGCAAACCCCGTCCTCAGCCCGCGCCTGTGGCTGAAGCCAGCGCCGCGCCAGCGACCGGCAGCGCAGCGGACACCGCGAAGGCCGCGCCTGCCGTCAGAAGCGCCGCGCCGCCCGCGCCTGAAGCGGAGGCCGCGCCGGTGACGGTGACGGTCACAGCGGCGGAGAACGGCGCGGAGCCAGCCGCAGCCGCCGCGCCGGCGCTGGCCAGCAGCCCGCAGGCGCACCATGAGGCGCCGCCCGCGCCGGAGCCGGAGCCGGCGGCCAGCGCGGCGGAGGATGGCTCGGGGCCGGTGACGCTGTTTTCGGCAGCGTGGGCACAGCAGTATATGGCCGCCATCAACGCCAGCCGCGCTTACTACAACGCCTCCACGCGCTGGGAAGCGGGGGCGCTGACGTTTGTGCTCAAGGCGGCGCCGCGCCACGGCTTCCCGGCCGACTGCGCGGTGTGGCTGGACCTGCACCGGGGCCGCTGCCGCGACGCGCACAGCCTGCCGCCCGCTGAAGCGCGCCAGCGCGCAGCTTTCGTGATTGAGGGCGAATACGACACGTGGATGGACGTGCTCAACGGGCGCGCGCAGCCGCTTCCCCTGATTATGCGCGGCAAGCTGCGGCTGGCGAAAGGCTCGCTGATGCGGCTGATGCCGTTCACACAGTCGGCCCAGGAGCTTATCAAATGCGCGCAGGGCATTGGCTGAGCGCGAAAGGCTGGACTGATTGATAGAATTGCGTTAAAATTCACAAAAATGTGGAATTTTACGCAACAAACACGGCGTAGAAACGTATTACGTATTATAGACATGAAAAGGAGATTAAGGCCCCAGGGGCCGCCGTCTATGAGCGATGATCTTACCCCGAAGGATGCGCCCCCAGCGGGGCCATCACCATCAGCACCGGCCAAAGGCAAGCGCGGGCGGCCCGCTGTCAGCGCCGCGCGCCAGCCGCACGCCACATCCACAACTGCTCGTAAGCCAGCCAAAAAGGAACCAGAGATGGCAGAAGAAAAGGTGAAATCGTTTGAAGCAGCCGCCCAGGACACGGTAAAGGCGGCGGAAGAAACCGTCAAAGCCGCTGAGGCGACGCTGCGCGACAAGGTCAAGGATGTGCAGGACACAACCCGCACGAAGGTCAAGGAACTGGCCGAGGATGTGCAGGAACGGTTTGAGGACACGCCGTTCGATGAGTTCATTGACCACCAGCGCAAAGCCGCGATGGAAGCGGGCAAGGCGCTGGAAAGTCTGATCCCAGAGGGCTTCCGCGATCACGGCGAGATCGCAGTCAAGGAAGCGGTGGAGGGCTACCGCCGCCTGTTTAACTCGGTTATCGACCAGGTGGTGAGCACCATCGAGAAGGTGAAGCTGGAAGAAGCGGCTGAGACGACCAGCAAAGCAAAAAAGGCTAAGACGAAGTAAGCAGCCAGGCTGGTTGCTTTGCGGCGCGCCGTGATGGATAATCGTCACGGCGCGTTGTTTTTCCGCTGGAATGCCTGGAGGCAGGGTGTTGGAGACGATTTACAGGCTGCGGCTGGCCGTTTCCGCCGACGCGCCGGTGATCGCGGCGCAGCGGCGCGCCATGTTCATTGAGATGGGCGACCGGGCGCACGCTGAAGCGGCTGGTATGGATGAACAGTTTGTGGCCTGGGTAAGCGAGCGCATCGCGCGCGGCGCCTACCTGGGCTGGCTGGCCTGCACGGAAGCCGGCGCGCCGGTGGCCGGGGCGGGGCTGGATATCCGCGAGGGCGCGCCGCTGCCCGGCGATTTCGCCACCCGGCGCGGCTATATCATGAATGTTTACGTGCTGCCGGAACACCGCCGGCGCGGGCTGGCGCGCTGTTTGCTGCGGGCGCTGCTGGGCTGGTGCCAGGAAAACGGCGTGCGCGGCCTGTCGCTGCACGCCAGCGACGCCGGCCGCCCTTTGTACGAGGCGCTGGGTTTCGTGGCCAGCGGCGAGATGCGGCTGCTGCTGCCGCTGGACCAGCAGCCAGAGCGCGTATGAGCGTTGAGGTCGTCACTCTTACGCACACGTCGCCTTTTGGCGTTGAGGTGCGCAGTACGCTGTTTCAGCATAACCCGCCGGCGGACCGCCTGCTGCTGCTGCTGCCGGGGCGCGGCTACACCGTTAATCACCCGCTGCTGTTCCACCTGCTGTACGTGGCGCTGGAAAACGGCTGGGACGCGCTGCCGGTGTCTTACGGGTTTCAGGCCGCCGCCGGCGATTTCACGCCCGAACAGTTCCCGCTGTTACAGCGGGACGTGGCGCTGGCGACCGGGCCGGCGCTGGCGCGCGGGTATCGCCAGGTGTGCGCGGCCGGAAAATCGCTGGGGACGCCGCTGGCGGTGGACCTGGCGCGCGGCGCTAAGGCCGAGCGCGTGTCGCTGATTCTGCTGACGCCGGTGAGCGGCGTCATGCAGGCGCTGGATGGCATCCGCACGCTGGCGGTGATCGGCACAGGTGACCCGCTCTATTCCCCGGAGATGGTGCGCCTGACCGAGCGCGAGGCGTATATCGAGTGGCGCGTGTACGATGGGCTTGACCACGCGCTGATCGTAAGGGATGACTGGCGCGCGTCGGTGGCGGCGCTGCACCGGATCATGGGCGACTGTGAACAGTTCCTGCGCGAGGACGGCTAACCCATGCAGACACACCCGCTGTTCGACTTCGGCGGCGCGGGGCCGGCGCTGCACCTGGCGGTCGCCAACGGTTTTCCGCCGCACACGTATCGCCCCCTGCTGGCCCCGCTGACCGCTGACTATCGCGTGTTGAGCCTGCCGCCGCGCGCTTTGTGGCCGGGGGTTGGCGCGCCGCCGGCGCAGGCTGGTTCGTGGCGCGAGCTGGCCGACGACCTGCTGGCGGGGCTGCGCCAGCACAATCTCACGGATGTGATCGCTGTCGGGCATTCGTTCGGCGGAGTGGCGTCGCTGCTGGCGGTTCTGGCGGAGCCGCGGCGCTTTCGCGCGCTGATTCTACTTGATCCGACGATCCTGCCGCCGCCGGTCGCAGATGCGATTCGCGCCCTGCGCCAGCAGGGCGATGGGGCGCGCCTGCCGCTGGTGGACGGCGCGCTCAGCCGGCGCAGCCGGTTTGCTGATCTTGACGAAGCGTTCGCGTACTGGCGCGACAAGGCGCTGTTCAGCGACTGGCCGGACGCCGCGCTGCGCCTCTACGCCGAAAGCATGACGCGCCCTACGGGCAGCGGCGACCTGACGCTAACCTGGAGTCCTGCCTGGGAGGCGTATTATTACCAGTCGGTGTACACCGACGCCTGGGACGACCTGCCGCGCCTGGCGGGCCTGCTGCCAACGCTGGTGATCGGCGGCGAGACAACCACCACGTTTACAGCAGAGGCGCGCGACCTGGCGCGCGCGCTGCTGCCGGATGCCGCGCACGTTACGATCGGCGGGCACGGGCATCTGTTCCCGCACAGCGCGCCCGCCGAGACGGAGCGTGTTATCCGCGACTGGCTGAAGGCCAGCGGCCTCTAAAGCCCAGCGACTTCGTCCCCGCCGCCCTCTTCTATCTGGCAGCGTTCGTCGCTGCTGTCGCTGGTGACCTGCTGTTCAGCCCCGCTGGTATCAACCCAGAACAATGTGACCGCGTTCGACCCTTCGGTTGTGTCGGTAGTAAAGAAGCTGTCACCGGGCGGGGCGATAAAGCCGCCGGTCTGTTCGGCGCCGTCAACGACCCAGCGCACTGGGACGAAGAACAGATTCGGGTTGCTTATGCGCCAGGCGCGGATTTCCAACGGCTCAATCGAACACAGCGGGGTCAGGCTGAGGCGGCCCATGCCAGAGGGCGGCGGATCAACAGGCGTATTGTTGTCGGCGGGCGGCGGCGTGGGTGGGGCGGCCGCCTCGCGGAACATGCTGACCGGCGGCGAACTGCACGCGACCGCGCCGTTCAGCAGCGCCTCAACATACCAGCTAAAGCTGAAGCCGTAGCCGATGCCGCTGCTGGAGAGGTCGGCGCTGAGGTTGGTCTGGCCGCCGTCAGCGTTAAAAACGGTCGTGCCCGATTCGCCGGTGACGATGACCCGGTAGCCGTCCGCGCCGGGGGCGGCGTCCCAGTAGAAAGTGCCAACGCCGTAAGGCAGGCCGTTCAGCGGCGCGGTGGCGCGGAACGGCCCGCAGTCCACTGTGGCTGAGCGTGGGCTGTCGTTCGCGGGCGGCGCGCCCAGGGACGGCAGCGTGCGCGGGACAGCGGCGCCGCAGGTGATCGTAAGCTGCTGGCCAGGTATGATCAGCGTGCCCTGAAGGCCGTTGGCCTGGCTGATCGCGGCGACAGAGGTGCTGTAGGTCAGCGCCAGTTGGAACAGCGTGTCGCCGGGCACAACCGTGTAGCTGATCTGCTCGCCGGCGTCGCAGGCGTTGGTGTCGATAACGGTGATAAGGCCCGCTGACGGCTGCTGCACAGTGTCCACCGCAGGCAGGTCCAGGCGCGTATAGGCGGCGTTAACGGTCTCGATAAACGTGAGGTCCGCCGGTTCGATGGGTTCAGGCTCGGAAAAGCTGGTGAGGATGATCAGCCCGTTTTCGTCGAGCTGGGCGCGCACTTTCATGCCCGCCGGGATGGCGCGCTCGTTGGGCGTGCCCGGCTCCAGCGTGACGAGGCCCTCAACGGTGATGATCTCAATGATATTGCCGGGGGGCAGCAGGCGCAGGATGGCGCGCGACCCCATGCGAATATCAGCGCCGTTAACGGTCAGGTCCACTTTGATGCCGTGCGGGCTTTGCAGGGCCAGCAGCGACGGGGCCTGGGCGCACTCCAGGTCGGTAAAGGCGGTGCGAAGCTGGAACGCCTGCATGGGGGTGCGGCTGTTCTCGCTGATGCGCGGCAGGCTGGCCGCATCCAGCAGGGGGTCGAGCGCGCTGCGGCTTATCCAGGCCGGGCCGCGCGCGGTGATGACGCGCAGCCAGGCTTCGTCCACGCTCACGGCGTCGGCCTGGAGCGTCTCACCGGCGGCGGCGGTCGCGACCAGGTTGGTTGTCTCGGCAGGGCCGCTGTGCAGGCTGGCGTCGGCTGCGACAGCAGCCGCCACTGGCGCGGCGGGGATATACATATCTGCCGGGTCCACCGCGTTTTCGACCTGCGTGTCGCCCATCAGCAGAAAGACGACCGCCTGGCCCGGCAAGCTGCCAGGCACGTTCGCCTGCACGTTCATGAGGGCGATGCCCCAATAGTCGCGCGTTGTGTCCAGGGGCGCGGTGGCGATGCGCTGGAAGGCCCCCAGGCCGGCGCGGTCTGCTGGCTCGCTGAAGAAGCCCGCCGCCATCACCTCGGTAAAGGTGGCATCAACACGGTTGAAACCGTAGCAGGCGCTGTTGCGGTCGAGCACGCTGCAGTTGTCGCCCAGGTCGTTGAGCGCCCGCTGCACCAGCGCGGGGCAGGCGGCGGCAGCGTCTTCCTGGGCCGCTGCCGCGCCGACAGCCAGCAGTGTGCCGACGGCTGCAGCGATGCCGATGAGTAGAAGTGTGCGTCTTAACATGTGGCCCCTCCTGCTACTGCGCTGGCATGACGGTGTTAATCGTCATATTGGCTGCGTTATTACAGTATAACAGATTAAATGCGGAAAAGGGAAGAATATAAACAAAAAGCCCAACCTTGCGGGTCGGGCCTAAAGGCTTGCCGAGGCCCAGACTTGAACTGGGGACACCCGCATTTTCAGTGCGGTGCTCTACCAACTGAGCTACCTCGGCGAGGTGACGCAAATATAACACGCCAGCAGGCCAGCCGCAAGCCCCGATTAGCCCCCGCGAACAGGGTGGTTGACACGCTGTACGCTTGTTCGTATGATAGGTGTGGTTGCGGCGGGCGCGCTGACAGGCGCGCCTCCCCGGTCCTTGCTGGCTGTGAGAAGGCAGGTGTTATGCACACGTGGGTCATCATCATTCGCTAGCCCTGTCGAGAGGCTGCCCTGCTGCTGACCGTGTCGCCTTCATTGACTGATTCCCCGAATCAGTAACCCGGACGTTCGCCGCGCTGCATGGCTTGCCTGCGGCGCTTTTGATTCCCCGGTCCGGGCTGCTGCCAGCGAAAGGCTGACCTGTATGCTAACTGTCTCTAATATCTCCAAACGCTTTCCGGGCGCTGATGCGCCAATTCTGGCCAACGTCTCGTTTACGGTTAACGCCGGCGAGCGCGTGGGGTTGATCGGCCCGAATGGCAGCGGCAAGACGACGCTGCTGAACATCATCATGGGCCGCCTGCCGGCTGACAGCGGCAGCGTCCGTTTCAACCCTGGCGGCCTGCGCGTGGGCTATTTGCCCCAGGGGCTGGCGGCTCCGGCTGACACGCCCCTGGGCGAGCTGGTGTTCCCGCAGATGGCGGCTCTGCGCGCCGCTGAAGCCGAGACCGAACGGCTGGCGCTGGCGCTGAGCCACGCCAGCGCGGACGATTTTGACGCGCTGCTGGCCGCTTACGGCGCGGCTGTCGAACGGTTGGAAACCCTGAGCGCGCAAGCTGACCCCAGCGCGGTCGAGCGCGTGCTGGCCGGGCTTGCCCTGGCCGGCCTGGCGCCTGATACACCGGTGGGCACGCTCTCCGGCGGGCAGAAAACCCGGCTGGGGCTGGCGGCGCTGCTGCTGGACCGGCCTGAGCTGCTCATTCTGGACGAGCCGACCAACCATCTGGACATCACCGGCCTCGCCTGGCTGGAGAACTGGCTGCGCGGGTTCGCCGGCGGCGTGCTGGTGGTGTCGCACGACCGCACCTTTCTCGATGAGATCGTGACCAGCATCGTCGCGCTTGACGGCGGGACGCACCGCGCGCGCGTTTTTCCGGGCAGCTACAGCGCCTACACAGCGGCGGTGCGCTCAGAGTGGGATAAACAGTGGGCGCAGTGGCGCGACGAACAGGTAGAGATTGCGCGGCTGCGGCAGGATATCGAGCGCACGATGGCGCGCGCGGTCCGCAAAGAGAACGCGACCAAGGACGACCGCCAGCGGCGCTACGCGAAGAAGGTTGCCAAACGGGCGAAAGCCAAAGAGACACACCTGAACCGCTACCTGGCCAGCGGCGAGCGCGTCGGCAAGCCGGAGCGCACGTGGCCGCTGCGCCTGGATAACCTGGAGCTGGTTGACGCGCTGCCGACGGGCCGCGAGCTGATCGCGCTGCGCGGCGTGGACGTAGGCTACACGCCGGGCGCGCCGCTGCTGGCCGGCCTGGACCTGACGCTGCTCGCTGGCGAGCGGGTGGCGGTGCTGGGGCCGAACGGCCACGGCAAAAGCACGCTGCTCAAGACCATCGTCGGCGCGCTGCCGCCGCTGGCCGGGCAGGTGCGCGTCGCCGCCAGCGCGACAATCGGCTACCTGGCGCAGCAGCAGGAAATACTGGCTGCTGCCAGCACGCCGCTGAGCGCCTTGCAGGCCGCCGCGCCGATGACTGAAACCGAGGCGCGCACGTTTCTGCATTTCTTCCTGTTCAGCGGCGATGAGGTGTTCACGCCGGTGGCGCAGCTCAGCTACGGCGAGCGCGCCTGCCTGATGCTGGCGCTGCTGGTGGCGCGCGGGGCTAACCTGCTGGTGCTGGATGAGCCGGTCAACCACCTGGATGTGCCGGCGCGCGAGCGCTTTGAGCAGGCGCTGGGCGCTTTTCAGGGCAGCGTGCTGGCCGTTGTTCATGATCGCTATTTCGTAGACCGGTTCGCGACGCGCGTCTGGCAGGTCGCTGACCGCGCGCTGAGTGATGAGGTGCGCATACCGCTGGCAGAGGAAGCGGTCTGAGGCGCTGGTGGCCCTGCCCATGCGCGGCCTGTGTGGGCAGGGCGCCTTTCGCTGACCCGCCCGCTGTGATGAGAAAAAGGGCCGGGGGCCGCTGTTGTTTGCCGGGTCTTGTGGTATAGTGGTGGGTTAGAACAAATTAGCGTAATTTGACCTGTGGAGGCTCGGCACATGCCGTTTATTGAGGCGCATACTACCTTCTACCTGGGGCGGCGCTATGACCCGGCGCGCAAGCGGCTGACTGATGAAGTGGTGTACTATGACTCGCGCGATCTGACAACGCACGCGGTCGTCGTCGGCATGACCGGCAGCGGTAAAACTGGCCTGTGCATTACCCTGCTGGAAGAGGCTATTCTCGATAAAATCCCGACGATTATCATTGACCCGAAGGGCGACATCACCAACCTGCTGCTGACTTTTCCTGAGCTGCGGCCGGAGGATTTTGAACCCTGGGTGAATGTGGACGACGCCCGCCGCGCCGACCTGGACGTGCCCGCTTACGCCGCTGATGTGGCGCACCGCTGGCGCGAGGGGCTGGCGGGCTGGAGCATCGTGCCGGACCGCCTGCGCTGGCTTCAGCTTGCGGCGCGCTACACCATCTACACGCCCGGCTCTGACGCGGGCATTCCGATCAGCTTTGTTGGCTCGCTGCGCGCGCCCACCGAAGGCTGGGCTGGCAACGAGGAAGGTCTGCGCGAGCGCATCAAGGGCCTGGTTTCGGCGCTGTTGGGGCTGGTGGGGCGCAGCGGCCAGCCGACCGAGGACCCGGAACATGTGCTGCTGTCCAATATCTTTGAATACGCCTGGCAGCGTGGGGTTGACCTGACGCTGGAGGAAATGATTCGCCAGGTGCAGAACCCGCCGTTCGACCATCTGGGCGTGTTCCCGGTTAACGATTACATCCCGGAGAAGGACCGGCGCAAGCTGGCGCTTGACCTGAACAACATCATCGCCGCGCCGTCTTTCCAGGCCTGGAGCCAGGGCGAGGCCGTCGATATTCAGAAGCTGCTGTACCAGCCTAATGGGCGGCCCTGCGTTTCCATCTTCTATATCGCGCACCTGTCTGAGGCGGAGCGCCAGTTTGTGATCACGCTGCTGGCGGAAAACATCCTGAGCTGGCTGCGCACCCTCAGCGGCACCACCAGTCTGCGCGCGCTGCTCTATATTGACGAGATGTACGGCTACTTTCCGCCGTACCCGCGCAACCCGCCGACTAAAGACCCGCTGCTGCGCCTGATCAAACAGGCGCGCGCCTACGGCCTGGGCCTGATCCTGGCGACGCAGAACCCCGGCGACCTGGATTACAAGGGCCTGTCTAACGCTGGAACGTGGTTCATTGGGCGGCTGCAATCAGAGAACGACAAGCGCCGCGTCATGAGCGGGCTGGAATCGCTGGCGACGGTGGATAATAACCTTAACCTGAACGATGTCAGCCAGTTGATCGCTGATATTGAGCCGCGCGTGTTCCTGATGCACAACGTTCACGACAGCGGCGGGCCGCTGCTGGTGCACACGCGCTGGGCCATGAGCTACCTGCGCGGCCCGCTCACGCGCCAGCAGGTAAGCCAGTTGATGTGGCAGCAGCGCCAGCAGCGGCAGGCGCGCGATAGCGCGGCGGCTTCGCCGCCGCCAACGCTCCCTGGAGTCAGCGCGCCGGCAGCCCCGCCGCCGACGCTTCCCGGTGTCAGCGCGCAGGCAGCCCCGCCGCCGCCAACGCTTCCCGGTGTCAGCGCGCAGGCAGCCCCGCCGCCGCCAACGCTTCCCGGTGTCAGCGCGCCGGCAGCCCCGCCGCCGCCGCTTCCCGGCGTCAGCGCACAGGCAGCCCCGCCGCCGCAGGGGGCTGGTGGCGGCCTGGCGCTCAGGGAAAACCAGATACCGGTGGGCTTCACCGGTGGGCCGCCGCCGCTGGCATCCACAATCAGCCAGTATTTCCTGCCAGAGGCGGTTGCCAGCCAGCAGGCGATAGCAGCCTGGCAGCAGCAGACGCGGGTCGCGGCGCAGTCTGTCACCGGCGTGCTGCTGGCCTACTACCCGCTGCTGCTGGCGCAGATCGCGGTGCGCTTCAGCGATAAAAGGTCGGGCGTATTCACGATGCGCCAGTGGGCCTACCGGGTGCCGGATGTTGGCCTGACCGGCTTCGTCCATTGGGACGATTACACCGCCCCGCCAGTTGACACCCGCAGCATCACGATGCAGGCTGCCCACACCGGCGGCGCTGTCTACGGGGAAGTGCCGGCGGGCATCACGGACGTCAGACGCCTGAGCGCGCTTCAGCGCGAGCTGATAGATATGCTCTACGCCACTATCCGCCTGCCGGTGCTGCACAACCCGACGCTGAAGCTGTTCGGCGACCCGGACGCTGACCCCAGCGTGTTTCGGGCGCTGTGTGTGCAGCGCGCGCGCGAGGCCCGCGACAGCGAGGTAGACAAGGTAACGCGGCAGTACGAGGCGGCGCTGGACAAGCTGGATGAACGCATGCGGCGCAAAGAGCGCGCGCTGGGCGCTTCGGAAATCGAGCTGGCCGACCGCCAGCGTGAGGAATTCTATACCAAGGGCGAAGCGTTTATCAGCCTGCTGCGGGGGCGCACCACTTACACCCTGTCGCGCTCCAGCCGTGCCGCGCGCCACACCCGCCAGACCAAAGAGGGCCTGCGCGAAGGCCGGACCGTGCTCCGCGAGATGGAAGCGGAGATGCAGAACCTGGAACAGCAGTTCCGCGAGCAGCTTGCGGGCGTTGACGACCGCTGGGCACGGGCCGCCGCTGATGTTCAGGAATACGCGGTTTCGCCGACCAGACGCGACGTTCAGCCGGAGCTGTTCGGGGTTGGTTGGCTGCCGCACTGGTACGCGGTTGTCAACGGCCAGCCGCTGCTGCTGCCTGCGTACTGATGCCTGGCCGCAGCGCGACCGGCCATCTGCGGCTGGCCGCGGGGCTGGCGGCAGCGCTGCTGACGGCCGCGCTGGCGCTGACGGCGCTGGCGCTGCTGGCGGGCGCGCTGCTGCCGGGCAGCGCTCAGCTCGCATTCTATGCGTCCGCTGGCAGCCGGGGCGCTGTCTACCTGCACGATTTCGAGCGCAAGGTGACCGTGCCGCTTTATCGCACGAGCAGCCAGGTTATGACGCTGAGCTGGTCGCCGGACGCCCGGCGGCTGGCGTTTGTGACGCTCGACGACGGAATCTATCATCTGCGCGCGCTGGATATGGACAGCCGCAGCACGCGCCTGTTCACCGATGTCACGGCCAGCGCGCACCAGCCGCGATGGTCGCCCGACGGCGCGCAGCTCGCGTTTTTGTCGCAGGGGCCGGGCAGCGCCACGCTGTACCTGCTTGACACCGCCGCTGGAACGGCGGTTCCGGCGCTGAGCGGCGTGGCGCTGGGCCTGAGCTGGTCGTCGGACAGCGCATATCTGACGGTGGGGCTGCTGGCGGGGTCAGAGCTGCCGCCGGGCCTGTATACGCTGGCCGCCGCCTGCGCTGGCGCGGACGGCTGCGCGCCGACGCGCATCGCCGGCACAACCGCCAGCGACCAGATGCCGTCCTGGTCGCCCGACGGCGCGCGGCTGGCCTTTCTGTCACAGCGCACGGGAAGCTGGCAGGTGTATACGCTGGCTGCTGCCTGCGCTGGCGTGCGCGCGGACTGTGAAGCGGCGGCGCAGCGCCTCACGTTTGAGCCGGGAATCGCCAGCGCCACACAGCTTCAGTGGTCACCGGACAGCCGCTGGCTGGCTTTCGAGGGCTGGCCTAGCGGCGTCGGGGCGGCGGTGTACACGCTTGACACACTGTGCCCGGACTGCGCTGGCGCGCTCCAGCAGACCGGGCCGCAGGACGCGGTGTTCGCGCCGGCGTGGTCGCCGGATGGCCGCTGGCTGGTGTATGTGGCCCGCCGTCAGGCTGTCTCCAGCCTGGATGTGCTGGATGTCCGCTGCCTGCGCGCCGGGGCTGACTGCGCCGTCAGCACCCAGCACATTGTCCGCCCCAATGAGGTGCTCTGGTTTCCGGCCTGGCGGCCAGCGGCGGCAGGCGGCTAAGCGCGGTGGGGCGTGAATCTCAGGCGGGCCGCGCGGCGACCAGCATAGTCAGCACGCCGGACTGAACGGCTTTGCCGTCCTGGTTGACGATCTTCACCTCGATCGTCACAGCGCCGCCGCCCAGGCGCTTCATTTCTTTCAGCTCGGTAATGGCCAGCTCGGCGTGGATGGTGTCGCCGATCAGCACCGGCAGGCTGAACTTCATCTCCACGCCGCGAAAAGCCAGCCCGGTACGCTCAATCACGCCCAGTTGATAAATAAGCCCGACGGCATAGCTGAGGGTGAGCATGCCATGCGCCACGCGCTGGCCCAGCAGGTGGCTTTTCATGTATTCGGCGTCGGTGTGCATCGGGTTGAAGTCGCCGGTGAGGGTGGCGAAGTTAACGATGTCGGCCTCAGTGACGGTGCGACCGCGTGTGCGCAGCGTCATGCCCACCTCAAAATCCTCAAAATACAGGCCAATTGGCCCGTCGTCCTGATATTTCACCGCTGCTCTCCTTTGTGATGTGCGGATGCTGGGCAGTCTATGCCGGGATTGTACCGCCTGGGGGGCGGCTGGCAAGGCGCGCGGCACAGGGCGCGCGCCGCGTTTAGAAACCGATACGGGCCTGGCCGCCGCTCTGCGGTACAATCAGCGGCTGCTGGAACAATAACTACCCTGGAGCTGATATGCCGGACAGCGAAGCTTTCCGTTTTGGAACCGTTGGCGCGCCGCAAACCACCCCTGGCAGCGGCACACCGGCGGCTATCGCCCACAGCCGCGAGCTGGGGCTGGGCCATCTGGAGATCGCCTGGGTGCAGAGCGTGCGCGTGAGCGACGAAACCTGCGCTCAGATCAAGGCTGCCGCCGAAGCCCACGACATCACCCTCAGCATCCACGCGCCGTATTACATCAACCTCAACAGCCAGACGGCGGAGCTGATGGCCAAAAGCGACGAGCGCCTGCTGGCCGCCGCGCGGAAAGGCTTCCTGGCCGGCGCGCGCGACATTGTATTTCACCCCGGCAGCTATCACGGCCAGCCGCCGGAACAGGTGTATGAGCGCGCGCGTGAAAAGCTGGTCGAGCTGACGGACATCCTGCGCGCGGAGGGCGTGGCGGTCGTGCTGCGGCCCGAAACGATGGGCAAGAGCGCGATGTTTGGTACGCTCGACGAAGTTATCCAGCTCAGCCGCGATGTGCCGGGGGTGGCCCCGTGCATTGACTGGGCGCACCTGCACGCGCGCACCGGCAACGGCACGTTCAACAGCTATGCTGAGTTCAGCGACGCCCTGGGACGTGTGCGCGCCGGCCTGGGCGATGCCGGGCTGAAAACGCTGCACTGCCACCTCAGCGGCATCGCGTATACCGCTAAGGGCGAAAAGGCGCACCTGCCGCTGAACGAAGCGGACATGCGCTACCGCGAACTGCTGCAGGCGCTGATTGACTGCGCCGCCGCCGGCAGCATCGCGGTGGAAGCGCCCGAACCGTTTCACACGGCGGACGCGCTCACCATTCAGGCAACTTACCGCCGCCTGCGCGATCTGGCGGCTGTGCCAGAGCCGGCAGAGGAGGAGTGACATTTAACATCAATTTCGCCTGACAATCGCCCTGACCTGTTTGCAGCGCGCGCAGCCTGGCCTGGGACCGATTAGAATCAGCAGTGAACACAGCGGCGCATTAAACACGGATCGTATATTCTGGATACATAGAGGAGGGGGCGAGTCGCGGTATGAGCATCAGCCATTTAGCCAGGTCTATTGCAGAATCGGCAACCCTCAGGCTCAACGAACGCGCCAAGCTGCTGGCCGACCAGGGGCAGTCAGTGATTCACCTGGGCGGCGGCGAGCCAAAAAACAAGGTCCCCATCACGGCCATCCTCAATTCCGCCGCCAAGCTCACCAGCGGAGATGTGAAATACGTCCCCACCGATGGCACGCCCTCGCTTAAGAAAGCAATTATCCGCTACACCGAAGAAAATTACGGCTGGCTGGTCGCGCCGGAAAACGTGATCGTGTCCTCCGGGGCCAAGCAGGCGCTCTACAACGCGCTGATGGCGGTGATTGACCCGCAGGATGAGGTGATCGTGCTGGCCCCCTACTGGGTCAGCTACCCGGAAATGGTGAAGATGGTTTACGGACGACCGGTGATCGTCAGGCCGGCGGACGGGACCTTCCAACCGCGCCTGGAAGAGGTCGAGCAGGCCATCACGTCTTACACCAAAGCGATTATCGTCAACAGCCCTAACAACCCATCGGGCGCGGTTTACACCGGTGACTTTATCGCCGGCGTGGTTGAGCTGTGCGAGCGCCGGGGCATCTACCTGATTCTCGACGATATCTACCATAAGCTGGTGTTTGACGGCGTCAAACCAGCGTCGCCGTACCAGTTTACCGACGCGACTATCGAGACCACGAAAACGATTGTGATCAACGGCGTCTCCAAGCTGTACGGCATGACCGGCTTTCGCATCGGCTGGACGGTTGCCAGCCGCCCGCTGGCGGAGGTCATGAAAAACATCCAGGCGCAGACGACATCCTGCCCGGCGGCGGTTTCGATGGCGGCGGCGGAGGGCGCGCTCAACGGGGTGCAGAGCACCGTCGAGAGCCTGCGCCTGAGCATCCAGAACAACCGCGACGTGATGATGACCGAACTGAGCGCCTTCAACGGCCTGCGCGTCGCGCGGCCCTGCGGCACGTTTTACTGCCTGCCGGATTTCCGCGCGTTCGGCAGCAGCTCGGAAGAACTGGCCGCCTTCCTGCTCAGCAAAGCGCTGGTTGTGACGGTTCCCGGCAAGGAATTTGGCGCTGAGGGCCACCTGCGCCTGAGCTACTGCGGCGGCGTTAAGGATATCACTGAGGGTGTGAAGCGCATCCGCTGGGCGCTTGACCCGGAAGCCCCGAATGAAATCTACATTGGCGACCGCCGCATGGTAAGGGACTGGCTATGACAAGCAATCTGCTGAACATCAGGACGCCCGCGCAGGACCAGGCTGGGGCGCTCAAAAGCGATTTCGGCCTGGCCAATCACGGCCTGACGAACCTCAACACCGTCTACTGGAACCTGCCCGCCGAAGCGCTTTACGAAGAGATTGCCTTTCGCCGCGAGGGCCAGATCGCGCGCATGGGGCCGGTGGTGGCCAACACTGGCAAGCACACGTCGCGGTCGGCGGCGGACAAATTCATTGTGCGCGAGGCCGACTCTGAGGGGCATGTGTGGTGGGGCGAGTATAACCGGCCGATCGGCGCGGACAAGTTCGCGGAGATTTTCAGCCGGATGCAGGGCTTTCTGCAGGGCCGCGACCTGTTCGTGCAGGACTGCTATGCCGGCGCGCAGGCTGAGTACCGCCTGCCGATCCGCGTTATCACTGAGTACGCCTGGCACAGCCTGTTCGCCCGCAATATGTTCATCCCGCCGCAGAGCCACGAGGACTATCGCCGGCATGTGCCGGACTTCACGCTTATCTGCGCGCCGTCCTTCAAGGCCTACGAGCCAATTGATTCCACCCGCACGAGCACGTTTATCGTGCTCAGCCTTGACCAGCGCTTGTGCGTGATCGGCGGGACGGCTTACGCGGGGGAAATCAAGAAGTCGGTGTTTACGGTGCTCAACTATCTGCTGCCGCTTCAGGGCGTGATGAGTATGCACTGCTCTGCCAACATCGGCGCTGAGGGCGACACCGCGCTGTTTTTCGGCCTCTCCGGGACTGGCAAGACCACGCTCTCCGCTGACCCGGCGCGCGGGCTGATCGGCGATGACGAACACGGCTGGAGCGACGAGGGCGTGTTCAACTTCGAGAACGGCTGTTATGCCAAAGTGATCCGGCTTTCGCCCACCGCTGAGCCGCAGATTTACAGCGCCACCCACCGGTTCGGTACGATCCTGGAGAATGTGGTTTATAACCCAATCACGCGCCAGATTGACCTGGACGACGATCACCTCACCGAGAACACGCGCGCCTCTTACCCGCTGGAATATATCGAGAACGCGGTTTCCAGCCGGATGGGTGGCCACCCGCGCAACATCCTGCTGCTGACGTGCGACGCGCAGGGCGTGATGCCGCCGATCGCGCGGCTGTCGCCGGACCAGGCGCTGTATCACTTTATCTCCGGCTACACGTCGAAAGTTGGCGGGACCGAGGCCGGGGTGGGCGCGCAGCCGGAGATCACGTTCAGCACCTGCTTTGGCGCGCCGTTCATGGTGCACCACCCCTGGGTGTATGCTGACCTGCTGAAGCGGAAGATACTGCGCTACGGCGCGGACTGCTGGCTCATCAACACCGGCTGGGTAGGCGGACCATACGGCACCGGCAAGCGCATCAGCATCAGGCACACGCGCGGCCTGCTGAACGCGGCGCTGTCTGGCGCGCTGAACGAAGTGCCGTACTATACCGACCCAGTGTTCGGCTTTTCCGTCCCTGAGCGCTGCCCTGGCGTCCCCGAAGAAGTGCTGTATCCGGCGCGCGCCTGGGCGGACACCGCCGCCTACTGGGACGCTTATCACCGGCTGGCGGCGCGCTTTATCGGCAATTTCCGTAAGTTCGCTTCAGCCTGCCCGCCGGAACTGGCGCAGGCTGGCCCGGCGCTGAACGACAGCGGCGGGGTAACGGCCTGAGCGAAGGCGACAGTGCTTTAAAGGCGTGTTCGGTGAACGGGCACGCCTTTTTAGTTGGCCGTCGATCTGTGTGAGGTTTTATGGACCATTTTACGCTTATCCTGAACCGGATTCTGCCTATTTTCCTGCTCATCGCCCTGGGGTACTGGATACGGCGCAGCCAGTTCGTGCGTGAAAGCACGGTGGACGACCTGCGCAGGATCGTCGTCAACCTGGCGCTGCCCGCCGTACTGTTCACCTCATTTGTGCAGATCGAGCTGCAGCCGGCGTATATTGTCATTTTTGTGACGATCTTCGCGCTATGCGCGGCGATGCTGGCGCTGGGGCGCTGGCTCAGCGGGGCGTTCAACGTTAAATGGCTGTATTTCCCTTTTATGCTGGCCGGTTTTGAGTACGGCATGCTGGGCGTTAGCCTGTTCGGCAGCGCCTACGGCCTGGAGAACATCGGCTATCTGGCGGTGCTGGACCTGGGCCATGAGCTGTTCATCTGGTTCGTGTTCCTGGCGTTTCTGCTGGCGCGGCGCGATGGCCTGCGGCAGCCCGATCAGCTTGTGTCCGCCTTTGCGCGCTCGCCGGTGATTATCGCGATCCTGGCCGGCATCGCGCTCAATCTGCTGGGGGCGCGCGCGTTTTTGTACACCGCCCCTGTGGCCGGTGGGGTGATGGCGACGCTGGAGTTCCTCAGCGCCCTCACCATTCCGCTGATTCTGATGATTGTTGGCAGCGGCATCCGGGTGAGCGCGGCGGGTATGCGTGACGCGCTGCCGGTGATCGGCATCCGGCTGGCGCTGCTGCTGCCGCTGGCGCTGCTGCTGAACGCCGTGCTGATTCGCGATCTGCTCGGCCTGCCGCCGGCGTTTGAGACGGCGCTGTTCACGCTGCTGCTGCTGCCGCCGCCGTTCATTGTGCCGCTGTATATGAAGGCTGGCCTGCCCGACGAACGCGCTTATGTCAACAACACCTTGACGCTGCATACCGTCGTTTCAATCGCCTTGTTCACAATCTATTTTGCCGCTAACCCGCTTCTGCATGTACAATGATGCGCGCCTTTAAGCCTTGCCGAGGAGCTAACATGGACAACCGCAGTTGGAAACACGCCGTTTGGCCGCTGCTGGCGCTGCTGATCGTGGGCGCGGCCAGCGCGCTGGCGCAGGACGGCGCGCCGGCGCAGCCGCTGGCGACTTACGAAGCTGGCCAGTGCCGGGCGCTGGTCCCCTTTGGCACCGAGTGGCACGCTGGCGTGCAGGATGCCGCCGCCGGGCAGCTTGAGAACGTGTTTTATGACGTGGTGGATGTGTCGGCTCAGGCGGGCGCTGTCTGGGTGCAGGTGGCTGCCCCGGAAATCGGCGGCGGCGCTTACATCAACACGAACAAGTGGTCAGTTGAGCTGGACCCGGCGTGCATTTTCAACAGCGACCTGAGCGACGCCGCTGCGGGGGCGGATTTCCACCTGCGCTACCCGTTTGGCACGTGCGTTATGCTGTATGTGCCGCCCGGCACGCCCGCTTACCCGGCGAGCCTGAGCGGCGCGGCCACGGGCGTGCTGACAGAGGCGATGTATGTGGTATGGGAGGCTGTGCGCAGCGGGGGCGCTGACTGGCTGGTTGTTCACGACACGTCAAACCGCCAGCCGGTTGCCGCCACTGTGCGCGAGCTGACAGGCCGGATGGACACATCGCAGGCGATGGTTACGCCAGGATGCGTCGCCATACCGGGCCTGCTGGCGGGCGAGTAGGGCCTTCCTGGTTTTAACCGCTGGCGCAGCGCCTTCGGCTTGCGGAGGCGCTGCGCTTGTTTGCGGGCGCTGGGCGCGCCGCCCCCGGCGGTTGACTCTGTTTCGCTGTCGGGTTAGCATACTGCCGGGACTCAGAGAGCGTTGAGCGCAGCATGACTGACGAAGCAGTGCGCGTGGTTCTTCTGGCTGGCGGGCAGGGCACACGGCTGGCTGAAGAGACAGAGGTGCGCCCTAAGCCGATGGTTGAGATCGGCGGGCGGCCGATTCTGTGGCACATTATGAAGCACTACGCTCACTACGGCTTCAACGAGTTTCTTATCGCCCTGGGGTATAAGGGTGAGGTCATCAAACGCTTCTTTCTGGACTATTACACGCTGTCGCGCAGCCTGACCATCAACCTCGCGACCGGCAGCGTGGCGACACACGGCCACGACACGGAAAGCTGGACGGTGCATTTGATTGACACCGGCCTGTACACCAACACCGGCGGGCGCGTCAAGCGCCTGCAGCCCTGGCTGATGGACGGCACGTTCATGGTGACGTATGGCGACGGTGTGAGCGATGTCAACCTGCGCGAGCTGCTGCGCTTTCACCGGGGACACGGCAAACTCGTTACTGTGACGGCGGTTCGGCCGCCGGCGCGTTTTGGCGGGCTGGTGTTCGCTGGCGACCGCGTGGCGCGCTTCACCGAGAAGCCGCAGATTGGCGAAGGCTGGATCAACGGCGGCTTTCTGGTGTGCGAGCCGGGCATTTTTGACTACCTGGAGGGCGACAGCACCAGCTTTGAGGCGCATCTGCTGGAGCGGCTGGCGCGCGATGGGCAGATCATGGCCTACCGGCATGACTCGTTCTGGCAGTGTATGGACACAGTGCGCGACCTGCGCGCGCTGGAAAGCCTGTGGAACAGCGGCGCTCCGCCCTGGAAGGTGTGGGACGGAACATGACTGGCGGCGCGGCGTTCTGGCAGGACCGCCCCACATTTGTCACCGGGGCGACCGGGCTGGTGGGCGGGTGGCTGGTGCGGCGGCTGGTGGCGCTGGGCGCGGACGTGGTGTGCCTGGTGCGCGACTGGGTTCCGCAGAGCGAGCTGGCGCGCGCCGGGCTGCTGGCGCAGGTGAAGGTTGTGCGCGGCGACGTGCGCGACCAGGCGGCGCTGGAGCGCGCCCTGGGCGAATATGAGATAGATACGGTGTTTCATCTGGCGGCGCAGACGATTGTCGGCATCGCCAACCGCAACCCGATTTCGACGTTCGAGAGCAATATCGGCGGCACGTGGGCGCTGCTGGAGGCCAGCCGCCGCAGCCCGACGGTCAGGCAGATCGTGCTGGCGTCGTCTGACAAAGCCTACGGCGATCACGCTGATTTGCCCTACAGCGAGGACACGCCGCTGCAGGGCCGTCACCCTTACGATGTGAGCAAGTCCTGCGCTGACCTCATCGGCCAGTCCTACGCTGTCACCTACGGCCTGCCGGTAGCGATTACGCGCTGCGGCAATTTCTACGGCGGCGGCGACCTCAACTGGAACCGCATCGTGCCGGGGACGATCCGCAGCGTGCTGCGCGGCCAGCGCCCGGTTATTCGCTCTGACGGCAGCTATGTGCGCGACTATTTCTATGTCGAGGACGGCGCAGCGGCTTATATCCTGCTGGCGGAGCGGCTGGCCGCTGACCCGGCGCTGCGCGGCCAGGCGTTTAACTTCTCCAACGAGATTCAGGTCACGGTGCTCGATCTGGTGCGGCGCATCCTGGCGCTGATGGACAGCGGCCTGGAGCCGGATATACGCGGCGAAGCCAGCAACGAGATTCTGCATCAGTACCTGAGCGCCGAACGCGCCCGCCGCGAGCTGGGCTGGCGGCCGCTGTTCACGCTGGATGACGGCCTGCGGGCGACGATCGCGTGGTATCGCGACTTTCTGGAGATAAACGCTTGAGCGCCGCCGCTTTCTGCTGCCGCGCGTGCGGCAGCGCCGACCTGCACCTGATGCTTTCGCTGGGGCGCACGCCGCTGGCCAACGCCCTGCTCACGGCGGAGCAGCTCAGCGCGCCGGAGCCGGTTTACCCGCTGGATGTGGTGTTCTGCGCCGGCTGCGCGCTGGTGCAGATTATGGAGACGGTGCCGCCGGCGGCGCTGTTCAGCGATTACCTGTATTTCTCGTCGTTTTCTGACACCATGCTGGCGCACGCCGAGGCGCTGGCGGACGAGCTGACACAGGCGCGCGGGCTGGACAGCGCGGCGCTGGTGGTGGAGATCGCCAGCAACGACGGCTACCTGCTTCAGTTCTACAAGGCGCGCGGCGTGCCGGTGCTGGGCATTGAGCCGGCGGCCAACATCGCCCGCGTGGCCGAGGCCGAGCGCGGCATCCCCACGCTGTGCGAGTTCTTCAGCGCGGCGGTGGGCGAACGGCTGCGGGCCGAAGGCCGGCAGGCGGATGTGGTCCACGCGCATAACGTGCTGGCGCACGTGGCCGATCTCAACGGCGTGGTGCAGGGGATCGCGGCGCTGCTCAAGCCGGGCGGCGTGGCCATCATCGAGGCGCCGTATATCAAGGACCTGATTGACCAGCGCGAGTTTGACACAATCTACCACGAGCACCTGTGCTACTTCTCGCTGACGGCGTTGGACCGGCTGTTCGCGCGGCACGGGCTGGTGATCGCCGATGTGCGCCGCGTGCCGATTCACGGCGGCTCGCTGCAAATTCGCGCGCTGCGGGCGGGGTCGGCGGCGCGTGGGGCGGCGGTGCAGGCGCTGCTGGCTGAGGAAGCCGCCTGGGGCGTGGACGACTTCGCGTTCTACGCCGGGTTCGCGCGCGCGGTGGCGGCGCTGCGGGCTGATCTGCGCGCGCTGTTGGGCGGCCTCAAGGCGCAGGGGAAAACCATCGCCGCCTATGGCGCGTCGGCCAAAGGCAGCACGCTGCTCAACTACACGGGCATCGGCGCGGAGACGCTCGATTTTGTGGCGGATCGCAGCACGTATAAGCAGGGGCGCTATACGCCGGGCGCGCATCTGCCGATTGTCGCGCCCGCGTATCTGCTGGCGGCGCAGCCGGACTATGTGCTGCTGCTGACGTGGAATTTCGCCGCTGAGATTCTCGACCAGCAGGCTGAATACCGGCGGCGCGGCGGCCAGTTCATCATCCCGATTCCGCAGGTGCGGGTGGTATAGGCGCGATGATCTTCACTGAGACGAAGCTGGCGGGCGCGTATATCATCGAGCCGGAGCGCTTTTCTGATGCGCGCGGTTTTTTCGCCCGCGCCTTCGATCAGGAAGCGTTCGCGGCGCGCGGCCTCAATGCGACCATCGTGCAGTGTAACATCTCGCACAACCGGCTGCGCGGCACGCTGCGCGGGATGCACTTTCAGGCCGCGCCCCACGCGGAAACCAAGCTTATCCGCTGCACCGCCGGCGCGGTCTACGACGTGATTATTGACCTGCGCCCGGACTCGCCCACCTTCTGCCAGTGGGTCAGCGTTGAGCTGAGCGCCGACAATCGCCGTCTGCTGTATGTGCCGGAAGGCTGCGCGCACGGGCTGCAAACCCTGGCCGACGACACCGAGGTGTACTATCAGATGGGCGCGCCCTACGTGGCGGCGGCGGCGTGCGGCGTGCGCTATGATGACCCGGTCTTCGGCATCGCCTGGCCGCTGCCGGTGACGGTGATTGCCGACCGCGACCGCGACTATGCGGATTTCCGCCCGTGAAAACGGCGCTGGTCACGGGCGCTTCGGGGTTCATCGGGCGGCACTGTCTGCCGGCGCTGCTGGCGCGTGGGTATGCCGTCCATGCCGTGACAATTGGCCCAAAACCCGATGGCCCGCCCGGCGTGATCTGGCACAGCGCCGACCTGTTGGACGCGGCGCAGACGCGCGTGCTGGTGGCTGGTATACAGCCGTCGCATCTGCTGCACCTGGCATGGTATGTTGAACACGGCAAATACTGGACATCGCCGGACAACCTGCGCTGGGTGCAGGCCAGCCTTGAACTGGCGCGGGCCTTTGTCGAGGCGGGGGGCGCGCGCATGGTCACGGCGGGAACCAGCGCCGAATACGACTGGCGCTACGGGTGGTGTGTAGAGAGACTTACGCCGCTTGAGTCGCCTACGCTGTACGGAACCAGCAAACATGCGCTTAACATCGCCCTCAGCGCTTACGCCGCGCAAACCGGACTCAGCGCGGCGTGGGGGCGAATCTTCTTTCTGTATGGCCCTCACGAAGCGCCATCGCGGCTGGTCGCGTCTGTAGTGCGGGCGCTGCTGCAGCGCCAGCCCGCGCCGATGTCGCACGGTGATCAGCGTCGCGATTTTCTGTACGTCGCAGATGTGGGCGAAGCGTTTGCCGCGCTGCTGGACAGTGTCGTGACTGGCCCGGTCAATATCGCGTCCGGTGTGCCGGTGGCGCTGCGGGAGGTAGCTTACACGATAGCTGATATGCTGGATGCGCGCGACCTGATCCAGTTAGGCGCGCTGCCCACCCCGCCTGACGAGCCGCTACTGGTGGCGGGCGATCCGCGCCGCCTGCGCGATGAAGTGGGCTGGCAGCCGCGCCATACGCTGGCGGACGGTATTGCGGCCAGTATCGCGTGGTGGCGGGCACACCAGGAGTCATGACCATGACTCACGCCTGTCCAGCCTGCGGCAGCGCGGGCCTCACGCTGTTCTTTGAACTGGCTCAAGTGCCGGTGCATCAGCATTTGCTCTATGCCAGCGTTGAAGCGGCGATGCAGGCAGCGCGCGGCGACATCGCGCTGGGCTTCTGCCCGGCCTGCGGCTTTGTGACCAACACGGCGTTCGACCCGGCGCTGCTCAACTACTCTGCTGAGTACGACAACACGCAGTGTTATTCACCCTTGTTCAGCGCGTATATCTCTGATCTGGCCGATGACCTGATTGAGCGCCACGGCCTGCGTAACAAGCAGGTGGTGGAGATCGGCTGCGGCAAAGGCGATTTCATCAGGATGCTGTGCGAGCGCGGGCCGAACAGCGGCCTCGGCTTCGACCCATCATACATCGGTGATGACAGCGCGCTGGATGGACGGCTGGCGTTTGTCAAGGATTTTTACGACGAGCGCTACAGCCAGCGCGCCGGAGACTTTTTCTGCGCGCGCCATGTGATCGAACATATCGCGCAGCCAGCGGCCATGCTCAACAGCCTGCGCCGCGCCATCGGTGAGCGCGCGAATGTGTCTATCTTCTTCGAGACTCCGGATGTCACGTGGATTCTGCGCCAGGCTGTGTTCTGGGACATCTTTTACGAGCACTGCTCGCTGTTCAGCCCCGGTTCGCTGGCGCGGCTGTATGCCGCCAGCGGCTTCGACACGACACGGGCGGCTGTCGTGTTTGGCGACCAGTATATGTGGGTGGAGGGTGTCACGGCTGTTGAGCGCGGCGGGCAGGTGCGCGTTCCTGTCGAAGGCGCGGCGGATACGCTGCCGCTGGTCAACGATTTCGCGGCGCGCTGTGCGGCGCACATAGCGGACTCGCGCGCCATGCTTAACCGGCTGGCGGCGGAAAACCAGCGCGTGGCGCTGTGGGGGGCCGGGGCCAAAGGCGTGACGTTCCTCAACAGCCTTTCGGTCCCGGTGGAGCGCATCCCCTACGTGGTGGACATTAACGCGCGCAAGCAGGGCCGCTATATCCCCGGAACCGGCCAGCAGATTATCGCGCCGGAATCCCTGGGCAGCTACCGGCCCGACACGATCCTGGTGATGAACCCCAACTACCTTGACGAGATTCGCGCAGCCGTCGGCGGTATGGACTTTGCCGCCGGCGTGATCGCGCTCTGACACGGATGGAGACTGGAAACGATGGACTCACAGAATCGGATAACGGTGGCAGGCGACACGCTGGTCGTGCGCGACACGAGCGGCGAGCGCAAGGTGAGCATCTTCAGCCCGGAAGGCTTCCGCATCCTCAATGACCTGTGGATCAGGTCGAGCTGGCATCACCGATACTCGTACACGTTTTCCTGGCTGGGTGTTCCCATCATTCAGCTTCCTGAGGACATGATCCGCGTGCAGGAAGTGATCTTCACGCTCCAGCCGGATGTGATCATCGAAACAGGGATCGCGCACGGCGGCTCGCTCATCTTCTACGCCAGCCTGTGCAAGGCGCTGGGGAAAGGGCGCGTCGTGGGCGTGGACATCGAGATTCGCCCGCACAACCGTGCCGCGCTGGAAGCCCACCCGCTGTTCCCGTACCTCATGCTGATCGAGGGCAGCTCCACCGCGCCGGAGATTGTGGCGCAGGCGCAGGCACAGATCAGGTCTGGCGAGACGGTGTTTGTGATGCTGGACTCGAATCACACGAAGGCGCATGTGCTGGCGGAGCTGGAAGCCTATGCGCCGCTGGTCACGCCGGGGTCGTACATCGTGGCCGCCGACGGCATCATGGCCGACATTGCTGGGCAGGCGCGCACACAACCGGACTGGACATGGAATAACCCCCAGGAAGCCGCGCGCGCGTTTGTGGCCGCGCATCCCGATTTCGTGATCGAGGAACCGGTGTGGCAGTTTAACGAGAGCGCCCTGACGGAGCGCATCACCTACTGGCCCAGCGCGTATATCAGGCGGCGCTGAACCATGATTCGCTGTGGGATAGACATGGTCGAGATTGCGCGGGTGGCCGCCGGCATTGACCGCCTGGGCGAGCGCTTTCTCAACCGTTTTTTCACGCCAGACGAGCGCGCTGACTGCGCGGATAACCCCGCCAGCCTGGCGGCGCGCTTTGCGGCCAAAGAGGCGGTCGCCAAGGCGCTGGGCACGGGCATCGGCGCGGTGGCCTGGAAAGAGATTGAGACGCGCACCGACAGCGACGCGCGCCGCCCCCGGCTGCTGCTGCACGGGGCCGCCGCTGCGCTGGCCGCTGAGCTGGGGCTGACGCAGTGGGATATCAGTTTAACGCACACGCAGACGGCCGCGGCGGCGGTTGTGGTGGCGCTCGCCCCCGGCGGGTTCAGCGCCGCGCCGCGAAGCCCTGCGACAGATCTACCTCATCAAAGCCATAAAGAATAGTGACCAGCAGCACCAGCTTGCCCAGGCGAAGCTGGTCGCCATGATTGAGCGCGCGCGCTTCGCCGGGGTGCAGGCGCTGCCCGTTGATATGCGTGCCGTTCGCGCTGCCCAGGTCAACGGCCGTTACCACGTGGGCCTGCGCGTCGTAGCGGATGGCGAGATGCTGGCGCGAGACGCCGAAGTCATCGCCGCCGTTATGGGCCAGGTCCACGTCGGCGCGCAGCCGCCCATCGCTGCCGCTGCGGCCGATCACCAGCGGGCGCGGGCTGTCCTGGGGGCGCAGCTCGAACGCGCGGCTGCCGCCGCGCACCTGGAGGAAAAGGCGCGAATCCTGGTCAAAGTAGTAGGGCGCGAAACCGCTGGCGCTGTCGGACTTGCTCAGCATGCGCGTGCGCGCGCCGGCGGCGGCCAGGTCAAGCATACGCCCGCAGGCGCGGCAGACCAACTCGCCGCGCGGGCTTGGCTGGTTGCAGTTGGGGCACACGGTCGTTTCGCCCTGGCTGCCAGGGCCGGCAATAGGTTCCATCAGCCTGAGCCTTCCTCCCGGTCGCAGGTGCGGCAAATCTCACCTGGAACTATAGCTCAATGGGCTTGTGCCGACCTTGCAGAGTCTTACAGCGCGGCATTATTCATGAATTTTTCATGATTCGCCGGCGGTAGTGGGCACGGGCGTAAAATCAGGGACAAAAGACAGCCCTAACCGCGCGGTGATGGGCAGGCTGTTGAGCGCGGCATCGTCAAGCTCAAACAACTGGGCGAGGCTCCAGCCCTGCGCGCCAGCGTAAGCCAGATACAGCCAGCGCCCGTCAGCGCTGCGGGCCAGCGGCTGGGCCTGCGCGCCAAACGGGATCACGGCCAGCACCGAGGCGAGAAACGACGGTGTGGCGCGCAGGCGCGCGTTGTAGCGCGCGGTGGTCAGCGCGGAGGGCGGGATCAGGCCGTTCCCGCGGATTTCCGGCACGCGCACGGGCAGGTCGCCGGCGTCGCCGATGACGGTCACGGTGAAATAGGCGACCCAACCGGCGGTTTCCGCCGTTTCGATCAGCAGCCAGTCGTTAGTCTGGCTGCTGCGCGCCTGGGCCAGCGCCTCATCGCCAGCTTCGAGCTGGCTGATGGCGTCGTAAGTGATGCCGGGGCCGCTGCGCACATTGACGCGCCCCAGCGCCAGCACGCGCACCTCACCGGCGGGCGCGTCGGCGGCGGGGGTGGTTTCAGGCTCCGGGCCGACAATGGCCAGCGTTTCGACATCGCCGCTGATGGTAACGGTGAAGAACGCCACCCACCCGCGCTGGTCATCCTCCAGGACAACCCGCAGCCACGCGCTGTCAGGGCCATTGCGCCCGTCCGCCGGGACGGCGTCGCCGGTTTCCAGGCGGGTTACGATTTCAAACTGGGTGCCGGGGCCGCTGCGCACGTTAACCGTCTGGTCGGCGGTAACGATGACGGCATCCGCCTGGGCCAGGGCGACAGGGGCCGCCAGCAGCAGGGTAATGGTCAGGGCAAGAAATATGCGCATATCGCATCTCGTGTCAATTGCAAGCCTGTATTATACGCGACAAACGGGCAGCATCACACGGTGAACAAACAGGCGGGCGCGCGGCTGCCGCGCGGGCGGCGTTTCGCTGGCGCGGTTCATCCGGCTGGACAGCGTAGTATGACCGTTGTGAACTTTTATGACCTTTCAAAGGCCGCCCCAATCATTGAAATTCGCGCCTGCATGCTTTATACTGCTGCGCGTTACTGCACATAGAAATGGCGCGGCCTGATGAACGAAAAAACGCTGTATACGCTGGAGCTGCACAAGGTCTTCGATAAACTGGTGGAGTACTGTTCGTTCTCTGCCGGGGCAGACCTGGCGCGTGAACTGTTCCCTTCCACCGACCTGGAGGAAGCGCGCGTGTGGCAGCGCGAGACCGCCGAGGCGCGGCTGCTGTTCGCCAACAAGCAGAACCTGACGCTGGGCGGCGCGCGCGACGTGCGCGCCGCGGCTGTCCAGGCGACGCGCGGCATCATCGTTGAGCCGCAGACGCTGCTCGACATCCGCCAGACGCTGCGCCGCGCCACCAGCCTGCGCCGAACGCTGGGGCGCATGACCAACCTGTACCCGCTGCTGGCGGGGCTGGTGGACGAGGCCGAGGAATGTGTCGCGCTGCAGGATGAAATCGGCAAGGTGCTTAACGAGAACGGCGAGATTCTCGACAACGCCAGCCCGCGCCTGGCCGTTATCCGTCGCGACCTGAAGGTCAGCTATGACAAGCTGATGTCGCGCCTGAACCGCATCATCACCAGCGGCAGCAACGCGCCGTATCTGCAGGAAGCGCTGATCACCACGCGCAACGGGCGCTATGTGATTCCGCTGAAAGCAGAGTTCAAGGGGCGCATCCCCGGCATTGTTCACGATATGTCGTCCAGCGGCGCGACAATTTTTATTGAGCCGCTGGCGACGGTTGAGATCAACAACGAGTGGCGCGAGCTTCAACTGGAAGAAGAGAAAGAGATTCGCCGCATTCTGCAAGCCCTGACCGAGCGCGTTGGCGAGGAAAGCGAGTACATCGTGCGCACGGTCGAGGTGCTGGCATACCTGGACCTGGTGCTGGCGAAGGCGCGCTATGCCGACGACAGCAAGGCGGTTGAGCCGAAACTGGTCCCCTTTCAGCGGCGGCCTGACAGGCCGCTGCACCCCGGCAGCACGATCAACCTTGTGAGCGCGCGCCACCCGCTGCTGACCGGCAACGTTGTGCCGATTGATGTGGAGCTGGATGAGGGGACCTGGGTGCTGGTGATTACCGGCCCTAACACAGGCGGCAAGACGGTTTCGCTGAAAACGATAGGGCTGATGTGCCTGATGGCGCAGTGCGGCCTGCACCTGCCGGCTGAGGCGGCCACGCTTACGGTGTTTCAGGGCGTCTATGCCGACATTGGCGACGAACAAAGCATTGAACAGTCGCTGAGCACATTCTCATCCCACATGACCAACACCATCCAGATACTGCGCGAGGTGACTGACCGCTCGCTGGTGCTGCTGGATGAGGTGGGCGCGGGCACTGACCCGGCGGAAGGGTCGGCGCTGGCGCGGGCGCTGCTGTCACAGCTTCTGCGGCGTGGTGTGACAACAGTCGTGACCACGCACCACCCTGAGCTGAAAATCTACGGCGTCGAGACGCCGGGCGTGCGCAACGCCAGCGTCGAGTTTGACCTGGAGACGCTGCGCCCCACGTACCGGCTGATCGTCGGCCTGCCGGGGCGCTCGAACGCGCTGGCGATCGCCGCGCGGCTGGGGCTGGACCCGGATATTATCGAGGAAGCGCGCGGCATGGTGGCGACCGAGGACCTGGTTGCAGACGACCTGCTGGACGAAATCCAGCGCACGCGCGCGGACATCCGCCGCCAGCACGCGGCTGTCAGCGCCGCGCAGGAAGAGGCGGAAACCCAGCGCGCTGAGCTGGAAGCGCGGTTGGACAAGATCGAGGACGAGCGGCGCGACATCATCGCCAGCGCCCGCCGCCAGGCCGAGGGCGAGCTGGCGACATTCCAGCGCGAGATTAAGCGGCTGCGCAACGAGATGCGGCTGGCGTCGCTGCCGCTGGAGGCGCTGCGCGAGGCCGAGAACGCCGCTTCCCGGCTGAACAACGCGGTGCAGGCCCCGGTTGAGAACGCTGTTGACATGCCGGACAGCGGCGGTTGGGCGCCGCGCCTGGGCGATACGGTGTGGCTGCGCACGCTCAACGCCGAGGGTGTGATCACTGAGCTGGACCAGAACGACGCGCTGGTGCAGGTGGGGTCGCTGCGGGTGCGCGCCGGCCTGGACGAGCTGCAGCGCCGCACGCGCAGCGAGAAGCGCGAGATGAAGCGCGGCCACAAACGCGAGTACGACAAGTCGCCGGACCCGGTAGTGCCCAAAGGCAAGTCGCCGGGGCTGGAGCTGGACCTGCGCGGCGAGCGGGTGGAGGATGCGCTGGCGCGGCTGGAAACCTATCTGGATGCGGCGTACACATCCGGCCTGCCGTTCGCGCGCATCATTCACGGCAAGGGGACAGGCGCGCTCAAAAAGGCGGTGCGCGAGCGCGTTGAAGGTCACCCGCTGGTGAGCAAGGTCACGGAGGCGCTGCCCAACGAGGGCGGCGGCGGCGTGACGGTGATTCACATGGTGCCGCTGACGTGAGATGGCGACCGGCGATCAGCGCTGATCGCCGGGGTGGGCTGCGCGCGGGACATAATGAGCGTTTACAGGCTGGCGGGGATTTCTGCCAGCAGGGCTGCGCTGCCGGCGATGATGCGGACGCTGGCGCGCGCCAGTTGGACGGTGTAGAGGCTGGCGGCCTCGGTCACGGCGGCGTAAGCGTCGGGGAACTGGAGCACCGCGTCGCCGATGATGCCGGCCGCATGCATGAGTGCGACGCACTCATTGTGCGGCGCCAGGCGAAAGTCAGCGCTTTCCCAGCCCAGCGGCCCCTCGAAATAAGCGACATCGGAGAACAGCAGGAAAAAGGCTGGCGTGGTCTGGTAAGGCTTAAAGACGCCCAGGTAGAGGCGCGACAGGCCGCTGAAATAGCGATAGACCTGGCAGCGGTAGAGCTGCGGCGAACGAATGTCGAACGCCGGCGGCGCGGTCACGCGCCTTAATCCGCGTTGTGCTGGCCGTGATTCAGCGTGCGGTGGATGGTGTCCAGCAGCTCGCTGACATCGAACGGTTTGGTAAGGTAAGTCACAACGTTGGCTTCCAGTTGGTCCTGGCTGTCGGCGCGCTCGGCGTGAGCGCTGATGAAGATCACGGGAATCTGGGCGGTCGCCGGACGGGCGCGCAGCGCGCGCGCCATTGCAAACCCGTCAGTGTCGGGCAGCATCACATCGCACAGGATGAGATCGGGCGGGTTGGACTCGATTAAGCGCAGCGCTTCGCCGCCGCTGCGCGCGCCGACGGGCGTGTACTGCTCGTAGGCCAGCACTTCAACAAGGTTGAGCAGCATGATGCTGTCATCTTCGATGACTACGATTCGCGTCATAGAACTGGGCACAGCGCGCGCGTTCGCGCTGCGCGGATTCCTTTCAACCGATAGGCAACGGACCGGGGCGTCGCCCCGGCAGGCGCACACTCAACGCCTTATTTTAAGTATACCCGGATTTAAGAAATATATGACCCGCCACCTGGCCAGGGTCAACGATGAACGAAAAAGGGCGGCTTGCAGGCCGCCCTTTTTACCGACTGTCGCGCTTACTGCTCCAGGGCCAGGGCCAGCGTGAAGCGGCCCAGCACGACGTTGTTTTCAGCGTCGTAGGCGCTGGTGGCTGTGCCGCTGCGGAAAAACGACAGCAGCTCGCGGACTTCCTCCGGCGCTTCCGCTGCGTTCGACCCACTGGCGAACACGCCAACGATGTCGGCTAACGGCAGCAGCCCCGCCGGGTTGAGCCAGGCGACGGCGATGGGGTCGGGCAGCAGGTAAGCCTGCGCGGCCCGAAACTCGGCGTTGGACGGCAGCCCGCCGTCAGCGGCGAACATGGCGCTGACCGCGCCGCGCGTGCCCAGCGCAAAGATGCTGTTGTTCGCGCCCATCAGCAGCTCAACCGCCCAGGGCAGATTGGGCGTGGTGAGCGTCAGGACGGTAACGGTGACCCCGGCCAGTTCCTCGCTCGTCACGGTGGCTTCGCCTGCCGGCGCGCCGCTGCGAGCGCTTTCGTTCATGGACAGGTTTGCCAGCGCGGCAAGCTGATTAAACGCCTTCGTGAAGCCTTCAACAGCGGCCTGCGCTTTTGCCGGGTCGGTCGCCTCGACGCCGATGCCCAGCTCAAGCGGGAAAACTTCCTGCAGCCCCGCTGCGCTGGTGGCGTTCAGGTCCGGGTTGAAGCCGGCGAAGGCGATGACATCGCCGTCCAGCCACGAAAGCACATCTTCCTGGAAGTCGAGATCGGTGACTGAGGTGAACAGGTTGTTCAACTGCACGAGCTGTTTCTGGAACTGGTCGCGGGCAGCCTCAAGTTCGGCGGCATCCACATCCGGCTGGGCGGCCATTGATTCGAACAGCAGGGTGTAGCTTTCGGCGAGGGCCTCAAGCTGCCCTTTGAGATTGGTTCCGTGCAGCGCCAGCGGTATGTCGGCGGGGATGCGAGCGGCGAAGGCCGGGTCCACCGGGCCGGGCATGGCTGTCGCCGGCAGGGCGGCGGGGTCATAGGCCTGGGCGACGTCAATCGTCAGAACGGAGCCGTCGAGAATCGTAAAGCCGACTACCTGCGGACCAAAGCCCGCGCCGGCGAAATTCGCCTCCAGCATGCTCAGCATACCGGCGCCTTCGGGGTCCGCCGCCGCAGACGCGGCGAGAAGATCGTCCATTACGTCGGCGTAAACGGTTACACTGTAGCTGTCGGCGGGCAGCCAGCTCAGCGCAGCGCTGAACCCCGGCTGTTCGAGCAGACTGGGGCTTTGCAGGCCGCTGACAGCGATCAGACTGGCGTCGGTGTTGGCGCTGAACAGCAGCACGTCGTCGCGCACGATAATGAGCTTAGCGCCATCGAGCGCGGCGGGCATTGATCTTTCGCCCACGACCAGCAGCGTGTAGCCGTCGCCAGTGGTCTGGAAGAAGCGGGTCTCGTCCTGGTTCAGGGCGTTGATAACGAAATCGAGCGCGGCAGTCTGATCTGTGATGCTGATAGCGATGAGCGCGGGGGCTTCTTCGCGGTTAGCGCCGCTGCCGCTGAAAGCCTGGCCGAGCGAGAGCACACCAAACGAGGCCGTGTCGCCCAGCCAGGGGCGCATCGTCGTCTGGAAGCTGCCGTCCGGGTAAAGCTCTGTCACCACGTCGTCCAGCAGCTGCTGAAGCGTCGCATCCATATCGGCATCGGGGAAATTGGCCGCGATGGCCCCGCCGATGCTGTCAATCGTGGCGATGAAGTCGTCGTCAATGCGGGTGCTGATGAACAGCGGCGTGTCGGCGGGGAAATAGCGCGCCAGCGCGTTCAGGTCAGCGGGGGCGGCGGCCAGGGCGGGCAGGGCGCTAAGCAGGACAAGAACGGCCAGCGCCATGAACAGGAGTCGTTTCTTCATGGTGATTCCTTTCGTGAACGAACAAAACCAGCGGTAAAGATACCGGCTGTGATCATTAAGCGTATACGTATTTGCGCTAAATGGGTTGTAGCAGATACCGCGATTCGACAGACCTGAACATTTCCGAACAAAACACTTATACTTTGCGGGCGCGGCCTGGGCTATCATGAAGGTTGTGAGCGACGCGATCTATCATTCTTCTGCTGACCTTGCCCGCCCCGCGCGCTGGCTGCTGCTGGCGGCAGGGGTGGCTGGCGCGCTGCTGGTAGCGGCCCGGCTGCGGCGCAGCGCGCCGCCTGACGGCCCGCCCGCGCCCGCTGGCCCGGCCCTTTTGCCACCGACTCTCGCGGCGGCGCGCGTCGCAGACAGCCCGGCGCGCGCGCTGCCGCCGCTTCAGCGCGATTTACAGGCGCTGCGCGCGGCGCTGGCCCGGCTGTGGGCGCGGCGGTTGACGCGCTGGCTGCTGTTCGCGGCGGCGCTGACGGCGGGCGGCTGGCTGCTGCTGACGCTTGAGCGCCCGTTTTCAACGCTGCTGCTGGCCGGGGCCGTCCTGGTCCCGGCGGGGGTGGGGGCGGCGGCGGGCCTGCGCTGGGCGGGCCGGTCGCTGCGGCACACGGCGCTGGCGCGCGCGCTGCTGGCGCACAGCGGCCCGCTGGCGCATGTGCTGGGCGTGAGCGCGGTCACGCTGCTGTATATCGGCGTGCAGATTCTGCGCCCCGTCAGCAGCGAGCCGCTGCCTGGGGCGGCGCTGGCGCTGCTGCTGGCGGGCGGGCTGCTGCTGGGCACGGCGCTGCGGCTGGCGCGGGGGACGGCGCGCGTCCCGGCGCTGGCGCTGCCAGCGGAAACGCCGGCTGCGGCGGCGATGACGCGCGCGCACCGCGCGCTGTTTGGCGGCGGGCTGGGGCCGCTGGTGGCGCTGGCGCTGGCGAACGGGCCGCTGGTGCGCGGGGGCTACGAAGCGCCGATTTCAGCACACCTGCAATTTGCGCTGCTGATCCTGGGCCTGGCGGGGGTCGCGCTGGGGCTGGGCGGCGGGCGACTGCTGCCGCGCCTGCGCCGGGTCAACGCCTGGGAGTGGGCGGCGGTGGCGCTGATCACGCTGGCGGCGCTGGCGCTGCGCTTCTGGGAGCTGGAAACCGGCGTGCGCCTGTTCGTGGATGAACTCAATTTCGCCGCGCCAGCGCGCGCCTTCCGCGATATTGACAATGTCGCGCTGCTGGTTCCGTTCAGCGGCGTGGCCGCTTTCCCGTTTATTTTCCCCTACTGGCAGGCCATCACGGTCGAGTGGTTTGGGCCGACGTTCACCGGCCTGCGCGGGGCCAGCGCCATTGTGGGGGCGCTGACGGTCCCGGCGGTGTATCTGCTGGGGCGGTCGCTGTTTGACCGCAAGACGGCGCTGGCAGCGGCGGCGCTGCTGGCGACGCTGCCGCCGCACCTGCATTTCAGCCGCGTCGGCATGAACAACATCGCTGACCCGCTGTTCGCCACGCTGGGCTTTGCTCTGCTGGCGCGCGGCGTCACACAGGGGCGGCGGGCTGAGTACGCCGCCGGGGGCGCGTTCCTGGGCCTGACGCACTATTTTTACGAGGGCGGCAGGCTGCTGTACTGGCCGCTGGCCGCCGCCTGGCTGATAGGGCTGGCGCTGCTGTGGCGCCCGCGCCTGCGCTGGTCGCATCTGCTGGTGGCGCTGCTGGCGGCGCTGATCGTGGCCGCGCCGATCTACACGACGCTGATGAGCGCGGAGCGCCCGCTGGCGGCGCGCGCCACCGAGAACGCCACCGCGCTCAGCTTTGATTACTGGCGCGGCGTGCTTGATCAGGGCGCGGCGGGCATTGTCAAACACGCGCGTGACCGCATGGTTGAGCCGTTCCTGATCTATATCCAGCTTACGGAGCGCAGCCTGTTCTACGGGGGCAACACGCCGCTGCTGCTGACGCTGGTCTCGCCGCTGGCGCTGCTGGGGATGTTCGCCGCGCTGTGGCGCCTGCGCGCGCCGGGCAGCCTGCTGCTGCTGTTGTGGGTGGCGCTGACCTCGCTGAGCAACAGCCTGCTGGTGGAGAACATGCACTCGCCGCGCTATGTCGTTGTCTTTCCGGCGCTGGCGCTGCTGGCGGCTGTCGGGCTGCGGCACGCGCTGGCGCTGATTTTGCCCGAAGCGAACACGGCCCGGCGCGGTTGGGCGCGGCTGGCGCGGCCGCAGTGGATCGCGCTGGCGGCGCTGGCGCTGGCGCTGGGGGCGTACCAGGCGGATTATTATTTTAACCGGCACGTTCCGGTGTATAACCGGCAGCTTCGCGACAGCAAGCCGCACCGCGACCCGCAGGATGCGGTGCTGCGGTCGCTGAAGTTCCCGCCGGGCACACAGGTACACATCATCAGCCGGGTGGAGGCTGATGCCGGCTATACGCAGGGTTTCGCCGGGTTTTTCCGCGAGGACCTGACGGTGCGCGTGCTGGCGGCTGAGGACTTTGACGCCGAGTATATCGCGCGCCTGCCGCGGGGGGTGGATCACGCTTTTTATCTGGAGCCGGGGCTGGATGGCGCGCTGGCGTGCCTGAAGCGCCATTTCTATCTGCGCGCGCCGCAGGCCAGCCCTTACGCTGACCTGCGCGCCAGCGACCAGTTCACGCTGTACTACGCGCCGTATATGCCCGGCTACTCTGAAACGCTGCTGCCCCCGCCGCCAGAGCCGCAGGGCTGCCCTTACGCCAACCCAGCGCCAGGCCAATGAGATTCGCGCGCCGCCATACGCTGGGCGCGGCAGCCGGCGCGCTGTGCCTGCTGGCGCTGGCTGAGATCAACGGCGAGGCGCTGGGGCTGACGGCGCTGCACGGCGCGCCAAACGCGCTCCAGGCGGCGCTGCTGATCGCCGGGGCGGCGCTGCTGGCGTGGGGGCTGGGTGGGCCGCAGCCGGCGCGCCGACGCGCGCTCAACCCCGACCTGTGGACGCTGGTCGTGGCGACGCTGGCGGCCTTCGCGCTGCGCGTGATCAACCTGGAGCACGCCGTTCATTTTTACGTGGACGAGGGAAACTTTGTCGAGGGCGTGCTCAGGCTGCAAGCTGAGCCGCACATCAAGCTGCTGGGGCCGTTTAACTGGATCGCGGCCTTCACCTGGGCGTACCCGTACATGCAGTATCTGGCGGTTGGCATCCTGGGGCCGAACCTGCTGGCGCTGCGCGTGGTAAGCGCGGCACTGGGCACGCTGACGATTCCGGCGCTGTACCTGCTGGGGCGGGCGCTGTTCGACCGGCGTGTGGCGCTGCTGGCGGCGCTGCTGCTGACGGTGTTTCCGCCGCATCTGCATTTCAGCCGGCTGGGGCTGAACAACATCGCTGACCCGCTGCTGGGGACGCTGGCGCTGGCCTTCCTCACGCGCGGGCTGAAGGGCGGCACGCGGCGCGATTTCGCGCTGGCGGGGGTCTTCCTGGGGCTGACGCAGTATTTCTACGAGGGCGGCCGGCTGCTGTTTCCCGCGCTGGCGCTGGCCTGGGCGGGAATCGGGCTGCTGGCGCGGCGAGCGCCGGCGCGCCGCCTGCTGCTGACGGCGCTGGCGGCGCTGCTGGTGGCCGCGCCGGTATATTTCACGCTGGCCGCGTGGCACATGCCGCTGGCCGCGCGCCTGGGCCGGCAGGCGCTGCCGGCGGAGTACTGGCCGCCGCTGCTGCTTGCTGGCAGCGGCTCTGAGGCGCTGGCCGCTTTCCTGAACGAACAGCTTGTGCCGCCGCTGCTGCACATCGTCAGCCTGCCTGACCAGAGCGCGTTCTACTACGGCGGCGACACCGCGCTGGTGCTGCCGCTGGCGCTGCCGCTGCTCGCGCTGGGGGCGCTGGCGGCCCTGCGACGGCCAGCGGCGGGCGGCGCGCTGCTGCTGTGGGTCGCGCTGGCGGTGTTGGGCAACAGCCTGCTGCGCGATAACGTGTGGAGCGCGCGCTATGTCGTGATTTTCCCGCCGCTGGCGCTGCTGCTGGGCGTGGGGCTGGCGGCGGCGCTGGACCTGCTGGCGCGCATCCCCGCCTGGCGGCGGCGGACGGCGGCCCCGGCGCTGCTGGTGGCGCTGGTGTGCGCGGCCCAGGCCGCCTACTATTTCGGGCCGCATCTGGCGCTGTATAACTGGCAGATCAGGCCGGAGCACGACCAGCAGGATGCCATGTTCCGCGCCCGCGACTTTCCGCCAGGGACGCAGATTTACATCATCACAGACGATGAAGTTGTGTGGCCGCCGCTGCTGGTTTTTCTCAGCCGCTTCTGGGGCGTTGACCGCGAGGCCGACCTGCACATTCTGACGCCGGCTGAATTTGCGGCGCTGCCGCCGCTTACGGGCCTGTGGCGCGGCGCGCAGCACGCTTTTTTTGTGCAGGCAGACGATCTGGCGGCGCGCAGCCGGCTGCACTTTGAGCTAGGGTTGGCCGTTGGCCAGCCCAGCCCGTATAACGTGCCGCCGGATAAGCAGTTTCTGCTGTTCTACTACGCGCCGCCGCGCCGGACCACCTGAGACCGTCCTGGCCCCTACACGCAGGGGCCAGGGCGGCGGCAAGCTACAGGATAACCGGCGGGGCTGGCGGGGCCGGCGGCTCAGGCGGTTCAGGGGGCGCGGGCGGCTGCGGCGCGTGCGCGCCGCGCACGCTTTCAGGGGCCTTGCTCACGTGGAAGCGGTACAGGTCAGCGCCGGGCTGGTAGGATGACCCGTCGGGAAGGATCGCGCCGGAGAGGTCCGCGCTGCGCAGGTTAGTTCCGCGCAGGTTGGCATCACGCAGATCGGCGTCAGTCAGGTCCGCCTCGCGCAGCGATGTGTTGCGCAGGTTGGCGGCCTGCAGGCGCGCCCCAGTCAGGTTCGCGCTGCGCAGATTAGCCTGCTCCAGGTTGGCGGCGTCCAGCCGCGCGCCGACGAGCTGTGCGTCCTCCAGGTTCGCGTCGCGCAGCGCGGCGCTGCTGAGGTCGGCGCTGCTGAGGTCGGCATCCTCCAGGTTGGCGCGTTCGAGATTGGCCGCGCTCAGGTTGGCGCTCATCAGCACGGCGTCCTCCAGGTTAGCGTCGCGCAGCACCGCGCCGCTGAGGTCGGCGCTGCTGAGGTCAGCGCCCTCCAGGTTGGCGCGTTCGAGATTGGCCGCGCTGAAGCTGGCGTTGACGAGCTGGCAGTGGTTGAAGTCCGCGTCGCGCAGCACCGCGCCGCTGAAGTTGGCCCCGGTCAGGTCCTGGTCTTCAAAGCGGCGGCCGCTCAGGTCCTGGCCGGAGAAATCGGCCCCGACCAGGTCTTCCTCGTCGCTGAGGATCACGCGGCGTTTGACCTTGCCGCCGCGCTTGCGGCGCGTTTCATCGTCAAGGTTGATCTCAATATCAATGTCGGCCATCGCCCGGCGCAGCGACTCGCGGGTTTGCGCCAGGATGCGGTCGCTGAGCGAGCGCGTTACGTCCTTCAACTGCTCGATTTCGGCAGCCCACCCGGCGCTGCCAACGGCCACGCCGCGCATCTGGCCCTTGAGATACTCGTTAAGCTGGGTGACAGCGAGCTGGACAGCGGCGATTTTCTCGCGGTCGCTGGCAGTGTCGGGGTAATCGAGCGCCAGCGCGTCGGTGATGTAGGGGTCGTCCGGCAGCAGCGCGGCGATCTTCGCGTGCAGGCTGCGATAGCTGCGGGCGGCCATATCGGCGGTTCCCTGATAAGTGCCGCTGGCGAGCGCGTCGCGCGTTGAACGGGCCAGCGATTCCAGCGCGGGCAGCAGACGGCGGACCTGGTTGATAAGCTGTTCGTCCATCATGATTACATCACACTCCGTTCTGTGTACGCCGGCGGGGCCGGCTGCTTTCCAAAGTCACACACCATCGCGCAGGCCAGTTTCGATTGCCTGGACCGTTTCGGGCCGCAGCAGGCGGCGCAGCGCCTTTTTGGCGTGGAACAGGCGGGACTTCACCGTGCCAATATTTGTGCCCAGCACCTCAGCGATTTCAGCGTAGGACAGCTCCTCCTCCGCGAAAAGGATAAGGGCCTGGCGCTGAGGTTCTGGCAGCGCCTCCATCGCTTCGCGCACCTCAAGCTGAAGCATCAGCCAGTGGGCCGCGTCGTCGGGCTGGCTGTCGGGCGCTTCCAGCGTGGCGACTGTGCCGCCGTCCTCTGCCGGTTCGTCGTCGATGGGGACCGTTTCATAACGGCCCTGGCGGCGCAGCTCATCGTAGCAGCGGTTGCGCACCATGCGGAAGATGTAGGGGCGCACGCCGCGCGCCGGGTCTACCCGGTCGAGATGCTGGAGCAGCGACATAAAAACGTCCTGTACGATATCGTCTTCGGCCCAGCTTTGCCCGATCAGCCGGTGCGCGAACCGGCGCACTGGCGATTCCAGCTTCAGGACGAGCGCGCCGTATGCCACATCATCCCCAGCCTGCGCGAGGACCAGCAGCTCGTCTTCGCTCAGGTGGATCAGGTCGTGCGCTGCGGTTGGGGCAGTGTGCTGCGGCTCTGGCGCAATCACAAGTGCGCGTTCCTTCCTGTTCACCCTGTACTACGGGCGCGGGCAAAACGATGTTCAAAATTCGCGGTTTATTGGCGGCGCGCTGTTTACCTTATGGATTTCTTAATGCGCGTCGTTTAAACTACAGGCTCCCGGCGCATGCCGGTGTATAAAACCGGCGAGGACAGGTTTCGTGACGCGCAGACTGGATCAGATTCTTGTTGTGGATGTCGAGGCTACCTGCTGGTCTGGCACACCGCCAGATGGCGAGGAAAGCGAGATCATCCAGATTGGCGTGTGCCGGCTGGACGTTGCGACGGGCGAGCGCCTGGAAAAGCGCAGCATCCTGGTCAAGCCGCAGCGGTCAAAAGTGAGCGAATTCTGCACCCAGCTTACCGGGCTGACGCAGAAACAGGTGAACAAGGGCGGCGTAACGTTTGAAAAGGCGTGCGGCGCGCTGGAGCGCGAGTTCCTGGCGCGCAAGCGCATCTGGGCCAGCTATGGCGACTATGACCGCACCATTTTCCAGCGCCAGTGTGCGGCGCGCGGCGTCGAATATCCATTCAGCGCCAGCCATATTAACATCAAGAGCCTGTTTGCGCTGGTTTACGCGCTGCCTTATGAAGTGGGCATGACGCGCGCGCTGGAGATACTGGGGCGCGAGTTAGAGGGCACGCAGCACCGGGGCGATGACGACGCCTGGAACATCGCGGGCATCTTTGCGGCGCTGCTGCTGCGCCAGCGCGTCTGACGGGCTGGCGGCGCGCTATACTTTAAGCGATGCGAATCCAGACGGAAGGGGGAAGCAGATGCCCTATCTGATTGACGGCCACAACTTGATCGGCCAGATGCCTGACATTTCGCTGGATGACCCCAACGACGAGGCGATGCTGGTGCAAAGGCTTATCGCGTTCAACGCCCGCACGCGCAAGAAATGTGTGGTGGTGTTCGATCACGGCGTGCCCGGCGGCCTCTCGCGCATGTCCACAAAGCAGGTGCAGGTGGTGTTCGCGGCGGCGAAATCCAGCGCCGACTTCGTGATGATCGAGCGCATTGGCCGCGCCGCCGATAAAACGCAGTGGACGGTGGTGTCGTCGGACCACGATGTGCTGTCGGCGGCCCGCCGCAACCGCATGGCGGTGCTTAGCGCGGCAGATTTCGCGGCGCTGCTGGACAAGCCGCAGGCGGCGGCCCCAGCGGAGGTTGACCCTGGGGAAGCGGCTGATGTGCAGATGACGGCTGACGATGTGGACGGCTGGCTGACGTTTTTCAGCCAGGACCCGCCGCAGAAATGAGGTTTACGCCGGGGGCCACCGGTGGTATACTGGTTTTTGCGGACGGCTGTGCGCGCTGCGCGCGGCCGGGCCAGCCGGGGCGTAGCGCAGTCCGGTTAGCGCGCACGCTTTGGGAGCGTGAGGTCCCCGGTTCGAATCCGGGCGCCCCGACCTCGACCTTGCGGGCATGGTGTAGTGGTAACATAAAACCCTTCCAAGGTTCAGTCACGGGTTCGAATCCCGTTGCCCGCTTGTCTGTCCCACCAGGGCCTATAGCTCAACGGCAGAGCAGGCGGCTCATAACCGCTTGGTTGCAGGTTCGAATCCTGCTAGGCCCAACCCCCACAGTTTCGCAGAAAGACTGTTGTCTAAAGCCCGCGCTAGGGTTGCGGCGTTTACCCGGCGCGCCGCTGGGTTTCCGTTTGTGGATTTTGATGTTACTTGACTGTATATCCTGCCCAATTCTATAATAAGAGTAACGTTGTTCTTTAGGAAAATAAAGGGCTTCCGATGGCACAGACAAAACCAAAATACGCCTTTTTTAAGGGTCAGATTGTCCCCTTTGAACAGGCGACCGTCAGCGTCATGACGCACGGGCTGAACTATGGAACGGGGGTTTTTGGCGGGCTGCGCGGCTACTGGAATGCGGACGAGGAACAGTTGTTTGTCTTTCGCCCGCTGGACCACTTCGAGCGGCTTTTGAAATCAGCGGAGCTGCTGCGCATGTCGTTCGACTACACGCCGGCGGACCTGCTGGGCTTCCTGCGCGAGCTGCTGCAGGCCGAAAACTACCGCGAGAACTGCTATATCCGCCCGCTGGCGTACAAGTCGTCTGAGGTGATTGGTGTGCGTCTGCACGATCTTGAGTGCGAGCTGACCATCTTCGCGCTGCCGTTTGGCAGCTACCTCAAGGATGACGACGAGGGTTCGCACGTTGGCTTCTCGGCCTGGCGGCGCATTGACGACAATGCGATCCCGGCGCGCGGGAAGATCGCCGGCGCTTACGCGAACTCGGCCTTTATCAAGACGGACGCGATGCTGGCGGGTTATGATGAGGCGCTGGTGTTGAATAACGACGGCCACGTGTCGGAGGCCAGCGCGGCCAACCTGTTTATTGTGCGCAAGGGCACGGTGATTACGCCGCCGGTGTCGGCCAATATCCTTGAAGGGGTGGTGCGCCGGTCGCTGATGCATTTTCTGCGCGAGGACCTGAACATTGAAGTTGTGGAGCGCGAGATTGACCGCACGGAAATTTACATCGCCGACGAGATCTTCCTGTGCGGCACCGGCGTTCAGCTTACGCCGGTCACGCGCGTGGAACACCGCACGATTGGCAGCGGGCGAATTGGCCCGATAACCAGCCGCGTGCGCGATATCTTCTTCAAGGTTGTCACCGGGCGGGTGGAGAAGTATCGCGAGTGGGTCGCCCCGATGTACGATCTTGAGCGCGCCCGGCCGTAGACGCTGCAAGCTGGCTGGCGCGCAGCAGACGGAGAAAGGGTCTTGCAATGCTAGAGCGCATACTTGTTCCGCTTGACGGCTCTGACCTGGCGGAAAAGGCGCTGCCAGAGGCGCTGAAGATTACGGTTCCCGGCGGCGAGATCATCCTGCTGATGGCGGTTGACCCGCCGGAGTATCTGTCGTACAGCATGTACGGCACACAGCCTGTGCCGCCGCAGGCTACCACACGCAGCGAGATGGATTTCGTGACGATCTCCAAGGATATGACCGCGCACTCGCTGGCGTACCTGGAGCACGTGGCGGCGGACCTTAAACAGGCCGGGTTCCAGGTGCGCCAGGTGGTCGAGGTGGGGCCGCCGGCGGAGACGATCATCAAAGCGGCGGCGGAGAACCACGCCGACGCCGTTGTTATGTGCACGCATGGGCGCTCTGGCCTCAGCCGCTGGATACTGGGCAGCGTCACCAACAAGGTGCTGAGCGCGGCGTCGTGCCCGGTTTTTGTTATCCCGCCGCACCGCGAGAACGCATAGGTACGGCGCTGGCAGCCCCGGCCTGCTGCTGCCGGGGCTGCCGCTTTGTCCCGCGCAACTCTAAACCAAGCGCTGCGTACTGCTTAGCGAAACCAAGCCTTATACTATGCCTGTCAGGAGGCGATCATGTCCGACGCTAATGCCGTGATTCGCGTTCGCGGTCTCACCCGCGATCTGGCGATGGGAAAAGTCATCGTTCACGCCCTGCGCGGCGTGGACTTGACCGTGCACGCCGGCGAGATGGTGAGCGTCACCGGGCCGTCTGGCAGCGGGAAGAGCACGCTGCTCGGCCTGATCGGCGGCCTGGACGCGCCAACAAGCGGCACAATCGAAATTGACGGCGTGGACATCACGCGCATGAATGAAGATCGCCTGACCGAAATTCGCAACGAGAAAATCGGCTTTGTGTTCCAGTTTTTCAATCTCATCCCCACCCTCACCGCGCTGGAGAACGTGGCGCTGCCGATACAGTTCGCGCGCAAACCGCTTTTCCGCCCGCAGGCGCGCGCTAAAGAGCTGCTGGAAGCGTTGGGCGTGGGCGACCGGCTGCATCACCGCCCGGCTGAGCTTTCGGGCGGCCAGCAGCAGCGCGTCGCCATCGCGCGGGCGCTGGCCAACAACCCGCCGCTGATCCTGGCCGACGAGCCGACCGGCAACCTGGACAGCGAGGCGGGCCGGCGGGTGCTGGAGGCGCTCACACAGATTCAGCGCGAGGCTGGCACGACGATCGTGATCGTAACGCACGACACCGATATCGCACACTTTGCTGACCGCACGGTCACGCTGATAGACGGGCAGATCATGCCGGCTGCCGAGGCCAGCGCCGCCCCCGCGCCGCCCCGTTAGTCTTTACTAATCTGTCTCGTCACAGCCCGCGTTGTGCTATAGAATACAGATAGTGGGCGGTTCTGGATTTGGGATGGGACGATGCGGGCAGATTTCGCGCTAGATTACGATGTGCTGACCGTCCAGCACACCCAGAAGCTTTATCTGCTGGCGCGCCTGACCGCTGGCCCCGCACCCGACGCGCACCTGCGCCGGCCCCTTAACCTGAGCGTGGTGATTGACCGCAGCGGCTCGATGTCTGGCGACAAGCTCAGCTACACCCGGCAGGCGGCGGCGTTTCTGGTGCAGAACCTGAACCCGCGCGATACGCTTTCGATTGTGCTGTACAACGAAAACGTTGAGACGCTCGTGCTGCCCGAACCTGTGCGCCACAAGGACGCTATCACACAGCGGATTGAGGCTGTCCGGGCTGGCGGGACGACTAACCTCAGCGGCGGCTGGCTTGAGGGCTGCAACCACGTCGCGCACGCGCTTAACCCGGACCACTTAAACCGCGTGATTCTCATGTCGGACGGCCTGGCCAACCGGGGTATCACGGACCGTGAACGGCTGGTCGCCCTGGCGCAGCAGAAGTTCGAGGCGGGCATCAGCACGACGACGATGGGGCTGGGCGCCGATTTCAACGAGGACCTGCTGGCGGCGATCGCCAGCGCCGGCGGCGGCGCGTTTTACTTTATCGAAAGCCCGGAAGTCGCGCCGCTGATCTTCCAGGAAGAGCTGCGCGGCCTGCTGAGCGTGGTGGGCCAGAACCTGGTTATCAGCCTGGCGATGACGCCCTACGTGGCCAGCGTCCACCAGCTTAACGCCTACCCGACGACCAAAGGCCCTGGGCTGGCGGCGTTCCGCCTGGGCGATGTTTTTGGCGAAGAAGTCAAAACGCTGGCGCTGGAGCTGACGCTGGCCGGGCTGGAGCAGGTCGGCCCGGTTCAGATCGCCACGCTGCGATTCGAGTATGACGAGCTGGCCGGAAACGGCGTGGAACACCGGACGCTGGAGCTTCCGGTAATGATTGATGTCGTGCCGCCAGGGACGCAGCCAGCGCTGCCTAATCTGGAGGTCAGCCAGGTGGTGCTGCTGCTGAAGGCGGCGCAGGCGCGTAACGAGGCTATCCGTGAGGCTGACCAGGGGCGCTACAGCAGTGCTTCCCAGGTGCTGCGGCAGGCCGCCGACGCTATCGCTGAGTCCGGCATGCACAGCGCCGCGCTTGACGACGAGGTGCAGGCGCTCAACAAGGAAGCGGCGAACCTGGCGCGCGGCGCTGACAGCTACAGCGACTACAGCCGCAAGATGATGTCCACGCAGGCTATTTACACGATGACCGACCGCCACGGCAGCACGCAGGCGATGCGAATGCGCGAGTTTGACCGGGCGGATAAAGACGCCAACACCGCGCGCGCGGCCCGTCAGCCGGGGGTTATCCCGACGCACCTGCGCTGGAATGACAAAACCTTCGCGCTGGACGGCGACCTGATTCGCATCGGGCGCGCGGCGCAGAACGAGATCATCATCAAGGCCAACGGCGTTTCGCGTTTTCACTGTCAGATCAGGCGTAACAACGGCAGGCTGCTGCTGGAGGACCTGGGCAGCACCAATGGCACGGTGATTGATGGCAAGCCGATCACGGATGTGTACGCGCTCAGCGTCGGCGATGAGGTGTACCTGTGCAAGGAACGTCTGACTTTCCACGCTGGCTGAGAGGCCAGCCCGTAACCGGAGAACAAGCGCATGAGCGCCAAAGAGTTTGAAACGTATCCGGTCGATATCGCAGGGGTGCGGCGTGAGCTGCGCCTGTTCGAGATCAAGCCGGGTGTGCGGATCGCCATTCTCAATATTCTGGGCGACACCGAGCTGGTGACGGCGGTGAGCAGGGCGCTGGCGGAGCAGTTGGCCCCGCACGAGCCGGCGGTGCTGGTAACCGCTGAAGCCAAAAGCATCCCGCTGGCGCACGCGCTGTCAGCGGTGATGAACCTGCCTTATGTGGTGCTGCGCAAATCCTATAAGCCGTACATGGGCGACGCGCTGCAATCAGAGACGCTGAGCATCACTACGGGCAAGCCGCAGACTTTATTTCTGGATGAAAAGGACCGCGAGCTGGTGCAGGATAAGCGTGTCGCCCTGATTGACGACGTGATCTCAACCGGCAGCACGCTTCAGGGGATGCGGTTGATTATGCACAAGGCGGGCGCGGAGATCGTCGCCGAGGCCGCGATTTTCACTGAAGGCGACCGCGCCCAATGGCACGGCATTATCGCTCTGGGGCATCTGCCCGTGTGGGTGGACCAGGGCTGAAGGCGAACGAAAAGCGCCGGGGCAAACCCGGCGCTTGTTCTATTCTGCGGCGCGGCCGTTACTTCCAGCCGTCGAGCAGCTTCTTGGTTTCTTCGTAGTGGCCGGTTTCGTCCAGCACCATGTCGTCGAGCTGCACCGACAGGCCGATCTCGCCGGCCTCGCGCGCCTGGTCAGCCCGCTTGGTGTAGTTGGTGATCGCCTGGTGCTCAGCTTTCAGGATAGCTTCGAGCATTTCGCGCGTTGTGCTGGCCTCTGGCACAGCCACCGGGGCAGTGGTGGGGTGGCCGCCGAGTGCGACGATCTTGTCGGCCAGAAACTGCGCGTGCGCCAGCTCATCAGGAATTTCGGCCTGCATGAACTGGACTAACTGGGGGCGGTATGGCCCCTTCACCTGGGCGGAATAGATGGTGTACATAATAACAGCCTGGAGTTCGTTTGCCAGGTCCTCGTTAAGAGCATCAATTAACGCTTGTTTACCGGCCATGATATGCCTCCTGCGTGCTGTTTTAACCAATAGACTTAATCATAATAGATTGAGGTAAGACACGCGCATGCCGGGCATAAGAATCGTGTTAAATCGCGGTTACTTTTTCCAGCACCAGCAGGTGCGACAGCCCCCAGGTGTCGAACGGCGTGCCCTCCAGCGCATAAAGCAGGTCGCGGACGGCGCGGCCCGGCGCGCCTAACCGGGCGATGATGTTGTCGTAGCCGCCGTATACCCGGCGGTGCAGCACAACCCGCGCCGGGCAGCCCGCGAACAGGCGGCGCAGGCCGCGCGCTGTATACGCCCGCACGTGCGGGGCCAGTCGGTCGCGCAGCGGATCAGGCAGGTAGTTGAGCAGCGGCGTGTTGCCGAAGTGGTAAACGCCGCGCCAGTAATGGCCGTGTGTCTCAAAGGGATACCAGCGGTTAGGCGCAAAGATCACGGCCCGCCCGCCGGGTTTAAGCACGCGGATCATCTCCTGGGCGGCGAGCCGGTCATCCTGAACGTGTTCGATGACCTCGTGCGACAGCAGCGTGTCGAAGGTGTTGGCCGGGTAGGGCAGGTGCTCGGCGGCGGCGACGACCGCGCGCGGCGTCGCGTGCCGGGCCTCAGCCACGCGCTCATACTCGATATCGAACGCCTCCACGTGCGCTGTGTAACGCTGCGCGATCTGCGCCGCGTACATGCCCACGCCGCAGCCGTCAATCAGGACGCACGCGCCATCCAGCCGCGACCAGCGCGCGATCATTTGCAGGCGGCGTTCCTGGCCGGCGCGCCACACGTAGCTCGGCTCGCCGCGCAGGGCGGCCAGTTGCGAATGGGCCATGGGGTCTATTTCCGGGTGTTGGCGGCGCTGGCGCTGCCAGCAGGCGCGGTTTTCGCGCTGCGGCTGTTGATGAAGTCCTGGTTTTCTTTGAGCGGCACAGCAATCGTAATTGTTGTGCCGCGCCCTTCAGCGCTGGTTACCCGCAGCGTAGCGTTGATCTGGCCGGTGCGTTCGCGCATGTTGACCATGCCCAGGCTGCCGCGCTGGTCGTAGTTGGCGTCAACCGCGCCGGTGTCGAAGCCGACGCCGTTGTCGGCAATCGTCACCAGCACCATATCGCGCTGCTTAACCATGCTGACGCTGATAAGCTCGGCGACGGCGTGCTTGCGCGCGTTGTTGACGGCCTCGTCAATAATGGAGAAGATGACGGTTTGCTGCGGCGGGCTGAGCGCCGCCTCAGCGTCGCGTTCGATGCGAACCGCCACCGCCTGGCCGTAGGTTTCCTGGATCTTCTGCGCGAGCTGTTCAATGGCAGCCGCCAGCCCCTGGCTTTCCAGCACCAGCGGCCGCAGCGTAAAGAGCATGTTGCGAATCACCCTGGTGGTTTCCCGCGCCATCTCCTCCACTTTTTTGAGTTCCTGCGGCACTTCATCAGGGCTGCGCTCCAGCAGGCGGCTGATGTAGCTCATGTGCATGGCGATGGCGGACACCTGCTGTGTCGGGCCGTCGTGCAGGTCGCGGGCCAGCTTTTTGCGGGCCTCCTCCTCAGCGGCGATCAGGCGCTCCTGCTCCTGCGCCAGGTTGCGATAGAGGACGGCATTTTGCAGCGCGATAGTCGCCTGTGTGCCGATAGCGGTTAGCAAATCCATCTGGTCGGCGGTGAAGGCGTCCGGCTCCTCGCTGCCATACAGCAGCGCGCCGAAATTGTCGTAGCTGGCGCGCAGAGGAATGCACAGTACCGAGCGCGCGGCGTGAAAGCCGGCGAAATACTGAAGCTCAGGGTCTTTACGCGCGTCCTTGCCAATGATCGGCACGCACTCGGTGAGGGCTTGGCCCAGGATGCCGGCCTGCCCTGGAATGCTGCGGTTGGCGTCGCTTTGCGGCAGGCGGCGTGCTGCGGCCACGTGCAGGCTGCCGTCGGTGTGAAACAGAAGCGCAACGCTTAGCAGGCGCTGCCGGTTGCCGCGTTCGTACAGAGCCATGCGCCCGGTATCGAGCGCGGCGTTCAGGACTTTTTCAAACTCCAGCGTGCGGCTCAGCGTGGCCGCCATCTCGACTACCGCGCGTGTACTGTCGCGCATGCGGGCCAGCTCTTCTGTCTGGCGCGTCTGCATGCCCTGCAGGCCAGCTTCCTGGTCGGCAATACGCCGGCGCAGCGACCAGCTCCAGATCAGGCTGACCGCGCTTACCAGGGTGGTCAGCAGCAGAATCTCGGACTGACCGGCCAGCAGCGATCGCAGGTCCTGGCCGGTGGTATAGAGCAGGGCAGCTTCTGCGGCCAGCACGACCCCAACCGCCGCGGCCAGGCCCCAGATCACCCCCAGATACAGCACGCTAGTGACGATAAGCGCGGAGATGCACGCGGCAACATACAGCGGCTCAGCGGCGGCCAGCCGGACGAAAAGCGCGGCCAGCACCACGTCACCGGCGATCACGATTACCGGCGCGGCTGGCCGCAGCGGTTTCAGGCTGGCAAACAACAGGAATAGGCCGTTGAGGACGGCGCCGACCGCCAGCGCCAGGGCGATGTCGGAGATCAGCACGCCGCCGCCGGCGCGGACGGCAGCCTGGGAAGCGGCCGCAGCCAGCATCGCCATTATCAGCAGGCGCAGGCCGAACAGCGTCCAATCGGACCGGGTGAGGGCCAGTGGTTGCTTATCCATCCGGCAGATCAACCCCAAACAGCGTTAAAATTCAGCTTATAACGTACCATACTCCACTACTTTCATCAATCGAGGTTTGGCCGGCGGGTGGCCATTAGGGTAGACTCGGCGCGAGCAGTTGTGATGATCGCGCCCCGGCAAAGACAGCAGGACTGGAACACCGTTGAAGTCAGCCAGGAATCAGCAGCAAGGCCCACGCTACCTGTGCGAAGGCGAAGTTGTTACGGGGCTGCGGGACGATGCGGCGGCGGAACTGCGCGGCCTGTTTAAGGACCGGGCTGTCCCGCTGGCGGCGGGCAGGGCAGAGGAACTGCCCTTTCACTTCAACGGCCTGCTGGCGAGCCTGGCGGATTTGCGGCTGATGCTGGCCGTGTATCTGGTGCGACACTACCCGATCCCACGCCCGCAGGCGCTGCTGGGACACCAGCATTTCACCGAACTCATACGCCAGATCAACACGGTGCGCAGCCTGCACGCGGCTGGCTCGTTCAGCACGTTCAAAATCAGCGCGGCGGGCAGCGGATCGTCGGTCTTTCAGCGCCTGAAAGAGGCGATCCAGATGGCGACCGGTTTGAAGCCGGTGGAGGACGAGGCTGACCTGGTGCTGCGGGTGCGACCGGCGGCGCTGCATGCGGACGGCTGGGAGGCGCTGGCGCGCCTGACGCCGCGCCCGCTCTCGGCGCGGGCCTGGCGTGTGTGCGATATGTTAGGCGCGCTCAACGCGGTCATCGCCGCCGCTATGGTTGAAATGACGCAGCCGCGCTCCGGCGACCGGGTGTTGAATCCGATGTGCGGTTCAGGCACGCTGCTGATTGAGCGTTTGCTGCGCTGCCCGGCTGCCGCCGCTGGCGGGTGTGACACGGACGCGCTGGCGCTGCGCTGCGCCGAAGCGAACCTGCGCGCTGGCAACCTGTTTGACGCGGCTGAGTTATTTGCTATGGATGCGGCCGCGCTGCAAATGCCAGATGCGTGTGTAGATGTCGTGCTGGCGGATTTGCCCTGGGGGCAGCTTGTTGGCAGTCACGACGACAACCAGCATCTGTATCCGGCGGCGCTGCGCGAAGCGGCGCGCGTGACCGTTCCGGGCGGGCGCGCTGTGTTTATCACACATGAAATCCGGCTGATGGAGCAGGTGCTGAATGGCTGCGCGGATGTCTGGTCGGTGACGCGGGAGCAGCGAGTGTTTCAGGGTGGGCTTCACCCCCGTATCTACCGGTTGACGCGGGCGTAGGCCGCTGCAATCGCGGGTTGAAAAGGCGGGCGGGGTGTGTATAATCACCTCTGGTCGGCCCCGTAGTTCAGTGGCAGAACAGAGGCCTTTTAAGCCTTGTGTCGAAGGTTCGAATCCTTCCGGGGTCACTTAACGAGAGTAAACTCGAACATTGACCAGCCGTTGTGCTGGTCTTTGTTTTCCCCTTGAAACCGCGCCGCCGCTGTGTTGCGCCCGCGCGCGACCCTCCCCCGATTTCACGGATACAAAACGCCAGAAGCAGGTCGCATGAAAACGCTAACGGGCTGCGGCAGCCCGGCGCCGAATGCCGCCGCTGACGGTTGTACCAGCGCTCGATGTGCTCGAACGCCGGCAGGCGCGCTGCCGCGCGTGACAGGAAGCGGATGACCCGCACATTCGGTTTTAGCGCACCCCGAAGACTTTCCCGCACATCTGTTGGCGAAACTTATCAGGAAACAAACATCGTCTGAACAATTTCTGAAAAATGGACCGCTAGCATACATAGTATTGGCCGGACGAAACAGGAGAAGCCCATCATGAGCAGCACGGTTAAAATCATCGTTGGCACACTTGCTGCCGTCGCTATTATCAGCATCGGCGGATTCCTCTACCTGACCCGCGACGTTGCCGCACCCTCTCAAAATGTGCAGAGCAGCGTTGAACAGATCGAAGTAACCGACGAAACGGGCAGCGAAGTTGTGTACCGCATCTCGCAGAATGCCTCAGCAGCACAATATGTGATCGAGGAAGTTTTGAACGGTGTAGATACCACCGTCACTGGCACCACAAACGAGGTTGCAGGCGACATCCTGATCAATCTGAGCGATCTTTCACAGTCGCGGGTTGGCGAAATCAGCATCAATGCCCGTACCTTTGCCACTGATGAAGACCGCCGTGACAATTCGGTCGCCCGTTTCATTCTGCGAAGCGAAGATGACGCGAACGAGTTCATCACACTTCAACCGACAGCGATCAGCGGCCTGCCGGAAAGCGCGGAAATTGGCGATACGCTCAGTTTTCAGATCACCGGTGACCTGACGATTGTCGGGACAACGAATTCAGTGACCTTTGACGTGACCGCGACGCTGATCAGCGAAAGCCAGCTTACCGGGCACGCGGAAACCACCATCAATTATGCGGATTTCAACCTGAGCATCCCTAACGTGCCGTTCGTCGCCAGCGTTGAAGATACGGTTATCCTGTCACTGGATTTTGTGGCGGATGCGATCGTGGAGACGGAGGCATAGGCTTTTTACTGCCGCCCCGTGCCGCTGGCCTCTCTCCACGCAGGCTGAGGGGCGACAGGAACAATCTGCGGAAAGATTTAAGGTGTATAACCAACCGGACGCTCAAGCCGCCGGGCTGGTTATACACCTTGTCCAGGCGCCGATACGATACTTTTTCAGCATCTGTGGAATAGCGGATTATGGGGTGTTTACCCTGCGGTCGGCAGGCATGGTGATGATCATCGAGGTGCCTGCGCCGAGCCTGCTTTCGGCGGCGATAGTGCCGTGATGGGCTTCGACAATCGATTTAGCGATTGCCAGCCCTAAGCCTGATTCGCCTTGATTTTCTGTGCGCGACTCATCCACGCGGTAGAAGCGTTCAAAGATGTTGGACAGTTTATCGGCGGGAATGCCCTTGCCGGTATCGCTCACAGTGATCTGCACCCCGTCTGCCTGGCCACGCGCACCCAAAAGCACCGAGCCGCCCCGCGGCGTATGGTGTAAAGCATTGCCAATCAGGTTTTCCAGCACCTGAGCCATACGGGCACGATCTATGGAAATATCGGGTAAGTTTTCATCGGTTTCGATATGCAGCGCGATCTGCTTTTCCTGCGCCAGCGGCTCAAATGCCTGCTGCATCTGTTCCAGCAGGTCGCGCGGTTGCAGCGGCTGGTGGACCAGTTTGAGTTCGCCCGCGTCGGCCAGCGAAAGGGTGCGTAAATCCTCGACCAGATGGCGCAGCAGCAGCGTTTCCTGATTCATGGCGTCGAATCGTTCCTGCGTCGGCTTCAGCGTGCCATCGCACAGCGCCTCAAGGTAGCCGGAAATCACGTTCAGCGGAGTGCGTAAATCGTGAGCAATATCGGCGGTCATCTGGCGGCGAAGCTGGTTGGCGCGATGAATTTCAGCACTCATCTGGTTGAAGGTTTCAGCCAGCACGCCCAATTCGTCCTTCGTGCGAACCTTCACCTTTTGATCGTAATTGCCCCCTTTCATCGCTGAAATCGCGGTGGTCAATTCTTCTAGTGGGCGCAAAAAACGCTGCGAAAGCAGCACGCCAGCTAAAATTGCCGCCGCGCATGCGCCAATCGCGCCGATCACCAATGCCTGAACAATGCGCGACAAATATTCCTGTTCGCGGGGCATTGGGCCGGGAGGTGGCGCGGCGGTTAAGGCGACACCCACTTTGCTGCCATTGACGATGATCGGCTCGCCCGCTTCGATTTGCTGAACGGAGACAAAATCTCCAACCCGAAACGGCCCATCCCCATATACGATCCGCCCGCTGGCATCGGCAATGGCGAACATGTGGACAGGGATGGGCGTGAAACTGGGAAAGCCTGAGGGGCCGGGCTGAGCAGGTTGCCCGAAGCCCAATGCAGCGCCGTTGGCGTGTGGGGATGCTGTGTCTGAAGCTGTGGTCGTTGGGGCGGCGGGTGGAATCTCAATTACCTGCGAATCCGCCCCGGATTCTGAGGCAGGTTCGGCAACGGGTTGTGGCTGTATGACTTCGCCGGCCAGCCAGGTGTCCACGCCTGCCCATGAATTGTTTGTCTGATAGTAGGCAGCGATATCTTCAATAAAGGCATCGCGCGACTGCGCTACGCGCAGGCGGTCATATTCGGAGACGGTGGTACGGTATGCGAAAATGCCGACAAGGATCACCCCGACCAGACTGCTTAAGACCAGCGTGCTGATCCACTTTAAAGTAAGCGAATGGCTCATGGGATTGTCTCGTCTGTATCATCAGCAAAGGTGTAGCCGACGCCGAACACGGTTTGTATATAACGTGGGTTGGCGGGGTCTGGCTCTAATTTGGCGCGTAGGTTACGGATATGCACATCTACGGTGCGTTCCACATTTTCGAAGCTGTTGCCTTTGAGTTTTTCCAGCAGCGCGGTGCGCGAAAACACCTGCCCCGGCGCAGACATCAGGATGGCTAACAGTTCAAATTCTGACGGAGTCAGTTCTACGCGGCGCGTGCCAACGGTAACAAGGCGCTTGCCGATATCCAGCGCCACATCGCCCACACGCTGCACTTCTGGCAGCGAAAACGCATCATCGTATGTGCGACGGATGACCGCTCGTACCCGCGCTGCCAGCTCAGCCATGCTGTACGGTTTGGTCACGTAATCGTCTGCCCCTAATTCCAACCCAACCACCTTATCGGTTTCGTCTATCCGCGCGGTGAGCATGATCACCGGGGTTTTACGCTCTTTGCGGAAGCGGCGCATGAACTCGAAGCCGTCCATCTCCGGCATCATGATATCGAGCAGTACCAGATCAGGCTTTTCATGGCGCGCCACGAACAGGGCTTCGCGGCCATTGCTGGCAGCTACGGTACGGTAGCCATTTTCGGTGAGGTAGTCGGCCAGCAGTCGCTGCGCACTCAATTTGTCATCTACAATCAGGATCGTTCGCATGCTCATGTTACTTTCTTAAGTGGGGCGCTGCAATCAGGATACAGCACATTTTTGATGCGGATGCGCCCATTTGAAGGATATCAAGAAAATGTTCAAAACCTGTTTAGAAGGCGCTCTATCTGCTGCACCCCGAAAAGCGGCAAGGCCCTCGGCCAGGTGGTGTAGGTGTAGAGGAACGAACTGGCGCTGTTGCCAGTCGGTTTACGGCTGAGATTGTCTCATTGCATCTCGTCCGCAGGGGAGGTCTAACGCGCTGTAAGTCGGGTGATTTTAACATTTCCTAATATAGGCAGCCTGTGGCTCATGTTATAATCCTGCCTGTTTTAATCCGATAAGCATGTCAATATCAGAGGTCAACCTGGATGCCCCCACTTGAAACAGTTTTATTTGGCGCTGCGATATTGCTCATTATCAGCGTGTTTGCAAGCAAGATATCCTCAAGATTCAGCGTTCCCGCCCTTGTAATCTTCCTGTTTATTGGGATGCTTGCCGGCTCAGAGGGGATAGGCGGCATCAATGTTGACGATCCTTTCGTTGTCCAACCGATAGGCGTAATTGCTCTGGTCTTTATACTGTTTGCCGGCGGCCTTGATACCCCTATCGCGGAAACACGCAGTGTTCTGGGGCGCGGCATTGTCCTGGCAACCGCTGGAGTATTGATTACGGCGCTGATCCTGGCCGGTGGTGTGCTGCTTCTGCTGGATATTCCGCCAGCGGAAGCCTTTCTACTGGGCGCGATTGTCGCCTCAACCGATGCAGCGGCTGTCTTTTCTATTCTGCGCACCCAAAAAATCGGTTTGAAAGGGAGAATCAAACCTTTACTTGAGCTGGAATCGGGCAGCAATGATCCGATGGCGATTTTTCTCACTGTGGGGGTAATTGATCTGATCCAACAGCCGGAGATGCCGGTGATCAATCTTCTGCTGGTCTTTGTGCAGCAGATGGTATTCGGCGTTATCTTTGGCGTCGGCATCGGCTATCTGACTTCTCAGATTATCAACAGGCTGCGCCTTCAGGCAGATGGGCTGTATCCTGTTTTCACAGTTGGGACGGTGCTGTTAGGGTATGCCTTGACTGCAAGCCTGGGCGGAAGCGGGTTCCTGGCTGTTTATATTGCCGGTCTGATTTTGTCGGGTCAGAATTTTATTCATAAGAACAGCCTCATTCGTTTCCATGATGCCCTGGCATGGCTTATGCAGATCATCATGTTCCTCGCTTTGGGCCTGCTTGTGTTTCCGTCTCAACTGCTGCCTATTGCTACGACGGGTATTCTGGTTGCGATGATTTTGATCTTTGTCGCCCGGCCCATTAGCGTCTTTATCGGATTGCTGTTTTCCCAATTCGATTTCCGCGACAAGCTGGTGATTTCCTGGGTTGGCTTAAGAGGGGCCACACCCATTGTTCTGGCAACTTTTCCGCTGGTGGCAGGCATCCCTCAATCGGAAACGATCTTTAACATTATTTTCTTTGTGGTTGTCGTCTCGGTTCTGCTGCAGGGATCAACGCTGATTCCGGTAGCAAGGATGCTGAACATCGCGACGCCTTTGGTTCAAAAGCCTCAGTATCCCTTTGAATTGGTGACGGACGCAGATATCCGCAATCAACTGGTGGAAGTGCCCGTTTCAGACGGCTCGCCTGCTATAAACCGCCAGATTGTCAACCTGGGCTTGCCAGAAAACAGCCTGATTGTGCTTGTGTCACGAGCGCAGGAAATTATCGTCCCCAACGGCAATACGATTATTGAACAGGGCGATGTTCTTCTGGTGCTGGCCGACAAGGAAGCTCTGATCAAGATTCGGGAGTATATCTAAAAGCCAGGTTTGCCAAAGGATTGGCTATTTCCCGGATTTCATGGACGGGGAAAAACGTCCGGGGCAGGCCGCTGCCCACGCTTGCCCACCGATGCCCCTTGCCTGTTTCTCGCTGAACAACCCGCGCAGACTCAGGTGGTCGTTCAGGCTGTGATATAGGTCTTTGACGATTTCAAGCGCGCCGCGTGCAGCAGCGCGGACAGCAGCGCGCCAGCCTTAATCTGGTCGTGCCAGCTGATCGGCCTGCCTTCAACCTGTTCGCTAAAGCTGAGGCGTCATTTGGCTCAATTTCCTTATGGAAAAATCGCATCCCGCTCGCAAACGCCGCTTTCATGCCGATACGTGCCGATCCAACGCGATTCAGGGGCTAAAAAATGCGGCGCAAGATGTCTGTAAACTGCCAGAACGCCACCGTTTTTGCCTGTAAAAAGGGGCAGCCCGCGAAATCCAAACAGCGTAGCAATATTGACAGTTTACGGCATTTTGCGGTACGTTATCGGCATAGGGTGATTTGCCCTATACGGGGCGCTCCATCCCTACGGGGAATTGAAACAAGATGTATGCTCCGTCAACTATCCGACTTGGATCTATACGGGGCGCTCCATCCCTACGGGGAATTGAAACGAAAAACCCCGTTGCGAAGATCAGCAAACGGCACGACAACTATACGGGGCGCTCCATCCCTACGGGGAATTGAAACTAAAGATGACCTGCCCGATGAACAGCGCACCAAAGATGCTATACGGGGCGCTCCATCCCTACGGGGAATTGAAACTTCAGATCAAGACCCATAAAAGCATTGGGCACGATCTGCTATACGGGGCGCTCCTCCCTACGGGGAATTGAAACAGTGGTAAGCAGCCACAATCATCGAAATGAAAGGGCATAGCTGCCCTTCATTAATCCCTTCAGGCGGAAACAGGTGACTGTGCGCTACAATCCATTGTGACTGCAGCGTTCACTGGTGTCATTGTGCGTGCCCGTCGTGTCCAGACAGTTACCCTGGCGGATGGCTGCTGGTGCTGGACAGCCTCAAAACACGGGAAGCTGCGCAGGATGTGGCTGAGACCCTCTAAAAGGCTGAAACAAAAAGTGTGAAAACTTTGCGTTCCTGCCCGGGCTGTTTCGGCAGGCGTGCGCTCTGTGCGGCCTTGTCATTGTGAATGCAAACAGCACGCCGCGCTGCTGCGCTGCGCTGGCGTTCAGCGCGAAACCGCTGAGGTTTGACAAACTAAACTACTAAAAGCGCGTTAACGGATAAGCCAGAGCGCGCGCTGAGGTGTGGTCAGAACCTGATTGCCCGTTTCAGTGACCAGCACGTCATCTTCCAGACTAATCCAACCGCGCCCGTCAAGCAGTGTTTCCAGACCTTCAGCGGTGAAAACATTGCCTGCTTCGATCAGCCATTCTGGCTGTCCCTCACGATAGCGCCCCAGGCCTTGCCCGCCGTCGTGTGTTGCCCGTCCAAGCTGATGCCCCACACTATATTTAAACGGCGGGTATCCGGCTTCAACCAGAACAGCGTGCGCCGCTTCCGCCGGTTTCCAGATGGGCGTGCCGGGTTTCAGGTTGTCGATGATAGCGTCTACGCCGCGCCGGATGGTATCGAACAGTCGCTGCACCGTGTCTGGGGGGGCGGTTTCATTCTCCTCCAGCACGTACCACATACGCTGAAAATCGCCACAGAATCCTTTGTATTTGATGCCGAAGTCGATTTGCAGCGTCCAGCCACGCTGAAGCACGGTATCGCCGGGCGGTGTATGCCCGATAGGCGCTACTGGCCCTACTGTAATAATCGGACAATGGTCGCGGCTCCACGCGGTTTCTAAACCGCGCTGGCGCACTACGTCGAGCATAAAATCGTAGATCTCGCGCCCCGTTCGGCCTGGCGCGAGGAAGAGGCTGGTTTCTTCGAATACCTCATCAGTGCGGGCAATTGCAGCTCTAATCAGCGCGACTTCCCCAGGGGATTTACGCCCGCGCAGCCGAGTGATGAGGTTCTCTGCGCTGATAAGCCGCTCTATAAATGGCGTACCTGCCAGCGTCTCGGTTAGCCACAGATATTTGCCATATGACAGGCCATCGGCCTTAGAGTTATTGCGGGCAAAGTTGATGGCGATACGTTCCGGGTTCAAGCGCGTCAGCACTTCAACCAGGGTTTTTCCCAGGCTCTCCTGAAACTCGATTACCTGGTCCCAGACACCGGTTGCTGGTGGGATCGCTACATCCAGCCCGCCGACGATGGCAATTCGCTCACCATGCTGCGTGAGCAGCAACAGGCCCGTGCCCAGATCACGGTCGCCAAAAATGATCGGGTAAACTGGATCGCCACCGGCGTCGCCCATATTCTGGGCAAAGGTCAGCCATAAGTCTATGTTCAGCTCATTAAGCAGCGCGATGGCCTGGTCAACTTTCTCAGCGACCAGGCCGTTGAGCGCAGCGGTCTTGTCTGGCCAGCGGTGATGCGTTTTATGCGCCATTCGAAGTTTCTCCTGGTGCGGTCTGTGGCGGAAAATCGGCGCGTGGTAACCGCTGCTTCACAGGCAGGATGCTGAATGGTTTATGCGGCTCAAGCTGATACCAGTAAGCGGTGCTGGAAAAATCATCACTGCGACTGTTGGCGTGTCCGTGCTCGATAGAAACCCGTATTGATTTACTGAAGCGCACCGGGTCCAGCAGATGCCAACGATACCAGGAAATAGTGCCGGTGAAATTGTGATGCCCTGGCAGTGTCAGCCCAAAAAATGGTGACGAAAATGCTTCATCTGGCCCCCAGGCAGTGTTGAAATAGTCTTCCGTGCCTGTGCCGTGCAGGGTGGGGGGCCAGCGCTGGCCTTCGTTGTCATCGTCGATGAAGATCATTTCATCACCCTCGCCATACCAGTTCTCGCCGTCTGCTTTTGGATAGCGCAGGGCGTGGATGTTTAGGTTGCAGCCGATATACTGCCCCTGACCTTCGGCTTCAAGGATGAGATAATTGCCCTCATCGCTGAGATTCGTGCCACTGTGCTGAAGTGTGTGGTCATCTATATCGCTGGTTTCGACCGTTCCATCGGTCGGGTTCTCGCGATGCCAGCATGCATGCAGTCGTCCCAGATCATCCCGCGCTTCATCCCAGACTTCATAGTCGATGTTGTAATACAGACGTATCTCGCTGGCGAAATTCTCGCTGGTTACTTCAATACGCGCGCCGGTGCTGAAGGGCATCGGCAGATAGCAGTTCAGCCCATGCCCATCACGCGGCGCCATGACCATTGGCAGTGAGGTGTAATTGGTTGTCTGGGCATGCCCGATGCCAAAGAAATCGCCCACCGGAACCAGCACGCTCGGTTCGGTCTCGCCATCCCAGTACATTTTGAGCACCAGCTTCCGCAGCCAGTTGGACTCGATGCTGTGCGACGTAAACCAGATATGTGTGATGCAGCCCGGCCCGGTAACATCGAGCAGTGTATGCGTTTCACCGCGCACAATTGACAGCCGGTCGCGGTTGCCGCCGGTGGGGTCCCAGCTTGAGGCGCGCCTGGTGCGACGCTGGTTATCCACCTGAACAAAGCTGAACCAGTTGAAGTCTGCCATGATTTAATCCCCCTATTTCAGATACGGAAGCAGTGTTTCAGCCTTTGATGCCGGTCATCTTGATGCCGCGAACAATCTGCTTTTGAAAGATCAGAAACATGATAAGCATCGGGATGCTTGCCAGCGCCGCGCCGGACATTGTGCCGCCCCAGTCGGCACCGGTTTCCAGCGAGGACAGGCGCGACAGCCCCACCTGAAGCGTTTGCATCTGGTCAGAGTTGGTGACAATCAGCGGCCAGAGGAAATCATTCCAGTGGCTCAGATACGTAAAAATTGCCACAACTGCTGCCGCCGGGCGTGCCAGCGGCAAACAGATGCGCCAGAATAACCCGAACTCAGAAACGCCATCAATGCGCGCCGCGTCAAGCAGTTCATCGGGGATGTTGGCGATAAACTGGCGCATCACGAAGACGCCAAAGGCCGTCAGCAGCCCGGGCATTAACACACCAGCCAGTGTGTCAATCCAGCCGATACTGGCGATGCCTACGTACCAGGGGATAATCATCATCTCGGTCGGGATCATAATCGTCGCCAGGATAAGCGTAAACATGAATTCGCGCCCGAAGAAGCGGTATTTAGCGAAGACATAGCCAGCCATCGACGAGAAGAACACTACACTTGCGGTTCCCACTGTCGCCACAATAATGGTGTTTAAATACCAACGCAGCAGCAGGCTGGAGCTTAACAACCGCGCGTAATGTTCCAGGCTGAAGGTTTCGGGAATCAGGCTGAGGTTGAACCAGGTTCCGCTGGCCTTTACCGAAGTGGAGATCATCCACAGGTAGGGAAAGACCATGATGATCCCACCAATGCTGAGCAGTATGTAGGGTATCAGCCGCTTGGGATGGATGCGCCATGTGCGTAATGCGCTTGTGTGGTTCATCAGTATTCGAACTCCCGCCCAATGAGACGCCGTTGGATCAGCGTCAACGCCAGGATAATGGCGAAGAAGACCACTGCGATGGCCGATGCTTTGCCCATATTGAGTGAGAAAAAGGCCTCTTTATAAATTAGCAGCGACATCGTCAGCGTGCTGTTGAGTGGCCCGCCGAAACCATCCTTGCTCATTAACCGAACAAGCGTGAAGTTTTGCAATGACGAAATCATACACAGAATAATTACTAGAACAATTGTGCGGTTCAGCAGCGGCAGTGTAATCAGACGAAAGCGCTGCCACGAGCTGGCACCGTCCACCATCGCCGCTTCATAATATTCGGTAGGAATGTCTTCCAGGCCAGCCAGGAAGATCAGCGCATAGTAGCCCACTCCCGCCCAGATCGTCACAGCAATGATGGACGCCAGTGCTGTGCGCGGGTCGCCCAGAAAATAGATACGCTGGACGCCAAGCACATCAAACAGATGCGTAAACAATCCGAAGTTAGGCAAGTAGAGAAATTTGAACACCCAGGCTATCGCTACGCCCGACGTCACGAAGGGCATGAAATAAAGCACCCTGAAGAAGCCCTTCATTCGCCCAATACTGCGCAGCAGTAGCGCTACGCCCAGTGACAGCACCGTTAGGATGGGCACCCGTGCAGCGGTAAATAGCAGCGTGTTCTGAAGCGCGCGATGGAACGCTGGATCGGCCAGCACTGTGTTGTAATTGTCCAGCCCCACCCAAGAGCGCTCGCTGCGCAGCGTCATGTAATCCTGTAAGCTGAACAGGAAGGAATTGCCCATTGCTGAAAAATTGACAAGCAGAAAATAGCAAAAGGGCAGCGTAACGAAGAGATAAGCCCACAGCTTCTTACGCTGCGACAGCGTCAACGTGTGTATGCCTAGCAGCCTGCTGACGCGCGTCTGTGGGCCGGGAAGGCGCTCACTGTGCGTGCTCATCACCGCACCTCCTTCTCGAATCGTTTTCAAAAGCTGTATGAGGCAGGCCCCCGGACGCGCGCTGCTGGTTTGCTCCGGGGGCCTCTCAATCAGTCGGATGTCAGCCGCAGAGGCTTACCAATCTGCGAAGAACTGGTCACGGATGGCCTGGTCACATTCGGTGCCCATATTGAGCGCCTCAATCGGGTCCATACCGCCGATGATCGCGGCATCGTACATATCCAGCGCGCACTGACGCTCGGCCAGCTCATCTGCCCAGAAGACACCCGTCGTCTGTTCAAGCTGTGCGATGAACGGGGCCAGGTTGGGATCCTCACTGTATTTTGGCAGATCCACCATATCAAGGCGGGCTGGTAACTCACCGGTCGCATCGTTATAGCGTTCCTGGGCATCAGCAGTGGTCATATAGGTGAGGAACTTGGTTGCAGCGTCTAAAGTAGCTTCGTCGTCCATTGCTTTGGTGGTGAGCGCCAGCGGCCACGATGAGCCGGTGGTGAAGCGCCCGGCGACACCTTCTGGCATTGGTGCGACCGCCCATTCAACACCAGGGGCTACGTTGTCGCGCAGGAAGCCGAGCGCGAACGTAAGCTGTGGTGTCATGCAGGACAGGCCGGCGGCAAAGGCTTCCAGCTCACCCTCATAAAACCCTGGGGACGATGTCTTATGCACCAGGGTGAAGTCGAGCATGTACTGCCAGGCATCCACTGCCGCGCCCTCGTTCCAGAGCGTGGTGCGGTTGTCTTCGCTGAAGGGCTGCCCACCAAAAGCTTCAATCAGCGGGCGATACCAGTTCCAACCATCAGCATCCCACTGCAGATAGTAGCCAGCCTGGGTGATGTTGCCATTGGCATCATATTTAGTGCAGGCTTTGGCGGCCTCAACAAACTCGTCCCAGGTATCGGGCGGTCTGTCCCAGCCAGCTTCAGCCAGCAGGCCCGTGTTGTACACCAGCGCAAAGTTGCGAATGGATGTCGGCACTGAATAGTGCGCGCCTTTGAGTTTGGTCACCTGGGTGAACGGCGCAAAATCATTCTCAAGAATGGTCTGGATTTCGTCTGGGAGCGGCGCGATAAAGCCTGATTTGCTCCATAGCGGCGCCCAGCCAAAGTAGATCATCGCTACGTCCGGGCCGGTCCCAGCAGGCACTGACGCGGCGATCTTTGTCTGATATTCGTCATACGGCAGAACAGTCTGGACGACCTCAATATCAGGGTACAGTTCATTGAAGCCTTCGATAACGCTCGCCATGCCCAGGACCTTGCCGCCGCTGTCATGCTGCCATAATTCAATGGTGACCGGCCCATCCTGCGCTAATGTGAGCGGCCCGGCCAGAATCAGACCGACGACCAAGATAAACAGAGTGAGAAATGACTTCGTCTTCATGTGGAGTTCCCTTAAAGTATCTAAACAGGTCTGTGGCGTGTTGTTCGCGAATCCGATAGTAGAACGGCGGTCTTGTGCTTTGTCGTATCAGCTCCCTTTCAACACGTAGACAAACGTTTGCGACTGCCCTGTTAGATTACAATGGGCACGGTCTGCTCTGTGTATTTACGGTGCTGCCACAAGAGGCGCGGATAATCAGGTCTGCTTCCAGAACGACGGTACGGGCAGGGCGATCTGGAAACGCCAGACGGTTCAACAGCAGTTCTGCGGCGTGAACGCCGATCTCAAACGCTGGTTGGCTTACAGTAGTTAACGGCGGGTTAAGGGAGTTGGCCCAGGGCAAATCGTCAAAGCCGATGACTGCAACATCATTCGGTATTGCTAAACCCATTTCGTGAATAGCATTTAATGCCCCGATTGTCATCAGGTTATTAGCGATAAACAACGCTAGCGGATGTTCTGTTGTTTCCAATAGGCTGCGCGTCAGGGCGTAGCCACTTTCAAGCTGATAATCGCCAAAGTGAATCAGCGCTTCCTCAACAGGCAACCCGGCTTCTGCCATTGCCTGTTGAAAGCCTGCATAGCGTTCGCGTCCGCTGGTAAGGTACTGAGGGCCGTTCAGGATGCCGATGCGCCGATGCCCAAGCGCAATAAAATGTTCGACTGCTAGCCGTGCGCCGTTTTGATTATCAGCCAGCACAACGTCAGTGATGGGCTTGCTCATACGGCGATCGACGATTACCACTGGCAGTCCATTTTTTACGGCGGTGGCCAGCATGATGGACTGTTCTTTGACCGGCGCGACAATCAAACCGGCCACGCCCTCAGCCTGCATATGATTTATGAAATCGTTTTCCCGCTCCTGATGTGTGTTAGAGTTGCAAATGAGCACGCTGAGACCCTGCTCGGATAGTACCTGCTCGATACCACCCAGAACAAGCGTATAAAATGGATTTTTAATGTCAGAGAGAATCACACCGACGAGGTGGCTTTTTTCTGCCCGCAGGCGTTGTGCGGCACGGTTGGGGCGGTAATTAAGGTCCCGGATCGCTTTCAGGACGCGATCTCGCACGTGATCCGCCACATAGGGCTGGTCATTAACCACGCGGGAAACTGTAGCGGGTGAAACGCCGGCCTGTTTTGCAACCTCTTTTATCGTAACCATACGGCTTGAGAATCTCGTGAAATTTACTAAAATCGTTTTCATAGAAATTGTAAGTAAAAATTTTCTGGATGTCAATCACCTCTCACAGGCATAGTGACCGTGAAAAACCGGCGCTGCAAGGTTGTGGCCGCCGCGGCGCGCTCAGGCAGGGCGCGCTGGTGCTGGTAGCGCGGGCCAGCCGTTACCGCATTGGTTGCGCAGCCACCCTGAAAGTTACAGGACAATAGAAGAGAAGTGTGTCACAATAGGATTGTTCCTAGCTTAGAAACACCGCGTCTAAACCCCCCAACCATTTTCGGGCGCAACAGCATTTATCAAGGGGATAGGTTATGGATGTATTTGCGCTGCGGGACCGCCTAACTGAAGATTATGCCACTTATGCCAGCAGTTTTATTCAGATTCGCGATCAGCGTATTTATGCTGATGTGCGCCAAAGCCTCAATGCGGGCATCTTCTGGCCCAACCCTTTAATTCAGCTTAACCCCAGTTTTGCCAGCGGCGGCACTGTGAATGAGTTGGTGGCTGAAGGTATTCTGCACGAAGAATGCGGCCGCATCTTTCTCAAAGACAAGCAAAAAGGTGGGCAGGCTCTACGCTTTTACCGCCACCAGCGCGAAGCCATTGAGATTGCCCGGCAAGGGCATAACTACATCCTGACAACAGGTACAGGGTCAGGCAAGAGCCTGGCCTATATCGTGCCGATTGTGGATCACATCCTGCGGCGTGGGAGCGGCAGAGGTATTCAGGCGATCATCGTCTATCCCATGAACGCGCTGGCGAACAGCCAGACAGGGGAACTGGAGAAATTCCTCAACGAGGGTTATCGACAGGGACAATCCCCGGTGACTTTTGCCCGCTATACAGGGCAGGAGAGCGAGGAAGAGCGCCACCAAATCATGAGCCACCCGCCTGACATCCTGCTCACCAATTACGTCATGTTGGAACTGATTATGACCCGCCCCCGCGAACGCACTTTGATTGAATGGGCGAAAGGGCTGCGCTTTCTGGTGCTGGACGAGCTGCACACCTATCGTGGGCGGCAGGGAGCAGATGTTGCCCTGTTGATACGGCGCGTACGAGACCGTCTTGAAACGCCGGAACAGAAGCTGTTGTTCGTCGGTACATCGGCTACGCTGGCGGGTGAAGGCAGTTACGATGAACAGCGCGCACAGGTTGCCGAAGTCGGCACGCAGATTTTCGGGGCGACGGTTCTACCAGAGCACGTCATTGGTGAGACGTTGAGACGCGCGACGCCCGGCAGGATCGACACAGCCGCGCTCAGGTCAGCGCTGGCTCAGGGCGGCAAGCTCATTGTGCCAACGGATTACGCCAGATTTGTGGCACACCCGTTATCCTCGTGGATCGAAAGCACATTTGGTTTGCAGGAAAAGAACGAGCGCCTGACACGGCAGGAGCCACGCAGCATACAGACCGCTGCTGAGGAACTGAGCGAGATTACAGGTATCAATGAAGCGGCCTGCGAAGTCACCATCAGGAACTGGCTGCTGGCCGGTTATCAGTGTGAACCCAACCCGAACACAGGTTTCGCGCCCTTCGCGTTTCGCCTGCACCAGTTCATTAGCCCTGGCGATACGGTTTACAGCACCATCGAACCGGAGGCTAGGCGCTATATCACGCTGCAGGGACAGCGTTTTGTGCCCGGCGGCCGCGACAAAGTGTTATTCCCGCTGTGTTTCTGCCGCGAGTGCGGGCAGGAATATTACACGGTGCGTATCACGACCAACACCGACGATGAGCGAAAGTGGGTGATTCCGCGTGATTTCAGCGACCGCCTGTCGGACGAGGATAGCGAGGCGGGCTATCTGTACATCGGCTCGCATAAGCCCTGGCCGCACGAGTTTGACGACCTCATCGAGGGTGAATATCTGCCGGATGACTGGCTGGAAGAGCGCAACGGCGTGCGCCGCGTCCGCTCGCACCGGCGTGAAAAGCTGCCGCGCCATATGCGCGTTCTTCCATCTGGTGAAGAAGATGCTGGTGGGCAGGAATGCGTTTATATCGCATCACCATTTATGTTTTGCCTGAACTGTGGTGTGTCGTATGGGCCGCGTCAGGGGGATTTCGGCAAGCTGGCGACGCTTAGTTCAGAAGGGCGCAGCAGCGCCACAACGCTGCTCAGCCTGTCAGCGATTCGCTCGCTGAAGGTAAGCGATCTGCCCCAACATGCCCAGAAACTGCTGAGCTTCACCGACAATCGGCAGGATGCTTCCCTGCAAGCCGGCCACTTCAACGACTTTATCGAGGTCAGCCTGCTGCGTGGCGCAATTTATCGGGCGGCCGCCAAAGCGGGTTCTGGCGGGCTGACGCATGAGATTATCGCAGAAAAGGTTTTTGAGGCGCTGAATCTGCCGCTGGAACTCTACGCCAGCAATCCGGCGGTGCGCTTCCAGGCGTTGCAGGAAACCCAGCGCGCCTTGCGACAGGTGCTGGGCTATCGCATTTATCGCGACCTGCGGCGCGGTTGGCGTATCGCGCTGCCCAATCTGGAGCAGTGTGGTCTGTTGGAAATCGGTTATACCGATCTGGATGCAGTGTGTGAAGCCGAAGATATATGGGCAGATAAACATCCGGCACTGGCGACGGCTTCACCACAAACCCGTATGGCTATCGCCAAAACCCTGCTGGATTACATGCGCCGTGAGCTGGCGATCAAGGTAGATTACCTGGATAAAAACTATCAGGAACGTGTCCAGCAGTTGAGCAGCCAGCGGCTGATCGAACCCTGGGCAATTGATGAAGACGAGAAGATGGAATACGCCTCGATCCTGATCCCGCATCCATCCAGTGGGGACAACGGACACGGGAACTACACCTATGCGTCGGCGCGCGGCGGCTTTGGTATCTATCTGCGCCGCCCCGGCACGTTCGCCGAATATGACAGCCGCGCTTTTGGTCGGTTAGGGCTGGACGAAACCCAGGCCATTATCCGTCAATTGCTTGAGGGGCTGTGCGTTGCAGGGTTGGTTGAAATTGCCCGCGAACCAGATGGCGAATACGATGTCCCCGGCTATCAACTGGTCGCGTTGGCTATGCGCTGGTACGCTGGAGCGGGCGAACGCGCCTTTCATGACCCAATTCGTGTGCCGAATGAGTCACAGGCGGGTGGACGCCCCAATGCCTTCTTTGTGAACTTCTACCGAGAGGTCGCCGGGTCGCTGGCCGGGCTGGAAGCCCACGAGCACACCGCGCAGGTCCCGTATGATGTGCGTGAGAAGCGTGAGCAGCAGTTTCGCACAGGGGAACTGCCCGTCCTGTACTGCTCGCCAACGATGGAGCTGGGTGTCGACATTGCCGAGCTGAACGTTGTCAATATGCGCAATGTGCCGCCGACCCCCGCCAATTACGCCCAACGCAGCGGGCGCGCCGGACGCGGCGGACAACCGGCGCTGGTTTTTACCTACTGCTCCAGCGGCAGTCCACATGATCAGTATTTCTTCAAACGTCCTGATCGCATGGTCGCTGGAGCGGTCGCGCCACCACGCCTTGATCTGAGTAACGAAGACTTGCTGCGGGCGCACATTCATGCCATCTGGCTGGCGGAAACCGGCATTGATCTCAAGAGCACACTCAAGGAAATCCTCGATATGAACGGCGAGCCACCTTCGCTGGCGCTGCTGCCGGAGATTCGCCAGCAGGCGGAATCCAGCACAGCACGGGCGGCGACACGCCAGCGGGCCGAACGTATCCTCAGAACCATCCCGGATGTCGTTGATCCTGCAGGTTTGTTAGAAGTCACCATACAGAATGTAGTACGTGCTTTCGACGATACCTGTGAGCGTTGGCGCAGTTTGTACTGGTCAGCGCTCAAACAAGTCAAAGCACAGGAAAACATCCGCCGTGACCCAACCCGCCAGCAGGCCGACAAGCATCAGGCGGAACGGCTGCGGCGGGAAGCGCTCTCGCAGATTGATTTGCTGACCGCGGTGAGCAGCCTGGCGCAGTCAGATTTTTACAGCTACCGCTACTTCGCCACTGAAGGCTTTCTACCAGGATACAGTTTCCCGCGCCTGCCTCTGTCGGCGTTTATCCCGGCGCGGCGGGCCAATCAACGGGATAATTCTTTGTCACGGCCGCGTTTCCTGGCGATTTCAGAGTTCGGACCACGCGCTATCATCTATCATGAAGGCTCACGCTATCTCATCAATCAAGTTATTATGCCCGTGACGGACGATAAAGACGGACCGCTCACGACCCAGATCAAGCAGTGCGGCCGCTGCGGCTACGTTCATCCGGTGAGGATGGGTATGGATTACGATCTATGCCAGCGCTGCGGGATGCCGCTCGAACCGCCGCTGCGCGCCCTGCTGCGCCTGCAAAATGTGGTAACGAAGCGGCGTGATCGCATCAATGCCGATGAAGAAGAACGGCTGCGCCTGGGCTACGAGATTCGCACAGGAGTCCGTTTTAGTGAGCGTGATGGTGTGTCAGACGTGCGCACGGCAGTAATTCGGCGGGGCGAACAAGATCTGGCTCGCTTGACCTATGCTCAGACTGCGACATTGTGGCGCATTAACCTCGGCTGGGCGCGGCGCAAGGACAAGCAGTTGTATGGATTTGTGCTGGACATTGAGCGCGGTTACTGGGGGCGAAGCGAACAGGATGAGAACGACCCTGAGGATCCACTGTCGGCACGCACCCGGCGGGTGATCCCGTATGTGGAAGACAACCGTAACTGTCTGCTGTTCGAGCCGCTTATCGGGCTGGGAATCGAAGAAATGGCATCCCTGCAAGCGGCACTCAAACGCGCTATCGAAACCGTGTTTCAGCTTGAGGACAACGAACTGGCGGCCGAACCCTTACCCGATGCGAATAGCCGCCAGATGCTGTTATTCTATGAGGCGGCAGAAGGCGGCGCAGGCGTGCTGCGGCGGCTGGTGGATGACCCGACAGCGCTATCACAGGTCGCTCGTGAGGCATTAGGTATCTGTCACTTTGACCCTGATACGGGTGAGGATCTACGGCGTGCGCCGCGTGCTCGCGAGGATTGCGAAGCTGCCTGTTACGACTGTCTGCTGAGCTATAGCAACCAGCGCGAGCATCCTATTCTGGATAGACAGGCGATTCGCGCGGTGCTGGAAATGTTAGCTGGCGCCGAAGTCAGGGTCAGCCCCAGCAGCGCAACCCGGGACACGCATCTACAAATGCTGATCAGCCTGTGCGAGTCTGAGCTAGAGCGGGAATGGCTGTCTTTGCTCAATCAGCGCGGTCTGCGTCTGCCGGATGCGGCGCAGGTCTATGTGGAGGACTGCCAGACACGCCCCGATTTCATCTATAACAGCAGCGGTGTGTATGCGGCGATCTACATTGATGGCTCGTATCATGATTACCCACATCGTCAGGGCCGGGATCGTCAGCAGACCGATTGTATGGAAGATTACGGCTATCGCGTGATTCGCTTCGGTTATCGCGACGACTGGACAACGGTTATTGAGCAAAGCAAACACATTTTTGGAGGCGGCGCATGAGTTTTACAGTCGGGTCACTGGTGCGCGTGCGCGGGCGTGAGTGGGTGATACTACCTGAATCAACCGATGAATTGGTGCGGGTGCGTCCGTTAGGTGGTACCGATGACGAGGTGACGGGCATCTACACATTGTTGGAAAACATCGAACCGGCGCAGTTTGCCCTGCCTGACCCGGCACAGCCCGGTGATTATCGCTCAGCGCGGCTGCTGCGAGCTGCTGTGCGTCTGGGCTTTCGTTCCAGCGCCGGCCCGTTTCGTTCCTTTGCCCGCATCAATGTTGAACCGCGCCCGTACCAGCTTGTGCCGCTGCTGATGGCGCTCAAACAGGACCCGGTGCGCCTGCTGATTGCTGATGATGTCGGCATCGGCAAGACAGTTGAAGCGCTACTGGTAGCGCGCGAACTACTGGATCGCGGTGAGATCGACCGGTTGGCGGTACTATGTCCGCCGCAGTTAGCTGAACAGTGGCATACCGAACTGCGCGAGAAATTCTATATTGAAGCCGAGCTGGTACTTTCCAGCACCGCCACCCGCCTTGAACGCCATCTGCGGATGGGCGAGTCGCTCTTTGAGCGTCACCCGTTTGTGGTGGTTTCAACGGATTTTATCAAGTCGGAGCGGCGGCGCGATGAGTTCCTGCGGACAGCGCCGGATTTCATCATCGTGGATGAGGCGCATACCGTTGTCCACACTACCGACAAACGCGGCGGCAAACATCAGCGCTATGAACTGGTGACAGCGTTGGCAGATACCCCCGATCGCCATCTGGTGCTGGTCACGGCAACACCGCACAGTGGCAAGGAAGAAGCCTTTCGCTCACTGCTGGCGATGCTTAATCCGGCGTTTGCCGATCTGCCGGAAGACCTGACCGGTGTGGAGAACGAAGGCTTGCGCCGCGACCTGGCGCGTTACTTTGTGCAGCGGCGGCGCGGCGATATCCGCGCTTATATGGATGCCATCACGCCCTTCCCGGAGCGTGACGCCGCTGAAGAGACGTACAAGCTCACCGACGCCTATAAACGTTTATTTGACCGCGTGCTGGGCTATGCCCGTGAGACCGTTCTGCAACCCGGCGAAGGCTATCGCCAGCGGGTGCGCTGGTGGTCGGCGCTGGCGCTTCTGCGTTCGCTGGCGTCCAGCCCGGCTGCTGCCGCTGCCACACTCCGCAGCCGGGCCGCTACCGCTGAAGCCGACAATGAAGCCGATGTGGACGATATCGGGCGGCGCACCGTGCTGGACCTGATGTCGGATGAATCTGCAGAGGGGATTGATGTGATCCCCGGCAGCGATACCAGCGATCTGGAAGCCGATGCGGGCCGGCACCGCCACCGTTTGCTGGATATGGCACGGGCGGCGGAGGCGCTGCAAGGTGGGGCGGATAATAAATTGCAGCGGCTGATCGCCATCGTCAAGGATTTACTGCGCGACGGGTATAACCCGATTGTCTTCTGTCGTTTTATCCCGACAGTAGAGTATGTGACCGAGGCGCTGCGCGAGGCAACCCGCGGCGTAGAAGTGGCTGGGGTGACGGGTACGCTGCCGCCTGCGGAGCGCGAAGAGCGGGTTGCGCAGTTGAGCCAGGCGGCGAAGCGTGTGCTGGTCTGCACGGACTGCCTGAGCGAGGGCATCAATTTGCAGCAGGGATTTGATGCAGTGGTGCATTACGATCTGTCGTGGAACCCGACGCGCCATGAACAGCGCGAAGGGCGCGTGGATCGTTATGGACAACCGAACGACCGCATCAAGGTGGTGACTTACTACGGCATTGACAACCAGATTGACGGCATTGTGCTGGATGTGCTGCTGCGAAAACACAAGGCGATCCGCAATTCGCTCGGCATTTCCGTACCCGTGCCGGGAAACAGCGAAGATGTCATTGAAGCCATCTTTGAAGGCCTGTTGCTGCGCGAGAATGCCAGCTTCAGCCAGACAACATTGCCTGGATTTGAGAAATACATGCGTCCGCGCCAGTTAGAACTTGGCTTACAGTGGGAGGCGGCGGCGGAACGGGAGAAGCGTTCGCGCACTATGTTCGCTCAGCAGGTGATTCGTGTAGATGGAGTTGCCGCGGAGCTAAGTGCGGTACGCGAGGCGGTAGGTTCAGGCGTGGATGTAGCTGCGTTTATGAAGGATGCCATCACCATGCACAAAGGTGTAATCTCCCCTCTTCCTCAGGGAGAGGGGCCGGGGGTGAGGGCTGATTTGACAGAAACGCCGCGCGGATTGCGTGATATGCTTGGCAAGGAGCAGTTTACCGTCCGTTTTGAACTGCCCGTGAAAGAAGGACAGCTCTACCTGACGCGGACGCACCCGCTGGTCGAGTCGCTGGCGGCGTATGTAATGAACACGGCGCTGGATGCCGCCGAAGCCGATGAGAATCAACCGCGCGCCCGTCGCGCTGGCGCGATACGCACGGCGGCCGTGCAGCGGCGAGTCACGCTGCTGCTGGTGCGTTTCCGCTATCACCTGATTACGCGAACAGACAGTGAGGAACGTCAATTACTGGCAGAGGACAGCCTGACGCTGGCTTTTGAAGGCGCGCCTGAAACTGCTGTCTGGCTTGAACCGGAGGCAGCCGAAGCCCTGCTCAACGCTGAACCTGACGAAAACATTCACCCGCAGCAGGCGGCGGAATTTGTGGGGCGTGTCGTGGATGGTTTTGACTATATCGCACCAACCTTGAACGAAATTGCTCAACGGCGCGGTGATGAGTTACTGGCGGCGCATATCCGGGTGCGCGCAGCGGCTTACCGGCGCGGCGAACGCCGTCCGCAGCACCGCGTGGAGGCGCAGCTTCCGCCGGATGTGCTGGGCATTTATGTATTTTTACCCGCAATAAGGAGCAGGTAGCGAATGGCGAGCCGTAACAACACCTTCACCACCATTCGCACAGAAGGCGCGCTGCTGCCTGCCGATCTGCTGCAACGCATCAGCGAGGGCGCGAGCCTTGATGGGCTGACGCCGGAGAGCTATCACCGCCCCGGCGAAAAGCTGAACGAGGTCATCAATCGTTCGTGGAACGTGCTGCAGGGCGCATGGGCAAGTTTTCGGGCGGCCCAGCAAAGCCTGCCGGAAAATGGCCTCGGCACGAGCATTACCCGCGAACGCTGGCTGCTGCCCTTGTTCCGCGAGCTGGATTACGGGCGCCTGCAGACCGCGGCGGCCGTTGAGATTGACGGGCGCAGCTATCCCATCTCGCACAGTTGGGAGCATGTGCCAGTGCATCTGGTGAGCTACAAGCTGGAGCTGGACAGGCGCACGCCCGGCGCGGCGGGTGCGGCGTCAGCCAGCCCGCACAGCTTGCTGCAGGTATTTCTTAACCGCAGCGAAAATAACCTGTGGGGCTTCCTTAGCAACGGCTGCAAGCTGCGGATTCTGCGTGACAGCGCCAGCCTGACGCGGCAGGCCTACGTCGAATTCGACCTCGAAGCCATGATGGACGGTGAGGTCTACAGCGATTTTGTTTTACTGTGGCTGTTGTGCCACCAGTCCCGCGTCGAAGGCGAGCGCCCTTCTGACTGCTGGCTGGAAAAGTGGATGAAGGCCGCCGAAGATCAGGGCACGCGCGCCCTCGACCAACTGCGCGCCGGTGTAGAGGCAGCGATCACGGCGCTGGGGCTGGGCTTCCTCGAACATGCGACGAACCACGAACTGCGCGACAAACTGACGGGCGGCGAACTCAGCGCCCAGGACTACTATCGCCAACTGCTGCGGATGGTCTACCGCCTGCTGTTCCTGTTTGTGGCGGAGGACCGCGACCTGCTGTTAAACCCCGCTGCGGATGCCGCCGCCCGCGAGCGTTACATCCGCTATTACTCCACCCAGCGGCTGCGGCGCATTGCGGAGACGTTCAAAGGCACGCGCCATTCTGACTTATTCGAGGGCTTGCGGCTGGTAATGCGGCTACTCAGCGGAGAAGCCCTCACCCCCGGCCCCTCTCCCTCAGGGCGAGGGGAGCAAGTCTCCACCCATGAGGGGAGGGGATTTAGGGGGGGGGCTTTGGGTCTCGTGCCGCTTGGCTCATTCCTGTTCAGCGACGCGGCCGTGACCGATATCATCGGCTGCCAGATCGCCAACAGCCACCTGCTGGCTGCGATTCACGCGCTTTCGCTCACCTATGACCAGCGCGCGCAGGTTTACCGCACGGTGGATTACAAGAATCTCGGTTCGGACGAGCTGGGCAGCATCTTCGAGAGCCTGCTGGAACTGCATCCGCAGATCAACGTCCCGGCGCGGCGCTTTGCCCTCTCCACCGCCGCCGGCAACGAGCGCAAAACCACCGGCAGCTACTACACGCCGGAATCGCTCGTCCACGCCCTGCTGGATTCGGCGCTTGATCCGGTGCTGGAAGAGGCGATTCGGGGAAGTGGAAAGAACCCTCATCCCCCGGCCCCTTCTCCCTCAGGGAGAAGGGGAGAAGACGAGGCGGTATGGCGGGTACGTGCATCGGAAGCCATGCAGCATATCGCAAGGGACTTGCGCCAACGGCAAACACCCGCTGAAGTGATGATGTGGGAGGCCTTACGGGATAGACGCCTGGATGGCCTGAAATTCCGCAGACAACATGCTGTTGGAAATACGGCCTATGTAGTCGATTTCCTGTGTTATGAATCCCGTCTTGTGGTTGAAATTGACGGTGGCATCCATGCGCATCACCAGGAAGATGACGCAATCCGCCAGCAGAACATCGAAGCCGAAGGTTACACCGTTATCCGCTTCACCAACAAACAGGTTTACAACGACCTCGAATCTGTTCTGGCCAGAATCCTTGCGGCAGCGCGCAGTAAAGCCCCTCTCCCTGAGGGAGAGGGGTTGGGGGTGAGGGTCAACACCACCCCCGAACAGCGCATCCTCGATTTGAAGATCTGTGACCCGGCCTGCGGCAGTGGACACTTCCTGATCGCCGCCGCCAACCGCATGGCGAAGGCGCTGGCGTTCGTCCGCACGGGCGAGGAAGAGCCGCCGCCTGCTGCCATTCAGGAAGCCAAGCGCGACATCATCAGCCGCTGCATCTACGGCGTGGATATCAACCCGATGGCGGTGGAGCTGTGCAAGGTCAACCTGTGGATGGAGGCGCTTGAACCCGGCAAGCCGCTTAACTTCCTCGACCACCGCATCCAGGTGGGCAACAGCCTGCTGGGGACGACGCCCCGGCTGATGGCCGGCGGTATCCCCGACGACGCCTTCAACCCGATTGAGGGTGACGATCCGAAATATGCCGCTGCGTTGAAGAAGGCCAACAAACGGGAGCGCAGAGACCGTGAAAGTGGGCAGCGCAGCATGTTTGAGCTGATCGAGCCGCCTGCCGATTACAGCCACCTGGCCGACGCCGTGCACGCGCTGGATGACACGCCCGACAGCACGCTGGACGGCGTGCGGCGCAAGGAAGCACAGTACGCGGCGCTGGCGCGCGACCCCGAATATATCAAGGCGCGCCTGCTGGCCGACGCCTGGTGCGCGGCGTTTGTGTGGGAAAAGAGGCCCCCACCCCAAACCCCTCTCCCTCAGGGCGAGGGGCTTATGCCGCTGCCTATGACCGATCTGCTGTACCGCCGCATGGAGGAAAACCCGCTGGCGGAGAACCTGCAAGCCGTGCGCGCGTATGTGGTGGAACTTACGCAGCGCTACCAGTTCTTCCACTGGCATGTGGCGTTTCCCGATGTGTTCGGCGTGGGGGAAGCCCCCACCCCTGGCCCGGCCCCCACCCCTGGCCCCTCCCCCTCAGGTGGAGGGGAAGCCCCCACCCCTGGCCCCTCCCCCTCAGGGGGAGGGGAAAAACAAGTCTCTCCCCATGAGGGGGAGAGATTTAGAGAGGGGGCTATCCGTGAAATGGCGACAAAAGCCATGCGCGATATTGCGCGCAGCTTACGGCAGCGCCAAACGCCGGCGGAGACTATTCTGTGGGAGGCGCTGCGGAAAAATCGCCTGAACAGGCTTGGTTTCCGCCGCCAGCACCCGATCGCCAACACACGCTATGTCGTTGATTTCTTCTGCTATGCGGAAATGCTGATCGTTGAGCTGGATGGCGAAATTCACCAGCAGCAGCAGGAAGCGGATGCGATCAGGCAGCGCGAGCTTGAACAACTGGGCTATAGAGTCCTGCGGTTTCCTAATGAGCGCATCTACACCGACCTGGAAAATGTGCTGGCGGAAATTCTCATGGCGGCGCAGGCCAAAGTCTCTCCCCCTGAGGGGGAGGGATTTAGGGCGGGGGCTAAGGGCGCTCTAAACGAACAGACCGGCTGGCACGGCGGCTTTGACGTGGTGCTGGGCAACCCGCCGTGGGAGCGCATCAAGATTCAGGAAAAAGAATGGTTCGCTGAGCGCGCGCCGGAGATCGCCGCCGCGCCCAACGCCGCCGCCCGCCGCAGAGCGATCGCTGAGCTTGAGGAACGCGCCCCCTGGTTATTGCAGGCCTTTGCCGACGACAAGCGCAAGGCGGAAGGCGAGTCACACTTTGTCCGTATGAGCGGTCATTTCCCACTGTGCGGGCGCGGCGACGTGAACACTTACACGATCTTCACCGAAACCGCGCGCCACATCCTCAGCGTATCCGGGCGCGCGGGCCTGATTGTGCCTTCGGGCATCGCTACCGACGATACCACCAAGTTCTTTTTCCAGGATTTAATGCGGACGCGCGCGCTCGCCAGTTTGTACGACTTTGAAAACCGTGAAGGCTTGTTCCCGGCAGTTGATAGCCGAATGAAATTTTGTCTGCTGACGATGCGGGGGAGCGCACGTGCCCTCACCCTAAATCCCTCTCCCCTTGGGAGAGGGACTTCAGGCAGGGGGGGGGAGGCTTCAGGCCGCGCTGACTCGCTTCCCCCAGGGGAAGAAGAGCCGGTGATGAGCGGCAAAGCCGAGTTTGCCTTCTTCCTGCACAGCGTTGATGATCTGGCGGACGCCAGCCGGCGCTTTACGCTGTCCGCGGCGGAGATCGCCCTGCTTAACCCCAACACCGGCACGATGGCGACGTTTAGAAGCGTGCGCGACGCGGAAATCACCACGGCGATCTACCGGCGCGTCCCCGTGCTGATCCGCGAGACCCCCACCCCTGACCCCTCCCCCTCAGGTGGAGGGGAAGCCCCCACCCCTGACCCCTCCCCCTCAGGTGGAGGGGAAGCCCCCACCCCTGACCCCTCCCCCTCAGGTGGAGGGGAACAGCACGTCTCCCCACCTGGGGGGGGGAGATTTAGAGGGGGGGCAGGTGAGGGCCTGAACCCCTGGGGCATCTCGTTTTTACGTATGTTCGATATGTCTAACGACTCCGACCTGTTCCGCACCCGCGAGGAACTCGAAGTCGCCGGGTATGTGCTGCGGGGCAATCATTTTGTTGCCCCCACCCCTGGCCCGGCCCCCACCCCTGGCCTGGCCCCCACCCCTGGCCTGGCCCCCACCCCTGGCCTGGCCCCCACCCCTGGCCCCTCCCCCCAAGGGGGAGGGGAAATGGCGGCGAATGTAAAGTCCCTCCCCCTGAGGGGGAGGGATTTAGGGCGGGGGCACCAAGAGCGGGGGCACTACCTCCCGCTGTATGAAGCCAAAATGATGCACCAGTTCACCCACCGCTGGGCGACGTACACGGACGATGGCGCAACGCGGGACCTGACGCCGGGCGAGCTGCGCAGCCCGGCGGCGCTGCCCATGCCAAGATATTGGGTGGATGCGCGTGAGGTGGCGGCGCGGCTGGATTTCTGGGATCGCGGCTGGCTGCTGGGATTCAGGGATATTACCAATACAACCAATGAACGCACTGCAATCTTTGGGCTGCTTCCGCGTGTGGGGGTTGGGAATAATAACCCGCTTGTATTGCTTGATTCAGGTTTTAGTGATTTTCAGGTAATGGGGCTGTCCGCTAACTTGAGTTCATTTGCGCTAGATTTTGTTGCGCGAATGAAACTCGGAGGCACGCACATGAATTTTTTCTTGACAAGACAGCTCCCCGTCATCCCGCCGCACACGTACACGCCTGCGCTGTTGGACTTCATCGTGCCGCGCGTGCTGGAACTCACGTACACCGCCTGGGACCTGCAGCCCTTCGCGCAGGATATCGGCTATGACGGCCCGCCGTTCGTGTGGGATGAGGAACGGCGCTTCCTGCTGCGCTGTGAACTGGACGCGCTCTATTTCCACCTGTACCAGATTCAACGCGACGACGTGGATTACATCATGGAGACGTTCCCGATTGTGAAGCGGCGGGACATGGCGCGGACGGCCCCGGCCCCCACCCCTGGCCCGGCCCCCTCAGGGGGAGGGGCGGCCCCCACCCCTGGCCCGGCCCCCTCAGGGGGAGGGGTGGCCCCCACCCCTGGCCCCTCCCCCTCAGGGGGAGGGGTGACCCCCACCCCTGGCCCCTCCCCCTCAGGGGAGGGTGACCTGGCCCCTCCCCTCAGGGAGAGGGGATAGAAGGAGGGGCACGCACGGTGAAGAGTCTCCCCACCTGAGGGGGGGAGATTTAGAGGGGGGGCAGTACATCACCAAGCGCATCATTCTGGAGATGTACGACCAGATGGCGGCGCTGCCCACCATGCACGTCCCCGCGCCCCAAAGCCCCCCTCGCCATGAGGAGCAAAGGTCTCCCCACCTGAGGGGGGGAGATTTAGAGGGGGGGCAGGCTGAGGGCTACGCCGTGCCAGATGTCAGCCAGTGGCAGACGTGGCTTAACCCGCCGCCCGCTGATCCAGGCGTGGCGCATCCGCCGCGTGAGTGATGGTAGAATAGGGGCAAAGGCGCGGAGGATGTCATGGATGAGTCGGTGATTGTCAAAGATTCTGAGATTCTCGGCGGGATGCCCGTCTTTCGCGGCACGCGGGTTCCGGTGAAGAATCTGATAGATTACCTGTCCACGGGTGAGACGATTGATGCCTTCCTGGATGACTTCCCGACGGTCAAACGGGAGCAGGTGATCCGCTTCCTGGAAGAAGCCGGAGCGATGGCAGCGCATGAAGATCCTCATTGACGAGTGTCTGCCGCGCAGGCTCAGGCATGAACTGCCCGGTCACACAGTCAACACCGTCCCGGAAGCAGGCTGGGCGGGCACTAAAAACGGTGCGCTGCTGCGTCTGAAGGCGGGTGTATATGACGTGTTCATCACGATTGACAGCAACCTGGAAGATCAGCAGCAGCTCGCCGTTCAGCCGCTTGGATTCATCGTGCTGAGCGCGATTAACAACAAACTCGCCACACTGCAACCCCTTATGCCAGTGATGCGTGAGGCACTCGAAACGATTCAGCCGGGACAGGTCATCCGCATAACCGGGAAGGACGACGATTAGCTCATGCCTATCCCCCCGCAGAATGACTTCCTGCTCCCCTTCCTGAACCTGCTCAGCGATGGGCGGTCCATCACTCGCTCACACATGCTCTTCCGGCTGGCGCAGCACTTCGGCATCAGCGAGGAAGAGGCGCAGCAGATGAGCGGCAGCCAGTTTACGCTGATCAGCCGTGTGGCGTGGTGCGATGTGCATTTCTGCAAGGCTGGTCTGGTCGAGAAGCGCCGCCATCACAGCAGCTCGATGCAGGATGAGTTCCGCATCACCACGCTGGGCATCCGCGAGCTGAATAAGCGCCCGGAAAAGATTACCGTTGGTTACTTGCAGGGCTTTTATCGCGGCAAGGTGCATCGCGGGGCAGGCTCTGACGACACGACCAGCGCTGCTGAGCTTGAACTCTATAAAGCCTTCGAGAAGCTGCCGGCTGTCTTCACGGTGCTGCACGCGGTTAAGTGGTTCGCACGCACGCTCGGCACGGTCGGCGAGATCGACTTTCTCATCGCGCATCCCGATTACGGCGTGCTGGTTATGGAAGTCAAGGGCGGCGCTGTTCGTATCGAAAATGGCCGGTGGTTCAGCGGCCGGCACGAAATCAAAGACCCCTGCGAACAGGCGGAGCGTAATCGTCGGGCTTTGGGCGATTGGCTGGCGAGCGACCCGCGCACAAAAGGCATCCCTTTCGCGTTGTTTCCGGCGGTTGCCCTCCCCGATACGCGGGTGTCCGGCCACATCCGCCCCGACTGCCCGGAAGACATCTTTATCGACATGACGCATCTGCACGATCTCGAAAGCCGCCTGCTGGCGATTTTCCGCTACTGGCAGCCGCGCGCCGACGCCCGCAGCGCCAGCATGGGCGGTAAGCGCGCCGTGGATGCGCTGATCAGCCTGCTTGTGCCTACGCGCCGCCTGCAACCGCGCATCGTGGAGCAGTTCGCGCAGGAAAATCGCAAGATCGAGGAACTCACGCGCCAGCAGTTCAAAATCCTCAATATTCTGCGCTACCAGAAGCGCGCCGCTATTATCGGCGGGGCGGGCACAGGCAAGACGCTGCTGGCGATGGAGAAGGCGATACAGCTTGCGGAAGGCGGCCTGCGGGTGCTGTTCGTGTGCTTCAACGCCAATCTGGCGAAATGGGTCAGCGGGCGGCTTCGACACCCACAGATTGAGGTGCTCACGTTCCACAGCCTCGTGGGGCACGTGGTCAACCGGGCGCGCCTTCTCGTGCCGCGCGGCGCTGCCTTTTACGACCAGGCCCCCGATCTGCTGATGGATGCAACCAGCGTCCTGCATGCGCCCGACGCCGACACGGGCGCGCTCTACGATGCGATCATCGCGGACGAGGGACAGGACTTCGAGGATACGTGGTGGATCGGCCTGTTGGATACGCTCAAAGACCCTGAGACGGGTGTGTTCTACGTCTTCTTCGACGACAACCAGCGCATCTTCACCCAGATCAGCCAGGTTCCGATGGATGGCGCGCCGCTGTACCTGGATGAAAATCTGCGCAACACGCAGCATATTCACGAACGTTTGCGGCCCTATTCGCGCGATCTCGATATCCAGTGTATCGGGCCGCAGGGTCGCCCGGTGGAGATCATCGCGGCGGCGGACAAACAGGCTGAACGGCGCGCGCTCCAGCGGGCGCTGCACCGGTTGGTGAACGAGGAAGGCGTTGCGGCGGAAGATATCATTGTCCTTACTCCGGCAGGTGAGAAGCGCAGTCAATGGCAGAATGATGATCAGCTCGGCAACTTCATCGTCAGCTGGCAGCTTGACACTGAGATGCCGATGGCGGCGCGGGTCTGTACCATCTACAGCTATAAAGGGCTGGAAAGCCCGGTCGTAATCCTGACCGAGCTGCACGCCCTGCGCCCTGAAATAGCCGATCAACTCCTTTATGTTGGACTATCTCGCGCGCGCCACCACGTCATTGTCATCGGCGAGCTGCCTGCGGCCTCAGGGCAGGCCGCGCGAGAGCACACGGTCTGAGGTGGCTCGGCGCGTTTCTGCGCCGCTGACTCCCGCCGATTACGCCTCGCCTCCTGCGCCTGGATTCGCCACGACCGCGCACATTCGCACTGCCCCTGCTGTTGAGCTAAAATCGGCGCAGACCAGCAGGGTATGGCTGCTGGGATGCTGCTGCTCAGCCAAGCTGTGGTTTATGTTTATCTGAAACCAGCCGCTCATCCGTTTGCGGCGGGGCAGCCGTGTTTGCGTTAAACATCGTTAAGAGAACCCTGGAAAGGGAGCCGCGCACAGACACTATGCAACCCTGGAACGATTTCTACGGCCCGAACGCGGCTTACGCGCTGGAACTCTACGAGCGCTACCGCCAGGACCCGAACGCGGTGGACCCGGAGGCGCGCAGCTTCTTCGCGCGCTGGACCCCGCCCGCTGATTTTGCCGCCGCCAGCGCCGCGGCCACGCCGGCCGTTGATGTCACAAAGATCGTGGGGGCGACGACTTACGCGCAGGCTATCCGCGAATACGGCCACATTGGCGCCCGGCTTGACCCGCTCGGCACAGAGCCGCCTGGGGACCCGGCGCTGCTGCCCGAAACACACGGCGTCACCGAGGACGATCTGCGCCGCCTGCCCGCCAGCATCGTCGGCGGGCCGCTCGCGCAGGGTTCAGCGAACGCGCTGGAGGCCGCGCAGAAGCTGCACAGCGTCTACGTCGCGCACATCGGCTACGACTACGACCACATCCGTATTCCCGAAGAGCGCGCGTGGCTGCGCGAAGCCGCCGAAAACGGCTGGTTCCGCCCGCCTGCCGACCCGATTGACCCAATCGGCATTCTCAGGCGGCTGACCGCGGTAGAGGTGTTCGAGCAGTTCATCCACCGTATCTTTCCGGGCAAGCACCGCTTCTCGATCGAGGGCGTGGATATGCTGATTCCGCTGCTGGATGACATCATCGGCGCGGCGGCGGAGGCAGGCATCTCGACTATCCTGATCGGCATGGCGCACCGGGGGCGCCTCAATGTGCTGGCGCACATCCTGAACAAGCCCTATCGCCAGATATTGGCGGAGTTCAGAGACCCGGCGGCAGTTCACAAATTCCGCGCTGATCTGGGCTGGACGGGCGACGTAAAATACCACTCAGGGGCGCGGCGGGCGCGCAAGGATGGCCGGCTCACCGACCTTCTGATCAGCATGGCGCCGAACCCGAGCCATCTCGAAGCCGTTAACCCAGTGGTGGAGGGCATGGCGCGGGCCGTCGTTACCAAGGTTGATCAACCCGGCGCGCCAGTTGTGGACACCCGCCGCGCGCTGCCGCTGGTTGTTCACGGCGACGCGGCCTTTCCCGGCCAGGGCATCGTGGCGGAAACGCTGAATCTCTCGCGCCTGCCGGGATACTGGACGGGCGGCACGATTCACGTCATCGCTAACAACCAGCTCGGCTACACCACGCTGCCCAGGGATTCGCGCAGCACGCTCTACGCCAGCGACCTGGCAAAGGGTTTCAAAATTCCGATTGTCCACGTCAACGCCGATCGGGCTGAGGCGGTAATCGAGGTGGCGCGGCTGGCCTTTGCCTACCGCGAGCGCTTCGGCAAGGATTTTCTGATTGACCTGATCGGCTACCGGCGGTATGGCCACAACGAAGGCGATGAGCCGACATTTACGCAGCCGATCATGTATCAGCGTGTGCAGGCGCTGCCGACCGTCCGCAAGCAGTGGGCGGACCGGCTCCAGGCGCAGGGGCTGATTGGCGCGGGCGATGCGGACCGCATGGTGAAGGAAATGTTCGACGAGTTGCAGCGCATCCTTGAGGCGCTCGATCCCGAACGCGATCTCGTCCCGCCCACGCCGGAGCCAGCGCCGCCAGGAACGGCGCGCCGTGTCAGGACCGCTGTGCCAATGAAGCGGCTGCGCGAGCTGAACGAAGCGCTGCTGGCGCTTCCGGAAGGCTTTAACTTCCACCCAAAGCTGCAAAAAGCTCACCAGCGCCGCGAGAGCATGCTGGCGAACCCCGACGAGGCGGCGATCGACTGGGCGACCGCCGAGGAGCTGGCGTTCGCGACGATCCTCGCGGACGGGGTGGCGATCCGAATCACGGGGCAGGACGTCGAGCGCGGCACGTTTAACCAGCGTCACGCGGTTTTCCACGACACCGAGACCGGCGCGACATTCACGCCGCTGCAATCCATTCCGCAGGCTAAAGCCGCCTTTGAGATTCGCAACAGCCCGCTGTCTGAGAACGCGGTGGTTGGCTTTGAATACGGCTACAATGTGCAGGAGCCGGGGCGCCTGGTGCTGTGGGAAGCGCAGTACGGCGACTTCAACAACGGCGCGCAGACGATCATTGACGAATTTGTGGTATCGGCCCGCGCTAAGTGGGGGCAAACGCCGTCGCTGGTTATGCTGCTGCCGCACGGCTTCGAGGGCGCGGGGCCGGACCATTCGAGCGCGCGGCTGGAGCGCTTCCTGGAGATGGCGGGCGAGACCAATATCCGTGTGGTCAATTGCACGACCGCCGCTCAGTATTTTCACCTGCTGCGCCGCCAGGCGGCCCTGCTGACGACCGACCCGCTGCCGCTGATTGTGATGGCCCCTAAAAGCCTGCTGCGGCATAAGCTGGTGGCCTCGCCGCTGCGCGATTTCGCCGAAGGTGGCTGGCAGCCTGTGATTGACGATCAGCAGGTGAAGCAGCCGCAGACTATCCGCCGCCTGATTCTGTGCAGCGGCAAAATTTACGTTGATCTGGTGTCCAGCCCGCTGCGCTCGGCGGCGGACGACCTGGCGATTGTGCGGCTGGAGCAGATATACCCGTTTCCGGCGGCGGACATCAGGCCGGTTTTAGACCGCTATCCAAACCTTGAGGCGATCAGTTGGGTGCAGGAAGAGCCGGAGAACATGGGCGCGTGGGATTTTGTGCGCCCGCTTATTGAGGAAATGATCGAAGGCCGTTCCCCGCTCGATTACGTGGGGCGCAGCCGCAGTTCGAGTCCGGCGGAGGGGTCGTCGGCGTGGCACGCGATCAACCAGGATTTACTCATCAGACAGGCGTACAGCCGCGAAACAGGTTCGGTCAGGGAAGGTTTTATCCGGGAGAAGCGATAAGCGATGCCAACTCAAATCATCGTGCCGGAACTTGGCGAGTCGGTGGTCGAAGCGACGGTCGGGCGCTGGTTAAAGGCAGAAGGCGACGCGGTGCGCGTGGGCGAGCCAGTGGTTGAGCTGGAGACCGATAAGGTCAACCTCGAAGTTGGCGCGGAGCGGGACGGCGTCCTCGTCCATATCGCGCGCAAGGCGGGCGAGGATGTGAGGATCGGCGACGTGCTCGGCGTGATCGGCGAGGCGGCGTCCGGAGCGGCTGCCACCGCGCCAGCTTCGCCAGACAGCAGCGCGGCGGCTCCGGCGAAACCGGCCCCGCAGCCGGCGGAGCCTGCCGGCGAAAAGGTTACGCCTGTCGCCCGCAGGGTGGCAGAGGAACTTGGCGTTGATCTGTCGAAAGTGCCAGCAAGCGGGCCTGGCAGCCGCGTGACAAAAACCGATGTCCAGCGTTTCGCGGAGCAGGGGGCGCCGCCCGCGCCGGCGCTGCCCAGCGCGCTGGCCGCGCAGAGCCAGCCGGCCTTAGAGCTGCGCCCGTTGGCGGACGAAGAACGGGTCAAGATGTCGCGCCGCCGCCGCACGATTGCCCAGCGCCTGGTTGAGGCGCAGCGAACCGCCGCGATGCTGACCACCTTTAACGAAATTGATATGAGCGCGGTCATGGCGATCCGCGAGCAGCGCAAAGCCGCCTTCAAGGAACACTATGGGGTGAGCCTCGGCTTTTCGTCGTTCTTCGTCAAGGCTGTGATTGGGGCGTTGAAGCTGTTTCCGCGCCTGAACGCCGAAATTGACGGTGACGACATTATTTTAAAGCGGTACTACGACATCGGCATCGCGATAGGGTCGGCGGAGGGGCTGGTCGTCCCAGTGCTGCGCGCCGCCGACCGGCTGTCGTTCGCGGAGATCGAGCGCGCGGTTAAACGCTTTGCCGAACAGGCGGACGGCGGAACGCTCTCGCTTGAGGATTTGCGCGGCGGCACGTTTACCATCACCAACGGCGGCGTGTTCGGCTCAATGATGAGCACGCCGATTTTGAACATGCCGCAGGTGGGCATCCTCGGCCTGCACAGGATCGAGAAGCGGCCGGTGGTGGTTGAGGACCAGATCGTGATCCGCCCGATGATGTATGTCGCGCTGAGCTATGACCACCGCATCGTGGATGGGCGCGAGTCAGTGCAGTTTCTGGTGCGCGTCAAAGAGCTGGTTGAGGACCCGACGAGCCTGCTGCTTGAGGGCTAGCCTGCGGCGATATTGCCGAAACTCAGGTCGCAAAGCAGCCTGCCTGCCAGCGCGCTCATAGGCCCAGGAAGGCACGGTTGGCGCTGCTTCGCTGGGTTGTCTAGCTCTGGGGTACATTTGGCACCGGGCCTTCGCGCGGTCAGCGGTAATGGGGGGTGTTGTGATCGGCGCTATTATTGGCGATATCGCTGGGTCGCGTTTTGAATTCAACAACTACAGAAGCAAAGACTTTGACCTGTTCACCGAGGGCTGTTTTGCTACCGACGACAGCATAATGACCCTCGCGGTTGCCAAGGCGATAATGGAGGCTGAAAAAGGCAGGGGGCCGGCAGACGGTGGCTCTGACCACAGCTACCACGCCCTGCTTTCCAACCTGACCGTGCAGTATATGCGGGAAATCGGACGCAGATATCCGGGCTGTGGGTTTGGCGGCCTGTTCTACAGGTGGGTCTTCAGCGCGAACCCTAAGCCATATGGCAGCTTTGGCAACGGGGCGGCAATGCGCGTAAGCCCGGCGGGCTTCGCCGCGAAATCCGAATCGGACGCGGGGCGGCTCGCGGAAACCGTAACCGCTGTCACACATAACCACCACGAGGGCATCAAGGGCGCGGTGGCGACGGCAACGGCCGTCTTTATGGCGCGCAGCGGCGCGCTGAAAAGCGAAATCCGCGAACGCATCTCCCGCGATTACTACCCGCTTGACTTCCGAATTGACGACATCCGCCCAACCTACCGTTTCAATGAGACCTGCCAGGAAACTGTGCCGCAGGCAATTGTGTGCTTCCTTGAATCCACATCGTTCGAGGATGCGATTCGCACCGCCATTTCCCTTGGTGGCGACAGCGACACCGTTGGCGCGATCGCTGGCGCGATTGCCGAGGCATACTATGGCGTGCCGGAGGGCATGAAAAAGGAAGCCCTCACCTATTTAGGCGAGGACCTGCGGGCGATCTACGATGAATGGGCGGCTTTTGCCCCGGCCAGCGGCGGGCGGTTCAAGGCGCTGACAAAATATATTGACAGGCTCGCTGATTGCGAAACGACGGATGATTACGCGGTTAAGTTCCGGGACTGTTTCTCGTTTGATGAGTTTAAGGCGGAGTGGCTGCAGTCAGACTTCCCCCGCACGGATTATGGGGATGTTCTCACCGCTATCGGCGCCGCTTTAGACTGTCGCCAGATCACCACGATGAACGTGGACAGCCTGAACGCTGAGCAGATTCTCGCCCTGATAACCGCGACATTCCGCAATGACTGCTTCGATAACGGCACGCTTGTTGAGTGTTTTCGGTCGGGCGTGATGCTGCGGTGGCTGAAACGTCTGCGCGACATTGACGGGCTGTAAGCGCGGTGGGGCAGCCGGGGCGCGCAGCGGGTTTCCTTTTCAACGCGTCTGCCGCGCCAGGGCGCCGCATGAGCGCCGCACAACCAACTGCGGCTGTAGGATAACCCGGCGAAAGGGCAGCGCTGGCTGCACGATGCGGCGCAGCAGCAGCTCTACCGCGATCTGGCCCAGCTCATAGCCGGACTGCGCAACGGTTGTAAGGGGCGGGTACAGATCGCCAGCCCAGGGCATATCGTCGAACCCCACCAGGGCGACATCCTCAGGGATGCGGATGCCCAGCTCGTGCAGCGCCCGCAGCGCCCCCAGGGTCATCAGGTTATTGGAAACGAAAATGGCGTCTGGCGGGTTGAGCGCCGTCACCAGATCGCGCGCCAGCGTGTAGCCGCTTTCGACCCTGAAGTTGCCCTCTCTGATCAGCGTGCGGTCCAGGGCAAGCCCCGCCTTTTCCAGCGCGTTCTGATACCCGCGCAGCCGTTCGTGGCCGGGGGTGAGATACTGCGAACCGGCGATAATGGCGATGCGTTTGTAACCCAGCGCCGCCAGATGCCAGACCGCGGCGTAGGCCCCATGCACATTGTCCGTTCGCACCAGGTCGGCCTCAAACTGGTCCACGTCGCGATCCAGCAGGACGATGGGGGTTCCGGCCTCCTGCACTGGCCGCAGAACATCGCCATCGCTGGACAGCGTGGGGACAACCAGCACACCCGCCGCCCGCTCGGCCTGCATAACGCGCAGATACACCATCTGCTTCTGGGGGATGTCGTCGGTGTTACAGAGCACTACGTTCATCTGCTGGGCGTAGGCCGCGTCTTCGATGCCGCGCACAACCGACTGGAACAGGGGATTCTGGATGTCAGGGATTATCAGCCCCAGGATGTCGCTGGATTTGGCGCGCAGCCGGCGGGCGGCGCGGTTTGGCTGGTAGCCCAGCTCCAGCATCGCCTGCTGTACGCGCGCGCGGATGTCGTCGGCTACGTAAGGGTGATTGTTGAGGACGCGCGAAACAGTCGCTTTGGAAACGCCCGCGCGCTCTGCCACATTTTTAATCGTTGCCTGTGCCACACGGACTCCTTCAGCAGGGATAAGTCGGGCTGCCCGCTTTCTCAAACAGCGCCGCTGACTGGCAGGACGTTAACACAGCGGCGCTGGGGGCGATAACAGCCTGGCCGACCGCCCCAGACTGGTTGACGCCTGCGCGTATTCACTGTATGATCGTAGCATAATATGGTATCGGTTTCATAGCAAGCGATACAATAGCATAAGGAGGTAAACAGCGGCCAGACTACCGATTTTCAACAGGTTTCGTTCTGCCTTATGGTTGTATTTTAGGAGACGAAAATGAAACGTTTCGCGCTGGTTCTGGTTCTTGTGCTTGTCCTTACAAGCCTCGTCTCAGTGGGCGTCAACCTCGCGCAGGAGGGCGTGCTCAGGTTCTGGACGTTTGAGTATTCCGATGCCGTGGACCCATTCTTCGTTCAGTATATTGAGGAGTGGAACGCCGCTAATACCATACAGGTCGAGCGCCAGGAATTCCCCTGGGCGCAGTACACGGGGGAAATCCTGACAACCGGGATCGCCACGGGCGATGCGCCTGACGTGTTTTTCATCAGCCCAGGCGACTGGCGGCGCTACGCTGAAGGCGGGCTGGCGCTGCCCCTGCAGGATTACATCCCTGATTACCTCAAGGAAGATATTCTGCAGGCGTCATGGGACGCGGTAACGCTCAATGACAATATCTACTCGCTGCCGTTCGAGATGGAGCCGGTGGCGCTGTGGTACAACAAGGAAATGCTGGCTGAGGCCAACGTCGAGGTGCCCACCACCTGGGACGAGCTTGTTGCTGCGGCTGAAACGCTGACCGCGAGCGACCGCTACGGCATCCTGATCCCCACCAACCCCGACTACTACCAGAACTTCGTGTTCTATCCTTTCCTGTGGATGGCTGGCGGCGAGGTGATGAACGAAGACTTCACCGCGGCGGCGATCAACTCGCCAGAAGCTGCGCGCGCGCTGGATTTGTGGGGCGGACTGGTGCGTGACGGCTACGCTGCGCCCAACAGCACCGGCAGCGACCCGACGGACGACCGCTTCCCGACGGGGCAGGCGGCGATGTTTGTCTCCGGCTACTGGGTTTATGGCTGGATCAAAGACAACTACCCTGAGTTCGTCGAGAAGCTGGGCGTCGCGCCGATTCCCGCGCCGGATGCCGGCGATGCGCTGAGAACAGTTTACGGCGGCTGGACTGTCATGGTGTATTCAGGCACGCAGCACCCGGCAGAAGCTGCCCAGTTCGCTATCAACATGTTCGGCGCGGAGGACAACGCCCGCGCAGCAGCCTGGGGTATTGAGTACAACACCAAGCTGTCGCCGCGCGCGTCGGTGATCGCAGACAATCAGGACTTCTATGCGGAGTTCCCGCATAACGTCTTCGCGAACGAGATTTTCCCCACCGCGCGTCCAGAGCCGTCGTACCCGCCGGAGATAGCGCAGGCTGTCTGGGAGGCGATTCAGGATGCCATGTTTAATAACGTCAGCGGCGCTGACGCCGCGACTGCGGCGGCTGCTAAGATCGACTCTTATCTGCTGACCCGTTAGCGCGTGTTCACGCTGGGGGCTGTCGCCGCGCGGCAGCCCCCAGTCAGCCAAAGCTATATAACCCGGCAGGGATAACCCATGACAACTGTTGAGCCAACGGCTGCTGGCACTGCTCATGCCGTGGCCAGGACTGGGCTGCTGTCGCGGTTTCGGAATATGAATCGCGATGAGCGCGAGCAGGCCATTGTCGCTTATCTGTTCCTTCTGCCTGACGTGCTGGGGCTGCTGATTTTCGTCGTTGGCCCAATGCTGCTGGCGTTGGTTATCAGCTTCAGCGATTGGCGGCTTACAGGCGCGCCAGAGTTTATCGGGCTGCGCAACTACAGTATTATCCTGGAAGACCCGAAATTCGGCGCGGCGCTGGGCCGTACAATGCTCTATACCATCGGCTATGTGCCGGCTGTGTACCTTATCAGCCTGGGCATGGCGCTGCTGCTGACACGCCGGGGGCGGGGCAATTTCTTCTTTCGGACCATTTATTTTATGCCGGTTGCGATGTCAATGGTGATCGCCGGTGTGATCTGGCGCTTCATGCTTGACCCCGGCAACGGCCTGATCAATGAGATGCTGCGCGCGGTGGGCCTGCCCACTGCCCTGTGGACCGGGCACGTTCAGAGCGCGATGATTTCCGTGCTGATCGTGGCTATCTGGAAAAGCGTTGGCTATTTCATGATTATCCTGCTGGCGGGCATCCAGGATATCCCCGCTGATTATATTGAAGCGGCACAGATTGACGGCGCGAATCACTGGCAGACATTTCGGTTTATCATCATGCCGCTGCTGCGGCCAACCAGCTTTTTTGTGCTGGTCGTCCTGAGTATCAACGCGCTGCAGGCTTTCGACCAGATTTACGTCATGACGCGCGGCGGCCCGGCCCAGGCCACCTACACGCTTCTGATGTACATCTATGAGAAGGCGTTCCGCGAGTGGAATTTTGGCTACTCAGGCGCGATGGCGGTAGTGCTGTTTGGCATGATCTTCGTTTTCACGCTGATACAGGTCCGATATTTCCGCTCGGCAGATGTGCGGCAGTAGGGATGCAATAGCATGAAAAAACCACGCTCACGCCGCTTGCAACTGGCGCTCTACTATCTGGTCTGTCTGGCGCTGGCGGTGGTCTTCGCTGGGCCGTTCCTGTGGATGATCTCCAGCTCATTGAAACCGGCGAACGAGATTTTCGCCCACCCGCCTATTCTGATCTCGCCCAATTTCTCATTCAAAAACTATGAAGAAGTTTTCAACCGCACGCCGTTTGAACGCTACATGTTCAATTCGTTCCTTGTGGCGACGACGGTTACGCTGGTGGCGCTGCTGCTGCACGCGATGGCTGGCTACGCGCTGGCCCGTCTGGACTTTCCGGGCAAGCGGGTGATTTTCATGGGCATCGTTTCCACGTTGATGATACCGTTTTATACGATACTGATTCCGCTGGCGCTGCTGGTTCGCGAGTTGGGGTGGATCAACACGTACTGGGCGCTCATCGTTCCGGCTATTCCACACGCCTTCGGCATCTTCTGGCTGCGGCAGTTCTTCCTGGGCATCCCTACAGAGCTTGAGGAGGCCGCCCGGATTGACGGCGCTTCGCGCATTGGGGTGTTTTTCAGGATCGCGCTGCCGCTCGCCCGCCCGGTGCTGGCCGCGCTCTCGGTCTTTTTCTTCCTCGCCAACTGGGACTCGTTCCTGTGGCCGCTGATCGCGGCTAACCGCCCTGACATGCGCATGGTGCAGGTTGGCATCCAGTCGTTCACTGGTGAGCATGGCAACGCCTGGGAACTGATTATGGCGGCGTCGGTGATCGCTGTTCTACCGACGCTGGTGCTGTTTTTCAGCCTGCAACGGTTTATCGTCGCCAGCGTTAAAATGACCGGCCTGAAGGGTTGAGCAATATAAGGCTGGGCAGCGCGGCACTTATACGCGCGTAATTGAAGAAAGAACAGGCGCTGCCTGCCAGGCTCTGTTAACAGCACACAGGGGGTAATTACGATGTCTGTGTTTAAGGGTAGCCCGCTGGGGGAACTGGCAAGGGTGCGGCGTGTGCGCACCCGGCGCATTTCCAGCTATGACCATACCGGCGGCAACGACGACCGACTGCACGTTGCGGCGGGCACTACGGCTGTCCTGGCGGATATACAGGGGGCGGGGTGTATCAACCATATCTGGTGCACGATGGTGTGCGACCAGCCTGATTTCCTGCGCAGGGTGATTCTGCGCATGCGCTGGGATAACGAGCAGCACTTCTCGGTTGAGGCCCCTATCGGGGATTTTTTCGGCGTAGGGCACGCCCAGACCGTTGACTTTGTTTCGCTGCCGCTGCAGATGAGTCCGGCGAATGGCCGCGCATTCAACTGTTTCTTCCCCATGCCGTTTGCCCAGCGCGCTCTGATTGAGCTGACCAGCGAGTGTGATGTTGAGCTGTTGTTTTACTACTACATTGACTATGAGCTGCATGACCAGATCGACCCGGACCTGGGGCGGTTTCACGCCCAGTGGCGGCGGCAGGACCCGACCGACGGCATCTCTGACGCGGGCATGACCAACCCTGACTGGTCGTTCGGCGGGAGCAACACTGACGGCGCTGGCAACTATGTTATTCTGGAAGCGGAGGGGACCGGGCACTATGTGGGCTGCAACCTGAATATCCACAACCTCCGCCACCGGGATTGGCCTGCGCATCTGGCGTGGCCAGTCACGCCGGAGCAGCTTCAGGCGGCCCCGCCAGGGTTGTTTGAGGCGTTTAACTGGTATGGCGAAGGTGACGATATGATCTTCGTGGACGGGGAATCCTGGCCGCCGACGCTGCATGGGACCGGCGCGGAAGATTATTTCAACACTGCCTGGTGCCCGGCCGTGCCCTACAGCGCGCCTTATCACGGTATCACGCTTCCCGGCGGCCCTAACTGGTCAGGGAAGATTTCACTTTACCGTTTCCATATTGAGGACCCTGTGTGTTTCCAGCGGTCCATCCGCGTCACCATCGAACACGGCCACGCCAACCGCCGTTCCGATGACTATTCCAGCACGGCGTACTGGTATCAGTTGGAGCCGCACAAGCCATTCCCGCCGCTTCCACCTGCAGCGGCGCGCCTGCCGCGCCCGGATTAAAGCGCGGCGTCTTGTTTCGCTCTGGCTGACCTGCCGGCTGACAGGCGCGCAGGCCGGCTGCCGCCGCTATCTGAACCGGGCGGCGCATTAAAAACCGGGCCTGGCGGCCCGGTCAGCGATCTTGCGGCGTGTGGGCAGCGGCGCTACCCCAGATAATCGCGCAGGTTGTGCGCCAGCCGGGGGTGGCGCAGGCGGCGCAGCGCTTCCTTTTCAAGCTGGCGAATGCGCTCGCGGCTGAGGCCGAATTTGTTGGCGATCTCCTCCAGGGTGTGCGGCTCGCCGCCCCCCAGGCCAAAGCGCAGCCGCAGGATGTGGCTCTGGCGCGGCGTCAGCTCGCTCAGCACTTCCTCAATCGTCTCCTGAAGCAGGTGCTGGGTGGCCGCTTCAACCGGGCTGGGGGAATCCTGGTCTTCGATGAAGTCGCCAAATTCGCTGTCGCCATCGTCCCCTACCGGGCGCTCCAGCGCGATCGCGTGCTGGCTGGCGTCCATCATGCCGCGAATGCTCTCGGCGGGCAGGTCCATCTCAAAGGCGATTTCTTCGGGCGTAGGCCGCCGCCCCAGGGCCTGCTCCAGGGTTTGCGCGGTGCGGTACATCTGGCGGATGCGCTCGGTCATGTGCAGCGGGATGCGGATCGTGCGCGTTTTCTGCGCCAGCGCGCGCGTGATCGCCTGGCGGATCCACCAGGTGGCGTAGGTGCTGAAGCGGTTGCCGCGTTTGTAATCATATTTATCAACGGCGCGCATCAGGCCCACGTTGCCTTCCTGAATGAGATCGGGGAAGGGGAGGCCCTGGCCCATGTAGCGCTTGGCGATGCTCACCACCAGGCGCGTATTCGCCCGCCCCAGGTGTTCGCGGGCGGCCTGCCCATCAATAATCATGCGCTGAAGCCGCAGGATGCCCGTCTCGCCGTAGACTTCACAGGCGTCTGGGCGCAGCAGGCACTCGCGCGATTCCTTGCCAATTTCAATGCGCTTGGCCAGCTCGATCTCTTCCAGGGCGCTGAGCAGGGGTTCCTGGGCCATCTGGCGGAAATAAAGGCCCACCGGGTCATCAGCGGAGACGGCGTTAATGTCGCCGATGCCGGGGTCCTGGGGGATTTCTTCAGGTTCAAACTCAATATCCTGTTCGTCGCTGAGGCCTACGCCGCCGGCTGCTTCGCTTTCCTGGCGGATTTCAATTCCCAGCTCGTCCAGTTCGTACAGCACCGTTTCAATTGAGGTAATATCGTCTCCGTCTTCGTCGAGTACTTCAAGAACATCATCAAGAGTGAGGTAGCCGCGCTGATCGGCCCGGTTGACAAGTTCCTGTATCACGTTTTACCTTTTGCCTCCTGGTGCAGGTAGTCACGTTTGCTGAGCTGCGATATTACAGGTATTACCTCACAGACGGTTGTAGGCACTTTATCATTCTAGCATACAATTCAGCAGTTTGTGAATGAACTATAAGTAAGCAGATGGTTGAGGAAGGCTTGTGGTGCGCAGCGCCGCTTGAATTTCCATTAACATTCGTAATTAAAGGGGTAATAAATGTGTTCGGGCGCGCCGCCCCCAAACCATCTTCTAATTGCGCCGTTTGTTTAGTGTTAGTATGATTAAGCGCAAAGCACCGTGTTTCTGAGGCTGTTTACCAGCCAGGGGCGGGGGGATGACGACGCGACGGTTTACTGACAGCCTTCCAGATTATGAGGCCGACGATATGGCGAGGGGACAGCCCCAGCCCCCTGAAGCGCCGTCGGCGGCGCGCCCGGCGGCAGGCCGGGGCAGCGCGCACATGCCCCGCACGCTGACGCAGGTCATGAACGAGGCCAACGAACGGGTTGTGCGCGGCGACCTGGTGGACTATGTGCCGATGCCTACCGGGTTCGACCCGCTTGACGGGTTTATCGGCGGGGGCCTGCGCAAGACTGAGCTGGTGCTGCTGGGCGGCGCGCAGGGCATCGGCAAGACGATTGCCACGCTTCAGATCGCCCGGAATATCGTCATGCGCCCGGATCAGTATGCCTTCTACCTGTCGTACGAGCATACCGAAACGCACTTGATGCACCGTCTGCTGTGCATGGAAAGCGTTAATCCGCCAGAGATTGACCTGAACAGGGGCATCAAGCTGCGCGACCTGTACCAGATTATCGTGGCGCAGCGCGCCAAAGAGTTCATGGGGCGCGACGGCGGGGCCGGCTCGCTCCAGATGATTCTCAGAGATAACCCGAAAACGGCCCCGGCGCTGGCACGGATGGCGCGTTATGCCGACCGCATGATTCTGGTCAAGGCCAGCCCGGCAGTCACGACGCTGCGCGCGATTAAGGAAATGACCGCCCGGCTGACCGAAGTCACTAACGGCAACGTGACGGTCTTTGTTGACTACCTGCAGAAGATCGCGGTACACCCGGAGCGCCCGCGCGACGAAAACGACAAGGTGACGATTATCGTCGAGGGGTTGAAAGATATCGCGCTGTCGCTGGACGTGCCGGTGTGGGCGATCGTGGCGGCTGACCGTGAGGGCCTCAAGAGCAAGCGCATTCATCTGTTCCATCTGCGCGGCAGCAGCGCCCTGGATTACGAGTCGGATATTGCCATCATCATGAACAACAAGTATCAGATTCTCTCTAAGGACCACGTCGCTTTTAACCCATATACCGCGCGCCAGTATCGAGACTGGGTGGTGTTCACGGTGGAGAAAAACCGCGCGGGCCGTTCAATGCAGGATATGGAATTTCAACTTCACGGCCAGCACTTCAGCTTTGACCCGCGCGGACAAAAAGTGCAGCAGCAGCTTATTGACGACAAAGTGATCGAAAGCTGACCGCGGCGCTGTGCGCTGGCGCGTGATCCCCTGGCCGCTGCTGTGTTCACCCGGCGTAAGCTGTGAGCGTTGGCGCTATTGCAGGACACCGCGATGCCTAGAGTTTTCATTTCGTACAGCCGCGACGACCTGCCGTTTGTCAGCCGCCTGGCCCAGGACCTGCGCGCCTGCGGCGTTGATTTCTGGCTGGACCAGGAAAACATCAGCGCCGGGGAGGACTGGACAGACGCTGTCTGGGAGGGGCTGAAGTCGTGCGACCTGATGCTGCTGGTGATTTCCCCGGCCTCGATGGCCTCGCGTGAGGTCGCCAGCGAGTGGAAGTATTACCTCAACAACGGGAAGCCGGTTCTGCCGCTGCTGGCCGCCGCCACAGCGCACATCCACTACCAGGTAAACGCCCTGCAGTATGTTGATTTTCAGGCGGCGCCTTATGAGGCTGCACTGCGCGGCCTCATCGTCGAACTCAACGCGCGCCTGGGAACAGATTACGATATGCGCGTGGATGATACCCCGCTTCCGGCAACCGGGTCGCTGGCTGAACGTGTGGGCGCGCCAGTGGATATGAACAAACACACGATTCGCGTGGACCTGGAGGCGATGCGCCAGTTTGAGGAACGGCTGCACTTCTTCGGCCCGCAAACGACGCTGGAACTGCGCGCTTACGGCGAGGAAGGCTGGACAGCGCAGGTCAGGCTGCCGGCTGGCCGCGAGCTGGTTATCGGGCGCGGGGGCGGCGACGAGGCCGATGTTGACCTGATTCCAGCGGGCGCGGCCGGGGCCGGCATCTCACGGCGGCATGCGGCGCTGAAAGTGGAGGCCAACACGCTGTTTATTCGCGACCTCAACAGCACCAACTTTACGTTTGTCGAAGGCCAGCGGCTGCGCCCTAACGAGCAGCGCGCGCTCAAAAGCGGCGACCGCATTCAGCTAGGCAGCCTGCTGCTGATGGTTTATTTCCAGAGCAGCCAACCCGCTTAACCCGCGCAGGGTATAATTTGTGCCATGAACAAATCCACCGTGCTCGATTACCTGCTGAACAACCTGCCGCGCGCCAAACGCGTGAAATATGTGCGGCTGGTGGAAGATATCTCGCTGCGCGTGCGGATGCGGCTGGACGAAAAGGTCGCCATTTACGTTGAGGACGCGCTGCCAGCGCCGGCGGTCCTCAGGGACCGTTTTGAGGCGAACACCTTCTCCGGCCTGCACACGCTGGTGCTGCTCGCGCAGGACGCGCTGCCGCGCCACGGCGCGCCCGCCGCCGACCTGAACGCGGCGCTGCGGCTGCTGGCCGATATATACGGCGGCAAGGTTTACGCTTACCGCAGCCGGGGGCCTGCGGCGGTTGTGTTCCCGGTGTTTTTTGCCGCTGAGGGCCGGGTCGTTCACGGCCCGCCGGTTGACCTGGCTGATCTGAGCTGCGACTACACGCTGGCCCATTTTGGCCCGTGGGATGGCATCTGCGGGATAGCCAACTTCGACCGGCGCAATTACAACGTCGAGGATTCCACTTTTCAGCCAGTCCGCGCCGACCCGCTGCAGCCGTATTACGATATGCTGGGCGTTTCCTGTGACGCCTCCGCAGAGATCATCAAGCTGGCCTACCGCGAGAAAGCGCAGCAGCACCACCCTGATCGCGACCCATCCCCGGACGCCACGACGCGAATGCAGCGCATTAACGAGGCTTACCAGGAAATCATGAAGCGGCTTAAGTAGGCTGGCGGCTGGCCCGGTCCTGGTGCAGGCTGACGTAATTGAGCTTAGACAGCTCGCGCACCTGCTCGTCGGCGCGGTAGCTGCTGCGCACCAGTGGCCCGCTTTCGACCCACTTAAAGCCCATTTCCAGGCCGGCGCGCTTAAGCTGCACGAATTCTTCTGGCTGCCAGAAACGCTCGACCGGCAGATGCTGCTTGCTCGGCTGGAGGTACTGGCCAATCGTGAGGATGTCCACGCCGCGCGCGGCCAGGTCGCGCATAACGGCCAGCACTTCGTCGTAGGTTTCGCCCAGCCCCAGCATGATACCGCTCTTGGTCAGCACCAGCGGGTCCATCTGCCGGGCGTTTTCAAGGACGGTCATCGCCCATTCGTAGCGGTCCTGCGGCTGCACCCGTTTGAACAGGCGCGGCACGGTTTCCACGTTGTGGTTCAGGATTTCCGGCTGCGCGTCCATAACGATCTTGAGCGCGTCACGGCTGCCCTTGAAGTCGGGGATCAGCACCTCGATGCTGCACCCCGGCTGAAGCTGGCGGATGCGCCGGATGACCATCGCGAAAATTGGCGCGCCGCCGTCAGCGCGCTCGTCGCGGTTGACGCTGGTGATCACCACGTGCCTGAGGCGCATGGCGCGCACAGCCTCGGCGATCCGGTTTGGCTCGGCCCAGTCAAGCGGGCTGGGGCGCCCTGTTTTGATGTCGCAGAAGCCGCAGGAACGGGTGCAGGTGTCGCCCATCATGAGGAAGGTCGCGGTCCCGTGGCCCCAGCACTCGCCCAGGTTGGGGCACTGGGCTTCTTCGCAGACCGTGTTCAGGGACTTCTGGCGCATCAGGCCCTGCACCTGGGCGTAGGTCTCGCCGCCGGGGGCGCGCACCTTAATCCAGGGGGGGCGGCGGCGCGGGTGCTGCGGGTCCGGCTGCCAGCCAGCGCTGCTGTCGCTTGCAACCGGGATGCTGTCGGGGTTCAGGATGTCGGTCATAACTGCGGCTCCAATCGTCAATGCGCAGATTATACCGCTGATCGGCGCGGCGGCGAGCTTCAACCGCTGCCGATCAGCAGGTTGATGAATGTATGGCTTTTTTTGTGTCATTTGGAATTGTGCGCCTTTTCCGCGCCTCGCGTACAATACGCAAAGGGAAAACTGCGTCTCCGTGTGTGACTTCTGTTCGCGCTTCGCGCCGGCTGGTGCAGCGTGTTTAGCCTGGACAGACGTACTTAGATCAATTAGAGGGAAGTACGCTATGCAAGCGATGCAAGGTATCCAGCAGTTCGAGCAAGTTATGATCCTGATCGTGCTCGCGATCGCCTTCGTTGCGCTGATCTACGCTTACTGGTTGGCGCGCCAGACCTTCGCCGCTGATAAAGGCAGCGCGGCAATGCAGCGCATCTGGGGCTTCATCCGTGATGGCGCTAATGCTTACCTGCGCACGCAGCTGCGGACCATCGCTATCCTGATTGTCGCGCTGACCGTGGCCATGTTTTTGAGTGTGGCTTTGGTCAAGCCAACCGGCGAGGCAAATGAGCTGTTCTGCCCGGCGGAAACTGAGGCCGCCTTCGCGACCGCGATCGCCGCCAACGCGCCGACTAACCCCACTGTCGAGGAAGTAACGGCGGCGCTGGAAGCGCGCGAGCTGACTGCCAAGCAGATCGCCACGAACTACGGCTATGCTGACTTCAACCCGGAGCGCGTCGCCGGCGCCGTGGAGTGTCCGTCAGCGGTTACCGGCATCGCGCTTGGGCGCGCCGCCGCGTTTGCGATGGGCGCTTCATTCTCGGCGATAGTCGGCTTTATCGGCATGAACATGGCCGTTCAGGGCAACGTGCGCGTGGCAGCCGCCGCAAAGACCAGTTTTAAGCGCTCGCTGACGATCGCTTATCGCTCTGGCACGATCACAGGCATGCTCACTGACGGGCTGGGCCTGCTGGGCGGCACGCTGATCTTCATCATTTTCGGCAAAGCCGCGCCGGATGTGCTGCTCGGCTTCGGCTTCGGCGGCACGCTGCTGGCGCTGTTCATGCGCGTGGGCGGCGGCATCTACACCAAGGCGGCGGACGTGGGCGCTGACCTGGTTGGCAAGGTTGAGGCTGGCCTGCCTGAGGACGACCCGCGCAACGCCGCTGTGATCGCCGACCTGGTCGGGGACAACGTGGGTGACTGCGCCGGCATGGCGGCGGACATCTTCGAGTCCTATGAGGTGACGATCGTCTCCAGCCTGATCCTCGGCCTGGCGCTGACCGCGCTCACCGGCCAGTTGTTCTGGATTGTGCTGCCGCTGCTGGTGCGCGGTATCGGCGTTATCAGCTCGATTGTCGGCACGTATGCTGTGTCGCTGTGGAAGGTGGACGACGCCGAAGAGGCGATGTACAAGAGCTACGAGATTTCGAGCGCCATCACGATTATCTCGACCTTCCTGCTGGCCGTGTTCTACGCCGGCAACCAGGACCCCAGCGGCGATCTGCTGTCGCACCTGTCGCTTGGCTCGCTGGTCGCGGTCGGCGTGGCGCTGGCGGTGGCTTTCAACCCGCTGACGGCGTATGCCACCAGCGCCAACAGCAAGCGCGTCCAGAACGTCGCCAAGGCGACGGTGTTCGGCCCGGCGCTGGTTATCCTGGAGGGTGTGTCGCTGGGGTATCTGTCCAGCGTGTGGTCGGCGATTGTGATCGTCGTCAGCATCATGGCCTCGATCCTGGTCTACAGCGTAACGTTCCCGGCTGATCTGTATCTGCCGGTGTTTGTCATCGGCGTGGTGGCGGCTGTCGGCGCGGTCGTGCGCGGTTTCATGCGCAAGGACGTGGTAAGCGGCATCTTCCACGCGCTGTGGATCATGGTGGCGGCGCTGTTCCTGATCAGCATGCGCGAAGTGGCGCTGGCTGACCGCTTCGTCTACACGCTGTTCGGCGTGTCGCTGATCGGCGTTGGCATGCTGTCGCACACCGGCAACAACGTCTCGATGGACACGTTCGGCCCGATCTCGGACAACGCTAACGGCGTGGCTGAGCTGGCCGGTGAGGAATTCGACGACACCGCGCGCCAGATTCTCGCGGACCTGGACGCGGCGGGCAACACGACCAAAGCCATCACCAAAGGCATCGCGATTGGCTCCGCGGTGATCGCGGCGGTCTCGCTGTTCGGGTCGTTTTTCATTGATATCGAGCGCGTCGCGCCTATCAGCATGGAGTTCGAGCGCGTCATCAACCTGGCGGACCCGACGGTGTTCATCGGCGTGCTGATCGGCGGCGCGCTGCCGCTGCTGTTTGGCGGCCTGCTTATCAAGGCGGTGAACCGCGCCGCTGGCTTTATCATGGCTGAGGTGCGGCGCCAGCTTCGGATCCCGGCGGTTATGGCGGGGACGCAGACGCCGGATTACGCGCAGTGTGTGACTATCTCGACGCGCTCCGCCCAGACAGAGCTGATTCCGCTGGGCCTGATCGCCATTCTCTCGCCTATCGTCGTCGGCCTGCTGCTGAAAGAGCAGGCGCTGGGCGGCTTCCTGGTCGGCGTGATTGTCTCTGGCCAGTTACAGGCGGTGTTTATGGCGAACTCTGGCGGGGCCTGGGATAACGCCAAGAAGTTCATCGAGGACGGCAACTTTGGCGGCAAGGGCAGCGAGAACCACAAGGCCAGCGTCGTCGGCGACACCGTTGGCGACCCGTTCAAGGACACGGCTGGCCCGGCGCTCAACCCGATGATCAAGGTGATGAACCTGGTCGCGCTGATCATGGCCCCGATTGTGGTGCAGACGCAGACGCCCGAATCCACCATCCCGATCCTGGTTGTGGCGCTTATCGGCCTGGCTCTGATTATCTGGAGCGTGCGCCGCAGCGACCGGTCGGAGGCGGCGGAGGATATCATACCCGTGACGCAGAAAACGCCGGCTGTCGGCGACTGACAGCGGCGCGCTCTGACGCGCGGATAACTCTCGTACACACGGGGATGCGGCAGCGCCGCATCCCCGTGTTTTTTTACGAGCCGGGCAGAAGCCCCCAGGCGATAGGGTTGGCGTGCCCCAGCGCGGGGAAGATGCCGTCGCTCAGCTCTGTAAAGACGCCGCTGCCGGTGTCGAGCGCCAGCAGCAGATACCCTTTATCGTCGGCCGGGACGTTAACACCAAAGGCGAGGTGGGTGCTGTCGGGCGACCACAGCAGGCGCGGCGGGTCAGGCGTGTGGTCGTTGGTGATGAAATCGCAGTAGGCGCGCAGCTCGCCAGTGACGGTGTCCAGCACGTGGATAACCGCGCTGCCGGTGTTGGCCTCCGGGTCCGGGCCGGTCAGCTCGATCACCCAGAACGCCAGATAGCGGGCGTCTGGCGACCAGCTTAGCTCCGTGCCGCTGCGCCCGTTTACACGGGCTGCGCCGTAGGCCGCGCTCAGGTCGGTTAGCTGAACAGGCGCGCCGTCGGGTTGAACGGCGAAAATCTCGCCCCCGGCTGTGCCCGCCTGGCTGTCGAACACACCCGGCGCGACGAACGCCAGCAGCGCGCCGTCAGGCGACCAGGCCGCCGCGTTGAAGAAGGGCTGGTCCACCCCCAGCGGGATGCGCTGTTCCGCCACGCCCTGAAGGCCGCGCGTCTCCAGGTTCACCAGCGTGCGGACGAAACCGTCGCCGTCCTGCGCGATCTCCAGGCCCCAACGCCCGCCCGGCTGCACAGAAACAATGCTGGCCACGTCCAGATAATCGCGCGTCTGGCTGCCCTCTGGTTGAAGGTAGGCGCTGTGGCCAGGCGTCCAGATCAGCAGCGTGTCGGGCGACCACCACTGCACATCGCTGGCGTAATTGGTGAGCAGGGTGCGCTCAGTGCCGTCGAGGCGCATTTTGCCGATGGCGGCGGTGCGCTGGTCGCTGTACGTGACCCAGCTAGCGTCAGGCGCGAGCCGGCAGTTGCTGCCGCAGGGGCTGGTCTCTGGCAGCGGGTAACGCGTGCCGCGGCTGACGTTGTACACCCAGATAGCGCTCCGGTCGAAGGACGTGAGGATGATCCCGCCCGGCGCGAAGTCTGCGCCGCGCGCCTGCACGCCGGCCCCAGGGCATACCTGGGTTACTGGCCGGGGCGGCGGCAGCTCGCGCGCCTGCGCCATCTGCGCGCACACGGCCAGCAGCGTCAGCAGCAGCAGGCGCACGGCGCTACGCCTCATGTTCGCCCGCAGGCAGCGCCCGCCAGACATACACCGCAGCGCTGTGTCCCGGCGCGCCGCCATCGGCCACCAGCAGATGCCCATGCGCGGCGAGGCAGTCCAGCGGGCGGCGCAGCGCCGCGCCCGGCAGAACGGCGAAGGCGGAGTCGGGCAGCAGCTCGTCGCTGGCGCTGTCCGGTGTCCAGGTGTGGATAAGGTGAAGCGTCAGCGTGTCATAGTCATAGGGCAGGCCGCCGTCGTCGTGGCGCGGCTGGGACAGGCGGTAAGCCAGGCGCACCCGACGGCACACCAGCCAATCCGCTGGCGTGAGCGCGGTTTCGGCCAGCACGCGGCTTTCGGCCAGGCCCAGCAGCAGCAGCGGCGGCAGCGCCAGCCCTAACCGCTGAATGAGGGCGAGCCTGGCGGCCAGCGGCAGGGGATAGACTGTCTCGTTGATGCGGTCGGTCGCGCACAGGCCGCGCCAGCGCGGGCCGCTGAAGTTGAGTGCCAGCGTGTGGTACGGCGCGGCGGGCCTGGCGAGGTGAGGCGGCAGCGACAGCGGCGCCTGGCCGGCCTGTTCATCCATCTGGGCGATCACTGTGCCGTCCAGGCGCAGGGCGCGCTGCGCCATCCAGCCATCGTCACCGTAGATTTCCTCAGCGTAAATCTCCAGCGCCGGCGTGACGCCCAGCAGCGCGCAGTCGCCATGATGCGCCAGCGGCAGGCGGGCATGGAATTCAAACCGGCGGGATAACAGCAGCGGCGCTGATAACATAAAAAATAAACGAAAATTGCGGGCGTTCATCATCTGTGTACACGGCCTTGTGTTATAATCATAACCATAGTCAGCGTGTTTGCCAGGGTACGTTGGGGGGAGCAAAACGGATGGCCGCGTCAGCGACTTATGCACCCCAATTCAGCAGCGAGCGTGAAGGGGCGCAGCGCGCGCCCGCTGACCGGGAGAAAACTGACCCTGTAAAGACAGCGACGGTTCCGGTGGTACGGATTGCGGCGGAGAACGGCGCGCCAGCAGCGGAGACAGGTATGGTAGCGGCAGCCATTATCCCACAGCGTGAGGGCACGGACAGGAACGATGAACAGGACGCCTCGCGTACAACCGACGAGACAAGAGCCGCGCTGTCCATTGGGCAGCCTGCCCGCCAGCGCACCCCGGCTGTGCTGATTATCGAGGACAGCAGTGAGCTGGTCGAGATCATTGAGGCCACGCTTCAGCGCTTTAACCTGCGGACGGCGCACGAATCGCACGGCAACAAGGCGCTGGCGCGGTTCCAGAGCATGCGGCCAGACGTTATGCTGCTGGATATTGGCCTGCCGGATATGACCGGCTGGAAGCTGCTGGATGACATCAAAGAGCGCTATGGAGATGACCGGCTGCCGGCTGTCGTCGTTATCACCGCGTATGGCGACCCGGCGAACCGGCTGGTCGGCAAGCTCCAGAACGTTCACGATTACCTGATCAAGCCCTTTACCGCCGGCGACGTGGAACGTGTGGTGATGAGCGCGCTGAGCGGCGCCGCTTTATGACCGCCAGCGCGCTGGCGCGAGCAGTGCCGGCAGCGGCCCTGCTCTTTTTGATTCTGCTGCCTGCCGCTGCTGTCGCGCCGCAGGACGCGGCGCGTGATCACCGCGCGCTCGCTGCCGCTAACCGCCGCGCCGGGCGTGTGATGCAGGCGCTCTACCATGTTGAAGTGGAGGCGGCGCGCGCCGGTTGGACACCGGACCTGCTGCGGCTGGCGGGCGATCTGTGGCAGGAAGCGGGCAGCGAAGCGCAGGCGCTGCCGTACTGGCAGGCGGCGGCGGCCGCGCAGCCGGGCGACCTGCCGCTGCTGCGGCAGATCGCGCAGACCAGCATCGCGCACGCGCGCTGGCCGGAGGCGGCGGACACGCTCGAACGGCTGCTGGCCGCCCGGCCCAGTGACGCCTGGGCGCACTACCAGCTTGGGCTGATCAGTGCCGCCTATGACCCGGCGGCGGCGCGCGCGCATTTGCGGGCGGCGGCGTCAGCAGATTACGCGGCGGTGGCCGAGGCGCTGCTGACCGCGCTGGCCGCTGACGACGGCCTGCCGGCGAGCGTGCGCGCCGGGCAGGCGCTGATGGCGGCGCACCTCTGGGGACAGGCGGAGCTGGCCTTTCAGCAGGCCGCCGCTGAGGCCGCGCCCGCCGCTGACGCGCTGGCCTATGTGGCGCTGGCGCGGCTGCGCCAGGGGAAGGACGCCGGCGCGTGGGCGGCCCAGGCGGCGCTGCTGGCCCCTGACAGCGCGCTGGCGCAGTATGTCAGTGGCCTGCATCTGCGCGTCGTTGGCGACCTCAGCGCCAGCCGCGAAGCTCTGGGCCGCGCGGCAGCGCTGGCCCCGTCGAACCCGGTTTACTACGCGGAACTGGGCCGCGCTTACCAGCTCAGCGGCGACCTGGCCGGCGCGGCGCGCTGGCTGACGATGGCCGTCAGCATTTCGGGCGGGGATGAGCTTTACGAGGAAGCGCTGGCGCTGTTCTACGCTGAAACCGGCTACCAGCCGCCGCAGACGGCGGCGCCGCTGGCCGACGACCCTGATGTGCGCGCCCAGAACGCCTGGGCGCTGCACCTGGCCGGCGATTCTGCGGCGGCGCTGGCGGCGCTGGACGCGGTGCTGGCTGAAGCGGCGGACAACCCACGCGCGCTGTACTATAAAGCGCTGATTGTGCTGGCGCTCAGCGACGACCGCGCTGCCGCTGCGGCGCTGCTGGCGCGGGCGGCGGCGCAGGAATCGCCGTTCAGCGTTGAAGCGCAGCGCATCCTGGCGCATCTGGCGGGCGAGTAGGGGAGAGGGGCGGATGCTGGCGACGCTGCGGCGACTATGGCGCACGCCATTTGCGGCGGCGGGCCACCCGGTGTTTGAGCGCGACATCGCCCACCTGCGCCGCGTCTGGTCGGAGGGTGGGCTGCGCCGCGCCAGCCGGCTGACGGCGGCGCGGGTGGCGCTGGCTGTTACAGCGGCCTGGCTGCTGCTGTCCGCGATCAGCGCGGCGGGCTACAGCCCGGCGCAGCCGCAGCGCGTTTACCACGCCAGCAGCAACGTTGTTTTCTGGTTGATGCTGATCGCGCTGGGCAGCGGCGCGCTGCTGGATATGCTGGCGCTGCGGGCGGCGCTGCCCGCGATCAGCGGCGAGATTCGCGCCCGCCGCTGGGAGCTGCTGCGGCTGACGCCGCTGCGCGAGTCCGATATTGTGACGGCCAAGCACGCCGCCGCTCAACTGCGTCTGTGGCGTGCGCTGGCGCTGGTGCTGGGCCTGCGCGCGGCTACCGCCGCGCTGTTTCTGGTAAACGTTGTCGGCCTGTCTTACGCTATTACGGGGACGCCGCTGCTGCCGCGCGACGAATTGGCGGCTGTGCCGCTGATCGTCGGGGCGCTGGGGGTTTTGGGGGCGGTCTACGTGATTGAGCCGCTGTGGCGGGTGCAGGCCATGACGGCGCTGGGCATGCTGGTGTCAGCGCACGTACTCGAAGGGGCGCTGTCCACGCTGGCGGCGGGCGGCGCGCTGCTGCTGGTGTGGCTGGCGCAGGCGCTGGCCGCGGGCGCGCTGCTGGCGGCTGTGTGGATCGCGCTGCTGCCGGCCCTGATGTTTGGCGCTGCTGCGCTGGCGCTGGCGGCTTTAACGCTGGGGTTCAGCGTTGTTATCGCTGTGGCGGTGTTCGGCTTTCACCTTGTGCTGACGCGCTGGGCGCTGCGCCGCGTGTACCAGCGCATTCAGCGCCCGGCCAACTGAACGTTTACGCTCATAGCTGCCCGTGCTAGAATCGCGCCGTTCGCACATAGCCGGGGGCCAGGTGGATTGCGCAAACTTCTGATGCTGGCAGGGCTGGCCGCGCTGGCGCTGGCGCTGCACAGCCTGAACCGCCAGGCAGGTGGCTGGCATTACACTGTGCCGGCGGAACCCGGCGCGGTGCTGTACGCCGCCACATTCGACGCTTTTCTGGACGACTGGGACCTGTATGAGGGCCGGCTGTCGGCGCAGATCGAAAATGGCGCGCTGGCGCTGGATGTCGGCGCGGCCAGCAGCCTGCCGTTTTCGGCTGCCGCCCCCTATTTCGCCGCGTTCGACCTGTCGGTGCAGGCGCAGGCGGTGGGCGGCCCGCTGAACAACGGCTTTGGCGTTGTCTTTCGCCTGCGCGACCCGCAGAATTATTTCCTCTTTCTGATCAGCAGCGACGGTTATTATCGGGTTGTGCGCGCGGTGGATGGTGTCCAGCGGGAGATCAGCACATGGATTCCGTCCCCGGCTGTCAACCAGGGGATCGGCGCGGTGAATCACCTGCGCGTAACCGGCAGCGGCGACCAGTTTCGGTTTTACGTGAACGACGTGCCGCTTGAGCTGTGCATTCCTGACAGCCCGGACGGCTACAGCACCTATAACGACCTGACAGGCGAGTGCCGGGAAGGGCAGATGGTTGAAACGCTGGTGGATGGCTCGATTGCGTCGGGCCGCCTGGGGGTGATTGCGATGACGCTGGATGAGCCGGATGTGCGTGTGCTGTTTGACAACCTGATTGTGTATGGCCCGGACGCAGCGGATTTCGCGCTGGCGACGGCTGTTGAGTAGCGGGCTGAAGCGGATGCGTGTGTATTTGCGAGCGCTGGGCTGCCGCCTCAACCAGAGCGAAATTGACACAATGGCGCGCCAGTTTCAGGCGCAGGGACATGAGATCGTTGCGGACCCGGCCGCCGCTGACTGGGTGGTAGTCAACACCTGCGCCGTGACGAGCGAGGCCGAGCGCAAAAGCCGCCGTCTCGTGCGCGACACTGAGCGCGCTAACAGCGGCGCGCAGATTACGGTAACCGGGTGTTATGCGCAGCTCGCGCCGGGCGCAGCAGCGGCGCTGCCAGGCGTGGCGCGCGTGGTGGATAATCTGTCTAAGGACAGCCTGGTGCAGCAGGTAACCGGCGCAGCGCCAGAGGCGTTTGATCTGGAACCGGCGCTGCGGGCTGAGGGCGCGCGCAGCGCTTCCGGGCGGACGCGCGCGTTCGTAAAGGCGCAGGACGGCTGTGATAACGCCTGCACTTTCTGCATCACGACGGTGGCGCGCGGGGCTGGCCGCAGCCGCCCGCTGGCGGAGATTGTCAGTGAGATTCAGATGCTGGGCGCGCTGGGCTATCAGGAAGCGGTGCTGACTGGCGTTCACCTGGGCAGCTATGGCCACGATCAGGGTCGGCCTGCCGGGTTGGCGGAGCTGGTGCGCGCTGTGCTGGCGGACACAGACATGCCCCGGCTGCGGCTGTCGTCGCTGGAACCCTGGGACCTGGACGCGGACTTTTTCGCGCTGTGGGACAACCCGCGCCTGTGCCCGCACCTGCACCTGCCGCTGCAAAGCGGCTGTGATGCCACGCTTAAGCGGATGCTGCGCCGCACCAATCAGGCGGCGTTTCGCGCGCTGGTGGCGGCGGCCCGTGAGCGCGTGCCGCGCGTCAGCGTCACCACGGACGTTATTGTCGGCTTTCCTGGCGAGACCGATGCCGAATTTGCTGTCAGCGAAGCCTTCATCGCTGAGATGGCGTTCGCCGGCCTGCACGTATTCCGCTACAGCCGGCGGCCGGGCACGGCGGCGGCGCGGATGCGCGGGCAGGTCGCTGAGGCGGTTAAGCGCGCGCGCAGCGACCGCCTGCACGCGCTGGCCGCGCAGTCAGAGGCGCGCTATGCCCAGCGCTTTGTCGGCCAGACGCTGCCGGTGCTGTGGGAACAGGTGGGCGGCGCGCAGCAAGACGGATTTATCAATCTTGGATATACTGATAACTATATGCGCGTGCGCTGTATTCACCCGCGCCCGCTGACCAACCGCATTACACCGGCGCGGCTGGGCGCGCTGGACGGCGGGCTGTTCACGGTGACACCGGTGCTGGCGTCTGGCGCGCGCTGACAGCCAGCGGAGGCGACAGGCAGATGGATGATCCTAAACTGAGGCTGCAGGCTGCTTTGAAAGAGGCGATGCTCAGCAAAGACAGCGATCGCCGCGACGTAATCCGCATGACGCTGAGCGCGATCAAACAGCTAGAGGTAGACACCCGACGCGAGCTGAGCGCTGAAGATGTGGTGGGCGTGCTGCAAAAAGAGGCCAAGACACGGCGGGAAAGCATCGAGGAAATGGAGCGCGCCGGCCAGACGGAAGCCGCCGCGCAGGCGCGCGCCGCGCTGGCCATTCTGGAGGAATTTCTGCCGCGCCAGCTTACGCGCGCGGAGATTGAAGCGCTGGCGCGCGAGGCCATCGCGCAGACCGGGGCTGCCGGCCCGCAGGACATGGGCAAGGTGATGGGCGCGCTTATGCCGCGCGTCAAGGGGCGGGCCGACGGCGGCCTTGTCAACCAGACTGTTCGTGAGCTGCTGCGCGCTTAACGATGACCGCGTGGGCCAGTGGGCTGTTGGAGCGGCACTTTGGCATGGAGCCTGAACGGGCAGCCGCGCTGCTGCACAGCATCGGCCTGACCGTCGCCTCCATCCTGTTTGTGCTGGTTTCAACCGTGATTGTCGCCGCTGACGCTCTGCTGGTTGGGCGGGGCGGCGATGCGTTGCAGGTGGGCGACATTATTCAGCAGAACATCCGCGCCCTGCACAGCATCACCTACGTGAGTGAAGTGCTGACGCAGCGCAGCCGGGCTGAAAACGCGGCTGCCGTTGCCCCGGTGTATGACCCGCCTGACCCTGAGGTAGCGCGCAAACAGGCGCTGCTGGCCCGCCAGATTCTCGATTACATCAAAAATGTGCGGCGCGATTCCTACGGCACGGCGGGCCAGAAAATCGCCGATATTAACGAGATCACCGCGCTCACACTGAGCGAGCCGGCCGTCCGGCTGATCCTCGAAATGCCAGATGAGACGTGGCAGGCGGTGGATGATCAGATCATCAACGTGCTGGAACGTATCATGCGCGAGCGAATCAAGGACAGCGATTTGCCGTCACTGACCGCGCTGCTGCCGACGCAGGTCAGTGTGCGCTTTAACCAGGCCGAAACGGAGATGATTGTCGCCATTCTGGAGGACCTGGTTCGCCCTAACACGTTTCTCAACCCAGGGGCCACCGAGCAGGCCCGTCTGGCGGCGATTGAGGCGACAGCGCCAATTACGCGCACGTTTGACCGCAATGAAATCGTGGTGCGTGAGGGCAAACGCATAGATGAAACCGATTACGAGGCGCTGCAGCAGCTTGGTCTGCTGAAGTCGGAGGATCTGCGCCTGCGGGAGCTGACGCAGGCTTTCCTGGCGAGCCTGCTGGTTGTGATCGTGACCGGGCTGTATATCGCGCGGACGACCCCGGAGCTGTTTGAAAGCTCGCGTTTTCTGCTGCTGCTGGCGGTCATTTTCCTGATCGTGCTGCTGGGGGCGCGCATCGTCGGCGCGACGGGGCAGATTTACCTCTACCCGCTGGCGGGGCTGGCGCTGATGTATGTGGCGCTGGGGCAGCCGCAGTTGGCGCTGATCAGCACGCTGGGGTTAGGGCTGCTGACGGGCATCATGATGGGCGGGCTGCTGGAAATCGCCGCGTTCGTGTGTTTGGGCGGCGTGATCGGCGCGCTGACGCTGCGGCCTACAGAGCGCCTGAACGGGTTTTTCGTAGCGGGCCTGGTTATTGGCCTGGGCAATATCGTTATCGTGACGATTTTCAACCTGGACAGGGTTGATCCGCTGGCTGGCGGCCTGGAGCTTACGGTCCTGGTGGTTTACAGTTTCCTCAACGGCATCCTGACGGCGGCGGTGACGATTGCCGGCCTGTATGTGGTGACGCTGCTGTTCAACCTGCCCACCAGCCTGAAGCTCAGCGAGCTGAGCCGGCCCAGCCACACGCTGCTGCAGCGGCTGCTGCGCGAAGCGCCCGGAACATACCAGCATTCGCTTCAGGTGGCGAACCTGAGCGAACAGGCGGCGCTCGCTATTGGCGCGGACGCCGAGCTGGTGCGCGTTGCCGCGCTGTATCACGATGTCGGCAAGATGACTAACCCGGCGTTCTTCACCGAAAACCAGGCTTTCGGCAGCGGCAACCCGCACGATGTGCTCAACGACCCAACCCGCAGCGCGGCCATCATCATCAGCCACGTGACGGATGGCGCTGAGCTGGCGCGGCAGTACCGGCTGCCAGCCCGCTTCCGCGATTTTATCCTGGAGCATCACGGCACGACCGAGGTGTACGTTTTCCTGCGCCGCGCGATTGAGCTGGCGGATAACGACGAGTCGGCGGTGGATACCGCTGAGTTCACGTATCCGGGGCCGCGCCCGCGATCCCGCGAGACTGGGCTGATGATGCTGGCGGATGGCTGTGAAGCGGCGGTGCGCTCGCGCGGGCCGTCCAGCAAACAGGAAATCTCGGAGATCGTGCAGCAGATTGTTGACCGGCGCATGCAGTCAGGTGAGCTTGACGATTCCGGCCTGACGCTCAGCGACATCAAGGTTATCCGCGCGACCTTTGTGGAGATGCTGCAGGCGGTGTTCCACCCGCGGATCAATTACCCGCCCGACCTGCGCCAGAAGCGGCCGGGCGAACCTGCGCCCACCAGCGCCGCGCACCCGGCCAGCAAGGCTGAGGCTGCGCGCACGCCGCCCCTGGAAACCGCCGCGCCGCCCGCTGCCGCGCCAGAGCCGCCGCGCACGGCGCAGCCGGCCGGGCTGGCGGACGATGAGCTGGACGACGACTCGCCGCTGGCCGAAGTGCCGGCGCTGCCGCGCAGCGGCAAAGCCAACGGCAGGGCCGAGGCCGCCGACAGTGATGAGCCTGAGCGCGCTGACACACAGGAAGAAGTGGAGTGACATTTGCGATTGAGGTGCAGAACGACGACGGATACCCCGCCCACGCAGCGCAGCTAACGGCGGCGGCGGCGGTTGTGCTAAGCGCGCACGGCGCGCCCGCGGAGGCCGCGCTGACGGTTGTGCTGACCAGCGATGAGGCGGTGGCGGCGCTCAACCGCCAGTACCGGGGTGTTGACGCCCCCACCGATGTGCTGTCGTTCCCGGCAGCGCCGCTTCCTTTCAGCGTTCCCGATGAGCCGCCGTACCTGGGCGACCTGGTGATCGCTTACCCTTATGCGGCGGCGCAGGCGGCGGCCCTGGGGCATGCGCTGGATGACAGCCTGGCGCTGCTGGTCGTGCACGGCACGCTGCATCTGCTGGGCTACGATCACGGCAGCGCGGACAGCCGCGCGGCGATGTGGGCCGCGCAGGCGCGCGCGCTTGACGCGCTTAATATCTCGGCAGATATTGTGCCGGCCCTGGAGGACAGCGCACATGGCGAATGATTCGCAGGCGCGCCGCTTTATGGCTGAACTCACCAGCACCATGAAAATTGACCCCAACGCCTTCAGCCCGAAAACCAGCGCCAGCCGGCTGGACAGCCTGAGCTATGCGCTGGCGGGGTGGTTATATATGCTGCGCTGGCAGAAGAACACGCGTATCCAGGCGGCGGCAACCGCGCTGGTGACGGCGCTGGCGCTGTGGCTGCAAATTGACTTTGCGGGGCTGGCGCTGCTGGTGCTGGCAATCGCGATGGTGTGGATGGCGGAATTTATCAACGCGGCTGTTGAGGCGGCCATTAACCTGTCAGCGCCCCAGGTTCACCCGATGGCAAAGGTGGGCAAGGACGTCGCTTCGGCGGCGGTGCTGCTGGGGGCGGTCGCCGCCGCGCTGGTTGGCCTGCTGATTTTAGGGCCGCCGCTGCTGGCGCGGCTGGCCGGTTAGCGCCGCGCCGCAACACCGAACTAGTGCCGTACATGTTAAGAGGGAAACTGGCCTGTGTTTGACGATTACCCGCCACCAGAGACGCCGGAAGCGACCGACGCTTCTGAGCCGGAACACGAACCTGATCCGCAGAGCCGCAGCGGCAAAGCGCGCGAGCGCCAGCGGCGGCGCCGCGAACGCCAGGCCGGCACAGAGACCAGCCGGCGCGGCCCGGCGCAGATCAACCCGCCCCGCAGCGTTACGCTGCCGCGTTTCAACCTGGCGCTTACGCGCGGCCGCCTGCTGCTGTTTATAGGCGGCGCGGCGGCTTTTATCGTTGTGGTGATTGCCCTGATTGGGCAGTTGAAGGAGCCGGAAGCGGTTTTAGCGCCTAACGCTGTGTGGCTGGGCACCGGGTGGACCTATGAGCTGCAGGAGCTGGACGATATTGATGATCTGGCTGCGCGCTTACAGGATTTCGATATCGGGACGGTTTACGCCTGGGTGAGCTGGCTTCAGGAGGACGGAAGCTGGCGCGGCGCGGAGAACTTCGGCGCGGTGGGGGCGTTCGCCAAGGGATTGAAAAACGCCTACCCGGAGTCGCGCGTTCTGGGGTGGGTCAGCTTCCCGGTGAACATGGGCGAAAACAACTACCGGCTGGACGACGAAACACTTCAGCAGGATATCGCTGACTTCAGCGCACGGGTGGTCAACGACCTGGGCTTTGACGGCGTGTTCCTGAACGTCGAGCCGGTGTGGGATGGCGATGAAAATTTCCTCGCGCTGCTGCGCAAGGTGCGCGCCAGCGTGGGCGAGAACGTGCCGATCGCGGTGGCTGTCCCGCCCGATTGGAGTCCGGTGGGGGCGGGCATTCCGGTCCCGCCGCTGATCGTGCCGGGGACTATCTGGACGACTGAATACAAGCAGAGCGTGGCGCTGCTGGTGGATGAGATGGCGATCATGGCGTATAACAGCGGCCTGGGCGACGCTGACGATTATGCCGCGTGGACGGCCTACCAGGTCAAGGCGTTCGCGGGGGCGCTGGACCCGCTGGGCGAAGGCACGGTGCTCGTGCTGGGGATTCCAACTTATGACGCTGAGCCGCCGGGCCATGACCCGGCGGTCGAGAATATCCGTTCGGCGGTGCGCGGCGTGCTCGCCGGGCTGGAGCAGGCAGGCGCCGCCGCCCGCCTGGTGCGCGGGCTGGCAATTTATGCTGACTGGACCACCGACGACACGGAATGGCAGCAGTTCAGGGCGGACTGGGTGAACCGATAAGCGCCGGGGCGCGGACACGCCCCGGCGCAGCCTGTCACGCTCAGCGCTGGCCGACTTCCTGGAAGAACTGGATGGCGGTGGCGATGCCCCGGTGGAACATCTCCACGTTGAAATGCTCGTTAGGGCCGTGCGCGCCGTCGCCGGTCAGGCCGAAGCCGAGCAGGACGACGGGCACGCCTAGCTGACTCTGAAAATCGGCCACAATCGGGATGCTGCCGCCGCCGCGAATAAAGATCGGCGGCGCGCCCCAGCCCTTTTCGTAGGCGGCGACGGCGGCCTGCATGGCCGGGGTGTTGATGTCAGTGAACGCCGGTTCGCCGGTGTGCAGCAGGCGCAGCTCGCTGTGAACGGTTGCCGGTGTGATGCGCGCCACGTGATCGCGCACCAGCTCGTAAATATGCTGCGGGTTTTGGTTGGCGACCAGGCGGCAGCTTATCTTCGCCAGCGCGCGCGCCGGCAGCACCGTCTTGGCCCCTTCGCCGTAGAAGCCGCTGGCCATGCCGTTGATTTCCAGCGTGGGGCGCGCGCCGATGCGCTCCTCGATGCTGTAACCGGCCTCGCCCCAGGGGGTGTCGGCCCCGGTCTCGCGCCGCCAGACGGCCTCGGTCATGCCGCGCTGGTTAAGCGCTGCGCGCTCTTCAGCGGTGAGCGGCAGCACGTCGTCGTAGAACCCAGGGACGGAAACGCTGCCATCCGGGTTGTGCAGCGCCGCGATAATCTCCGCGAGCGCCTGGGCCGGGTTGTGAACTGAGCCGCCGTAAGCGCCGCTGTGCAGGTCGTGCGCCGGCCCCCACACATGCAGTTCCATGTAGGTCAGCCCGCGCAGGCTGTAGCAGATTGCCGGCTGGTTGATGGCGGGCATGCCGGTGTCGGAGATGACGCAGACATCTGCCCGCAGGCGCGCCTTGTTTTCGCGCACGAAGGCGCCCAGGTGGACGGAAGAAATCTCCTCCTCACCCTCCACGATGAACCTGAGGTTCACAGGCGCGCCGCCGGTTGCCAGCAGCGCCTGGGCCGCTTTGACCTGGGCCAGCACCTGCCCTTTGTCGTCGGACGCGCCGCGCGCGTAAATAAAGCCGTCGCGGACGACCGGCTCGAACGGGTCGCTGTCCCAGCCGTCAGCCATTTCCGCCGGCTGCACATCGTAATGGCCGTAGACCAGCACGGTCGGCGCGTCCGGGCCAGCCTTCAGCCACTCGGCGTAGACGATGGGATGGCCGCCGGTGGGAATCACCTCTACCTGCTCGAAACCTGCCTGGCGCATGTTGTCGGCCAGCCAGGCGGCGGCGCGCCGCACGTCGGCGGCGCGTTCAGGCAGGGTGCTCACGCTGGGGATGCGGATAAAGTCGAAAAGCTGGTTCAGGAAAGCTTCACTGTGCTGGCGGGCGAACTCGTGCGGGCTGCTCAAGCGGCTGCTCCTTAGCGTGCGGATAAGTTCAGCGGGCGCAGAAGACGGCTGCGGCGTTCTTCCACAGCATCTGCCGTTCTGAATCGTGAGGGTCGAAGGGGAAATAATAGCCTGCCCGGTCGAGCAGGCCCGCGTAGCGCTGCTGGACCTTGTGGGCCAGTTCCTCAGGCGCGCCGATAACGGCGAACTCTGCCAGCATGTCGTCGCTGATGCGGTCGCCCATTTCGTGCCAGCGGCCTTCGCGCGCCATCTGTGTGAGTTCGACGCGCACATCAGACCAGCCGTGCAGGTCCATCACCGCGGCGTAGCTGGGCGTGCTGGCGTAGAAGGCGATCTGTGAGCGTACCAGCGCGGCGCTGCTGCGAACTTCCTGGTCGTCGCGCCCAGGCACGACAAAAACGGCACAGTTCAGGCTGATGTCGCTGCGGCGGCGGCCGGCCTGCTGCGCGCCTGCCTCAACTGCCGGGATGATAACCTCGCGCAGGTAGCGCGGCGTGTGGAACGAATGCACGTGGAACCCCTGGCATAGTTCGCCGGCCAGGCGGCACAGGCCCTCGTTGACACCGGCGATGTATACCGGGATGTCGGGTTGGCTGATAGGGCCGGGCGAGAAGAAGGGCGTCATCAGCGTGAATTTATACTGCTCACCCTGATAGCGCAGCGGCCCGCCGGTTTGCCATGACTGCCAGATAGCGCGCAGCGCCTCGATATATTCGCGCAGGCGCGGGACGGGCGCGCTCCAGGGGGTGCTGAAGCGGTGAACGATGTGCGCCTTGATCTGTGTGCCCAGCCCCAGGATAAAGCGCCCGTTCGACTGCGCCGCCAGGTCCCAGGCGAGCTGGGCGGTCACCATTGGGCTGCGGGGAAAGGCGACGGCGATAGCCGTCCCCACCATGATGCGGCTGGTCGCGCCGGCGGCGTGAGTAAGGGGTAAAAACGGGTTATGGGCGGTTTCAGCGGTCCACAGGCCGTCGAAACCGTAATCTTCAACCGCGCGCGCCAGCCCGGCGGCCTCGTTCAACCCCTGAGGGAAAATCGTCACGTCAAATTTCATGGGCAAGAAACCTTTTTCGATTTTAAACGTTAGTGTTATTGAGAAATGGATTATAACGAACGCTGCCTCAGACGGCCAGCGGGGAACTGTTGTGCTATAATTTAAGGGGTTTGTCGGATCAGAGCATTGAGCGCATTATGACCGAACACCCAACGCTCAACCGCTTCAGCGCTGAGCATCTGCGGGCGCTGCTGGAGATCGCGCACACGCTTAATTCCAGCCTGGATTTCGATGAGGTGCTGAACCGGGCGATGAACTCGGTGATGCGCATCACACAAGCGGAGCGCGGCGTGCTGATGATCGCGGATGGCGGCACGGACGCGCTGGAAATTCGGGTGGCGCGCGGGCTGGACAGCGTGGAACTGGACGAAGCCCAGGCTTACAGCCGCACGATTGTGAACCAGGTGATCGCGACGCGCGAAACGCTGCTCACCAACAACGCCATGTTCGACAGCCGCTACCAGCCGGGCGAGAGCATTATTGTGCGCGGCCTGCGCGCGATCCTCTGCGCGCCGATGGTGGTTAAGGACCGGCTGATAGGGCTGGTATATGTGGATTCTTCGATGCGCACCGGCGTTTTCAGCGAGGCCGACCGTGACCTGCTGACGGCGGTGGCGGCGCAGGCGGGGATCGCCATTGAGAACGCGCGCCTGTACGCCGTCGCGGTTGAGAAGGGCCGGCTGGAGCGTGAGCTGCAAATGGCGCGCGAAATCCAGGAATCGCTGCTGCCGCGCCAGCTTCCACGGCTGGCGGGCTGGGACATAAGCGCGGTGTGGCACGCGGCGCGCGAAATGGCGGGCGATTTCTACGATACTTTCGCGCTGGCGGACGGCGCGCTGGGCGTCGTCGTGGCGGATGTGTCGGATAAGGGCGCGCCGGCGGCGCTGTTTATGGCGGCTGCGCGCAGCTTCATTCGCGGCCAGGCGTTCGCAGGCCACTCGCCGCTGGGGACGCTGAGCCTGGCGAACGATCTGATGGCGGAGGATGCCGACAGCGGCATGTTTGTCACGGCCTGTTACAGCGTGTTTTACCCTGATGGACGGTGCGTGAGCGTCAACGCGGGGCACAACCCGCCGCTGCTCTACCGCCGCGCCGAACACGCGGTTAGCGCGCTGCCGCCGGGCGGGCGGGCGCTGGGGTGGTTTAAAGCCAACCCGCTGCGCGAAACGGGCGTTGACCTTAAGCCGGGCGATATACTGGTCTGTTTTACTGACGGGTTGGTTGAGGCGGAGAACGGCGCTGGCGCGGCGTATGGCCTGGCGCGCGCGGAACGCGCGCTGCTGGCGGCTGCTGGCGAGCCGGCGGCAGCGGTGCTGGAAAGCGTGATCGCGGACGTAGAGGCCTTCTGCGCTGGCCGGCCGCTGCTCGACGATCTGACGGTGGTCGTTGTTCGCTTTGAAGGGCAGAGTAAGGGGTGATATCGTGAAGTTTCTTAAAAACGCAGCGGTTGTCATAGCTGGCGTGCTGGTGCTGGCGGTAATAACCGTGCTGCTGCTCGCGCCGGACACGGTGAGCCGCGCGTTCGCCAGCATCAGCGAGATAAACATCGCGCTGCGGGCGGCGGTGATGGTGGCGCTGAACGCGCTGGTGCTACTGCTGATGTATCTGCGGGTCCGCAGGCGCGGCGTGCCGGTTGAGGGGCTGGTCGTGCAGGCGCAGGGCGCCCTGGCGAACGTCGAGGTTGAGTCGGTGCGCGTGATTGTCCTGGACGCCGTTAACGATGTGCCGGGCGTGCTCTCGTCAGAGGCGGTGATCAGGGCGGTGCATGGCCAGGCTGACATTCAGATGGACGTGAACATCGCCAGCGCGGCGGTGAATATCCCACAGAAGCAGAAAGAGATCAACCGGGTGCTGCGCCAGGTGATTAACAAGCAGCTTGGCCTGCGCATGCACGGCAGGCCGCGCGTTAACATCCGCCTGGAAGGGCCAGTGTCTACCGCGCAGACGAAGGAACCGACCTCGGCCCCAGCCCTCGTCGTCAGTCCGCCGCCAGCGGAGAAACTGCCGGCGGAGAAACTGCCGGCGAGCAAACCGGCGGCGGAGGCAGAACCGCCAGCGCCGCCCGCCGCCAGCGCGGATGAACCAACGACGGGCCTCAGCGCCGCTGAAAGCGGCGAATTCGGTTTAAACGACGACTGGCTGAGCAGCCACCTGCGCGGCGGCGGCAAAGAGGGCGACAAAACTGAACAGGGGTAGGCGGGCTGAATGACGCGCATTGTTGACCCTGCATCGGGCGCGGGCCAGACCACGCGCTGGGTAATGGTCGCTGTGTTATTTGTGGCGCTGCTGCTGGCGCTGTGGGCCATCAGCGGCATTCTGCTGCTGGCGCTGACCGCAATAGTGCTGGTGGTGCTCATCACAACGCCGGTGCGCTTTCTTATGCGGCGGGGCGTTGGGCGCGGCCTGGCTTTGGCGCTGTCGCTGACGGCGTTTCTGGTTTTCGTGCTGGTGGTGGTGCTGGCGATTGTGCCGCTGCTGTCGCGTCAGTTTATGACGCTGACTGATCGCGTTCAGCAGGGGGTTATCGAGATTGTGGACAGTTGGGCCTTTCTGGACCCGCAGCCGGATAAGGTGTTTCTGGGGTGGTCAATTCCGGTCCCGATCGAGCCGCCGCACGAGCCGGTTGCGGAGGTGCTGCGCCTGCTGCGCGACAGCTTCCAGCTTGACGCTGAGCTGATTCAGCAGGTGGGCACGCAGCTTATAAACGCGCTGCAGCAGCTCAGCGTGTCGGTTGTGCCGGTAGTGAGCGGCGTTGCCTCCACGTTCCTTAACATCCTCATCGTGTTTTTCCTGAGCATCTATTTCATGACGAACCCGCGCGGGTATGAGGACGGCGTTATACGGCTGCTGCCGATGTTTTATCGCCGGCGCGGGCGCGAAATCATAGACCGGCTGGACCTGGCGCTGCGCGGCTGGCTGGAATCGACCCTGCTGGCGATGGTGTTCGTCGGCGTCGCCACGTGGATCGGGCTGGGCCTGCTGGGGCTGCCGGAGGCGGCGGCGCTGGGGGTCGTGGCGGGCCTGCTGGCCTTTGTGCCGACCTTCGGCACGCTGGTGGCGGCGGTGCTGGCGGTCGCGGTTGGCATCATTCAGGAACCGCAGAACGTCGGCCTTATCATCCTGGTGACATACTTCATCTCGCTGGTGCAGAGCCAGGTTATCAGCCCGCTGTTGGTGGCTGGGCGCATTAACCTGCCGCCGGCGCTGGTGCTGCTGGCGCAGATCATCTTTGGGCTGCTGTTCGGGTTTCTGGGCCTGCTGCTGGCGGTTCCGCTGGCGGCTATTCTGATGGTCGGGGTGCAGGAAGTTTACATCAAGGACATTCTGGGCGATTCAGCGGCGTCCGCGCCAGACCCAGCGCCGGCAGGGGTACAGCCGCTGGCGCGCCTGGCCGATGCGCACCCCGGCGATGACGGCCTGATAACCACAGACCGCGCCTGAGCGCGTCAGCGGTTGAGGCGCACAACCATCAGCAGCGCGAAATCGCTCATAACGATCTGTTCGACGCTGCCGCAGGGCGCTGCCCAGGCGCGCAGCAGCGCTTCGACCTGCTCTGGCGGATGCGTTCGCAGCAGCGCGGAATACATCAGGGTAAACGCCGCGTAGTCATACCCTGGGGGATAGGTGATGTCGGCACAGGTGTACTGCTCAAACACCGAGTCGCCGCCAAACATCCGCACCGGCGCAGCTGCGCCCAGAATATATGAGAGATAGCCAACATCCTGCCCGTGCACGAGCGTCCTGGGTGGGATCAGAGTGGGAAGCTGCGCGATAACCGGGTCGGTATGCCAGATGGGCGCATTGTAATCAAGGCCCGTGGCCGCTGTTTGCAGCGCGGCCACCCCGCTGAGCGCGTAAAGCGCCAGCAGGCCGGCGGCGACAGCGCGAGGAAACCGGATCACCCGCAGAATGTGAACGCCAAGCAGCAGAATCAGCGGGTAGATAACGACAAAATGGCGCAGATCGCGAGCTGTGACCGGGTCTGACCGGACTGCCAGATACCAGAACGCGCCCAGATAGATCAGCACGGTCAGCAGCAGCAGCGCGTGCCGGCTGTCGAAAGCGGCGCGCAGCGCCCGTCGCCGCCGCCAACCGACGGCTGTCACCAGCGCCAGCAGCAGCCCGGCAGCCGCGAAGCCCCACCAGTTGGATCGCAGACCGACCAGCCTGAAGGGATAATTGAAGGCGTGCAGCAGTTCGACGGCCATATTGCGCAGGCTGTCAGGGATGTCTTCAAGCGACAGGGCATGACCGGTGGATTGGACGCCGGTGAAGCTCCCGGTCTGCTGCCACAGGTAGACCATGTACAGAAGAAGGGGGGCCAGCGCCAGCAGCAGCAGCAAAGCGGGCCACCAGCGAGCGGGATGCCGCACGGTGCGCGCCCAGGCGACAAGATAGATAAAGCCCAGGATGCAGAAGGCCGCGCCGATGTAGCGCGTCAGGCACAGCAGCGCCGCCACCACCGCCGCCCCAACGCCCCACGCCAGCGATACGGATTCATCGCCGGGCCGGTAGCGGAGCAGGATCAACAGCAGGCTGAGCGCCAGGGGGATAAACAGGGCCTCGGAGTAGATGGCGGAAAAGACGGTGGCCGTTGTGCTGGGGATGGCGATAAAGAGAAGCGCGGGAACCATTGCCAGCCAGCGCTGCCCGTCCAGCACTTTGACGCTAAGGGCGTAAACCAGGCCAACAGTGATTGCCAGCAGCGCGACGCTGGTCAGGCGCCCCCAGGCCAGGCCATCGGCGCCGGGGGCGAGCAGCAGCGGATAGAGAGGCGGCCATTGGTTAATCCACATCGCGGTCTGTGGGTCCTGATAGCTGGTAATAGGCGCGCTCAACCCGGAGCCGTCGCGAACGCTCCGCGCGTAAACCAGATACCAGGCCGAATCCATATAGTAATTGGCACCGCTGCTGGTGATCACGACGCCAACCAACAGCGCTAACACGATGAGTATCGTGAACGGCAGCAGATAAGGTCTGTAATGGTGCGCGAGCTGGGTCATGGGCGTGATTGTAGATGAAGCCGGCCAGGTCGTCCAGCGAAAGCCTGCTGACCAGCGCGACGCCAGAATCGGCCTTGACACCGGAAGGCGGGCGTGTATACTTCGCAGCGCTCACGGGATGGCACATCAATATGAGAAGCCTGATCGGCTGGCCGGGTGAAAAAAGCCGGGCCAGAAGCGTCTGTCTGCGCAGCTTATGCATATCCCAAATATCCCAAGCGAGTTTGGGTGCTGGCTGAAAAGAGGATTGACAGGGCGGGCGTAGGTTTGATAACCTAAACAATACCCCCTGCGGGGT
>JASNZW010000008.1:0-175095 GCA_048499435.1 Anaerolineae bacterium
TATAACCGAGCTAGAGATGCCAGAAAAACGCGACAACTAAGTGAGGCTGGTTGGTGCGTCCTCCGTTTTTGGGAGCATGAACTGAAAGAACAACCCAAACAAGTTTTAGACCACATTCGACAAGTTGTTACAGGAGGCGCGCCCGTGCCGCAACAATAGTTTCTTGTAGGGTTTCAACCCATCGCTGGCACGGTTCGTCAATAGGCGCAAGAGAACGCCGCTTCTGTGCCAAAGACTGTCCATAAGCTAGTAGCCAACGTCTGGCTACATCTTCCGAAGTTCCTACTCCCTCGGATTGAACTCGATCAAACTGTGTTTGCACCCAATGAGCAAATGGGACGATCTGTAATGCAACCCCATATAGCGTTTCAATATCGTGCATTCGGGGTGTAAGTTCGGACAATCGCTCAGGATCGCCGCTCGTTACAAAACCTACAAGCGTCACATCTGGATGTTTTGGCAGTTTGTCAGCTAATTCCTCAATTTCGTCTCGCAGATAACTCTTGCCGTACTTGGCATCCCATGCCTCAATGATTTGCCCGTCTCGCTTGATTTCTATATCACCGATATTGCCGTGCTTTTTGTTCGCTGATCTCATTTGTGAAAGAGGCACGATTTCACCACCTGCCAGCGTGCCGAGTTCCCAAACAGCTTGCATGAGACTGTGCATAGCAATTTCCATCAACCGCGCCGCGTAATCCGATTGACTAACGTGTTCAAGGATCACTTGTGTTATTGCAGGCACGCCTGCGTTGGTTAGGAAAGCATCTAAATCCGTAAGCATACTATCGGCTAAGAGTTTGAACTGCTCAGCGCGGTTGATAAGCTGTGAAAGCAAATAACGTAGAGATACTTCAGGCGGGAGTGAACCGTCCTCAATCCGCTCCACTATCTCTAGCCATTGATTACGCCCGCCACGCATTTGTGCCTTATAAACTCTGGAATATGGGTAGTTCTCTGCCAGAGTTCGTGTCATAAATAGGCCGTAGCTATTAAGCAGAAGCAAATTATGCGCTCGTAACACCGGGGTGATGTAGTTGCTGTCGAGTGTCCTCATGGAGATGCCTTCTCTCCATGAAAATCCGCCACTACGCTCTCCTCCCTTATGCAAGCGTATGCTTTGGGTTGGCTCAACAGATTTAATGCAAAGCTGCATTACAGTTAACGCAACAAGCGCTCGTCCCACCTCGCTGGTTATTGAATCTGCAAGGTTATCAAGTACGGCAACATCCTCATCGCTCAAGGAAGTAAAACCGAGTTCAGATGCTTCTTGGGTTTTGCAAAGGTCGATTTGGCGGTTTAAGTACCCGTTTGACAGTGCGCTTTCAATCGCTCTGTACCGCTGTCGTGCCTCGACGCTAGATGCACCTTCTAAAAAAATCTCTATCCGACCATCGGAATGTACAAGTTCGCTTTTATCAACGTATACACGAAGATGTAAATCAGACATTGATACTCCTTAGATTTTTGCGTAACTGCACGCTACGGGGCGTTAATGTCGGAAACGTATAAGGGATCAAAAAGTCCCCGGCGTCAATTTGAGGGTTGGTGTTGTTGTTTCTAACCTCGTAACCCATGAGGCGTAGTCGTTCAAGAAAGGGGAGTACATTATTGCCGTCCAAGCCTAAAAGTAAGGCTAAATGCTCTTCTGGCATTTGTTTAGCAACGCCTGTTCCGTTCACAACCAACTGAAGAGCCTTCCAATGTGGATTAGCACTTATTTCGGGCGTCAGGATCATCTGTGCGCGAAATCTCGGCGCATATTGGTAGTATCCATTCAACTGAACTAAATCAGCGACACTTGTTACGTGCGCGATTTTCTCCTCAAAAGCCTTCCATAACGCTGTAAAAGCCTGATCTTCTGCGCTAAAAGCCTGAAGCAGCACACTGTTAGTTGGCAAAACCCATTGATCGCCGGGGGTTGGAGTGACCGCTATTTCATAAACCCTGTCAATCTTAGTGCCTGTTTCAGTGTGGGCTGAGATAACCCATCGTTCCTCATTCAGAGAATATCTGAGCCTGACTTTCACACTGTCTGCCGTTTTCTTGTGAATAAGCGAGAAGTGCGGCGTGACATATCTCGTTTCTTCGTGTGCAATCGCATCCGTTGAAAGGGGCTTCTGCAAAGAACCATTTGCTTTGAGCTTCTCTATTGCCTGTTTTGCTTTCTCAGCGTACACCTGGGTCAAGTCGCGTTTACGATGCCGAAAACCTAGTCCTTCATCGTGACGAAGATAATGCATCGGAAATGGGAGTTGAACGCCAAATACTTGGTCAAGAATTGATAATGCCAACATCCTAGCTATTTGTGGCGGAACAGAATTCCCAATCTGCTCAATGGCAACCTGTCTGTTGCCCACCACCTGATAAGCATCAGGGAAGGTTTGAAGGCGTTTCAGTTCTGCAACAGTAAAAACCCGGTTTTCCCAACTAAACGGGCCTGTGTATTGGCCGCCTTGCGCCTTAATCGTTCGTACCGGCGCATCCGGGTCTGCCTTGTATAGAAAATCGGAAAACTTCGATCTCCAGCCAAAGACCGGATTGGGATGCCCCATTTTCTCTGTGTAAAAACTGTAATTAAGACCCGGCGGAATATCATTAAGCAAGTGACCGTATTGTCCTGCCAAGCCCGTGCGAGCTCCCGAAATGTCTGCGCCCTCTACGGCTTCTCGTGCAGAATAATAAGGCTGATTCTCGTGAGAATCCGGGCCATGAGTTGGTCGGGGGAATAGAAACTCACCTTCTCTTAGTCCGACGATGAATAGACGCTCCCTGTGCTGTGGAACGCCATAATCTGCTGTATCCAAAATGCGATAGAAAATTGTGTACCCGGCATCTTTGAATGCGTCTTGAATATCTCGCCACGCTTCCCCTTGCTGCGCTCCGGTGATGCCATATACATTCTCGAACAAAAACCCTTTGGGTTTTATGGTTTTCAATAGTCTTACGTACTCTTCAAATAGGACACCTCTAGGATCGCTTGTGCCTAATACTCCGGCTGCTCTTCTGCCAGCAGCCGAAAATGTTTGGCATGGCGGGCCACCAATGATAAAGTCAACTTGCAATCCTTCAGGGGGCTGATAATTTCGTATATCTATGCAATACGGATGACTTCCCTCAAATATGCATCCCGCCTGTGAATTAGCTTCTAGGGTTTTGACATACTTTGCTTCAAGCTCGACCATTTCCACGCTATCAAAACCAGCATCGTGAAATCCAATGTCCAATCCACCGCCACCCGAAAACAAGCTCAAAGTTCTAATCGGCTTAATGCCATTATCATGCAACCATGCGCGTAACTTGTTTCCGAACTCGTCCGGCCAGTTTATCTTTGAGTTAATGCCTAAAGCCTTAAGCATCTCCGTATGCCAAGAGACTTCATCTAGTGGATCAAGTTGCGCTAGAAAATTAGGGAGAAGTTGCTGTTCCATAGTCTCCATATATTGCACATTGCCCTGAATAATCGACTTTAGTTTAGCACACGAGTGCCACGTACAGAAAGCACAGGGAAGTCTATCAGTGCGCCACACCCAAACTATGCGGCAGCACCTTAACACGTCGCACAAGAAATCATCTGCGCTGTCTCTTTAGCCTCAAGTGGCGTATCTCAAATTGTGATAACTGAAACGCTGAGGCTAACCGTTTGCGACAGTTAGCCCATAATAGAAAAGGATCGGCTTGGTTTTCAGTACCAAAACCGATCCTTACTATTCGTAGGTTGTAGGTCGGCGGCTTCCCTAATGCAAGAGAAATATTCGCCGATCTTCTTCTCCCCTACTGAGAGTTTTTCCGTTCCTGCAAAACTTCGGCTACAGTCGTCCGTCCGGCTTTAACCTCTGCTGCCCGTAGATGTGCCAGCAATTGATTAACGGATAGCTGCTCATGCTCCGGGTTTGCATCCAAATAGGCATGGATGGTCGCCTTTACTCGTCCGCCGTGTCCGTTCGTTCGGTGTCCGGTTTCCTGTCCGCTCTGTCCGTTTTCACTGTTCGCGGCGGACAGCAATTTCGTGCCGGACGGCTGCGCGCTCCCTTTACCTAAGTATCCGCGTACCTCAGTGTATGCCCGCTGCCGGGCTTCTCGTTCGATCACGCCTTGCTGCATATAGCGCACATAGACTGCCCGATACACTACGGTGAATGCGGTTTCATCCCAAAGCTGATCGCGCTGGTCTGTTCGCTCCCGGCGTTCAAGGGCAAGTGCGGCTAACCCTTCGCCAGCGACTAACGCGCCGATGGGGATGATAAACGCTGAAAGCAGTGCCATGATAAGCGCGGCTTGGCTGGTGGCTGGTAAGTGTCCAAACTGCTCTGCAATCGCTGAAAACGATAGCTCATTTAGCTCTATGACTTCGATCACTGAAGCAAATGAGCCTGCTCCGTTCACAAGCATTGCGGTCAAGAACAAGAGCAATTCGAGCGCCCACAGCGTCACGGGCAATGCTTGTTTGTCTGCCTTTGCCAGTCGTCGCCGGAATGCGGCATAGAGTAGCCCAAACTCCACGCCAATAGGCGCTATCCATCCCCAACCCGGCGTGAGCTTATCGAACACTCCGGCTGTATGTGGCGCGGATAGCCCGTATAGCACCAATGCGACTAAAATAATCCAGTACGGTACACTATCCGCAAGATAGTCGCGGAATGACCTACGCGGGGCTTCCTCGCGTAGCCAACGCTGCCGCTCTTGGCGGTAGATTTTCTCCATGTCCAGTATTTCGCTCATGGTATCTTCTCCTCACATGCTATGAGCGCACATGAACAGAGGTGATGGCGTTTGTTTCGAGCGAATACGTTATGGAAAATTCCAGATTGTGAATACCCGCAACCGTGCGGCTTCTTTGGCGACCCAGCGCGGCCCTGCACCTGCACGCCGACCATCATCAAGCGCTACCAGGGGCGCATCTCTGGCCCGCTGCTGGACCGCATTGACATTCACCTGGATGTGCCGCGCGTGGACTACGATAAGCTGATGGGCCGGGAGCGGGCCGAATCGTCCGCCAGCGTGCGCCAGCGCGTTGAGCAGGCCCGCGAGCGCCAGCGCCAGCGTTTCACCAGCCGGCCCAGCCTGCACGCCAACGCCGATATGGGGCCGGGCGACATCCAGGAGCTGTGCGTCCTCACGGCAGACGCGCGCCAGCTTCTGGATATGTCGGTGCGGCGCATGCAGCTCAGCGCCCGCGCCTATCACCGCGTGCTTAAGCTCAGCCGCACGGTCGCGGACCTGGCAGCCGCCAGCGTAATAGACGTTGTACACGTGGCCGAAGCGCTGCAATACCGCCCGAAGCAGCTTGCGCTGTAACCGACTGGTCTAAGGCCCGCTGAAATAGCGGCGGCGCGTAGCCGCGACCGCGTCAAGCTGTTCCGGCGCCAGCAGCGACCAGAACAGCTCAGGCGTGGCGATGCGCCCCCTGCCCGCCTCAGCGTAGCGGCGCAGCAAATCGAAAAAGGCGTTGGTTCCCAGGTCCGCGCGCAGGTTGTGAAGCATCCGCGCGCCGAGCAGATACACCGTGTTGATGTAGTCGCGCACAGACGAAAACTGGTACACGTTCGCGTCAATCCGCCCTGAAGGTGTGTAGGCATCCACGCGGAACGACCACCACCAGTCCTTCAGCTCAGGGTAATATTCCTCCAGAAAAACGTACTCGCTGTACGTCGCCAGCGACTCGTCAAGCCAGGGCGCGAGCGCCTGGTCGCTGCCGACCAGGGCGTACCACCACTGATGCGAGATTTCGTGCGCGGTGATAAGGGTGAGATAGGCCGCCGGGTCGCCCGCATACTGCGTGAACCAGCCCCCGCCAACAAACACAATACCGGTGAACTCCATGCCATCGGGGAAATCCGCCTGCACCACCGCCAGTCGTTCATACGGATACGCACCGTACAGGTCGCTGTACATGGCCAGGCTGCGCACCGCGGTGTCCAGCGCGTGCGCGGCGCTGCCTGGCGGCGGCGTCAGGGTCTGCTCAGCGGCGAAACTGTAGACCTCAACCAGCACGCCGTCCGGCGTGCGCGCGCTGCTAACTGCGTAGACAGCGCTCAGGCTGAGCGTGAAATCGCGCGCGGCGGGCAGGGTAAAACGCCAGGTGCGCTCACCGGTGCGGCTTTGTGTGCCCGGCGCGGCGATCACCAGCGTGTCCGGCGCGCTGTTAACGTTAAGCGTTACATCCCAATCAGCCACAGCCAGCACAGTCTGCTCGCCGGCGAGCGTCGGCATGTGCGTTACCCAGTCACCATCCAGGCGCGGCGCAACCACCGGCAGCCAGTGTCCCAGGTTAAGCTGGCGCGGGGTGTAGCCGAAGTAACCCCGGTAGGCGCTGATATTCTCGCCGATCAGGGGCACATCCAGGCGGAAATCCAGGCGCAGAGACAGCGCGCAGCCCGGCTCAAGCGGCGCCGGCAGGGTCACGGTCAGCCGCTGTCCCGTCAGCTCGTAGGCCGGCAGCGGCTGGTTCGGTTCGAGCATGACCCGCTGCAGCGTAAACGCGCGCGGCCACAGGTTCGGCTCCACGCTCATTACGATCTCGGCCAGCGCGATCTCGCCGTCGTTGACCAGGTCCACCTGCTGCGCCACCATCAGCACGCGCTGTTCATAATTGAGGTTGGCGGTAACGGTGTGCCGCACGGCTGGCTGGCCAGGCTCGACAGCGCAGCCAGCGGCGGCGGTGGGAACCGGCGCGGCGCTGGAGATGGCGTTTGGCTGGCGCGCCAGCGTCGGAATCAGCACAGAAGGGGGCACGCGCACGGTGGTGGCAGTCGCCAGCGCTGGTGATTCAGGGCCGCCGCCCAGCCCGCACGCGGCCAGCAGCAAAACAACGGGGCACACCAGTCTCAGCACGGACATAGGCCGCATGATAGCATCACAATTAACAGATTGCCAAGCGTATGAAGTTCAAGTATGATGGCGCGGTCGCCCACAAGCTGCCCAGCTTAACTCGTGGAGGAAAGGGTTTTGAAGCAACCTACGCCGCAATCGCAGTTACGCGGTCTGGTACGCCTGACGCGCTGGAAAGAATATGTGCCGTTCGTCGTCCCCCTGACGGTGCTGGGGGCGCTGCTGGCAGCCCGCCCCCATGAAATCATGCTCGACTGGCGGCTGATCGTCATTACGCTGGCGAACATCCTGGCTGTGGCCTATGCCTTCATGATTAACGATATCGAAGACGCCCCCGACGACGCGCGCGACCCGGCGCGCGCCGCGCGCAACCCGATCACAATGGGTGAGATCGGCGCGCAGTTCGGCTACAACGCCTGCCGGATACTCGCGGCTGTGACGCTCGTCATGTATGCCCTGGGTGGCCTGCATGTGTTCCTGATCGGCGTGGCGACGCTGCTGCTGTCACATCTTTACTCATGGCGCCGCGTGCGCCTGAAAGCCTGGCCAGTCACCGATATCGTCTCGCACTCGCTCATGCTCAGCGGCCTGCTGCTGCTGGCTGGTTACTTTATTTACGACAGCAGCCCCGGCCTGGTGTGGTTCGTCGCGGCGGGCACAACCCTGTTCTCGGTGTATGGCCAGCTCTATAACCAGCTTCGTGACTATGACATGGACAAAGCCGCCGGCCTCTACAACACGGCGATCATGCTGGGTGAGGCCAACACGCGCCGCGCCATGTACCTCTCAATCGGCCTGGCTGTCGCCTGCCTGTTGGCGGCCGTTTTCCAGGGGCTGTTTCCGCTGTGGCTGGGCGCGGTCCTGCTGGTCAGCGCCGCGGTAAGCTCGCTTTATCGCCCCCAGGGGGATATGCGCGGCACGGTGGCGGTTGATGCCAGCGGCACGCTCCAGGTCCAGGGCCTCATCGCCGTTAACCTGACAATCGCTGTCTGGCTGGCTCAGGTGCTGGTCACGCAGTATCTCAGCCTCTGACCGCCCGCCAGCGGAACTGAATCCTGCTATGCCGCACAGACTCTCCATTCAGGGGAGTCTGTGCGCTTCCCCAGGGTAAGGACGGCGGCCGCCCGGCATTGGCTTTTGCGCGGCGCGCCGATTACAATAACACCCGTTACAGACTCGCCCACTAACGAGACCTACCCGGCATGGTTAATGGCTCTGGCGACAACCGGCTGATCCTGATCGTTGACGACACCCAGGACGCCCGTGAACTGCTGGTCAACTGGCTGGAACTGAACAGCTACCGGACCCTTCAGGCCGCCAGCGGCGAAGAAGCGCTGCGCCTGGCAGCGCAGCGCAGCCCCGATCTCATCCTGCTGGATATGCGCATGCCGCGCATGGACGGCATCGAAGTTTGCCGCCGGCTCAAAGCCAGCGAGCTGACCGCTGACATCCCCGTCATCATGGTGACGGGCAAAACCCCTGGCGACGCCCGCGCTGAGGGCCTGATGGCCGGCGCGGTTGACTACATCACCAAGCCCATTAGCCTCCAGGACCTCACGCGCCGCGTCGAGGCCGCCCTGGCGACCGACCCGGAAGCCCCCATTGACACGCAGCGCCTGGCGATTGAAGTCGCGCACACTGCGCTGACGGTGCTCGAAAGCGATCTGGTGTGGCTGCTGGCGCTGGATGCGACCAACAAAACACTGGTCAGCCAGACGCTCGTGGTCAGCGGCGGCGCGCACAGCGAAGCTGAGTTCCTGGCCCACACTGACGGCCAGATACTTCCGCGCTACCCAGTTGACGACAGCGCTAACCCACTGTGCCTGGCGCTGCGCCGCCGCCAGATCGCAGTCGGCGTGCCGGTGGGCGCGTTCGCCGCCGTCCACGCTACCGCCGGGCTGGCCGCCGCCGCCCAGCGTCTCGGCCTGGCGGACCTGACCGTCGTGCCGCTGGTCGCCGCCGGCAAAACATCCGGCGTGATGGTGGTCGGCAGCCGCGCTGAGCGCAGCATGGACACGCCGCGCGCCCAGCAGATGCTTATCTCGCTCGCCAGCCAGGCGGCGACAGCGCTGGATTACGAGCGGCTGATGAACAACCTGCGCCGGCGCGACACCGAGCGCGAGCTGGAGCAGGCTTTCCAGTCCATGATTCTGGAAACCATGAGCGATGCGCTGGTCGTTATTGACGCGCAGGGCATCATCCGTTTTGTTAACCAGCGGCTGCTGCGCATGACTGGCCATCCGCCGCAGCACCTCGAAGGGCTTTCAATCGGCAGCCTGTTCCACCCGGATGACCGCCGCGAAATCATCGTTGGGCTGCTGCGTGAAAACGCCTCCACGATGAAATTTCACCAGCGGCTCATCACCGCCGACAACCAGGTGATTGATGTGCTGCTGTCACGGTCGCGCGCGCAGGCCGGCCGACCAAACAACCAGGTCATCGTGCTGACGGACATCCGGCTGCAGAAGGCGCGCGAAGAGGCGCTGGAACGCCAGGCCCGGCAGCTTATGGCGCTTAACCAGGCCGCGCAGACGATCACGTCTAACCTGTCACTGCACGAAACGCTTAAAGACATCCTCAACTCAGCGCTGAACGTGGTCGAAGCGCAGGGCGCGTCCCTGTTTCTGGTTAACCCGGCTGACAGCAATGAGCTGATCGTGGTCGCGGCGGCAGGCTACCGGGCGGAGTATTTCGTCGGCCTGCGGGTCCCATTCGGCGAGGGCGTTGCCGGCTGGGTCGCGCGCGAGGCCCATTCGCAGCTCGTCACCGACGCCCGCGACGATCCGCGCTTTTACCAGCGTGTTGACGAACACAGCGGGACCAGCACGCAGTCGCTGATCGCCGTCCCGCTGATCCACGTCGAACAGGTTATCGGCGTGATCGAGGTAGTCAATAAGCTTAACGAACACGCCTTCGATAATGACGATGTTCGCCTGCTGGAAAGCATGGCCGGCACGGCGGTCGTGTCGATCGCCAACGCGCGCCTGTTCGACCAGGCGCAGCGGCGCGTGGCAGAGCTGGCGGCCCTGCTCAGCGCCAGCGAGGCGGCCTCATCCACACTGGAATTAGCCAATGTGCTGGAACACGTGGCGCGCAGCCTACTCGAAAGCCTGAACGTCACGCGCTGCATCGTCATGTCCTGGAACCCCGATAAACGGCGGCTCGAATCGCTGGCCGACGTAACCGACGCTTATTGGCTGGGCGACAGCGGCCCGGCCCGCCCGCTCACCCCAGGCACGCTGGCCGGCGACGCGGTAGCGGCGGGCGCGCCGACGCTCGCCGCTGTCAGCGCGGCCGACCTGAAACCTGAATACCTTGCCGCGCTCCAGAGCAGCGGCGTGCCCTCTATCCTGACCGTGCCCGTGCCGCGCGCTGGCGCTGTTGACGGCCTGATCACGCTGTACAGCGCGCCCGGCAGCCCGACGTTCGAGCCGCAGCAGGCCGAAAACGCGGCGCGCCTGACAGCGACGTGGGCGCGCGCGGCCCTGCGCAGCGTGCCGCTGGCCGCCGTCGAGATGCAGGTGTTGACAAACCTCACGCGCCAGCTTCTCAGCCAGGTTGAAAACGCCTGCTGGGTACATGTCGAAACAGTGGACCACGCGGCACAGGCCGCGTACCTGCTGCGCGAAGTGGGCTTTGCCGAATGGACGCGCAGCGCTGGCTCAAACCTGCCGGTGAACAATTACCCCACTGTGCGCGCCGCCATCGAGCAGCAGAATATCGAGATCATGACGTGCCAGACGCTGCCCGCCGCCAGCGCTGAACGCGCTTGGCTGGAACAGCGCGGGGGCGATGTGTGTCTGATCGTCCCCCTGCTCACCCGTGGGGTCACGATCGGCGCGTTCCTGCTGCTTGACCAGAACAGAGGCGCTTTTGACGAGGAAGAAATCAACCTGGCGCAGGGCATCGCCAATGTGGTCAGCAGCGCGCTTGAAAACGCCCGTCTGTACGAATCGCTTCAGAGCCGCGCCAGGGCGCTTGAGAGCGCTTACGTCGAACTCCAGGAACTCGACCGCGCCAAAGACCAGTTCATCCAGAATATTTCCCATGAGCTGCGCACCCCGCTCATTCACGTGCTGGGCTATGCCGGCCTGCTGGCCGACGGAGCGCTTGGGCCGGTCAGCGACGAACAGCGCGATGCGACGCGGCTGATCGCCGAAAAAGGCCAGCAGATCGCTGATATCGTTGGGGATATGGTGGCGGCGCAGGCCCAGGACGCGCAGGTGTTTAATTTCACGCCGGTTGATATAGCCGCCTTAATCAGCCAGGTGCTGCGCGCTTACGATGCGCGCATCCAGGGAGCGCGCCTGCGCCTGATTACACACTTCCAGGATGGCCTGCCGCCAGTGCGGGCCGACGCCCACATGATCGCCAGCGCGTTTGAAAAACTGCTCGACAACGCGCTCAAGTTTGGCGCAGAGGGCGAGCGCATTGAGGTTGCGATCCGCGACACCGACGGCCCGCTGGTGCAGGTGGCGCTGCGCGACTACGGTATAGGCATCAAAACGACGGAACACGAGAAGATTTTCCACCGTTTTTACCAGGTTGATGGCGGCCTGAACCGGCAGTACAGCGGGTCCGGGCTGGGGCTGGCGGTCGCCCGCAGCATTGTCGAAGGGCATGGCGGCCGGCTGAGCGTCAAGAGCCGCCCCAACGAGGGCAGCATCTTTTACTTCACCCTGCCCAAGTACGATCTGGGGCAGCGCCAGGCAGACGAAGCATGAATCTCAACGACCTGCACAGCATCCTCTTTAACGCTTATATCCTGTACGCCGTCATTCTTGGCGTGTGGTCAGCCATAACCGCCGCCCGCGCCGAATCCATCTCCGGGAATTTCTGGGGCGCAGTTGCCACCAGCGCGGCGCTCGCCAGCATTGTCACGCTTATTGGCGTCATTATGACCTTGCAGGGGCTGCGCCCGCCGCGCATCGTCGTCTACTATCTGTACATGGCCTTCCTCATCGTCATTCTGCCGGGGCTGTTCACCATGCTGCGCGGGCGCGACGATCGCAGCGCCGCCATCGCCTTTTCCATTCTGGCCTTTTTCAACGCCGCCACCGCGCTCAGCATGTGGCAGCGCGACATCCTCGGCCCCTGGGCTGCGCCGGCTGTCTGACATGCGCCTGACCTGTCTGCTGCTGGTCGCAGGGGCGGCGCTGGCCGCCTGCGCGCCGCCGCCGACGCCTCTTCCGGTGGACATTCCCGCCGCGCCCACCGCCGCGCCCGCCGGCTCTCCGGCCCCACCCGGCCTGCGCTACGCGCTGGGGGGCAGCGCCCACGCCGCCCCTATCGCTGACCAGGCGCGCGCGCAGGCGCTCCAGATCGTGCAGTTGGACGGCACGCCCGACCCGGCGCAGCTAGGCAGCGGCTACGACATCGCCGCCGACTACGGCCTTTTCGACGGGGCTGCCGCCGCGCCTGTTTTAACAAACGTGGCGCTGGTCGTGAACACGGCGCTGCGCCCGCTGGATGACCCGGCGCTGGCCAGCATCGTGCGCGACGCTGTCGTTCCCGCCGTCGCTCTGGCGGTGCAAAACCTGCCCGGCGCGCAGCCCGCGGCCAGCCTGCCGGCTGCGTCGCCCACTGACCTGCGCGCGCAGTTGGCAAATGCCGGCTGGCCCGACGGCTTTAACCTGGCCGCCGCCGCTGCCCCGGTCCCCGGCACAGAGGCGCTGCTGACGGCGCTGCGCGCGCTGGGTATCGAGCCGCGCCCGCTGCAGCCAGCAGCCGTGACCGAAAGCGATTGGGCCGCCAACCGGCTGCATCTGGCGCTGATCGTCTGGCACGCGCCGGAGGCGCGCCAGCGCTGGTCGGCGCTGGCCGGCGCTGACAACGTAATTGACCTCTACAGCGTGCCAGTCGGCTATCTCGCCGCGCCCGGCCTGGCCCTGACATTTACGCCCGACGGCTGGCCCCTGCCCCGCACACCGTGACTGCCCTGTTCGTTCGTGCCATACCGCGCGCCAGGCTGCGCGGGTATAATCGGCTGCTGGTAGCTGCTGCAGGCGGACGCGCCCTGTGAAACTAATTCTCACCCATTCCAACGCCGATTTCGACGCCGTCGCCGCGCTGCTGGCCGCACATCGGCTGTACCCGGACGCCGTGCCCGTGCTGCCCGACCGCGTAAACCGCAATGTCGAACATTTTCTGGCGCTTTATCGCAACGGCGTAACGTTCGTTAACCAGGCGGAGCTGCGCGCGCGCGGCCTTAAACAAATCATCCTGGTTGACACCCAGCGCGCCCCGCACCTGCGCGGCATTAAACCGAACACACCGACGATCATTATTGACCATCACCAGCCGTTTACCCGCGCCGACCTGCCGCGCAGCACGACCCTCGTCAGCGAGCCGGTGGGCGCGGTCACGACGCTGCTCGTCGAGCGCATCCGCGAGCGCGGCCTGGCGCTGTCCTCGCTGGAGGCAACGCTGCTGATGCTGGGCATTTACGAAGACACGGGCGCGCTGTCCTACAGCACGACTACGCCGCGCGACCTGCACGCCGCCGCCTGGCTGCTGGAGAACAACGCCGTCCTCGACACCGTGCGGCGCTTCCTGACGCCGCCCCTCTCTGAAGAACAGGAGCAGTTGTTCGAAAAGCTGCTCGCTGGCACAGACAGCCGCGTTGTGCAGGGACACACTATTGTCGTCAGCGCGGCGCGCATGCCAGCCTATGTCCACGAGATCAGCTCAGTTGTCCACCGCCTGCGCGACACGCTGGAGACATCGGCGCTGTTCGTGGTGGTCGAAATGCCGGATAACCTGCTGCTGGTGTGCCGCTCCGCCAGCGACGCGCTCGACGTCGGCGAGGTGGCGCGCCTGTTTGGCGGCGGCGGCCACGACCGCGCCGCCGCTGCCACGCTCTACGATCGCGCGCTGCCCGATGTCGTGGCCGCGCTCTGGCGCGAGGTCGAGCAGCGCGTGCGCCCGCTGGCGCGCATCAGCGATCTGATGAGCTACAGCGCGCAGACCGTGCGCGCCAGCCAGCGTGTCAGCGAGGTGGCGCAGCAGCTTCGGCGCATCGGCCACGAAGGTTTCCCCGTCGTAAACGACGATGGGCGCGTCGCCGGGCTGCTCACGCGCCGCGATGCCGACCGCGCGATGGAACACGGCCTGGGCGACCTGACCGTGCGCGAGGTGATGGCCAGCGGGCCGGTCGCCGTTCACCCTGAGGATTCGGTGCTGCTGCTTGAACAGCGCATGGTCGAAAGCGGCTGGGGGCAGATTCCGGTGGTGGACAGCAGCGAACGCCTGATCGGCATCGTCACGCGCACAGACCTCATCAAACACTGGGCGCGCACCCACCCGGCTCAACTGCCGCCGGCTGAACACGTCTTTACCGCCCAGCAGATCAGCGACGTGTTGGGCGGCCCCACCGCGCGCCTGATCAGCCTGATCGCCGCTTACGCGCAGCAGCAGGGCGTCAGCCTGTACCTGGTCGGCGGCGTCGTGCGCGACCTGCTGCTTAACCGCGCCAACATGGACCTGGATTTCGTCGTCGAAGGCAGCGCCGCTGAGCTGGCGCAGGGGCTGCAAAAAGACTGCGGCGGGCAGGTGCACCGCTTTCAGCCCTTCGGCACAGCCAAGTGGATTCTCGACGCACAGACCGCGGCGGCGCTGGCGGCGGAGGCCGGTCAGCTTCCACACCACATTGATTTCGCCACAACCCGCAATGAGTTCTACGAGCACCCGACCGCCCTGCCGGTGGTATACCGCAGTTCGATCAAGCTCGACCTGCAGCGGCGCGACTTCACCATCAACTCGCTGGCGATCCAGCTCAGCCCGGCGAGCGCCGCGGGCCACGTTCTCGATTTCTACGGCGGCCTGAATGACCTGCGGGATATGCGCATCCGTGTGCTGCACAGCCTGAGCTTCGTGGACGACCCAACGCGCATTCTGCGCGCGGCGCGCTTTGAACTGCGTCTGGGTTTCACAATCGAGCCGCGCACGGCTGAGCTGATCGAGACCGCGCTGCCGATGCTGCACCGCATCACCGGCAGGCGCATCCTCAACGAACTGGACCTGCTGCTGCGCGAGGACCGCCCTGAGCACGCCCTGCTCAGCTTGCAGGCGCGCGGCGCGCTGGAGGCCATCCACCCTGGCTTCCGCATCAGCCCGGAAACGCCAGCGCGCTTTGAGGCCGCGCGCACGCGCCGCCCGCCCTGGCCGTTCGAGCTGCCCGGCGCGCCCGCCGCCCTGTGGCATGCGCTGGCCGCCGACATCCCTGCGCCGGCGCTGGCGAGCCTGCTGGAGCGCCTGATGATGGGGCGGCGAACCGCCGCCGCGCTGCTGGAAACGGCGCGCCTGGTGCAGGAACCGGGCGACCTGGACGCCGCTAACGTGCGCGTCAGCCGCATCGTGCGCCTGCTGGAGCCGGTCGCTGAGGCCGCGTGGTGGGCCGGCTGGCTGTTCACGCCCTCAGCCAGGGTGCGGGAGCGCATCGCCGCCTTCGCGCTGACGTGGCGGCACATCCAGCCAGTCACGAACGGCCACGCGCTGCGCCAGCAGGGCGTCCCGCCGGGGCCAGCCTACAGCGCGATTCTGTGGCGGCTGCGGGCGGCCTGGCTGGACGGTGAGATCGCCAGCGCCAGCGACGAAGCGCGCCTGCTTCCCGCGATTATCGCCCAGGAAACAGCCAGTGACGCGCCCTGAAAACAGCCCCGTCACGGCGGCACAGCCGGCAAGCGCGGCGAACGGCTTGAAAAATAGCCGGCGGCGGGCTAGAATGCGCCCCCGTTGGCAGCGGCGCTGCTCAAACGGTTTATTAAGACCAATCTGGCGGTATGGATTGCATTTCCCCCAATTGGGCTTATGATAGGAAATTGGTGCTCGTTACAAGGCAGTCTGAGCATAACATACAGGAGCTAGAGGCAGATCGCTTATGGCTATTCAACAAAACGATCTCGTGCATATAACCCGGTGGTCAGGCGGCCAGCATCCAACCATGTCAACCATCACCCGCCTGATGAAAACCCAGGGGCTGCGCCCATATATGTGGATGAACGCCCCTAACCACCGCTACGCTGTCCGCAGCCACGGATACGACAAGGTGCTGTACGTGATCGAAGGCATGCTGGAGCTGGTTCTGCCAGACAGCAACCAGCGCACACGCCTGCGCGCTGGCGACCGGGCGGACATCCCCGCGGGCACGCGGCACGGCACGATCGTCGGCAGCAGCGGCGTAAAATGCGTTGAGGCTTCTATCGCCCGCCGCTGAGCAGCACACACGCTGGCCAGAAACAAAAGAATACCGCGCAGCGCTGGGCCGGCGGCTGATGACCGCCGGCCTTTTTGTTAAATTCTGCGCGCAAATATGTGTATATCCTTAATGCGCGCCGCAGCCGTTAGCCCGCGCATACACAGCGCCCGGCATTCATGTATAATGCGCGGCAGGATAACGCAGGACGAACTGACTCCGTGCTATCATCTGATTTCCTGACACAACCCACTCACCCGATTGCAAAAGACGCTGAGGGATTAGGCCTGGCGCAGACGCACCTGCCGGCGCTGTACACGCCCCCGGCCGATTTCTTCCGTCAGCAAATCCGCGCCACACCCGCCGTCAACAGCGATTACTGGTCGTTCATGCTGGGCGGGCTGGTGGCGACACCGGTTATGCTTTCCTACGCCGATCTGCTCGCCTGCCCGCCGGCTGAGCAGGCGTGCGCGCTGGCCTGCAGCGGCGGCAAAACAAGCGGCCCGCTGATCGCCAACGCCCGCTGGACGGGCGTGCCGCTGCGCGTGCTGCTCGCTGAGGCGCGCGCGGCCAGCGCGGCCCGCCACGCCCACCTGCACGCCGCTGATGGCTACGTAACCAGCGTCCCGCTGGAGTGGGCGCAGGGCGCGCTGCTGGCGTATCATATGAACGGCGCGCCTGTGCCGCCTGATCACGGCGGCCCGGTCCGCTTTATCGTCCCCGGCCTTTACGGCTATAAGATGCCCAAATGGATTCAGCGGGTTGTGCTGGCGGAAGCCCCGCTTCCCGGCCCGTGGGAGCAGCGCGGCTGGCCGGCGGTGGGCGTCGTCCAGACGATGAGCGCCGTGCTCACGCCCAGGCATCTGGAAGCTGTCAGCGGGCCGGTGCGTCTGTCAGGCGTCGCCTACGCGGGCAGCCGCGCCATCACTCGCGTGGAAGTCAGCATCGAAAACGGCCCCTGGATGCCAGCGGCGCACGTGGCGGGGCCGCCTGGCGCGTGGACCAGGTGGCAGGCCGTGTGGACGCCGCCGGCCCCTGGCGATTATCGCCTCAGCGTGCGCGCCACCGACGAGACCGGCGAAACCCAGTCGGACGCGGACGCAGTTCGCGCTGGCGGCGCGGCGGCAGCGCACACTATCGTGATGCGCGTTTCCGGCTGAAGCTGTAGGGGACACCTTTCTTGACACAGCTCTCGCGGCGCCAGTTTCTGCACCTTGCCGGGGTCACGCTGCTGGCCGCGCACCTGCCAGACGCCGCGGCGCTGATTGGGGCGGCGGCGGACGCTGCCCCCGAACTCACAGCGCAGCAGGGGCGCGCGCTGCTGGCCGCCAGCGTTCACGCGCGGCCTCACGCCGCCGCCCCCGTCACGGGCCGCCTGTGGCCGGACAGCGTCGTAACGATCGCCGACGCTGGCGCCGGCTGGTATCGCGTCGCAGGCGGGTTTGTTGAGCGCGGCGCGCTCCAGCCGGTCGCCTGCTGCCAGCCGGCGGGGCCGGTGGCCGCGCCCACGCCGCCCTTCTGGGCTGAGGTCGCCGGGCCAGCCGCCGCGGTGCGCGGGTGGTGCGCGGCTGACGCGCCGCTGATAACACGCATCGGCCACGGCGGGACGGCCCAGGTTATCGCCGCGCCGCCGCCGGGCGCGGCCAGCGCGCCGCGCTGGTATGGGCTGGCGGATGAAACCGGCGCGCTGCTGGGCTGGGCGCAGGCGGCCCAATGGCAGCCCGCGCAGGTACGCCCCGGCGGCGCGGCGCTGCGCCTTGAGATCACCCGCCGCCACCAGCTCGCCGTCTTTGTCGGCGAGCGCCCTGCCCTGCGCGCCGCCGTCGCAGCCGGAACCCGGCTGAAACCAGGCACGTATCCGCTGCGCCGGGCGCGCATTGCCGGTCCGCCGCTGGCGCTGGTAGAATACGACAGCGCCGCGCTCCACGGCGCGCCCTGGCAGCTTGATCTGGGCGAGCAGTACCGGCTGACGGGAGCTTACTGGCACAACCGCTTTGGCGGCTGGGCGCCGGGGCCGGATATTCAGGTTCCGCCGTTTCTGGCGCGCTGGCTGTATCAGCAGGCCGGCCCTGACAGCGTCGTTCGCATCCGATAGCCAGCGTCTGCGCGCGGCGCGCCGCGAAAGATCGGCGGCGGCTGAGCCGTCAATAATGCGCTAGGCGCAGGCGGCTTCAGCGCGGCAGCGCCGCCGGCAGTTTACGGGTGAGGGTGTTTCAATGGAATTAAGCCTCGGTTTGATGTTTATCGCGGGCCTGGTGTCGTTTATTTCGCCCTGCGTGCTGCCGCTGGTGCCAGCGTACATCGGCTATATGGGCGGGCGCATTACGCGCACAGTCGCCGTCAGCACAGCCAGCGGGCCGACGGCTGCCGCGCAGCCCGCCGCGAGCCGCGCCGCTGTCCTGCTGCACGGGCTGGCCTTCGTCGCCGGGTTCACGTTCGTCTTTGTGACGATCGGCCTGCTGACAACCGCCTTCGTCAGCGTGATCGGCGGGCAGCATATCAGCACCGTAACCGGCATTATCGGCCGGTTCGGCGGGCTGGTTATCATCTTCTTTGGCTTGCAGTTTATGGGGGTGATGCCAGCGCTTTTCGCCCGGCTGCGCGCCAGTGAAAACCTGCTCAGCAGCCCGCTGACAGGCGCGGCGGCAGCGCTGATCGGCACAGCCGCGATCCTGTGGGGCTTCACCGGCACGGTCGCCGTGTGGGACCCGGCAGCGTGGGAATTCACGCTCTGGGCGCCGGCGGCGGCGCTGGCCTGCAGCGCGGGATTCCTGCTGTGGCTGGCGCTGGGCGGCGCGTTCACCAGGCCGCAGCAGTTCTGGACGCGGGTGCTGACCGGCCTTCAGCGCGCCATCTACCTGGACACCCGCCGCGAAATGGCGCATCCTGGCCAGCAGGGGCTGGGCGGCTCGGCGCTGATGGGCGTTGTGTTCTCCGCTGGCTGGACGCCCTGCATCGGCCCGATCTACGGCGCGGCCCTGACGCTGGCGGCCAATGGCGGCAGCGTGGCCCAGGCCGGCGTGCTGCTGACCTTCTACTCGCTGGGGTTAGGCATCCCCTTCCTGCTTACGGCGCTCATGCTCGACAGCGCGCAGGGGCTGCTGCGCCGCCTGCGCCGCCACATGCGCCACATCGAAATCTTCAGCGGCGCGTTCCTGGTGCTGATCGGCGTGCTGGTGGCCACCGGGACCCTTCAGCAGCTCAGCCTCCAGTTCAGCGTCGGCCAGTTCGCAGATTTTTCCTACCGCATCGAAGAATCAGTAATTGACCTGTTCGGCGGCCGTGAAACCCCGGCTGACGCCGGCGCGGCGGGCGAAAGCCAGGCCCTGACAGACCCGGCCGCCGCGCAGCCCGCGCTGCCCAGCATCACCGGGCTGGCTGAAACCAGCGCGGCGGAGATCGGCCTCGACATTGGCCAGCTCGCCCCCGACTTCGAAGCCGTGACCGACAGCGGCCAACCCGTGCGCCTGGCGGACCTGCGCGGGCAGGTGGTGCTGCTCAACTTCTGGGCGACCTGGTGCGCGCCGTGCCGGGTCGAGATGCCAGCCTTTGAAGCCGCCTTTCAGCGGCACGGCGACACAGATTTCACCGTTCTGGCGGTAAACAACGCGGAGTCGGCGGCGGCTGTTCAGGCTTTCCGGCAGGAACTCGACCTGTCGTTCCCGCTGCTGGTGGACCTCGACGGCGCGGTGCAGTACCGCTACGGCATCAAGCTGTACCCCAGCACCTTCCTGATTGACGCCGACGGCGCGATCATCGCGCGCCATTTTGGCGCGCTCACCGAAGCACAGCTTGACAGCATGCTTGCCAGCGCGCTGGGGTCCTGATACAGACTCATGGCCACCGTGCCAGGTCGTTTACTGCTGCTGGGCGGCGCAGCGGCGCTGATCGCGGCGGCGCTGGCGGTGCTGGCGACCGCCGGGCTGCCGCTGCGCGCCGATTACACTGGCCAGCAAACCGGGCCAGGCCTGCCGCCCGCGGCGCCGGAAATCAACGCCCGCGCGCCCCTGCTCGACCTGCCGCGCGCCGATGGTCCGCGCCTGCGGCTGGCCGACACAGCCGGGTCGCCGGTAATCGTCAACTTCTGGGCGACCTGGTGCGGGCCGTGCCGGGTCGAGATGCCGGCCCTGCAGCGCTTCTATGAGGCTCATCAGGCCGCGGGGCTGCGCATCCTGGCGATTAACACGGGTGAAACAGCGGGCGCGGTGCGCTCCTGGCGCGACGAGTTCGGCCTGACATTCGATCTGCTGCTGGATGAAGGCCAGCAGGCAGCGGCCAGCTACCAACTGCGCGGGCAGCCAACAACCTTTATTGTGTCGCCTGCTGGCCTCATTACGCACATTTTTTACGGCCCCGTCCTTGAGCACGACCTGGAAGCCGCCCTGTCCCCCTGGCTGACGCCGCCAGGAAGCGCGTCATGACGGCCAACCGCCGGCCACCGCGCCTGCGGCTGGCCCTGTACCTGTCGCGCCGCTGGCTGACGGCCGTCATTGTCGCGCTGGCGCTGTACGTCGCGCTGGCGTTCGCCGCCCCTACCCTGCTGCGCCTGGGCCTGACCGGGCCGGGCGAGCTGCTTTACCGGCTCTACGGGCCATTCTGCCATCAGTTTGCTTTCCGGTCGTTCTTCCTCTACGGCGACCAGCTCGTTTACCCCCACGACAGCAGCGGCCCATCCGCCGCGTCTTTCGCGGCCTATGCGGCAGCGTCGCCCGCTTTTCAGGAACGCTACGCCTACTGGTACGGCGTCATCAACGACGGCAGCGCGCCGGCCGCGCTAACCCCGGCGGACCTCGTCCACCTCTCGCCCGCGCTTGAGCTGGCCGCCAAGGATTTCTACGGCACAGCGCAGATGGGCTATAAGGCGGCCCTGTGCCAGCGGGATATCGCCATCTACGGCGCGATGCTGCTGGTCGCGCTGGTCTACAGCGTGCCGGTGGTGCGGCGGCGGCTGCGCCCCGCGCCCTGGTGGCTGTTCGTTTTCCTGGGGCTAGGCCCCGTAGGCATTGACGGCATGAGCCAGCTTATCGGCTACTACCCCTTCGAGTGGTGGCCGCCGCGCGAAACGCTCCCCATTTTCCGGGTGGTGACAGGCGCGCTGTTCGGGGCGATGTTCGCCTGGGCCTTCCTGCCGCGCCTGGACCGCTCGTTCGCGGAGACGACAAACCAGCTTACGCGCCAACTGCGCGCCAGCGACGCCGCGCAGCCAGCGCGCTAACAGAGGACAACCATCATGAGAGAGACACCTGCGTCACGCCGCACAACCGTGCGCATCAACCGGCTGGTGCTGCGGCTGGCGCGCAACTGGCTGAAGATCGTCACGCTAGCTCTCGCGGTCTACGTCACGCTGCCGGTCGCGGCGCCGACGCTGATGCGCCTGGGCGCGGTCGGGCCGGCCAGCCTGATCTACACGGTTTACAGCCCCTTCTGCCATCAGTTTGCCTTTCGCTCGTTCTTTCTCTATGGCGACCAGCCCGTTTACCCGCGCGCCATCGCCGGCACAGCGCTGGCCCCGTTCGAGGATTACGCCGTCAACTCACCCGGCTTCCGCGCCGCCTTCTCCGCCTACTCCGGCATCCCTGCCGACCAGGTCGCGCTGGCGGATCTGCTCCCCTTCTCGCCGGCGCTCCAGTTCGCCGCGCGCGATTTTCGCGGCGACGCGCCGATGGGCTATAAAGCGACCCTCTGCGAACGCGACATCGCCATTTACCTGGCGCTGCTGACCGGCGCGCTGGTGTTCGCGCGCGTGCGCACGCGCCTGCGCCCGATCCCCGTGTGGCTCTACGTTATCCTGGGCCTAGCGCCGGTCGGCCTGGACGGGCTGAGCCAGATGCTCGGCTATCCGCCCTTCAGCCTGTGGCCCGCGCGCGAGGCGCTGCCCGCCTTTCGCATCGTGACCGGCGCGCTGTTCGGCCTGGCAAGCGCCTGGCTGGCCTTCCCCTATATGGAAATATCCATGCAGGAAACGCGCCAGGAAATCGAATACAAGCTGCGCCAGGCTGGCATTCACGTCTGAAAACTCAGCAGCAGAGTTAGAAACAACACGTCCCCCGGCCAGAAGCTGACCGGGGGACGCTGTGGTTTGTCTGTGCGCGCCGGCGCGGCGTCAGCCGTCGGCCCCGCCTGACCCCGGCTTAGTCGGCAGCGGGATCGGCGTGTTAGTGGGCGGAGGAGCCGGCGTGTTAGACGGCTTCGGCGTGTTAGTGATCGTCGGCGGCCGCGGCGTGTTCGTCGGCGGCGCCGGCGTGCTCGTCGGGCCAGGTGTGTCCGTCGGGCGCGGCGTGTTCGTCGGGCCAGGCGTGTTCGTCGGCGCCGGCGTAGCCTCATTGAACAGGTTGATCCGGCCGCTGCTGGAGCCGCCGCCACCGCCGCCGGAGCCGCCTGAACCACCGCCGCCGGAGCTGCCGCTGGAGCCGCAGCCAATCTGGAACCAGCTTCCGTTAAAGTCCGATTTCTGGACGTTAAACTGGCTCTGGATCGTCATGGCCGTGCCGCCGAAGTCAACATACATTCGGGTGAGGCTGTTGGGTGGGAACGTGTAATCGGTCAGCCAGGTTCCCTCACGCTGGCCCTGCGTGACCGATGTGCTGCCGCCGGTGGTCGGCGGGTTGGCGTCCTGCGTTGTGCTGCCTGACTGCCACACCTTAACCGTCGGCGTTACTGTGTCCGCCGGGCCAGAGCCGCCCACGTACAGCGCCTCCAGCGTCATGATGCCGGGCGCGCGCTGAATCCAGTTGAACTGGAAGTCCGTCATCGGCGCGACAGCGTTGCGCCGGTTCTCAACCTCCAGCACGACCACGCCGAACGTGCGGAACTCGACAAAGCGCACCTGAATTTCCGAGCTGGCGCAGTCTGGCGTCCAGGTAGGCGTGTTGGTGGGCCGGCTCACGTCCACCGTTGGGCTGGGCGTGGGCGTCGGCAGGATCAGCGTAATGACGCACTCCGGGCCGGTGGGGTTATGGAAGCGGAACTCAGAGCCTTCAAAGTCATACTGCGTCATGAAGTCGGTCAGCAGCCCTGGGCCGTTGGCGAACACGCCTTCCCACGTCATCGTCGTCAGCGCGTAAATCGACCTGTCGGCGGCCTGGAACACGCCAGGCGGCGTTGACGGGTCAGCGTTAGTGCGGGTGGGCGGGTCGCGGTCAACGCCGGCCCAATGCGCGATACCGTTAAGGAACATGCCGGACAGATACATATTCGCGAACGCCGGCACTTTGCGCCAGTTAAGCGCGACATTGGTCAGCACCGAGTCGAACACATTCTGATTGTCAATCTGAATGTAGACGCGGTTGTTGTAGAAGCTGATGTCGCCCACTGTGATCAGGTCGCACGAGAACGGCGGCGGCGCGGTGGACGTGAGCGTAGGCGTCACCGTCGCCGTATTGGTGGCTGTCGGGTCCGGCATGCTGATACTGACCGTCATGTCGTCGAAGTCCTCGGCGGTGTCATCGTCCACCACCGTCAGGCGCAGGGTGAAGTCGCCCGCCGGCAGCAGCACCCGCGGCTTCTCGCACAGGGCGCGCGCGCCCTCACACAGAACAGCGCCTGTGTCCATCCGCACCCAGCGGTAGAGCACAATCTCACCGTCGGGGTCGCGGCTGGCAGAGCCGTCAAGCTGCACTTCGACCAACCCGTCGCCATCAGGGTCCGTCAGGGCGGTCAGCAGCAGCGTCTGGTTCGGGCCAGCGTCCGCGATCGGCGCCTGGTTAGGCCGTTCGCCGGTGATGCCGCTCGGCGGGATGGCAACATCCAGGCCCACCACACGAAAAGCCTCGTTCACAGCCGTGCGGCGCGCCTGCAGCGGCAGGTACGGCGACAGGCCAAGCGGGGTAATCAACGGGTGGTTGAATGACACAACGATAAACACGCTGTCGCCGGGGCCACCGGGGTCAAGCCAGGGCTTGCCGCCGTTGCGCGTCGCGCCAACCACCGAGGACGCCGGGATTTCGTTCATCACGCACACCGGGGCGCGGTTATCAACGCCGCCCGCCGGCACATCGTTAGCGTCCGCCACCGAGATATAGCGCCGGGGCGCGTCGGGGTTGCTGCGCGACGAGTTCCGCTCCAGCGGTGCGCGGTCGCTGCAGATCATCACGTTAAAATACGACTGCTGATCTGAGCCTGCCGGCTGGAAGTACTGGCCGCTGCCGGGCAGCGGGCGCCGCCAGACGCTGTAAAGCGCCTGTTTGGCGCTCTCGGCGCTGTTAACGCCGCTGTACGGGTCTGGCCCCAGGGCCAGGCCAGCGGCGCCGATCCGCGCCCGTTCAGCAATCGAGAGGATGCGTACAATGTCCTTGCGCATATCCTGATGTTCTGGCCGGTTCGGCTCACAGTCGCGCCCATCCCACCAGGTCGCAAACAGGCTCTCGTCGGGGGTGGTCGGGTTGGCGTCCGCCTCGTAGATCATGATCGCGTCAGCGGGGTCGTTGGGATCGTTCGGGCGGAAATTCGGGTTCAGCGTGCCGCGCCAGTCGTCGTAGACGCAGGGTACAATCGAAGCTGGGTCGTTAGAACCATCCGTGTTGATGGGGAAGCGGTCCGCGTTGAAAGCGCCGGTGCTGGCATAGCGCGCCGCTTCACGCGCCGAGTTTTGCAGCGTAACCCAGGCCTGAAAAGCCCGGCCAAACTCAATAACGCCAAACGTCAGCAGCAAGAGAATTGGCAGGGTGATCGCGAATTCGGCCAAAGTCTGGCCCTTACGTTTGCGTCGCTCGTTATTCTGCGCCGCTATTTCCTGTGCATCCACTCTCCACACCCCCTTCAGCCGTCCAACCCTGTCGGATTGCCCGACAAATATTAGAACTACCGTGTCAGCCGTGTGAACATGCGCGACGCGATTTCATCGAACACAGCTTCCAGTTCAGCGCCGCCTGGCGCGTTGTAGTAATTGCCGCAGCTCTGGCCCGCTGGGCTGGGCTTGATGATCTCGTAAATGCTGTCGCCCGCGTTGAACGCGGTGGGGTCGGCGTCCTCTTCACACTCACCGCGCGCGCCCCACTCGTTCGCATCAAGCGAATAATTAGCCAGGTTGTCGTCCAGCAGGTCCTGCTGGAAGTCGGAGTCAATGCGGAAGTTGTCGCCCACGTCCGCGATATAGCGCAGCAGTTCCTCGCCCAGGCAGTCGCCAATATCGCTGGGGTGGACCGAGCCAGCCCGGCACTGCGTCGTGCCGCCGTTGAAATTCAGGCCGAAGCCGATGGTGAAGATCGTCGGAAGCTGCTGCTGGCTGCGCTGAGTCACGCCGCCGCCGGGCAGGTAGCCGGGGATCTCCGCCAGGCCGATCCAGTCGGCCCAGTCGCGCGCGTAATCGTCCACATCGTATTCAAACCGGCACTCAGGCGTGTTCTCCAGGTCAACGTAGCTGAGCGTACCATCGGCCAGCGTGCGGGTTGGGTCGAAACAGAAATGGCGCGTCTCTGGCACTTCGTCGGAGCAGAAGGGGAACGTCGGCACCGTTTCGGTCATATCCACCACTTCGCCGGGCGCGCTCGGCCTGCCAGTGGGGCACAGCCCCAGGCCGCCGTATTTAACGCGCTCACGGTCCGGCGGGTCAGCATAGGGGTAATCCAGGCGCGAAGGCGCTGTCGGCAGGCCGCCGTCAAAAACCGGGTCCGAGCCGCCCGCCGCGCCGTCGCCCAGCATCACCATCACCCAGACAGCGCCCTCAACGCGGCGCGTGTCCGGGTCCGTCAGGGCCATGCTGCCGGTGCGCAGCGCGGCGCCGACGTTCGTGCCGCTGCACGATGTCCAGCGGTCATAGCTGATGTACGGCGTAAAGCGCGAGTCGTAGCTGGGGCTGTTGGGGTTTTTCATCGCATCCCAGCCGATAATGCCCAGCGCTGGCTGGTCGTAAGGGTAGAAATTATCCCAGAGACGGTTAGGGACAGCCCAGTCACGGTAAGCGCCGGCAAACCCCAGCGCGGTCATCGTAGCCAGATCATACGAACTCACCACGCTGTACGGGAACGGCAGCACGGCGTCCTCAAAGGGGCAGTTGTTCCACACTTCATAGTTGTGGGCTGTCTGCATCTGGTCAGCAGCGCCCTGCCAGGGCACGCGCTCGCGCTCAGTGCCCGCTTCCTGCGGTTTGTAAAATGACGGCTCAGCGCGCACGCCGATTGACTCCTCCAGCGTGTTGAGCGCCAGCGATTCGCTGTCAATCATGTGCGTGATCTCACCTGTTTCCGAGTTGCGCACGTTAATCAGGTACGCCTGCCGGTCGAAGGTGACGAACGCGACCCGGTCGCCGCGCAGGAAGTCAATGCGCTGGAGGAACTGCGCGGTCGCGTCGCGCGCTTCGCGGAAAGGCTGGCACAGAAGATCGCGGAAATAGCCGTCGCCGTTGGGGTCGTTGCAGCAGTCGTAGTAGTTATAAGTGGGCGTAAAGCCTAACCACTGGCTGCCGCCGGTCCAGGCTGCGCCGGCGGCGCTGTACCAGCCCATAAGCTGGGACCAGCCGGCAGCGTCACCGTTAACGCCGCTGGCAGCCGGGTGATAGCGCACCTGGCACGCTTTGCGCGTCGTCTGCGCCGGCCCAACATACGTCGTCGAGCCGGGGAAATTCAGCTCGCGCACATAAAAAGGTGAGTTGGCATCGGTCGTCGTCAGATATGTCAGGTCAGACCCGCGCGCGCGGCTGCCCAGGTCGTACCACATCTCAAACTCGTTTGGATTGCCGGCCCACTTCCCTGACATCGCCGCGTTCACCGCCGGCGGCAGGTACATCTTGTTGTAACCGGCGTTGGCCCACGTCTGGTACGTTGTCTGGTTAAGCATCGACTCAGACACGTCCATAATCATAACCACGTCCAGCACAGCGGTTTCAGAGATTGACCACGCCTCCAGCAGGATGTCAGGCCAGCCCAGCAGGCGCAGAAACACCGTCGGCGACTCCACCTGCGCGGTAACTTTAATCAGCTTGCGCTGCTCATCAGAGCAAAGCTGGTCGAAATCTTCCTCCAGGCCGGGGATGGCCTGGCGCGTGGGAACGCCGCCGACATCAACCGTCCGGCTGACGCTGGCGCACATATCCGTCTTGACCTGCGACGGGTTGAGACCGTAGAACTCGATAAACTGGCGCGCTGCCACGTTCACGTTGGCGAAGCTGCGCGCAAACGCCAGGTTCTTGGCGCCCTGACAGGGGTTTTCTTCCGCGCCGGGGCAGCCCGCCTGCACCAGTTCAGCATCAGTGGGGACCTGCCGCCGCACCTGCCCGGCAGCAGCGATCGAAGCGCTGTCCACCGCGCGGGTCAGCGTGCTGTAGCGCACAAACATCAGCGAGACATCCGTCACGATGCCCACAAATGCCAGCAGGGCAACAAAACCCAGCGCCATAATGACCAGCGACTGGCCGCTCTGGCCGCGCCGCCCCAGGCGTCTGAACGTGCTTGACAACCGTGTCTTCATCATCGTCACCATCTGCTGCCCTAGTTATTTGGGAAACTTGATCCGCGGCTCGACAGACGGCAGCGGGAAGGCTGCCCACACCGCAATAGTTGTGTCTTCCCCCAGGATAGAAAACACCGGCGAGATGACGGGCGCCAGGCCAATAAACTGGCTGAGCGTCTCATGCCGCCAGAACACCTCAACCAGAACCAGCCCCTGGCTGGGAATGGCTGACCGGGTGCGCGTGTCGCCAGCGCTGAACGCCTGGCCGTTAATCAGCCGTTCCACATCCTTAAGGGACCATTCTGAGCCGGTGCAGCCGGTTCCCGCAGCCGAATGCTGCCCATACCACATGAAGCCCCGCTGCCTCTCAGGGATAGTATCGTAGCCGTAGAGCGACGGTGTCCCGTTGTTAACGGTGTACAGCTCCAGGTTGGACCGGCGCGCGTCGGGGCTGGCGCTGAGCCGGCCGCTGTCGTCAAGCATCACATAGTCCAGATTGCCGTTGTTGCGGATGTAGTCGAACGGGTCGCGCTCCAGGGCCATGTTAACCGCGCCACTGGTGTCGTAGTTGCACTCATTGGCGTTGGTTGGGTAGCGCCCGACAACCACAAGCTGCGGCGTCGTCGCGCTGGCAACGCCGCCCGCGATCAGCAGCGACGCATCGTTCATCGGCCAATCGACCTGCGAGCGCATCGGCTCCGGGACCTGGCCGGGCGTAATGGCCTGAATCGCAAAGCCGGAAATGATAATTTCATCCGGCCAGTCGTCCGTCGCTGTTTTGTTCTCTCGGAACGTCAGCGGGTCCATTGACGCGCTCATAATGCAGGCCAGGTAGTTGTAAAAGCCGATTTTCGTGCCCGGATAGTCGCTGCCGCAGTAGCGAAAAGTCCCCATCCAGTCGTTATAGGCGTTCTTGTCCGCCGTCGGGGCGTCGGCGGGCGGGGCGCTGCGCGCTATCGAACCGGCGTTATCCCAGCGCAGCGGGCTGCGCTCGCCATCCTGCACCGAGCCAGTGCGCGCGCCAACGCGCGCTACCTCCATCACAATAATGTAATTGCGCGCAAAATAGCCGATCTCCGCCAGCCCGGCGATCAGAATCACCAGCAGCGGGCTGACAAGCGCCAGCTCGACCACGCTCTGCCCCCGCTGTTTTTTGCCATACACCGCCGGGGTGCCGTCCAGTATTTCCAGTAGCTTCCGCAGCAGCTTTCGCATCGCACACCCTCAACAAATGTGTTGTCCAGCCTGAACAATACATTCCGGCAGTTCGATCATACCATAGAGGCAGCGTTTAGAGCGTTCAGCAAGTGTGAGAAATTGTCTGAGTTTTGTGTAGAGTGCGCTGGTAAATCGGTACTAATAAAAGCGCCGCCCGGTGGGCAGCGCTGTGACCTCGTTCTGGCCGCCAGAGCGGCGTCAGGCGTAAGCCGGCGCGTGCTCCGCCAGCACCTGAACCCGCGCCTTAATCGTATAGCCGCGCCCGTGCCGCGACTGGATAATTTCGGGGCGTTCAGGCGAGTCCTCCAGCTTGCGGCGCAGGTTGCGAATATGATTGCGCACCAGGGCCACATCGCCAGCGTCAGCCGGGTAGTGCCACACAGACATCAGCAGGTCGTGGGCAGAGTGCAGGCGCGTCGGGGCGGCGCACATATACCGCAGCAGGTCATATTCGACGTGCGTCAGATCAACCGGGCGCTGGTCCACCATCACCGTGCGCAAAACTGTGTTGATCCAGATAACCGGCAGCGTGCCGCTGGCGACGCTGCTGCGCGCCCGGCGCAGATGCGCGCGCAGGCGGGCCAGCAGCTCGCGCACGACAAACGGCTTACGAATATAATCGTCGCCGCCGGCGGCCAGCGCCTCGCCGACTGAGTAGACAGCGTCCTCGCCCGTGATAAATACAACTGGCAGCGTGGCGGTGCGCGGGTTGCGGCGCAGCTTTTGACACAACGCCAGCCCGTCCTCACCGGGCAGCAGCAGGTCAATGATAAACAGATCGGGCGGCGTCTGTTCGACAAACAACAGCGCCTCAGCGCTGGAAGCCGCTAACCCGACATCATAGCCCTCCCGCTCAAGAAGCTGGCCCATCAGCTCAAGCATCTGGGCGTCGTCGTCTACAATGAGGATTGTGGGCATAGCAGCGATTTCCGGTTATGAATGTCCATAATCTCAGTATAGCGACTTTATACTGCGCACGTTGTATGATTGCATGAATGTTTTGTGAAATCGCAAATGCCAGAAGTTGAAATACAGCCGCTAAGCTCAGGCTGAATGCCGGCGCGCCCCTTTTACGCGGGCCGCTCTCACTTCGCGATCATATAGCCGACGCCGTGAATCGTGCGGATAAACTGGTGTTCATTCACCTCGATCTTCGCCCGCAGATTGCGCACATGCGCCCGCACCAGGTCAGGGTCGCCAGTGTTAGGCGGGTATTCCCACACAGCCTGCAGCAGATGGCCCGGCGACAGCGCCTGGTTAGCGTGTTCCATTAAGTAGCGCAGCAGCCGGTGCTCAGTGGACGTGAGCTGAATGGTGTGGTCGTTAACCCCCGCCTGGTACGTATCAGAGTCCAGCCGCAGCTCGCGAATCTGAATAACGGCGCTGGAGGGCGCGCTTTCGTGCGCGCTGCGCCGCAGCAGCGCGTGAATGCGCGCGCGCAGCTCGGCCAGCTCGAACGGTTTAATCACGTAGTCGTCCGCGCCGGCATCCAAACCGGCCACAACATCGTCGGTGCTGCCCTTGGCGGTGAGGAACAGAATAGGCAGCGCGATAAAGCGCGGGTCAGCCCGCAGCCGCTGGCAGAGCGTGATGCCGTCCATGCCCGGCATGATAATATCGAGAATCATCAGGTCAGGGACGCGCTTTTCAAGCAGCCGCAGCGCATCCCTGCCAGAGCTGGCCAGGGACACCTCAAGGTTTTCGCGCTCCAGCACCCGCCCCAGCGTTTCAAGCACTTCAAGATCGTCATCTACCGCGATGATATAATGCGCCATGATGCTTTCACCCTTTCCTGACCGGCAGCCGGACGAGAAAACGCGCCCCGCCCTCGCTGGCGTTATCCACTGAAATGCTGCCGCCAACGCGGTTAACCACCTGACGGCAGATGTGCAGGCCCAGGCCCGTGCCCTCGCCAACGGGCTTGGTCGTGAAAAACGGCTCAAAAATATCCTGGCGAATTGCCTCCGGCACGCCCGGCCCATTATCCCAGACAACCACGTCAACGCAGCTATCTTCCGGGGTGTAAGCCGCTTCGATGCCGATGCGGGCGTTCTCGCGCCCTGCCAGGGCATCGTGCGCGTTCAACAGCAAATTCAGCCAGATGTCATCAAGCTGCCCCTGCACCGCCAGCACAGGCGGTATGGAAGCTTCTGGCAGGCGCGCCACAATGCGGATGCTGTCCTGTTCGATATGCGACTTCACCAGCGACAGAATGCCCTCGATCGTGTCCACCACGTCAATCGGCTCAACAGGCGCGTTTTCCTCAACCGGCCGGGCGGTCGCCAGCAGCCGCCGCACGACGCTGGCGGCGCGTTTGCCGGCGCGCGAGATCGCGATCAGCGAACGATAATCGCGCGAGTCCGGGGGTTCGTCCAGCAGCATCAGCTCCGTGTCCACCAGAATTGTCGTCAGCGGGTTGTTGATCTGGTGCGCGACCGCGGCGGCCAGTTCGCCCATCGCCGACAGCCGTGCGGCCTGCACCAGCCGTTCCTGCGCGTCCTTCAGGTCCTGCAGGCTCTGTTCCAGGTCATGCACCAGCCGGGCATTCTCCAGCGCTGTCGCCGCCTGCCCGGCGATAGCGCGCCCCAGGTTGATATCGCGCTCGCTGAAAATGTGGCTGGCGCGCGTGCTGCCGCACATCACCAGCCCGTATGACTGCCCGCGCTGGACCAGCGGCAGCGCCAGCAGCGCGGCGCTGTGCGTGCCAGCCAGCAGCGCGCGCGCGCCCGGCGACAGGTCCGGCTGGTCGAAAACGCAGACCAGGGGAAGCTGCGCGCTGACAGCCTGCTGCAGATCAGGCGCGTCGTCCAGCGCGACAAACGGGTAGGGCGCGCGCAGCCAGACGCTGTGCCCTGAAGCGAGCTGTGTCTCCAGCTCGGCGCTGCCCGTCAGCAGGGCCAGCTCGCACCAATCCGCGCCCAGCCCGCGCCGCACATCCTCCGCCAGGCGGAACAGACGCCCGGCGCGGTCCTGGCTCGCGTTCTCCGCCAGCTCGACCAGCAGTTCCAGCGCCGCGGTATGGGCGCGCCGGGCGGCGTGCGCCAGATCGTGCGCGGGCGCTGCCCCGAAAAACGCGCGCACCGCGCCCAGAAGCTGGTCGCCCGCGCGTACAGGAACGGTCAGCGCGGCGGCAGCGCCCAGGCGTTCCAGCTCGGCGCGCTCAGGCGGCGGCGTGGCAGCCTGGCGCTGCGCCAACAGCAGCCGGTTAGAGTCGAGCGCGTCGCGCAGGGCCGGGCGCTCGCCCAGGCGCAGCACAGGGCCGTACCCTAACCGCCAGATCAGCCGCTGACTGCGGGCAGCGGCGCGCAGCCCGCCCCTGCCCCGGTCCCACTCGTAGACAGCCGCCCAGCCGGCGTGCAGCATCATGCGAAGCTGCTCGCAGACGTTGGTCAGCGTGACATCCAGCGATACCGACGAATTGATCGTGTGCCCGGCGTCCACCAGGCTTTGCAGATCGCGCGTTTGCGCCAGAAGCTGCTCATGTATGCGGGCATTCTCAATGGCGATCGCCGCATAGGACGCCAGGCTCAACAGAAGCTGCTGGTGGTGCAGGCGGAATACAGTGTCGTTCACCTTGTTGTTAACGCCCAGCACGCCGATCGGCCGGCCTGAGAGCAGGATCGGGACATAAACCAGCGAATTGACGAAATACTGAGTCTTAACCTTCTGCGGCCCCTGCGCCCCAATCAGCGACGGCTGGCCAGAGCTGAACACCTGGCCGGCCAGCGTGTCCTCGGTCTTGATGCGGAAATTGCGCGCCACTTCGTCGTCAATGCCGACTTTAGCGCGCAGGTATAAGCGGCCCGCCTCATCGTCCGGCAGCAGGATCATGCCTTCTTCCGCGCCTGTCAGGTGGCGCGCGGCGGCCACCACGCGGTTGAGCACCTCGCTCAGGTCCAGCACCTCAGTGAGCGACTTGCCCAGCGCGAACAGCGTTTCAACCTCGCCGTCCTGACCGGTGCTGCCAGAAACCGAGTGATTTTCGCCCAGCGCGGCGTGAAAACTGGCGCGCAGCGTGCGCTCATCCAGCGCGCCGATAACCATCTGCACCTGCGCGGGCGGAGCGCTCTCTACCAGCGCCGCGCGCGCCAGCAGGACCACCGGCAGCGACGGGAAGCTCGCCAGCGCCTGCGTGAAAGGCTCACCGGACTGCGGGCTGCGCAGCGCTGAATCAGCCAGCACGGCGCTGCACCCGCCCTGTTCCACCGCGAACAGTGCGTCACTGAAACTGTAGGCTGCCTGCACCGTGAAGCCCTGGCCGTCCAGCGCCGCCCTGGCGCGTTGAATAACCGTGTAATCGCCGGATGCGGCCAGAATCGTAGGGACCTGCTGTGCCTGCGTCATCAGAAACAGCCCGCTATTTCCTGCTCAGACGGTCGCGCCGCCGCGCCAGATCATCCTCGACAGCCTGGCTGTCCACATCGCCCTGCGGGGCATCCTGTGCGGCCCCCGCGCCAGGCGGCGCGGCGCGCGCGCTGATCATTTCGCCCAGCTCAGCGGCTTTCGCGCGCATATCGCGCAGAATATCAGCCGTCCGCCCGCCCAACGTCTCAGCCTCAGCGCCGGCGCTGCCTTCACGCTGGCGCGCGTCAGCCACCGCCGCATCCAGCTCGTTCACCCGCAGAATCAGCTCCTGAGTAACGAGCTGGTGTTCGCGCAGGTCAGCCTCCGCCATCGCGCTGCGCTGCTGCGCGGACTGAAACTGCGCGGCGGCGTAGCGCGCGCTCTCGTCCTGCCCGCCCTGGATAAACGCATCCGTCTGCGCGTCCCAGCGGGCGCTCTCCGCTTGCAGCGCGTCAACGCGCGCGCGCAGCTCATCCTCATAATCGAGCGCCTGGTTGATGCGCGCGCGCAGCGCGGCCAGCTCGCGGTCCGCGTCCCCGCCCAGCTTATCCGGGCGCGGCGCGTCCGCCGCGCGGCGGCCCGCGCGGTTTCCACTCAGCAGGTCGGTGACGCCCGCCCGCACCAGCACGTTAACTTTCCTGAAGAAATCATCCATAGCTTTATTTTACACTTTTCACAAATTACTGCGCGCTCAAATTCTTAATTCTTTGCGCTTATTACGGGCAGATGCCATCCCAGGCCAGCGCATAAATGGCCATGTTCTCGCCGCCCGCGCTGACGGCCGCCTGGCCGCCGGTCGTGAACACCGGGCACAGACGCGAATCAGCCGCGTCCTCGCCCGGAATCTGGTCTGGAAAGGCCAGCAGGTAGCGCGCGCCCCGCGCCTGCATCAGCGCAAAGACCGCCGCCCCGTCATTGTAGATAGGCGCAAATTCCGGGTTGACCAGCCCGGCGATATCCAGAATCGGGCGCGGCGCGAAATAGCCAACCGCGCCGATGTCGTGCACCGCCAGCAGGTCCTGCGGCGGGATGTTATCCGCGATCCAGCGCGCCGCCGCTACCATTTCCTCGTTAATAATGCGCACGTCGCGCTGGTAAGCCGCCGGGCCGGCGACCAGGGCGAAATACAGAAACACCAGCGCCGCCGCCGCGCCCAGCGCCCGCGTGACCACCCGCCCGCCGAAAGAACGGCGCGCCGCCGCCAGCAGCCACAGCGTGCCCACAACGCCGCACACAATCATGCCCGGCAGCGCCGGGATCACATAGCGCCCGTGCTGATAGGGCGCCGGCAGCCAGGCGGCATACAGCAGCACCAGCCACACAGCCCAGGCCAGCGGCAGCAGGTCGAGCAGCGCCCGCCGGCTGCGCCGGGCGCGCTGGCCTATCACCACCGCGTACCAGGTTATCCCCGGCAGCAGCAGCGCCTGCCCGCCCGCCAGCAGCGGCAGCAGCATATCGCGGATGCGTTCAGGGTAGCTGGCGACAGCCAGAACGGGCGCCGCCTGCGCCCGCTTAGCGGAGGCCGTATCGGGCAGCACGCCGCCGGTAAGCTGAACATTGAGCAGCAGATACGGCGCGATCGCCAGGCCAAAGCCCAGCGCTGCCGCCGCGCACCAGGCCGCTGTGGCGCGCCATCCCTGCGGGCGCGCGAGCAGCAGCGCCACGCCGATCAGCGCCGCCAGCGTCACCCCTTCCGGGCGCGTCAGCGTCGCCAGCGCCGCCAGCGCGCCAAAAACCAGGCCGCGCCTGGCAGCCGCCGGCGCGCGCTGCGCTGGCGCGTCGGCTTCGCGCCAGGCCAGCGCGATCAGCGCCAGCGTGAGCAGCGAAAAGATCATGGTTTCCATGCCGGAGGCCGCCGCCCACAGCAGATGCCACGTCAGCGCCAGCGTTAGCCCGACGGCCCAGCCAGCCCAGCGGCCGGGGCTGAGGCGGTCGGCCATGCGCGCCCCCAGCAGCGCGGTCAGCGCCAGCGCCGCCGCGCCCAGCCCGTGCGTCCACAAGGCATACGGCAGCCCCAGCGCGTAGCCCAGGGCCAGCAGCACAGTGTATAAGGGGGCGGTTGACGCGGCGCTCGGCTGGCCCGGCACAAAAGCCCATTCGCCGTGCTGCGCCAGGTTGCGCGCATACACCTGGTGAATCCAACTGTCATCCAGCGGGAAACCGCCGCCCGCGCCAGCGACATAAAACGCCGTGACGGCGCACGCCAGCGCAATCAGCGGCAGATCATAAGGCTTTAACCGCTCAGTAAATGATCGCATACAACCGTTTATCCGGGAAACCAGCCAGCGATATCGGTTCAAGATAGGCGGGCGGAGCGGCCAGCGCCGGCCAGAAGCTCTGCGGCGCGCCCAGCGCCGCGCGCCCATCAGGTGTGACCTCTTCGAGCAGCAGGTAGCGCACACCGTAGCGGCGCGCCAGCTCCACAATGACAGCCGGGTCCTCGTTGGGAATCACTATGCCGCCCAGGCCAGTAAAATAGTAAAGCTGCGCCGGGTCATTAACCATTAGGCGGGCGTCAGCCGGCAGCAGCCCCGCCAGATACGCATAGAACGGCGGCGCAGCGTCGGTCACGCGGCGCGGCAGCGCCAGCCAGAAGCTGAGCGCCGCCACAAACACCAGCAGCGCAGCGGTAAACACGCGTCGGGCAGTCGCCAGGCGCCAGGACCGCCGCCGCCGCGCCGCCCACGCTGTCGCGTCATCCAACCCCGCCAGCGCCAGGGCGGCCCACCAGGGCAGCAGCGCCGCCGCTGAGTGCAGCAGCCCGCCGCGCATCCCCGGAAAAGGGAACACCAGCGTCATCACCAGATGCAGCCCCAGCGCGTACAGCCAGAACCCGCGCAGAAATGGATCGCGCCGCCGCCGCCACAGGGCCAGCAGCATCAGCGGCCACAGCGCCACCAGCCCCTCGACCGCGATAAACGTCCCCAGATTCTGGGTGAACGCCTGCCAGCGCGCCGCCAGCAGCGCGCCGAAATCAGCCACCAGCCCGGCGGCGGCGCCCGCCGGGTAGTTGAAGATGTCGTCGTAGCTGGTGAACCAGAGCGCCTGCGCGCCGCCAACGGGCAGCGGCGCGCCCACCACCGCGCTGCTGCGCGCGAACCAGGGCAGCAGCGTCAGCAGGTAAGCCGCGCTGAACGCGGCCAGCGCCGCCGCCGTCCTGCGCCAGCCCCAGCGCGACCAGACGATAGCCGCCCACCCCACCGGAACCAGCAGCAGCCCGTCGGCGCGCGTGAGATGCGCCAGCCCAGCCATAAAGCCCGCCAGCGCCAGCCAGCCAACCCTGCCACCGGTTACACCCAGCGCCAGATACGTCAGCGCCAGCGACCCGACCGCCGCGTACAGCGCGAATGTGTCGGTCGCGCCCCAGAAACGCAGATAGTAACCGCCCAATAGGGTCACAAGGCCGGCGGCCCAGGCGTGGCGGCGCCCGCCGCCGATACGCGCGCCCAGCCAGAAACCGTTATAAGCGGCAGCGGCCAGCAGCAGCGCCAGCGGGATCTGCGCCGCGGCGTAGCTTCCTGGCGTGTTCAGCAGCCACATGCCAGCGGCAGCGGTCAGCGACGTTAACGGCATCCAGTAAAGGTGTGACGGCGCAGGCAGCGTTTCAGGCAGATAAATATAGTTCCACAGATAAGCGTCGGTGAGGCCCTGGCCGGAGACAAGACGGTTCGCCGCGTTGAAGTGGTAGAAGGCGTCCGTAAAGCCGGGCCGCGCGGCCAGCGCGCGCGTGAAAATCAGCGCGGCGGCCAGCGCGAGCAGCACAAAAAGCGCCCTTTCAAAAGGCGCTGGCTGCTGCGCAGGGGCGACAGAGGGTTGGAAGGCTGACACGCGCCTGCCCTTCTGGCAACTTCACGCGGACGCCCGCGCACAGCGCGCCGCCCACGAGTTAAAACAACAGCACGCTTATTTAAAGGCGCTGGCCCGGACGCTTAAACAGCAGGCGCACAAAGTCGCCGCCCTGAAGCAGCTCGGAGACCAGCTCCCAGCCCGCCGCGCCATACTGGTTAAGCAGCCGTGTGTAAGCGTGGTCGGCGGTCGTCGCCTGCTGCTCTGTCAGCACCACGCCGAGGTTGGCTGGCGGCTGCTGCTCATTGGCGCGCACGTAAACTTCAAGATACTCCCAGGCCCCCACACCACCCTCCTCCGGCGCGATCTCGTCCAGTTTCGCCAGCCATCGGCGCGCGGTCGGGCTGGCCTTCATGCTTGCCAGAATGACACGGGCGACATCATACCGTTCCGCCAGGATAAACTCGCGCGCGGCTTCCAGCTTAGCATTCAACGTGAACCCTCCTGCGTGTACGGCTCATCCCCGGCTTTTCCAACCAGACACACTCGGCGCAGCCGGTTCATTCCTTTTCCCATGAAGGGGGCAGCCTGAGCGTATAGCGCTTGAGCGCGGCGATCTCCTGCTCCTGCTGGCGCACCTGCTCCAGCAGCCGGCGGCGCTCAATCTCCAGATCACGCAGGTGCAGGCGCAGCGCGTCATTTTCGCGGGCCAGCAGCTCAGCCTCAAGATCGCGGTCGCGGTGCGCCGCCTGTGAGCGCCGCAGCCGTTCGATCTCGCGCGCCTGCACGTCATGGCTTTGCAGCACGCGCAGCGTGATCTCAGCGAACAGGTTGTAGCCGCCGCGCACCAGACGGCGGCGAGCATGCTGGCGAAAGATGTCAAGCTGCGCGTCGCTGAGGCGCTCGTCAGTGAGTTGATCTCCCAGCACAGCTCCCTCCAGGTTTGTGTCTGCTAACTTACTAGCATAACACAAGCCGGAAGGTGTGGAAACAACCAGCGGCTGGCCAGGCTGTTCAACCGCTGGCCGGCCGTTTGAACACGTACAGCCGGCCATCAGCGCCGGCAGTGCTCACCAGCTCCCAGCCCTGCTGGCCCAGCAGCGACAGCGCGGCGTGCAGCGCGACGTTCTTGAGGCGCGTTTCTTTCTCGCCGTTGAGTTCGTAAGTGGTGGAGCCGTAAGAGTGGCTGCAGCTGAGCGTCATATACTCCCATTGAACTGTGCGCTGGTTCACAGCCGGGGCGCTGCCGCTTGCGGTGATTGAGGAAATTGCCATTGTCCGTTCCTTGCTGCCTGCGTTGGCCGGTAAAATAACTATCTGCTGAACACCAGTTCAGGTGGCCGCCGGCACAGGGTCCTGGCGCAGCTTGCGGTAGAGCGCCACGCTCAACCCGGCCAGCACCACCGTCCGCGTCAGCACCAGCACGACAAACGGCGCCGTCAGCGCGCCGCCGATATGGCCGCCGCTGGCGCCCGTGCGAATAAACAGCAGCGGGTATTCGGCGAACGTCACCAGCGTCAGCATAACCAGCACCAGCGCGCCGGTGCGGTTAGGAAACACCAGCAGCGCCAGCGGGATTATTTGCACGAGCCACTGCGGACTCCAACCCTGGGCCTGCAAAAAGAAGATCAGCAGCGTCAGCGCGGCGAACGCCACCAGCCCGATGTCGTCAAAACGCCGCGTGCGCGCGAACACAAACGCCCCCACCGCCAGCGCCGCCCCCAGGCGCAGCCAGCCGGGCACAACCGCCGGGCGGCCCTGCAGCACGCCAGCCTGCGCCGGGTCCAGGTGGCTCGCGAGCGCGCCGAAATTGCCGGTCGTGTAATTGCCGTCCAGCAGCGCCCACACCGTTTGATACGAAGCCTTGCCGAACTGCGCCGTCAGCGAGGGGGCGGTCATGGCGGCGTTCTGCGCCAGCAGCGGCAGATAAGCCAGGACGAACAGCGCCGCCGCCACCGCCGTGCTGCGCAGCGCCCAGCGCGGCGCGCGAAAACGCCACGCAGCCCCCAGCAGCAGCGCCGGCGTGAACTTGGTCAGCGCGCCCAGCGCGACCGCCGCGCCGGTGCGCAGCGGGTGGCCGCACAGCAGCCACCACAGCCCCAGCAGCAGGAAGAACGCCACCAGCACCTCAAAATTCCACCACGTGAACACCAGCGGCGCCGCCAGCAGCGCGTAAACCCAGGCCAGCGCCATGCCCGTTCCCGCGCCGTGCAGATGAGCGCCGATCCTGCGCAGCAGCAGCAGGTTGCCGGCGTCGGCCAGCAGCAGCACAAAGCCGATCAGCGTGGCGAACGCCCCATAAGCCGGCTGCAAGCGGTATACAGCCGTAATCACGTAAGCCCATACCGGCGGAAATTCACTCCACCAGTCGCGAAACGGCAGCAGGCCGCGCTCTGTGAGCTGCGCCAGCGCGTGGTAATAAGCGTAGTCACCCTGGGCCGTCAGGCCGCGCTCAAGCCCATCGGCGATCAGCGGCTCATACGCCAGCAGCAGCGCCACGCGAAAGCCGATAAACAGCAGCAGCAGCAGGCGCGCATCGTTCAGCAGCGCGCCCAGCTTCAGGTTATCGCCCGGCTGGTTCATGGCCGCGCCTCCCGCGTAAACACCGCCACCAGCGGATCCTCATAGGCCAGCGTCCATGACGGCTCTTCGCGCAGCGCGCGCGCCAGGCCGCTGGCCGCCTCCATAACCACTAAGCGAATGTCGTATTCGTCCAGCGTTTCGCGCCAGGCCGGGCCGCCAGTCGCGGCAGCCAGATACTTCGTGAGAAAAGCGTCGCCGTAGAGGTCCGTGCGGCCATCAACGAACACCGGGTACTGCGGCGCCGCGAATATCAGGTAGCCGCCCCAGTTGTAGCTGTTGAAAACAGGGCCGGGCGGCTGCGCAGTCTCCAGGTAGGCCACCGCGTCCAGCGGCATAAACTGCGCCTGCGCCGCGCGGACGGCCTTAGCATCCAGCACCAGCGCCACCTTAAGCAGCGCGCCCAGGGCCACCAGCAGCACCAGCAGCAGGTTCAGGCGCGCCATGCGCGGGGTCACCCGCTGCACCGTGCGCAGCGCCCAGCCGCGCTCCGCCAGCGCAGCGTCTAAATGGTCGGTCAGCGCCGGTGTGGCAATAACGGCGAACAGCGCGATATTGCGCCCCGCCGTCAGGCTCATGAAGATCGCGACCGACAGCAGGCCGAAATCGGTCCAGGTGAGGCGGCGGCTTCCCGCCCCAACCGCGCCCAGCAGCGCCAGCAGCAGCGCGATAAACGGCCATGTGTGGCGTTCGTGGAAATTGGGCGAGTTCCATTCCTGGATGTAATCCTGCAGCGCGCCGATGCTCACCGTCTGGAACGGCACGCCGTAGATTTGCAACCCATAGGGGTTCAGCGCCAGCACGGGCACGGCCACCGCCGCCACAATGGCCAGACGCCGCGCCCGGCCCCAGTGGAACGCGCGCGCGTCGCGCGCAAACAGGCCAGTCAGCGCCTCGCCGGCGGCATACCCGCCCAGCAGGATGAAGCCGATGCTGAAACCGGCGTGCAGGTTCACCCACAGCACCATCAGCGGCACAATCCACCACAGGCGATCCCTGCCGTGCCGGGTGTAATCGCGCAGCAGATACAGCACGACCGCGCTCAGCAGGAACGAGAACATCTGCGGGCGGGCCGACCAGAACACAGCCGCTGTCGCCGCGCCCAACACCAGCGCGAACGCCCGCAGATAAACGCTGCCCGCGCTCGTGCGGTAGACCGCGTACATGCCGGCGGTCGCCAGGCTGGCCGTGTACAGCGCCAGCCCAACGCTGCCGGCCAGCGTCCACACCGCGTACAGCACAAGCTGCGCGCCCCAACTGTGGTTGATCCAGGGTTCGCCGGCCATCGTAAACGAAAACGGGTCGGCGTAGATCATCCCGCGCGTGAGCGTGTACTCGCCGCTGGTGATATGCCACCACATATCTGTGTCAGCAGGGATGCGCACCGCCAGCGCGAACAGCAGCAGAAAGATGATGACAGCGGCGGCGCGTTCAATCGTAAGCTGGCGCATAGCGGCCCCGTTTATAAGCCCTGTACTCTATCATGCACGGACCTTCCCGCCGGGATAATTGAGGTCAGATTAAGATTACCGACTTTCTAACGACGGGTCAGCGCGGTTGAGCAGGTAAACAAGTGCCGCGTCAGCCGTCGGATAGTACACCTGCGGCAGGAAATAACGCTCCAGCGCCTGCCGGTGATACTGCGCGTAAGCCACGCTGGCGACAAACGGGTCATCAGCCGCCAGCGGGTCGGGCCGGGCCGCCGCGCGGGCCTGCGCCGCCAGGTCAGCCGCGCGGGCCGCGTCGCCGTCAAAGCGGGCCAGGCGCGCCGCGCCAAGCAGCAGCCAGGGGTCATCGTCATTTCCTACCGCGGCCGCCTCCGCCTGCGCCAGCCAGCTCACCGCCGCATCGCGATTTCCAATCGCCAGCTCCAGCAGCGCGCGGGTCACCAGCGCCGCCGGCGTGCCAGCGCCGCGCAGGCTGTTTTCCCACACCGCCAGCCCCGCGCCGATCTGCCCGTCCTCCAGCAGCAGCGCCGCCTGCGCCAGCGGCGCGCGGTCATCAAACCGGCTGCGGCGCGCCGTCTGCAGTTCGGTCGCGCCCCAGGCGGGGTATAAGTCGGCATCCGGGTTGGCGGCCAGCGCCTGGTCATAAGCAGCGGCAGCGATCTCTGGCCTGCCGAGCGCCTCAGCGTACAGCCCGAAAGTGTAATTAAGCTGCCAGGACGCCGGGGCCAGCTCCACCGCTCGCCGCTGCGCCGCAAATGCGGCCTCTAACTGGCCGCTGTTCCACAGCAGCGCCGCCTGATTGGCGTGATATGGCGCGTAGTACGGGTCCAGTTCAGACGCGCGCCCATACACCGCGGCGGCCTCGGTGGCGGCAGCGCCGTCACCAGCCCGCGCCGCCAGCCCCAGCAGATAAGCACGCTGGCCATGATACAGCGCTAGGTCCGGCTCAGCCGCGATAACTGCGCCCAGGCGCGCCGCCGCCGCGCGGTAGTCACCGTCGTACACCGCGGCGCGCATTGTGTCGAGATAGCCGCTGTAAACTGTGGTGGCCCAGGCCCCGCTGACAACCAGGCCGGCCCACAGGCCGGTCAGGATCAGCGCCCGCGCCCAGCGCCAGACGCGCTTGCGCAGCGCCACCGGCTGCACCGGCGCGGCCAGCGCGGCCAGCGTCGCCAGCCCGACAAGCGCCACCGCCGGGGCCATCGCCGGTAAATCGAGCAGGTGGTGCGCGCCGAACGCGGCAGCGCCCCCTCCCGCGCCCGCCAGCAGAATACGCTCCGCCGGGCTGGCGCGCCGCCAGTTACGCTGCGCCGCCGTCAGAATCAGCGCCAGGCTCACGACCGCCGCCGCCGCACCCGCCAGGCCCAGCTCAGCGACAATCTGCAGCGGCGCGTTGTGCGCGTGAGCCTGCGGCTGGCGCGGTGGAATCGAATCATAGCGCGCCAGATTACGCCCGAACGTGAACAGCCCCTGCCCGGTCAGCGGCTTCTCGCCGCCCATTGCCAGCGCCGCCTCCCATAGATAAGTGCGCAGCCCGATATCGCGCCCCGGATCATCGAGCGAATCGAACAGGTAAACCAGGCCGCCAGCGGCCACGAGCAGCGCGAGCAGCGCGCCCGCCGCCACCGCCGCGCGCACCCGCCGGCCGAGCGCCGCCCACTGAGCGCGCAAACGGCGCGGCGAAAGCAGGCCATAGCGCGCCAGCAGCAGCGTCGCCAGCACCGCTAACCCGACCACAGCCCCGATCCACGCGCCGCGCGAGCGCGTTATCACCAGCAGCACGCCCACCGCCAGCGCATACGCCGCCAGGAGCGCGCGCGCGGGCGCTGTGCGCGCGCCCGCCGCCCGCGCCGCGGCCAGCGGCAGCAGCGCGACCAGCACCGCCGCCAGCGTGTTAGGGTTGCCCAGGGTGCTCACCGGGCGCGGCAGGCCCAGGCCGGCGCTGAGCGTCACAACGATCTGCATGTAGCCAAAGATCAGCACGATTAACCCGGCCAGCAGCAGCGCGTCAACCAGGCCGGCGCGCGACAGCCGCCGGTTCGCCAGCACGTCAAGCAGCAGGAACCACAGCCCGGCATACAGCCCCATATACCACAAACCGATAGCGATGCGCCGCCAGGCATCCTGGTTCGCCGCCAGCGACAGGCCAAAAGCCAGCGTCCACAGCACAGCGGCGGCGTCCAGCGGCGTCCAGTGCCAGCGCCACCCGCCGCGCCAGCGCGCCAGCAGCCAGGCCGCGGCCAGCAGCGCCAGCCCTGCCAGCGACAGCAGGCGAAAACGCGGCTCCACCAGGCCGTTATAAGTGCCGCCGATTGTCAGCCCGTAGATCAGGGCCACCGCCAGCAGCGCCCGCGCCAGCAGATCAGATCGCATTGGCTGTTCCCCCCCGTGTTCCAGTTTGCGGCAGCCTGGTCACAGGCCGCTCATGCGCAGAACCTTGCCCGCTGTGCGCACGATGATGCTCAGGTCCAGCGCCAGCGACTGGTGGCGGATGTAATACAGATCGTATTGAAGCTTCATCAGCGCGTCCTCGTCGTCAGCGCCATACCCATAGCGCACCTGTGCCCACCCGGTCAGGCCGGGGCGGATTACCAGCCGTGTGCGGTAAAACGGAATCTTCCTGACCAGGCGCTCGATATGTTCCGGGCGTTCCGGGCGCGGCCCGACCAGGCTCATATCACCGCGCAGGATATTCCAAAGCTGCGGCAGCTCGTCCAGGCGCGTCCGCCGCAGGAAGCGGCCAGCGCGCGTCACACGCGGGTCGCCCTGCCGGCTGAACACAGCCCCGCTGCTCGCTTCGGCGTCCAGCACCATCGTGCGGAATTTATGAATCCGAAAGACGCGCCCGTTCAGGCCCACGCGCCGCTGGCTGTAAAAAACAGGCCCTGGCGAATCAAGCCGCACCGCCAGCGCGATCAACGGGATCGCCAGCGCCAGCGCCAGCATCCCCGCCAGCGCCAGCGCGATATCCAGCGCGCGCTTGAGAAACGGGTAAGGGCGCAGCAGCGAGGCGCTGTCCAGCGGCAGCACGACCGCCCAGTGTTTGTTGACGTGTTCCACCGGCACGCGCCCGGTCACGCGCTCATACAGCAGCGGCATGGGCACAACGGTCAGGCCGCGCACGTAAGCGTCCATCACGCCCTGGAAGATTGGCCCGCTTAGCTCGCGCGTGGAGGTCACGACCAGCTCGCTCACGCGCTCGCGCAGCGCGACCGTCAGCAGGTCGCGCCCGCTGCCCACGACCGGCACGCCGCAGATAGCCGACCCCACCTCATCCGCCTCGCCGATAATGCCGATGATCTGGTACTCATCGTAAGCGTAGCGCCCAACAGCGCCGATAATGGATTCAGCGGCCCAGTCAGTGCCGACAATCAGCACGCGGCGCGGCTCGCTGGCCCAGCCTGTTAAAGTCGGATAGACAAAACGCCACAGGCTGATCAGCGTGAACGACAGCACACCGTAGTACAGAGAAAACAGGCGCGGCAGCGCGTCGCGCTCTGACAGGAAGAAAATAACCAGGTAGACAACCAGCATTTGCAGCGTGATAAGCAGCAGCCGCTGGAAGGCCGCACCGCGCCGCGCCACCAGCCGCAGATCGTAAAAATCGTTAGCGCTCGCCAGCAGCAGCCACACGACAACGAACGCCACAAACCACGCGCCCTGCCCGATAACAAACTCCAGCGTGAACGCAATGCGCCCCACCAACGCCCAGATACGCAGCGCCAGAAACACCGCCACCATCACCGCCGCCGCGTCGCCGACCATCAGCAGCAGACGGCGCTCGGAAAGGCGCAGCTGCATGCGCTGCCGACGGGGTGAAGGGGAAAAGAGCATGGCGCAGCCTCAGATCATCAGCTCTTAGGGTCTGTTGGAGTTTGCGCGCGCGGCGTCAGGCCGGTGCACGCGAAACAGCAGCAGCGTGAGCAGCAGCGCCGCCGCGCTGAGCGCGGCCCCCGGCAGCAGCCACGCCGGCTGATACTCAAAACGCACCAGCCGCGCGTTGGCTGGCACTTCCACCGCCCGAAACGCGCCGTTGACGCGCAGAATGCGCGCTGGCTGACCATCTATGGCTGCGCGCCAGCCGGGATAGTCGGTGTCAGCCAGCACCAGCAGGCCGCCGCTTTCGGTCGTTACCGCGATGTCCACGCCCATACCGGACTCGTCGGGGTGCACGTTCTCAACCCGGCCCGGCGCGGGCGCGCCGGACGGCGCTTCCGGGCAGCCGCCCGGCCCCAGCAGATGCGCCTGCGCCAGATAATCCCAGCCGGGGTCGGCCAGCGCCGCGTACAGGCCGTCATTGTCCGCGTGCCAGCACAGCGCCGCCGGGAACCAGGCCGCCAGCGCCGGGCGCGCCAGCGCGGTCAGCGCGCCGGTGTCATCGTACACGCCGTCAACGGCGGCGGCCCGCAGCAGCGCGGCGGGCGCTTCACTGCTTTCGATCAGGCCGATATAGGCAGCGTAATGGCCGGGCAGCAGCGGGTCAAAGTTGTTGAGCAGCGCCCGCCGGTCCAGCAGATTCAGGTTAGGCAGCCCGCTGGCGCGGAACGCCCGCCAGTTCGCGGCGGCGACGCGGTAATCCGCGAACGGCAGAAACATGTCGAACATAACCGTGTCAGCGGCGGCCCTGGGCCAGTAAGCGCGCCCGGTGTAATCATCGGGCTGCGGCAGCCGGTCGTAAAAGGCGGCGGGCACGGTCGGGTTCAGGCCGCGCGCCGCCCAGCCCAGGTCAGCGGCGACCACCGCCAGCACCGCCAGCGCCCACACAGCGTGACGCCGCGTGCCAGCGCCCGGCTGGAGCAGCGTGAGCGCGCCCGCCGCCACCCCCATGATGCCAGTGTAGACTACCGCGCCGATCAGCACCGACACGCCCGGCATGGCATAGACATCCGCCGGCAGCAGGCGCGGCGCGGCCAGCAGCGCCAGCGCCGCCGCGCCAACCGCGCCCGCGGTCGCCAGCCGTGTGCCAAACAGCAGCCGGCGGCCCCGCCCCCAGGCCTGCGTGCCGATCCCGGCCAGCACGCTGAGCGCGAACACCGTCCACAGATGCCAGCGCACCGGGGCCTGGAATAAATCAAACGTGGGCACATGCTCGAACAGGAAAGGGAACACCGGCGTGTAATCGCCCAACGCCAGCACAAACGCGATCAGCGCCGCGCCCAGCCACAGCGGGACCGTGCCCCAGTAAGCGGGCCTGCCCACGCGCCGGCGCAGCCAGGCGATCACGGCGGCGAAGGCCAACACCAGCGGCAGCAGGCCGATGTAAACGGCATCCTCGAAGAACGCGCCCTGCGTGATATACGTCCCGCTGCCTGGGCTGCCGAATACGTCCGGCGACAGGAAGTTAAGCGCCCGCGCGGGCGCATAGCTGAAATTCATGGCGACCGTAACATCCACGCCATCCGCCCGCTGCGAAAGCCCCATCAGCTCGGCGGTAGGCAGCAGTTGCAGCGCCGCGATGCCAACCCCCAGCGCAGCGCCGCCGCCCGCCAGCGCCAGCCGCCGATACCAGCCAGCGGGCCGCGCGCGCGCCATCTCGTAAACCGCCAGCAGGCCGGCCAGCAGCAGGCCATACCAGGCCGTCTGAGCGTGCCCGGCCAGTAGCAGCAGCCCACTGCACAGCGCCAGCCAGGCCGCATCGCGCGGCCTGCCCTGCCGCACTACGCCCAGCGTCGCCCACATAAGCCAGGGAATCCAGGCCGCCGCCGCCACCAGCGGGTACGTGCCCAGGCGCGCCACCAGATAGCCCGACAGCCCGAAGGCCAGCGCGCTCACGCCGCGCCCCAGCGCTGGCAGCCCCAGGCGGCCAGTAAACGCCCACATGCCCCAGGCGGCCAGGAAAAGGTGCAGCGCCGCGGTGACGCTCATCGCGAAGCCGAGGGGCAGCAGCAGCCCGGCCCACGCGGGTGGATACAGCAGCGCCGACTGATAATTGGCGAGCAGCGGCGCGCCCGCGCCGCTGTACGGATTCCACAGCGGCAGGTAACCAGCGCGCAGCAGCGCCAGCGCGTACTCGCGCCAGGGGTAGAACTGAAGCGCCGGCAGCCCCCAGAAAAACACCTCGCCCAGCAGCAGCCGGTGATAGAGCGCCAGAAGCAGCGCCGCCGCTGCAGCCAGCGGCGCGCGCGCCGGCAGGCGATCACGTATCATGGGCCAACCTCCACGCCAGCAGCAGCAAACACGCCAGCAGCGCCGCGCCCGCCAGCAGCGCCGCGGCGACCGTCAGCCGGTTCAGGTCCTCAACGCGCGCCAGATCAGGCAGGCCGGGCCAGCCCGGCAGCCAGCCGGCGGCGGACAGGTCGGCGGGGCCGCTGTACGCCGGGTTGCTGTAAATATAGATGCCATTGACTATCTGAGGCGCGCCGCCAGCCAGCGACAGCGGGCAGCGCGATACAATATGGCTGACGCCCCAGGCCGCCAGCAGCTCGGTATCAGGCACAGCGGCGCAGTTCGCTGTGTCGAGCGCGCCATCCCCGCTCAGCGCGTCCAGCGGCGGCTGCACCACGCTGTAACCCGCGCCCGCGACGCCGCCTGCCCGCCCGATTGCGTCCACCAGGCCGCGCAGTTGGAAGGGGTCCACGCCGCCAAAAAGCCGCAGGCCATACGCCGCCGCCACCTGCTGTTCAAGCGCGTAATTCGGCGAATACACGCGGTCAGCGCCCGCCAGCGCCGCCGCTGCGTCCGCCTGGTGGTGCAGCCAGGCGTCCGGCCCGCGCCATTCCAGCCACCCTGTGCCGACCAGGCCGCTGTCAAGCGCCGCGATCAGCAGCAGCGCGCCGGTTAGCTGGCCAGGAGTCAGCCGGCCATACAGCGCCAGCAGCAGCGCCCCGCCCAGCAGCCCGCCGACCGCCGCCGCGCTCAGGCCCACGAGCGGATCGAGGCCGGCAGCGGTGAGCACAGCGCCGCACAGCAGCGCCGCGCCGCCGAACCCCACCGCCAGCAGCCGCAGCGTCCGCAGCCGCCCCATGCCGCCGCCCGCGCGCAGGCGCTCAACCAGCCGCAGCGCAGACTGCGCGCCAAAGCCAGCCAGCAAACAGGCGCACAGAACAACCACCAGCCAGGCGCGCCCCGGCACGCGAAACCAGCGCAGCGGCGGCAGCGCGTCCACCAGGAACGGCCACAGCGGGCCGTTAACGCCCAGCGCGTACAGCGCGGCAGCCAGCAGCGCCGCCAGCCAGAAAACGCGCGCGCGGCGCGGCACAGCGGCGATGCCCGCCAGCGCCAGCGCCAGCGTGCCCAGTCCCAGGTAGGTAAACGTCTCTGGTGTGCCGCCGCGCGGCGGCAGCGCCAGCCCGACCAACTGCCCCACCTCCAGCGAGAACAGCCCGGCCTCGGCCCGGTCCAGGTCGCCGCGGCTGAGATACGGCCCCCAACCCGCCAGCGGCAGCGTCACAGCCAGCGTCACGGCGAGGCACAGCGCCGCCGCCGGCAGCAGCCGCAGCGCGGCGCGCCCGCGCCCAGCGGCGGCCGCGTTCCACAGCGCATACGCGCCCGCCAGCGCCAGCGCGAACAGGCCGAGGCGCACATCGGCCAGCAGCAGCAGCCCGGCGAACAACCCCATCTGCACGGTCAGCCGCAGCGCCTTACCCGGCTGCGCCAGCCGCCCGGCAGCCTGCATCAGCCAGGGCCACCACGCCAGCGCGTAAATTAAGTCCAGATGGCCCGCGCCCAGGTGCGCCAGCGCGCGCGGCGCCAGCGCATACGTCAGGCCGGCCAGCGCAGCCGCTGCGGGGCGCAGCCCCAGCGCGCGCGCCCAGCGCCACATCCCCCACCCCGCCAGCAGCAGGTGCAGCGCGATGAGCAGGTTCAGGTGCGGCGCTGGCTCCAGCAGCAGCGCCAGCCATTGCAGCGGGTAAGCAGTCTTGTTCAGCGGGTTGGCGGCGAACGGCTGCCCGGCCATGATCGTGTCCTGCCACAGCGGAAACACCCCCGCCGTCAGCACCGCCGCGCGCAGGTGGCGCGCCGCTGGCCAATGCGCCAGCGCCGCGTCGGAAAACTGCGCCTGCGGCATAAACGGCAGCGCGTCCGGGCGCAGCCCCAGCAGCAGCACCAGCGCCGCGCCCAGCAGCAGCGCCGCGCGCTCAGGGCGCATAGATGTTCACACCGCCCAGGCGCGCCGCCAGCGTCAGGCCGGCCAGACAGGGCGTCGTGCCCAGCGCCGCTTCATCAGGCCCGCTGACAACGTACCTGACCTGGTACTGCTCAAGCAGCGCGCGGCAGTCCTCAACCTGGCCGGAATACCAGTCCACAACCTGCTGATAGCGTGTGTCGGCCTGCAGCGTTTCGTAAGGATGCCCGTAAATCACGCGCGCGCCCGCCCAGCCTGGCAGCCACACGCCGCCCGCCGGGCCAACCAGCACAACATCGTCAAGGCCGACGCGCCCCTCCAGCCAGCGAAAGGCCGCCGCGTAATCCCGGTTAAGCAGCAGGCCGTGCGAGTCAGCGGGCCGCCCCGCCAGCAGCGGCAGAACGGGCATGAACAGCACAAAAAGCTGCGTGAGGAAAATAACCGGCACGACAACCACAGCCAGCCGGTAGCGCCAGCGGCGGTTAATGTGCTGGAACCAGTAATCTTCCAGCGACCGGGTCGCAAAATAGGCGATGGGGATCATCATGCCGACGGCGAAGCGGCGCTGGATGTTGGTGGGCAGGTACATCAGCGCGAGTATCGCCAGCAGCCAGATAAGCATCAGCCGGTCGCCATCGGCCTCGAACCGGCGCAGCGCCCGCCAGATGCCCGGCAGGCCGATCACCAGCGGCAGGCCCAGGCCAACCAGCAGCGCCAGCGGCGGCGGCGCGCCGGTCACATTCTGACGGCTCCACTCAGCCATCGCCGGGTTGTACAGCACGACAACCGCGTAGTAGATCGCCAGCGGCACCGCTGGCAGCAGCAGCGTCACCAGCCAGCTTAATTCGCGCCGTTCAACGCGGCGGCGGCGCAGCCAGCCAGCGCCCATAAAAATAACCAGCGCCGCGCCGAATGGGACCAGCGCCTGCGGGTACAACAGCGCCAGCGCCAGGCTGGCCAGCGCGCCGGCCAGACCGCCGTTGTTAACCTGAGGCGCACTGACCGCGCCGGGGCGGAAGTTGGAGATAACCACGCCCGCCAGCAGCGCCAGGCACGCTATCGTCAGCGGGAAATGCACGTTAACCACCGTGCTGTAAAACGGAAACGCCTCCGGGATCGAAAGGTCAGGCGCGTCAACGCGCCCCCCAGAGGCCAGCGCATAAGCCCAGCCGAACCCTGCGCCCAGCGCCACGATCACGAAAAACACGCGGCGGGCGCGCCGCCGCATCCAGATCAGCGCGCCAAGCTGATACAGCGCCATATACATGAACACCCCGGCGATCACCCGCGCCACGTGGAACACCACGATGATTGAGACGTTCGTAAAACCGGCGATCTGCCCCAGCAGCGGGTAAAGTACCTGGATCAGCGCGCCGTTGTGCGGCTCTGGCGTGTGCTGGAACTGAAGCAGCAGCCTGCCCTGGGTTCCCAGAAACATCTTGCTCAGGTATGTCGCGCCGTCGCGGTAGTTGTGCAGCACGCCCATGAACTGCCAGTCAGACGCCGCCAGCCCGCTGAGCAGCATCAGCACGAAGGGCGCGAAAGCGAGCAGCACTAACCCGACGCCAAAAACCGTGACCCAGCGCCACTCTGCCGGTGTGATGTGCGCGTTATAACCTGAATGCGTCAAGCGCCAGCTCCTCGGCCAGGGGGTGCGCTTGCCCGAAGAGTCGCGCACCGTGTTATAATCAGCCTGTGCTGTCTCCGGGCAGGCAGATCACACTGCCTCCATTGTACAACGAGCAGGTTCACACGCCACTTAAGGATAGAAACGCCTATGAGCCAGGCTGAAGCGTTATACCGGCTGCAGGAAATCGACCTGAATACAGCCCAGACGCGCCGCCGCTTGCAGGAAATCGCCGCCGCGCTGGCCAACAACGACGCGGTACAGGCGGCGCAGGCCCAGGCTGAAGCGGCGCGGCAGGCCCTCGTCCCGCTGCAGCAGCGCGCGCGCAGCCTCGACCATGACGTGAAATCGAATATCGAAAAGACGCGCGCCGCCGACGAGCGCCTGTACGGCGGCGCGGTCAAAAACCCCAAAGAGATGCAGGATCTACAGCAGGAAATTGACTCGCTCAGGAAATGGCGCGGGGAGCTGGAGACGCACCTGCTTGAAACGATCTTCGCCATTGAAGAGGCGGAGGCCGCGCTGGGCGCAGCCGAAGCTGCGCTGGCGCAGGTCACGGCGGCGTGGGAAAACGCGCACCGCGCGCTGCTCACCGAGCAGGGGGACCTGAAATCACAGTTGGAACACAACCGCCAGCGGCGCGAGCGGGTCGTAAGCGAACTGACGCCGGAAAGCCTGCAAATTTATGATACGCTGAAGGCCAGAAAACATAACCAACCGACGGCGCTGCTGCAAGGCGCGACCTGCGGCGTCTGCGGCGTGGCGCAGAACATGGCTGTTGAACGCGAGGCCCGGCAGGGCTTCCAGCTCGCTTACTGCACCAACTGCGGGCGCGTGCTTGTGCCCAGGCCGTGACGGCGCCGCCCGCGCGCACCGCCGCCAGCTTAATGGGGAGATAAAGGCATGGGCTTTGATCTGCAAAACTTCGGCCTCGGCCTGGCGGCCGGGTGGGTCAGCGCCTACGGCGTTTACCGCGCGCGCCGGCAGATCGCGGGCGCGTTCGGCGCGGCGCGCGGGCGGGTCAGCGATGCGCGCCGTTCTGCCCTGCGCACAGCGGACAGCCGCTACGCCTACGATCTGATCGAGCTGTGCGAAACCGCGCACCTGGCGGGCGCAGCCGTCCGCCTGACGGATGTGCTTGTCGAGCCGCGCTTTCTGCCCGCGCCTGAGCTGCCCGCGCCGCCCACCGATGAGGTAATCCACAGCGTGTTTCACGTTGTGCCGCACGTGCACGACCTCCCCTATCTGCACGCGGTCTACAACCTGGAAACGCTCTCAATTGACGACCTCGCCGCCGGCACAAAGATGCTCGCTCTGCTGGGGCCGCCGGGCAGCGGTCGCACAACCGCGCTGCTGGCGATCGCGCTGCGCAGTATGCGGCGCGTCCAGTTTGAGCAGCCGCAGGACCAGGTGCAGCAGCACATTAACGCCGAGGAAGCCGTGCTCAGCGAGAAAGAGCGCGCCGCCCGCGCCAAAGAGCGCCGGGCGATTGAACAGCGCGCCAGGGACCGCCTGCGCGAACAGCACGGCATAACCTTTGAAACCGGCGGCGGCGAGCCGGGCGGGCAGCAGGCGCTGCGGTTCAGCCGCTATATGCCGGTCTATCTGCACCTGGGCAACCTCGTGCTTGACGCCGGCCAGGAAGCTGACCCGGCAGAGCCGCTGGTGCGCGCTGTGCAGTACCAGGTGGGCAGCGTCACCGGCAGCACTATTCCAGCTAACCTCTACCGGCGGCTCAGCCAGGGGCAGGCGCTGGTGCTGGTGGACGGCTACGACGACCTGCCGCCGCACGAGCGCCCGGCCCGGCTGGCGTGGCTGCAGGCGTTTCTTGAAGTCTACGGCGACAACTTCGTGATCGCCGCTGGCCCGGCCAGCGGCTACGCCGCCCTCACCGGCCTGGGGCTGACGCCGGTGTTCCTGCGCCCCTGGAACGCGCTGAACGGCGAAACGCTCGCGCGCCGCTGGGCTGAGGCCTGGCCGCACATCGCGGGGACGCGGCGCAAACCAGCGCCGCCGCCCGCCGCTGCCGCAGTGGCGGCGCTTGAACAGGACAACCGCGCCTGGTCGCCCGTTGATCTGACCCTTAAGGCCTGGGCGCTGCTGGCGCAAACAGGCGCCGCCAACCAGCCTGAGTCCTGGTTCCGCGCGTTGATAACGCGCTGCCTGCCCGCCGGCAGCGCGCCCGACACTGTGCTGCCCGCGCTGGCCCAGGCCGCCGCCTTGCAGCTTGACACCGGCTACATCACGCTGGACCCTTTGATCGAGCGCACGTACAAGCCCGGTATGCAGCAGCCGGGCAGCGGCCAGCCCGCCGATAAAAGCGCCGTGCCGGCCAGCGGCGCGGCGGCTGACCTGCGCAAAGCGGAGGCTGAGGAACGCAGACAGCGCGAGGCGTTCATCAAAGCGCAGCAGGAACTGCTGCAGGGCTTGCAGCGCAGCGGCCTGCTGGTGCGCTTTCAGGGTGAGCGCTATCAGTTCCGCCATCCGCTGCTGGCTGCGTATCTCGCCAGCCACGCGCTGAAGCCGCTTAACGACGAGGCGCTGGCCGAAAAAGCGCACGCCCCCGCCTGGGATCAGGCGCTGATGCTGGCCCCCATGCACATGCCTGTGGATGCCGCTGTGCGCGCGCGCCTCAGCGCGCCGGCTGATGTGCTCGCCAGCGGCGTGCTGGAGGTCTCACGCTGGCTGGCTTACGCGCCAGCCGACGCCGCCTGGCGCGGGCCGCTGCTCAAGCACATCGGGAATATGCTCACCGCGCCTTCTCAGTTCCCGCTGCTGCGCGAACGGGCAGCGGCGGCGCTGATTGGCACGCGCGACCCGAATGTGCTGTTCGTCTTTCGCCAGGCCGTGCGCAGCGCAAACGCTGATGTGCGCCGCCTGGCGTGCCTGGCGCTGGGCGCGCTGGGCGCGGAGGACGGCGTTAAGGACCTGTCGCCGCTGCTGAGCGACCAGGTGGCCGATGTGCAGCTTGCCGCTGGCCTGGGCCTGGGCGTGATCGGCACAGACGCGGCGCTCGAAGAAATGGTTATCACGCTCACCGAGAGTTCAGAGCGCCTGCGTCAGGCCGTTACAGAAGCGCTGGCGGCCATCCCCGCTGAAGGGCACCTTATCCTCTACGAAGCAATCGCGCACGAGGACATGATGGTGCGCCGCGCGGCGACATTTGGCCTCAGGCGTGTGCAGACCGCCTGGGCAATGACGGCGCTCTACCGCACCTTTCTGGAGGACCCGGAATGGTATGTGCGCTCAGCTGCGCAGCAGGCGTTCCAGGATATGCAGCAGGATGAGCAACGCGGCCCGCGCGCCTATCCGCCGGTGGAGTGGGTCCCCTGGCTGGGAAGTTGGGCGGCGGCGCACGGCGAAGATGTGCCCGCCGGCACTGCCGCCTGGGACATGCTGACGCGCGCGCTGTACGAAGGCGAGCCGCAGGTGCGCACGCTGGCCGCGGCCACCATCGCTCAGCTTGGCGAAATCAGGTTAGCGCCCCAGTTATACACGGCGCTGCGCGACCGCGACGAACACGTGCGGACCGCGGCGCACGCCGGGCTGGGCGCCCTGCAAACGCAGACCGGCCTGAACCTGCCCACGCCGGTTTAGCTGTGCGGTTATTCAGGCAGACGCTCGCGGCCGGCTTCGCACGGCGTGATGCGCTCTGAATCGGTGTGGAACACGTAAATGCGGTCACCGGCGGCGGCTTCGATGCGGTAGCCCTCAACGACAACCGAAACATAGTCCTGGCCGGGGGCCGGGCAGCCCAGGCTGTTGTCGGACCAGGTGAGCGGCGTGATTTCCAGCACGCGGATGCGCGCTTCGGGCAGGTCAAGCTCAGCCGCCAGGCGGCGGCGCACCAGGGCGGCAAGCTGCGCCGCCACCGGGTCTGTGCCGGGCGCAGCAGTTGGCGCGGCAGCGGGTGACACAGGCACAACGTCGTCAGGGCCGGGGAGCGGCGCGCTGGTGGGCGGCACGCTGGTGGGGGACGGCATGCGCGTCGCCGCCGCTGGCAGCAGCGTCAGCGCCGGGACCGGGGTAGAAACCGCCTCGCCTGAGCAGGCGGCGCACGCCAGCAAAATCGCCGCGCTGCACCACAGCAGCAGTTGGCGCAGGCTAGCGCTGCTCACCAGCAGCGACCAGCCTGCTTTCCAGCTCCGGCGTTGAAATGCCCTCAACAGCGATGACCTTTTCCCGTCCATTGGCCCCCGCGACGATCTCAATCTGATTCGCAGACACCTTAAGCTGTTCCGCCAAAAAGCTGATCAGCTCCTCGTTGGCGGCGGCAGAACCCGCTGGCGTGGCCTTCAGACGAATCTTCAGCATCCCGTCTTCCTGAATCCCCGCGAACTCCGTGTTGGCCGCGCGCGTCACGACGCGCACCGTGAACGCCGCCCCGCTGCGGGCATCGGTGATTCGGTATTCGTGCTCTGGTGGCATATTAATTCCTCGGCTCTCCTGCTCCCAGCCGCGCCGCAGGCCGGGACACGCGCATTCAGACGCCTTTATTGTACTCGAATTCACCCTGCGCGCTCATCAATTCGCGCCCAGCGCCGGCTGTAACAGGCTGTGGAAGTGTGCGCGCTATCTGGAGAACCGCAGGAACTGCATCAGCAGGGTAATCGCCAGGAACACCACCAGCGGGCTGAAATCCACCATGCCGGTGTTGGGCAGCAGGTTGCGCACTGGGCGCAGCACCGGCTCGGTAATATCAAACAGGAACTGCACGATCGGGTTGCTGGTGTCGAGATTGGGGAACCAGCTCAGCAGCACGCGCGCCAGCAGAATCAACTGGAAAATCTGAAGCACCAGGAAAATCAGGGTTAACACGATGTTCATGTTGAGGTCCTCAACCTAGCTACTCAACCGCTCACCAAAGATCGCGCGGCCCACCCGCACCATCGTCGCACCTTCTTCCACCGCCACCGGGTAATCGTCGGTCATGCCCATGCTCAGGTCAGGCAGCGCGACGCCGAAAGTTTCAGCCAGCGCGCGGCGCAGCGCAGCCAGGCCGGCGAACACGGGCCGCGCCTGTTCCATGTCGGCCACCAGCGGCGCCATCGTCATCAGGCCGCGCACGTTGAGGCCAGGCAGCGCCAGCACCTGCGCCATTTCGTGCCACAGCAGCTCGCGCACCGCCCGGTCAGCCGCCCAATCGCAGGCTGTGAACCCGCCCTTGCTCGTTTCACCAGAGATGTTGATCTCCATCAGTATATCGAGCCGCGCGCCGGATTCAACGGCTAGGCGCGACAGCCGCGCCGCGAGCTTCAAGCTGTCCACCGAGTGTACCACCTGAAACAACGGCAGCACGTCGCGCGCTTTGCGGCTTTGCACATGGCCAACCATGTGCCACACCAGCGGCGAAGCCGCGCGCCGGTTGACCTGTGGAATCTTGCTCTGTGCTTCTTCTACGCGGTTCTCGCCAAAATGTTGCACGCCAGCGGCGGCGGCGGCCAGCACCGCCTCGGCCGGGTGGGTCTTGCTCACAGCCACCAGCGCCACCTCAGATGGGCTGCGCCCGGCGCGGTCACAGGCCGCCGCGATCGCCGCGCGCACCTCCGCGATATTGCCGGCGATGCTCATAAGGCAATCACCGCGCTGAAGCGCCCCGTCCGCCCCCGCTCGGCCCGGTGCGAATAGAACTCGTCGGTCCGTTCCGCGGTGCAGATAGCGGCGGTCTCGATACGTTCCACGCCAGCCCGCTCCAGGTCAAGCCGGTTGGCGGCCCACAGGTCCAGGTAAGCGGTGCCGTCCGCCGCGCTGCGGTGGATTAAACCGTCAGTTGTGCCGAAATAAGCGCGCACCGCATCCACCACCTCGCCGCCCACCTGATAGCGGCGCGGGCCAATGCTCGGCCCGATGCCAACTTCAATGTTCGCAGGCCGACAGCCAAAAGACCGTGACAGCGCCCGCACAACCGCCGCGCCAACCCCCTGCACCGTCCCGCGCCAGCCAGCGTGGGCGATGCCGGCGACGCCCTGCACAGGGTCATGAAACAGCAGCGGCGTGCAGTCAGCGAAGCGCATCGCCAGCGGCACGCCGGGCCGGTCGGTGATCATCGCATCGGCCAGCGCCAGCCAGCGCCGCCCGCACACCGGGCTGCTGGCCAGAATGACATCGGCGCTGTGGACCTGCCAGACCGTGCAGGCGCGCGCCTCATCCAGGCCCAGCGCCGCATACATCAGCTCGTGGTTGTGCCGCACCGCCTGCGGGTCGTCGCCAACGTTCCCGCCCATGTTCAGCGATGCCCAGGGGGCGCGGCTGACGCCGCCCTGCCGGGTGAACACCCCGTGTGTCAAGGCCGGCCACTGGTCAAACTGGTAATATGCCAGCCTGCCGTTCGCTACACGCTTCAACTGCTGCCTCCGCTGCCTGGCCAGTAATAACTTTCAAACGATGAAGGGGCGCAAACCTGCACGCCAACCTGTCTATAGTATAATCCGTACATCTGCCGTTGTAGAGCCAGAGATGATCAGCGCGCCCAGCGCAGCGTTTTACGAACGCCGCCAGCGCGCCGAAGCATTAATCCAGGGGGGATAAATCATAAAGACAGCATTGCTTGCAGCTCGCATAATATCAGATGTATACTGCATACATGTTGGCCGTAATGGCTGCACCGGCCTTTAATCGGAGAGGAGTGAGGCGCGCTGTCCCTGGGCCAGCCTGCGCGCTGATTGGTGTTTATGCTCAAGCGTGATGAGCGACGAATAAACAGCGGGATAACCGTCCTGATTGTTGATGATCACCCACTCTTTCGAGATGGGCTGCTGCGGGCGTTGGATTTCGCGGACGACATTCGCGTGATCGGCCAGAGCGCTGACGGCGAAGCGGCGCTTCACAGCGCCCGCGAGCTGCTGCCGGATGTCGTCCTGCTCGACATCAACCTGCCGTCCATGAACGGCCTGCAGGTGGCGCGGCAGCTCAAAGCTGACCGGGCAGGCGTCGCGGTCGTGGTGCTTACTGGCTATCACGATTCCGAACAGGTGCTGCACGCCATGCGCGCTGGCGCCTCCGCTTACTGTGCCAAGGATATCGATTCGGAAACGCTGCTGGCGATCATCCGTGACGCCGCCGCCGGCTATTATATTGTCGGCGACCGGCGCATGGACCAGAACGACATCCTGTTGTGGATTGACCAGCGCGTCGAGGCGTTCAGCGGCCCTTACGCGGTTGACGCCGAAGAACACTATGTCCCCCTCAGCCCGCGCGAGATGGAGATTCTTCAGTTCGTGGTGCGCGGCCTGAGCAATAAGGAAATCGCTAACGAGCTGGAAATCAGCCACCAGACAGTCAAAAACCACATGACCGCTATTTTGAAAAAGCTGAATGTCCAGGACCGCACCCAGGCAGCCGTTACCGCGCTGCGCCACGGCTGGGTGCGCATGCAGGACACTGACGTCGGCAGCAGCCCCGCAAGCAAGGTGTAACGCCCCTATGGACCGAGATGTGCAAGCTGACCCCAGAGAAGAAATCATTGAGCTTATTACCGCTGAAATGCGGCGCATTAAAGACACCCTGGGCGAAATCAAAGCGCAGATTGACCAGACACAGAACATCGTAAACCGCGAACAGCAGCGCAACACCGACATCGCCACCGAGCTGCGCACCGTTCAGGATAACCTGGAAACCATTCCGCGCCAGGATATTCGCATCAAGTACGATGAAGCCATTGACGCCCGCTTTCGCCTCAGCACCATGCGCGGCCAGCTTGAGAAATTCCAGGCCAATCGCGAGCACCTGGAACAGGAAATGGCGCTGTTGAGCAAGCTGCTCAACAAATTCCAGGGGGTTGACACGCTGCCGGACGCGCCACAGGCCGGCGAAACCACCAGCCCGCGCGCCGCGCTGAACATCGTTCGCATTGTCCAGGCGCAGGAAGATGAGCGCCAGCGCCTCGCCCGCCAGATGCACGATGGCCCGGCGCAGTCGCTGACCAATTTCATCCTCCAGGCCGAAATCTGCCAGCGCCTGTTTGACCGCAACCCGGACCGCGCCGCCGAAGAGCTGGACAACCTCAAATCCAGCGCCAGCGCCACCTTCCAGAAAGTGCGCGATTTCATCTTCGACCTGCGCCCGATGATGTTGGACGACCTGGGCATAGCCCCTACGGTGCGCCGTTACGTGGAATCGTTCCGGGAAAAGCATGAAGTTGAAGCGTCGCTCGATCTTATCGGCGAGGAACGCCGGCTGGAGAACCACCGCGAGGTAATACTCTTTCGCGGCATTCAGGAGCTGATGGTCGAAGCGCGCGACTTCGCCAACGCCACCAAGATCAGCGTCAAGCTCGATATGGGGCCTGAGCGTGTCAAGATCACCGTTGAGGATAACGGGCGCGGGTTCGATGTGCGGGCGGCCCTAAGCGGCGACGGTGAGGGCCACAACGCCGACGCGCGCGCGCAGAGCATCTCGACGCTCAAAGAAAAGTTCGAACTGGTGGGGGGTGGGCTGAGCGTAACCAGCAGCGAGACCGAAGGAACGGTCGTGCGGCTGGAACTGCCGACCAGCGATTTCAGCCTGTTGTAAGCGCGGCGGCCCTGGCGCTGCACAGCGTAAATTGTCTGAAAACACAGTCTGCGTCTACAATGAGAACTAACATCGTGCATCTTTGTAGGAGATACGGGATGTTTACCGCACCCGGCACAGCGGCTACACTGGTTAAACCCTGTACGCCGTAGCACGCCGCGCGCTGGCGCGGCGCAACCGGATTTGAGGCCTTGTCTTACACCGACGGAGGATCATCTATGAACCGTGGTCGTTTGCTTATCATCCTGGCCTTTATTATCATCCTGGCCGCCCTGATTGTTGTCGCTGTGCTGCCCTCACTTAACCCTGCCCCACCGCCAGCCAGCGGCGGCGCCAGCGAAGTGGTCGTACAGCAAAGCGGCCCCACACCGACACCAATGCAGTTTATTGAGGTCGTGATCGCCGTTCAGGACCTGCCGCGCGGTTTTCGCATCCCGGCAGAAGGCGCTGTCGCCCTGCGCCCCTGGCCGGAAGTCTCCACGCCGGTCAACGCGATCTTTAACCTGGACGATGTGATTGGCAAAATCCCGCGCACGCGCATCTCGCGCGAACAGCCGATCCTCACAACGATGATTACAGACGACTTCCAAAGCCTGGACGAAGTCGGGTCAGACGCCGCCGCCATTCTGCCGCGCGGCCTGATCGCGATTTCGCTGCCCATTGACCGGCGCACCAGCGTAGCCTACGCGATCCAGCCTGGCGACCGGGTAGACGTGCTGTTTTCGATGCTGTTTGTGGATGTTGACGACGCCTTCCAGACGATCGCGCCAAACAACATTACCTTATTCCAGATCACCGACGAAGGCATTACCTTTACCAACACAATTCAGGGCCGCCCGGATAACACACCGCTTGGCCCGGCTATTATCGGCCCATCAGAGCGCCAGCGCCCCCGCCTGGTCACGCAGCGGACTATTCAGAACGCGCTGGTGCTGCACGTTGGCGAGTTCCCGCTGGATGGCCGGCTGTTCCTGGGCGAAGAAGCAACCCCAACCGCTGTGCCGCAGCAGCAGGAAGGCGGCGGCCAGGGCACACCAGTCCCAACTTCAACCCCGCCCCTCCCGGATATTGTCACCCTGGGCGTTACGCCGCAGGATGCAGTCGTGCTGGCCTGGACGATGGAAGCGCGCCTGCCGGTTACGCTGGCGCTGCGGTCCGCGGGCGATACGGCGGTGGTCAACACGCAGTCGGTCAACATGGATTACATTATCGAAGCCTTCCGCCTGGATCCGCCGGCCAAACGGTCGTACACCATTGAGCCAGCCATCCGCAGCATCCGGCAGCTTCTGAACGCGGAAGAAGTCCTGTTGAGCTTCTTCGATCAGCCGCAGTAATCAGTCAGAACGTCCAGTAGAGTTCAGGAACACATCACCATGAGCAAAGCGCCCAACCAACCCGGAGAAACTGAAATCATCACCATCCTGCTGGTGGATGATATTCCTGAAGGCCGCGAGAACATCAAGAAACTGCTGGGGTTTGAAGCTGACTTCAAGGTGGTGGATACCGCTGGCACGGGGCGTGAGGGTGTCGAGAAGGCTAAAGAGCACAAGCCCAACATCATCATCATGGACATCAACATGCCGGACATGGACGGCATTCAGGCCACCAAGCTGATCAACGAAACGGTGCCGACTGCCGCCGTCATCATGATGTCTGTCCAGAGCGACTCGGATTACATGCAGCGGGCTATGCTGGCCGGCGCGCGCTACTTCCTCACCAAGCCTATCGCGGTGGACGAGCTTTACAGCACGATCCGCACCGTTCACGCCCGGTATAAGCCGCTGGCGGCCCAGTACGCGGCCGCCGCCCAGGTGACCGACCTGCGGCAAACGATCAGCGCAGCCACCGGCGGGGACCGGCCAGGCCATATCGTGGTGGTCTACAGCCCACAGGGCGGCGCGGGCACTACCACAATTGCCACCAGCCTGGCCTCCGGCCTGATGAAAGAGGGCATTCGCGTGCTGCTGGTGGACGCCGACTTCTACTTTGGCGACATCCAGGCGATCCTGAACCTGCCGACACAGTCCACGATGATAGACCTGGTGGAAGAAGCTGACGATTTCGACACCGATCTGTTTGAGAATATCGTCGCCACGCACGACAGCGGCCTGAAGGTGCTGCTCAGCCCATCGCGGCCAGAGTTCGCCGAAGCCATCGTGACCCGCCCGCATGCGCTGGCAGAGATACTTCAGAAAGTGGCCGGCAGCTATGACTTCATTGTCGTAGACACCGCCACCGCGCTGGACGAAACACTGGTGGCGCTGCTCGACATCGCCAGCAAGATCATCCTGGTGGCCGTCCCCACCCTGCCCTGTGTTAAGAACCTGCGCTTTGTGCTCGATCTGTTCGACAAGATAGGCTATCCGCCTGACAAAGCGATGCTTATCCTTAACCGCCTTCCCGAAGATCGCAACCTGCGCAAAATCCTGATTTCGCCAGAGCGCATTGAACAGTACCTCAAGCGGCCGATCGTGGCGCGCATTCCAGCAGACGAATTGTTCATGCTGCGCGCCATTCAGAAAGCCGTGCCAGTCGTGGCGCTGGAGCGCGATAAAACCCGCCCGCCGATTCGTGAGCTGCTGGAATTTGCCAACCTGGTCTTTAGCAAGCTGATGCACAGCGAGCAGCAGCCTGACCTGACCGATGTGCCTCATGAGAAGGAACGGCGGGGGGTTTTTAGCTCGCGTCTTAACCGCTGAACACCCGTAAAGGGGCATCTGCCGTTAATCGGTGTACGATAAAGCTGTAAGCGGAAAGCAGTGTGGAGGTCAGACATGTCGTTGCTGCGTCGTATCGAGAAAACTGCCGCCGGAACCCCTAACACCAATGACCCTGGTGGGCCAGACAAAGCTGCCGCCGGTGAAACCGACGAAACAAGAAAGGCGGCCAGCCTTCAGCGGCGGGTCCCGACCAGCCCCGCGCCCGCTGGGCGCGAAAATTCATATATGGACCTGAAAGTCCGCATTCAGAACAAGCTGATTTCTGAGCTGGACAACAACCAGACTATGGACGTGAACAAGAAAGCGCAGGTTCGCGCCCATATCGAAGAACTCTTCAACCAGATTCTGGCCGATGAAAGCCTGGTTCTGACGCGCGCTGAACGACAGCGGCTGTTTGAAGCGATTGTCGCGGAAATCACGGGCTTTGGCCCGCTGGAAACCCTGCTGGCAGATGACAGCATCACAGAAATCATGGTGAACGGCGCGAAAAACGTCTTTATTGAGCAGAAAGGCAAGCTCTCCCGCGTCCCGGTAGCCTTTGACGACGATGATCATGTTATGCGCATTATTGACCGCATCGTCGCGCCGCTGGGCCGTCGCATCGACGAAAGCCAGCCAATGGTGGACGCCCGCCTGCCCGATGGCTCGCGCGTGAACGCGATCATCCGGCCATTGGCGCTGTGCGGCCCAACTGTCACCATCCGTAAATTCGCCAAGAAACCGCTCACCGTCGAAGACCTGATCCGCAACCACACAATCACCAAAGAGATCGCTGACTTTCTGGAGGCCTGCATCATTGGCCGCCTTAACGTGATCGTGTCTGGCGGCACGGGGTCCGGCAAGACCACCCTGCTCAACGTGCTGTCGGGCTTTATTCCAAACGACGAACGCATCATAACGGTTGAGAACGCGGCTGAGCTGCAGCTGCGCCAGGAACACGTCGTCACCCTGGAAAGCCGCCCCGCCAACATTGAAGGCAAAGGCGAGATCACCATTCAGGACCTGGTTGTGAACTGCCTCCGTATGCGGCCTGACCGCATCGTTGTCGGTGAGTGCCGCGCGGGCGAAGCGCTGGACATGCTTCAGGCCATGAACACCGGCCATGATGGATCGCTGACGACGCTGCACTCGAACAGCCCGCGCGACACCCTGGCTCGCCTGGAGGTGATGTGCCTGATGGCCGGCATGGACCTGCCTGTGCGGGCGATCCGTGAACAGGTCTCCAGCGCGGTTGACCTGGTGTGCCATGAAGAACGTATGCGCGATGGGTCGCGCCGGATTGTCAAAATCACCGAAATCCAGGGCATGGAAGGCGAGATCATCACCATGTCTGACATTTTCGAGTTCGAGCAGACCGGCATCGAAGGCGGAAAAATCATTGGGCGCATTCGCCCAACGGGCCTGCGGCCAAAGTTCATTGACCGGCTCGAAGTCGCTGGCCGCCATCTGCCGCCCGCCACTTTTGGCGTGGGCCGCAACTACTAACGGCGCGCCTGGCGGATGGGCGTTTGCTTGACGCCTATCCGCCAAAACCCTACAATCGAAGTAAACGCCGAGGGTAGCGAGGTCGCACAGCCATTAGCCTGAGGAATGCAAAATGTCTGTTGAGATGATAGTGCTGGGGGTAGCCATTGTAGTGGCGCTGATCGTGCTGTTCTTCGGCATTCGCAGCGTCCGCAGCCAGAACGATTCGCTTGAAGAACGGCTGGGGCGCTACGAAGAAGCGGCATCCTATCAGTCATTCCTGGACATCGAAGACACCCAGGGCGAAGAAACGGAAAAGGCCAGCGTGCTGGAAAAGGCGCTGGAGAGCGCGCTGGCAGACAGGCCCTTCGCGCAGAAATGGCGGCGGCAGCTCGCCCGCGCTGACATCAAACTGACGGTGGCTGAGTACGCGGCGCTGCACGTCATTTCAATGATCGGCTTTTTCCTGCTGGGGTTCTTCATCATCTTCAGCGGCCAGATCGTCCTGTCGATGGTGGCGGCCTTCGTCGGTTTTTTCGCCCCGCGCATCTATGTCTCACGCGCTACCAGCAAGCGCCTGCGCCTGTTTGAAGAACAACTACCAGACACGCTGGGCCTGTGGGTTAACGCGCTGCGCTCCGGCTACAGCGTGATGCAGGCCATGGAAGCCATCTCGCGCGATGCGCCCGAACCAACAGCGACGGAGTTTAAGCGCGTCGTGCAGGAAGTCAGCCTGGGCATTGATGTGCCCGACGCGCTGGAACACCTGCTGAACCGCGTCGAAAGCGAAGACCTCGATCTGGTCGTGACAGCGGTAAATATTCAGCGCGAAGTCGGCGGCAACCTGTCCGAAATTCTCGAAACGATCAGCCACACGATTCGCGAACGCATCAAACTTAAGGGCGAAATCCGCGTGCTGACGTCGCAGGGCCGCATCACCGGCTGGCTCATCAGCCTGCTGCCGATCGCGCTGGCGATTTTCCTGTACATGATTAACCCCAGCTATATGGGCAATCTGGTTGATAATCGCACGTGCGGCTGGCCCCTGCTGGGCTGCGGCCTGGCGCTGATCGGCGTGGGCGCGGCGGCGGTCCAGAAAATCGTCCAGATCGAGATTTAACGTGAGCCAAAGGAGCCGGTAGATGCCGACGGAACTGCTGCTGCCAATCCTGATTGTTATCGGGCTGGCGGTTATTGCCGGGCTGGTGTATATGGGGCTGCGGGAAGACCGGGGCGTGGACCCGCTCCAGGAGCGCCTGGCGCAGTACGGCGGTGAGCGCGAACTGCCAGCGTCGCTGGAAGAAATTGAGCTGTCACTGTCGTTTCGAGACCGCATTCTCATGCCAGCGCTGCGCAGGCTGGCCGAGTTCACCGTCAAATTCACACCCGAAAAGCAGCTGGAGGAAACACGACGGATGATCGAGCTGGCGGGGATGGCCGGCTCGATGGACCCGACGTGGTTCCTGGCGCTGCGCATCGTCACCACGCTCGGCCTGGCGCTGGTGGCCTTCATGGTGTTCTTCGTCTTTTCCAGCAGCACCGCGCCCACCCAGGCCGTGCTGTACACTGTCGGCGCGGCTGTGCTGGGCTACTTCCTGCCGCTGCTGTGGATTCGCAGCAAGATATCGCGCCGTCAGGATGCGATCACAAAGGCGCTGCCCGACGCGCTTGACCTGCTGGTAATCTGCGTGGAGGCGGGCCTGGGCTTCGACACCGCCATGGGCAAGGTGTATGATAAGTGGGACAACGACCTGGCAATCGCATTTGGCCGCGTCCTGCGCGAAATCCAGCTTGGCAAGTCACGCCGTGAAGCGCTCAAAGACATGTCTGACCGCATGGATGTGCCGGATGTAACCAGCTTCACCGCCGCCATCATCCAGGCCGACCAGCTCGGCGTCAGCATGGCGACCATTCTGCGCGTGCAGTCTGACCAGATGCGCGTCAAGCGCCGCCAGCGCGCCCAGGAAAAGGCGCACCAGGCCCCCGTTAAAATGATGATCCCGATGGTGCTGCTTATTTTCCCGTCAATCTGGATCGTGCTGCTGGGGCCGGCGGCGATTATGCTGTTTTCAACCGACACACCGCTGTTCTAGGCAGCAGGACACTGCTGCGCCGACCAGTGACAACTGCGAGCGCGCACCCGAAAAGAGCTGCGATGCCCGGCTTATCCGTTTCCACGACGACAGCCTTAACCCAGGAAGCTCAGGCGCCGCCTGGGCTTCCTGCGTCAGTGCGCCGCGCGCGCGCGCTGCTGGCACTGGCGCTTGACCTGGTGTTTCCGCCGCGCTGCGCGGGCTGTGGGCGCGTGGATGCGCGCTGGTGCAGCCGCTGCCAGCGCGCGCTCGACGCAGTTCCGCTGGCCGCGCGCGTTACACCGCTGCCGCCGCTGGCCGCTGCGGCGGCGACCGGCGCGCACGATGGCCTGCTCCAGCGGGCGGTGTGGGCGCTCAAGTTCGATAACAGCCGCTTCATGGCAGACCCGCTGGGGGACCGGCTGGCATCCAGGCTGGACGCCCTGAGCTGGCCGGTAGATATCGTGGCGCCGGTTCCGTTGCACCCGGCGCGGCTGGCCGAGCGCGGTTACAACCAGTCGCAGCTTCTGGCGGAGCGCCTGGCAGCGCTGACCGGCGTGCCCTGCGTTCCAGAGACGCTCACCCGCCAGCGCCAGACGCTGTCACAGGTGGGGCTGGACCACGACCAGCGCCAGGCGAACATGGCCGGCGCATTTATGGCGCAGCCCGCAGCCGCGGCAGGCCGCGCTGTGCTTGTGCTGGACGATGTGTACACGACAGGCTCGACGTTGGCGGCCTGCGCTGAAGCGGCGCTGGCCGCCGGGGCGCGCGCCGTCTATGGCCTTACCGTCACTGCCGCACGCGGCTGACATTGTTTACCTCTACCCTAAGGAGTCTCTGCGATGGATGTCATTATTCAGGGCCGCAACATAAAAGTCACTGAGCAGCTTGAGGCTTATACGCGCAAAAAACTTGACCGGCTTGATCGCTACCTGCCGAACATCGTTGATGTGCGCGTAGACCTGTCGCACCTGCACACCAAACGCGGCGAAGATATGGCAATCGCCCAGATTACCGTGCGCCACGAGCGCGGCGCGATCCTGCGCGCTGAAGAAAAGAACCCCGGCGATATCCGCAAGGCGATTGATACTGCGGTAGACAATATGTACCGCCGCATCCAGCGTTTCAAAGGCAAGCACAGCCGGAAAGGCGCTGAACGTTACACCGCTACGATCGAAGAGCTGGATATCGCTGAGGAAATCCCGGACATCGCCGAGTATACAGAGGAAGCGGCCAGCGCGACCTCTGCTGAGCCGATGTTCCTGGTTGAACGGCGCAAAGAGATTGACGTGACCGCTATGAACGAAGCCGAGGCCATCGAGCAGATGGAGCTGCTGGGCCACACCTTCTTCCTGTTCTTCAACGCCACCACCGGGCAGCTTAACGTGCTGTACAAGCGCGACGCTGGCGGCTACGGCGTGCTGGTCCCGCTGCAGCAGTAAAACAAACAGGCCCAGGCTATCCGGCGGCGCGGCCCCGACAAAGGACCGCGCTGCTTATTTTCCCTGCCCGGCCCACAGGCCAGCCAGCAGGCGGTATTTGCGCAGCTCATACCACGCCATCAGCGCGCTGAGGCGCAGGCCGTGCAAGCCGTCGCGCCAGCCCTTCAGCGTAACAAAGCGCCACCAGAACTGTCGCCAGGGCTGAAGCACATAGTTGCGCAGCCTGGGCCGGACCCCCTGCTGGTACAGGATGCTGGCATCATAGGCCGAATAGGCGCGCTGCTTTCGGTGAAACTGGTCCGCGCTGCGGTAGTTATAGTGGATAAACGGCTGCGTCATCGTCCCCAGCGCACCGTCAAGCTGGACCAGCTCATGCACATGGCGCTCAGGGTCATAGCGCGCCGCGCCCAGCCGCAGCAGCCGCGTCTGATAGTCAGGATACCAGCCCGCGCCCAGCGTCAAACGCCCGAAAATAAAATTGTGGCGTGGAATCTGCCAGCCCGCGCAGTCAGTGTGCGCGATCACAGCGCGCACCTCCGCCGCCAGCTCCGGCGTCACGCGCTCATCGGCGTCCACAAACAGCACCCAATCCGCCGCGCCGCTGATGGCTTGCAGCGCGGCGTTGCGCTGCCAGGCATAATTCTCAAACCGGTGCTGAATCACCTGCGCGCCCGCCGCCGCCGCCAGGGTTACCGTGTTATCGGTGCTGAAAGAATCGAACACGAGCAGCTTGTCCGCGAAGCGCAGCGTTTCCAGGCAGCCCTGGATGTTCTCCGCCTCGTTATACGTCAGCACCACCGCCGCCAGCGTCGTCATGCGCGCGCCAGGCGCTCAACCGCGCGATACGCCTCGGCCAGCGCCGGGTCAGCGGCGCGGCGTGCGCGGCGCGCCATGCCCACCGCCACCATGCGCCGCGCCAGCGCCAGCTTCCAGGCGGGATAGTAACTGGCGTACAGGCGCAGACGGCTGGTCCACAGGTTGATTACGCTGCGCGGCCGCGCCTGCCCGCTGCTGCGGCCCGCCAGATGCGTCACCCGCGCCGCCGGGACACACTTTACATCCCAGCCGGCGCGGTGAATGCGCCATGCCCAGTCAATTTCCTCGCAGTACATAAAAAACTGTTCGTCAAACATGCCTGTTTGTGCGATAACCTCGCGCCGCAGCATCATGGCCGCGCCCAGCACAAAATCAACCGAAAACGGCGCGCCCGCCTCGTAAAGGCGGCGTGGATAGCGCCCGTTAAACGCGCTGTCGTAAAGGCGCGCCGGGGCGGGAAAAAGCTCAACCCAAAGCTGGCGCAGGCCCGGAAAGCGAAAGGCGCTGTGCTGGAACGCGCCGTCCTCATACGCCAGCCGCGCGCCGACCAGCCCGGTCAGCGTGTCCGCCATCAGCGCGCCGTAGAGTGCGCGCGTCGCGCCGGGCTGCGTCAGCGTGTCCGGGTTAAGCAGGTAGACCGCCGCCGGCAGCGGCGCGCCCCCCGGCTGGCCAAAGCCAATCTGACGCAGCGCCAGGTTGTTGGCGCGGCCAAAACCCAGGTTATCGGCGCTGGCCGTGAGGCGCACCTGCGGAAAAGCCGCGGCGATCGCGGCGGCTGTGCCGTCGCTGGACGCGCTATCCACGACGTAAACATCAGCCGCCGGGCCATGCGCTTCCAGGTCAGCGAACAACGTGCGCAGCGCGGCCAGCGCCAGCGCGCGCACGTTCCAAGTGACGATAACGACTGCCAGGTCAGCCATCAGTCGCCTAGCTGCGCGAAATCCAGGCCCGTGCTGGCGAAAAACGTGTTCACGGCGGCGAGATCGTCCGGCTCAACCCGCGCCAGCGCCGCCTGCCCCAGCAGCGGGGACAGCACAGCGGCGCGCTCCGGGTCGAACGCCAGCGCCAGCAGCGCGTCCGTCAGGCGCAGGCGCTCGCCCAGCGGCAGGCTGGCCGGATACAGCAGCAGCGCGAACGGCAGCGGCGGCGTGCGGCCAATAACGCGCAGCTCGTCGCGCAGATCGTCAGCAAGCTGGTCAAAACGCATTTCGCTCAGGCCAGCGGCAGCGCATTCACCGGCCGCCACCGCCGCCAGCAGCGCGTCGTAGTCATTGTAATCGCGCACCGCGGCGAGGTCCGCGACCGGGTCCACACCCGCGGCGCGCAGCGCCAGCGCCGGGGCCAGCCAGCTTTCCGCGTCGGCAAGGTCCAACCGGCAGAAGGTGCGCCCGGCCAGCGGGCCAACGCCCGTCAGCCCCAGGCTGCGATCCGCCACGATCACGACCGCCATGCCTGCCTGGGGGTTCGGCGCGCCGCGCTCTACCTGAAGCACAGGCACACCGCATTCAAGGGCCAGCGCCGCCTGGTACGTAATGCCGTCCAGCCAGGCGACAGCCACCTGTTCGGGAGTCGATGCGCACAGGGCGCTGAGGGCCGCCGCCGGCGTGTCCACCAGCACGACATCCACCACCAGGCCCGCCTCCGCGCTGAGGGCGTCCGCGAAACGCGATGCCGCGTCCAGCCTGTCGGCGTCGGTTTCGTCCGAACGGGACGCATCCACCGGGATCAGCGCCATACGCAGCGGGCTTTCCGCGGAGCCAGGTGCGGCGATCGTCGCCACCGGCGGCAGCGGCGTTGAGCGCGGGGTGGGCATTGGGGTGGCGCGCACAACCGGCGCCGCCACCTGCGCCTCGCGCCGGCAGGCCGGCAGCAGCAGCGCCAGCAGCGCGGCGGCGAACACCAGGGCAACGCGAAGATGAATGTTAATGGCGCAATCCCCCAGCACAGCGACCTGTCATGATGTTTTTATGGTACAGGCGTTCACAGCCGCGAGCAAATTAATCCTCAGCGCCGCCGCCAGCATCCACCAGCCTGACTTCGCGACTGCCGACGTTGTTGTTCTGCGTGCTGACTTCAACGTCCTCATGGATCAGGCCCGCCCAGCAGTTCTGCGGGTTGCGCGCTTCGATATCCGTCAGGCGCACGCCGCCCCACACGACGACCCGCGCGCCCGGCTCAAGAAACAGATAAGTTTTGCCGTCCTGGGGGTCCGCTTCCGCGAACATGCCGTCTGTCTCCACCGTCCCCAGGCCCCAGCGCCAGGGGTAATCAGTCTCGGCGGTGGTGCAGTCAATCCCGACGCGCCACGCGCCAGACTCGTCAAAGGCTTTGAACGTGGCCGCGCGCTGGTCCTGGTTATAGACAGTCCCCGGCGGCGGCCCGCTGGTGCGAATGGGCACGTCGCCGTAGTTCTCAACCGTGAGTTTAAACACGAGCATATCGCCCACCGGCACCGTGATCGTTGTCAGCGCCAGGTCCTGCGGGTTGCCCGGCGGCTCTATCAGGTCGCCCTGCCGTTCAGCAGTGGTAAAGAAGCGTTCCTCATAGGGCTGAACCGCAAATACGACATCAACGCCCACAAACTGCGGCACGATTTCGGCGCGCGGCGTCCCGCCGCTGCGGATCGTCAGGCTTGCCGTCTGCTCCACCACCTGCCCCACCGCGTCCTGGGCGCGCGCCACCACCGTATAGGTTCCGTCCGGCGGCGGGTCATTGCCCAGGTCTACGCCGCCCTCATAGTCGAACAGCCGCCGCCCGGCCTCCCCCTGATCGCGCCCCTCCTGCCGGGGCGCGACAAAAATCTGTTCGCCGTCTTCGCCCAGCAGATACACCTGAAGAAAAGCGTCCTTCTCCAGGTACACGTTGATCTCCGTGCGGTCGCTGAGGCCGTCGCGGTTGGGCGTGAAAATGTCCGGCCACACGCTGAACACGCTGATTTCCGGCAAATGGGCGTCGCCGTCGGCTATTTCCAGCACGCCGCTGCGCACATCCGTTTCACCGCTGTCACCGTCCACCGCGGTTAGCTGCCAGGTGTAGCTGCCGTCAGGGATGAGGCGGCGCACCACCGCGCCGGCGACCTGCTCGCCCTCGCGGACAAACCCGCCCACCACGCCGCTGAAATCCACGCTGTACTCGCCAGCAATACGCGGCTCAGCGCGGCGAAAGACATAGGCTGTTCCGTCAGGCGCCGTCAGCGTCAGCGAAACATCGGCATTGCGCGACAGGCTGTAGCTGAACACGGCGACGTCGTCGCTGCCGTCGGCGTTTGGGGTGATGCGCTCGTGCGAGAAACCCGCGTCAGTAATCAGCGGCCGCGCCGGGTTCAGCAGCAGCTGCCCTGCCAGCAGCACCAGCGCCAGACCAGCTAACGCGAGCGCCGTCACCAGCCAGATCGAAACACGCATAACACGTTCATCCACCGTTTGCAGATCACGCGGTAAGCATAACGCAGCCCGCGCGGGGTTGTAAGGGTTAGTTGACAGCGCCCAGCGGCAGGATGTTGAGCATTGGGGATAATCCCTCTATAATAACAGTCCCGTCGGCAGCAGCCGCGAAAGCGGCGCGATCCCGCGCATTACCGCCCGTTCTTCCTGAGGAGCCAGGTGTTGACCAACCGTAACGGTACCAGTGATTTCTATGACATCCCCGACGCCCGGCCCGGTGACAACGGGTTGATTACCTGCCCGGTCGTGGCGCTGGAAGGGATGGTCATTTACCCTAACCTGGTGACCCCTTTGTTCCTGGAAAGCCGTCGGGCGATCGCCGCCGCTGAAGCCGCTATCGAACAGGGGACAACAATCATCGGGCTGGCGCAGCGTGACCCGACCCAGAACAACCCCGGCCCCACTGACCTCTTCACCGTTGGCACAGAGATTGCGCTGGGCCGCCGCCTGCGGATGCCCGACGACACGAACAGCATGCTGGCCCAGGGGCGGCGGCGGGTTGAAGTGGTCGAGTTCATCCAGACAGACCCGTATATGATCGTATCGGCGCGGCCAATAGACGACGAAGATGCGGAAGTCACGCCAGAGCAGCAGGCGATGATGAAGGCGGTCGTTAACCTGTTCAAACGCGCGCTGGACCTGAACGCCAACGTGCCGGAGGACATGCTGGTCTACGCGATGAACGCGGACGACCCCGGCTGGCTGTCTGATCTGGTGTCCTCGACACTGTCGCTGACGACCGACGAACGCCAGCACGTGCTGGAGCTGACCAACGCCAGCGAGCGCCTGAACCACGTCGCTATGCTGCTGGGCAAAGAGCTGAGCGTGCTGGAGCTGGAAGACGAGATCAGCGCGCAGGTGCAGCAGGAGATGGAGCACAGCCAGCGTGAGATGTACCTGCGCGAGCAGATGCGCGTCATTCAGACGGAGCTGGGCGAGGGCGATGTCTATCAGGAGGAGATTGACGGGCTGCGCGAACAGATTCGCGGCGCCGGGCTGCCGCCTGAAATTCACGACCGCGCCATGAAAGAGCTGTCCCGGCTGACGCTTATGCCGCCGATCGCGCCAGAGGTGGGCATCATCCGCACGTATATTGACTGGCTCACCGCCCTGCCCTGGACACAGCAAAGCGACGACAACCTCGATGTGCGCCACGCGCAGACAGTGCTTGACGCGGAACACTACGGCCTGCGCAAAGTCAAAGATCGCATCCTGGAGTATATCGCTGTGCGCAAGCTGGCGGGCAGCAAAATGGAAAGCCCGGTGCTGTGTTTTGTCGGCCCGCCCGGCGTGGGCAAAACCTCTGTGGGCAAGAGCATCGCCAGGGCGCTGGGGCGCGAATTCGTGCGCGTCAGCCTGGGCGGTGTGCGCGACGAAGCCGAGATTCGCGGCCACCGCCGCACGTATATCGGCGCGCTGCCGGGCCGCATCCTCCAGACGATGAAACGCGCGGGCACAGTCAACCCGGTTTTCATGCTTGACGAAATTGACAAGCTGGGCATGGACTTTCGCGGCGACCCTTCGGATTCGCTGCTGGAAGTGCTGGACCCGGAGCAGAACAGCGCCTACTCTGACCATTACCTGGAAGCGCCCTACGACCTGTCAAAGGTGCTGTTCATCACCACCGCCAACGACCTCGACCCGCTGCCGCCGGCCCTGCTCGACCGCCTGGAGATCATCGAGTTCACCGGCTATATCGAAGAGGAAAAGGTCGCGATCGCGCAGCAGTTCCTCATCCCGCGCCAGCTAGAGGTGCATGGCCTCAGCGAGGCAGGCGTTACTTTCCCGCAGCCAACGCTGGAAGCGATCATCCGCCGATACACTTATGAGGCGGGCGTCCGCAACCTCAACCGCGAAATCGCCAACGTGTGCCGCAAGATCGCGCGGCTGGTGGCCGAGGAAAAACGCTACCCGCACCGCATCCGCGCCGCCCACCTGGACACGTATCTGGGGCCGCCCTACTATCTGGACACGCGCACGCTGGAGGAAGATGCGGTTGGCGTCGCCACTGGCGTCGTGTGGACCATGGGCGGCGGCGACATCACACTCATCGAAGTCTCGCTGCTGGCGGGCAAGGGCACGCTAATGATGACCGGCAGCCTGGGCGAGGTCATGCAGGAATCAGCCCAGGCCGCCATGAGCTATGTGCGCTCGCGCGCTGACGATTACGATATCCACAGCGACGATTTCGAGAACTTCGATGTCCATGTGCACGTGCCCGAAGGCGCGGTCCCCAAAGAGGGGCCGTCCGCCGGGATAACGCTGGCGGCGGCTATCATGTCGGCGTTCACTGAGCGCAAACTGCGCAGCGACTTCACCATGACCGGCGAGATCACGCTGCGGGGCAAAGTGCTGCCGGTCGGCGGCGTCAAGGAAAAGGTAATGGCGGCGCGGCGCGCGCTCATCAAGCACGTTATCCTGCCGGCGCGCAACGAGAAAGACCTGGTTGACATTCCGCGCCGGGCGCTGCGCGACCTCGATATTCACCTTGTCGAGGACATGCAGCAGGTTCTCGACCTCGTCCTGCTGGAGCCGCCGCCCGAAGGGCGCAAGCGCGAACTGCGCCGCAAAGACGACGAGACAGAGGGCGAGCCATGAGCGAGGCGATTGATGACCTGTGGCAGGCCGTTAAAGCTGGCCGCACAGCCCGGCTGGACTGGCTGGCGGAACAAGCGCCGCTGTCGACGCTGGCGGCCACGCTGACGGCGCTGGCCAACAGCCAGGGCGGCACGCTGCTGGTCGGCGTGGTGGGGCCAGCGGGCAGCGTGCTGGGCGTGCGCGACAGCGCCACAGCGGTTGACCGCGTGCTGCAGGCGGCGCTGTCGCTTGAGCCGCCGCTGATTCTCTCGCTGCCGCGCGTCACCATCCACCGCGGGCAGGAAGTCGTCGTCGTCAGCGTCCCTGCCGGCATGCCGCATATCTACGCGCACGAAGGCCGCTACCTGCGCCGTGAAGGCGCCGAGAACATCGCGCTGAAGCCGCCTGAGCTGCGGCGGCTGATCATGGAGCGCGGCGAGGCCAGCTTTGAAACTGAGATCGCCAGCGGCGCGACCCTGGACGATATCGCCTGGCCTAAAGCTGAAGCCTTTGTGGCCGGCCTCCGGGGGATCGGCGACACCGACGTAAAAACCGCGCTGTTCAAGCGCGGCTGCCTGGGGCTGGTGAACGGCGAGCTGCGCCCCACCAACGCCGGCATTCTGCTGTTCGGCAAAGACCCGCAGCGCCATGTGCGCGGCGCAGACATCACCGCGGCGCGCTTCGCCGGCGAAACGATGAGCGACACCTTCAGCCGCCAGGACATCGGCGGCACGCTCCCCGACCAGATTCGCCGGGCGGAGACGTTTCTGGTGGATTATCTGCGCAAAGGCGTGCAGATCGGCCAGACGATGGCCCGCACCGAGAGCTTTGAATACCCGCTGGAAGCCGTTCGCGAGCTGGTGGTCAACGCGGTGGCGCACCGCGATTACAGCGTCAGCGGCGATGGTATCCGGCTGTTTATCTTCCGCGATCACATGGAGATCACCAGTCCCGGCGGGCTGCCCGGCCCAGTGACCGTCGCCAACATCAAGGATGAGCGCTTCTCCCGCAACCCGGTTATTGTGCAGGCGCTTTCCGACCTGGGATTTATTGAACGGCTGGGGTACGGCGTTGACCGCGTGCTTGACTTAATGCGCCAGCAGCAGCTTGACGCGCCAGAGTTCGCGGAGACCGCCGGCGGCTTCCGCGTGATCCTGCGCAGCAAGCCCGCCAGCGCGGCTGAGCCGCCGCCGGCTGAACAACGCGAGGCCGCGCCGCCAGCCTTCAACGGCAGCTACGAGGGCCGCGAGATCAACCCGCGCCAGGAAGCGGCGCTGGTCTTTCTGCACACGCCGGGCAGCACCCGTATCACCAACAGCGATCTGCAAGCCCTGTGCCCCGATGTGCACCCTGAAACCATCCGGCGCGACCTGGCCGACCTGGTAGCCAAACAGATTCTGCAGAAGATGGGCCAGAAGCGCGGTTCCTATTACATTCTGCGCCGGCCCTGACTCCGCGCTACAACGAATGCCCGCCCGGTGGTATGCTTGCTGGCGCTACGACATACGACTGGGAAGACGCCCATGCCTGTTCGCCGTTTGCTACTGTCGCTGCTGCTGCCCGTGATCGCGGGCTGCGGCGCCCTGACACCGCCCACGCCGACCTCAACACCGACCGCCACCCCGCCGCCCACCAGCACGCCGGCGCCGTCACACACACCTACGCCAACGCTCTCGCCCACGCCGACCAGCAGCCCGACCGCAACGCACACGCCAACGGTGACGCTCACGGCCACCAGCACGCCGACGCCAACCGTTACGCCTGCGCCGGTGACAGGCTTTATCTTCGACAACCTGCAGATCGTGGACCTTCCTGAGAGCCTGCGCCAGGGCGCGGCGACACCGCTGATTACCTTTATTAACCAGAACGACCGCGACCAGGTTGGCAACCCGCTTACGCCGCAGCCTGCTACCAACATGGAAACCCTGTATTTCGCGCCGCCTGATAACCCCGGCGGGCGCATCCCCGTGCTGAACATACCCGCCGGGACCGAGGACCAGGTGTTTATCGCGCCTGATGGCAGCGCCGTCGCCTATTTCAAACCAGACCCGGCGGGCGGCCTCTATATCCTCAACGTCGAACTGGGCGTCAGCGGGCGCGTGCTGCCGATCACATCGCTGGTGCAGCGCGGCATCTTCAGCCCGCCGTCCTGGTCGCCCGACGGCGACCTGCTCGCTGTCGCGCTGGCAACCGGCTATGACATGGACATCTTCATCCTCAACCCAGACAGCACGGGCGCGCGCAGCGTCACGCCGCAGGGGTCCTACGATTTCTGGCCGGCGTGGTCGCCTGATGGCCGCTATCTGCTGTTCGTGTCTGACCGCCCCCGCTGCCCAAGCTGGATTCCCGGCGAGCCAGGGGCCTGTGATGTCCTGACCGATGAACCGCCAGTCGGCGGCAGCCCGTTTATTCTGGAACTTGCAACCGGGGCTGTCACCCAGCTCTCGGACCAATGGCTGACGGAGCCGCCGCGCTGGGTCAACAACCGGCTGGTCGCGTTCGCGGTCGGCGACCCGGCCTTTGGCGACCCTGAGCGCATCCTGTGGCTGGTGGATGTCAGCATCGGCCAGGCGCGGCCTGTCCGCCTTAACGACCCGGCCGCCCCGAACCTGTACCTGGCCGAGGCCTGGTCAGCGGATGGCAACGCAGTGGTTTTCCAGAGCGCCGGCGCGACCAGCGAAATCGTGCTGATGAACGCCAACGGCAGCCTGCTGGGCCGCACCTCTGAGATGACGTTCGCGCGGTTTGGGATGGCTGCCGCGTGGTCGCCCGACGGCACGCGCATCGCGATTGGCGGGGTCAACGGCCAGTGCCCTTACGGCACGCGGGTGCTGGATGGAAATTTTGAGTTTATCGCGCGCGGCAACGTGCCGCCGAGCATGTGCAATCCGGTTTATTCGCCTGATGGCCGCTGGGTGGCCTTTACGGGCGTCAGCCCCAGCGTAGACGGCCGGGTAGATGTCTACGCGGCCAACAGCAGCGGGTTCAGCGCCGTCAACCTGACGGGCGTCCTGCGTGGGCAAATCAGGCTGCTGGGCTGGGTAAGCCGGTAAAACAGAGCCGGCTTTACTCGGCAGCCGCTTCGATCAGGCCGATGCGCTCCAGTTCGACAAGCAGCGCCGCGACATCGCGCTGGCAGGCTTCGTGTTCGATATCGAACACGGACTGCACCGCCGTGCAGATTTCGGTGACCGTCATCGGCTTGCGCACCAGCCCCCACACAAACGCGGCGATTTCATCCAGGTAATAGTACAGGTGTGTGGCCGGGTTGAACACAACCAGACGGTCGGCGTCAGCGTAGTGGTTGAAACCGGCAGCTTTATTCATCAGCATGGCCGCAGCTCTCCGTTTACCTCTGTCTTTAACACGCCCTATCGTAGATGAAAGGCGTTAAAAAAACCTAACACAGGCCGACCACAGTTTAACCGTTTTCGCTGTCACAATATGCTAAGAAACCTGGGCAGTTGGTTTAAGGCATAGTCGGGAATCCTTAAAACCGCTATAGTTGTGCGCAGCAGTATGGGCCGCAGGGGGCCAGGCCCCCGCACAAAAAAGAGGATAAACATGGCACAGATGACTGACCGTGTTGCGCTGATCACCGGCGCGAGCCGGGGCATCGGGCGCGGAATCGCCCTCGAATTGGCGCGGCGCGGCGCAAAGATAGTTGTGAATTACCACAGCGACGCAGTTGAGGCCGCTAAAGTCGTTGCTGCAGCGCAGGCGCTGGGCAGCGAAGCGGTCGCTATCGCCGCCGACGTAACTGACGAAGAGGCGGTGACCGCGCTGGTCAAAAGCACGGTTGACACCTTCGGGTCGCTCGACATCCTGGTGAACAACGCCGGCACTACCCGCGACAACGTTATCATGCTGATGAAACCGGCGGACTTCGACACGGTTATCAACACCAACCTGCGCAGCGCCTGGCTGTGTTCGCGGGCGGCGGTGCGGGTCATGATGCGCAAACGCTACGGGCGCATCGTCAACATCAGCAGCATCAGCGGGCTGCACGGCCAGGGCGGGCAGACGAATTACAGCGCCAGCAAGGCTGGCCTGGTGGGGCTGACAAAAGCGCTGGCCAAAGAGGTCGGGCCGCGCAATATCACGGTCAACGCCGTAGCGCCCGGTTTCGTGCTCACCGACCTGACCAGAAACCTGCCCAAGGAACTCGTTGACCAGATGATGCCGCTGATCCCGCTGGGGCGCTGGGCCAACATTGAGGAAGTCGCCTACGCGGTGGCTTTCCTCGCGTCAGATGAAGCCGCCTGCATCACCGGCCAGGTGCTGGCGGTGGACGGCGGCATGGGGATGTAAGGCAGGCCACAGAGGAGAGCGCCAATGACCACAATCTTCAGCAAGATTATCGCGGGCAGCATCCCGGCGGACATCGTTTACCGCGACGACCGCGTGACAGCGTTTAAGGATATTAACCCGCTGGCCCCGGTGCATATTCTGATCGTCCCGAACAAGGAGATCGCGACTGTCAACGACGTGACGCCCGAAGACGAAAACACGCTGGGGCACATGCTGGTGGTCGCGCGGCAGGTCGCCCAGGAACAGGGGATCGCCGCAAGCGGCTACCGGCTGATCATCAACTGCCGCGACGACGGCGGCCAGGAAGTGTATCACCTGCACATGCACCTGCTCGGCGGGCGGCGCCTCGGCCCGATGCTGGTCAAACGCGAGTAACGCCAGCCTGAAGCCTGAAACAACCGTCGGGCGCGGTTTTCAGCCGCGCCCTTTGTGACTCGTGGGAATGATGGGGTGGGCGCTCAGGCCGCTTTAACTGCCGCTTTCGGCTGTGGCCTCGGCATCCGGCGCGGCTGTGGCCTCCGGGCTATCAGCCGCCTGTGACGCCGACGCGGCGCTGGCCAGCGCCTGGTCAATGGCCGCGTTGATGTCGCTGAGCCGGCTCAGCGTGTTGACGCCGTTCACCGTCACAGTGGGCGTGCCGGCAAAATCAGGCACGGCCGCCGCAGCCGCCGCCGCAGCGGTCGTCACGGTGTCGGGACGCGCGCTGGTGATGCAGGCGTCCCACGCGCCGCGATCCAGCTCAAGCGCCTCGACCGCCGCGCCCAGCCGGTTGCCCTGGAAAGCGGTGTTGGCATACTGAAGCTGCCAGGAAAAGAGCGTGGTGTGATAGGGCCAGAAAGCATCCTGTTCGCCGGCGCAAATGGCGGCCCGCGCCGCGCCCTGGCCGTTCTGAATGCCGCCCGTGCCGTACAGCGGCACAAACGTGAACGCGATATCGCCAGCGCGCACACGGTCTATCAGGGCGGGCACAGTATCTTCATGGAAAGTGGCACAGTGCGGGCAGTCAAAGCTTGAATACTCCACCACCTGCACAGCGGCATCAGGGTCGCCGAGGCCAAAAAACCCTTCCGGCGTAGTAAACTGCGGTATGCCTTCGTAAAGCGTCAGCGCGACCTCCGGGATGGTGGCCTCAATGGGCTGGTTGACAATCAAAAACAGCACAAAACCCAGCACAACCACCACAACCGCGACAGCCACAGCAGCCAGCCGGCGCTGACGCCGCTGTTCCTGTTCACGCTGACGGCGGCGCTCAACAGTGCGGGAACGACTCATAACACCCTCTCTCAACATGCTTGGCGCAAACGATGAAAACGCGCAGCAAGTTTACATGCCTCTGGGAAAATCGCAACACCGGCCTGCCGGAAGTCGGCGCGCACAAACGTAGTCAAACCCTGCAAATTGCTGTACACTTGCTGGCGTGAAGCCTGGAAATAGACTGAAAGACACACTGTGACCGATCTGCCTGCCCGCGAACCTGACAGCGAATATGATGTCGAGGAGATCGAGCACGACCCGCCGATAACGGTGCGCAGCCTGGCGCGGCGTGTGACGCTGCAAGTGCTGTACGAACTGGACTGCACCGATCACCTGCCCGAACAGGTGATTGAAGCCCGCCTGCGCGCGCAGAACCCGGAAAATGAAACGCCTGACCGCGGCGCAGCCCGCTATGTGCGTTTGATTGTGTACGGCGTGCTGAAGCACCGGGCCAGCATTGACCGCGTTATCCAGCATTTCGCGCCAGAGTGGCCGCTGGAACAGGTGGCAGTTATTGACCGCAATATCCTGCGCATCGCCCTGTATGAGTTTGCCGTCAGCCAGAGCGTGCCGGTGAATGTCGCCATTGACGAAGCCGTGGCGCTGGCGCAGATGTTTGGCGCAGACGGCGCGACCGCCTTTGTCAACGGCGTGCTGGGACAGGCTGCGCTTAAAGGTGCCGAAATACGGCAAATCCTCAACGAGCCGGTCAGCGGAGGCACAGAGGCATGAACATTCTTGGCATTGGCGGCGCGGAATTCGTCCTGATCTTCATCATCATGCTGATTGTGGCCGGGCCGAAGCGCATGATCGCCTGGTCATACACGCTGGGCACGTACATCGCCAGGTTCCGCCGCATGTGGGAAGAAGCGGTTGATGTGCTGCAAAAGGAATTTGACGAAGCGGGGGTCGGCGTTCAGGTCCCGCGTGAGTTGCCCACCCGCGCCAACCTGAACCGGCAGGCGGCCAAAGCGCTGGGCGGCGTGACCCGCCCGGTGCAGGATGTGCTGGACGACGTCAGCGGCGACCTCAAAGACATCAAAGACACGACCGCAGCGGCGGCGCACAAAGCCAGCAGCACCGTGACCGGCAACGGAACCGCCCGGCCAACTGTCGCGCCGCGCCCGCCGGCTGTGCCGCCGCCAGCAAAACCCGCCGCGGACAACTTCGGCACGTGGTCGGCGTCTGACGACGATCAGGGCTTTGGCACCTGGTCCGCCGGTGGCGACGCTGGCCCGCAGCAGTAAAGGAAAACAATGTGTCGCGGTTAAAAATCCCCCGCCCCCGGCGTCGAAACCCCGTCCCGCCTGAGCCAGATATCCCAGCGCCAGATGAAGAGGAAGAGGAAGACGAAGACGGGCAGGGCGCGCGCATGGGGCTGTTTGACCATCTGGACGAGCTGCGCCGCCGGCTGACGCGCGCGGGCATCGCGCTGGTGATCGGCACGCTGATCGGCATCGCCTTATCCGGCCTGGCGCTGGATTATCTGCGCGGCCCATACTGCCGCATCGTCGAGGACAATATCGCCCAGCAGGCCAGGGAGGCCGGTGGTGGCTCTGACAACATGGTGATCGTCGCCGGCGATGACTGCAAGCTGGTGACGCTGGGGCCGACCGGCGGCATCGTCGCCTATTTCCGGGTTGGCCTGATGATCGGCGGCATTATCGCCATCCCCGTTGTCACCTACCAGCTTCTGATGTTCATCTTTCCGGGCCTCACGCGCAAGGAAAAGCGCATCGTGCTGCTGGCGCTGCCCGCCATCTTTATCTTGTTTCTGGTCGGCACGGCCTTCGCCTGGTTCATCCTGACGCCGCCGGCGCTCGGCTTCCTGGAGAACTTCCAGCCCGATCTGTTCCGCTCAGAGTGGACCGCCGACCTGTACCTGAGCTTTATCACAGCGCTCATTTTCTGGATGGGTGTCGCCTTCCAAACGCCGCTGGTGTTCTTCGTGCTGGGGCTGCTGGGCCTGGTGACGCCCGGCACGCTGATCCACAACTGGCGGCTGGCGGTGGTCGGCGCGGCGGTGGCGGCGGCGCTCATCACGCCGACCGTTGACCCGGTGAACATGTTCCTGGTGATGGGGCCACTGTTGGTGCTGTACACCCTCAGCATTGTGCTGGTCTACGCGGCGCGGCGCATCGCGCGCCTGGACGCCCCGCAGCCGTATGAAATCGCCTGACGTGACCAGCAGCGCCGTTCGCATCTACGGTGTTCCGATGGACCTGGGGCAAAGCCGGCGCGGGGTGGATATGGGACCCAGCGCCATCCGCTATGCGGGCCTGCAGGCGCATCTCGAACGCATCGGCTGGACGGTGCGCGACGGCGGCAACATCAGCGCGCCCGGCGTAGAAGAGATGCCGGGGCTGGAAACCGTTGATGGCCGCCCGGCGCACCATCTGACGGCGGTGGCGCGCGTGGCCCACGATATTTACGCCTGTATGTGCCAGTCGCTCGCCGGCGGCGAGCGGGTGGTCTTTCTGGGCGGCGATCACAGCATCTCCCTGGGGACTGTGGCCGGCGCGCTGTGCGGGCCAGGGCGCGTCGGCGTGCTGTGGGTTGACGCGCACGGCGATTTCAACACCCCCGCCATCTCGCCGTCCGGCAACATTCACGGCATGGTCGTCAGCAGCCTGATGGGCGCTGGCCCGGCAGCGCTGGCTGTCGGCGAACAACAGCTCCGCGCGAACCAGATCGCCATGATCGGCGTGCGCGACCTTGACCGCGACGAGCGCAGCGCCCTGCGCGCCAGCGGGATCAAAGTGCTGACTATGCGCAACGTTGATGAGAATGGCATGGCGAACGTGGTCCACGCCGCGCTTAACGCGCTCGGCAACGTGGACACTATCCATGTCAGCTTCGACCTGGACTCGCTCGACCCGGATTACGCCCCCGGCGTGGGCACGCCCGTCCCCGGCGGCCTGAGCTTCCGCGAAGCTCATCTGCTGATGGAAATGCTGGCCGACGACGGCCGTGTGCGCACGCTCGACCTGGTTGAGGTCAACCCAATTCTCGACAGCGGCAATCGCACGGCCGAAATCGCGGTTGGCCTGGCGGCCAGCGTGTTCGGCCAGCGCATCCTTTAGCTGCTGACGGCCGCTGTCATGGCCCGGCTGCTGCGCCGCGCTCGCCGCTTACGCGCCCTGGTGCTGGGTTGGGACTGCGCCGGGCCAGAGCTGGTGTTCGACCAGCTCGCGCACGAGCTGCCAACGCTGAGCCAGCTCAGGCGCCAGGGCACATGGGGCGCGCTGGAATCGACCATCCCCTGCATTACCGTCCCGGCGTGGACCAGCATGCTGAGCAGCCGCGACCCCGGCGCGCTCGGCATTTACGGCTTTCGCAACCGCGCCGACCATTCCTATAACGCCATGACGACCGCCACCGGCGCGGCGGTGCAGGTCCCGCGCGTGTGGGACTGCCTGACCGCCGCCGGCCGCGCGGCGGTCGTGCTGAACGTGCCGCAAACGTACCCGGTGCGGCCCCTCAACGGCCATCTGGTGAGCTGTTTTCTGACGCCAGGCGCTGACAGCGCTTTCACATACCCGGCAGTCTTTCGCCAGGAAGTGCTGCGTGTAACGCCCGGCTACCGCTTTGACGTTAAGGATTTCCGCACGCACGACAAAGACGCGCTGCTGCGCCAGCTCACGGACCTGGCGGAAATTCAGTTCAGGCTGGCGCTGCACTGCCTGCGAACCAAGCCCTGGGACTTCTTTATGCACGTGAACATCGGCCTGGACCGCGCGCAGCACGGCTTCTGGCGCTATCACGACCCGCGCCACCGCCTGCACGCGCCGGGCAGCCGCTTCGCCAGCGCCATCGCAGATTATTACCGGATGCTGGACGCGATGGCCGGGCAGTTGATCGAGCAGGCGGGCGATAACACGCTGGTGCTGATCGTCAGCGATCACGGCGTCAAACGGATGGACGGCGGCATCTGCATTAACGAGTGGCTGTGGCGCGCGGGCTGGCTGGCGCTGCACAGACCGCCGCCCGAAGGGCAGCTCACACGCTTTGAGGACCTGGCCGTAGACTGGGCGCGCACACGGGCGTGGGCCAGCGGCGGCTATTACGGGCGCGTGTTTCTTAACGTGCAGGGGCGCGAGCCGCAGGGCGTAATCGCGCCAGCCGAGCTGGCCAGCGTCCGCGCTGAACTGGCCGCGCTGCTGGCCGGCCTCCCCGACCCCGCCGGCGCGCCGCTGGCCACGCGCGTTTACCAGCCAGAGCAGATTTACAGCGCCGTGCGCGGCGTCGCGCCCGATCTGCTGGTTTACTTTGGCGACCTGCACTGGCGCGCGGTCGGCAGCCTGGGGCATGGCCGACACTACACGCTGGAAAACGACACCGGGCCGGACGACGCCAACCACGCCCAGCAGGGCATGTTCGTGCTTTACGACCCGCGCGCGCGCGGCGCAGGCCGCGTGGAAGGCGCGCAGATTATGGACATCGCGCCGACCCTGCTGCGCCGCCTGGGCGCGGCCGTTCCGGCAGCCATGCAGGGCCGCCCGCTGTAGCCGCGCGGGCGGTTCAGGCCGCCGCAGCCGGGGGCAGATAGCGGCGGATGAGCAGCTTCTCGACCTCCACGCTGAACAGCACCACCGACGCCAGCGCAAAAGCGGCGATCAGCTCCAGCGGGCTGAGCGGCGCGGTGTCAAAAGCCGCCTGCAGGAAAGGCACGTAGATCACAGCAAGCTGGAGCACGGCCGTGAGCGCCACCGCGAAGAACAGCAGGCGGTTGCGGCGGAACCACACCTGGAAAAACGATGTTTTGTCGCCGGCGCGAATCGCCATAACCTCGAACATCTGCGTGATGGCCAGCACCGTGAACGCGATCGTGCGCGGTAGCCTTTCCGCCGCCCCGATCAGCCCTTCCCCCTCTTCCTCGGTAAGGATTCCGCCGTCCGCGCCCGTCAGATAACGCGCGGCGCGCTGCTCTGGCGTGAGCGCGTCCCAATCCGCCGGGACGTTTTCCAGGCCCACCGCCCCGGCCAGCTCAGCCTGCGTGAGGGGCTCCAGGCCCAGCGTCGGGCTGAAGGGCTGCATGCCGTGCGCGGTGTAGCCCCAGATGTAGCTGCCCAGCGTCAGCGCTGCGATCAGAACGCCGACCCAGGCGATGTGCCGCCCGGTCCCGCCCGCCAGGATGCTCTCATCGCGCGGGCGCGGCCTGCGCCTCATGACATCCGGCTCTGCCGGCTCGAAGCCCAGCGCGATCGCCGGCAGGCCGTCCGTCACCAGGTTGATCCACAAAATCTGAATCGCCAGCAGCGGCAGCTTGAGGCCGACCAGCAGCGCCACAAACATCACCAGGATTTCACCCACGTTCGAGCTGAGCAGATACTTGATGAACTTGCGGATGTTGTCGTAGATGATGCGGCCCTCTTCGACCGCGCTGACGATTGAGGCGAAGTTGTCGTCCGTGAGGACCATCGCCGCCGCACCTTTGCTCACATCCGTCCCCGTGATGCCCATCGCCACGCCGATATCGGCCTGTTTCAGCGCCGGCGCGTCGTTCACGCCGTCGCCGGTCATGGCGACGATCTCATTCTGCGCCTGCAGCAGGCGCACCAGGCGCAGCTTGTGCTGCGGCGACACACGCGCGAAGGTTGAAGTGTGTTTCAGCGCCGCCAGCAGCTCGGCATCGCTCATCTGGTCCAGCGCGCTGCCGACAACGGCGCGCTCGCCGGGCGCAAGAATGCCCAAATGGTGCGAGATCGCCTCGGCGGTCAGCGCGTGGTCGCCCGTGATCATGATGGAGCGGATGCCCGCCGCCCGCGCGCGCGCGACCGCTGTGCGCGCCTCCGGGCGCGCCGGGTCCAGGATGCCCACCAGCCCCAGGGTGTACAGGTTGCGCTCGATCTCCGGCGTCACTTCCTCCGGTTCGGACTCAAGCGGGCGAAATGCCAGGCCCAGGACCCGCAGGCCCCGGTCAGCCATCCGGTTAATCTCCGCCAGCCAGTCAGCGCGCCGTTTGTCAGTCATCGGGATCGGGCCATCGGCCAGCATCTCATGCGTGGCCCACTCAACCATCTGGTCGGGCGCGCCTTTCGTGATGGCGATGTAATCAGCGCCCATGAACAGCGCGCGCGCTTCGGCGCCGACAAGGCGGTGCACTGTCGTCATAGCCTTGCGCTCGCTGCTGAACGGCAGCTCGGCCACGCGCGGCAGCTCGCGCTCCAGATGCTCGCGCGTCCAGCCTGCTTTGCTGGCGGCCACCAGCAGCGCGCCCTCCGTTGTATCGCCCAGAACGCGCAGGCTGCCGTTAGCGGCCTGCTCCAGAAAAGCGTTGGTTGCGAGCGCGCTGGCCTTCACGAAGCGCGCCAGCGCCCGGTCGCTGTGGACATCCAGCAGCTCGCCGGTTTCGTGGTTCCTGTAGACGCCCTCAGCCACATATCCAACGCCCGTAATGCCCACGTTGGAGTGCTGCGGCAGCGCGATCTCGGTGGCCGTCATCTCGTTTTTAGTGAGAGTGCCGGTTTTGTCAGAGCAGATCGTCGTCACCGAGCCGAGCGTTTCAACGGCGGGCAGGCGGCGAATCAGCGCGCCGCGGCGGACCATCCGCGCCGCGCCCAGCGACAGGCTGATGGTGATCAGCGCGGGCAGGCCCTCCGGCACAGCGGCCACCGCCAGGCTGATCGACGTGAGGAACATCTGCTGCGCCGGGATGCCGCGCAGCAGCCCGGCGACGAACACGATCAGCACCACGACACCCGCGCCCACCGCCAGAAGCTGGCCCAGGCGGTTCAGGCGGCTCTGAAGAGGCGTGATGCCCTGCTCGACCTGCATCAGCATCGCGGCGATATTGCCCAGCTCGGTTTGCAGGCCGGTCCTGGTGACAACCAGCTCGCCGCGGCCGTAGTTAACCGCCGTCCCCATGAACGCCATGTTGCTGCGGTCGCCTAACGGGACACTGCCGTTGTCTGAAAGCGCGGCGGCTGACTTGTCAACCGGCACAGATTCGCCCGTCAACGCCGACTCGTCTATCTGCAGGTTCACGCTCCTGATGAGGCGGCCATCCGCCGGCACGCGGTCGCCTTCCTGAAGCAGCACGACATCGCCTGGCACCAGGTCCTCAGCGCTGATCTCATGCACAACGCCGGACCGGCGCACGCGCACCAGCGGGACCTGGAGCGCGCTGAGGGCCGCCAGCGCTTTCTCCGCCCGATATTCCTGGTAGACACCGATCAGCGCGTTGAGAATGACGATCGCCAGGATGATCACAACGTCTTTGGTGTCGCCCAGGAAGTACGAGATGGCGGCGGCAGCCAGCAGAATGATAATCATCAGGTCGCTGAACTGGCCCAGGATAAGCTGCGCCCAGTTAGTGCCGCTGTCAACCGGCAGGCTGTTCTTCCCATAGCGGACCCGGCGCTGGCTGACTTCGACCTCTGTGAGGCCGGCCTCAGCGTTCGTCGCCAGGTCTGCCAGCGTTTGCTCGACGTTGAGGGCGTAGTATCCGCCCATAATACAACTCCTTATCCGCGAGTGATGGCGCGCGGCGGCCGCCAGCAGCGAGGCGAGATCTGCATTGTTACAGCGTTAACGCGGCTGGCTGGCTGCGGCTGCGCCTTATTTGAACACGCGCTCAAAGCGCCTAAAACCCCCTATTTTGGGGGGCAGCAGGCCGGACGCCCCTGAGACTTAACCGCAGCTTTCACCACGGCGCGGCAGAAAAAAAGACAGCGGCCTCTGGCAGAGGCCGCTGTCAGCGCAGACAAATTGTGAGCCGCCGGCCCTACTTCAGGCCCTGCATAAGGCGCTCAAGCACCTCTGGGGCCGGGCGCAGGCGCTCCGCCGGAAGCTGCGCCAGCGGCGTGTCGCTCAAGCGCTGCGTCTCGCACAGCGTCGGGCGCGGCTCTTCGTAGTAAAGCAGGCCCGTGACAAACAACTGCTCACGGTGAGCGTGGTCGAGCATCTCGATAGCGCGGCTGCGGTTGCGGGGGTCGTAGTCCTCGCCCACCTTCATCAGCTTGATGAAAGAGCCATCGTGCAGCGGCACCTGAATGACCTCGCCGGATGGGTGCTCATCAAGGACGATTTCTTCGCGCTGCTGGATGAAGTCCGGCGTGTAGTATTCCAGTTCATGCAGCAGTATCTGATGTTCCTTGCCGTAGGAATAGCTCTTGGTTGAATCCGGCGAGTTGTTGAACGTCACGCACGGGCTGATGATGTCGATGACGGCCGTGCCTTTATGCGCCAGCCCAGCCTTGAGCAGCGTCTGCACCTGTTTGGAGTCACCAGAGAAGCTGCGGGCGACAAACGTCGCGCCGCCGATCAGCGCTTCCAGGCACAGGTCAATGGGCGGCAGCTCGTTGTGCCCATAGTGCCTGAGGAACTGGCCTTCGTCCGCAGTGGCGGAAAACTGTCCCTTTGTCAGGCCATAAACGCCGTTGTTCTCAATGATGTAGACCAGCGGCACGTTGCGGCGCAGCAGGTGCTTGAACTGCCCCAGGCCGATGCTGCCGCTGTCGCCGTCGCCGCTGACGCCGATCGCGATGAGTTCATGGTTGGCCAGCGTCGCGCCTGTCGCCACTGACGGCATCCGGCCGTGGATAGCGTTGAAAGCGTGCGCGCGCCCCATAAAGTAGGCGGGCGTCTTGCTGGAACAGCCGATCCCGCTGAGCTTGATCACTCTGTGCTGATCAAGGCCCAGATCATAGGCGATGCTGATGATCTGGTTGGAAATGGAGTCGTGGCCGCAGCCGGGGCAGAGCGTGCTTTTGCCGGCTTTGTAATCCTCACGGGTGAGGCCCAGGGCGTTAGTGCGGGCGTTGGTTCGGTTCGCAGTTGCCATTGTTACTTGTGCTCCTGCTGCATAATGCTGTCAATAATCCAGCTTGGCGTCATAGGCAGGCCATCGCCCAGGGCGAGCGACAGCACGTGGGTCGTGTCTTTGGGCAGTTCCATGTGGATAAGCTGGGCAAGCTGGCCATCGAAGTTGTTCTCGATCACGTAAATGCGCTCGTGACCGTAGATAAACTCCTTCTCCTCCTGGTTGAGCGGCAGCGCCCGCACGCGCAGGTAGTTGGTTTCTACGCCGGCATCGGCCAGACGGTCGCGCGCCTCCTGAATTGCCGCGTCGTTGGAGCCAAAGGAAACAATGCCGATCTTCTTGCCCGCCACATAATCCACAACCGGGCGCGGAACCAGCGTGCTCGCGGTTTCAAATTTGCGCCGCAGGCGCGTCATATTCTGCACCCAGTCGCTGCTGCGCTCGCTGTAGCCGGCGCGGTCGTCGTGGCCCGTGCCGCGCGCAAAGTAAGCGGCGCGCGGGTGATCTGTGCCGGGCAGCGTGCGATAGCTCACGCCGTCGCCGTCGTAATCGCGGAAGCGATACCACTCGCCCTTTTCCGCGAACATCTCCTCCAGCGTCTCTTTGTTCAGCGTTTTGCCGCGCTTCAGCGGCTCATTCGGGTAGGTGAACGGCTCAGCCATCCAGTTATTCATGCCCAGGTCAAGGTCGCTGAGGACGAAAACCGGCGTCTGAAGCTGGTCGGCCAGGTCAAACGCGCGCCAGCCGAACTCAAAACATTCCTCGACGCTGCCCGGCAGCAGCACAACGTGGCGGCTGTCGCCGTGCCCCAGGAAGTAGGTAAAGATCAGGTCCCCCTGGCTGGTGCGGGTCGGCAGGCCAGTGCTGGGTCCCATACGGGTCACGTCCCAGATCACAATCGGAACCTCGGCAAAATAGGCCAGCCCGGTAAACTCCGCCATCAGGCTGATGCCAGGGCCGCTGGTGGCGGTCATGGCGCGCGCGCCAGCCCAACCGGCCCCAACGATCATGCCAACAGCCGCGATCTCGTCCTCCGCCTGCACCACCGCCACCGTGTTCTTGCCGGTTTCCGGGTCCTGGCGAATGTGCTGGAACTGAATAATGCTGTCAATCACACTGGTCGAGGGCGTAATCGGATACCAGGATACGACTGACACGCCGCCAAAGAGCGCTCCCAGCGCGGCGGCTTCGTTGCCGGTGATGATAATCTTGCCCTGCGTGGCGTTCATCGGCTCAAAATAGAACGGGTCGCGCTTCTCCAGGTTGTCAGCGGCCCACTCGAACGCGGCCGCGGCTATCTGGTAGTTCATCGTCACCGGCTTCTCTTTGCCGTTGAAGTTGTCCATCAGCGCGCTGTGAATCAGCTCCAGGGGGATGCCGAACAACTGCGCCACAATGCCGACGTACACCATGTTGCCCACCTGCTCACGGCGCTCCGCCGGCAGGTCGAACGACTTTACGATGTCACGCACGGGGATTTCATAGTACGTGATGTCTGACCGGGTGCGGCCCCAGTTCCAGTCCTGCGGCAGGATGCACACACCGCCCGTCGGCAGGTTGTTAATGTCCTCGGCGGCGGTGAGTTCGTTCATGGCGACGGCGATCTCGGTGACCGCACGGCGCGCTGTGTAACCCTGCGCGCTCACACGGATGGTGTACCAGGTCGGCAGGCCCTTGATATTTGAGGGAAACTGATTCTTGCCGTTTACCGGGATGCCCATCTTGAACAGGGCGCGCACCAGCACATTGTTGGAGGTCTGGCTGCCAGAGCCGTTTTTGGTGGCAACGGTAAAGGAAAAGTCATTGACGATGCGGCCCTGGTCAAGGGCCTGCTGATTATCCTGAAGCTCCACAAGTCCCATACGTTGAACGTGCGCGCAGGCGCACAAGTCTCCTTTCATTCACAGGGATTACGACAGATAGTGAAAAGGACATTTTATTTGCGTTCCGTCAATAAATCTCCTTTGACCTGCGCTATTCGCCGACAGGCGCAGCGGCGCTGCCGTTTTCTGACCCCGATGGGTAGCGCAGCAGGCGTGTGTGTTCAACAAACGCCTCCCGCGCCGCGTCGTATTCCCGCGCACAGATGTGATCGAGAATGCGCTCGTGGTAATCCCATGCCAGCGTGAGGTAATTGTATTCAGCGTAGCGGTAGGGTTCAACCGCGTCGTAGGCGTCCCAATAGGCCTCCAGCAGGCCCTGCACAAACGGGTTTTCCAGGCGCTGAAACATCGTGAGGTGAAAAACGCGGTGTTCCTGGTTGGGAATCTGAATCCAGTGGTCGCTGAGTTTAGCCCGCGCCTGCTTAACACAGGCACGCATCAGTGCGGTGTCGTCGGGCGTGAGCAGCGCGCAGGCATCGTGCCAGTAAGCCAGCTCCAGGCGCTTGCGCAGTTCGCCGAAACGCTCGAAGTTCCTGAGGTCGCGCGCCAGCGCGTAAAACAGGCTCAGCCGCACCGCCGGGGCGAAGCTGTAGTCCTTGAGGCGCATACCCGTGCGCGACCGCACCTCCACCAGGCCCAGCGCGCGCGCCACTTCAAGCTGCTCGCGCACTTTGCTGGCGCTGGCCCGCAGCATATCCTCGCGCTGCAACTCGGTGATCGTCGGCAGGCGGTCGCCCGGTTCATAAGCGCTGTCCACCAGGAAGTTAAGCAGGTCAGAGTTGAGGTCTATCGGGGCCATCGCGCTGTATGCACCACGCGGAACGCTAATTCATCAGATGAATTAGATTAATCATATTGATTGCGCGCAGTATAGCACAATCGCCGGCGCGTGTCCAGCAGGCCCGGCCAATTCTTAATGCGTTTCAAACTGAAGCCGCTGTGATAGCTCGCGAGTTATTGTGGCGAAATCGCCGGCATTGTGGCAAAAATCCAGCCTGTCCATCGGGACGTACAGCACCGGGCAGCGCGTCCACGAATCAATCCAGCGGTCGTAGAGTTCATTGAGCTGGGCGACATAATCCGGGTCTATGTCGCGCTCAAAAGCCCGCCCGCGCTGCCGGATGTGGTCCACCAGCGTGCCGACGCTGGCCTGCAGGTAGATGATCAGGTCTGGCGGCGGCAGAAATGAGCTGACCGCCTGGTACAGGCGGCGGTAAGCGTCATAGTCGCGCTCGCTCATGTGGCCCTGGTTGTAAAGGTTGCAGGCGAAAATCTCTGCATCCTCATAAACGGTGCGGTCCTGCACCGCGCTGGTGGGGTGGTCAAGAAGCTGGCGGTGGTGTTCCAGGCGCTTGCCTAGAAAGAACACCTGCGAGTGGAAGCTCCAGCGGCGCATATCGGTGTAAAAATCGGCCAGATAGGGGTTTTCGGTATTGGCTTCGTAGAATGGCTGCCAGCCCAGCGCCTCGGCCAGCATGCCCGTCAGCGTGCTTTTGCCCGCGCCGATATTGCCCGCGATCGCCACAAACTGTTTCCGCTGCATAACGGTTGAGCTTCCTGTCGCATAACGAGCCAGGGCGCAGCAGGCGCGGCGCCTGGAAGCATTATCGGGACAGCGCGCGCGCCTCGCAAGGGGGACTTTTGCGCTGGCGCTGTGTGTTATACTCAGGCGCGTCCTTTTCATCAGCGAGAGTCCACAATGGCCGTCACTACCCACCCTGCGCCGCATCCTGGTCAGCAGCCATGACTTCTGTCAAACCGCGCGTTATCATTTATACCGATGGCGGCGCCAAACCCAACCCCGGCGGGCCGGGCGGCTGGGCGGCCCTGCTGCTGGCCGGCGAACATCGGAAAGAGCTGAGCGGCGGCGAAGCGGCCACAACAAATAACCGCATGGAGCTAACCGCCGCGATCATGGCGCTGGAGGCGCTGAACCAGCCCTGTGCGATTACGCTGTACACCGACAGCGAGTATCTTAAAAAAGGCATCAGCGAGTGGATGGCCGGCTGGGTCCGCAAAGGCTGGAAAACGACCAACGGCCAGCCAGTCAAAAACCGTGAGCTGTGGGAGCGCCTGCACGCCGCCGCCGCGCGCCACGATATTGACTGGCGCTGGGTGCGCGGCCACGCCGGCAGCCCGGAAAACGAGCGCGTTGACCAACTGGCAACCGCAGCGCGTGAGAACATCGCGAACAATCATCGGCAAGGGGGCCGCAGCTAGCGGCCCCGGCACACGCAGACGGAGTCATGCCGCCCATGCCAACACCCGCCCGGCGCGTCGCGCCCTTTGGAACCACCGTTTTCACCGAGATCAACGCGCTGGCGCGCCAGCACAACGCCGTCAACCTGGGCCAGGGCATGCCTGACTTTGACGGCCCGCCCGCGATTATCGAGGCGGCTGTGGCCGCGCTGCGCTCAGGGGCCAACCAGTACCCGCCAGGGCCGGGTATCGAGACGCTGCGCCAGGGCATCGCTGACCATGCGCTGCGCTTCTACGGCTTGAAGATAGACCCGGTGGGCGGCGTGCTGGTGACGCCGGGGGCGACTGAGGCGGTGTTCTGCGCCATCATGGGCCTGGTTGACCCCGGCGACGAAGTCATCGTCATTGAGCCGTTTTTCGACAGCTACGCGCCCGGCGTGCTGATGGCCGGCGCGGTCCCAGTGTATGTGCCGCTGCGCGCGCCCGGCTGGACGCTTGACCCTGACGAGCTGCGCGCCGCCTTCACGCCGCGCACGCGCGCTATCATCGTTAACACGCCGCACAACCCCACCGGGCGCGTTTTCACCCGCGCTGAGCTGGCGCTGATCGCGGGCCTGTGCCGCGAGTTCGACACGACTGTGATCGCCGACGAAGTCTACGAGCATCTCGTCTACGGCGACGCCCGGCACATCCCCATCGCCACGCTGCCAGAGATGTTCGCGCGCACAGTGACGATCGGCAGCGCGGGCAAAACCTTCGGCGTGACCGGCTGGAAAATCGGCTGGGTGTATGGGCCGCCAGAGCTGGTCGCCGGCGTGTGGCGCGCGCACCAGTTCGTGGCGTTCGCCACCAATCACCCGGCGCAGCAGGCTGTCGCCTACGCTCTCGCGCAGGACCAGACCTACTACGAAGACTATCAGGAACAGTATCTGTGCAAGCGAACGCTGCTGCTGGACGGCCTGACGGCTGCCGGCCTCAAAGTCGCGCCGCCGCAGGGCACTTACTTCGTCATGGCGGACTTTTCCAGCGTGTTTGATGGCGATGCCGAGGCGTTCACGCGCCACCTCATCACCGAGGTCGGCGTGGCCTGCATTCCGCCCACGTCGTTTTACAGCGCGGAGCACCGCCACCTGGGCCAGAAGCATGTGCGGTTCGCCTTCTGCAAACACGATGACACGCTGCGCCGCGCGGCAGAGCGCCTGGCGCGGCTTCAGGCGTAGGCGCGGAGTCTGCTGCGATGGCCGGACGCACACGAGAGAACTTGCTGCAAACTTATAAAGCGCTGGACGACACGGCGCTCCTCAGCAGCATCGTCCACGATCTGCGCGGGCCGCTGACCGGCATCATTTCAGCGGCCCGCCTGATCGACACGCTGCTGTCTGAGGATGAGCGCGTTAACCTGGACCAGATCGCCGAGATAAACAGCCTGGTTCACGACGCGGCGCAAACGCTGCGCACCGTTCTGGACGCCGTGGCCGACTACGATCGCGAACGGCGCGCCGGCGTGGAATAAGGGGGGAATATCGCAGCCGCCCGGCTTTGTGCCGGGCGGCTGTGCTTGCGCGCGGCGGAGCCGCTTACGCCTGCTTCATGAAATTCCGCAGCACCGTCTGGAGGATGCCGCCGTTGCGGTAGTAGCCAACCTCGACCGGCGTGTCGATGCGCGCGCGCGCGGTAAAGAAGCGCTCGCCGCCCTCGGCATCAGTCACGCGCACGCGGACATCCTGCCCCGGCTGAAGATCGTCGCTCAGGTCGGGGAGGTCGTAAACCTCGCGGCCCGTCAGCCCCAGCGATTCCCACGTCTGGCCGGGCTGGAACTGAAGCGGCAGCACGCCCATCATCACCAGGTTGCTGCGGTGGATGCGCTCAAAACTGGCGGCGATCACCGCCCGCACGCCCAGCAGGAAGGCGCCTTTCGCGGCCCAGTCGCGGCTGGACCCCATGCCATAGTCGCTGCCGGCCAGGATAATCAGCGGCGTGCCGTCCTGCTTGTACTTCATCGCGGCGTCAAAGATGGACATCACCGTGTCGGAAGGCAAATACGACGTGACCCCGCCCTCGCTGCCAGGGACCAGCAGGTTGCGCAGGCGGATGTTGGCGAACGTGCCGCGCGTCATCACGCGGTCGTTGCCCCGGCGCGCGCCGTAGCTGTTGAAGTCTCTCGGCTCTACGCCCTGCGCGATGAGATACTGCCCCGCCGGGCTGTCCTTGGCGATGCTGCCCGCCGGCGAAATGTGATCGGTCGTGACCGAATCGCCGAACAGGCCCAGCACGCGCGCGCCAGTTATCGGCCTGACCGGGTCCGGCTCAGGCTTCAGGTCAACGAAGAAGGGCGGCTCCTGGATATAGGTGCTTTTGGCATCCCACTCGTAGATATCCCGGTCGGCGCTGGGGATGGCATTCCAGGTCTCGTTGCCGTCGTAGACGTTGCCATACTGCTCCTTAAACATCGCGGCGGTGACGTTCGCCTGGACGGTTTCCAGCACCTCCTGCTGCGTCGGCCAGATATCGCGCAGGAACACCGGCGCGCCGGCCTGATCATAGCCGATTGGCTCGTGCATCAGGTCAATATCAACCGTGCCCGCCAGCGCATAAGCCACAACCAGCGGCGGCGACGCCAGATAGTTGGCGCGCACGTGCGGGTTAATGCGGCCGGCGAAGTTGCGGTTGCCGCTCAGGACCGCCGCCGCCACCAGGTCCGCCTCTTTGACGGCGCGCACCACCTCATCAGGCAGCGGGCCGCTGTTGCCGATGCACGTCGTGCAGCCATAACCCACCGTGTAGAAGCCAAGCTGCTCCAGGTAGGGCGTCAGACCCGCCTTATCCAGATACTCCGTGACCACCTTTGAGCCGGGGGCCAGCGTGGTTTTGACATATGGCTTGCGCGTCAGGCCGCGCTCGACGGCCTTCTTGGCTAGCAGCCCCGCGCCCACCATGACCGATGGATTGCTGGTGTTGGTGCAGCTCGTGATCGCGGCGATCACCACCGCCCCGTGCCCCATTTGCACGCTGCTGCCGTTATCCCGGTAGGTGGCTTCAGCCTCGGCGCGCTGTTCGCTCAGCGCGTAGCCGGCTGGCCCCACCGGCGCGCGCAGCGCCTTCTCGAAGGCCGACCGCATATCCCGCACGAGCACCCGGTCCTGCGGGCGCAGCGGCCCGGCCATGCTCGGCTCAACCGTGCCCAGGTCCAGCTCCAGCGTGTCGGTGAACACCGGGTCGGGCGTAGCGGCGGTGCGGAACAGGCCCTGTTCCTGGCTGTAGCGGCGCACCAGCTCGATAAGCTGCGGGTCGCGGCCGGTGCGCGCCAGGTAGCTGAGCGTTTCCTCATCCACCGGGAAGAAGCCCATTGTCGCGCCGTATTCGGGGGCCATGTTGGCGATAGTGGCGCGGTCAGGCAGCGTCATGCCCGCCAGGCCGGTCCCGTAGAACTCCACAAACTTATCCACGACGCCTTTCTTGCGCAGCATCTGCGTGACCACCAGCACCAGATCAGTAGCGGTCGCGCCTTCCGGCAGACTGCCGCTGAGCTTAAAGCCGATCACCTCCGGCATGCGCATGTAAATCGGCTGGTCCAGCATCGCGGCCTCGGCCTCGATGCCGCCCACCCCCCAGCCCAACACGCCCAGGCCGTTAATCATCGTCGTGTGGCTGTCCGTCCCGACCAGCGTATCCGGCAGCGCGACAACGCCGCCGTCGGGCGCGTCGTAAAGCTGCACCACCCGCGCCAGGTACTCCAGGTTCACCTGGTGAACGATGCCCGTCGCCGGTGGCACAACGTGGAAGTTGCTGAACGCCTTCTGCCCCCAGTGCAGAAACTCATAGCGCTCGCGGTTGCGCTCGAACTCAAACTGCGAGTTGAGCAGCAGCGCGTCCCGCCGCGCGAAGATGTCCACCTGAACCGAGTGGTCAATCACCAGGTCCACCGGGATGACCGGGTTGATGCGCCGGGGATCGCCACCCATGCGCAGCATCGCGCTGCGCAGCGCCGCCAGGTCCACCACACAGGGCACGCCGGTGAAGTCCTGCAAAATCACGCGCGCCGGTTTAAACGGAATCTCGACCGGCTCATAGTTGTTCGGGTGCCATTTCGCGAGATTAACCACGTCCTCCGGGCGCACCGCGTGCCCATCCAGGTTGCGCAGCGCGTTTTCCAGCAGAATTTTGATGCTGAAGGGCAGGCGATCTACCTCGCCCACCCCGGCGCGCGCCAGCGCGTCCAGGCGATAAATCTGCGCTTTGCCGCTGCCGGTGTCAAACGCGGCGCGCGCGCCAAAGCTGTCACCTGTGTTGCTCATGGCTGTTCATACCCCTTTTGTGCAGGCTGCCGTTAACCGATGCCAGATCGCCGCGGCCCTGCTGCATGCCTTTGCTGGATTGTACCCAATAAGTCAAGGTATTAACCAGTGGCGGGCCAGCGCCGCAGCGCGGCCTTCGCCATCCAAACCGGCAGCCCCCCGGAAATTAGGTGGTGACGCGCGCGGGAAAACTGTGCTATGCTGAACCAGTCAGGTGGGCACTCTGAACCTTCATGAACCTTCAGGAACTTCGGAACACCCTCTTGACACATAACCGGAAAATGTGCTACAGTGTTCAGGCATACGCGGCGTGATGCAGCGCCCACGCCCTGCCCCACCCTCACGAAAGGAGATGCGTGCCAATGTCCATGATGCACAGCGAAATGCGCGATATGCAGCACAACTGCGGCGGTTTCGGCGGCATTACGGCCGTCTGCGCCGGTTGGCTCGCGTCTGCCCCCCTCTAACGCCTTCCTGACAACTTGTCCCGAAGCAGAGGCCGCAGACACGCCGACCTCGCGGTTCGCCTGCGCCGCGCCGGGCCAATACGCCGGCAGCGGCCGCCGCGCCCTATCCAGGCGGCCAGGTCGGATTTCCGCCAGGTGAACGATGACAGCGGCTCCGCACTATGCGATGATGAGATTGTTCGGCAAAGCGTCTTGCCAGCGCTTCGGACCTTGAACAACACAGTGAAACGGGAGTAAACAGTATGGATTGGCAGATGGTGCTTATCAGTCAGCAGCGCCAGCGCGACCTCCTGCGCCAGGCCGAACGAGAGCGCATGGCACGCGCGATGGCACAGAGCAGCAAACAGCCATCGTTGGTTTTAAACGCGCTGCGGCGCAGCCTGCTCTCAGCAGCAGAGCGCCTGCAGCCCCGCCCGCAACCTAACAGCAACACACGGCATGTCTACACATCCGTGAAGCAGAGCTGAGGAAGAACAACATGAACGAGCAGTTCACAACGACGAACTTCGAGCTGCACAACCAGCACCTGAACGACCTGCGCCGCCGCGCCCGCCAGCAGGCCCGCCGGCCCGCGCCGCGCGCCACACTGTGGACCGCGCTGAGCGCGCGGCTGCGGCTGGTATTCCGCCCGGCACAGCCCGCTCATCGCAAGTCAGAAACTATCGGACAGCTCGCGCGCAGCCACAGCTAAAACTGGCCGCGCAGCGCCAACAAACGGACCCCGCCCTGGGGTCCGTTGTGTTTTACAGCGCGCCCGGCAGGCGCGGCTGCTGCGGGTCCGGCAGCGCCAGCACGTCCTCGCGCAGCTCTGCCTCCCACCATTCGTTAAGCTGCGCGCACAGCTCCGCGCTGAACAGGAAGATTGACGCCAGCAGAAACGCCCAGAACAGCATCACAATCACCGTCGCGATACTGCCATAGACCAGTTGATAGTTCGCGAAGTTGGTCAGATACCAGCCAAACCCGGCTTTGGCCAGCTCCCACCCCACCGCGCCGAACACCGCCGCCGGCCACACGCTGTCCCACTCAACCGGCCGCGCCGGCACAAAGCGGAAGGCCAGCACGAAGATCGTCAGGTTAAAGCCCAGCGGAACCGCCAGAAACGCCAGGTCAATCCAGACGCTGGCCTGGCTGAAGAAGATGGTGTGCGCCAGCAGCAGGACCGCCGACACCAGAAACGACAGCGTGATGAGCACAACCAGCGTGACAGACATGGCGACCGCCAGCAGTCGCTGCCGCCACATGCTGCGCCGCCGCTGCACGCCAAAGATCAGATCAAGCGCGGACGACACATTTGTGAACAGCCCCAGCCCGGACCACAGCAGGCCGCCCAGCGCCAGCAGCGTAAACGACGAGTTCTGCGCCAGCCCCTGGTCCACGCTCTCCAGCAGCAGGTCCGTGATGCCCTGCGCGGCCTCTGGCAAAAACAGGCGCAGCGCGCTGGCGATCTGCGTCTGGACGCTGGCCGCGCCCAGCACGCGCGTCAGGCCGACCGCCAGCAGCAGCAGCAGTGGGAAAACAGAGAACATCGTATAATAGGCCAGGGCCGCCGCGCGCTGCGTGTCGTAGCGCAAGTAGCGGCGCACCGCGCGCTGCAGATAGCCCGGCAGCGCGCGCGTGGGCGCGTCAAAGCCTTCCCACCATTGCTGAAACCGGCGTCGCCAACGCTGAATCGTCTTCATGCTTACACAGCCACAGGGCCTGGTTAATCAGATGATTGAGCATAACACATCCACCGCCAAACGCGCAGTTATTTTCGACTTCGGCGGCGTGCTCATGCGCACCGTTGATTACGCGCCGCGCCACGCCTGGGATGACCGGCTGGGGCTGCCGCACGGCAGCGTTGAGCAGGCGGTGCACGGCAGCGCCGTCTGGCGCGCGGCGCAGTTAGGGCGCGTCGAACCGGCGCGCTGCTGGGCCGACGCCGCCGCCCGACTGGGGCTGGACGCGGCGGCAGCAGCCGAACTGCGGCGCACCTTCTTCAGCGGCGACCAGCTCGACGCCGACCTGATCGCCCTGCTCCACGAGCTGCGCCGCGCCGGGCACACGGTCGGGCTGCTCAGCAACGACACGCTCGACCTGCGGGACTGGCTGCGCGCGCTGGGGATTGACGCGCTGTTCGACCCGCTGCTCATCTCCGCCGCGCTTGGCGCTATGAAGCCCGACGCCGCCGCCTACCAGGCGCTGCTGGCGGCGCTGCGCCGGCCAGCCGATGAGGTTATCTTCATTGACGACCTGCCCGCCAACGCCGCCGGCGCGCAGGCGGCGGGCATCCACGCTGTCCGCTACACGGCGGGCATGGACCTGCGCGCCGCGCTGGCCCCGCTGCTGATCGCCAGCCGTTGAAGCGCGCCGGGCGGCAGTTGTGTTAGTATAAATAGTGATGTGCCGTGCGCGCCGCCAGGAGGGTTGAAGCATGCCTCAGATTGACATTCAGCAGATCATCCACCTGCTGAGTCCGCGTTCAGGAACCGAGCTGCTGTGGGACATTATGCTGTACGCCGTCTTCATCTTCGGCCTGATCACCATGTTCATGCAGAGCGACAAAACGCTGCTGCCGACGCTGATGATGGCGGGGGTCGCGCTGATCGCCGTGATCTCCAAGCTCCAACTGCTGCCGGCGCGCAACATCATCACGCTGGTGCTGAACGCCGTCATGGCGATCTTCCCGCTGATGGTGGCCGCCTTCACCAAAGCGCCGAAGTCGCGGCCAACGGCGCTGCTCACCGCGCTGGCCGGCGCGGTCTACGCGATCACGTTCCTGCTGTTCGCGCAGCAGTAACCTGATGCCCGCCCGCACCCTGCGCGCCGCGCTGGCCGCCGCCGCGCTCGCCGTGACGGCGGCCTGTCTGCTGCGCGCGCGCCCCGCGCCAGCGGCCCGCCGGGGGCCGCGCGGCTACGCGCTCAAGCGCCCGCTGGATGTGTGTGTCGCGGCGGCGGCGCTGGTCGTGTTCGCCCCGGTGATGCTGGCGGCGGCGCTGGCCATCCGCCTGACGATGGGCGCGCCGGCCCTGTTCCGGCAGACGCGCCCCGGCCTGCATGGGCAGCCGTTCACGCTGCTCAAGTTCCGCACCATGACCGACCAGCGCGGCCCCGACGGCGCGCCCCTGCCCGACGCTGACCGCCTGACGCCGTTGGGGCGCTTCCTGCGCCGCACCAGCATAGACGAGCTGCCGCAGCTTATCAACGTGCTGCGCGGCGAGATGAGCGTGGTCGGCCCGCGCCCGCTGCTGCTGGCGTATCTGCCGCTGTACACGCCGCAGCAGGCCCGCCGCCACGACGTGCGCCCCGGCATCACCGGTTGGGCGCAGGTCAATGGGCGTCAGGAGATTCCCTTCAGCCAACGACTTGAGCGTGATGTCTGGTATGTTAATCGTTGCAGCATGTGGATCGACCTGAAGATCCTTTTTATGACGGTTTATCGCGTGTTTGCAAAAAAGGGTGTGATTCCAGGCCAAGATGTTGCCGAAGTGGATGATTTAGGTCTAAGTAATGACAAAAGGCTCATGAAAAAGGTGTAGAAGCTTGCAAATTCTCCGTGAACAGTTTATTTTGCGCCGTCCTGAACCTAAAGACGTTGAACATCTCTATTTATACCGTAACGACTGGGAAGCCATACGGTCTCTAGGTGGTTTTAGTTCTGGCTATTCGATTAAGGACTTACAGGAGTGGGTTGAGTTTCACCGGAATCGAAAGGATGAGATCATCTGGGTTATTGGCGATCGAGCCAACGATACTTGTTTGGGCCATGTTGGACTCTATGACATAGATTACCGTGTTCGCAAAGCTGAGTTTGCGATCTTGATTGGCGAGAAATCTTGCTGGGGAAAAGGTCTTGGTCAAAGCATAACACAAGCAACGATTGATTACGGTTTTGACCAACTAAATCTCCATCGCATCGAATTAGAGGTCTTGGCTAATAATTCTCGTGCTATCCATATTTACGAAAAACTGGGGTTCAGGCGTGAAGGTATCCAACGCGACGCTCAGTTTCGCGATGGGCAGTACATTGACGTAATTATTATGGCACTTCTGGAGCATGAGCGAAATCGGCGGTGATTTCTATTGGCCAGGATTACCACTAGGCGAGTGTCTGCCCTGGCCGGAACCACATACCTTTTTCAGTACGTGCAGAGCAGTCGTCGTTTCGGTTGCACGGCAGATACGTCGCCAAAGATTATGGCTTCCGGTTTATTTCTGTCCCCATACCTCTCAGTATTGGCGGGATAGCGGGATTGAGCTGATACGTTACAACGATAATCCCATGCGGTCGCAGCCAGACTGGTCAACATTGAATCCCAATCCAGGTGATATGGTTCTTGCTCTAAACTATTTTGGCGTTCGTACAGCTAATCCCTGGTTGAATTGGAAAAGAGCATATCCTGAGGCTACTCTGCTTGAAGATCATACCCATGATCCATTGTCAGCATGGGCAGGCAACTCAACAGCAGACTATGCATTTGCCTCTTTGCGGAAGACGCTTCCTACACCTGACGGCGCGATCGTGTGGTCGCCCACTGGAGATCTTCTGCCAAGCGAACCAACAGGACAAGACTGGGCCGGTAGCGCTCTGAAGCTAGCTGGCATGATTTGGAAGATGGAATATATCAACGGCAATGAATCAGTTCCGGCATTGAAGGAGGCTTTTCGTAAGTTTCAGATCGAGGGAGAGAAGAACCTCGATCTAGTTCCAGATCAACAGATTACGCCCTGGAGTCGTGCATTGTTGCAGGAAGGATTTCCCTCCACATGGCGGCTTCAGCGTGAAAACAATGTTCGCCAAATATTGGAATCGTTTCCTCGCACAGAATGCATTAGCCCTCTGTTCGAAACCTGGACACAAGGTTGCTGCCCATTCAATGTAATCCTAATTGCCGACTCAATAGCCCAACGCGATGCACTTAGGAAACACCTGATTGATGCCAGGATTTATCCATCTATTCACTGGGAGCTGCCTGAAGAAACAAAAGGAGAAGCAAGAGACATATCTCAACGCATTCTCACGATTCCTGTGGATCATAGATGTACGGCAAGAGATCAGGCCCGTATCATCCACGAATTGAATGACTATTTGGTTTCTCGCATGTAAAATTAGATCTCAGTAAATTTGGGTAGTTTGACAAGAGGCAACCTGACAATCGTATGGTATTTGAGTTTATTGACCCTGATAATCAAAAGTGGATCCAGGCCCTCAAGCGAATAAGACACGACATCTATCACTTACCCGAATACGTTACATTCGCTGCAAATCATGAAGGCGGTACACCGACAGCATTTTTTGCAGAAGTAGGTACTGGGTATTGTCTGATACCTCTTTCTATTCGTCCGATTCCCTACAAATGTAAGATGACGGACGCCAGTGCACCCTATGGTTATGCTTCTCCCATCATTTCTAGTGAGATGCGTGCTATTGAGTTAGATACATGCTTGCGGGAGTTTGCTGACCGCGCTGCACAACTTGGACTTGTATCAGTTTTTCTGCGATTACATCCTTTACTTTCACTAAACCTAGAGACTTTGAGTCAGCACGGTCAAGTGCAGTTCCACGGACCTACCGTCTATGTTGACCTAACCTTATCATTTGACACACTATGGAACAAAATTCGAGATGGTCATCAAGCGAACATTCGCACATTACAAACACAAGGCTTCCAGGTAGAGATTGACAACTGGGAGCGATTAGACAACTTTGTAAGAATATATAAGTCAACGATGGAACGCGTAAATGCTGGTCAGTTCTACAAATTTTCCTGGGAATACTTCGAGAAACTGCGATCATCAATTGGCAGTAAACTTCACATATTCTCTGTAATATCTCCGACAGGAGAGTATTCCGCTGGCGCGCTGTTTACCGAGCATGAAGGGATTGTAGAGTATCACCTAAGCGGCACAGATATTAATTACATTAAGTCTTCGCCATCAAAACTGATGCTCTATGAAGCTATCAAATGGGCTAAGGCACGAGAAGATCGGTATCTCCATTTGGGTGGTGGGCAGGGAGCAAAAGAAGACACACTCTATGCCTTCAAAGCGGGATTCTCTGACAAAAGGTCTAAATTCTACACTTATCGGATGATCGTTCGGCCTCAACTATACCAGCAGTTGTGTGACAACTGGCAGCAGACCACCGGCATTAAACTGCCGGCAACGGATTTTTTTCCTCTTTATCGCCATCCACATTGAACTCTGGTATTACAACCGTTAACTTGCATTCTTCACAACTTAGCTTAAGATGAATTAAGCGGCCCCAATTTTGTAAATACGAGCACACCTTTATGGGGGCTGCCAGAACGTTCATCAAAAAGGACTCATTTCCATGTCCACCTACCCTGCGCTGTTAGGGGGCACGCCTGTCTTCGACCCGCCAATCCCCATCACGCGCCCGCTGCTGCCGGCCTTCGACACCGTCGCCGGCGGCGTGCGGGAGATGCTCGCCAGCGGCATGGTGACCAAAGGCCGCTGGCTGCGCCAGTTCGAGGACGCGCTGGCGGCGCACCTGGGCGTGCGGCACGCGGTCGCCGTCTCAAGCTGCACCACCGGCCTTATGCTCACCTATCAGGCGCTGGGCCTGACGGGCGAGGTGATCGTCCCCAGCTTCACGTTCATGGCGACCGTCAGCGCGCTGGTCTGGAACGGCCTGCGCCCGGTCTTTGTGGACGTGGACCCCGCCACCACCAACATAGACCCGGCCGCCGCCGCGCGCGCCATCACGCCGCGCACCAGCGCCATCGTCGCCGTCCACAACTTCGGCGCCCCGGCGGACATCGCCGCGCTGGAAGCGCTGGCGGCGCGGCACGGCCTGCCGCTGCTCTTTGACGCCGCGCACGGCTTCGGCGCGCGGTACGCGGGGCAGCCGGTGGGCGCGCAGGGCGCGGCCCAGGTGTTCAGCCTCAGCCCGACCAAGCTGCTGATCGCCGGCGAGGGCGGCGTTGTCGCCACCAACGACGACGCGCTGGCCGCCGCCGTCCGCGTCGGGCGTGAGTACGGCAACGCCGGCGATTACGACAGCCGCTTCGCCGGTATCAACGCGCGCCTGCCAGAGTTCAACGCCTGCCTGGGCCTGCACAGCCTGGCGCTGCTGGAGGACGCCGCGCAGCACCGGGGCCGCATCGCAGACCTGTTCCGGCGCGAGCTGGGCCGCCTGCCGGGCATCAGCTTCCAGACGGTGCGCCCGCAGGACCGCAGCTCGTACAAGGACTTCGCCATCACGGTGGACCCGGACGCCTGCGGCCTGACGCGCGACACGCTGGCGCTGGCGCTCGCCGCTGACGGCGTAGACACGCGCAAGTATTACGATCCGCCGTGCCACCGCCACACAGCCTACCGCCAGTTCGCCCCGCCAGAGGGCGCGCTGCCCGGCACAAACCTGCTGGCCGCGCGCTCGCTCAGCCTGCCGATCTGGTCGCACATGAGCGCGGCGGTGGCGCAGGACATCTGCGCGGCGCTGGCGCGCATCCAGCAGCACGCCGGCGCTGTCAGCGCCGCCGCGGCGGTCGCGCCGTAAGGTCAACCAGCATGCTGCCAGGCGTCAACATCAGCATGCCGCGTCACCACCTCAAACAGGTCGCTGTCTGGGTCGCGCTGGATATCGCCATCATGGTGGCCGTCTACCTGCTGGTGTATTCCGCCCGGCTGATGCAGGTGTCGCCCGCTGACCTGCTGCAGCTGCTGCCGGCGGCGCTGGTCGCGGCGCTGGCGATGGTCGCGACGCTTTATCTGGCGGGCGTCTATCACCAGATGTGGCTGCACACCAGCGGCCGCCAGGCCGGGATGATCGTCAACGCCGCGCTGACGGCGACGGCTATCATGCTGGTGGTGGACGTGCTGCTCACGCCGCGCCCGCTGCCCATCAGCGTGATCGTCCTCGGCAACGCGCTGGCCGCCAGCGGGTTCATCGCCCTGCGCTATCGCAGCCCGCTCACCGTTGACTCGGCCCGCGACCTGCTGCACCTGCGCCAGGCCGACGCCGCCAGCACCAGCGTGCTGATCATCGGCGCGGGCGAGGCCGGGCAGATGCTGGCGCTGCAACTGCGGCGCAGCCGGCAGCGCGGACGCTACCGCGTCGTCGGCTTCATTGACGACGACCCGCACAAACAGGGACTGTTTATCGAAGGGTGTTCGGTGCTGGGCACGCGCCAGGCCATCCCGCAGGTGGTCAGCCGCCACAGCGTCGGCCTGATCGTGCTGGCGATCCACAACATCCCCGGCCAGGACTTCCGCGCCATCCTCGCGCTGTGCGAAGCCACCAATGCGCGCATTAAGGTGATCCCTGACCTGTTCGGCATTATGTCCACGCAGCACAACACGCCGCTGCTGCGCGACGTGCGCCCTGAGGACCTTATCGGGCGCAGCGTGATCCGCCCTAACAAAGCCATTGACCTGGCGCCGGTGCTGTACAAAACGGTGCTGGTGACGGGCGCCGCCGGGTCTATCGGCGCTGAACTGTGCCGCCAGCTTCCGGCCTACGCGCCGGCGCGCGTCATCCTGCTGGATAACAACGAGAGCGGGCTGCACGACCTGGTCACGGAGCTGAGCGCGCGCTTCCCGGAAACGGAATTTGTGCCCGTGCTGGCCGACATCACGGTGCGGCGGTCAGTGGAGGCGGCACTGCGCCGCTTCCCGGTGCAGGTGCTCTTTCACGCGGCGGCCTACAAACACGTGCCCCTGCTCCAGTTTTACCCGGACGAGGTGCTGCGGGTGAACATCGGCGGCACGCGCTGCCTGGCTGAGCTGGCGCGGGACTACGGCGTCGCGCGCTTTGTCCTCATTTCGACGGACAAAGCCGTAGACCCGGCGAACGTTATGGGGGCCAGCAAGCGCATCTGCGAACTGATCGTGCAGGCGCTGGGCCGCGAACGCGGCCACAGCACGCGCTTCACGGCGGTGCGCTTCGGCAACGTGCTGGGCAGCCGGGGCAGCGTGCTGCCCATCTTCGAGCGCCAGATCGCCGGCGGCGGCCCGGTCACGGTCACGCACCCGGACATGACGCGCTACTTCATGAGCATCCCCGAAGCCGCCAGCCTGGTGATTCAGGCGGCGTGCCTCACGGAAGGCAACGACATTTTCCTGCTCAGAATGGGCGAGGTAGTGCGCATCGTGGAGCTGGCGGAGCGCATGATCAGGCTGCGCGGCCTGCGCCCCTATGAGGATATAAGCATCTGCTTTACAGGCGTGCGCCCCGGCGAGAAGCTGCACGAAACGCTGCACACCGCCGCCGAACGCCCGCTTGAGACCGTTCACCCCGGCATTATCAAGCTGCTCAGCGACAGCGCCGTGCCGGCAGAGGAACTGTTCGCCCGCCTGGACGAGCTGCTCGCCAGCGGCATTGACAGCCAGGACAGCGCGCTGGCCCGGCTGCGCGGCGTCATTGACGGCAGCGCAGCGGCGGGCCAGCCGCACCCCATAAACGCGGCAGGCTAGCTAGCTCAGCCGCCCACCGCCGCCAGCAGAATATCGCACACTTCGCCGGCCAGCGCCCCCACAGCACACAGCGCGCGCGTTTGCAGCAGCGCCTGCTCCGGGACGTCGAAGGCGTAAATCGGGGTGGCCTGCCCCACGCCGGACGCCGTAATCACGGTGGGAATAAAGGCCGGGTAATTCAGCAGATTCTCCGGCAGGCCCTCCACCGCCTGCAGCGCGTACAGCTCCGCGCCGCTGGCCGGCATAATGGGCGCGAAAACGTCCGCGATGAGCAGGCGGCCGTCCTGGTCAAATTCCAGCGGGGCCTGCGCACCAAACGCCGGCGGCAGCAGAACAGCGTCGTCCGTGCCCGCGTACAGGATAGTCAGGCCGCTGGGGACGAACACGCGCAGCGCCAGGCCGGAAGGCGCGCTGCCGTCAGGGACCAGCCGCAGAATCACCGCCCCTTCGATGCGCAGGCTCACGCCGTTGACAGTGATGTCCGCAGCCACGCCGTCCGGAAGCTGCACGTACAACAGCGACGGCGGCACGGCGTCGCACAGCGGCGCTTCAATGCCAGTGCGCAGGAAGAAGGTCTGCATCGGGCCGCGCGCGCCGGGTTCGATCACAGGCAGGCCCTTCGCGGCGGCGTCGGGCGCGGCCAGCGACGTCTGCCGCTTCCACACTATCCCGGCGTTCACCCAGGCGAACGGGATGCCGTCAGCCGGCTGCGCCACGCGCAGCCATTGGCCGTCAGGCGTCACGCCGTCAAGCTGGAGGACGCTGTTGGCGGGAAACGCCGCTATTGGCTGCGCCGCGCTGTTCCCGATGGGCGGCGCGGCGTAGGCGTCCAGGCCCTGGCCGACGGTCACGGCCAGCGGCGCGGCCAGCGCGCGCAGCGCGGCGTCCCGGCTGACGCCGTTGGTCAGCGTCACATCGCCCAGCATGACAAACACCAGGCCGGGCGGCGGCACCGTCAGCGGCAGGTTGCCCTGTACATTCAGCATCGCGATCCCCCATGTCCTGGCGCTCAGGTCAAACGCGCTGGTCTGGAGCGACTGCAAATCAAACAGGTCGGCGCGGTCGCCTGGCTGCGTGAACGCGCTGTCGTCGGCCTCCGCGTTAGGGTCAAACACCGCCGTGACAGCGCTCGCCCCATAGCAGGCGTGGTTGCCGCCGAGGTTGGCGCAGTTGAGCGCAAGCTGGCTGAACGCGGCCTCGGCCTGGGCGGGGCAGCTGCCAGCTTCCTGCGCCGCGCTGCTGCCGCTGGCCAGCAGAAAGATGATGAGCAGTATAGAAATTGCATACCTGCCGGGTTGTAGGAACGGGCGTGTCATGGTTTGTCCTTGCCGGTACAACCGCTGTAAGCAGCGCACGTGGGTAAAAGAATTACCGTTGTTACTGTATATCTATTTTAAGGCCATAATGGCACGGATGCGTTAGAAATTACAAACCTGAAAAGCAGGTTTCTGTTGTGATGCTGTGGGGTACGCTTGCTAACAGTATGTGATAGACTGAAACTGTCGTGAGGAGCCTGGGTGTCGATGGAACTTGAACTGGTTCAGTACCTTAACCGGCTGCGGCGGTGGCTGTGGCTGATTATTCTGGCGGCCTTCCTGGGCGGCGGCTTCGCCTTTGTGATCGCCAGCACACGCCCGCCCGTGTACCGCGCCGAGGCCACGCTGCTGATCGGCAGCTTTATCCAGGCGCCTAACCCCGACGTCGCGGAAATTCGCACCGGCATCGAGCTGGCGCAGACCTATGTCGAGCTGGTGCAAAGCTACGACGTGCTTCAGCGCACCGCCGCCGCGCTGGACCTGGCGCTCACGCCGCAGCAGCTAACAGAGATCATTGATGTGAGCGTTGTGCGCGGCACATCGCTGCTGCGGCTGGTCACAACGTACAGCGACCCGGTTATCGCCGCCGACATCACCAACACCATCGCCGCGGAGGTCATCAACAGCAGCCCAACCAACCTGACGCCGGGCCAGCAAAGCCAGATCAGCTTCCTCAACAACCAGATCGAGACGCTCGCGGCGCAGGTCGAGGCGGCGCGCCAACAGTTGGCTGACCTCAATAAGCAGATCGAAAGCAGCAGCGACCAGGGCGAGATTGACGCGCTGACAGCGCGCTACACAACCGTCGTGGACCAGGTTAACCAGGCCACCGCCACTATCGCCCAGTTTTCGGCCACGATCGCCACCATGCAGCAGCGCACAAACTCGATTGATCTGGTGGACCGCGCCCGCATCCCCACTGAACCCAGCGGCACAGGTATCGGCGTGATAACCGCGTTTGGCGCCGTCATCGGCGCGGCGCTGGCCGTCGGGGCGATCCTGCTGCTGGAATACTTCAACGACAACCTGCGAACATCAGAAGAGGTCGCCCAGGCGCTCGCGCTGCCGGTGCTGGCCTCCATCCCGCGCTTCGGCTCGTCCGCCGACACCCACGAAAACCGCCTCATCAGCCAGCCGGATGTGCCCACCTCTGTAGCAGAGGGCTACCGGAAGCTGCGCACCAACCTGCTCTTTGCCGCCGGCCAGGGCAAAAAAGGCGTTTTCATTATCACCAGCCCCGGCCCGTCAGAAGGCAAAACCGTGACCTCCAGCAACCTGGCGGTCGCGCTGGCGATGGCCGGGCTGCGCGTGCTGCTGATAGACGCAGACCTGCGCCGCCCGAAGGTCCACGAAGTCTTTGGCCTTGACAACACCATCGGCCTGACGTCGCTGCTGCTGGCCGAACCCTCGCAGGCCCAGGCCGCCGGGACCAACGGCAGCGACACGCTGGCGGCTGTCAGCTTCCGCGACTGTCTCCAGGACACCGAAGTCCCCGGCCTGCGCGTTATCACCAGCGGCTTTATTCCCTCCAACCCCACCGAGATTCTCGGCTCGATGCTGATCCAGCGCTGGGTGCGCACCTTTCTGGAATCGTCGAACATTGACATTGTGCTGATTGACACGCCGCCCTGCCTGGTCGTGGCTGACAGCATGACGATAGCCACCTCCGCCCGCGCCGACGTTATCCTGGTGGTGGACGCGCGGCGCACCCGCCGCAGCCAGGCCTACCGCGCCAAAGAGCAGTTCGTCCGCATTGACCGTGAGATCAAAGGCGTTGTGCTCAACGGCGTTGACCTGCGCGACGAATACTACGGCTACACCTACTACGACTATTATTACGCGCCCGCTGACCAACAGCCCAAACCGACCGCCTGGCGGCGGGCTTTGGGCCTGCGCGAGAAACGCTGAGCTGAGCCAGTTATGACCGGTATTGAAACCCCCCTGCTCCCCGACGCCCCGCAGCCGATTCGCAAAAGCCGGCGCCGGCGGCGGTCGCGCGTGTCGCGCCGCCTGCGCCATCTGTTCCAGCGGACAGTCAACCGGCGAACGCTGTTCATCGCGTTCATCGCGCTGCTGACGGCGGTTATCGGCGGCCTGGTTGTGATCACCGATTCAGTCAACCGGGTTCAGACCTCCACCGGCAGCGTAGACCGGGTAATCCGTTCGCTGGCCAATAAGCCGTTCGCTGAGTGGGCGCTGGACGATTTCGAGCGCCTGCGCCTCAGCGTCAGCGAATTCGCCAGCACCCTGGAAACGGCGCGCCAGCGCACCGGATTCCTGCGTCCGCTGATCCCCGGCGACCAACTGGCGGCCAATTTCCACCTGCTGGACGCCGCCCACGAGATCGCTCTGGCCGCTGACGACATCCTCGCTGGCGCGCAGCCGACGCTGTTCTTCCTGGTCGCCGGCGAAGAGGACACCAGCGGCGCGCAGATCTCCAGCGGCGTGCGCGTGATTGACCTGCTGCGCATTGGCCTACCGCGCTTTGCGGACGCTGGCGCGCACCTGGACGCCGCCAGCGCCGCGCTTGACAACCTCAACGCTGACGCGCTCACGCCTGAACACCTGCTGCAGGCTGAAACGCTGCGCCAGTATCACAGCCTGCTGGCGGACGCCAACGCGGTTTTAATGGATGCGCCCGAAGCGCTGACAACCGCGCTGGGTGTGTTCGAAAAACAGCGTTATCTGATTCTCTCGCAGAACAGCGACGAGCTGCGGCCTGCCGGCGGCTACATCAGCACCTACGGCCTGATCCGCGTGGACAGCGGGCGGGTGAGCGATTACAGCTACAGCGCGACAACCGCCAGCAGCCCCAACCCGCCGACAGGCACAGCGGCGGCTGAAATAGATATCCCTGACTGGTGGATACGTTACAACCAGCCAGTTTACGCCGCCTGGGATGGGAGCTGGGAGCCGGACTTCCCCACAACCGCCGAGATGGCGCGCTGGTACTACGACACCGGCAGCAACCCACAGTCGCCTATCGACGGCGTGATCGCGGTTGATCTCGTCGGCTTTGAGTATATGCTGGAAGCCCTGGGCAGCGTCACCGTGCCGGGCTACGATCAGACGGTCAGCGCAGACAACTTCCGCCAGGTGATCTACGATATTCGCTCGTCGGGCGAGGACAACAGCCCGCACAAACGCTTCCTGGCCGCCCTTTACCAGCAGCTATTTCGCCAGTGGCAAACCGTCAGCCGGGACGCGGAAGCCGGGCGCGCGCTGTTCAGCGCCACGCTGCGCGCCCTGCAGGAAAAGCATCTCATGCTCTACTTCACCGACCCGCGCCTCAACCGGCTGGCGCAGCGGCTCGGCTGGGATGGCGCACAGCTTCCAGCGCGCGACCACGATTATTTTATGGCTGTAGAGGCCAACCTGGGCAACAAGTCGAACCGCTCGGTTATCCGGCGCACAACGCTTGATGTCCGCATTGAGCCTGCTGGCTCGTTCGTCAACCGCGCCACACTGACCTACGACTACCCGGCGTCAGTGGCTGAGGATGACCCGGCGGTGAACGCCGAGTATCACGGGCCGCTGGACTACAACAGCCTGCTTCAGATATTCCTGCCAGCGGGCAGCGTGCTGTTGGACACGGTTAATTTCCCCGCCGCGCCGCTTCAGGTGCCGGGGCAGGATCATATGCGGCTGGTGACGCGCATTAACATCCCGTACAACACCAGCAGCCGTTTTCAACTGGATTACAGCTCGCCGCTGCGGGTGGAAACGTTCGGTGACTACAACCGCTACCGGCTGCTGGTGCAGAAACAGCCGGGGACACTGGCGGAAGCGGTGGACCTGCAAATCTCGCTGCCGCCCGGCGCGCAGATTGTCAGCGTCACACCCGAAACCGTCGCCACCTATGATCTCGACCGGCCGATCCTGGAGTTCCGTCTGCGCCTGAACACTGATCAGTGGGTGGAGATCATCTATAAGTAAAAAGCGGGCCGGCAGGACATCACAGCACCCACAGGGTGCGGCCGTCGGTCCACAGATGCAGCGGCCCGCGCTCATCAGTGCGGAACAGCGGCGTGTCCGCCAGCAGCGCCAGCGTATCCGGGTCCGGGTCGCCCTGGCGGTTTGTTGGGTCGCTCTGCACGACAGCGACCTGCGGCTGCACCGCCGCCAGAAACACGCGGTCCAGCGAGTCAGCGCCGGCGTGGCGCGGAAGCTGCAGGACAGTCGCCAGCGGCCACTGGCCGCCGTCGAGCAGCGCCGCCTGCCCGTCCTGGCTTAAGTCCGACGTGAGCAGAAACGACACCGCGCCGTAGCTCAGCCGCAGCGTCAGCGCGCTGTCGTTCAGCGAGTTCGTCAGCGACGGCCGGGCCTGCGGGTGCAGCACCTCTATCAGCGTGCCGTCGTCAATAACAAGCCGGTAGCCGGCGCGCGCTTCCACAACCGGGTAACTGCTCAGGGCCTGCTGGAGCGCCTGGTACGACTCGCTCAGATTAGGCTGGCCGTTGGTCAGCACCATGCCGACATTGTAGCGGCCCAGCACCGCCGAAAGCGCGCCGTACTCAAATTCGTCCGGCTGGGTGATAACCAGGACCTCCAGCGTGCGGTCGTTAAATGGCAGCCGGTCGCCAATGGCTGTCAGCAGGCGCGCCGGGTATCTGCCGCCGTCAATCAATATATGCGCGCCGCCAGGGGTCTGCACCAGCACGGCGTTGCTGTGGCCAACGTCGAGCAGCCACACATGCAGTTGGCCGTCCGGGCGGGCGGCCAGCAGCGCCCCCATCAGTATCAGCGTCATGATAGCCGCCACCGCGCTGGCGGCCAGCACAGCCCGCGAGCGCACGAAACGCGCCAGCCGCCGCGCCCATTCCGGTTGAGAGGCCTCCATTAACGCCACTCCTATCAACAGCGCGAGATACAGCGCCACCAGGCGCGGGTCAGGCAGCACCGCGACATCAGCAAAGGGCAGCGCAGCGAACACCCGCACGACCGACGTTGTCCACCCCAGCAGAACCAGATCATACCAGTAAAGAAGCTGGCTGACGGCGAGCACAGGTGTCGCCAGCACCGCCGCCGCGCCCAGCAGCAGCAGCGCCGCCTGCGCCGGGACGATCAGCAGGTTGACCAGCAGCAGCACCAGCGACAGGCGGCCAAAGTACAGCGCCGCCAGCGGCAGCGTCATGACCTGCGCCGCCAGCGTAATGGCCAACGGCTCAGCCAGAAAACCCGCTGTGACGTTCGCCAGGCGGCCAGGGAAAAGACGCGCCAGCAGAGCATTCAGCCGCGCCGTCAGCGGGTCAGCGTACAGCGTCAGGCTCAGCGTGGCAAACAGGCTAAGCTGAAACCCGACATCCCACAGCACGGTCGGGTTCAGCAGCGACAGCGCCAGCACCGCCAGCGCCAGCGAAGCAGGCACGAACGAACGCCGCTTCAGCGCGCCGGCGATCACCAGCAGGGCGCTCATAAGCGCGGCGCGCAGCACCGCCGCCTGCGCCCCCACCAGCACCGTGTACACCAGGATAATGGCGATCCCGGCGGCGGCGGCCCAGCCGCGCGGCACACGCGCCCGCCGCAGCAGGCTTTGCAGAACGCCGCTGAGGATCACCATATTGAAGCCGCTGATAGCGATGATGTGAGACGCGCCCACCGTCGCGAAATCAGCGCGCAGCGCCGGCGCGATGCCGCTTTCATCGCCCAGCAGGATGCCGGCCAGCAGGCCCGCCTGCGGCTCTGGCAGGCTGGCCGCGATGCTGCGCGCGGCGGCGGCCTTCACGTCCAGCAGGCCGGCGTACAGCGGGCTGCCCAGGCCGGAGGCCAGCACCTCAACCGCCGCGCCCGGCATCACGCTGAACACGCCGCCGCGCGCCAGGTAATCGGCATAGGAAAACGTGTCGAACACCGCCGGCACAGCGAGGCTGCCGGTCACAGCGACCCGGTCGCCATAGCGCGCCGCCGCGTTCAGCGGCGCCTCAGCCAGCACCAGCCCTGCGGTGGGCGTCGTCTGGCCGGCGCGCGTGATCGTCTCGGTTTCAACGCGCAGCAGCAGTCGGTCGCCGCGCACAGCGGGTTCCGCCGTTACCAGCCCGGTCAGCGTAAGGCCGCCGACATTGTTATAGCGCGCGACATCGCTGGTGACGGGGACCAGCGCCATCCGCAGGCCGCCCAGCGTAAACGCCACCAGCGCGATCATCACCCAGCGCAGCGCCGCATCGGCGCGCGCCAGCCAGGCCGCCACCAGCGCCAGCCCCACCAACCCCAGCCACAGCGCGGCGGCCAGCGCAGAGCCGGTGTCGTTATTGGCCGCCAGGACGATGCCCGCCGCCCAACCTAACGCCACATAGATCAGGCGCATTAATGCTCAACTCACGTATACAGCGGCGCCAAAACAAAAAGGCGCCCGCACAATGGACACCCTTTCACTGGTTAAACGCGGCAGCGGCTACTTTCTGCTGCTGCTCTCCGGCCTGGCAGACACCTCAGCATCCACAGTTTCACGCGCGGCGAAACGGGGCTGCGCCGGCGCGGGCGCGGCGGCCGCGGGCGCGGGCAGGCTTTGCGGCTGCAGTTCGCTGGCGGGGCGCGGTGACTGCTTGACTTCCTGAATGCCGTTGCGAACCACCGTCAAGGTCCTGAGCAGGTCCTGCTCAAGCTGGGTCAGCACTTCAAGGACGTAGCTGTCCGCCCCGGCCATCAGCGCGTCAGCTTCCTGCCGCGCCTGCTCAATAATGTTCGCGGCGCGGTTCTGGGCGGCCTGCACCGACACTTCCTGATCAAGAAGGTGCTCGCTGCGCTGCCGCGCGATCTGCACCACGCGGGCGGCTTCCTCGTTGGCCTGGGCCATAATGCGATCACGGGTGGCCAGCACGCGCGATGACTTCTCGATTTCTTCCGGGATCGAAATACGCATCTGGTCAATAATCTCAAGGGCGCGTTCCTCATCAACAAGCGTGTACTTGCTGAAAGGCATGTGCCGCCCTTCGTCAATCAAATCTTCCAGGCGATCCACAAGATGCTGTATATCCATTACGCTGCTCCCCTCTGTTAATCCCGGATGCTGATAGTATAGCCCGGACTATCCTGGTTTGCGTGCAGTTCCGCAAAGCGCGCCGTCAGCGCAGTAACCACAAATGGCGGCACCATGCTTGAAACGTCCCCGCCCAGCTCAGCGATTTCGCGAATCGTGCTGGAGCTGATATGGAGATGGCGCTCATCCGTCATGATCGAAACGGTCTCGATCTCTGGCGCCAGCTTTTTATTGGCGATCCCCATCCTGAATTCTAGCTCAAAATCGGAAAAAACGCGCAACCCCCGGATGAGCGCCATCGCGCCCACCTCTCTCGCATAGTTTACAGTCAAACCAGAGTAGAGCGCCACCCGGATATTAGCTTCATCCTTAAACGCCTCCTGCGCCAGCGCCAGGCGTTCTTCCGCTGTAAACAGCAGGCGCTTCTTCGGCATGTCGTAAATGGCAACGATAACCTCATCGAAAATCTTCGCGGCCCGCAGCGCGATATCGATGTGGCCGTTGTGAATCGGGTCCAGCGATGCCGGGTACAGCGCGGAACGGCTCATGCATCAACCTCCATCGTAACCAATCACTGCCGGGGCGGCGGCCCGGCGCCGCGCCCGTTAGCTGACGTCGCCGCGCTCACCTTCAAGCATGCGCACACGTTCCGCCAGCAGGCGGTGCTGCGGCTGCTCCAGATACGGGTCCTCCGCGTAGATAGTGCGCGCCTCGCGCTGCGCCGTGTCCACCAGCTCCGGGCTGATCTCCTCCGCCAGCTTCAGCGCGCTGTGCCCGCTCTGGCGCGTGCCCAGCAGGTCGCCTGGCCCGCGCTGGCGCCAGTCTATCTCCGCCAGCTTAAAACCGTCGCTGATTTTTTCCATCGCCGCCAGGCGCTCGCGGGCATCGGCTGCGTCGCGATCAGGGATCAGCAGGCAGTAGGACTGGTATACGCCGCGCCCCACGCGCCCGCGAAACTGGTGCAGCTGCGCCAGCCCGAAGCGGTTGGCCCCCTCGATGACGATCACGCTGGCGTTAGGGACATCCACCCCGACCTCAGCGACCGAAGTTGTCACCAGCACGTCATACTCGCCCTGGCTAAATGCCGCCATAACCGCCTCTTTTTCAGCGGGTTTCATACGGCCGTGCAGCAGCGCCACCCGGCTGCGAAAGAACACCTGTTTGATGTCCTCGTAAGCCTGAACCGCCGAGCGTGCATCCACCCGTTCCGACTGCTCCACCAACGGGTGCACGATAAACGCCTGCCGCCCCTCGTTTAACTGGGCCTGCACAAAGCTGAAAACGCGCTCGCGCGCCACTGGCTCAATGACGCGCGTGTCCACCGGCGTCCGGCCCGGCGGCATTTCGTCCAGCACGGTCAGGTCAAGGTCGGCATGGACTGTCAGCGCCAGCGTGCGCGGGATAGGCGTAGCGGTCATCACCAGCAGGTGCGGGTTAGCACCTTTGCCGCGCAGCGCCGCCCGCTGCTCCACGCCGAAACGGTGCTGCTCGTCCACCACCGCAAGGGCAAGGCGCTGAAATTCAACGCCCGCCTGAATCAGCGCGTGCGTGCCGATCACGACATCAATGCTGCCGTCGGCCAGCCCCGCATACACCGCCTCGCGCTCTGCCGGGGGCAGCGCGCTGGTGAGCAGCGCCACGGTCGGCTGCCGGTCGCCGGGCACATGCGCCAGCATGCGGCTGATGCTGCGGTAATGCTGTTCGGCCAGGATGCTGGTCGGGGCCATCAGCGCAGCCTGCTGGCCGCTGGCGACGGCGGTTGCCAGCGCGGCGGCGGCGACCGCCGTCTTGCCCGACCCAACATCGCCCTGCAGCAGGCGGTTCATGGGCACTGCCTGGGCGACATCGCGGCGGATGTCCTCAATCGCGCGCTGCTGCGCGGCGGTCAGCTCATAGGGGAAAGCCGCCTGCGCAAATGACCGCAGCGCCTCATCGCTGATAACCAGCGGCACGGCGGGCAGCGCCTGCCAATCGCGGCGGCGGCCCAGCATCGCGAGCTGGAGCAGCAGCAGTTGATCGAACACAAAACGGCGGCGGGCGTGCGCCAGGTGGTCCCAGCCGGCGGGGAAGTGCAGGTTTTTGATAGCCCATCCCAGGTCGCCCAGCTCGACACGCTCCAGCGTGCCCTCCGGCATATAGTCGGGCAGGCGGTCGGCCCAGTATTCAACAGCGCTTTTCATAAGGCGGCGCAGCCCGCGCGCCTTTAGTCCCTCGGTCAGCGGGTAAACCGGCACGATGCGCAGGGTGTGCAGGTTCTCCGCATCCAGGTGTTCCCACTCTGGGTTGGTCATCCCCAGGCGCGAATTGAAAATAGTCACCTCGCCGCTGACGACAATCTGCTGGCCCGGCTTGATCTGGCGCGCCAGAAACTGTTTGCCAAAGAAGCGCACGTTTAGCAGGCCGGAACCGTCGTCCAGCGTCAGGATGAAGTCGCGCCGCCCCCCCCGCCCCACCTGCACCTCGGCCTGCTGCACGCTGCCGATCAGCGTAACGACGGTCTGCGGCTCAAGGTGGCTGATGCTTTTAAGCTGCGTGTAATCGTCATAGCGCCGGGGGAAGAAAAACAACAGGTCGCCAACGGTGTAAACGCCCAGTTTTTCAAAAGTCTTGACCGTGCGCTCGCCAACGCCCTTAATCACTGACACAGGCGCGTTCAGGCCGCGCAGCACGTCAGCAGCCTGCGCCGGGTCAAGCGGGCGGCGTGGATGGCGCGGCGGGCGCGCCAGCCGCGGGCGCGGCGGCAGGTCGCTTTTGCCAGGGCGCGCCGCTTCGCGCTGTCTGTGCTTTGGGGCCTCTACCGGGCGCTGTTCCGCCGGCGCAGCCGGCTGGCGCTTCGGCTTAGGGCGCGCCTCAGAGCGCGGCGCGGGCGGCGCTGGCCTTTGCGCGGGCGCTGCCGGCGGCGGAGGCGCGGCGGCGGACGTGACCGGGGCGCTGCCGGTCGGCGCCTGATACGCCGGCGGCGCGGGCACGCGGCCCATAATCCGGTCCATCATATACTGCACGCGCTGGTGACGCTCGTCCCGCGCTGCAAGACCATCGTATTCGCGCAGCAGCAGCGCCAGCTCATCTACCAGCAGGCTGTGCTCCGGTTTACGCGCCTGCCCGCGGGCATCCACCGACCATTTCTGGCTAAAAGCGCCCAAACCGCCGATCACAGCGGTGTTGTTGTAGCCCTGTTCCCGTTCCAGCTTGAGAATTTTTACCAGTGTCTCAAGTGCAGAAGGCATGCTGCCCTCACTATCTTTCATGTGCGGTTCATTGATGGAACCAGCGGCGAAACGCTGTGCGTTAACAGTTTAACAGAAACTGGCGCGCGCGTGACCCCCGGCTTTTCCTGCTCAGAACTCGTCCGCGCCAGCAGCGCCGACGAACTCTTTCTCCAGGATAAATATACCCAACGCATCCGGGCCGATCAGCGCGGCCAGGGATGGGTTATAGATCGCGTGTGGGAAAACGCGCCCCGGAAATTCCAGCGCCAGGCGTTCCTGAACCATGCGCGTCTGGTCGGTCGGGTAGGATTTGTTCTGCACGATCATGACATCATCAATGTCGGTGAACTCAGCCACGAACTCTACCAGCCGCTCGACCGCCTGGGCGCGCGTGCGCACTTTCTCCGTCGGCGTGAGGCAGCCGTTTTCAACAGTCAGGAACGGCTTGATGCCCAGCAGCGTGCCCAACAAAGCGTGCGAGCTGCTGATCAGGCGGTTTTGCAGCAGATAGCCGATTGTCTCCACGTAGAGCACGGTGTAAACGCGCTCGACCGCGCCGCGCACCAGCCGCACCGCCGCCTCAAACCCCAGTTCCCGCGCCACCGCGTCCGCCGCAATCTGCACCAGCATGCCTTGCCCCGCCGCCAGCGACTGCGAATCGATGACAGCCACTTCGCAGTGACCGGCGGCCTGTCGGGCGGCGCGGGTGGCGCTGTGCCAGCTGCCAAACAGGCTGCGCGAGGGGTGGATAGATATAATTGCGTCGGCGTCGGCGGCCAGGCTGTTGTAGACCGCTATAAAATCGGCCTCGGACGGCGGGATAACCACCGGCGCGGCGGCGACATCGCGCCCCAGCAGCCGCAGCGCTTCCTCCGCGCCCAGGTCCACGCCCTCTACATATACCACTTCGCCAATGCGAATACGATTCGGCACAACAGTTACCGCGTGCTGGCCGAGGAAAACCGGGTTGGAGAACTGCGCCCCGCTGTCAGTGACGATCTGGATTTTTGGCATCTATTCCAGGCTGATGATATAGGGATACAGGGGTTGATCGCCCTGCACAATCTCGAAATCCTGGCCGCTGAACGTCAGCGCCAACTGTTCAACCAGCGCCTCGGCGTGGCTGCGGTTGAGGCCGTCACCGTAGTAGAGCGTGATAAGCTCGCGGTTCTCAGCGTCCGCCGCCGTCAGCAGGTCGCACACCAGCGTGGCGATATCATCGCTGGCAGCGGCCAGGCTGCCGTTCAGCAGGCCGATGTACTGGCCGCGCTTCACAGCCAGCCCGTCAAACTCGACATCGCGCGTAGCAATTGTAACTTCGCCGCTGGTGACGGACTCCAACGCATCCGCCATGGAGTGGGCCAGCGCGTCAAGGTCAGCGGCGGCGGTAGCGTGCGAATAGGCAACCATCGCGCTGATCCCCTGCGGCAGGGTGGAGCTGGGCACGACACGGACCGCCTTGCCGCGCGCCAGGGCGGCAGCCTGCTGCGCCGCCATGACCACGTTCTTGTTGTTCGGCAGCAGGATAACGCGCTCGTTGGGCAGCGACGCGATCACGTCCAGGAAGTCCTGCGTGCTGGGGTTCATCGTCTGGCCGCCGTTCACCACCCGCGCCGCGCGCAGATCGCGCATAAACAGGCGGCGGATGCCCTCGCCGCTGACCACTGGAATAACGGCGACCTCATCGGCTGTAACCAGGCTGTCGTCGGTGATGTCCAGCGCGCCGGCTGTGCGCTCCCCCATGTACTGCTGATACTGCGCCTGCATATTCTCAACTACTACATCCTCCAGCGCAGCGCCTGAGCCAACCGCGTAGCTGAGCGGTTCGCCGGGGTCGTGCACGTGCACGTGCACCTTGATAAGCTGGCTGCTGCCCACCACCAGGGCGGACCAGCCCATCGCCTCAATAGCGGCCCGCACAGCGCCCACGTCGAGGCCCTCGCCGCGCATCAGAAACTGCACATCATAGCCGTAGCCGCGCTCGTCCTCTGGCTCAAGGTCCGCCGCCTGCCGCTGGCGGTGTTCAAGCTTTGTTGACCCGTTCAGGCTCAGCACGTCCTCGCCCCGCGTCAGCCGCAGCATCCCCTCCAGAATGTAGAGCAGCCCCTGCCCGCCTGAATCAACAACGCCCGCCTTTTTCAGCACGGGCAGCAGATCAGGCGTGCGCGCCAGCGCGTCGCCGCCGGCAGCGACCATAATCTCCAGCAGCTCGGTCAGGTCAATAACGTTCTCGTCGTTAACAGCGCGCACCACGGCGGCGGCGGCCTCGCGGGCAACGGTGAGAATAGTGCCCTCTACCGGCGTGGTGACAGCGCGATAGGCGGCGTCAACGGCGTTGGTAACAGCGTGCGTGAACGCCAGCGCGTCGAACATCTCGTGGCCGCGCAGCGGCTCGGCAAAGCCGTGCAGCAGCTGCGACAGAATAACGCCGGAGTTGCCGCGCGCGCCCAGCAAAGCGCCCTGGACAATCGCCATGCCGACGATGCCCACGTGCGGTTCCTGCATAACCGCGATCTCGGCGTAGGCGCTGCGCATCGTCTGAAGCATGTTCTTGCCGGTATCGCCATCGGGGACCGGAAAGACGTTAAGCTGATTCACACGCTCATGGTTGTGTTCCAGCCAGGCTAACCCGGCGGCAGTAAGCCACTTGAGCAGGTGCCCGTCAACCACATGCTGGTTCAGTACAACTGCCATCCGCTGTAGCCCCCTTTACCGCAGCATTCCCTGCTGACACAACTATACAAAACGCCACCCACAGCCGCATTAATTCTATCTACGAATGTTATTTATGCAGCGGCATTTTTCAACCCTTGCCCCTGCTGTTCTGTTATGATACTATGCCGCTTTGTTTCCGTCCGCACCAGCAACATCGAGGACTTAGGCCATGGCGAAGTGCGAGTCCTGCGGCAAAGGGCCGCAGTTTGGCAACAACCGCAGCCACTCGCTGCGGGCAACCCGGCGGCAGTTCAAGCCCAACATCCAGCGCGTGCACGTGCTCGAAGATGGCAAATATGTGCGCAAGTATCTGTGCACAAAATGCATCAAAACGCTCGCCAAGATGTAACTGCTGTTCCCACGCTGTACCCCCTGAGCCGGCCCTGACGACCGGCTCTTTTACTGCGCCAGCGCGCGCCGCAGGGCGCTGACCCCGGCCTGCACGCTGTGCTTATCCGTAAAAACCATGCTGCCCGCCACCAGCATCGTCGCCCCGGCGGCCACAGCCTGCGGCGCGGTATCGGCGTAGATGCCGCCGTCCACCCCCACCTCAATCTGCCGGCCGCTGGCCGCCGTCAAAGCGCGCAGGCGGCGCAGGCGCGGCAGAGATTCCGGCAGGAACGTTTGCCCGCCAAAGCCGGGGTTCACCGTCAGCACCAGCACCGCGTCCAGCAGATGCAGCACATCGGCCAGCAGCTCGACCGGCGTGTGCGGGTTGATCGCCAGCCCGGCCTCGCAGCCCAGCCCTTTGATGGCTTGCAGCGTGCGGTGCAGGTTAGGCGAAACCTCCCAGTGAACGTCAATGCGGCTTGCGCCGGCGGCGGCAAAGGCTTCCAGGTGACGCTCCGGCTCAACGATCATCAGATGGATGTCGAGCGGCAGCGCGGTGCTGCGGCGCGCCGCCTCCACCACCAGCGGCCCCATCGTGATGTTAGGCACGAAGCGCCCGTCCATAACATCAATATGAATCAGGTCGGCCCCGGCTGCCTCCGCCTCCTGAATCTGCGCGCCCAGGCGGGTGAAATCAGCGGCCAGGATAGATGGCGCGATGCGAACAGCGTTCACAGTCTACAGGCTCCCTTCACAGCGCTTTCGGCCAGCGCCGCAGCAAGCGCAGGTTAAACATACTCAAGCGGCAGCTTGGGTTGGTACGGTTCCTCAAGAAAAGCGATCTCCTCTGGCGACAGCGCCAGGTCCAGCGCGCTGATCGCCTCATCAAGGTGACTCTGACGGGTTGCGCCGATGATCGGGCTGACGACGCCAGGCTGCGCCAGCACCCAGGCCAGCGCCACCTGCGCCAGCGCCACCCCCCGGCGCGCCGCCAGCGCGCTGACACGCTCAACAACGGCGAAATCAGCGTCGCTGTTGTAATACACCGGCGTGAGGCGGTCAGATTGTGAGCGCGCCGTGCCCGCGCCCTGCGCGATATCGCGCGCGTAGCGCTTGGCCAGGAAGCCACGCGCCAGCGGGCTGTAAGGAATAAGCGCCACGCCCTGGTCACGGCAGAAGGGAATCATCTCGCGCTCCTCCTCGCGCGCCACCAGGTTATAGTGATTCTGCATTGAGACAAAGCGCGTCCAGCCGTGCAGGTCGGCTGTGTACTGCGCTTTGGCGAACTGCCAGGTCCACATGCTGGATGCGCCGATATACAGCGCCTTCCCCGCGCGGACGACGTCGTGCAGCGCCGCCATCGTCTCCTCAATCGGCGTGTCGTAGTCCCACCGATGAATCTGGTACAGGTCCACATAGTCCAGCTTCAGGCGGCGCAGCGAGGCGTCAATGGCCTCCAGAACGTGCTTGCGCGAAAGCCCGCCCTGGTTGGGCTTGTCGCCCAGCGGCCAGTACAGTTTGGTCGCCACAACGTATTCATCGCGCCGGGGGAACAGCTCTTTAAGCAGGCGGCCCGTGATCTCCTCACTGACGCCGAGCGAATACATATCCGCGACATCGAAGAAATTAATGCCCTGCTCGGCGGCGCGGCGAACAATCGGGCGGCCTTCGGCCTCCGGCAGCACCCAATCGCGCCAGGCTGGATCGCCATAGCTCATCATCCCCAGACACAGCCGGGACACCTTCAGGCCGGTCTCACCCAGCCTTACGTACTGCACGCAGCTCTCCTTTCCTCACTCCGCCGGGCGGCGCGTCTGCCGCAGCGCACTGACCTTGAGCTGGCCGCAGCCGGCGTCAATATCTATGCCGCGCCGCACACGCACCGTCGCGCTGATGTTATAGGTGGCCAGCACCTCCACAAAGCGATCAACCGCTTCGCGCGCGGCAGGCCCGCCAGCGTAACCGCCCGTCGGGTTTAAAGGGATAATGTTAACATGGCACAGCAGACCTTGCAGCAGCTTGCCCAGTTGATGCGCGTCGTCGGGCGTGTCGTTCTGCCCGGCGATAGCCGCCCATTCAAACGTTATGCGCCGGCCTGTTTTCGCCACATAGTAGCGGCAGGCAGCGATCAGCTCGGCCAGCGGCCAACGTTTGTTGACCGGCAGCAGCGCCGTGCGCCGCGCGTCCGCCGCCGCGTGCAGGCTGATCGCCAGCCGCACCTGCAGGCCCTCATCGGCGAAGCGGCGAATCTGCGGGACCAGCCCCACCGTGCTGATGGTGATATGGCGCGCGCCAATATCCAGGCGCTCCATCAGCAGGCGCACCGCCGCCAGCGACTCGTCGTAGTTGTGAAACGGCTCCCCCATGCCCATCAGCACGACGTTGCTCAGGCGCTCGCGCTGGTGCTCCAGCTCGGCGGCAAAGCGCAGCGCCTGCTCGAAGATCTCACCGGCGGTCAGGTGGCGCGCGAAACCCATCTGCCCGGTAGCGCAGAACACGCAGCCCATCGCGCAGCCCGCCTGGGTGGAAATGCAGGCGGTGCGCCGGTCGTCGTCGTAAGGCATCAGCACCGATTCGATTAGCTGGCCGTCCGCCAGCCGGTACAGGCGTTTCAGCGTGCCGTCGTGGCTGGCCTGTTCCGCCGCCAGCGCCAGCGTGCCGAGCGCCGTCTCGGCCTGCAGGCGCGCCCGCAGCGCCTGCGGCAGGCTGGTCATGGCGTCGAACGACAGCGCGCGCCGCGCATACAGCCATTCCCACACCTGGCGCGCGCGAAACGCCGGCTCGCCCCAGGCTGCCAGCAGGCGCGTCAGCTCGTCCAGCGTCAGATCGTAAAGGTTAAGCACCGCGTTTACCTCCGCCGGCTGCCGTAGAAATAAAGCGCCGCGAGCGCGGCCAGCGCCACCACCAGCGCCGCGATAACCCCGCCGCGCGCCGCCGTATCAACCAGCGCAGCCGGCAGCGGCGGCGGCGCGGGCGTGGCGGTGCTGAGGCTGCCCGGCGGGCGCGGCGTCGCGCTGGGCGGGCGCGGCGTCGGGGTGCGCGTGGGCGGGCGCGTGGGAGTGTAGGTGGCGGTCAGCACGCCGGTTACGCTGGGCGTCAGCGTCAGCGTAGCGCTGGGCGTGGCCGTCGGCACGGCCGTCAGCGTGGGCGCGGCGCTGGCAGCCGGGGTCGCGGTCGCGCCCAGGTAGGGCACGTAGGCGAAAGCGCGCTCGCCCTGGGGCGTGAGCAGCCAGCGGCGCAGCGCTGGCCACAGCGCATCCGGCGACAGGCCGACAGCGGCCGTGAGCGCCGCCCCAAACGACTCCGCGCCGCCGGCAGCGCGCGCCAGCTCAAACAGCCCTGGCAGGCCGGCGCTGTCCGCAATATAGAGCACAGCCGCGTAGCTGTAGGCCCGCCACAGGCTTTCGTCAGCGCCGGGTTCGCCGGGCTGGCCGACGCGGGCAGCACGCTGCAGCGGTCCCAGGTAATCGCCCTTTACGCCGGGCGTGTAAAAGGTCGCCAGCCCGACGCGGAACCAGGCGGGCACGTCTGCGCCCGCCCACAGCGGGCCGTAGAAACGATCCACAAACAGCTCAACCACGGCTGGCACAGCGCCAGCAGCGCCAGCCCGCGCCCGCACAGCGTCCTGGCCGCTGACGCGAAAGACCGCCGCCGCCCGTGCCGGGTCGCAGGGGAGCGCAGCGCCGCTTATCGGCGCAGTCGCCTGCAGGCCGTCCGCGCCAGCAGCGCAGCCATCCGGCGGCACATCAGGCGGGTAAACGATAATATCGAACACCGGCCTGCTGCCGGTTTGCTCAGCCATAAGCGCGTATGCCGGGCGCAGCGCCGCGCGCAGCGCAGTGGGTGCGCTGTCCGCCGGCGCTGTCAGGTGAATCTGCCCGCGCGGGTCTTCGCTGCGCAGCCAGGTGACGCGCGTATCGGCGAATACGGCCTGGTCACGGGCGCGCGCCTGCTCGCCATCAGCGGCCACGACGCGCCACTCATACGTTATCCTGCTGCCCAGCGGCAGCACCAGCTCAGGCGGAAACGGCCAGGTATACGCCAGGTCAGTGTATGTATCCCCCACCTGAACTGGCGCGTCCACCGCAACCGGCACCACAACCGGCGCGGAATCGGCAACCTCAATGAGCAGCACCGCGCTTTGAAGCTGGTCAGCAGGCCGCAGCACCGTGATGAAAAAACGCATCCCCTGGGGGAAGACGGTCTCCGCTGACCACTTGAACGCAAACCCCTCAGACACGGCCTCTTCAGTGGCTTCCTGGGCGCGCGCCAGTCCGGTCAGCGCGAGGCTGGCGCACAGCAGTGCAAGCGCGATCGTGGGTTTCATGGCTTTAAAAGAAGCTCGCTGACACCGACAGCAGCGCTAAAGGGACGAAATTGTAAACAAAATGGGCCACAATGGCCGCGCTGGTGCTGTGCCGCTGCCGCAGCCAGCCCAGCCCCAGCGAAATCCCAAAGATGAGCAGCGTGGCCGGCGTGAACGCGACCTGCGTGTGCAGCACCGCGAAAAAGGCGCTGGTCAGGCCGATGCCAAACACTGGCTGGAGCGCGCCGCGAATCCAGATTTCTTCGCCCACCGCCGCCGAGATCGCGACGATGAACGCCAGCGGCAGCGTAGCGAAAGCGGCGTTAAGCTGGCTCACGGCCTGCGTCTGTTCGGCAAAGGCTTCCGGCGTGGTCAGCGCCGCCCACAGCGCACTGAACACGAACATCGCGCCGATAAAGAGGACGCCCACAGCGCCGCCCCAGGCGAGGTCAGCGCCCGTCGGCAGGCGCAGCGCCAGCCGGTCAAGCACAGCGGACAGGTCGCGCCGCAGCGCCAGCCCCACCCCTAACAGCGCGATCACCACCTGGAGCACAGCCTGGAACACCAGATCAAGCGGGCGGACAGCGGCGTCTCGCAGCGCTTCCGCATAGCCGCTGAGGCCGCCCTGCAGCACAAAGGTCGCAATCACCGCCACCGCCACCGCCAGCAGCAGCAGCAGCGCCGTGGTGTGAACCAGCGACTCAGGGTCGTAGGTTGAAGATGGCGGCAGATGCGCGCGCAGCCATTGGCGCGCTGCTGGCACTGCCACTGCCCAGTAGCCAAAAACACTGGCGGCGGCCGCCAGCGCGAACGTCACCCCCGCGGCCAGCAGATCAATTTCAACCAGCGGTGGCGCGCTGTCTACCACCGCCGACAGGCTGCCAACAAGCGAAGCCTGGAGCACCAACACACCCAGCAGAAACATCACAGCGATAAGGCCGTACCACATCCAACGCAGCGTGACGACCTGGGGCGCCGCGCGCAGCGCCGGCGGCAGGCCGGCATCCGCGCCCTGGGGTGCGACGCGCGCCATCTCCACCTGATTAGCAAGGTAGACCATGACGCCTACGTAAATGAGCGTAAACAGCATGGTCAGCGAACCGGCAAAATCCATAACTCTCCAGGCGGCGGCAGCGGTCGGTCGGCCTATTATACACCGCGGGCGGTTGATTGCAGCATTGACCCTACTGCGGCAGCGTGTTAGAATGCGGTCATGGCCTTAAGCCTGGAGCGATGGCCGAGTGGTTTAAGGCGGTGGTCTTGAAAACCACTGTGGCGGCAACGCCACCGGGGGTTCGAATCCCTCTCGCTCCGCTGTACAACCGCATATGGGGGAGGTGCCAGAGTGGACGATTGGGGCCGCCTGCTAAGTGGTTGTCCGGGTAATACCGGACCGCAGGTTCGAATCCTGTCCTCCCCGCAGCTTAGGACGGTAAGCGAACATTCCGTTCTGACAAAACCAGCAGCAGATTTGCTGCTGGTTTTTGTTTTACTATAACCCTGCAACCTTCTAAGATGGGCGTGGGTGCCGCAAAACTCGCGGCCATTGTCGGTCAGGATTGCACCAACCGTCAGTCCATGCTCACGATAGAAGGGCAGGACATCATTGTGCAGCAGCAGCGCGCTGGCTTCCGGTTGCTTGCTGCCATGCACCAGGCCGAAGCCGTAGCTGCCATAGGTGTCCACAGCGGCGTGCAGGATCACCCTTGTGCCGTCAGCCAGCGTGCCGACCTTACTGGTATCGGCGCACAGGAGTTCACCAGGGCAGCTGCTTTCCACATGGCGCTCCCGAAAGCAGGGATTGTGCTTCTCCAGCACCCTGATCTGCTCCTCGTCCAGCTCGGCCTGCGCCTCCAAATGCTGGCGTTCCAGCGCATACAACCGCTGGGCACCCGTGCCCAGACCGTTCTTGTTCAGAATGTCCTGGACGGTGACCGCGCTCAAGCTCACTTCAGGCGGTTCACAGCAAGCTTGCGTTCACTCTGTAGTGTCATTGCTTCTCTCCTTGCGACTGAGATTGTCTCACTTCACCCCGTCTGCAAAGGAGGTTTAGTGTACATCCAGTTGCCATACGCGGCAGGCAGCAAACGCCATTGCGCTCCGCTGCGGCGGATCCATCTCATAGCTTCGACGAAACGACGACATGCTGCCTCGCTGCCCACATAGGCAGGAGCGGATTCGGCGGCGCTGGTGACAATGAAGAAGGCAGTGCAGGTGCTGGAGGCGTTTAATCAGCCTATTTCCCGCTATAGTTCTCCTCTGTCAACAACTATGAGTGTGGATCGCTCAATAACGACACATCGAGCACTAACAAATCACCCCTTTCCTGCGGGAACTGTAGAGTCACCGTCGTCAATTGTGTCAGATCGATACCATCCAAATCCCCGAGCTGAAAGCGGTTTGCGCCCGCCAAAATCGGCATACCGCTAAACCCATACTGCTCATCTGGTTCAGTGTAAAGCAAGGGTGTGGTGCTGGCAGTAAACGTTCCACTGTTGCCCATTGCATCTACAAGGCGAACCGTGTAGCTAATGGTTGCTGAACCGCTGTTCAGGGCGCTAGTTGGATCAAGAACGGTGCGGATATTGAGCGCGTCGTACACAGTCGCGTCAATTGGCGAAAAGGTCAGCGTGTAGCTTACCCCAGGCTGCTCCCAGGTCAGCCGCTGCATGATTGGCTCACCGGGCACCCCAAATTCGTCAAGGTTAACAAAGGTTGGATGGCAAATCTCTTCCGCTTCACACGAGGTGACAGATAGCCCCTCGCTCGCATCCTCTCTTATCTCTTTATTGTTTAGCAAAATCTGTTTATCGGCTGTCGTCAAATTGGCAACAATAGGCATGCCGTATAACTGCGTAGGGACAGGTTGCTCAACTGAAAATGGGCGAGAGCCGTGCAGCATCGCCACAAAGTCGCGCACGTAGGAGACCATAAATGCCTGTTGCTCTCCTTGCGACAACCCACCATCTTCCGCGAAACAGTCGGGGTTGCCAATCTTGTTGCCGCCATCATCATTCATGCCGAGCAGTCCATTGAAGAAGTTGTGATTTGCTTTGTCCAGCATGATTGCCGACGCGAATGCCGTGCGATTGGGATCGTTTTCTGCCTCTTCAAAGTATCGTTGGCTGTCCCAATAGTAGACATCGCCATCACACTCCCCATACACAATGCCCAGCGGCACCTCGGATGGCGCAGACAAGCCGCCATCTCCAGGGGCGCCAAACAACACCAATCCAGAGACGGGTATCGTCTGCGCGAGATCGAGGATCAGTTCGCCGCCGCGTGAATGACCGAGCAGTAACGGCGGCTGACTCAGATCAACGCGCCCCGCCAAATCAATGGGTAGTGCGTTGTTTGCCAATGCATCAATGTGCATTTGAACAAGTTGTGGAATAAAGTAGTCGCCAATGTTATTGAGATCGATCCCACTAACAGTACCTTCAACACTGAAAATATCGTAACTATCATTGAGGTTGATGGCGAGGGCGATATAGCCTTCCTCAGCCAACGCGCCGACGAGATTGGCATGACCGACATCAAAGCGTGACTCTGCCCCACCCGGTAGACAAAAAGTTACAACGGCTTGGGCAGGTGAACTAATGGAACCCGACATCGGGCGACAAATTTCCTGTCCGAACCGCCCGTGTAGCACCAGCGCAACAGGATGTGAGCCGTCACCCTCTGGTACGGCGATGATGCCCTCCACTTTTGCAGGACGACTCCACAGCGTGTCGCTGACCACAGCCGCGACCTCATCAGGCAGGGTCAAGGTCGTCCAGCCCAGCGAGTAAGCCTGTGGGATGATGGAAGTTTCGCTCACCAACGCAGTAGCGGCTACATCGGGAAGGATGGGCTGAACTTCGATCAATGCAATGGAGTCGATCAGCGCGGCGACTTCGGTCGAAAACTCTCCTGCCCACGCCTCATTATTGGCAATCGCCACCAGTGTCACAAATTGATCGTCGCTAGATAAAATCGTCACCTGGCCCAAACCATCCCCTTCAACACCAAGTGTTATATCAAAGGTGAACTGTGTGCCGCTCAAGTCATTGGCTGTGAGCAGTGATTCGGTTTCGCTGAGATTGAGACCGTACTGGTTGCCGTAGTAGTCGCGATAGGTGTTGAGCAGGGCTTCAGCCGAAAACGGCTCTTGGTACACCCCACCCCCAACTCGCACCAACGGACCCAAGTCGGTTACACCTTCCTTACCCAACAAAATCGAGCGCTCGTCACCCGCATCTACTCCCTCTGGACCAACGGATGGATTGAGTAAATAGCCATTGGGCAAAATATAGGTGAATCCACCACCGGGTAATTCACTTATCCTTTGCTCTGGTGTTGCAGTTGGCGGCATAGTAGTGAAAACCGCTGTTATCGCTGTTGGAACGTCAATTGGTTCCGGTGTTCCGCTCAGCGACACTGCTGGCTCTATGAAGGCCGCCAGTACAATGATCGTGATTAAGAGGAAAGTGCACATTTTATTCGTCATAATCAAGAATGGCTGGCTGTGTATAGGTCGTGAGGAGTAAGCAAGGAAACTATTAGCCTTCATATAATCAATACCTGCGCCAAAAAATAGGAGGTCGAACGGGCTTTAAAGTCAGGTAGAGTTGAGTTTTTTCGAACGAAATGCTGCCATTGCCGAAAAGCCCATGCCCGATATTTTAGCACTTTTACCCTGTCTTAACCCGTATGTATTGTCAACAACGCTGCAGCAAATGTGTACTGCGGTGATTTTTCTGGAACGAATCAGGCTGGAGATAAGAGAGGATAGCGAGCATTGGCGCGCGCTGCCAACTCAAATTCCACCGGTGTGAGATAATCGAGCGCCTGATGAATGCGCTCGCGCATGTAAACCACTTCCAGCCAGTGCTTGATCTGGCCGAATGCATCCTCAAAGTTATTGTACTCGCTGTAATCGACGTGTTCCTCCTTAACAGTCCGCATAAAGCGTTCGATCAGACCATTCTGGGATGGGCTGGCTTTGTCGGACATGCTGCTGATGATGCGATGTTCTAACAGGCGATCCGTGTGCAGCCAGGCCGCATACTGCGACCCCTGATCGGAATGGAAAATCGAGGGTCTGCCATGCGCCAGCGCCATGTCCAGCGCAGCGAGAGTGAGCTGCTGGTCGATGGTGCGGCTGAGTGCCCAGCCGCGCACCGCACGGGTGTAGGCATCCAGGATGACCGCCAGATAGATAAAACGCCGCCCCAGACGGATATAGGTGATGTCGGCGACCCACACCTGATTGGGCTGCTTCAACTTCAGCCCCTTGATGCGGTTGGGATAGCGTGGGTGGGGATGGTTGCTGTCGGTGGTTTGCACCCGCACCTTGCCCACCGAGCGGGTCGCGCCCATTGCGTGCAGCAAACGCCGCACCTTGTGCTCTCCTGCTGAAACACCACATCGGAGCAATTCCTTGTGGACTTTGCGATAGCCATAGAACGGAAAGCACAAAAGCACCTGCTCAATGGCTCCCACCAGATCGTTTTCATCCTTGCTGCGGGCGACATAATAAGCTGTGCTGGTCGGGCACTCCAGCGTCGCACACAACTGCCGCAGCGGGTAGTCGGTCTTCAGCTGCTGGATCATCTGCCGTTTCGCTCCCGCATCGACCCCAGCAAGCTGCCAGCCTTTTTTAGAATCGCAAGCTCCAACGCCTGCTTGCCTGCCAGCCGCTCCAACTCGGCGATCCGTTCAGCTTGCTCATCGCGCTGTGGCCCGCGCCGGTCCGCGAAAATGTCCGCTGCCCGCTCCATAAAGACGTCGCGCCACTTGTAGTACAGCGATTCGGTGATGTCGCGTTCGCGGCAAATCTGGGCCACCGTCTTCTCGCCCCGCAGCCCATCCAGCACCGTTTCTAACTTGAACTGGGCCGTGAAATTCCGTCGTTTCTTGCTCATGATTTCTGGTCTCCCTGTCGTGATGATACTCCACTATTGGGTGTTCCAGAATTTCCCCCGCACTACAAATGATGTACACTAAACCTTCTTTGCAGACGGGATGAAGTGAGATAATCTCAGTCGCAAGGAGAGAAGCAACGACACTACAGAGTGAACGCAAGCTGGCTGTGAACCGCCTGTTGAGCATCGCCATACCCCCGATTGAAACCGTCATGCAACGCAGCCAATTGTCTTCTTAGAAGGTTAAGTGTACATGCATTCTGACCTAACCCCGATTCAACGGACGGCAAGAATGTCAGGGGCAAGCGAGCTGCTCGAATTCGGCAGGGCTGAGATAACCCAAGGCAGAATGCCGCCGCTGACGGTTGTACCACACCTCGATGTACTCAAAGATCGCCTTGCGTGCTGCCGCACGGGTCGGGAATGGGCGGTCAGCGCACTCGGTCTTGAGCGTTCCCCAGAAACTCTCCTGCATGGCGTTGTCATAGCAGCGCCCGACATCACTCATACTGAGGGTCACGTGGTCATTCTCCAGCAGGCGCAGGTAGTCGTCGCTGGTGTATTGGCTGCCTTGGTCGGAATGATGCAGGCGTGGTGCGCCATACCGTCCTACCGCCAGTTTCCACGCGTCACAGACGAGGGTTTTGGTCGGGCGGTCGCTCATCGCCCAGCCGACAATCCGCCGCGAAAACACGTCTTGAATACCGGCCAGATACAGCCATCCTTCGTGGGTCGCGATGTAGGTGATATCCGACAGCCACTTTTCGTTCGGCTGCGTGGCCGTGAAATCCCCTGCCAGCCGGTTCGCAACGCGGCGATGGGTCTCAGCGCGCCGAGTGGTTGTCTTGAAACGTCGCCGTCCTTTGGCCTGTAAGCCCATCTGACGCATCAGCCGCGCAATCCGGTGTTTGCCCACGCGTTGGCCTTGTGCGCGCAGCTCGGCCTGAACGCGCAGCATCCCATAGGTCTGGCGGCTTGCCGCATGGATGGCTCGGATCCGCACGCTCAGCTCCTCGGTTGGCTTGTGCACGGGACTTGGTTTCCGCTTCAGCCAGTCTAGAACCCGCTCACTGACACTTTGAGCACCGTGCACACAGCCGACGTAGGGGATATATTTATTCGCCCGCGATGAACTGGTAGCGGCTCACGACTCCCCCCGCGAGAACACTCGGATGGCTTTTTTTAAGATATCCCGCTCCTGCTTGACGATCTCCAGCTCGCGCTTCAACCGCCGCAGTTCCGCTTGCTCCGCTCGCGCTTCGCTTGGTTCCAGCCGTTCTTCCTGCACCCGGTAGCGCTGCTGCCACTTGTAGACCAGTCCGGGCGTCAAATCGAGGTCGCGTTCGATCTGTGCTACCGACCGCGTCCCTTCCGCGACCATCGCTAAGACGTCCCGCTTGAACTCGTCTGTGTGCTTCTTGTAGCGTCCCATCGTCTCACTCCTTACACTCAGTCTATCGGACATTTTCTCCGTCCGCTAAACCGGGGTAAGGTCATTCCGTGCTGGGCTATCGCAGTCCAGCCGACTTTGAGGCTGCTCACACATCTTGAAGTCTCTCACTTCCTTCATTCCACCAAATCGGGCCAAGTCCATACTACCGCAGCAGCCTGGGCTGCCTGACACCAATGCCTTTGCGAAACAAGCCCGACTCTCACTCGCAGCAGTCTAATCATTGGAGGACAGATCACTTTATTCTGGCGGAACTGGTCCGGTTCTGTTTAGGTCAATGTTAGGATCGTGTCATAAGTTGATCGATGTCTTGAACAGCGGGCAGACAGTCAGGCGCGCGACGCCACCTCGAAACAACTCTGATTAGCGATAATTAAAATAAGCGCTGATGTGTAACGATGTTGGGCAATGAAAGCGTAACTGGCTCCCTTTCCTGTGCTGACATTCCTGATTCTGCGTGATTATTTTCCGGGCCGGTCTACCAGAAGCGTGCCCTGCCGAAGGAGGCAGCAGTGAAAGAAACATTGACGCAGCTCATGATGGAAACGCTGTTAAGCGTGTCGGAGAATCTACAGCTTCCCGACGGCGGCCTGACCCCCGACACGCTGCTGTTTGGCCGAAACGGCATCCTGGACTCCATTGGGTTGGTGACATTCGTCATCGCCGTTGAGCAGGAAATTGAGGAACGCCTCGGCGCAACCGTGGCGCTGACGGATGAAAAAGCCTTCTCGCAGAAGCACAGCCCCTTCCGCACCATAGCCGCGCTCGCGGCCTATACCGCTGAGCTTATCGGCGTTGAGGCGCAATGAGCCAACCGATCACGCTTATCACCGGAACGCGCAAAGGTATTGGGCGCGCCCTGGCCGAGCACTACCTTGAGCTGGGACACCAGGTCATCGGGTGCAGCCGGACCGACCCTGACTGGCAGCGAGACGGTTACGCGCACTACTGCCTGGATGTCGCCCAGGAAAAACAGGTCATCCAGATGTTTGCCGACATCCGAAAGCGGTTTGGCCACCTCGACCATCTCGTTAATAACGCCGGGATCGCAGCCATGAATCACTCGCTGCTGACCCCGGCTGCCACCTTGAAAAGCGTCCTGGACACGAACGTGATCGGCACTTTTCTGTTCTGCCGCGAAGGCGCGAAGCTGATGCAGGCGCGCCGCACCGGCCGCATCGTCAATTTCTCGACTATCGCCGTGCCGCTCGACCTTGAGGGCGAATCCGCTTATGTGGCTTCCAAAGCGGCGGTAGAGTCGCTCACCCGCGTAATGGCGCGCGAACTGGCCGCGCTCGGCATCACGGTGAACGCGGTAGGGCCGGTGCCGATCGCGACAGAGCTTATTCGCGGCGTGCCGCAGGACAAGCTCGACCGCCTGATCGCCCGGCAGCCCATTCAGCGTTTAGGCACGCCCGAAGATGTCGCGCATGTCGTTGATTTCTTCCTGGATTCCGCCAGCAGCTTTGTGACCGGCCAGGTCATCTACTTGGGAGGTGTGAGTTGAGCGCTTCACATATAGCGTTCCTGCTTGAGCGCTTCGAGAGCTGCCGCGATCAGGACGCGCTTGTCTGGTCGCGGCGGGCTTTCAGCTATGGCTGGCTTGCGGACACGATCCGCCAGTGGTTGAAAACCCTGGACGATATGGCCGTGCCCCAGGGGGCCGTTGTGAGCCTGGAGGCGGATTTCTCGCCGAACGCGGTCGCGCTGCTGCTGGCGCTCGTTGAACACAACTGCATCATCGTCCCGATCACCAAATCAATCGGCGCGAAAACCCCTGAATTTCGGGAAGTCGCCGAAGTCGAGTCGATTCTGACGATCACGGCGGACGACACGGTAACCCACGAGCCAACTGGCAGAACAGCGAGCCACCCGCTGATCAGGCAGCTCAAGAACGCCGGCCACCCCGGCCTGGTGCTGTTCTCGTCGGGGTCAACGGGCAAGAACAAGGCGGCGCTGCACGATTTCGTGCCGCTGCTGAATAAGTTCAAAACGCCGCGGCACTCGCTGCGCACGCTGACCTTCCTGCTTTTCGACCACATTGGCGGCGTGAACACCCTGCTCTACACCTTATCGAACACGGGCTGTGCGATCACCGTTACAGATCGGTCGCCTGACGCTGTCTGTTCCGTTATCGAACAGTTCCAGGTCGAGCTTCTGCCGACCTCGCCGACATTCCTCAACCTGCTGCTGTTGGGCCGCTCTTATGAGCGGTACGATCTTTCTTCGCTGCGGATGGTGACGTATGGAACCGAGGTGATGCCGGAAAGCACCTTGCAGCGCATCCACGCCATCCTGCCCGCTGTCAACCTGCTGCAAACTTATGGGCTTTCTGAAGTGGGCATCCTGCGGTCAAAGTCAAAGTCCTCGGACTCACTGTGGATGAAAGTGGGTGGCGAAGGTTTTGAAACCCGCATTGTTGATGGCATGCTCGAAATCAAGGCCGAGTCAGCCATGCTGGGCTATCTGAACTATGACAGCCCCTTCACCGAAGACGGCTGGTTCCGCACCGGTGACGCGGTTGAGGTTGACGGCGAGTACATTCGCATCCTCGGCCGCAAATCAGAGCTGATCAACGTCGGCGGTGAAAAAGTGTATCCCGCGGAGGTGGAGAGCGTTATCCTGCAGATGGACGGCGTCGAAGACGCCACCATCACCGGCGCGCCTAACCCTATCACCGGCCAGATGGTCGAGGTGCGGGTGAGGCTGTCAACCGACGAAGACCGGATGGCCTTCCGGCGGCGCATGCTGGCGTTCTGCCAGGGGCGGCTGGCCCCCTTCAAGATTCCGCAGAAGGTCGTTCTGGTTGAAAACGCGCTGCACAGTGAGCGCTTCAAGAAGATGCGCGTTAATGATAGCCCAAACTGAGAAGCCCGCTATGCAGCAGCCGGGGATGGTCGATTTTCGCCTCCGTGAAATCACCGCCAGCGACGCGGAGGGTTTAGACTGCGTCACTGAACTGCACATGGAACTGCTCGATTTCGGCCCTATGGCGCAGTTTGGCGGCCGCGTTATCCGGGAAACAATCTACGCGATCGCCTTAAAGCACGACGTGCTGAAAGTGGTCATCGCTGAGGTGGACGGCCAGCCCGCAGGGTTCATCGCCTACACGACGAAAAGGCAGGTTTTCCACAGCGAACTGCTCCGCAAGAATCCGCTGCGCGTGGCCTGGGTCATGCTGCTTGCGCTGCTGGAGCAGCCGCGCCGCCTGCGGCACATTCCGCGTGCGTTCAAAGTGGTTTTCTCGCGCAGCGAGGTGCCGGAGGCTCTCGCAGAAATTAAGTCCGAGGTGGTGTGTTTCGGCGTCCGGCCCGCGTATCTGACGCCGGATTTCGTCCGCAAAACCAGCCTGCGCGTGGGCCTGCAATTGCTTGATTATGCGTTCGCTGATCTGCGGCAAAACGGCTGCGCTGAAACAGTCATGATCGCTGACGCCGATAACTCGAAGGTGCTGTTCTTTTACCAATCGCTCGGCGCCGAACTCACCCCCTGCGTTTTCGGTGGTGTGCCGTCGTACATTATCCGGTTCGCGCTTTAGGACACAGGTCAATAGCCGGTGAGACACCCTGCTATTTTTTCTGCCGAACCAGATCGCCGGCTTCGTTGTCTGGCGCTTAGCGTCGTCTCGCAATCCAGATGAGAGGGCAGCGGCACATTATGTCCCAGGAAACTCAGGCGCTTGTTCATCCCGCAGTTCAACTTAGCGCGGCAGCACAGCCAACCGAAGCCGCGGTCACCAAGCGGCTGGTCGCGATTGACCTGCTGCGCGGCGTCGCCATGCTGCTGATGGCGCTGGACCATTGGGCGCCGTTCACGCGCGTTGATCTGACCGTCGAGGGCTATAACGGCATACGGCCTGAATTAGGGACCTGGGGGCAGATCGTCACCGGCCTTATCACCAACCTGTCGTCAGGCATCTTCTTCACCCTTACCGGGACCAGCGTCGCATTTTTCGAGCGCAGCCGGCGGAAGCGCGGCTGGACCGAGTGGGAAATCACCCGTTTCCTGCTCATCCGCGCGCTGATTCTGCTGGTGCTTGACCAGGTGGTTAATCGGATCGGCTGGGCGGTGACGGAGCTGCCGTTATTTGAGGTCCTCTCGGCGCTGGCCTTTACGCTGGCGGTGCTGTCCGTTTGCCGGCGGCTGCCCTTACGGATCATCGCTGTTTTAGCGGCCGTGCTCTTTCTGATTTACCCCCTGCTGGTCACGCTGTTCCCGCACGACCCGGCGCGCCCGCTCTCAACCGTGACCACCATCCTGCTGCAGAACAACCGGGACAGCTTCCCAATGGTTGCCAACCCCCTGCTGGCGCGCCTCAGCGTTGTGCTGTTCGGCTACGTGGTGGGCCGCCTGCTGGTCGAAGACCGGCTCAAAATTTCTCCATCGTGGCTGTGGGTGGCGCTCGGCGGGTTTGTCGCCTGGTTTTTGCTGCGCATGGGGCTGCTTCAGGGCTACGGTGATTTCCTGCCCTACCAGCCGGGCGCGCCATTCGTCGATCTGTTTATTGACAGCAAACAGCCACCCAGCTTCACCTTCCTCATTTTTAACATGTCAGTGGCGATCGTCATGCTTGTGAGCTTGCACATGCTGCCCAAGCGCTTTATTGACACCCCCATTGTCTGGGTGCTGAAGGTGCTCGGCCAGACTTCGCTGTTCTTCTTCGTCGCTCATATGCTGTTCTACAGGTTGCTGTGGCGAATCTTCCAGGGCGAGCCAATCATCCCGCCGGCCCTGGTTGGCAACAGCGAGATTCTGCGCCTGCTGATCGAATGTGCCCTGACCCTGGTTGTCCTGGTCCCAATCTGCGCCGTGTACCGCAAACTGCGCCAGAAATACAGCATTCTGAGCTATCTTTAGCGCTTACGCTCTGGCCTGGCGGGCAGTTCACACGGCATCAGGGTTGTTTGCCGCTGGTTAAGCGGCGCTTCTGCTGCCACAATGTCAGCACATGCTTAGGAGAAACGGCGGATGACCCCTGAACAGCGGGAAGCCTATCTGTCGGCGGCGCTGGACCAGGAAGCCTGCAAGCCCACGCTGACCGAAGCCCTGATCTCGCGCGTTGTCGCCCTGCGGGCGGACGGCGCGGCCCCGCTGTCCCTGATTGAAGCCCTGGAAAATCTGTACGAAGAACCCGACCAGCTCAACCGCGATGTGATCGAAGCTGTGCTGGAGTGGATACTGGCCGCGATGGCGGGGGGTCAGTGGTGAGCCTTGTGGTTGGGCCGGTGCTGCCACCGGCCTGACGTTGTTGGGCATAGACCAGCGCCCCCAGCCGCCGCCTGTTTCGCCGCGCCCACGCGCCGTAAGGCGCTCGGCCTGACCGCCCGCCCCCAAAGCTCCAACGGACAGGCTGCGCAAGACAGGGTTACAGGCCCGCCAGCGGCCAGACAAAGCGCGTTTGTGGAAAATATCCGAATCGTCCCCGGTTTTCCAGATTGGTTTGCAGAAAAAGGAATTATTCTGGTATAGTGACATTAAATCCAAAACGTTTCGGATAGCGTAATTAGATGGTTAAGTTAAAAGATGTTGCGGAAAAATCGGGCTTTTCCATCACCACGGTCTCGCGGGCGCTGGCCGGTTACAGCGACGTAAACAACAAGACGCGCCAGCAGATCGTCGAGATCGCCTACAGCCTCGGCTACCAGCCTAACATGGTCGCCCGCCAACTGCGCGCCCAGAAAACTGACACCATCGGGATGATTATCCCCGCTTATGATCACCAGCTATCTGAGGATTTCTTCAGCGAGCTGCTGATCGGCGTGGGTTACGCCGCTGCGCAGTTCGGCTATGATCTGCTGATCAGCGCGCGGTCGTCAGGCGACCAGATGGATGCTTACCGGTGCATCGTGGGCGGCAATCGCGTTGATGGCGTCCTGGTGGCCCGCACCTGTCGCAATGACCCGCGCATCGCTTACCTGAAGTCGCTGAACCACCCCTTTGTCGTTTCGGGGCGCAGCTCGCCCGATGAGGCCTCCGATTTCCCCTATATTGATGCAGACAGCCAGCTTGGCATCCGAATGATGGTCAACCACCTGACCGCATTAGGCCATCAGCGCCTCGCCCTGCTGCTGCCGCCAGAGAACATCGCCTATACGCCGTACCGGCTGAATGGCTACAAAGAGGGCCTGGCCGAAGCCAGCCTGCCCTATCGCGACGAGTACATCATCTACAGCAACCTGCGCCGTGAAGGGGGGTATGCGGCAGCTCAGCACCTGCTGGACCGCCACCCCGACGTGACGGCGATCGTCGCGAGCAACGACCCAATGGCGCTGGGCGCGATGCTCGCTGTCCATGAACGCGGGCTTCAGGTCGGCAGGGATATCGCCGTCACGGGCTTCGATGATATCCCCGCCGCGGAATACGCCAACCCGCCGCTGAGCACGGTCCGCCAGCCCATCCACACGATCGGGCAGCGGCTCACTGAGATGCTGATCAAAATCATCCACAACGAACCTCTCGATGAACCGCAGATCCTGCTCACCCCTGAGCTGGTGATCCGCGGCTCATGCGGCGCTAAAGGAGATTTCAGGAAAGCAAGGAGGTGATGCCTGCCAGGTGAACGCGCGAAAAGGTCTAACCGCAGTTGTGTAATAATGCATACCGAAGGGACAAACATCATGTTCAAGAACAAATTTCGTTTAGCGCTGGTGATGTTCGCTGCGTCGCTCGGCGTTTTCACCCTGGTAAGCGCCCAGGAAGTTGTCACCTTCCAATCCACACAGTTCAACATTGTCGAAGAAAGCGAGAAGGCGCGCGCCATCCTGGCGAACTATGACGGTGAAGCCAACTTCGTGACGACCGAGGAAGGCCCGCTCATTGACCTGTTGATCGCGGAAGGCGAGGCCGGCGCGGGCAGCACCGATGTCGTTGGCGCGCTGCACGGCACGTTTCCGTCACTGGTGCGCCGCGATCTGCTGTTTGATCTCACCGACCTGACGGCGCGCCTCGACGAAGAATATGACATCGCCGACGCCTTCATCACCCTGGGCAAGATGGGGACCGCCGACTACCAGTACTATGTTCCCTGGATGCAGGCCACCTATGTGATGGCGGCTAACGAAGAAGCGCTGCCCTATCTGCCGGAAGGCGTTGACCTCAACGCGCTGACCTGGGAACAGCTCGCCGCGTGGGGCAAAAATCTCAGCGAGGCCACCGGCGAGAACAAGCTCGGCTTCCCGGTCAATGGTCTGTTCCATCGCTTCCTGCAGGGCTACATTTACCCATCCTTCACGGGCGGCATGGTAACAGAGTTCCGCAGCGAAGCCGCCGCCGATATGTTTACGTTCGTGCGTGATCAACTGTGGCCCTATGTCAACGCCGAATCAATCACCTACGATTTCATGAACGAGCCGCTGCTCTCCGGTGAGGTCTGGGTTGCTTTCGATCACACTGCCCGTCTCGCCCCGGCCTTCGAAGCGATGGTCAATGGCGACACAGACAAGACCTTTGTCGCGTTCCCGGCCCCGGCCGGCCCCGCTGGTCGCGGCTTTATGCCGGTAGTGGTTGGCCTGGGTATCCCCTTCAGCGCGCCCAACCCTGACGGCGCGGAATCGCTGATCGAGTTCATGCTCACGCCAGAGACGCAGGGCGCGGTCCTGCGCGATCTGGGCTTCTTCCCGGTAGTCGGCGGCGTTGACATGGACGACCTGCCCGGTCACGTTGCCATTCTGGCGGGCGCGGTCAATGCGCAGGCGAACAGCGCCGACGCTATGCCGGCGCTGCTGCCGGTCGGCCTGGGTGATCGCGGCGGCGAGATCAACGAAATCTTCAAGGCCGCTTTCAACCGCATCGTGGTCAACGGTGAGGACATCGCCGAAGTGCTTGAGAGCGAAGGCGAACGCCTCAATACGCTGCTGAGCGAGACCGGCGCGCCCTGCTGGGCGCCCGACCCGCCAAGCGAAGGCGCCTGCGTGGTGAAGTAAGACGTGTGATAGCAAGCAGCAGGGGGCCGCACGGCCTCCTGCTTGCTTACAGGTTAACACGCGGCCAGCGGAGGGCAAAAATCGCAAGCCGCTGCCCTGAATAGTGTTTTAGTTTGTTGAAAGAGCGATCTTTATGAGGGCTAACAACAAGCTTCCCTATCTATTGGCGCTGCCGACCATTCTGTATCTCGCCATCTTCTTCGCCTATCCAATGGTCAGCGCGCTGCAGCTCGCCGTGCGCGGTGAAGTCAGCTTCCTGCACCTGGCTGCCGAGCCAGATAGCGCCGCGGAAACCGTCGGCGTCCTGCCGATGCAGACCGTCGTCGCTATCACCGACCGGCTGCGCGGCGAAGAAACGCTGCCCAACGGGCGCACCCGCCCGCTCTATTGGTTCTATATCACCGGCACAGACGCAAACGGCAATGAAGTCAGCGGGTGGGCCAGCCAGACAAACCTGTTCGTCGAATCGCGGAGCGAATCAACTGAGGCGCGCGTCATCAGCGGCAAGTCGGAAAATCAGTGGACGCTGCAATATATCAACATGATGCTTAACGACTTCCGCTTTCGTGATGCAATCCGCAACACCTTCCTGCTGATTATCATCATCCTGCCTATTCAGTTCGTGCTGGCGATTATCATGGCGCTGGTCCTGCAGGCACAGCCGCGCTGGACCAGTCTCTTTCTTTATGTGTTCGCTATTCCATTGGGCATCTCTGATCTCGCTGCCGGGCTGATCTGGTATTCGATCTTCACGCAGCGCGGTTTTCTCAACTCTTTCCTGCAGCAGATCGGCCTTATCAGCGGGCCGCAGATCTACATCTCGACCAGCACCCAGGGCTGGATCATCACCGCTATTGTGCTGGCTGAGGTCTGGCGCGCAACGTCAATCGTGATGGTAATCGTTGTCTCCGGGCTGCAGGCTATCCCGCGCGATTACCTTGAGGCCGGGCAGGTTTTCGGCGCGAACCTCTGGCAGCGCCTCTGGCACATTATCCTGCCGCTGCTCAAACCCAGTTTGCAGGTTGCCCTGATCCTGCGCACAATTCTCGCCTTTCAGGTTTTCGCGGTGGTTATCGCTATCTCAGGCCGGGACACCTTCACCGTGCTCGCCAATGAAACTTACCGCTGGTATAACCGGGGCGACACCGGCTTTAACAACCCTAACGTCGCGGCAGCCTATTCCGGCCTGATCATGCTGATTTCACTGGGCTTCTCGTTCTTCTATCTGCGGGCGGTGCGCACGCAAGAGGAGGCAGTCGAACTGTGACCGGTCATGATACGCTGTCTATTTCCAGTGTGCAGAACGAGAGCCAGCGCCGCGCTTTGCGCCAACAGCGCATCCGGCGGGCAGGGCTGTACCTGCTGGCCGGGGTGCTTGCGCTGTGGATCCTGATCCCTATCTGGCTTATTGCGACGATGGCCTTCAGCACGCCAGCCGCCGTGCGCGCCTATCCGAAACCCTTCTTTCCCAACCCGATCTCAATAAGCACGCTCGAATTTTTCCTCTCTGCTGAGAATATTCTCAGCTCGACAGTGAACAGCCTGATCGCCGCCTTTCTGACCTTTGGAATCTCAACCATCGTCGCGGCCCCAGCGGGCTATGCCATCTCGCGCTTTCTCTTTCGCGGCCGCGACGCGATTCGCCTGGGGATACTGTCGGTGCGCGCCTTTCCGATTGTCATCCTGGCTGTGCCGCTGGCAGTGACCTTTCTCAACCTGGGAATCTATGACAGCGTGTTCAGCCTGGCGCTCTTGCACACCGCCCTCGTCCTGCCGACTTCAGTGCTGGTGATCGCCAGCGTGTTCAGCAGCGTGCCCTATGAATTTGAGGAAGCCGCCCAGGTCTTTGGCTGCACACCCGTGCAGGCGTTTCTGCGCGTGGTCATGCCGCTGACTCTGCCGGGCATTGTCGCGGCAGGAATCTTCGCCTTCATGACATCCTGGAACGAGGTTTTCGCCGCCGTGCTGCTCACCCTGAACAACCGCACCCTGCCGGCGCAGATTTTGTTCTCCCTGGATAAAGCCAGCGACCCTTTCAAGTTCGCGGGCGGCTTTTTCATGCTGGTTCCCTCTTTGATCTTTATGTTCTTCGTCCGGCGCTATCTGTTCAACATGTGGGGACAGATCACCAAATAAGGCAGAGACTTATGGCGAGAATCGTTATTGAGAATGCGGTTAAGAAATTTGGCGATTTTGTCGCCGTTGATAACGTCAGCCTGACAATTGAAGATCAGGAATTTGTGGTCCTGTTAGGGCCAAGCGGCTGTGGAAAGACCACGCTGCTGCGCGCGGTGGCCGGGCTGGGCATGGTCGATTCTGGCCGCATCACCGTTGATGACACGGATGTGACCTATCTGCCGCCGCGCGATCGCAATATCTCGATGGTCTTTCAAAGCTACGCGATTTTCCCGCACATGACCGTGGCCGACAACATCGCCTTCGGCCTGAAGATGCGCAAGGCCGACAAACGCCTCATTGAGGAACGTATACAGCGCACCGCTGAGCTGCTGCATATCGAAGCGATGCTTAAACGCTACCCCTCGCAGATGAGCGGCGGCCAGCGGCAGCGCGTCGCGGTGGCCCGCGCCCTGGCGGTGGAGTCCAAAGTGCTGCTGATGGACGAGCCGCTGAGCAACCTGGACGCGCTCCTGCGCCTGGAAATGCGCGCCGAACTCAAGACTCTTCTGAAACGGGTGGGCGCGACGACCGTTTACGTAACCCACGATCAGATCGAGGCGCTAAGCATGGGTGATCGCATCGCGGTGATGCGCAACGGGCATATTTTACAGTTCGACCACCCCAACCGCGTCTATGACATGCCGACGCATCGCTTTGTGGGCGGCTTCATTGGCAACCCGCCGATGAACTTCATTTCCGCGCAGATGCAGCGCCAGAATGGCGACATGGTCGCGCGCGTGGGCGACTTCAGCATCCGGCCTGAACCCGCGATGATGGACGCCCTGCGCGCCTACGATGGCAAAGCGATCTGGCTGGGCATCCGCGCAGAGAACATGGAAGCGCTGCTGCAGCCCGCCGCTGACGCGCTGCAGGTCAAAGTTGATGTCGTCGAGCCGCTCGGCTCGCAAAACCTGCTGACCATTGTCGTAAACAACGAGAAACTCAAAGTTTCGACACACCCTGACTTTGCCGCGCGGCCGGAAGAACACATCTGGCTGCGTTTCCCGGCGAGTAAAATCCGCTGGATCGACAAACACAACGAAACCACGATCATGCCCACCTTACAGCAGGCGGCGTCATGACCCTTGACCCACAGACAGGCCGCAAACCGCTGGACTTCGGCGCTGCCGGGCTGAGCGGCAGCGTTAACCAGGATGGCCGGATCGTCGCCCTGAACGCCTACCACCCGGAACAGGGCTATGTCACGCTGACAAGCGCGCCGCCGTTTCCGGAGTCAGAGCGCTATAACCCGCAGGCCGTGCGCGCTTATCGCCGGTCGCTTGTGGATCAGGAAGGCTTTGGCCTTGCGTTTGCGGAACCTGTCGTCGCGCGGGATGCCTGGATGCAGGACGACCTTTATCCCTGCGTGCGGCTGACATTCGCGAGCGGCCGCCAGGCTGAGTGCCTGACCTACCCGTTCGAGGGGCACTCTGTAATCCAGCGCTGGAAATTCAGCGACCCGCAGACACAGGTCAGGTTTGCAGGCCGCGCATGGCTTCAGCGCAGCGCCTATACACAGCTTACCGAGGGCGGCCCGCTGCCCTTCCCCGCGCCAGCCGCGCAGATCGTCCGGCAGGACATGGCCAGCGTCACCCTCTACAACCCCGCCCTGCCCTGGGCAGTCAGCATAAACTGCGTTTCGGCTGCGCCAGGGGACAGCGGCAGCGCGCTTTTTCAGGGAAGCAGGCCGGCGGCGGACGGTGCGTTCACCCTCGTGATCGGAAGCGGGCGCGGCCCGGCGCAGGCGCAAAGGGCCTTAGCCGCCGCCCTCGATTCCGCCGCGCCAGCCACGCCAGCCGCGCTGTGGGCAGAAACCCCCGAAGACCCGCTTCTGCGGCGCGGGCTGGCTTATACGCTTGCGTGCTGCGCCCCAACCAGCGGCGAGGCGCTCTGCATACTCACAGACCACATGATCCTGCCACTGTCCTGGAATCGCGATTCTTACTTCGCGGCGCGCGCCCTGCTCAGTTGGAAGCCGGCGCTGTGGCCTGTGGTGCGCGCGCATCTGCTGTGGATCTTTGAAACGGCAGAGCGCATCAACGGCCTATGGGGGCGCTCGTATCTGGCGAATGGCCGCATTAAGGATCGCGGCTTTCAGCTTGACCAGCAGCTTTTCCCGATCGTGGAGCTGTTCGAGTATGTGCGCATCACCGCTGATCGGGGCCTGCTTGAACGGCTCAGCGGACAGATCGCGCCCATTATGGAAGCGCTCGCACAGCATCGCCACCCCACAGAGCCGCTCTACCGCACCGACGAAACCCCCGCCGACGACCCGGTCGCCCTGCCCTATCCGCTTTCCAGCCACATTTTGCTGTGGTATGCGCTGCGCCTGCTGGCCGAGGCAGGTTTCCCCGGCGACTGGGCTGTCCAGGCCGAAAGCGTCCGTGAAGCAATCTACCGGCATTTCCCGGCAGTGTACAGCGGCAGCGCCGGCAGGGTGACTTTACTGGCTTACGCCGCTGACTGCGCTGGCCGCCACCACTTCTATCACGACGCCAATGACTTTCCGCTGGTGCTCGCGCCGGTGTGGGGCTTCTGCTCTGTTGATGATCCGCTGTGGCGGGCGACCGTGCGCTTTGCCTTCTCTGAGGACAATCAGGCGGGCTTTTATAATGGGCATCTGGGGTCTGTCCACACGCGCGCGCCCTGGGCGCTGGGCGACCTTCAGGAGATGGTCGCCGCACGGTTGTCAGGCGATGGCACGCGCTACGCCAAAGCTCACGCCGCCGTCCGCGCCGCCGCACAGTGGGATGGCGCGCTCTCTGAAGCATACGATGCTGTGACGGGCGCAGTTGTGTCGCGTCACTGGTTTGTCTGGCCGAACGCCGTCTATGCCTGCCTGCTGCTAGGAGCCTTCGACAATGAACTTTAACACCTGGGTGGACCGCTGCGCAGCCGTTCTGCGCGGCAACCAGATCACCAGCCGGGGCTATCGCTACACGCGCCCCGCCCCGCATATTTACGAATATCAGTGGCTGTGGGATTCGTGCTTCCACGCGATCGCCTATCGCTGGTTCGACACCGCTATGGCGAAAGACGAACTGCTCAGCCTGGCCGCCGGGCAGGTCACGGAAGGCCCGGACGTGGGCATGATTCCCCACATGCTCTATTGGAAGGGCGACGGCACAGCGCTGTGGGGGCGGCCGCAGAGCAGCATCATCACCCAACCGCCGCTGATCGGCGTGGCCGCCAGCCTGATCTACGAGCGTGACGCCGACCGGGCGTTTCTGGAGGCGCTCTACCCGGCCCTGGCGGCGTATCACGAGTGGTTCGACCGCCGCCGCGACCCTGATGGCGATCAGCTCGTGTGCCTGATTCACCCCTGGGAGTCCGGCTGGGATGCCTCGCCGCGCTGGGATGAGCCAATGAAACTGAATCACCCAACTGATGAGCAGTCGAAAGCGGCGCGCCACGCCCTGGTCAAAGACCTGATCGCCCACGACTGCGACCCGACAGCGCTGGCCGAAGCCGGCTTCTACTGTGTGGAATCAGTGGAGTACAATGCCGTCCGCGCGGCCGATCTGGAAGCGCTGGCCCTCATCGCCAATGAGATCGGCGAAGATGGAGCGCGCTGGCAGAAACAGGCGCAGCAGGTCCAGGCTGCGGTGAGCAGCAGGCTCATCACCCCATCAGGCGCGTATGATCTCAGCGGAACGGGTGAAACCCCGCTTAAGACCCCCAGCGCCGCGCCGTTTATTCTGCTGTTTGGCGGCTGCGTTGACACGGCGCAGGCCGCTGAACTGGTGGCACAGCTCACCGGGCCTGGCTTCTGGACGCGCTACCCGGTTCCTACCACCCCGTGCGATGATCCCGCCTTCGGCCCCGGCCATTACTGGCGCGGCAATGTATGGCCGAGCGTGAACTGGCTGGTCTACCAGGGGCTGCGCCGTTACGGTTATACTGTAGAGGCCGCGCACCTGGCGCAGCGCAACAGCGAACTGGTTGCGGCCAACGGCTTCCATGAGTATTTCAACCCGCTTACCGGGGAAGGCTACGGCTCAGATCAGCAAAGCTGGGCCACAGTTGTTCTGGATATGCTTGCAGTGGAAAACATATAAATGGCCAGGATTCGGGAACTGCTTGATCGTCTTTATCCGGTTGAACAGGCTGCATCGGCCTATGAAGCGCTCGTCAGGCGCATAGAGGAGGCGCGCAGGCACATCCAGCCTATCGAGAAGGATGGCCTGTTCTCAGAGCGCGATGTGGTCCTGATCACCTATGGCGACTCGCTGCGCCAGGCGGGGGAACCGCCCCTGCAAACGCTGCATCGTTTCGCCAGCACGCGGCTGAAGGGCGTTATCCCGACGATTCACATCCTGCCGTTTTTCCCTTATTCCTCAGACGATGGGTTTTCAGTACAGGACTTCTATCAGGTCAACCCCGAATTAGGGACATGGCAGGATGTAGAAGCCATCGGTGAGGATTTCACGCTGATGTTCGACGCGGTTTTCAACCACATGTCGGTGCAGAGCGCGTGGTTCCGCGCGTTCCTGGCCGGCGACGCGGACTATGCTGGCCTCTTTCGCACCGAAGCGCCCGACACCGACCTGAGCATGGTGACAAGGCCGCGCACCAGCCCGCTGCTGACTCCGTTCCGGCGGTCAGACGGCGAAATGGTCTACGTGTGGACCACCTTCAGCGAAGACCAGGTTGATTTTGATGTGCGCTACCCAGCCACCCTGCTGCGCCTGATCGACGTGCTGCTGTATTACATCGCGCACGGCGCGTCTATCATCCGGCTGGACGCTATCGCCTTCCTTTGGAAAGAGGCGGGCACGTCTTCCCTCCATCTGGGGCAGACCCACGTGGTCATCCAGTTAATGCGCGCGGTGCTTGACGCGGTCGCGCCGCAGGTGATTCTGATCACCGAAACCAACGTGCCGCATAAAGAGAACATCTCTTACTGGGGCGACGGCCACAACGAAGCGCAGATGGTCTACAACTTCACGCTGCCGCCGCTGCTCTTTCACACCATGCTCTCTGGCGACGCAGCCCGCCTGCGCGAATGGGTGAACACGCTGCGCACACCGTCAGACAGCGTGACATTCTTCAACTTCACCGCCTCGCACGATGGAATTGGCGTGCGGCCGGTGGAGGGGATCCTCAGCCCGGCAGAGCTGCAGGCGCTCGTTGATCAGACCCACAACCGCGGGGGGCGTGTCTCTTACCGGGCAAACCCCGACGGCAGCGAGAGCGCTTATGAGCTGAACATCGCCTATGTTGACGCCGTCACAGACCCTGCGGAGCCGCTGGAATCCCAGGTCAGGCGCTTTATCATCACCCAGGGGATTGCGCTGGCCCTCGCCGGGACGCCCGCTATTTACATCCACAGCCTGGTGGGATCGCATAACAACATCGAAGGGATGCGCGAGACCGGGCGCAACCGCACAATCAACCGCGCTAAACTGGCTTACCCAGCGCTGGACGCCGAACTCAACGATCCGCAAAGCTTCCGCAGCCAGGTGTACCGTGCGCTCATCGAGCTGATTCGCCAGCGAACCAGCCAGCCGGCCTTCCATCCCAACGCCTTCCAGGAAGCGCTGGACCTGGGCAACCCGGCGGTGTTTGCTCTGCTGCGCGGCTCAGGCGCAGAGCGCATCCTGGCGCTCTACAACCTGACCAGCGCGCCGCAGACGGTTTCGCTGCCTTTCGCCGGGCATGATCTGCTCAGCGGAGACGACCTCGAAGGCCCGGTCACGCTTTCCGCCCACCGCATGCTGTGGGTAAAAGCCAGGGCGTCCTTGTAAATCCTTAGCGCTATGGGCGCTCTGGTGGTGAGCGCCCATACTACCCGCCGGCGACGCCGAACCAGCGGTTATAGAGCGCCTGGTAGCTGCCGTCCTCTTGCAGTTTGAGCAGCGTGCGGTTGATCGGCTCGCGATAACTGCTGCCGGTCGGCAGCGCAATGCCATATTTCTCAATCGCGAACACGCCCGGCACCAGCGCCAGATCGGTATTCCCGGTTGACTTAAGATAAAACTGCATAACGGGGCCGTCGTATACCACCGCGTCCGCCTTGCCGCTGAGCAGAAGGTCGTAGGCGTCCTCAATGCGCTCTACTGTGGAGAAGATAACGCCGCTGCCTTGCAGAAAATTGGCCGAAGTTGTGCCAGCCGCCGTGACAACGCGCTGGCCGTGCAGGTCGTTAACGGTGCGAATCGAGCTGCGCAGCTCGCGCACTGTAGCGGCGGCGCTTAGCGAAGCCGTGAGGTTAGCAAACACGAAGATCGCCACGAACATCCAGACGACCGCCAGCAGCCGCCCGAAAATAGTGGCGGGCGGCGTGTCGTCGTAGCCGATAGCCGTTATGGTTGACCACCACAGCGCTTGCCCGATCCCCTTAAAATAACCGCGCGGAAACTGCGGATTCCGCCGCCGCTCGATCAGCCACAGGCCGTGCGCCATCAGCAGGATCAGGACAATAAAGCCGCCCAGGAATTGCAGCATCTCAGGCGACAGAATCGCGCGCAGGGCGTTTGAAAGCGGTGACGCGCCGTCGTTCCGAACCATAATCTGCAAGCCAGAATCAAAGTAAGGGAACGAGAAATCAATCACTTCCTCGCGCTGCTCGGTGATCGTAATGCCCGCGATGGCGGCGTCCGCGTCGCCGGTTTGCACCGCGTCCAGTAGCTCGCCGACCGTGGACAACACAAGCCACTCATAATTAACGCCAAGCCGCTGCGCGATCAGGTCCCACAGCTCAATGCTGAACCCTTGCAGTTGATCGCCATCAACAATGACGAACGGCGGCAGCGCCTTGGTTGCCACCCGCAGCGTGCTTGTCTGGCCCGGCGGGGAAACGGCCGCCGCCGGCTGGCCAGTTCCGCCGCCAGCCAGCAGCGCGGCGAGCATAACGATAGACAGAAATTTGATAGGCATGGCATCAACATTTCAACAGTGAAATACAACCGGCCTAACTATAACCCTGCTACGCGCTCTGACAAAGCCCTTTAATTCGCCGGCAGGCTGAAACGCGGCGTGCCACGGCAGCCAGCCGCCGTAAAAGGCAGCGGGAACCAAATCCCCGCGAGTTATGGGGCTGCAAATTCAGCGCGAACCGTGAAAATCGCTTTACCAATCCGCGGCGGGCGGGCGCAGCAAGGCCACGCGGCCATCCACAACCCGCAGCGACCGCTCAAAGTCGGCGGCCAGGTCGCCGAACACGTCAGCGCGGATGCGCCACGCGGCAGCCGCCGGCACATCGCTGCCGGGCGCGTACCAGCCCTCATAGAGGGCGTGCAGGCTGTCGCACAGCAGCTCATAATCGAGCGCTTCGGCATCAGCATCATCAAGGCATTTCAGCATGAAGTGTTTGCGCGCCGGCGGCGCCAGCGCCGCGCCAGTCGCGGGGTCGCGGTGGAGCGAAGGCTGGGTATAACGGCTGCCGTCAGGCCAGCGGTAGCCGCGTTTGTACCAGTATGAGCTGGCCGAGTCCTCCGATTCCAGCACGATGAACCGCAGCCGGCGGCCCAGCCGGCTGGCGCAGTCCAGCGCCTGCTGCTCGAAGGCCGTCAGCAGCGCCTGTCCGTGGCCGAAGCGGCGCTGAAAACCCGTGCGCACCGCCAGATACCCCAGGCCGGCCAGCATATCCGCAGCGGACAGCGGAAAGCAGCCCCCCTGCACCACGCCCACAACGCCCTCAGTCACGCTCAGCCGGTCAAAGTGAAAACGCTCAAGCTGGCCGGCGGGGGTGTAGCGGTGCGCGCCCAGCACGCGGAAGAAGCGCCCCCAGGCGATCTCACAGTGATCCTCAGCCGCCTGTTCCTGGAACGCCCGGCGGTAAACGCGCCGGTCTTCGAGCGCGGCGTAGTCGAATGTCAGGCGCATCAGCTCGTACACCTGCTCAAAGCGCGCGTCCAGGCTCGTCAGCGGCTGCTGGTAGAACACTGTCGGCTGGCTGGCCTCCGCGTGCATATCGCGCAGGGCGTCCAGCAGGTCGCCGCTGTGCCCTTCAGCGCGCAGCAGCTCATAGGCGGGCTGGCCGCTGTTAACAAGCGCAGTAAAACGTTCAATCAACTGCTGTGAATTCATACACACTCCCTGCGGCTGTCGGGTGTCCGAACAGCGCGCGCAGCCGCGCCGATAACAGCTATCAGCGCTCCACCGGCCCGCTTACCGTCGGACGCTCGCCGCGCTGGGGAAAACGCGCCAGGCTCTCCGCCAGGCTGCGCGCGAGCGCCCGCAGCGTCTGCGGCGGCGTGTGAAAGCGCAGGCTGACGATGTTATTTTCGCGCGGGAACAGCACCTTGGTCGGCGGCTGAAACTCGTCCATCAGGTTGACGGTGAGGCCGTGCGGCGCGCCATCCTCGTCCCGGATAATCTCAAAACTCACGTCCGGCTCGCTGAACCGCCACGATTCAGCCAGGGGCGCGTCACCCGCGCTTAACGCCTCCAGCCAATCCACACAGCCCGCCAGCTCCCAGGTGAGCGCGCCCGCGTCCTCAACCTGCCAGCGCCAGGCCCCGTGCATGGATTGCAGGGTCACGCGGAAGATCAGCCAGTTAGCGTCGAGAGCGTCTTTTACCGCGCTATCAAACTCATAACCGGCAACGTCAATCTCCAGCCGAAAGCGGTCATTTTCCAGTACAGCGGGCATACTTCCTCCAGGGTCCTGGAAATAAATCGGGTATATCATTTATTATAATCCGATTCGCCCGGCAGGTCGGCCTGCACATGCCGATGTTTGCGGGGGAAGGCGTCAGCGGCAAGGCCGAGTTCGTGTTATAGTCATGAACAGCACAATACCGAAAGCCCCGCAGTGAGGGAGTGCCCGCATGTCAGCAAGCAGCGTGGAAGGACTGATTCGTGAAGGTATCAGGGCAGCGCGCGAGGGGAAGCAGGCGGAAGCCCGCAAGCTGCTGCTGAAGGCAACGGAAATCGACAAAAACAACGAAACCGCCTGGCTCTGGCTGGCGGGCGTGGTCGAAACAGACGAAGACCAGCAAACATGCCTTGAAAATGTGTTGACTATCAACCCGTACAACGATAAAGCGCGCCGTGGGCTGGAGCAGATGGGCATCAGGCCGCCTGAGCCGCCCGCCGCCGCGCCCGCGCCGGGGCCGTTCACAAGCAGCGCTGATGACCCGGAGGAGCTGCCGACCAGCGCCGCCTGGGGCATGTCCATTCCGACCAGCAGCCCAACGCAGCATTACCAGGTCGAGGAGCCAACGCCCTCTGATCTGGATGACTGGGTTGTCGGCCTGAATATCAAAAACAGCGCCGGGGACACACCAGCCGCCCCAGAGCCGCTGGCCCCGCCCAGCCCGATGCCGTTCGTCGTCGGTGACGATCTGTTCGGGTTCGCTGATGACGACGATGACAGCGCGCGGCCGCTGCCTGGCGAGCAGGACCCGCTGGCCGCGCTGCGCGCCGATTTTATGGACGGGCCGTTCGAGGCGGATGTCGAGGACGAGCTGCCCTACCCGGAGCCAACCGCGCCCCCGCAGGAGCTGGCGCCGCGCCGCGCCGCGCCATCGTCGGTTTTCATGGCGGACCCTGACGACACCAACATCCTGCAGGACTTCGAGACCGACAGCGCGACAGCGAGCATGCTGGACAGCTATGACGACTCGGACATGGAGGAGCTGGACTCAAAGGAGTATTTCGCCTTCATTCCGGCGGAAATCACGGCGTCACGCCTGCCGGGCACGGTCGAGCGCCACAACCCGCTGCTGGTGCTGGCCGTGATTGCGCTGGCGGCGCTGAACATCGGCGCTGTTGCCCTGGTCATTAACACTCTGAAGGGCGTTTAAGGCGCAGGTTCGCGCTGGACAACAGCAAGCGGCCTATGCTAAAATGGCTGCTGCTTTCAACCCATAATCGGCATGGACTTTACAAATGGCTAACCATCCATCTGCGCTCAAGCGTATTCGACAGAATGAGAAGCGCCGCCTGCACAACCGCATGTACCGCACCCGCACGCGGACGTTCGTCAAGCGGGCGCGCGTGGCGATGCGCAGCGGCACGCCCGCTGAAGCGGCGGAGGCGACGCGCCAGGCTATTCGCGACCTGGACATGGCCGCCAGCCGGGGCGTCATCCACCCGCGCAACGCAGCCCGTCGCAAAAGCCGTCTGATGAAGCAGCTTCACGCGCTGCAGACGCAGTAAAGCGGCCTGCGGGCTTTTTCCCGCCCCGCAGCGGCAGTTAAAAATATAAAACCGGCCAGATGGCCGGCTTTTTTGCTGTCCGCGCCGCTAGACTGACGCCTCCAGCGCCGGTTCTGCCGGTATCTCCAGGCGATACCCTACGCCGCGCACGGTCTTGAGGTAAGCTGGCCGGTTGGCGTCGGCCTCAATCGCCTGGCGAATCCAGCGGATATGCACATCCAGCGTGCGCGTGTCGCCCAGGTAGTCGGTGTCCCACACCTCGGCCATAATTGTTTTTCGATTCAGCGTTTCCCACGGCCGGCGCAGAAACAGCTCTAATAACAGCGTCTGTTTGGGCGTAAGCTGAATTTCCTGGCCGTTAGCAGTGAGCATGCGCCGCCCCACATTCAGCGCCAGCGGCCCGCAGATAATCACTTCATCGCCCCCATGCCGGACAAGCCGGTCAATAGCGCTCGTGAGCCGGCGCGACGACACCGGCTCAAACAGCAGGGCGTCCGCCAGGCTTTCCGCGCCTTTTTCAGGGCCAGGGTGAATGTGCACGATAGGCACAGTGCCGAAGGCGTCGCGCAGCGCCCGGCAGATGCGATCCCCTGGTGTGCGCATTGAAACCGCATCCAGCACAATCGCATGCGGCGCATAAGCCGCGCCAAGCTGCTGCGCTTCGCCGCCGTTGGTTGTCAGCATGACATCATAGCGTTTCTGCAGAGTGCTGATAAGCAAGGCGCGTTTGGCCTGGCTGCGGCCCACTAACAACACTCGTGTCGCGCCCAATGAGCACCTCCTGGAACACCCTGACTGCCTGACGGCTGGGATAAGACATTATAGCGCGCCGCTTCCGGGCTGGTCAAACCTTTTATCAGGCCGTCCGGTTTTGCGCCGTTCAGCATCTGTTCCAAACGGGCGGCATCGGGCATAATAGACTGCGTTTCGACAACGCACCCGATAAAGACGGTCCGTATGAACGACCACACAGCGCATCTTGACCGCGCCCTCAACTGGGGCTGGCTGCCGCAGATAGCCCGTTACACGCTTGACCAGGCGCTGGCGGTTCAGCAAATCCCTGCGCCAACTTTCTCTGAGCAGGCGCGCGCAGCCTATGTGCTGCGCCAGTTCACGGATCAGGGCCTCGCCGAATGCGCGGTTGACGCTGTTCACAACGCCTACGGCCTGCTCCCCGGCGCCAACCCTGGCCTGCCGGCGCTGCTGATCACGGCGCACACCGACACGGTTTTCCCCGCCGAAACCGACCTGCAAACACGGCAGGAAGACGGCCTGATCTTCGGCCCCGGCCTGGGCGACAACAGCGTCGGCGTCGGCGGCATGCTGGGCCTGCTGGCGGCGCTGCGCCAGCAAAACCTGCGCCTGGAGCGCGATATCTGGTTCGTGGCGACCGCCGGCGAAGAAGGCATGGGCGATCTCGGCGGCATTAAAATGGCGTTTGCGCGCCTCAAGGACAGAGTCGCCAGCGTTATAAACCTGGAAGGGCTGGCCTACAGCCACATCTACCACGCAGGCATCGCCGTCCGGCGGCTGCACATTACGGCCAGCGCGGAAGGCGGGCACAGTTGGCTGCACTTCGGCCACGCCAGCGCCGTGCACGGCATCGTGAAGCTGGGCGCGCGCATCATTGAGATCAAGCCGCCGCAGACGCCGCGCACAACATACAACATCGGACAGATCGAAGGCGGCCAGGGCATTAACGTCATCGGGCGCGAAGCCGGGCTGTGGCTTGACCTGCGCTCGGAAGACCCGGCGGCGCTGGCGGCGCTGGAACAGCAGGTGCTGGCCCAACTGCGCCAGCTTGAAGCGCCCGGCCTGCGTTTCTCAGTGCAGGTTGTCGGCGACCGGCCCGCCGGGAGAATCGCGCCTGACCACCCGCTGGTGCAGACAGCGCTGGCCGTGCTGGAATGTCAGGGGGTAGAAGGCAGCCTGGAAACCGGCAGCACAGACGCCAACGTGCCGCTGGCCGCCGGCGTCCCCGCGATTACGATCGGCATCACGCGCGGCGGCAACGCCCACCGCAGCGACGAGTATATTGAAACCGCGCCCATCGAAAAAGGCATGCGCCAGCTTATCCTGCTCACGCTGGCGGTCGGCGGGTATCAGGGCGTATAGCAACCTGGGTATATAATGCAGCCGTTCGGGTTTGTGGAGGTGCAGAGTGACCATCATTGATGTGCTCGCGGTTGTTCGCCGCGAAGACGCCGGCCGCTATTACAAGAACCTGTCAGCCTACCCTGACCTGCAGGTCCAGATCGTTTCCAGCCATGCCGACGCCGCCGCCGCCCTGGCCGACCAGAACAAGCATCTCGATATTCTGATCGTGGACAACCAGCTCGGCAGCGTGTTCGACTTCATTAACGAGCTGCGCCTCACCTACCCACGCCTGCTCATTATCCTGATAGATGAAGCCGCCGATTTCGCCCTGCCTGGCGAAGCAGACGAGATCAGCACGGACCCCTTCACAAACGACGACCTTCAGCGCCGCATCACCCGCCTGATGTCTGACCGCAAGCTCGAAACTCTGCGCGCTGACAGCCTGCCCGCCGTGCGCGAATTCGCCAAGCACCTGCGGCGCGCGTCAGGCGAAAGCGGCAAACAGCAGGCCGCCGTCACCGCCTGCATAGACCTGGGCTATAACTATGTGGGGTTTTACCGCCTGGAAGAAACGGAACCGCCCACGCTTACGCTGCGCGCGCAGGAAGGCCCCGCCGCCGCCCAGGCCGCCGCGCCGCGCCGCGCTGACCCCGGCGACCTGATCGTCTGGGTGGCAAAAAATGGCCAGAGCCGCATCGCCGGCCCCGCCGATGACCCCGGACAGCCCGGCCTGACGCTGCTAAAACACGGGCGGATGGGCGCGGCGGCCTGCGTGCCGGTTGTGTTCAGCGGCAGCCGCTACGGCGTGCTGATCGCCTGCCGCGAGCAGCCCGGCTCGATCACCCAGGAAAACGTGCTCATGCTCGAACTGGTGAGCGCGCAGCTCGCCGCCGCCATTTCCAAAGAGATCGTAGGCTAGTCTAACTGGCGCAGCGCCGCCTCCAGCCGTTCGATCTCTGCGTGCGTGTTATAGTGCACCGGGCCGACGCGCACCATGCCGTGCTCGCCCTGCCCCAGGCGGTTCATAATCTCAACCGCGTAATAGTTGCCGTGCCACACATAAATGTGCCGCTGCGCCAGGTGCGCCGCGATCTGCCGGGGCGTATAGCCCACCTTGGTGAACACAACCGTCGGCACGCGCTGTCCCAGGCGCGCCGCGTCCGTGATGCCGGCAATGCGCACACCGGGCAGCTTTTGCAGCATCTCAATCAGATGCGCGCCCAGCGCGCGCTCATAACCGCTGATGGCGGTCAGCGCGGCGGCGTAGGCGTCGCGCGGGCTGCTGACAGCAGGCTGCTGGGCGCGGCCCAGGCGCTCGAAGTAATCGAGCGCCGCGCCCACGCCGGCGATGGTCTCAAAGCTGAGGGTCCCCGTTTCCCAACGGTGCGGCGGCGCGTCGTCCGCCGGGCGCACCTTGTAGGCCGGCAGGCTGGCCAGCAGCTCACGACGCCCCCACAGTACACCGATGTGCGGGCCGAAAAACTTATACGCTGAACACAGCAGCACATCGCAGCCAATCGCCTGCACATCAACCGGCACGTGCGGCGCGCTCTGCACCGCGTCCACCACATACAGCGCCCCGGCGGCGTGGGCCATGTCGGCGATCTGCCGCACCGGGTTGATCGTGCCAACGGCGTTCGAGGCGTGCACAGTCGCCACCACCCGCGTGCGCTCGGTGAGCGCCGCCTCCAGGCTGCCCATGTCAAGCGTGCAGTCCTCAGTGTGGATGTCGGCCCAGCGCACCGTCAGCCCGTGATCGGCGGCGATGCGCCGCCAGGGTTCGACATTGGCGTCGTGGTCCATGCGCGTCAGCACGATCTCATCGCCGGCGCGCAGCGTCCGCCCCAGCGCCCGGCTGAACGCGAACGACAGCGTGGTCATGTTGGGGCCGAACACAATTTCTCCGGGAGCGGGCGCGTTAAGGAAGTCCGCCAGCTTGCGGCGCACACCCTCCACCAGCGCGTCAGTGTGCTGGCTGGTGGCGAATACGCCGCCCGCGTTGGCGCTGCCGTGACGATAGTAATCGGCAACCGCGTCAATCACGCCCTGCGGCACCTGTGTGCCGGCCGGGTTGTCAAAAAACACCGGCAGCGCGCCATCCGGCACGGGCCGGTGCAGCGCCGGAAACTGCTCGCGCACGCTGTCAACATCGAAAAGCATGGTGTGTTACCCTTCGTTAGTGCGCTGGTCAGCGCCGAGTTGCTCCAGGAAGAACGTGATCGTGCGCAGCATGGCGGTGTCAAAGTACGGCGACGTGATGTTGTGCCCGCCCCCCGCATACTGATAGAATTCGTAAGCCTTGCCGTTGGCCGCCAGCACCGCCGCCAGGTCTACCGAGTAGCCGATATTCACCACGTCGTCGTCCAGCGCGTGGTGGATTTGCAGCGGGCGTTCGAGAAATTCAATATTCTCCGTCAGCGATACCGCCTGCCAGAAGGGAACCGTCGTGTCCGGGCGGCCATACGTTTCGATGATCTCACGGCTGCGCCGCAGCGCGGGGGTTTCTTCAGAGCGCACGAACGACGTATCGGTGATGGCGTATTTAACGAAATCGTCATAGCTGTAAACCGCGCCCGCCCAGATCACGCCGGCCCTGATCTGCGGCTCAACCAGCATCGCCCGCAGCACCAGGTTGCCGGCCATGCTGTGCCCCCACATGCCGATCCCCTCAGGGTCAACGTAGTCCAGCGTTTGCAGGCTTTTCAGCGCGGCGATAGCGTCAATAGTGTAGCCGGGCGAGAAGTACGAGCCGACGGCCTCACCTTCAGAATCGCCGTGCCCGCGCATGTCAATCTTGAACACGACCAGCCCGCTGCGCGCCAATGCGTCCACATACGCCACATAGCGCTCTGTCGTCCGGTAGCTGGCGGGCGGGATGTAGCCGTGATTGAACACGACCGCCTTAAACCCATTCGCCGGCGCCGCGCCCAGCGGAACCGTCAGCAGCCCATAGATTTTGCTGCCCTCGGAAATATAGCTGGCGATGTACTGCTGATAATTGAACCCGTTCGCCAGCGTCCGCTCAATAACGATGTCGCTGCCCTCGATCTCGCGCTCGCGCAGGGCGGCGATTGTCAGCTCGCGCCCCACTTCGGCCAGCGCTGGCTCGCTTTCCTGGGGCCTGGCGGCTGGCGTTATCAGCCCCGTCAGGGCGGCGACAAGCGCCGCGCAGAATAACACAACCGATCGCTTCACGTGTCAAATCCCGGCTAAGCTGCCGCTGTCAAAACCGCGCACAGTATACCACTGCCGCGCCGCTGCGCGCCCTGCGTTTTGTCTGCGATCAGCGTGGGCCAGGCGGACAGCCGCTAAACGCGCGCGACGCAGTATACAGCAGAGCCTTCCGGCGGCAGATGCACCGTGAAAACCGCCCACTGCGAGTCCTGCGCGCTGGCCAGGACAGCCGCGCCGGGGACGTCAACCGGCGTGAGGCACAGCGCGCCGGTGTCCAGGCCAAGCTGCGCCCGGCTGAGGTGCAGCGTCACCGCGCGCGGGGTGCGCGCGTCGCCAAACTCGCCGGTTTCCAGGTTGCCCAGCAGCGCATACACCTGGCCGCCGCTGCGCCACAGGTGAAACGCGACCGTCATGGGCCGCGCCGGCACATCCACATAGCTGAGGCCAGCGGCGCGCGCCATTTCGTGCAGCAGGCGCGCCGCCGCGTAATGCGGGTAGGTGCTGCCGAGCTGGTACTTGGGCACGAACTGATTAAACGGCTCTGACCAGTCGGGCGGCTGCCAGTAGCTGCGGCTGCCGCGCTGTGTCAGCAGGGGTGTGTGCTGGCTGCGATAATGCGTGACGGTTCCAGGCGCCGTTTCGACGGCGACGTGCGCCGGCAGGTAAGGCCGGTCATAGGGCGGCGTCTGTTCTGACAGACCAGCGGACACGTAGAAATCCGGCGCGAGGCGCTGCTCTGTCGCAGAGATTCCCAGCGCCGCCTGCACATCGTCATCAACTATGTCGGCGCGCCCGGTGACCATAAGCGGCGCGGGATGGTTAACCAACGCCGCGCGGGCCGCCGCATCGAGCCGCGCCGGCGTCTGCGCCAGCAGCGTGTTGGACGCGAGCCGGACAGCCGGCAGCCACTCGGCGCGGGTAATGCTGAGGGCCGGGACGCCCCACTTCATCAGCATCGCCGCCTGGTCGTCGAGCCATTCGGTCACGTTCCAGTCGGGGTGCTGGGCGCTCAGCCAGGCCAGCGCCGCGCGGTTATAGACCAGCGTCACGCCGTAAACCACTTCAATCTGCGCGGCGCTGGCCTGTGCCTGATTCAGGTGCGCGCCGATGTACTCAACATCAGCGGCGCTTAAAAGCGCCATAGCGCCGTTGTTCATCCACGAAATATAGCTGCCAGCGGGCACATGGACGCCATCCGGCGCGATCACCGCCGCGTGCGAAAAGGCCCACATCGCCCAGCGCAGCTTGTGCGGCACCTGGTGCAGCGTGTCCCAGGGTTCCCAGCCATCCCAGGTTTCGATCAGGTTGTAAAAGCGGCAGGGCGTGGCGCGCTGCTGGTTGGCGCGCGCGATCAGCGCGCCGCGCGTGAGCAGGTTGGCCGTCTGGAACGTCCAGCCCTTCCACAACTGATGCCACCAGTCCTGCCACGCGCCGCCCCAGGTCTGCTCCACCCAGGCATCAATGTAGCCGTCGGCCACCAGCGCCTCAAAGTCCACACAGCCCACGCGCCAGTCGGCCACCGGGCTGATGGCGCTGGAGTAGCCGAACAACAGCCTGTCCGGGCTGGCCAGTTTGACATATTTGTACAGGTCGCGCACCGCCTGGCTGAACGCCTCCACAACCGCCGGGTCAGCCGGCGCGGCGGTGCCGAATGGCCCATTGCGCGTGTAAATCATCGGCCCGGTAAGGCCGTCGCGCAGGTGCAGCGCGTCCAGGTTAAGGAGAGCCGCCAGATGCGCCCACTGCGCCCCGAAGAACTGCGGGAAGTACGTGTTATCCGCCAGCCCGGCGGGAAAGGCGGCGTAGGGGTAATCGTCCGCCTTCAGACGGTTGATCGGGTGCAGGTCGGGCATGTTGATAAACGAGCGCGGCGGCTCGTACAGCTCCGGGTGGCGCGCGTACCACGCCGAGTCGAAGTCGTAGATTTTGAGTTCGGGCGGCCACACGACGTGCGCCCAGCCGACGAACAACACGCCGACCTTCAGCCGTTCCAGGCCGCGCTGTTCAGCGGCGCGGCGCAGCAGCGCCACAAAGTCCGCCAGGTCCTGATATGTGTGCGCCGCCCACCGCGCGGTGCGGCGGCTCCGCGTGGGGATGAGCTGCTCCGGCTGACCGGTCCACTCAGTCACCAGGTCAATCAGCCAGCCAACGTTGAAGAAGATGCCGTATTCGCCCTCGACCGGCCGCAGCAGCGGCGCAAGCCGCTCACAGACAGCGTCAAGCTGCGGCGGCAGCGCGGCGTCCGGGTCAAAGTAGGTCAGGTCCATTTCCAGCCAGCGGTCATGAGGTGTCATGGTGTGTCCTGTTTGCCAGTTCCGGCCCGGCTTTCCAGCTCGCGCAGCACAGTTTGCAGCGCCGGCATACACTGGGTCCCGCCGACGCCGGTCACGGTGTAGCCGGCGGCGATGCTGCCGAACAGCAGACAGCGCGCCCACGCCCACCCCTGCAGCCAGCCGTACAGCACGCCCGCGTCGAACGTGTCGCCAGCGCCGATGGTGTCCACCAGCGCGCCCACTGTAACGGCGTCCTGCTGCTGCCGGCCAGCCGCGTCGAACAGGGTTGAGCCGTCCGCGCCCTGCTTGACAATGACCGTTTGCGCGCCCGCCGCGCGCAGCGCCGCCGCCGCCGCGTCGATGTCAGCGCGCCCGGTAAGCTGGCGCGCCTCGGTTTCATCCACAAACAGCAGATCAACATGCGGCAGCACATCGCTCAGCGCGGGCAGCCAGGGCGACGGCAGCGCCGTCAGCGGGAACTGGGGGTCCAGCGCCGTGCGAACGCCGCGCCGCCGCGCCTCTTTGAACAGGTCGCGCGTGCCGCCGTGCCAGGCGGCCTCGTAGTGCAGGTAGCCGCCGCAAAGCAGCACGCGCGCATCGAGCAGCGCGTCTATCTCGCTGGCGCTGAAGGCCGCAGGCCACAGCTCATGGGTGGGCAGGCGGTACACCAGCGGGCGCTTGCGGCTGCCAAACAGCAGCATGTACACGCCAATCCCGCCCAGCGCGCCCGGCGTCAGCCGCACCAGGCCGGTGTCCACCCCGGCGCGCTGCAGCGTGTCCTGGATGAACAGCCCCAGCGGGTCGTCTGGCAGGCACGAGCACACCTGCACATCGAGCGCCAGCCGCGCCAGATTCTGCACCGTGTACCCCACCGACCCCGCCGCCGCCATCTCCATGCTGGCGGGGCCGTCCCAGGTCGGCAGCGACTCCCAGTCTGGCGGGCCGTCGCCGGTAATCAGCAGGTCAATGTTCAGCGGGCCAACAACCGATACATCTTTTGGCATAGCGCTTTCCGGCGTTTACGCCGCGCCCCTTTTCCAGCGGCTGCTGCCTGGGGCGGGGATAAGGTTCCAGCTCAGTGTGTGTCCTTCGGAAACAGCCAGTTCCACACTTTGGCGTGGCGCGCGATGTTGGCGCGCTGCGTGTCCGGGTTGATATCGCCCTGCGCCACCGCCCCCCAGTACGGCAGAAGCTGGCCAGGCAGAATGGCGAGCACGGCGAACAGGTTGGGGTCCGTCTCTGGCAGGCGGAACACGTCGTCAACCTGCTCAGCCACCTCGACATCCTCCTCGCTGATGAGCGCAATCGAAGGCGACTTGAGCATATAAGTCGCCTGGGCGATATCGCGCAGCTCTTTGTAGGCCGGGTCGTCCAGCGGCGCGACGACAATCGTCAGGATGTCGTGCTGCGTCAGGCCGAGCGCGCCGTGCAGGTGGCGGCCCGCGCACATGCCTTTGGTGGGGATGTGGCTCATCTCATCGTACTTGAGCGCGATTTCCTCCGCCGTGCCCTCGTTAGGGCCGCTGCCCACCACCAGAATGCCGCGCACAGCGCGGTAGCGGTGCGCCAGAAGCTGCGCCCGCCTGCTCACCCACTCAAACATGGCGTCCATCTTATCGGCGGTGGCGAACAACCGGGCGCGCAGGTCGTCCCAGTCGCGGGCATCTGGCCGTGTGCGCGCGCCGATCTCCAGCGCCAGCCAGATCGAAACGGCCAGGCGCGTGGTGTAGTGGAACGTGTCGCTGCCGCCGGTGTCGAAGCCGCCCGCGCACACAATCGCCTCGTCGCATTTCTGAGTGATAGGGCTGCCGGCGATGCTGGTAAACGCCACCTGATACGCGCCCAGTTCCTTTGCTTTGGCGGCGGCCCGGTTGCTGTCTACGGTGCTGCCGCTGCCCGAATACGAGAAAAAGGCGGTCCGCTTAAAGTCAATCGGGTGGCCGAACCGCACATACTCCAGCGAGTCCAGGTCGCGCGCGTCCCACCCAGCGTAATCCCAGAAAGCGCCGGCGGCGGTCTGCGCCACGAACTGCGACGTGCCCAGGCCGTGCCCGGCCATGCCGGTAAAGCCCTTCTCGACCAGCGTCCGCGCGATGCGCGGCACGACGTCCTGGTTCAGGCGAAACGTGTCGCGCAGCGCCTGCCCCTGGCTCTTAATATCGCCGTACAGGTTAAACGGGTGCTGCGTCTGCGGCTCAGTGCCCAGGGCGCGGTACATGATCGAATGTTCCGCTGTCCCCTCGATATGCGCCCGGATATCGCCCTCAATATCCCACGTTTTGATGCGCTTGCCGGTTTCACGGTTGTAATCTGGCATGGTCAGTAGACTCCTTTACGGAAGGCGCGGGTGATTTTCACGTTAGGCTGACGCGGAGACGGTGGGCGCCGGGCGGGCTTCGCCGATGGCATAGCGCAGAATCTCCGCCTGTGTGGTGGCCTCCGTCGCCAGCTCGGCGGCGATGCGCCCTTCCTGCATCACCAGCACCCGGTGCGACAGCCCCAAAATCTCCGGTATCTCGGACGAGATGAGCAGCACCGCGCAGCCTGCCGCCACCTGGTCCACAATAAACTGGTAAATCTCGAACTTCACGCCGACATCAATGCCCTGTGTCGGCTCCACCAGCACCAGGATTTCCGGGTCAATGCTCAGGCATTTCGCCAGCGCCACCTTCTGCTGGTTGCCGCCGCTGAGGTTGAGCACTTCCTGGTCCAGATGCGGCGTCCTGATATCCAGCCGCCGCACCTGCTCCGCCGCGATCTCGCGCTCGCGCCGCAGGTTCAAAAAGCCCAGCGGCGCGGCGATGCGGTCCAGCACGCTGATGCTGATATTGCGCCGCACCGACAGTTCCTGAAAAACGCCTTCCGCCTTGCGGTCTTCGGGCAGGTAAACCAGCCCGCTGCGGATAGCGGTCCAGGGGGCCGGGCGATAAGGCTGGCCGCGCAGGGTCATGCGCCCGCTGTCAGCGCGCAGGTCGCCATAGAGCGCCTGCCCCAGCTCCGTTTTGCCGCTGCCGGAAAGCCCGGCCACCGCCAGCACCTCGCCGCGGTACAGCGTGAAGCTCACGCCAGCCAGCCGGTTTCCGGCGGAAAGCCCCTCAACGGTCAGCAGCGGTTCCTGCCCGGCGCGCGGCTGGCGCGGCGGGAACACCGCCTCCAGCCTGCGCCCGATCATCTGCTCCACCAGCAGGTCGCGCGTCAGCCCGGCAATCGGCTGCGTGGCGATGTGCGCGCCATCGCGCATCACCGTCACCGCGTCGGCCAGCTCGAAGATTTCATCCAGCCGATGCGACACATACAGGATGGTAACGCCCTGGTCGCGCAGGCGGCGGATAACGTCGAACAGCGCCGCCGTCTCCACCTGGTTCAGCGCCGAAGTCGGCTCATCCATGATGAGCAGGCGACTCTCGTTCACCAGCGACTTGGCGATTTCCACAATCTGCTTTTCGCCCACTTTGAGCGTGTCCACTGTTTGCGCCGGCGACAGGTGCTCGGCGTACAGCCGCTTGAGGATGTGCGCAGTCTGCGCGTACATCGCGTCCAGGTCAAGCAGGCCGAAGCGCCCACGGCTCTCCCGCCCCAGCAGCACGTTGTGGGCAATGCTGCGGTCGGGCAGCAGGTTAAAAATCTGATAAATGGTCGAAACGCCCGCCGCCAGCGCGTCCCTGGGCGTGTGCGGGGCATACGACTGGCCGCCCAGCGTCATGCTGCCGGCATCCGGGCGGGCCGCGCCGGCCAGAATCCTGATAAGCGTGCTTTTGCCGGCCCCGTTCTCGCCCACCAGCGCGTGAACCTGCCCGGCCTCAATGCTGAACGTCACATCCTTCAGCGCCTGCACGCCAGGATACGCCTTGCTCAAACGGGTAAGCGTCACGAAGCTCATGCGTGCGCCGCCCGCAGACGGTCCATTGACAGCGCCACCACCAGGATCACGCCCGAAACAATGTTCTGCGTGTAGATGCCAATGCCCAGCAAAATCATGCCGTTGGTGATCGAAGTCAGGAAGATGGCCGCGATCAGCGTGTTGAAGATGCGCCCGCGACCGCCGGTCAGGCTGGCGCCGCCCAGCACCACCGCCGTCAGAATGGGGAACAGGAAATCAGCCCCCATGCCGGCAGTCGCCGTCCCCTGGCGCGCCACCTGCATGATGGCGGCGAAACCGCCCAGCGCCCCGGCCAGCACAAAGGTGACGATTTTGATACCGTCAACGTTGATGCCGGACAGCCACGCCGCGCGGTCGTTGTTGCCAACCGCGAAAACGCGCGCGCCGTAGACGGTGCACCGGAGCACAACGAAAGCGATAATGTAGCAGATAAAGAGGATAATGACCGGCACGGGCAGGAAGTCGAACACGCGCCCGCGCGACAGGAATTCGATCTGATCAATCGGGTCGCTGCCGCGTTCGCCGAAGATTGTTTTGCCCTGCGTGATCGTGAAGGCGATCCCGGCCAGGATGCTGGACGTGCCCAGCGTGGCGATAATCGAATTGATGCGCAGTTTGGTGATAATCAGGCCGTTGATCAGCCCCACCAGCGCCCCCAGCGCCAGCGCCACCAGCGCGGCAGCCACCGGCGAAAAACCGTGCGCGATCATCAACTGCGCCATAACAACCCCGGCCAGGCTGATGATTGTCGCCACTGACAGGTCAAGCAGGCCCATCAGGATGACGAAGTGCGCGCCAACCGCCGCTATGCCGACGATCGTGGCCTGCCGCAAAATCGTGAGGATGTTGTCAACGGTGGCGAAGTTCTGCGTGTTGAGCGTCAGGTAGACGGCCCACAGCACGAAGATCAGGATAAAGCCCTGTTCGCCCAGAAAATGAATCAGCCTGCGCTGCCGGTTCTGCTCTGGTGCAGACGCGGCTGGCGCCTGTTGCGTGGTAAACATCTCGCTCCACTTTCGTGCGCTGCGCCGTCAGAGACGTGAGAGGAAAGGGAGAGCTGCGCGGCGCAGCCCTCCCCTGACAGCCGCTATCCTATTCCGCTTCGGCCAGCGTTTCCGCCGTGACCAGCGTAACCGGAACGGCGATATTCTGCGGAATCTCCACACCGGCCAGCAGCTTAACGGCGGCGTTGATCGTCAGCTCGCCGGTGCGCGCCGGCGACGTGTCCACCGTGCCGCGAAACATGCCGCCCTCTTTGATCAGTTCAACCGCCTGTGTTTCCGCGTCAATGCCCACGATGATCACATCGTCGCGCCCGGCGTTTTCGATAGCCTGCAGCGCGCCCAGCGCGCCAGCGTCGTTGATGCTGACGACGGCGTTAATCTCCGGGTGCTCGATCAGCGCGGTTTCCATAGATGTCAGGCCGAAATCGGGCGTGCCGCCCAGGTAATTGCCGACAATCACGGCGTCGGGCGCGTCCGCCTCAAGCGCCTCACGGATGGCGTCCGCACGCACGACAACGTTGGCGATGTCGGGGTAATCGAGAATGGCAACGTTAGCCTGGCCGTCCAGTTCTTCATTGATCAACTGCGCGGCGTAAGCGCCCGCCGCCAGGCCCATGTCCCGGTCTTCCACGCTGATCGTCACGCCGCCCAGGTCAGCGAGCTGGCGGCCAGCATACTGCACGATCGTCACGCCGGCTTCCGCCGCTTCCTCCAGCGCGGACAGCACGCTGGGCGGGTCGAACAGGCAGATAACAAGCACATCAACGCCGTCGTTGACAAAGCTCTCAATGCCGGTAATCTGCCGGTCCACGTTGATCTCGGAATCGAACGTCCGCACGCGCAGGCCCAGCTCGGTCGCGTAAGCCTCGGCGCTCTCCGCGACCGTCGAATGCCATTCGGTCTCGTAAGTGCAGGCGATAACGCCGATGAAGCCGTCCGCGCCCAGCGCCTCGACAGCGGCCTCAATCTCCGCCTCGGTGGGTTCAATATCGGCCTCAGTGCCCAGCTCCATCGCCTCTGGTTCAGGCGTTTCTTCGCTGGTCTGGGCGGCCGCCGCTGAAAACGTGGCGGCGAAGGCAAGCAGCAGAACACATGTAAGCAGTAAGCGGGCGAGTTTCATATCCATTTCTCCCTATAAACAATGCTCGAAACTTCGGTTCAGCCTGTGATGCCGCGTTTACGTCACATTATGGTCGCCGTTCTCCAACCTTTCGATTAGCTGGCTGATCGTGTGTTCGTCGCTGATAAGCACATTGATGTGCCGGCCCCGCAGCGCGCCGATCAGGGGGTCGATCTTGTCTGGCCCACCGGCCACGCCAACCGCCGCCGCGGCCCGCGCCATATCGCTGAGCGCGATGCCGACAACGCGGTTGTCAAAGGGGGTAGCGACAGCCTGCCCGTTGATATCAAAGAAACGCCCGCAGATATCGCCTACGGCCCGGCCGCGCACGGCATCCAGGTCGCGCGCGTCAATCAGCCCAGCCTGCACATAAAGCTGGTCGCTCTCCAGCGAACCGAGGCCGACCACCATTACGTCGGCGGCGCGCGCGCGCGCGAGGGCGTGGTTAAGCGTCAAGTTGGCCTCTGCAAACGCCTGGGCTGTGCCAGCGCGCGGGCCGAGGATGGCCGGCGCGCTCACATAATAGACGCGCCCGCCCAGCGCGTCCGCCGCCTGGCGCGCGATCTCGTTGTAGTCAATGCCGTGCGCTTCATGCCCGATATTGCCCATCGCCTGGACGATCTCAATGTCCGGCACGCGCCGGGCGGGCAGGCTGTCAATCATGGCGCGCAGCGTCCGCCCGCAGCCCAGGGCCAGACGCTGCCCCGGCTGCAAACTGGCAGCCAGATAGCCGGCGGCGGCGCGGCCCAGGTTGGCGCGCACCACATCCGCGTCGCCATTGAAAACCGGCGCGATAACGACATCTTTAAGGTGCGGAAACAGGACCAGCAGGCGCTCGCGAAAGCCCGGCATGCGCTGGCGCGGGTCTCTAATGGAGATTTCGACAATGCCGATCTCGCGCGCCAGCGCCAGATCGCGCGAAACCATGCTGCGCGACATGTTAAACATCTGCGCGATATCGGCCTGGGTGGCGTCGTTCTCGTAATACGCGCGCGCAATTTCGATCAGGCGCCCGACATGTTCATCTGAAAATTTCACAAAAATAACCTTATCTGCTTTTATTCAACGATAAGCCACAAACTGCACATTTGTCAAGCACATTTGTGAATAGTGGCTGAGTGGCCGCCTACCCCCTTCCCCTTAGCTGAACGCAGCCCGCACCTGCTGCGCCACCTGCGCGAACGCCAGGCCGTACTGGTCGGTGAGTGTGCGCGGACGCGGCAGCGGCACCGGGATATCGGCCACAACCCGCCCCGGCCTGCTGCTCAGCACCAGCACCCGGTCTGCCAGCAGCACCGCCTCGTTGATGTTATGCGTGACCATCAGCACCGTCTGGCGCTCGCGCGCCCACACCGCCAGCAGGTCCATGCTGATCTGTTCGCGCGTCTGCGCGTCCAGCGCGCCAAATGGCTCGTCCAGCAGCAGCACCGCCGGCCGCTGCACCAGCAGCCGCCCCAGCGCGGCGCGCTGCGCCATGCCGCCAGAAAGCTCGCCGGGGTAAGCCAACGCGAAATCGCTCAGCCCCAGCGTCGGCAGCAGCGCGTCCACCACGGCGTAGCGCTCAGCCTTAGGAACGCCCGCCAATTCCAGCGGCAGCGCCACGTTGTCGCGCACGACGCGCCAGGGCATCAGCGTGGCGTCCTGAAACATCAGCCCGATGTGCGCTGACGGCGCGCGCAGCGGCGCGCCGTCAAGCAGCGCCTCGCCGCGCGTCGCCCGCTGCAGCCCCGCCAGCGTGCGAATCAGGGTGCTTTTGCCACACCCTGACGGCCCCACCAGGCACACAAACGCGCCAGAGGCGATGTTGAACGTGACCGGGCCGAAAGCGGGCAGTTCATTTCCGTCCGGCCCGGCATAGGTGACGGCGAGGCCGCGCGCTGAAAGCTGCATCAGGTTTACTCGACCGGCGGCAGAAAATCGTTGGTGAACGCCGCCGTCAGGTCAATCGGTTCGGGCAGGAACCCCATCAACAGCAGCGTGTCCTGTGTGATCTCCCACGACGACAGCTCGCTGAAGCCGGTGCGGTCCGCGTCCCACAGGTCAATGCTGGCCAGCAGCACCAATAGCTGCACCATCTGCTCCGGTGAAAACTGCGCTTCCAGCTCCGCGCGCAGGGCGGCACGGCTGGCCGCCCCCGCCGCACGGTCAGGCGCGGCTGGCTGCGGCGCGGCGGCCAGCGCGCGCAGGGCAGCCAGAAACGCAGCGTCAGCGGGCAGGTTTTCAACGTATGCCATGCTCAGCAGATAAGCCTCCGCCGGGTTGGCGATCACAGCGCGCAGGCCGCGGTCAAATGCGCGCACGACGGCGCGCACCAGCTCTGGCTGTTCAGCGGCAATCCGTTCGCTGGTCACGACGCCGTTAGAGACCATATCCGCCGCGTCGGCTACCGGGAACAGCGTCAGCCCGGTGATGTCGCCGCAGGTCCCGGCGTCGGCCCGCTGCTGAATCTGCAGCGGCTCGTTGTTGACGTAAACCACCGCCGCGTCAATCGCGCCCAGGCACATAACGTTCGGCGCGTTGAACTCAATCGGGTCCAGCACGATATCTGTTTCCACCATGCCGTTGGCTGCCAGCAGCGCCACCAGGCCGGTGTAGCTGGCGCCATAACGCCCTGGGATGCCCACTTTGCGCCCGGCTAAATCCGGCACACTGGCCACGCCGCTGTTGTCAGGCGTGACGACCCCTACCGGATACCGCTGAAACCATTCGTGAACATAGACGACCGGGCGGCCGTTGGCGCGCGCCACAATGACCTGTTCGCCGCTGATCACGCCGAAATCCAGACTGCCGGCGGCGATCAGGTCTACGCCGTCCGGCTCGCTGCCGTGCCGGATCGTGATGTTCAGCCCTTCTTCGGCAAAATACCCTTTTTCGATGGCGACATACAGCGGCGCAAACTGAACGTTGGGCACAAATGTGAGAAAAAACTCCAGGTCAGTTTGTGCGGCGGGCTGCGCCAGCGCCCCGCCCGCCACCATCACGACAGCGGCGCACAGCGCCAGCAGTGCGATTCTCCGCAACATGGCATTGACTCCTTCAGCCTGAACGCTACTCGTTTTACAGCTCTGTCCTACGCGGGCCGCCTTTTATGCGCGGCGCTGGCGCGCCTGCCAGCGCAGCAAACGGCGTTCCAGCAGCGCCACCAGCGCGTACAGCAGGCGCGCCAGCGCCGCCAGCGTGATAACGGCGACAAGCACCAGCGGGGTGTCGTACTGGCTGCGCGCCAGATTGATGAGAAACCCCAGGCCCGCGTTGGCGCTGACGAACTCGCCCACGACAGCGCCAATCACCGCCAGCGTAGCGCCGATCTTCAGCCCGCCCAGCAGCACCGGCATCGCAGACGGCACTTCCAGCTTCGTAAAAACCTGCCAGCGCGTGGCGTGGTTGGCGCGCAGCAGGTCATACAGCGGCTGCGGCACGCTGCGCAGGCCAACTATCGTGTTGAGCAGCATGGGGAAGAACACAATCAGCGCGCTGGTGACGACCTTGCTCGTGAGGCCGCTGCCAAACCAGATCACCAGCAGCGGCGCATACGCCACAACCGGCGTGGATTGCAGCGCCACAATCAGCGGCGACAGCAGGCTGTCAAGCAGGCTGTTCCGGGCGAGCGCGTATCCCAGCCCCAGGCCCGCCGCCGCGCCGATAACCAGCCCGCCCAGCACCGCGGACAGCGTCGCGCTGGTGTGCAGCCACAGGCGGCCGTCGGCCATCACCTGCGCGAAACGCGCCGCAACTTCAAACGGCGACGGGATAATAAACGGCGGATAGAGGCCCAGCAGAAACACAGCCTGCCACAGCGCCAGCGCCAGCAGCGCCGCGCCCAGCGGGACCAGCCAGCGCAGCAGCCCCTGCCGAAAGCCGCCAGTTGGCCGCGCTGCGGCGCGCACTTGTGGGTAGAGAGCAGTGTCACGCATAAAAAATCCCCGTGTGCCCGAACAGCAGCTCAACGGGGACGAAATGCGCTGGCATACGCCGGCAGCGCAGGCGCGCTTAAACAGGCGCCCCGGCAGTGGTATGGCCCAGCACAGCCAGCTTCACAGCAAATACGCTGTCAGGCCAGCCTTAACCTTCTCCCATCCGGACTGTAACCGTCGGCTCTGGAATCGCACCAGATCCACCGGCACAACCGCAGAACGCGGCTGTGTCGCGCCAGCCATCACAGGCTGGCAGCGCGGGTAGCGGGCTTGGCGCAGCGCGCCTTACCGCCGGTCGGGAATTTCACCCTGCCCCGAAGGTCTGCTAAATTGTCACTTATAGTATATCAGGATTTCAGGGCTTGTCACGCGCGGCTTAATACCACACTCAGGATTCAGGACGTTCGTCAGCCTGCGGCAGTGTGAAATGAAACCTGCCGCCTCTGCCCGCCCCGCTGCCCTGCGCCCAGATGCGCCCGCCATGCGCCTCGACAATGTGCTTGCAGATCGCCAGGCCCAGGCCCGTCCCCTCGCTTACCGAGCGCGACGAATCGACCTGGTAAAAACGCTCGAAAATGCGCTCAGTCTGTTCATCGGGCACGCCTGGGCCGTTATCATACACGCTCAGCAGCACCTCGTCGCCCGCGCTCGCGGCGTGTATCGTGATCGTCTCGCCCGGCGGCGACCATTTGATCGCGTTGTGCACCAGGTTAGTCAGCACGCGGCGCACCTTGTCGCGGTCGCACAGCGCGAACAGATCGCGCGGCACGGCGTGGACAATCTCCAGTTCCTTCGCCGCGCTCTGATCGTAAACACGCTCGACGACGTCCTCGACGATCTCGCACACCGGCACCGCGACCATGCGCATAATCGCCTGCCCGGACTCAATCATAGACAGGTCCAGCAGTTCCTCGGCCATCCACAGCAGCGAATCCGTCTCGCGCGCGATCGCGCGCAGCGAGCTGATGCTCTGCTTGCGCTTCGGCTTTTCCTGGTCATGGAATAGGCCATCAATGATCAGGCGAATATTGGCGATCGGCGTGCGCAGCTCGTGCGAGATATTCGCGACCATATCGCGCCGCGCCCGGTTAAGGCGCACCAGTTCCGTGATGTCCTGGAGCGCCAGCCCGATCAGCACGGCGGCGGCGTCCTCGCCCTGGGGCAGGATATTAACGCGCACGCGGTACACGCGCCGGCCAATCGTAAGCTGTTCTTCCAGGCTCTGCTCGTGGTTGGCCAGCAGGTCCTGCACCATCATTTCCAGCTCTGGCGAGGCGGCAGCCACAGACAGCGGCCGCCCAACGCTGTCCTCAACGCCGAAGACCGCCTGTGCGCTGTGGTTCAGCGCGATAACCTCGCAGCGCGCATTCAGCACCAGCAGCGCGTCAAAGGCGGCGTTGGCGAGCGCCAGAAGTATCTGGCTGGCCGCGGCTTCCGGGTCGCGGCTGTTCGCGGCGGCCCTATCGTCGTTCACCGGGTTCATTCCTCGAAACGGTAGCCGACGCCGCGCACTGTGACAATGCGGCGCGGGTCAGACGGATCATCCTCGATCTTTTCGCGCAGCCAGCGCACATGCACGTCAACCGTGCGCTTGTCCATAAAATAGTCGTACCCCCACACTTTGGCCAGGATAAGATCGCGCGAGAGCACCGCGCCTCGGTTGCGCATCAGCTCCGCCAGCAGATCAAATTCCTTGTTGCTCAGCTTGATCTCGTCCTCCCCCTTGAACAGCCGCCGCCCGGTGAGGCTCAGGCGCAGGTCGGTTGCGACAAGCTCATCCTGGGGGACGGGGTGCCCTGGCGCGCGGCGCATCACCGCCCGCACCCGCGCCAGGAACTCGCCCAGGCTGAACGGCTTGACGATATAGTCGTCAGCGCCGCTTTCCAGCCCGACGATCTTGTCAACCTCCGTGCCGCGCGCCGTCAGCATGATGATCGGAATGTGCGCTGTCGAAGCGTCATGCCGAACAATGCGGCAGATGCTCAGGCCGTCCAGCCGGGGCAGCATAATATCCAGAATGATGAGGTCTGGGCGCTCCGAGCGAATCTTGTCCAGGCCGTCCTCGCCATCGGCGGCTGTTATGACGCTGAACCCATCGCCGCGCAGCTTTTCGGCCAGGTTCCGCGCCAGTGTGACCTCATCCTCGATAATTATGACTTTTGCCATTGGCTCCCTTTTCGCCCACACGGCTCCGCGCGCGGTTAAAGTTAACAGGATAATTATAAAACACCGTTAACTTCCGGGGTTATTTTGATTAATGCGCGCCGTCAGCCAATCGCGCGCACGTCCCCCAGCGTAGTAGCCGCGCGCACCGCCCGGCGCACCGCCGCCGCCACAGCCTCCGCCGCCAGCGCGCCCACCAGATTGACATTGGCAGGCTGCTCGCCAGACGCCAGCGCGAAAATCGCGTCGCCGTCGTGCATGGTGTGGGCCGGGTTAATCACACGCGCCAGGCCATCGTGCGCCATCTGCGCCACCTTAGTGACCTCCGCTTTGGTCAGCAGCGCGTTTGTCGCCACCACGCCGATCACGGTGTTCTCGCGCGAAACGGGGGCCTGCGCGGGGGGCAGTGCCTGCAGCGCATTGAGCATGCCGATAAATTCGGCGCTGTCAGGGGACTGGCGCAGCCCCGCCATAATATCGCCCTGCTCGTCCAGCACATCCCCTACCGCGTTAACGATCACCAGGGCCGCCACCCGCAGGCCCGCGCCAGTCTCAACACAGACCGAGCCGAGGCCGCCCTTGGTGGCGTAGGCGTTGCCGAGCATCGCCCCGATGCGGCAGCCGGTCCCAGCGCCCACCGTGCCTTCCGCGACCGGCTCGGCGCTGGCCGCCTGGCAGGCCGCGTAGCCCATCGCCGCGTCGGGCCGGATACCAGGCCGCCCCACCGGCAGGTCAAACACAATCGCCGCCGGCACAATCGGCACAATGAAATCGTCCTGCGCGCGGTATCCGATTCCCTGTTCCTCAAGATAGCGCATAACGCCGTCAGCGGCGGCCAGGCCGTAGGCGCTGCCGCCCGCCAGCGTTATCGCGTGCACCTCGCTCACGTGCCGCGCCGGGTCAAGCAGATCGGTCTCGCGCGTGCCCGGCGCGCCGCCGCGCACATCCACCCCGCCGACCGTGTTGGCCGGGCACAGAATCACGGTGCAGCCAGTGCCGCCCTCCAGGTGCGTGTAATGGCCCACGCGGAAGCCCGGCACAGCCGTAAGCGTGTCATTCGGGCGGTTGGTCGTCATCGTCGTCTTCCTCCAGGTCGCCGAAAATAGTGCGGTCAATATCGTCAGGCAGCGCGTCGGGTTCTTCGGGGTAAAGGATGGCCTCGGCCAATGCGCGGTCGGCGGGCCGCACCAGCACCTTGATCGCGCCCAGCGCGCCGATGTGGATGCCCAGGGCGCTGGCCCCTGGTTCGCGATGAATGTATGGCCGCACGCCCTCGCTTTCCAGCCGCCCCGCCACAATGTGCGCGTCGGCAAGATTATAAGTGACGTATATGACGATCCAATCGGCGTCGGCGCGTTGAAGCTGGCTGTTCATGGCCTTATTGTAACGCAGGCGCTGCCAGGTTTACAGCGGTCAGCGCCCGGCGGCGACCGCCGGTCGCGGCGTGCCGGCCGGCTGAGAGGCCGTTGACGCCGCCCGATACGCGGGCAAAATCACCGTGAACATGCTGCCCTGGCCCGGCTGGCTCTCCACCCACAGGCGGCCGCCGTGCTGGTCCACAATCCGCTTGACAATGGCCAGCCCTAAGCCGGACCCTTCAAAAGCGCTCTGTACGTTCGTCGCCCGGTAGAATTTCTCGAAAACGCGCTGCTGCTCATCCAGCGGGATGCCGATACCCGTGTCCTCGACCTGAAGCACGAGCAGATCAGCGTGCGCTTGCAGCCGAATGCCGATAGAGCCACCCTCTGGTGTGTATTGAACCGCGTTCTGCACCAGGTTGCGCGCCATCTGCTTCAGGCGCTGCGGGCTGCCAAACACCGGCAGCGTTTCCGTGTCGAGCTGGACGGTGAGCCGCTGCTGACGGGCGCGCACGTCGCCTTCGACGGTCGCCAGGGCGTACTCAATCGCCTGCGCCAGGCTAACAACTTCGCTGGCGGCGTCAAGCCCGGCCGTCTCAATCCGGCTCAGATCGAGCAGGTCCGTAATCAGATTGGTGATCGCGTGCGCGCCAAGCGCAATCCGGTCAATGAACAGCCGCTGCTGGTCGTTAACCGGGCCGGCGCGCGTCAGCAGCTCAACATAGCCCAGAATGGCCGTCAGCGGCGAGCGCAGGTCCTGCGAAACGCTGGCAACGAAATCAGCTTTGAGGCGGTCCAGTTCCTTCAGGGCGCTGATGTTGTGCATGACAATCACGCGCCCCACGCTGGGCACAAGCGTCATCTGAGCGATGAACACGCGCTGGTCATCAATCGCGACCTCGGCGCGCTGCGGCTGTGCGGCGGCCAACAGCAGGCGTATATCGCCGTCATCCACCACGTGTTCAGCCGGGCCGGCGTAGCCATCAGGGATGCCAAACAGGCTGCGGGCCGCCGCATTATGCAGCAGCAGGCGGCCAGAATCATCTACCAGCAGCACCGGGTCCTCGGTTCCACACAGCACTGCCTCCAGTTTATCGCGCTCGCGCTGCGCGTGATCAGGAACGGTTGCGCGCTCTGGCCGTCTCTCCAGCGCGATGTGCGTCTGCCGCAGCAGCACCTCTGTCGTGAATGGTTCGCTCAGGTAATCGCTGGCCCCTTCGCGGAAAGCGCGCACCGCCAGCGCCTCTCCGCCCTGGGCGGTAAGCACGATAAAGGGAACGGCGCTGCCATCTGCCCGCAGGCGGCCAAGCAAATTTAGCGCGTCAAGTGGCTGGTGATATGCCAGCAGCAGATCACACCCATCGCACAATGCCAGCGCCACGTTGGCGCGTTCAGCCTCAAGCGTGTGATAGCCGGCAGGCGCCAGCACCTGCTGAACAAGGCGCTGACGGCGCTCGGAAAGCGAATCTACGACCAGGACACGCTGGGGCACCAAAGCACCTCTGGCTTAACAATATTCGCTGCGTCAATTGTAGCTTAACTCTTTGGGCCGCTCAACAAAGATTTACACGTCGTTCGCCAG
>JASNZW010000009.1:0-137743 GCA_048499435.1 Anaerolineae bacterium
GAGAAACACCGACAGCAGCAGCGTGGCGAGCAGCCCGGCTGCCGAGCCGATGGCGGAAGTCACCGTGCCGGTGAGCGTGGTGGCGACGTTGAAAATGCTGTTGACCAGCTCGCGCAGATTCAACCCGCTGAGCAGGTCTATGCCGTTAGCAGACGTTGGCGTCTCGCCGTCCGCTTCAGCGGGGGGCGCGGTTTCGCCGTCAGTTTCAGCGGGGGGCGCGGCTTCGCCGTCGGCGTCAGTTGAGGGCGCTGTGCCGCCCAGCACGAAGTCGCGCAGCGGCTGAATAAGCGGGTTGAGATCAACCGGGACGTTAAAGATGGACACCACGCCATCCTGGACTCTGTACTCGCGCAGCTGCGCCAGCATGTTGTTGTAAGCCTGTTCGCCCTGGCTGATCAGCGCGCTGGTCCCGTTGACGAATGTCGGGATGATGAGCACCAGCGCGCTGACCGTCAGCAGCATCAGCACCAGGTACAGCACCACCACCGCCGCCGGCCAGCTCAGGACGCCGCGCCGGTGCAGCGCGCGCGCTGGCGCGTACATCACGAACGCCAGCAGAAAGGCGATGGTGAGCATCTGAATCACGGGGCCGAGCAGCGTCAGCGCGTAGATGCCGGCGATGATGAGGAACACCGTCGCGATCACGCGGGCGGTGTGGCTCCACTGCGGTTGGTATCTGCTGATGAGCACAGGGTTGTTTTCGGGCGGGGTGGGCATCGGGCGGCGCTGCCTTTCAGACGATCACGGTAGGCTGCGTATACTATAACCGTTTTTGCGGTTTTACGGCAGCACAGCGGCTGGTTCAACCGCGCCCCCCGCTGGTATAGTAAACGGTGTTTACCGGCCAGCCCTGTCTGCCTGGACACAGCGCGCACAGCGCGTTTTAACCAGCGGCTGCTTAATGAAGGACCGACGATGCTCACCGAACAGATCAACCCGCGCAGCGCCAACCTGGACCAGCTTTCGCCGCTGGAGATCGTGCAGTTAATGAACGCCGAGGACGCCACCGTCGCGGCGGCGGTGCAGGCCGCCCTGCCGGCGATCGCTGAGGCGGTCGCGGCGATCGCGGCGCGGCTGGCGGCGGGCGGGCGGCTGATCTACGTCGGCGCGGGGACCAGCGGGCGGCTGGGCGTGCTGGACGCGGCGGAGTGCGTGCCGACGTTCAGCGTGGACGCGGACACCGTGCAGAGCGTGATCGCCGGCGGCCGGTCGGCGCTGATCGAGGCGGCGGAGGGCGCGGAGGACGACCGCGCGGCAGGGCGTGCCGATCTGCTGGCGCTGGGCCTGACGGCGCAGGACGCGGTGGTTGGCGTTGCCGCCAGCGGGCGCACGCCGTATGTCGTTGCCGCGCTGGCCGCCGCCGCCGAGGTTGGCGCGCTGACGGTCGGCGTGGTGTGCAGCACCCCCGCGCCAGTGCTGGACGCGGCGCAGATCAGGATCGCCGCCCTCACCGGCCCGGAAGTGCTGACCGGCTCGACGCGGCTGAAGGCGGGCACGGCGCAGAAGATGATCCTCAACATGCTCAGCACCGGCGCGATGGTGCTGCTGGGCAAGACCTACGGCAACCTGATGGTGGATGTCAAGGTGACGAACGAGAAGCTGGCCGCGCGCGCGCAGCGCATTGTGGCGCAGGTGGCGCAGGTGGACGAGGGGACGGCGGCGGCGCTGCTGGCGCAGACCGGCTGCGCGGTCAAGCCGGCGATTGTGATGGCACGGCGCGGCGTGGACGCCGCCGAGGCAGCGCGGCTGCTGGCGGCGGCGGGCGGCTTTCTGCGCCGGGTGCTCGAAGGCTGACGGGGGCCGGGGGGGTGAGGTACGCAACCTCACAAGACCTCACCCCTAAATCCCCAACCGAAACCTCACCCCTAAATCCCCGATGAAACCTCACCCCTAAATCCCCTCTCCATTAGGAGAGGGGACTTGCGACCGCGCGCTTGCTTGTCTCCCCCTCTCCCCATGGAGAGGGGGCCGGGGGGTGAGGTTGTGCAACCTCACCCCTAAATCCCCTCTCCATAGGAGAGGGGACTTGCAACCGCGCGCCCTCTCCCCCTCTCCCCATGGAGAGGGGGCCGGGGGGTGAGGTTGCGTGCGCCGGGGGGTGAGGTTGCGTAGGGTCGGGGGGTGAGGTTTCGCGGCCGGGCGGCGCGGTTGCCCCCTCACCCCACCAGCGACGCGCCGGCCGCCGCCGTGCAGATGTAAACCTGCGGCTCAAAGCCGGTCTGCGCGCGGTAGCCGGCGGCGGTCGCCGTGACGAAATCGGCGGCGGCGGCGGCACGCACCAGCGCCACCGCGCAGCCGCCAAAGCCGCCGCCGGTCATGCGCGCGCCGTAGCAGGCTGGGTGCTGCTGCGCGCAGGCCACCATCGCGTTAAGCTGGTCGTTGGTGATCTCAAAGTCGTCGCGCATGCTCACGTGGCTGGCGTTCATCAGCCCGCCCAGCGCCAGCGCGTCGCCCCGGCGCATGGCGTCCGCCGCGTCGAGCGTGCGCGCGTTTTCGGTGATGACGTGGCGGGCGCGGCGGCACGTCACCGCGTCGAGTTCATCGGCGCGCGCGCCAAACTGCGCCAGCGTGATGTCGCGCAGCGCCGCCACGCCGAAATGGCGCGCGGCCGCCTCGCACTGGCTGCGGCGCTCGTTGTAAGCTGAATCCACCAGGCCGCGCCGCGTGGCGGTGTCCAGCACGGCGACCACCGTGCCGCGCGGCAGCGGGACGGCCTGCGTCGCCAGGCTGCGGCAGTCAATCAGCAGGGCGTGGCCCGCCGTGCCCGCCGCCGAAATCATCTGGTCCATAATGCCGCAGTTAACGCCTACCCACTGGTTTTCGGCGCGCTGGGCCAGCAGCGCCATCTGCGCCGGGTCCCAGGGCAGGTCCGACAGCCAGGCGAAGGCGCGCGCCGTCGCCAGCTCGGTCGCCGCTGACGACGACAGCCCGGCCCCGACCGGCACGTCGCCCGCCAGCACGCCTTCCCAGCCGCGCAGCGCGTGCCCCGCGCCCTGCAGCGCCCAGGCGACGCCCTTCACGTACTCCGCCCAGCCGACGGCGCCGCGGCTGAGGGCCGCCAGGTCGAACGTCACCGACTGGTCGAAGTCGAGCGCGTCCAGCCGCACCTGGCTGTCGGCGCGCGGGCGCAGCGCGATATACACAGCGCGGTCAATGGCCATCGGCAGCACGAAGCCGTCGTTGTAGTCAGTGTGTTCGCCGATCAGATTAACGCGGCCCGGCGCGCGCACCAGCGCGGCTGGCGCGGCGCCGAAGCGCTCGGTAAAAACAGCGGTCACGTGATCCTGTAGGGACATAAATCAGTCTCCAGTTAGTAGCTGCCAGCCTGTGTTATACCGGCGGGCCGCGCCCCGCCGCCCTGCCGGGCCTGGCTGCCCGTCTGCCAAAAGTGTGCCAGATGCGCCTGTCTTTCGCTACTGGCGGCGCGCCGCCTCTTTTATGAGAAAGCGCGGTTTGCCCGCCAGCTTGTTTCCCTAAAAGCCCAACTTCTGCTAAACTTAGGGCAGGGTTCACAGATCGTAACAATGGCAGCAGGCCGGAGAAAGGCTGGGGGAATGGTGACGATAAAACGGCTGGTCGCTTCTCTGCTTGTGGGGGTGCTGCTGCTGAGCGCCGCAGCGCCGGCGCTGGCGCAGGCCCAGCCTGAGCCGGTCGCGACGGTTAACACCGGCAAGCTGAACGTGCGTTCAGGCCCTGGCCTGGGCTTCGGCGCGATCGCCACGCTGCCGCAGGGTTTCGGCGTGCAGCTCGTGGCGCGCAATACCGAAGGCAACTGGGTGTTTATCGCCCTGACCAACGGCGTTACCGGCTGGGTCAACGCCAATTACCTGTACACGCGCTACCGCGTGCGCGACCTGCCCATCAACGACGTGGCCCAGGCCGCGCCGCTGGTCCCGACCGCGCGCGTGAACGGCGTGTTCGCCCTCAATGTGCGCGCCAACCCGGACCCGGCCGCGCCGGTGATCGCCGTGCTGGGCCTGGACCAGACCGTTGACCTGACCGGGCGCAACTTCGACTCTTCGTGGGCGCAGATCCGCCTGCCCAACGGCGTGCTCGGCTGGGTGGTGGCGGCCAACGTGATCGGGTCGGTCCCGGTGCGCAGCCTGTCGCCCGCTGACGGCTCGGTGTACGCCCCGCCGCCGCCCGCCGCGCCCAGCGGCCCGCGCATCCACGTGGTGCGCCCCGGCGAGATCCTCTCGGTGATCGCCCAGCGCTACGGCGTCAACGTTTACACGCTGGCGGCGGCCAACGGCATCGTCAACATCAACCGCATTTACGCCGGGCAGCGCCTCATCATTCCGTAAGACGCGCCCGCGCCCGCTGCCAACCGCACCCCGCCCGCCCGGCGGGGTGTTTTTGTGCGCGCGGGCGCGGCCCTCAGCCGGTCGTTTTCATGCCGGCGGCGATGCCGTTGACCGTCGTCAGCACCGCGTCGAGCAGCGCCTCGTGCTCCGGCGTGTCGGGCGCGAGCTGGCGCAGCCGCCGCAGCAGCGCCACCTGGATAAAGTTCAGCGGGTCCACATACGGGTTGCGCCGTTCGATCGAGCGCTTGAGCACCGGCATGTCGTCCAGCAGCGCGCGCTGGTCAAGCAGCGCGCACAGCAGGCGCGCGGTGCGCTCGTGCTCCGCGCGGATGCGCCCGAAAATCGCGGCCCGCAGCGCCTCGTCCGCGACCAGCGAAGCGTACAGCTCCGCGATGCCCATATCGGCCTTGGCTACGTCAAGCTGCGCGTTGTCAACCAGGCCGCGAAAGAACGGCCACTCGCGGTACATGGCGCGCAGCGTGGCCAGGCCAGCGGGCGCGGCGTCGCAGAAGGCGGCCAGCGCGGTCCCCACGCCGTACCAACTGGGGATGACCGCGCGGCTCTGCATCCACGAGAACATCCAGGGGATCGCGCGGATGGTGTCGAAGCCGCCCTGCTGGCTGCGCCGGGCCGGGCGCGAGCTGATCGGCAGGCGCGCCAGCTCGCCAATCGGCGTGGCCTGCTGCCAGTAGTCGAGAAAGCCGGGCGTTTCGTACACCAGGCTGCGGTAGGCCGTCTGGCTGGCCGCCGCCAGCGCGTCCATCGCCGCCGCCCACTCCGGGCGCGGCCTGACCTCGCGCGGGACGCCCAACTGGATCAGCGCGGCGTGCAGCACCTGGTGCAGATGCCGCCGCCCGATGGCCGGGTTGCCGTAGCGGTAGGCGATCACCTCGCCCTGCTCGGTGATCTTGATGCCGCCGTGCAGCGACAGCGGCGGCTGCGCCAGGATGGCGCGGTTGCTGGGGCCGCCGCCGCGCCCGATGCTGCCGCCGCGCCCGTGAAACAGCTCCAGCGAGACGCCGTGCGCCGTGCACACCTCAGTGAGCGCCTGCTGAGCGCGGTACAGGTTCCAGTTGGAGGCGATGTAGCCGCCGTCCTTGCTGCTGTCGGAATAGCCGATCATGATCTGCTGGTGGACGCCATGCCGCACCTGCCGCATCTGGAGGTGCGCCCAGTAGGCGGGGTTGGCGAACAGCGCCGTCATGATGGCCGGGCCGTTGTCCAGGTCCTCAATCGTCTCCAGCAGCGGCACTAAATCCACATCGTCGGCGATACCCACCTCGTGCGCCAGCAGCAGCATCGCCAGCAGGTCGCTCGGCTGCCGGCTCATGCTGGCGATCACGCTGTTGATGACCACCGTGCCGTACTGCTGGTGCGCGCTGGCGATCATGCGCCAGGTGGCGATAACGCGCTGCGTGACCTCCGCGAGATGGGCGGTGTCAGCCGGGAAGAAGGGGCGCGGGTTGGCGATCTCGCGCGTGAGCAGCGCCTGCTTCTCGGTTTCGGGCAGCGCGAGATAGTCGTCGCACAGGCCGTAATAGCGGAAGAGGTCGGCCAGGGCCGCCGCCTGCAGGCGGGCGTCCTCGCGGATATCCAGCGGCAGCAGGTGCAGGCCGAACACGCGCACCTTGCGGATCAGCGGGCGCAGCGCGGCGTCGGCCACGTGCTGACCGCGGTGGCGGCGCAGGCTGTCGTCCACCAGCAGCAGGTCCGCCAGCAGGTCGTCCGTGTTGGCGTAGCCGTCCGCCGCCAGCCGCTGCCAGACGCGATCGAGATGCTGGCGGTACGGCTCGCCGGGGTAGCGCGCCTGCGCCTCCGGCTGATCCGCCAGCGCCGCCAGCAGCGCCGCCGAAACGCCGACCTCGGTGGTGGCCTGCGTGAGGTGTTCGCGCAGGCGCGCGATCTCGTCCAGGTAGGCGCGGCGCACGGCGGCGCGGTGCGTGCGCAGCGTCTCCAGCGTCACGTCGGACGTGACGTTGGGGTTGCCGTCGCGGTCGCCGCCAATCCATGAGGCGTAGTGCAGCAGGTCCGGCAGGTCGGACCAGTCGGCGGCGGGGTAATGGCGGCTGAGGCTGGCCTCCAGGTCGTCGTACACCTCGACCGCCAGGTCCATAATGGTTGACATGAGGAAGTACAGGCCGAAATCCACCTCGTCGGCGACGGTGGCGCGGGTGGCGCGGGTGGCGCGCGTCTGCCACAGCTCCTCGATCTCCGCGCGCAGCGCCAGCTCCAATTGGCGTTCCTCGCGCTGGAGCAGGTCAAGGCGGTCGCGCTGGTCCATCAGCCGGGTGATCTCGCGCAGCTTGACCAGCATTTCCTTGCGCTTGGCCTCAGACGGGTGCGCGGTGAGCACCAGGCGCACCCACAGGCGGTTGATGAGGGCGCGCACGTCGGCGGCGCTCAGGCCGGCCTGGTGCAGGGCGGCGATGGCGCTGTCCAGCGAATCGTCAAGCGTGCCGCTGGCCTCGCGCTGGCGCAGCACGCGCACGCGCTGCTGGTCCTCGGCGATGTTAATTAACTGGAAGTAGGTGCTGAAGGCCTTGATGAGCAGGCGGCTGGTTTCCAGGCTGAGGCCAGCGGCGACCTGTGTCAGGTCGAGGCTGGCGTAGCCGGCGCGGTCGCCACGGCGGGCGTGGGCGGCGCTGCGGCGCACGAACTCGACCAGCTCCAGCACATCCTCGCCGTGCTGCTCGCGGATCGTCTCGCCCAGCAGGCCGCCGAGCAGGTGGATATCGGCGCTGAGGTGGGTGTATTGTTCGTCGTTGGGTTTCGACACGGTTTGTTCCCGCGCAAGGCTGTGACCGGCGTGTGCCGCCCATTATAGACCGCCGCCGCCAGAAACGGCAGCGTGGGGGGCCTCACCGCTGAAGCGCTAATGAAACCGCAGCCCTAAAGCGCCAACGAAACCGCACCCCTAAATCCCCAATCGAAACCTCACCCCTAAATCCTGACATGAAACCTCACCCCTAAATCCCCAACCGAAACCTCACCCCTAAATCCTGACATGAAACCTCACCCCTAAATCCCCTCTCCATAGGAGAGGGGACTTGCAACCGCGCGCCTTCTCCCCCTCTCCCCATGGAGAGGGGGCCGGGGGGTGAGGTTTCTGTGTGGCCGGGGGGTGAGGTTTCTGTGTGGCCGGGGGGTGAGGTTGCTGTGCGGCCGGGGGGTGAGGTTGCTGTGCGGCCGGGGGGTGAGGTTGCGCGCGCGGCCGGGGGGTGAGGTTTCTGTAGCCGCGTGGTGAGGTCTCGCGGCCGGGGGGTGAGGTACGAAACCGCGCCCCCGCGCAAATGGTATACGGCCAGCCGTTCGCCTTGCGCCCGCGCACCGGCTATAGTTATACCGGTAGGCAAAGGATGGTAGGCGATGATGCAGCCCCCGGTGTTACTGCCTGTGCCGCAGGAAATGACCTGGAACGGCGGCGCGCTGGCGTTGCCGCAGCAGTTGTGCATCACAATCTCGGACCCGGCGCTGCTGTTCACGGCCCAGACCGCCCAGGACGCCCTGGTCCACGACGCCGGCGTGCTCTGGCCGATCACCGCCGCCCGCTGCGGCGACAGCGGGCTGGCGCTGCTGCTCGACGACAGCCTGCCCCACCCGCAGAGCTATCACCTGCTGATCGGCGAAGGCCGCATCATCGTGCGCGGGGCCGACGCCGCCGGCGTGTTCTACGGCGTGGCCACGCTGCGCCAACTGCTGCGCCAGTTCAACAACGTGCTGCCAGCGGGCATGATCTACGACTGGCCCGACTACCCCGCGCGCGGCGTTATGCTCGACATCAGCCGCGACCGCGTGCCCACGCTGCGCACACTCTGCGCGCTGGTGGACCGCCTGGCGTCGTGGAAGATCAACCAGGTGCAGCTTTACATGGAACACACCTTCGCCTACCAGCAGCACGCGGCGGTGTGGGCGCAGGCCTCGCCCTACACCGGCCAGGAAATCCTGGAGCTGGACGCCTACTGCCGCCAGCGCCACGTCACGCTGCTGCCCAACCAGAACAGCCTGGGGCACATGGAGCGCTGGCTGAAGCACCCGCGCTATCAGCACCTGGCGGAGTGCCCGGACGGTTTCTACCAGGCCGCCTGGGACCGGGCTATGCCGCCGACCTCGCTCAACGCCGCCGACCCCGCCAGCGTGGATTTCGTCGCCAGCCTGTACGACGAGCTGCTGCCGCACTTCACCTGCGACGTGCTCAACGTGGGCTGCGACGAACCCTGGGAACTGGGCCAATGCCGCAGCCAGCCCACCGCCGCCGCGATCGGCGCGGGCCGGCTGTACCTCAATTATCTGCTGAAGCTGCACGAGCAGGTCGCGGCGCGCGGCCGGCGCATGATGTTCTGGGACGACATCATCGTCAACCACCCGGAGCTGGTCCCGGAGCTGCCGCGCGACCTGACCGCGCTGGTCTGGGGCTATGAGGCGGGCCACCCCTTCGACGCGCGCGGCGCGCTGTTTCGCGGCGCGGGCATCGCGTTTTACGTCTGCGGCGGCACGTCAAGCTGGAACAGCATCGCCGGGCGGACGACCAACGCGCGCGGCAACCTGCTGAACGCCGCCGTCAACGGCCTGAAACACGGGGCCGTCGGCTACCTGATTACCGACTGGGGCGACAACGGCCACTGGCAGCCGCCGCCGGTCAGCTACCCCGGCTTCGCTTACGGCGCGGCGCTGAGCTGGTCGCAGGCCGCCAACGCCAGCCTGGACCTGCCCGCCGCGCTCGACTGGTTCGCGTTTGAGGACGCGGCGCGCGTGATGGGGCGGCTGGCCTGCGACCTGGGCGACCTGTACACGCTGCCCGGCCTGGCGCGCGACAACGGCAGCCGCCTGTTCGACACGCTGCAGGCCGGCCCGGCGCGCGCCGCGCAGCTTAAAGACCGGCTGGCTGAGGCGCAGCGCGCCGGGTCTTTGCAGGCCGCGCTGGCGCGGCTGGACGCTGTTATGGCCCCGCTGGCGGCGGCGCGCATGGCCCGGCCAGACGCCGCGCTCATCGCCGACGAGTACCGCCAGTGTGCCGGCCTGCTGCGCCACGCCTGCCGCCGCGCGCTGTACCTGCTGGGCGACAGCGCCGACACCCCCGCCGCGCTGCTGGCCGATCTCAACGCGCTGGTTGAACAGCAGCGGCAGTTGTGGCTGGCGCGCAGCCGGCCCGGCGGCCTGGCCGACAGCCTGGCGCGCTTCGACGCCGCGCGCGCGCTCTACAGCAGCTAACCGGCGCGCCGCCCCCACGCGGCCCCACGCGCGGCTGCCCGCTAACAGCGAGCGAAATTTGGTGTATGATGTCCCGGCAAACCGCGCAGCCCCGCGCCCGCCGGCGGCTCATCGGCCATGAGGAACTATGCAGCAGCCAACTACCACAGCGCATTTCCGCCACAACTTCGTCTACAACATTCTTGACGGCTCGTTCTTCGGCCTGGGCCTGGGGTTCGCGTCGTTTGTGACAATCATCCCGCTGTTCGTCAACACGCTGACGGACTCCACGCTGCTGATCGGCCTCATCCCGGCCATTCACACGCTGGGCTGGCAGGTGCCGCAGTTGTTCATGGCCAACCGCGTGGCGCGGCAGGCGCGCTATAAGCCGCTGACGCTGACCATGACGCTGCAAGAGCGCTGGCCTTTCCTGGGGCTGGCGGTGGTGGCGCTGCTGTCGGCCACTATCAGCGCGCCGCTGGCGCTGGCGCTGACGTTTATCCTGCTCATCTGGCAGGGGCTGGGGGCCGGCCTCACGGCCACGCCCTGGCAGAGCATGATCACCAAGATCATGCCGCCCAACCGCGTCGGCCTGTTCTACGGCTCGCAGAACGCTGCCGCCAACCTGACGGCGGGCATCGGCGCGATCATCGCCGGGGCGATCCTGCTGCGGCTGGATCCCGCGCCCGGCTTCGCGCTGTGCTTCGGCATCGCCAGCGTGACGATGGCGACATCGCTGCTGTTTCTGGCGCGCACGCGCGAAGCGCCCACGCCGCCGCAGCCGATCCTCCAGGACCCGGCCGACTTCTGGCCGATGCTGGGCGGCATCCTGCGCCGCGACCCGAACTTCCGCTGGTTTCTGGTGGCGCGCGTGCTGGCCCAGTTCTCATTTATGGCGGTCGGCTTCTTCACGATCTACGCGGTGCGCCACCTGGCGGCTGACGAGCAGACCGTCGGCGTGATGACCGGCCTCTACCTGTTCACACAGACGCTGGCCGGGCCGGTGATCGGCCTGGCGGGCGACCGCTGGGGCCACCGCCTGGTGTATATCGCCGGGGCGCTGTTCATGACCGTCAGCGCGGGGCTGGCGCTGGCCGCGCCGGAGCCGGCCTGGTTCTACGCGATCTACGCGCTGGCGGGGGTGGCCAACGCCGTCTTCTGGACGGCGACCATGAGCATCATCGTCGAGTTCGGCACGCTGGCGGAACGGCCCTACTACATTGGCCTGACCAACACCCTGATCGCCCCGGCGACGCTGCTGGCCCCGATCATCGGCGGCTGGCTGGTGGACGCGGTGAGCTTTGAGGTCATGTTCGCCGCCGCCGCCGCCGCCGGCGCGCTGACGGTGGTGGTGCTGGCCGGGCTGATGCGCGACCCGCGCCGCCAGCGCCTCGCCCCCGCTCCCCATGGCGAGGGGGCCGGGGGGTGAGGTTGCGCACCTCACCCCTAAATCCCCAACCGAAACCTCACCCCTAAATCCCCTCTCCATAGGAGAGGGGACTTGCAGCTGCGCCATGAGCTGCGCCCCGGCGCGTCGGTGATCCTAAATCCCCTCTCCATAGGAGAGGGGACTTGCAGCCGCGCGCTTGCTTGTCTCCCCTTCTCCCCATGGAGAGGGGGCCGGGGGGTGAGGTTTCGTGGCCGGGGGGTGAGGTCGCGTTAGCGATTTAGGGGTGAGGTTTCGTGGCCAGGGGCGCGGTCGCGCCCCCGGCCACTGCGTCCCCCCCTTACGACGTGATGCCCAGCGCGAACGAGCCGTAGTCGTAGTCGCCCAGCGTCAGGTTCACCTCGCCGTCCGTCGTTTTGACGTAGCTGCGCAGGTGCAGCGAGAATGTGCAGCGGCTGGGCGCGCCGCTGGCGGGCAGCGGCGGCAGCGTCAGCATGTGCGCGAACGTGTGCGCCGGGCTGACCGCCACCGGCCCCATAGGCGGGTAGCCGGCGTTGAACGGGCTGGCGTTCACCAGGTTGTCAGACGGCCCGCCCAGGCCGCGCCGCCACCACAGCGAATGCTCCAGCAGGAACATTTCCTGCGGGTGATAGGCGCGGTAGCCGACGCTGAACGTCTGCGTGCCCGGCCCCTCCAGGAACTGGCACTGGCCGGTGAACGGCGCGCCGCCCACGCGCAGGTCCACGATCAGCGCCTCCGCCTTGCGGTTGTCCCACCACAGCATGTGCGTCAGGGCGGCGTGCGGCACGTTCGCCGTCGGCCCGAATTCCTGATACCAGCGGCGGAAGGTGAAACCGGCGGTCGCGCCGACCACGCCGTCGCCGGGGTCGGCTGTGCCGGTCGGGCGCAGGCGCTGGCCAGCGGCGTTGAACACCTCCAGCGTCAGCAACCAGCGGCCCGGCGTGTTGAAACGCGCCTCGTTGGTGTCGAGGTAGCCGTGATACTGGTTGCCCTGCCAGTCGCGATCAACGTCATACGGGATTTTGTACAGGTAGTTCTGCCCGCCGACCGTCACCGGGCCGAGCGTGTCCGGCAGCACGTCGCCGCCGCCCGTCATGTACTTCCACGACAGGCCGTCCGACAGATATTCCGGCCCGCCGGTCGGCTGGCCGGTGGCGTCGGTCGGGCGCACGCTGATGCGGTAATACACCGCGCCAACGGTTTTCATCGCCTCGCTGAAGTGGTACAGCAGCTTGAGCGTGCCGCCCAGGTTGCGGTTCTTCAGCTTGCCCAGCGCGGCGGCGGCGGTCGCCACCGGGTCCAGCAGGCCGCTGTTGTAGGCCGCCGCCCCGACACGGTCCCAGCCGGTGGCGTTGGGCGTCGCCAGCCGCCACGAGTTGGTATCGCCGATGTCCTGCAGCAGCGCGAACGCCCCCTCGCCGGGGAAGTCGTTGTGGCGGCAGGACCGCGCCAGGCGGTGATACGACACCAGGCTGGCGTCGTCCTCATAGTGGAACCAGATGTTGGCCGCCAGGCCGTCGTAGATCGTCACCCACATGCCGTTGACAATCTGGCGCACGACGTAGGCGTACTCGTCGTGGCAGTTGCGCAGCAGCAGGCGCGGCGGCTCGCTCCAGCAGATCTGGAAGCGGCCGTCCGGGTTGATAAAGCCCTGGGCCAGCCGCACCGGCGCGCTGCACGACCGGATGCACAGCAGATACGGGCGGGCGTTGATGTAGTCCGCGATTTCAGTGCGCGGCAGCGTGCGCAGGGCGCGCAGGTCGTGGCTGGCGTTCAGCGCCAGCTTGTCCAGCGCGCCGTCCTTGATGAACGGCACGTCAAAGGGCGCGGGGTCTGGCCCTGGCCCTGGGCGCGGCGGGACCGGGAAGGGGATATCCGGGATGTCCGGGATGAACGGGTCGTGCGGGAGCAGGTCCTCCAGGTCGCGCAGCAGGTCAGGCAGGCGCGGGTCGTCAAGCACCCAGGGGCGGCAGCAGCACGTCCGCCGGTAGACCTCCACCACGCCGCTGCACACCACGTCGCAGCGGCGCGGCAGCAGCGCGTCCACCGGGCTGATGCGGCTCGCGTCGAGCACCGCGCGCGCCTTCAGCGTGATGGCGCTGGCCGGCGCGAGCTGCCCGAACAGCGGCGCGCGGGCGACAGCCGCCTGCGCCAGGTCGAAAAAGACCCAGGGGCGGTAGCAGTGCGACACGTGCCCGGTGACGCAGTAGGTGAACACGTGCCAGATGCGCCACCAGCGCTCTGCCACGCTCAGCGCGCCCTGCTCCGCCAGCTCCAGGAACTGCGCCGGGCGGTAGGTGAGCAGCGCGCTCGTTGGCAGCGTGTCGGCTTTCTCGGCGCGCGGGCCAATCAGGATGCGGTGCGCCTCTTTGAGCGCCCCGGCGGGCAGCGTAAAGCCGCCGCTGGCGTCCACGTGGGCGGCCGCGAGCTGTTTGCCGCTGCGATCAATGGCGTAGACAGCGACTTCGGGGCGGTCGTCCCCCTGCTGAAAGCCTGCAAGGTTCAAATGAAACTTCTGCTGTCGTTCACTTCGTGGCTCAGCCATGCTGTTTTCTCCTCTTGTCCTGCTGACAGGCGGCGCGATCAGGAACACCGCCCATATTGCCATTAATGCAGATTGCAATATTGTTATCAGCGGCACAAGCGGCCCGCGCCCGCCGCGCCGGGGCGGGACAAAATAAAACCGGGGGCGCATGCGCCCCCGGCCTGTGTGAAACGGCTGCCGTCCGGGTTTACTGCACCGTCACGTAGCGGAACAGTTCAAAGCCCAGCGGGTTGGTGATGTAGCCGGAGACGCGGCTGCTGAACGCCAGCGGCACCTGGTTGTGCGCCACGTAGACGCGCGCGGACTCCTCGGCCATGATCATCTCGGCTTCCTGGTAGAGGGTGTCGCGCCGCGCGTTGTCAACGATCATGCGCGCTTCCATCAGCCGGCTGCCGACTTCGGCGTTCTGGTAGAAGCCTTCGCGCGGGATGGGATTTTCCGCCCCGGCAAAGAAGTAGCCGATGAAGTTGTCCGGGTCGCCGTTGTCGCCCGTCCAGCCAAGCTGGTAGAGGCCGAGCAGCTCGCCGTTGGAGCGGGCCGCCAGGTACGACGACCAGTCGCCCGCCGACACCAGCTCAGACGTGATGCCGATCGCATCCAGGTAGCCCTGCACCGCCACCGCGATGCCCTGGCCGTCGGGGTTGTAGGGGCGCACCACCGGCATGTAGTACAGCCGCACGGGGATCGTCTCCACCACTTCGTCGGTCACGTTGTTGGCGTCGTCCACCGCCAGCACAGAGACCTGGCTGATGCCGTCGGCATAGCCGGCCTGCGCCATCAGCTCACGGGCCTGGTCCGGGTCGTAGGGTGTGGAGACGTCGGGGTTGAAGCCGATGCCGATGCTGGGCGGGTTCATGGTGTTGGCCACCAGCGCCGAGCCGTAGAACGCGCCGACCAGCTCTTCCCGGTTGATGGCCAGCGAGATCGCCTGGCGCACCAGCGGGTCGCGGAATTCCTTGATGCGGTAGTTGAACGCGATGTAGAAGGTGTTGAACGGCGGGCGGTACTGCAGGTAGAGGTTGTCCGCCGCGTCAATCGTGGGCAGGTCCTCGACATTCGGGCCTTCAAAGGCGTCAATTTCGCCAGCCTGCAGCGCGGCCAGGCGGGCGGCGTTGTCGGGGATCGCCTTAAAGACGATGGTGTCCACGTTGCCTTCGATCTGGCCCCAGTAGTTGGGGTTGCGCGCCAGGATCACCTGTGAATCGGGGACCCACTCGACAAACGTGTACGGGCCGGTGCACGAATAGCCGACTTCCGGCGTGCCGTAGTTAGCGCCAGCAGCCTCGACGGCGGCCGGGCTGTGGATGGCGAACATGGGCATCGCCATGTTGTTGAGGAACGCGCCCAGCGGCGCCGACACCGTGAAGGTCACCTGGTACTCGCCGGTGGCTTCCACGCTGGTGATGAGCGAAGCGTCATCGAAGCCGCCCCACTGCGCCTCGTAGTACTCGAACACCTGCTCCGGGTAGTGCTGCGGGTGGTCGGTGAAGCGCCAGCGGTCGAAGTTCCACTTCACAGCGGCGGCGTTGAACGGCGTGCCATCGTGGAAGGTGGCGTTCTCCACCAGGTTGAACGTCCAGGTCATGCCGTCATCGCTCACGGTCCAGTCTTTTGCCAGGCCGGGGCCGACGTTGGTGGTCTCGCCGATGAACTGCACCAGCGCCTCGCAGCCCTGCTCCGCGGAACGGAACGAGATGCCGTCGGTGACGATAGCGGTGTCCATGCTGACCGGATTGCCATATTCACCAAACGTGAACACGACACCGGACTGGGCGGTGGCGGGCGCAACCATCACCGTCAGCGCCAGCACGGCCAACAACAGGATAACTCTACGCATAACTGAATCCTTTCACAGAAACCGGTAACAGGACGTGCGCCGGATTTAACAAAAGCCGCCGTAACCCTCGTCTCAGATTGCTGTAAATCCAGGCCGTACAACTCTACCATATCGGCGGGCGTTTTCCAAAAAGCAAGGGGGCAACCGCGCGCCTGCTTGTCTCCCCCTCTCCGTGGGGAGAGGGGGCAGGGGGGTGAGGTACGCAACCTCACCCCTAAATCCCCAACCGAAACCTCACCCCTAAATCCCCAATGAAACCTCACCCCTAAATCCCCTCTCCATAAGAGAGGGGACTTGCAGCCGCGCGCTTGCTTGTCTCCCCCTCTCCCCACGGAGAGGGGGCCGGGGGGTGAGGTCAGCACAACCTCACCCCTAAATCCCCTCTCCATAGGAGAGGGGACTTGCGACCGCGCGCTTGCTTGTCTCCCCCTCTCCCCACGGAGAGGGGGCCGGGGGGTGGGGTACGCAACCTCACCCCTATATCCCCGACAAAACCTCACCCCTAAATCCCCTCTCCATTAGGAGAGGGGACTTGCAACCGCGCGCTTGCTTGTCTCCCCCTCTCCCCATGGAGAGGGGGCCGGGGGGTGAGGTTGTGCGGGGGCTAGGCGGCCAGGGCTTTGCGCCCCCCTCGCACTACCGGGTTGCCGCCCGCCAGCTATAATAGGCGCTGCGATTGGCGCCACACCTCACCCGTGATAAGAGACGCTCCCATGACCTATTCGCTTGAAGAAAAAATCGGCCTGATGCTGGCGGTGGGCTTTGAAGGCCTCACGCCGCCGGACTATATCCTGGAGTGGCTGGCCGCCGGGCGCGCCGGCAGCGTGATCCTGTTCAACCGCAACGTCAGCGACCCACAGCAGCTCGCCGCGCTCACCGCCGCCTGCCACGACGCCGCGCCCCGCCCGCTGTTGATCTCCATTGACCAGGAAGGCGGGCGCGTGGCCCGCCTGCGCGCCAGCGCCGGCTTCAGCGAAAGCCCCGGCGCGATGGCCCTCGGCGTGGCCGACTCAGAGGACCTGGCGGAGCGCGTCAGCGCGGCGCTGGCCGCCGAGCTGCGCGCCCTGGGCATCAACTGGAACCTGGCCCCGGTGGTCGATATCGCCCACACCGAGAACCCGGTTATCGGCACGCGCGCCCTGGGCAGCGACCCGGCGCGCGTCGGCGCGCTGGCCGCCGCCCAGATTCGCGGCTTCCAGGGCGCGGGCCTGGCCGCCACCGCCAAGCACTTCCCCGGCCACGGCAACACGCCGATAGATACGCACGTGGCGATGGCGGTGGTGGACGCGCCGCTGGCCGCGCTGTGGGATCACGACCTGCTGCCCTTCCGCGCGGCGGTGGCGGCGGGCGTGGACTCGGTGATGATGACGCACGTCACGTTCACCACGCTGGATGCCGACCACCCGGCCACGCTCGCGCCGGCGGTGACGCAGGGCGTGCTGCGCGAGCGCGTGGGCTACGACGGCCTGATCTGCACCGACTGCATGGAGATGCGCGCCGTGCGCGACCATTACGGGCCGGGCGAATCGGCGGTGCTGGCGGCGCTGGCCGGGGCGGACGTGATCTTCTTCTCGCACACGCGCGCTTACCAGGAAGCGGCTTACGACGCGCTGCTCGCGGCGGCGCGGTCGGGCCGGCTGCCGCTGGCGCGCGTGGACGCCGCTGTTCGCCGCGTGCAGGCGCTGGCGGCGCGCCGCCGCGTCACTGCCGATACCCGCCCGCCGCTGAGCGTCGTGGGCAGCGCCCCGCACCAGGCGTTGATGCGCGAGGCCGCCCGCGCCGGGACCGTTCTGCTGCGCGCCGACGCCGGCCTGCTGCCGCTGCGCCCGGACGCCGGCCCGCGCGCGGCGCTGGTTGAGTTCGCGTCGCACCTGGAGAGCGCGGCGATGGAGCAGGGCTTCGCCACCAGCCTGGCGCGGCTGGCGCAGGCGCAGCTTCCGCAGCTTGCCTGCGCGGCGCTGTCCCCCGCCGGTGTAGACGCGGATGCGCTGGCGCGCGCCCGCCAGTTGGCGGCGGACGCCGACGTGCTGGTGCTGGCCACGCGCAGCGCCCACCTCTGGCCGGACGAGCTGGCGCAGGCGCAGGCGCTGATGCAGGCCGCGCCGCGCACGATCCTGGTGTGCCTGGCGAACCCCTACGACGCGGCGGCGCTGCCCGGCGCGGCGGCGGTGCTGTGCACCTGCGGCGACGGCGCGCCGTCGCTGGAGGCCGCCGTTGACGCGCTGCTGGGGCGCTTTGCCCCGGCGGGCCGCCTGCCGGTCGCGCTGGCCCCGGCAGGGGCTGAGTGATGCGCGCCGCTGTCGCGGCAGTGGTCAGCGCGCACCTGGGCACGGTTGTCCCGGCGCTGGCGCTGACGGTGATCCACAACGGCAGCGTGCGCCTGGACGCCGCCTGGGGCTGGCTGGACCCGGCGACGCGCCAGCGGCCCGCGCAGCCCGACACGCTGTTTGATCTGGCGTCTGTGACCAAGCTGTTCACCGCCAGCGCCTTTCTGGGGCTGGCCGGCGCGCAGCAGCTTGCGCTGGACGCGCCGCTGGCGGAGGTGCTGCCGGCGTTCGCCGCCAGCGGCCCGCGCCCGCTGGATGGCGGCCAGGACCCGCACACGCGCGCTGACCTGCCCGCGCCGCCAGAGCTGGCCGGGCAGACGGTGGACCCGCGCCGCGTGACCTTCCGCCACCTGCTGACGCACACTTCCGGCCTGGCCCCCTGGCGCACCGTGTTCGACGCCGCCGGGCCGCCGCCCCCGCCGCCCGACCAGCCCGACCCGCTGCCGCGCGCGCTGCGCTGGCAGCGCGGCCTGGACGCCATCTGCGGCTACCCGTTTGTCGGCCAGCCGGACGGCGCGACGGTGCGCTACAGCGACCTGGGCCTGCTGCTGCTGGGCGCGGCGACCAGCCGGCTGTACGGCGCGCCCGGCGCGCTGGACGCCGCCATCCGCGACCGCGTGACCGGCCCGCTGGCGCTGGACACGGTGACGTTTAACCCGCTGCAAAACGGCCAGCCGCGCGCCGTTATCGCCCCCACTGAGGACGATACGCTGTGGCGTCAGCGGCGCGTGTGGGGCGAGGTGCACGACGAGAACGCCTGCGGCGTGGGCGGCGTGGCCGGGCACGCCGGCCTGTTCGCCGCCGCGCGCGACGTCGCCGCGCTGGGCCAGGCCTGGCTGGACGCCGACCCGCGCCTGGGCATCCCGCTGCCGCTGCTGCGCGCCGCCACCCAGCAGCAGGCCGAGACCGACGGCATGCGGCGCGGCCTGGGCTGGATGCTGAAAGCGCGCGAGGGAGCCTCCACCGGCGACCTGTTCAGCGACCAGACTTACGGCCACACCGGCTTCACCGGCACATCGCTGTGGGTAGACCCGCAGCGCGCGCTGGTGGTCGCCTGCCTGACGAACAACGTCTATTACGGGCGGCTCAAGCCCGGCCTGTACGAGTTCCGCCAGGCGCTGCACACAGCGGTGGCGGCCAACCTGAGCTGACGGCGCGGTCAGCGCTCCAGGCGCATGCCGTGCCGGCGCGTCAGCAGGTCGTGGGCGCGCGCGGCCTCAGCGGCGGCCTGCTCTGGCGTCCAGCCAAGCGGCTCCGCCAGCGCGGCGGCCAGCTCAGGCAGCGACGCGGCGCTGACGTGGCCGAGCATCGCCAGCAGCGACCGGCGCAGCAGCAGGTCGTCCAGGTGGACGACGCGCTCGCGTTCCGCCAGGAACTGCGCCTCGCGCCGCGTGTAGCCGGGCACGTGCGCCAGCGGCTCATCCGGCCCGGCCTGCATGAACGCCGCGACCTCCGCCGCGCGCGTGCCGTAGCGCTCGAACAGCGCCGCGATGTGCGCCGTGTCCAGGCCGGTCTTGCCCGCCACAACCTCGATCCAGCGGGCGCGCGCCGCCTCGCCGCGCGGGTAGCCCACGCCGCCGCCGAACGCCAGCCGCGCGCTGCTGGCGCCGCGCTCGCGGTGGAGCAGCGGCAGCAGCTTGTCGACGGTCTGTTCAGCGAAGGCGCGAAACGTCGTCCACTTGCCGCCAACCAGCGAGTAGATGGGGAAGCTTACGCTGCCGCCGGGCGGCGTCAGCTCGATCTGGTGGTCGCGGCTGATCTGGCCGGCGGTGGCGGCGTCCTGGCGGGGCAGCGGGCGCACGCCGGTAAACCAGAACACGATCTGCGAGCGATCAACGGCGATGTCGGGGAACACGATGCGGATGGATTCGAGAATGTAGTCCACCTCGTCGTCGGTCACTTCAACCTGGTCGGGGTTGTCCACCGGGATGTCGGTCGTGCCGGCGATCACTTTGTCGCCCAGCGCGAAGAACAGCGTGATGCGCCCGTCCTTGTTTTCGAAGAACAGCTCGTGGCCCCGCGTGGCGGCGTGCAGCGTGGGGTTGTCCAGCAGCAGGTGCGCGCCCTTGGTGCCGCCGATAAGCCGCGACGGCTGCCGCAGGCCGTCGTTAACGAGGTCAATCCAGGGGCCGGCGGCGTTGACCACCAACTGCGGGCGCACCTCGAACGTCGTGCCGGTCAGCTCGTCGCGCAGGGTGACCGCGCCGCCCGCCGCGCTCACCGCGCTGACGTAGTTGAGGGCGCGCGCGCCGGGGTGGCGCGCTTCGGCGTCCAGGATCAGCTCAACGCAGATGCGCTCCGGGCAGGGCATCAGGCCGTCGTAATAGGTGGCGGTGCAGATGATGTCCGGGTTGAGCAGCGGGCGCTCGGCCAGCGAGCGTTTGCGCGACGCGAAGCGGTGGCGCGGCAGCGTCTGCTGGCCGGACGTGAAGATGTCGTACATTGTCAGCCCGGCCTTGATGGTGATCGCGCCGCGCTCTGACGGGCGGTCGAGCCAGCCGAGGAATTTCAGCGGCGCGTTGAACAGGCCGGAAAACCACTTGAAAATGGGGATGGTGGTGGGCAGCGGTTTGACGTAGTGGGGCGCGTTTTGCAGCAGGCGGTTGCGCTCTGTCAGCGCCTCTTTCACCAGGCGGAACTCGCCATTTTCGAGATAGCGCAGGCCGCCGTGCGCCATGTGCGACGAGGCGGCGCTGGCCCCGGCGCAGAAGTCGCCCCGGTCTACCAGCAGCGCGTCCACGCCGTTAAGCGCCAGCTCGCGGAACACGCCGATACCGTTAATGCCCGCGCCGATAATCAGCACGGGGATGTCTGGCTGCTGGCGGGCCGCGTCAAGAAGTGTTTGTCGGGTGATGGCCATGGGTGCGTGACCTTTCGTTGTAAAAGTCTTTAGTTTGCCGGTGACGCCGGCGGTTTCCTCTATTGTAACACGCAACCTCACCCCCTGGCCGCGGAGACCTCACCCCCCGGCGGCGCAACCTCACCCCCCGGCCACGCTGACCTCACCCCCCGGCCCCACGCAACCTCACCCCCCGGCCACGCTGACCTCACCCCCCGGCGCACACGGAAACCTCACCCCCCGGCGCACGCGAAACCTCACCCCCCGGCCCCCTCTCCATAGGAGAGGGGACTTGCGGCCGCGCGCCTGCTTGTCTCCCCCTCTCCCCATGGAGAGGGGGCCGGGGGGTGAGGTTTCGCGTGCGCCGGGGGGTGAGGTTGCGTTAGGCCTTTAGGGGTGAGGCCCCCCTGTTTGACTCCGCGCGCGTTCGGTGCTACGCTAGACGCTGTACGATTATACACTTGTTGTACATTCGTTCATGCACCGCGTAGAGTAAGGATTTCCTTTATGCCCACACAACCCCCCGGTGACTGGGTGGCGCGCGCGCAGCAGATGGCCAGCCGCATCCGCCAGCGCGTGTTCGAGCACACCCTCAAAAACAACGGCGGCTACCTCAGCCAGGCGTGCTCGTCTGCCGAGATCTTCGCCGCCCTCTACACGCACATCATGCACCTCGGCCCCAGCGAAGCGCCGCTGGTCCCGCCGCCGTTCGCCGGCGTGCCGGGGCCGCACAACCCGCACTACACCAGCGGCGGCGCCTACAACGGCCCGCAGGCCCCCCAGTATGACCGCTTCATCTTCTCGCCCGCGCACTACGCGCTGGTGCTCTACGCCGCGCTGATCGAGACCGGCCGCCTCAGCGAGGACGCGCTCGACTACTTCAACCAGGACGGCAGCACCGTCGAGATGATCGGCGCGGAGCATTCCCCCGGCGTTGAGACAACGACCGGCTCGCTGGCGCAGGCGCTCAGCCAGGCGGGCGGCATCGCCCTGGCGCGGCGGCTGAAGGGCGAGCCAGGCCGCGTCTGGGTGCTGATGAGCGACGGCGAGTTCCAGGAAGGGCAGACGTGGGAGGCGCTGGCCGCGCTGGCCCACTACCGGCTGGACAACGTCGGCGTCTACGTGGACGTAAACCGCCAGCAGTGCGACGGCCTCATCGCCAACGTGATGACCACTGAGCCGCTGTGCGCCCGCCTGGAGGCGTTCGGCGCGCGCGCGGTCGAGGTGGACGGCCACGACCTCGCGGCGCTGGCCGCGCCGGCGGCGCTGGCCCCCGATGGCCGCCCGCTGGTGGTGCTGGCGCGCACCAGCCCCACGCGCGGCCTGCCGCTGCTGGACGAGCGCGCGCCGCTGCTGCATTACGTGCGCTTTAAATCGGACGACGAGCGCGCCCACTATCAGGCTGTTTATGACGCGCTGGTCGCGGAAGGCTGACGCCCATGGAAATCGTGATTCGCCCCCACGTTGACAATTTTATCGCCTGGAGCGCCGACAAGCCGCGCGTGGTTGTGCTGTCTGCCGACCTGACCAACTCGTGCGAGGTGGGCAAGTGGAGCCAGACCTACCCGGAGCGCTTCTTCTCGATGGGCCTGGGCGAGCAGAATATGATGGGCTTCGCCGCCGGCCTGGCGCGCGAGGGCTTCGAGCCGTTCATCCACACCTTCGCCGTCTTTATCTACCGCCGCCCCTACGACCAGCTCGCCATGTCGATCGCCTACCCCAACCTGCCGGTGCGGCTGATGGGCTTCCTGCCGGGCATCACCACGCCCGGCGGCGTGACACACCAGGCGATTGAGGACATCGCCATCATGCGCGCCACGCCCAACATGACCGTCCTTGAAACTGGCGACGCGACTGAGGTCGAGACCGTGCTGGACGTGGCCCACGCCGTTGACGGCCCGGTCTATGTCCGCATGCTGCGCGGCGAGGTCCCGCGCCTGTTCAGCCGCGCAGAGCCGATGGCGCTCAACCGCGCGCGCGCCCTCAGCTACGGCACCGACGTGACCATCCTCACCGCCGGCATCACCACCGAGGAAGCCATGCGCGCCACCGCCGCCCTCAAGGCGCGCGGCGTTTCGATCACGCACCTGCACATCTCCACCCACAAGCCGTTTACCGACCCCGCCGTCATCGACGCCATCGCCAGCGCGCGCTACGGCGTCATCACGCTGGAGAATCACACCATCGTCGGCGGGCTGGGGTCAGCCGTGGCCGAGATTATCGCCGACAACGGCCTGGGCAAGAAGCTGGTGCGCCTGGGCCTGCGCGACACCTACGCGCACGGGGCCAGCCGCCCCTACCTGATGAAGACCTACCACCTGGACGCGATCTCGCTGGCGCGCGCGGTGGAGCAGCTCACCGGCCAGCAGACCGGCATCACCGAGGCCGACCTGGCCGAGGTGCGCATCCAGGCGGTGCACAGCGCCGCCAAGGCGGAGGCGCTGTGACAACGCTGCCCATTCGCCCCGCCGTCGCCGGCCTGTCGGGCGAGCGCTTCCGCGTCGTCTATCACCTGCTGGGCGACCGGGCCGAGGCGCGGCGCAAGGCCGAGGACATCATCATCGAGCAGACGATTGAGTTCCCCGCCGATCTCGCGCCAGAGGGCGACATCCGCGACCACATCGTCGGCCGCATTGAGCGCCTGCGCCGCCTGAAAACCGGCCGTTGGGAGGCCGTCATCAGCTACAGCAGCGAGTGCGCCGGGCCGGACCTGGCGCAGTTCCTCAACGTGATCTTCGGCAACATCAGCATCAAGCCCGGCATCCGCCTGATGGCGCTCGACCTGCCGCCGGCCCTGCTGGCCAATTTCAAAGGCCCGCGCTTCGGGCGCGCCGGGCTGCGCCAGCAGCTCAACGTTCACGGCCGCCCGCTGATGTGCAGCGCCCTCAAGCCGATGGGCCTGGACAGCGCCGCGCTGGCGGACATGGCCTACCGCTTCGCGCTGGGCGGGCTGGACCTCATCAAGGACGATCACGGGCTGGCCAACCAGCCGTTCGCGCCCTTTCACGAGCGCGTGCAGCGCTGCGCCGAGGCGGTGGCGCGCGCCAACCAGCGCACCGGCCTCAACTGTCTGTACCTGCCCAACATCACCGCGCCCGCCGACAAAATCGTGGAGTACGCCCGCTTCGCCCGCCAGCACGGCGCGGGCGGCCTGCTGCTCTGCCCCGGCATCACCGGCTTCGACGCCATGCGCCTGCTGGCCGACGACGACAGCATCGCCCTGCCGATCATGAGCCACCCGTCGTTTTACGGCAGCATGGTGACTGACAGCCGCAGCGGCTTCAGCCACTACGCCTTCTACGGCCAGCTTCAGCGCCTCGCCGGGGCTGACATGAGCGTGTACCCCAATTTCGGCGGGCGCTTCGCCTTCAGCGTGGACGAGTGCCGCAGCATCGTCGCCGGGACTGAGGTTGACATGGGGCCTGTCCGGCCCTGTTTCCCCGCGCCCGGCGGCGGCATGACGATGGAGAAAGTGCCGCTGATGAACGCGGTCTACGGGACGGAGGTCGTGTACCTGGTGGGCGGCGGGCTGCACCGCCACAGCGCCGACCTGACGGCCAACGTGCGCTACTTCATGGACCTGATCCAGCCGCAGCCGTAGGCGCGCCCGGTTTCCTGGCACGAAAAAGGCCCTTTCCGCGCGGAAAGGGCCTTTTTGCGCGCAGCGCGCGCTGATCGCCGGTTGGTTTTTACTGCGCCCGCGCGACGAGCATCAGCGCCAGCGCGTCATCAGCCGTGCGCATCTCCAGCGTGTCGCCGCGCACCTGGTACGTGGCCGCTGATTCCAGCGCGGCGATGAACGCCTGTTCCTGCTCCATGATGCCTTCGGGCGTGCTGCACAGCATCCGGGTGGCAGCCACCGGCCCGACGCTGAAGCCGCCGTCAGCGGTTGTCGTGTAGGATGTGTTGTAGGTGTTGCAGCTCGCCGACCCGCTCAGTCTGCCGTCGGCGGCGAACTCCGCCGTGATCTCCGTGCCGGTCAGCAGGCTGACGACGGCCTGCTGGCCGTTGTTGTAGCCGGTCACGACCCACGTCGTGCCGGCCAGCCCGGACGGCTGGGCCACAAAGCGCATCGTGCCGCCGTCGAACTTGATGTCCAGGAACAGGTCGCCGTCCTGGAAGAAGTAGATCGCCGCGTTGTTGAGCTGCTCCAGGAAGTCGCCGCCCAGCGAACCTTCGGGGCAGGCCATCAGCGTGGTCGGCCCTGGCGTGATGGTGATCGTGCTGCCGTCCAGCGTGTAGGCGGCGCTGGCGCGGTTGCAGTCCGCCTGGATGCTGACCAGGCCGCTGTCCGAGAACTGGAGGCTGTACATATTCGGGTTATCCGGCGCGGTCACGGCGCCGTCGCCCATCTGCGTGCTCTGCCACAGCCAGACCGGGCCAACCAGCGCCGGCGGCTGGGCGGCGAAGCGCAGCGTGCCGCTGTCGAATTTTATGTCCATAAACAGCTCACCGTCCTGGAAGAAGTAGATCGCCGCGTTGTTGAGCTGCGCCAGGAACTCGCTGCCCAGCGAACCTTCGGGGCAGGCCATCAGCGTAGCCGGCCCGGGCGTGATGGTGATCGCACTGCCGTCCAGCGTGTAGCTGGCGCGGACGCTGTTGCAGTCCGCCTGGATGGCGACGCCACCGTCGGCCATAAACTCAACCGTGTAGCTGGCCGGGTCGGCGGGGGTGAACGCGCTGTCGTCGCTCATCTGCGTGCCCTGCCACTGCCACACAGTCCCGACCAGCGCGGGTTCCGCCGGCGCGAAGTGCATCGTGCCGCTGTCGGCCTGCAGGTCAATAAACAGGTCGCCTTCCTGGAGGAAGAAACTGCCCGCGATGCTTAGCTGCGCCAGGAAGTCGCTGCCCAGCGAGCCTTCGGGGCAGGCCATCAGCGTTGTTGGCCCCGCGATCACCGTGAGCGCGCCGCTGTCCAGTGTGTAGCTGGCGTTGGCCTGGTTGCAGTCCGCCTGGATAGCAATGCTGCCGTCGGTCATAAACTCAATCGTGTAATTGGCCGGGTCGTCAGGCGTGAACGCGCTGTCGTCGCTCATCTGCGTGCCCTGCCACTGCCACACGGTCCCCACCAGCCCGGCAGTATCCGTCGTCTGCGCTGCCAGCGCGCCGCCGGCCAGCAGCAGCGCCAGCGCTACACCAAGAACCATTATCCGCCGCATTCAGTTTTATCCTCTTGTTAGACCAATTCGCACCGTCATTATACCAGCACACGCGCCGCCGCAGATTATGCTTTTGTGAGAGGGGGGGCGGGGGGCTTGTCTCCCCCTCTCCCTACGGAGAGGGGGCCGGGGGGTGAGGTACGCAACCTCACCCCTAAATCCCTAACAGAAACCTCACCCCTAAATCCCCTCTCCATAGGAGAGGGGACTTGCGACCGCGCGCTTGCTTGTCTCCCCCCTCTCCCCATGGAGAGGGGGCCGGGGGGTGAGGTTTCGTGGCCGGGGGGTGAGGTCGCGCGCGCGGCCGGGGGGTGAGGTCGCGCCCGGCAGCGCGGCCGCGCCCGGCCGCACAAACCAGAACTTAAGGGCGCATCTATTGACAGCCTGCCGCGCAGACATTACAATATCGTTATAAAACGCGCGCAGCAGCCTTTCTGCGAGGTGCGATGGATAAGGTCAATAAGCTGTTCGCCCAGTATGCAGCTTTGCACCGCCAGGGCGCGCAAAGCGACGAAATCTTCGCCGCCCTGCGCTCAGAGATCGAGGCGCTGACGCCCAAGGAACGCCTTAACCTGCGCAGCCGTGTGCGCGCCTGGCATGCCGGGACGATTGACGCCCCGCACATGACCACGCTGAGCAAGCTGGCGAACGAGCCAGCCCCGCCCGCGCCGGAAGGCTTCACCGGCCTGGCCGACGTGCTGGCGCTGGAATATGACGAGGCCGCCGCCGCGGTTCCGCCGCCCGCCGCCAGCCCGCCCGCCGCCGCGCCAGGCCGCGCCACCTGCCCCTACTGCAGCGCCAGCAACCTGGTTGGCGAGGCGATCTGCGGGGGCTGCGGCCACATTCTGCTGGACACCAGCCTGCACGCCACGCGCAACCTGGCCCAGACCAAAGAGTTCTTCCTCAACCATGAGTATTTCGGGGGCGACTACGCGCTTGAGCTGCGCGTGCGCGACACCGGCAAGGTGTACACGCTGCGCCCGCAGGAACGCAAAGGCGGGCTGGTGATCGGGCGCAGCGTCGGTGAGGAAAAGGCGCTGCCGGTGGATGTTGACCTGAGCGGCCAGGACGCGGAGGCGCTGGGCGTCTCGCGGCTGCACCTGGGCCTGGGCTACGATGCCGAATACCAGACGGTGCAGGTGTTCGACATCGGCAGCGCGAACGGCTCTTTCCTCAACGGCCAGCGCCTGCACCGCAACGAACGGCGCATCCTGCGCGATGGCGACGAGCTGCGCCTGGGCCGGCTGACGATGCGCGTTAAATTTGTGCGCCTGGCGTGACCGCCTCCGCCACCAGCGCGCCCAGCGGCGCGCGCGCCGGTATCTGGCTGATGGCGTACTCAGCCAGCGCGGTGATCGTCAGGCTGGGGTTAACGCCAGGGTTGCCCGGCATAATTGAGCCGTCAATCACGTACAGGCCAGGGTAATTAAACACCTCAAAATTCACGTTCACCACGCCGTCATCCGCGCTGGCCCCCACCGGGCAGCCGCCCAGCAGGTGCGCCGTCGCCGGCACGCCCAGCAGCGTCTCGGTGATCGTGTCCTGCGCGATGCCGTTGATGCGCCGCGAGAAGGCGTGCGTCAGCCCGTGCGACATCTCCACCGGCGGCGTGAGCTTCTGGTTGCGGTCCAGCTTTGACACCAGCCCGCGCCGGAACAGCGTAAACACGCTGCGCCCCGGCCGGACGCGCATGGTGCTGTCGGTCGTCTGCATCAGCAGGATGATGCTGCTGCGCTGCGCCCATTTGCCCCACACGCGCACCGACAGAAACTCGGTGGGGTGGCGCAGCGCGAACAGCGCCATATTCCACAGGCGGCGCGGCACGCTGCCGCCGCTTTCCAGCATCGGGATCGCCAGGTTGCGCATAAACGACGACCCGGCAGGGTAGCGCACCGGCTCCAGGCGCGTTTCCTCATCCACATTAAAGATCGAGCCGATCGCGATGCCGACCGAATAATCAGGCCGGCCGCGAAAATCGCGGCTGGTCGCGCCGGTCAGCGCCTCATTGTTGGTGCGCACCATCTCACCCAGGCGGGGCGAGAGCCGCGGCAGCGAGCGCGCCACGTCGCGGCAGTGGAACAGCAGCCGCAGCGTGCCGGTCACGTGCGCCGAGACGATCACATTGGCGGCGCGGACGGTGTGCCGCCGGCGCTGCCAGGGCAGGGCGGTCGTGCGCCGGTAGACCACCTCATAGCGCGCGCCGTCCGGCTGGCCCGCCGCCAGCGGGCGAATATCCACCGCTTCAGACTCAGCGCGCACCTGTGCGCCGTATTTCTCGGCAAAGTAGAGGTAGTTCTTGACCAGCGTGTTCTTGGCGTTGTAGCGGCAGCCGACCATGCAGCCGCCGCACTGGTTGCAGCCGGCGCGCGGCGGGCCGTCGCCGCCGAAGTACGGGTCGGGGACGGTCTGGCCGGCCTGGCCCGGCGCGCCGAAGAAAATGGCGACATCGGTTGGGCGGAAGGTGGCCTCGCGCCCCCACTCGCGGGCGATATCGCGCACCACCTCGTCTATCGGCGTGAAGTGTACGTTGGGCGTCACGCCCAGCATGCGGCGGGCGGTGACGTAGTGCGGGCGCAGGATGCTTTTCCAGTCCTGCAGCTCGCGCCACCCGCGCGACTCAAACAGCCGGTCGTCCGGCTCCATCAGCACGTTGGCGTAAACCAGGCTGCCGCCGCCGACGCCGGTCCCGTGCAGCACCAGCGCGTCATTGAGGAACGTCAGCGCCTGGAAGCCGAAGCAGCGCAGCGTCGGCATCCACAGATATTTGCGCAGGTTCCAGTTGGTGCGCGGGAAATCCTCGTCGCGATAGCGTTTGCCCTTCTCCAGCACCAGCACGCGGTAGCCTTTTTCGGTCAGGCGCATGGCCGACACGCTGCCGCCAAAGCCAGAGCCGATAATCACGTAGTCGAATGTGTCGGTGGGCATCAAAGAACTCTCTCTTCTAACAGGACACGCTACCCTCGATTATACGTCCCTTTGTGCGTGTTGGCACAAAGGGGCGGCGAGCGGGGGCCGGGGGGAGCGTACCTCACCCCTAAATCGCCAACGAAACCTCACCCCTAAGTCCCCAATCGAAACCTCACCCCTAAATCCCCGACCGCAACCTCACCCCTAAATCCCCTCTCCATAGGAGAGGGGACTTGCAGCCGCGCGCTTGCTTGTCTCCCCCTCTCCCCATGGAGAGGGGGCCGGGGGGTGAGGTTGCGCCGCCGGGAGAGTGAGGTTTCACGTGCGCCGGGGGATGAGGTTGGCGCGGGCCGGGGGGTGAGGTTTCTATGGCCGCGCGGTGAGGTTTCGCGCCGCCGGGGGGTGAGGTTTCTGTGACCAGACGGTGAGGTTGCGCGTGGCCGGGGGGTGCGGTACGTCCCCCCCCTGGCCGACAGGTTGTCGGCCAGCGCCCTGGCGCGGTAAACTGGGTGTGACAGTCGGCGCGCAGGGGAGGTGTGACATGGACCGGCCCGAAAGCGGTTACAGCGAGCGCGTGGGCGCGCGAATCTCACCTGAGCTGAAGGCCCTGATTCAGACAACGGTGCGGCAGACAGGGTGGAACAGCGAGGCCGACCTGCTGCGCGCCGCCTTGTGGCACTATGTTGAACAGGGCGCGCCCGCGCCCCCCGCCGCCGCGCCCGCCCCCCCGCCGCCCGACCGCGCCGACCTCGCGGACCGCGTCGAATGGCTGCTGACGGTGCTGCTGATTCTCATCGGCCTGGCCGCCAGCCGCATCCTCAACACGCTGCGCGTGGAGCAGGTCAAGCCGGCGGAGCTGGTGGACGAGGCGATTCAGGAAGCGGTGTACAACCGCACGATTTTGTGGTCCAAGCTGCGCGCCGGGCGGCGCGCGGCTCAGCGCTTCGAGGACCAGCACACCGGGTGAACCGCAGCCGGCGGACAGCGGCTGACTTCCACAAAAAGGATTTTTACGCATGGCCGACTATATTCTTGCGCTTGACCAGGGAACCACATCGTCGCGCGCGATCGTGTTCGACGCCGCTGGCCGCATCGTGGCGGCGGCGCAGCAGGAATTTCCGCAGCTTTATCCGCAGCCCGGCTGGGTGGAACACGACCCGGAAGCCATCTGGGAGACGCAGCTAACGGCGGCGCGCCGCGCCCTGCACGCTGCCGGCGTGCCCGCCAGCGCTGTGCGCGCCCTGGGCATCACCAACCAGCGCGAGACCGCCGTCGTGTGGGACCGCGCCACCGGCCAGCCGATCTACAACGCGATCGTGTGGCAGTGCCGCCGCACCGCTGACCTGTGCGACCAGCTCCGGGCGGAGGGTTTCGATAAGGTCATCCTGGAAAAGACCGGCCTGGTGACCGACGCCTACTTCTCTGGCACGAAGATCGCCTGGCTGCTGGACAACGTGCCCGGCGCGCGCGCCCGCGCTGAGCGCGGCGAGCTGGCCTTCGGCACGATCGATTCGTTCCTGGTGTGGCGGCTGACGGGCGGGCGGCTGCACATCACCGACGTGAGCAACGCCAGCCGCACGATGCTCTACGACATCCACAAGAAATGGTGGTCCACGACCATTCTGGAGCGGCTGCGCATTCCGGCGTCCCTGCTGCCGCAGGTGGTCGCCAGCAGCGCGGTTTATGGCGAGACCGCCGCCGACATCTTCGACGGCACGCCGGTGCGCATCGCCAGCATGGCGGGCGACCAGCAGGCCGCCACCTTCGGCCAGGCTTGTTTCGCGCCCGGCATGGCCAAAAACACCTACGGGACCGGCTGCTTTCTGCTGATGAACACCGGGTCAGCGCCGGTGGCGTCGAAAAACCGCCTGCTGACGACGATTGCCTGGCAGCAGGAAAACGAGCCGCTGTACTACGCGCTGGAGGGCAGCGTTTTTATGGCCGGGGCGGCGGTGCAGTGGCTGCGCGACGCGCTGGGGCTGATTAAGGACGCGGGCGAAACCGCGGCGCTGGCGCAGAGCGTGGCCGATAACGCCGGCGTTTACCTGGTGCCCGCGTTTGTCGGCCTGGGCGCGCCGTACTGGGACGCCTACGCGCGCGGCACGATCATCGGCCTGACGCGCGGGACCGGGCGCGCGCATATCGCCCGCGCCACGCTGGAGAGCATCGCCTACCAGACGCGCGACGTGGTTGAGGCGATGCGCGCCGACAGCGGCCTGACGCTCAGCGCGCTGCGGGTGGACGGCGGCGCGGCGCGCAACGACTTCCTGATGCAGTTCCAGGCCGACATTTTGGGCGTGCCGGTGCAGCGCCCGGCGGTGATCGAGACGACGGCGCTGGGCGCGGCCTACCTGGCCGGGCTGGCGGTCGGCTTCTGGCCGTCGCGCGCCGCCCTGCAGGCTCTGTGGGCTGAGGAACGCACCTTCGAGCCGAAGCTGAGCGCGCACGCGCGCGACGCGCTCTACGCGGACTGGCAGCGCGCCGTCGAGCGGGCGCGCGGCTGGGCGCGGTAAGCGGGGCGCGGCACAAACCGCAGCGCGCAGTTGTCCGATTTGCGCGGAACGTGTACATTTGTGCGCGGACAACGTGCGCGGGGGGGACACTATGCAGGTGCGCTTTGACGAGCGCGTAATCGTCATCACCGGGGCCAGCGGCGGCATCGGCGCGGCGCTGGCGCGCGCCTTTGGCGCGGCGGGCGGGCACGTGGCCGTGCATTATCACACGCAGCGCCGCGCAGCCGAAGCGGTCGCGGCGGATATTCAGGCGGCGGGCGGCGCGGCGTTTATCGCCCAGGCGGACCTGAGCGACGCGGCGCAGACGGCGGCCTTTGGCGCGGCGGTGGCGGCGCGCTTCGGGCGGGTGGATGTGCTGGTGAACAACGCCGGCGACATGTACGAGCGCCGGCTGATCGCCGACACGCCCGACGACCACTACGCGCGCGTTATGGACGCCAACGTCGCCTCGCTGTTTCGTATGTGCCGCTGGGCCATCCCGCTGATGCAGGCGCAGGGCGGGGGGAACATCGTCAACCTGTCGTCGATCTCAGCGCGGCGCGGCGGCGGCGGCGGATCGGTGCTGTATGGGGCCAGCAAAGCGGCGGTGAGCGCCTTCACGCGCGGCCTGGCGCTGGAGCTGGCGGACGACCACATCCGCGTGAACGCGGTCGCGCCGGGGCTGATCCTTACGCCGCTGCACGACAGATACACGCCGCCGGCGCGCCTGCAGGCCGGCATCGCGCAGATTCCGCTGAAGCGCGCCGGGACGCCGGCGGATTGTGTGGGGGCGGTCTTTTTCCTGGCCTCAGACGCCATGAGCGCCTACGTGACCGGCCAGGTGATCGAAGTAAACGGCGGGCTGTTGATGCCATGACGAACGGCGCACGCTTAAGCGCGCAGCCGCGCGCCCCTGAATCGCCTAACGCAACCTCACCCCTAAATCCCCTCTCCATCAGGAGAGGGGACTTGCGGCCGCGCGCCCCTGAATCGCCTAACGCAACCTCACCCCTAAATCCCCTCTCCATAGGAGAGGGGACTTGCAGCCGCGCGCCTTCTCCCCCTCTCCCCATGGAGAGGGGGTCGGGGGGTGAGGTTGCGCAGGGGCCGGGGGGTGAGGTTGCGCACCGCGCCCTTAAATCGCCTAACGCAACCTCACCCCTAAATCCCCTCTCCATAGGAGAGGGGACTTGCGGCCGCGCGCCTTCTCCCCCTCTCCCCATGGAGAGGGGGCCGGGGGGTGAGGTTGCGTGGCCGGGGGGTGAGGGTGCGCACCGCGCCCTTAAATCGCCTAACGCAACCTCACCCCTAAATCCCCTCTCCATAAGAGAGGGGACTTGTGGCCGCGCGCCTTCTCCCCCTCTCCCCATGGAGAGGGGGCCGGGGGGTGAGGTTGCGTGGCCGGGGGGTGAGGGTGCGCAGGGACTTACAGCCTTTGACGGACAAATAAAGATTAGTGACTGACAATGATTAAACCCACGACTGAAGACCTGATGGTGCGCGCGGCCTGGATGTACTATCACGATGACCTGACGCACCAGGAAATCGCCGACAAGCTGCACGTCTCGCGCGTGAAGGTGACGCGCCTGCTGCAAAAAGCGCGCCAGTCCGGCGTGGTGGAGATTCGTATCACGCGCCCGCTGCCGCTGGATTTCAGCGTGAGCCAGCAGCTTGAGGACCGCTTCCACCTGCGCGATGTGATTGTCGTCAAGGGGCTGCCGCCGCTGGCGGCCACGCTCGACGAGATTGGCCACACGGCGGTTGAATACCTGGCGCAGGTGCTGCGCCCCGGCGCGATCCTGGGTTTTGGCTGGAGCAGCACGCTGGCGCACATGGCCGCGCATGTGGACCGGCTGCGCTGCGCTGGCGGCTGCCAGGTGGTGGACCTGGTGGGCAGCATGTTGGGGCAGGCCGTCCCTTACAGCGTCAGCGGCAAGGTGGCCGCCGCGCTGAACGCGCCGCTGTCGCCGCTGTCCGCGCCGGCGATCGTGCGCAACATGGTAGCCTATGACGCGATTGTGCAGGACCCGAACATCGCCAGCACGCTGGCGCTGGCGCGCCGCAGCACGGTGGCGGTGGTCGGCGTGGGTGATGTCGGGCCGCTGAACGCGCTGGTGACGGGCGGCTACGTCACGACGGACGAGCTGGCCGCCCTGCGCGCGCACGGCGTGGTGGGCGATGTGCTCATGCGCTTTTACGACATCAACGGCCAGCCAGTTCCCTACGAGGCCGACACGCAGATTATCGGCCTGACGTGGGAGGAACTGCGGGCGCTGCCGCACGTGGTCGCGCTGGCCGCCGGGCCGACCAAACCCGCGCCGCTGCTGGGCCTGCTGCGCAGCGGCATCTGCCACACGCTGATCACCGACCTGAGCACGGCGCGCAGCATCCTGGCGCTGGACGCGGACACGCCAGGGGTTTAGGGGGAGGTTGCGTACCTCACCCCCCGGCCGCGCGAAACCTCACCCCCCGGCCCCCTCTCCATGGGGAGAGGGGGAGAAAGGCAAGCGCGCGGTCGCAAGTCCCCTCTCCTATGGAGAGGGGATTTAGGGGTGAGGTACGAAACCTCACCCCCCGGCCCCCTCTCCATAGGGAGAGGGGGAGAAGGCGCGCGGTTGCAAGTCCCCTCTCCTATGGAGAGGGGATTTAGGGGTGAGGTACGAAACCTCACCCCCCGGCCCCCTCTCCATGGGGAGAGGGGGAGAAGGCGCGCGGCTGAAAGTCCCCTCTCCTATGGAGAGGGGATTTAGGGGTGAGGTCTTGTCGGGGATATAGGGGTGAGGTTTTGTCGGGGATTTAGCGGTGAGGTTGCGTACCCCCGCCCCCTTGCATCAGCCCGCCTTCACCCCCCAGATGCGGAACGTGCCGTCCGCGCCGGTGGACACCAGCGCCGCGCCGCTGGCGCTGAAGGCCAGCCCCGTCACCGCGTCCAGGTGGCCGTCCAGCTGCCAGGGGCCGGCGGGCCGCGCCGCGACCGCGCCCGCGCCGTTTTGCAGCGCCGCCACATCCCACAGGTAGATCGTCGTGTCCTGGAACAGGAACGGCCCGCCTTCGGTCGCCGGGTGGATGCCGCCGCCCGTCGCCAGCAGCGAGCCGTCCACGCTGAAGGCCGCCGCCAGCACCTGCGACCCGGCCCCGTGCGGCAGCTTCGCCAGCAGCTCGCCGCTGGCGATCACCCACAGCCGCGCGAAACCGTCGCTGCCGCCCACCGCCAGCAGGCTGCCGTCCGGGCTGAAGGCCAGGCTGCTGCCGCCGTTGAGCGCCGCGACGCTCGCCGGGCCGTCGCTGAGCTGCGCCAGCAGCGCCGGCGCGCCGTCCGGCGCGCTCGCCCGCAGGTCCCACACGCGCACCACGCCGTCACGGTCGGCGCTGGCCAGCAGGCCCGCGTCCGCGCTGAGCGCCACGCCAACTGCCGCCGCCGGGTGCGGCACAAAGACCGTTTCCGCGTCGCTCGCGCCCGCCAGCCGCCAGATGCGCACGCCCGGCGGGCTGGCCGCGCCGCCAGCGGCGATGAGCAGGTCCGGGGCCAGCGCCAGGTCCGCCAGCGGGCTGCCCTGCTCCGGCGCGATGGGGATGTCCAGCCGGCTGTCGCGCAGGCCCGCCAGGCCGTCAACGCGGACCGTGCTGCCGCCGGCGGCGTTCGGCTCGGCGGCGGCCAGCACCTCGCCGCGCGTGGCCGCGTACTGGTAGATGCGCTGCTCCGTGCCCGCCATGCTGCCGGGCATGACCTCCGGCGCGACCACTGAGTAGAAGATCACCAGGCCGTCGTCGGTCAGAAACGACAGCGTCTCTTCCAGGCCGCTGCCGAACAGGTGCAGATCAAACGGGTAGCCGATGAACTCGCGCACGAAAAGCTGCTCCACGCCGGCCACCGACGCGGTGGTGATGGGGATGGCGGGCGCGGCGAACGTCGGCTCGGCCTGCGGCTGCGCCGGAACCGCCGTCGGCGGGATGGCCGTCGGCGGGGCGGCGGTCGGCGGGATCGGCGTCGGCGGGGCGGGGCAGGGGATGATGAGCCGCTGCCCCACCTCGATCAGGTCGGGGTTGGTCAGCAGGTTGGCGGTGGCGATCGGGCCGATCTCCGCGCCGTACTGGCGCGCGATGATCGCCAGCGTCTGGCCGGGCTGGACGACGTGGCTGGTCACAGGGCCGCAGATCGCGTCCGGGATAGGCGCGAACGCGAAAACAGCGGCGCAGGCTTCCGGCGCGGCGGGCGCGCCCTGCACCCAGTCAGTCCCCTGGAGCAGCCACCACAGGCTGTCGCCGGTGCGCGCGGTGGCGCTGTAGCGGCCCGGCGTGGCCGCCGGGTTGTTGACCGGGGCGCGGTAGCTGGGCCAGGTGAACGTCTGGCTGCCGGCGAAATCCACCAGGCAGCCGGTGGGCGTGGCGGTGGCGGTTGGCGCGGCGGGGCAGCCGGGCCGGTCAGGGTCGCTCTGCGCGGGGTCGGCGTATTCGTCAGGGCAGGCGTCCACGTCGTCGGTCACGCCGTCGCCGTCAGCGTCGCCGGCCTGGGCCAGCGCCAGCGCCGGCAGAGCCAGGCTGGCCGCCAGCAGCGCCAGCAGCAGCAGTCGGATGTATCGCATAAGTGGCCTCCTCAGCATTATTTTTTGTCGGGCGTGCGCGCTGCTGTGCGCGGCGCGGTCAGGTCAGCTTGTAGTGCGTCTCCGACAGGCTTTGCAGGCGCGCGGCGGCCTGTTCCGGCGTGATATCGCGCTGCGCCTCGCCCAGCATCTCGTAGCCGACCATGAACTTGCGCACCGTCGCTGAGCGCAGCAGCGGCGGGTAGAAGTGCGCGTGCAATTGCCAGTGCGCCTGGTCGCCCGCGTCATACGGCGCGCCGTGCCAGCCCATCGAATAGGGGAAGGGAATCTCGAACAGGTTGTCGTACTTCGTCAGGTGGCGCTTGAGGATGGCGGCCAGCGAGTCGCGCTCGGCGGCGGTGAGGTCCGGCAGGCGCAGGACGTGCCGCCGGGGCAGCAGCAGCGTCTCGAACGGCCACACCGCCCAGTACGGCACGACCACCAGCCAGTCGTCGTTGGCGACGACCACGCGCTCGGCGCGCGCGGCTTCCTGCGCGGCGTAGTCCAGCAGCAGCGGCGCGCCGGCGTGCGCGTAATAGGCGCGCTGGCTGCGGTCCTCTTTGGCGGCCTCGTTCGGCAGCGCCGTCTCGGCCCAGATCTGGCCGTGCGGGTGCGGGTTCGAGCTGCCCATGACCTCGCCCTTGTTCTCGAACACCTGCACCCAACGGTACGTCTGGCCCAGCTCGGCGGTTTGCGCGGCCCACAGGTCCACGACGCGGCGCAGGCCCGGCAGGTCCATTTCGGGCAGCGTGAGGTCGTGGCGCGGCGCGAAACAGATCACGCGCGACGTGCCGCGCACGCCCTCGGCGCTGAACAGCGGGTGGTCGGGCGCGGGGGCGTCGGGCGTGTCGGGCAGCAGCGCGGCGTAGTCGTTGGTAAAGACAAACGTGTGCTCATAGGACGGGTTGACCACGCCGCCGGCGCGGGTGTTGCCGGGGCACAGGTAGCAGGCCGGGTCGTAGCGCGGGCGGTCTTCCTGCGGCGGGCGCTCCACGCGGCCCTGCCAGGGGCGCTGCGTGCGGTGCGGCGACACCAGCACATACTCGCCGGTGAGCGCGTTCAGGCGGCGGTGGGGGTGGTTGGTCGGGTCAAACATCGGTCAGCCCTCAGCAATCTGGCGGCCAGCGGCGCGCCGCCTGTTACTCAATTGTACTCCGGCAGCCAGCCCGCGTGCGCGGCGATCAGGTCGTCCACCAGCGCCCAGATCTGCTCCAGGCTGAGTTCAGCGGCGGTGTGCGGGTCGAGCATGGCGGCGTGGTAGATGTGATCGCGCCGGCCAGTCAGCGCGGCCTCGACGGTGAGCGCCTGCACGTTGATGTTGGTCTGCATGAGGGCGGCCAGGTGCGGCGGCAGCGCGCCGACGCGCGTCGGCTGGACGCCGTTTTTGTCCACCAGGCACGGCACTTCAACGCAGCAGCCCGCCGGCAGGTTGTCGATCAGGCCGCTGTTGGCGACGTTGCCGTAGACGACGCAGGGCGCGCCGGTTTCCTGGCTGTGGATGATCTGCGCGCCGTACTCCATGCTGCGCGCCACCTCAACGGTGGCCGCCGGGTCCTCCAGGCGGTCGCGCAGCGCCTGCCAGCCGGCGATCTGCTGTTCGCAGCGCGCGATGTACTCGTCCAGCGGGATGTTGAACTGCTCGATCAGGTCGGGCCGGTCGCGCTTGATAAACCAGGGGACGTACTCGCTGAAGTGTTCGCTGCTCTCGGTGACGAAGTAGCCCAGGCGCGCCAGCATCTCGTAGCGCACGCGGTTCCAGGCCGGCACGCGGCCCTCGGCGGCCACCTGGCGCAGCAGCGGGTAGAGGTCCTCGCCGGCGCGCTCGAAGCGCAGGTAGAAGGCCATGTGGTTGATGCCGGCGCACAGGTAATTGATCTCGGCGGCGGGCACGCCGATGTCGTGCGCCAGTTGGTGCGCCGTCCCCTGCACGCTGTGGCACAGGCCGACGGTTTTTACGCGCGTGGCGCGGCTGATGGCCCAGCAGTTGATCGCCATCGGGTTGACGTACTGGAGCAGCAGCGCGTCCGGGCAAAGCTGCTCCATGTCGCGGCACAGGTCGAGAAAGACCGGGATCGTGCGCAGGCCGCGCATGATGCCGCCGATGCCGAGCGTGTCGGCGATGGTCTGGCGCAGGCCGTATTTTTTGGGGATTTCAAAGTCAACGACCGTGCCGGGTTTGTAGCCCGCCACCTGAAACATGCTGATCACGTAGTCCGCGCCGGCCAGCGCCCGCTGGCGGTCGGCGGTGGCGACGATAACCGGCTGCGCGCCCAGCGCGGCGGCGACCTTGTGCGCCACGATCTCCGACGTGCGCAGGCGCTCGGCGTCAATGTCGTACAGCGCCAGCGTGGCCGCGGCCAGCGCCGGGTAACTGAGGATGTCGCCCAGCAGGTTCTGGGCGAAAACCGTGCTGCCCGCGCCGATCAAAACGATTTTTGGCATCAGAACACACCCTTTCCAGGTGCGCGCCATTATACCCACTGCGGCACGGCTCCGCCGCCCGCCAGCAGAAATTGGCGCAATCAGGCTTCAACGTTAAAATAACTCGCTTTACGCCTGCTGTGCCTGGAATCGCTATGTCAACTTACCTGATTCGCCGCGTTCTCGAATCGCTGCCCGTCGTTTTCGGCGTGTCAGTGCTGGTGTTTCTGCTGCTGCGGCTCATCCCCGGCGACCCGGCCATCGCGCTGCTGGGCGAGCGCGCCTCGGCGGAAAACGTCGCCGCGATCCGCGAGCGCCTGGGGCTGGAGAAGCCGCTGCCCGAACAGTACGTGATCTGGATCAGCAGCCTGCTGCAGGGCGACCTGGGCAACACGGTGCGCGGCAACATCCCGATCAAAAACGAGCTGCGCAGCCGCTTCCCGGCCACCGCTGAGCTGGCGCTGGTGGCGATCACGCTGGCGACCGCTATCGGCGTGCCGCTGGGCATCGCCTCGGCGGTGCGGCGCAACTCGCTGCTGGACACCGCCACCATGTTCGGCGCGCTGCTGGGCGTTTCGATCCCGATTTTCGTGCTCGGCCTGCTGCTGATCTACCTGTTCGGCGTGCAGCTCCGCCTGCTGCCGTTTATTGGCCGCATCGACGCCACGATTCCGCTGGAAACGCGCACCGGCCTGCTGGTGGTGGACGCCTTCATCAGCGGCAACTGGCCGGCGCTGGGCGACGCGCTGCGCCACCTGGTGCTGCCGGCGCTGACGTTGTTCACCGTCCCGCTGGCGATCATCGCCCGCATCACGCGCTCGGCCATGCTGGAGGTCCTCAACCAGGATTACATCCGCACGGCGCGCGCCAAAGGGCTGGCGGAACGCCCGGTTATCTTCCGCCACGCGCTGCGCAACGCGCTGCTGCCGGTCATTACAATCGTCGGCCTGCAGTTGGGCACGCTGCTGTCGGGCGCGGTGCTGACCGAGACGATCTACGCCTGGCCGGGCGTCGGCAAGTGGCTGTACGACAGCATCGTCGCCCGCGACTACCCCATCGTCCAGGCGGTGACGCTGATTATCGCCCTGATCTACATCGCCATTAATTTTGTGGTGGATATTCTTTACGCCCTGGTTGACCCACGCATACGAGTAACACGATGAGCACGACCGTTCGCATCAGCCCCGTGCGCCAGACCCGCCGTGAGGCGCTCGCCGCCCGCTGGGAACAACTTCGCGACCTGCTGCGCCGCCTGCGCGCCACGCCCAGCGCCCGCGTCGGCGGCATCATGGTGATCATCACCGTCAGCGTGGCGGTGCTTGTGCCGCTGCTGGACAACTACGACCCGGTGCGCGACAACAGCCTGTCGGCGCGCTACCAGCCGCCCGACTGTGTGATCGGCTGGCTGACGAACGCGCTCAACGGCCAGCCGCAGCCTGAAGACGGGCTGGTGTGCAAATACCCGTTCGGCGCTGACAAAAACGGCGGCAACATCATGCGCCGCGTCGGGCACGGCATGTCGGTCTCGCTGGCGGTGGGCGTGTTCGTCGTGGTGATCGCGGTGCTGGCCGGGGCGACGATCGGCCTCATCTCCGGCTTTATGGGCGGCTGGGTGGAAAGCGTAACCATGCGCACGATGGACGTCATTCTGGCGTTTCCGCCGCTGCTGCTGGCGATCGCGCTGGTGACGGTGGCGGGGGCCAGCCTCACCAACGGCATGATCGCGATCGCCATCACCCAGATTCCGGTGTTCGCGCGCCTCACGCGCTCAATGGCGATCTCGATTCGCAGCACCGAATACGTGACGGCGGCGCGCGGCGTCGGCGCGGGCAGCGGCAGCATCATGTGGGCGCACGTGCTGCCCAACAGCCTGGCCCCGCTGATCGTGCAGTCCACGCTGCTGCTGGGGACGGCGGTTGTCGAGACGGCGGCGCTCGGCTTTCTCGGCCTGGGCCAGCAGCCGCCGCACCCCGAACTGGGCAAGATGCTGGCGGAAAGCCAGTCGTCGCTGGCGTCGGGCAAGTGGTGGGTGATGCTGTTCCCCGGCATCACCATCGTGCTGATCGTGCTCGGCTTCAACCTGCTCGGCGACGGCCTGCGCGACGTGCTGGACCCGCGCCTGCGCGGCACGCGGTAGGCTTAGGCTTGCGGCGCAGGCGCGCGCTGGCCGGGACAGGCCAGGTCACGCGCTGCCCGCGCCTCTCGCCCGCCTGCTGTCTTCCTCCAACAGCGCTTCGACAGCGGCGGTTTCCAGCTCATCCACGTACTGCACAATCGCCGCGCGCATATAGGCCGCCAGCTCCGGGTGCATGGCGGCGAAGCTGGCCGCGAAATCCGGGCTGTCGTTGTACAGGTCGCCCAGGCCGCGCAGAATCTCCAGCGTCGGCTCATAGAAATAGCGGATGTGGTTGTGCCAGCGCACCAGCGCCGCCTGCACCGTGTCGTCGCTGGGCGGCAGCCCGGCTTCAAGCGCGGCCACGATCGCGCTGTAAATGCGGCTGCCCTCGTCCATGATGGCCTGCCGCTGCGCCTTCGTGTAGCTGTTCCAGCGCCGGCGCGATTCGTTCACGATGTCCGGGCCGTACTGCAGGCGCGCCTCGCGCTCATACTGTTTCTGCTGCTCGTCGCTGAAGGCGGCGAAAAGCTGCTTCCCGCTCATGTTGATTTCCCCTGTCACATGCCTGAGCGTGCTGTCTACGGTGCTGATCAGGTTTTGCAGCTGGCTGATGCGCGCCGCCAGCGCCCGCCGGTGCGCGCGCAGCGCCGCCGTCAGGTCAAAGCCAGGGCTGTCGAGCGCCGCTTTGATCTGCGCCAGCTCCAGGCCCAGCTCGCGGTAGAGCAAAATCTGCTGCAGGCGCAGGACGGCGGCTTCGTCGTAGCAGCGGTAGCCGTTCGCGCCGGTGCGCGCCGCCCGCAGCAGGCCGATCTGGTCGTAATAGTGCAGCGTGCGCACACTGACGCCGGCGATATCGGCAAGCTGTTTGACGGTGTACATAGCTTCGCGCTCCGTGTTTTCGCGCCCACGCCCACCATACACTATGACGTTACGTGAGAGTCAAGAGGGTGAGGGCGCAGATTCAGCGGCGAACAGCGCGCAGCGTCAGGGGCATGGCGGCCCTGCGCCCCTCAGCGATACCCCAGCACGATCTTCGCCACCGCCTGGCTCACGGCGGGGACCAGGTATTCGGGCGGCGGGTTCCAGGCGGGCGGCGCGGCCAGCACCGCGCGCGCGCACGCCAGGACGCTGTCGGCGGCGGCCCCGCTGAGCATGTTGCTGCCCACTTCAACCGTCTCCGGGCGCTCGGTGGTGTCGCGCAGCGTGACGGTGGGCACGCGGAAGATGCAGCATTCTTCCTGCACCGTGCCGCTGTCGCTGAGGACGCACAGCGCGCCCTGTTCCAGCCGCACGAAGTCGAAGAAGCCGAGCGGCTCGAAAGCGCGCACGCCGCCGCCGTCGAGCGCCTGCCCCTGCCGCGCGAGCTGGCTGCGCGTGCGCGGGTGCAGGCTGCACACCACCGGCAGGCCGTACTCGTCGTGCAGGCGGCGCAGCGCGGCGATAAACTGCGCCAGCCGCGCGGGCTGGTCCACGTTCTCGGCGCGGTGCAGCGTGACCAGGAAATAGCGCCCCGCTTCCAGCCCAAGCGCATCGAGCGCGCCGCTGGCGGCGATCTGCGGCGCGTAATGGTCCAGCACCTCTTTGATCGGGTTGCCGGTGACGTAGATGCGCTCGCCGGCGATGCCCTCGCGCAGCAGGTTGGCGCGGCTGCGCTCGGTGTAGGGCAGCAGCACGTCGCTGCTGTGGTCGATGATGCGCCGGTTGACTTCTTCGGGCACGCGGTCATCGTAGCAGCGGTTGCCGGCCTCCATGTGGTAGACCGGGATGCCCAGCCGCTTGGCGATGACGGCTGCCAGGCCGCTGTTGGTGTCGCCCAAAATCAGCAGGCGGTCCGGCTGCTCAGCGTGCAGGACGCGCTCGCTCTCGCTGAGGATGCGCCCCACCTGCGCGCCGAACGAGTCCGCGCGCACGCCCAGGTAGTGGTCAGGCGGGCGCACGCCCAGCTCGTCGAAGAACAGGTCGCTGAGGCGCTGGTCGAAATTCTGGCCGGTGTGTACCAGCACGTGGTCGCACAGCGCGTCCAGCGTGGGGATCACACGGCTGAGGCGGATGATCTCCGGGCGTGTGCCCAGCACGGTCAGCAGCTTCATCGCAGCAGCTCCTCGCCAGCGTCCAGCGCGGCGTCCGTCACCAGCAGGCGGCGCGCGCGCAGCAGCTCGGCCAGCGCCGCGCGGCTCAGTACGTCGTCCGCAGAGCTGTACTCGCCGGTCAGGGCGGGCGGCTCGCCGGCGTCCGTCTGCAGCTCAGGCAGCATCGGGCGGATGGCGTAGTAGGCCCCGCGCGCGCTGGTGTGGTGGGCCTCTTCGTCAGAGATCAGGATTTCGTAGGTTTTCTCGCCGGGGCGGATGCCGATGAAGGTCGTCGCGATTGGCCGGTCGCCGATCAGCACGGCGGCCACATCCACGATTTTCGCGGCGGGCGCGCGCGGAATGTACGTCTCGCCGGGGCGCGCCGTGCGCAGCGCCGCGAACACGGTGTCCACCGCGTCGTCCAGGCTGAGCAGGAAGCGTGTCATGTCCGGCGTCGTCAGCGTGACCGGCCCGCCGCTGCGGATCTGCTGGTGAAACAGCGGGATCACCGACCCGCGCGAGGCCAGCACGTTGCCATAGCGCACGCAGACGAAGCGCGTGCCGGGGCAGTCGATGTTGGCCTTGATGAACACCCGTTCCTGGATGGCCTTGGTCATGCCCATCACGTTGACCGGCTTGCAGGCTTTGTCCGTCGAGATGCCGATCACGGTCTCGACCGGCAGGCCCAGCTCGCGGATGGCGCGCACGATGTTTTCCGGCCCGCCGATGTTGGTCTGCACCGCCTCATAGGGGAAGTACTCGCACGTGGGGACCTGCTTGAGGGCGGCGGCGTTGAACACCACGTCAATCTCGCGCAGGGCGGAGCTGACGCTGTGGAAGTCGCGCACGTCGCCGATGCGGAACGAGAGCGTCTCGCGGAAGTTGCGGTAGATCACCTCATCGGTGGTGACGCCGCGCTGCAGGTAAGCCTGGCGCATGTCGTGCTGCTTGGCCTCATCGCGCGAGAACACGATGATCTGCTGCGGGCGGCCCAGCTCAGCGGTGAGCAGGCGGCGCACCAGCACCTGCCCCAGCGAGCCGGTCCCGCCGGTGACGAGCACGCGCTTGTTTGCGAGTGGTTGTGGGTTGGACATAAGGGCAGTCGTCAGCCTCCAGTGCGGTCGTTAGCCGGTTTCACAGGTCGCGCGCGGAACCGGACGCCACAATCCTACCGCAACCGCGCGCGTAAATCCGGGGGGAACCCGCGAGGCCGCGGGAAACTGCGCCGCGCGGCGCAACCTCACCCTTAAATCGCTGATGAAACCTCACCCTTAAATCGCCAACCGCAACCTCACCCCTAAATCCCCGACAAAACCTCACCCCTAAATCCCCAACTGAAACCTCACCCCTAAACCCCCAACTGAAACCTCACCCCTAAACCCCCGACAAAACCTCACCCCTAAATCCCCTCTCCATAGGAGAGGGGACTTGCAGCCGCGCGCTTGCTTGTCTCCCCCTCTCCCCATGGAGAGGGGGCCGGGGGGTGAGGTTTCGCGCGGGGCCGGGGGGTGAGGTACGCAACCTCACCCCTAAATCCCCTCTCCATAGGAGAGGGGACTTGCGACCGCGCCGTGTGGTCTGTTGACCGGCGGCGGCGGGCGCGGTATAAACACAAGTCTCTGCGGCCGCACTTAAAGAGCAAGTGACCCATGACCAAGATATTTAATGACCCCACCGTATTCAAGGATGAGATGATTGACGGCTTCGTCGCGGCGTATGGCCGTTACCTCCAGCGCGTCCCGGACGCCTCCGGCGTGATGCTGGCGGGCGGGCCGGTCAAGGGCAAGGTGTCGGTGCTGATCGGCGGCGGAAGCGGCCACTACCCGGCCTTCTGCGGCATGGTCGGCCCCGGCTTCGCCACCGGCGCCGTTATCGGCGACATCTTCACCAGCCCGTCGGGCGAGCAGGTCTACCGCTGCACCAAGGCGCTGGACGCTGGCGCGGGCGTCCTCTATTCCTACGGCAACTACAGCGGCGACGTGATGAACTTCGGCATGGCCGAGATGCGCGCCGAGCTGGAAGGCATTGATGTGCGCCAGGTGCTGGTGACCGACGACGTGGTTTCGTCGGATGTCTTTGAGGAACGGCGCGGCATCGCCGGCGATTTCCACGTGTTCAAGGTGGCCGGGGCCAGCGCCTGGCGCGGCGACGACCTGGACACGGTGGAGGCGCTGGCGCAGCGCGCCAACAGCCTGACGCGCACCTTCGGCATCGCCTTCGCCGGCTGCACCATCCCCGGCCAGGGGCAGCCCCTGTTCACCGTCGCGCCCAATAAGATGGAGCTGGGCCTGGGCCTGCACGGCGAGCCGGGCGTCGAAACGACCGATCTGCTGCCCGCCGCCGACATCGCCCGGCTGATGGTGGACCGCGTGCTGGCCGCCGCGCCGCCCAACGCCGGCAGCCACGCGACGGTGCTGGTCAACGGCCTGGGCGCGACCAAGTACGAAGAGCTGTTCGTGCTCTATAAAGACATTGACCGCCTGCTGGCGGCGGCGGGCATTGACGCCTACCAGCCGCTGATCGGCGAGTTCGCCACGTCGCTCAACATGGAAGGCTGTTCGCTGACGCTGATGTGGCTGGACGACGACATCAAGCCCTTATACGACGCGCCGGTGGACACGCCGGCCTATACGAAAGTGTGACACGCCATGACCGCAGCAGCAGCTACCGCCGGCGCGTGCCTGGACGCGGCGCTGGCGATCATTCTTGAGAAGGAAACCGAACTCGCCCGGCTGGACTCAGTCGCGGGCGATGGCGATCACGGCGCGGGCATGGCGCGCGGCTTCCGCGCCGCCGCCGCCGCTGACCGGGGCGACACGCCCGGCCAGGTGCTGGCGCAGGCCGGGGCGGCTTTCTCCAACGCCGCTGGCGGCGCGTCGGGCGCGCTGGTGGGCATGTTCATCATGACCATCGGCAGCGCGCTTTCCAGCCCCACGCCGGACAGCCGCGCCGTCCACACCGCGCTGGCCGCCGGCCTGGGCGCGCTCACGCGGCTGGGCAAGGCGCAGGTGGGCGATAAAACGATGATTGACACGCTCGACCCGTTCGTGAAGGCTTACGGCGCGGCGGTCGAGAGCGGGGCGGGCATCAGCGCGGCCTGGCAGCAGGCGCTGCCCGCCGCCGCCGCCGGGCGCGATTCGACTAAGGACATGGTCGCCAGGCGCGGGCGCAGCACCGTGCTGAAGGAAAAGAGCCTGGGCCACCTGGACCCCGGCGCGACCTCCATGTACTACGTGCTGGCGGCGGTCGGCGACGTGCTGGCGGCGCAGTGCGGGGCGGTGCCGGGCTGAGGCGGGCGCAGGGGGCGCTGACTTCACCGCGCGGGCCGCGCGACCTCACCCCCGGCCCGCGCGACACCACCCCCTAAATTCCCGATGAAACCTCACCCCTAAATCGCCAACCGAAACCTCACCCCTAAATCCCCTCTCCATAGGAGAGGGGACTTGCGGCCGCGCGCCTGCTTGTCTCCCCCTCTCCCCACGGAGAGGGGGCGGGGGGTGAGGTACGCAACCTCACCCCTAAATCCCCTCTCCATAGGAGAGAGGACATGCGACCGCACGCCTGCTTGTCTCCCCCTCTCCCCACGGAGAGGGGGCCGGGGGGTGAGGTTGCGCGGGGGACTTACGACCGCGCGGCGCGGTCGCGCCCTTATTCCTCCAGCGTGCTGAGGTCGCCTTCCGGCTGGCCGAGCGCGCGCGCCTTCAGCACGCGCCGCATGATCTTGCCGGAGCGCGTCTTGGGCAGCGTGTCCACAAATTCGATCTTCGCCGGCACAGCGATCGGGCCGACCTCGTGGCGGATGTGCTCTTTGAGCTTGTCCACCAGGTCGTCGCTGGGCCGCACGCCCGCCGCCAGGATGCAGTAGGCGTAGATCACGCTGCCGCGCACCGCGTCCGGCATGCCGATCACGGCGGCTTCGGCCACCGTCGGGTGGCTCACCAGCCCGGACTCGATCTCCGCTGTGCCCAGGCGGTAGCCGCTGACCTTGATCACGTCGTCAATGCGGCCAATCACCCAGATATAGCCGTCGTCGTCCTTGCGGGCGCTGTCGCCGGCCAGATACCAGCCCTGCTCGCTGTAGGCGCTCCAGTACTGCTGCACGTAGCGGTCCGGGTCGCCGTAGATCGTGCGCAGCATCCCTGGCCAGGGCTGCTTGATAACCAGCCGCCCGTCCTCGTTGGGGCCGCAGGAACGGCCTTCATCGTCCACGACATCGGCCTCGATGCCGGGGAAGGGGTAGGTGGCGCTGCCCGGCTTGAGGCCCATTGACGGCAGCGGCGTGATCATGAAGCCGCCGGTTTCCGTCTGCCACCAGGTGTCCATGATCGGGCAGCGGCCTTTGCCGACGACGTTGTAATACCAGCGCCACGCCTCCGGGTTGATCGGCTCGCCGACCGAGCCAAGCAGGCGCAGGCTGCTCAGGTTGTGGCGGTTGGGCCAGGCGTCGCCGAAACGCATCAGGCCGCGGATGGCGGTCGGCGCGGTGTAGAGAATGCTGATGCCGTATTCCTCGACCATGCGCCACCAGCGGTTCGGGTAGGGATAGGTGGGCGCGCCCTCGTACATGAAGCTGGTCGCGCCCAGGATAAGCGGCGCGTAGACGATGTAGCTGTGGCCGGTGACCCAGCCGGGATCAGCGGCGCACCACCAGCGATCCTCGTCCTTGAGGTCAAACGTCCACTCCAGCGTGGCGGAGATAAACACCTGGTAGCCGCCGTGTGTGTGCAGCACGCCTTTGGGCTTGCCGGTCGTGCCGCTGGTGTAGAGGATGTACAGCGGGTCTTCGGCGTCCAGCACCTCGGTTTCGCCGTTGGCGCTGGCGATCGGCAGGTTCATCAGGTCGTGATACCAGAAGTCGCGCCCGTGCTCCATGTTGATTTCCTGGCCGGTGCGCCGCACGACAATCACATGCTCCACCACGGGCGAGCGGTGTACCGCCTCGTCGGCGATCGTCTTCAGCGGCACGATGTTGCCGCGCAGCCACGCGCCGTCACAGGTGATGAGCACACGGCTCTGCGCGTCCTCGATGCGGTCGGCCAGCGCCTGCTCGCTGAAGCCGCCGTAGACGACGCTGTGGATCGCGCCGACTTTGGCGCAGGCCAGCATCGCGATCGGCAGTTCAGGGATACGGCCCATGTAGATGGTCACGCGGTCGCCCTTTTTGACGCCCATGCTGCGCAGCACATTGGCGAACTTGTTGGTTTCCTGCCACAGCCGCCAGTACGAGAAGGTGCGCTTGTCGCCCGGCTCGCCTTCCCAGATCAGCGCGAGCTTGTTCTTGCGCCAGGTCTTTATGTGCCGGTCAAGCGCGTTGTGGACGATGTTGATCTTGCCGCCCACGAACCACTTGTAGAACGGGGCCTGGCTGCGGTCCAGCACGGTGTCCCAGCGCTGATACCACTCCAGTTCCTCGGCGCGGCGCGCCCAGAACGCCTCAATATCGGCCATTGCCTCGCGGTAAGCCGCGTCATAATCGCGCACATGGGCAGCTTCGACCAGCTCAGCGGGGGGGTAATACCACTCGCCGGTTGCCGGGGCAAAGATATCGTCAGCCATAACACGACTCCTCCACAAAAGAACCCAAAGCTGTTGTGAGCAGGCCGCCGCGTGCGATCAAGGGACGCCAGCCACGCGGGGAATTATAAGCAGGGGCGCGGGCGCGGGCAAAAACCGGGGGGCAGCCACGCGCGACCTCACCCCCCGGCCCCCTCTCCATGGGGAGAGGGGGAGAAGGCGCGCGGCTGCAAGTCCCCTCTCCTATGGAGAGGGGATTTAGGGGTGAGGTGCGCAACCTCACCCCCTGGCCACGCAACCTCACCCCCCGGCCCCCTCTCCATGGGGAGAGGGGGAGACAAGCAAGCACACGGCTGCAAGTCCCCTCTCCTATGGAGAGGGGATTTAGGGGTGAGGTTTCATGTAAGGATTTAGGGGTGAGGTTTCATTAGCGCTTCAGGGGCGCGGAAACCACAGGCGTCGTGCGCGAATTTGATGCAGCGGCCCGGCCCGCTATAATCAGGCGGCGACGGCCTACCGACCCCGACGAGGCGCGGATATGCATGCAGACATTCACCCTGAGGCGCTGGCGGCACTGGCGCAGGGCGCGCACGGCGCCCCTTTTGACCTGTTAGGGCCGCACCCGGCGGGCGACGACGCGCTGGTGCTGCGCGCCTTCCGCCCCGACGCGCACGCCCTGCGCGCGGTGCTGGCGTCCGGCGAGCGCGTCGCGCTGGCGCGCATCCACGAGGCCGGTGTGTTCGCGGCGGTCGTGCCGGGCGCGCGGCCCGGCCTGCGCTATCACTACGAGGCCGACACCGACGCCGGCACGCTGACGTTCGCCGACCCCTACGCTTACGGCCCGCTGCTGACCGACTTCGACCTCTACCTGTACGGCGAGGGCCACTACCGCTTCAGCTACGAGAAATTCGGCGCGCACCTGCGCGAGGTGGACGGCGTGCGCGGCGTTAACTTCGCCGTGTGGGCGCCCAACGCCCGCCGCGTGAGCGTCATCGGCGACTTCAACGGCTGGGACGCGCGCGTCTACCCCATGCGCCAGCACACCGCCGCCGGCGTGTGGGAGCTGTTTATCCCCGGCCTGGCGGCGGGCGCGATCTACAAATACGACATCCTGGCCCACAGCGGCTACCGCGTCCAGAAGGCTGATCCCTACGCCTTCGCCAGCGAGCGCCGCCCGCGCACCGCGTCTGTGGTGGCGGACCTGGACGTTTATCACTGGGGCGACGCCGACTGGATGGCGCAGCGCGACCGGCGCGACGCGCTGGCGACGCCGATGGCCGCCTATGAGGTGCACCTGGGTTCGTGGCGGCGCGGGCCGGCGGACCGCTGGCTGACTTACCGCGAGCTGGCCGAGACGCTCATCCCCTACGCCGTCGGCCTGGGCTACACACACCTGGAGCTGATGCCGGTGGCCGAGCACCCGCTGGATGCGTCGTGGGGCTACCAGGTAAGCGGCTACTACGCCGCCACCAGCCGCTACGGCCCGCCTGAGGACCTGATGTACTTCATTGATCAGTGTCACCAGCACGGCCTGGGCGTGATCCTCGACTGGGTTCCGGCGCACTTCCCCAAGGACGGCCACGCCCTCAGCTACTTCGACGGCACGCACCTCTACGAACACGCCGACGCGCGCCAGGCCGAACACCCGGACTGGGGCACGTATATCTTCAACTATGGCCGCAGCGAAGTGCGCAATTTCCTGATCTCCAACGGCCTGTTCTGGCTGGACCGCTATCACGTGGACGGCCTGCGCGTGGACGCGGTCTCGTCCATGCTGTACCTTGACTTCGGGCGCCAGGCCGGCGGGTGGATCCCCAACAAATATGGCGGCAAGGAAAACCTGGACGCGATTGACTTCCTGCGCGAGTTCAACACGCTGACGCACGGCGAATTCCCCGGCGCGGTCACGATCGCTGAGGAAAGCACTGCCTGGCCGATGGTGTCGCGGCCCGCTTACCTGGGCGGCCTGGGCTTTACGCTCAAGTGGAACATGGGCTGGATGCACGACACGCTGGAGTACATCAGCACTGACCCGCTGTACCGGCGCTACCACCACAACAAGCTCACGTTCTCGATGATGTACGCCTTCAGCGAGAACTTCGTGCTGGCGCTGTCGCACGACGAGGTGGTGCACATGAAAGGCGCGCTGATCGCCAAGATGGCCGGCGACTGGTGGCAGCAGTTCGCCGGGGCGCGCCTGCTGGCCGGCTACCAGTACACGCACCCTGGCAAGAAGCTCAACTTCATGGGGCAGGAAATCGGCCAGTGGACGGAGTGGAGCGAGACGCGCAGCCTTGACTGGGGCCTGCTGGACTGGCCGGCGCACCGCCAGCTTCACGACTGGATGCGCGACCTCAACCACTGCTACACCGGCCAGCCGGCGCTCTATGAGCGCGACCATCACCCGGACGGCTTCCGCTGGATCGAGCCGAACGACGCCGAACAGAGCGTGTTCAGCTACCTGCGCTTCGCCGCCGACCCGGACGATTTCCTGGTGGTGGTGTGCAATTTCACGCCGGTCCCGCGCTATGGCTACCGCATTGGCGTGCCGCTGGCGGGCCGCTACCGCGAGCTGCTCAACAGCGACGCGCGCCAGTACGGCGGCAGCGGCCTGGTCAGCGGCGGCAGCCTGGAGGCCGACGCCAGCGTCTGGCACGGGCAGCCGTATAACCTGAGCCTGACGCTGCCGCCGCTGGCGATCGTGATTTTGAAACCGGAGCGCGGCGGCGTTCGGGCGGGCGAGCGCGAGCAGAGCCTGGCGTAACGGGCGCCGCCCGCGCCTCAGCCCCCAATTTATGGGCTGAGGAAGCCGCGCGCGCGGCGTTACACTAGCGGCACAATCAGCAGCCGCAGCCGGTTAGGCCGCGCGGCCGCTGGCACGAACGTGTTGGTGAGAGGAGGCAGGCGCAGACTTTCCCGGCGGTCAGCGGGGGGCGGCCTGCGCAAATTCCCATGATTAAAGTCAAACGTGTTTATGACCCGCCCGCGCCAGACGACGGCGCGCGCATCCTGGTGGACCGGCTGTGGCCGCGCGGCCTGAAACGCGAGGCGCTCCAGCTCACCAGTTGGGTTAAGGAAGTCGCGCCGACGGACGACCTGCGGCATTGGTTTAACCACGAGCCGGCGAAATGGGAGGAATTTCAGCGCCGCTACTTCGCGGACCTCGACAGCCAGCCAGGTGTTGTGCAGCCGCTGCTGGACGCGGCGCGCCAGGGCGATGTCACCCTGCTCTTTGCCGCCCGCGCCGTTGAGCAGAACAACGCGGTGGCGCTGAAGCGCTACCTGGACCGGAAGCTGGGCCACTCATAAGCCCGCGTGAGACTGCGGCTGCTGGTGCAACCGCACCCCCCGGCCACACAGAAACCTCACCCCCAGGCCCGCGCAACCTCACCCCCCGGCCCCCTCTCCATGGGGAGAGGGGGAGACAAGCAGGCGCGCGGCTGCAAGTCCCCTCTCTTATGGGGAGGGGATTTAGGGGTGAGGTTTCGTGGGGCCGGGGGGTGAGGTTGCGCGCGGCCGGGGGGTGAGGTTTCGCGGCCGCGCGCTGAGGTTTCCCGCGCCGCGCTGCGGTCACGCCGCGAGGTTACGCCGCCGCCCGGAACGCGCTACAATCCTGGCCGCTTGCGCCGCTTTGCTTACAGCAGGAGCCGAACACAATGGATATAGGACTGAAAGACCGCGTCGCGCTGGTCGCTGCCGCCAGCCAGGGCCTGGGCTACGGCGTGGCGCGCGCCCTGGCCGCCGACGGCGCGCGCGTCTCGCTGTGCAGCCGCCGCCCTGACGCCGTGCGCGCCGCTGCCGACCGCCTGGCCGCCGAAACCGGCGCGCCCGTGCTGGGCATCCCCTGCGATGTCACCGACGCGGCGGCGCTGACGGCGTGGGTCGCGCAGACGGTGGCCGCCTGGGGCCGCGTGGATGCCCTGCTGGTCAACGCCGGCGGCCCGCCCGCTGGCCTGTTCGTTGACCTGGACGACGCCCAGTGGCAGGCCGCCTTCGAGCTGAACATCCTCAGCGCCGTCCGCCTGATCCGCGCCGCCCTGCCGCACATGCAGCCCGGCAGCGCCATCCTCACCGTCACGTCGGCGGCGGCCAGAGAGCCGGTCGCCCGGCTGGCGCTCTCAAATGTGATGCGCGCCGGCGTCGCCGGGCTGGTCAAGACGCTGGCCGACGAGCTGGCCCCGCGCGGCATCCGCGTCAACAACCTGCTGCCCGGCCGCCTGGATACCGAGCGCGTCGCTCAGCTTGACCAGAACACCGCCGACAAGCTCGGCATCAGCTTCGCTGAGGCGCGCGCGCGCATGCTGACGGCGATCCCACTGGGGCGGCTGGGCACGATTGACGAGTTCGGCGCCGCCGGGGCGTTCCTGCTGTCGCCGGCGGCGGGCTTCATCACCGGTGCGTCGCTGCGCGTGGACGGCGGCATGATGCGCTCGGTGTGAGGCGCGCCCGGCACTCGCGCCCACGCCGCGCGGCGGGTACAATCGCGGCCAGCCGTAAACAGGAACCTGTCCGATGGCTGTTCAGGATGCGCGCCGCGCCGGACGCCAGAAAGCTGACAACGCCCTATGACTCAACCGCTGGCAGACCGCGTCCGCCCGGAAACGCTGGCCGAGTTCGTGGGCCAGCAGCACCTGGTCGGCCCTGGCAAACCGCTGTACCAGGCCATCCACAACAATGAAGTGCGCTCGATGATCTTCTGGGGGCCGCCGGGCGTGGGCAAGACCACGCTGGCGCACATTATCGCCCGCCAGACCGGGCGGCCCTTCTTCGCCCTGTCGGCGGTCGCGGCGGGCAAAAACGATGTGCGCGCGGTTGTTGAACAGGTCAGCGCCCCGGCCCCCGCCCAGCGCACCCTGTTCGACGCCGCGCCAGCCGGGGCGGGCGCGCCCGGCGCGATCCTGTTTCTGGACGAAATCCACCGCTTTAACAAGGCGCAGCAGGACTACCTGCTGCCGTTTGTGGAGGACGGCACGCTGATCCTCATCGGCGCGACGACCGAAAACCCCAGCTTCGAGGTTATCGCGGCGCTGCTGTCGCGCGCGCAGGTGTTCGTGCTGGAAAGCCTGACGCGCGCCGACATCAAGGCGATCATCCAGCGCGGCCTGGCCGTGCTCGGCGCGGCGATCACGCCGGAGGCTGAGGACTTCCTGGCGGATTTCGCCAACGGCGACGCGCGCCAGTCGCTCAACCTGCTGGAGGCGGCGGCCCGCCTCTACGGGGCGGCTGGCCAGCCGGTCACGCTGGCCAACCTGCGCGACGCGCTGCAAAGCAAACACCTGCGCTATGACCGGCAGGGCGAGGAACACTACAACACGATCAGCGCCTTCATTAAATCCATGCGCGCCAGCAATGTAGACGCCGCGCTCTACTACCTGGCGCGCATGGTCAGCGCCGGCGAGGACCCGCTGTTTATCGCCCGGCGGATGGTCATCTTCGCCAGCGAGGATATCGGCATGGCGCAGCCGACGGCGCTGGTGGTGGCCAACGAGGTGTTCCGCGCCTGCGAGACCATCGGCTACCCTGAGTGCCAGATCAACCTGGCGCACGGCGCGGTCTACCTGGCGTCCGCGCCTAAGGACCGCCGCGCCTGCGAAGCCTATTTCGCCGCCCTGGAGGACGTTGAACGCCTGGGCAACGTGGAGATTCCGCTGCAATTGCGCAACGCCCCCACGCGCCTGCTGCGCGACCTGGGCTACGGCAGCGGCTACGAACCCTACACCGACGCCGACCTGCTGCCCGACCAGCTCAAGGGCCGCCGCTACTATCACCGGGACTGAGGCCCCTGGCCGCCTGTACAAATGTGTGTTTCTGTGCAATTTGTGTGTAGTTTGATGTGCCTGCGGTATGATACATGGCATTATTACGCACCGCGCTCGCGTGTTATAGTGACAGTTGGGCGCGGCTGTGCGCCCGCCGCCGGCCAGGGCGGCGCGCCTGTAAAAACGTTTTAGCGGACAAGGACTTTCGATGAAAAAAATCCTCAATGACCCGGAACGCTACGTACCAGAGCTGCTGGAAGGGCTGCTGGCGGCGCACCCGCAGCGGCTGAAAGCCGTTGGCGGCGACGTGCAGTGTATCGTGCGCGCTGACGCGCCTGTCGCCGGCAAGGTCGGCATTGTCACCGGCGGCGGCAGCGGCCACCTGCCGGTGTTCCTGGGCTATGTCGGGCGCGGCCTGTGCGACGGCGTGGCCGTCGGCGATGTTTTCGCCTCCCCCACCAGCGACCAGATGTACGCCGTCACGAAGGCCGTCAGCGGCGGTGCGGGCGTGCTGCACCTGTTCGGCAACTACGGCGGCGACGTGCTGAACTTTGCCACCGCCGCCGACGAAGCCGGCATGGCGGACGATATCGAAGTGGCAACCGTGCTGGTGGCCGACGACGTCGCCAGCGCCCCGCCAGCGCGCGCCGACAAGCGGCGCGGCGTGGCCGGCATGATCTACGCCTTCAAGATCGCCGGGGCGCGCGCGGAAGAAATGGCGTCGCTGGCTGAAGTCACCGCCGCCGCCGAACACGCGCTGGCCAACACGCGCAGCATGGGCGTGGCGCTTTCGCCGTGCATCGTGCCGCAGGTTGGCCGGCCAACGTTCACGCTTGGCGAGAGCGAGATGGAAATCGGCATGGGCATTCACGGCGAGGCCGGCACAACGCGCGGCCCGCTGGAGAGCGCCGACCACATCACTGACGCGCTGCTGAACGCCATCATGGGCGACATTGACCTGCACGACAGCGAGATCACGATCATGCTCAACAGCCTGGGCGCGACGCCGCTGGAGGAACTGTACATCATGTACCGCCGCGCTCTGCAGGTGTTCGCGGCCCACCGCGTCAGCGTCTACCGGCCCTACATTGGCCGCTTCGCCACCTCAATGGAAATGGCGGGCGCTTCGATCACCATCATGAAGCTGGACGCGGACCTCAAGCGGCTGCTTGACGCCCCGGCGTCCTCACCCTTCTTCGACCAGCACCAATATCTCTAGAGGCGCACAATGGCCGCACAGCTTACCACCACCGCCGCTGCCGCCCTGCTGGACGCGGTAGCCGTCGCGCTGATCGCCGCTAAGGACGACCTGACGACGCTGGACGCCGCCCTGGGCGACGGCGACCTGGGCCGCACGATCGAGCGCGGCTTCAGCGCGGTCCGCGCCAGCCTGCACGAATCCACCGAGACCGACCTGGGGCGGCTGCTGTTCCAGCAGGGGAAAGCCTTCAACACAGCGGCGGCGTCCAGCTTCGGCACGCTGTTCAGCACGCTGCTGCAAAAAAGCGGCCAGGCGCTAAAGGACAAACAGGCCGCCGCGCTGCCCGAACTGGTGGCCGCGCTGCAAACTGCCTTCGACACGCTCAAAGAGCGCGGCAAGGCCAGCGTGGGCGACAAAACGATGCTTGACGCGCTGCACCCGGCGCTGGAGGCCATGCGCGCCGCGCTGGCCCAGCCTCAGCCGCCCACGCTGGCGGAGCTGCTGCGCGCCGCCGCCACCGCCGCCGACGCGGGCGCGGCGCAGACGAAAACCATGCAGTCGCAGATCGGGCGCGCGAGCTGGAAAGGCGAGCGCTCAATTGGCCATGAGGACCCCGGCGCGCGCGCTATCGCGCTGATGTTCGCGGCGGCGGCGCAGTGGGCGGAGGGGCAGCCTGACGCCTGAGCGCCTCTCTGTGCAACCTCACCCCTAAATCCCCTCTCCGTGGGGAGAGGGGACTTGCACAGCGAACGCCCTCCCCCTCTCTTATGGAGAGGGGGCCGGGGGGTGAGGTCAGCAGGGGCCGGGGGGTGAGGTTGCAGGGGGCCGGGGGGTGAGGTTAGCAGGGGCCGGGGGGTGAGGTTGCAGCGGGCCGGGGGGTGAGGTTGCAGCGGGCTTAAACAGGAGTTTTTTTGATGAAATACCGCCGTTTAGGAAATTCCGGGCTGATCGTCAGCGCGCTGGCGCTGGGCACGATGCAGTTCGGCAAAAAAATGAACATGGGCGGCCTCGACCAGGACGCCACCACCGAAATGATCAGCTACGCCCTGGCGCGCGGCGTCAACTTCATCGACACCGCCGATGTCTACAGCCTGGGCGAGAGCGAGACGCAGATCGGCGCGGCGCTGAAAACGCTGGGCGTGCGCCAGGAGATCGTGCTGGCGACCAAAGCGCGCCTGCCGATGAACGAGGCGCAGATCAACCACAGCGGCGCCACCCGCGTCAACATCCTGCGCGAGGTTGACGCCAGCCTCAAACGCCTCCAGACCGATTACATCGACCTCTACCAGATGCACGGCTGGGACAGCAGCACGCCGCTGGAGGAAACGCTGCGCACGCTCGACGACCTGGTGCGCGCCGGCAAGGTGCGCTATATCGGCCTGAGCAACTATCTGGCGTGGCAGGCCGCCGTCGCGCTCGGCATCCAGGAGCGCGGCCACCTGGAACAATTCATCACCGCGCAGATGTATTACAGCCTGGTCGGGCGCGACCTGGAGCACGACTGGCTGCCCTTCGCTGAGTACACGGGCATGGGCATCCTGGTGTGGAGTCCGCTGGCGGGCGGCTTCCTCAGCGGCAAGTATCAGCGCGGCGGCGCCCCGGCCGCCGGGACGCGCTTCGCTGAGGCGGGGCAGTTCGTCATGTTCGATGCGGACCGCGCCTATGACGTGGTAGACGCGCTGCGCACGGTGGCGGCGCGCCACAACGCCAGCCCGGCGCGCGTCGCGCTGGCCTGGACGCTCACGCGGCCCGCCATCAGCAGCGTGATCGTCGCCGGGCGCACGCTGGCCCAGCTTGACGACAACCTCCAGGCGGCGGACCTGACGCTGAGCGCCGCTGACCTGGCGCTGCTCAACGACGTGTCTGACCCTGGCACGCCTTATCCAAAGTGGATGGTGCTTCAGCTTGACCAGGCCGAGGACCCGCGCCCGCGCACGCTGGAACCAGAGCGTTTCGCCGACGGCGGCCCCTGGCAGGACCTGCGCTTTCGGGGCCGGAAGTAAGCCGCGCCCGGCGCGGCCAGCTTGAAAGGAGGTGATGCCCGGCCCGGCGCGGTTTGCCGGGCGCAGCACAGAACGGTAAGGTTTCGCCAGCTGTCCTTTAGTCGCTTCAGGAGAGATAGTGAACATGGCTAAGAAAAGAGAATTGAGCCGCCGCGAGTTTATGATGAGCAGCGCCCTGCTGAGCATGGGCATCGCTGCGCCCACCGTTCTCAAGCTGATGGAGCACCGCCGCGCCCGCGCCCAGGACAAGCCGATGCGCGCCGCTATGTCGAACGCCGGCCTGGCCGTGACCTGGTGCGCCCAGGGCAAGGACACCGCTGAGATGTGGGGGAACTTCCTCGGCGTCGAGATCGTATGGTTCGACGGCGCGCTCGACACCGCGATCCAGCGCGGCGCGGTTGACCAGATCGCCACGCAGGACTGGGACTTCGTCGCCATCCAGCCGCTGAGCATCGGCTCGCTGATTGAGCCGCTGCAGGCGCTCATTGACGCCGGCGTGCCGGTGGTGGACCTCGACACGCTGTTCGCCCCCTTCCCGCAGATGGAAGAAATGGGCATCCTCACCTTCATCGCCCCGGACAACGTGTTCATGTCTGAGGCGGTTGTCGAGGAAGTGTTCCGCAAGATGGGCGGCGCGGGCAAAGTCGCGCACACTTGGGGGTCGGTCGGCCACACGGGCGCGCAGGGGCGCGGCCAGGGCTTCTACAACGTGCTGGCGCGCTACCCGGATATCGAACTGGTGGACGACCAGCCCGGCGACTGGGACGTGACCAAGGTCGCCTCGATCTGGGAGAGCGTCCTCAACCGTCACCCGGACCTCAAGGGCGGCTTCCTGCACAACGACGATATGGCGCTGGCCGCCAGCCAGGTTGTCCAGAACGCCGGCCTGAGCGAGCAGGTGTTCATCGGCGGCATTGACGCCATGTCCCCGGCCATTGACGCCGTGCTGGAAGGCCGGCTGGTCGCCACTGCCCGCAACAGCGCCCCGCGCGTGCACGGCAACGGCGTGCTGGCGGGGTGGGTCGCGGCGACGATCGGCATTGACGAGGCGCGCGCCAGCATTCCGCCCTTCATCCTGGCGGACGGCCCGGCGATCACCTCCAGCATTGACAGCAACCCGGACCTGGCCGCTGAACCCTGGAAGCTGCGCGGCTACGGCCGCAGCACGGCTGAGGGCCTGCGCTGGCTGCAGGACCAGCTGACGTTCTAGGAACCCGGTCAGCCTTCGGGTGGCCCGCGCTGCCGGCCCCCGCCAACGGCGGGGCGGGACGGCGCGGGCCGCCGCTGGGCCGCCGGCCCCCTCGCTGCGCCAGCGGGGCGGGGGCTGGCGGCGCGGCTGGCCGCCGCAAGCCGCTGTCTGTACGCTGGCTGACAACGTAAGGAGCGTTATGCCGATGAACGGCGCGCCAACAGTCCTTGAGCTAAAGAACATCTCCAAGAATTTTCTGGCGCTGCAAGCCTTGCAGAACGTGGATTTCGACCTGTTTGAAGGCGAAAGCCACGCCCTGGTGGGCGAGAACGGCGCGGGCAAAAGCACCCTCATGCGCATCCTGGCCGGCATCTACCCGGACTACGAAGGCCAGTACCTGCTGGACGGCCAGCCGGTGCGCTTCCAGACGCCCGCCGAGGCGCTGCACCGGGGCATCGGCATGATTCACCAGGAGCTGAGCATCATCCCTGAGCTGTCGGTGGCCGAGAACCTGTTTCTGGGCCGCCAGCCCTACACCCGCTGGGGCACGATTGACTGGAAAAAGATGAACGAGACCGCCCGCGCTGAGCTGCACAACCTGGGCTTCGACCTCGACGTGACGCGCCCGCTGGGCCAGTTCGCGCTGGGGACGCAGCAGGTCGTTGAGGTGCTGAGCGTGATCCTCTCTGGCGCGCGCGTGCTGATTATGGACGAGCCGACGTCGGCGCTCTCGCCCGGCGAGGTCGAGCGCCTCATCCAGTTGATTGACGACCTGCGCAAGCAGAAGCGCAGCATTATTTATATCTCGCACTTCCTCGATGAGGTGATGCGCGTGGCCGACCGCATCACTGTGCTGCGCGACGGGCGCAAAGTGACCACGCTGACGCGCGCCAACACCACGAAAAATGAGGTTATTTCGCTCATCCTGGGGCGCGAGATCAACGCTGAGCTGCCGCCGGCGGTGAGCAAGGAACACGAGCGCACGCTGCTGGAGGTGAAAAACCTGGAAGCGGACGTGTTCACGAACATTGATTTCAAAGTGGGCGCGGGCGAGATCGTCGGCGTCTACGGCGCGATCGGCGCCGGGCATTTCGACCTGGCGCGCGCCATCTTCGGCATGTACCGCGTGGACAGTGGGCAGATCGTGGTGGACGGCGAGCCGCTCCCGCACGGCCACAGCGCCAGCCACGCGATCGCGCGCGGCCTGGCTTACGCCACGGAATCGCGCCGCAAAAGCCTGCTGATGGACGATGCCATCTACCGCAACGTCACGCTGCCGCACCTGGCGCGCATGGGGCTGATCCCGCAGCCCAGCAAAGAGCTGGAGATGGCGCGCCCGGCGATCACCAGCGTGAACGTGCAGCCGCCCGACCCGCTTAACCCGGTGGGCAAGCTCAGCGGCGGCAACCAGCAGAAAGTGGCGATCGCGCGCTGGCTGACCGTGCCGCCCAAAGTGCTGATCGTCAGCGAGCCGACGCGCGGCATGGATGTCGGCGCGAAAAGCGAGGTGCTGAGCATCCTGCTCAACCTGCGCAACCAGAATTACGCTGTGCTGGTGGTGTCGTCGGAGCCGGAAACGGTGCTGGCGGTCTCTGACCGGGTGATTGTGATGTCGCGCGGGAAAATCGTCGCGCATCTGCAAAATGACGCTTCGCTGGATAAAGACGTACTGATGAGGCTGCTATGACCGCTCAAACCGAAACCCCGAATGCCGGAAGAGGCGCTATCGCGGGCCGCCTGCCCTCGCCCTGGATGGCGCGGCTGCGCATCCTGGCCCCGCTGTGGACGCTGATCGCCCTGTTTCTGTTTTTCAGCCTGGCGTCAGAGACCTTCCTGCGCCCGGTTAACCTGAACAATATTCTGGCGCAGGTATCGGTGTTGGGCATCCTGGGCACGGGCATGACGTTTGTGCTGCTCACCGGCGAGATTGACCTGAGCATCGCCTCGGTCGTGACGCTGACCGGCGTGCTGTCGGCCCACCTGTTCGCCAACCTGGGCTGGCAGGAACCCGCGCCGACGCTGGCCGGCATCGGCCTGGCGACGCTGCTGGGCATCATCAGCGGGATCGCCAGCACGCGCTTCCGCATCCCGTCGTTTATGTCCACGCTGGCCGTCTCGCTGATCGCGTCCGGGCTGGGCATCTTCATCAGCAAGGGGCGCATCATCTTCGAGATCTCGGAGCTGTCGGCGTTCCTCGGCAGCGGGCGCATCGGCGGGGCCGACGGCATCCGCGTGCTGGTGATCGTGGCGGTGCTGTGCCTGTTCACGGCGCACCTGGTGCTGCGCTACACGCGCTACGGCCGCTATGTGTACATGACCGGCGCGAACAAATCGGCGGCGCGGCTGGCGGGCGTCAACACCGGCCTGATCACCGCGTCCGCGCTGGCGATCTGCGGCTTCACCGCCGGGCTGGCGGGCATCGTTCAGATGGGCCGCCTGGGCAGCGCGCAGCCGCAGGTTATCAACAGCCTGCTGATCGACACTATCGGCGCGGTCGTGCTGGGCGGCACCGCCCTCACCGGCGGGCGCGGCGGCATCCCGCAGACGATTGTCGGCCTGCTGATCTACGGCACGCTGCGCAACGGCCTGGACAACATCCCCAGCATTGACAGCTTCCTGAAGGAATTTATCACCGGCGTCGTGCTGCTGGTCGCGCTGCTGGTGAACGTCGTGTTCTCTGGCAAGTCGCCGCGCGACCGAACGTAACAGTGCCCCGCGCGCCGGGGGGTACAGCCGTAAGCCCCCGGCGCGCCTTTGTGCGGGCGGCCTGGAACCGCAACCGCAACCACCGAGGAGTCGTGATGTTCACTGAACCGTCACCCAATTACCGCGTGCTTGACCGACAAACCGTTATCCCCTACGTGCAGACGCGCCCGGAGCTGCGCGAGGTGTTCCGCGCGGGCGAGGGCCTGGAGGCGGTCGAAATCGGCGATGGCAACCTGAACCTGGTGTTCCGGGTGTGGGCGCAGGCCGATCAAGACCGCACCGTTATCATCAAGCAGGCGCTGCCTTACGTGCGGCTGGTGGGCGAAAGCTGGCCGATGCCCGCCGACCGCGCGCGCATCGAGGCGCAGGCGCTGACGGTCGAGTATCAGCTCGTCCCGCAGCACACGCCGCGCACCTACTTCTACGACGCCGACATGTACCTGATCGCCATGCAGAACCTGAACCGGCACAGCGTCATGCGCCAGAGGCTGATCGACGGCGTCAGGTTTCCGCATTTTGCGGAGCATATCGGCGTGTTCCTGGCGCGCACACTGGGCGGCACGTCGGACCTGGTGCTGGACTACCGCACGAAAAAGCTGGAAGTGGCGCGCTTTATCAACCCGGAGCTGTGCAAGATCACTGAGGACCTGATCTTCACCGAGCCGTACCGCTACACCGAGCGCAACCCGTTCCACAAGCAGCTTGAGCCGCAGGTGCTGGCGCTGCAGGCCGACGACGCGCTGCGCGTTGAGGTGGCGCAGATGAAAGAGAAGTTCATGACGCACGCCCAGGCGCTGCTGCACGGCGACCTGCACACGGGCAGCATCATGGTCAACGAAACCGACACCTACGTGATCGACCCGGAGTTCGCCTTCTACGGCCCGATGGGCTTCGACATCGGCGCGGTCGTCGGCAACCTGTTCCTCAACTACGCCGCGCAAGAGGTGCGCATGAAGGACCCGGCCCAGCGCGCCAGCTTCCAGCAGTACCTCGCCGACACGGTGATCGAGCTGTGGCACGTGTTCGAGCGCGAGTTCGCGAGCTACGTCTGGTCGCAGGTGGACCCGGTGAACATGCCGCCGGCCTACCAGCGCGACTATATGCTGCGCCTGCTGCAGGACACCGCCGGGCTGGGCGCGTGCAAGATGATGCGCCGCGTGATCGGCCTGGCGGGCGTGGCGGACATTCGCGGCATCGAGGACGTGGACGAACGGGCGATCGCCGGCAGCCTGGCGCTGAACATGGCCGTCGCGCTTATCAAGCGCCGCCGCGAGCTGCGCACGATCGAGGACCTGGTCGCGGTGGCCACCGCGTGCCGGCCAACCTATCCCTGGAAGGATTAACGCTATGATTGAGGAAACGCGCACCGTCTACTGGGACAACGGCCAGGTGTGCATGATTGACCAGACCGTTATCCCGCACCGCTTCGAGATCGTCAGCTACCGCACGTATCAGGACGTGGCCGCCGCCATCAGAACGATGGTGGTGCGCGGCGCGCCGGCGATCGGCGCGGCGGCGGGCTTCGGCATGGCGCTGGCGGCGGCCACCAGCGCGGCGACCAGCGTTGAGGCGCTGCGCCGCGACCTGCAAACCGCCGGCGACGTGCTGGCCGCCTCACGCCCGACGGCGGTCAACCTGTTCTGGGGCATCGAGCGCATGCGCAGGCGCGCCGCTGACCCGGCGCTGGACAGCGCGGACGCGCTGCGCGCCGCGCTGCTGGCCGAGGCGCAGCTTATCGCCGACGAGGACATCGCCATCAACCAGCGCATGGGCGCGTTCGGGGCCGAGCTGGTCCCCGACCCAGCGACGATCATCCACCACTGCAACACCGGCAGCCTGGCGACAGTCGGCTGGGGCACGGCGCTGGGCGTGGTGCGCTCCGCCTTTCAGCAGGGCAAGAAGCTGCGCGTCCTGGTGGACGAAACGCGGCCGCGGCTGCAAGGGGCGCGCCTGACGGCCTGGGAACTCAACAACCTGGGCATCGACCACACGATCATCGTGGACGGGGCCAGCGGCCACTACATGCGCCGGCAGGGCGTGGACCTGTGCCTGGTGGGGGCTGACCGCATCGCCGCCAACGGCGACGCCGCCAACAAGATCGGCACGTACAACCTGGCGCTGGCGGCGCGCGCGCACGGCGTCCCGTTCTACGTCGTCGCGCCGTTCTCGACGATTGACCTGACGCTGGCGCACGGCGACCTGATCGAGATTGAGGAACGTGAACCGGAAGAAGTCACCGTGATCCAGGGGCAGCGCGTCGCCCCGGTGGGGTCGCCAGCGGGCAACCCGGCCTTCGACGTGACCCCGAATCACTACATCACCGCCATCATCACTGAGATGGGCGTGATCCGCCCGCCGTTTGTCGTCAACCTGGCGAAAATGGCGGCGCAGTATCAGGCGCCAGTCCCGGTGTGATGCCCCATTTCGCGCAGCCCCCGGTCGCGCCGCCCAGGCCCACACCGGGGGCTGCGCCGTGCCAGGGGGCGGCGTAAGGCCCGCGCAACCTCACCACGCGGCTACAGAAACCTCACCCCTAAATCCCCTCTCCATAGGAGAGGGGACTTGCGGCCGCGCGCTTGCTTGTCTCCCCCTCTCCCCATGGAGAGGGGGCCGGGGGGTGAGGTTGCGTGGGGCCGGGGGGTGAGGTTGCGTGGCCGGGGGGTGAGGTTGCGCATGGCCGGGGGGGCGCGGCTGCGCGGCCGGGGGGTGAGGTCTCGTGGCCGCGCGCTGCGGCCCGCCCACCGCCAGCGAACAGCGCGTTGTCGCGCGGCACGGTGGTTTCCTAGTCGTCGTCTAACGACATGCTCTGCATAAACATATCCTGAAAACCGGCGTGCGTCGTCAGCTCGATATACTCGATCTGCGTGACCAGCTCAGCCACCCGCGCGCGCAGGCGGCGCGAGAGCAGCAGTTGGCGCGCGCCCATGCCCGCCGCGTTGCCCACCTGGCGGAACCGCGCCAGCGGCAGGCGCGGGAACATGCCGATGCGCACGGCGCTCTCGACGCTGATGTACGTGCCGAACGCCCCGGCGATGATGAACTCGTCCACGTCGTCCGCCGCGATGCCCGCTGCCGCCAGCAGCAGCTCGACACCGGCGCGGACCGCGCCTTTCGCCAGTTGGATCTCGGCCACGTCGGCGCGCGTCACGACGACGGCGCGGCGGCTGGCGGCGGCGTCCGCCGGGGCCAGCACGAACGCCGGTTTGCCGTCCTCGGCGGGCTGCGCCAGCGGGTGGCCGGGGCGGAACGCGCCCCGGTGGTTGACCACGCCGCCGTCAGCCATCACCGCCACCGCGTCCAGGATGCCAGAGCCACAGATGCCGACCGGCGGCTGGCCGCCGATAGTCTGCACGCGCACCTGGCCGTCAATGATCTGCACGCGCTCGACCGCGCCGGGCGCGGCGCGCATCCCGTCGCGGATGTGCGCGCCCTCGAAAGCCGGGCCAGAGGCGCACGAGCAGCTTAAGCGCCGCCCGGCGTGCGTCAGCGTGACCTCGGTGTTGGTGCCGATATCAATGGCGACGGTCGTGCGCGGCGTGCGCCAGACGTCGGTCGCCAGCAGCATCGCCACGTGGTCCGCGCCGACATAGCCGGCGATGTTGGGCGGCAGGTAGACATACGCGCCGGGGGCCAGCCGCAGGCCCGCCGCCGCCGCGTCGAACGCCAGCGCGTCCCTGGTGACCGGGATGTACGGCGCTTCGCCAAGCTGTTTGACCGGCAGCCCGGCGAAGATGTGGTGCATGGCGGTGTTGCCCACCACCACCGCCTCGACGATCTGCCCCGGCTGCGCGCTGGCGGCGGCGCACAGCTCGTCCACCAGGGCGTTGAGCGTGGCGGCGACGCGCTGCTGGAGCAGGTCGCGCTCGTCTGGGTGGGTGTTGATGAACAGAATCCGGCTGATGACGTCCTCGCCGTAGGCGATCTGCGGGTTCATCGCGCCGGCTTTGGCGGCGATCTCGCCGCTGGCCAGGTCCACCAGGTAGGCGGCGACTTTGGTCGTGCCGATATCCACCGCCAGCCCCAGCAGCGGCGTGCCCGGCGGCAGCACGGCGACCACCTCACGCCCCTCGCGCACGGCCAGCCGCACCCGCCAGTTGTGGGCGCGCAGCGTCGGCGGAAGCTGTATCAGCGCGGCGTGGCGCAGCGTCAGCGGCCCGCCGCCGGCCTGCGCGACCGCCATCGCCAGGCGGAGCTGGTCGGGCCGCAGGTCATAGAGCGTGGGCGGGTCCAGCGCGATATCGAGCGCGGCGACAACCGGGTCGAAATCCAGCGCGGCGGCCTCGCCCTCGACCTGCAGGCGCTGCGGCGTGGTGAGCGATTCGGGCGGGATATCGACGCGCACGTCGCCCAGCACGCGCGCCTGGCAGGCCAGCCGCCAGCCCTGCGCCAGCTCAGCGGCGGAGAACCGGCTTTCCTCGACCGCGGTCGGCGGCGACAGGCGGCCTTTGACGGCGCGCACGCGGCAGGTGCCGCACAGGCCCGCGCCGCCGCACACCGACACGATCTCGACGCCGGCGCGCTGCGCGGTTTGCAGCAGGGTATCGCCGGGGCGCGCCTCGGCACGGCGGCCCACTGGCTCCAGGTCCACGATGAAGGGGTTGGCGGGGAGGGACATACTCGCTTCTTCTACTGCGGCTCCAGCGCCGGAGTCTAAACCGGCGGCGGGGGGGTGTCAAGCAGGGGGGCGGGAAACCTCAGCGCGCGGCGGCAAGTCCCCCGCGCAACCTCACCCCTAAATCCCCTCTCCATAGGAGAGGGGACTTGCAACCGCGCGCCTTCTCCCCCTCTCCCCATGGAGAGGGGGCCGGGGGGTGAGGTTGCGCGCGGCGCGCGCAACCTCACCCCCCCGCGAGTCGCGCCCTGGCCCGCGTCTGCGGTAAGCTTGAGCCAGGCTGCAAACCATACACGAAAGGAACACGCGCATGGGCGAGCAGAACGACGAGCTGATGGCGCTGCCCGCGCTGATCATCGGCGTCATGATGAAAGTGGACGGCCCCGGCTTCCTTAAAGGCTGGCGCGAGGCCACCGCCGGCCTTGATTACTTCGGCGCGGCGCTGGAGCGCTTCAACGACAACGCCGCCGTGCTGCGCGTGCTGGCCTATATGGAGCAGGAACTGCCGGGCGATATCGGCCAGATTGACTATGACGACGTGCTGGCGCGCGCCAGCCGCGTTGATCTGCTGCTGGCCGGCACGCCAGACGCTCCCGGCTACAAGCAGTTCATTTACGAACTGGCGGAATCCGTCGCGGCGGCCAGCGGGTCCGGCCTGTTCGGGCGCGGGCCGAAGGTGAGCGCGCGCGAGGCCGCCTTTCTGGCAGAGCTGCGGGCGTGTCTGCGCCTGTAGCGCGCCCCTAACTTTCCCAGACGCGCAGGCCCTGGCGGCTGAGATAGATCGGGATGTGCTGGAAGCGCGGGTTCTCCGCCGTCAGCGCGCGGATCATGGCGCGCTTGGCGTGCGAGGTGTCGCCGCACAACAGCGTGATCGAGCCGCCCTCGCCGCCCGCGCCGTTGACCTTCCAGCCGAGCGCGCCGTGCGCCTGCGCGATCTCGATCACGCGGCGCGTGTCGGCGCTGATAAGGCCGGGATGCAGCGCGCCCTGGGCGTCGGTGTTGTCACGCATCGCGCGCCCCAGCGCCACGAAGTCGCCCGCGTAGAGCGCATCGCGCGAGCGCGGCGCGGTCTGCCGCAGCGCCTCGATCTGCCGGCTGTCCGGCCCGGCGTTCTCCAGCCCCTTAATCACCATCTGGTGCACCTGCGATGAGTTGTGGCTGTTGCCCAGGTAGACCAGCAGCAGCCGCCGTTCCAGCTCCCACCAGATGGCGTTCGAGACCTGAATCTGCGAGACCGACGCGCGCGGGTAGGCGTACATATCAATGTAATTGATGCCGCCGTAGGCCGAACACAACTGGTCCTGGATGCCGCACTGCAGGCCGAGCATCTGTGTTTCGATGCTCTGCGCCGCGTAAGCGACCTCGTGCGGCGTCAGGCGGCCCGGCGTCAGGCGGTCCAGCGCGCCGATGAGCGCCACCGCCACCGCCGCCGATGTGCCGGTGGAGGCCCCGGCGGGCGCTTCAGAGTAGATCGTCACCTGCATGGCGATGTCGTCCGGCACGCCCATATAGGCGATAGCGGCCTCGATCAGCGGGTGGCGGTCGTAGACCTGCGCGCCGGGCGCGATGGTGTAGCGCTCGCCGTAGTTCTCCGCGAAGATGGCGACGCGCTGGTCCTGCCCCTGGCCGGCGGGGTAGACCTCGATCTGCACCTCGGCGTAAGGGTACACGCCGATGTTGAAGATTTTGCCGCGCTCGGCGAACCAGGTGTCGGTCCAGCCGCCGTTGTCGCAGATGCGGATCGGCGCGGCGCTGTTGATGATGCGGGACGGTTTCTCACCAGTGGTGGTCATGCAGGCAGCCTCTTTTTTTGTGCGAGTATACCAGCGCTGCCCGCGCGGCCAAACCCCCGGCCCCACGCAACCTCACCCCTAAACCCCCGACAAAACCTCACCCCCCGGCCCCGCGCGAAACCTCACCCCCCGGCCCACGCGCGAAACCTCACCCCCCGGCCCCCTCTCCATGGGGAGAGGGGGGGACAAGCAAGCGCGCGGCCGCAAGTCCCCTGCCAACCTCACCCCCCGGCCCCCTCTCCATGGGGAGAGGGGGAGACAAGCAAGCGCGCGGTCGCAAGTCCCCTCTCCTATGGAGAGGGGATTTAGGGGTGAGGTTACGTACCTCACCCCCCGGCCCCACGCAACCTCACCCTCCGACCCCCTCTCCATGGGGAGAGGGGGAGACAAGCAAGCGCGCGGCTGCAAGTCCCCTCTCCTATGGAGAGGGGATTTAGGGGTGAGGTGCGAAACCTCACCCCCCGGCCGCGAAACCTCACCCCCCCCGGCCACGAAACCTCACCCCCCGGCCCACAGCAACCTCACCCCCCGGCCCCCTCTCCGTGGGGAGAGGGGGAGACAAGCAAGCGCGGCTGCAAGTCCCCTCTCCTATGGAGAGGGGATTTAGGGGTGAGGTGCGCAACCTCACCCCCCGGCCCCCTCTCCATGGGGAGAGGGGGAGAAAGGCAAGCGCGGCTGCAAGTCCCCTCTCCTATGGAGAGGGGATTTAGGGGTGAGGTTGCGCACCTCACCCCCCGGCCCCCTCTCCGTGGGGAGAGGGGGAGACAACCAGGCGCGCAAATCTCGGTAAACCGCGCACAGATAACCGCGGTTTGCCTATAAACGCAGGCGGTTTCGCGCGCGCGTTAAGGAAGTGTTTGCCCGGAATCTCAAAGCCCTGTATGCTAAATAGCAGCAGCCCTGCTGGCATATATGCGCATATTCACACCGAGCGCACACAGCAGACGTGCCGGGACGTCCGGCACACATCATTCTCACACCGCATTAGGGGGCGGAAAGGGCAGCTTATGAAACTAACACGTTTGCTTTTGATCGGAGGAGTCCTGCTGATGGCGGCCGGACTCGCGGTGGGGGTGGCCGCACAGGACGCGCCGCCTGACCCATTGGGGGAACCGCCGACGTTCCTGCGCGGCATCTACGATGCCTGGGCCGCCTCGCCGCACGCCGACAGCGAAGCCGAAGCCTTCAACCACTGGAACGAAGACGGTTTCGTTGAGGCGGACTGCGCGACCTGCCACTCCACGCCCGGCTATATGGACTTCCTGGGCGCTGACGGCTCCGAAGCGGGCGTGATCAACGCCGAGAAAACGCCGATAGGCACGGTGATCAACTGCGACGCCTGCCACAACCAGGCCGCCGCTAACCTGAGCGCCGTGACGTTCCCCTCCGGCGTGGAACTCACCGACGTGGGCAGCTCCGCCCGCTGCATGGTCTGCCACCAGGGCCGCAATTCCGGCCTGGACGTGGACGCCGCGCTGGCCAGCGCCGGCCTCACTGACGATCTCAACACCGTCAGCGCGGACCTGCGCTTCGTCAACATTCACTACTACCCGGCGGCGGCTTCGCTGTACGGCGGTGAGGTGAAGGGCGGCTACGAGTTCGCGGGCAAGGCCTACCAACTGCGCAACGAGCACGTCGAAGGCTACCAGACGTGTGCTGACTGCCACAGCCCGCACACGCTGGAAGTGCGCGTGGCCGCCTGCGCTGACTGCCATGAGGATGTCGAGACGGTGGAAGACCTGCGCGACATCCGCATGCAGGGTTCGCTGGTGGACTACGACGGCGACGGCGACATCGACGAAGGCATCGCCGGCGAGCTGGAGACCCTCCAGGAAATGCTGTACGAGGCCATGCAGATGTACGCCGCCGACGTGGCGGGCACGCCCATCATCTACGACGGAGGGCGCTACCCCTACCTGTTCGCCGACGCCAACGGCAACGGCACAATCGACGAGGGCGAGGGCGGCTACAACGCCTTTACCGGGCGGCTGCTCCAGGCGGCCTACAACCTCCAGATGTCGCACAAGGACCCTGGCAGCTACGCTCATAATCCCAAGTATTACATCGAGCTGCTGTACGACTCGATTGAAGCGCTCAACGCCGAGCTGGGCGGGGGCGTGGACCTGTCGCTGGCGCAGCGCGACGACCCCGGCCACTTCAACGCCACCGCCGATGCGTTCCGCCACTGGGACGCCGACGGCGAAGTGCCCGGCACGTGCGCGAAGTGCCACACAGCGGGCGGCCTGCCGGTCTTCCTCAGGAACAACACCAACATCGCCGCCCCGCCGTCGAACTCGCTGACCTGCTCCACCTGCCACAGCGACGTGCGCGGCGAATTTGTCGTGTACGAGGTTGATGAGGTCGCCATGCCCAGCGGCGCGCGCGTGTCGTTTGGCGAGGCCGACCCCAACAATATGTGCCTTAACTGCCACCAGGGGCGCGAGTCTACGGTGAGCGTGAACCGGGCCATCGCCCGCGCCGGCGTCGGCGACGACGAGGTGTCGGAGGCGCTCAACTTCAGCAGCCCGCACTACTTCGCCGCCGGGGCTACCCTGTTCGGCGCGGAGGCGCAGGGCGCGTACCAGTTCGAGGGCCAGGACTACAACGGGCGCAATTACCACGCGCGCAATATGGAGACCTGCACCGACTGCCACAACACGCACATGCTCATTGTGGAATACGACCTGTGCACCGACTGTCACGAAAACGTCGAGTCGCGCGAGGATATCTTCCTGATCCGCCTGGAAGAGGATGAGGATATCGAGCCGGTGGACTACGACGGTGATGGCGACGCGCTGGAGCCGATCCGCGATGAGATCATGACGCTGCACACGGCGCTGTACGCTGAGATTCAGACTTACGCGGCGGACGTGCTGGGCGCGCCGGTGATCTACGCGGAAGCCTATCCGTACTGGTTCAACGACCTCAACGGCGACGGCGCGGCGGATCCTGACGAGGTTAACTACGGCAACCGTTTCGCTTCGTGGTCGCCCAACATGCTGCGGTCGGCCTACAACTACCAGTTCGTCGCCAAAGACCCCGGCGCGTTCGCGCACAACCCGGACTACATCCTGCAGGTGCTGTACGACAGCGTCGCGGCGCTGGGCGGCGACGACGCCACAGCGGCCTTCACGCGCGCCCCGGTGCGCGACGAGGATTGAGCCAGCCATGGCACCCTGGCTCACAGACACCCATCTGTGACCGTCCAGAACGGCGCCGCGCAAACGGCGCCGTTCTTTTGTTGCACAGCCGGGCGGCGCTAAAGGCTATAGAGACCTCACCCCCTGGCCACGAGACCTCACCGCTAAATCCCCACAGAAACCTCACCCCCCGGCCCCCTCTCCGTGGGGAGAGGGGGAGACAAGCAAGCGCGCGGTCGCAAGTCCCCTCTCCTATGGAGAGGGGATTTAGGGGTGAGGTTTCGTGGGCCGCGCGGCGCGGCCCACGCCTCACCCCCCCCGGCCGCCCCTCTTTACAACTGAAGCTCAGCCTGCATCAGGCTGCCGTCAGTGGTGAGCTGAACGGTGAAGCCCAGCTTCTCGAAGATGTGGTGCATGTCCTTGTGCGCCGGCAGCATCGCCGCATGGACGGTGCGCAGCCCTTCGTCGCGCGCGTACTGCAGCAGCCGCCGCACCAGCTCTGTGCCCAGGCCCTGCCCCTGGCGCGCGTCTGTGACCAGCACCGTGACGTCGGCGGCGTGCGTGCCGTGCAGCTTGCTCAGCCGCCCGGCGGCGATGATCTCGCGCGCGCCGTTGGCCGGGTCCTCCGCCACGCCCACCAGCACCATCTCGCGCGCGTAGTCAATAAAGCAGATGCGCGACAGGCGCTCGTGCGCCACGCGCTGGCTCAGCTTGATCGGGTCAAAGTAGCGCATAACGACCGTGCGGTCAGACAGCGTCTCGTGGAAGCGCACCATCAGCGGCTCGTCCTCCGGGCGGATCGGCCGGATCGTCACCGCGTCGCCGTTTCGCATCGTCCACTGGGCCACATACTGCGCCGGGTACGCGCGGATCGCCAGCGGCGGGATGTCCTCTTCGCGCACGTCCGGCGGGTAGAGCAGCACGCGCGCGTCCAGCGCCAGGATCGAATCGGGCGTGGCCAGCAGCGGGTTGATGTCAATCTCTTTGATGAAGCGCTGCTCCGCCACGATCTGGCTGAAGCGCACCAGCAGCTTCTCCAGCCCGGCCAGGTCCACCGGCCGTTCGCCGCGCACACCCTTCAGCGCCGTGTGGATTTTGGTCTGCTCCATCATGCGCCGCGCCAGCGTGGTGTTCAGCGGCGGCAGCGCCAGCGCGCGGTCCTTGAACACCTCGACCAGCGTGCCGCCCGTGCCGAACAGCAGCACCGGGCCGAACTGCGCGTCGGCGCTGCACCCGACGATCAGCTCGTAGCCTTTGAGCTTGACCATTGGCTGCACGTTCACGCCGTGAAAATGCTCCACGCCCACGCGGTCGCGCACCGCGCCTTTGATCGCCCAGAAAGCCTCGCGCACCGCTTCGGGGTCCGCCAGGTTGAGGCGCACGCCGCCGATGTCGGTCTTGTGCGTGATCGTCTCGGAGTGGATTTTGAGCACCACCGGGTAGCCGAGCTGCTCGGCGGCCATCACCGCCTCATCCTCAGTGGTGGCGACGAACATCGGCGTGGTCGGGATGCCGTAGGCCGCCAGAATCTGCTTGGATTCGTACTCGGTGAGGATCGTGCGGCCCTGCTGGCGGGCGTGGCTGATGATCTCGTGGGCCAGCGCGGTGTTGTGCTGCTGCTGGTCGTCGGCGTCGGTCAGCGCCGGCGTCTCGTAGATGCCGCGCAGGTTGTAGCTGTAGCGCCACATATAGTTGAACAGGCGCGTGGCGGTGTCGGGGTATTCAAACGTGGGGATGTTGGCGCGGTTGAGGATGCCCACGCCAGCGGCGACGTCGCTGCCGCCCATCCAGCTCGCCAGCACCGGCTTGCCCTCGATCTGCGCGTAGGGGCGCAGCAGCTCGGCGGTGCGGGTGGGGTCGCTCATGGCCTGCGGCGTGAGGATCACCAGCAGGCCGTCGCTGTTGGGGTCGTTGGCGGCGATCTCCAGCGACTGCGCGTAGCGCTCTGGCGCGGCGTCGCCCAGGATATCCACCGGGTTGCCGTGGCTCCAGTGTTCGGGCAGCAGCGCGTTGAGCGCCGCCATCGTTGCGTCGGAAAGCTGCGCCAGCTCGCCGCCCTGCGTGATGAGGGCGTCGGTCGCCAGCACGCCGGGGCCGCCGGCGTTGGTGAGGATCGTCAGGCGCGGCCCGCGCGGGCGCGGCTGTTTGGCCAGCACCTCGGCGGTGTGGAAGATGTCGGAGATGCTGTTGACGCGCAGCACGCCGACGCGGCGGAAGGCGGCCTCCAGCACCTCGTCGCTGCCGGTGAGCGAGCCGGTGTGGCTGGCGGCGGCCTGCGCGGCGGCCTCGGTGCGCCCGGCCTTGATGACGATCACCGGTTTGGTGAAGGCCACTTCGCGCGCGGCGGACAGGAACGAGCGCGCGTTGCCCACCGATTCCATGTAGATCACGATGCTGCTGGTGCGCGGGTCCTCGCCCAGGTAGTGAATGAGGTCGCCCCAGTCCACATCGAGCATCGAGCCGATGGAGATGAAGGCGCTGAAGCCCACGTTTTCCTGGAAGCTCCAGTCCAGCACTGAGGTACACAGCGCGCCGCTCTGGCTGATAAAGCCGACGTTGCCGGGGCGCGCCATCGCGCTGGCAAAGGTGGCGTTGAGGCCGATAGGCGGCATCATCACGCCCAGGCAGTTGGGGCCGATGATGCGCATATTGCCGCGCTGCGCCTGCTCCATAATCTGGCGTTCGAGTTCCGCGCCCTGCGGCCCGCGCTCTTTAAAGCCGGCGGAGATGACGATCGCGCCGGGCACGCCCGCGTCCACGCACTCGCCGATGATGCCGGGCACGGAGGGCGCGGGCGTGACGATCACGGCCAGGTCCACCTGTTCCGGGATGGCGGCGACGCTGGGGTAAGCGCGGATGCCCAGCACGCTGCTGCGCTTGGGGTTGACCGGAAAGACCGTCCCGCCGAACTGGCTGCTGATGAGGTTCCAGAGAATGGTGCGGCCAACGCTGCCTTCCTTCTCGGTCGCGCCGATAACCGCGACCGATTTCGGCTTGAAGATGGCGTCGAGCGTCTGATACCGGTAGCGCAGCCCCGCGCGCACGGGGGTGTTGGCTGTTATCTGATCCATAAAAATCCTCCGGGGAAGCTGGGTGCGGAATAAACGGGCAGGCGAACCGCGCGGCGGCGGGCCTGCTGACTCTCAGCGTCAGGTGGCGGCGCACATCACCGTTTATTGTACCCCCGGAGTTGGCCGCCGGTCACGATGTAGAATGACACCGGCCAGGCATGCCTTAAATCCGTAGTCGGCGGGCGCGCGCGCGCCTGAATCCCCAACCGCAACCTCACCCCTAAATCCCCGACAAAACCTCACCCCTAAATCCCCGACAAAACCTCACCCCTAACTCCCCTCTCCATAAGAGAGGGGACTTGCGGCCGCGCACTTGCTTGTCTCCCCCTCTCCCCACGGAGAGGGGGCCGGGGGGTGAGGTTGCGCGTGGGGCCGGGGGGTGAGGTTGCGCATAGCCGGGGGGTGAGATCTCGTGGCCGGGGGGTGAGGTCTCGTGGCCGCACACGCCCGGCGCGGCCCTCACTCTGTCAGCGTGACCTTGACGATCCCGCGCGGCTGGTCGGGGTCGAAGCCCTTCGCCAGCGTCAGGCCGTAGGCGAACAACTGCCCCGGCATGACCGCCGCCACCGGCGACAGCCACTCTGGGATGCCAGCGGGCAGCGGCAGCGGCGTCTGCGCCAGCGCCAGCGCGTCCGCGTCGGCGGCGATAACGATCAGCTCAGCGCCGCGCCGCCGCAGCTCGCGCAGGAACGTGACCAGCTCAGCAGTCAGGTCGCCGTCGGCCACCACCGCCAGCACCGGGAAGCCGTGCGCCACCAGCGCCACCGGCCCGTGCTGAAAATCGGCGCTGGAGTACGGCTCGGCCAGGATGTACGTCAGCTCTTTGAGCTTAAGCGCGATCTCGTAGGCGGTGGCGTAGTTGTAACCCCGGCTGAGCGTGACACACGCCTCCACATACCGGTAGCGCTCGGCGGCCTGCGCGACCGCGTCGGCGCGCGCGGCAATCGTCTCCAGCGCGGCGGGCAGCGCGGCGAGCTGAGCAAAGCGGTCGTCGTCCTGCGCCAGCGCCGCGCTGAGCATGGCGATCGCCAGCAGCGACGTAGTGTAGGTCTTGGTGGCGGCGACAGCGCGCTCCACGCCCGCGCACAGGTTGATCGTGTACTCGGCGGCCTGCGCCAGCGGCGAGTTGGGATCGTTGGTGAAGGCGACGGTCAGCGCGCCCTGGCGGCGGCCTTCGGCCACCACCGCCACGATATCGGGCGACTGGCCAGACTGGCTGATGGCCAGCACCAGCGCCCCGCCGATCTGCGGCGGCTGCGCGTAGAGCGTGTACAACGACGGCGTCGCCAGTGCCACCGGCAGCCGGTTGGCCGCGCCGAACAGGTACTGGCCGTAGCGCGCGGCGTTGTCGGACGTGCCGCGCGCGGCGATCAGGATGTACTGCGGCGCGCGCGCGCGGATGGCCGCCGCCACGCGCTCAACGACGGCGCGCTCGCTTGCGAGCAGGCGGCGCAGCGCCGCTGGCTGCTCCAGGATTTCGCTTTTGAGGAATGGCTGGCTGTTGGTCATGAGGGTGCTTTCTGTGTGCCCTGCGCTGTGCCGTATATGATAGCGCAGAAAGGCGGTTTGACCTTGCCGCGCGGCGGCACAGCCGCGCCGCTGAAGCGCCAATGAAACCGCAGCCCCCGACCGCACAGCAACCTCACCCCCCGGCCCCACGCAACCTCACCCCCCGGCCCCCTCTCCATGGGGAGAGGGGGAGACAAGCAAGCGCGCGGCTGCAAGTCCCCTGCTGACCTCACCCCCCGGCCACGAAACCTCACCCCCCGGCCCCTGCGAGACCTCACCCCCCGGCCCCCTCTCCATGGGGAGAGGGGGAGACAAGCAAGCGCGCGGCTGCAAGTCCCCTCTCCTATGGAGAGGGGATTTAGGGGTGAGGTTGCGCCCCGCCGGCCCCGCCAACGTTACGTTTCGCCGCCCTGAAGTGTGTTAGAATAAACACACAAGGATGCCTCATTGTGAGCTGACACCGGGGCTGGAATGGACCACAACTCGACCGCAGACAAAACGCCAGCCAGCAGCGGCAAACCCAAAAAGCGCCAGCCCAGCGAGGCCTATAAAGTCGCCAAAGAGATCGCCGCCAAGCTAGGCGAAACCGCCGCCAGCCCTATCCGCCAGATCAGCGTGCTGGTGCGCCACTACGGCCCGGACTACACGCGAGCGCTGCTCAACGAGGTGCTGCTGATCGAAAAGCAGGGCGGCCTGCTGGTCAGCGACGGCCAGCGCCGCCGCACGCCCGGCGGCGTCTACTTCTTCCTGGCCAAAAGCCGCATGACCAACGACGAACGCCGCCAACTGCTGCCCACGCAGTATGACCGCACGAAAGCCGCTAAAGCGCGCAAACGCCAGCAGGCCAGCCAGCCGCTGCACCTGGATTGGGACGCGCGCCAGGCGGTCATCGCACCGCTGCTGGCGCAGCAAGGAGCTGTTGACACCGTGAAGATCACGCTGATTGGCCGCCCCGGCGCGGTTGAAGTCGTTAACGACACGGCCATCACGGCGATGGCGCACAGCGCCGGCGCGCCGACCCTGCCGCGCGGCGTCCCCCCCCTGCCCCAGACGCCCACCATCTACACCGTGTATATCGCCGGCAAACAGTGGGCGAAGGTGCAGCCAGCGCTGGCTGCCGACCCCGACGACGTTCTGATTGTCGAGGGCCTGTGCGCCTTCGACAGCGACCTGGGCGCGGTCGCCGTGTTCGCCATGAGCGCCACCACCCGCAAGCTGGCCGCCGCCAAACAGCAGACAAAAAAGCAGGCCGCCAGCGACAGCGGCGCGCCCGCTGACCAGGCCGCGCCGCCCACAGAGGAAGCGCCCGCCCCCCCTGCCCCGGCCCCGCTGCCGGCCATCGTGGACAGCATGACGCCTGAGGACGCCCGCAAGCTGCGCGAGCTGCACGCTTCGGCGGCGCTGTTCCGGCAGAAACTGGCGGCAATTGAGGCGAAACCCGAAGATCAGCGCTTCGGCCTGGAAATGACGCGCAAGCTGCTGCACACCCTGGAAACCGAAATCGCCGCGCTGGCGGACAAATACAGCGGCTGAAACGCGCGCCTCTTTATGACTATGCGAAGGGAGTGGCGGCTGGCGCGGCTAGTCGCTCGTTGGCGGCCCGGCGCTGCCCGTCTGTTCGCGCGCCTGCTGCCGCTTCTGCAGATTCATGAACGCCACCAGAATGTCCGACGTGGTGACGATGCCGACCAGCGTCTCGCTGCGCATCACCGGCAGGCTGCTGATATGGCTCTTGAGCATCAGCCGCGCCGCTTCCTCAACCGGCGTGTCCGGCTCGACCACGATCGGCGCCGGCGTCATCATGGCGCGCACCAGCAGCTTGTTCACCAGCTCGTCGTCCTGCCAGCGCTCGCGCAGAATGTAGGGTGAGTTCAGCGCGGTGCGGCAGTCGCGGTCGCTGATGATGCCTACCAGGTGGCCATCCACCCCCAGCACCGGCAGATGATGGCAGCCGACCTGCTCCATCAGCTCCAGCGCCGAGCGCAGGGTATCGTCCTGGTCAATGGTGACGGGCCGCGCCGTCATGATGTCGCCTACATACATATACTGCTCTCCAGGCTGCTGGCCGCCGCGCCGCGCAGCGAACGCCGGCGCGGGCGGCAAGCTCACCCTTGAGGCGCGCTGCCGCGCGTGGTCACCAGCATCCGAAACACATCCGACTCCGTCAGCATGCCCACCAGGTGGCCATCGCTGTCCAGCACCGGCAGGCCGCTCACCTTACTTTCCAGCATGGTCTGCGCCGCGTCAATGATGGATGTGTCTGGCCGCACGCTGAGCACCTTGCGCGTCATGACCTTCTCGACCGTAAGCTGCGCCCACAGGTAGTTCAGCTCCCAGATGCTCAGGGTCGTGGCGTCCGACGGGCTGGCTTCGCGCACATCGCCAATGGTCACGATGCCCACCAGGGCGCCGTCCTCCAGCACTGGCAGGCGGCGAATGCCCTTTTCTTTCATAATCTGGTGCGCCGCGCTGATCGACGTCGCCGGAGACACGCTGATGACAGGGCTGGTCATCCACTCTTTTACAAGAATCGTCTCTAACATAATACTCCACCTCCAGACTGAGCCAGCGCGCGTTGTATGCCGCCCATTAACGGCGCAGGTATGATAACCATACGGTTTTACCCTCAAACATTGGTACTGCGAATTGGGTGATCTATGTCATTTAAGGGCGCGGCCGCGCGCTAACCACGCCCCCCGGCTGACCTCACCCCCCCCGGCTACGCAACCTCACCCCCCGGCCCCCTCTCCATAGGGAGAGGGGGAGACAAGTAAGCGCGGAACCAAGTCCCCTCTCCTACGGAGAGGGGATTTAGGGGTGAGGTTGTGTACCTCACCCCCCGGCCCCCTCTCCATAGGGAGAGGGGGAGACAAATAAGCGCGGCTGCAAGTCCCCTCTCCTACGGAGAGGGGATTTAGGGGTGAGGTTTCTATAGGGCTTTAGGGGTGAGGTTTCTATGGGGCTTTAGGGGTGAGATCGCGTTACCGCTTCAGCGGACGCGGCCCCGTTACCGCTTCAGCGGCGCGGGTTGCCCCCTACTGATAGCTGTCAGCGCCAGCCGTGATACTTTCCACTGTCACGAACGCGCGTTGTGCGCTAGGCTTAGGGCGTCTGACGACCGCTTGAACGCCGCACCCCCGCCCTGCGCGGCGCGGCCAGGACCCGGCGGCATAACCCAGGGAACAACCCCGCATGATTACAAAGTGGAAAATGAATACAATCAGCGCTGATGAGGCCGCCGGCCTGATTCAGTCTGGCCAGCGCCTCTTTACAACCGGCAACTGCTCCACGCCCATTCGCTTTATCGAGGCGCTGGTGCGCCGCGCCAGCGAAGTCGAACGGGTGGAGATGGTCCAACTGCTCGACATGGGGCCGTCCGGCTATATCACGCCGCAGATGTCCGAACACATCCGCGTCAACGCCATGTTCATCAGCGGCAACGTGCGCCAGGCGATCAACGACGGCCTGGCGGACTTCACGCCCATCTTCCTGTCCGAAATCCCTAAGCTGTTCCGCAGCGGGCGCGTGCCGCTGGACGTGGCCGTGATCCACGTCAGCCCGCCGGACCAGCACGGCTACTGCTCGTATGGCGTGGAAGTGGGCGTGAGCAAGACCGCCGCCGAACACGCGAAAATGATTATTGCCGAAGTTAACCCCAACATGCCGCGCACGCTGGGCGACAGCTTTATTCACGTCAGCCAGATTGACTATTTCATCGAGGTGGACTACGAGCTGCCAGAGGTCAGGCCGGAGCCGGCCAGCGAGATTCAGGACCGCATCGCCGGGCATATCGCCACCATCGTGCCAGACGCCGCCACGCTCCAGCTCGGCATCGGCGGCATCCCGAACGCGGTGCTGCGCCGCCTGACCGACCACAAGAACCTGGGCATCCACACCGAGCTGTTCTCTGACGGCGTGATCGACATGATCGAGGCCGGCATCATCACCAACGCCGCCAAGACTATCCACACCGGCAAGGTAGTGGCGGGCTTCGTGCTGGGGTCGCGCCGGCTGTTCCGCTACATCCACGACAACCCGATCTTCGAGTTCCACCCGACCGAGTACGTCAACGACCCGTTCGTGATCGCCCGCAACGACCGCATGGTGTCGGTCAACTCCGCGCTGGAGGTAGACCTCACCGGCCAGGTGTGCGCCGACAGCATCGGCCCGCGCTTCTTCTCTGGCGTCGGCGGCCAGCTCGATTTCGTGCGCGGCGCGGCGCGCAGCAAGGACGGCCGCACCATCATCGCGCTGCCCAGCACCGCCCGCGACGGCACGGTCAGCCGTATCGTGCCGCAGCTTCGGCCCGGCGCGGGCGTGACCACCGGCCGCAACGACGTACACTGCATCGCCACCGAGTACGGCATCGTGGACCTGTGGGGCCGTTCGATCGCCGAGCGCGTTCAGGCGCTGGTGAGCATCGCCCACCCCGATTTCCGCGAGGGCCTGCTGGCCTACGCGCGCGAGCAGAATTACATCAGCCGGGTGTACGCCGCCGGCGGGTGAAGGCCAGCCGTCAGCCGCCCACCAGCCACATAAACGCATACGGCCCCAGCGTCACCTGCGGCCCTGGCGGCAGCGGCACGCCCTTCACCAGGTCGCGCGCGCTGTCCAGCGCCACCGGCGTGTGCGCCAGCACAGCGCGGCTGACCGTCTGCGGGCGCTCAGCGAAATTCGCCAGCACCAGCAGCGCGCCGCTGCGCACATAGCCCAGCACGTGCGGGCTGCCGGTGTCGAAGAACGCCGTCTGCCCGCCGGCCAGCGCCGGCGTCCGCTGGCGCAGCGCGATCAGGTGCAGCAGCGCCAGGTACAGCGTGCCGGGGATCGTTTGCGGGTCGTGCCGCTGGCTGGCGCGCGCCCAGTCGAAGCGCGGGCGGTGCGCCCAGCGGCTGTCGCTGAAGCGCGCGTGATCGTGCTCGTAGCTGTAGTCGTTGAGCGTGGCGATCTCGTCGCCCAGGTACAGCAGCGGGATGCCGCCCGCGCTTAAGATCACGCTGTGGAGCAGCAGCAGGCGCGCCAGCGCGTGCTCGATATAAATTTCGTTCCCCAGCTTGAGCGCCTGCTCCAGCCCGGCCAGCGACGCCGCCGTCCCGGAAATGCGCATATCGAGCGTCTGCGGGTTGAAGTTGAACGGCAGGCCGGCGGCGAAGCTGCCCGAAAAGCGCCCGGTGTAGAAGGCGTTGAGGAACTGGCGGTGGTCGAAGCCGTTGATGCCCACCGCCGCGGCGTCCTCGTCGGCGAAGCTCCAGCCGATATCGTCGTGGCCGCGCACGTAGTTCACCCAGGCGCAGCCCGGCGCGAGCGCGTAACGCGCGTGCAGCGCCTGGCGCAGCAGCGCGACCTCGCGCGTCGCCAGCGCCTCCCACAGCAGCGCCATCAGCGTCGGGTTGTACGACAGCGGGCACTCGTCGGCGCTGATATAGGCCGCCACCGCGTCCGGGTGGACGATGGCCTCGCTCTTAAAGACCAGCGCCGGGGCGGCGATGCGCGCCAGCGCGTTGAACGCCTGGATCACCTGGTGCGCCTGCGGCAGGTTCTCGCAGGCCGTGCCCATCTGCTTCCAGATAAAGGCCACCGCGTCCAGCCGCAGCACCTCGACGCCCTGGTTGGCCAGGAACAGCATCTCGCCCAGCATGGCGGTGAACACCGCCGGGTTGGCGTAGTTCAGGTCCCACTGGTAGCTGTGGAACGTGGTCCACACCCACTTTCTGAGCGCCGCGTTGTAGGTGAAGCTGCCGGGGGCCTGGTCAGGGAAGATTTCGCGCAGGTGGCGCTCGTACTGGTCGGGCAGCGTGCGGTCGTCGAACAGCAGGTAGTACGCCTGGTAATCGGCGTCGCCGGCCAGCGCGCGCTGCGCCCAGGGGTGATCGTCCGCCGTGTGGTTGAACACGAAGTCCAGCACCAGGCTGATGCCGGCGGCGCGCAGGTCCGCCGCCAGCGCGCCGAGCTGCGCCAGCGTGCCCAGGCGCGGGTCAACAGCGCGGTAGTCGCTGACGGCGTAGCCGCCGTCGTTCTGGCCGGGCGGCGTTTTAAACAGCGGCATCAGGTGCAGGTACGTCAGGCCCAGTTCCTGAAAGTAGGGGATGCGCGCGCGCACGCCGTCCAGGTCGCCGGCGAACCGATCCACATAGCACGCGCCGCCCAGCATCTGCTCGCTCTGGAACCACAGCGGGGCGCGCTGGCGGCGGCGGTCGAGCGCCTTCAGCGCCGGCGGGCGGTCGGCATAGCTGCGCGCCACCACCCGCAGGATTTCCTCCAGGTGGTAGAAGAAATCGTACTGCTGGCCGTAGAGCGCGTGCAGCAGGCCGAAGGCGCGCGGAAAGTGCGCGTCCAGGCGGGCGGCCAGCGCCGGGCGCGCGCTGCGCGGGACCAGCTTCTCGACGCGCGGCAGCAGGCGCGCCAGCGTGCGCCGCGCCTCGCGTTCGGTCCAGGATGCGCTGTTGTCCGGCATAGGCACACTCTCAGGGGGTCGGGCGCAGGTCGCCGCCGGGCGGGCGCACGCGCGCCCGCGCCTGGCGCAGGCGGCGGAACGCCTGGCCCTGCTCGCCGTCCCAGACGTAGATCACGACGGTGCGCGCCAGCTTGTCGTGCCAGGTCTGGCGGCGGTTGTCCACCAGCGCCCAGGCAAAGCCCAGCAGCAGGAAAGCCGACACGAAATAGCCCAGGTAGCGGATGATGGCGTGCTTCAGCGTGACGCGCGCGCCGTTCAGCCGGACGACGCGCACGCCCAGCAGCATCTTGCCCGGCGTCTGGCCGATAAGCGTGAGGAAGAACACCTCGTACAGCGGCGGCAGCCACAGCGCGAGCAGGATCAGCACCACCGTCCGGCCCTGCTGGAGGAAGTCCGCTATGCTGGCGCTGAGCGAGAAGCGGCCCAGCAGGGAATCGAGCAGCAGCTGCGACGCGGTGTTGGTGACGACGACGGCGGCGCTGAGCACCACAATGTCCGTGAGCAGCGCCAGCAGGCGCGTGACAACGCCGGCGTACTCGCCTTTGAGCGAGCCGGCGGGCGGCGCGGGCGTCATAGGGTTTCGTCCACGCCGTCGTGAAACAGGCTGCTCAGCGGCGACGGCGGCAGGTCGCGGCGCGGCGTGCGCCGCAGCAGCCGCCGGATGACGGACTCGGCGCTGGCGTCCAGGTCAACGGTGGTCTGGCGGAAGCGGTTCTGCACCTCCGTTGCCAGGCTCACGCTCTGCGACTGCACCAGCGCCATCAGCTCCGGGTTTTCGGCCAGGTAGCTGATGAAGTCGTCCAGCGCCTCGGCGTAGACGCGCTCGGCCAGCAGGCGGCTGTGCTGTTCCTCGTGCTGGCCCAGGCGCGCCAGTTGAGCGGTGCGCTCGGCGCTGCGCTCCAGCCACTCATCCGCCTGCGCCAGCAGCGGCGCGGTCAGCGGGCGCAGCAGCGGGCTGTCCAGCAGCGGCCCCAGGCGCGCCAGCGCGCCGCCGCCGGCGCTCAGCAGGCCGTCGAGCAGCTCGTTCGCGCCTTTGCGCGCGCGGTCGTGCGCCTCAAAAAGCAGGCCGATCAGCGCGTAGCGCAGCACGTCGGCCTCGCTGGCCGGCTCGGCGGCGGGCGCGGACGGCGCGGCGCGCAGCGCCGTTTCCCAGGCGCGCAGCCGCCGCTGGAGTTCGTCGGCGCTCAGCAGGGCGGAACCAACCAGCAGGCGCACGAGCGCGCGGCTGATGTCTACCGCGTCGGGGGCGGCGGGGTCAGCGGTGATTGGGTCAGCGGCAGCCGGCGGGCGCGGCGCGGCGCTCGCGTGGTAGGGCGCGTCCAGCGGGACAACCGGCGGCTTCTTTGGGTTGACGTACATGGGCGGGCGCTCCTGCGCTGGCTGGCCATCAGCAGCAAGTGTAGCGCGTTTTGGCCGCCGCCCCAACGGATCCGCGCGGCGGCCGCAAGTCCCCTCTCCTATGGAGAGGGGATTTAGGGGTGAGGTCACCCCGGCCGCACGAAACCTCACCCCCCGGCCCCCTCTCCGTGGGGAGAGGGGGAGACAAGCAGGCCCGGCTGCAAGTCCCCTCTCCTATGGAGAGGGGATTTAGGGGTGAGGTCACCCCCGGCCACACGCAACCTCACCCCCCGGCCCCCTCTCCATGGGGAGAGGGGGAGACAAGCAGGCCCGGCAGCAAGTCCCCTCTCCTATGGAGAGGGGATTTAGGGGTGAGGTGCGCAACCTCACCCCCCGGCCACACGCAACCTCACCCCCCGGCCCCCTCTCCGTGGGGAGAGGGGGAGACAAGCAGGCCCGGCAGCAAGTCCCCTCTCCTATGGAGAGGGGATTTAGGGGTGAGGTTTCTGCAGGGATTTAGGGGTGCGGTTTCTGCAGGGCTTTAGGCGTGCGGTTTCTGCAGGGCTTTAGGGGTGCGGTCACAGCGTCCTGCTTGACTCGCTGCGGCGTTTTATCGTAAGATGAATTTAAATAATAATGGAATTGTAAGTATGTCTGTGCTTATGGTATTACTGAATGAGTGACGACGACCGCTTCAACGGCGGCGAATCAGCGATCGCGCGCGCTTTCGGCGCCCAGGTGGCGACGGCGCGCCCCGAACACGGGCTGTACCTGGTGGTCGGGCGCGGGCAGTCCCCCTTTACCGTCGTGCGCAGCGCCGGCGGCACCCCCCTGCTCCAGTTCCCGCGCAGCTTCGCGCTGCTGGCCCTGCTGCGTTTTGAAACCTTTCTGGCCCTGCGCGGCCACCCGCGTCTGCAGCATATCGGGCCGGTGACGCTAGACCACGCACGGTTTGAACAGTTCGCGACGGCGGCCGGGCTGGACCTGGCGCCAGACCCGGAGGAACAGCCCCCTCGATAAACATACGCCCGGCGCATTTATGAATCGTGGCGCCATTGTTCGCTTGTGGGAATGAGGAGAAAAGCAAATGGCACGTATGAGTGTAGGGCAGGAACTGCTGGACGTACCGTTTCCGGAAATGGTCCTCAAACTCGCGCTAGGCATCGCCGATGCACAGCGCGCGCTGGACGAAAGCTCGGTTGAGACGGCGGTCGCGCTGGCCGAAACCGAGGTCCCGCTGGTGCTGGCCGTCACGCAGACGATCGCCGCTGACGGCACGGTGAGCTTCACCAGCGCCGACCCGGTGGACGTGTCGCTGCTGCAGATCGGCCTGCTGCCCACCTTCTATCAGTTCAGCGAATCCACTATCGAAGTGACGATGGACATCAAGACCACCACATCGTCAGAAACCAACGTCAAGGTGAGCGCCAAAGCGAAGGTCGGCTTTGCCTGCTGGAGCGCGTCGGTCAGCGTGGACGTGTCGCACAACCGCAAGTACGGCAAGGAAGTGCGGGGGACCAGCCGCCTGTTTACCCGGCTGGTGCCGGTCCCGCCGCCGCCGCGCATCGCGCCGGAGCTGATTGTGGTGGACAACCGCCCGACGACACCGCCCGCGCCGCCGGCCTAACCGGAAGGGGATAACCGATGGTATTCCCCGGCAGCATCAGGGAGAGACTGACCGCCTTCCGCCCGCCGATTGTCCAGCCGGAAGTGCCGGTCCGCGAGACGCCGTCCGCGTCCTTTGGCGATCTGGTTCGCATGCTGGCCGAGGGCATCGCTGATGCCCAGGCCAGCCTGAATCAGTCGTCGGTGGAGCAGGTGGTCGCGCTGGCCAACACGCGGGTGCAGGTGGTCTCCAGCATCACGGAAACGATCGCCGCTGACGGCAGCGTCACCTACACCAACGGGCCGCTGCGCGAGGTCTCGCTGCTGGACCTGGGCGTCACGCCCACCTTCTACCAGTTTTCCGAGGCGAAGGTGGAAGTGACGATGGACATCAAGATCGTCGAGAACGTGACTGAATCCGGCACGACACCGCGGCGCTACAGCCTGTTTGCCGAGACCGCCGGCGTGCGCTTCGAGCGCAAGCTCAACCGCGACGTGACGGTCGCCTCCAAGCTGACGGCGACGCTGGTGCCCGTGCCCATGCCGATCCGGCTGGAGCCGGCGCGCGCCACCGTGACACCTGAACCGTCGTAGTAGGCCGGAGGAAACAGTTTATGGCCGCCAATAAGCCAACGAACGAAGCCGATCTGCGCGGGTTTCTCGAAGCGGCGGGGCGCTCGCTGGCCGAAGCGCAGGGCACGCTGGGCGGCACGCTGGAACAGCGGCCCGCCGCGCTGGTGATCGCCAACGCGGAGCTGGAGGTCAGGACCGCCCTGAAGTCCGACAGCAGCGGCGGGCTGACCGTCCAGCCGATTTCGGCGGAAGACCTGGCCCGCAGCAACATTGACGCCGCCGCGCTGTCAACGGTGCGGGTGAATTTTGTCGCCACCCTGCCGGACCTGACGCCGGCGGCTGCGCCAACGCGCCAGCCGGCGGACGTGGCCGACGAAGTGCGCCAGCGCCCGGACGTGGTGCAGCTTGACCGCATCCTGGGCGGCCTGACGATGAACGCGATCTATATCCCGCAGTCGCAGCGCTGGCTGGTCACGGCCCAGGACCCCAAGGGGCGGGTCGTGCGCGAGGTGGTGCTGCCCGACGCACAGAAGGGAGGTTCCGGTGGCTGAGGAACCCGATCCCAGAGATATACAGCGGCTGCAGGCGCTGCAAAAACGGCTGGACGACGCCCGCGAAACCGGCAAGGCGCTGACCACCGAGCGCAACGAGCTGCGTAAACGCCTGGCCGACACAGAAAAGGCGCTGACCAAAGCGCAGGCAGAGGCGGACACCAACCGCAGCGAGGGCGAGCAGCTGCGCGCCGCGCTGGAAGAAATCCTGGTCAGCCTGGGCGTGAGGCCGCCCGCGCGCGGCGGCGCCCCGGCGCTGATCGAGGCGCTGCAAAAGGCGCTGGCGGCGCTGCGCGAACGGCTGGAGGCCGCCGAGCAGCGCGCCGCCCAGCTCGCGGCGGCGCTTAAAGAGGCGGAGGCGCGCGCCGCCGCCGCCGAACAGCGCGTCGCCGAGGTCGACAAGGTGCTGGAACAACTGCGCGAGCAGCTCGCGCGGCTGGAGCAGCAGATCAAGGAACAGGTGCGCGCCGCCGAACAGCGCGCGGAACAGGCCGAGACCGCGCTGGCCGCGGCCCAGGCGACTATCAAGGCGCTGGAGGGCGGCGAGGCGACGATCAACGAGCTGCTGGCGGAGAACCGCCGGCTGGCCGAACAGCTCGACGCCTTCAGCGGCGACCTGGGCCGGCTGCGCACGGCTGCTGACGAGGCGAGCGCGGCGGCCAGCGCGGCGCACGCCGCCGCCGACGCCGCCAACACGGCGCGCGCGGCTGTGGAGAAAACGCTGGCCACTACCCAGGCGGAGCGGGCGCGGCTTCAGGACCAGGTGACGCTGCTCAGCGGGCAGATCAGTGACGCCGGGCAGACGCCGTTCCTCACCGCCGATCAGGTGGCGGGGATGCTGGACGGGCTGGTCAAGCAGATCAACCTGGGCGGCGGCGGGCTGGTGGTGCGCGACGGGCAGGTGAACCTGAAGGTCGGGTTCGGCGCGGCGGGCGAACACGTCGGCTTTGTTATCCCCACGCCGGAACAGGCCACTTCGATCAAGGACGGCCTGCACGAGGTCACGCTGCGCTTTGATCGCAGCCTGGGGGACGTCGCTAAGGCCAGCCTGACGGGGCCTCGCCCCTAGGTCCCCTCTCCATAAGAGAGGGGACTTGCGGCCCGCTCCCCCTCTCCCCACGGAGAGGGGGCCGGGGGTGACCTCACCCCTAAATCCCCTCTCCATAAGAGAGGGGACTTGCGGCCTTCTCCCCCTCTCCCCATGGAGAGGGGGGCCGGGGGGTGAGGTTGCATCAGAGGGGCCGGGGGAACCTCACCCCTAAATCCCCTCTCCATAAGAGAGGGGACTTGCGGCCCGCTCCCCCTCTCCCCATGGAGAGGGGGCCGGGGGGTGAGGTTGCGTGGCCGGGGGGTGAGGTTGCTGGGGGCGGGGGACAAGGTTGCACCAGGGGGCAAGGGGGATGCGGTCGGTAGGGCTTCATGTCAATACAACAGCTTAATGAGCATTGTCCACACGTGGAGAGAAACTATGTATGATGTGGTTGTTTTTCTGCATGTTGTCGGGGTGTTCGGTTTTCTGCTTGCGCATGGCGTTTCGGTTGCCATGGCCTTTGCGCTGCAGCGCGAGCGGAAGCTGGAACGCATCCATGCCGTGCTCGATCTGTCGAGCGGCTCGTTTGGTGTGATGACTGTATCGCTGCTTCTGCTGCTTATCACCGGGATCATCGCCGGTATCATGGGAAACTGGTGGGGTCGCGGCTGGATATGGCTTTCGCTGGGGCTGCTGGTCGCGATTTGGATGATCATGGGCTTTTTCGGCTCGCGCCACTACGCCGGGATTCGCAAAGCCACTGGGTTCCCGTATCTGGAGTACGGGAAGCAGCGGCCTGCCGGCGAACCTGCCAGCCCGGAGGCGATGGCGGAGCTGCTGGCTCGCCCGCGCCCGATGCTGCTGGCTGTGACGGGGGTCGGCGGCCTGGTGATTATCCTGTGGCTGATGATGTTCAAACCGTTCTAACGGGGAAGCAGCAGGGGGCCGCGCCGCTGAAGCGCTAACGAAACCGCACGCCTAAAGCGCCATAGAAACCTCACCCCTAAATCCCCTCTCCGTAGGAGAGGGGACTTGCGACCGCGCGCCTTCTCCCCCTCTCCCCATGGAGAGGGGGCCGGGGGGTGAGGTTGCGCTAACCTCACCCCTAAAGCGCCACAGAAACCTCACCCCTAAATCCCCTCTCCGTAGGAGAGGGGACTTGCGACCGCGCGCTTGCTTGTCTCCCCCTCTCCCCATGGAGAGGGGGCCGGGGGGTGAGGTCGCGCAGGGGCCGGGGGGGACAAGGCTGCACCAGGGCAAGGGGGATGCGGTCGGTAACCATGTCAATACAACAGCTTAATGAGCATTCACACGTGGAGAGCAGAAACTATGTATGATGTGGTTGTTTTTCTGCATGTTGTCGGGTAAATTGGTTTCGGCCTTGCCGATGCCGCCGTAGACGACGAGGTCCTCGGGCCGCTCGGCCACCTCCGGGTCGAGGTTGTTCATCAGCATGCGGAGCGGCGCCTCGGTCAGCCAGCTCTTCGCGTTGAGCGCGGTGCCGCGCGGCGCTCGGATCGCCCGGGCGGTGCTCGTCTCAGCCATGGCGTTGCCTCATGCGCGGTAAACGACCGGAAACTCCGGCGCCTCGAGCGGCGCGCCGTGCGCGAGCTTCAGGTCTGGAAACGGCGGCGAGGTCGTGCCGCCGCGGTCGGCGTAGACCGCGTCGTCGCCGACCCAGCGGGTCGAGAAGCCGCGCCGCCGCGCGGCCGAGCGGTTCGCCGGCGCGCCGTGCACCGTCCGGAAATGGAACGCGAGCGCGTCGCCGGGCGCGAGCGCCTCGCCGACGATGCGCAGGTGCGCGCGCTGCGCCTCGATGTCCGGCAGCGCCTCGAAGCCGTCCTGCGCGTAGAGCGGCGTGCCATCGAAGCGCGTCGGGCGGAAGTCCTTGCCCCAGCGGTGCGATCCGGCCACGTACTCCGGCACCGTGTCGCGCGCGACCGCGTCGAGCGCGATCCAGAAGCTCACGCTCTGGTCGCCGTCGACGCAGTAGTACGGCTGGTCCTGGTGCCACGGCGTCGGCACGCTCGTGCCGGGCTCCTTGACGAGCACGTGGTCGTGGAAGAAGCGCGCGGTGCGCGAGCCCATCAGGCGCGCGGCGAGCGGCGCGGCCGGCGACTCGTGGACGAAGGCGCGGAACTCCGGGATGCGCCGCCAGTTGCAGAAATCCTGGAAGAACGGCGCGCTGCCGTCCGCCGGGCGGTAGGTGCGCTCGAGCGGGCTCGGCTCCGCCAGCAGCCGTTCGACGCCGGCGCGCAGCGGCTCGACCCAGTCGGCGAACGTGCCGCGCAGGACGAGAATGCCGTCGGCCCGGTAGCGCTCGACGTCGCCTGGCGCGAGCGCGGCCTGTCGGTGGGAGCTCATGATCGGCGGCTGCCGGAGCGGATCGTGCTTGGCGACTCTACACCCACTCCCTTTCGGGGGGGGGACGGGGGTGGGGGTGCGGTCGCGCAGGGGCCGGGGGGGTGAGGTTTGCGCCAGGTGGCGCGGCGGCGCCCTACCCGGCCGCCGCCGCCAGCAGCCACCCCAGCGCCAGCAGCAGGCCGAAGCGCCCGTGAAGCTGCGCCGTCTGGCCCTGCGCGCGGTGGAGCAGCGCGGTGTCGCCGCCGGTGACGAACACGCGAATCAACCGCAGCGCCGCCGGCAGCGTGATGAACGCCAGCAGCCCCGGCCAGGGGACCACCCCCGCCAGCGTCAGCAGCGCCAGCGCCGCATACGCCCCGCCCACCAGCAGCACATACTCCGCGCGCGCGAAGCGCAGCCCGAAGATCACCGCCAGCGTGCGCTTGTTCACCGCCTTGTCGGCGTCGTAGTCGCGGATGTTGTTGGCGTGCAGGATGGCGGCCACCATCAGCGCGATCGGCGCCGCCGCCAGCACCGGCGTTGGGTCATAGGCGCGCGCCATGACGTAATAGGCCCCCAGCACCATCAACGGCCCCATGAACACGCCCACCGCGACCTCGCCCAGGCCGTTGTAAGCCAGCGGGAACGGCCCCGCTGTGTACGTGATAACCACCAGCACGCCGCCCACGCCGATCCACAGCAGCAGCGGGCCGCTGTGCGCCAGCAGCAGCAGGCCGATGAGCGCCCCCGCGCTGACCGCCACCACCGCGCCGATCAGCACGCTGCGCGGCGTCAGCGCCTGCTGCTTGATCGTCATGCCCTGGCCCGCCACCTTGTAGGTGTCCGCCCCGCGCTTGTAGTCGGCGTACTCATTGACCAGGTTGGCCCCCGTTTGCAGGCACAGCGCGCCGACCAGCGCCAGCGCGAACGGCACGAGATCAAACACGCCCTGATCGAGCGCGATGGCGGCGGCCAGCGCCAGCGGCACGTAGGTCGCTGTAAAGACGCGCGGGCGGGTAGCGTTGTACCAGGCGCGGAGGGAGCGGTCGGTCATCGGTCGGCAGTCGGCAAAGTGTGCATTGGCTATCATACCACCTGTTCAAGCGCCGCCTCCAGCCGCTAAACTAAGGGCGGGCGGCGGGCGCCTTTAATCTAACACACAGCCGCGCCGCGCTGAAGTGTTATATACTTTCAATATGTTCAATTCGTTCTGAATTTGCCAAAAGGGGAGCGAGAAAATGGTGCGCAAAGGATTTGCGATAGCGCTGGCGGCGCTGCTGCTGGCGAGCGTGGGCGCTGCCGGCGCTCAGGACACCGTGCCGGACCTGAAAATCGCGCTGCTGCCGGTGCTGAACACGCTGCCGTTCTACGTGGCGCAGGCCGAGGGTTTCTACGCGGACGAGGGCGTGACCGTTGAGATCGTGCCGTTCGACAGCGCCCGCGACCAGCAGATCGCCGTCGCGGCGGGGGAAGTGGACGGCCTGAACACCGACCTGGTGGTCGCCAGCCTGCTCAACCAGGGCCTGCCGGTGCGCGTCGTGCGCGCTGACCCGCCCGCGGTGCCGTTCTTCGCCATCGTGGCTGGCCGCGACAGCGGCATCGCGACGCTGGACGACCTGAAGGGCGTGGAGATCGCCATTTCGGGCAGCTCGATCATCGAATACCTGACGACTGAGCTGCTGCGCGGCGCGGGCTTCGCCGACGACGAGATCGTCTATCTTGAAGTGCCGCAGATCCCGGTGCGCGTCGAGCTGCTGGCGCAGGGGCAGGTTGCGGCGGCCACGCTGCCAGAGCCGCTGACGACGCTGGCGACACAGCTTCAGGGCGGCACGCTGCTCGCCGATGACAGCGCGGCGGCCTTCGTGCCCACCGTGATCGTGTTCCGCCAGGAAACGCTGGCCGACAAGCCGGCGGCCGTCGAGGCCTTCCTGCGCGCCTACGAGCGCGCGGTGGCGGCGCTCAACGCCGACGCCGACGCTTACCGCGACGTGCTCAACGCCAATATCCGCGTGCCGGAGCCGCTGCAGGCGGCTTACCCGGTCCCGACCTTCTTCCCGGCCAGCGTGCCCACCGCCGAACAGGTGGCGCTGGTCTCGGACTGGATGGTGGAGCGCGGCCTGCTGGCGGAGGCCATCGTCTATGATGACCTGGTGGACGGCGCTTTCCTGCCGGAGACGCTGGCCCCTGAGGCGACCCCGGAGGCGGCGGGCTGACCGCGCCGCCGGGCTGACCTCACCCCCCGGCCCCGGCCGACCTCACCCCCCGGCCCCGGCCGACCTCACCCCCCGGCCCCGGCCGACCTCACCCCCCGGCCCCGGCCGACCTCACCCCCCGGCCCCCTCTCCGTGGGGAGAGGGGGAGGCAAGCAAGCGCGGCTGCAAGTCCCCTCTCCTATGGAGAGGGGATTTAGGGGTGAGGTTGCGTACCTCACCCCCCGGCCCCCTCTCCGTGGGGAGAGGGGGAGACAAGCGCGGCTGCAAGTCCCCTCTCCTATGGAGAGGGGATTTAGGGGTGAGGTTACGTACCTCACCCCCCGGCCCCCTCTCCATGGGGAGAGGGGGAGAAAAGCGCGGCTGCAAGTCCCCTCTCCTATGGAGAGGGGATTTAGGGGTGAGGTTTCTGCGGGGATTTAGGGGTGAGGTTTCTGCGGGGATTTAGGGGTGAGGTTTCTGTGAGGCTTTAGGCGTGAGGTTTCTATGGCGCTTTAGGCGTGAGGTTTCTGTGGCGCTTTAAAGGCGCGGTTGCGTTAAGCTTGAAGGGTGTGTTTCGCCAGAGATTTAGGGGCGGGGTTGGCGCGCTTTGAAAAGGCAGGCGGCCGGAGCAAGGGCGCACGATGAAGCCGAGAAGAACGGAGGATGGCCCTGCAGCGAGTGAGCTGCATCGCCAGTTCACGTCCTCTCCAGAGCAGTGGGATAAGCTGAAGCCGCTGGCGCGCGATATGCGGCATGCGCCGACGACGGCGGAGGATGCGCTGTGGCAGCGGCTGCGCGGCCGCCGCGTGGGCGGGGCCAGGTTTCGACGGCAGCACAGTATCGGCGGGTTTATTGTGGATTTCGTGTGCATTGAGCGCCGTCTGGTGATTGAGGTGGATGGTGCGGTGCATGCGCAGGACGGGCAGCGCGACCGCGACGCGCAGCGGCAGGCCGTGCTGGAGGCGCAGGGGTTTCGGGTGCTGCGATTCGCCAATGCTGATGTGCTGTACGCGCTCGACGCGGTGGTGCAGGCCATTGAAGAGGCGCTGGCTGACCGCGCCCCCGGCTGACCTCACCGCCGGGCTGACCTCACCCCCCGGCGCGCAACCTCACCCCCCGGCCCCGGCCGACCTCACCCCCCGGCCCCCTCTCCATGGGGAGAGGGGGAGACAAGCAAGCGCGGCTGCAAGTCCCCTCTCCTATGGAGAGGGGATTTAGGGGTGAGGTTTCTGTGAGGATTTAGGGGTGAGGTTGCGTACCTCACCCCCCGGCCCCGGCCGACCTCACCCCCCGGCCCCCTCTCCATGGGGAGAGGGGGAGACAAGCAAGCGCGCGGCGCAAGTCCCCTCTCTTATGGAGAGGGGATTTAGGGGTGAGGTTTCTGTGAGGCTTTAAAAGCGCGCGGCGCAGGCGGCGCTGTGGACAACGAGGATTTCAGGATGGAGTGTGTGTAGATGGACCGGCTGCCGACGCTGGCTCAACCCGCCGCCGCCCCGCTGAACGGGCGCGCGGGCGACGAGATCATCGCGCTGGACGGCGTGACGTTTGGCTACGCCGCGCCGCTGCTGGCGGACGTAAGCTGGCATATCCGCGCCGGCGAGGCGTGGAGCGTGCTGGGGCCGTCGGGCATCGGCAAGACGACGCTGCTGTACCTGATCGCCGGGCTGCGCCGGCCTGACCAGGGCACGGTGCGCGTTTACGGCCAGCCGCTGACCGCGCCGACGCCCGCGGTGGGCCTGCTGCTGCAGGACTACGGCCTGCTGCCCTGGCTGACGGCGCGCCAGAACGTCGAGCTGGGGCTGAAGATTCGCGGCGTGGCGCGCCCCGCGCGGCGGCAGGCCGCCGCGGAGTGGCTGGCGCGCATGAACATCGCTGACGCGGCGGGCCGCTTCCCGGCGCAGCTTTCCGGCGGGCAGCGGCAGCGGGTGGCGCTGGCGCGCCTGCTGGCGCTCGACACGCCGGTGCTGCTGCTCGACGAGCCGCTGTCCGCGGTGGATGAGATCACGCGCGAGCGGCTGCAGGCGGCGCTGTGGCGCATCCGCGCCGACCTGGGCAGCACGCTGGTGATGGTGACGCACAGCGTCGAAGAGGCGGCGCTGCTGAGCGAGAACATGCTCATCTTCCCCGACAACCCGCCCCTGCGCGACCCGCTGGTGCTGCGCCGCCCGCCCACTGACGCCATGCCCGCCCGCGACGACCCCGCCTTCCAGCGCTTCTGCGCCGACATCCGCAAGGCGCTGCGCCTGTGAGCCGCCGGCTGGGGCGGCGCTGGCCGCTGCTGCTGGACCTGGCGCTGCTGCTGCTGCTGTGGCAGGCGGCGGCGGCGGCGCTGAACGCCACCTTCCTGCCCGCGCCGCTGGTGGTGCTGGAGCGCTTTGTCACGGAGCTGACCAGCGGCGACCTGTGGGCGCACACGCTGGTGAGCGCCCGCCGCGTCGGCCTCAGCATCGCGCTGGGGACGGCGCTGGCCGTCCCGCTGGCGGTGCTGGCAGCGCAGGCGCGCCTGCTGGACCGCTTTGTGACGCCGCTGCTGTACTTCACCTACCCCGCGCCGAAGGTCGTGTTCCTGCCGCTGATCGTCGTCTTTCTGGGCCTGGGCGACGAATCAAAGGTGTTTCTCATCGGCCTGATTATCTTCTTCCAGGTGTTCGTGATCGTGCGCGACGCGGCGGGGCAGGTGCGCCCGGAAACGCTGGAATCGATCAACGCGCTGGGCGCGAACCGCTGGCACCGGCTGCGCTATGTCTACGTGCCGGTGAGCCTGCCGGCCGTTATGACGGCGCTCAAGGTGAGCGCGGGCACGGCGATCGCGGTGCTGTTCATCGCGGAGACGATCGGCACGACGACCGGCCTGGGCTATTACATCATGAACGCCTGGGGGCGCTTCGCCTACCCCAGCCTGTACGCCGGCATCCTGGCGATGAGCCTGCTGGGGCTGGGCCTGTTCGTGCTGTTCGACGTGCTGGAGAAGCGCTTCACGCGCTGGCAGCGCGGCTGACGGCCCTCAAAACATGCGGATCGGGATCGTGATCGTCAGGCGCGTGCCCTGTTCCGGCGCGGTCTCGATGTTGACCTGCCCGCCGTAGAGCCGCGCCCGCTGCTGGATATTGTGCAGCCCCAGGCCGTTGTGGCTGCGCATCGTCGCCAGGTCGAAGCCCTGGCCGTTGTCGGTGATGACGATCTGGAACAGGCTCTGGTCGAGCTGCGCGCTGATGCTGATGTGGCTGGCGTGCGCGTGGCGCACCGCGTTGCTCAGCGCCTCGTTGGCGATCTGGCAGATGGCCTCAAACGTGGCCGGCGTGAAGGGCGGCGGCTGGTCGGGCGCGCTGATCTCCACCTTGATGTGCGGCGGCACGTGCAGGCGCGCCAGCAGGTCGCTGAACTGGCTGTAGATGGTGTGGTGGTGGCCGGCCTTCAGGTCGAAGATGTAGCGCCGGATGTCGTCAATCACGCCGTTGAGGTTGTTGATGATCGCGCGCAGGTCGCCGGTGTGGGCGTCGCTGTCGCTGCGCAGCAGGTCCAGGTGCATGCCGATCGCGTAGAGCGACTGGATCACGCCGTCGTGCAGCTCCATGCCGATGCGCTCGCGTTCCTCCAGCAGCGCCAGCCGGCTCTGCTGCTCGCTCAACTGCGCGCCGGCGATCGCCAGGGCGGCGTAGCCGGCCAGCGCCTCGACCAACTGCTGGTCGGTGTCGTCAAACGGCAGGCCGTCCTCGCGGTCAGACAGATACAGCGCGCCGAAAAGCTGCCTGCCGACCTGGATCGGCACGCCCAGCAGCGAGGTCATTGGCGGGTGGCCAGGGCAGAAGCCGACGGCGCGCGGGTCGCTGCGCATATCGGCCAGACGCAGCGTTTCCTGCTCGTAGATAATCACGCCCAGCAGCCCGCGCCCGGAGGGCAGGTGCGCGATGCGCTGGATTTCCTCTGGCGTCAGGCCCGCCACCTTGAAATAGCGCATCCCGCCGTGGCCGTCGGGCACGCCCAGGGCGGCGTAGCGCGTTCGCACCAGCTCGCGCGCCGCCAGGGCGATGCGTTCCAGCGTCTGCTCCAGGCTGCCGGCTTCAGCGGCGTGCATCACAGCGGAGACGATGCCTTGCAGCTTGCTCAGGATGTCAGGTACGTTGTTAGCATGATGATTGTCACTGGGCATGATCGTCGGAATCGCTTAAGATCAAGCACGCGCTTGTTGCAGGCCGCTAATGATACCCTGTAGGACGGCAAAAGAACATGACAAAGATCGTACAGCTTCTGATTGCCGACGATCACAGCGTGGTGCGCGCGGGGCTGCGCGCCCTGCTTGAACGCCAGGGCAATTTCCGCATCGTGGCTGAGGCGGCGACCGGCGAGGAAGCGATCGCCAAGGCGCAGGAATTTCAGCCCGATGTGGCGGTGCTGGACATCCGCATGCCGGGCCTGTCGGGCATCGAAGCCTGCCGCCAGATTGTCGAGACCGTGCCCAACTGCCGCGTGATTATGCTCACGTCATACGCGGAGGACGAGCTGCTGTTCGCCGCTATTCAGGCCGGGGCGTCCGGCTATGTGCTGAAGCGCATCGGCGACAACGAGCTGGTGCACGCCGTTGAGCGCATCAGCCGGGGCGAAGGGATGCTGGACCCGGCGATGACCGCCACCGTGTTCGCGGAGATGCGCAAGGCGACCGAGGCGCAGCACGCCGCCGCTTTCGCGGACCTCACGCCGCAGGAACTGGCGGTGCTGGCGCTGGTGGCGGAGGGCATGACCAACCGCCAGATCGCCGTTAAGCTCTACCTGGGCGAGGGGACGGTGCGCAACTACGTCAGCAGCGTGCTGACCAAGATCGGCGTCAGCAACCGCGCCGAGGCGGCCGCCTACGCCGTCAAGCACAACATCAACGAGCTGATCCCGCCCAGCCGCGACGAGGAATAAGGGACCGGGGCGGCCGCGCCACTCGGCTACGCAACCTCACCCCCCGCGCGACCTCACCCCCCGGCCCCCGGCCGTAACCTCACCCCCCGGCCCACGCGACCTCACCCCCCGGCCCCCTCTCCATGGGGAGAGGGGGAGACAAGCAAGCGCGCGATCGCAAGTCCCCTCTCCTACGGAGAGGGGATTTAGGGGTGAGGTGCGCTAACCTCACCCTCCGGCCCCCAGTAACCTCACCCCCCCGGCCCCTGCGCGACCTCACCCCCCGGCCCCCTCTCCATGGGGAGAGGGGGAGACAAGCAAGCGCGGAACCAAGTCCCCTCTCCTAGGGAGAGGGGATTTAGGGGTGAGGTTTCTATGGGGATTTAGGGGTGAGGTTTCTATGGCGCTTTAGGGGTGAGGTTTCTATGGCGCTTTAGGGGTGAGGTTTCTATGGCGCTTTAGGGGTGAGGTTAGCGCGACCTCACCCCCCGGCCCCCTACTTCACCGGCGTGATCGTGTGCTCCTCTGTGTAGATGTGGATGCGCACGCTGGTGAACTGGTCCGCGTCCGCGCCAGCCGCCGCGCCGATCTCCGAGGCGAACGACGCCTGCATCGCCGCCACGCTTTCAAACCACAGCTCCGCCGTGCCGTCATACGGCAGCTCGCCCGTCAGCTCCTGCTCAGGCGTGGCGATGTTGATGCGATAGTCGATCAGCCCTGGCAGCCGCGCCGAGAGCTTCGTGTGTTCCTCCACCCACAGCCGCTTGAACTCCGCCATGCTGAGGCCCGGTTTGCGCTTCAGCAGCGCGATAAGCTTGATCATCTGGTTTACCCTTCTGTGTGCGGTTACAGGTTAGTGCTTGAGCGCGCCCATTGTCAGGCCGCGCACGATATAGCGCTGCAAAAAGACGACCACCAGCACGCCCGGCACAATCGTGATGATGCCCGCCGCCGCGATCTGCGCCCACAGGATCGTATGGCCGCCGGCCAGCGAGCTGATGACGACCGTCATCGGGCGCACCGCGCGCCGCGTCAGCAGCAGGGCGAACATGAACTCGTTCCACGTGAACACGAACGTGAACAGGAAGGCCGTCACCAGCCCCGGCGTGATCAGCGGCAGCGTGATGCGCCGGAACGCGCCGAAAATCGTCGCCCCTTCGATCAGCGCCGCTTCCTCCAGCTCGACCGGCAGGTCCTCGATAAAGCTCTTGAGCAGCCACACGGCGAAAGGCACGTTGAACACCGAGTTAGCGATAATCAGCACCCAGTGCGTGTCCATGATGCCGAGCTGGCGGAAAATGAGGAACAGCGGGATAGCCGACGCCACCGGCGGAAACATGCGCGTTGAGATAATCCAGAACGAGAACTCGTCGCCGCCAAAGCGGAAGCGCGCCAGGCTGTAGGCCGCCAGCGCCCCCACGCTCACGCTGATCAGCGCCGTTGAAAAGGCGATGATCGTCGTGTCGCGCACGCCCTGCAGGCCGTTGTTCTGCGTGAGGATGGCGATATAGTTGTCCAGGTTCCACTGCGCGGCGGGCGGGACCAGCACCGGCGGGACCGAGAAAATCTGGTCCTGCGTTTTGAACGAAGTGAGGAACATCCACACCACCGGGAACAGGAAAAAGGCCAGCGCCGCCAGCAAAATCAGCGCGATCAGCGCGCGCACGTACAGCGGTTTACGCTTTCGCATAGCAGCCCCCTCTCAGCCCGCCAGGTCGCCGCCGCGCATGCGCTTCTGCACCAGCAGGAACACGCGCGCGATGATAATAATGATAATCAACTGGATGAAGGCCAGCGCCGCTGTGTAGCCCATGCTGAAGAAGCGGAAGCCGTTGAGATACGTGTAATAGGCGATCGTCTCGGTGGAGCTGCCCGGCCCGCCGCTGGTGAGCAGGAACACCAGGTCGAAGGTTTTAAAGGTGTCCATCACGCGGATAAGCAGGCCGATCACGATCACCGGCAGCAGCAGCGGCAGCTTGATGCGCCAGAACGTGCCCCAGTAACCGGCCCCGTCCACCTCCGCCGCCTCCGAAATCTCAATCGGGATCGCTTCCAGCCCGGCCAGCGCCAGCAGCATCATAAACGGCGTCCACTGCCAGATATCGGTCAGCATAATGGTGAACAGGGCGGTGCGCGTGTCCGCCAGCCAGGGCGGGCCGGTCACCAGCCCGCCAGAAAGCGTCTTGATGATGTAGTTCAGCGGGCCGAACGTGTCGTTGAAGATGACGCGAAACTGAAAGCCGGACACCACCGGCGCGATCATCACCGGCAGCAGCAGCGCCGTCAGCCACACCACGCGCGTGAAGCCGATCTCGCTCAGCAGCGCCGCCAGCCCGATGCCCAGCACAAGCTGGATGGCCACGCCAACCGTGACCAGCGTCAGCGTGTTGCCCATCGCGTTCCAGAAGCGCGCGTCGTTAAAGGCCTTGATGAAGTTGTCCAGCCCGACGAACGTTTCGACCGGCGAGACGGTTAATTCCAGCGACGTAAAGGCCAGCCCCAGCGTCCGCAGCAGCGGGTAAATGCTGATCGCCAGCAGCAGCAGCAGCGCCGGCAGCACAAACCCGAAGGCCACCCAACGCCGCCTGATCCCGGATGAGAACATGCCGTCTAACCCTTCCTGACTAACCCGGCTCGAACGCGCCCGCAGCCCCTCACCCCCTAACCCCCTCTCCCGCAGAACAGGCGAGGGGGACGGGGGTGAGGGTCACGGGAGGGTTATCGCTTTACGGGACCAGGCCGACCGCGCGGTAGCTTTCCAGCGCCTGCAGCCAGAAGGCGATCTGCGAGTCGCGGCCCAGGCGGTCAGTGATTTCGTTCCAGGCGGCGGCCACCGTGTCGAGCGCTTCCTGCGCCGTCACCTCGCCGGCCAGCGCGCGGTTCACCTGCACGTCCAGCGCGTCCTGGTACTGGGCCGCGCCAGGGATGAACAGCTCAGGGTAGCCGTCGGCCAGCGACACCTGCAGCCCTTCCAGGTAGGCCTGCGCGTTCTCCAGGCCCATCAGCGGGGCGAAGGCTTCAGGGTGCGTCAGGTGCAGGGTGCGGTACGGGTCCAGGCCCGTCAGCGGCGTGGACACGTTCTCCAGGCTGGTGTTGTAGGCGATGTGCTTGAGGACGCAGTACGCGGCGTCGGCCACGTCGCTGTCAGCGGCGATGCCCACCACGCGGCCCACCGGCATCGTTGAACGGTGCAGCACTTCGCCGTCAATCTCGTAGCCGGGGACGCGCCCCACCGCCACCTTGCCGACGATCTGCGAAACGTTGGGGTCAGCGGCCTTCTTGGGCACGTCCGTCCACTGCACGACCATCGCCAGTTGGCCGCCGATGAAGGCGTCGCGCAGCTCGTCATAGCCGAAGTTGAGCACGTCGGGCGGGGCGAATTTCAGCGTGTCAATCATGTTCTGCAGGCCCGCCACCGCCGCCGGCGAGTTAATGTCGGTGTTCATTTCCTCGTCGAACAGCATCACGCCGCCGCTGGCCGCGCGGTTGAGATACCAGGCGTAGCTGAAGCCGCGCCGGCCAAACTCCGCCGTGCCGTAGAACGGCTGCGCCAGCGTTTCGCCCGCCAGCGTCGCGCCGGCCGGGCGGGTGAAGAACTCCGCCACTTCCAGCCACTCATCCCACGTCTCCGGCGGCTGCAGCTCGCGGCCGTACTGCTCCATGAAGGCGGCCTTTTCGTCCTCGTTGCTGAACAGGTCAGCGCGGTACATCAGCACCAGCACGTCGCCGTCAATCGTGAGGGCGTAAGTCTGCCCGCCCCACTTGTTGTACAGCTCGCGGAAGGGGACCAGCACGTCGTCCATGATGGGGTCCCACACAGCGGCTGGCTCGCGGGCGATGTAGTCGTCCAGCGGCAGCAGGTAGCCGTTGCCGGCGAAGTCGCCGATGAACGACGGATAGAACGTCACCACGTCAAACGCGCCGCTGCCGGCCACGAACTCGGTCTTGAGGACCTGGTAGACATCGGCGAAGGGGACCTCAACGATCTCGATGTTGATGCCCATCGCGGCGAAATCGTCTTTCCAGAACTCATAAGGGGCCAGGTTATGGCCGGCGTCGCCGACGACAGTCACGGTGACGCCGCCGAAGTTGTCGCACAGTTGGTAATCCACCTGGCCGAGGCGGTCAGGCGCGTCCTGCGCCAGCGCCGGCAGGGCCAGCAGCGCCAGGGCCGCCAGCACGAACAGGATTCTTGCGTTTTTGAACATTGCCCTTTGCTCCTAAATATTATATGACAAGCGAGACGCAGGCCGCGCGGCGCGCGGGCGTCCGGGTTCAGCGTGTGCTGTTCAGGCTGCGCACCTCCTTTCGCTTAACCGCCACATCGACCGCACGTTAACCGTGCCGCGAGAAACCTCACCCCTAAAGCGCCACAGAAACCTCACCCCTATATCCCCTCTCCATAAGAGAGGGGACTTGCGACCGCGCCTTCTCCCCCTCTCCCCACGGAGAGGGGGCCGGGGGGTGAGGTCGCAAGCGCCGGGGGGTGAGGTACGCAAGCGCTGGGGGATGAGGTCGCAAGCGCCAGGGGGTGAGGTCGCCCGGTCGGCGCGGCTGCGTTACGCCGGAGGCGGCTGTCAACCAGCGCGGCGGGCGCTGTCCTTATCCATCGGCCTTACCCATCGCCTCCCCGCCCCCTTTCACCGCAGCAGCGCGTCCACCTCAGCGCGCGGCGGCATGCTGGGGGCGGTGCCGGGCCGCGTGACACACAGCGCCGCCGTCGCATTGGCGAACGCCAGCGCCGCGCGCAGGTCCTGCCCCTCAGCCAGCGCCACCGCCAGCCCGCCGTTGAAGGCGTCGCCGGCCCCGGTGGTGTCCACAACGTTGACTTTGAAACTGGGGACGGTCACGCTGTCGGCACGGCGCACATACTGCGCCCCCGCCGCCCCCAGCGTACAGACCACCGCCTGCGTGTCATTGACCAGCAGGGCGCGCGCCATCGTTTCGACGGACTCGCCGGCCAGCCCGCTGAGCGTCGCCAGCTCGGTCTGGTTGGGCGTGATGTAGTCCGCCAGCGCGATCACCTCCGCCGGCAGCGGGCGCGCCGGGGCCGGGTTGAGGATGGTGCGCACGCCGTACTCGCGCGCTGTCTGCAGCGCGTAGGCCGTCGTGTCTGGGTCAATCTCAAGCTGCGTGATCACCACGTCGGCGGCGGCGATAGCGGCGCGCGCGCGGTCCACGTCGGCGCGCGAGACGGCCAGGTTGGCCCCCAGCACGACGACGATGCTGTTCTCGCCGCTGGCGTCCACGAAGATCGGCGCGACGCCGGTGGCGTGGTCGGGGTCCTGCGTCACGTAGTCGGTGTTGATGCCCTCGGCGCGCCAGACGTTGAGCGCGATCGGCGCGAACACGTCCTGCCCGACGCGCCCGACGAACGTCACCTCAGCGCCCAGGCGCGCGGCGGCGACCGCCTGATTCGTGCCCTTGCCGCCGGGGCCGGTCACGAAGCGGTCGCCGGAAACGGTCTCGCCGGGCGCCGGCATCCGCGCCATATACGATGTCAGATCAACGTTGAAGCTGCCCACCACAACAATTTTTGCGGCCATTTTTAAAGAACCTTTTGCGACAGCACCGCGCGCCCCGGCGCACAATCCACACGGGCGCGAGCATAAGTTCAGTCTTAATATCCAGTTTAACCCCAATCCTCCCGCCCGGCAACCAGCCCCCGGCCCGCGTGGATTCCCCCACCCGGCATTGCGCCGCGCGCCGCGCCGCTATACTATGGCAGCAGGCAGCCGGACTTCTGACGGACGACGAATGACTGATCTTGCGACTCCCCTGTCGCTGCGGCGCAACTTCTCGTGGACCTTCGCCGGGAACCTGGTCTACGCGGCCTCGCAGTGGGGCATCCTCGTTGTGATCGCGCGGCTGGGCACGCCGGAGATGGTCGGCCAGTTCGCGCTGGCGCTGGCCGTGACCGCGCCGGTCGTCATGTTCGCCAACCTGCAACTGCGCGCCGTGCAGGCCACCGACGCCCGGCGCGCCTACGACTTCAGCGACTACCTCGGCCTGCGCCTGCTGACCACCGCCGCCGCGCTGGCGCTGATCGCCCTCATCGCCCTGCTCTCCGGCTACCGCGCCGAGACCGCGCTGGTGATTCTGTTCGTCGGCCTGGCGAAGGGCTGCGAGGCGCTCAGCGACGTGATCTTCGGCCTGCTGCAGCAGCGCGAGCGCATGGATCGCATCGCCAAGTCGCTGATGATCGAAGGCCCGGCGACGCTCGTCGTGATGGCCGCCGTCCTCGCGCTGACGCACAGCGTCGCCGCCGCCGCCGCCGCGATGGCGCTGGTGTGGCTGCTCCAGCTTGTGCTGTACGACGCGCGCAGCGCCGCGCGCCTGCTGCGCGCCCGCCCGCGCCCGCGCTGGCACGGGCCGACGCTGCGCCGGCTGGCCTGGCTGGCGCTGCCGCTGGGCGTGACCATGCTGCTGATCTCGCTCAACGCCAACATCCCGCGCTACGTGATGGAGCGCGCCTGGGGCGAGGCCGAGCTGGGGATTTTCGCGGCGCTGGCGTACCTGATCGTCGCCGGGAACACCGTCGTCGGCGCGCTGGGGCAGGCCGCCAGCCCGCGCCTGGCCGCGCACTACGCCGGCGGCCGCGCGCGCGCCTTTCGCGGCCTGCTGCTGAAGCTGGTCGGCATGGGCGCGCTGCTGGGCGCCGCCGGCGTGACCGTCGCGCTGCTGCTGGGCGCGCCGCTGCTGGCGCTGATCTACGGCCCGGCCTACGCCGCCCACGCCGACGTGTTCGTCCTGGTGATGCTGGCCGGGGGCATCGGCTACGTCAGCAGCTTCCTGGGCTACGGCATGACCGCCGCGCGCTTCTTCCGCGCGCAGGCCCCGCTGTTCGCCGCCGTCGTCGCCGTGACCACGCTCGCCGCCCTGGCGCTGATCCCGCCCCTCGGCATGCGCGGCGCGGCGCTGGCGCTGATCGCGTCCTTCAGCGTCCAGCTCAGCGGCAGCCTGGCCCTCAACCTGTACGCGCTGCGCCGCATTGGAGCCGCCGCATGACCGCACCCGTTCGCATCCTGCACGTTGTCGGCGCGCTCAACCGGGGCGGCGTCGAAACCTGGCTCATGCACGTCCTACGCCACATTGACCGCGACCGCTTCCGCTTCGACTTCCTCACGCACACCGAGGAGCCAGCCGCCTACGACGACGAAGCCCGCGCCCTCGGCGCGCGCCTCATCCCCTGCCTGCGCCCGGCGCGCCCGCTGGCCTATGGCCGCAATTTTAAACGCATCCTGCGCGCGCACGGCCCGTATGACGTGGTACACAGCCACGTCCACCACTTCAGCGGCTACACGCTGCGGCTGGCGGCCCAGGCGGGCGTGCCCCTGCGCATCGCCCACAGCCACAGCGACACCGCCGCCCACGAAAGCCAGGCGCGCCCGGCCCGCCGCGCCTACCTCGCGCTGATGGAACGCTGGGTGCGGCAGCACGCCACCGCCGGACTCGCCGCCAGCGGGCAGGCCGCCGCCGCCCTCTACGGCCCGGACTGGCAGCGCGACCCGCGTTACCGCCTGCTCTACTGCGGCATTGACCCCGCGCCCTTCCACGCCCCCGCTGACCGCGCCGCCTGCCGCGCGGAGTTCGGCCTCGCGGCGGACGCGCTGGTGATCGGCCACGTGGGCAGTTTCAAGCCGGTCAAGAATCACGCCTTCCTGGTCGAGATCGCCGCCGAAGTCGTGCGGCGCGAGCCGCGCGCGCGCTTCCTGCTGGTCGGCGACGGCCCGCTGCGGCCAGACATCGAGCGCCGCGTCCAGGCCGCCGGTTTGAGCGACTATGTTGTGTTCGCCGGGCTGCGCGGCGACGTGCCGCGCCTGCTGCGCGGCGCGCTGGACGTGTTCCTGCTGCCGTCGCTGTACGAAGGGCTGCCGGTCGCGGGGCTTGAGGCGCAGGCCGCCGGCCTGCCGCTGGTTCTGTCCGACACCATCACCGCCGAAGCGGACGTGATTCCTGAGCTGGTGCGGCATCTCGCGCTGGCCGCGCCCGCGCCCGCCTGGGCCGACGCGCTGCTGGCGGCGCGCCCGGCGGTCACGGCGGCGGACGCGCTGGCGCAGATCGAGAACAGCCGGTTTACGATTGCACACAGCGTGCGCGAGTTAGAGGAACTGTATGTTCGCGCCGGGTGAACGCAGGCTGCGCCGCGGAACAACCGTCTACCTTACCGGCCTCTTTCTGCTGCTGGCCGCGCTGGCTGTGCCGCTGCTGTGGGATGACAGGTTGGCCGCGGCTTCCCTCGTCTATCCGTTAAGCGCGATTCTGCTGGCGCTGACCGTCTGGGCGCTGTGGTCGTGGCGGGCTGTCACCGGCAGCCTGTTCAACCCCTACACGCTCTTTTTCCTGTCGGCGGCGCTGTTCAACGGCGGCCAGGCGTTCCTGGAAGTTTTTGGCCTTAACCGTGACGGCCTGCTCGGCGGGCGCTTCTCTGACCACATTCTCGCGCAAACCCTGTTGATCGTAATCGTGGGCCTCACGGCTTTTCACTGGGGGGCGCTGATCGCAGCAGTAACGCGCAAACCCGCAGCGCAGCCGCGCCCCGCGCTGCCCGCGCTGCCGGTGCGCGCAGTCGGGTGGCTGCTGCTGGCCGTTTCGATCATCCCTGCCTTCACGCTGCTGCGCGACGCCGTCGCGCTGGTGCTTCAGTATGGCTACTTCGAGCTTTACCAGCAGGACCCGAACATTGGCTTCAGCGCCGCGCCGCGGGTTCTCGCCACTTTCCTTGTCCCTGCCGCGCTGTTTTTGCTGGCCGGCAGCGAGCGTAAACCGCGCATCGTTCTTGTTTCCTTAATCGTTATCCTGTTCTACGTGGCGATCAACCTGTTCATGGGCCGCCGCGCGCAGGCCATCCCTACGTTGATTGTGTATGCCTGGCTGTGGCACCGCGCCATCCACCCGCTGCCTAAAACGCTGCTGCTGGGCGCCGCCGCGGCAGCGCTGGCCGTCGTCATTCCCCTGACAGCCGCGATTCGCAACGTCCCCGGCGAAGAACGCCTGACGCTGGATTATCTGCTTGCCGCCTACGCCTCGCGGGAAAACCCTACCGTTGCCGCCGTCGCTGAAATGGGCGGCTCAATGGCGACCGTCGCCCACACAATCGAACTTGTGCCGTCCTTGCGCCCGTTCGACAGCGGCCAGAGCTATACTTACGCGCTGCTGACCCTGCTCCCTAACTTTTTCTGGGATCTCCACCCAACTATCGCCCGCGGCACAGCTTCAGACTGGCTTGTCTGGACGGTAGCCCCGTACACCGCGGAGCGCGGCGGCGGTTTGGGCTATTCCTTCATCGCCGAAGCGTATCTGAACTTTGGCGCGGCGGGCACGCTTATCAGCATGGCGGTTCTGGGGTTTTTCTACGGGATTTTCGTTTGTTGGGCAGACCAGCGCCAGCATCTCGCGCGGCTGGCGGCCATCGCGTCCTTTCTGGTGTTCTTTCTGTTTTTCGCGCGCGGCGAATCGGCATTTCTAGTTCGATCTCTCGCGTGGTACAGTTTATTCCCATACTTTATGACACTTATATTTGCACGAGTACCCGTCCGACGGTTTGAACCAGTTAGTGAAAAAACCGCCCCATGATCACGATAGGTATTCCATTTTACAACGCTGAAGCAACGCTTGTGGATGCTGTCCGTTCTGTTTTTGCTCAGACCTTTCAGGATTGGGAACTGCTGCTCGTTGATGATGGCTCTAGTGACGACTCTCTATCAATCGCTCAAGCTGTAAATGACCCTCGAGTCAGAGTTGTCAGCGATACCCACAATAAAGGCTTGGCTTATCGTCTGAATCAGATCGCACAGTTAGCTCAGGGGCAGTATATTGCGCGCATGGACGCCGACGACCTGATGCACCCCCGCCGCCTGCAAACACAGCTTGAACTGCTGGACGCACAGCCGGATGTTGACGTGGTGCAGACAGGTATGTGCATTGTGGACAAAAACCTCAACCCTACCGGCATTCGTTTCAAAACTTCGCTTGATACGCGACCGGCAGCGGTGCTGGCGCATGGCTTATTGTTTCATGCCACTCTCACAGGCAATACCTCTTGGTTTCGTGCAAACCCATACAACGAAACTTTAATGCGCATTCAGGATCACGAGCTTTGGTGTCGCACCTGCCAGAATTCTACTTTCGCTACACTACCTGACCCTCTGTATTTTTGCCGTGAGGTGGGTACGGTAACACTCAGAAAATATCTCGGCTCGCTTGCAATACAGCGTAAAGTTTACCGGATGCACGGCCCAGCCCTTGTTGGCAGCGTTCGCACCCTGGAACTGGAGCTAAAGTCTTACCTGAAGGGCGGCATCTACGCCGGTTTTTCAGCTTTCGGCAAAACCGATTATCTGGTCAGGCAGCGCAGCCAGTCGTTAAGCGCGCAGCAGCGGCACGACGCCCTGGCGGCGATTCAAACCATTTTGCAGACACCCGTTCCGGGCCTGACATGAACATCGCCGTCATCGGTAATTACCCCGCAGGGCTGGTTCATCTGGAAGGCCATCTCTTGGCCGAGATGGTGAAACGCGGCCATAACGTGACGGCCTACGCGCCAGGCCAGGAAGCCTGGGTCACAGACTTTTTACGCGCCTCCGGTGTGGATTATGAGTCCATTCCTCTCGACCGCACCGGCATAAACCCCATTAAAGACCTGCTGTTCACCATTCATATGACACGGCGGCTGCGCGCCATGCGCCCTGATATAGTCTTCTCATTCACGATCAAACCCGCTATCTATGGCTCACTGGCTGCATCACTGGCAGGGATACCGTGCCGATTTTCCATGATCCCAGGCCTGGGTTACGCCTTCACCGCCAGCGGTAACAAAAGCGCCAAACGTTGGATTCTGCGCCATCTGGTACGTGGGCTTTACCATCTGGCGCTGCCTCGAAATGAGGCGGTTTTCTTCCAGAATCCGGATGATTATGCGCTGTTTATCGAGTTAGGCCTGGTTACAAAGGCACAGGCCGTGCTGGTTAACGGGAACGGCGTGGATCTCGACCACTACGCCCCCGCCGCGCCGGTCACGGACGGCCCGGTGTTCCTGCTCATCGCGCGCCTGCTGGCCGACAAGGGCATCCGCGAGTACGTGGCCGCCGCCCGCATCCTCAAGGCGCGCTATCCGCGGGCCGTCTTTCGCCTCGTCGGCCCCTACGACCCCAACCCGGCGGCCATCCAGCCGGACGAAATCGCCGCCTGGCAGGCGGAAGGCGCGGTCGAATACCTGGGCGAAACCCGCGACGTGCGCCCGCACATCGCGGCGTGCAGCGTCTACGTGCTGCCGTCGTTTTATCGCGAAGGCACGCCGCGCACCGTCCTTGAGGCGCTGTCGATGGGCCGGCCGGTCATCACGACCGACGCGCCCGGCTGCCGCGAGACCGTCGTCCCCGGCGTAAACGGCTTCCTGGTCCCGCCGCGCGACGTGCCGGCGCTGGCCGCCGCGCTGGAGCGTTTCATCGCCGCGCCGGGGCTGATCGCGACGATGGGCGCGCACAGCCGCGCGCGCGCCGTCGAAAAGTACGATGTGCACAAGGTCAACGCGGCGATGCTGGCGGCGATGCGGCTCTAGCGCCCCCCCGCCCCCGGAACACCGGCCGGGGGCCGGTGTCACAGGGGGTTGATGGGGTGCTGCGGGGGCGGCGGCTCACTGACGCGGGCCGCCGGCAGGGGGAATGCGCGGGGGCGGCAGCGGGCGCGCCTAGAACTTGCGTTCTAAGGCGCATTGTATAACAAAATGCTCAGTTGTGGGTTAGAAAGCGCAAACTCTGTGTACCTTTTTTGACGGCCCTGCGCGGCTATGTCCAAGGCGCGCCAACGGGTGTATCATTGGGGGCATTCTGCGCCGCCAGAGTTTAAGGATCATGACCGCCCCGCCCACCAGCAGCATCCTCCGCGTTGACAGCAGCGTCCCCTACGATGGGCTGATCCGCGACTGGCTCGCCTGGCCGCCGCGCCCCGCCGAGAGCATCATCAAGCCGAGCCGGCGCTACGAGAAGCCGTATCTGGCGTGGGAAACCGTCCGCCGGCGCCGGAATCCCTTTTTCGAGAAGGGGACCGGCTTCGAGGGCTATTTCATTGGCCGCACGCGCAACGCCGAGGAAGCGCTGGAGCACATCCTGGGCGTGGGGCAGAATATCCTCGACAACATCGCCCGCCAGCAGCGCGGCAACTACCCCTACCAGTCGCGCATGATGCAGACGCTGCTGGGCGAGCGCGAGGACGCGCGCGCCGTCTACGACTGGTCAGCGGAGCTGGGCGCGGCGCTGGCGCGGCTGCGCGTCAACGTGCCGCACAACCCTGACGCGCAAACCTTCCACACCGACACCTACCGGCTGGTGAACATGCTGCCGGCGATCGTCTACCAGGCGGAGACCGACGACATCCTCCAGCGGTACATGGTCGCGGGCAGCAATAACGGCGGCCAGCGCCTCCCGATCACCGTGCAAAGCCTGCCCGCCGCCCGGCAGCACGCCTGGCTGGTGGCGCTGTTCATCGGGCGCTTCGGCCACCCGCTGGTGCGCCAGTACCTGAGCTTCAACCCGCCGCACTGAACGCGGCCGCATCGCGAAAGCGCTAACGCAACCGCGCCCCTAAAGCGCCACAGAAACCTCACCCCTAAAGCGTCACAGAAACCTCACCCCTAAATCCCCACAGAAACCTCACCCCTAAATCCCCTCTCCGTAAGAGAGGGGACTTGCAGCCGCACGCTTTCTCCCCCTCTCCCCATGGAGAGGGGGCCGGGGGGTGAGGTACGCAACCTCACCCCTAAATCCCCACAGAAACCTCACCCCTAAATCCCCTCTCCATAAGAGAGGGGACTTGCAACCGCGCGCGGTGCTTGTCTCCCCCTCTCCCCACGGAGAGGGGGCCGGGGGGTGAGGTTGCGACCTCACCCCTAAATCCCCTCTCCGTAAGAGAGGGGACTTGCAGCCGCGCGCCGTGCTTGTCTCCCCCTCTCCCCATGGAGAGGGGGCCGGGGGGTGAGGTCGCGTGCGGGCCGGGGGGTGAGGTTGCACGCGCGCCGGGGGGTGAGGTACGCGACCACACCCCTAAAGCCCCACAGAAACCTCACCCCTAAATCCCCTCTCCGTAAGAGAGAGGACTTGCAGCCGCACGCTTTCTCCCCCTCTCCCCATGGAGAGGGGGCCGGAGGGTGAGGTTGCCTGCGCCGGGGGGTGAGGTCGCGTGGGGTCGGGGGGTGAGGTTGCGCGCGGGCCGGGGGGTGAGGTTGCACGCGGGCCGGGGGGTGAGGTTGCGCGCGCGCGCCGTGCTTGAACGTTTGCGTTAATGCAATATTGTGCTACACTGGCCGCACCGGGACGAACAGGCGCGCTGAGCTGTGCCGCCGTGCCTGTTCACAGCGGGCTAATATGGAGGTAATATGATTGATAAAAGCACGTCGCGCCTCGACAAGCAGACCGACATCCTGCTCCATGTGCTCAGGGAATCCCCCGGTGAATGGCTGACGCGCAGCGACATCGCGCGCGCGCTGGACAAGCGCAAGCTCTCGCCTTACGACATCGCCATGCTCGAAATCCTCCAGGACAAGGGGCTGGTCGAAATCCAACACCGCGACAACCGCACGCCTATCGGCTACGAATTCGTCTACCGCACGACCGGCCGGCTTTAGCGGGCGCACACGACCGGCAGCGGTCGCAGGTGAAAACAACATGAAGGTTATTACGCTCTTAAACGAAAAAGGCGGGGTGGGCAAAACCACCCTGGCGCTGCACCTCGCCGCCGGGCTGGCGGCCCGGGGCCGCCGTGTCGTGCTGGTAGATGCTGACCCGCAGGGCCACGCCACCGTGATGTCCGGCCTGGCCAAAGAGCCGGGCCTCTACAACCTGCTGGTGCGCGAGGCCGCCTTTCGCGAGGTGCTGCGCGTCGTCCCGCCGGAACAGTACCACCCGGACGGCCAGCCGGTCACCGGCCAGTTGTGCGTCGTGCCCTCCAACGTGGAGACGCGCAACATCGCCAACTCGATCTCCGACGCCTTCGCCGTCGGCGACCGGCTGCGCGAATTAGAAAAAGCGTTCGACTTCGTAATCTTCGACACGTCGCCCACGCCGTCGCTGCTGCACGGCTCGATCTACCTGGCCACCGACGCCATCCTCTACCCGACCAAGTGCGAGTACCTCTCGTTTGACGGCCTGGTGGAGAGCATCAATCACCGCCAGGCGGCCCAGGCCTACCGTGACCGCTGGAACCTGGGCGACATCGCCGTGATGGGCATCGTCCCGACGATGTACCGCACCCAGACCGTTGAGCACACCGAAAACCTGGCGGAGCTGAAAAAACGCTTTGGCAAGCTGGTGTGGCCGCCCATCAACCAGCGCACCATCTGGGCCGAGGCCGCCACCATCCGCCGCCCGGTGTTCGCCATCGCGCCGGAGACCAAAGCCGCCAGCGAAGCCTGGGCGCTGGTGCGGCGGGTCGAGGAAGCGGCCGCCAATGTCTAAGGGCCGGCGCCGCGGACGCGAGGAAATTGACCTGTTCGACAGCAGCGCGCGCGTGTCGCTGGAGGACACCGACGCCGCCATCTTCGGCCAGATCGCCGACGTTGACCGCCAGCGCCAGGTGGCCAAGCCGATCAGCATCTTCGACATCTACCCGGACCCCAGCCAGCCCCGGCGCGCCGTCCCCTCAGAGGTGCGCGCGCGCTGGCCCGGCAGCCCGCAGACCGTCGCCGCGCTGTTCGCCGCCTGGGTGGATGCTGTGCGGCGGGAAAAACGCGGTGACTTCGACCTGGCCGCGCACCTGCTGCTGGACTACCTGCCGCCCGGCACCGACGGCAACGACGACGAATCCGTCCCGCGCGAGCTGCGCCAGCGCCCGCCGCTCGAAAGCGCGCTGCTGGACCTCGTGGCGCTGGCCGCCAGCATCCGCAAGGTGGGCCTCACCAACCCGATCACCGTCGCGCGCGACGGCAGCGCCTACCGGCTGGAAACCGGCGAGCGGCGCTGGCTGGCCTTCCACCTGCTGCACCTTCACTTCGCCGACGAGAACTGGGCGCAGATCCCCGCGCGCCAGGTCGAGCAGATCAGCGTGTGGCGCCAGGCCAGCGAGAACAACGCCCGCGCCGACCTCAACGCCATCGGCAAGGCGCGCCAGTTCGCTATCCTGCTGATGGACCTGATCCACGAGCAGCGCGGGGCGCAGTTCACCTCATTTGCCGACACGCTGCGCGCCGGCCAGGGCGAGCGCGCCTACTACGCGCAGGTGGCGGACGGCGACCAGCACCGCATCCCGCGCGGCCAGGGCGAGAAGCTGCTCGCCGCGATGGGCCTGAAGAACCCGGTGCAGCTACGCCAGTACCGCGCGCTGCTCAAGCTGCCCGACGACGTGTGGCAGTACGCCGACGATCACAACCTGACCGAGTGGGAAATCCGCACGCTGAACGCCGCTACCGTAACGGCCGTTACGGCAGCGGACGCCGACGCGCTGCCAGACAGCTACTACAACCCGTTCGTCGAGCGCACCAACAAGAAGCGGCGCGACCGCGTCTGGTCCTACGCCAGCCGCCTGACGAACCTCTCCGCGCGCGACCGCGACAAGGCGCTCCAGGAAATTGAGGCCGACGAGCGCTGGCTGGCGGAGCTTAAGCGGGCGATTCAGGGCCGCTGAGGGCGGGGGCAGGGGCGGGCGCTGCGCCGCTGGCTATATCCCAAATTGGGATATAGCCCCCTGCCCCACCGCGCAAACTGGCCCGCAGCTGGCGCAAATACAGCGCAACGCCCCGGTTTTCAGCAGGGTAGGGGACTCACCCACAGCAACCTCACCCCTAAATCCCCACAGCAACCTCACCCCTAAATCCCCTCTCCGTAAGAGAGGGGACTTGCAGCCGCGCGCCCTCTCCCCCTCTCCCCATGGAGAGGGGGCCGGGGGGTGAGGTCACATGGGGTCGGGGGGTGAGGTCCGAACCTCACCCCTAAATCCCCTCTCCGTAAGAGAGGGGACTTGCATCCGCGCGCCCTCTCCCCCTCTCCCCATGGAGAGGGGGCCGGGGGGTGAGGTCACATGGGGCCGGGGGGTGAGGTCCTAACCTCACCCCTAAATCCCCTCTCCGTAAGAGAGGGGACTTGCAGCCGCGCCAGCTTGTCTCCCCCTCTCCCCATGGAGAGGGGGTCGGGGGGTGAGGTTGCCTGCGCCGGGGGGTGAGGTTTCTGTGGGGTCGGGGGGTGAGGCTGCCTGCGCCGGGGGGACTTGCCGCGCAACCGTAACGGGCGTTACGGTTGCGCGGCCCGCCTGCGCAAAATGGAAAATCGCGTTTTCGGGCGTTTTAACGAAACATTGCTTTCCCCAACACTGCGCGCGGGGTAAAACGCGCATTTGCCCCTCTACGGGCCAATCCGCGCCGCCTGGTGGCGCGTTTGCGCGTTCTGGGGTATACTGTGGCGTGGCGGTTTGGGGCGCGGTCGCGGCCCGCCGCCGCGCGTCTTTGATAAACAAAAAGCCTGCCCCCGAGCAGGGCAGGCTTCCGTATCAGAGGCGTTCATTGCACTTTTAGCACTTGATCGGTACACCCGTCTCACAACCTGGCGGATCAGCCGTTCCCACAGACGTACTGCTGTGTCTGGGGGTTCGGCCCACCGCCGTGACAACTAGCGAGCGCTGGCGGTCGGTGTCATGACAGGCTATCAAAGCCAAAAATGACAGTAAGCACCCCATCAATCCCACTTGCTAGTGTACCGATAAATTGCAGAAATGGCAATGGGCGCCGCCTGTAATAGGCGGTTTTTATGTTAGAATCCCATGAAACCACTGCCGGAATCTGCTGTGAAGCGGCGCTGGGCTATCTGGAAATGGGCTGGTCGGTCATTCCTCTGTGGGGCGCGGCCCGCCCAGACAGCGCCAAAATGCCTGCAATCGCCTGGGCGCAGTACCAACAGGCCGCGCCAGCCGCCGCGGTCGTGCGCGCCTGGTATGCCGACCAGCGCTGCGCCGGCGTCGGCATCGTCTGCGGCCCGGTTTCGGGCCTTGTCGTCCTCGATTTTGACGATCCCGTGCTGGCGCAGACGTTCGCGCGCCTCAACCCGGACCTCACTAACACGCTGACTGTGCGCTCTGGCGGGCGCGGCCTGCCGCATTATTACTACGCGCTGCCGCCGGACCTGCCGCTGGCCACCAGCCGCGCGCCCGGCGTGGACCTGCTGGCGGCGGGCGCGTATGTCGTCGCGCCGCCGACCGCCAGCGCCGGGCGCGCCTGGGAAGTCGAGCTGGACGGCCCGCCGCGCCGCCTGACGGCGCTCGACGCGCGCCGCATCACCAGCTTTATCGCCGCCCAGCGCGGCGCTGCGGACGGACCGCCGCCGCCGCACGACCTGCTGTTTGTCGAGCCGGCCAGCGGCGCGCTGTCGCTGGCGGCGGTCCGGCGCTGGTACGCGCGGCTGGCGCAGGCGCACGGCCGCAACGCCGCGCTGTACCGCGCCGCGTCCTATCTGCGCGCCGCCGGTTGGGCGCAGCCGCAGACCGCGGACGCGCTGGCGGCGCTCCACGCGGGCACGCCGCCCACACGGCCGCACGCGCCCGAAACGCCCGCGCAGCGGCTGCGTGAGGCGCACGCGACCATCGCCAGCGCCTACCAGCGCGCCGCCTGGAAGCTGCCGCAGCGCAGCGCGGCGTTGGGGCTGCTGCCCAACGCCATCCGCGAGCGCCTGCTGCAAAGCGGCCAGGCGGCGGCGGCGCGCGTGCTGGAAGGGCTGCGCGCCGCGGGCGTGCACGGCGGGCAGTTGTTCACTGAGAAGCTGGCCTGCCGCCTGCTCAGCGCCTACGGCATTGGCCGCCGGGCGGTGCAGGCCGCGCTCAACCTGCGGCTGGCGGGCGGCGCGCCGTTGATCGCGCGCGCGGAAACGCTCAAAAAGCGCAGGAAAAGTACAGCACAGCCACAAAAATGTTTTTTTGTAAGCGGTGCAAACCGAGTCAGAACTTCCCATAGTCAACCGAATGGCCGCCCGCCGACCTGGTTCGTCATGCCAGACAACGGCGCGCTCTACCGCGCGCTGGCGGCGCGCCCGTCCGGCGCTGACGCGCTGCCGACCGCCTGCCTGGCCAGCCCGCGCCAGTACCGTGAGGCGCTGCACCGCGCCCTGATCGCCCGGCGGCCGGGGCGCTACTCGCGCCAGTGGCTCAGCCAGCGGTTAGGCGTCTCCGTGTGGACCAGCCGCCGCTACGACCGCGCCGGGGGCCTGTCCGTCGCCCCCAGCTACCAGGAACAGCCGCTGCACTGGGGCAATCTGGGGCTGGTCGCGCCGGAAAGCGACCCCGGCGGCCCGGATGGGACCTTCCTGCTGGCGGCGGACGGCCAGCGCTACCCGCCGCTGCGCGGCATCGCGGTGCGGCTGCTGGGGCGCGGCCAGCGCGTCAGCCTGCTGCGCCAGGGCTGGAACGCTTACTATCTTGAGTTCAATCATGCTGGAATTCAAGCAGAGCTGAGGGGCGCGCCCCCGGTCAGCGCGCGCGCCAGCGCCCCGCCGCCCGCCGCTGCCAGCCCACGCCCCGCCGCTGATCCGCCGCTCAGCCCGCCCGCCGCCGCGCCGCCGGAGCGCTGGCTCTGGCTGTGCCCGGACTGCCTGCGCGTGCGCCTGGGCGCGGACGCGCCGCCGGCCTGCCGCTGCGGCGGGCCGGGCCGCTGGGAACGCCACCCAGAGGCGCTCTGGCGCGACACCGCGCGCCTGGGCGTGTGGTACGGCGCGCGCCGCCAGCGCTTCCACGCGGAGCAGCGCGCGCGCCGGGCCGGGGCGCAGCCGTCCGCCGCGCCAGACGCGCCGGGCGGGCCGCTGGCGGCGCAGCATGCCGAGTGGGTGCGCCGGCTCAAAAGCTCGCCCTACGCCAGCTATTTCGCCAACGCGCACCAGCTCCAGGCCGCGCCGCCGGGGGAGGGGGCGTGATGCCGGCGCGTGGGCGGCGCGCGGCGGGCGTTTCGCCGCCGCCTGCTAGTGTTTCGCTGCCATTTGTTATAGACTAAACGTGCTGATGACTAAAGTCTGACGACTGACGACCGCCAAATGGCTGACGTATTCATCTCGTACTCGCGCAAGGATTCCGACTTTGTGCGCCGCCTGCACACCGCCCTCAGCGCCGACCAGCGCGATGTGTGGGTGGATTGGGAGGACATCCCGCTGACCGCCAACTGGTGGCGGGAGATCTGCGCCGCTATCGAGGCCGCCAACACGTTCCTGTTCGTCATCAGCCCGGACTCGGTCGCGTCGGAGGTGTGCCGCAACGAGATCGAGCACGCCGTCCAGAACAACAAGCGCTTTATCCCACTGCTGTACCGCGACATCGGCGGCGTGGACAAAAGCACGGTCCACCGCGCCATCCAGGCGCACAACTGGATTCCCTTCGCCAGCGACGATTTTGACGCCGCCTTGCCCGTGCTGCTCAAAGCCCTCACGATTGACCTGGAGCACGTGCGCCAGCACACGCTGCTGCTGGTGCGCGCCAAAGAATGGGAGAGCCGCAGCCGCAGCGCCGACTATTTGCTCACCAGCGCGGAAGTGCGAGAGTACGACCGCTGGCTGCAAGGCGGGCGCGAAAAGGAACCCAAGCCGACCGAACTCCAGCTTGACTACATCCTGGCCAGCCAGACGGCCCGCAGCCGCCGCCAACTGCGCTTTCTCATCGGCGCGCTGGCCGTGCTGGTGGCGCTGCTGGCGCTGAGCCTGGTCGTGTTCACGCAGAACCAGACGCTGACCGCGCTCAACGCGCAGGCGACGGCCAACGCCGGCGAGCGCACGCGCGTCGCCCAGGAATCCACCATCGCCGCGCAGGGGACGCAGCAGAACCTGGCGCAGCAGGAAGCAACCCGCGCCGCCCGTTCAACCCAGAGCAGCCTGGAGCTGGCAGCGCTGAACGCGACGATCTTCGCCCAGGCAACGCAGCGCAGCGTCGAACGGACACAGCAGGCCGCCACCAGCGCCGCCCAGGAAACGCGCGTCGCCCAAAGCGCCGCCAACGTTATCAGCGACGCGCAGCGCCTGATCCTCACGGCCACGCTGCAGGCAGAGCGCGCCGCCGCCACCGCCAGCGCCGCCACCATGGTGGCGCAGCAGACGCAGGTCACGCTGCTGCTGGCGCAGGGGCAGGCGACCGCCTACGCCGCCCGCCTCACCATTGAGGCGGCGGACGCCCGCCAGACCGAGAGCGCGCAGCACAGCGCCGCGCTGCTGGCGCAGCAGCTCACGCTGGCCGCCGAGAACGCCGCGCTGCGCGACCAGCTCAACGCCACCAGCACCGACACGATCACGGCGGCAGAGCCGACCGCCACGCCCACCGCCGCGCCCACGCTGACGCCGTCGCCCAGCCTCACCGCCACCATGACCGCCACCATGACCATGACCATGACCGCGCCGCCCAGCCCGACGGTCACGCCGCCGCCCGCCATCGTGCCAGGGCAGTGGTTCGTCGGCCCCTACGGCAGCGACACAAACGCCTGCCACAGCGCGGCGGCGCCCTGCCGCACCATCAGCGCGGCGCTGGCGCTGGCTGAGCCAGGCGCGGTTATCAACCTGGCCGCCGGCGTCTACAACGAGCGCCTGCGGCTGGCCTACCCGGTCACGCTGGCCGGCGCGAGCCGCCAGGCGGTCGTTATCAGCGGCGGCGGGGCCGGCAGCGTTATCACCGTCGCCGCCACCGCCCGCGCCGCCCTCAGCGGCCTGACCATCACCGGCGGCAGCGCAGACGGCGACGGCGGCGGCGTCCTCAATTACGGCGACCTGACGCTGCGCGACGTGCGCGTTTCGGGCAATATCGCCGCCGGCAGCGGCGGCGGGGTCGCCAACTTCGGCGTGCTGGCTATCAGCGACAGCGCCCTGGAGGACAACTACGCCGCCCTGGGCGGGGCGATCTTCAACGCCGCCGGCGCGGCGCTCACGGTGGACGAGGCAACGGTGACGTTCAGCGACAACAGCGACACCGCCAGCCCTGACACGCCCGTTGACCAGCAGGCCGCCGCCGAGGTTGCCTGCCCGGCGGTCGCGCTGGCCGCCTACGAGATCGCCCGCGCGGCCTGCGGCCCGCTGGCGCCCGGCCAGCTCTGCTACGCCAGCCCGGTGGTCGAAACCGAGCAGGCCGGCGCCAACCTGAGCAGCGGCGGCGACGCGCTGACTGTGGCGGCGCTGCGCCTGTCGCCGCTGGACCGCGCCAGCGGGACCTGGGGCGTGGCGCTGGTGGGGGTCAGCGGCGCGGGCGACACCGCCGACCTGCTGGCGGCCTTCGGCCCCACGCACACGCTCAATCTGGGCTGGCCCATCGGCCAGACAGCGCTGATCAACACGCCGCGCGACACGCTCAACCTGCGCGAGGGGCCGGGCCTGGCGCGCGCGCGCGTGGCCGACATGGCCCATGAAACGCGCGTGACCATCATCGGCGGGCCGCAGACGGCGGACGGCTTCACATGGTGGCGCGTGCGGCTGGCGGACGGGACCGCCGGTTGGGCGGCGGACCAGGTGGAGGGGACGCGCACGCTGATCGTCACCAGCCCGGAGCCGATCACGATTGGCGACACGCTCAGCATCGTCGCGCAGACGCTCAACCTGCGCGCGCGGCCCGACACGCGCAGCCAGCAGGTGGTCACGCTGCTGCGCGGAACCGACCTGACAGCGCTGGAAGGCCCGCTGGCCAGCGGCGGGCTGGTGTGGTGGCGCGTGCGCGCGCCGCAGGGCGAGGAAGGCTGGGTGGCGGAGGGGGCGGGCGCCGAACAGTTTGTCGCGGTGCAGCGGCGCGGCCCGCGCGCCGGTGGGGCAGGGGGCTACCTGTTCCCGGCAGACGCGGGCGCGGCCTGCCAGCCGCTGCCGCTGGCGGGCACGCTCATCGTGCCCGGCGCGCGCGCCACGCTCAACGGCGACCGGCTGGTGTTCGAGTAAGCGCAGGGGGGCGCAAGTCCCCGGCCACGCAACCTCACCCCCCGGCCCACAGTAACCTCACCCCCCGGCCACAACCTCACCCTCCGGCCACAACCTCACCCCCCAGCCCCCTCTCCATGGGGAGAGGGGGAGACAAGCAAGCGCGCGGCTGCAAGTCCCCTCTCCTATGGAGAGGGGATTTAGGGGTGAGGTTGCGTACCTCACCCTCCGGCCACAAGACCTCACCCCCCAGCCACAAGACCTCACCCCCCGGCCCCCTCTCCATGGGGAGAGGGGGAGACAAGCAAGCGCGCGGCTGCAAGTCCCCTCTCCTATGGAGAGGGGATTTAGGGGTGAGGTTGCGGTTGGGGATTTAGGGGTGAGGTTGCGGTTGGGGATTTAGGGGTGAGGTTGCGTACCTCACCCCCTGGCCACAAGACCTCACCCCCCGGCCACACAACCTCACCCCCCAGCCCCCTCTCCGTGGGGAGAGGGGGAGACAAGCAAGCGCGCGGCTGCAAGTCCCCTCTCCTATGGAGAGGGGATTTGAGGTGCCGGATGAATTTAGGGGCGGTTGCGTACCCCCAGCCACAAGGCCTCACCCCCCAGCCCCCTCTCCATGGGGAGAGGGGGAGACAAGCAAACGCGCGGCTGCAAGTCCCCTCTCCTATGGAGAGGGGATTTAGGGGTGAGGTTGCGGTTGGGGATTTAGGGGTGAGGTTGCGTACCTCACCCCCCGGCCCGCGCCAACCTCACCCCCCGGCCCCCTCTCCATGGGGAGAGGGGGAGACAAGCAAACGCGCGCCGCAAGTCCCCTCTCCTATGGAGAGGGGATTTAGGGGTGAGGTTGCGGTTGGGGATTTAGGGGTGAGGTTGCGGTTGGGGATTTAGGGGTGAGGTTGCGTACCTCACCCTCCGGCCACAACCTCACCCTCCGGCCACAAAACCTCACCCTCCGGCCACAAGACCTCACCCCCCAGCCCCCTCTCCATGGGGAGAGGGGGAGACAAGCAGGCGCAGCCGTTTTTCGCCCACAAAATAACTTCTTAGAAACCACAGTATAAGCGGTGATCGCCGCGCGCGGCTGCCCGTGAACAGGGATTTAGGAATTTCTTCACGCATCGCCACTTGAATATGAATTATTATAATGTTAGTGTGTCGTTAACTGCATCTAACATTCAGCCGCAACACCCTTTATCCGGCCTGATTGCCTGACTGGTGTAACAACGAATGAAACTTTCCCGTCAATCCCGTTCCGCACGCCATGCGCAGCGGCGGTCCACGCTGACCGTCACCCTGCTGCTGGTGATCCTGCTGCTGGCTCTGCCCGGCAGCGCCGCGCTGCGCGCGCAGGAATCGCCGACTCCGACGGCGACTGCTGCCGCTGGCGCCACCGACACCCCCACCGATCCGCCGCCGGCGATCACCAGCACGGTGACGCTGACCAGCCCGCCGCCGTCCGCGACCGACGCCCCGCCAGAGGCCACCGCTGAGCCGACCGCGCCCGCGACTGACGCCCCGCCAGAGGCCACCGCTGAGCCGACCGCGCCCGCGACCGACGCCCCGCCAGAGGCTACCGCTGAGCCGACCGCGACCGCGACCGACGCCCCGCCAGAGGCCACCGCTGAGCCGACTGCGCCCGCGACCGACGCGGGCGCGCCGCAGCAGTCCCCGCAGACATCGTGCCGCCTGGAGATCAGCGACCAGGGCGACAGCAACCCGTACACCTTCCGCTTTACCGCGATCAGCGCCGGCCCGCCCACCACCACCTTTACCTACGGCTGGAACATGGGCAACGGCACGACCTTCGGCGACCTGGCCGTCGTTGATTACACCTACCCCACCGCCGGGTCATTCATCATCACGCTGACGTGCACGCCGTCCACCGGCGCGCCGTTCGTGCTCACCGGCACGGTGCTCGTCACCAGCAACCCGATCGCCGCCTTTGATCTGCTGCCTGGCAGCGTCGTTATCGGCCTGCCGCCGTTCACCATCAGCACGCTTAACCGCAGCAGCGGCGGCTCGCTCAGCTATCAGTGGGTCATCAATACCAGCTCTGACCCGCTGGCCCCCGGCATCTACACGGCCACGACCGAGAACATCAGCTACACATTCCCCGGCTACGGCAGCTACTGGTTCCACCTGTTCGCTACCGACCTCGCCGGGACGACGGTTATCGCCTCACAGCAGCTCACCCTGCAGGAACCGCCGCCGCTGGCGCGCTTCGACATGACGCCCACCGACGGCCTCTCGCCGCTGACGGTCACGTTTGCCGGCGTTGACCAGGGCGGCGGGCCGATCACCAGTTGGGAATGGGACCTGGGCGACGGCAGCCCGCCGCAAACGTTCGCCACCAACGCGCCCTTTACCTACACCTACACCATTGACCCCCTCGCCTACCCCTCCGGGCGCACGTTCATCGTCCGCCTGCGCTATACCGGCCCCGGCGGCTTCGGCGAGTTCGCCCGTGAAGTGGGCGTGTACCCGGCCAGCGAGCCGGTGGACGCCCGCTTTAGCTGGCAGATTCAAGGCAACGCCGGCGGCGGCCTGGTGACCGTCTGCTTCACCAACCTGAGCGCCGGCCCCTGGGTCAACAGCTACTGGGACTGGGAGGACGACGGCGTTTACGACCTCCAGACCACCGATTCAATCGTCTGCCGTGACTTCCCCGAAGGCCCGCGTGTCGTGCGCCTGTGGGTCGCCGACAGCATGGCCGCCACGCCCGCCGCCCCCAGCGGCGCGACCTCTGACGCCGCCGAAAACGTGAGCGTCGTCGCCGCGCCGGTGGCGTCGTTCACCGCCGCGCCCGGCACAACCATCACCTGGGGCGACCTCATCAGCTTCACCGACACCAGCACCGGCACGATCACAAGCTGGTCGTGGGACTTTGACGGCGACGGCGTTGAGGACAGCAGCGAGCGCAACCCGGCCAACATCGCGCTCGGCCAGACGGTCGGCGCGCTGGGCGGCAACACCATCCGCCTGACCGTGACCGGCCCCGGCGGCTCGTCCTACGCTGAAATGCTGATCGTCGTCGCCCGGCGCGCCATCACCTGCGCCATCAGCGGCCCGGCGCTGGTCGTCCCCAACGTCGGCGTGCAGACCTACACCGGCGCTGTCAGCGACCTGCAGGGCCGCGCCGTGAGCTACACCTGGCGCGTCACCGGCACTGACAGCGTGCCGCCCAACACCCTGCCGCTGGAAGTTACCGGCGGCCCGGCGGCGGCGGTCAGCAGCCTGCCGCTGGATTTCGCCGCCTTCGGCCCTGGCACGTTCGTGATCACCCTTGACGCCCAGACCGCCGACGGCGCGTCCTGCTCCGCCACGCAGACCGTCACCCACAACTGGCGTCCGCTGGTCTGCCAGATGCTCACCAACCCGGCCCTGCCGTCGCCGCACTACCCGTCCACCACGTCCTACAATTTCACGGTGGACACCGCCAACCTCAACCTGGACGGCCGCGCGATCAGCAGCATCCGCTGGGCGGTGAACGGCACGGCGCAGCCCGCCGCCGACGACCAGCCAACGTTCGCGCGCCAGTGGCTCAGCCCAACCACCGAGACGATCCGCTACGATATTGAGGTGAACAACGGCGACGGCACAACGTCCTCGTGCTATGAGGAAGTGCCCGTCACCGTGCAGAGCTGGCCCGCGCTGACCTGCGACAATCTGACCGGCACGTTCAGCCCGCAGCCCATCACGCCCGACAACCCGACGCGCACGTACACCTACACCGCCGCGGTGGGCGGCGCTGCTGGCCGCACCGTCACCTACACCTGGACGGTGGCCGGCGGCACGATCACCTCGACCAACCCGCGCGTCAACAACCCTAACGCCACCGTGCAGTGGAACGCCGCCGCCGGTTCGTTCCCCCCTGCCCCAACCGACGAGTCCATCGCCTACACGGCGCAGGTCACCAACCCCGACGGCACGACGGATTCCTGCAATCGCAGCCAGGCCATCGGCGTGACCGTCAACCGTCTCGTCTGCAACACGCCCACCGGCGACGTAAACCCGGTGGTCGGCGAAACCGAAAACTACAGCCCGGCGCTGGTCAACGGCTACGGGCGGCCGGTTACGCTGGCGTGGGAGTTCCAGACGTATAACACCGTCACCAGCACCTGGGAGAACGTGACGCCCGCGCCCAACCTGACGGCCAACCCGTTCAGCTACCAGTTCCTGATCCCCGACGCGCAGTACCGCCTGCGCTACAACGCGGCGGTGGCGGCGGCGGGCGGCATCCCCGCCGATTCGTGCGGGCCGTCCCCCTGGCTGTCGCTCGCCGTTGACAATACGGACGTGGTCTTTGACTGCGACAGCTTCACCAGCCCCGCCCCGGTGCTCAGCGCCAGCGCGAACTACCCCTTCACGATCAGCATGGACAACGGCAACGGCCTGCCGCTGAACTACACCTGGGTGCTGGTTGGCCCCGGCACGACCGAGCGCGCGCTGGGCACGTACACCGGCCTCACCGGCAACGGCACGCTGGCCTTCCCCCCGCCCCCATCAACCGGCTTCCCCGGCGCGGCCTTCGGCCCGGTGGACGATTACACGGTCCGCGTGGACGTCAGCTCCAGCGCGTCGGGCGTGACCTACACCTGCTCGATGGCGCGGCCGCTGACGGTGGGCACGCTCAACGTCAGCTACAGCTTCCTCGACAGCGGCGGCGGCGCGGTGAACGCCAGCGCCGTTGAAGTCGGGCGCGAGATCTGCTTCACCAACGGCTCGTCCACCAGTCACGGCGGCATTGACGCCATGACCTACAACTGGAACTTCGGCACAACCAACAACTCGCTCGGCGTCGCCACGCAGGCCGGGCAGAACCCGTCGCCGGCCTGCTTCAGCTTCACGCAGCCCAGCGGCCCCGGCGGCTACACCGTCACGCTCACCGGCGAGGCGCTGGACCTCAACGGCGTGCCCAACGGGCGCACGGCGTCGTACAACATCACGTTCTACGTCTACGGCACGCAGAGCATCGCCATCGACCGCAGCAGCGAGCAGTTCGCGCCCACCACCATGAGCTTTACGCCGATCGGCGTCAACATCACCAACGGCTACTCGTGGCTGTTCGAGCAGTGGGACGGCGCGGCCTGGGTCAACTTCCCCAACAACACCAAAACCGGCCCCGGCACGGTCAACCAGTTCTTCGGCACCCCTGGCCGCTACCGCGCCACCGTCAGTGGCTCTGGCCCGCTGGGCGTCACAACCGCCCAGGCTGAGTTCGAGCTGCTGGCGCTGACCAGCATCCGCGCGGCCTTCACGCCCGCGCCTTACGGCGGCATGGCCCCGCTCAACGTCTGCTTTACCGACCGCAGCGCCAGCAGCGCGCCGATCACCAGTTGGGCATGGGACTTCGACAACGACGGCACGGTGGACAGCACGGCGCAGAACCCCTGCACCACCTACACCGCCGGCGGCACGTCCTACACCGTCACGCTGAACATCACCAACGCCAACGGCCAGACCGCCACCGCGACCAACGTCGTGCGCACCTACCGCGACTGGGAAAGCAGCGCCTCGTTCAGCATCACGCCGCAGGGCGCGGGCCGCTACTGCTTCACCGCCAACATCACCGGCGTGACGCTGCTCGGCTGGAACTTCGGCGACGGCACGACCGGCGGGCCGACCTCGCCCATCTGCACCACCTACGGCGCGTCCGGCACGTATGTCGTCAGCATGGAGATCCGCAACCCCACGACCGGCGAGACCGGCACGATCCAGCGCGGCCTTGATGTGGTCCTGGGCGGCGGCCCCGCGCCAAGCCTGAGCGTCACCGCCACCTGCTCCGCTGACCGCACCGCCACCTTCCGCGTCACCAACAGCGGCGGCGCGATGACCGTCGCCGACATCGTGACCGTGCGCGACGTGAACGGCAGCGTTATCCGCACCGAGAGCCTGCTGCTGGCCGCCGGCAGCTTCCGCGATATCATCCTGACCGATATGGACGGGCCGGTCACGCTCACCACGCTCGACAGCGCCCTCAGCGTTTCGACCGGCTGCAGCTACCGCCCGGTTATCAGCGTCGCGCCGGCGTGCGGCGCGGGCAGCCTGCCGGTGTTCACCGTCAGCAACGCCCGCCCCACCGACGGCCCGATGGCCGCGCCGCAGCCCTTCACCATCACCAACAGCGGCGGCAGCACCGTTCTCAGCGGCAGCTTCGAGCTGACGCTGGGCGAAACATCAGAGGCGTTCAGCGTGCCCGCCGGCAGCAACCCCTACGACACCTACACCTTCAACAGCAGCGGCGCGGTCGGCACGTTCGCCGTCAGCCAGGGCTGCGCGGCGCAGCCCACCTTCACCGTCACCAGCCAGTGTGTCGCCGGCGACCCGGTGTTCACCGTCACCAACACCAGCGCGAACCCGATGGTCGTCGCGCAGGCCTTCACGATCACCGGCAGCGCCGTCGGCGATGTCACTCCCGCCCCCGGCACGTTCCAACTGGCGGCGGGCGCGGCGGCCAGCTTCACGCTGATCGGCCTGGACCCCTACGACGACTACACCTTCACGACGTCCGGCTTCGCCGGTTCAGCGACCGAAACCCGCTCGTGCGGCGCGCCCGCGCTGACCGTGACCTCGGCCTGCGCCAGCCCGCTGGTGTTCACCGTCACCAACAGCGGCGCGAACATGCTGCTGCCGCAGACGTTCACCATCACCGACGGCAGCGGCGCTGACGTCACCCCGGCCCCCGGCACGTTCAACCTGACGGCGGGCGGCACGGCCAGCTTTACGCTGACCGGCCTGGACCCCTACGCCGGCTACACCTTCGCTTCCAGCGGCTTCGCCGGCACGCTCAACCTGACGCAGGACTGCGCCCGGCCCGCGCTGGCCGCCGTCTCAAGCTGCACCGACCCGCTGGTGTTCACCGTGACCAACAGCGGCGGCGACATGCTGGCCGCGCAGCCCTACACCGTGCGCGCTGCCGGCGGCGCGCCGCTGGCCAGCGGCGCGCTCAACCTGGCCGGCGGGGCCAGCCAGACGATCACGCTCACGGGCATCAGCCCCTACGGCGGGCGCACGCTGGAAACGGCCGGCTTCGCCGGGGCGTTCAGCCAGACGCAGACCTGCGCCGCGCCGCGCCTGGTCGTCCGGGGCGACTGCGCCACCAGCCCGGCGTCCTTCACCGTCATCAACAACGGCGGCGACATGCTGCTGGACCAGCCGTTCACGCTCATCCAGAACGGCGGGGCCGACATCACACCGCCGCCCGGCATGTTCAGCCTGAACCGCGGCGACTCGCTGCTGATCTCAGTGCCGCCGACCGCCGACATGGACGCGGGCGTGGTGTTCGCCACCGCGCGCTTTGAGGCGACAGCCGCGCTCACCCTCATCTGCCCCAGCAGCAGCCCGCTGACGCCAACGCCCACCGCCCCCGGCGGCCCGGCGGTCGCGGATAACGCGCCGCGCGCCGACGGCCTGGGCGCGGGCGTGTTCGCGCTGTCGCTGCCCGCCCTCACCGGCAGCGGCGACACCTTCAGCGGCCCGACCTGCGGCGTAAGCTGCCCGGTGTGGCGCGTCTACCACAGCGACGACACCGGCGACTGGGAAATCTACCGCCTCGACGGCGCGCTGGACGGCCAGACGCAGCGCACGAACCTCTCGCACGGGCCAGGGGCCAGCGATATGTCGCCCAGCCGCTCGCCTGACGCGCGCTGGATCGCCTTCACCAGCAACCGCGACAGCGTCGCGGGCCAGCCAGAAAACTGGGAAATCTACATCGCCAGCGCCAGCGGCGACCCGGCCAGCGTCCGGCGCGTGACGCACAACACCTTCGCGCTGGACACCAACCCGGCCTGGGGGCCAAACAACGCCGTCGTCTACCAGACAACCCGCCACGGCAACTGGGAGCTGTACCTGGTTGACATGGAAACGGGCCGCGAATACCGCCTGACCGACAGCGCCTGGAACGAGATCAACCCGGTGTGGTCGCCCGACGGCAGCCGCGTCGCCTTCCAGAGCGACCGTGACGGCCGCTGGCACATCTACGTGCTGGACCTGGCGGCGCGCAGCATCACGCAGCTCACCGACGACACCCCCGCCGCGCCGCGCTACGACGTGGACCCGCAGTTCGCGCCGGACGGCAGCCGCATCGCCTTCCGCCGCTACGAGCAGCCCGGCGGCCGCAGCACACTGATGCTGATGGACGCCGACGGCCAGCGCGCGCGCGCCATCACCGCGCCCGACATGGACGCCACCAACCAGGCGTGGTCGCCCTCTGGCCGGCTGATCGCCTTCCAGGCCGTGCGCGCCGGCCAGCTTGACGTGTACGTGTACGACACGGCCAGCGGCCAGACGCGCCAGCTCACCGACAGCGCCATCCCGGACTACGCGCCGACCTGGCTGTGCGGTGACGACATCGTTGTGTTCACGTCGGACGTCTCTGGCAGCCCGGACATCTACGAAGCCCCGGCCCTGCCGGTGGACGCGCCCGCTGTGGACGTGGCCGCCGAGGCCGAGCGCCTGACGTTCGAGCCGGCCAACGACATCTACCCGCAGAACATGCCGCCGAAAGAGTTCGCCAGCCGCGAAGGCCAGACGAGCGACGGCGTGTTCGGCCTGCAAACCGAGTTCCTGCTGCCGGCGGCCAACGTGACGCCGCCCGACCTGTCGCAGGACAGCGCGCGCGCGGACGACTGGAGCAGCATCAACACCTGCCCCGCGCCCGGCGCCTGACGCCGCGCCCGCCAACCAACCGCGAAAGCCCCCCCTCCGGCGTGCCGGAGGGGGGGCTTTTTGCGCGCTGGTCGGCTATCATTGAGGGAGAGATCAGCAGGCGGCGCGCCGGTCGCGCCGGGGGGCAGTGAAATGAGCGCTCCACCTGTGTTTGTGGTTTCGGGCAGCGCCGGGGCCAGCGGGTCGCGCCTGGCGAACACCGCGCTGGCCCAGTTTCTGGCGGCGGAAACGCCGGTGCTCGTCGTGCCGGAGGTGCGCACCGACGCTCAGCTTCAGGCGGTGGTTGACCAGGCGGCGGCCCAGGGCGGCCTGATCGCGCACACGCTGGTTGACGCCGGCCTGCGCGCCCGCCTGGCCGACCTGGCGCGCGCGCGCGGCGTGGCGGCCGTTGACCTGATCGGCCCGCTGCTGGACGAGCTGGCGCGGCTGCTGGACCAGCAGCCTGCCGGCCAGCCCGGCCTGTACCGCCGGCTGCACGAGGAAGACGTCAAGCGCATCGAGGCCATCGAGTTCACCGTTGCGCACGACGACGGCAAGCGGGCGCACAACCTGGCGCAGGCCGAGATCGTCCTCATCGGTGTGTCGCGCGTGGGCAAGACGCCGCTGAGCATCTACCTGTCCACGATGGGCTGGAAGGTCGCCAACGTGCCGCTGATCAAGGGTGTCACGCCGCCGCCGGCCCTGTTCGAGATTGACCGGCGGCGCGTTATCGGCCTGACGGTTGAGCCAGGGCAGCTCATCGCGTATCGCCAGCGGCGCGGCCAGCACCTGGGGCTGCCCGGCGGGTCGTATACCGACCCGGCGGCGCTGTTCGACGAGCTGGAGTTCGCCCGCGCGCTGTTCCGCCGGCACGGTTTCGCCAGCGTGGACATGACCGACAAGCCTGTTGAGGAAGCGGCCAGCGAGATCGCCGGGCGCATGATCCGGCGGCTGGCGGAGTGACCGCCCGGCCCGCGCGTCAGACGCTGGCGTACAGCGCGTCGTACAGCGCGTCGTACTCCGCGCCCATCGCCTCGACGGTCTTAACTGGCCGGATACCCGCCCGCAGCGCCGGCAGCAGGTCGGGGTCGGCCAGCAGCCGCTGGAGCTGGCAGGCGAGCGCGTCGCTGCTGCCGCGCTCGAACAGCAGCCCATCAACCTCGCCGCGCACCAGCTCGTTCATGCCGGGCATGTCGGTGGCGATCACCGGCGTGCGCGTGGCGAACGCCGACGGGATAATCAGCGGGAAGTCGTACCAGGTGGACGGCACGACCAGCGCGTCTATCTCCGCCAGCACCGCGCCGATGGCGTCGTGCGGGAAAAGGCCCGGAAAGCTGATGCGCGGGTCAGCGGCGGCCAGCGCCAGCAGGCTTTGGCCGTAGGCCGGCGCTTTGTCAAGGCTGCCGTACAGCTTCAGCGTCACCGGCGCGTCCGGGCCGAGCGCTTTGACGGCGCGGATGAGGATGTCTGGCCCTTTGAGGGCGACCATCTGGCCGATAAAGCCCAGCCGCAGCGTGCCGGGCGCTGGCCGGCCGGGGCTGGCCTGCGCCCAGGCGGTGTCGAAGCCGTAGGGTGAAAAGCGGATGCGGTCAGCGGGCACGCCGTATTCAATCAGCAGGTTCTGGAACAGGCGCGAGGCCGTCACAATGACGTCCACCTGCGCCAGCGCCGCGCCCAGAAACGCGAAGCGGTCCTCCCAGTCGCCGTGCATCCCGCGCACGCCCCGCTGCCGCGTGATCAGCGGGATTTTGCCGAGGCGCAGCAGCGCCGGCGCGAGCGCCGCCTCCGGCAGCAGCGCGTTGGACCAGCGGAACACTTTGGTGTCCGCCAGGTTGCAGCGGGCGCATTTCCAGGCGCTCTCCGGCCCGCTGCACAACTGCCCGTCGCTGTGCAGCAGCGTGTTGCGGTTGCACAGGAACCAGAAATCGGTCGCTGTCAGCACGACCGGCAGGCCGGCGCGCTTCGCCGCCGTAATCACGCTGGCGGACAGGCTGTAGCACGAGGTGATGTGAACGATGTCGGGGCGGTCCTGCGCGAGCCAGGCGTCAAGATACGCCTCAACCTGGGGGTTGTTGTAGGTGTGGCGGAAAACGTCGGCGGCGCGCTTCCAGTTGAAGTGTAGCCGGCGCACCGGCACGCCCTGGAACGTGTCGTCGCTGACGGTGATGGCCGCGCTGGGGGCGGTGTCCCAGCCCTCAGCGCACAACACCTGCACCGTGTGCCCCTGCGCGATCAGCGCGCGCGCCAGGCCGACGGTCAGCGTTTCGGTCCCGCCCGTGTGCCCCGGCGGGAAAAAGTGTGTGATGAACAGAATCTTCATTGGCTGGCCTTGTAGCGACGGTGCGGCTGCTGGCAAGCGCAGGCTGCTGATAACGTAAAGTATAGGGCATTTTGCCGCCACAAAACTTAAAAGCGGCTGGCCGCGCCGGGCGATATGGTTGTGCAAGGTAGAAATATTAGAATACAGATTACGGCGAATTGCGAACAGCGGCGAATCCCCGCCCGCCTGAGCGCGGGCGGCGGGGCGCGGCGCAGCAGGCTGAGACCGGCCCGCGATCCGCTGGATTTATTCAGAACGCTTTTACACAGGGTAAACCACATGTATCACATCCCTTTTAACCGCCCCGGCCTGGGCGGGAATGAGCACGAGTACGTCAACCAGGTGTTTGCCAACCGCCACGCCTCCGGCGACGGCCCGTTCACGAAGCGGTGTCACGCCCTGCTGGAGCAGATTATCGGCGCGCCGCGCGTCCTGCTGACCACAAGCTGCACCCACGCGCTGGAGATGGCCGCGCTGCTGCTGAACCTCCAGCCGGGCGACGAGGTGATCGTGCCGTCGTTTACGTTCGTCTCCAGCGTAAACGCCTTTGTGCTGCGCGGCGCGCGCCCCGTGTTTGTGGATATCCGCCCTGACACGCTCAACCTGGACGAAACGCAGCTTGAGCGCCTCATCACGCCGCGCACGCGCGCGGTCGTCGTCGTCCACTACGCCGGCGTCGCCTGCGAGATGGACGCCATCAACGCCATCGCCCGGCGGCACGGGCTGGCCGTCATTGAGGACAACGCGCACGGCCTGTTCGGGCGCTACAAGGGGCGCAGCCTGGGCACGTTCGGCGCGCTGGCGACACAGAGCTTCCACGAGACCAAGAACATCTCGTGCGGCGAGGGCGGCGCGCTGGTCATCAACGACGCGCAGTACATCGAGCGCGCCGAGATCATCCGCGAGAAAGGCACGAACCGCAGCCAGTTTTTCCGCGGCCACGTGGACAAGTACACCTGGGTGGATATCGGCTCCAGCTACCTGCCGTCCGACTTCCTGGCGGCCCTGCTCTACGCCCAGCTTGAGGCCCGCGACCGCATCCAGGCCAGCCGCCGCCGCATCTGGGAGCGCTACGCCGCCGAGCTGCCCGCCTGGGCCGCCGCGCATGGCGTCCGCCTGCCGGTCATTCCGCCGCACTGTGACCAGCCCTACCACATTTTCTACGTCATCGCGCCGTCGCTGGCCTTCCGCCAGGCGCTGATGGCGCACCTCAAAGCGCACGACATCCTCAGCGTGTTCCACTATCTGCCGCTGCACCAGTCGGTGATGGGCCAGCAGTTCGGCGGCCAGCCGGGCGACTGCCCGGTGACGGAGGACCTCAGCGACCGCCTGCTGCGCCTGCCGCTGTACAACGACCTGACCGCCGCCGAGCAGGACCGCGTTATCGCGGCGATTCAGTCGTTCGCGGGGTGATGGGGGGCGCGCCGGGGGGCGTGGCCGTGCAACCTCACCCCTAAATCCCCTCTCTTATGGAGAGGGGATTTAGGGGTGAGGTTGCGTTAGGGACTTAGGGGTGAGGTTGCGTCGGCGATTTAGGGGTGAGGTTGTATCAGCGCTTTAGGGGTGAGGTCTCCGTGGCCGCGGCTGCGCCAGGCCTTTACACCTGCGGTTTCCGCGCCCCTTTAGCGGTAAACTTCACGCAGCATATATCGGACTGGTGAGGGTTTCAGAATCCAAATGGCAGCGCAGGTGCGCGTGATCCACCACCCCCGCAACCGGGGCGGCGGCGCGCAGTACGACGTGTGCGACCTGCGCCGCCTGTACCCCCTGCTGGCGCTGTGGCGCGAGCTGGTGTGGCGCAAGGAACACCTGAAACCGGCTGGCGGCTGACAGAGGGGGCCTGGATGCGAACGACCCGGCTGCTGACGATGTTGGGCGTGGGCTGCGTGACGGCGGCGGTGCTGGCCGCCGAGATCGCGCTCACGCGCGTGTTTTCGGTGACACTGTGGTATCACTTCGCCTTCCTGGTGATCTCGCTGGCGCTGCTGGGCAGCGGCGCGGCGGGCGTCTGGCTTTACCTGCTGCCGCGCCCCTTCGCCGGCGCGCGCGCGCCGCGCGCGCTGCCCTGGCTGGCGCTGGCGGCGGCGCTGGCGCTGCTGGCGGCCTTCGCCCTCTATATGCAGCTCCCGCTGACCGTCAACAACCTGCGCGACGGCCTCGACCTGGCCGACGCCGGCTGGCTGCTGCTGACTTACGCGCTGCTGACCGTGCCGTTCATCTTCGCCGGGGCGGCGGTCGCGCTGGCGCTGCGCCACTATCAGGCGCAGGCCGGGCGGCTGTACTTCGCGGACCTGGCCGGGGCCAGCCTGGGCTGCCTGCTGAGCGTGGCCGCCATCACCGCCTTCGGCGGCGCGGGCGCGGTCCTGGCGGCGGCGGCTGTCTGCGCGCTGGGGGCCTTCCTGTTCGCGCTCGATGCCGGCGCGCGCCGGGCGCGGCTGGCCAGCGGCGGCGCGCTGGCGCTGGCCGCCCTGGGGCTGGCGCTGCACGCCGTCAGCCCCTGGTTTACGCTCGTCCCGCGCCAGACGTACAACGACGACACGCCGATCTTCGAGCAGTGGAACGCCTTCTCGCGCATCACGCTCTACAACGACAACTGGCCGATCCCCTTCGGCTGGGGCATCAGCCAGACGTACTTTGTGGACCCCCCGCCTGACCCCGGCCACCTGATGATTATGATTGACGAAAAGGCCGGCACGCCTATCCAGCGCCACACCGTCACCGCGGCGGGCGACGACTGGGACGCGGTTGATTTCCTAACCTACGACGTGACCGCCCTGCCGTACTACCTGCGCGCCGCCCCTGACGTGTTCGTTATCGGGCCGGGCGGCGGGCGCGACGTGCTGACGGCGCTGCGCTTCGGCGCGGCGCACATCACCGGCGTCGAACTCAACCCGATCATCGTTGAGCTGGTGCAGCAGCAGCACGCCGACTACGCCGGGCACATCTACGACCGGCCTAACGTGGCGGTCCACGTGGACGACGCCCGCACCTACCTGGCCGCCCGCCCGGACACGTTCGACATCATCCAGGCGTCGCTGATCGACACGTTCGCCGCCACGTCCGCCGGGGCGTTCGCCCTGTCGGAGAACGGCATTTACACCGTGGAGGCGTTCGAGTCGTACTACGACCACCTCAACGACGACGGCCTGGTGAACTTCTCGCGCTGGTACTACGCCAACGGCCCGGCGGAGACGCTGCGGCTGGTGGCTGTCGGGCTGCAGGCGTGGGAAAACCGGGGCGTGACGGACGCGGCGCAGCACGTCGTCGTGCTGGCGAACCTCACGCCGGACCGCATCGCCGATGAGGGGCTGGCCGGGATGCTGCTCAAAAAGACGCCGTTCACGCCCGCCGAACTCGCCATCATCCAGCAGCAGGCCGACCGGCTGGACTTCGCGGTGCTCTACGCGCCCGGCGTCAGCGGGCCAGACGCCAGCCCGGTGGCGGACTTCGTGCTGGCCGCCGACCGCGACGCCTTTATCAGCGCCTACCCGGTGGACATCAGCCCGTCCACCGACAACCGCCCGTTCTTCTTCAACGTGGTGCGCCTGGGCGACCTGGGCAGCGACACGTTCGCGGGCAGCGCCATCTACGGCTTCGGCGCGGAGGCGACGCGCACGCTCATCGTGACGCTGGTGATCGCGCTGCTGCTGGCGGCGCTGCTGATCGTGCTGCCGCTGGCGCTGGGGCGCGGGGCCGCGCTGCGCGGCGCGGGCGGCGGGCCGTATATCGCCTATTACGCGCTGCTGGGGCTGGGCTTCATCATGGTCGAAATCCCCATGCTCCAGAAGATGAGCCTGTACCTGGGCAGCCCGACGTATGCGCTGGTGGTGATTTTGTTCGCGCTGCTGCTGTTCAGCGGCCTGGGCAGCCTGTGGTCGCAGCGCGTGCCGGTGGGCGGCATCCTGCGCAGCCTGCGCCTGACGATCGCGCTGCTGCTGCTGCTGATCGGCGCGTATGCGCTGCTGCTGCCGCGCCTGCTGGCGGCGACACAGGGCCTGCCGCTGCTGGCGCGCGCGCTGCTGGCGGTGCTCGCGCTGGCCCCGGCGGGCCTGCTGATGGGCCGCCCGTTCCCGCTGGGGCTGCGCTACGCGGCGGCGGCGGGCGCGGACGAGCTGATGCCCTGGCTGTGGGCGGCCAACGGCACGCTGTCGGTGGTTGGCTCAGTGACGGCGACGATCATGGCGATCAACTACGGCTTCGCGGCGGTGTTCGCGGCGGGGGCGCTGGCCTACGCGCTGGCGCTGCTGGCGACGCTGCGCTTTGGCCGCTGGCAGGCGGCGGCGGTCAGCGCGCCGCGCGCGGGCCGCCCTTGATGATCGCGCGGCTGAGGACGAACGTCAGCGGGATAGTCAGCACGATGACGGCGGCGGGGGCCAGCCGTTCGTCCAGGCCCAGGCCCTCAACCAGCAGGGCCAGCAGCGCCACCCCGGCGGCGTACTGCGCCACGTAGACCAGCGGGTAAAGCAGGGCGGAGCGCGCCTGCATGCGCGCCTGGAACACAAAGCGCGTGTTGATCACGTAGGCGATGACGATGCCGGCCACATACGAGGCGCTGTACGCCAGCGTGTACGCCATGACCGGGATCAGCGCCAGGTAGACGAGGTACGTCAGCACAGTGTTGACGCCGCCGGAAATCAGGAAGCGGGCAAAGGGGCGGTCGAGGGCTTTTAAGGCGTTCACGCTCACCGGGGCCTACTGCTGTTCTGTTTCGGGCGCGGGCTGGGGCAGGTCGCGCTGGATCACGCGATCAACGATGAAGCGCGGGCGGCGGCGCGTTTCGTCCAGCGTGCGCCACAAATACTCGCCCAGCACGCCGATCATAAACATCTGCGCGCCAGACACCACCAGCAGCACGACCATCAGCGACGACCAGCCCTCAGCGTTAATGCCGAACAGCAGGTGGTTGATGACGATCAGCGCCGCGTAAAGCAGACCGAGGAAGCCGAGCGCCAGCCCGACCAGCGTGGCGAGGCGGACCGGCGCATACGAGAAGGCGACGAAGCTGTCGGTGAAGTATTTGAGCTTCTTCACGAAGGTCCACATCGAATGGCCGTAGCGCGGGTCGCGCGCGCGCCGGTGATAGTGGACAACCGCCGGGTCGAAGCCGAGCCACAGAATCAGGCCCATGAGATAGGCGTTATTTTCCTGAATCTGCGTGATGAGCGCGCACACCTGGCGGTCAATGAGGAAGAAGTCGAACCCCTGGCGCGGCATGGATTTGATGGCAAAGCGGCGGAACAGGGCGTAGAAGGTGTTGGCCAGCAGCGCGGAAGCGCCGGGGTCGTCGCGGCCTTCGCGCGCGGCCAGCACCACCTTTTTCCCCGCGCGCCACAGCGCCAGCATGTCGTGGATCAGCTCTGGCGGGTCTTGCAGGTCGGCGGCGATCACGGCGACCGCGTCGCCGCGCGCGTAGCTCAGGCCGGCCAGCACCGCCGGGTTGGCGCCGAAATTGCGCGACAGTTTGATGACCTGGACGCGCGCGTCGCCCGCCGCCAGCGCCGTCAGCACAGCGAACGAGTCATCGCGCGAGCCGTCATCCACGAACACGAACTCGAACTCGTCCGCCGGGCTGCGGGCGGCCAGCCGCTGAAAGCACGCCAGCAGGTCGGGCAGGCTGGCCGCGTTGTGATACACCGGGGTGACAATCGAGATCAGGCTCACGGGCGGGCCTTCGCGCCTCAGCCTGGCCCGACTGGCGGCAGGTCAGCGAGCTGCTGCCCGCGCGCCTGCGCCAGGCCCAGGATTTTCAGGCGGGCGTCGTCGTCGATAAAGCGCTTAGCGGTCGCCGGCGCGCCCAGCGCCACCGCCCAGGGCGGGATATCGCGCGTGACCAGCGCGCCCGTGCCGACCAGCGCGCCGTCGCCGATTGTCACGCCGGGGTTGAGCAGCACGCCGTTGGCCAGCACGACATAGTGGCCGACGCGCGGGCCGATCACGTCCTGCGGGATGTTGTGCAGGTGGAAGCGCCGCAGGTAAACGTCGTTGTCGTTGGCGGTCCCCACCAGGACGCCGATAAAGCAGTCGTCGCCGATGAAGGCGTTGCCGGTGATGTGCGTCAGGTCCATGATTTTCGTGCGCCTGCCGATCTGCGTGTTGTAGTTGAGCATGACCGAGCGCCCCAGAAAGACCTCGTCGGCCAGCACGCACCCCTCGCGGATCGACGCGCCGTCGGCCAGCAGGACCTCGCGGCCCAGGCGCACGCCGGTGTACAACACGACGTTGCAGCCGATCACACTGCCCGCGCCGATCAGCGTGGGCTGGTGCGCGGTGGGGTAGGTGCGGTGCACCGAGCGCGTCGGGTACGTCAGCCGCCCGATAACGGCGTTGTCCATGATGCGACAGTTGTCGCCCACAGTGACCTGCGGGTAAATCGTGACGTTGTTGCCGATGGTGACGCCGCTGCCGATAACCGCGTCAGCGGCAATGACGACGTTTTGCCCAAACTGGCTGCTGCCCTGCTGCATGAGGCTTCATCCTTGCTTTGCGTGTGACAACTCAACTGCGCGCCCGGCTACCAGTAGTGCGCCTTGTGCTGGCGATAGTAGGCGACGGTCTGCGCCAGGCCGTCGCGCAGGCTGGTCGCCGGCTGCCAGCCCACCAGGCGTTTAATCTTGGTGATGTCAGAGTAGAAGTCGCCCGGTTCCTGGGCGGCGCGCTCCGGCGTGAACGGCGCGAACTCCCAGCGGCCCGTGCCCGCCACCGCGATCAGCGCCTCGGCCAGCTCGACAAAGTTAGTCGGCACGTCCAGCCCGACGTTGAGCACCTCGCCGTAGGCGGCGTCGCTGAGCGCGCACATCAGGATGGCGTCCACGCTGTCGTCCACGTAGAGGAAGTCGCGCTTGATCTGGCCGTCGCCAAACACCTTGATCGTCTCGTTGTCCACCGCCAGGCGCACAAACCAGTTGACAACGCCGTAGCGCGCGTGCTTCATCTGGGCGCGCGGGCCATAGACGTTGGTCAGGCGCAGCAGCACCGCCGGGATGTGGTGTACATCGTTGTACACCTGGATGATCTTCTCGGCGGTGAGGTTGGAGATTTCGTAGATGCCCTTCGGGTAGGTGGGCGCGCTCTCGCTCACGGGGAGCGCGGCGGCCGGGCCGTACTGGCCGCGCGTGCCGGTGTAGATGACGCGCGCGCCGGGGTTGTGCCGCTTGATGGCCTCCATCACGACGGCGGTCCCGTGAATGTTGATCTCGATATCGGGGAACGGGTCGGTCAGGCTGAGGATATGGTCCACCTGGCCGGCCAGGTGAAAGACGTAATCCTGGCCCTGCACGAGGTAGTTCATGGCGTTGGGGTCGCGGATATCACAGAAGTTGACGCGCACGCGGCCCCTGACCGGCTCGATATTGAACAGGTTGCCGCCGTAGCCGGGGATCATGGCGTCGGCGATGGTCACGTCCGCGCCCAGGCGCGCCAGCGCCAGCGCCAGGCTGCTGCCGATAAAGCCCATGCCGCCGGTGATGAGGGCGCGCCGGCCCCGAAACCCTTCGGTTTCAAACATGTTAGCTGCGCTCCTTGTGTCGCCGCCTGAGTGTAACACATTCCCGGCGGCGCGGCGGCGGGGAACCTCAGCGCGCGGCGGGGAACCTCACCCCCCGGCCACGCAACCTCACCCCCCGGCCGCGAAACCTCACCCCCCCGGCCACGAAACCTCACCCCTGGCCGCGAAACCTCACCCCCCGGCTATGCGCAACCTCACCCCCCGGCCCCCTCTCCATGGGGCGATGCGGCGGCGCGCGCCAGCAGCGCCGCCCCCATCACCGGCGGATAGCGCGGCACAACCGGCGCGCGGATGCCCAGCAGGTGACACACCTCGGCGCGCAGCGGGGTGTCTGTGGTCAGCAGGCTGCCGCTGAACGCGGGCGGCGCGCTGGCGTCCAGGCGCAGCCGGCGGCGCACAGCGCGCGCGGCCTGCGCCAGCTCGCGCGCCGCCGCCGCGACCAACCCGCCCGCCACCCGGTCGCCGTGGGCGGCACAGTCCAGCACCAGCGGGGCCAGCCGCGCCACCTCGCTCACGCGCGGGGCGGCGTACAGCCAGGTGACCAGCGCGCCGCGGCTACTGTCCAGGCCCAGCGCGCCCGGCAGCGCCGCCGTGAGCGCCGTTGGCCGCCCGCGCCCGTCGTCCGCGCGGGCGACCGCGCGCAGCCCGGCCAGGCCCAGCCAGTAGCCGCCGCCCTCGTCGCCCAGCAGATAGCCCCATGCGCCCGCCAGCGCCGACGCCCCCGCCGCGTTAACGCCGTAAGCCAGGCTGCCGGTTCCCGCCAGCAGCAGCAGCCCCTGGCGCGCGCCGTGCGCCCCCACCAGCGCGATCTCGTAGTCGCTGCTGAGGACGGCGTGCGCCCGCGGCGCGGCCGCCGCCGCGACCGCGCGCAGCCAGTCCGCGGAGTGAGCGGCGTCAGCCCCTGCCACGCCTAACCCAACGGCGCGCGCCTGCTCCGGCGCGGCCCCGGCGCTGGCCAGCGCCGCCCGCAGCGCCGCGACAATGCGCGCCGCCGCTTCATCGCGGCCCAGCGTGTTGGGGTTGGCCGCCGGGCCAGACGCCTCGCCCAGCAGCGTCAGATGGGCGTCAACCACGACGGCGCGCACCGTGCTGCCGCCGCCGTCCACGCCCAGGTAAACGGCGGGCGCGCCCTCAGCCATGCGGCTCTGCCAGCGGCAGCGCGGCGGATGGCGCGTCGCTCAACAGCGGCGACCGCGGCGTTGCGCCGGGGAAAGGGTCTTCCTGGGCGATCTTGCGCAGCGTGTAGAACACCAGCACCCGCAGCGTGCTGACAATCGGGGCCACCAGAAACGCGCCCAGCACGCCGCCCAGCGCCGCGCCGATAAACACGCCGACGATGATCACCGGCAGCGGCAGGTCGAGCGCGTCGCCCAGAATCTTGGGCGCGACCACGTTCCAGATCACCTGGCTGATGAGCAGGTTGACCACCACCACCAGCAGCGCGAACAGCCCGTGCGACATCTCCACAAACACGGTGGACCCCTGAATCAGCGGGACCAGCGCCAGCGGGACCAGCGCGATAAAGCCGCCCAGCGTCGGAATGAGCGAGACCACGCCGGTAAAGACGGCCAGCACGGCCACGCCCGGCACGCCCATCAGCATGAGCTGGAGCCATGTCAGGGCGCCGACGATAAGGCCGATGAGCATCTGCCCGCGGAAAAAGCCGTTCCACACCGCTTGCAGCTTCTCGAACAGCAGCGCCGCCTCGCGGTGATAGGCGGGCGGAACCCAGCGCGCGATCTGCTGCTGGCTGTGCCGCAGGTCCAGCAAAATCAGGAACGA
>JASNZW010000010.1:0-122337 GCA_048499435.1 Anaerolineae bacterium
GACGAGTCTCAAGTCCCCTCTCCTATGGAGAGGGGATTTAGGGGTGAGGTGTGGTTGTGGAGAGAGAGTCGGAGGGTGAGGTTGGGCAGCGACGGCTGACGCCAGCCGCTGCGCTCAGCTCCCCAGCAGGCGCAGCCAGCGGTAGCCGTAGGGCGGCAGCGCCACCAGCGCGCTGACCGGCCCGCTGGCGGCGTCGAGCGCGTCGGCCAGGATCATTTCCTCCGGCAGCGCGACCTCCGCCGGCGCGTCGGCCAGGTTGTGCAGCGCCAGCAGGTCGCCTTCCGGCGCGCGCCGCCAGAAGCACAGCAGATGCGGCGGCAGGTCGTGCAGCCACTCCAGCCGCCCCTTGGCCATCATCGGCAGCGCCTTGCGCGCGTGGATCATGCCGCGAACAGTGGACAGCAGCGAGCCGGGGTCGTCGCGCTGGCTGGCGACGTTCACGTGCTGGCAGCCGTAAACTGGGTCGTTGATGACTGGCGCGTACAGCCGGTCGCTGGCGGCGGTCGAAAAGCCGGCGTTGGCCTCCGCGCTCCACTGCATTGGCGTGCGCACGCCGTTGCGGTCGGGCAGCGAAACGTTGTCGCCCATGCCGATCTCGTCGCCATAGTACAGCACCGGCGCGCCCGGCAGCGTGAACAGCAGCGAGTTGAGCAGTTCGATCCGGCGGCGGTCGCCGTCCAGCAGCGGGGCCAGCCGGCGGCGAATGCCCAGGTTAATGCGCTGCACCGGCGACGGCGCGTAGAAATCCCACATGAACTGGCGTTCTTCCGGCAGCACCATCTCCAGCGTCAGCTCGTCGTGGTTGCGCAGGAACGTCGCCCACTGGCAGTTCGCCGGGATCTCCGGCGTGTCGCTCATGATGTCTACCACGCTGGTGCGGTCGGCGCGGGCCAGCGCCATATACAGCCGGGGCATCACCGGGAAGTGAAAGCACATGTGAAACTCGTCGCCGTCGCCGAAGTAGGGGCGCAGGTCGTGCGGCCACTGGTTGGCCTCCGCCAGCAGGATAGCGTGCGGGTAGTTTTCGTCCACCAGGCGCCGCATCTCTTTGAGGAACTCGTGCGTTTCGGGCAGGTTCTCGCAGTTGGTCCCCTCGCGCTCGAACAGGTAGGGCACGGCGTCCACGCGGAAGCCGTCGATGCCCATGTCCAGCCAGAAACGCATGACGTTAAGCATGTGCTGGCGCACGGCCGGGTTGTCGTAATTCAGGTCTGGCTGGCTGGTGTAGAAGCGATGCCAGTAATATTCCTGCGTGCCGTCGTCATAGGCCCAGTTCGACGTTTCTGTGTCAAGGAAGATGATGCGCGCCAGCGGGTAGGCGTCGTCGCTGGCGTTCCAGACATAGTAATCGCGCAGCGGCGAGTCCTTGCTGCGGCGCGATTCGATAAACCAGGGGTGCTGGTCAGACGTGTGGTTGACCACCAGGTCAACGACGAGCTTCATGCCGCGTCGGTGGATTTCCTCAACAGTGATCTGGAAGTCCTCCATCCAGCCGTACTGCGGGTCAAGGCCGTAGAAGCTGGCGATGTCGTAGCCGTCGTCGCGCAGCGGTGACGGGTAAAACGGCTGGAGCCAGAGACAGTCCACGCCCAGCCACTGCAGATAGTCGAGACGGCGGCGCAGGCCGAGCAAATCGCCATGGCCGTCACCGTTGGTGTCGGCAAAAGCGCGCAGCGGAAGTTCGTAAAAAACAGCGTCAAGATGCCAGGACATATACTCGTGCTTTCTTCAGAGAGGCAGGCGCAGCAACCAGATCAGCAAACGGCAGCCAGAAAGGGCGACACCGGGGCCGCCCCCCGCTTTCGGGAACAGATAACAGATACCGGCCAGTGTGTCAACCTGCCACCAGCCCACCAGCCGCCGCCCTGCCGGCCCGGCTGCGTTTGCCGCCCATTCGCTGTATAATCGCCCACATGGCACAGAACACACTGCCCAACTACCATTTCCTGCTGGTCGCGCCCAACCTCGGCCCGGAGTGGCTGTTCGACGCCGCCCGCGCGTACTGGGACCGCTTTCAGCCGACCGTAATCAGCGACCTGACGCTGATCCCGTTTATCCCCCCGGCGCTGACGCTGGCCGTCACCGTGCTGGCCCGCCACGACCGCGCGCCGCAGTACGGCGTCGAGCTGGCGCAGCAGGCCCCGCACGCCCTGTTCGACCCGATCGTGTACGACTTTATCGAGGACGCGCGGACCGCGTTCGACCTGCGCGCCCAGCTTAACCAGCCGTTCGGCGTGCCGCTGATCCCAACCGCCACCTGGACGCCGGCCCCGACCGCTATCCCGCTGGCCCCCACCGCCGGGCCGGTTGTGCCGCAGGGCAGCGGCTTTATCACGCAGACGCCCACGCCTGACCAGCCGCCGCCGACCACCCCGACCCCGCCTGTGCCGCCGCCGCTCAGCCCGACGCCCGGCCCTGTCACCGGCGGCTGAGGCCGCGCGGAGGTTAACGCTATGCGCCTTGACGAATACCAGTGGTCGCGCAACCCGCGCGGCCTGCACAACAAGCGCGTGCTGATCACCCCGGTCGAGATTGACCGCTGGACCAGCGCCGGTTTTGGCTGGGCCAAGCTGGTCGCCGCTGAAACGGAATACGTGGACGACGCCGCCGCGTTCATCCAGCGCGGCATAACGCCCATCGTTCGCCTGTACCGCGAGCGCTGGGGCGCGCGCCCCTTCGACCGCACCATGCGCGACGAAACCCTCGCCTATCTCAGCGCCGGCGTGCGCTGGTTTGAGTTCTACAACGAGCCGAACCTGCCGATTGAGTGGCCGGCGGGCACAAACATCGACTGGCGCAACGGTGCGCTGATCGCCCCGCTGATGGACAACTGGCTGTTGTGGGCGGAGTTCATCATCAGCCAGGGCGGCTACCCCGGCTTCATCCCGCTGGCGGAGAGCGACTCGCCCACCGAGGCCGCCGTCCGCTGGATGGACGCCTTTCTCAGCTACCTGCACCAGACGCACCGCGACCGCTTTCGCGCGGTGCTGGCCAACGGCGGGTACTGCGCCACCCACCCTTACATCCTCAACCATTACTACCAGCAGAAGCCGGACGGCGGCCCCCTCAGCGCCCGCCCGCCCGAACAGCAGAACGCCCGCGAAGGCGGCTGGCATTTCGAGTACCCTTACGACCCCATCAGCCAGGCCAGCGACCCCGGCCGCACGGTGTCGGGCGGCACGCGCCTGACGCCCCACGGCGACCCGGTCGGCCTGACGGCGATGGGCGGCCTGTTCAACGAGCGCTGCGCCGCGCTGTTCGACACGGCCAACGTGCCGGTCGTGGGCACGGAGGGCGGCATCTGGCCCTTCCCGCGCGACGGCCAGACGCCCTACTACCAGCAGGACGACCGCTATCCGCCGTACACCCACGAAAGCCAGGCGGAGGGGACGGTCGCCATGTTTGAGTGGGTCACGCACAGCGCGCCGCCCTGGTTCTTCGGCGTGTGCCTGTGGAAAGAAGATGATTACTTCGAACCTGGCCCGGCCCACGCCATCACGCGCCTGGCCGAAACGCCGCCGCTGCGCCTGAACGTCCTGCCGCTGGAGGTCATGGCGACACCAGGGCCAGCGCCGACGGCTGTCGTGCCCGGCCCCGGCCCGATTCACGGCACGCCCGACATCCACCTGCTGGCGCTGGCCGGCGGCCTGACACCGGGCTGGTTCCTGGACACGGCGCGCGCCTATTACGACCGCTTCCGCCCGGCTGTCACGGTGCAGCTTGACCTCATCCAGTACATCCCGGCCAGCGTCAGCGTCGCCGTGACGCTGGTCGCGCCGACCACGCAGGCGCACACGGTGAGCGACGCGCTGCGCGCGCTGTACCCGAACCTGTGGGTGGATATCATCCCCGCCGATGACCTGGACATCGTGCGCGCCACGCTTGAGTCGCGGGCGCAGCGCAATCTGCGCTTCGGGTGAGGGGGCGAGTCAAGCAGAGGGGGTGTCGCCTTCGCCTTTCTCAGGCGCTTTGCCGATGCCGATCACGCGGCGCAGCGCGGAGTCGACGCGGGGGTGGCGCGCCAGCCAGTTGAGCATGCGCGGCACGAACCAGTCCGGCAGGATAACGTAGGTGTAGCGCATCACCAGCTTGGCCGAAAACGGCCAGCCAGTCACATAGTGGAAATAATAGAAACAGGCCCGGCGCAGCTTGTGCTGCGTGTCCGCGTCGGGCGCACAGCCGGCCACTGCCTGTTTCAGCAGCCCCCACAGCCGGAAATCGAGCTTAAAGGCAGCGATGAGCGCCGGTTGGCCCGGCGCAAACTGGCGCACGCGGACCTTGCCGCCGCGCCGCGCCACTGTGTAATGGTGCAGCGTTCGCTCAACCGGCACAAACGTCCCCTGGCGGGCCATGTGCAGCAGAAATACGGTGTCTGACGCCTCAACGGCGTGGAAGGGCAGCCCCGGCGCGACCGCCGCGCGGCGGTACAGACCGTAAAACGGCGTATTGACCGCCGGCGTCAGCAGCAGGTTGGCGCAGCGCTCCCAGGCCGCCGCGCTGTCCATAGCCACTGGATAGCGCTCTGGCCGGGCCGCGCCGGTGTTTTCGTAATGATAGCAGCTCTGCGCGAAACAGAGCGCCGCGTCCGGGCTGGCGCGCAGCGTCGCCAGGCACGCGCTGATAAACTCCGGCTCCCACCAGTCGTCATGCGCCGCCCACATGAAGTAATCGCCGACCGCCAGTTCGTAGACGCGGGTGAAATTGCCCTGCGCGCCAACGTTGCGCGCGTTGCGATACAGCCGGATGCGCGCGTCACGCGCGGCGTAAGCCGCACAGATGGCGTAGGTATCGTCGGTAGAGGCGTTATCGCAGATGATCAGCTCAAAATCGGTGAAGTCCTGCGCCAGCAGCGAATCGAGCGCGCGCTGGATGCCAGCGCCGCTGGCGTTATACACGGGCAGGCCGATACTCACGGCGGGTTGGGGCGGCATGTTATCCCTGTTCGGTGGCTGTGCGACCAGCTCAATTATAACGGCCAGCGCGCGCTGAACCCGTTAAGACTCGCGCCTGCCTGAACATGCTATGATGGGTCAGGATCGGGCGGCGTGGAATTTGCGATGCGACAGGACCTTGAACTGCGGCGTTTTGCCGCTGACAGCGCGATTAACCTGGTGCGGCTGGGCGGCGCGGCGGTGTTAGGGCTGCTGCTGTCGGCGCTGCTGGCGCGCGGCCTGGGCACAAACGGCAAAGGCATTTACGAGCTGGCGCTGGTGCTGCCGCTGGTGATCCAGTCGGTTTTCAACATTGGCGTTACGATGTCCGCCGCCTACTACGTAGCGCGCGGCGACCACGACCTGGTGACGGCCACGCGCGGCAGCATCACGCTGTCACTGTGGCTCAGCGGCGGCGGCCTGCTGGTCGGCGTGGCGCTGGTGCGCCTGGGCAGCGCCGCGCTGTTCCCCGGCATACCCGCTGACCTGCTCTACCTCAGCCTGCTGCTGCTGCCGCTGCTGTACCTGCGCCTGCATCTGAGCGCGGTGTTTCAGGGCTTACAGGACTTCCGCGCCTTTGGCCTGGTGGAGCTGACGCCGCCGCTGGTGTCTATTGTGCTGATAGTGCCGCTGGTGTTTATGTGGGACGGCGGTGTGGCCGGGGCGCTGCTGGCAGCCATCGTCGGCAACGCCGCCGGGCTGGCGCTGGCCGTGCTGCTGCTGCGCCGCCGCATAGCAGCGCCCGTGCCGCTGCTGGCGCTGCGCCTGGACCGCGCTTACTGGCGGCAGATAGCGGGCTACGGCCTGAAAGCGCAGCTCAACATCATCGCCGTATACCTGCTGCTGCGCGTAGATGTGTTCCTGCTCAACCTGTGGGGGCCGGGCGGGGCGGCCTCGGTCGGCATTTACTCGATCGCTGTGCTGCTGGCGGAGCGCATCTGGACGTTCAGCACAGTCACCGGGCAGGTGATCCTGCCGCGCATCGCCTCGTGGGAAGGCGACGACGACCGCCGCACCCAGCTTTCGCTGCTCAACGCCCGCCTGACGTTCTGGTTTGGCGCGCTGATTCTGGTGGCGCTGGCGCTGCTGGGCGAGTGGTTCATTGTGCTGCTGTACGGCGAAGCCTTTCGCCCGGCGGCCCAGCCGCTGCTGTGGCTGCTGCCCGGCATCGCGCTGTTCAACCTGGCGCGCGTGCTGGGGCCAGATGTCGCCGGGCGCGGGCGTGTGGGCATCAACGCGGCGATCGCCACCGCCGCCTTTGCCATCAACCTGGCGGCCAACGCCGCGCTGATTCCGGCGCTGGGCTACAACGGCGCGGCGCTGGCAGCCAGCCTGGCCTATAGTTTCCTGGGCATCGCGTCAGTGGTGGCCTTCTGCCGTGTCAGCGGGGCGCGCTGGTGGCAAATATGGCTGATTACAGGCAGCGACGTGGCGCTGCTGCGGCAGGCGCTCAACCGCTTTCACCCCACCGCCGCGCAGTAGACAGCCAGCGTTTGCCGCGCCACCGCCGGGCCGGCATACCGTTCAGCGATCAGCGCCGCCGAGCGCAAGCCCATCTGCCTCAGACGCTGCTGGTCAGCAGCCGCGTCCAGCAGCGCTGCCGCCAGCGCCTCGCTGTCCTCCGGCGGCACGACCCAGCCGTTGCCGTCCAGGCTTTCGGGCAGGCCGCCGACGGCCGTCACAATCAGCGGCAGGCTGAAAGCCATACAGGTTATCAGCGCGCCGCTTTGGGTGATCGCGCGGTAGGGCAGCACCGCCGCATCAGCAGCATAGTGATACAGCCACACATCGCCATAGGGGATATAGCCAGAAACAACATGCACCCGTTCCTGCGTGCCCGCTGCCGCCAGCAGGTCAGCATCGGCCTGGGTTTCGGGCCGTCCGGCGGCCAGCAGATGAACATCGGGCCGGGCCGCCGCTGCCCGCGCAAACGCCGCCAGCAGCGTGTCAAAGCCCTTGTAAGCGCGCACGGAGCCGAAAAACAGAAACACCAGCGCATCGGTGGGCAGCCCCAGGCGCGCGCGCGCCTGCGCCCGGCTGGCATCGGCGGGCAGCGCTGTATAAGGCGTGCTGATATGCGGCACAACGGCGATCCTGGCGGGGTCAACCGCCGGGTACGCGCGCCTGAACGTGTCCCGGTTGGCTTCAGTATGAACAATCACCCGGTCCACAGCCTGGTAGACAGCGTGCAGCGGCCCGGCATCGGCTTCTGGCGCGTACAGCGGCACAACATCGTGCACCGTGTGAACAACCGGCACGCCCGCGGCGCGCGCCTGCTGAATCAGCCGCCGATCCAGGCGCGGCACACGGCTCCACTGAATATGCAGCACATCCGGCGGGGTGCGCCGAAGCTGGCGCAGCGTCTGCCAGTGGCCCAGCGGATAGACAGCGGCCCGCAGCGCGCGGCGCAAATGCGGCAGGCGCGTCAGCCAGGGGTGATACAGGCCGCGAAAATAGGCGTAATCGGCCTGAAAACGGCCGGTGAACGGCAGTTGGTCGTCGTACAGATAGCGTGAGGCAATATAGCGCACATCGCACCCGGCCTGCGCCAGCGCATCGCACAGCGCGATGTTGTAATAGGGCGTGAGCTGCGCCGGGTCCAGCACCCAGACCTTCATCCTCCCGCCGCCTTCTCCAGCGCCGCCGCATACGCATCTGCCGCGCGCTCGTAATCCAGGTGCGCCTCGGCGTAGGCGCGCCCGGCGCGACCGCAGCGCGCGCGCAGCGCGTCGTCGTCCAGCAGCCGCGCGACAGCCGCCGCTAACCCCGCCGCGTCACCGCAGGGCACATTGAATCCAGCCCCTGTCTCGCGCAGGAAGTCCGCCGCCACGCCGTCAACGGCAGCAGCCGTCGGCAGGCCCGCCGCCAGCGCCTCATAGAGCTTGGTCGGCATCGTTCCCCGATACAGCGGCTCCGGTCGCATCGCCCAAAAGCACACATCCGACGCGGCATAGGCCAGCGGCACGTCGTCGTAATCCACCCAACCAATGCGCGCGATGTGCGCTCCAGCGCTCTGCGCCAGCAGCGCGTTAATATGCGCGGTCTGTGTGCCGCCGCCAGCGAACATAAAACGCACTTCCTTCAGATTATCTAGAGTATGAACCGCTGCAAACATAGTTTCAAAATCATATTGCGTGGTAAACGCGCCGATGAAGCTCACCAGGCGGGCAGCGCCCAGGCCATGCTTCGCGCGGAAGGCCGCCGCGTCAGCGCCGGGGTGAAAGCGGTTGAGGTCAATACCGCTGAGCACCGTCTGTACATTATCAGTCGGGCCAATATATTCTTGTATCGTTTTGGCCCATCCCGCAGATAACGTGATGATGCCCGCCGCGCCGCGCAGCGAGGCGTTCGTCAGGGCGCGAAACACACGGTAGACCGGGTGCTGCGCCGTCAGCGCGCCCACCGTCAACAAGTGGTCGGGCCACAGGTCATGCACATCCAGCACGTAGGGGATGCCGCGCAGCCGGCACAGCGCCGCCCCGGCCAGGTGCGTGAACATCGGCTGCGCCTCCACCAGCGCCGCGTCCGGGCGCGGCAGGCCCAGGCCGCGCAGCGCCGCCGTCAGCGCGAAGCTCACCTGGCTCACCAGCTTGCGGCTGATTTTGGGGCTGGGCGTGGCCCACAGCCAGGTGCGGATCACGCGCAGGCCGTCCGCCGTTTCGGTGACTTCCCAGGCGTCACGGTAGCCGTCGTAAACGCGGCCCTGCGGATAGCTGGGCAGCGCCGTCAGCACGGTGAGGTCGTGCCCGCGCCCGCGCAGCGCCCGCGCCAGCCGCGTGAGAATCACGGGGGCCGCGCCCTGCTCCGGCTCAAAATGCGCTGTAATCAGCAGAATGTGCATCGGCCCGCCTCGCCAGTTCACACCCCATTATACGCGGGCGGGACCGGCGCGCAGCGTTAAGGCTCAGCAGCGTAGCGGCCTTCGGCCTCCACCAGCGGGTAGAGCGCCGCCAGCTTTTCCGGCTGCACGCGCGGCGGCACAGAACAGGCGGTGCTGAGGATGTAGCCGCCGCCGGGCATGCCGTCGCGCAGGCGCTCGCGCGCCATCGCCAGCACCGGCGCGGCGCCGTCCGCCTGGAGCAGCTCGACGCCGTTGAGGTTGCCCTTGATGAACGCCTGCCCGCCGATGCGCGCTTTGGCGTCGGCCAGCAGCGTGTCGCCGATGGGCGGCGGGTCGAGCGTGTCAATGCCCTGCGTGCCGGTCTCCAGCATCAGCTCCAGCCGGTCGCCAATGCGCCCGCAGGTGTGCGTATAGACCGGCACAGCGGGCGCGGCGGCGCGCACCGCATCCACCACGCGCGCCTCATAGGGCAGCACAAAGCGCCGGTACATGCGCGGCGAGATAAAGCCGCCGCCGGCGTAGGCCGACGAAATCAGCAGCGCGTCCACGCCCCAGCGCGCCTGCGCCACCGCCCAGGCGATGCTGGCCTCCGTCAGCCGGTCGAGGATGGCGGCGGCTTTGTCCGGCTCCAACGCCAGGTGCGCCAGCGCGTCCTCGTAGGCGAACAGCTCCATCAGGTGCGTGAACGGCGAGAACACCTCGCCGTGAATCGAGATCGCGCCGCCGGCGGCCTGGCGGACCAGATCGAGCGTGCGCGTGAAATATGGCGGCGGGGTGCGCAGCGGGTCAGCCGCTTTGCCGGGCAGCGCCGGCGTATGATACACGCCCCACGTGTACATGGGCCAGGCGTCCAGCCGGTCGAAATCGCGGTCGGGGTCGAAATCCTCAAACAGCGGGCGGCCATGCGCCGCGTCCGCCGGGCGGTGCTGGGCGTTATCGTCCCAGGGCAGCAGTGTTTCGCCGCCGTCGGCCCAGGTGACGACTTCGCCGCGCGGCGTCTCGGTGATGGCGCTGACGCCCGCGCGCCAGTCCGGGTCGCGCCCCGGCAGGTTCACCAGGATGCCATCGAAGTGATAGCGGCGCTGAAGCGTGACCAGCGCCTCGGCGAAGCCTTCGCTGGTGAACCAGATGGCGTGCGGCTTCAGCGGCACATTCAGAAAATAGTGACCCAGCGCGAGCTGGCACATCAGCGGCACGCGGTCAGGGATGCCGCCGCGCATAACGCAGGCGATGCGTTCTCTGCCGTTCATCTGTCCTGTCCTGCCTGCGCCGGTCAGGGCGCGGTCACCAGCGGGACGCTGGCCGGACCGGGGAAAACCCAGGCCAGCGCTTCGGGCAGCGCGGCGCGGTAGCCCACCAGCCCGTGCCCTGTGGCCGGCTCGATATAGTGATATTCGGTCTCGCGCTGGGCCGCGCGCTGCTCCAGCGTGTCGCGCAGCGCGCGCGCCGGGTTCACAAAGCGCGCGGCAGCCTCATGCCGCCCAACCGACTGGAACACGCGCTGCGGCAGGCGGTCCTGCTGTTCAAAGCGGCGCAGCAGCCCGCCAAGCTCGGCCTCGAACGGCCCTTTGCCCAGCGGCGGCGAGATCATCGCCAGCCGTTCAAACACTACCGGGTTCATCAGCGCGGCGTGCGCCGCCGCCACCGCCCCCAGGTCCACGCCGCCTACGCCCAGGTTGGTCGGGTCTATGCGATAGTAAGTCTGCACGAAGGGCAGCAGCTCGGTGAGCAGAAAGGTGTAATGGCGATCGTTGGCGGCGTACTCGCGGGCGCGCTCCTCCGGCGTGCCGCTCTCCACCATCGCGATCACGACCGGCTGCATCTGCCCGTGTTTGATGAGCGCGTCAGCGATGAACGGGACCTGCAGCGAGGTGGTGCTCCACAGCGCGTCGTGCAGAATCAGCAGCGGATACTCGTCCTCAGCGGTCGCCTCCTGGCTGTAGCCGGGCGGGGTATACACCCACAGCCGGCGCTCCTTAAAGCCCAACTGGCGGCTGTCCACGCGCTCATGCTGGATCACGCGCCCGCGCGGCACGTTAGGCATGGCTGACCAGTCAGTAAAGGGGCGCGCCTGCGGCATGCGCAGCACGGAAACGGAAATCTGCGGCGTTTCCAGGCGCAGCGGGTTCAGCGGGTCGGGCCGCCAGCAGCGGCTGATGCGCCCCACCAGGTCACGCTCCTGCGCCAGCGGCGTCATCGGGTCGTTGATCGCCAGCATGTAGTCGAGCAGGTCGTCGGGGGCGAAGGCGTGGGCGGCATACCACAGCGTCGTGCCGGGCAGGTTGGTCATGGGGTGAAAGGGCGGGTCGTCCTTGATAACGTCCAGGTTGACCGCCGCCGCCTGTGTGTCCGGCTCGTTAAAGATAAACGTCGCCCGGCTGCCTTCAATCCAGGGCCACTGTGGGCGTTCCTGCAGAAGCGCATCAACCATCGGCTGGCGCTGCTCTTGTTCAGCCTGAAGCGCCGCCGTCAGAAAAGCCTGAAAAGACTGCCACGCTGGCATCGCCCTGCTCCCGTGTGCATACGCTGCGAATTCCAGCGTATTGTAACATCAACGCCTGCTCGCTGCTATTTTGCCCCCGGCGGCGCGTGGGTTTTAGCGCGCCTGAACGCTATACTCTGCTTTCGTGTTCACTGTGCTAACCAGAGGCAGACCGCCATGCTGATCGTAACCGACCGCGCCGCAGACCTGACCCCACAGCAGCTAGGGGGCGTTGAGCTGCCCTACATCCCCCTGATCGTCACGCTTAACGGCCGCGAATATCGCAGCGGCGTTGATCTGCAGCCCGACGAGTTCTACCGCCTGCTGGAAGAAACCGGGGCCATGCCCTCAACTTCGCTGCCGGGGCCGGGCGAGATCGCTGAGTTCTACCGCGCGCTGGCCGCGCGCGACCCCGACATCATCTCGATTCACGTCGCCGCTGTGCTCAGCGGCACTTACAACGCGGCGCGCCTGGCCGCCGAGATGGTCCCCGAAGCCAACATCACCGTCCACAACGCGCGCACCGTCTCCGGCGGGCTGGGCTGGCAGGTTGAGGCGGCGGTGCGGGCGGCGCAGGCGGGCTGGCCGCGCGCGCAGATTCTGGACCTGCTGGCGCAGGTGCACCAGGCGACCAATATCGTGTTCACCATCCCACACCTCAAGTACCTGGTGCACGGCGGGCGCATCAGCAACCTGAAAGGGCTGCTGGCGACGACGCTGAACATCAAGCCGCTGCTGGGCGTGAACATCGAAACCGGCCAGTTGGTGCAGCAGGGCACGGTGCGCACGTTCAAGCGGGCGCTGGAACACCTGGGGCCGGCGATCGCCGCGCGCCACGCGCCCGGCACGCCGCTGCGGGTGCAGATCATGCACGCCAACAACCCCGAAGGCGCGGCGGAAGCGCGGGCGCACCTGGACCGCCTGTTTGAGTGTCACTGGCTGCCGGAAACCGGCGTCGGCCCGGTGATCGGCGCACACAGCGGGCCGGGGCTGGTCGGCGTGGGTTACGCGGCGCTGGCGGAGTTCCCGGCGCTGCCCTGAGCGAGGCAGCCGCTTAGGGCGCAGACGCGGTCAATCCTGGCGCAGCGCCCAGGCGGCGCCGCGCAGCGCGCCCCAGGCGATCAGCAGCGGCAGCGCCAGCGGCACGACGAACTCAACAACAATGAGCAGCGCGGGCGTCAGCGGCATCAGGCGCAGGAAGTTGATCAGCAGGAAGTAGAAGAAGGTGGCCACGCCCAGCGCGACCAGCGCTGTCGTGCGCACGGGGATGAGCGTGCCCATGAGGATCGCCAGCGCGGCGACCATAAACGGCTCCAGCACCAGCCGCAGCAGCGACACCGCCAGCCCGACGATCAACACCAGGCGCGAAACGAGCGAGCCGTCCTCATAGGGGAAGTAAGGGCTGTACTGCAAGCCGATAACCGGCAGCGTCAGCAGCAGCACGGCGATCAGCAGCAGACTTAAGTCCTCAACCTGCCGCCACACGCCCGCCGCCACCTTGCTGAACACGATGTGCGGCAGCGTCAGCGGCGTGGTGCGCAGCAGGTCCAGCGTGTTGTTGGCCTGTTCGTCCACGATCATGCGCGTGGTGAAAGCGGCGGTCGCCAGCAGCACGCGCGCGTAGCTGTAGAGCACCAACGGCAGCATCACCAGCGACACCGGCAGCAGGATAAACATCAGCGGCAAAATCACCGGCACAGCCGCCGACGCCAGCACCAGCGCCGCCAGCAGCAGGTAGAGGCGGCCAAGCTGGCCGACATCCAGCGGCAGCACTTTCCAGTAAATGCCCAGGTGGCGGCGCACGATGGGGTCGGTGCGGCGCGCCCAGGCCGGCAGATAGCGGTCCACAGCGGGCACGTAATCTTTCCATGCCTGAACCATGCTGTGGGGGGAGGGCTTGATCTGTTCCACAGTAGACGCATTCCGCTAACGGTAGCTGTCGCACGCAATTATACCAACTGACAGCGCCCGGCGTTCAGCAGAAGTCAGCAGCAGTTGTGGTCGTCCACGAACACGAACACCTGCCGGCCCGCGTCCCAGGTGGCTAACTGGCCGCCGTACAGGCTGGTCAGCACATCCGGGCGGTACACAGCCGACGGCGGGCCGAAGGCGATCACACGCTCGCGCAGCGCCAGCACGCGGTCAAAGCGGCGGAAGGCCAGCCCCAGGTCGTGCGTGCTGAGGACAATCGTCAGGCCGTCGGCGTTGAGCGCGTCCAGCACGTCCATGATACTGGCCTGCGCGTGGGCGTCCACGCCGCTGAACGGCTCATCGAGCAGCAGCGTGTCGGCTTCCTGCGCCAGCGCGCGGGCGATAAACACGCGCCGCCGCTGGCCGCCGCTCAGCTCACCGATCTGGCGCGCGCGCAGGCCGGCCAGGCCCACACGCTCCAGGGCGGCGTCCGCCGCCTGCCAGTCGGCGCGGCGCGGGCGGCGCAGCCAGCCGATATGCCGCGCCCGGCCCATCAGCACCACGTCGCGCACCGTCACCGGGAAATCCCAGCTTACGGCTTCGTGCTGCGGCACATAGCCCAGGCGCGCCAGGCCGCCGGGCACGTCAATTGTGCCCGCGCGCGGCTGGAGCAGGCCCATAATTGCCTTGATAATGGTGGACTTGCCCGCGCCGTTCGGCCCGATAACCGCCACACGCTCGCCGGCGCGCACGTCAAAGCTAACGTCCTCAACGGCCAGCGCGCCGTCGTAGGCCACGTTAAGCCCGCGCACGCTGATCACGGTGGCTGGGGAAACAGCCATTAGACGGCCTCCATATCGTTCGCGGCGGGCCGCCAGTTTACCCGTTAAGCGCCTGCACCAACTGGCGGAAAGCGGCGCGGTAGTCGGCGGCGAAATCAAAGCGCGGGCTGCGGCGCGCGGCATCGGGCGCGTCCGCCGGCGCCGCCTGAGCGACCAGCACCGGCTTGCGCTGCGCCCGAAACGACTTCAGCGCGCCGCCCACGCTGCTGTCGGCCAGCGCCGCCGGCGAGAGCACCAGCACCATGCAGCCGCACGCCGTCAGCGACGGGTGAACGCCGCCGGCCCAGTTCACTTCGGTCTGGTCGGCCTCATGCAGCCACACCGCGACGCCCGCCTTCTCCAGGTCGGCGCTGATCTGGCGGGCCAGCACCTCGTCGGCGGCGGCAAAGTTGACGTAGGCCGCGTCACGCGGGAGGCGGGCGCGGGTGGGCGCGCCTACCTGAACCGCCTCCGGGCGCGGCTGGCCGCTGTGCGCGGCGGTGCGGCCCATGCGGAACACCGTTCCGCCGCAGTCAGGGCACTCGCCGCGCGTGGCAGGCATCCCGCGCCGCGTCCAGACGGCCTCGGCGTTCTCCACCTCGACCATGCCCTTGCAGCGCACGCAGTAAGCCTCTATCGGGGTCAGGTCATCGTCGTGCTCGAAATCGGTCATCGCGTCCCCTCCTGCACGCGCATTATACCGCGCCCGCCGCCGATTCGCGCGGTAGCAGGGCGGCAGACGGCTGTGTATAATCCTGCAAACAGGTTAGTTCAGGACAGGCTATGAAACGCAACCCTCCGCCGCAGCTTACCCGCCGCGATTTCCTGAAGCTGGTCGGGGCCGGCTCCGCCGCTGCGGCGTCCGGCGGGCTGCCACCGCTGGCCTACACGCCGCGCCACGCGCGGCAGGCCGCCGCTGACAGCCGCGTCGCGCTCCGCATGTTCGACCCCGCCAGCGCGCCGGCGGCCCAGGCCGTCAGGGACGCCGCGCTGGACGCCACCGACCTGAGCTGGCTGCGCGCCGGCGATTCGGTCTTTGTCAAGGTCGCCAGCAACTCGAACTACCGTCCGCCCTCAGTCACAGCGGCGGCGGCGGTGGAAGGCGTCGTGGGCCTGCTGAAAGCGGCGGGCGCGGGCACGGTCTACGTGGGCGATATGAGCGGCGCGCAGTTTGTGCGCCATCTGGCGGACGAAACCACCGGCTCCACGCGCGAGAACATGCGCCAGAACGGGCTGCTGGCGGCAGCCGAAGCCGCCGGCGCGGTCGTCCACTGTTTTGAAGAAGTGCCTTTCGCGCAGGCGTACTTTCAGGCCGCGCCGCCGGGCAGCCATCACTGGGGCGCTGACCTGTACGCCGCCGAAATCCTCGACCGGGTGGACCACATCGTCAACCTGCCCCGGCTGGGCAAACACGTGCTGGCCGGCGCATCGCTGGGGCTGAAGAACGCTATCGGCTGGATCAGCGACCACAGCCGCATGGTGCTGCACCGCGACGCGGCCACGTTCCACGAGAAAATCGTCGAAGTCAACGCTATCCCACAGCTCGCGGATAAGCTGCGCCTGACGCTGACGCTGGCCGACCAGGCGCTGACCACCTATGGCCCCGACGCGGGCTACCGGCTGCCGCTGACGCAGCCGTTCGTCCTGGCGTCTGAGGACGTCGTCAGCCACGACCAGATCGCCCTGCTCGCGCTGCTGTGGGCGCGCGGCCAGACACCGGCAGCCGCCCTCGCTGAGGACCCGTTCCCCGCCGAGTCCAACGGCCTCAACTGGTGGTTTGTGCGCGTCTACTGGGGCGCGGAAGCCGCCGCTCTGTATCAGGAACTGCCCACATTTGAGCTGGTCGCGCCCGATGTCCCGGCGCATGTGAACCTGGCGTGGGACCGCCTGCGCGGCGGGCGGCCCGCCGCCATCACCGTGACGGCGCGCGGCCTGCCGCTGAACGCCGCGCTGGCCACGGCGCTGACGAGCGTCCCCAGCCTGGGCGTCGCGCTGCAAGAGGCCTGACGCTGGGCGCCGCGATGATCTTCAGGCAAAAAACCGTTTATTACTTGCCGCTGCTCGCGCTGCTGGCGGCGCTGGCCGCCGCGGCGCTGCTCAGCGCGCAGAGAGAATCAGTCGCGCGCGGCACAGTTCGCGGCCAGGACGGCCCGGTGGCGGGCGCGGTGGTGCGCGTGCGCGGCAGCGACAGCTACGTTCTAACGGACGACCAGGGACGCTTTCGCCTGCCCGCCGCCGCCGACGCGCAGCTCACGGCGTGGGCGCCGGGCTACTACATCGGCGGCAGCCCGGCCGCTGATTTCCTGCGCGCGGACGGCGCGACGCTGCTGCTGCGCGCGCATCCCACCGGCGACAACCCCGGCTACGCCTTTATCAGCCCGCTGCTGGACATGAGCGACCCGGACGCCTGCGCCCACTGTCACCGCGACCGCACCGGCGAGGCCGGCAGCGCCCTGCTGGTTGACGAATGGCTGCTGGACGCGCATTCACAGGCCGTCACCAACCCACGCTTTCTGTCGCTGTACAACGGCACAGACCTGCGCGGCACGCCCGGCGCGCCCACCGTCTTCACCTTTGACGCCGCCCAGGGCATTGACGTGCCGGCGGCCCCCGCGCCGGACGCCGCCGGAACAGGGCCGGGCTTCCGGCTCGACTTTCCCGACAGCAGCGGCCCCTGCGCGACCTGCCACGCGCCGGTGCTGGCCGCCGCCGGGCCGCACACCGCCGACCCCAACCAGGCGACCGGCGTCGCCGCCGAGGGCGTCACCTGCGACTTCTGCCACAAAATTCAGGATGTCCGGCTGCGGCCTGACGGCCTGCCCGACCCCGGCCTGCCGGGCGTGCTGTCTATCCGGCTGCTGCGCCCGCCGGACGGGGAGCAGGTTTTTATCGGCCCGTTTGACGACACCGGCCCGTTCGACAGCGCGCCGGGCAGCGATATCTACTCGCCGCTGCAGCGCGCAAGCCAGGTGTGCGCGGCCTGCCACAGCGGCCAGTTCTGGGATGTCAAAATCTACGACAGCTTTGGCGAATGGCTCAACAGCCCCTACAGCGCCGCCGACGGCGGCCAGACGTGCCAGGACTGCCACATGCCGCGCACCGAAGCCACCAGCTTTGTCCAGTTTCCGCCCGGCCACAGCGGGGTGATCGCCCCGCGCAGCGCGGGCACGATCGCCAGCCACCGCATGCCGGGCGCGGCGGACCAGGCGCTGCTGGAGAACACCGCCGAAGTCGAACTGGCGGCGCAGCAAGCGGGCGACCGGCTGCGCGTGACGGTCCGCGTGGTCAACACCGGCGCTGGCCACCACATCCCGACCGACAGCCCGCTGCGCAACATCATCCTGCTGGTACAGGCGGCGGACAGCGCCGGCCAGCCGCTGACGCTGGCCGCCGGCCCCACCATCCCCGAATGGGGCGGCGTGGGAGACCCCGCGCAGGGTTATTACGCGGGGCTGCCCGGCGCGCTGTACGCCAAAGTGCTGGCGGACCCCTACACCGGCGAAACCCCTACCTACGCCTACTGGCGGCCCACCCGCCTGGTGAGCGACAACCGCATCCCCGCGCTGGCCGCCGACGAAACAGCCTACGAGTTCGCGCTGCCGGCGGACGCCAGCGGCGTAACCGTCACGGCGCGCCTTTATCTGCGGCGGGCGTTCATCGCGCTGCAGGACCTCAAGCAGTGGGACACGCCCGACATTCTGATGGAACAGCGCACGGTGACGCTGCCATGAAGGCGCGCGCGCTGATCGCCGCCCTGTGGCTGCTGGGCGCCTGCGGCGCGCCGCCGCCCGTGCAGCAGGGGCAGCCGGCCTTCGCGCCGACCGCCGCCGCTGAGATCACGCCTGTGCCGCTGGCCCTCACGCCGATCAGCACCGCCGCGCCGCTGCCGGGCCTGCCGCCGCTGGTCAACAGCCAGTCCAGCAAACTGCTGGCGCTGGCCGGCGACACGCTGGTCACGGTCAATTCTGACAGCGGCACGGTGACGCTGGTGGACGCGCGCGCCGAAACCGCGCTGGCAGAGATCCCGGTCGGCGCTGACCCGCGCGCGGTCGCGCTCACGCCTGACAGCGCCTACGCCCTGGTGACGCTGCGCGGCGATCACGCGCTGGCGCTGGTTGACCTGGCGGCGCGGCGGCTCGCGCGCACGCTGCCGGCCTGTCACATGCCTTACGGCGTGGTGACCGATGGCCGGCGCGCCTTCGTGAGCTGCTTCGGCGCCGCTGAAATCGCCGTGCTGGACCTGGCGACAGGCGCGGCGCTGTACCGCGTGCCCGTGCCCGCCGCGCCCGCCGGGCTGGCGCTCAGCGGCGAGTGGCTGCTGGTCACGCACTTTTACAGCGGCGCGGTCACGGCGCTGAACGTGCAGCGCACGCCGGTGCTGGTCGGCACGGTCAATGTCGAGCCAGACGGCAACCTGGCGTCGGCCATCGTCCTGGCGCCGGACGGCCAGCGGGCGTATATCCCGCAGACGCGCACCGGGCTGGCGCTGGTGTCGCTCCAGTATATGCAGGACTGGTTCCCGGTGGTCGGCGTGCTGGATGTGGGCAGCATGACCGGCGACCGCGCCGCGCGCCTGACGGTGTCCACGCTTGACACGGCGGCGAGCATGCCCTTCGACGCGGCCTTTGACGCCGACGGCCAGACTCTGTACGTGGTGCTGGCGGGCAGCGACGCCGTGCTGGCGGTGGCCGCCGACAGCCACACGCTGCGGGCGCGCATCCCCGTCGGGGCGAACCCGCGCGCTATCGTGGTGGACGGCCCGCGCGCGTTCGTGCTGAACGCGCTGGACGGCACGCTGTCGGTGCTGGACACCCGCGCGCTGACGGCGCGCAGCGCTATCCGCGTGACCGACCTGCCGCTTGACCCGCTGCTGCTGCGCGGCAAAATCCTGTTCCACCAGGCGGCAGCGCCCACGATGAGCGACGGCGCGATCAACTGCGCCATCTGCCACTTTGACGGCGGGGCCGACACCCGCACCTGGATCAACTTCCGCAGCGGCCCGCGCAACACGCCCGCGCTGGGGGGCAGCGCCGCCCTGCCGCCCTATAACTGGGCGGGCGATATGGACACGCTGCATGACACGATCGAGGACCAGATTCGCAGCGTCATGCTCGGTGACGGCCTGCTGAACAGCGGGCGCGCCGCTGACCTGGACGCGCTGGCGGCCTATGTGGCGTCGCTTGAACCCTGGCCCAGCCCCAACCGCGCGCCGGACGGCACGCTCAGCGCGGCGGCGCAGCGCGGCATGCGCCTGTTCCTCAGCGGCACGCCCAACTGCGGCTGCCACACGCCGCCGCTGTATACTGATATGCAGGCGCACAACCTGTCCGGCGCGGCCTATTCGATTGAAACCGTCACCGCGTTCGACACGCCTTCGCTGCGCGGCCTGTGGGCGAGCGCGCCGTACATGCATGACGGCGTGGCGCTGACGCTGGAAGATGTGCTGACGCGCACCGACGCGGCGCACAGCGTGGCGGGCAGCCTGACCGCGCAGCAGCTCGCTGATCTGATCGCTTTCCTGCTTTCTCTGTGAAGTTCTCAGCCGGTGGAATGGTGAAAATGTCCAGAATTCAAACACTCATCTCCCTGACGGTGGCGGCCTGCATAGCGACCAGCGCGCTGCTGCCCGCCCTGGCGCAGGACGGCGCGCCGCCCACCGGCGGGCAGCCCTGGGACCTGCGCAACACCGGCCAGGCCGGACAGTTCACTTTTTACGACGCGCCCGCCGGGGCCTCCACCACCGGCAAGCCGCTGGACATCGGCGATTTCGACGGCAACGGCTGCGGCGACATCGCCATCACCGGGCAGAACGCCACCCATTCGCTGCTGGGCGAGTGGCGCGGCAGCGCTGGCCACGTCCGTCTGCTGATGAACCTGTGCGATATCAGCGGGCAGATGGCGATGGACGAAAAGCCGCACCCCCAAACGGTTTTCACCGTGTTCGGCGCTTACGCGGGCGATATGGCCGGCACGGAAACCTACACGGGGGACTTCAACGGCGACGGCTACGACGACCTGCTGTTCAGCGCGCAGAACAGCGACGGCCCCGCCGAGCGCTCCAACGCGGGCGCGGCTTACGTGCTGTTCGGCAGCGCCGATTTCGCCAACCACGCCGACATTGACCTGCGGACGCCGCCGGACGACGTGATCGCCTTCTACGGCGCGACGGCGGACGACCGCTTCGGCCTGTGGGTGGAGGGCGGCGACTTCGACGGCGACGGCTTCCACGACCTGCTGATCGGCGCTAACCAGGCGGACGGCGAAGACGACCGCCGCATCAACGCCGGCGAAGTCTGGATTATCTACGGCCGGGCGGATATGGCCACCTTCTACGGCCCCGTCACCGACATGGCCGCGCCGCCCGCCGACGCGACCCGCATCATCGGCGTGGATTACGACGACCTGTTCGGGTCGTGCGTGTGGGGCGACGACCTCAACGCCGACGGCTACGACGACGCCATCGTCAGCGCGGGCCTGTGGCGCGCCTCCAGCGGCGTGGGCGGGCTGTCGTTCGGCGGGGCGGACGGCCCGGCTAACCTGCGTTACAACAGCGGCGAGGTCTTTGTGGTCTTTGGCGGCCCGGCGCTGCGCGGCACAACGGTTGACCTGGCGACGCGCATTGACGCGCAGGGGCAGCCGATTGATGACAGCGTGACCGTGATCTACGGCGCGGACGCCAACGACCTGCTGGGCGAAGAAATCGCAGCGGGCGATATGGACGGCGACGGGCGCAACGACCTGATCCTGGGCACGCTGGTCGGCGATGGCGCAGAAAACAACCTCGACGAAGCCGGCGAAGCCTGGATCATCTACACGCACGAGCCGTTCGCCGGGCAGGCGTTCGACCTGGCGAACCCGGACCCGCAGCGCGCCATCGTCATCTACCCGGACCAGGCCGACAGCAAGGCCGGCGATACGCTGCGCGCCGGCGACCTGGACGGCGACGGCGCGGCTGACCTGTTTTACGGCGCGCCGGACTATGACCCGGTAGGTTACGATGGGCTGTCCCGGCCCAACGCCGGCATGGTAGCCGTTATCTTCGGCACACCGGGCGCTGTTCTGCCCAACGACAACGGGCGCATCCTGCTGTTCGACCCGCCGCCCGGCCTGCGGACGCGCTTTATTATCGGCGCGGACAACAACGACATGATGGCCTATGCGCTGACGGTGGGCGACGTTGACGGTGACGGCGTGCTCGATATCGTCCCGAACGCGATGGGCGGCGACGGCCTGCACAACAACCAGATCAACGCCGGGGAAATTTACGTCATCAGCGGCGCAGAGTTTATGGCCGCGGGCCACGATTTCGGCGGCGAGACCGCCGCCACAGCCATCCCCACCATCCCAATCGCCCGCCCGCGCGCCACGCCCTTCCCGCCGGCGACCGCCCCCGCCGCCGCCGCCAACCTGGCGCGCGGCCAGCGCTATTTCGAGCAAACCTGCGCCGGCTGTCACGGCCCTCAGGGGGAGGGCATCGCCGGGCTGGGCCTGCCGCTGGCCACCTCGCCGCTGGTGATCTACGCCTCAGACCGGGACCTGCTCAGCTTTCTGCGCACTGGCCGCGCCGCCGACCACCCGGATAACATGCTCGGCGTCTCCATGCCGCCCAGCGGCGGCCGCCCTGACTGGAGCGACGCCGAGATGCTCGACGTCATCGCTTACCTGCGTCACCTGCGCGATCAACACGAATAAGCGCGCTTAGGGCGGGCTTTACCAACCGGGAAAGGCCCGCCTCTATTCTGCCGTTTGTTCGCTGATAATGATCTCTGCTTTTATAACTTACATCCTATTGACAGCGCCGCCGCTTTGCTCGTATGCTGCTAAATACGGGAGAGAGTGCAGAGAACGCCTGTTAGCAAACAGGCAGTTCTCTGCGATTCCGCGCTAACCTTCGTCCCCCACTGTCCCCCGCTCACCACAACTCGCCGTGTTCGCTGGCCCGCGCCGGCGCTTTCCGCTGGCGGCTGGAGTTTACGAGAGAAGCTGATGGCCAATGAAGCAAATTTCTCAGATGACTTTATCCGTTTGCTGGCCCAGCTTGAGCCAGACGCCGCGGGCGAATTCGCCTTCCTCGACCAACTGCGCGAGCTGGGCGGCGCTGCCCTGAGCGCTGACCTGGCCGCGCTGGGCGCGCCCAAGTACGCCTTTGAGCAGCACGGGCCAGCGGCCGGGCGGGGCGTCAGCGCGGCGGCGCTGCGCCGCATCCAGCGGGCCGCCGCCAGCATCAAACCGGCGAAAGAGCCGGCCTACCGCGTTTATCGGCGCGAAGTGCCCCTCGCGCACGCGATCATCCCCGGCACGCAGCCCGGTTGGGCGGCGGGCAGCGGGCCTGAACACACAGTCGGCCCGGTGGCCAGCCGCGATGGCCGCCAGTTCTGGTTCGACTTCTTCCCCATCGTCCGGCTGGTTCCACTGTATCTGGCGGGGCAGACACAGCCAGCGCTGCTGTTTTACGCGCCAGCGCGCGCGGGCCGGCGCGCCGCCGCCCGCCGCGTGATCGCGCCGCCCGGCCAGCCGAAGTATACGCTGGCCGCTGGCAGCCTGTGGGTGCGGGCCGACCTGCTGGCCGCCAACGCCCCGCCGGACACCTACACGGGCTTCAGCGTTAAAGCTGGCGAGATCACGCTGTCGAAGGCCGCGCAGATGGTCGGGGACAGGCTGACGATCCCGACGGGCGCTTCGTGCGCGGTCGCGCTCCAGCTTCAGCCCGCCGCGCGCGGCGCGCAGGCCGGCGGAACGCCGAACGACGCCAGCGCGGCCCGCCTGCAAACCCCGGACCACTTCAGCTTCCGCTTCACGCAGAAGGACCGGCGCGTTGACGCCGTTGGCAGCGCGGCCTGGTCGCTTTACGGCCAGAAGCTCGGTTTCGAGTGGAACAGCAGCCGCGCCCCGTTCTACGACGCCGCGCTGAAAGGGGTCGTCATCCCGCTGAACGCCAGCCGCGACCGGCTCGTCGTCACGCAGTCGCACGCGCCGTTCGCCCAGGCGCGCGGCAGCGCGGCCATCCGCCAGGCGGGCTGGCTGCTGCCCGCCGCCGCGCTCGACATCGCCCAGCCGACGGCGGTCACCAGCAGCGGCGGCATCGCGGTGCAGGGCAATTCCGACCTGGCGCTGAGCTGGCGCGGCCTGCGCGATGGCCCGGTCACCGTGCCGACGCCCTGGATCATCCTGTTTCCCAACCTGCTCATCATTATTGACCTGCAGGCCAACAACCTGTACGCCAGCCAGCGCTTTCTGCTGTGGCAGGGCGACACATCGCCTTACCGGTCGTCGGTTGAGGTGCGCTACACCGATTCGTTCCCGCTGTACTACGCGGCGGCGGCCAGCGGCGCTGAGCTGGTCATGGCGCAGGTCAACGCCGAAGCCCGGCTGGACCGGCCGGTTGACGCTGGCGGCAGCGCGCTGGCGATTCGCTCACGGCAGTCGCTGCTGGCGCTGATGCACACTGAAACATTACAACTTGTATATCTATACGACGACAACATCCTGTTCGACAACCTGAACCCCAACCAGCCGCAGCAGCTTCCCCCGCCGCTGGCGCTGGCGCTGCACAACGCGCTGTTCACCGTGACGCCGGTCAACGGCTTCCTGCTCTTTGCTGAGCTGCTCGACGATGAGCTGGTAGACACCGGCCACGTGCTGCTGCTGTTCGGCCTGTACGGGCTGCTGCCAACGCTGCCCGACCCCTACGCCGCCAACGACCGCCTTTTCCGCCGCCGCCCGACGCGCTACCGCAGCAGCCTGGCCGGCAGCGCGCTTTCGCTGCTGCTGCTGGCGCACACGCTGTGGCGCAAATCAGCCGACGCAGCGCCCGACACCGTCGAAACCAACTTCCACATCCTGCCGCTGGGCCAGGCGGGGGCGGCGCTGCTGGCGTCCGCGGCGACGGCGACAGCGGCCACCCCGCCGCCCGCCGCCGCGATGGCGGACGTGCGCATGGCCAGCAGCGGGCGCGCGCCGCTTGAGGCCGCCTGGGACCGCCTGTTCGGGCGCTTCAACCGCGAGCAGTTCGCGCTGCTGGATGTCTCGACCAACGCCGACTGGATGGGCGTCAGCCTGGGCTGGTTCGACCCGAACACCGTGACCGACAACGACTACGTTTTCTACCGCGTGTACGGCGCGCAGCAAAACGAGGGCGACACCCAGGCGCTGTTTCCCCTCCAGGTAGACGGGCTGGACCTGACGGCGGAAGGGCGCTTCGTGCGCGCCTTCACCGTGCCGCAGGTGTCGTGGGAGCCGCTGTTTAACCTGACCCCGCCGGTTGTGGGGGGCGACCCGCCGCTGCTGCTCAACTTCTACCCGAACGACGGCGGCCCGACGCGCCTGTTCAACGACAACCGCGAGCACGTGCCGATCGCCCCGCTGCCCAAAGTGGACGAGCTGCTGCGCTACTTCAACGACGCGCCCGCCGGCTTCACCGGCGCGCTGTTCACCCTGCCGTTCGGCCTGCGCGCCTTCGCGGAAATCAACAAAAACCACGCCACCCACCCAGACGCGGTGCTGCGCCTGAACCAGGAACAGTTCCGCGACGGCTTCCTGACCGGCGGCCTGCAGCTTCAGGTCAGCGCGCCGGCGCGCCAGTTCGAAAGCCCGATGTTCATCGGCGGCACGCTCCAGCTTAACAACATCGTCACGCCCGGCGGCGCGCCGACCGGCGCGGGCACGCTGGGTTTCAGCGTGGCGCAGATCTTCAACAACGAGTTCTTCAGCCTGACCAACGGCTATGGCGACCGGGGCGTGCCGCTGGAGCGCATAGACTTTTCCGGCTACGGCGCAAGCACCTTCAGCCGCTGGGAAAACCCGGAAGCCGCCTTCGCCGAGACCAGCCAGGCCCGTTTTGACGTGTTCACAGGCCGCACCGCCCACGAGGTTATCCAGGTGAAAAGCGTGGTTTACCCCTGGGGCATCCGCGTTGTGCGCACAATCGTGATCTTCCGCGCCGGCAGCAGCTACGTCTACCGCTTCGACACCGGCTGGCAGGCCGAAACCCCCGGCGTTTACGACTTCAGCTACAGCGCGCAGGTCAGGCTGCCCAACAATACGGTTGTCAAGCAGGCGCGCCCGAACCCCTATGAGTTCCACCCCGGCATCGTGCACGGCGTTTTCAACGTGCGCAACATCACCGAAACGCCGGCCATCCCCACCTTTGAGCGCGTGTGGAACCGCGTCAACGGCGACACCTACGTTGACGACGCCAACCTGGAACAGGTGGTTGACAACAGCACGCCGGCGCAGTTCCGAACCGCCGCCATCCAGCTTCAGCCCGTGTATTTCGACGCCGATGTCGAGATCGAATTTGTCAAAAGCGGGGCGGCGCAGGGGCGGGTCCCCTCAAAGGGGATGCTGGGCTACGTCCAGCTTGGCCCCAAGGGGCAGCCGATCCCGGCGGCCTTTTTCCGCGACGTGCTGCGCGAGCAGTTCGGCGCGCTGGGCGGGCCGGTGGACTGCGTGATCGACATCGGCGCGACCGGCCAGCAGATGCGCGTCGTGCGGGTGGATGTCTGCGAGTCGGTTGACAGCGGCGGCGCTGACCCGCTGTTCGTCAGCGCCGCGCGCGGCTCGGTCGTGCTGCCCAAAGACGGGGCCTGGAGCGTCGTGCAGTACCAGCACGGCAGCGGCGAAGTCGCGCCGCTGCCGGACGACGCCGCCGTCCCGCTGATCCGCGAGGGCGTCCTGGGCGCTGTGAGCGCCGCGCCGCTGCGCCTGGAAAACCCGATGGAGCTGGTGCGCGGCGAAACGCCGGCCTCGATCTTCTTCGGCCTGCTGCAATCCACCGGCACGCAGAAGGCGCTGTTCCGCAAGCCGCGCTTTGAAGAGGCCGTCGCTGAGCTGCTGAGCGAGACGCCCGACTTCTCCGACGCCTACCGCATGCTCAACTCAGCGGGCATCTTCCCCAACCTGGCCGACGCCATCCCGCTTGACCTGGGGCCGTACATCACCAAGATCATCGAGGAAGGCTATCACCTGCTGGACGAGGCCAACCCAGAGCAGATTTTCGAGAAGGCGCTGCCCGACGGCCCGTGGTACATCATCAACGAGGACTTCCTCAAGATTTATATCGAGTACGACAAGCGCGACAAAGCCGGCAACAAGCAGAGCGACGGCTTTATCAACTTCGGCTTCAACTCAGCGGCGGACATGGGCCAGCGCTGGCTGACCAAGCTCAACAACATCGGCATGATCGTTGACCTCGGCCCGCTCACGCGCCTGATGATAATCAAGGGCAAATTCGACGCTGAGAAAGGGGCCGCGCCCACATTCCAGGGGCCGGAGTTAGAGTTCAGCGACGCCTTGCAGCCGGTGATAGATATCCTGCAAATTCTGCTCAAGCTGCAGAGCGGCGACTACAAGGACGCCTTCGCCAAGGGCCTGGAAATCGCCATGAGCAACTCAGCGGACAGTTGGAACTATGCCTTCCACGCCCGCAAAGAGATTCCGTTGGTGCGCTTCCCGCCGCCGGCGCTGGACAGCCCGACCGCGCCGCTCAAGCTGGAGGCCAGCCTGGGGGTCGGCGTTTACTTCAACGAAGTGTTCGCCCTGACGGACAACCCCAGCCAGCTCATCCCCTCCGCCGGCGCGTTTCTGGACTTTTACGGGCGGGTGTCGGTGATGTGCGTCAGCGTGGCGGCGGCGACGATTTACGCCACCGGCTCGGTTGACCTGCGCATCGCCGCCGACATCAAGACCGGCCCCAGCCTGCACATGAAGTTTGGCTTCGGGGCTGAGATCAACGTCGGCCTGCCGGTGGTGGGCAACGTCTCGCTGCTGTACATGGTCGGCGTCGAGATGGTCCTCAACAGCACAGAGATCACCGTCGGGGCCTTCCTGCTGTTCCGGGGCCGCGCCGAAATTCTGGGCGGCATCGTGACGGTGACGATCACCATTGAGGCTAAGGGGATGATCCAGCGGCTGCTCGGCTCAGACGCCACCAACATGATCGCGCAGGTGACTTTCGGCCTGGATATCAGCATTTTCCTGGTCATCAACATCAGCTTTTCCGAGTCCTGGCAGGAAACGCGGCAGCTAGCCTAGCCTGAGGGAGCTAACATCTTATGTTCGACCAGTTCCGCTTCACCATCATGACATTTCCTCAGCGCTTCGCGGACGGCAGCCTGACGGTTAACGTGCTGCTGCTGCCGCAGATCGGCACACAGTGGAACGGCAGCCCGCTGCTCGACGTGCCGCTGGGCTTCCCCAACGCGACCAGCAGCGGCGTGCCCTTTGCCGAAGCCAGCCTGCCGCTGGAACTGCGCGTGATGTCTGGCCTGGGCAGCTTCCCCACGCACAGCCCGGTGTCCGCCGTTGTGCCGCTGCCCACCAGCGCAACCTTCCCCGACGCGGTCGCGCTCTACAAAGAGCTGCAGCAGCAGTTCCAGATCAAGAACGTGCCCGCCGCCGCCGACCTGGCCGAAGCGCCAAAGCCCTCGCTGAAGGTTCGCAAATACATCGCGCGCACCTACCGCGACGCCGCCGCCTTCACCAGCGCGCGCAGCCCGGAGATCGTCACCGACGACAGCTACCACTGCGCCATCAAAGCGCCGCGAAAGCCAAACCCGGCTTTCCAGCCGTCATCCAACGAGGTGACGTGGGGCAAAGTCTACGCTTACTGCCTGCGCCACCCGCTGCTGGCGCGCCGCCTGGGGCTGGTCCGCGCGGCCAGCGTCGCCTTTGACGCAGCGCTGATGCAGGACGGCGGCTTTATCTACGCCACGTTCGCGGCGGGCAGCAGCTACCTGAAGGACCTCACGCCCGGCGCAGACGAGCATTTCAATTTCACCCGGCATTACGCCGCCCGCATCCCGAAGCTGGCCACCGACACAGCCCGGCCGCTGTTCGCGCCGGTGCTGTTTCCGGTGCTGTTCGGCGCGGCTGGCCCTGACGGCAGCTACGATCAGGTGTTCATTGACGCGGCGGAGTACGACGACGGCTTCGCTAAAGTCGTCCACACCGCCCAGCCGGTCAGCCAGAACCTGCTGGCCGAGGAAGACGACGGTTTCCCGCCGCTGCACGACATCGGCATCCGCGCCGCCTGGGACGACGAGCGCGTGTGCGAATGGCAGAACCGGCAGTTGAAAGAGCGCGCAGACCAGCCGGGCACGGGCAAGCGCCTGGACGCGCCGCTGGGCGTCTTTGGCTACCGCGTGGACGTTCGCCCGCAGGGCACGGTGGGCTGGCATTCGCTGGTGGCGGTGCAAAGCAAAACCGCGCTCCAGCTTGGCCCGGTCAACCTGGGCAGCTTCAGCGGCGAGCTGGCCGTTGAGGTGCACCCCATGCAGCTCGACGGCGACCAGGCCAACGGCGAGTTCTGGCTGCCGGTGTACTTCACCCAGTGGAACGGTCAGTCATTAGTGCTGCCCGACGAGGACGCGGCGGCGCTCTACAAGACTGGGCAGGCCGTCAGCCAGGCTGTCACGCTGGGGCGCCTGTACAACCCCGTCGGCCTTGACGTGCCGCTGCGCTACGGCAGCCGCTACGAATTTCGCGTGCGCCTGATGGACGCCACCAGCGGCGGGCCAGACGCGGCGCAGGAACCCGTCTACGAGGCGCAGGCCCCGGTGGCGACCACGCACTTCAAGCGCTTCGTCCAGCCGGAGCCGCCGCGCGTCGCGGACCTGCCGCTGCTGCCGGACCAGCCGCTGGACACCTATTTCGCCGGCAGCAGCCTGAGCATCCAGCGGCCGCTGCTGGGCTACCCCAGCGTGATCTTCACCGGCAAGTACGCCAACCCGCTCCCGCTGCTGCAAGCCGCCTCCGACGCGGCCGCCGGCGTGGGCAGCTTCGGCATCCCGGACCCCGATGTTGTGCGCGTGCAGATCGCCGTCGAGGTGCGCGCGCTGCAAATGGACAACAAGCTCTCGCTCTCCGGGACCGAGCCGTTCATCCACCTGTACACGACCTACCGCGACTTCCCGGCGGATTTCGCCGCCGCCTTAACCGTCCCGCTGGATTTCCGCCAGGCGCACGTGCTGAACTTCGGCGACCCCGCCGACCTGGGCGACCTGGGCGTGAACGAGGACGACCTGCTGAATATGGCGGAGCTGGTGCTGCCGCGCGGGCGCGAGATCCGCCTGACGCTGCGCGGCGTGGGCGCGCCAGACAGCGATTACTACGGCCAGCCGGGCACGCACATCGGCAAGCCCGTTCAGCTCAAAGTGCGGCGCGAATCGGACGACGAGCGCGACCTGCTGGCCAGCCTGAGCGCCGCCCGCCAGATTCGCGGCCTGTACCTCCAGCCGGACCCGCCCCAGCCCAACGATGGCCGCCTCAAAACCTGGCTGTTCCAGCGCGGCGCAGCCAGCACGCCGGCCACCATCCAGCGGCTGGCGCAGCAGCTAGACGTTGACCACAAGGGCCTGACGCTGGTGGGCGCAAAGGGGCAGCGCGTGATCTTCGGCTGTTCTAACCGCATCCGCCACACGCTCGCCCCGGACCATTCCTCACTCACGTTCGCGGCCAAAGAAGAGCTGCTCAACCACTGGATCGTCGCGCTGACCTGCCAGGTTGACCGCGACTGGACGTGGGACATGCTGGAAGAAGTCAGCTTTGAGGTCTTTCGCGACCTGAAATACCAGAGCGATGACGACGTGGACGACAACGGCGGGCGGCCCATCGGCGACCTGGAAATGAAGCGCACCGCGCCGATCAGCGCGCTGGACAGCCCCGACCGCAGCAAGACTACGCTCATCTACCTGGACGCCGTTGAGCCGAAATCGGCCCGGCCCAACCCGGATATACCGGGCGAGACCGCGTTCCCGGACATCATCGAGCTGAGCTACACCATCCAGCCGCGCTTTACCGTGCCGCCCGCCCAGCAGGACACCCCCGCCCCGCTGACGCTGGAGCTGCCGGTGACCACGCCGCCGGCGCAGGTCCCGCGGCTGGTGTCGGCAGGCATCGCCCTCAGCCAGTACCGGCGCAGCGCGGACTACGCGGCGACTGAGCCGCGCGAACGCTACCTGTGGCTTGAGTTCGCCGAACCTGTGCGCGACCCCAACGACAGCTACTTTATCCGCGTCCTCGGCTACTCAACCGACCCGCTGCTGTCTGACAACCGCCCGGAAACGTTCGTGCCGCCCGACGAGCCGCCGCTCAACATTGACCCGGAGCTGATCCGCGTGGTCACGCCGGGGCAGAGCGACGACAGCGCCGGCCTGTCTGCCATGCGGCCGCTGGAGCCAGCCACCAATTCCGACCGGCACTACCTGGTGCCGCTGCCGCCGGGCCTGCACGCTGAAAGCAGCGAGCTGTTCGGCTTCTTCACCTATGAGCTGCGCGTGGGGCACGCCGGCATCTGGTCCACCGCGCAGGGCCGCTTTGGCCGCCCGCTGCGCGCCACCGGCGTGCAGCACCCGGCCCCGACGCTGTTCTGCACCTGCCACCGCGACGAGCAGCGGCTGCTGGTCGAAGCGCCGCACGCGCAGGCGGTGCTCAACGGCAAGAACATCACCGCCGCGCCGCCGCGCACCGATATCTGGGCGCTGCTGTACGCGCAGGCGCGCCAGGCTGACGGCCAGGATAACCGCAATATCCTGCTGGACGACCGCCGGCTGCGCCTGATCCCGCGGGTTTTCCGCGAGGTCGTCACGGCGGAACACACGAACACGCTGGCAAAGAGCAACCGCAACGGCCCCGCCTGGAGTTCGGCTGAGTGGAAGGACAGCGAGATTAAAGCGCTGCTGCGCGGCCTGGGCCTGCCGGTTGACGCCGCGCTGAGCGTGATCTGCGTCGAGCTGCTGCCGCACTTCGGCACGTTCCAGCGCGAGGCCAGCGCCGCGCCGTCGATGCTGGCAGGCGTCGGCGGAAGCGCCGTAGTCGAAAACGTGTGGACAGTGCGGGGGAACGTCGCCGCGCCGGGCGGGCCGGGGGTCCCCCCGGCGGAGCCGGACAATCTGCGGCCGCTTACCGACCAACTGGGCCACTTCAGGATTTTGCGCACCTCACCGCTGACGCCGGTCACCGACGTGTGCTGAGGCGGCGGCACAGCGCAGCGAACAGCGCCCCCGGCTCGCGGCGGGGGCGCTGTCTGTTTACAGCCCAGGCTAGGGGGCGGTCACCGGGAATGGCGGCAGGTCCGCGCTGGCGGGCACGGGCGCGGCCCAGGCCAGCTCCCACCCCTGATCGCCCGCCGACCACAGCAGGCGCGCGGCGCCGCCGCTGACGAGCGTCAGCGCGGCCTGCGGCGCGCTCAGGTCGCTGCCGTAGACCAGCTCGAAGATGGCGTAGCCGCCGGGCGCGTCCGCCAGCGCCGAATACTGCGGCGCCGGGCGCAGCGGCGTCTGGCCGCCGGCGCGGTCCAGCGCGACCCAATCGCCCGGCTGGCTGCCGGCGGCGGCGAAGTCAGCCGGCGGCAGCAGCAGCACCGCGAGCTGCGCCCCGCCGTTGATGTAGGCCATGTCAACCGGCGTCCGGTCGGCGCTGTGCAGCAGCAGGCCAGCCTGCTCGCCGCGCGCCACCATAACCACGTTGTACGGCGGCACCGGCCCATCCTGCTGCACCGCGGACAGGCTGGGGTCGGCGTCCAGCCACACCAGCTCGTCAGCGGCGGGCAGCCAGCGCAGGCTGGATTTCCCCCAGATGCCGGTCGGCTCTGGCGTGAGCGCGCCGGCAGCCGGCTGCCACACCCAGGCCGGGTACTCAGCGCCACCGCCGACGCCCCAGGGAATCTCGACAAAAACGATCTCGCCGCCGCTGAAGCGCCGCACTTCGGGCATGATGGCCGCGCCGGTGAAAATCCCCGCCGCAGCGACCGCCGGCGCAGCCGCGTCAAGCCGGCTGACGACGCTGCCGCTAGCCACATCAACCACGCTCAGGTCCCAGGCGGGGACGCTGGCGTCGGCCTGTGGGTCGCCCGGATAATACCGGACCACGCTAACGGCGACCTGCGTCAGGCTCTCATCCCAGGCGCTGCGCGTGACGCGGCAGCCGATCGCGCCGCCCAGGTTCAGGCTGAGCAGGTTCGTCCCCACGGCGATATCGCGCACGTAGAGTGTGGCCGCGCCCTGCGCGGAATCGGGCATGATCTCAAAGGCGCAGAAGGCGACACGGCTGCCGTCAGGCGTGAAGGCCATGTCGAAGCCGCTGACGTAGGTGTTGGCGCTGAGGCCCAGGTTATAGACCTGCTGCGCGCCGGCGGCGTCAACGCGCACCAGGTCGCCCGTGAGGCTGTTGTACACGTAAGCGAACCAGCCGCCCTGCGCCAGCGCCGGGGCGGCGGCCAGCGCCAGCAGCGCCAGCGCCAGCCCGACCAGCAAACGTTTGCTGTGCATGTTGCTCTCTCCCTCACATTGTGTTACCGCTGCCGCTGATTGTATCACGGCGCGGCAGACGGCCTGAGGGCGAGCAAGTGTGCGCGCGCGGCCAGTTCCAGCCGCAGAGGCGGCCCTGACGAGGCCACCTCTGCGCTGACAGTAGAAGCAGGGTACAGCTCAGCCGCCGCCGCCGGAAGCCCCGGCGTCAGCGGGCGGCGGTGTCTCGCCGGGCAGCACGTCGCCGCCCATCGCGGCGGGTTCGGTGGCCTCCGCCTGAGCCTCCGCCGGGGCCGCCTGGGCCTCCGCCGGCGCGCTCATGGCATCGCCGCCGCCGCCGCCGCCCATCGCCCCGCCGAGCGTGTTGCACGCCAGGCAGGAATTGTTCGGGCGGATGATGGCGAAACCAGCCTGCGGGTCAGGCGTGAACTGGGTCGCGTTGACGTTCCACACGATCATCAGGCGCACCCGTCCACCCTGGCGCGAGAGCACCGCCGCGCGCGCCAGCCACTCCGCCTGGTCCTGCACGGTCGTGTTGGCGGCCCAGGTAAAGCCAGCCGGCAGCGGGCCAAAGCCCTCCGGCGAGAGATAGCCCAACTCAGTGAAGCACAGCGGCTTGCCGGGGAACACGCTGCTGTAGAGGTTGACCATCGTCGGATAGTAACGGGTGTGGTGGTTGCTGTTGCCGCGCGGGTCGCCGCTGCTGGCGTCCGGGCTGAGGATGCCCTCGTTGTAGTGGATGCCGACACAGTCCATCGCGTTGGCCGCGCCGTTGGCCGCCATGCCGCGAATGAAAGCGTCGTCGTCACAGCCGTTTGGCGTGCAGGCCCCGCCGAAGAAACCGGTGGGCGCGGGCGCGCCGCTGATAACCAGCACGTTTGAGTTGGCCGCTTTGATCGCCTGGTAGGCGGCGCTCAGCATCTGCGTGTAGGATGCCGGGTTGATCAGGCCAGCCGGCCACTCGCGGTCAATGTTCTGCTCGTTCCACACTTCGATGGCTTCGGGGCCAAGCTGGGCCACGCCGCCGAGGAACTGGGCGAACTGCGCGAAGTACTGGCCGGGGTTGGCGCGAAGCTGCTCGCGGTCGCCAAGCACGCTCAGCAGCACCCGGAAGCCGTTGCTGCGCGCTTCGTTGATCGCGCCCTGCACGATGCTGGCCGGGTCGCCCAGGTTGTAGCGCACCTGCACTTTGGCCCAGGTCATGCCCGCCTGGCGCATCTGCTGGCTGTTGCCAAAGCCGAACACCTGGCCACCCAGCTCGAAGCCGCTCGGCAGCGGCGGCGGCGGGACGGTCGGGCCGGGCGGCGGCGTTGTCGGGCCAGGCGGCGGGGTGGTCGGCACGGGGCCGACGCCGCCGCCGGGGTGGATAACAAGGCGCTGGCCGACAAAAATCAGGTTCGGGTTAACGATGTTGTTGGTGGTGGCAATCGCCTGCACCGTCGTGCGGTACTGAGCCGCCAGCCGGCTGAGCGTGTCGCCGCGCTGGACAATGTGGATCACCGCATCTGTCGGTGGCGGCGTGCCCGGCGTCACAGGGATGGGGGTGGTTGGCACAGCCGTCGGCGGGACAGCGCCCGTCGGGATTTGCAGCGTCGTCCCGGCGTAGATCAGGTTCGGGTTCCTGATAATGGGGTTGACGGCCATAATCGCCTGGATCGAAACGCCGTAGCGCAGCGAAATGCGGAACAGATTCTCGCCGGGCTGCACATGATGCTGAATAAAGCCGCCGGACTGTGCCAGGGCGGCTGCGCCCAGCGACAAGGCCAGCGACAACACAACCAGAAGAATAATCAAACGACGCATAGAGACTCCTTTTCTGCACATAACGCCGCCGTGCGGGCGCGCCAGCGGCCCGCCGCCCCCGGCAGCCAGCCTAACCGATGGGAATAACCAGCCGCTGCCCTGGAAAGATCACGTTAGGGTTGGCGATGCCGTTGGCGCTGCTGATCGCGCCGACCGTTGTGCCGAAGCGCCGGGCAATCGCCGCCAGGAAATCGCCGCGCCCGACAATGTAGACCGTTGTGCCGTTCAGCCGGTCCGAAGGCGGCGGCGCTGCCGGGATAAACAGCCGCTGCCCCGCGTAGATGCGGTTGATGTTGTAGATGCTGTTGGCGCTGGCGATGGCGCTGACGGTTGTGCCATAGCGCGCGGCAATTGTCCCCAGCGTTTCGCCATAGCGCACAATATGGACGATGCCGCCCTGCGCCGAAGCCGCTGTCGCCAGGGCCAGCAGCAGCAGCAGCGCGGCGATCACTGCAAGTCGTTTGCGCATGTGAATTTCACCCCCCTGCCCGCACTTACTCTACTTTACAATAAATGTGTTTTTTGCGCTGCGCGTCAGCGTTTGTGTTTTGCGGCGCTAAGCGCACAGTGTAGCACGATCTCGCAAAACATGCTTACAATTCGTTCATACTTCGCCCACGCCGCCGCGCGGGGGTCAGCGCCGCCCGCTGACGGCAGCCTTCACCGACGGCGCGGGCAGCCACAGCGTGAACACAGCGCCAGTGTTGGGGCCGCCGCTGGTGGCGGTGAGCGTGCCGCCGTGCGCCTGCACGATCTCGTGGGCAATCGCCAGCCCCAGGCCCGCCCCCCGGTGGGGGCCGCGCGCCCGGTCCACCTGGTAGAAGCGCTCGAAAATGCGCGGCAGATCGTCCGGCGGGATGCCGATGCCGGTGTCCTGCACAACGACCTCGACGCCGCCGTGATTCACCTGCGTGCTGACCCACACCTGCCCGCCGCGCGGCGTGTATTTGATGGCGTTGCTGATGAGGTTGGTAATCACCTGCGCCAGCCGGTCGCCGTCGCCGTCCACCAGCGGCACGGGCGCGGCCGCCGCCGTGAGCGTCACGCCGGCCTGCTCCGCCACAATCGCCAGCCGCTGCGCCACCGCCGCCGCGATCTGCCCGATCTCCAGCGGGACCTTCTGCATCGAAAAGCCGCCGTTCTGCAGCCGCGCCAGGTCCGTGAGTTCGACCACCAGCCGGTTGAGCCGCCCCGCCTCTTCGTAAATAATGCGCGCGGCCTCCACTGGCTGTGCGGCGGCCCCGTCCACAATCGCCTGGGAATAGCCCTGAATGGACGTAAGCGGCGTTTTGAGATCGTGCGAAACGTTGGCGACGAAATCGCGCTGCGAGACCTGCGTGGCCTGCACGGCGGCGCTCATGCTGTTGAACGACCGCGCGACAGCGCGCACCTCCGGCGGCCCGCTGATGGGGACCTGCTGGCTGTAGTCGCCGCGCGCCACCGCCGCAGCGGCGCGGGCGATGTGCTGGAGGGGGTTGGCGATAGTGCGGCTCACCAGCCAGGCCATCACCACCGCGACCAGCAGCCCCACCAGCGCCGCCTGGGCCAGCGGGCGCGCCAGCGCGCGGGCATAATCGCGCAGGGCGGTTCCCAGCGTGACCGTCGGCGGGCGGTCGGCCACCAGCAGCGTAACGTCGGCGGCGTCGCGCCCGCGCTGGAGGCTGTAGGCGACGAACAGCCAGCCGCTGCTGTCGGGGTCGTCGAAGCTGCCGGCGAAGATGTCCAGCCGGTTACGCAGCATGTTGCTGACGACCGGCAGCACGGACAGCGTGCCAGCGTTAGCGTCCACCTCCAGCGCCAGCGTGTCGCCGGGGGCGTGCACACCGGCGGAGTCGTAGATAACGGCCCCAGTGCTGCGGTTCAGCGTCAGCACGCGGACGGCGTTTTCCTCAGCGAAGGCGGCCAGCGTCTCAGCGGTGAGCGGCAGCGCATCGCGCAGCGCGCGCAGGCCACCGCCATTGAAAAACGTGCGGATGCCGAGGCCCGCCAGGCTGTTCAGCTCGCGATAGGTGATTTCAGGCGGGGCGGGACGGGTGTCAAGCAGCGCAACGAACGTGGCCGACGCCAGCAGCGTCGTGAGGGCAATCACCACGCCATAGGACAGCAGCAGCCGCGAGCGCAGCGACATTTTAAGCGTGATCCAGCTTGTAGCCCACGCCCCACACCGTTTCGATCGGCGGGACCATCCCGGCCAGCTTGTGGCGCAGGTGGGCAACGTGCACGTCAACGGTGCGCGTCTCGCCGGCGAAGTCGTAGCCCCACACGATGTCGAGCAGCTTTTCACGGCTGAACACGATGCCAGGGTTTTCGGCCAGCGCCAGCAGCAGGTCGAACTCTTTGACGCGCAGGCTGACGACAGCGCCGGCCACCGTCACCAGCCGGCGCTCCGGGTAGATGGCGAGGTTGCCACAGGTGACGGCGCGGGCCGCCGCGCCATCAGCGGCGCGCGGCGCGGCGCGGCGCAGAATGGCGCGCACGCGGGCGACCAGCTCGCGCGGGTTGAACGGCTTGGTCAGGTAATCGTCCGCGCCCAGTTCCAGGCCGACGATGCGATCAATGTCGTCGCTGCGGGCCGTGAGCATGATGATCGGTACGTCGGATTCAGCGCGCACGCGGCGGCACACTTCCCAGCCGTCAAGCCCCGGCAGCATAAGGTCCAGCACCACCAGCGCCGGCTTGTCGCGCAGGATGCGCTCCAGGGCGCGCTGGCCGTTGGCGGCACTGGCGACGCTGTAGCCGGCCTGTTCGAGGTACATTTTCGCCAGGTCAACGATATGCTGTTCGTCGTCTACCAGCAGGATCGTGTCGGCCATTGGCTGCGCTCAGCGCACGTCCCAGCGCATGTGCGTGACCTGGCGCTGCGCGCGAAAATGATAGCGCTGAAGCGCGTCCACGACGCTGGTTTCGTCAGAGGGGTGTTCGATCAGCAGCGCGCCGCGCTGGCCGCTGAAGCGGCGCGCCGCCAGGCGCAGCAGCGCGTCGGCGTAGAGGCTCGCGCCGTCCGGGTCGGCCAGCAGGGTGAGCTGCGTGCTGCTGACCAGCGCCGCGCGCTCGATCCACAGCGCCGCCAGCAGCCGCGGCTGGCCCTCAGCGCGAATCACCAGCCGCTCAAGCGCGCGCAGGTTGAGCCAGTCCTGGGCGCGGCGCAGCAGCGGCGGGTGGAACAGGTCGGGGTGCAGCGGGCGCTGCCAGCCCAGGCCGCCGCGTTCGGGCGGGCGCACGCGCTGCGCCAGCGCGTATTCAGCGCGCCACTCCGCCGGACGGCGGCGGGTGATAAACAGCGGTGCGCCGCCGGGCGCGGGCGGGGACAGGCTGCTGGCGCGCCGCCACAGGGTGAAATCGCGCTCGTCATGGAAGCCCAGGCGCTGATACAGCCGGCGGGCGACGGCGTTGTCGGTGTCCACTTGCAGCACGGCGGCGGCGCCCGCGCGCTGGCGGATAAAATCCATCGTGGCGCGCATCAGCCGGGCGGCGATGCCGCGCCCGCGGCAGTCAGGGTGAACGCCCACATTGGCGATGATCCAGGCGCTGCCCAGGCTGCGCGGCCAGTTGGCCGGGTAGACCGAGACGTTGCCCACCAGCCGCCCGTTCGCGATCCACACATACCCCAGGCTGATGCCCTGGAGCAGATCATTCGCGTTGGGAAGCACGCCCAGGCCCGGCCCCAGGCGGCTGAGCGCGCGCAGTTCGCGTACCGCCGCCGCGCCGCCCTGGTCCATTGTGTCAGCAAACACCAGCTCGATCAGGTCGGCCAGCGGGGCCAGGTCCGTGCGCAGGTTGACGGGGCGCAGGCCGTCCCCGGCTGCGGCGGCCGCATCGGAGAGGCTGAGAATAGTCATGACAACAGGGCGACCCCTCTTACAATTAACACTACAACGCCTGTTCTGGAGCTAAGCGTAGCCCTAAGCGCGCGCGATTGTCAAGCATCCTAAACAAAATAATTTACACTCTTTATGCTCTGATAATTTAGAGCTGTGGTAAACTCGGTTTAGGGTTCGCACACCCGTTTAGTGTTTATCAACGCTGCTGGCGGGCGTGGAGGTTAAAATCGTGTTCTATCGTCCTTAACGGCTGCTAGAGGGAGGGTCATTTATGCTGCTGCCGCTGTTAAGCCAGATGCTGCTCGCCGTGGTCGGCGGGCCGCCAGGGGGTGATGAGCGCAGCCAGGGTCAGGGGTTGGTCGAATACGCCCTGCTGCTGATTCTGGTTGGGATCGTGCTGATCGCGCTGCTTGTGGTGCTTGGCCCAGGTATCCAGAACGTTTACCGCAACATCGTCATGACTCTATAACCGCAATCATCGCCTGTCGCACTTATCTCCACAACACGGCCCCACGATATGGGGCCGTTTGTTTTATGGCGCTGCAAGGCAGGGCGGTGTTATAGTGTTAGAGTGATGTGACCTTATTGGTAGTGTAGTGGGGAGAAATGGTATGCGCGCGCTGTTACGCAGCCGGCCTGTCGTTCTGCTGGCGCTGATACCGCTGCTGCTGGCCGCTGTGCCGGCGCAGCAGGCCCAACCGCCCACTAACGACCGCGCCGCGCAGGAAATCATCGCCCAGGTGAACGCCTGGCGGCTGGAACAGGGCCTGTGGCCGCTGCGCCCCAACCCAACGCTGCAAGCGCTGGCGCTGGACCAGGCCCGCTATCTGCTCACGCTGAACGCGCTGCCCAGCGGCAGCAGCCTGCACCTCGGCGCGGGCGGCACCACCCCGCCGCAGCGCGCGGTCGCCGCGCCGTACAACTGGCCAGCTTACGGGCGCAGCGACCACGCCGCTATTGGCGAGAACGCCGCCGTTGGCAGCGTGCGCTCGGCGCTCAGCTTCTGGCGCGGCTCCGACATTCACCGGCGGACGGCGCTCAACCCCGCCTACCGCGAGGTCGGCGCAGCGGCGCTGCCGTATGGCAGCAACACCCTGTTCATTATCACCTTTGGCGCGCGGCCCGACGTGCTGCCCGCCTTCTACAACCTGCAGGACAACAAGCTCTACCTCACCAGCGAGCGCTACCAGTATGCGCCGGGCGGCCCGCGCATCCAGAACGTGACGCAGGTGCGCCTGTTCGGCGCTGACGGCCAGCCGCTGACAACCGACTGGATTTCCTGGCAGGCCAGCATGTCGCTGCCCGGCAGCGTGGGCGACCGCATCTATGTGCTGTACAGCGACGGCCAGCGGCAGGCGCTGGCGGAGGCCGACGTAAAAAACAGCGACCTGCTGCTGCCGGCGCTGCTGCCGGGCGCGCCGCCGGCCCTGGCCAGCGCCACCCCGCCGCCGCCAGCGGCGAGCGCGACCGCCAGCGCCACAGCCGCCGCGCCCGCCGCCAGCGCCACGCCCAGCCGGCCAGCGGCGACCGCCGCCGTCAGCGCCACGCCGCCCGCTTTAACGCCGCTGCCGGCCAGCCCGACCGCCGCGCCCAGCGCGCAGCTTGTCTACGACCGCCTCTCGCTGACGCTGCTCAATGTGGCGGGCCGCCCGCTGGACATCAGCGCGCTGACGTTCGCCGGCAGCGAGGTCAGGTTCGCGGCGAGCACCTGGGCGCAGGTGGCGAATGTGCCGCTGGCGGCGTTCCCGAACGGCCACTGTGTGCAGATCGTGCAAGGCGGCAGCGCGCCAGCCGCGCCGGCAGAGTGCCGCTTTGTGCGCAGCGTGGTACAGCTCACGGCGGGGCGCACCTTCTGGACGATGGGCGATTTCAGCGTGCTGCTTAACGGCACGCCGGTCGCGTCCTGCCCCGCGGCGGCCAGCGGCAGCGCGCGCTGCAGCCTGATCCTGCCGCCGGGCTGAGGCGGGGCGTCAGGCCAGCGCTGGCTCGCGGGCGCGCAGGATCGCGCGCCAGCTATCGGGGATCGGGGCGGACTGACCCTTAGCGTAGTCGTACACCACCAGCACGACGCGCGCGGCGGCGGCCAGCTCAGCCTGGTCGCCACTGTAGCGGATGATCTGCTGCTGCGAATCCAGGCTTTTGCTGCCCAGGCGCGTGACGCGCGTGTAAACGACAATCGCGCCGGCCAGCGTGAGCGGAAGCTTATAGTCCAGCTCCACGCGCGCCATAATCATGCCGCGCTGCGTGTTGTGCCCGTCCCACAGGCGAACGTCGTCAAAGTAGCGGATGCGGGCGTGCTCCAGGTAGGTCAGATACTTGGCGTTGTTGACGTGGCCCATCGCGTCCAGGTCGCCCCAGCGTTTCTCAATCGGCGTGGCGTGCCAGAAGCCTTCCGGCGGCGGGTAGTCGGTCATGACGCCCCCCGCGACAGGCTGCGCGGATAGCTGGTCAGCACCTCGATGCCGTTTTCAGTCACCAGCACGTCGTCCTCAATGCGCACGCCGCCCAGGTCTGGGATGTAGATGCCCGGCTCGATAGTAAAGACCATGCCCGGCTCCAGCACGTCAGTCACGCCGGCGGCGATCTGCGGGATCGGTTCGTGCGTGTCCAGCCCCAGGCCGTGCCCGGTGCGGTGGATGAAGTACGGGCCATAGCCCGCCGCCTCGATCACGGCGCGGGCGGCGCGGTCCACGTCGCCCATCGGCACGTTGGGGCCGGCGGCGGCGCGGGCGGCTTCGTTGGCGCTCAGCACGGTGTCATAGATGGCCTGCACCGCGGCGCTGGGCGTGCCCAGGCAGAACGTGCGCGTAATGTCCGCCGGGTAGCCGCCCACCATGCCGCCAAAGTCAATCAGCAGAAGGTCGTCGGCCTGCAGAACGCGGTCGGTGACTGTGCCGTGCGGCAGGGCGCTGTTGGGGCCGGTCTGCACCAATGAGCCAAAGGCGAGCTGCTCGCTGCCCAGCGCGGCCAGCTCATCCCCCAGGCGCGCCGCGATCTGCCGTTCAGTCATGCCCGGCTGCACCCACGCCAGCAGGTTCGCCAGCGCCTGTTCGCTGATGCTGATGGCGCGGCGCATCAGCGCGATCTCGTCCGGCAGCTTGCGCGCCCGAATGCCGACCAGTTCCCGTTCAACCGGGCGCACCTGCACGCCGGACGCGGCCTGCTGGAAGGCCAGCCACTCGGTCACGCGCATGGTCAGGCCGTCCACGCCCAGCACGCCGTTGGCCAGCCCCAGCGTCGCGGCGGCGGCGTGAAAGGCGTCCGCGTAGCCGCTGGTGTCGTCCCAGGTGAAGGCGTGCGCGGCCAGGTCGGGGCGGGCAGCCAGGCGCGGCAGCTCCAGCTCAGGGATGATGATGGCGAGCTGGCCATCGGGCGTGAACAGGGCGACAATCGGCCGTTCCGACAGGTGAAAGCCCAGCCCGGTGAAGTACAGCATGTTGGCCCCCGGCACGATAGCGATGGCGTCCACACCGGTGATCGCCGCCAGCCGCGCCCGGCGCGCCTGAAAATCAATCTTCATAGCGTGTGTCCTGTTATCGTAAACGTACCGCCATTGTACAGCACGGCGGCGGGCCGCCGCAACGCGGCCCACCGGGCCAGCAAACGCCGGCGGTGTGCTACAATGTGGGCCATCTGCGGCCCGTGAAGTGACGAAGGGGGATTGTGTATGGGGGCGCTGCCGCCTATCGAACGGTTTGAGTCCAGCAGCGGGGTGCGCATTTATCGCATCCCCGTGCAGGCTTTTGAGCCGCTGCTGGCGTACTGCTACGTGCTTCTCGGCGCCGGGCCGCCAACGCTGGTAGACACCGGCTCTGGCTTCGGCGACAGCAACGCGCACCTGCTGGCGGGCATCCAGGCGCTGCGCGACGATTTCGGCGAGCCGCTGGCCGTGACCGACATCAAACGCATTCTCATCACGCACGGGCACATTGACCACTTCGGCGGCGCGGCCTTTATGATCGCGCAGAGCGGCGGCGCGGCGGTGGGCATCCACGAGCTGGACCGGCGCATCCTGGTCAACTACGAGGAACGGGTGGTGGTCGCCACCAGGGATGTGTCAATCTACCTGGAACGGGCCGGCGTCAGCGAGCGCCTGCGCGACGGCCTGATCGAAATGTACGCCTTCGGCAAGCAGCACTTCTCGTCCGTGCCGGTCAGCATCAACCTGGACGAACACAGCGTGCTGGACGGAATCGAGTTCATTCACACGCCCGGCCACTGTCCAGGGCAGGTGTGCATCCGCCTGGGCGACGTGCTGCTCAGCGCCGACCATATCCTGTCGCGCACCACGCCCAACCAGGCCCCGGAGAGCATCACGCATTACACCGGGCTGGGGCACTATCTGGAGTCGCTGCACAAGGTGGCGCGCGTGGACGGCATCCGGCTGGCGCTGGGCGGCCATGAGGACCCGATCACTGAGGTGTACGAGCGCATCATCGGCATCCACGCCAGCCACCAGCGCAAGCTGGAACGCATTCTCGATATCGTGCGCGCCGCGCCGCAGCCGCCCACGATCAGCGAGATTTCAAAGGCGATGTACACCAACGTGCGCGGCTACGACGTGCTGCTGGCGCTGTCTGAGGTGGGCGCGCACGTGGAGTACCTGTACGAGCGCGGGCGGCTGGCCGTTTACAACCTGGCGGAGGTCGAGCAGGCAAGCAACCCGGCCCTGCGCTACGAGGCGGTGTAGGCGGCGCTTAAGCGCCCGCCGCCAGCCGCGCCACGCGCCGCCCGATCTCGACGGCGTAGTTTGTGCCCCGGTCCCAGGGGTACACCTGGCTCATGCTGGCCCAGTAGACGCCGGGCAGCGGCGTCGCCAGCGGCGGGATATGCTGGCTGTGGTTGACGCCCGGCACCGGCTGCGCGTAGGGCGCGCGGAACACCCACCAGCGCCGCACCCAGTCCGGCGAGAACTGCGGGTTAAAGCGCGGCAGCACCGCCGTGAAACGCTCCACCAGCGCCGCTTCGTCAAGCTGGAAGTACTCGTGGTCCGCCGGGACGTAGTCGCCGCAGTAGACCAGCACATCGCCGTTGTAATGCTCTTTCGGCAGCCAGTTGGTGTGCTCCACCAGCGCCAGGAACGGAAACTGGCTCTGCGCCTTGTCCGGGCTGGTCGCGGGCAGGTTGAGCCAGTACGTGCCGTCGGTCAGCAGCGACTGCTTCAGCGCCAGCACCACACACAGCCCGCCGATGCTCTTCAGCGCGGCCATCTGCTGGCCGTAAGGCGTAGCGCGCAGGCCGTCGGTGAGGCGCAGCATCAGCGCCGGCGAGGTTGTGCTGATGATGCGGTCGAACGCCGTTGGCGCGCCGCCCTTCGGCGTCAGCGCCGGGCGGCCCTGCTCAAGCGCGATGCGCTCAACCGGCGTGTTGAGATAGATGCGCGCGCCCTGCACTGTGACCGCCGCCGCCAGCGCGTCGAGAAAAGCCTGAAAGCCGCCCTCGAACGTGCCCAGGCGCAGGCTGCGCGCGTAGATGCGCGCCCACAGCCAGGCCATGTTCACGTCGCGATACTGGTCGCTGAACTTGCCGATCAGCAGCGGGCGCCACAGGCGTTCATACGCCTCGCGGCCCATCCAGCGCGTCATCCACTCGTGGGCGGTGACGCGCTCCAGCGCCTCCCAACGGCGCGTGAGCTTGAGGTACACGCCCGCCAGCCCCAGGCGGAAGATCGCCAGCGGCGACAGCGGCAGCTTCAGCGCCGACGCCGAAATCTCTGACCGGTAGATTTTGTCGTCCAGCCAGTAGCTGGTTTTCGGGCGCGGGAAGAACACCTTGTCCGCCTGGCCAATCTCGTCAATGAGCGCCAGCATGTCGTGGTCGGTCTCGAACCAGTGGTGATAGAACTTCTCCAGCGTCCAATCCCAGGCGGGGTCCTTGAAACCGGCGGCCAGCCCGCCGACAGCGTCCGCCGCCTCAAAGATATGGACCTCATGCCCGGCGCGGGCCAGGTCCCAGGCGGCGGCCAGCCCGGCCACGCCCGCCCCGATAATGCCGATCTTCAGCGATTCCGCCATACGCCACACGCTCCAAGTCTGCGCTCAGATGCTGCCTGCCACTGCGATTCGCGGTTGTTACTGCGTGCCCGCCGCCGTCGTTTCGATCTCCCGCGCGCGCGCCACCGCCCCCAGGCCGAGGCCCTGGCGCAGCAGCAGGCCGAGGCCCACCAGCGTCACCGGCAGCCAGATCACCATGTGCACCACCAGCGCGTAAGCCTGCGCCGTTCCCGCCGGCGCGCCCGCCGCGATCAGCACCGCCGACACGAGAAACTCGAACACCCCGAACTGCCCCGGCGACGCTGGAATCAGCCCGGCCAGGTTGACCACACCGACGATCAGGACCAGCACGCCGAAGCTCACACGCAGGTCAGGGAACGCCAGCGCCACCAGCCAGTACACGCCAGCGTGGACGATCCAGGTGCCGTATGAGCTGAGCGCCGCGCCAGCGAGGTCCGCCGGGGTGCGCAGCCCTTCCAGCCCGCCCAGCACATCCTCACCGATGCCGGTCAGGGCGCGCGCCAGGCGTTCGGGCAGCCATCGGCTCAGCCAGTTCAGCAGCCCGCGCAGCAGGCTGGGCCGCGCCGCCAGCGCGAAAAAGACCACTGTCGCCGCCAGAAAGACCGGTCCGGCGACGGTCGTGACCAGGCGCGCCTCCGGCGCGGCGATCTCGCCGAACAGCAGCGGAATCACGATAAACGACAGCATCACGAGGCCGTCAAACACGCGCTCGACAACGACGGTGGTTGTCCCGCGCGCGAACGGGACCGCGTGCTGGCGCTGCAGCAGGAAGATGCGCAGCACCTCACCGCTGCGAAACGGGTAGACGTTGTTGCCGGCGTAGCCGATGCACACCAGCTCGGTGAGCTGGCGCAGCGGGATGCGGCGCGCTGAGCGCAGCAGGAACCCCCAGCGCAGCGCGATGATAACGGTGGACACGAAAAACACGACGACCGCCGCCAGCAGCAGCCACCCGTTGACCTGCTGTATGCTGGCCCACACCGCGGCGGGCTGCAGGTCGCGGAAGGCGAACCACAGGAAAATCAGGCTGATGACGATGCCGAGCGCGGCGGTGATCCAGCGGCTGCGTTTTATCATCTTGCTTTGCACACCTGGCTGCTTCTGGTTCCCGCCTCACTATAGCAGAGAACGCGGCGCGGTCACAGGCCGGGGCGCGGCGGCTTGCGCACAGCGAACATTTGAGCTATAATGAGCCGGATAGCAGCGGCGAGCTTCCGCCCGCCAGCGCGCTCCGCAGCCACCGCCGCTGACGCGGCCAACTATGTGTTTCGATTCCGAGGGGGCGATTATGAGCCAGCACGCCGTGAAGCGCCTTTATCTGATGCAGGTTGGGTCCATGCCAGCGTATGAGATTCCAGTGGTGTGCTATCTGGCGCAGACGGATGACGGCAAAAACATCCTGATTGACAGCGGCCTCCTGGAGGTTCTGCCCGCCGACGAAACAGAGTTCGAGAACGGGCAGGACGTTATCGAGCAGTTGGCGCGCATTGGCTTGAAGCCGGACGATATTGACACCGTCATTTCAACACATTACGACATCGACCACGCCGGGCGGCACGCGGCATTCACGAAGGCGCAGTATGTCGTTCAGCGCGCGCAGCATCTGGACGCGGCGCGCAACCCCCGTTTCGCCGCCACCCGGCCCCAATGGGACCAGCCAATGGAGCGCATCCGGCTGGTGGACGGGGACACGGAGCTGCTGCCGGGGCTGGAGCTGATCGCGACTGGCGGGCACGTGCCGGGGCATCAGTCGGTGCTGGTGCGGCTGCCCAAAATAGGGGCGGTTCTGCTGACGGTTGACGCCGTGCCCTTCAGCGAAGGCTTTACCCGCGACGAGCAGGGCGACGACAGCGACCCCGACGCCGCAGCGCTGCACGCCAGCACAGTTAAACTGTTTGATCTGGCTGAACGAGAGCATATCGGGCTGGTGATTTTCGGCCATGACAAAGAGCAGTGGGAAGGGCTGAAAAAGCTGCCGGCGTATTACGAGTGAGAGCGCCAGCGGCGATATTACGGTTTCATAAGAGGACAATGCCCCTGCACGGAGGACATCAGCATGCGCGCAGCACCCGTTTCACTGTCCGCCGCCCGCGCCCTGGCGCTGCACACCCAGGCGCTGGACACCGCCCCCGGCGCTGAGCCGCCCCCCACCCGCGACGCGCTGTACGCGCTGGTGGAGCGCCTGGGCTGCGTCCAGATTGACACGCTGCAAATGGTTCACCGCAGCCAGTACCTGGTGCTGTGGAGCCGCCTGGGGCGCTATAACCCGGCGGACCTGGACGCGCTGGCCGCCGACCCCGCCGACCGCCGACTGTTTGAATACTGGAAGAAAGCGGCCTCGCTGATCCCGCTGGCGCACTACCGCTACAGCCTGCCGCAGATGCGCGCCTACCGCGAGCAGCCCAATTCAAGATGGCGGCAGTGGATCGAGCGCGAAGTCACGCGCGAGCTGCTGGCCCATGTGCGCGAGCGGCTGGCGGCGGAGGGGCCGCTGCGCGCCCACGATTTCGAGTACGACGGCCCGCGCCGTGAAGCCTGGTGGGACTGGAAGCCGGCGAAGGCGGCGCTGGAGCATCTCTACAACATCGGCGAGATCATGATCGCGGGCCGCGTGAACTTCCAGCGGTTCTACGACGTGCGCGCGCGCGTGCTGCCGGCGTGGGTAGACAGCGCCGAGCCGCTGGCCGACGAAGCGCACCGCTTCCGCCTGGAGCAGGCGCTGCTGGCGCTGGGCATCTGCGAACCAACCCAGACGGCATATTACGCCTATCTGCTCCAGGGGACGGCGCGCCCGCACATCGAAGCGCTGCTGCGCGAAGGCGTCTTTGTGCCAGTGGACGTGGAGACCACCGGCGGCGCGGTCGCGCCGATGGTCGTCCACCGCGACAACCTGGGCCTGCTGGAGCAGGCGCGCAGTGGGGCGCTGACGCCGGCGCGCACTACCTTCCTCAGCCCGTTCGATAACCTGCTGTGGGCCGGCAGGCGCGATGAACAGTTGTGGGGCTTTCGCCAGGTGCTGGAGTGCTATAAGCGCGAGCCAGATCGCATCTGGGGCTATTTCTGCCTGCCGATTCTGCACCGCGACCGGCTGGTGGGCCGCCTGGACCCGAAGCTCGACCGCCGGCGCGGCGTGCTGCACATCAAAGCGCTGCACCTTGAGCCAGGCGTCGCGCCGGATGACGAGCTGGCGGCAGACACCGCCGCCGCCCTGCGCGATTTCCTGGCGTTTCACGGCGCGCGCAGCGTCGAGATCGCGGACAAAGGCCACGCCGATTTCCGCCGCCGGCTGCTGGCCGCGCTGTAACGCCGCGCCGCCGGGCAGGCCAGCCAGGACACGCGGCCCATAGCCGCCGCGCCCGGCCTGTGATAGCATGGCCTGTCCTGCGACGTGTGTAAGGAGGTGCTTTCATGCGTTATCGTACTGCCCTGGCCCTGCTGGCCGGGCTGCTGCTGGCCGTTGGCGCGGCTGTTGTGGCCCAGACAGACGCGACGCCGACCCCGACCACCGACGCGGCGCGCGTCACGCCCGCCGTAATTGTCCCCACCGCCACCGTGATCCCGGAGGACGCGCGCCTGGCCGTCTGCACCGGGCCAACCCTCGACGGTTTCGAGCCGCATATTGTCCGCCCTGGCGAAACGCTGGCGGACCTGCTGCGCGGCATCCCTAACGTGAGCGTGTCGCAGCTCGCCGCGCTCAACTGCGTTGACGACCCGGCGGCGCTGCCAGTGGGCGCGGTGGTGTGGGTTCCCGTCGCGCCGCCGGCGGACAGCGCGGCTGTCGTTACCACCGATTCGGTGCAGATCGCCCGGTTCGCCGCCAGCCAGCAGCGGGTGCAGAACCAGGCGGCGGTGACGTTCACCTGGGAAACGCAGGGCGAACAGGCCTATTTCTACGCCTGCCCCGGCGACGCCGGCCTGCCCTGCGACCGCCCGCTGGGCACAGCGCCGGTCCCGCTGGCGCACACCACCGAGCCGATCGGCGGTTTTCAGTACGCCGGGCCGGCGCGCTTCCGCCTGGAGGTAACGGGCGGCGCTGAGACGGTCACGCAGGACATCGTGCTGACAATCACCTGTTCGCAGCCGCCGCTGGGGCCGACCAACGGCTTCACCGCCTGTCCGCAGGACCCGCCGGCGGCGGTGTTCGCCGCCTGGCAGCCGTTCGAGGGCGGCGTCATGATGTGGTTCTTCGACACGCAGGAAATCTGGGTGCTGACGAACGCCGACCACCGGCTCACGGTGCACCCGGACACGTTCGTTGAGGGGATGGCCGCGCCGCCGTTCACGGCCCCGGCCGGGCGCTTCGCGCCAGAGCGCGGCTTCGGCGTGGTGTGGGAGGCGCTGGGCGGGCCGGACAGCCCGCTGGGCTGGGCGCTGGCCCCGGAAACCGGCTTCGACTCCGCGCGGCAGGCGGCCAGCCGCCGGTCGTTCACCACTTACATTAAAGGGCCGGGCGACACCGTTTACGCCGTGACGCAGATTCCGCAGCTTGAGATTGGGCTGTGGGCGCAGGTTAGCTGACGCCCCAACCAGCCGGCGGGGGCGGCCCACAGTGGGCCGCCCCTGCTACCCCAGCGCCACATCCAGCACCATCATGACGGCGAAGCCCAGCATCACGCCGAACGTGGTGAGGTCGGCGTTGCCGAAGCGCTGCGCCTCCGGGATAACTTCTTCAACCACCACAAAGATCATCGCGCCGGCGGCGAAAGCCAGCGCGTAGGGCAGGATCGGCTGCGCGGCCAGCACCGCCGCCGCGCCCAGCACGCCCGCCGCTGGCTCCACCAGCGCGGAGGCCTGGCCGTAAAAGAACGCCCGGCGGCGGCTCATGCCCTCGCGGCGCAGCGGCATAGCGACGGCGATCCCCTCCGGGAAGTTCTGCAGGCCGATGCCGAGCGCCAGCGCCAGCGCCGGGCCATAGGCCGCCGGGTCGCCGGTAAGCGAGGCCGCGCCGATGGCCACGCCCACCGCCAGCCCTTCCGGGATGTTGTGAAGCGTGATGGCGATCACCAGCAGGACGCTGCGATGCAGGCTGGACGGCGGCCCTTCGGCTTCGTCGGTCCGCGCGCCGATGTGCAGGTGCGGCAGGGTTTTGTCGAGCAGATGCAGAAAGCCGCCGCCCAGCAGGAAGCCGATCACCGGCGGCAGCCAGGGGGGAACGCCCTGGGCCGCCGACAGCTCGATGGCCGGGGCCAGCAGCGACCAGAAGCTGGCCGCGACCATCACGCCGCCAGCGAACCCCAGCAGCCAGTCGAGCAGCTTCTGGTTGAGGCTGCGCATCAGGAAAACGCTGGCCGCGCCCAGCATGGTCACCCCCCAGGTGAACAGCGTCGCCAGCAGCGCCAGTCTAATCGGTGAAATATCCGCCAGAGATTCCATTCTGACCCGGTTCCCCCCAGGGCTGCGCCAAACCGGGCCGATTATAGCGCGGTCGCGGCGCGGCGCAGCAGCCTGCGCCTATCTGCCGCGCAGTTTGTTGAGCTGCTCGCTGGCACTGGAAAAAGCCGTGGTGACGTCGCCCACGGTTTTCAGCCCGTCGTTGAGGCTGGCGGCGGGGCTGGCGGCGCAGGCAGCCTGGAACTGAGTCCAGCCCCGGCGCAGCAGCTCCAGCCCGGTGTTGACCAGGCCGGCAGCCAGCGCGAGATCAGGCGAGGCGGCCTGTATTTCAGGCGGCAGCTCGTAGTCGGCGGGGATGGCGGGCAGCGGCTGGGTGCAGCCGCCGGTGGCGCCGCCGCTGCGCACGTCGTTCCAGTACTGCGTCAGCACGCTGGCCGCGCCGCGCGGGGCGCGCACGTCGTCCACGATGGCGTAAAGCGCGTTGAGGTGCTGCGCCACCGTCGGGTCAGCCGTGGGCGCGGCGGTGGGCGGGATGGCGGTCGGCTGGGCTTCATCCGGCGCGGCGGGCGCGGGCGTCAGGGGCGCGGCTGACGGCGCGGCGGCGGGGTCCAGCAGGGGCCAGACGACGAAATTAAACGCCAGCAGAACAACCAGCGACGTGACCAGCGCGACGGCCAACTGCCCCAGGCAGCCGCGCGGGATGCGCGTGCGGCGGCCCAGCTTATCCTTGTAAACGATATCCTCAAACAGCTTCAGCGCCTTTGCCTGGCGCTTGTCGTCGGCCAGGGCCTGCTCCAGGGCGCGGAACATGCTCAGCGCGTAACCGGCGGCGGCGCGCACGCCGGCGTCTTCGTCGTCCTCGTAAACCTGTTTGAGGCGGGTGATGGCCTTCGGGTCGCCGGCCTCGCCCAGCCAGGCGGCCGCCTGGCGGCGGGTGGCCGCGTCAGGCGCGGACAGCAGCTTGATATGCCTGTTGACAGCCGCTTCAAACCGTGCGACACGTTCCTGTTCGGACATCAGATGGACTCCCGGCTCGCTGCCAGCCGCAGATGCGCTGTATCTTGTTTAATCATACGGCAAGACTGCTGTTGGCAAAAGCAAAGGATTGCGACAGGTTAGCCCAGCAAGCGCAGGTATTCGACCTTGATGCAGACATTCATAGCCACGTTAAGGCCAGCGCGCAGCGCTTTCTCGCCGGCGGCGTGGTCAAACACGCCCAACTGCGCCCACACGGTCCCCGCTTTGACGGCGACAGCGTCATCCACCACGCCCGGCAGATATTCGCTGCGGCGGAACACGTTCACGATGTCAATCGGCGCGGGCACGTCAGCCAGCGCCGGGTAGCTCGGCTCGCCGTCGATAACGGCGACTGTCGGGTTCACCGGGTAGACGATATAGCCAACCTGGCGCAGGAACTGGGCGATGCGGTAGCTGGTGCGGGCGGGGCTGGCGGAATGGCCTACCACCGCGATCACGCGGGCGCGCTGGAGCGCGGCGCGCATGGCGCGGTCGTCAAGATTCAGGTCAGCGGGCATAAAATGGTCCTTGTGTGTGCGCTGCCTGTTAGACGCGCCGGGGGCGGTAGGTTTTACGGCTGGCCGGTTTGTGCGTTTCGCGCAAAACATTATTGGTGCTGCGGCGGGAAAAGTGTAATAATACAAACAGACCAGCGGTATCCCGGTTGACCGCGCACCGCAGGCCGGCGGCCCTGCCAGTTTAACTTTGTTAAAAGTGCCATTATTTTTAAAACACAACCCGCGCCCTTACCGTTTGCCATTTGAAGCTCAGGGAGACGCTCTTGATGGCCACAACTGCCAGGCAGCCTGTAAGCAGCAGCGCGCCGCTTGCCTTTAACACCGTTGACATCACCTTTGCCGGCGACCACGTCATGCTGTCCGGCCAGCTTGACTACCCGGCCGCGCCCCCGCCGCAGGATGGGTACCCGCTGGTGTTCGTGCTGCACCACGCCGGCCCCGAAAGCCGCGAACGCTACTGGCACTATGCCCGGCTGGCGCTGGCCGGCGGCTGTGCCGTTTTCCGCTGGGACAAGCGCGGGACCGGGCGCAGCGGCGCCGGCGGGTACGGCTCGACCTCACAGGACGCTGTAGACGCCTACGAGACCGCGCTGGGGCAGCCGCGTATCAACCGCCACCGCGCCGTTATCCTGGCGCAGTGCGCCGGGACGGGCCTGCTGGGGGCGGCTTACGGCCTGTTCGCCCGCGTGCAGCGGCCTTACGGCGCGGCGCTGGTGTCGAACATGCTGGATGAAACGGCGATCCTGGCGCTGGAAGCGCCGGTGTGCATCGTCATGGCCGAGCACGACTGGAACACGTGGGAACGGTTTGGCCGCGCCGCCAGCGAGGCACACAACCGCGCCTACCGGCACGGGGCCGAATACCACGTCGTACCCGGCGTGGACCGCCGCCTGCTGCTGGGCAAAGGCGACCTGCAGACGTTTCACCCGCTGGCCGAACAGGCGCTTCAGCGCTGGCTGCAAAAACTGTGTTCCGTTTCACGGTAGACCTCAGCGGGCGGACGGCGCTGGTCACGGGCGCGGGCGCGGATATGGGCCGCGCGGCGGCGCTGGCGCTGGCGCGGGCGGGCGCGGCGGTCGTCACCAACGACCTCAACCCAGACCGCGCCGAACGCACCGCGCAGGAAATCATCAGCGCGGGCGGGCGGGCGCTGGGCTGGCAGGCCGATGTCTCGAACCGCTTCCAGGTCGGCTCGATGATCGAGGCGGCACGCGACGCCTTTGGCCGGGTGGATATTCTGATCAACGCGGCGGGCGTGTTCAGCCCGGTGGCGCTGGCCAAACTGGACGAGTGGGACTGGCGGCGTATTGTGGATGTCAACCTGACGGGCGCGTTTTTCTGCACGCAGCTTGTCGGGCGCGTCATGGCCGATGACGGCGGCGGCGTGATCGTCAACATCGCCTCGACCGCCGGCCACCCGCTGCCGCTGCCTAGCGGCGTGGGCTATGTCGCCACCAAAGCGGGGATGATCGGCCTGACGCGCCAGGCGGCGCAGGAACTGGCCGCCGCCGGCATCCGGGTTAACGCGCTGTGCCCCGGCAGCGTCGCCGAAACAGACGAACAGGCTGCCGGGCCGCCGCCGACCAATGCGCTGGGCCGCTGGGGCACGCCGGATGAAGTGGCGGACGCGCTGCTGTTTTTGTGCTCCGACGCCGCCCGTTTTATCACCGGCCAGGCCATCCACGTGGACGGCGGCGCGAGCATGGTGTGATGCGCGCGCTGCTCAGTGGGGGCCTGCTGCTGGCGCTGGCGCTGCTGGCCGCCCCGGCGCGCGGCCAGGACGAGTGCGGCGCCGCTGAATCGCTCGTCTACCCGGTGGACACGGCTGTTTTCCGGCTGGCGCAGGATTTCGCCGCGCCCAACCCGCGCCACCAGGGGCGCTACCATACCGGCGAGGATTGGGTCCCGCCGCGCGACGAAAACTACGGCGTCGGCCTGCCGGTGCGCGCCGCCGCCAGCGGGCGCGTCACCTACAGCGCGCCCACCGGCTGGGGCCGCGACGGCGGCGTGGTTATCATCCAGCACACCTTCCCCGACGGCAGCGTCGTCTATACTCAATACGGCCACATGCTGGAGAGCGACACCTACCGCTTCCCCGCCGCCCATACCTGCGTGCGCCAGGGCGACGTGATCGGCGCGGTGGGCGACGCGCGCCCCGCGCCGCACCTGCACTTTGAGGTGCGCGCCAGCGGCCCGGACACGCCCGGCCCCGGCTACACCTGGGAAAACCCGCTGGCGGCGGGCTTTCGCCAGCCAGCCCGGCTGATCCGCAACTGGCAGGCGTGGGCGCAGCCGTATGCGCTGTGGCGTGTCGAGCTGGCGAACGGCCTCGACCTGCCCCCGGCGGAGCTGGACGATCACAGCCTGGTGTACGCCAGCGGCGGGCGCGTGGTGCGCGTCACGCCGGACGGGCGCGCGCTGTGGCGCTTCAGCCCGGAGCGCCCGCTGGCGGCGGTGCTGGCGCGGGGCGGCCTGCCGCTGCTGGCCTACGCCGACGGCGGGGCGCAGCAGCTTAACCTGGACGGTTCGCTGGCGGAACGCTGGGACACCGGCGTGCCGCTGGCCGGGCCGCCGCTGGTGAACAGCGCCAGCCTGACCGTGTTCCCCACCGCGGACGGCGGGCTGGCCGCCTTCGGCCCTGACCTGCGCGCGCCGCTGTGGCAGGCCGCCGCCGACAACCTCACGCCGCCGCTGCGGGCGGGCGCTGGCAGCCGCCTGCTGGCGCTGATCGCCGCGGACGGCGCCATGCTGACGCTGGACCACGCCGGGGCCGCGCTCGATTTCGCGCGTCTGCGCGAGCCGGGCAGCCTGGCCGCCGCGCCGGATGGCGCGCTGCTGGTCTACACGGTGGGCGGGCTGTGGACGCTGGACACCAGCGGGCGCTGGACGCCGCACCCGGTCAGCGCGCCGCCGGGCGGCGCGCGCAGCGCGGCGCTGGCCGCCGGGACGAACCTGTTTCTGTTCGATGGGGCGGCCCTGCGCGCCTACGGTCGGGACGCGGCAGCCCAGTGGCAGACGGCGCTGCCGGGCGTCAGCGGTGCGGCGGCCCTGGCGGACTACGGCGGGCTGCTGCTGATCACGACCGGCGGCGGCGATATCGCAGCGGTGCGCGCCGCTGACGGCAGCGTGTGCGGGCAGACGCGCATCTACGGCGGCGGGGGCGCGCCGCTGTGGGCCAGCCTGGGCGCAGACGGCGTGCTGCGCCTGGCCGCCGACGACCACCTGCTGGCGCTGGACTGGGCGCGCTTCACCGCCGCCTGCGCCTGACGAACGGCGCGCCGAGGCGCTCAGTCTGTATTGCGTCCCGGCCTGATTCTCTGTAAAGTATCCCTGCTGCTTTGATCCCTCCAGACATCTCTGCCCGGCGCACGTGCGCGAACAGCAACGCGCATGTTCCGGCTGACGGCTGAAAGCTGTTACGCCCAACAACAAGGTGATCGTGCTATGTCCTCAACAACCAGCAAAAAGACTATCGGCGTGCTGACCAGCGGCGGCGACGCGCCCGGCATGAACGCGGCGGTGCGCGCGGTGGTGCGCACGGCGATCAGCCGCGGCGTGGACGTGTACGCCATTTACGAAGGTTATCAGGGGATGGTGGACGGCGGCGAGCGCATCCGCAAGATGAGCTGGAATTCCGTCGGCGGCATTTTGCAGCAGGGCGGGACGACCATCGGCACAGCGCGCTGCGCTGAGTTCCGCACGCGCGAGGGGCGGCGCAAGGCGGCCCGCAACCTGCTCCAGCTTGGCATCGACAGCCTGGTGGTGATCGGCGGCGACGGCAGCCTGACAGGGGCGGACATCTTCCGCCGCGAGTGGCCGGAGCTGCTGCGAGAGCTGGTGGAGCAGCGCGCGGTCAGCCCCGGCGTGACCCAGCGCCACCCGTACCTGACGCTGGTCGGGCTGGTCGGCTCGATTGACAACGACATGTTCGGCACTGACATGACGATCGGCGCGGACACGGCGCTGCACCGCATCACCGAGGCGATAGACGCGATCGCCAGCACCGCCGCCAGCCACCAGCGCGCGTTTGTGGTCGAGGTCATGGGCCGCCACTGCGGCTATCTGGCGCTGATGGCGTCGCTGGCGGGCAGCGCCAACTGGGTGTTTATTCCCGAAAGCCCGCCCGAAGCCGACGACTGGGAAAGCGAAATGTGCGCCACGCTGCGCGCCGGGCGGCAGATGGGCCGCCGTCACAGCATGGTGATCGTGGCTGAGGGCGCGCAGGACAAGCACGGCCAGCCGATCACCAGCGCCTACGTCAGGCAGGTGATCGAAGAGCGCCTGGGCGAGGACACGCGCATCACTGTGCTGGGCCACATGCAGCGCGGCGGCGCGCCCAGCGCCTTCGACCGCAACCTGGGCACGCTCGTCGGCAGCGCCGCCGTTGATGAGATTCTGTCCGCGCCGCCCAACGCGGAATCGAAGCTCATCGGCATCCGCGAGAACAGCGTGATTCACTCGCCGCTGGCGCCGGCGGTGGAAGAGACGCAGCGCATGGCTGAGGTGATCGCCGCGCGCGATTACGAGCAGGCGATGGCCCTGCGCGGCGGCAGCTTTCAGGAATCGTACAGCATCCTCAAGACGCTGCTGCGCGCCGCGCCGCACGCAAAGGGCGCGGGCCAGCCGTCGCTGCGCGTGGGCCTCATCCACTGCGGCGGCCCGGCCGCCGGCATGAACACCGCCGTCCGCGCCGCCGTCCGCCTGGGGCTGGACCAGGGGCTGACGATGCTGGCGATTCACAACGGCTTCGAGGGCCTGCTGGACGGCGAAATCAGCGAAATGGACTGGATGAGCGTCAGCAGTTGGGCGTCGCACGGCGGCGCTGAACTGGGCACGAGCCGCCTGACACTGGAGGAAAACAGCTTTCTGGAGGTCGCGCGCCAGCTTGAAGCCCACAACATCCAGGCGCTGCTGATGATCGGCGGCTGGGTTGGCTACGAGTCCGCTTATACGATGCACATGCAGCGGCAGGCCTTCCGCGAGTTCAACATCCCGATCGTGTGCCTGCCAGCTTCGATCAACAACAACCTGCCCGGCTCGGAATACAGCATCGGCTGCGACACGGCGCTGAACAACATTGTCGAGAACGTGGACAAGATCAAGCAGTCGGCGGTGGCGTCGCGCCGCTGCTTTGTGGTGGAGGTCATGGGCCGCTACTGCGGCTACCTGGCGCTGACGAGCGCCCTGGCGACCGGCGCGGAGCGCGTCTACCTGCACGAGGAAGGCATCTCGCTGGCGGACTTGCAGCGGGACCTGGCCAACCTGGTCGAAGGCTTCAACCAGGGCAAGCGCCTGGGCCTGATTATCCGCAACGAACGGGCCGACTCGTTTTACAGCACCGAGTTCATCAGCGCGTTGTTTGAAAAAGAGGGCGGCGACCTGTTCGACGTGCGCCAGACGATCCTGGGCCATGTGCAGCAGGGCGGCGACCCGACGCCATTTGACCGCATCCAGGCGACGCGGATGGCGGCCCGCTGCATTGATTTCCTCAGGGAACACGCCCACGACGACCCGCCGCCGGTGTCGTGCATCGGGCTGTTGCAGGGCCGGGTGCGCTTCACCGGGCTGGAGGATTTCCCCACGCTGGTGGACGAGAAACTACAGCGCCCGCGCCAGCAGTGGTGGCTGCGCCTGCGCCCCATTATGGACGCGATGGCGATCCCGCAAGGTGCGCGCTGACCGGCGCGGACGGGCGCGGCGGGCAGCCGGGGCGCGGCTGCCCTGTCAACTATTATTCATCAGACAAATTGATGATGTTTTACACTGTCCGGCCTTGGCAACTTGCGGTAGTGTAATCGTTTGAGGCGCGCAGAGCGCCTGGCTAGTCAAATAATGATTGGAGAGGCAGGCAAAGATGAAAAGGTTTTCAGTTCTGTTCCTGGCAGCCATGCTGCTCTCACTGGCGCTGGTGCCGGCTGCGGCCCAGGACGTCCCGGCGGGCCTGGAAGACGGCACGCTGACTATCGCCTGGATTCCGAAGGCGCTTAACAACCCCGTGTTCGAGCTGGGCCGCGACGGCTGCTTCGCTGCCGCGCAGCGGCTGACCGAGCAGGGGCCGTACACCGTCGAATGTCTGTATATCGGCTCGGTGTCGTCGGATATGGCGGAGCAGGCGCGCGTGATCGCTGACGCGGTGGCACAGGGCGTGGACGCGATCGGCGTGTCGTGCAACAGCGACGCCGGCTGTGTCGAGCCGATCAACAGCGCGGTTGCCGCCGGCGTCCCGGTCATGACCTGGGACTCGGACTCGCCTGAATCGGACCGCTTCACCTACCTGGGCGTCAGCAACTACCTGGGCGGCAAGGCCGCCGCTGACCTGCTCATCCGCCAGATGGGCCAGAGCGGGCGGGTGGCGCTGCTGACCGGCGTGCCCGGCGCGCCCAACCTGGAACAGCGTATCCAGGGCTTCAAGGACGTGGTGGCCAACTTCCCCGGCATTGAAATCGTGACGACGGTCGCCGGCAACGACGACATCAACCTGAGCGTGCAGGTGGTCGAAGAGACCATGCAGGCGTACCCGGACCTCAACGGCTGGTTCTTCGTTGGCCTGTGGCCGATCTTCGCCGGCCAGGGCGCGATGCCGCTGTTCGAGCAGGCGACCGCCGACAACGGCATGATCAACGTCGCCTTCGACACGCTGCCGGTCGAGCTGGAGTGGCTCCAGCAGGGGCTGCTGCACGGCTTAGTCGGCCAGAAGTACTGGGGCTGGGGCTATGACACGGTCAACATGATTTACGACCACATCGTCAACGGCGCGCAGTTCGATGACTTCACCAACAGCGGCATGGACATCGTGACGGTCAACAACGTGGACGCGATGGCGAGCGCGTGGGCCAACAGCGACTTCACGCAGCCGCTGCCGCCGGCCTGGCCGCCGGAAGATGGCAAATTCACGATCGCCTGGATCCCGAAGGCGCTCAACAACCCCGTGTTCGAGCTGGGCAAGACCGGCTGCGAAGTGGCCGCCGGCGAGCTGACCGCGCAGGGGCCGTTTGAGGTCGAGTGTCTGTACCTCGGCTCGGTGTCGTCGGATATGGCGGAGCAGGCGCGCGTGATCGCTGACGCGGTGGCGCAGGGCGTGGACGCGATCGGCGTGTCGTGCAACAGCGACGCCGGCTGTGTTGAACCGATCAACGCCGCGATCGCCGCCGGCGTCCCGGTCATGACCTGGGACTCGGACGCGCCTGACTCGCAGCGTGTGACCTACCTGGGCGTCAGCAACTACGAGGGCGGCAAGGCCGCCGGCGAGCTGCTGGTGCGGGCGATGGGCGAAGAAGGCCAGGTGGCGCTGCTGACCGGCGTGCCCGGCGCGCCCAACCTGGAAGAGCGCATCCGCGGTTTCAAGGACTATGTGGCCGCCTACCCCGGCATCGAGATTGTGACGACGGTCGCCTGCAACGACGACATCAACCTGGGCGTGCAGGTGGTCGAAGAGACCATGCAGGCGTACCCGGACCTGGACGGCTGGTTCTTCGTTGGCCTGTGGCCGATCTTCGCTGGCCAGGGCGCGATGCCGCTGTTCGAGCAGGCTGTGCGTGAGAACGACCTGAAAGCGGTCGCTTTCGACACGCTGCCGGTCCAGCTTGAGTGGCTGCAGGACGGGCTGCTGCACGGCTTAGTCGGCCAGAAATACTGGGGCTGGGGCTATGACACGGTCTACATGATGTACGACCACGTGCTGTACGGCACGCCGTTCGAGGACTTCACCAACAGCGGCATGGACATCGTGACGATCAACAATGTCGAGGCGATGGCCCTGGCGTGGGAGACGCAGGACTTCACCCAACCGCTGCCGCCGGCCTTCCCCGAATAGCATCCGGCTGATCTGCTTCTGTATCTGACGTTGACGCTGCGCTGGTGGGCAAACACCCACCAGCGCAGATCATATCTGTTACCGAGGTGACGAGTGGAAAACGAACCAGTACTGCAGATGCTGGGCATTTCCAAAAGCTTCCCCGGTGTCCGCGCGCTTGATAATGTGGACTTTGAGGTGTATCCGGGCGAGGTTGTGGCGCTGCTGGGCGAAAATGGCGCGGGCAAATCCACCCTGATGAAAATCCTGGCCGGGGCCTACCAGAAAGACAGCGGGCACATCGTCCTCAACGGCCAGGAAACCAGCTTTACTGACCCACAGGACGCCCAGAACCAGGGCATTTCCATTATTTACCAGGAATTTAACCTCAACCTCAAGCAGACAGTGGCGGCCAACATCTTTATCGGGCGCGAGCCGCTGCGCGGCGGTCTGGGCCAGACTGTCCGCTGGGTGGACCGCAACCAGATGGAAGCGGACGCCGCCCGCCTGCTTGAAGTGGTGAAAGCGCGCGCCACGCCGCGCACGCTGGTGCGCGACCTGGCGGTGGCCGAGCGCCAGCTTGTTGAGATCGCCAAGGCGCTGTCGGTGGACGCGCGCATAATTATTATGGATGAACCGACCTCCGCGCTGGGCGGCGATGAAACTGAAAATCTGTTTGAGATTATCCGCGACCTGAAAGCGCAGGGCCGCGCGGTTATCTTTATCACCCACCGCCTTAACGAGGTGCTGGCGATCGCTGACCGCGTGGTCGTGCTGCGCGATGGCCGGCTGGTCGGCTCGGTTCCGATTGCCGAGACGAGCGTGGAGCACATCATCGGCATGATGGTAGGCCGCACGCTGGACCAGATGTACCAGAAAGAGACGGCGCAGATCGCCGATGTGGTGCTGCGCGCTGAACACCTCACGCGCGCGGGCGTGGTCGAGGACGTGTCGTTCGAGCTGCGGCGCGGCGAGATTCTGGGTTTTTCGGGGCTGGTGGGCGCGGGCCGCACCGAGACGGCGCGCCTGCTGTTCGGCGCGGACCGGCTGGACAGCGGCGCGGTGTGGGTTGACGGCCAGCAGGTTACGCTGCGCGCGCCGGAGGACGCCATCGCGGCGGGCATCAGCCTGGTCCCGGAGGACCGGGGCAATCACGGGCTGGTGCTGGTGCTGAGTGTGCTCAAGAACACCGTGCTGCCCAACTTACAGCGCATGTCGGCGCGCACGGGCTGGCTGAACCAGGGGCAGATGGCGCAGGAAGCGCAGGACTATGTGGAGCGCCTTAATATCCGCACGCCGAGCCTACAGCAGAAGGTGATGTACCTGTCGGGCGGCAACCAGCAGAAGGTTGTGCTGGCCAAGTGGCTGATGTCGCACCCGAAGGTGCTGATCCTCGACGAACCGACGCGCGGCATTGATGTGGGGGCCAAAAGCGAGATTTACGCGCTGATGAGCCAGCTCGCCCGCGCAGGGATGGGCATTATCATGATTTCGTCAGAGATGCCTGAAATTCTGGCGATGAGCGACCGTATTCTGGTCATGTGCGAGGGGCGCATGACCGGTATTCTTGACCGAGACGAGGCGACCCAGGAACGCATCATGGCGCTGGCCACGGGGCACGCCGCAGAGGGAGCACGCGCATGAGTGGAATCACGACACCGCCCAATACTGTTGTCACCGGGCAACCGGCGCGCTTTAACCTGCGCCACCTGCTGCGCGCGCAGGAAATCGGCATTTTCCTGGTGCTGCTGGCGATGATAGGCTTTTTCAGCCTGTCAACCGACCGCTTCTTCACGCCCATCAACCTGAGCAACATCCTGCTTAACTTCTCGTGGACGGCGATCGCGGCCTTTGGCATGACGTTCGTCATTATCTCCGGCGGCATTGACCTGTCCGTTGGCTCGGTGATGGCGCTGGCGGGCCTGGCGACGGGCATGCTGCTGTCGGCTGACAACACGCCGTTCGCTGACCCCAACAACCTGGGCCTGATCGCGCTGGCGGTCGTGGTCGGGCTGGCGGTGGGCGGGCTGTGCGGGCTGGTCAACGGCGCGCTGATCACGTTCGCGCGGCTGCCACCGTTTATCGCCACGCTGGGCATGCTGCAAATCGCGCGCGGCATCTGCTATGGCTGGTCGCAGGGGTGGCCGGTGCAGCGTCTGCCGGCGGATTTCATGATAATCGGGCGGCACAACGTCCCTGTCGGCAGTTTTAACCTGCCGCTGCCCACGATCATCATGATCGTGTTCGGCGTCATCGCCTGGCTGTTCCTGACGCGCACGCGCTGGGGCTATCACATTTTCTCAGTGGGCGGCAACGAGCAGGCGGCGCGGCTGTCCGGCATCAGCGTCACGCGCAGCAAGCTGCTGATCTACACGATCAGCGGGCTGGCGGCGGGCGCGGGCGGCGTGCTGCTGACGGCGCGCCTGGGCGTGGCCGCGCCAACAGCGGCGCAGGGCTACGAGCTGGACGTGATCGCCGCGGTGGTGGTCGGCGGGACCAGCCTCACCGGCGGCGAGGGCAGCATCCTGGGCACGCTGATCGGCGCGGTGATTATGGGTGTGCTGCGCACCGGCCTCAACCTGATCGGCGTCGAAGCCTACTGGCTGCCGTCGGCGCAGGGCGTGATCATCATCCTGGCGATCACGCTCGACCAGTGGTTCCGCCTGCGGCGCGGCCAGCCCAGTTTCCTGACGCGCTTTGTGAAACGCGACGACCAAGCGGCGCCTGGCAAGCCCTGAAGGGGGCCAGCGCCCGGCAGCGCCAGGAGATAAAAACATTATCAGAATCGCCGGCGGCCTATAGACGCGGCGCGGGATTGTGGGGTATCATAGTAACGGTCATGACAACACGTCACAAAATCATCTGGCGGGAGCAGTAACTAATGCCTGTCTACACCTACCGGCGCGAAGATGGCAGTACGTTTGAAGTGCGCCAGCGCTTCCTGGACGACCCCCTCACCGTAGACCCTGACACCGGGCAGAAAGTAGTGCGCGTCGTGCAGGTCCCTGGCATCATCTTTAAGGGTTCGGGCTTCTACGTCAACGACAGCAAGAACGCTTCCAAAACCAGCCTGAACGGCGGCAGCAAGCCGCACAGCGACGCGCCGGACAAAGACAAGGCAGAGGCTAAAGCTGAACCCAGCGCCAACGGCAAGGACGCCGCCAGCGCCAGCAAAACGGCGAGCGCCAGCGACAGCAAAGCCGAGGCCGCGCCGCAGAAGAAGGTCAGCTAAGCGGCTGGCCGCGCTCACGACAGCACAACGCCCGCCGGCCCGCGCGGGCGTTTTGATTCGCGCATGGAGCCAGGGAAACCGCACCGGCGCAACCTCAAACCTAAGCATCCGCAGAGACCTCACCCCTAAGTCCCCACAGAAACCTCACCCCTAAATCCCCACAGAAACCTCACCCCTAAATCCCCACAGAAACCTCACCCCTAAATCCCCACAGAAACCTCACCCCTAAATCCCCTCTCCATAGGAGAGGGGACTTGCGGCCGCGCGCCCTCTCCCCCTCTCCCCATGGAGAGGGGGCCGGGGGGTGAGGTCAGCGGGGGGCCGGGGGGGAACCTCACCCCTAAATCCCCACAGAAACCTCACCCCTAAATCCCCTCTCCTATGGAGAGGGGACTTGCAGCCGCGCGCCCTCTCCCCCTCTCCCCATGGAGAGGGGGTCGGGGGGTGAGGTCGTGCCGGGAGGGGGCCGGGGGGTGAGGTCAGCGGGGGCTGGGGGGTGAGGTCTTTTCTCACAGCGCGAACGAGATGAACTTGGTCTCCAGGTATTCGTGCAGCCCTTCCTGACCCATCTCGCGGCCCACACCGCTTTGATTCAGGCCGCCGAAGGGCGCTTCAGGCGTGGACGGCACGAGATCGTTGACGCCGATCACGCCAAAGCGCAGGCCCTCATAGGCCAGCGTGGCCGTTTTCAGGTCGTTGGTGACAACGTATCCGGCCAGGCCGTAGGGCGTGTCGTTGGCCAGCGCGACGCCCTCCGCCAGCGTGTCGAACGGGCTGACGGGCAGCACCGGGCCGAACACCTCGTCGCAGCTCACGCGCATGGCGGCGGTGACGTTGGTGAGCAGCGTGGGCTGGTAGAAGTAGCCGCGCGGCTGGTGCGCGGGCCGTGCGCCGCCGGTGACAGCGGACGCGCCCTGCGCCAGCGCGTCCTGGACGAAGCCCTCAACCTTGTCGCGCCCGGCGGCGTTCACCAGCGGGCCGAGCGTGACGCCCTGTTCCAGCCCTGGCCCCACCACCTGCTTTTCGATCTCGGCTTTGGCCGCCGCCACGAAATCGGCGTACAGCGGGCGCTGCACGTAAATGCGGGCCGGGGCGATGCACGTCTGGCCGTTGTTGCGCAGCTTGCCCGTCACTACCTGGCGCGCAGCGGTTTCGGCATCGGCGTCGGCGAACACCAGCACCGGCGCGCTGCCGCCCAGCTCCAGCGAGAGGCGGCGGAAGGTGTCGGCGGCGGCGCGCATGAGAAGCTGCCCCACACGCTGCGAGCCGGTGAAGCCGAGCTTGCCCACCAGCGGATCGCGCAGGAACACAGCGCCCATCGCCGCCGGGTCGCCGTTTACCAGGTTGATAACGCCCGGCGGCAGCCCGGCCTCGTGCATGAGGCCGGCCAGCGCCATCGCGCTCAGCGGCGTGAGTTCGCTGGGCCGCCCGACGACGGTGCAGCCAGCGGCCAGCCCCGCCGACCAGTAGCGCGCCGGCAGGAACGCCGGGAAATTCCAGGCGGTGATCGTCGCGACCACGCCAACCGGCGTGTGCGTCACCAGCAGCCGCTTGTGCGCGTGGCGCGAGGGCACGGTGCGCCCGTAAGCGCGTTTGCCTTCCTCAGCGAACCAGTCGAACAGCGCCGCGCACGTCGTCCACTCGGCGCGCGCCTCGGCCAGCGGCTTGCCGCACTCGCGCGTCATGACCGGCGCGAGCGTGTCCAGGCGGCTGAGGATCAGGTCAGCGACGCGGCGCAGCAGCGCGCCGCGCGCGTAGGGCGTCAGGGCGCGCCAGGCGGGCAGCGCGTCGTGCGCCGCCGCGACCGCCGCCTGCGCCTCAGCCGCGCCGCCAAAGGGCACCGTCGCGACGGTTTCTTCGGTGGCGGGGTCAATCACGTTCCAGGTTTGGCCGTCGCGCGCGCCGCGCCAATCCCCGTTGATGAGCATTTCGAATCGCATGGGCGCTGTCCTTTATAAGCTGCGCCGCCGATTATACCCCGTCCAGGTAGGCCAGCATCTGTTCGCGGGCGAAGGCGTACATACGCGCTTCAACAGCCGCCAGCGCCGACGGCGGCACGTGGTCCCACAGGTTAGCCTGCATGGCCGCCGGCGAATCGAGCAGCGCGCGGAAGTCCGCCGCCGCGCGCTGGATACGCCCGCCGAACACCGCCAGCGTCTGGCTGCGGCCGGGCGGAAGCTGCTGCGCGATGAAGTCGCGCCAGCCGCACAGCACCGCGTCGGGCATGAACGGCAGCCAGTCCGCCGGCTGCGCGGCCAGCAGCGCGCCGCGCTGCCAACCCGCCAGCGCGCAGTAGTCGCGCTCGTCCATGTAGATCAGGATGATGTGCAGCATGAAGAAGCGCTCGCTGGCGGTCAGCCAGGTCCCCTGGGCGAAATAGGGGGCCAGCATGTCCAGCGACCAGATTTCGTCCATGCACAGGTGCGCCACGTAGCCCGCGACGAACGCGCGCTGCGCCGCGCTGGTGGGCGCGCACAGCGCCGGGTGCTGCTGAAGCATCGCGCGCCAGGGGTGCTCGCGCAGCGGCTCGTCGTAGGCGTAAAAGTGGGTGTCGGCGCGCCGGCCAGAGGCCACGCGCGCGTCAGCGGCGACGCTGCCCAGCAGGAAGGCAGCGCGCTCGGCGGCCAGCAGATCGCGCGCGGCGGCGGGCAGCAGCGCGTCGGCCAGCAGGCGCTGCGCGGCGTGGAGATGGGTAAATGGCGTTGGCATGGCGCGCATTGTATCCACAATCGCGCGACGCGGCGAGAGGCGAACGCGGCCAACAAATGTTAAAAGCAAATTAGCAGACGGTTGCTTTACAAATTAACCTGTGTTAAAATAAGATTGTTGCAGGCGAAACCCCGGCTTTACGCCGGTTAGACTGGGAAACAGGTGCCTCATGGACACGACAATCAACAACCGACCGCGCGCCGCCGCGCAGCCGCCCGCGCCGCCAGCGCGCCCGCGCTGGCAGACCCAGGCCTGGCTGGAGCCGCGCTTTGTTGTTATCACGCTGGCGGCGATCATCGCCGGCGCGCTGGCAGAGAACGCGGGCCTGCCAAGCTGGATAACCGCCATCTGCGCCGCGACCGCCTACGCGGCGGGCGGCGTCTTCGGCGCGAAAACAGCTATCGAAAGCCTGCGCGCGCGCCGCATTGACGTGGACATGCTGATGGTGCTGGCGGCGCTGGGCGCGGCGGCTATCGGCCAGTGGCAGGAAGGCGCGGTGCTGCTGTTCCTGTTCTCGCTGAGCAACGTGCTGCAGGACTACGCGATCGGGCGCAGCCGCCAGGCTATCAAGAGCCTGTTCAAGCTCTACCCCAACGAGGCGGTTGTGGTGCGCGACGGGCGCGAGCTGGTTGTGCCGGTGGGCGAGATTCGCGTGGGCGAGATGGTGCTGATCAGGCCGGGCGAGCGCATCCCGGTGGACGGCGTGGTGCGCGCCGGGCGCTCAGCGGTGGACCAGGCCCCCATCACCGGCGAATCGATGCCGGTGGACAAGGCTGAGGGCGACAAGGTGTTCGCCGGCACGCTCAACACCCACGGCCTGCTGGACGTGGAGGCGACGCAGCCGGCCAGCGACACCACGCTGGCGCGCATTATTAAGCTGGTCGAAGAAGCGCAGGACGCCAAAGCCCCGACCGAGCGCTTCCTGGACAAATTCGAGCAGGTTTACGCGGCGGGCATCATCGGCGCGGTGCTGCTGTTCATCGCCGTGCCGCCGCTGCTGGGGCTGGTGAACGATTTCGGCGCGCACTTCTACACGGCGATGGTGCTGATGACGGTGGCTTCCCCCTGCGCGCTGATTATCAGCGTGCCGGCGGCGTTCATCTCGGCCATCGCGTCGGCGGCGCGCGGCGGCGTGCTGTTCAAGGGCGGCGCGTATTTAGAGCAGCTCGCGGGCATCAAAGCGGTGGCCTTCGACAAAACCGGCACGCTGACGGTGGGCCACCCCGAAGTAACCGACGTGTTCTCGTGCTGCGAGCTGGCCGACGACGAGCTGCTTCAGGTGGCCGGGGCGGTTGAGGAACGCTCTGAGCACCCGCTGGGCCGGGCGGTCGTCAAGGCGGCGCGGGCGCGCGGGCTGGCCTTTGGCGAGGTGCGCGACTTCGAGAACGTGCCAGGCAAGGGCATTGTGTCGCAGGTGGACGGGCGCGAGGTGCGCCTGGGCAGCGTGCGCTTCCTGGTGGAGCGCAACCCCCTGCCCCAGCGCCTGCATGATAAGGTCGAGCAGTTGGAGCGCGAAGGTAAGAGCGTGATCGGCGTGGTGCGCGAGGGCCAGTGTGAGGGCTGCGGCGGCTGTGAGCAGGCGAACACCGGTAACGGCGTGTGGATGGGCGTGATCGCGGTGGCGGATCAGGTGCGGCCAGAGGCGGTAGACGCGGTGGCGGCGCTGCGGGCGCGCGGCGTGGCCGTCGCCATGCTCACCGGCGACAACCCGACGGCAGCGCAGACTATCGGCCACCAGCTCGGCGTTAACCGCGTACACGCCGGGCTGATGCCGGAGGACAAGGTTACAGTTGTCCAGGCGCTGCAGGCGGAGTTCGGCGCGACGGCCATGATTGGCGACGGCGTGAACGACGCCCCCGCCCTGGCGATAGCCGATATCGGCATCGCGATGGGCGCGGCGGGAACCGACGTGGCGCTGGAAACGGCGGACGTGGTGCTGATGGGCGACAAGCTCCAGCTTATCCCCTACGCGATTGACATGAGCAAGCAGGCGCGCCGGGTGGTGTGGCAGAACATCATCTTCTCGCTGGCGGTGATCGTGGCGCTGGTGACGAGCGTGTTCGCGGCGGGCCTGACGCTGCCATTGGGCGTGCTGGGCCATGAGGGCAGCACCGTGATCGTGGTGCTCAACGGCCTGATCCAACTGCTGCTGATCCCGGAGTGGCAGCGCCAGCGGGCGCAGCGCCGGCCTGCGCCCGCCTGAGCCGGGCAGCGCTAACGAAAAGAGAGCATGGCGGGGGCGCAGCGCGCAAGGCGGCCCCGCCATCCGTTTTATCCCCCAAAAATACGCCTGTTTTCCGCGCCCGCGCCGCTGTAGGATAAGCGGTGTTACACCGTGGAGGGCTTGATATGGCCGACAAAAAAAGTTTCAAGGGCAGCGGCATCGCGCTGGGTGTGGGGCTGGGCGCGGCGTTGGGCGCGGCGCTGGGCAGCGTGGCGGTTGGTCTGGCGCTGGGCATCGCGCTGGGCGCCGGCATTGAGGCCGCCCGGCGGCGGAAAGGCTAACGCGCTATGGACCTGCTCATCGCCACCACTAACGCCGGCAAAATCAGCGAGCTGCGCGACCTGCTGGCCGCTGTCCCGGCGCGCCTGCTCAGCCTGGACGATGTCGGCCTGGCCGGGCTGGACGTGGCCGAAGAAGCTGACACGGTAGAGGGAAACGCCATCACCAAAGCGAATGCGTATGCGCGGGCCGCCGGCCTGCTGACGCTGGCGGACGACACCGGCCTGTTCGTGGACGCGCTGGGCGGCGCGCCCGGTGTGTATCCGGCGCGCTACGGCGGCCCTGGCCTGCTGATGGCGGAGCGCCGCGCGCTGCTGCTGGAGGCGCTCAGCAACGTGCCGACCGCGCAGCGCACCGCGACCTTCCGAGCGGTGATCGCGCTGGCCAACCCGCTAACTGGCCAGGTGCAGACGGTGCGCGGCGAGTGCGCCGGGCGCATCGCGCAGGCGGAAGCGAACGGCAGCGGCGGCTTCGGCTATGACGCGCTGTTCATCCCCGACGGTTACGAGCTGACGTTCAGCGACCTGCCCGCCGCCGAGAAGAACCGCATCAGCCACCGCGCGCGCGCGGTGCAGGCCGCGATTCCGCTGCTGCTGGCACAGGCGCCGCCGGGCTAGCGCCCAGGCTTGCCCCCCCATCATGCGCAAGGCCGTCGCGCAGGGCGGCCAGTTCCTGGCGGAACAGGGCGTCCTCAGTCATGAGGTCGGCCACTTTATTGTAACCGTGCAGGATGGTGGTGTGGCTGCGCCCGCCCAGGCCCGCGCCGATCTGCGGCAGCGAGAGATCGGTCAGCTCGCGCGCGAGATACATGGCGACCTGCCGCGCGTGGTTGATACGGGCGGCGCGGCGCTTGCCGGTGAGGTCCTTGGCGGCCAGCGCGTGATGGGCGGCGGTGGCGCTGATGATCTGCTCCAGCGTAACGACGGGCCGGCGGTGCTGGCGGGGGCGGTCATACAGCGCCAGCGCGCTTTCCGCCAGCGCCAGCGTAACCGGCTGGGCGCTGAGCTGCACCTGCGCCACAAGCTGCGTGAACATGCCTTCCAGCTCGCGGATATTGCCGCTGGCGCGCGCCGCCAGCAGCTCGCTGACTGAGCGCGGCACGCGCACCGCGCGTTCCTGCGCCCACGACTCGATGATGGCCACGCGCGTCTCATATTCGGGCGGCTGAATGTCCATGACCAGGCCGCCAGCGAAACGCGAGCGCAGCCGGTCCTCCAGCGTGACCAGCTCGCGCGGGTGGCGGTCAGAGGCCAGGATAATCTGCTTGCTGTGCGTGTAGAGCGCGTTGAAGGTGTGGAAGAACTCTTCCTGGGTGCTTTCCTTGCCGGCCAGAAACTGGATGTCGTCCACCAGCAGCACATCTACCTTGCGGTATTTGTCGCGGAACATGGCCGTTGTGCGCTGGCGGATGGCGTCCACCAGATCGTTGACGAACGCCTCTGCCGGCACGTAAACCGTGGCCAGGCCGCGCGCGTAGCAGTGATGCGCGACGGCCTGAAGCAGGTGCGTCTTGCCCAGGCCCACGCCGCCGTAGACCAGCAGCGGGTTATAAGCGCCGGCGGGGTTCTCCGCGACCGCCTGCGCGGCGGCGTAGGTGGTGCGGTTGGCGCTGCCGACCACAAAGCGCTCGAACGTGAAGCGCGGGTTGAGCTTCGTGTCGGGCAGGTCAGGGCGGCGCGGCGGGGCGACGTGCTGGTGCAGCGGCGCGGGGGCCGGCTGTTCAGGCGGGCGGCGCTGCGCCAGGTAGCGCATCAGCGGCATGTCATCATCAGCGGCGGCGGGCGCTGCCGCCGGGGCGTGCACCTCATAGCGCAGCGCCGCCGGGCTGCCATAGACATCGTTGAGGATGCGCTGGATCATGGTGTTCAGCCGGAACTCAAGCATGTCGCGCGCGTAGGGGTTGCGCGCGCCGATGACAAAGGTAGCGGGCGCGCCGGTTTCCGCCGCGGCCTCGCAGCCCAGATACGCCGTGCCGCGCAGCCAGGTTTCAAAGTTGGCACGGTCAAGCTGCATCTCTAGCTGCTGAAGGGTGACGGTCCAGGCCTGCTGTGGATTCACGGTTCCGGTTCCTAAAAACTATAAGGTAAGACCACCCGCGCTCGCCGCGCGAACGGGGCAGACCGGATGGCTGCTGCCATGCGGTTAACACGCAATTTGTAGTCGGTCACAGAGGTGCTGCGGGTCAAGTGCGCTGTTTGCACTCTGTCACCAGTATACCAGATTCCGCCCCCGGCTCAACGCCAGCGCGCCTTAAAAATTCGCGCTGCGCGACATTTTAAGGTTGGGATAAGTTCTCGCAGCGGCGCACGCTTTTTGGGATATGCGCAAGCGACCGGCGAGGCGAGTCAGCCAGCGGGTAAGCCCTATATCTGCGGCGAAAGCCGCTCACACCCCTACATATAGCGTTCCGGCCTATTTTTACGATCATTCTTAAAAAAATGCGGCGGATCACAACAATTCTTTAACATTGGGATAAGTTCTACCGGCGGTTACAGAACCGCCGGTGACAGCCGGGCGGGCGGCGCGCGGCCAGGGATAAGTTGGGATATATGCGGCGCGCGCGGTGGGGTAAACGACCAATCCGCCCCGACCAGCCGCGCGCTGGCCGGTAGACGAAAATAGTGAAGTTGAGTACAATAGAATTGTAGAGTCACCTATATTTGTAACTAGAATTTTAGGCTGTGCCAAACATCATGGATACAAATACATCATCTTTCTCCACACATCCCGCTCAGCCCACAGAAGAAACGAGTATGGATGTTGACTCGCCAAAGGCTGATATCATCAAGGTGTCGGCCAAGTCGCGTTCAACCGCCGTCGCGGGGGCAATCGCCGCCGTGATCCGCGAGCAGCAGGTGGCTGAGGTTCAGGCCATCGGCGCGGGCGCGGTCAACCAGGCCGTCAAGGCGCTGGCGATCGCGCGCGGCTACCTGACGCGCGACGCTATTGACATCGTTTTTGTCCCCTACTTCACCGAGGTGGACATTGACGGCCAGGAACGGACAGCCGTTCGTTTCAGGGTTGAAACGCGCCCGTAACCGGCGGGCGCGGCCGCGGCGGTTTAATCGCGGCGCAGGCGAGGGTAATCGAGAAACATCACCTCAAGCGCCAGGCGCAGGTTGGCGTTGGTGTTCAGCAGGCCCAGCGCATGGCGGGTGGCTTTGAGCGCGGCCAGCGCCTCCGCCGCCGTCAGGCTGATGCTGACGCGCTGCACCTGCGTGACGCGGTCGGCATTGGCCGGCCCCAGGCGGCTGTCCTCGCACAGCAGCAGCACGTCGCGCCAGAACGACTGCCACAGCTCCAGCACAGCGGCCAGCGCCGGCTTGCTGCCGCTGAGGGTCTCGGCCAGCCTGAAGCGCCCGGCGCGGTTGAGCGTGAGGCTCTGTTCCAGCATATCGAAGGCGGCGCTGCGCTGTTCCAGCGCGGCGGGGTCAGCCAGGGCGCGCAGCGCCCAGCCGATGCGCCCGCCGCTGAGGCGCGCCAGCGCCTCGGCCTGCTGCGGGTCAGCGCCGTGCTGGTCGGCCAGGACAGCGCGGATAACAACGGGGGACACCGGGCGCAGCGCGATCACCTGGCTGCGGCTGATAATGGTGGGCAGCAGCGTCTCAGTCCCGCGCGCCAGCACCAGCAGCAGCGCTGAGGGCGGCGGTTCCTCCAGCGTTTTGAGCAGCGCGTCCTGGGCTGGCCCCTGGGCGCGCTCGAAGGCGCGGAAAATGGCAACCCGGTAGCGCGCCTCAAACGGCTTGAGGGCCAGGCCGCGCGTGACCGCGCGAATGGTTTCGATCCTGAGCGCGCTGGCCTCGGTGTCGGGTTCGGCGTAGAGCAGGTCCGGGTGGCCGCCGGCGGCGATCAGCCGGCAGGGGCGGCAAACGCCGCAGGGGCGGGCGTCAGCGTCGGCCTGGGCGCAGTTGAGGGCCATCGCGAAGGCGCGGGCCAGCGTCTCTTTGCCGACCGACTCCGGGCCGGTGATGAGGTAGGCGTGGCGCACGCGCTGATGCGCCAGGCTGGCGCGCAGCAGCTCAACCGCCCAGTCATGGCCGTAGACGGGCCAGCGATGCACAGCAGCGCCGCTGAACACGGGAAATCAGCCCCTGGCCGCCAGTGTGCGGGCGATCTGGTCGAGATGCGCCTCGCCGTGCGCGGCGTAGCTGCGCAGCAGGTCCTCAGCGGTGAGGTCGCCGCTTTCCGGGTGGCGCGCGCGCCGCTGCCACTGCTCATCGGTAAGCGCCGCGAACAGGGCCGCCCAGCGCAGGTGCAGGCCGCGCAGCAGCAGCAGCGAGCTGTCAGGCGGCAGGTCCACGGCATCGGGCGTGACGGCCCACGCCGTCTGCTCGAACGGCTTGAGCGTGGGGTATTCCTCAGTAAGCAGCAGCTTGAGGCGGATAAAGACGTTCATGTGGGCGTCCGCCAGGTGGTGAACGTTCTGCGCGACGGTCCACTCGCCGCTGAGATAGGGCGTGTGCAGATCAGCCGCGCTCAGGCCGGCGACCAGCGCGTCCAACCGGTCAGGCAGGGCGCGCAGGCGTTCGATCAGCTGCTGTCGTTCGGCTGCTGTCAGCATCGGGCTGGTCCAATCGCTGCGCCCTGAAAAGCCCCGCGCCAGCGCGGGCAGGGTTTTCCGGGAAGTAAGAACCTGGGACAGGCGTCAGTCCACGCCGCGCATTCGCGGGTCAAGTGCGTCGCGCAGGCCGTCGCCCAGGAAGTTAAAGGCGAACATGACCGAGAACAGCGCCAGCGCCGGGAACAGCGCCTGGTGCGGGTAGCTGCCGATCATGCGCGAGCCTTCAGAAATCATCATGCCCCAACTGGGCGTGGGCGGGTTGACGCCCAGGCCGATGAAGCTGAGGAAGGCTTCATACGAAATATAGGTGGGGATGGCGAGCGTTTCGGCGATGATGATCGGCCCCAGGATGTTGGGCAGGATGTGGGCGCTGAGGATGCGGCGGGTGGGCGTGCCCAGCGAGCGCGCCGCCTCGATATACTCTTTCTCGCGCACCGACAGCACCTGCCCGCGCGTGAGGCGCGCCAGCCCCATCCACGATGTCAGGCCGATGCCGATGAAGATGAACAGCATGCCGCCGCTTTGCGAGTCGAGCTGGCCCAGGGTGTATGACAGCGTGCCGGGGGCCGGGTTGGCGAAGCTGGTGCGGAAGAACGTCATCAGCATGATGATAAACAACAGCGTGGGGAAGGCGTACATCAGGTCCACGATGCGCATGAGGAAGTTGTCCACCCGCCCGCCGGCGTAGCCAGCCATCAGCCCCACCAGCATACCGACGACAAACGCCGTCAGCGGGCCGATGAACGCCACCGCCAGCGACACGCGCGCACCGAACATGATGCGGCTGAGCAGGTCGCGGCCCAGGGTGTCAGCGCCCAGCGGATAAGCGCTGCTGACCGTGACATAGCCGCCCTCATCCTTAGCGACCATCGCCGGAAACAGGTCAATAATCCAGCGCGGCGCGGCGTTGTTGTCTGTCAGCACCTGGGTCTGGTAATCCTTAGGCGCGATAACCGGCGCAAAGATGGCCACAATGATCCAGAAGACGATGACCACCAGGCCGAACAGCGCGGCCCGGTTGCGCCGCAGCCGTTTCCAGGCGTCCAGCCACAGGCTTTCGCCTTTAACGTAGCTGTTGAGGCTGGCAACCGCGCCGGCGGGCGCGGGGGCATTCTGCTGATTTTGCTCTACAGCCGCCATAATCAAGTTACCCCACAAAAGTCGTTAATCGTAACGGATGCGCGGATCAAGCCAGGCATAGGCAATGTCTACGATCAGATTGGCCGTCACCAGAAAGCTGGCGTACAGCAGCAGCGTGCCCATGATCACTGGGTAGTCGCGCCCGGTGATGCTGGTGACGAAATAGCGCCCCATGCCGGGGATGCCGAACACCGTTTCGACCACGAAAGTGCCGGTGATAAGCGCGGCGAACAGCGGCCCCAACACCGTCACGACCGGGATCAGGCTGTTTTTGAGCGCGTGGAACAGGATCACCGCGCGCTCTGACAGGCCCTTGGCGCGCGCGGTGCGAATATAATCCTCAAACAGCACCTGCAGCAGGCTGGCGCGCGTGAGGCGCGCGATAAGGGCGGAGCTGACGAAGCCCAGCGCGAAGGCGGGCATAATCAGGTGGGCGAATGTGCCCCAGCCCGACACAGGCAGCACCCCCATCTGCACCCCGAAAATATATTGCAGCAGCGGCGCGGTGATAATCACCGGGACCGACACGCCCACTACGGCGACACCCATGCCCAGGTAATCGTAAGCCGTGTTGCGGTTGAGCGCGGCGAAAATGCCCAGCGGCAGGCCGATCGAGAGCGCCACCGCCAGCGCCGCCACCCCCAACTGCATAGAGATGGGCAGGTTCTCGCGGAAGATGTCGTTGACCGACCGGCTGCGCGACTTGTAGGTGGGGCCGAAGTTGATCCAGCGCAGCGCGGCGTCCTCGCCAAACACAGCCGGCAGCGGCACGACCACCAGGAAGTCCTCAGCCGAATTGGGGCGCTGCCGCCCGTAGGTCACGCGGGGCACGGCGATATCGCTGATATAGTTGAGGTACTGGATGTGGATCGGGTCGTTCAGGTTATACTTCTGCTCCAGCACCGCGATAGTGGCGGCGGGGAGCTTCTTTTCGCGGGAGAAAGGGCCGCCGGGGACTGAGTGCATCAGCGCGAACACAATCAGCGACAGCGTAAACAAAACCACAAACATCCACAGAATGCGCCGGATAATATAATTGGTCATCTGTTGTGCAATCCCCGCCTTTGCTGCCCGGTGGTATGCTGCGCAGGGGCCGGCCCCGCAGCATCATGGAACCGGCCCCTGCTGGTGAGACTAGCCGCCGTTTAGCGGTTCAGGTCCCACTTCTCGTAGTGCTCGCGGTTGATAACGGAGTAGGTCCGCTCAACATACGGCTTGGTAAGCTGGTTGCTGGTGTACCAGTAGATCGGGATGATGCCGACCTGCTCGTAGGCCAGGATGGTTTCGGCCTGCGCGTACAGGTCGCGGCGGGCTTCCACATCCGTCAGAACGCGGGCTTCGTCCACCAGGCGGTCGTATTCTTCGTTAACGAAGTTCGGGTCGTTCTGCTCAGAGTCCGAACGGAACACGCCGCGCGCGAAGTTGTCGGCATCCAGGTAGTCGGCGCACCAGCCGCTGCGGTAAATCTGCGGGGCGTCCTCGCTGACCATCGCGAAGTAAGAGGTCGGGTCAAGCGCGCTCAACTGCACGGTGACGCCGAGCGTGTCGGTCCACATCTGCTGGATCGCCTGGGCGATGGCGGCGTGGCCAGAGGAGTCGTTGTAAGCGAAGGTGATGGCCGGGATCTCAGCGGCCGAAGCGACGCCGAGTTCTTCCAGCGCCAGTTCCATCTCGATCCGCGCGGCTTCGGGGTCATAGCCGATGCCGGCATCCGGGTGCGTGTCCATCGTCGGCGCGGCGGTCAGGCCGGGGCGCGAGAACCAGCGAGCCGGCTCCTGGCCGCCCTTGGTCACGTTCTCAACGATCGCCTGGCGATCAACGGCCAGCGACATGGCGCGGCGCAGGTGAACGCTGTCACTCAGCGGGGCCTTCTCCTGGTTGATGCCCAGGTAGTAGGTGCAGGTGTTGGGGGAAACGGTGTACTCAGCGCTCAGCACCGGGTCGCTCTTCACGCGGTCCAGTTCCTCCAGCGGCGGGTTGGCGGCGTCAAGCGTGCCAGCCAGGTACTCCGCGAAGGCGGCCTGCGGGTCCAGGAAGTGGAAGACGATCTCATCAAGTGACGCCTGCGGCGAGCCAGCAACGCCCGGCCAGAAGGGGTTCTTGATGACGGTGATGCTCTCGTCGTGCGCCCATTCCTTCAGCGTGAAGGGGCCGTAGGTGTTGATGTATTCCGGCTCAGTCCACAGGTCGCCGCCCTCTTCGATCGCCCACTCAGGCTGCGCGTTGACCATCCACAGGCCGTAGATGTTGATGTTGAAACCGATGGCTTCCGGCGCGGTGATTTCGAGCGTGTAGGTGTCAAGCGCCTTGACGCCGACATCGTCGAAGCTGCCTTCGCCGCTGTTGAACGCCTGGCCGCCGACCACGTATTCAGCCGGAAGGAAGGCATAAACGGAAGCGGTGGCCGGGTCGAGGGTGCGCCGCCAGGCGTACACGAAGTCAGCGGCGGTCACGTAGCGGGGGTTGCCGCTTTCGTCCATCACCTGCTCGACCGCGCCGCTCTCAGCGTTGTAGTGCACCCAGGGGATTTCGGGGACGATGTTGAAGGTGTACACCAGGCCATCGTCAGAAACGGTCCAGTCGCTGGCGACGCCGGCCATGGTGTTGCCATTGGTCTCGTCCAGCGTGGTAAGGCCGACAAACATGGTGCGGATGAGGGTGTTCTCGCCGCTGACCTCCGACAGAGCCGGGTCAATGGTGTTCAGGTCACCGCCGACCATGCCGATGCCGGTGTGCAGTACCTTGCCATCCTGCGCGCCCACACCAATGACCAGGGTCATCAGCATGGTAGCCGCAAGCAGCACACCCACAAAACGAAGGGTCTTGTTGCTCATGAAACGTTCCTCCTCGGTCTAAAATATTTGTCCATGCCGGCAAACCGACATATGGGGCTTTATAGTAGCGCAAATGCTGCAAATTTGCACGCGCAATTCTCAAACAGCCTGGCTCGCCACAGAAAGCCGCCCCCGTAATGCATCGCCGGTTGTTACAATACCCACAAGCGCGGCGCGGCGTTCAAAACCGGCGATTTCTGGCGGGCCACAACCCGCCGCGCGCGGCCTGCGTATTGTGTGCAGAGCTGGCGAGTGGAGAGCGCACCATGATTCCGTTAGGGACCGTCAACAACCCCACGCGGCACACGCCCTACCTTACCTACGGGCTGATACTGGCTAACCTGCTGGTGTTTGTCTGGGAGCTGACGCTGCCGCCGCAGCAGCTCGCGCAGGCGTTTTACCAACTGGCGGTCGTGCCGTGCCAATTCACACAGAGCTTCGCGCCAGAGCAGTTCGTTGATTTCTTCCGCAGCATGTTCCTGCACGCGGGCTGGGCGCACCTGGCCGGCAACATGGTTTTCCTGTGGATTTTCGGCACCAATGTCGAGGATTACTTCCGGCGGCGCAGCTTTCTGCTGCTGTACTTCGCCGGCGGGCTGGTGGCGGCGCTGGTGCACACGGTGCTGTACCCGGCTGTATGCGTCCCGCTGATCGGAGCCAGCGGCGCGATCGCCGCTGTGCTGGGCGCGTATATCGTCCTCTATCCGGGGACGAAAGTGCGCGCCGGCGTGATCTTTCTGCGCTTCTTTATGCTGCCCGTGCGCCTGCCGGCGCTGGTCGTGCTCGGCTTCTGGTTCGTGCTGCAGGTGTTTAACGGCATCCTGTCGCTGGGCGTGGAGACGCTGGCGGGGGGCGGCGTGGCGTTCTTCGCGCACGTCGGCGGCTTCCTGTTCGGGATGCTGTTCGCCTTTATCTACACGATGTTCCGGCCCGCGCCGCAGCCTGACCCCTTCGCCTGAGCCAGCGGCGGCGCTAGGCGTCCTGGCCCACCTCGCGGAAGGTCCACAGCCGGTTGGCGAGGAAGTTCCAGAACAGGATCACGGCGATGCCGATGAGCAGCGCGGCGAGCGAGCCGAGTTTGGCGCTGGCCGTCTCCGATGGCAGGTAGCCGGGGCGGAACAGCCGGATAACCGGCAGCGCCGCCGGCATCAGCAGCGCGCCCAGCCACAGATAAGCCACGCTGATCCAGATCGTGCGGATCACCCAGCCGACGGCGTTGATCACCGTGAAGCGGGCGAGCTGCCAGCGCAGCGAGTGGCCGCGCGCGTCAGGGAAAGTCCAGAAACGGTTCCACAGGTAATTGTGGACGGTGGCGATAAAGAAGGCCGCCGAGGTAGCGGCGATCACCGCCAGCGTCGTGTGCGGCGGCAGCAGCGTGGCCTGTAAGATGAACAGCACAGCCACATCCACCAGCGCGCCCAGCGCGCCGATGAGGGCGAACTTGAGGAAGCGCTCCACCTCCAGCGCGTGCTGCCCGAACGGCCGCGCCAAAGTGTAGATCAGGGAGTCCAGCAGGTTGTGGCGCGCGGTTTTATGCATGCTTTCAGCGCGTGTCATAGGTTCCTTTACGGTCAGCAGCTCACAGTTTACAGCTGCGCGCGGCTGGCAGCCGCCGCCGCGAACGCGCTGCTTATATCTTACCCTGAAATGTTCCGGCCAGCCCTTGACCTTTGGCCGGCAGGCGCGCGCGGCTCAGGCGCGGTCGGCGTCGGCCAGGTCAACATCGCTGTAGGTCCAGTAGCGGTTGGCGAAGAAATTCCAGAACATAATCACCACCACGCCGATCACCTGCGCCACCACCGAGCCGACGCGCCCGGCAGTCGCCGGGCCGGCTGTGTAGCCAGGGTTGAGCGCCTGGATGACCGGCAGCGCCAGCGGCAGCAGCAGGTCGCCCAGGGGGGCGTAGGCCAGGCTGATCCAGGCGGTGCGCGCCAGCCAGCCGACCACGCTCACGAAGGCGAACTGGATAAGCTGGCGCGGCACCGAGCGCGAGCGCGAATCCGGGTAGGTCCAAAAGCGATTCCAGATGAAGTTGCTGAGGATGGCGGCGCAGAAGGCGATGGTGGTGGCGATGGCGACGTTGGCCGCGTTGACCGGCGGCAGCACCGTCGCCTGGAGCACAATGAGCGTGCCCAGGTCCACAACGAAGCCCATCGAGCCGACCACGACGAACTTGAGGAAACGCTCAACCTCTTTCGCCTTGCTGCCGAAGCGCCCGGCGACAGCCAGAATAAGCCGGTCAACCAGGTTGCGTCGAGTAGGCTGCATGGCAAAACCCCCTGCATCTGAAGGCTGCACCATTTTTCCACACCGCGCGGCCAGGCGGAAGGGGGCATTTGCGCCGGCCACAGGCTATAATCGCTGTATGAACCCGTTCATCTTCCCCCACCGTGACGACTCCCCGCTGGCCCCGCGCGACCCGGCGGCGGGCCTGACGTTTAATTTCCTGCTGGCGCTGCCGGGCCGGGCCAGCAGCCGCCACACACAGCGCGCCTACTTTCGCTGGGTGGACCAGTACCTGGCCGATGTCGCCGGGCTGAAGCCGACGCAGGGCGACGCCCGGCTGCTGCGCATGAGCGCGCTGCCGGTCACCACGCTGCGCGCCAGCCTGAGCGCGGCGCAGGTGCGGGCCTGGCTGGGGACGCTGGTGACGCGGGGGCACGGCAAGCAGGGCGTTGACCAGGCGCGGGCGGCGCTGGTGACGCTGACGCTGCTGCTGGCCGAGGCCGGTTGGGTTGATGAATACGTCAGCGCCACCGTCGCCAACGTGCGGCCGCCGCGCGCCGAGGACGGCCAGCGCCCCGGCAAATGGCTGTCCACCGACGAAATCCGCGCGCTGATGCTGGCGGCGCGCCGCATCGCCACCACAGAGAACCAGGAAAAGCGCAACGCCGTTGTCATGACGATGCTGTGCACGATGGCCCTGCGCCGCGAGGAACTGGTCGGCGCCCGCTGGGGCGACCTCAGCCTGCAAAATAACCGGGCCGTGCTGCGCGTGCACGGCAAGGGGCGGCGCAGCGCGGTGATTGACGTGCCGCGCGCCGTGCTGGCGGCGCTTGACAGCTGGCGGCGGGCGGTCGCACCTGGCGAACCGTACCCGGACGCGCGCTCGTACCTGGTGCGGCGGCTGTGGAAAGGCGGGCGCATCAGCGGGCAGGGGCTGACCGCTGAGGGCATCTGGCTGATTATTGACCGCTCCGCCGCCGCCGCCGGCATCGGCCACGTGGCCCCGCACGACCTGCGCCGGTCGGTGGCCGGGGCGCTGCACGAGTCCGGCGTGCCGGTAGAGACGATCAGCCGGCTGCTGCGCCACCGCAACATCGCCGTGACCGAGCGCTACCTGAGCAAGCTGCCGCGCCAGAACGAAGGCGCGCTGCTGATGAGCGACCTGCTGGAGCTGGATACGCTGGATGAGGCGGGCTGGGCGACAGAGTAAGCGCGGCGCTGGCTCACTGGCTGACGAAGGGCACGAACAGCAGCACCAGGTTGACGATGATCTGGCACACCCAGGCGGCGGCCAGGCCGTTGCGCTGGCGCACATAGCTGTAGGTCAGGTTCATCATCACCAGCACCACGCCGATGATCGCCACCACCGCCGGGTAGCGTTGAAAGTCGAGCACGGGGAAGAACAGCAGCGCGCCCCACAGGCTGCTCAGCAGGCCGACCAGCCAGAACGGGTGCTGGTCCTGCAGGACGCCGCGAAAGAACAGCGTCTCCGCCAGCGGCATGACGAACACCAGATACGCCAGCAGCGACCCGACGGACAGCGTGCCGAACAGCAGGTTAACCGTCGTGGTCAGCGTGCTGCCGCCGACAGCCAGCAGCGGCGTGGCGATGATAAGGCCAAAAACCACGCCCCACGCCAGGTTCTCCGGCGTTTCCTGGCCGATGCGCGTCACCGTGCCCAGCAGCCACGCCAGCACGCCAAAGCCCGCCAGCAGCATCCACAGCAGCGTGTAGCGCAGGTCATACTGCGCCGACGGCAGCGCCGCCAGCCCCACCGCCAGCGCCAGCGCGATCAGGTAGCCGAAGGTCGGGTCGCTGGTCACGCCCCGGCTGGCCGGCGGCAGGCTGAAATCGGGCAGGTCGTCCTCGTTCGCGCCGGCCTCGAAATCTGGCGGCAGATCGTCCGGCAGCCTCATGTCAGCAGCGTCCGCAGCGCGTCCAGCACGGTCTGCACCCGCTCCGGCGTGATCCAGTAATGCGTTACCAGCCGGATATCGCGCCCGTTGGGCCGCGCGCTGATGATGATGTTATAGTCGCGGCGCAGCCGTTCGGTGAGCTGGTCGGGCGTCAGCGGCGCGGCGGGGGACAGGTGCATAAAGATCATGTTGGTGCGGATCGGCGCGGGGTCCACAACGATGTGTGGAATGGCGGCCAGCCCGTCCGCCAGCGTGCGCGCGGTCGCGTGGTCGGCGGCCAGGCGCTGACGCATGCTGCGCAGGGCGACCAGGCCTGGGGCGGCCAGCACGCCCGCCTGGCGCATCCCGCCGCCTAACAGCTTGCGGCTGTGACGCGCGCCCTCGATAAAAGCGCGCGACCCCACCAGCAGCGAGCCGACTGGCGCGCACAGCCCCTTCGACAGGCAGAACATAACGCTGTCCGCCGGGGCAACCAGCGCCGCCGGGTCAGCGTCGAGCGCGGCGGCGGCGTTGAAGATGCGCGCGCCATCAATGTGCAGGCGCAGGCCGTGCGCGCGGGCGATCTCGCCCACCTGCGCGGTGTACGCGGCGCTGATGGGGATGCCGCCGACGGAACCCTGCGTGTTCTCCAGGCAGATGAGGCGGGTGCGCGGGAAATGGTCGTTGCCGCCGGGGCGGATGGCCTCGCGGATGGCGTCCAGCGGCAGCGTGCCGTCCGGCTGCACCTCGATGGTGTACGGGTGCACGCTGCCCAGCGCTGCCGCGCTGCCGGCCTCATAACGGAAGATGTGCGCCTGCTTGCCCACGATCATTTCGTCGCCGCGCGCGCAGTGGGTGAGGATAGCCGCCAGGTTGCCCATGCTGCCGCTGGCGACGAACAGCCCGGCCTCTTTGCCCAGCAGGGCAGCGCCCTCGGCCTCAAGCTGGTTAACGGTTGGGTCCTCGCCGTACACGTCGTCGCCCACTGGGGCGCTGGCCAGCGCCGCGCGCATCTCCGGCGTGGGCCAGCTCACCGTGTCGCTGCGCAGGTCAATCGTGGGCATAGCGAACTGGTCAGCCATGAAGTGTCAGCCTCCGGGTGTCAGAAACAAGAGCGCGGCGGCAGCTAAAACGCGACTGGAATCGCCCTGAACCGCACTGTTGTGATGGTAGTCGCTTCACCGCCAATTGACAAGCCGGACCCACGCGCGCGCGCCTTCTCCCCCTCTCTTACGGAGAGGGGGCCGGGGGGTGAGGTGCGCAACCTCACCCCTAAATCGCCGCAGAAACCTCACCCCTAAATCCCCTCTCCATGGGGAGAGGGGACTTGCAGCCACGCGCGCGCCTTCCCCCCCTCTCTTACGGAGAGGGGGCCGGGGGGTGAGGTTGTAGGGCCGGGGGGTGAGGTTGCGTGGAGAGGGGCTTTGGCCCGTGAACGGGGTAAAATAGCGTTTGCCGCCAACCTTGCCGGGGAGCGCACGCGCATGACGACCATCACGCTTGAACACCTCACCAAACGCTTTTACCAGCCGGTGGCCGGGGAACGCGGCGTGATCGCGGCAGTGGACGACATCAGCCTGAAGCTGCAATCGGGCGACGTGCTGGCGGTGCTGGGGCCGTCGGGCTGCGGCAAATCCACGCTGCTGCGCCTCATCGCCGGGCTGGAAACGCCGGACTCCGGGCGCGTGCTGTACGATAACGTGGACCTGCGCGAAATTGACACGCGCGAGCGCGGCGTCGGCATGGTGTTCCAGAACGGGGCGCTGATGCCCCACTGGGAAGGCTGGCGCACAGTCGGCCTGTTCCTGGCGCTGCGGCGGCGTGAGGCGGAAGTGCCAGCGCGGATAGCGCGCATCGCTGAGATCACCGGCGTGGGGCTGGACCGCCTGCTCGACCGCCGCCCGGCGCAGCTCTCCGGCGGCGAACGGCAGCGCGTTGGCATCGCCCGCGCGCTGGCGCGCGACCCGCGCGTGTTCCTGTTCGACGAGCCGTTCGCCAACCTGGACGCCAAGTTTCGCGCCAGCGCGCGCGTCGAACTCAAGCGGCTGCTGAACGAGTTCCCGGTGACGTCAGTGTACGTCACGCACGATCAGATAGAGGCGGTGGCGCTGGCGCAGCGTATCGCCGTCATGCGCTACGGGCGCATCGAACAGGTGGGCAGCTACCGACAGCTTTACGACAACCCGGTTAATTTGTTCGTGGCGACGTTCATCGGCACGCCGCTGATGAACGTGTTTGAGGGGCGCGCCGAGCGCGGCCAATGGGTGGGCGAGAACTTCGGCCCCTTCCCCCTGCGCCGCGACCTGCCCGACGGCGCGCTGGTTGTGATGGGCGTGCGGCCAGAGCACATCCACCTGGACAGCGACGGCGTTTACGGCGTGGTGGACCGGACGATACCCTTCTTTGGCGAGCGCTACTGGCTGGTTGAGGTGCATCTGGCGGGCGAGCGCTGGTCGTTCACCCTGCCGCTGCACCAGCAGATCGAGATCGGCGCCACGATTCGCTGCCGCCTGGACCCAGACAGACTGCTGTTCTTCGACGGCCGAACCGGCCAGCGCATCGGCTAGTCGAACACCACCAGCGCCGCGAGCTGTTCCAGCAGCGCCGGGCCGATGCCGCTGACGGTGTCGAGCGCGTCCAGGTCCTCAAACGGGCCGTTGGCCTCGCGATAGGCCACGATGCGCCCGGCCAGCGCGGGGCCGATGCCGGGCAGCGTGGACAGCTCTTCAAGGCTGGCGTGGTTGATGCGCACCAGCCCGCCGGCGGGCGTGGGCAGCGCGGCGCTCTCGCCCTGGCGCGGGACATGAATCTGGTCGCCGTCGCGCACCACCTGCGCCAGGTTCACGCGGTCGCGGTCGGCGTCGGCCAGCAGGCCGCCGGCGGCCTCCAGCGCGTCAGCGACGCGGCTGCCAGCGGGCAGCGTCACCAGCGCGCCCGGCCGCGCCACCGCGCCGGTGACGTAAGCCGTCAGCGGGCCAGCCGTCGGCGCGGGCGCCGGCGTGCCGGTCGGCAGCGGCGGCTGCACCTGAATCGTAACCGGCTGCGGGCGCGTCAGCAGCAGCAGCGCGCCCGCGCCCAGCAGGGCCACGGCCAGCAGCAGCACGGCGGCGGCCACGCCGCGCGCCGATTGGTCAGGCGTATCGTTCACACGATAATCTCCATCGCCAGTTGGAACTCAGCTTCACCCCTATCCCGCTGTGCGGAACTCCCCCTCTCCAATGGCGAGGGGGTTGGGGGGTGAGATCAGCTTTAATACTTGCGCACCAGCGCCTTGTAAACGGCGGGCTGGCGGTTCTGGATAAACTGAAATTCCTCACGGTTTTTGCGCACTTCGTCCAGGTCAACGCGGGCGACAGCGAAGCCTTCCAGCGGCGCGCCGCTTTCGGGGTCGGTCTCGCCGGCGAGCGAGGCGTGAATCTGCCCGCGCGGGCCAACAACCATGCTCTCGCCGCCGAAGTTGAGCGTCACGTCCTCGCCGATGCGGTTGGCCGCCGCCACGAACACGGCGTTCTCGTAGGCGCGCGCGCGGACATAGGTTTTCCACTCGTCGATCTGCGACGCTTCCCAGTTCGCCACCACACACAGCAGATCAGCGCCGTCCAGCACCAGGCTGCGCGCGGCCTCCGGGAAAGCCAGGTCATAGCCCACCAGCAGGCCGATGTTGCCGATCTCGGTGGGAATCACGGGCAGCTTATAGCCTTCGCGGAAGGCCATCCGTTCCTCGCCGCGCAGGTGGATTTTGTTGTACACCTCCAGCAGCTCGCCCTCTGGCCCCACCAGCACAGCAGAGTTGTACAGCACGCTCTCGACCTTCTCTTTGGTCACCATGCCGAAGGCGATGTAGATGCCGTACTCGTTGGCGCGCTGCGCCAGCAGGTTGACGGTGGGGCCGGGCACACGCTGCGCCACCTCAGTGAAGCGCAGGCCCAGCTCGTAGCCGCTGGTAATCAGTTCGGGGAAAACGATCAGGTCCACGCGCTGCTGCGAGGCGATGCGGGAGATCGTTTCGGACATTTTGACCAGGTTTTCTTCCGCCTCGCCCAGCTTCGGTTTCATCTGGGCAACGGCGACAGTGATTTCGCGCATGGGTTCCCCCTATTCAATCGTCTGTTCAAGCAGGACGCGCACGCGCCCCATTGTACTTGCGCGCAGCCTTTTCTACGACTCACGGCGCGCGCAGTTGGTCCAGCAGGCGCTGCAGATTCGGCGGCAGCGGCGACTCAAAGGCCAGCCGTTCGCCGGTGCGCGGGTGGTCGAAAGCCAGCCGCGCCGCGTGCAGGAAGTGGCGCCTGAGCCGGAAGCGCTGCTTGCGGAAGCCGTAGACCGTGTCGCCCACCACCGGGCAGCCGATGAACGCCAGGTGCACACGAATCTGGTGCGTGCGGCCGGTGAAAATCTGCACCTCGACCAGCGCCTGCCCGCCGCTGAAGTGGTCGTCCAGCACGCGGAACTCGGTGATGGCCGGGCGGCCACCGCGCACGACCGCCATCCGCTTGCGCTGGTTGGGGTCACGGGCGATTGGCGCTTCGACCCGGCCGGTGTCGGTCTGCGGGCGGCGCTCCAGCAGCGCCAGATAGCGCTTTTCGACGGTGCGCGCCTGGAACTGCTCCGCCAGGCGGCGGCGGGCGGCGTCCTGTTTGGCGATCACCAGCAGCCCGCTGGTGTCCTTGTCCAGCCGGTGCACGATGCCGGCGCGCTTTTCCTCGACAGCCATCTGCGCGATCTGCGGCCAGCGGGCCAGCAGCGCGCTCACCAGCGTGCCGGTTTCGTTGTTCACACCCGGATGCACTGTCATGCCGGCGGGCTTGTCAATCACGGCCAGGTCGTCGTCCTCGTAAACAACTGCCAGCGGGATAGCCTCTGGCTGGACGCGCTCCGGCTCGGTTTTGCGCGGGATCGCCAGGCGGACGCGCTCACCGCCTTTGAGCCGGACGCCCGCCTTGACCTGTCGGTCGTTAACCGTCACCGCGCCAGCGGCGATAAGCGCCTGAAGCTGCGCGCGCGACAGGCGCGCGCCGATGCGCGCCATGATCGTGTGGTCAAGGCGCGCGCCGGGCGTTTCCGCCGTAAACTCAATCAGCTCCGGTTCCACGGGTGGCCGCTTTCCGCCGCCTGAGGGCAGCACGCATAGGCGTTTCTCACAAGAGCTGGCAGCGACCGGCCTAGCGCAGCGCGTCCAGGCGGCGGCGCAGCGCCGCTGTGACGGCCTGCGGGTTGCCTTTGCCGTCCAGCGCGCGCATGGCCTGGCCCATCAGCGCGCCGAACAGCTTGTCCCGGCCCGCCAGGTAGCCCTGCACCGTGTCGGGGTTGGCGGCCAGCACGGCGTCAACGGCGGCCTCAATCGCGCCCAGGTCGCTGACCTGCGCCAGCCCGCGCTCAGCCACGATGCGCTGCGGGTCGGCCCCGCTGCCCCACATCTCCGCCAGCACGTCAGCGGCCGTCCCCTTGTTGAGCGTGCCGTCCTCGACCAGGCGCACCAGGGCGGCGAACTGCGCCGCGCTGATGCGCGTGTGTTCGATCTCCTCGCGGCCTACGCCGCTGGCGTTCATGGTGGTGAACAGCCCGCCCAGAATCCAGTTAGCGGCCGCTTTCGGCTCCGCCCCGGCGGCCAGCACGTCCTCGTAATAGTGGGCGACCGCCTGTTCAGCCACGAGCTGGCGCGCGTCGTACTCGCTGAGGCCGAAGGCGTCCATAAAGCGGCGCTGACGGGCGGCGGGCAGTTCGGGCAGGCGCGCGCGCAGGCCGTCCACCCACTCGCGGCTGGCCTCCAGAATCGGCAGGTCCGGCTCTGGAAAGTAGCGGTACTCGTCAGCGCGCTCTTTGTAGCGCTGAACGACAGTGCGCTGGCGCTGCTCGTCCCAGCCCATCGTCGCCTGTCTGACGCCCTCGCCGCTTTCCCAGGCGCGTATCTGGCGGGCGATCTCGTAGGCGCTGGCGCGGTACAGGCTGCGGATGCTGTTGAGGTTCTTAACCTCGGTGCGGGTGCGGTACTCGCTGTCGCCGGCGCGCATGACGCTGATATTCGGCTCGACGCGCAGCACGCCTTTCGACATATCGCCGCTGTTGACGCCCAGATACTGAAGCACAGCGCGCAGCGTGCGCGCCAGCGCCTCGGCCTCGGCGGCGCTGCGAATGTCCGGCTCGGTGACGATCTCCAGCAGCGGCACGCCGGCGCGGTTGTAATCCACCAGGCTGCCGCCGCCCACGTGCGTCAGCTTGCCGGTGTCCTCCTCCAGGTGCGCGCGCCGGATGCGAATGCGGGTGGTGTACGGCGCGCCGTCCTCCGGCGTGACAGCCACATCCAGATAGCCGTTGACGGCCAGCGGGCGGTCGTACTGGCTGATCTGATAGCCTTTGGGCAGGTCGGGGTAGAAGTAGCTTTTGCGCGCGAACTGGCTGGCCGGGGGAATCTCGCAGTTAAGCGCCAGCCCGACCATGACGGCGTATTCGACCGCCTGCTGGTTGATGACCGGCAGCGTCCCCGGCAGCCCCAGCGACACCGGGTCAACGGCGGTGTTGGGCGGCGCCTCAACGCTGTCCACCACCGGGCACGGGCTGAACATCTTGCTGGCGGTTTGCAGTTCGGCGTGAATTTCCAGGCCGATAATCGGCGTCCAATCGCTCATGGTCACAGTCCTGTCGGGTGCGCGCGGCGCGGCGGGTGACATTGTATCACAGCCCGCCGGCAGACAGGCAGCGCTACGGCGTGGCGCGGCGGTAGACCGGGTCGCTGGTGTCGAAGTGCGCGTCGCCAACGGCGGTGTCCTTGCCCAGCGCCAGGCGCACGAACGCCGGCCACCAGTTGACCTGTTCGGCGGGGTCGGCGTAGGCGGCCAGCACGCCCTCGGACTCGATCGCGCGGCGCTGGCCCAGCTTCACGAAATCCTCGCGGCTGAGGCCGCTGGCGGCCAGCCCCCACTGCCGCCCGATGTGGACGTGCAGCACTTCGTCGGCCCAGTCGAAATCCTGAAACAGCTTCGCCAGCGGGTCGTGCGCGGCGTCGGCGGTGACCCATTCATATTTCTTGCCGGTGTCGGCGGGCATCAGGCTTTGCTCGATGGTGTAGAGGACGGCGTGCGCCTCCAGCGGCGACATGTGCTTATTCAGGCGGATAGCGAAGCCGGGGTGCAGCGGGATCTCGCCGCGCCAGTCAATGCCGCGCGCCTCGAAGTAGACCGACCCCATCATGGCGTGGCGCGCCTCATCCCAAAGCTGGCGGCACATATCCACATAAAATTCCCAGGGCTGCGGGCCGGCCTCAGCGATCATGCGCGCCATCGCCTCTGGCACATCCATTTCCAGCGTGCGCTTGCACATCAGCGCGAGCGTCCGCTCATCAGCGGGCACGCCGTCGGTGCGGGCGACCTCGTGCGGCGGGAACACAAAATTGCCCTGTTTGCGGAAGCGGCCATCGCGGCGCGGGAAATAGTCCGGCGTGAAAGGCGCGGCGGCGCGCGGCGCGGGCAGCTCAGCGGCGGGCACGGCGTCAGCGCCGCTGATGCCGCCGGCAGCCCGCAGATAGGCGGTCAGGTGGGCGGCCCAGGCGGCGGCGCGCTGGCGCTGGCTGTCGGCATCGCTCACGGCGTCAATGGCCGCCGCGCCCCAGGCGACCGCCTCCTCTTCCTCGGCGATCAGCGTGCGCAGCAGGCGGCGCGTTGGGTAGTCTACCAGCGGGTTCGTGCGGGCGAAGTGCTGGCGATAAGCGGCCAGCAGCGCGGGCCGCAGCACACCGTAGACGCCCACCAACTTTTCCAGCGTGTCGGCGGCGCGCAGCGCCTCGTCCAGCAGGGCGTCCAGCTTCGCGTCCGGCGCGACATCCAGGCGCGGCGGCGGGTTGCGCATCTCGCTGACGCGGCGGCGCAGCAGGGCGGCGTGCTCAGCATCGAGGTATAAGTGCAGGCTGAGCGCCTCTTTTACCTCCCAGTCGGGCGTGGGGTTGAGCCAGTACAGCCCGTATTCCAGCAGGCGTTTTTCAACCCAGGCGCAGCGCACCAGCAGATGCACGGTCTCGTCCACACTGCAGCCCAGGCGCGCGGCTTCGTCATACGTACACAGGCCGGCCAAAGGGGGTATTGGCATCAGGTTTTTCCTCCCGTAGCTGATCGCCAGCAGCGCGCGGCATCACGCGCCGGCGCTGCCGCCACAATAATAACAGCGTGCGCGGCTTAAAACAGGTCGGTGCGGCGGTCCGCCAGCGCGGGGATGCGGCGGCGTACCTCATCCACCACGTCAAGCTCGATCTCAGCGGTCAGCAGCAGCGGGCCGCTGCCGCCCTCAACAACCACCTCGCCCCAGGGATCAACGATCATCGAGTGGCCGCCGAACAGCGTGTCGCCGGTCTGGCCGGCGGCGTTGCAGGCGATCATATAACACTGGTTTTCGATGGCGCGCGCGCGCACCAGCGCCCGCCAGTGTTCGATGCGCGCGGCGGGCCACTCCGCCGGCAGCAGCAGCAGCCGGGCGCCGTCGGCGGCGTAGCGGCGGAACAGCTCAGGGAAGCGCAGGTCATAGCAGATGGCCAGGCCGGTCGCGCCCCAGGGCAGGTCAAGCAGCAGCGGGGCGGTGCCGGGCTGTAACCAGCGGTCCTCGTCCATGAGGCGGAACAGGTGCAGCTTGCGATACACGCCGACCATGCGCCCGGTGGGGGTGAAGAAGGCGGCGCTGTTGGCGACCTCCAGGCCGCGCTTTTCCAGCATCGAGCCGACGATGCTGATTTTGTTCTGCTGCGCGACGGTGGTCACCTGGGCGAACAGGCCGCTGTTAAGCACGCTGGCGAGTTCGCGGCTCTGGTCCAGCGCGTAGCCGGAGGGCCACAGCTCAGGGAAGATGACCAGGTGCGAGCCGCGCCGGGCGGCCTCCGCCGCCCATTCCTGCATGGTGTTGAAGTTCCTGCGGGTGTCGCCCAGCACGATGTTCATCTGCGCCAGGCTGATGATAAGCTTTGCCACGCTTGACCGCCTCCATGTGGTATCCCTGGGCGTTGGGATGAACAATAAAAAGTGCTATGTCCAGGACTATACCGCATTTCAGGCCGGCGGGCACAGCGCCCCTCAATAATTCGGGTATTACGGGGGCCGTTTGCGTTTATAATAAAAATGGCGCGAATAAAGCGCTTAACACAAGGTGACAGGAGCACAGGTAATGCCAGCAATTCCACAGATTAGCCCTGATCTCGTGTACCTGGCGCTGGTGTTTGGCCTGTGGGTGGGTGTAACGGCCATCTACCTGCCGGGCACGGGAATCCTGGAGATACTGGCGGCGCTGGTCGTGATCGGCTGCGTCGTGCTGCTGACCGCGCTGCCGGTGAGCTGGCTGGCCGCGCTGGCGATGGTGGCGGGCATCCTGGGGTTTATCATCATCCCGTTTTTGCAGCAGCGGCACACAGCCATCGCGCTGGCCGGGCTGGGGCTGCACGCGGTGGGCGCGTGGTTCACGTTCCAGAATCCGCCGGTGTCGCCGCTGTTTATCGCGCTGACAGTGGGCGTGTCGCTGCTGTATTACCAGTACGCGCTGATGCCTATCTTCACCCGCATCCACCAGCAGACGGCCGTCAGCCAGGATGAAACGCTGATTGGCGCGCGCGGGCGGGTGATCAAAGCGCTTAACCCCACCGGCACGATCAACGTGCGCGGCGAGATGTGGACCGCCGTCAGCGACCGCCCGCTTCAGCCCGGCGACGAGGTGATCGTAGTGGAGCGCGAGGGCCTTCTGGTGACAGTGGAAGGCGTAAAGAACAAGCGCCGGCCCGCCGGCGGCGCTGAGGAACAGACCTACGAAAACGGTTATGAGGAGCTGAACTGATGAACACCGCTGGACCACTGCTCATTGTCCTGGTAATCCTGTTCGTTTTCTTCCTGCTGATCCGCTGGATCCGCATTGTGACCGAATATGAGCGGCTGGTGATTCTGGCGCTGGGGCGCTACGCGGGCACGCGCGGCCCTGGCATCGTGTTCGTTATCCCGATCCTGGAGCACGCGATCAAGGTGGATATGCGCGAGAAGTTTCTCGACATCCCCTCGCAGACCGCCATCACCCAGGACAACGCGCCGATTGCCATCGACTTCCTGGTGTATTACCGGGTGGTCGAGCCGAAGCTGTCGGTGATCGCGGTGGACGACGTGGTGGCGGCCTCGACCAATATCGCCACGACCACGCTGCGCGCCGTCATCGGCGACATCTCGCTGGACGATGTGCTGTCCAAGCGCGAGCAGATTAACGACACGCTGCGCGTCAAGCTCGATGAAGTGACTGAGCGCTGGGGCCTGAAGATCACCAGCGTTGAAATCCGCGAGATCGAGCCGCCGCGCGACGTGCAGGAAGCGATGAACCGCCAGATGAGCGCCGAGCGCGAGCGCCGCGCCCAGGTCACGCGGGCCAGCGGCGAGCGCGAAGCGGCGATCGCGGTGGCCGAGGGCGAGAAGCAGTCCGCCATTCTGCGCGCCGAAGGCCAGAAGCAGTCCGCCATTCTGTCGGCTGAAGGCGAGCGCCAGGCGCAGCTTCTGCGGGCGCAGGGCTTCGCCGCCGCGCTCCAGGCGATCAACGAGCAGGCGGATGATGTCGCGCTCAACACGATGGCGCTGCAATACATGGAGACGCTGCGCGCTGTCGGGGCCAGCCCTTCGACCAAGTTCATCCTGCCGATGGAACTGGTGACGATGGCGCAGCAAGTTATGGGAACGATGACCGAAAACGGCCACAGCGCGGGCCGGCGCGAAACCACGCCCAGCGCCGACTGAGCGCCCGCCGCCCGATACAAAAATAACAGACACGCCAGAACGGGCGTGTCTGTTATTTTCTGAGCAGCCTCCCGGACCGCAGCGCCGGTGTCCCGCAGGGGACACAAACACCGGCCCGCCTTACGGGATTGATGGGGTGCCAGGTTTTCCGCGCTGGTCGGTGACGCTCTGCGCACTATTGTAGCACATTCCGCGCCGCCGCAACGACTCAATTCCACGATTTGCCGGCATTGGCCGCGATGCGCGCGTAATGCGCGATCACCTCGTCCATCATGGCGGGCCAGGACTGCGTTTCGGCGCAGGCGCGGGCGGCCCGGCCCATCGCCAGCCGCCGCGCCGGGTCAGCGCTCAGGCGGCGCACGCCGTCCGCCAGCGCTGCCGTGTCGCCCGGCGCGAACGTGTACCCGCTGACGCCCTCTGTCACCAGCGCGCCGACGCCGCCGACGCGCGCCGCCACCACCGGCAGCCCCGCCGCCATCGCCTCCAGCACCGCCAGCCCGAACGATTCCAGCGCCGACGGAAACACGAACACGTCCGCGCTGGCGTAGGCCGCCGCCAGGTCGTCCCCGCGCAGGTAGCCGCTGAAGTGCGCCGGCAGCCCGGCGAAATGGCGTTCGAGCGCGGGCCGCGCCGGGCCGTCGCCCACCAGCGCCAGCCGCGCGCCGGGGGTTTGCGCCAGCGCCGGGCGCAGGTCGGCCAGCCGCTTCTCCGCCGACAGCCGCCCGACGTACAGCAGCAGCAGGTCGTCCGGGTGATTGTCCGTCAGGCGGGCGCGCAGGGCCGCGCTGCGCTGGCGCGGGTGAAAGCGCTCAGCGTCCACGCCGCGCCGCCACAGATGCACCGCGCGCCGCACGCCGATCTCGGCCAGCCGGTCGCGCACCGCCGGCGACGGGGCCAGCGCCGCATCCGCTGTGTTGAGGACGTGGCGCGCCAGCGCGTTCACCGGCGGGCCGATAAACGCCGCGCTGAACGGCCCGACGCGGAAGTGCTGCGCCACGCGCGCGTAATCCACATGAAACGACACCAGCGCCGGATAACCAGCGCGGCGCGCCAGCTCGTAGAGCGCCAGCCCGAACACCGACGGGTGCGCGAAGTGAATTACGTCCGGGTTGAAGGCACGCAGCCGCCGCCAGACGCCCGGCGTTGGCAGCGCCACGCGCAGATCGGGATAAAAGGGGAACGGCAGCCCCGGCGCGGTGATGACCGGCGCGCCGTTGTACTGCGCGATCGGCCCGATGCGCGGCGCGAACACCGCCGTCTCGATTCCCCGCGCCGCCAGGTGGTCGAGCAGCAGGCAAAGGACGGTGACGATGCCGTCTACTTTGGGCAGAAACGTGTCAGTAACGAGGGCGACGCGCATCACCAGAGGGCACTGCTGACGCTCAGCCGAACAGGCCGCGCCGCTGGCGGGGCGCGTCAGCGCCGTGCGTGAGCGTCGTCAGGCCGCCGCCGTAAGGGTCGTCCACCGGGCGCAGCTCATCGAGGAACAGCGCCACATCGCGCCCGCCGCCGCGCCGCCGCGCCAGCTCCCAGAAGCCGGCGCGCGCCTGATAGAGGGCCTGCCCTTCGGCCACGCTGAGGGCGGCGCCCCAGCGCCAGCGGTCTGGGTAGTAATAGTAATACAGCAGATAGGGGATAAGCGTCATGACTGAGACGCCGCGCGCGGCGAAGGCCCACAGGTCATCGCCAGCGTAGGCGGCGGCCTCAGCCGTCAGGACGAGCGCCTGGGTCGCGCGCAGCATCGTATCGAGCGTGTAGACATCCTTCGCCTCCACGATCTTCGGGATATAGCCTTCGGGATGGATGTCGTGGGTCACCACGCTGCGGAAGGCGTCCGTCGCCGCCGCGAAACGCGTGCCGTCATCCAGCGCGACCGCCGCCGCCGTCCCCAGCGCGATGCGCCACAGCGCCTCCAGATAGCTGGCGGGCGGCTGGCGTTCGACGCGCGCCACCAGATACTCTGCCAGCGCGGCCAGCCAGGGCGGGGCCGCTGTGTGAGGGTGGCTGCGCGCCAGCTCAAAACACTGGACAGCGGCGACCGCCGTCACGAGGTCGTCGCAGGCGGCGCCAGCGGGCAGCAGCCCGCCGGCCAGCAGCGCCGCCGCCCGCCGCCCGGCGTCATCGTCACCGGCGCAGCGCCAGCGCAGGCCCAAACGCAGCGCCAGCGGCAGCGGCGCCAGCGGCTGCGACGCGCGCAGACGCGCCCAGGCGGCCGCCAGCGGCGCGCGCGCGGCCTGTTCGCGCGCCTGTTCGATGTGCGCGGCAGTAAAATAGAGGCCGTAATGCTGCGGTTGGAACATAGCAGTCCGCCTGTCTCGCTTCTGCGGCGCGCCCGCGGTTTCAGCGCCGGCTGTCAGCGCGCATTATACCGCAGGCTGCATCGGTTTCGTGCCAGACAGCTTTCGTGATACGATGATACTATCGCCCGGCCTGGACACCTGTGTGCTGCTGACATGAACGACGACATCCCTCCCCTGCCCGCCACGCTTTCGCCAGAGGAACTGAACGCGCTGCGCTCGCCGCTGCGGCCCGCGCCGCCGCCAGAGCCGCCCGCGCCGCCGCCCGCCGCAGCCGCAGCCGCGCCGCCGCCCGTCGCAGCCGCGCCCACCGACCCGGTCGGCGTGCTGGCGGCGCTGCTGCGCAAGATGGAACAGGTCGCCACCCAGTATATGCAGGGCGCGATCAACCGCGCGCAGTTCAACGCGATCTACGGCCACTATAAAGAGCAGCGCGCCGTGATTGAACGCCTGCTGGAGCGCGACCCGGACGGCAGCGCCTGGCAGCAGGCGGCGACCCCCGGCCACACCGGCTTCCTGCTGGACCATTTCGAGGCGCGCCCGCTGTATTACGCCGTTTACACGCTGGCCCCACCGCGCCCGCTGACGCTCGGCGGGCGGCAGAACCCGGATTTCAGCGAGATCGCGCCGGCGCTGCACGCGCTGTTCAGCGCCGCGACGCTGCCCGCCGCCGGCGTGGCGCGCAAACGGCTGGACAACAACCGCTGGCTGGTGCTGGCGCTGGGGAAACACGCCGTGACGCTGGTGGTGTTCGCGCTGGAGCCAGCGCCGGCGCAGATCAAGCGCGTGCGCGACCTGCACGCGGAGTTCGAGCGCGCCAACCAGGCCGCCCTGGCGCGCGGTACGCGCACGCTGGAACGGCTGGTTTTTCCGCAGCGGGCGCTGGTAGAATAAGCGCGTGAAAGACCGCTGTGACGACCCGCTGTTTCTGGCCGAGTTCGACCGCGAACCGGAAGAACCGGCCCGCTTCTGGACGGCGCGGCGCGTGCTTTACACGCTGATTGTGCTGCTGATGATCGTGGCGCTGCTGGCGTATACGCTGTGGCCGCTGCTGCTGGCGCTGACACAGCCCACGCCAGCGCCGCCCACAGCGCCGCCGCTGCCGCTGAACGTGATCTGACGGGCGTTAGCTTGCCGGCCAGGCGCGCCGGAGAGGGGAAACCGCCGTGTTTGAGCTGCCATCGTCGTACCTGTCGCCAAAGCTGGAAGTGCGCGACACCGGCGCTAAAGGGCGCGGCATCTTCGCGCTGGAGTCAATTCACGCCGGCGCGCTGATCGCCGCCTGGGGCGGGACGGTGACGCCGGCGGCGCTGCTGCACCTGGTCCCAGAGGATATCGCCAAGCTGAGCGTGCAGATCGAGGACGACCTGTATCTGGTGGAGGACCGGCCCGGCCCCGGCGTCTACATCAACCACTCATGCGATCCCAACGCCGGCATCGCCGGGACGCAGCTCATGGTCGCCATGCGCGATATCGCCCCCGGCGAAGAGGTGTGCTTCGACTACGCCATGACCGACGGCAGCCCTTACGACGAATTCGAGTGCGCCTGCGGCGCGCCCAACTGCCGGGGGCGCGTCACCGGCAGCGACTGGCGCATCCCGGAGCTGTGGCAGCGCTACGACGGCTATTTCTCGCTTTACCTTCAGCGGCGCATCAACCAGCTTAAGCGAGTATAGAGTATGCCAACGGTTTACTTCGCCGATACTGGCCCAGAGCTGGCGAGCCTCTACGATATCGTGCAGAAGCAGGCGCACGATTTCGACATGGCGCTGGTCCGCACGAACCTGGCCGACTCGATGCCAGCGGCGGCGGCCGCTGAAATCGTCGGGAAGGCGCTCGCAACGGCGGATGCGTTCATCGCCATCCTCAGCGCGCGCCGCTATGTGGGCGTGGCGGGGCCGGCATCGCCCAGCCTTGCCGAGATCGAGATCACCGCTGCCGCTGAAAAAGGGATGCCCGCCGCGGTGTTCGCGCCGCGCCCCGACAGCGAGATCGAGGCGTCGTTCCTGCGCCGCTGGGCTTTCGCCCAGGATGACGCCGAGCGCGCGGCGTATGAGGCCTTCCTGAAGCGCGTCGAACAGCAGGTTAATATCGTTTATTACAACGACGAGGTGGACCTGTCTGGGAAGATCGCGCTGGCGCTGCGGCGCTGGCGGTTCGATCTGCCGCCCGAAAGCCCATCGCGCGAGGTAAGGAAATATACCGCCAGCGAGGCCGAAGCCGCGCCGCCCGCCCCTGCCCCTGCTGCCCCCGCCCCGGACCGCAGCCGCGAACGCGCCGCCGAAGCCGAGCCGCCCCTGCCGGCGGCCGCGCCGCTGCCGTTCGACGTGGACGCGCTGGCGGCGGCGATCGCCACCCGGACCGCCGCCAACCTGCGCGCGCTCCAGCTTGAGGACCAGGCGGAGGTGGCGCGCCGCGCCGTTGAATACGCCGAGGCGCTGCGGATGCGCCCTGGCGACCTGCTCTTTGGCCGGCCCAGCGACGCCAGCCAGTTCAAAAGCGACGCCTTTATGATTATGCCGTTCAACCCGGCTTTCGACGGCGTGTACCGCAGCGTGGTGCAGCCGCTGTTCACGGAACTGGGCCTGACGGTCAAGCGCGGCGACGAGTTCACGTCAGCGCGCGGCTCGATCATCAGCGAGGTGTGGGCGGCGCTGAACGCCTGCCGCTTTGTGATCGCCGACATCACGGGCGGCAACGACAACGTGTTCTACGAGCTGGGCATCGCCCACACGCTCAACAAGCCCACGCTGCTCATCACCCAGGCGGACACGCCGGAACAGGTCCCGTTCGACCTGCGCCACCTGCGCTATATCGCCTACGACAACACGCTGGCCGGGGCCGACCGGCTGCGCGCTGACCTGCGGCGCGCGGTTGAGTGGCTGCTCAACGAGCTGCGCGAGACGTGGGAAGCGCGGCCTAACGCCTCCGGCGATTCTTGAAGCGCCGCGCAAATCAGCGCCCCCGGACGGCAAGAATGCCGCCCCCTACAGACCTCGTATGCTTCCCTGTTGGCCGCCGCGAAATTTGATGCGTTCACCCTGGGCAGGCGCAGGTCCCGCCTTGCGGCGCGCGCGCCTGCGGGGTTATAGTTAACCCTGCACGGACAGGGAAGAACCATGTACCGAAGCTTTGATAACCGGGTGCTGGGCGGCATCTGCGGCGGGCTGGCGGCGCTGCTGCCCGTGAATGCGTGGTGGTTCCGGGCGGCGTTCGCGCTGCTGACGCCGCTGACGCTGGGGGCGGCGGCGCTGCTGTACCTGGCGCTGTGGCTGGCGGTGCCGCAGGTCTCGCTGGCGCGGCGGCGGCGCGGCGGCGCGGGCCGGCTGCTGCTGGCGATCGCGCTGACGGCGCTGACGTTCGGCGGCTGGCTGGTGTGGGCGGGGGGCGGCCTGCGCGGCCCCGCCGGCGTTGATCTGTACTGGCCGGCGCTGCTGCTGGGCGTGGCGCTGATCTTCTTCCTGCGCCAGGTGCGGGGGTAACATGCAGATACGGCGGCGCACTAATCTGTTGTGGGGGGTGATTGCGCTGGCGGCGGCCGGGGCGCTGCTGCTGCACGCGCTTGATCTGCTGCCGCCCGGCGTGCATGACCTGCTGACGCGCGCCTGGCCCGCGCTGCTGATCGTGGCCGGGCTGAGCATTTTTCTGCGCCCGCGCGTGCCGTTGGGGTCGGGCGTGGCGCTGCTGCTGACGCTGGCGCTGGTGGGCGGCGTGGCCGTACTGGCCTTCTCCAGCCGCGCCGGGCAGGAACGCAGCGATTACCGCGCGACGATCGACCAGCCGCTGCCCCCGCAGCTCACGCTGCTGCGGCTGCGCGTAGACACGCTGGCGACCAGCATCACGCTGGAGCCAGCCGCCAGCGCCGACCGGCGCATCAGCGGCGTTTTCACCGGCAGCCTGGAGAGCGCGGTCGAGGTTGAATACGTCGAGGAAGGCTCAGCCGCCAACCTGGTGATTCGCGAGACGCGCCCGGCACAGGTCCCCCTGCTGGAGAACGCGGGCCGGGGCGCGCTGCGCCTCAGCCTGCCGCCGGACCTGCCGCTGGATATCGAGGTGCGCGGCGACCACGGCGACACGCGCCTGGACCTCACCGGGACGGCGCTGGAACGGCTGAATCTCGATCTGCGCCAGGGCAGCGCGCTGGTCACGCTGCCGGCTTACCGGCCGTTAGGGTCTGGCCCGGAGGATTTGCTGGGGACGCTGGCGGTGCGCGACGGCAACCTGACGCTGTTCATCCCGGCGGCGGTGGCGGCGCGGCTGGAGCTGGACCGGGGCGGCAGCGGTATCGAGCCGGAGTACGACCCCGTGTTCTACAATTACCTGGTGGGCGATGTGCTCCAGGCGGCCAGCATCACCACCGCCGACATTGTGGTGCGCTACGCGGTAGTTGTGCCGCGCGGGCTGGTGCGCGTGGTCGTGCCGGCGGAGTAGGCCAGGCCTGTAAATCCAGATCACACATCCAGGCCGACAGCGCGGGCAATATCGGCGGCGTGCATGCGTTCGTGCGCGGCCATCAGGCCCAGAATGTCCGCCACTGACATGATCCTCAAGGTGGCGTGGCGTCCCTGAGCGTCGAGCGCGGCGTCGTGCGTTATATCCAGCCAGGCCAGCAGTTCCGCGCGGCTGGCGGCCAGCGACACGCGCGCTTCATCAAACGTCATTTCGCCGCGCTTTTCGATGGTGCGGCGGTTGTAGCGGTCGAGGTCGAAATCCGGCGGGATGACTTCCTGCCCGGCGGCGATGCTCATCGCCTGCCGACTGTTGCCCCGGTCGGCGTCGGCCAGGTGGATGAGCAGATGCCGCACCGTCCAGCCTTGGCCGTCGCTGAACACGGTCACATCCTGGTGCGGCTCGGCGGCGTCCAGCACGCGGTCAAGCCGCTGCCGCGCCTCAGCCAGGTTTTGCTTAATCTGTGCGATGCGGGTTGCAGGCATAAGTTTATCCTCTGGTCTTTAGATGTCAGCGCAGGGGCAGCGGCGCGCTGCCTAGAAATTCACGTAGCTGTTCTCGGCCAGGATAAAGCGGTGCGCCGCCGGGACGTGCTGCGCCGCCGTGACCTGCGTGCCGTCGGCCAGCAGGCTGGAGTCAATGCGGCCGGGCATGGACCGGATCACGCAGTCCTTCATGATGATGCTGGCTTCGATCTCGCTGTTCTCCACCACCACGTTGTCGCCCAGCGCGGTGTACGGGCCGATATAGCTGTGTTTGATGGTCACGTTGCTGCCGATAATCACGGGGCCGCGCACCACGCTGTCAATGATGCGACTGCCCTCGCCCAGCAGCACGCGGTGCGACACCTCTGAACTGCCGATGATCTGGTCCGGATCTTCCGGCGCGGGCGTGTAGGGCAGCTCGCCCAGCACAAGCTGGTTGGCCTGGATGATCGCGTCCGGCTTGCCGGCGTCAATCCACCAGCCCTTGAGCGTGTACGGGCGCACCATCTGCCCCTGAGAAATCAGGTACTGGATGGCGTCGGTGATCTCCAGTTCGTTGCGCCACGACGGTTTGATGTGGCTGATGGCGTCGAAGATGGACTTGCGGAACAGGTACACGCCGGCGATCGCCAGATTGGACGGCGGGTCTTTGGGCTTCTCGACCACGCGCAGGATGCGGTTGTTGTGAATCTCGGCGATGCCATAGCGCGACGGGTCCGACACCTCGCCCAGCACGATAGCGGCCTCGTCGCCGCTACCCTCGAAGCCAGCCAGCACGCTCCGCATCTGGTCCTGGAAGATGTTGTCGCCCAGGAACATGCAGAAGGGGTCGTCGCCGACGAAGTCACGGCACAGGCTGAGGGCGTGCGCCAGCCCGCGCTGCTCCGCCTGGACGACATACTCTAACTGCACGCCCAGCCTCTCGCCGCCGCCGAGCTGCTGCGGGATGGCGGAGTTCATGTCGTTGACGACGATGCCGATGTGGTTAAACCCGCCATTTTTGAGCACGTCAATGGCGTAGGCGATGAGCGACTTGTTGGCGACTGGAACCAGCGGCTTGGGCATGGTCAGCGTGACCGGGCGCAGGCGGGTTCCCTGGCCGGCGGCGAGAATTACGGCTTTCATCAGGCAGCACTCTCCTACGATTCATCCTCGGTGACACGCGCGTGATGGTACTCGCTATTTGGGGCGGCGGCAAGCGACATATTGCGCGGCGCAGGGCGGCCCCGGCGGGCCGTTAAAATGCGACAGCCCGGATTACTCCGGGCCGTCATTTTCTGCATTCTGCGTAGCGGGTGGGGCGCGCCTCACACGGAGGCCCCCCTCGAAAGGGTGGTTAACAGCGTTAGAGGCGCGCCTCCACCATACCGTTGTCCACTAGACCACCTCCTTTCGCTCACCGAACAATGAACAGACTATAGCACATCTGCCCGCACAAAGCAAATTACAAAAAAGCCAGACGGGGCGGACAGATGTGCGCGCGTATGTGCGCGCACACGTCAGCCGCAGATAAGAACTTATGTGCTACTGTGAGCGTGTCAAGCAGCTTATCAACGGCCCGGCGCGCGCGGGCCGCCGCGCTCACGGGCGAACGGCGGTGGCGCGCGGCGGCCTGCATGGCTGGCCCGCGTCTGCACCACTCGACAGCCGCGTGTGGACGGGCTGAGGCAGCCGCAGCAGCGCAACGGCACTTCTTAAGAGAGGCACAGGAACGATGCAGACAACAGTCAAGATGCTGGACGCGGGCGCGGGGCGCATCGGCGGCTACCTGGTGGTGTGGGGCAGCCCCGGCGCGCGCGACCTGCACGGCGAGTACTTCACGCCGCAGACCGACCTGGCGCTGGCGTGGTACAGCCGCCGCCCGGTGCTGTACCAGCACGGGCGCGACGGCCACCTGAAAACCACCGTGATCGGCGTGCTGGACACGCTGCGGCCTGACGACGTGGGCCTGTGGGCGGAGGCGCAGCTTGACCTGCGCCAGCGCTACGTGCGCGCGGTGCGGGCGCTGGTGGCGCGCGGCGCGCTGGGCTGGTCGTCGGGCAGCCTGCCGCACCTGGTGGAAGTGGAGCAGGATGGGCGCATCGCGCGCTGGCCGGTGATCGAGGGCAGCCTGACGCCCACACCCGCCGAGCCGCGCCGCAGCGACGCGCAGACGATCAAAAGCGCCTACGCCCAGCTAGGGCTGGACACGGCGCGATTCGGGTTCGAGAGCGACAAGCAAGCGAAGGGAGCGACACAGATGCACGATGACATCACCGCGCCGGAGCGCCCGGCGCGCAAGCGGCTGCCGCTGGCCAGCGCCGCCGAAGCGACGAAGGACATCCGCGTGAGCAGCGAGTACGACACCCTGGACGCCTTTGACCTGCTGCACGGCTATATGCTGATGCGGGCGGGGCGCGGCTTTCGCGGCGTGAGCGAGCGCTACGCCAACGCGCTGGCGCATAAAGTGCGCCAGGCCGGGCTGACTGCCGCAAAGTCAGACGAACTGAGCTACAGCACACAGGCCAGCTTTGGCGACGAGTGGGTCCCGGACCTGTGGAGCGCGCAGATCTGGCAGCGGGCGCGGCTGGAGAACACCATCCTGCCGCTGTTCCAGGCGGTGGAGATGCCGTCGAACCCGTTCGAGCTGCCAATCGAAGGGGCGGACCCGGTGGTGTACTACGTGCCGGAGACCGCCAGCGAAGCGCAGCTCACGCTGGACGCGGCGGCCAGCGCCATCCCGGACAGCAAGATCGGCAGCGGCAAGGTCACGCTGACAGCGAAGAAGCTGGCGCTGCGGGTGGGGTTCAGCGCTGAGCTGGTGGAGGACGCGGTTGTGCCGGTGCTCAACCTGTACCGCCAGCAGGCCATGCGCGCCATCCTCGACAGCATTGACCAGGTGCTGCTCAACGGCGACACGACAACCAGCGCCACCGGCAACATCAACCTGGACGACGCGCAGCCGCCGACCACCGCCCGCTACCTGGCGTTCGACGGCCTGCGCAAGCTGCCGCTGGTGACGACCACCGCCAACCGCGTGGACGCCAGCGGCGCGGTTGACCTGGCCAAACTGCGCGCGGCGCGCTTCAAGATGCCGGGGCGCTACAGCACGCGCCCGTCGGACCTGGGCTGGATCGTGGACGGCGGAACCTACGCCAAGCTGCTGGGGCTGGAACAGTTCCTGACGATGGACAAGGCCGGGCCGCACGCCACCGCGCTCAGCGGGCAGATCGGCTTCATGGACGGCGCGCCAGTGGTGGTGAGCGCCGAGATGCCGCTGACCGAGGCGGACGGCAAGGTGAGCGCGACCGGCGGCAGCAACACCAAAGGCACGGCGCTGTGCGTCTACCGTCCGGGCTGGATCGTGGGCTACCGCCGGCGCATCGCGGTGAACGTGGACCACCTGCCGTATTACGACAGCTACCAGCTCACGGCGACGGTGCGGCTGGCGTTCGTCAGCTACGACGCGGCGGCGGCCAGCGCGCTGTATAACATCACGGTGTAGGAAACCGGGTAGGGGTTTGATGCGTCAAACCCCTACCAAAATAAAACAACTACAGCCCCAGCTTGCGCATCTCAGCCCTGAAGACGTTGAACTGGCTGGTGGCGGCGGCGAGTTTGTTGGCGGCGGTGGCGCGGTCGCTGCTGGCAGCGGCCTGGTACATGGCGATGTAGCTGTCCAGCGCGCTGAGCAGCGCTTCGTTGGCGACGCGGACACAGTCGGGCGCGGCCAGCTTGCCCAGATAGCGGCGGATACGCTGCAGGTCAAAGATGACGCTGCGCATATCGGTCGGCGAGCTGGTGTTGATGTCTACCGAGCCGACAGCGGCAAAAACGCGGTCGATTTCGGCGGCGATGCCCGTGTTCCAGAACTCAGCGCGGCAGCCGGTGGCGGCGGGAACCAGATTCTGCTCCGCGGCCAGGGCGGCCAGGGCGGCCGTAAAGGCGCTGCGGGCGGAACCGGCGCGGCTGCTGGCGCTGTCCGGGTTGGCGTTGGCGATATCGCGCACCGCCGCCAGCGTTTCGTCAAAGCCGCGCAGCAGCTCGGCGCGCTGGGCGGCCACACAGGCGGGCACCGGTGCGCCGTCAAAGGCCGCGTAGGCGGCGCGGGCAGCATCGAACAGGGTCTGATACTCTTCGGCTGTCAGCGGCTGCGCCATCTGGTCGAGCGAAAACACCATCTGCTGATAAGCCGGCACGGTGATCTCCCACCAGGCGCGCAGCTCACCGGGCGCGCAGACCGCCGGCTCCGGCGTGGTCTCCGCCGGGACGGGCGTGGCCGCCGCGTCCGCCGGGGGCGCGCCGTCCAGCGTGAGCAGCTCCGCCGCGATCCAGCCTTCAACGCCAGCGGGCAGGCGCACGCTGTACCAGCCGCCGGAATCGTCCTGGCCGAGCACGGTCACGGTTGTGCCGGGCGCGGCCACGGCGACCGCGCTGAAGGCGGTCCCAGGGCCGCTGCGCACGTTGACCGTCTGGCCGGCGCGAATCACCGCGCTGGCGGCCTGCGCCGGGGCGGCTGGCGCGTCCGGGCTGGCGGGCGGCGCGGTGGGCGTGGCGGCCGCCTGGGCGACCACCAGCGCGTCCAGCGCATCTGGCCGCAGCAGCAGAACGAGCGCGGCGATCAACACGCAGGTCAGAACAGCGCTGACCAACACCGCCAGAAGATAACCGCCAGCGCGGCCAGGGCGGCGCGCTGCGCGGCGGCGCGATTTCGATCTTTTGGACATAAGCGCGGCTCCTGTGCGCGGTGTCGCAGATGTGTCTGCCTACCATCTTACACCAAACCGCGCGCGCCGAGGCGCAAGAAACGCCGGCTTTCTTAATTGCTGCCCGCGCCTGGGTTGTACTACAATCAGGACGTGCAGACGCAACCGAGGAGATAAGGCGATGGCGCGCTTGCTGGCGGTATTCGGCCCGGCGCTGCTGCTGGCGCTGGCGGCCTGCGGCGGCGGCGGCGGCACGGCTGAGCCGCAGTTCGCGGGCGGCAGCGTGATTCAGTGGGACCGCAGCCCGCAGACAGTGGTGTTTCGCGCTGACGTTGAAGGCGGCGCAGCCACTTTTCTGCGCGGCAACGACATCCCGCTGTGCACGATCTACGGCGATAACCGCGTGGTGTGGACCAACGTGCTGGGCGAGTTCAACGTGCAGGTGCTGGAAGACCGGCTCAGCGACCAGCAGATTCAGGACTACATCGCGTACCTGACGACGGTGTACCAGTTCTTCAACTACGAAAGCCAGGCTGACACGCTGCCGCCGAGCGCGCCGCCGCCGGTGGTGGAGACGCTGTACGTAGCGGTCAACGGGCGCGAACACAAGTCGGACGCTTTTTCCGGCTGGCCGCCAGATTACTTCGAGACGGTGCTGAACGCCTGCCGGGTGCTGAGCCGCGCGCCGGTGCTGGTCGCGCCGGACGCCGCGTGGGTGACAGCGCGGGTGGTGGATTACGACTCCAGCGTGCCGATGCTGCTGTGGGACAGCGCGGCGGCGGGGCTGAACCTGGGGGAGATCGCCGCTGCCGGGGAGCCGCAGTGGAAGCAGGGGCCGGTGGTGCGCGTGCTGTGGGACCTGCTGCGCAACGCTTCGCCCGTCGCACGCTTCCTGGACGAAACGGCGGCGTATGAGCTGGTTGTGGCCGCGCCGGGGGTGAACCGGGACGCGCCGCCGCCGCCGTAAACGAGGCGTTAGGCGCGCGTTAGGCCAGCGCGGCGATAATCGGGGCTGAGAGAACGCAGGACGTACAGGCGCAAAAGGAATAACCCTAATGAAAATTCTGGTCACGGGCGGCGCAGGCTATATCGGCAGCCATGTGGTGGATATGCTGGTGCGGCGGGGCTATGAGGTGGTCGCGTTCGACAACCTGTACACGGGCCACGCCGAGGCGGTGCACCCGCAGGCGGCGTTTATCCAGGGCGATCTGCTCGACCGCGAGGCGGTGCAGCAGGTGTTCGCCGCGCACCGCTTCGACGGCATTATGCACTTCGCCAGCCACACGCTGGTGGGCGAGAGCATGGAGCAGCCCTGGCTGTACCTGCGCGACAACGCCGTCGCCGCCAGCCACCTGCTGGAGGCCGCCGCCGCGCAGGGCGTGAAGCGCTTCATTCTGTCTTCAACCGCCAACCTGTTTGACGACCCAGAGCGCATCCCCATCACGGCGGAGGAACGCATTATCCCCGGCAGCCCCTACGGCGAGAGCAAATACATCATTGAGCGCCAGCTTTACTGGATGGACCGGCTGTACGGCCTGGCGAGCTGCTGTCTGCGCTACTTCAACGCCAGCGGCGCGCACCCCGACGGACATATCGGCGAGGACCACACGCCCGAATATCACCTGATCCCGATTATCCTGCAGGTGGCGCTGGGCCAGCGCGAAAAGCTGATCATCTTCGGCGACGACTACGACACGCCGGACGGCACGTGCATCCGCGATTACATCCACGTGATGGACCTGGCCGAAGCGCACATCCTGGCGCTGGAGGCGCTGGCCGACGGCCGCAGCCGCAAGTACAACCTGGGCAACGGCAAAGGCTATTCGATCCGCGAGGTGTTGGAGATGGCGCGCGCGGTCACTGGCTGCGAGATCAGGGCCGAGGTGGGGCCGCGCCGCCCCGGCGACCCTGGCACGCTGATCGCCGACAGCACGCGCATCACGAAAGAGCTGGGCTGGCAGCCGCAGTACAACACGCTGCGCCAGATCATCGAGACGGCGTGGAACTGGCACCGGCACAACCCGAAGGGCTACGCCGGGCGGGCAGGATAAGCTGGCTAACAGCCAGCCGCTAACAGCTTACGGCGCGGGCCGGCGTGAACGTCGGCCCCTGCCGTTACAGGCTGTGCTGCAATCAAGGTGATCGCAGTGTGGCTGGCGCGCGCGGCTGACAGCCGGCTAGCGCTGCCCCGCTAACAGGGCGCGGGCGGCGGCCAGCGTGGGCGCGCGCGCCAGCAGCAGCGCGCCGTCGGCGTCCCCCAGGCACAGCGCATCGTCCGCGCCAGCCCAGCAGCCATCCACCGCTGCCGCGTCGGCGAAGCGCCGCGCGGCGAACGCCGCGAGCGCCCCGGCAAACTCGGCGGCGTCAGCCTCAGTATCCCACACTGTTTTCAGCACCCAGGCCAGCGCGCCGTCGGCCTCACGGCGGTAGAGGCGGTAGCGGTCGCCGCCCCAGCCGGCGGCGGCCCCAACAGCGTCGCTGGCTGCGAGCTGCGTCCGCAGGTACTCGCGCAGGTAGAACTCGCCCAGCGTCGCCTCCGTGACGGTCTCCCACTCTGCCCCCGGATCGAACGCGGCCAGCGCCACAGTCTGCGGCTGGTCGCCGTCGAGATAGGTCTGCGGGTGGAGGATGTGTTCCGACGACTGCGGCAGCTCGGCGTAGGCGGCGTTGACCGCCTCCCAGCCGCCGGCCTGCCGCAGCGCGCCGATAAAGGCCGCGCCGTCCAGGTACGGGGTGAGCAGCTCGCGCTCCAGGATCGCGGGCGTGCCCGGCGGCAGCGTGAGGCCGCCGCTCTGCACGCCCTGCAGCAGCAGCGCCAGGCTGACGCCCAGCGGGTTACGCTGCGACAGCGCGGCGGTGAAGGTGTTCATAACGGCGGTCGCGTCGCCCTCCACCAGGGCGAGAACGGCGAAGCGGCGGTCGCCATCGTCGCCGGCCCGCGCCTGAAGCGCGTCAATGTCGTAATGCTGGTCCTGCAGGGCGTGGGTGTATTCGTGCGCGTAGACGATCTGTTCCAGCAGCGGCAGCGCATCGCCCGGCGCGCTGCCGCGCAGCAGCAGCGTGTTCATAGCGCCGGTGTCGGTGTCGTAATAGCCGCCCACCTGCTGGCCGAGCAGGTCGAGGTACAGCGCCCGGTAGTCGCTGCCGGGCGGTAGGAAGTCGAAGGCGGCGTAAAAGTCGGAAACGTCGCGGTTGGCGTCCAGCGGCAGCTCGGCCTCGACAGCCGCGCGCAGGTACGCCAGGGCGGCGGCGCGCGTGGGGAACAGGCGCGCGACAGGCTCCAGCATCGACAGGCCGCGCAGGCGCTGGACGAAATCCTCAATCGTTTCGATCTGCGCCAGCAGGTCGGCGCTGATGGGGGGCGCGCCATCCTGGGCGGCCAGCGGCAGGGCAGCGACAAGCGCAATCAACAGGCAGAACAGGACACGGCGCACAATAAACCCCCGATCTCTGTTAAACAGCATCCGCTCATTATAGAGGCAGCGGCGCGAAACAGCCTGGTCGGTTAGCCGACGGCCGCCAGCTAACCGTCGCCCCCTATCAGCGCGAAGTTATCCGGCAGCGGCGCGCCATCGGGCGCGGCGGCGGGCAGGCGCGCGCCGCTGGCCGGGTCCACCCAGCCGACGCGCAGCGCCCAACCGGCTGTGTCGGCCCCCGGCGGCAGCGAGAAGAACAGCCGGTCAGTCACGGGCTGGCCGGGCAGCCAGCCGCCAGTGGGCGCGAAGCCGCCCTGCGGGGCGCGGTCCTGCTGCGCCACCACCGCGCCCGCCGCGTCAACCAGGTGAACGAACCAGGTGTAATCGGCGGCGACAGGGGCATCCGCCTGCCAGTTCAGCATGACGCGCAGCCCGCCCGCCGCCGTTTCCAGGCCGTAAGCGTCCAGCGCAATCGGCCCGAAGCGCCAGCCGCCGGGACGCTGCGGCGGGTCCGGCGCGAGGTTAAACCAGAGGGCGCGGTGCGCGCTGACCGCCCGTTCAGCGGCGAAAAAGGCGCGCTCGAACAGGGCGCGTTCCTGCCAGTTTTCGGGGTGCGCAGGCGCGAACCACGACACATACCACAGCGACTCGCCGCCGGCCAGCGCCAGCGCGCGCGCCCAGGCGGACTGCGCGCGCGGGTCGGCGGGGTCGGTGGGCGCGTGCATGGCGACAACGCGCCCGCTGCGTTCGAGGTCCAGCAGGCCGTCGCTGAAGCGCTCAGAGGCAACCAGCGTCACGGCGGGCGGCTGAAGCGCAGCGTCGAGCGCGGCCAGCGCCATCTGCTCCGGGCGATTTCCCTGGCGCGCCGGGACGACGTTGAACGCCAGCAGCGCGGCGGCCAGCGCCAGCACATGCGCGGCACGCGCGGGCAGGCGTCTCACCGCGCCCGCCGCGACGCCCGCCCCCATCAGCAGCAGCGCCGCGCCCAGATGCGCTGCGTCCACGCCGCCGCGCAGCCACGCCGGGTCGAACGGGTGACCGTCCAGCAGTAGCCTGAAGTGACCAACAAGCGGGCTGAGGGCCGGGTCAGTCAGCGCGGGGCTGTCCGCGAGAACGGCGGCGGTTGGCCCCAGGTCAGGCTGAAGCGACAGCAGGAAGCCCTGCCAGACGCGGTAATCATAAAGCACGCCGAGAAGCTGCACGCCGAGCGAGAGCGCGGCCAGCGCGGCAGCGATCAGCAGCAGGGCGCGGCGGCGGGCGGCGGCCTCAAACACGGGCACGAGCGCCAACATAACCAGCGGCAGCGGCACCAGCAGGAAACGCGGCCCCCACGCGATGCCGCCGTGCCAGCTCCACCACAGGGCGAACGTCACAAGCTGGAGGGCGGCCAGCGCGAGGATCAGCCACGCCAGCCGGCGATGGCGGCGGCGGAACAGCAGCCAGCCGGGGACCGCCAGCAGCAGCAGCGGGTTATACCAGAAGACGCCGCGATAGGGGCTGAGCAGCAGGCCGTAGAGGCCCACGCCCAGCGGCGTGATAAAGCCCTCGCCGGCCTCGAAGCCGTAGCCGCTGGCGAACGGGCTGCCGAAGCGCGCCCAGTTATACAGGCTGAGCAGCGCCGCGCCGGCAATCAGCGGGGCGGCGAAGGCGCTGACGTCACCCGCCAGCGCCCTCATCCCCCGACCCCCGCTGTAAGGCAACCTCACCCCCCGGCCCCCACTGTAAGGAAACCTCACCCCCCGACCCCCTCTGTAAGGCAACCTCACCCCCCGACCCCCGCTGTGAAACAACCTCACCCCCCGGCCCCCACTGTAAGGAAACCTCACCCCCCGACCCCCTCTCCATAGGAGAGGGGGAGGCGTGGGCCACCACAAATACAGCGCCAGCGGCAGCGCCAGCAGCGCGTAGATCAGGTTAACGCCGGCGCACAGCGCCAGCAGCCCGCCGGCGGCGGCCAGCCGCCAGCGCCCGCCGGACGCGCGCCAGGCGTGGGCGCACATCACCGCCAGCAGCAGCAGCAGCGCCGCCAGCGGCTCGCCAAACAGCGTCTTAACGTAGGTGATGGCGAACGTCGCCGCGCTGTACGCCAGCGCGACGGCCAGCGCCACCCAGGGGGCGTACCCCAGGCGGCGCGCAAAAGCGTGCAGACTCACAACCGCAGCGGTTGTCACCAGCGCGTTGAACAGCACAGCCGTCGCGCGGACGGTCAGCCAGGGAAGCGCGTCGGCGGCCCACACGAAGGGAAGCAGCAGCAGCGACGGTGTGGGGCCTTTCTTGGCGTAGAGCGCGCCGTCTGCGCCGCGCACGCCCATGCTGCCGCTGTCGGTCAGCAGCCATTCGGTGTGGCCGATGGCGTCAATATCCGCCGCGCCGAAGCGCGCCAGCGACACGGCGACGGCCAGCACCGCCTGCCCATCGGCGTCCGCCGGGGCGGGCGCGTAGGCCAGCAGGCACAGGCCCAGCGCGACACAGGCCAGCAGCAGGCGCGGGCGGGCGGGCGGCGACAAAGCTATTCGGTTACGTCAAGCTGGGCGGAAGCGGCGCGGGCGGCGTCGGCCACCATATCCAACCGGGTGTAGAGGATCATCGCCTGCTGAAACTGGCGGGCGGCGCGCAGGGTGCGGCCGCGCTGGGCCAGGCTGCGGCCGTGCGCGTACAGGGCATGCGCCAGTTCGGCGTCAGCGCGCACCTCACGGAACGCGCCCATCGCGGCCTGATAATGCACGTCGGGGTCCGGGTCGAAAGCGCCAGTGTCGGCTTCGGGCACAGCGCCCAGGGCGGTGAGCGCGTCGGCGACGGCGCAGCACGCCATACCGTAATGGACGCGCTCGCCGCCGCTGTCAGCGGACTGCAGAGCGCGCTGCGCGTGCTGCCAGGCGGTCTGCGGGTCGCCGCGGCGCAGGTAAACGCGCGCCAGCCCGGCGTGAACCTCAGTGAGCAGCGCCTGCAGATTCTGCGCGTCGGCGGTCCAGCGCTGCGCCAGCTTGTACCCTTCTTCCAGCGCCGTGCGGGCCGCTTCATGGCGGTTCAGGTGCAGCAGCAGCAGGCCCTCATTAGCGACCGCCATCGTCATGATCTCCACCAGGTCAAGCGCGGCGCCGGTTTCGTAGGCGTGGTGATAGAGCTGGCGCGCGCGGGTGAAATCGCCTTTATAGCGGTAGGCTTCGCCCAGATTGAGGTTCATCGTGATCGCGCGCTGGCGGTTGTCAACCTGTTTGAAAAGCTGCTGAGCGCGCTCGAAATGCATAATGCTGGTGCTGAGGCTGCCGCGATACAGGTGGATATTGCCCAGCAGATGTTCGGCACGGCCCCAGTTAGCGGCCGCGCCGTTTTCCTCAGCGCGCTGGGCCAGCGCGGTAAGCTGCGCGACAGCGTCCTCCGGGGACACATCACCAGCCAGCCAGCCAACGTAAACCGCACGACATTGGGCGTCAAATTCGGGCGTTGGCTCAGGGTGCGCGGGTGCGCTGTGCAGAGTTGTCATGAGTCCTCATCAGGAAGAAGATCGCCGGGCAAATTTATAGTAACATATCGTCTGCCTGCTGTCGCGCTGGCGCGGACGACAAAGCGCTTCTTCTGTCATCATAGCGCGGGACGGGTGATAGATAGCGTAAGGTTTTCAGCGGGTGGCGCTGAGAGAAAGGGGTTTCACGATGGTTATTCTGCTGCTGGCTGCTGGCGTCGCGGCGCTGCTGGCCGCCGCCTGGCTGGCCGACCGGCGCATGGCGCAGATGGCCCGGCGCGAGGTGGACGATCTGCTGCGCGCTGCCGAGGCGGGCGCGCCCGCCGCCCCGGCGGATCTGGCCGGACTGCCGCCGCCGGTACAGCGCTACCTGGAGCGCGCGGTCCCGGAAGGTGCGCCGCGCATCCGGTCAGCGCACCTGACGCAGCGCGGCCACATGCGCCCGGCGCTGGGGATGCCCTGGCTGCCCATGACAGCCGAACAGTGGTTCACCGCCGCGCCGCCCGGTTTTGTCTGGCGGGCGCGGGCGCGGCTTGCGCCGCTGCTATGGGTCGCCGCGCGCGACAAGTACGCGCACGGCGCGGGCGAGATGCTCATCAAGCCGCTGTCGCTGTTCACGCTGGCGCGGGCGGGCGGGCCAGCCACCGACAGCGGCGCGCTGCTGCGCTATATGGCGGAGATGGCCTGGTTCCCCACCGCGCTGCTGCCGCGCCCCGGCCTGCGCTGGGAGCCGGTTGACGACCACAGCGCGCGCCTGATCGTGGCTGACAGCGGCCAGACGCTGGACCTGCTCTACCATTTCGACGCGGCGGGCGACCTGGAGCGTGTCGAAGGGCTGCGCTACCTGGGCAGCGGCCCGGCGGCGAAGCTGGAGAAGTGGCAGGGCAGCCACAGCGACTGGCGCGAGTTCCAGGGGCTGCGCATCCCCACCCGCGCTGAGGTGCGCTGGACGCTGGCCGCCGGCGATTTCGTCTACTTCAGAGCGCAGATCGAAACGCTGGAACTTGACCTGGACCCGGCGGGAACGCCCGCGCGCTGATCGTCCGCGCCGCGCCAACCTCACCCCCCGGCCCTCACACAACCTCACCCCCCGGCCCCACACAACCTCACCCCCCGGCCCCCTCTCCATAAGAGAGGGGGAGAAAGGCGGCAGCGCGCGGAACCAAGTCCCCTCTCCCCATGGAGAGGGGATTTAGGGGTGAGGTTCCGCATCTCACCCTCTGGCCCCACACAACCTCACCCCCCGGCCCCCTCTCCCCATGGAGAGGGGGAGAAAGGCGGCAGCGCGCGGAACCAAGTCCCCTCTCCCCATGGAGAGGGGATTTAGGGGTGAGGTTTCATCCGGGATTTAGGGGTGAGGTTTCATCCGGGATTCAGGGGTGAGGTTTCATCCGGGATTCAGGGGTGAGGTTCCATCGTGACTTAGGGGTGAGGCTATCTTTATCTGCTGAGCTTATACGGAGTGAACACACCCATGCACACACCTGCTACTCTGCACGCCCTGCGGCTGCACCTGGGCCTCGACCCGGCGGACAGCGCCGACAGCGCCCGCCTGGTCCACGCGCTGCGCGCCGCCAGCGCCCACATCGAGCGGCTGGCCGGGCGGCGCTTCAGCCCGCGCCGCGAGACCATTGTCCACCAGGCCGGCGCGCGCGGTGGCGCGCTGCTGCTGCGCGCTGACCTGCTGCACCTGCTGGCGCTGACGGACGCGGCCAGCGGGCAGCCGGTCGCGCTGGAAAATATTGTGTGCCTGCCGGCGGGGGCTGGCCCGTTCTACGGGCTGCGCCGGGCCGACGGCGGCGCGCTCCCAGCGGCGCTGGCGGTCGATGGCGTCTGGGGCTGGCACGACCGCTGGCCGGACGCCTGGGCCGCCAGCGGCGACGCCGTCCAGGCGGACCCGCTGCCAGCGGACGCGGCCACGCTCACGGTGCAGGATGCCGACGGCCCCGCCAGCGACGGGCAGAGTCCGCGCTTTCAGGCCGGCCAGCTTGTGCGCGCTGACGACGAATACCTGTGCGTGCTGGCGGTAGACGCTGAGGCAAACACGCTGGCGGTGCGGCGCGGCGCGCACGGCACAGCCGCCAGCGCGCACAGCGGCCAGCCGGCGCTCGCGATTTACCGGCCCGCGCCAGATGTCGAGCTGCTGTGCCTGCGCTGGGCAGCCTGGCTCTACCGCGAGCCAGACGCCGCGCCGGGGCCGGTCCCGGCGGCGCTGCTGGCCGCGCTGGAGCCGCTGCGGCGGTCAGGCGCAGCGGCGCGCTGACGTTAAACGCGCTTCAGGTGATTGTCTTTGGCGCTGGTGGGGTATTTCAGGCCATAGCCGACCGCGCGATCCATGCCCACATGCGCCAGCCAGATGAGCGCGCCCAGCACGACTTCGGGCTGGCTGAGCGCCCAGCCAATGCCCAGCAGGGCCAGCGGCAGCGTGTACGTATGAACGAGATTGTAACAAACCGCGCCAGCGCGCGGGCCGCGCAGGTACGCCACAAAGGCCAGATCGGGGGTGAGCAGCAGCGCGATGAACACCAGCCAACTGCCGCCCAGCGTGCCATAAGCGATGAGCGCGGCCACCAGCGCCGCCAGCCCTTCTATCCCCAGCAGCCAGCGCGGCAGACGCGCCGCGAAGCCCGCCGCTGCGGCGGGTGTGTCCTGTGTCGTTGGTATTGCAGCCATTTCGCCTCCCCCCGCGCAAACCCTGCGTTTTGACTGCCACCCTACCACAGGCTGCCGGCAGATGGCAAATGCACAGCGTTGTCCACCTTTAACAGGAGAGTTGTCTATGTCCACTTACCGCGTGGCGCTGACCGCCCTGGCCGCCCTGAGCGTGCCGGGCGTGCGCCACAACTTCGACGCCGACGCCGTCCCCGACCGGCTGGCGCGGGCGCAGCTTCCGGCGCTGCTGGTGCTGCCGGGCGCGCTGCGCAGCGGCGCGCTGTTCGACCGCGCCGGGGGCGGCTTCGACGACACCGCCTTCGCCGGCGGGGCCGCCGTCGTCACGCACGTGGTGACGCACCTGCTGCTGGCCGCGCCCGCGCTGGCGGGCGCAGCCGGGCGCGCGCAGACTGCCGCGCTGATCGACGCCTATGCCGCCGCCCTGCGCGCCAACGCGACGCTGGGCGGGGCGCTGGCCGAGCCGGCGCGCGTCCGCATCGAGCCAGGCGTTTATCAGCACGGCGCGGCCAGCTACTGCGGCTGCGCCTTCCGCCACCAATGGACGCTGGCGCTGACATGAGAGGGGATGATGGTTACATACAGCGTGCTGATTGACCGCGACGACGATGCCACCTTCGCGCTCGACCTCGCGCCGGCGGTGACCGCGCTGCGCTGGCGGCTGGGGCTGGACGCGCCCGCGGCGGCCACGATCACGCTGCGCAGCGCCGGCCGCGCGTTCTCGCCGGAAGGCGGCGGCGCGGACCTGACCGGGCGGCGGCTGCGCATCGTCAGCGACGACGGCGCGGCGCAGCGCGTCCACTTTACCGGCCACGTCACCCGCGTGGAGCCGCTGCCGGGCCGCCGGGGGCTGTCCGCTGAGCTGCACGCGGAAGGGCTGGACGCGGCGCTGGCGCGGGCGGTGGTGCGCCTGCCGCCGCTGGCCAATGCGCGCGCCGGGGCGCTCATCGGGCGCGTTCTGGACGCGGCCCCGCTGCGGCCCTGGCCGCTGGCCGGGCGCTGGCTGCTGGGGCGGCCCGGCCACAGCGCGCTGGGGCAGACAACGCGGCTGGCCCCGCCGCGCATCGCCCGCCGCCTGGACGCCGGGCAGACGGTGTTCGCCAGCGCCGGCGACGCCTGGGGCGACGGCGTGAGCGCGCTGGCCGCCGTCCGCGCGCTGGCCGCGGCTGAGCGCGGGCGCTTCTTCGTGGACCGCGCAGGCTGCGCTGTCTTTCTCGACCGCCACCGGGCGCTGCGGCCTGGCGACCTGGCGGCGACCTTCGACGACGATATGGACGGCCTGGATTACGACTACGGCGCTGAGGTGGTGAGCGCGGTGCGCGTCCGCTGCCTGCCGCGCGCCGCTGGCACGCCGGGGACGGCGCTGTGGACGCTGCCGGGCGCGCAGCTTATCGCGCCGAGGGGGCGCTGGGCGGTGACAGCCACCTACCGCGACGAGGCCGGGCAGCCGTTGGGCGCGCTTGACGTGATCGCGCCTGTGCCGGGCCACGACTACAGCGCCAACACCGCACCGGATGAGTCCGGCGCGGACCTCACCGCCCTGGTGGATGTGTTCATGCGCGCGGCCGGGGCCGCCGCCGCCCATCTGGAAATCCGCAGCCGCACCGCGCAGCCGCTGTACCTGCGGCTGCAACTGCGCGGCACGCCGCTGCTGCGGGGCGCGCCGCTGACTATCGAGGCGGCCAGCAGCGCCGCTGCCGCCTTTTACGCGCCGGGGACGCTCACGCTGGACCTGCCGCAGCTTGACTCGCTGGCGCAGGCGCGCAGCATCGCGCGCTTCGAGCTGGCGCTGCGGCGCGCCCCGCGCGGGCGGGTGACGGCGCTGACGCTCGCCGGGCCGCGCGCGCTGGCGCTGACAGTGGGCGACCGGGTGCGCGTCAGCGAAACGCAGACGGGCCACGCCGCCGACTATTTCATCGCCGCTGAAACGCACGAGGTGGGCCGCGGCGGGGGCCGCCACCGCGTCACCTGGGCGCTTGACGCCGCCCCCGCCGGCGTCTTCTGGCTGGTGGGCCGGGCGCGGGTGGGCGCGCAAACGCGCGTCGGCTTCTAGCCGCTGGCCGCTGGCTGACAATTTCACAAGGAAAAGGAGGACACACAATGCCCGCAGTCTGGACCCAGCCGATTACCTGGGAAGTGGATCAACTGGTCACCGAGGGCGACCTCAACGAGCAGGTGCGCGATAACCTGGAGTGGCTCAAAAGCCCGCCGCGCGCGGCGGCGACGCTGGCGGCCAACATCACCACCACCAGCACCGCTTTTGTGGACGCGACCGGCCTGACGCTGGCGCTGACAACCGCTGGCGGCGCGCTGCTGGTGGGCTTCGTCGGGGTGGCCAGCAGCAGCGGCGGCGCAACCATCGTGTTTGACCTGCTGGCGGACGGCGTCAGCCTGGGCGGGGTGGACGGCGTCAGCGGCTCGAACGTCGGCATCGTGCCGGTGTCGTTCGTCTGGCTGGTGGATGAGCTGGCCGCCGGGGCGCACACCATCAAACTTCAGTGGAAGGTGTCGGCGGGGACCGGTACGCTCTACGCCGGCAGCACGGCCTACCTGCGCTTCAAGCCGCAGTTGTGGGCGCGGGAGGTGTAGCCGTGCTGACGATCAGCATCAACCTGAAGGACCCGGTAAACGTGGAGGCGCTCGACGCCGCGCTGCGGGCGGCGCTGGGCGGCGCGGTGGTCGGCGTGAGCGCGGCGGCGGACGGCGTGCATATTCACCTGCGCGCTGAAGCCGGGCCAGACGCGGCCGCCCAGGCGCGCAGCATCGCCGTCCGCCACGACCCGCTCGCGCTCAGCCAGCGCCAGCAGGCCGAGCGCGAACGCCGTGAGCGGCTGGCCGCCGCCCGCAGCGACGCCGCCGCCAGCCCGCTGGACCCGGACGCCTTCGCCGACGCGCGCGTGCGCGCGCTGGCGCAGCGCGTGGCGTGGCTGGCGCTGGAGATCGAGGCGCTGCGCGCGCGGCTGGGGGAGGAATAAACACGCTTTTGCGCGCCGGGGGCCGCGGCCCCCGGCGCGTTTCTGTTATCTGCCGGGCGCGGCGTGGTAAGATAACAGCATGAACCGACTGCGCACTCAGAAAGGGAGACGTGCGTATGCTGCTGGCCGGCGACATCGGCGGAACCAAGACCAGCCTGGCGATCTACGCGCCAGGGGATAGCGCGCGCCTGCCGCTGGTGGAGGCAACCTTCCCCAGCGACAGTTACCCCAGCTTGCAGGCGATCGCCCAGGAATTTCTGTCGCACGTAACGTATAAAGCGACCTGGGCCAGCTTCGGCGTGGCCGGGCCGGTGGTCAACGGCCACGTCAAAGCCACCAACCTGCCCTGGGAGATGGACGAGGCCGAGCTGTGTCAGGCGCTGGCGCTGGACGCGGCCTATCTGCTCAACGACCTGGAGGCGATCGGCAGCAGCATCCCGCATCTGCTGCCCGCCGACCTGCAAATGGTGCATCCGGGCGCGCCAGTGCGGGGCGGGGCCGTCGGCATTATCGCGCCGGGAACCGGCCTGGGCGAGGGTTTCCTCACCTGGACGGGCGAACATTACCAGGCGCACCCCTCTGAAGGGGGCCACACCGATTTCGCGCCCACCGACGAAACGCAGCTTGAGCTGCTGCGCTATCTGCTGACGCGGCTCGACCACGTCAGCTATGAGTGGGTGTGTTCGGGCGTGGGCATCCCCAATATCTACGCCTTTTTCCGCGACACAGGCCGCGCGCCAGAGCCGGACTGGCTGCACGAGCAGCTCGCGCAGGCGGACGACCCGACGCCGGTGATCGTCACCAACGCGCTCAGCGGGGACTCCGCCTGCGCGCTGTGCCGCCTGACGCTGGACATGTTCGTCAGCGTGCTGGGCGCGGAGGCCGGCAACCTGGCGCTCAAGGTGCTGGCAACCGGCGGCATCTACATCGGCGGCGGCATCCCGCCGCGCATCCTGCCCTTTCTGCTCAGCGAGCGCTTTCGGCGCGCCTTCCTGCACAAGGGACGCTTTATCAGCCTGCTGGAAAACATGCCCGTGTATGTGATTATGAACGCGAAAGCGGCGCTGATCGGCGCGGCAGCCTACGGCCTGGAGCTGCGCGCGCGCGGCTGAGCGCTCCGCCCTGCCCGGACGCGCCAGATGCTGCTAAGATGGTGCGCCGTGTGTATGCAGCCATTCTGAGGGAAAACGATGGCCGATAAATATCAGGAACTGGTGGCTCACCTGGGTGAGATCGTCAACGTTAACCGCGCCGCCGCCGTGCTGGGCTGGGACCAGCAGGTGAATATGCCCGCCGGCGGGGCCGAGGCGCGCGCCGCCCAACTGGCCACGCTGGCGCGGATGGCGCACGAACAGTTTACGTCCGACACTACCGGCAGCCTGCTGGCCGCCGCCGCCCGCGAAGTCGGCAGCGCCGCTTACGACTCTGACGAGGCCAGCCTGGTGCGCGTGGCGCAGCAGGACTATGACGAGCAGATACGCCTGCCGGCGGCGCTGGTGGCTGACATAGCGCGCGAGACGGCGCTGGCGCATAACGTGTGGGCGCGGGCGCGGCAGGATAACAACTTCGCCGCCTTCCTGCCGGCGCTGGAGCGCATCTTCGAGCTGGTGCAGCAGGTCGCTGAGCACCTGGGCTACCAGGATCACCCCTACGACGCGCTGCTCAACCAGTACGAGCGCGGCATGACGACCGCCCAGGTGCGCGCGATCTTCGACAGCCACAAGCCGGCGCTGGTCGAGCTGGTCGCCGCCGTGAGCGCCAGCGCCGCGCGCGTGGACGACAGCGTTCTGCACCAGCCGTTCGACGTTGAGAAGCAGAAAGCCTTCGCCCTGGACGTGATCCGCGCTTACGGTTTCGACTTCGAGCGTGGGCGGCAGGATGTGGCGGTACACCCCTTCTGCACACACTTCTCGCGCAGCGATGTGCGCATCACCACCCGCTTCTACCCCGATTTCCTCAACCCGGCGCTGTTCGGCATGCTGCACGAAACCGGCCATGCCATGTACGAGCAGGGCATCGGCAGCCAGCTTGACAGCACGCCGCTGGGCGGCGGCACGTCGCTGGCCGTCCACGAGTCGCAGTCGCGCCTGTGGGAAAACCTGGTGGGCCGCAGCCGCGCTTTCTGGTCGTGGGCGCTGCCGCGCCTGCAGCAGACCTTCCCCAGCCAGCTTGGCAGCGTGGACCTGGACACGTTCTACCGCGCCATCAACAAGGTCGAACGGTCGTTTATCCGCGTCGAGGCGGACGAAGCCACCTACAACCTGCACATCATGCTGCGCTTCGACCTTGAGACCGCCGTGCTGGCGGGCAAGCTGCGCCCGGCGGACCTGGCGCGCGAGTGGAACGACCGCTTCGAGGCCCTGTTCGGCATCCGCCCGCCCAACGACGCGCAGGGCGCGCTGCAGGATGTACACTGGTCGGCGGGCATCATGGGCTACTTCCCGACGTATGCGCTCGGCAACCTGCTGTCGGTGCAGTACTACAACAAGCTGACACAGGACCACCCGACAATCGCCGACGAGATCGCTGCCGGGCAGTTCGACACGCTGCGCGGCTGGCTGACCGCTAAAATCTACCAGCACGGGCGCAAATTCACGTCCGACGAGCTGACGCGGCGCGTCACCGGCGAGGGCATCCAGGCGCGCGATTACGTCGCCTACCTGCAGGCCAAGTTCGGCGAGATTTACGGGCTGTAAAGCGGCCGCGCCGCAGACCAGCGAAGAACAGAGCAGATGACGAGACCGACAAGCACAGTGCGCCTTTCGCTGCTGGCCGCCGCGCTGCTGGCGCTGGCGGCCTGCGCCCCGGCGACGAGCGCGCCGATCACGCCGGCGGCGGTTCAGGCGGCCAGCGCCACGCCGCCGCCGACCGCGGCCAGCACGCCGCTGCCGGCGATCACGGCGACGCCGGCCCCGCTGACGCTGGCCGTGTGGTGGCCTGAGCCGCTGGCCCCGCTGGACAACGCCGCCGCCGCCGACCTGCTCTCAGAGCAGATCAGCGGCTTTCAGGCGGCCCAGGGCGGCGCTGTGCAGGTGGACCTGCGCCTCAAACGCGAGGGCGACCTGGGCGGCATCATGGCGACGCTGCACGCCGCCAGCCCGGTCGCGCCGGGCGCGCTGCCCGACCTCACGCTGATGCAGCGCAGCGATATGCTGATCGCGGCGAAGGACGCGCTGATCTTCCCGCTGGAAGGGCTGGTGTCGTCGGTGGTGCTGGGCGACCTGTTCGAGCCGTCGCTGCGGCTGGGCCAGGTGGACGGCACGCTGTACGGCGTGCCCTACCTGCTGACGGTGGATCACATGGCGTACCAGGGCGCGGCGGACAGCGCCGCGCTGTCGTGGCGCTTTGACGACGTGCTGGCGCGCGGCAGGCCCTACGCTTTTCCGGGCGGCGCTGAAGCCGGCATTAACCGCACACTGTTCAGCCAGTACCTTGACGCGGGCGGCAGCCTGAACGCCGACGGCCTGCTCGAAATTGACGCCGACGCGCTGCTGACGGTGTTCAGCTACTACGAAGCGGCGGCGGCGGCGGGCATCCTCAGCCCGGCGGCGCTGGCGTACATCCGCCCGGCTGATTACCGCGCGGACCTGGTGAGCGGCGTGCTGGACGCAGGCGTAACCAGCTCAACGCTGTACCTGACGCTGCTGGACGAAGGCGCGGCGCTGCGCTTCGGGCCGCTGCCGACGGCGTCCGGGGTGGGGGCCAGCGCGCTGGGCGGGTGGGTCTGGGTGCTGACGGCCGCCAGCGCGGACCAGCAGGCGCTGGCGGCGCGCTTCCTCAACTGGATGATGGCCGCCAGCCGCCAGGGGCAGTACGCGCAGACGGTCAACATGCTGCCGTCACAGCGCGCGGCGCTCCAGCAGTGGCCGGCCACACCCTACACGGCCTTCGCGCGCGAGCTGCTGGCGCAGGCCATCCCCTACTGGGCGGACAACACCAGCAGCGCCGCCGCCCGCGCGCTGCAAACGGCGATGGCGGAGGTTATCAGCGGGCAGAAAAACGCGGCGGCAGCGGTTGAAAGTGTGCTGGACCTGGTGGCGGATCAGTGAACGCCGGCGCTGAGCAGCGCCGCTTTCAGCTCGTCCAGCCTGATCGGCTTCATCAGGTAGCCGTTGGCCCCGGCGGCCTCGGCCTCTTTGGTCAGCGGCGGCGACATGGCTGAGATCATCACAATGGGCAGATGGGCGGTGTCGGGCCGGGCGCGCAGCTCGCGGCAGATGTCAATGCCGCTGCCGTCGGGCAGCATGATGTCGAGCAGGACGGCGTCCGGCAGGTCATAGGCCAGCCGGTCAAGCGTCTGGCTGCGGCTCAGCGTGCCAACCGACTCGTGGCCGATCAGCCGCAGAAAGGCCGCCAGCATATCCAGCGTGAGCTGTTCGTCGTCCACCACCAGGATTCGCGCCATAGCGTTCAGCTTCCGTGTGTGCTTCCGGGTCAATACGCGCCGCTGCCGATTATACCCCGCGCGCGCCCGCGCCGTTCATCACACCTTTTTCTCATAGAAACGGTGTGTTTTGTAGATGGTGGAGCCAAAGCTGAGGGCGATGCTCACCATGTTCTCATTGACTTCCAGAATCCAGCCTGAATCGGAATGGTTGATGTAGCCGCTGTTGAGCAGTGCCTCCAGCACGTGGTAGTACAGCACCGCGTCCACGCCCTTGTTGCGAAACTCCGGCTTCACGCCCATCAGCGGGATGCGCGCCCACTCGATAACCGGCCGCACCTTCCAGAACCACAGCGCGCGCAGCAGCGACCACACCTCCGGCACGCCGGGGCGCGGCCGGGCGCGGGCCAGCACCTGGTTGAAATCAGGGATGCCCAGGATGAAGCCCGCCGGCACGCCGTCTACCTCGGCGAAGAAGGCGAAAGCGGGGTCGAAGAACTGGCCCAGGCTGGCGACCAGCGCGTCCAGCTCTTTGGGCGTCATCGGCACGAAGCCCCAGTTGGCCACCCAGGCGGCGTTGTACAGCTCTTTGAACAGGTCGAACTCGGCTTTCAGGCGCCGGCGCTCCACCGGGCGCACGGTGATCTTGTTGCGCTTCATGACGGTCTGCGTCAGCCGCTTGAGACGCTCGCCGGTGGCGTGTTCCTGCGATCCCTGACGGCTGAGATGGAAGCTGTAAACGTCCATCGCCTTGACCAGGCCCGCCCCCTCCACCAGCCGCTGATAGTAGGGGTAGTTGTAGGGCATGAGCAGCACCGGGCGCGTGAAGCCGTCCACCAGAATGCCGACATCCTCGTGCGTGGTGAACGTTTGCGGGCCGCGCAGGGTGTCGCAGCCGCGCGCCCTGACCCACTCAGCGGCGGTGTTGAGCAGGGCGCTGGCGGCTTCCTGGTCGTCGTAGACCTCGAACGCGCCGAACCAGCCGGTCTGCTCATTGTGAAACTCGTTATGGCGGCGGTTGATGTAAGCGGCGACCGTGCCGACGATCCGTTCGCCGCGCCAGGCGGCGAAGTAGTCGCCCGTCATGTATTCCCAGGACGGGTTTCGCTGCTGATCCAGCAGGTCGCGGCGCATTGAGAGCAGCGGCGGAACCCAGTTGGGATCGCCGCGATACAGCGTCCAGGGGAACTCGAAGAAGGCCTTGAAGTCGGCACGGGTTTCGACCTTGCGAACAGCGACAGGCTGGGACATAGCGCGATCCTTCGACGCGGTTTAACACTGGGCGCAATCATACCCCCAGGGGGCGGCGGCGCAAAATTGCCTTGACACGGCCGGGCGGGTTTGCTATAGTGCGCATGCCTTCCACAGTAGCTCAACGGCAGAGCAATCGGCTGTTAACCGATGGGTTCCTGGTTCGAATCCAGGCTGTGGAGCCTAGTTGGACGTGACTCGAACATTGTTCGGGGTAAACGCCGGGAGAAACATCCCCGGCGTTTTTTGTTGCGCGTCGCCCACGCTTCACCGGTTTATCTTTGCGCGGTTTCTCGCGCTTGATATCGTCTACCAGTGTGTTGAGGTAGCCGAACGGTGAACGCAGTTCCAAGCTTACCTTACCGTCGTGTTCCACGATGACTCGTTCAACGACTTGACGCAGCAGTTCTTTTTGATCGCTACGCTGCAAGCCATTATACAGCGTTCCAATCTTGGTGATAATTTCCAACGCCAAGTCCAGATTATCAACGTGAACCTGGTGTTCCTGCTCCATCGTTTCAAGTGCACGCTGAATAGTTTGTCGGCGATCTTGCCATTCTGCCCACATCCCTGCCCAAATCTCATCAGAAATTCTTCCCGCAGCATAGAGTCGGGCGGTTCGCGCTTCTTCTTCATCGACTTGCTTCAAAGCGAGCTGGAACTGAGCGCGCCGATCAGGGCGTGAGTGTCCCAGATATTCCTGAAGATCTTTGGTGTAACCTGCACGGATCAGCGGAAGCAGTGCCGGATTGACTTGGATCCGGCGAACTTCGCGCTCGACTGCTGCGTCGATCACCGAACATAGGAAGCTTGCTCCGCCTGCACCTTCAATCCGATAGTAGGGCGTGCCTCCACCACGTCGCCCAGCGTTGGAGGTTGAACCTGTCAAACGACGCAGCTTGCCCTCTGGTTGGCGATAGAAAGCTAGTCCAGTGAGCAAATAAAACTGCTTGCGCTTAACGGTTCGATGTGCGTTGCGCTTCGCTAGGATGTCTTGTCCACGCTCAAATTCTTCTGTTGTGACAATCGGTTCCCAGTTACCACGTACTGTTTTGGGCAGAACTCCGTTCTTCATACTCACAACCCAACCGGCATACGTCCAGTTATGAAAGATATTGCACAGTGAGCTAATGTTTGGCTTGCGCTTCCCATTCGCAGTTACTTCAACGAACGGTCTGCCGGTTCGGTGACGATAGCCACGTTCGTGCAGTGTCTCGGCAATTTCTCGTACTGACATCCTGTCTTCAAGAAGCAAATCCCAAGCTTCGCGGATGACCTTAGCTCGCTCCGCATCTAGCTCGATCCACTTGTCCCAGCGCCCCAGATCAGCGCGCTTTTCAGCCTCAGTTCGCGCCGTGACGTTTCTGTATCCGTCCGGCGCATAGCTGATGTAGCCACCACTCTTGCGCTTCGCCTGCTGACCGCCGCGTGTTCGAATGCCCAACAGAGCCGACTCGCGTCGAGCAAGCGTGAACGACAGCGCGACCAGCACGCGATCATCCGGGTCCATCGGATCGAGATCAGGGGAGTTGGCAAACCGCACCGATACCCCGAACTCGTTCAATTCATCAATAGCTCGCAGCGCCTCCGAGTCATTGCGCCCGAATCGATCCGCACGTTCTACAATCACATGCGAGAACTTGCCGGAGCGGGCATCCGCGAGGAGCTGCTGATAGCCGACACGTTTTGGCGTTTTGCCCGTCAACACGTCCACATACTCGTCGATGACGGGTAAGTCGGAATGCGCCAGTACATTTCCTTCGATGATGGCACGCTGACGCGCCCGCGAAAGCTCCGGTTTCTGATGATCTTCGCTGCTCGTGCGCAGATAGATCGCCCAGCCGGACTGCGGCGGGGGCGCTGCCGACTTCTTTTGACGATAGCTGCTCATGCTGCCGA
>JASNZW010000011.1:0-48446 GCA_048499435.1 Anaerolineae bacterium
AATCCCCTCTCCATGTGGAGAGGGGACTTTGGACTCGCGCCCCGCCTTTTCCCCCTCTCCGTGTGAAGAGGGGACTTTGGACTCGCGCCCCGCCTTTTCCCCCTCTCCATACGGAGAGGGGGCTGGGGGGTGAGGTTTCTGTGGGGCCGGGGGGGTGAGGTTGCTTTTGAGAGAGCCGGGTGTGAGGCGCGCTTAAGGGGCCGGGGGCGAGGTTCGCTAACAGCGCCCCGCGCTGGCGGCTCAATAGCCGCCGATGTGCCGCCGGCGCGGTGTGCTGGGTTCGTCCTCACGGCGCAGGTGCGCCGACAGGCCGTTGGCGCGGGCCTGGAGCGCGCTGCCGCCGCTGACCAGCGCCCCGCCAACGCTGAACAGGGCGCGGCTGAGGGCGCGGCGCAGGCGGCGCTGCGGAACGTAGCCGGCGTCGTGCAGCAGGCGCCGCTGGGCGGCGGCGCGCTCCAGGTCGGCCCGGCGATGCTCATCGATGATCGGCTGAAGTGGGTTCCATTGGCTTTGCATAGGTTTTTCTGCCTCCCTGGTTGTGGCGTTTTTAGCTGCTGGCAGCGCGGAAAAAGCGCCGCAGCGCGGTCAGAGTGTCATCAACACGGGTCGGGTTGAGGCTGTAGCACTTGGCGACTTCGCGCCGGCGCTCCAGCAGATAGCCTGTGGCCGTGAGCTGGCGCAGATGGCGCGACGCGCTCGACTGGCTCAGGTCCAGTTTCGTCATGATGTCCTGTGCGCACAGTTCCTCGCCCTGCGCCAGCAGTTCCAGAATTTGCAGGCGGGTATCGTCGGCCAGCGCGCTGAGGCGCACCAGCAGCTCTGACCGGCTGAGGGCCGGCGACAACCGCCGCGTCCCTTCGGGCAGGCGCGCCCCGAACGATAGATACACTTCCGGGCTGTCGGTCTTGAACAGCCGCACATAGGGGCCGATGTGCGCCGATGGCACGAACACGATGCGCTCTGTGTGCGCCAGCTCTTTTTCCCAGTCGGACAGGCTGCGGCCGGTGACAGCGCGGATCGCCTCCAGCGCCGTCAGCCCGCGATAGCTGATCTGGTTGAAGGCATCCACCGCTTCCTGAAGTATGGGCGCGTGCTGCGCCCAGTCCGCTGCCAGGCAGGCGTCCCACATGGCGCGCAGGTGGCTGACGATCAGCTCGCGCAGCGCTGGCGGGTCCTGATAGAGGTGGTACAGGTCGGTGTAAAACGCGCGGTCGAAGGGTTCGATCTCCAGCTCAGGGTAATCCGCGCGCTCTTTCTCGTGCGCGCTCTCGTGAAAGGCGAGGAAAGCGTCTGCGTCGGTGAGCAGGGCGTCGCGCGTCAGCGTGGGCAGCCCTTTAGCGGCCTGCTTAGCGGGGTCGCACAGCGGCATGACAGCCTTGTCGCGCAGCGCCACCGGGTCATAGGCGGCCAGGTGGTCAACATAGGCGGGGAAGCTGGGCCAGCGGTCCTCCGGCAGCAGGACGCTGAGCGCGCCCTCAATCACCAGCGCGTTGCGGCGGCGGTATTCAGGCGGCAGCGCGGCGCGCGTCTGTTCGACCCAGGCGCTCACGCCGGACAGGCGGGCGTCAGAGAACAGCAGCAGCAGCGCGTCGAGCGCGCACAGCGCCGGGTCAAGCTGGAAGCTGACGGCGACGGCGGCGGGGGCAAGGATGAGGTCACGGTCTGCCATTTTACACCTTCAGTCAGTTTACCCGCTCAACCGGGTAAACTGACTAAAGTATATGACAGATCGGCGGCCGTGTCAAGAGGCGCGGCGGACGCCCCTGTCAGGTGCGGGTGGCGCGCAGGCCGACGCCCTGCTGCTGTAGAAAACGGGCGATGCGCTCCAGCGCGCGCTCGATGTTGGCGTAGCTGGTGGCGTAGCTGGCGCGCACGAAGCCCGCGCCGCTGGCCCCGAAGGCGCTGCCGGGGATGACCGCGACGTGCCCTTCCTGCAGCAGCCGGTCGCAGAATTCGACCTCGTTCATGCCGGTGGCGGCCACGCTGGGGAAGGCGTAGAACGCGCCGCGCGGCTCGAAGCAGGCCAGCCCCAGGCTGTTGAAGCCGTCCACGATCAGGCGGCGGCGGCGGTCATACTCAGCGCGCATGGCGGCCATGTCGTCCTCGCCGTGTTCCAGCGCCTCCAGCGCCGCGATCTGGCCCATTGTCGGCGCGGACATAATCAAATACTGGTGCAGCTTGCGCATGCCGTCCACGATTTCCACCGGGCCGCTGGCGTAGCCGATGCGCCAGCCGGTCATCGCGAAGGCCTTGCTCATGCCGCTTAAGAGGATCGTGCGCTCGTACATGCCGGGCAGGCTGGCGAAATTGATGTGCTCGACGCCGTAAGTCAGCCGTTCGTAAATCTCGTCGGAGATAACGGCCAGGTCATGGCGCGCGGCCACGTCCGCGATTTCCTGCATGTGTTCGCGCGTGAGGACGGCGCCGGTGGGGTTGTTGGGGTAGCTGATGAGGATCGCCTTGGTGCGCGCCGTGACCCGCGCCTCCAGCGCCGCGCCCGTCACCTGGAACTCGTGCTCAACCGACGTGCCCACCGCGACCGGCACGCCGCCCGCCATCTCGACGGCGGCGGCGTTGGCCACAAAACACGGCTCGACCACCAGCACCTCGTCGCCGGGGTCCAGGATGGTCTTCAGCGCCAGCCACAGCGCCTCGCTCACGCCGACCGTGATCAGCATTTGCGTCGCCGGGTCGTAGCGCAGGCCATACAGCCGTTCGATATAGCCTGCTGCGGCCTGGCGCAGCTCCAGCAGGCCGGCGTTGGAGGTGTAGTGGGTGTCGCCGCGCTGCAGCGACTCGATGCCGCGCGCGCAGATGCGCGCCGGCGTGGCGAAATCCGGCTCGCCGATGCCCAGCGATACAACATCCTGCATGGTGGCGGCGATGTCGAAGTAGCGGCGGATGCCTGACGGACGGAGGCCGCGAACGCTCTGAGAGACGAAGCTGCGCATGATAGGACCAATCCTGAATACCAGATAATCAGTGAGATTATCATGCCGCAAATCCGGGCCGTTGGCTAGGCCAGTGGCCATCAGAATGCCAGGGCCTTTTCCAACAATCTGTCCAAAACAGCGGCCCTGGCCCCGCTGGCCGCCGCCGGGCGCGCGGGCTGTGCTACAATCAGGCTGTTCATACGCACGTGGGGGCCGCCGCGCCCGGCGGCGCTGCTGGAGTAAATAAACCGTGAACGACAGCACATACACTCTTTTGCTGGTGGGGGCCTGCGGGCTGGGGCTGCTGTGCCTGGTGAGCCTGGGCATCGGGCTGGCGGTGATGTCAGGCGTGATGGGCGGCGGCGGCCTGCGCCTGTTTGGCCGCAGCGTCAGCCGGGCGCCCCAGCCCAGCGCGACCCGCCGCGAAAGGCCTGACCTGCGCGCCCAGGCGGCCAGCGCAGATTTCGACGCCGCGCTGGCGCGCTACAGCGACCCGACCGCGCCGCCCGGCCCGCCGCTGGCGGCCCCGCCCGACCAGGGGCCGCTGCTGATAGACCGCCCACCCGCGCGCCGCCCGGCGCGCCCGGACGACGGTTACAGCGACGATGAGGTGTTTGGCGGCATCCTCGACGAAACCGGCGACGGCTACCCGGACCTGTAGCCGCCATGCGCAGCGTTCACACCTACACGCACGACGGCGCGCCGTACCGCGTCGAGCTGGAGCCGCAGCCGGACGGAAGCTGGCGCGTCGCCATCAACGGCAGCGCGTTCACCGCGCGCGCTGTCCCGCTGGCGGACGCTGGCGGCTGGCTGCTGGACATCGACGGCGCGCAGATGGTGGTTTACGGCGCGCGCGCGGGCGCGGCGCGCCACGTGTGGGCCGGCGGCGCGGCGTTCACGCTGGAGGCCGCTGAGGCGGCGGCTGACCGCCGCCCGGCAGCGCGTCCCGCCAGCGGCGACCTGACCGCGCAGATGCCCGGCCAGGTGGTGAAAGTGCTGGCACAGGCCGGCGACGTGGTTGCACGCGGCCAGACGCTGCTGATCCTGGAGGCGATGAAGATGGAGATTCGCGTCAGCGCCCCGGCGGACGGCGTGGTCAGCCGGGTGCTGGTGCGCGCCGGCGACGTGGTTGAGCGCGGCCAGCGCCTGGCGGAGATCGCCGCGCCGGCGGGCGCTTAGCTGGCCCTCAGCCGCCCAGCGCGCCGGCGATAGCCCGCGCGTTGTAGCGCAGATAGTCGAAATACGTGGCCGCCGGGCCGTCAGGCGCGCTCAGCGCCCCGCTGTAGAGCGCCACCACAGCGACGCCGCTTTCCGCCGCGACTGTCTGCGCCAGCCCGGCGGCGGCGGAGACCTCAGCGAAGATGGCCGGCACCTGCGCGGCGCGCAGCGCCTCCACCAGCGCGGCGACCTGCTGCGGCGCGCTTTCCGCCAGCGTCGTTTCGCCCAGCACCACGCCCGTTATCGTGAAGCCGTAGCGCCGCGCGAAATACGCCAGGAAGTTGTGGTTCGTTACCAGCATGCGCCGTTCAGCCGGGACCGCCGCCAGAATCGCCTCCACTTCAGCGTCAAGCGCGGCCAGGTCTGCCTTGTAGGCGGCGGCGCGGGCGGCGTAGACAGCCGCGCCGGCGGGGTCGGCGGCGGCCAGCGTCGCGGCGATGTTGTCGGCCCAGATCATGACGTTGGCCGGGTCGGTCCACACGTGCGGGTCGCAGTCCCCGTGCGCGTGTTCGTCGTGGTCGTCGAGTTCGTCGTGCGCGTCGCCGTATTCAGCGCAGGCGACGTCCACGCCCAGCACGCCGAGCGGCGCCGCCGGGCTGGCGGCGCGCGGGTTGTAGGCCGGCAGGACGGCGACGCCGTTCGACACGATCACCAGCGGCGCTGCGCCGGCGTTCTCCAGCAGGCTGCCCAGAAACAACTCCAGGCCGGCGCCGTTCGCCAGCAGCAGGTCAGCGCTGGCAACCAGCGCCGCGTCGCGCGGGTTGGGCTGCCAGGCGTGCTCGTCGCTGTCCGGCGGGACGAGCGCCGTCACGGCCACGCGGCCGCCGCCGACGCTGCGCGCCACATCGGCGATCAGCGTGGTGGTGGCGACCACGTTAAGCGCAGCTGGCTGTGCCAGCCCTGGCCATGCCGCAGCCAGCAGGAAAAGCGGTACAATGGTCACAAACAGGCGGTTCATCGCGCTTTCTCGAAATCGTGGGTGATTCTGCCGACGGGGTGCGCCCCGTAAATGAGACGGTATCTCATTTATAACAGGCTGTCAAGGATGGACACATGCCAGACACCGCCAGCCCGCGCGCGCAGCGCCTGCGCGACGCCGGCCACAAACTCACGAACGCCCGCCTGACGGTGCTGCGCGTGCTGGAGGCCAGCGACGGCCACATGAACTCCGCCGCTATCCTGGAGGCGGTCAGCCAGCTTGACCCGGAGATCGGGCGGGCGAGCGTGTTCCGCACGCTGGAGCTGTTCACGCGGCTGGCGATCATCCGCCCCACGTACATTGACAGCAGCGCCACGCCCAACTACGTTCTGCTGCCGGACGGCCACCATCACCACATCATCTGCACCAACTGCCGCCGCGTGATCGAATTTGAGGAATGCGCGCTGGGGCCGCTGGCGCGCGAGCTGGAGCAGCGCTACAACGTGCGCCTGACGGGGCATCTGCTGGAGCTTTACGGCCTGTGCGAGCGCTGCCGCTGAGCGAGAGCGGCGTTCTGGACAAAGTGTATTTTTACGGAGGACAAACAGATGGAGCTGAAAGGCGCGGTTGCGCTGGTAACGGGCGGGGCGTCGGGCCTGGGGGCGGCGTGTGTGCGCCGTTTCGCGGCCCAGGGCGCGCGCGTGGTGATTGTGGACCTCAACGCGGGGGCCGGGGCGCAGCTCGCGGATGAGATCGGCGCGGGGGCGCGCTTTGCCCGCGCCGACGTGACCAGCGAAAGCGATGTGCAGGCGGCGGTGGACACGGCGGTCGAGGCGTTCGGCGCGCTGCACATCACCGTGAACTGCGCCGGCATGGCGATGGTCGGGCGCACGCTGAGCAAGCACGGCCCGCACACGCTGGAAACCTTCCGCGACACTATCCTGGTGAACCTGGTGGGCACGTTTAACGTGATCCGGCTGGCGGCGGCGGCGATGGCCGAAAATGAGGCGAATGCCAATGGCGAACGCGGTGTGCTGATTAACACGGCGTCGGTGGCGGCCTTCGACGGGCAGATCGGCCAGGCGGCGTATGCGGCCTCAAAGGGCGGCGTGGTGGCGCTGACGCTGCCGGTGGCGCGCGACCTGGCGCGCAGCGGCATCCGCGTGGTGACGATCGCGCCCGGCATCTTTGAAACGCCGATGATGGCGGGGCTGCCGGCGGACGCGCAGGCGTCGCTGGGACAGCAGGTTCCGTTCCCCTCGCGGCTGGGCCAGCCAGACGAGTACGCGCGCCTGGCGCAGGCCATCGTCGAGAACCCATACCTCAATGGCGAGGTGATCCGCCTGGATGGGGCACTGCGAATGTCAAGCCGCTAAAATGAGACAAACAACAGGGGCGAAATTCGCCCCTGTTTTGCTGCCTTACTTGATTCGAGAGAACGGCTTGCTATGTCTCTTTGGGGGTGATTCCACAACATCAACGATGGTTCGAGAAACGATTACGAATTTGCGTTTGCCCATTAAGCGCCGTAACCACTGGTTGATTTCCCGATCTGGCAGCTTCCAGAAGCACTCAAGCGTGAGCCTACGCAGTTCCTTTACGGTTCGGGTTTCCTCATGAGAGATGTGGAGGTTTTCGTCCAGTTTGCGTTGCAGACCAAGCAGTTCCTCATTCTCTCTCTCAAGCTGCTCACCCGTGATTTCAATCTGCTTACGATACATCTCTCGCGTTGTATTATTCGTGGCGTTGGATTGCTCGTCAATCAGATTAGCCAGCTTGTTTTCGAGCAGGTCAACTTGCCTCTTAAGCGCGTCAATCTTCTGAACAGTGTTATCTCCTTGTTGCTCACGCTCGAAGATTTGAGGTGTTACACCTTCAATGAGCTGCTCAAGAAGCCTGTTAATCTCCTCTTGAAGATAACGGTGCGGAACAAGTCTGCCTTCGGTACATGTCTCATCGATAACACGAGAATATGCGCCTGTGCATTTTAAACCGCGTCTCCCGTAGCCGGGTTTGCTGTGTGTTGACATTGAGCAACCGCAAACGCCACAAACGAACAGTCCTGCAAAGCGATAGGTGTCAGATGGTTTACCCCTGCCGTTTCTCATCCCCATACGGCGGTACATTTCTGCTTTGATTGCTTCTGCAAGCTCACCTGTATACACAGCCGGAACAATATTTCTTGCTACCAATACACCCGGCGGAGGTGGCACAGTTTCATCGAATATCCATGCACCGCGCACATTGCCGTTCCTGCTGCTGGTGCTGTATCCCTTTGCCATATGTCCCCAGAATGCGGGCGTGTAGAGCAGGTCGAAAAACTGATTTGAACGATAGAGTTTGCCGGTACGAGTCCTGTGACCGTAGCGTTGATAGAGTTCTTTGCTCAAGAGGTTGTACGCAACACCTTCAAGCAGCAGTTTAGCGAGATCATCAAAGAGAGGTCGCAATTCCTCATTGATCTCAATAGAGAGTTGTTTGCCGCTTTCAGCATCACGTATTCTCTTGTGTGATATTGGCACATGCGCGCCTATAGGCAGGCCCTGCATTGTCAGCTTATCTTTAGCTACAGCAGCGGCTTTCACAAGGCGATCAACGGGGGTTGCCGCCATCATGCCACCGATAGCGAGTTTGTAGCGGAAATCATCCAAATCTACCCATCCGCCATCGTAGAGGAAGTAGATTTGCATTCCGTTCATAATAACATTCTCTAGCACCCATGAATGAAGGGTGTTTGAACGCCCTAAACGATCATGTGAAAGCGCAACAAGGACATCAAACTCCCTGTACATCCACATACGGCGCAGGTCGTGATAGGCGTAGATTCCCTGTTCAGCGAAATCTTCAAGCGCTGTTACGATGTCGCTCTCACGCCGCGAATAACCGGGCACTTCAAGAACTCGGACAATCTGATAGCCATTGTCCTCGCACCACTGGCGCGCAAGGCGTTCTTGTTCGGGCAAGCTGACTTTTTCCTCATCCGCCTGACGTTCTGAGGAAACTGCTTTCCAGATTACAGCTCGCTTTTGCAAGGGTAGAGATGTGGGTTGAATTGGGGTATGCTTAACCATAGTATCGTGCCTCCAACACGGTACTCACGCCCTCCGGTTGTTTACCGCAACGCGGAGGGCAAGCTGTTTTATAGTCATTTTACTCGTTTCCTGTTGAAAGCCAAATTTCGGGTACAGAGTGAGAAATCGAATGTAGGATGCTGTAGGTTTGAAGGGTGAGGGCAGAAACTTTCGAATATGCGAGGCTTCATAAACGAAGTTTGATGCACAACCCTACAACCCTACACAAACATACATAATCCCTGCTTATTTCAGGCTCACGCCGACATAGACCATGCCCGCACTTGAGCGTTCTTTCGGAAACTGTGCGGTAAGTCTTTCTCCAAATTTCCTGACCCCCATTTCTGGATAACCGTTTGTCCTCGCCCAGTCCTGAAATGCATTGTAGAGCTTTTGGGCTTGTTCTCTCGCTAAGGGCTGGAACACGCAACGCTCCTCCAAAAAAAGCCCTACAACGTCCTCTGAACGCGCATATTCCTCAGTGGCCTCAATAACGCTGAGAGGCGGATTTAACCCTTCTCGCTGCCATTGCAAACAGCCCTTTACAAGCCAGTTCAGGATTCCTTCGCCCTCGTTTTTCAACTTCTGTTTGAGATAAGCATCACGAGGGCGTTCATGAGATGCTATAGGATTATCGACAAACGAGAGTGTGAGAGGTATTAAGAGCAGTCGTTTCCAGATAGCGTAATCCTCGTTTTGAGAAGGCACGCGCGGCTTGTGGTTAGTGAACAGAATGATATGATGTGTTGCGTCAAATTCGACCGGATTCCCGTACAGTGGACGCGCATTGATCCTCCCAGCTCCGGTCAGGTACTTGACCTGGTTAACATTGAGCCGCGCGCCCTCGCTCGTTTCTGTTACCCAAACAAGCCGTCTGCCCTGTAACTCAAACAGGTGAGGTGTGGCTTGCCCTCCCGTTGAAACATCAATCAGGAGTTCACCTGTGCCAGCTTTGGCATAATCGCCCATCACATAACCTATGGTCTCCATGAGCGTATCTTTGCCATTTCGCCCTCGCCCATAGCATACAGGCAGCACATGCTCACTTACGTCACCGGTTATGAAACAACCAAACAGACGTTGTAAAAAATCAGACAGAGAAGTATCCCCATCAACAATTTCAAGGATGAACTGCTCCCAGCGAGACGCTTGAGCGTCAGGGTTATAGCTGACATTCGCGGCCTTGCGGATGTAATCGTCCAATTGTCCACAACGAAGTTTGCCCGTTCTCAGATTAACAACGCCGTTTTGCACTCCCAGCAGCATTGGATCGTTATCCCATTCTGTTCCTTCGAGAGCACATAGTCCGCCGGCAATTCGCAAGACGTTGTTGGCTCTGGTGTGTGTTCTTAGAGCACGAGGGCGAGCGACTAAATCCTTCGTAACAGCTCTGACACGGTTAACCTCTGTGATGAGAATTTGGTCGTCTTTATGGGTTTCGAGTTCTGCTTCTAATGTTGCCAATTGTGCGGCATATTCACCGGCTGCTCGAGCGTATTGCTCACCTGTAGGCATATAGAGCAATTCTGGCGTCTGACCTCTTGTATCCTTGCTCCATGAATGCCCTCTCCACCAATACCACTGGTTTTGAGAACGATCATAGGTGAGGCGATCTTCAACCAAGCGGATAAGGAACTTCGCATCGCCATACTCATTATGTGCTGCATAGGCAGCAATAGATTCAGTGTCCAGTTGTGGAAAGCTTTCACCCAACGACAAAGGCATAATCTCGCCCGTATGTGGTTTCTCGCTCGACACTGATTGCCGGTAATTGATATCAGAAATTAGGAAATCTCTTAAATGTAAGTTAAGAATAATTCCTACTTCTTTGGCAAGGTAATGCCTGCCCTCGTGATAGCACCATAAGAAATGCTTGTCAGGATGCCAAGCTGCACTGGGTGTGTCATCAGGCGGATGAATAGGACAATGACATTCGAGAAATTCTCCTCGCTTCTTGCCTGTGAATTTCAACTGCCGTTCAAGCGCTTCTACGAATGCGCGTGGAAGCTGCTCATCCTGATTTGAGGGGATATTGCTAACATGCTCTGTCAAACTGCTAAAGACACTTTCCGATAACGTGCGTCCAAACCAGATGGTATAGGCCGAATCTGGTGAGGTATTGCCGAAAAACAGTCTAGAAGCGTCTCTACAAGCAAAATCAGGATTGTATGGCTTGAATATCGTGAGCAGCTTAGAAACGCTTATTTCGTAACGCTGCTTGCTTTTTATCGGCACAGGGAGCGCAAAGATCAACCGAAGTCGTGGCAACTCTGGGGTATGGCTTGGTGTGGTATACGAAAATGCTGCATAGCGGCCCACAAATTCGTGCGAAAGCAGTTCATGGGCTAACACCGGCGTCAAGTCGTCAAAATCCAGACCGATAATTTGCCCGGATATGAACTCAGTTCCTCGCCTCGCGTTATTCCGATAGACACCAACGGCAAAAGGGAATCCACTGGTGACATGCTCAAACAAGTGACGCAATGACCAATTTTGTTCTGTGCGCCACTTGATACGAGCGGGATTACCCTTGTTTTGAATATCATTTGAGACCGTCACAGACTCAATCAAGCCGCTTTCAACGAGGGTGGTCATCAAAGTAATCCCTTTGCTCTCGTGTCCCGTATCAATTCGCGTAATATCACCTCGACATCACCGGAAAAGACAATCCGCAATTGCTCTGGCGTGAGCTTATCAAACTGCACACCTAAGCAACGATCTCGTAGCGAAGAATGAATCTGCGGGCTGGAATCTGAGTCTGTAGACTCGTGGTCTGGTTGTTGTATAGCTGTCACTAACCTTATCTCCTTAGAGATAGGCGACAGAGGGCTTGTCAGAAAGGGGTGATATTCTGATAGAATGAGAGGCGAGGTGTTGCTCTGCTCTCCTCAGACAACGCCTTTGCTGCAAGTCGTCTCATCGCCATGAAACGATGTTGTAGCGCAGCTCCAACGCGATCCAAGCTCGGCAAAGCTGGTTGCGTGTGGAGGTCGCCTTGAGTGGCAACCTTGCCAGAGTTGGCTGGCAGTGTTGCCAATAGAGCAGCTTTTCTCAAAAACACTATCAGGGGGCGTGTGCTTTGGGCAACACGCCCCTTTGTGTTTTGAGCGTCGCCGCTCAAGACAGGCAACTCACACGGTATCAGATTCTTTCCTGCGAACATATCACCTTTTGAAACAAGATTAGCGGATACTGCCCAAACTCGATTTCCTGGTTATCGATTTGAGCGCTTAGCCAATCGTCTGTAACCTCGAATTGGGGATCATATGCGTGAGCTATGGCGTTGCAGAGATCAAGAATCACTGACCAATGCGTTTCATGGCCTCGATAGTTCTGTCTAAATCCGTTCGCGTCAACACGGTAAACGTGTTTGCGAGCTTTATATCCCCAGCCTATAGAGACGATCTTCTCTCCCCAGCGGTCATGCGTCTGGGGTGATGCTTTGGCTTCCCAAACATATTGAGGGAGGTTGCGGGGATAAATGGTATACGACAGTGTTTTTCCTTGTCTTTTTCCCTTATACAATCTACCGGGCGGGATTATGACGGAGTATCGCTCCAGGTAATCCCTGTGCGCGTTTATCTTTTGGTGGCTCAACTGGCCGCTCATTACATCCGCAATAGCTTTTACTGACTGTGGTCTGTCACTCTTCTTGAGATGCGCCATAGCAAGAAGAACTGCCACTAGAGCGGAAGCTCGGTCAATTCTCATCGTTTGTTTGCCTGTCTTGAGCGTGCGCTTCTTGTTAGTATGTGGTGGCGTCGCTGACGCTGTATTTCGTCTAGCCGTCCCTACCAGTGCAACCAATCAATGATCTTTTCGATCAACGATTGCTGCTTGTACTGCGCTCGCTGAGCGAGCATAGCCTCGTAGCGTTCTATCTCTCGCTCAGTGTTGCGCCTTATATCTCTCGCCGCTGCTTGAGCGGCACGAGCAGCGCCCAGTCGAGTCAACTCCGCAAGCCGTTCTTTCTCATATGGATCAGTTACCAGTAAGCCAAAGAGCACGCCAGGTGGAATAGCGTAGACATATTCCGCGCCTGCGCCGAGCCAGATGTCGCCGTACTGTTTGCGCGGGAGTGCGCGTTTAGTCTCCACCACAAATCGTTTTGCGGCGAGATTGCGTAACATGCGAATATCGTATGGCACGAGTGAATCACGCCCCAATTCCTGTGCAATCGCCGTCCGGTTTACATATGGCGCGAACTGATAACCACGTCTGGAATCGTAGCTCTTAAATAGAGCCGCTTTCACCGCTTGCAGTACGCGCCTTGTTGCTGGAGACAGAGTCTCAAATGCTCCTGTGAAGACTTGGACACGCCTCTCACGCTCATGAGTGTTGTTCGGTGCAAAGTATGGATGTGTTCTGTCAATCACAACTGGCGTCAACATCTGCACCCCTACACGCGCGCGCGTAGGATTACCATTAGCGTTTACCAAAAATCGCTCCTTTCGAGTGTTAGGTTTGACTTCAAGAACTTGCGTTCTAACTATAGTATAGGGTAAATTTGACCAAGATGAGTTGAAGGTTTTATCATCCGCCACAAGCAGATTTATGCATTAGTGTTCCAACACTTGGCTTAATGTAACAAGAGGTTCGCAATGTCTAGAAAAGGCGCCGCCAGTGACGTCCAAGTTGAATTCGATATTGACCAGATCTATCAGGGTGATTGCATTGACATAATGAACTCGTTGCCTGAAAAATCAGTTGACTTGATTTTCGCCGATCCCCCTTACAACCTGCAACTACAAAACACGCTGCTGCGCCCCAACCTGACGGTGGTAGATGCAGTTGACGATGAATGGGATCAGTTTGATAATTTTGCAGCTTATGATCGTTTTACGCGCAATTGGCTTAGTGCTGCTCGACGTTTGTTAAAAGACGATGGAACCATATGGGTAATTGGCTCCTACCACAATATTTATCGAGTGGGAGCAATTATGCAGGACTTAGGCTATTGGTTTCTGAATGATGTTGTCTGGGTAAAGACAAATCCGATGCCGAATTTCAGAGGTGTCAGGTTTACTAATGCCCATGAAACCCTGCTCTGGTGTAAAAAATCTCAGGCGCAGAAGAAGTACACGTTCAACTATCACGCTATGAAAATGGCGAATGACGAAAAACAAATGCGTAGCGATTGGGAGCTTGCGCTATGCACTGGGAATGAGCGCCTCTCGGTCAACGGTGAAAAGCTGCACACAACTCAAAAACCGGAGGCGTTGCTTTATCGAGTCATTCTTGCAAGCTCTAATCCGGGTGATATTGTGCTTGACCCGTTCTTTGGCACTGGAACCACTGGAGCCGTAGCCAGGAAACTCAATCGCCATTACATCGGCATTGAACGAGATGAGCGCTATATTCGGGGCGCACAGGCTCGCATCAATGCAGTTCAGACCCCTCTCTTTCCAGATGATCAGGAAGTGTACGGCAAGCTGCCTACAAAGCGCTCTGCACCTCGAATCCCGTTTACAACCCTTTTGGAGAACGGATTGCTTCTACCTGGTCAAACCCTCTACTTCAAGCAGCTTAGAGACAAGAGCGCTACCGTACTGGCAGATGGCTCTTTGCGGCTTGAAAATGGAGAGCGTGGCTCAATCCACAAAATAGGTGCTGCAATCGGTAATCTTCCAGCTTGCAACGGTTGGGAACACTGGTACTACGAGGATGATGATGGCGGACTGAGAGTTATTGACACACTTAGAGAGAGGGTGCGCAAGAGCAATAATGAATCAGGATAACATCTTCGCCATTTTGAACCGCCACGTGTTTGCCGAAGAAAAGGCGTATCTCATTCGCAACATCACAACAAATCCTGAACGCTTTGTCGGAATGTTCCGTTCAACAACCCCTAGATTGAAGCTTATTCAGAATCTTCTGCAGTCGCGTGAAATTCGCTTCGGTGATGCGCTTGAAGTGGTCATTCGGGACATAATTGAAGGTCTTGGGTATGTGAACTTACCCCGAAAGGTTCAACTTTCAGAAAACGAGTTCTTGAACATGGATCAGTACTTTACCGTTCCTGATGAAAGCCGGTTTTATCTGGTTGAGCAGAAAGTTCGAGACGATCACGACTCCAGCAAAAAGAAGGGGCAGATTGGGAACTTCGAAAGCAAGTTGAATTATCTTCATACGCTGCATGGCAGCTCACTTGTCGGGATTATGTATTTTATTGATCCTGCGCTCACCAAAAATGCAAACTACTATTCCAAAAAGCTGAAAGAATTGAGCGATAGAGTTGGGGTTCCTGTTCAACTTTTCTACAACGGAGATTTCTTTGAATATCTGAGCGGCAGTACGGAGTCCTGGGAGCTGTTAAGGAATTCTTTGTTATCCTGGCGGAACACGGTTCCCGATGATGTCAGTCTGAACTGTGACCTGGCAAACGATCTTGACGAACTGAAAACACTGGCTCCGTCGCTTTGGTTCAAGCTGATTTCTAACGACCTTCTTTGGGAAAACGGTGTTATCCGGTGTGTTTTTCCTGAAGGTACTAATCTCAAAGATATGAGTTTGTGGTTTGCGCAGCAGGGTTCTCGCATCTTTTGGGTAGGACGCACCCGCATCACCTGTAGACAACTCGCTGACCTAATGCATCAGAAAGTGACTCGTCATTACGTTATAGACTATGACCTACCGAATGAACCTCAAAGCCCTCTTTGACGATTAACCATTTCAAGCTTATTGCCTGAAAGCGGTCTCACATTCGCCTGGACGGGGCGATTCGCATGGCGCCGAAGTAGGGCGCGGCGGCCCGCAACTGCCGCCGCGCCGCTGCGTATACAGCACAGAAGCCTGCATCATTGGGGTCCGGTCGCAGCGCAGCTATGATCGCCAGCCGGCATGATGGTACAATAAACGTATTGGCTGGCCAGGGCGCGGAGGCAAACCGGATTTCATGGCAGCATGGTGGGGAACACGCAGCAACGTCTCGCCGCGGTTACGGTTGGAAGTGGAGGCCATGCGGGCCGCGTTTGACAAGACCTTCAAGCTGGTGGAATCGCAGCTTGGGCAGCTCCATTGGGAGGGGACCGTCACACTCAACCTCTCAACGCTGCGCCAGCCGGATCACACGCTCAAGATCATTTACCCCGGCGACTACCCGAACCGCCCGGCGGAAGCCTACGTTCTGAAGCCGCGCGTGTACAGCGAGAAACACCAGTACGAGGACGGCCAGCTCTGCCTGTTCAACCCGAAGGATGGCGAACAGTACGGCTGGAACCCCAGCCGCTCGACGGCGGTCACGGTCGCGGCGTGGGCGGTGCAGTGGCTCTATGCCTACTATACCTGGCGCGCCACCGGCGACTGGCCGGGCATTGAGGAGCGGGTGCGTCCCACCAGACAGCAGCCGCGCCGGGAGAGATAGCATGATCAGATCGCTGCAACTGGCGCGCCACCGCGTCCCGAACCTGGTGGTGGCGCAGCGCGTGCTGGAGCGCATGGCCGCCGCCGCGCAGCACTTTATCGAGGACGAGACCGGCGAGGCGCTGGTGGGCCTGGTCGTGCCCGGCGGGCACACCAACGGCGTGCCGACGATCTACGCGCTGGACACTATCGCGCCGGACGACAGCGCGGTGCGCCAGCTTCACACCTTCCAGCAGGGCGACGCGCGCCAGGACGAGATCATCTGGTGGCTGCAGGAAAACTGGCGCCTGTACCGCCAGCGCCGCCGGATGAGCTGCGGCAAGGCGCTGCCGGCCAAGTGGGATGTGCCGCTGCGCTACCTGGGCGACTGGCACAAGCAGCCCGGCTTCATGATCCAGCCCAGCGTCGGCGATCAGATGACCGCCCTGGGCTGGCTGGACGACAGTGACAACGGCATGGACTTTCTGATCGCGCCCATCCTCACGCTGGACCACCCCTCAACAACCAGCGAAGGCGGGCCGGGCGCGAACTTTGTCACGCTGCCGCACGCCAACGGCACGCACATGCGCGTTGATTTCTGGTACATCAGCCGCACGCTGCGCCTGTTCCAGCCGATCGCGCCCGCCGTCTATCCGGACGACCAGCTTCCCGGCTTGCCCGATTACCCCTGGCATCTGGCCGACAGCGCCCGGTTTGACGAGGAACTGCGCCTGATGCAGCGCGACGGCCTGGCGCTGACGGTCGTCCTGTGGGACGCGGCCGAGGCGCCGCCGCTGGCGGTGTGCTTGCTGACCGCCCGTGTGGGCGCGGACCGCGTGCTGATCGTCGTCACCGGTTGGGATTACCCCCGGCCTGCGCCGCAGGCCCGCGTCGCGCCGTTCCGTTCGATGGGGCCGGACGACGACCTGTACGATATTTTCGCCCAACTGTGGGCCGAATCGCGGCCGGTCGCTGACCCGCCGGGGTGGACGTGGACGCCGGATAAGCGCCTGCTGGATTACATTCAGGCGGTGGAGACCAGCCTGGGGATGCGCCCGGCGGCGCGCGCGCCGGAGGCCGCCGGCGGGGAGCAGCCATGAACTGGGACCGCGTTGAACGGCTGATCGGCACGGAGAACCTGGCGCGGCTGGCGCAGAAGCGCGTGGCCGTCGTCGGGCTGGGGTCGGGCGGCGGGCTGGCGGCGCTCAGCCTGGCGATGAGCGGCGTCGGGCAGTTCGTGCTGGTTGACGACGACGTGCTGGAGGAAACCAACCTGGTGCGCCATGTGGCGGACCGGCGCTATCTGGGCCAGCCGAAGGCCGCCGCGGTGGCCGACCTGATCCACCACCGCAGCCCGCAGGCGCAGGTTGAGGTGCGCGTCGGGCGCATCGAACAGCACCTGGACGCGCTCGACGGCGTGGATATTCTGGTGGCGGCGGTGGACGGCGAGAACAGCAAGTACACCATCAACCAGGCGGCGCTTGACCGCGGCCTGACGGCGGTTTACGCCGGGGTTTACGAGCGCGGTGAAGGCGGCGACGTGGTGGTTATTCACCCTTACGACGGGCCGTGCTACGCCTGCTGGGCCGCCGAACTGCGCGAAGATGTCGCCGCTGGCCGGCCCGACACCGGTGTTGAGCTGGATTACGGTATGATCGGCCCGGCGGGCACGCTGGAGGCGGAGCCGGGCCTGTGGCTGCATGTGATGCGTGTGGCGGGCGTGCAGGCCCACCTGGCGCTGAACGAGCTGTTGAAGGGAACCAGCGCCTACGAGCCGCTGCCGGGCAACACGGTGATTCTGGCCAACAGCGCGCTGGAGATCATCACCGGCCAGATCAGCCCGCCGCACACGGCGGTGTGGGTGGATATTCGCCGTAACCCGGCCTGCCTGGTGTGCGGCGACGAGCTGCGCGCGCGCGCGGCCCTGGCCGCCGACGCCGGCGAGCAGGTCTCGCTGGCGGAGCTGCTGAACACGGCGGGCATCAGCCTGCAAGAAGAAGACGAGGACTGATCTCATGGATGAACAAAACGCCAAGCGCCCGGCGGAGGACACGCCCGCTGAAACTGAAGCGCCCGCCGCGCCCCCGGCCAAGGGCGCGCCGCCGGAGAGCGACACCCTGATGAGCGAGCGCCTGGAGCGCCTGGGCGGCGAGCCGGCCCCCGCGATCACGCCGGAGGAATTCGCGCGGCTGCAGCAGGCCGGGCAGGTGCATATTGACGCGCTGGGGCGCGTGCAGACCGCCCGCCGCAGCGACGCCGAAGCGGGCGTCTCGCTGCGCAAACGCCGGGCCTGGTACACATGAGCACCAATGACCCGGCGCTGTTTATGCGGCGGGCGCTGGCCAACGGCCTGAAACGCAAAGGTGAACTGAGCGACCCGCGGCTGGAGGCGGCGTTTATGGCTGTGCCGCGCCACGCCTTCCTGCCCGGCCTGCCGCTGGAAGAAGCCTATGCCGACGAAGCCGTGCCGATCAAGCGCGAGGCCGACGGCACGATCGTCAGCTCTGCCAGCCAGCCGAGCATGATGGCGATGATGCTGCGCCAACTGCGTCTGCGCCCCGGCGACAACGTGCTGGAGATCGGCACGGGCACGGGCTACAACGCCGCTGTTATGCAGCACATCGTTGGCGAGACGGGGACCGTGACTACCGTTGAGCTTGACCTGGAGGTGGCGGAGACCGCCCGCATTAACCTGCAGCGCGTCGCCTCAGGCGGCATCCGGGTGGTCACTGGCGACGGCGCGGCGGGCTACGCGCCGCGCGCGGCTTACGACCGCATCATCGCCACCGTAGGCGTGTGGGACATCCCGGCGGCCTGGCAGCGCCAGCTTAAGCCCGCCGGCCTGATCGTCGCGCCGCTGTGGCTGGACGCGCTCCAGGTGAGCGCCGCCTTTCAGCCGCAGCCTGACGGCACGCTCTACAGCGACAGCAACCTGCCGTGCGGTTTTGTCCGCCTGCGCGGCGCTTACGCCGGCCCGCTGGTGACGCGCCGCGTGGGCGCGGGGCTGCTGCTCACGGCCAGCGCCGCCGCTGTGATGGACAGCGCCGCGCTGCACGTGCTGTTCTCGGAAGACGCCGAAGCCAACCTGTTCGACATCCACCTCAGCGCCAGCCACTACTGGCAGGGTTTCCTGCCGTACCTCATCCTCAACCTGCCGCGCGATTTCAACTTTGTGTCGTACCAACTGGCCGCCAACCAGCCAGCCTACGGCATCCCCGGCGCGGGTTTCGGCCTGATCGGCCCTGGCAGCGCCTGCTTCGTAACCTACGACGGCCACGGCGAGGCGTTCACCTTCGCCGGGCCGGATGCGTTTCTGGCGCTGCAGGACGCGCTGCGCGCCTGGGATGAGCAGGGCCGGCCCGGCGCGCGCGCGCTGCGGCTGCGGCTGGCGTCGCTGACGCGGCCCGCGCCCGACAGCAGCGGCGGCGGCGTGCTGTACACGCGCAAGGACCATTATCTGCACGCCTGGCAGGCGCATGATAACGCTTGAGCACGTGCGGGCGGCGCTGGCCCTGCCCGCTTTCGACCCGGCGCCGGCGCACAGGCGCATGGCCCCCACGCTGCCAATGCTGCCGCAGCGCCCGGTCAAGACGCCGCGCTCGCGCCAGGCGGGGGTGCTGATGCTGCTCTACCCGGCGGACGGCCTGCGCTTCATTCTCACGCGCCGTTCCGACCGCCTGCGCGGCCACAGCGGCCAGATCAGCTTTCCCGGCGGGCGGCGCGACCCGCACGACGTTTCGTTTGCCGCCGCCGCCCTGCGCGAGGCCTGCGAGGAACTGGGCGTGTGCGACGGCGTGGCGGTGCTGGGCCAGCTCGCGGCTATCTACATCCCGCCGAGCGACTTTGAGGTGTTCCCGACGGTGGGCGCGCTGGCTGCCGCGCCCGTGCTGCACCCCAACCCCGATGAAGTGGCCGAGGCGTTCAGCGTGCCGCTGGCGCGCCTGCTGGACGCGCGCTGCAAGCGCGAGGAATGGCGCGACCTCAACGGTTACGAGATGCACGTGCCCTACTACGCCTTCAACGGGCATAAGGTGTGGGGCGCGACGGCCACCATCCTCAGCGAGTTCGAGCAGCGCCTGCGCGCCGCGCTCCCCGCCGACGTGCTGGCCGCTGTGACAAGCGCCCCTGACTGTCCTGAATCTACGCTGTTCTAACGCCCGCCTATACATTTCTTGCGCGCCGCCGACGCGCCGTTTACGCCGCCCGCTTATGCTGTCAGTATGTACACGAACATAACTAGCGTAAACGGAGAGCCAACAATGTTAATGCGCGAGCCTATCTTCCTGAACCGCCGCCTGGTCAACTACGATCCGTCCACTGAGGCCGAGCGCGTGTATCGCCTGCCGGTGGATGTTTACACAACCGAAGACGCCATTGTGCTGACGGCCTCTGTGCCGGGCATGACGGCTGACGTGCTGGATATCACGCTGGATGGCGAAACGCTGATCATTCGCGGCGAACTTAACGGCCTGGCTGACAACGCCAGCTACGTGCTGCGCGAACGCTTTCACGGCAAATTCGAGCGCCGGCTGACGATCAACGTTCCGGTGGACATCAACGGGGCGCAGGCTGGCATCGAAAACGGCGTGCTGACGCTGACGCTGCCCAAGGCCGCGGAGGCCCGCCCGCACCGCATCACCGTCAAGACCGCTGAGTAAGCTGTATCACCGCAGGGCGTAAAGCAAAAGCCGCCGGGAAGTTCCCCGGCGGCTTTTTTGCGCTACCACACCAGGCCGCGCGCGGCCACCGGCCAGACGGCCTCGACCGTTTCGCCGCGCACGCCGTAGAGCACGTTGTGCAGGTTGGACACCACGCACGTGTGAACCGGCACCACGCTGACCCGTTCGCCGATTACCGGGCGCTGGTCGCAGGCGCTCACGTCCACATAGGCGTGTTCCTCGTTAAGCTGGTAAATGCGCGCCGCCGGGTACTGGAGGATGTGGCCGTGTTCGCCGTTGAAGCGGTCCATCGCCAGCGTTTTGCTGCCGCTGTCGAGGATCGCGCGGTCCGGCGTGGGGCGGCTGACAACCGTCGCCATGACCGTCATGGCGCAGTCGTCAAGCGCGGCCCAGCCCTTGCTGACCGTTGCCCAGTCGTTGAACACGTAAGTGCCCACGCGCAGCTCGGTCAGTTCGGGCATTTCAGCGGCGTGCTGCGCCGCGCCTGTGCCGCCGCCGCTGACGCTGTCCACGCCGATGCCGGCGCGGTCCAGCCCGGCGAGCGCCTCCTGGAGCGCGGGCCGCACCACCGGGTTGCTGGGGTAGAGCAGCAGGCCGGCGAAATGCAGGTGCGGCTCAGCCTCGATCTGTTCAGCCAGCGCCACCGCCTCGGCGGGGGCGGCCCCGGCGCGCGCCTGGTCGGTCACCAGCTCGACCATCACGCGCAGCGTGATGTCGTTGGCGGCGGCGGCGTCCGCCAGCCCCGCGACCACCGCGGGGTGGTCGGCGCTGACGGTGATGCGGCTGTACAGCGCCATATCCGCCAGGCGGGCCGTTTTCTGTGGGCCGACGATGTTGTATGGAATCTGGATGTTGTCGAAGCCTTCGTCAGCAAACACGCGCGCTTCCGTGAGCTTCTGGCAGGCGATACCCACCGCGCCCGCCTCAAGCTGCAAACGGGCGATGGCGGGTATCTTGTGCGTTTTGATGTGCGGGCGGAAGGCCAGCCCCAACCGGTTGCAGTGGTCCTGCATGGCGGCGATGTTGTGCGCCATGCGGCCCATGTCAATCAGGACGCTGGGCGTCTCAAGGTCGTGTATTGAGGTCATGCGGCCTTCCTGAAGTGCGCGTTAGTTATTGGCAGCGATATAGTTGAGCAGCAGGGCGGCGATCGCGCCTGGGACCCACCCCGCTATTGTCAGCACAGTCACGATTACCACCGTGCCGCAGCCCCGGTCCAGCACTGCCAGCGGCGGCAGGATAATGCAAAGCAAAGCGCGTCCACAACCCATAATGCTGATCTCCTGCTGAAATTGTACAGTCCCTTTCCTATATACGCACGATTCAGTGTGCGGTTGTACACGGCGAAGTTCTGGTATGATGAAGGGCGTTCACAGAGCACGCCAGCGGGGGCCGCCGATGCAGAAATGGGAATATCTGGTGGTTTACATCAAGGACGTGGACCTGGAAAACATCGACGTCGAAGCTGATCTCTACGCCGACGCCGACGCCTTCACCGAACGGCTGAACAGTTACGGCCAGGCGGGTTGGGAACTCGTCAGCTTTGACTGGCTGCGCAAGGGGGCCAGGGCGGCGCTCAAGCGCCCGCTGAAAAGCTAACCGCGCGGGCTGCGCTGGGCCTGCCACATCAGCTCGAACTGGCTGGCCCAGTACTCAAACCAGTGCTGCGACTGCTGCCGCGCGATGCTGATGTGCATGCGGTCAATAATTTCTTTGTTCTCATAGCCGTAAAATTCCACTATCAGCCGCCCGTCCCGCCCGTCGGGGTCTACGATCAGCAGGCTGAAGCCGGGGCTGTAAGCCACCAGGCCGTACTCGACCGCGCCGGGCGACGACTGTCGCTGCAGGTTGTCGAGCGTGCGCAGCGCCGTTCTGATGTCGTCGGCCAGGTCATAGAATTTGTCGAGCTGCTGCACCAGCACGTCCATGCCCAGCGGCGAGTCCGGGTCCTGGATGAGCACGCGCAGCGTTCCGCCGCGGTCGAGCACCTCGCGCCGGATGTCCGGCGCGCTGCGCAGCACGTTGACAGCGGACGGGCCGTAAACCCACAGCGTTTGCGCGCCCTGGATAAACTCGCGGAAGGGGCCGTAGCTCTGCCGGTCCAGCAGCACCGCGTCCAGGTCCACGAGCTGGCTTTCCGGCGTGGTGGTTCGGAACACCAGCAGCGCCAGCGCCGCCAGGGCAGCGGCGAACTTAAGCGAGTCGGGCACGATGTCGTCTATCACGCCGATCACCGCCAGCAGCGCGGCCACCATCGTGATCGCATACGCTTCGATATTGCGGCCCGCTGTGATGTCGGCCCAGACACGTTTGAGAAACCGGTTAAGCCCCGCCATAAGCTTTGCGCCTCCTTCTGTCCGCCGAGCTTATTATAGCGCGGCGGGCGGCTGGCGGTCGCCGGCGGGCCGCTTTTCTGCTATGCTGATAAGCCGTTTGAGTCAGGCGCGCCCGCGCGCGCGGAAAGGCACATCATGCCCAAAGAGTACAGCAGCGCCCCGGCTATGCAGATTGACCCGAAGAAGCACTATACCGCCCACTTCGCGACGAGCAAGGGCGCGTTTGACATCGAGCTGTTCGCGGCGCAGGCCCCGGTCACCGTTAACAACTTCGTCTTTCTGGCGAAGGACGGCTTCTACAACGGCGTTTCGTTCCACCGCGTGATCGCCGATTTCATGATCCAGGGCGGCGACCCCACCGGCACGGGCCGCGGCGGCCCCGGCTACAAGTGGAACGATGAAGCGGCGGCGCTGCGGCTCAGGCACGACGCGCCGGGCGTGCTGAGCATGGCCAACGCCGGGCCGAACACCAACGGCTCGCAGTTCTTCATCACGCACGTGCCCACGCCCTGGCTGGACGGCAAACACGCCGTGTTCGGCAAGGTTCTGGGCGGCGGCCAGAGCGTCGTCAACGCCATCGCGCAGGGCGACACCATCGAAACGATCACGATCACCGAGCAGTAAGCCGCGCGCTGGCCCCCTGGTGGGGCAGTTCCTAGGCGCTGGGGCCGCAGTCCACCGCCGCCAGCGGCAGCGTGAAGCTGAAAACGCTGCCGCTGACGGCGCTGTCCTCTACCCAGATGCGCCCGCCATGCGCCTCAACGGCCAGTTGGCAGAAGGTGAGGCCCAGCCCCAGCCCGCGCGCGCCGCGCAGCGGCGCACTGCCCTGAACGCGGCCAAACTTCTTGAAAATGTGGGCGCGTTCCTGCGGCGGGATGCCGGGGCCGTCGTCGGCTACCGACACCCGCAGCATGCCGGGCTGGTCTGGCTGCGCGCTGACGCGCACCTCGCCGCCGGCGGGGGTGTAGCGCACCGCGTTGTCCAGCAGGTTGATAACGACGCGCTCGATTATATCGCTGTCGGCGCACGCTGGCGGCAGGTCTGGCGGGACGGCGGCGGCGATGCGAATGTGCGCCTGCTGGGCGCTGGCCGCCAGCGCGGTGTAAGCCGTTGCGATGATGTCCGCCAGCGCCGCCGGCCGTTTGTCCAGTTCGATCTGATGGCTTTCCAGGCGCGAGACGTCCAGCAGAGAGTTGACCAGGCGCAGCAGGCGGTTGGCGCTGATGTATGAGGCGCGCAGCAGATCGCGGGTGTCCTGGATGCTGGCCGCGTAGTCGGGCGCGTCGGGCGGCGTGCTGAGCGCGACCAGCCCGCCATCAACGCCATTGATGATGGCCCCCAGCGGGCCGCGCAGGTCGTGAATCACCATGCGCGTCAGGTCCTCGCGGTGTTCGTTGAGCAGGCGCGCTTCGGTGATGTCCTGCAGCACCAGCAGCCGCCCGATAATGCGCCCGTCAGCGTCAAGCACGGGCGACCCCACTTCCTCGATATACACCTGCTGATTGTGCAGATGATGGCTGAATTCGCGCCGGGTGGTGATCTCAGGCTGCTGCTGCAGGACCAGCGCCATGTCCGCGAGCTGCTGGCGGGTGTAGCCGGTCTGCATGTCGTGCGGCAGCGCGTCGGGGAAGTAGCTGCCGATATACGGCTCCAGGCTGATGCCCAGCAGCCGTTCCGCCGCCGGGTTGACCGCCTCCAGATAAAAGCCGGTGTCCAGCAGGATCATGCCCGCCCGCGTCGAATCGAGGATCGCGCGCATCTGGTCGCGCGCGGCGCGAATTTGCTCGTGGAGCAGAGCATTCTCCAGGTGGCCGGCGGCCTGGCCAGCCAGCAGCTCGATGGCGTGGCGGTCGCGGTCCTGCAGCTCGTAGCTGTCGGCAAAGCTGAAAAAGAGGACGTAAGTTACCTGCCCGTGATGTTCAACGGGCGCGGCGATGGCGCTGACATACGGCGGGGGGGCGGCGGCGGCGCAGGCCGGGTGGCTGCGGACATCCTGCACCGCGTAAAGCTGCCGGCTGTGTGCCGCCTCCAGCGCGATCGCGCGCGTCAGCTCGTAGGCGGCAACGGTTCCGCAGCGCACCGAGCAGTTGTCCACCAGCGGCGTGAGCGCGCTGGCCGCCGGGCCGCAGCGGTAGGCGATGGCGCACTGCGCGCGCAGCATAGCCTGGCCGGTTTCCAGAACGGCCGCCGCCACCGCCGCCGTGCTGTCAGCGCTGGCGAGGCGCAGCGACAGCGTGCGCAGGCTGGTGAGCGTGCTGATCTGCTGCTCGCGCTCCGCCAGGAAGCGCGCGTTGTCGATGCTGGTGACGGCGTGGGCGGCCAGGCTGGCGAGGAAGGTGGCCTGCCGTTCGGTGAAGAAATCGCGCCTGGTGCTTTCTACGTTCAGCACGCCCACGACCTCCGCGCCGCTGAACAGCGGAACCGCCAGCGACGACCGGTAGACATCAGGCGTGTCGGTGTAGTAGCCGGGAAAAGCGGTGTTGTCAGTCACGCGCAGCGGCTGGCCGGTTTCGACCACCTTTCCCATCACGCCGGCGGCGCGCGGCTGGGCAGAGACAACCCGCTGCGACACGCCGCCTTCAAGCCGCTGCTCGATAACCCAGAACTGGTCAGCGTCCGTGAGCAGGGCCACCGCCGCCGCGTCGGACTGGGTGGCGCGCAGGGCCGCGTCCAGCATGTTGCCGATGATCTGGTTGAAATCGAGCGAACTGGACACCTGCCGGGCCAGTTCCTCAGCCACCGAAAGCTGCTCCAGGCGCTGGTCAAGGTCAGCGCGGGTCTGCGTGTAAAGCTGCACGTTGCTGAGATGGGCGGCGATCTGGTTGGCGGCCATCTCCAGAAGCTGCCACTCGCGGTCAGCGAAGCTGCGCTGGTCAGCGCAGCCCAGCAGCAGCGCCCCCAGCAGCGTGCCAGCGGCGCGCAGCGGGATGAGCGCCGCTGTCTGCTCGTTGTGCTGGCGCATCTGGCCGGCCAGCTCAGCGGAGAGCTGCGCGCTGCCGGCGCGGTAGACCTGGCGGTCAGCCTGCTGGCCGGCGACCAGCGCCAGCAGTTCGGGAAAGGCGGCCAGGTCGCGCTGCTCAGCGCCGGCTTCAGCGCCGCTGGCCGACAGGGCGCGGACGCGCTGGCCGTCGGTGTCGAGCAGCAGCAGCGACACGCGGCTGGCCCCGGCCATGTCCTGAATGATGTGCGTGATATTCGTAACGACGGTTTCCAGCTCCATGCTGGCGGTTGAAAGCCGCGACAGATCCACGAGCTGCGCCATCTCAGCCGCGTAAAGCTCAAGCAGTTGGATAAGCTGGGTGTTCTCCAGCATGGCGGTGATCTGGTTGGCGAGCGTTTCCAACAGGTACAGCTCGGTCAGGGTATAGGTGTGCGGGACCGGGTGGCAGGCTGTCAGCAGGCCGCGGATTTCCCCGGTGGAGAGCAGCGGCATTTCGACATAAGCGGCGATGCCTTCCGCGACCGCCGGCGCGCTGTCAGGGTGCTTCAGGGCGTCGGCTATCACGCGCGGCCCGGCGGCGTACAGGCCCGGCTGAAAGGGAACTGACCGGAAGCGGTCCTGATAAGCGGCGCTCAGGCCCACGCTGCTTTCCAGGCGCAGCGCCGCGCCGTCCGCTTGCAGCAGATAAATGGCGGCCCGGTTCGCGTGGGTGATGGCCAGCGCGGTCTGGCAGGCGGCCAGCAGCGCCGCGTCGCGGTTGGGGTTGAACAGCACGTTCTGGACCGAGTCGTTAATGTACGACAGGCCGTCCACCAGCTCGCTGCGCTGGGCAAACAGCACAGTGTTGCGCACCGTCAGCGCCGTCTGGCTGGCGATGGTTTGCAGCGTGCTGATTGTCTCTGGCGTGAACGACTCGTCGGGGGCGCTGATCAGCGTCAGCGCGCCCAGCGCGCGGCTGCCGGCGATCAGCGGCAGGCTGAGATAAGCGCCGCAGCGCAGGCCGGCGGCATTGGGTTCAGGCGCGGGCTGCTGCTCGCTGTCAGCGCAGGGGATGTGCACCGGCTGGCCGGTGCTGATGGCCTGTTCCGCCGTGCAGCGCGCGTCCGCGCGGCGGCTGGGCCACTGCGTCACAGCGCCGTCCACGATGACCAGCCGGAAGTCGAGCGTGTCCTGCGGCTGGTTGTGGAGCGCCACCGACAGGCTGCGCAGACGAATCAGCCGGCTGACATTTTCGTAGACAGCGGCCAGCACATCGTCGAGCACCAGCGACCTGGCCCCGGTCTGGCTGATGTTGTTGAGCAGCGTCAGCTCGCGCAGGCGGCGTTCCAGCGTCTGGCTGTTGCGGCCGGCCCGGGCGTGGCGTTGGAGCTGCAGAGCGGTCAGCGCCTGGACCAGGGCGAACACGACCACGCCGTCCTGGTGCAGCAGCAGCGGCGCCAGCAGAATGACGATCAGGACGGAAACAAACCGCAGCAGATGGCCGCCCATGGACCGGCTTAGCTGCCGGGCCAGCGCCAGCCGTTCATCGGCCAGCAGGGCCAGCAGGCTGAGCGCCGCGGCCAGCATCACGACAGCCGCCAGCGCCAGCGCCAGCGCCGTGCCGAAGGTGAGGCTGGCGAACAGCGTCACGCCGCTCAGCGCCGTGTACAGCGCGGCGGTCAGCAGCAGCGCCAGCCCGAACGCGCCCAACTGCCAGCTGCTGAGGATGAACGCGGTGCGCGCCAGCGCGTCAGCGCGGCGCCAGCGCACAGCGCCCGCCAGCGCGCAGCCCAGCGCCAGCGCCAGCAGCCCGGCGGCTGTATCCAGCGCCTGCCAGGCTACCAGCGCGGCCATCACCATGTACAGCGCCCAGGTTTCCCGCGCGAAATGCGTGTACAGGGCGGCGATGAAAGCGACGCTGGCTGTGCAGATCGCCAGCGCCAGCAGCTCCTCCGCGCCCCAGGCGCGCCAGGGGAAGCTGGCGCTTAACAGCAGCGCCGCCGCCAGCACGCCGCCCGCAGCGGCGAACACAAGGCGTATACGGATGCCAGGCGCTGACGCCGATGTGGCGATCATATAGCCGTTACCGATCTCGCTTTTCTCTGGCGGGCCGCCGCGCTTAATTGAAACAGGGCGTTAACTCAATTTAGCTTAAATTATGCCTCACTATACCATAATTAGCCGCGCCTGCCCGCACGAAATCGCCGGCGGGGGCGCTGCGCCGCCGGGCGCGGGCGATTGTGACATTTGCCACTTGTTTCACGGGACATAAGCCACTACTGGCGGCGGCGCTGCTGTGGGATACTGGCAGCAGCCTGAAAGATCAAGGCAGGCTAACGACCTATCCGGCTACGCCATTGTCGGGTAGCGTATACCATACATTTCTCCTCCCGTAATTAGCGCCGGATGCCCATCCGGCGCTAATGTTTCCCCGCCTTGTAAGGGGGCGCAATCTTTGCGCTTGCGCCGGGCAATCAGCGGTATGCTGAACACAACCGGACTTGCCGGGCGCTGCCCTTGCCCGCATAATTGCCTGGGAGGTTAACGATGCCCAAGACAGTTATTGTACTGCCCACCTATAACGAGATTGAAAACCTGCCGCGCATGGTCGCGGCGCTGCTCGCGCTGGACATCGCGAACCTGAGCATCCTGGTCGTGGACGACAGCTCGCCCGACGGGACCGGCCAGATGGCTGACGAGCTGGCGGCGCAGCACCCCGGCGCGGTGTTCGTGCTGCACCGCGCCGCCAAAGAGGGCCTGGGCGCGGCGTATGTCGCCGGTTTCAAGCGAGCGGTGCAGATGGACGCCGATTACATCGTTCAGATGGACTGCGATTTCTCGCACCAGCCGCGCTATGTGCCGCAGTTGATCGAGGCCGCGGCGGCGTGCGATTTTGTGATCGGCTCGCGCTATGTGCGCGGCGGCGGCGTGGACGAGTCGTGGAGCTTCTACCGCAAGGCGCTGAGCTGGTTCGCCAACCGCGTCTATGTGCCGGCGCTGCTGGGCGTTCCCATCACTGACGCAACCGGCGGCTTTAAGCTGTGGCGGCGCGCCACGCTTATCGGCCTGGACCTGGACCGGGTGCGCTCCAACGGTTATGTGTTCCAGGTGGAGATGTCGTACATCGCCTGCCGCCTGGGCTACACAGCGCGCGAAATTCCCATCTACTTCCCGGACCGCGAGCGCGGCCGCTCCAAAATGGACTCGAACATCGCTGTTGAGGCGGCGCTGCGCGTGTGGCAGGTGATCTACCGGCATCGCGGCCTCAACCCGCAGATGCGGCGCGAAGACTCGTATCGGGAAGCCCACTGAGGCGGGCGGATAAAAAACAACAGGGGCGGCTCACACGGGCCGCCCCTGCGCTTACAGATGGCCGCTGCCGGTTTACAGATTGGCTTCGGCTTCGGGCGTCGCCGCTGGTTCCTCAGGCGTCGGCGGCAGTTGGAAGCGGAAGCCCTGGCCGCCGCGCGGGGTGCGGAAGGAACGGCCCCGGTCGCTGCCGCCGCGTCCGTCGAAGGGCAGGCTGAACCCGCCTTCGGCCTCGCCCAGCACGACCTCGGTGTCGTGCGTCTCGCCGGCGCGCAGCACGCTGAGAACCACTGTGTCGCCGGGGTCGTAGGCGCTGATGCGCTCCGCCAGCGTGCGGCGCGCGTCTACCGCGTCGCCGTCAACGGCGGTGATCACGTCGCCCACCTGAAGGCCGGCTGCCGCCGCCGGCGAGTCCGCGACGACTTCCATCACCAGCGCGCCTTCGGTCACGTCCAGGTCGTTCTGGGCCGCGATTTCGGCGGTCAGCGTCTGGAACGCCACGCCCAGGTATGTGCCGCCAGACAGGGCGCGCCCCTGGCCGCCAGAGAACGGCATCTGGCCCACCGACATATCAAAGAGGTTCAGGGCGGTCAGCGCGCTGACCGGGACGCTGATCTCCACTTCTTCATCGGCGCGCGTCACCGTCAGCGCGACGTTGGCGGCGCTGTCCAGCCCGCTGAGGTACTCGCTGAGCGCGTCTGGCGCGCGGGCCTCGCCGTCAACGGCGGTAACGATATCGCCCACGCGCAGGCCCGCCGCGTAAAGCGCGCCGTCCTCGGCCAGGCTGACGACGTGCCAGCCGTTCTCGGTTTCAATATACAGCGCGGCGTCCACGCCGAGACGCAGGCGGCCCAGCGACCTCTGGGCGGGCGCGCTCGGCTCAGCTTCGCCCAGAACCGCCTCAAGCGGCAGCGTTTCGCCGCCGCGCTCAACGGTCAGCGCCAGGGTGTCGCCCGGCTGGGCGGCGCGCACCGCGTCCACCACGTCGGCGACGCGCTCAACGGCGCTGTCGTTCACGGCGCTGATGATGTCGCCTGCCTGCAGGCCAGCGGCGTCCGCCGGCGAATCCGCCGCCACCGCGGCCACTGTCACGCCGTCGGCGCCCTGTTCGAGCGTCACGCCCAGGTAAGCGCCGCCGGTCGCGGGCAGCACGGCGGTCTCGGCGGGCCGTTCAGCCAGCGTGACCTCGACGCTCAGCGTCTCATCGCCGCGCAGCACGCCCAGCACCAGCGTGTCGCCGACGGCGCGGCTCTGGATCGTGTCGGCCAGCGCGCTGGCGGTGACGTCTGCCGCGTCCACCGCCGTGATGATGTCGCCTGCCTGCAGGCCAGCGGCGTCCGCCGGGCTGTCCGGCGCGACCTGCAGGACCTCAGCGCCGGCCTCGTTTTCGACAATAGTGACGCCCAGATAAGGTGTCGCGCTGTCCTGCGCGGCAGCGCCCAGCGCCGCCAGCGCCAGCAGCAGCGCCGCCGCCGCCGCCAGCAGTTTCGTTACACGGTTTCTCGTAAACACAGTCGTTTGCCTCCGACAGATGCTATGTCCTGTAGCGGACTCAGCCTCAAAGATAGCGCGCAGTTGTAAACAGAAGTTTGCCGCTGTCTTAGAGAAGGGTTAGAGCGGGTTTATCGGCAATTAAAACGCCCCGGCTCTGTTTGGGGCCGGGGCGTTAGGTTATCTGGCGGGCGGGCCGTTAAACGACGATGTTGACCTTCGGCTCGGCAGGCCGGCCAGGGGTGGCGCGGCCGGCCACGAAGATCACTTTCCGGGGCGCGCCGCCATCCAGCGCGCGGCGGACCGTTTCGCTGGCCAGCGCGATCCGCTGCGCTTCGGCCTCGGTGATGTCAGCGGCGACGGCGATGCGGTCGCGCACTTTGCCGTTGATCTGCACCACCAGCGTCACCTCGTCCTCAGCGGCTTTGGCGGCGTCGTAGGCCGGCCAGGGCTGCTGGTGGATGCTGTAGGGCAGGCCCAGGCGCGCCCACAGTTCCTCGGCGATGTGCGGCGTGAACGGGGCCATCAGCAGCAGCAGCACGCGCATGGCTTCATCCCAGGCGGCGCGCCCGATGAGGCCGTCGCGGGCGGCGGGCCGCAGCGCGTTTTTCAGCTCCATCAGCGCGGCGATCGCCGTGTTGAAGCTGAACTTCTCCAGGCCGCTGCTGACGCGCTCAACCGCCTGGTAGACGCGGCGCAGCGCGGCGCGCTCGGCGGCGGGGTCGCCGCTGTCAGCCTGCGGCCCGGCGCAGACCATCTCCCAGACCTCGTGCAGCCAGCGCACCACGCCCTGCACGCCTTTGGGGTCCCAGGGGCCGCCTTTCTCCCAGTCGAAGGCGAACATCAGGTAGGCGCGCACGGTGTCCGCGCCGTACTGGTGCACCAGCTCGTCCGGGTTGACGACGTTGCCCTTGCTCTTGGACATGCGCTGGATGTCCAGGTGGTGCTTCAACTGGCTGACTGTGTTGGGGCCGGGGATCGCCGGGATCGTGATCTCGGCGTCGTCCAGCACCTCGACCGTGCGCAGCGTCCCGACCATATCCACCGTCAGGAAGCCCTCTGTGCGGCGGACGATCTCGCCGAACACGCCGTCAAAGCCGGCAGGCACGTCCGACAGGCGCTCGATCACCCGCACGGTGTCGGCGTACAGCTTCTCGCCCTGGAAGCGCCCGGACGCCAGGATGATGTCGCCGGCGCGCTCCGCGCCCAGCACCTGCCCCTGGTTGCGCAGCTGCAGCATCGGCTCGGCCCAGGTCAGCGACTCCGGGTCGCGCCCATGCTGGCGCATGATGGCCATTGTCTCGTCGAACATGCCCAGGTCGCGCATGGCCTTGGCGAACCAGCGGGCGTACAGCAGGTGCATGGTGGCGTGTTCCGCGCCGCCGGTGTAGGTGTCCACCGGCAGCCAGTAGGCGGCTTCCTGCGGGTCGAACGGCCCCTGGTCGTAGCCGGGACTCAGATAGCGATACCAGTACCACGACGAGCACATGAACGTGTCCATCGTGTCGGTTTCGCGGCGGGCCGGCGCGCCGTCGGCGGCGCGGGCGCTGACGAAGCTGGCGTGCTGCCCCAGCGGGTTGCCCACGCCGGTGATCTGCACGTCGGTCGGCAGTTCGACCGGCAGCGCGGCGTCGGCCACCGGCTCAACGCTGCCGTCGGCGCGGTACAGAATGGGGATGGGCGCGCCCCAGTAGCGCTGGCGGCTGATCAGCCAGTCGCGCAGGCGGTAGTTGATGGCTTCCTGGCCGATGCCGCGCTGCTCCAGCCAGTCAATCACCGCGCCGATCGCCGGGTTCCGGCGGCCTTTGTCGGTGGTGGCCGGCGTGCCGTCAAACGGGCCGCTGTTGACCATCACGCCCGCGCCGGGCCAGGCTTCGGGCATGGTCGCGCCGTCCAGCGCCGCGCCGGCGGGCTGAATGACGACGCGCACCGCCAGGCCGAATTTGCGCGCGAACTCGAAGTCGCGCTGGTCGTGCGCCGGGACGGCCATGATCGCGCCTGTGCCGTAGGTGATCATCACGTAGTCGGCGATCCACACGGGGATGCGCTCGCCGTTTACCGGGTTGATCGCATAGCCGCCGGTGAACACGCCGGTTTTCTCGCGTATTTCAGACGTGCGCTCGATCTCGGTGAAGCGGGACGCCTGTTCGCGGTAGGCTTCGACAGCCGGGCGCTGCGCTGGCGTGGTGACTTTCTCCACCAGCGGGTGTTCAGGGGCCAGCACCATAAACGTCGCGCCCCACAGCGTGTCGGGCCGGGTGGTGTAGATTTCGATGGTGTCGGCGTTCGTCCCCGCCCCCTCGCCCTCAGGGGGGGCGGCTACAGGGAAGAACACGCGCGCGCCCTCGCTGCGGCCGATCCAGTTGGTCTGCATGATCTTAACCGGCTCTGGCCAGTCGGTATGGCTGAAGTCCAGCAGCTCGTCGGCGTAGCGCGTGTAGCGGAAGAACCACTGCGTCATCATCTTCTGGATGACGGGCTGGCCGGTGCGCTCGTCCTTGCCGTCAATGACCTGTTCGTTGGCCAGCACGGTTTGCAGGGTGGGCGACCAGTTCACCAGCGCCTCGCCGCGATAGGCCAGGTCGTGCAGGTAGAACTGCTTGAAGAACCACTCGGTCCACTTGTAGTAGACCGGGTCGCAGCTCACGGCCTCGCGCTCCCAGTCGAACATCGCGCCCATGTTGCGGATCTGCTGGCGCATCCGTTCGATGTTGGCATACGTCCACTTCGCCGGGTGAACCCCGCGCGAGACAGCGGCGTTCTCCGCCGGCAGGCCGAAAGCGTCGAAGCCCATCGGAAACAGGACGTTGTAGCCGCGCATCCGCATCCAGCGCGCGCGGGCGTCGCTGGGCGTCATGGCGAACCAGTGGCCGATGTGCAGGTCGCCGCTGGGGTAGGGCAGCATCGTCAGCGCGTAGTGCTTGGGTTTGCTCCAGTCCACGCTGGAGCGGTACAGCTTGTCGGCCTCCCAGCGGCTTTGCCAGCGGGGTTCAATGGCCTGCGGGTCATACCTGTCAGTCATGGTAGCACATTTTCTCCGTTCACGGGGCGGCAAACGGCCCCGCCGATGATGGCGCGGTACGGTCCGGTATTGTAGCAAACTTTGCGGGTCTGTGTGCCGGCAAAGCGGGCCGTAGTAAGCGAAAAACCGGCTTAGTGGGCGTGAGAAAACGGGTGGGGGCGGCGCGCGAGAAGGGAGCGGGCCACCTCGTGACCCTGACGGCGGGCGTTCGTCGTCATGCTGTGCCTCCCTTCGCTGTGGGGGTCTGCTGTTTCAGGGCGCTGCACGCTATCATAGCGGCGCGCGGCGGCGCTGTCAGCCCCCTAATGCGAGGGGAAAACCGCCGGCCAGCGCCGGGAAATGACGCGGTTACAGGCGGCGGCGCGCGCAAATGAAAACTTGCACAAACCGGCGAATCGGATAACATTTGAGGGGTATCGGGGCGGTTTGCTGACCGCCGTTTTCTGGCAAATAGGCGTCTTTATTATTTGTAACCCTGGAGCATTTTAATGACCGACTCAAACGCAGTCCCCAGGGGCAGGCCGCGCATCTGGGTGCTGGCGCTGGTGGGGGTGCTGGGCGTCCTCATCGGCCTCAGCGTCTTTACCTTTGGCTACGCGCGCGGGGCGTCTTATTTCTCGGACGACCCGCAGACGTGTATGAACTGCCATGTCATGCGCGAGCAGTTCGACGGCTGGAACCACTCCAGCCACCAGCGTGTCGCCACCTGTAACGACTGCCACACGCCGCACGACAACATCGTGAGCAAATGGTTCGTTAAGGGGCTGAACGGGTTCAACCACAGCGTGGCGTTCACCACCGGCAACTTCCATGACCCGATCAGCATTCGCCAGTTTAACGCCGATGTCGTCCAGCACAACTGTATCGCCTGCCACGAGACCACTGTCAGCCAGATACTGGGCACTCACGCGGGCGAGGCGCTGCCCTGCGTTTCCTGTCATGCCGCTGTTGGCCACCGTACCCGCGAGTGATTTTGCACCCTGTGTGGAGGAAAATCTGTTATGAAAAAGTTATTTTCACGCCAGACGTTGATCTATGCGCTGGTGTTTGGCGCCGCCGTCCTGCTGACGCTGGGCGTGGCGGCGCTGCTGGTGAACATCACGCAGCGCCAGACCGAGGCGGCCCAGTTCCCGCTGCGCGTGGTCGAGATCGCCGACGACGAGCTGGACCCGTCGGTGTGGGGGCAGAACTTCCCGCGCCAGTACGACCGCTTCGTGCGCACCCAGGAAAACTATGGCCGGACGCCTTACGGTGGCTCTGAGCCGTACAGCAAGCTGGAAACCTACCCGGCCATGATCCGCATCTGGGCCGGGTACGCCTTCAGCAAGGACCACAACGAAGAGCGCGGCCACCACTATATGCAGATAGACCAGGAAAACACCCAGCGCGTCAAGCTGGTGGAGCAGCCGGGCGCGTGTATCAACTGCCACTCGGCCAACGCGCCGCAGCTTATCGCCAGCATGGGCTGGGAAGAATTCAACCGCACACCGTTTAACGACCTGGTTGACGAGCTGCACTATGGGTCATCGTGCGCTGACTGCCACGACCCGCAGACGATGGCGCTGCGCATCACCCGGCCCGCGCTGATGAACGCGCTGGAGGCCCGGGGCGTTGACTGGACGCAGGCGTCGCGCCAGGACATGCGCACTTATGTCTGCGCCCAGTGTCACGTTGAATACTACTTCCTGGGCGAGGACAAACTCCTCACCTTCCCCTGGAGCCAGGGCCTGCGCATTGACGACATCGAAGCGCATTACGACCTGTACGGCTTCAAGGACTGGACGCACGCCGAAACCGGCGCGCCGATGATTAAAATCCAGCACCCAGAGTTTGAGATGTCCAGCACCGGCATTCACGCGCGCTCTGGCGTCACCTGCGCTGACTGCCACATGCCGTTCATGCGCGAGGGCGGCGTGAAAATCTCCGATCACTGGGTCCGCAGCCCGCTGGTCAACCTCAGCAACGCCTGCCAGACGTGCCACAACATCCCGGAAGAAGAGCTGCGCGAGCGCGTCGCCATCATCCAGGACAACACCGCCCGCCTGCTGCGCAGCGCCGAGGATGCCATCGTTGACGCCATTGACGCGATCGTCGTCGCGCGCGAAGCCGGGGCCACCGATGAGGACCTGGCCGACGCGCTCCACCTCCACCGCCGCGCGTCGCTGCGCTGGGACTTCGTATCGTCAGAGAACAGCACCGGCTTCCACAGCCCGCAGGAAGCGGCGCGCGTCCTGGCCGACGCGATTGATTTCGCGCGCCAGTCGCAGCTGCTCGCCGTCGAGGCGACGAACACGCTCGCCGCTGAAAGCGCCGGCCTGGTGCCGGTCAGCGGCGGCTGACGCGGCGGCGACAGACCGGCGTTCAGGGTGAACCACAGCCCCCCGTTCCGCGTGGAACGGGGGGTTTCGTTTCCACACGGCCCGATGGACTTATTGCGCTGGCCCGCGAATCGTGAACAATGAGAACATGCGCCGCCGGCGCGCCCCGTGAATCGTTACTGCGTGAGGTTGACAGCCATGTTTCGCGATCTAACCGCGCCGCCCCGCTGGCGCGTTCTGCTGGCGTTCGCCATTGTCTACGTGGCGTGGGGGGCTACTTATCTGGCGGTACGCTTCGGGCTGGAGACGCTGCCGCCGTTTCTGCTGGCGGGGGTGCGCTTTACGCTGGCGGGGGCGCTGATGCTGGCCTGGGCGTGGCGGCGCGGCAGCGCGCGGCCCACGCGCGCCAACTGGAAAGCGGCGCTGATCTCCGGGGCGCTCTTATTCCTGGTGACGAACGGCGGCGTGGTGTGGGCAGAGCAGTATGTGCCGTCCAGCATCGCCGCGCTGATGCTGGCCACGATCCCGCTGTGGCTGGTGCTGATTGACTGGCTGCGCCTGGGCGCGGCGCGCCCCAGCCTGAGCGTGTTCGCCGGGCTGGCGCTGGGTTTTGGCGGCGTTCTGCTGCTGGTGGGGCCGCCGCCCGACGCCAGCGGCGGCTCGCTGTACATGGCGGGCGTGCTGGTGCTGTGCGTCGTGCCGATCGGCTGGGCGGCGGGGTCGCTGTATTCGCTGCGCGCGGGCCGGCTGCCGGCTTCGCCGGTGCTTGCCACCGGCATGCAGCTTTTTTGCGGCGGCCTGCTGCTGTTGAGCCTGAGCGTTTTGACCGGTGAGCTGAACGGGTTTAACCTGGCGGCGGTGTCGCTGCGCTCATGGCTGGCGCTGGCGTATCTGTCAATTGTCGGCTCGATCATCGCCTTCAGCGCGTATGTCTGGCTGCTGCGGGTGGAGAACCCGGCGCTGGTGGGCACTTACGCCTTCGTTAACCCGCTGGTGGCCGTCGCGCTGGGGGCCTGGCTGGGCGCGGAGCTGATCACGACGCGGATGCTGCTGGCGACGGCGCTGGTGGTCGCCGGCGTCCTGCTGATCACGCTGTTTCGCGGCGGCATGCAGGCGGCGCTGCGCCTGCGCGTGCCCGGCGCGCGGGCCGCGCTTCAGGCGCGCCTCAACCCCAACCACAGCGCGGCCCCTAAACAGCAGCGCCCGCGCGCCTGAAGCGCCCGCCGCTGATTGGATTGGCGCGGCGCGTTAGCCGGCGGTTGTCGGCAGCGGGCCGGGCGTGCTGGTGGCGCGGGGCGGCGGCGCGGTCGCGGTGGGGGGCGGCGTGAGCGTGGGCGTAGGCGGCGGCGTGGGCGTGGGCGGCAGGTTCACCTCCACGCGCAGATCGTCCGGGTTGAAGCCGGGGCAGACGAACAGGTCGCGCTGGCCCCAGCCGGCGACGCCCCCGCCCAGGTCCGGCACGCGCAGCCAGCGCCCGGCCGGGTCGCGGCCATCAACCGCGACGGCGACATCCGCCGGGACCGTGCCCACCACCTGGTGAGCTGGGTCCGGCCCGGCGCGCAGCTCAAGCGGCTGGCGGGCGGTACACGCCGGGCTGGCGACAGTGACCAGCAGCGTTTGCTCCAGCGCCCCGCCAGCGGCGTCGCGCGCCTGCAGCAGCAGCGGGAACGACGCCAGCGGGATGCCGACAATCTCGAATTTGCCCCCCGTCCCGGCGGATTCCAGCAGGTGCGGCGTGAAGAAGTCCGGCGCGGTGACGCTGCTGGCGACCGCCCCCGCCACCTCCCACTCAATGGTTAACGGCTGCACCAGCGCGCGCAGAAGCTGCTGCGGCGCGGCGGAAAAGCGCTCCAGGCGCAGCGGCTCGTACACGTCCAGCGTCAGCGCCTGGGCGCTGGTCTGGCCCTGGTTCAGCGCCTCCACAATCACGCTGACCGGCCCGAACAGCGCGCCGGTGTCGATGCTGGCGGCGGCGCGGGCGGGGTCGGCGCTGGTAAAGACCGGCGTGCCGTTGACCAGCAGGCGCACTTCGGCGGCGTCGGTGGCCTGCCAGCTCACGCTGACGGGCGTGCCGCGCCCGACCTGTGTGCTGCTGAGCTGCACCCCGGCGATCACCGGCAGCGGCGGCGGGCCGCTGAGCGCCAGCGCTGCCGCGACGATCAGCACCAGCAGCGCCGCGCCCCCCGCCAGCAGCGCCAGCGGCGACCAGGCCGGCAGCGGCGGCTGTTCGATATACTGGCCGCGCACCGCCGCCAGGAAGCCCGCGTTATCAAGCGAGCGCGCCTGCAGGTCAAATGTGTGCTGGCGCGGGCTGCCCAGCAGGGCGCGCTGCCGGGGTTTGACGCTGCCGCGCAGCGTAAGCTGCTGGCCGGGGGCCAGCGTTACCTGCGGCGTGGGCAGCGTGAAGGCCAGCGCGCCGGCGGCGTCGCGCCCGCTGATGGTCAGCGGCAGCGGGGCGCTGCCCTGGTTGTGCACGTAGAGCTGGAACGGCTGCGCGCCGCTGATGCGCTTGTGCGCCAGCGCCAGCCCGAACCCGCGAAATGGCAGCACCTGGACCGCCAGCGGCGTCTCAAGCGCGGCGTCGGGCTGGTCCTGCGGGCTTACGCGCACGCGCACCGTGTAGCTGCCGGGGCGGCTGTCGGGCCGGCGCAGCGGCTTGATCGTGATCAGCACGAACGTCGTTTCGCCGGCGTCCACCAGCGGCGACGGGCGGTCTATGCGCACCCAGTCGGCGGGCAGCCCCGTTACCGCGACTGTGAAGCGCCGGCTTTCCGGCCCGGTGTTCGTGACCGACAGCTCCGCCGTGAGATACGCGCCCGGCGTGACGCTGTGCATGGGCGTGTGCAGGTCAATGCCGAACTCAGGCAGCGCCAGCTCGATGCGCTGGGTGGCGTCGTCAACGGCGGGTATTTCCTGGGTGGCCGTCTGGTCCAGGTAGTGATAGCTCATGCGCAGGTTGCCGATGAGGATTTCCTCACCGTCGAAAAGCTGACGCTGCTCGTTGGCCGGCAGCTTCACGCCGTCCACATACGTTCCGTTGGCCGAATCCAGGTCGGTGATATAGATCAGCCCGCCGCTGACGGTCAGGCTGAAGTGGTAGCGCGAAATAGTGGTGTTATCCAGCGGCAGGGTGCTGCCGCTGGAGCGGCCTACCGACGTGTGCAGCTCGCTGAGCATGAAGCTGCGGATGCTGCCGTCGGGCCAGAAGATGTCAAGACGCCCATAAGGCATAGCGCTGCGTTCCTCCTGCCTGCCTGAATCCATTCTAACCTACCGCTCAGTTCTGGCAACCACGCGAACCCACCGCTGGCAAATCCGAAAAAAAGATAAAAGATTGATACCTTAATGCATGGTATGAATATCCCAACTATATACTTGTGAAGTTCGCAGCAAATATCGAGGGTATCTTAATGAAACGCATCGCCGCACACATCGCCGCCCGCCGCACCCTGCCGCTGATCGCTGTTCTGCTGCTGCTGGCAGCCCTGGCCGCGCCCGCTGCCGCCGCTGACAGCGCGCATATTTCGATCCCGACGCTCAACGTGGACAGCGCCGTCGCGCAGTTCCCGCTCAACGGCGCGAGCTGGAGCATTGACCCCTGGTTCACCGGCGTTGGCCACCTGCAGGGGACCGGCTGGTTCGACGAGGGTGGCAATATCGCGATCGGCGGCCACTCGTGGATGCCGGACCACACGCCGGGCATTTTCGCCGCGCTGCACGCGCTCCAGCCGGGCGACATTATCACCGTCAGCTATGAGGGCAGCGAGCGCCAGTACACCGTCAGCAGCGTGGACAGCGTGGATGTCACCGACGTGTCTGTGCTCTATCCCACCAGCGGCGAGCGCCTGACGCTGATTACCTGTGACGGCACGTCCTATGATCGCGACAGCGATCTCTACCTGCGCCGCGTGATCGTGGTGGCTGAGCGCAGCGGCTGAAGCGCGCCGCAGTTGTGGCAGCAAAAAAGGGCCTTGAACGGCCCTTTTTAGATTGCGGAACTGGTGTGGCGGCGCGCCTACGAGACGCGATGGCAGGACACCCAGTGGCCGGGCGTGACCTCGACAAGCTGCGGGTCCGGGTCGCGGTAGCACAGGTCGAAGCGCACCGGGCAGCGCGTGTTGAAGTTGCAGCCGCGCGGCGGGTTGGCCGGGCTGGGCACGTCGCCGGCGAGAATGATGCGCTGGCGCTTCTTCTCTTTCTTCGGGTCGGCGATCGGCACGGCGGACAGCAGCGCCTGCGTGTAGGGGTGCAGCGGGTTGTCGTACAGCTCGTTGCTGGGGGCCAGCTCAACGATCTTGCCCAGGTACATCACGGCCACGCGGTCGCAGATGTGGCGCACCATGCTCAGGTCATGGGCGATGAACAGGTACGTCAGGTTCAGCTCTTTCTGGAGGTCCTCCAGCAGGTTGACCACCTGCGCCTGGATTGACACGTCCAGCGCCGAGATCGGCTCGTCGGCCACGATAAAGCTCGGCTCCAGGGCCAGCGCGCGCGCCACGCCGATACGCTGGCGCTGCCCGCCGGAGAACTCGTGCGGGTAGCGGTTAACGTAGTAGGGGTTGAGGCCCACTTTTTCCAGCAGGTGCGCGACGTAGTCTTCCTGCTCTTTCTTGCCCATGATGTTGTGGATACGCAGCGGCTCGCCGACGATGCGCCCCACCGACATGCGCGGGTTAAGCGAAGCATACGGGTCCTGGAAGATCATCTGCATCCGGCGGCGCATCCGGCGCAGCTCTTCGCCCTTCATGCTGGCCAGGTCCTTGTAGACCTCGGTGCCGCTTTCGTTGGCGTCCTTGAACTCCACCGTGCCGGCGGTGGGGCGGTAAAGCTGGAGGATCGTGCGGCCGGTGGTGCTTTTGCCACAGCCGGACTCGCCCACCAGGCCGAGCGTCTCACCCCGATAGATATCGAAGCTGACGTCGTCCACGGCCTTCACCGCGCCGACTTCGCGCTGGAAGATGATGCCCGTGGTGATGGGGAAATGCTTTTTCAATCCGCGCACGCGCACCAGGACATCGCGCTGTGGGGCGGCGGCCGGTTTGGCCTGTGATTCGGGGGCGGGGCTGATCATGACTGCGGCACTCCTTTAGCCTGGGGCGCGCCCTGGCGCAGCTCATTGGAACGAATATCCACCCAGCACGCCATCGTGTGCGAGGTAACGCTGGCCTCCGGGACAGTTTCCAGCGGTGGCACGGCTTCCCAGCACACTTCGCGCGCGTAGACACAGCGCGGCGCAAACGGGCAGTGGGTAACAGGGTTGCGCATGTCGGGCGGCGCGCCTTCGATCTGTGTCAGGCGGCGCTCGCCTTTTTCGTCCAGGCGCGGCAGCGAGGACATCAGGCCCAGCGTGTAGGGGTGGCGCGTGTCGCCAAACACGTCGTCCACCGGGCCGCGCTCAACGATCAGGCCGCCGTACATCACCTGAATGGTGTCGGCCAGGCCGGCCACCACGCCCAGGTCGTGCGTAATCCAGATAATCGCCATGTCGAATTCATCGCGCAGGCGCTTAACCAGGTCGAGGATTTGCGCCTGAATGGTGACATCGAGGGCGGTAGTTGGCTCGTCAGCGATCAGCAGCTTGGGGTTGCACGACAGCCCCATCGCGATCATCACGCGCTGGCGCATCCCGCCGGAGAACTGGTGCGGGTAATCGTCCAGGCGGGCGGCGGCGTCAGGAATGCCCACCAGCGAGAGCAGGTCGGCGGCGCGCTGGCGGGCGTCATTGTTGTTCATACCCATGTGCAGCTTAAGCGCTTCGGTGATCTGCGTGCCGATTGTGAGAACGGGGTTGAGCGACGTCATGGGGTCCTGGAAGATCATGGCGATCTCGGCGCCGCGCACCAGCCGCATTTCTTCCTTCGACAGCTTGAACAGGTCGCGCCCGCGAAACATAACTTCGCCGTTTTCGATCTTGCCCGGCGGCATCGGGATCAAACCCATGATGGACAGGGCGTGCACGCTTTTGCCGCTGCCGCTCTCGCCCACCACACCCAGCGTTTCTCCTTCGCTGAGGGTATAAGAAACCCCATTGACGGCGTACACCGTCCCTTCCTGTGTATAGAAGCGTGTTACGAGGTCCTTGACCTCCATCAGGACTGCCAAGAGACAGCTCCTCCTTCCTGGGTGCGATCGGGCATATATTCTTTAACATTAAAGCGCAGAGTTTGCACGATAACGCGCAGGCTGTCAAATATTAATGCGTGGGCGTCAGAGCCTGACGCGCGCACGCGCACCACCAGCCAGGTTTGCATCCATTAACCCGGACGCCTGATTTTAGCATAAACCGCGCGCTGCTTCTATCGTTGATTGCGCCTGAAAACCGCCGGGCAAAAGTGCCCGGCGGCGGCGGTTGCGGCGCGGCGCGCCCGGTTTACTCCTGCGGCAGGGCCGGCGCGGGCGCTGGCTCGACCATGCCTTTGAGCAGGCGTTCCAGCGCGATGATGTGGCTGGAGACGCCGCGCAGCTTGAACGAGGCGCTGTCGCTGAACCACGCCCCGTTGTCGTAGGTGATGGTGTGTTCGCGGTTGTTGCCGTGAAAAGTGGCGTTGAACGTGACAAAGCGTATGCGGTCGCGCTCATCGGCGTAGCGGCTGGCTTTGTCCACATCGCTGACGACGTTCTGCCCCGGCGCGTAGGGCACGGGCGGCAGTTTGAGCATCGGCTTGAAAATGCGTTCCAGTGACATGATATGCGGGCAGATGCGATAGGTGTGGAAGCCGGGGCAGGAACAATGCCACCCTTCGTCGTTCAGGGTGACGGTATAAGCGGCGTTGTCGCCCTGAAAGGTGAGCGTGAAGGTGTTGAATTTGATGCGCTGCGGTTCCTGCGCGTACTGCCGGCCCTTCTCGATCTGGCTGATCATGCCGTAATCCATGGCGAAACAAACTCCTTATACACTCAACAGACGGAACAGAGAAACAAAACACGCGGTTTTGCAGCCGTCAGGCAGGCAGAACCGCGTGCGCGTGGTCTTTGGTGTTGTGGCCTGTGGAATAGGTATCTTCATCACATTAAACCCCCAGGCGCATCCTACTTCTAGTTTATGTGATGATCAACGGTGTGTCAACTTGCGCGCCGTTAACGCAGCCGGCGGCCCTCACTGGCTCTTCCGCGCGCGGCTGCGCTTTTTGGGCGGCGTGTCCGCGGCGGGCGCGTCCGCAGCGGGTGGGGGCGCGGCGGGCGCGGCGGCCCCCGCCACGACATCCATCAGCGCGGCGTCCAGCACATCGTCCACCTTGTCGGCCAGCACGAACGTCAGCCCCTGGCGCACCTCCTCCGGCAGGTCGTCCAGGTCGTTCTCGTTCTTGCGCGGGATGATAACCGTGTCCACACCCAGGCGGTGCGCCGCCAGCACCTTGTCCTTGATGCCGCCCACCGGCAGCACCTGGCCGCGCAGCGTGATCTCGCCGGTCATGGCGACGTTGCTGCGCACCGGGCGGCGCGTCAGCAGCGACGCCAGCGCCACCGCCATTGTCACGCCGGCGGAAGGGCCGTCTTTGGGGACCGCGCCCGCCGGGACGTGCAGGTGAATGTCGTTCTTCTCGAAGAAATGCGGCTCCACGCCCAGGTCGCCCGCTTTGGAACGGATGTAGCTGAGGGCGGTGCGGGCGCTTTCCTGCATGACCTCGCCCAACTGGCCGGTGTACTGGAAGCCTTTGCCGCCGGGCATACGCGCCGCCTCGACGAACAGAATCTCGCCGCCGACCGGCGTCCACGCCAGGCCCGTCGCCACGCCGGGCAGGTCAGTGCGCTCTTCAATTTCCTCGCGGTAGCCATAGCGCGGCTTGCCCAGCAGCTCGCGCAGCTTTTTGCCGTCAATTACGACCTTTTCCTGGGTCCCCTCGGCGATCTGCGTGACGACCTTGCGCGCCGCCCGCCCGATCTCGCGTTCCAGCGTGCGCACGCCCGCCTCGCGCGTGTAGTCGCGCACCAGCGTCAGCAGGGCATCGTGCGTGAGGCTGATTTCGTCCGGGCGCAGGCCGTTCTCGCGAATCTGGCGCGGGACCAGGTACTGCTCGGCGATGGCGACCTTTTCCTGCTCGGTGTAGCCGGAGAGGTGGATGATCTCCATGCGGTCGCGCAGCGGCGGCGGGATCGGCTCCAGCTCGTTGGCGGTGGTGATGAACAGCACCTTGCTCAGGTCGAAGGCCACGTCCAGGTAATGGTCGCGGAACTCGCTGTTCTGCTCTGGGTCAAGCACCTCCAGCAGGGCGTTGGCCGGGTCGCCGCGAAAATCGCGCCCCAGCTTGTCCACCTCGTCCAGCATGATAATCGGGTTGTGCGACTCGACGCGCCGGATCGTCTGGATGATGCGGCCCGGCATCGCGCCGACATACGTGCGGCGGAAGCCGCGAATCTCGGCCTCGTCGCGCACGCCGCCCAGGCTCATGCGGATGAACTTGCGGTCCATCGCCCGCGCGATGGACGCCCCCAGCGACGTTTTGCCGACACCAGGCGGGCCGACAAAGCACAGGATCGCGCCCTGGCGTTCGCGCCGGATGTAATCCTGGGGCTGCTCAGCCGTGCCGGTGGCGGCTTCATCGCCCTCGGCTGCCGCGCGCTCTGAGCGCAGTTTGCGCACCGCCAGGTACTCAAGGATGCGTTCCTTAACATCCTTCAGGCCGTAATGGTCCTCGTCCAGCACGCGCCGCGCGTGGGCGATGTTGAGGTTGTCGGCGGTGGACTGCGACCAGGGCAGGCTGGTGAGCCAGTCAAGATAGGTGCGGATCACGCCGTACTCTGCCGCCGCGACCGGCAGCTTCGAGAGCCGGTCCAGCTCGCGCACGGCCTCTTTCTCGGCTTCCTCAGGCATCCCGGCTTCCGCGATCTTGCGCCGAAATTCCTCGACTTCGACGGTCTGCTCGTCGCCTTCGCCCAGCTCGCGCTGGATGGCCTTGAGCTGCTCGCGCAGGTAGTACTCGCGCTGCATCCGCTCCATCTCGGACTGAGCCTCGGTCTGGATTTTGCGGCCCAGCTCCAGCACTTCCAGTTCCTTGCCCAGGATGGTCATCAGGCGGCGCAGTTTGGCTTCGGTGCTGTCCAGCTCCAGCAGCTTCTGCGCTTCGCTCAGCTCGATGCGGATGTACGTCGCCACCGCGTACACGAGCTGAAGCGGGTCGTCCACGTTCAGCGCCGACGAGATCAGCTCGCTGGGGATGCTGGGCACGAGGTCCGCCAGGCGCGTGAACTGGTCCACCACATTGCGGGTGAGCGCCTCCACTTCCAGCGTGTCCTCGATGGCTTCCGGCGCGGCGTGCACCCTGGCTCGCAGGTAAGGTTCTTCGGCGGTGTATTCGTCCACGACGATCCGCGCCAGGCCCTGTACCAGCAGGCGAATTGTGCCGTCGGGCGCGCGGAACAGGCGGTGGATAGAGGCGAGCGTGCCCACCTGGTAAACATCCGCCGGGCCGGGTGTTTCCTGTTCGGGGTCCTTGGCGGTGAACAGGCCGATCAGCCGGCTGCCGCCTACAACATCGTCCACCAGCTTCATGCTGCGCGGCTGGCCCACTGTCAGCGGGATGGCCGTCTGCGGGTAAACGACGATGCCCCGCAGCGGCAGGATCGGCAGCTCATCGGGGATATCCGAATAGAGCGCTTCGCTGTCGTCGGCGTCCTCATCCTTGATCTCGATATCGAGGGCCTCGTTCTCAGCTACCACGCTGTCGTCTGACGGCGCAGCGGAGAGAATCGGGTCATGGTTGTCGGTCATGACTGCTTGTCCTGTTCTTCGGCGTTTAAACCCACGATATGCACCTGATCGGCAGGGCGGCGGTACAGCTCAATCTGCAGAAAGCCGTGTTTATAGGTAGCGCTCACGGCGCTGCGGTCAGCGGACCAGGGCAAAATCAGCTCAATCTGGAACTCGCCATAGCCGATCTCGACCTGGTGGTAAGCGGTGTGCGGCAGCGGCGGGCGCTCGCGCAGGCCGGCAACCGTCAGGCGGCGGTTGTTGAGCGTGATGTTAAAGTCGCTGGCGACCATGCCGGCAATTTCCACAATGACCAGCAGCCTGTCCGTCAGTTCAATAACATCAACGGGCGGGTTGAAAGGGCGGTTCGAACGTATGAACATGCGCGTATTTCCTTAAGAACGCAAACCACCGCGCTGTGCGCTGCCGATAACAAGCATAACAGCCGCGGATAAAAACCGTGTAAGATTTGCCCAACAATCTGCTGTTTTCTCAGCCAGCCTTCATCGAACGGACCGGCGCGAATCAAAAGCCGCGCTCAACCGAGCGCGGCTCACCAGGCTCCCACACAGGGACGTGATCACCCGCTAGTCGTAACAGATCTCCCCGCCGGGGTCGCTGTCGTGATCGTCATTGTTATGATCGTCACCGCTGTGATCGTCGTCTGTGTGCCAGTCGATGTCGGATACCAGGCTGCGCAGGATCCAGGCATATTCGGTGGGCACGTCGCGGGGGTCCATCACCCCGTGTTCAACCCGCACCAACAGCCAGCCAGCCACCCACATGTCTACGGTGTCGCACTTCCCCGCCAGCGTGCCCCCGTCGAAGCAGGCGTTCGCCTCCGGGTCCAGAGGAACGACCTCGCCGTCGTCATCCGCCAGGGCCGCCTGCGCCGCCAGCAGACTCATGAGCAGCAGAAGGCACACCATCCCCATCGTGATCGAGCGTTTCATACGTTATGTCCTCCCATTCAGCTTGAAACACGTTTACAACATGCTTCATGTAATATGGTACGTCACAAAAGGCTAAAAAGCTATGGGAGATGAGTCATGTCGTGTGGCAAAGGGCCTGCCCTCGAAAGCGGCGCCACAAGGCGCGCGAGTCCGCCCTGTTCGGCCCTGATATACCCCCTGAAACGCGAACATCCAGCGCGCTGGCTGGATGTTCGGACTAGGCTCCACAGCCTGTTTGAATCTCGAACAAATGAGCGGTGAAAAAGTCGCCCACTTCTTCCAAATCATTACTTTTCCTCAGCGCCAACATTGTGTGCGCTACTCCACGATGAACTCCAACTAAATCGGCTTTTGCGGTGAAAGGGAGAGCCTGAACCCTCCCCCAATCACCTTGAAGCTCGCTGCCCGTACCAGCAAGACTCCCGGATGTCACTTTACCACACCTCCGCGAAGTCCTTGCCAACGACAGCGAATTCGACCAATTGTTGGGTTCTGAGAGGAAATGGCAATGACTCACGTATTCGTATTCACCAATCACAAAGGGGGCGTGGGTAAAAGCACGTCTGCCACCAATATCGCGCTGGGAATCACCCAAGTGCTGAAGCGCGCCAATGCGTCGAACTGCCGAGTGCTGCTCATCGACACCGACTCGCAGGGACATGCATCGCTCGTCACGACTGGGCGCAAAGACTACGGCGCGGACGACAGCTTGTACACGGTATTGATGGCAGATCGGCAGAACGCACCACAGACGCTCATGAACTGCATCGTGCCGAGCCAGTGGGACGAAGACCTGCACGTCCTCCCCGCCTCCCCCATGCTCGAAGGTGCGGAGCGGGAATTGATGGGCGTAGCAGGCGCACCCTACCGTCTCGCCGATCCTTTGAGCAAGATTGCCGGTCAGTACGCGGCGGTCGTGATCGATACCCGCCCCTCCTTCTCACTCATGACGGAAATGGGCTTACTCGCTTCGACGGATGCGATTGTCCCGGTCGAGCCGCGCTATCTCGAAACGGTTGGTCTCACCAGCGTCATCCAGAAAATCAACGACATCCGCGACGGTTGGCGGCATCCAAATCTGCGTGTCAGCGGTCTGCTCGTCACCAAGATGGACACCCGCGTGCGCGGACACAACCACCTCTTGGCGGAAATCAAGGCGCATCCCCTGCTCGGCAAGCTGGTACTCGGCGTGATTCCGGTCAACGAAGCGGTGTCCTACGCCCATCACAATCACCAGAGTTTGTTCACCTACGATCCACGCTCATCCGCGAGCAAGGCGTACATTCAGGTGGTCGCTTCGCTCGTCCGCTACATGACGAAGGTGGGTGCGTGATGGCAAAGGGAAACACCAACCGGATTGATGAGCTATTGGCATCGGTGACCACTGATTTGATGGGCGAGGGTCAAGGCGCACTACAGGACAACGGCATTCGCGTGGAACGACTGCTGTTGGAGATGGTACGCCCCGACCCAGTGCAACCGCGCCGCGTCCTACCGGAGAGCATCCACCTACGGTTTCACAACAACCATGTCACACCTACGCAGGCGCTGCGGGAACTGGTGCAGATTGTCCAGATCGCTGCACGCCAGCGGGGGCGACCGTTCAACAGCGTTATCGAACTCCTGCCGAATGCTGACGAAGAGCGCGAAGAGGAAACCGCGGTCACGCTGTCACCAGAAGAACAACTGCTGCATGATCTGGTCAATCTTGCCGTCACCATCCGCGACGATGGTCAGGTCAATCCCCTGACTGTCGTCGATGTGTCGCAGGGGGTCACGCGCTTGTTTCGGATTGAGACAGGCGAACGCCGCTATTGGGCGACGTGGCTGCTGCGCGACTTCATCCCCAACTACACCGGTGATGGGACAATCCCCTGCATCATCATCCCCGAGAAGCGTTCGTCCGTGTTTCGTCAGGCGAAAGAGAACACGGCGCGATCCGGGCTGACCGCCGTCGCGCTGGCACGTCAGGCTGCGCTCCTGCTGCTCACTATTCATGGGTACGAAATCCCTGTTTACGCAGTGGCAAACGATTTCTACCGTCAAGCGCTTCAACTGGACTTGCGGGGCAAACGTGAATATACCGATGCAGTGCTCAGCGCAATGGGCGGTATCAAGAAGACGCAGTTCAGTTTGATCAAGTCACTCCTTTCGCTTTCCGATGAAGCACTCGAACTTGCTGATCGGCACGGCATTGAGGAATTCCGGCTTCGACATGTTGTTGCCGTATCCGCTGAGTATCATGCTG
>JASNZW010000012.1:0-35019 GCA_048499435.1 Anaerolineae bacterium
GCCCCGCAGGGGCGTATCTTAGAGAATACCAACCCGCCAGCGCCCTGTCAATACCTTTTCCAGCACTCCGCCCAAACCCGCTTGGGATATTTGGGATACTTACCTTGGAGGTGTTAACTGCGCGCTGAAGCGTTTGCTATTCGGTTGTGCACCTGTTCTCAGGCGCGGGCAGAAGTATAGCTGCGCGGCGGCCTATGTCAAGGGCGATTTCCCCATATTTGCTAAATTCATCACAAACTGGGCTTAAAGCGCACCGCGCCCCTGCAGCGCCCGCGTCAGCGTGACCGCATCCACATATTCCAGGTCGCCGCCGACCGGCAGCCCGCGCGCCAGCCGCGTGATCGCCACGCTGTGCGGCTGAAGCTCGCGCTGGATATACATAGCGGTCGCGTCGCCCTCCATGCCTGGGTTGGTGGCGATAATCACCTCTTTAATCTCGCCGCCGGCCACGCGCTGCGCCAATTCCCGAATGCGCAGGTCGTCCGGGCCGATGCCGTTGACCGGCGAGATCGCGCCGTGCAGCACATGATACAGCCCGTTATAGCTGCCGGTGCGCTCCAGCGCCAGCACGTCCAGCGGTTCTTCAACAACCGCGACCATGCTGCGGTCGCGCCGGCTGTTGGTGCAGATCGCGCACGGGTCGTCCACCGTGATGTTGTAGCACACGCTGCAAAAGCGCGTCAGCGTCTTGAGGTCGCGCAGGGCGACGGCCAGCGCGCCGCTGACGTCATCGGGCGCGCGCAGCAGAAAATAAGTCAGGCGCGAGGCTGTTTTCGGCCCAACGCCCGGCAGGCGCGAAAACGCCTCAATTAACCGTGTGACCGGCTCTGGCACAGCGCTGTTCATCGACCGGCGCCCGCGCTCACCCTAGCAGCCCGTCCAGCCCTGGCAGGCCGCCCAGCCCGCCGGTGATCGCCTCCATGCGTTCGGCGGCCATCGTCTGGCTCTGCTCGATCGCCTGGTTGACAGCAACGACCAGCATATCCTGGAGGTCAGCCAGCCATTCGTCCTCAGCGGTGTCAATCGCCGCTTTGTTCAGCACGATCGCCTGCACGCGCTGGTGGCCGGTGATAACGACCGTGACCGCGCCGCCGCCCACCGACACCTCAACCGTCTCGTGCGCCAGCGCCTCCTGCGCGGCCTGCATATCGGCCTGCATCTTCTGAAGCTGCTTCATCATCCCGGCCTGGTTCATGCCCCCGCCCGGTATCGTTCCCCGTCGTTTAGCCACTGCTGCTATCTCCCCTCTCTCACACGCTCGTTATATTTTTTCTGGCGGCCCCGGCGGCCCATCGTCCAGCGGCCCGATCTCGCCGCCCAGCTCCATGCCCAGCGACAGCAGCGGGTCGTCGGCGTGTTCCGCCGCGCCGGGGCGCTCCGGCTGCTCGGTGATCAGCACCACGCGCACGCGCAGCGCGGCGCCGTGCACCCGCGAAAAGGCCTGCTCCAGCACGCCTAGTTTATCCGGGTAATCCAGCCGTTCCACAAATACGCTTTCCGGCGAGCCGATCACGATCAGGTCGCCGTCCACGCGCACCGGCTGGAAATGGCTTACGACCGCCGGGGCCTGCTGGTTGATGCGCATCAGCGCCGTCAGCATGGTGTCCCATTTAGCGCGCACATCCGCCAGGCTGATGCCGGGCGCGGCGGCCGCGCCAGCGGGCGGCGGCGCGGCGGGCGCGGGAACTGCGGGAACCGCGGGAACTGGCGACGCGGCGGCGGGCGGCGGCGGGTAGGCTTCCTCCGGGCCGCGCACGCTGTCAACCAGCGCCAGCTCCAGCGCGAGCTGCGGCTGCCAGCCGCCGCGCCGGTCGTTCATCGCTTCGTTAAAGGTGTGGATGGCGCGCAGCAGCGCCCCCCGGCTGATCTGCCCGGCCTGTTCCTGGAAACGCGCGCGTTCCTCATCCGGCGCTTCGATCAGGTCAGCGCTCGCCGTCTGCGCCAGCAAAATGTTGCGCAGATACTCGACCATCTGCTGCTCTAACTGGCGCGGGTCGCTGCCGGCGTCCACCGCCGCGTTAATCACGCGCAGGCCAGCCCCGGCATCGCGGGCGATCACCGCCGCCGCCAGGTCGCGCACCGCCACCACGCTGGCCGTCCCCAGCACGCGCTGCGCCAGGTCCAGCGTGACAGGTTCCTGCGGGTCGGTCACGATCTGGTCCAGCAGGCTGATGCTGTCGCGCACGCTGCCGGTGCCGTGCCGGGCGATCAACTCCAGCGCCGCGCGCTCGACGCGCAGCCCCTCAGCCTCAGCGATCTGCTGCAAACGGTCCGCCACCAGCATCAGCGGCACGCGGCGGAACTCGAAGGACAGGCAGCGGCTTTTGATCGTGGCGGGCACCTTGTCGATTTCAGTGGTCGCCAGCACAAAGATGGCGTGGTCCGGCGGTTCCTCCAGCGTTTTGAGCAGGGCGTCAAAGGCGCTGCCGCTGAAGCGGTGCACCTCGTCTATAATGTAGACCTTGTAGCGGCCCTCGCCGGGCGCAAAGGCGATCCGGTCGCGCAGGTCGCGCACGTCATCCACGCCGGTGTGCGTGGCGGCGTCAATCTCGATCAGGTCCAGGTAGCGCCCCTCATTGACCGCCGCGCACGCCGGGCAGTTGTTGCACGGCCGCCGGTCCGGGTCAGGGTCCTGGCAGTTGACCGCCTTGGCCAGCAGGCGGGCGGTGGTGGTTTTGCCGGTCCCGCGCGGCCCGCTGAACAGGTACGCATGGCGCACACGCCCGCTGCGCAGGGCGTTGCGCAGCGTCCGGGTGATGTGTTCCTGGCCCAGCATGTCATCAAACGACAGCGGGCGCCACGCCAGATACAGGGCTTGTTCGGGCACGATCCGCCTCTCTATTTCGCAGGCTCACAGTGTAGCACCGGCGCAGGGCGGCGGCAACACCCACCCCGCCGGGCGCGGCGAAGCGGCGCGCAGCCGCCCAGCGCGTCTTAATAGATTGGCGGCGGCAGATGACATATAATGAAATTAGTAAATTCGGCGTAATACGCTGAAAGATCGCTTTAGCGCGGAATCGGCAGGTAAATAAATTGGCGGACTACAATGTCACTGCGCCCTGAGGACTGGCAAGCCATCCGCGCCTGCTGCAAGGACGAGGCCGCGTTCACACAGGTTCACGCGCTGCTGCACGAGCACCTGCAGCAGCAGGCGGCGACCAGCGCCTCTGTGCTGGACAGCCTGCCTGTCGGGACGCTCATGATGGACGCCGAGGGCTACATCGTCCAGACCAACCGCGCCCTGCTGGAAATGCTGGCCCTGCGCGCCGACGAAGTGCTGGGCCGCCAGGCGGGCGATTTTATGCCGCCGTCAACCCTGAAGGACTATCTCAGCCAGTTCACCACAGCCGACTTCCCCGAAACGGGCTACAGCTTTAACCTCGACATACCCCGGCGCGACGGCACCAGCATTCCCACCCACGTGGCGCTCAGGACGGTGCAGCACGACAGCGGTGAGATGGGCTGGCTGGCATCCATAACAGATGTAACCGCCCAGGAACAGGCGCAGGACGCCATCCACCGCAGCGAAAAACGCTACCGGCAGGCCGTCGAGAACTCGCCCAACGCTATCTTCGCGGTTGACCGCCAGGGGATCATCCTGTCGTGGAACCGCACCTGCGAGAGCAGCTTCGGCTACAGCGCCGCGGAGATGATCGGCCAGCACTACGGACAGCTGCTGCAAAACCTGGACGAGCGCGCGCAGATCGCGGTCAGCGTGTACAGCGTGTTTCAGAGCCGCAAGATACTGTCCAATGTGGACATCACTTTTGAACGGCGCGACGGCAGCGGGCTGCTGGCGCTCTCGCGGCTGTACCCGGTGCTGGACGACACCGGCCGCCTGGTGCGCGAATGTGTGTTCGCCAACAACGATGTCACCGAGCAGAAACTGGCCGAGGAACGCCTGCGCCAGAGCGAGCGCATGTACCAGGCGCTCGTCCGCAGCCTGCCGCGCATGATTGTAGGCCTGTTCGACCGCAATCTGCGCCTGCGGGTGGCCGGCGGGCGCGGCCTGGAAGAGATCGGGTTGGAAGAGATCGGGCTGGAAAGCAGCGTGCAGAAGCTGGCCGACGTGCTGCCCGCCGACTCTGCCGCTTACCTGGAGAAGCGCTTCCAGTTCGTCATGCAGGGCCAGGAACAGCATTTTGAAGGCGGGTTTCAAGGCCGCCTCTACGATATTCACCTGCTGCCGGTGTACGATTTCGGCAGCGTAGTGCTGGCCGGGCTGCTGGTGGCGCGCGACATCACCCAGGAACGCGCGGCTGAAAAAGCCCTGCGGAGCAGCGAGTATAAACTGCGCAGCCTGATTGATCGCTCGCAGGACGGCATCGTCCTGGTCAACAACCAGGGGGAAATCGTCGAGTGGAACGCCAGCCAGGAACGCATCACCGGCCTGCCCGCCGCTGAAACGCTGGGGCGGCTGATCTGGGATGTGCAGGCGCGGTCGCATCCGCCTGACGGCACCGATCGCGCTGCGCTGGCCGAGGCAAACCGCGCCACAATCCTCCCTATCCTGGAGCACGGCCGTTCAGAATGGCTCAACCATGTGCTGGAACGGGTGATCCAGCGCCCGGACGGCGAGCGCCGCGTTATCCAGACGGTGTCCTTTTCGCTGGCCCCGGAAACCGGCAGCGGCGCGATGCTGGGGTCCATCACGCGCGATATCACCGAGCAGCGCCTGGCCGAGCGCGAGGTGCTGGTTCACGAGGTTGAGCGCGAGCGCCTGCGGCTGCTGACCGAGTTCATCACCAGCGCCTCACACGAATTCCGCACGCCGCTGTCGATCATCAACCTGAAGATGCACCTGATCCGCCGGCTGGCGCACACTGAGGCGATTAACGAACACATAGACGGCGTTACGGCCCAGGTTAACAACATCCTGGGGCTGGTGGAATCGCTGCTGCGGATGAGCCGCCTGGACCCGTCCGCTGAGCGCAGCTTCTTCGCGATCCGGCTGGAGGACGTGCTGCGCGGCGCGCTGGCGTCGCTGGAACACGACGCGGCGGAAAAGGGCGCGCAGACCAGCTTCAGCGCCGAGATCGGCGCGCTGCCAGAGATCGTCGCCGACCCGGACGCGCTGCACACCGCTTTCTACAACATTATCGAAAATGCCGTGCGCTACACGCCGCCCGGCGGGACCGTGACGCTGCGCACGCAGGCGCAGCCAGACGGCGCGCTGCGGGTGGAGATCAGCGACACGGGGCCGGGCATCGGCCCGGAACACCTTCCCCACATCTTTAAAGCCTTCTACCGGGCGGACAAAGCGCGCACCACGCCCGGCCTGGGCCTGGGCCTGACTATCGCACGCAAAGCGGTTGAGCTGCACGGCGGCGACATCCACGTGCAGAGCGCGCCCGGCGCCGGCACAACGGTCACGGTCACGCTGCCCGCCGCGCCCGCCTGACCACCCTGGCCAGGCGGATAGTTTTCGCGGCCCGCCGCAACCGCCCCTACACCCCTGCGTATACGCTTACGAAACAGCTTGCAGGGAATAACAGGGGGAAACACCAATGGGAACCGCACAAACCAAACGCGCGGGTTATCGCTCGCTTTTCTGGCCAATCGCGCTGATCGGCATCGGCGTGATCTGGCTGCTGGGCAACCTGGGCGTGCTGACAACCAGCGGCCTGGTTGTGGCGGCGCGGCTGTGGCCGCTGCTGCTGATCGCCATCGGCCTTGATCTGCTGTTCGGGCGGCAGTCGCCCGCCATCGGCGCGCTCATCGGCGTCGGCACTGTCGTGCTGGTGATCGCGCTTATGCTGATCGGGCCGGCGCTGGGGCTGGCCGGGCCAACCTACGATATACAGACCTCCACCTTCAGCGAGCCGCGCGGCGACGCAACCGCCGCCAGCGTCAACCTGGCGCTGGCCGTTGGCAGCACCACCGTCACGCCGCTGGCCGACTCGGCCAACCTGTTCGAGGCCAACATTCGCCACCTGGGCGAGATCACCTTCAGCGCCACCGGTGAGACCAGCAAGACTATCCACCTCAGCGAGAGCGAAACGGGCAGCACGAGCTTTTTCACGCCCGATTTCGGCATCTTCGGCGCGGGGTTCGCCAACCGTGACGGGCTGCGCTGGGATATCGGCCTCAGCCCGGACGTGCCGCTGGCGCTGGTGGCCAGCGGCGGCGTCGGCGCCAGCGTGTTCGATCTGGCCACGCTCCAGCTCACCAGCCTTGACCTGAACATGGGCGTCGGCGCGGTCGAGCTGCGGCTGCCCGCCGCCGCAGCGGCGTACCCGGCGGCCCTCAAAGGCGGCGTGGGCGAGGCGAACATCACCATCGCGCCAGACGCGGCGCTCACGCTGACGATTAACGGCGGCGTCGGCGCGATCACGGTTGACGTGCCCGACGGCGCCGCTGTGCGCCTGGAGGCCGAAGGCGGCCTGGGCGGCATCGCCGTGCCGGACAGCTTCACGCGCGTCGGCGGAGACGGCGACAACGGCGCCTGGGAAACCGAAGGGTTCAGCAGCGCCGACCGCCGCATCGAGATCGTCTACAACGGCGGCATCGGCGGCCTGACGATCCGCTGACGGCGCGCCGGCCGCTGCCGGGGGCGCGCTGTGTCCCCCGGCAGCGGCCGCTTTTGAACATTTAGCTCGCATCCGCGTAGACCCGGATAGACCGACAGGAGATCAGCACAGCCATGAGCGAAGAGCCGAAGAAGAAAACCGTAACCGAGTGGTCGTTCTCGTTCGAGAAAATCGGCGACAGCCTGAACGATATGTTCAGCTCGCTGGGCGCGGCAGCCGACGCAGAAGTCAAAACCAGCAGCTATCAGGAGCCGGTCGCCGGGGCTGAATCCGCCCGCGTGACGCTCAGCCCGACGATGGGGGTCGCCCATGTCAGCGCCCTGTCCGACTCCGACAGCCTGATCGAAGCCGACGTCACCTATGTGGGCGAGGTCGTCTTTGAGGTGGACGAGGGCGACGCCTTCAAAGAGGTACACCTGGGCCAGCGCCCGGTCAGCGGCAGCGAGGCGCTCAAGCCGATCAAAGACGCCTTTGGCGCCTTCACCAAACGCAAGGACCTGCGCTGGGACATGCGCCTGACGCCCGATATCCCGCTGGAACTGGCGATCAACAGCGGCATGACCGCCAACACCTTCGACCTCAGCGGGCTGCAGCTTAAGGGGCTGCGCTTCAGCGGCGGAGCCGGCAAAACTGATATCACGCTGCCGACGATGGGCGCGCTCTACCGCGTCACGCTGAGCAACGGCACGGGCGAGATCAACGTTGAAGTGGGCGCGGGGGCCGACATTGACCTCACTGCCAGCAACGGCACCGGCAGGACGCGCATCGCGCTGGGCGACGGCGCCATCATGAACGCGCGCATCAGCGGCGGCGTGGGCGCGTGCGAGATCGCGCTGCCGGCGGGCGTTGAGGTGCAGGTGCGCGCCAGCAGCGGCCTGGGCAAGGTCCACGTGCCGGCGCATTTCACCCGCACCAGCGCAGACAAGGACTTCATCGCCACCAGCGGCACGTGGCAGACGCCCGGCTACGCAGACGCCGAGCGCAGGATCAGCATCCGGTACGACGGCGGCCTGGGCAGCCTGACAATCACCCAGTAGCCGCCCGCCGCTTCCTCACCCCCTGAAACCCCCGCGGTGAGGGGGGTGAGGCGCGCTTCTGGCCCCTTATGGCCCGTTGACAGCGCGCGCAAAGCTGTGCTATAGTGCGGCAGAGTGTCCGTATAATGACGAAAGCGAGGCGTACAGTATGGCAAGAGTTGCGTATGCTTTTGCGGTTACGGGTGCGCCCGCCGTCGTGTAACGCTTCCTCGCTGGCTACAATCACCACCGAAGCAGCCGCCACAACTTAACGGCGCAGCCGTACCCCTGGCCTGTCTGACAGGTTCGCGGGGTTATTAACGCTGCGCCGGTTTCGCGCCGGGCGCGCGCCGCCCTCGAACACCGCCTGCTCACCACATCTGACAGCAGCCTTTACGGATTCGAAGGGAACCCGGCAGTGAAGCTTGACGACCGTTATACCGATAAATACGCCGCCTACGAGGCCCAGTTCGACCCGCTGCAAACCGACCGGCAGGCGCGCCGCAAGCGCAAACCCCGCGCGCGGCACACGCCAAAGGCCGACCCGGCAGCGGCAGTCGCGGCGATCGCACAGCCCGCCGGGCTGGAAGGCGGCTTCACAACCACTTACCGCCCCAGCATCTTTGAGGCGGGGTGGCTGCTGGAATCGCTGTACGACTTTTTCACGCAGGACTACATCAGCGACATTCTGGCGCAGGTGCGCGGCGGCAAAGAGGCCAGCGTTTACCGCTGCGCCGGGACAGCGGCGGCGGGCGCGGCGCTGGTGGCCGCCAAAGTCTACCGCCCGCGCCAGTTCCGCCAATTGCGCAACGACAAACGCTACCGCGAAGGCCGCCAGGTGCTGGACGCCAGCGGCCACATCGTCAAGAACAACGACCACCGCACCATGCGCGCGCTGGGCAAAAAGACCGCTTTCGGCCAGCAGGTAACGCACACGTCGTGGCTGATGCACGAATACACCATTCTGCGCCAGCTCCACGCCGCCGGCGCCGCTGTGCCGCGCCCGATCGCCGCCGCCGCCAACGCCCTTCTCATGGGCTACTGCGGCGACGCCGAGCTGGCCGCGCCCATGCTCAGCGATGTGCAGCTCGCGCCGGGCGAAGCGCGCCGCCTGTTCGACGTTACCCTCCACAACATCGAGCTGATCCTGGCGCATGGCGTCGTTCACGGCGACCTGTCCGCCTACAATATCCTCTACTGGGACGGCGACATCACGCTGATTGACTTTCCGCAGGTGGTGGATATTCACGGCAACCGCCAGGCGCGCGCCATCCTGGAACGCGACGTGCGCCGCGTCTGCGAGTACTTCGCCGCGCAGGGTGTCGAGCGCCGCCCGGAAGGCATCACCGCCTACCTGTGGAACCGGCACGCCGCCGCGCGCGAGCGCGATGACCTGGCCGACATGTCGCGCCTGACTGAGGCCGGCCCGGAAGCCTGACGGCGGCAGAACGCGAACAGGCGGCCTGCAGGCCGCCTGTTCGCGTGGGTTGCAACGGTTGGGGCAGGTGGGATTCGAACCCACACGTCCTCACGGACAGAGGTTTTTAAGACCACCGTGTCTGCCATTCCACCACTGCCCCGCTGCGCCGTAAGTCTAGCAGTTGACAATCGGCGCGTCAACCAGCGGCGCGCGCTGTGCGGCGCGTTGCGGGCGTCCCCGTCGTTCGTTATGATGAAGCGGCAAAGCGAAAAAACGGACAGGACGGGCTATGCTGTGGAAAACGGTGCTCATGCTGGCGGCGGCGCTGGCGCTGCTGCGCCCGGCCCAGGCGCAAAACGACGACGCCCCGCGCGCCGACCCCATGCCCATTAACGCCGTCGTGGACGAAAACCTGACGGACGCCGCCTTTTACGATTGGTGGCTGATCCAGGTGGCGGCGGGCGAAACGCTCAGCATCGAGATGCGCGCCGGGCCGACGCTGGCCCCGCTGCTGGGCGTGCTGGACCCCAGCGGCACGCTGGTGGCGCGCAGCGCAGACGGCGCGCTCGGCGGCACGGTCACGCTGGAGTACACGGCGGCGACCGCCGGCGAGCACATCGTTGTGGCGACGCGCGTCGGCAACCGCGACGGCGACAGCAGCGGCACATACCGGCTTTCCGTGCGCCGCCCCGGCGACCTGCCCGCTGGCGAAAACCTCTACCAGCAGGTGACCTTCCGCTGTGAGGCGCTGGAGATCACCAACGCCGTCACGCTCCAGTTTGCTGAGGACGCCGACCAGTACACACACTACGTGATCAGCGTCTACGGCCTCGATGCGTTCACGCCGGTGATTCGCATCGCGCTGGAAAACGTGAACGTCACCGACTGCTCGCGCAATTCGGACGGCATGGATGGCGATGTGCTGACGCTGCCCGGCGCGGAGCCGCTCACGTTCACCGGCCCGCTGCTGGAGCAGGCGGCGCAGCTCTCTATCATCGGCGCGACCTATCCCGGCCCGGCCACGCTGACAGTGGGCAGCCTCGACGGCGCGCCGGGCCGTTTCGTGGTGGTGGTACAGGGCTTCCACATTGACCCGGCCAGCGATCGCGACGCCGTGCAGGTGGGCCAGGGGCCGCTGGCCGCGCGCCGCCCGCTGGCGCTGTACATGATCGCGGACAAGGCCAGCCGCCTTGACCCGGCGCTCAGCCTGGGCGCGGACACAGACCCAGCGCGCGCGCTGGCCTGCGACGACGCCGGCAGCCGCCGCTGCCGCGACCTGCCCTCGGCGGAAGGGCTGCGCGCGGCGGTCATCACCGGCGGCGCCGATGTGGTGGGCGGGCGCTTCGACGCCGGCCTGCTGCTGCGCCCCGGCCCGCCAGAGCTGCTGGCGGCGGAGCTGGGCAGTTTCCAGGGCAGCACCAGCGGCGGCTATGCGCTGGTGCTGCTGGGCGAGCTGCCCGCGCGCGACGCGCCCTGACGCCGCCTCACAGCCCCTGCGGCGGGAAGTGATCCAGGTAAAACTGAAGCGAGTGCAAAATGGTCTCTTTAGCGCCGGCGGCGTCCGTCCAGCCCTCGTTAGAGACAGTCGCCATCTCAAGCTGTTTATACGTCATAAAAAAGTGGGCAACTTCGCTCGGAAAATGCTGTGGGATGTCCTTCAGGTCCTGGTAGTCGTTGAAGTTGGGGTCGGTGGCGGGCACGGCCAGGATTTTATAGTCCGGCTTGCCTTTGTCGGTCATCTTGAACATGCCGATAGGCCGCGCTTCAATCACGCAGCCGGCGAACGACGGTTCATTGACCATCACCAGAACGTCGAGCGGGTCCTCGTCCTCAAAATACGAGCGCGGGATAAAGCCGTAGTCGCCCGGATAGTGCAGCGAGCTGTACAGCACGCGGTCCAGCTTGATCACGCCGGTGCGCTTGCTGTATTCATACTTATTGCGGCTGCCTTTGGGGACCTCGATAACAGCGTAAACGATGTCCGGGGGTTTTGGCCCGGCTGACAGATCGTGCCACAGATGAATAGGCATGGCAGGTTATCTTCCTTACAGACACACAAGGCGTTACCTGGTGCTACTTTAGCACACCCCTGATGCAAGTCAACAGCAGCGCGGCGCGCGCCGCCGCCCGGCGGGCAGGCCAGGGTTGGCCAGCGGCGGCGCTAAAGTTACACTGGTGGCTGAAGGCTGATGACTGGAGACGGCATTTATGTTTCTGCTTGGCGGTGAACTGGTTGCCCGGTCGCTGGCCGCCCAGGGCGTAAACATCATTTACACGCTGTGCGGCGGGCACATCGCGCCCATTTACGACGGCTGCCTTAACAACAACATCCGCATCATCGACACGCGCCACGAGCAGGCCGCCGCCCACGCGGCGGACGCCCACGCCCGCCTGACGCGCAATATCGGCGCGGCGGTGGTCACCGCTGGCCCCGGCGTGACCGACGCCGTCACGGCGGTCGCCAACGCCTACTACGCCCGCAGCCCGCTGCTGCTGATCGGCGGGGCCGCGCCGCTGGCAACAAAAAACATGGGTGCGCTTCAGGAAATGCCGCAGACGCCCATGTTTCGCGACTTCACCAAAGCCAGCTTCACTATCGAGCGCACGGAAGAAATCCCGGCGCGGATGGCCGCCGCCTACCACCTGGCGCTCAGCGGACGGCCCGGCCCGGTGTTTATCGAACTGCCCTGGGATGTGCTGTTCAACGCGGTAGACGCGGTGGAGATACCGCCGCGCGCCGTCGTCACGCCGCTGGAGCCGGCGCTGAGCGCGGTGCAGCACATGTTCGAGCTGCTGCGGGGCGCGCGCCAGCCGGTGATCATCGCCGGCACGCAGGTTTACTGGGACGACGCCAGCGCCGCCCTGCGCGACCTCAGCGAGCAGGCGGCCATCCCCGTGTTCACCAACGGCGGCGGGCGCGGCACGCTGCCGATGACGCACCCCAACTGCTTCAGGGCGGCGCGCGGCTACGCCCTGCGCGAGGCCGACCTGGTGCTGCTGATCGGCACGCCGCTGGACTTCCGCCTCAGGTATGGGCGCGACGGCTGGAACCCGGACGGCAGGCTTATCCAGGTGGAGAACGACCCCGCCGAACTCAACCGCAACCGCCAGGCCGACGTAGCCATCGCCGCCGACGCGCGCCTGGTGCTGGAGGCGCTGGCCGAGGGCGCGCACGGCCTGCGCTTCGACGGCTGGCTGGCGGCGCTGCGCCAGCGCGAGGACGAGAAAAATGCTGAGCTGGCGCGCTGGCAGGCGCTGGACGACGTGCCGGTGAACCACTTCCGCTTCGGCGCAGCGGTCAACGCCTTCCTGGACGACAGCACGATCGTCGTGGCCGACGGCGGCGACATCGTCAGCGCCTGCGCCAAAGTGATTGACCTGACACAGCCCGGCCAGTGGCTTGACCCCGGCCCGCTGGGCTGCCTGGGCGTGGGGATGCCGTTCGCGCTGGCGGCCCAGGCCCTCTACCCGCACAAAAAGGTGCTGGTTATCTCCGGCGACGGCGCGTTCGGCCTCAACGGCTTCGAGTACGACACGGCGCTGCGCTTTAACCTGCCCATCGTCAGCATTGTGGGCAACGACGCCGCCTGGGGCCAGATACGCGGGCCGCAGATCAACATGCTGGGGGAAGCGCGCGCCGTCGCGACCAGCCTCGCGCCCACGCGCTACGACCGCGTAGTGGCGGCGCTGGGCGGCTGGGGCGAGCACGTCGAGACGCCGGAAGACATCGGCCCGGCGCTGGCGCGCGCCTTCGCCAGCGGCCAGCCGGCCTGCGTCAACGTGCCGCTGGACCCGCGCGGAATGGCGAAAACCGGCGCCAGCACGCCCTACATTGTATGAACAAAACCCCCCCGGCGGGCCGGGGGGTTTTTTAACCGCGAAACGTTCAGCAGCTAGCCGAGGGCGTCGTAGCCGGGGCCTTTGCTGTAGAAATCGTAATTGAGCTGGATGTCAGCCGTCAGGTCCACGACCACACCGCCGCCGGGGGTTTCGCGCTGTTTGGTGTTAAGCGGAACGCGCTCCTGGCCGTCGGCCATCTCGTAGTCTGAGGGCACTTCTTCTTCGATGAAAATGGCCTCGAACGGGCATTCGGGGACACACGCGCCGCAGTCAATGCACGTGTCGGGGTCAATGTAGTACCAGGGCCATTCTTCCTCAGGCTGGCCAGGGACAATGCACTCCACCGGGCAGACTTCGACGCAGGCGCCGTCGCGCAGGCACAGGCTGGTGATAATGTGAGTCATGGCGGTAAAGCTCCTTAACAGCTACGTGGGCTATGAAAACGTTCTTCTACTCTAGCCCGCTTTAACCGGCGTGTCTGGTACTTTTGTTGGATTATCAAAAAGTCATTAACTGCGCCGCACGGCCAGCGCGCAGGGGGTGCGGATTAGTTTAACCTCGGTTAAATCCAGCAGAGGGCGCGTCGCGCAGGGGGTCTGGCATGGTGTTGGTCTCGGCCAGACACACGAGGCCGTCGCGGTCCGCGATATACATGTGGCGGCCTTTCTTCACCAGCAGCCCGGCGTTGAGCAGGCCGCGCAGCGCCCGCCCGACTACCTCGCGCGTCGTCCCCAGAATCGAGGCGATATCCTCCTGCGTGAGGCCGGTGGGCGCTTCAGAAATCTGGCCGGCGTAGGTGTTGCTCTCGTGCAGAAACAGCTTGGCCAGGCGCGAGGGGATCGTGCGGAAGGTCATGTCCTCCAGCCGCTCGATGTAATCGCGGTTGACGTGCGCCAGCGACTGCACGTAGTTGCTCAGCAGCGCTGGCTCGGCGGACATGAGCGCCATCAACCGGTCGTGGCTGATGGTCAGCACCTCGGCCACCGTCACGGCGACCGCGTTGTAGGGGTTGGGGCCGCCGTCCACCGCCGCCACCTCGTTGAAGGTGGAGAGGGGGCGCAGCAGGCTGAGCGTGTGCAGACGGCCCTCGGTGTTGACGCGATAAATGCGCACCAGCCCCTCGGTGACAACGTGGAAACCGGCGCAGTCGCCGCCCTCGGCGAAGATGGTCGCGCCGGCCTGGTAGCCGTGCTGGTGCGCGGCGCGGGCGACACGCCGCAGGCCGGCGGGGTCAATGCCGGTGAAGTACGGGATATGGCGTAAATCACCAGGGATAACAGCCATCACTTACGATAAAACCTCGCCCACACTGCACGCTATATCAGGATGGCGGCGGCAACAATCATCACAACAAACAGCGCCGCCGCCAGGACAAACATGCTGCGCAGGTCCCGCAGCACGTAGCCGTACTGCGCGCGCAGCTCGGCCTCGCTCACGGACCTGGTCGGGTTGTCGAGCAGGTGCATCACCTCCTCGTGTGACATCTCCTCATAGCTGACCTTGTCGCTGCGCCGTTTGCGCCTGCGCGCCGCTGAGTCCCCGGCGGCGCGCGCTGGCTCGCGCCGCGCCGAAGCCGCCGCGCGCGGCGGCGGGGCCGGGATCGGCGCCGGGGCGGCGGGCGGCGTTTCAACCGCGTCGGCGGCCGGCGGGTCAGGCGGCTCCAGGCCAGCCTCCTGGCGGGCGCGGCGCAGCGTCTCCTCCGGGATATTGGGCTGGTTGGACTTGCGGCGTTTAGACATAAACCCTCATCTTCTCGGCGCGCTCAGGCGTCAATCCGGTTAGCAAACACGACAATCCGCTGGTTGTTGACCTGGTACGGGTAACACGAGATAAGCGTGGCCGTCGCCCCGCCCCGGCTCTCCAGCACGTGCACATCAGTGGGCGCGTACAGCTCCCAGCCGGTGATCTCATAGGTATAGAAGCGCGTCTCCGTCTGTATCTGGAAGCGGTCGCCCGGCTTAAGCTGGTCCAGGTGGCGGAACAGCTCGCCGTAGATGTCGTTGTGGGCCGCGAAAACGACGTTGCCGCTGCTGTCGCCGGGGTTAACGCCGTTGAGAAGCTGACCCACCCCCTGCTTGAGCGCCTCCCAGTCAGTGCCAGGGACGATTGTCTGCTCCAGGTTGAGGCTGGGGATAATCAGGCGCAGCGCCGTCTGCGGCGTCTGCGGCGGGCGGCTGAGCACTGGCTGGAAAACCTGGCTCTGGACAACGGGCAGCAGGTTGGCGGGGATCTCGCTAAAGTTGAACTGCGCGCCGCCGGGGGCGGTCGGCGGGGTGTGGCCGCCGGGCAGCACCACCTGTTCCAGCCGCAACTGCGGCGTCGGCGCGATCGTGGGCAGCGCGGCGACGCGCTGCGCCTCGGCGGCGCGCTGCGCCTCGGCGGTCTCGCGCTCCAGCGCGCCCAACGACTGCAGCAGCGTGTAGCCCAGGTAGATCAGCCCCAGCACCGCGGCGATCTCCACCAGCAGCAGCGCCTGGTTAACAAACGTTTTCCAGAAACGGTCGCGCTCCGGGTCGGCGCGCAGGCCGTCGGCCTCGTCGTCGAAACGCGGGTGCGGGTCGCCCGCGCCGTTAACCGCTGACGCGGGCAGCGGGGCGCTGGGCAGGATAGCGGCGGCGGGCGGGTGCTGGACCGCGCCCGGCGGCGTCTGGCTGACAACGCGCCCGGTGCTGCGCATCCGGTCGAGCCGCCCCTGGCGTTCCTCGCGCTTGCGAATCGCCAGGATGCGCTCCAGTTCCTCGATGCTTAATTCGTCAACAGGTCGTTTATCGCGCATGGCCTGCTTGTGCGTCTGTGCGGTCACAGTTCAATTTGAGCACAAGGCCGCAGAAATGTAAACAACAAATGTCGCGCTGCGTTTACAACCCCTGAACCGTGCGGCTCAGCGGCGGGCGTGGCCGTTGGCGCTGGCGCGGGCGGCGTCCAGCCCTTCGGGCAGCAGGCCGCGCGTGAGCGACTCCACGTAGATGCACATGTCCCAGGGGATCGCCACGTCCTCAACGGCGATGTCAGCGTCGGTCAGCGTGACGCCTGTCCCGCGCACGATGGCGACCGGCGTGGCCTCATCGCGCTCGCCCATCACCATCTGCGCGCACACCGAGATCGAATCGGCGATGCCGCGCTGCGTGACCTGCATCGGGTTGCCGAACAGGTCAGCCTTGCCGCGCTCGTCCTGAATCGGCCTGAAGCCGGCGGTTGCCAGCGCGACGCCCGCCGTGCCCAGGCGGCCCGGCATCAGCCAACTGTCGGTGAGGATCACGCCCACGTCCACGCCCAGACGCGCGCGCACCGCGGCGCGCAGGCTGCGCGCGGTGGCGTAAGGCTGCGCCGGGAACAGCACCACCCAGCCGCTGGGGATGTTGGAGCGGTCCAGGCCGGCGTTGGGCGACAGGATGCCGTCCTTGTACGTGAGCAGGAAGCCCTCAATGCCGCCGAAGATGTGGTCAGCCTCTTGCAGCACAAGCTGCGCCATCACCGGGTTCATGTGATAGCGCTCCGCCAGCTGCTGGCCCGCCGCCGTCACCTCTACCTGCGCCATGCTGACGACGCGGCCCTCGCTGATGGCGGCGTACTTGCTGGAAACGGCCAGCACGTCGCCGTCCTGCAGCGCCGCGCCAGCGGCGGCGACCGCCGTCAGCACGGCATCGGGCAGGTCGAAGGCCGCCTGCTGGACCGGAGCCTCGACCGGAATCACGATAAGCGGTGAGCGTGTCATGTGAGCGTTTGCCTTCTGTGTGGTAAGCGCGCGGCTGGCGCGGCTTATAGTAGCACCGCCGCCGGGCCGTGACCAGAGGTGAGTCAGGGTTTGCGGCCGCTGGCGTTTCCGTGCAGGGTTTTGCCCTCGCGCTGCTCGCGCCGGTATTCCTCCAGCGCGCTCTGCACGTCGGCGCGCGTGAGGGTCACGGAGTCGTCATCCTCGCGCAGCAGGTCATCGGGGATCGGCTTGCGCTTCACCGCCAGCAGGTTCGTGAGCGCCTGGCTGAAGCTGCGCGCCTGGGCCTGGTCGCCAAGCTGCGCCTTGACCTCGCTCAGGTGGTCCACCAGCCACAGGTAAAGGTCGCCTTCGGTGCGGCTGGGGAAATATCTGAGCACATCGTACTTGCGGATAAGCGTCACCGCCGGGCGGTAGACATTGTCGTACCAGTCGGCGGCGGCCTGCTCGATGGTGTAATCGCGCTCGTTTAGCTGCGTCAGCGCCCGCTGGTGCAGGTAGACGTGGCCGAGCAGGTCGGCATAGCGCGACGGCTCGCTGAGCTTGATGGACTGGTGATGCGGGCGCGAATGGCGCAGGCGGGTGGCCTCCAGAAACAGGGCGTAGCCCGCCGCCGCATCCAGCTCCGCCGGCGTCATGCCCGGTTCCAGGTCCACGTGCGTAGGCAGCTCGGTGACGTGCGCCTCGATCGTTGGCTGGCCGATCTGGCGCGCCACCGAGACGCGGTGGTTGCCGTCGCGCACAAAGTACACGTCGTCCACCTTGTACAGCTCGATAGGCGGCGTGCCGGTCATGCTGTTGGTCTGGGCATAGACACGGCTCCAGCGGTCGCGCAGGCTCGGGTTCTTCGGCAGGAAGGTGCTGGTGAAATCGCGGTAGCGGCCCACGCTGCCAACGATGCGGTCCAGGGGCACATTCTGCAGCCCCTTATAGCTTTCTTCGCGCAGCCGCAGCCGCGCCTTGATATCGTCGAAGCTCAGCAGCTCCGCCGGTTTGCCGCGCAGCAGGCCGATCACATCCTGCCAGAACGCGCGCGAGCGCGCGCTCTGAAACGCGCTGATGCCCTCGGCGTAACCTGCTTTAAAATCCTGATCATCATCTCCCATACGGCCCTCACTGGGCTGACTAGCAGCCGCGCATACCACAGCGCCCCGGCCCTCGGTTCAAAAACGCGCCGGAGTCCGCTACAATACACGTTCTACGTATTCTAGTGCCAGAAAGTTAAACGAGTCTATCCTCAGTGTAAATTCCACCTTAACGCTGGCTGAATCCGGCGCGCGCAGCGCCGGCTGAAAGGGACCGATAGCTATGGCCAACATCCTTGTCACCAACGACGACGGCGTTTACGCGCCGGGCCTGCTGGCGCTGGCGACCGCCGCGCGCGCCCTCGGCGCGGTGCGCGTGGCCGCGCCCGCCGTTAACCAGAGCGCCAGCGGCCACAAGAAAACCCTGTTCCAGAACATCCCCGTCAGCGAGACGACGCTGGCCGACGGCACGCCCGCGCTGGCCGTCGGCGGCTCGCCGGCGGACTGCATCGCCCTGTGCGCGCTGGGCATGGTCCCCTGGCCAGTGGACCTGGTGCTGTCGGGCATCAACCGGGGCGCGAACATGGGCCAGGACATCACCTACAGCGGCACGGTGACGGCGGCGCTGGAGGCGGCCATCAACGGCGCGCCGGCGCTGGCGGTCTCGCTCAACGGCCGCAACGGCGCTGAAGTGGGTGACTACGCGGAGGCGGCGCGCATCGCTATGCAGGTGGCGCGCAAGGTGCTCGAAAAAGGGCTGCCGCCGCTGACCATCCTCAATCTTAACGTGCCCCACGTGCCAGTCGTAAAGGGCATCCGGCTCACCCGGCAGGGCGTCCGCATCTATCGCGACGAGCTGGAACGGTCCGCCGACGGCTACAGCATTGTCGGGCCAGAGCCGGGCGGCCTGATTGACGAGGAAGGAACAGACCTGTGGGCGGTCCACAACAGCTACGCCAGCCTGACGCCGATCCACCTCGACCTGACGGCGCACCGCTTCCTGGCGGACCTGGCAGCCTGGGATATCGCCGTGTGAGCATCACCCGGCGCGAGTGGCGGCGGGCGCTGCTGCTGGCGCTGCTGCTGGCGGCGCTCACGTCCATCCCTTACTGGCTGGGCTGGCTGGCCGCCGACGAGGCGCAGCACTTCAGCGGCTTCCTGTTCGGCGTGGAGGACGGCCACAGCTACACCGGGAAAATGCGCCTGGGCGCGCAGGGCCGCTGGGATTTCTACCTGTTCTACACAGCGGAGGAACACGCCAGCGCGCCGCTGCTGTTCCTGCCGTATATCGCGCCGGGGCAGGCGGTCGGCCTGCTGCTGGCCCCCACCGACCCCGCGCTGACCGGCGCGCTGGTGGGCGTGTTCCACCTGCTGCGCGTGGGCTTCGGCGCGCTGCTGGTGCTGGCCCTGTACCGCTTCAGCGCCGTCTTTATCCACAGCCGCCAGACGCGCTTCGTCGCGCTGCTGCTGCTGACGCTGGGCGGCGGGCTGGGCTGGCTGCTGCTGCTGGCGGGCGAAACGCCGCCAGAGTTTTACATCCCTGAAGGCTTCACCTTCCAGATTCTGTTCGGCCTGCCGCACCTGGCGCTGGCGCGGGCGGCGCTGCTGGGCGGCCTGCTGGCGCTGTTCGCCGCGCTGCGGCGCGCGCGCGGCTGGCGCTGGGCGCTGGCCGCCGGGCTGTGCTGGCTGCTGATGGGCCTGGCGGTCCCGTTTTACCTGGCGGTCGTTTACGCCGTGCTGGGCGCGTGGGGGCTGGCGGCCTGGCTGCTGGCGCGGCGCTTCCCGGCGCGGCTGGCGCGGCACGCAGCCCTCGCGGCGCTGGTCACGCTGCCGCTGTTCGGCTATAACGCGCTGCTGTTCGCCGGGAACCCGGCCTTCGCCCAGTGGTCGGCGCAGAACCTGCTGCCGTCGCCGCCGCCGCTGCACTACGCGCTGGCTTACCTGCCGCTGGCGCTGCTGGCGCTGCCCGGCGCGCGGCTGGCGGCGCGCCGCGCCCGCCGCGACACGCGCTACGCCCTGCTGATCGGCTGGCCGCTGGTCGTGCCGCTGCTGGTTTACCTGCCGCTCAACGTGCAGCGCCGGCTGGCCGAGGGCGTGATCGTGCCGCTGGCGCTGCTGGCTGCGCTGGGGCTGGCCGCGCTGCGGCGGCGCGCCCGGCCCGCCGCCCGCCGCGCCCTGGCCGCCGCCGCCGTCGGCGTTATCAGCCTGAGCAGCGCGCTGCTGCTGCTGGCGCTGCCTGCCGCCGCCAGCCGGGCCGAGCCGGTGTTCGTGCCGGGCGCGCTGGTGCGCGCTTTCAACTGGCTCAACGCCCAGGCTGAGCCGGGCGCGGTGGCGCTGGCCACCTTCCGCACCGGCAGCCGCGTCCCGGCCTACACCAACCTGCGCGCCTTCGTCGGCCACGGGCCGGAGACGCTTTACGCCCGCGCCAAGGCCGCCCAGGCCGAGGCCTTCTTCAGCGGCGGCCTTTCCCCGGCGGAGCGCGCCGCGCTGCTGGCCGACGGGCGCGTTCGCTACATTATCTACGGGCCGGCGGAGCGCAGCCTCGCGCCGGGCGCGCAGGCCGCCCCGCCGTGGGCAGCGGGCCTGGAGACGCTCTACGACGCCGCCGGGGTGACGATCTACGCCGTCCCGCGCTGATGCCCTCAGCCCTTTTGGCACAATGTCACAGCGAAAATCCGCGCTTTTAGGTTACTTTAGCCGACGAAACCGGGCTGATTTTTCCCTATAATTCCATCAGTCTCTCAGCGTTTAGTCAACATCGCCAAATTGGAGTGCTGTCCATGACACACCTGGTTCCCCCCGCCGACGCCAAACAGTCGTCCGAAGCCCTGCTTGCGTGGGCCAAAAGCAAGAACATCCGGGAAATTGACATCCGGTTTACCGACATTCGCGGCATGGTGCAGCATTTCAGCCTGCCGATGGAAAACTGCGACACCGACCTGTTCGCTGCCGGCTTCGGCTTCGACGGTTCGAGCGTGCGCGGTTTCCAGAGCATTGACCAGTCCGACCTGATCCTGCTGGCCGACCTGAGCACAGCGGTCATTGACCCGTTCTTTAAGCTGCCCACCCTGGCGATCGTCTGCGATGTCTACGACCCGATCGAGCGCCAGCCCTACGCCCGTGACCCGCGCGGCGTCACCAAGCGCGCCGAAGCGTATCTGAAAACCACTGGCATCGCCGATGAGTGTTACTTCGGGCCGGAGCCGGAGTTCTTCATCTTCAGCAACGTGCGCTACAACACCACCGAGAACATGAGCATGTACGAGGTGGACAGCCACGAGGGTTTCTGGAACACCGCCAGCGCCGAGCCGAAGATGGTCTACCTCAACCGTGTCAAAGAGGGCTATTTCCCGCTGCCGCCGCTGGACAAGACCCAGGACGTGCGCGCTGAGATGGTCGCCACGATGCTGGCCTGCGGCATCAACGTCGAAGTGCATCACCACGAAGTCGGCGGTGGCGGCCAGGCCGAAATCGACATGCAGTATGGCTCGATGCTGCACATGGCTGACAACGTGCTGCTGTACAAGTACATTGTCAAGAACGTCGCTATGCGCAACAATCTGGTCGCCACATTTATGCCCAAGCCGCTGTTCGAGGACAATGGCAGCGGCATGCACTGTCACCAGAGCCTGTGGAAAGACGGCAAGCCGCTGTTCTTCGGCAACGGCTACGCCAACCTGAGCCAGGAAGCGCTGTGGTATATCGGCGGCATCCTGGCCCACGCCGATGCCCTCCTGGCCTTCTGCGCGCCCACCACCAACAGCTACCGCCGCCTTGTCCCCGGCTACGAAGCGCCGGTCAACCTGGTTTACTCGATGCGCAACCGTTCAGCGGCCATCCGCATCCCGATGTACAGCCAGAACCCGAAAACCAAGCGCGTTGAAGTGCGCTTCCCAGACCCAACCGCCAACCCCTACTTCGCCCTGCCGGCGATGATGATGGCCGGGCTGGACGGCATCCGCAATAAGATTGAGCCGGGCGACCCGGTGGACGTGGACCTGTACGAAGGCCACATCAAAACCCGCACCGTGCCGGGCCGCCTGCGCGATGTGCTCATGGCGCTGCAGAACGATCACGCTTTCCTGCTGGAAGGCGGCGTGTTCACCCCGGAAATCATCGAGACGTATGTCAACTTCAAGCTGCGCACCGAGGCCGAAGCCGTTGATATGCGCCCGCACCCTTACGAGTTCCGCCTGTACTTCGACCTTTAGCGCCGGCGGACACCCGCCGCAAGTTTGCCGCGCCGCCGTGGGAACGCACTCCCCGGCGGCGCGGCGTTTGAGGCTGCGCCGCGCCTTGTGCTATACTGTGCGCGTGCGTTTATGTGTGCTGCCGGGGGCGCCTGCTGATGGAAAACGCGATCCTGTTTGAAGTTAAAGAGTATATGGTGATTTTGCGCCAGCTTGAGGTGATGGATTTCCAGGGCGCGTCTATCCGTCTGCGCGGCATCGTGCGCTGCCTGGGCGACGAATACACGCTCGACGTGTACTTCCTCGACCCCGACAGCGCAGTCCCCGCCCCGTTGATTGACCTGAACGCCAAAAAGGGTTACATGTTTATGCCCTTCAGCGACATCAGCGTCCTGGTTGACCTGCTGCGCAACGAAGCGCCAATCTTCGCCCACCTGCGCGGCGACCGCCCGGAGTGGACCAGCATCACCACCACCAAAGAGCCAGTAGGCGAAGGCGAATAAGCGGGCGCGGCCAGCTTAATCACGACAGGGAGGCACAGCAGTGGCTGTCTTGGTTTTTCTGATCATTCTGGACATCGTTGTGATGGGCGCGGTGCTGTACTACGTCATCCGCGAGCCGCAGCGCCGCCACGCGGCGCACCATCCTTATCTGGATGAAACCGCCGCCAGCGGCGGCGAGCCGACCCCGGCGCAGCCGCCGCAGACCGACCAGCATTAGCGCGGCCGCGCCGTGCCCGCGCAGCGCAGCCATAACAGCCGCACCCTGCCCTGGCCGGTGGACTGGGACGCGGCTTTCGGCGGCCCGCGCCCGCTTATCCTGGAGATCGGCTTCGGCTACGGCCAGTTCCTGCTGCACTTGGCGCGCCAGCGCCCGGACGCCGGGGTCATTGGCCTGGAGGTAGCTAACCGCTGCCTGACGGCAGTCGAACAGGCGGCGGCGCGCCAGCAGCTCACAAATGTGCGCCTGGTGCACGCGCCCGCCCACACCGCGCTCTACCACCTGTTTACCCCGGCGGCGCTGGACCAGGTGCACGTCAACTTCCCTGACCCCTGGTTCAAGGGCCGCCACAGCCACCGCCGCCTGATGCAGCGCGACACGCTCGACCTGATCGTCAGCCGCCTGCGGCCTGGGGGAACGTTTTTCCTGGCGACCGACATCCACGACTACGCCGCGCTGAGCGCGGCGCTGCTGGCGGAGACGCCCGGCCTGGCCAACCTGCTGCCGTCACCCTGGGCCGACGCGCTGCCGGGGCGCGTCGTCACGCGCTACGAGGATAAGGCGCGCCGCCAGGGCCGCGCCTGTTACTATTTCGCCTGCCGCCGCACCGCCGACCCGCCGCCGCCGGTGCTGTCCGTCCGGGAGTTAGAGATGCCGCATCTGGTTTTCGCCAGCCCGCTCACGCTCGACGACATGCTGGCCCGCTTTGAAAACCGCGAACACAGCGCCGGCGACACGCACGTGCGCTTTATGTTCGCCTACCGGGGGGCGCGCGCGCTGCTGGTGGAAACTTACGTCAAAGAAGCAACGATTGACCAGCACATCGCGCTGATGGTGCTGGCGCGCGCCGCGCCCGGCGAATACACTATCCAGCTTAACATGCTGGGGCAGCCTCGCTCGACGCCCGGCGTTCACCGCGCGGTGGCGCTGCTGGGGGCCTGGCTGGTGAGCCTGGACCCGGCGGCGCGGGTCCTCAAGCAAAAGCTGGACAGCGACCTGTGAAGCTGCGGCGCGGGGCCGCCGTTTCCAGCCGCCGCGCCGTTTGCTTTTCCCCCTTTCGCGTGTTCTGCTACACTTAGACAGTGTGCGGCACAGACAGCGCGCAGCGATCACGCTTCAGGAAGGGCACTATGACACGCTTGACCGTCCGGCGCGGGCCGGACCCCGGAACCGTGTACAAGCTGGCCGACGAGATCGTCACCATCGGGCGCAGCCCGCACAACACGGTCGTCATCAACGACGACCAGATCAGCCGCATCCACGTGCGCCTGGTGCGCGCCGGCCCTGACTATGAGCTGCACGATCTTGGCTCCAGCAACGGCACCTTTGTTGACGGCCAGCGCATCACCACCAGCCGCCTGCTGCCGCCCGCCTGCCTGATCGAGCTGGGCGATTCGATCACGCTGGCCTACGAGCGCGCGCCCGCGTCGGAAGCGGCCAGCGCGCCGGCCGCCGCGCGCCGCAGCGATCAACTGTTTCTGGTGGTCAGCCTGGGGCCGAACAACGAGCGCGCCTACGCCCTGGAGGGCGACACCATTACGATCGGGCGCGACCTGTCGAACACTATTGTGCTGTCGGACCCGGAAGTGAGCCGCTGGCATCTTGAGCTTCAGCGCCAGGGCAGCGGCTACACCGTCCGCGACCTCGGCTCGACCAACGGCACAATTCTCAACAGCGTGCGCCTGGCCAGCACGCGCACGCTCACTGTCTACGACACGCTGGAGCTGGGCACAACCGTCCGCCTGCACTACGTGCGCGACCCGAAAAACTTCCACAGCGGCCCCGCGCACGAGGGCGGCGCGGCGCGCGCAGAGGCCACAAGCAAGCTGGAGACCAACGAAGTCAAACAGGCCGACATCCTCAACCTGGTGGGCGCGCGCAAAACATCGCGCCTGGGGACCGGGCTGAAGCAGGGCGCGCTGGACCAGCACATCATGATCGCCTACGCCCGCGACGACTGGGAGAGCATCATCGCGCCGCTGACTGTCGCGCTGCAGGACGCCGGTATCAACGTGTGGGTGGACCAGTACCTCACGCCCGGCGCGGACGACTGGACCGCCGCCGTCGAGCAGGCGCTGACCGAGTGCTGGCTGCTGGTGCTGGTTGTGTCGCCCGCCGCCCTTGAGTCGCGCCATGTGCGGCTGGAATACCGCTACTTCGTCAACCGCGAGAAGCCGCTGCTGCTGTTCGTCTACCAGCCAGCAGACCGCCTGCCGCCGGAGCTGGCGGCGCTGGAGGCAGTCGTCTATGACTCGGTTAACAGCGCAAGCAGCTTCCGCCGCCTGATTCTGGAAATTCTGCACCGCCGCCCATGATACCGCTGGACCAGATCATCCTGGGCGACTGCGTGGAAGTCATGAACGCGCTGCCGGAAAAATCGGTGGACGTGATCTTCGCCGACCCGCCCTATAATCTCCAGCTTCAGGGCGACCTCTACCGCCCCAACCTGACAAAGGTGGACGCGGTTGACGACGACTGGGACCGCTTCGCCAGCTTTGCCGACTACGACGCCTTCACGCGCGCCTGGCTGACAGCCTGCCGCCGCGTCCTCAGGGATACCGGCACGCTGTGGGTGATCGGCAGCTACCACAATATTTACCGCGTCGGCGCGCTGCTGCAGGAACTGGGCTACTGGATTCTCAACGACGTGATCTGGGCCAAAACCAACCCGATGCCCAATTTCAAGGGCACGCGCTTCGCTAACGCCCACGAAACCCTGATCTGGGCGCAGAAGCGCCAGGGCGCGCGCTACACGTTCAACTATCACGCCATGAAAACCGGCAGCGACGACCTGCAGATGCGTAGCGTGTGGGAGCTGCCCATCTGCTCCGGCGCGGAACGGCTGACCGTCAACGGCAGCAAGGCGCACGCCACGCAGAAGCCAGAGGCCCTGCTCTACCGCATTATTCTCAGCAGCACCCTGCCCGGCGACCTCGTGCTTGACCCGTTCTTCGGCAGCGGCACGACCGGCGCGGTCGCCAAGAAGCTGGGCCGCCGCTGGCTGGGCATCGAGCGCGACCCGCGATACACGGCGCTGGCGCAGGCGCGCATCGACGCTGTCGCGCCGCCGCCGCCCGGCGCTGCGGTTTACGCCCCCACCACCAAACCGAAACCGCCGCGCGTGCCGTTTCTGCGCCTGCTGGAGGCCGGGCTGCTCCAGCCGGGCGACCGCCTGCGGCTGGGCGAGAGCGACCTGTACGCCGCCGTCACCGCCGACGGCGCGCTGATTCACGGCGACCTGCGCGGCTCGATTCACAAGGTGGGCACGGCCCTGCTGCGCGCCCCCTGCAACGGCTGGGTTCACTGGCGCTACTATGACGGCGCCGCCGCCGGCTGGCTGCCGCTGGACACGCTGCGCCAGCGCCTGCTGCGCGCCTCATCTTGACACACCCCGGCCGCTGGGCTACCCTTCTGAGCGTGCTGAGGATTACTGGTTAAGTTCACCGGATGCAGATCAAGCGCGATTACTCGCAGCCCTTTTTCGGCAGCCGCCGCCGGCGGCGCAGCAGCGCCCGCTTCGTGCTGGTCTATTTCGCGCTGCTCGGCGCTTTCCTGTTCTTCGTGTACACCCAGTTCGACCGGCTGCAGCTCGCCGCTCTGGGCGTGATGGGCCAGGCTCCCACGTCCACGCCTTTCGCCAGCACCCTGGCGACCGAGGGCGCGCTGCTGTTTCAGCGCGGCGATGTCGCCGCCGCCGCCGCCCTGTTCGAGCAGGCCGTCGCCCAACAGCCCGCCAACGTGGATTACCTGTACGAGCTGGGCAAGCTGTATATCGAGCTTGACCGCGCTGAGGACGCCGTCGCCCTGGGCGACCAGGCGATCGCGATCAACCCGCAGGACCCGCGCGGCTACGCCCTCAAAACGCGCGCGCTGACCTGGATCGGCGACGCCGCCGGCGCGATCCCGGTTGGCGTGGCCGGGCTGGAGCTGAACAACAGCTTCGCGCCGCTGTACGCCGCGCTGGCGCGGGCCTACACCGCGATCGGGCGCTACCAGCAGGGCGTTGAGTACGGCGCGCGCGCCATCGAGCTTGACCCGATGGACGTTGAAGCGCACCGCAGCTACGCCTACACGCTGATCTGGGTGGGCCAGCGCGAGCTGGCGATCCAGCAGCTTGAGGACGCGGTGGCGCTCAACCCCAACCTGACCAATTCCTATTTTGAGCTGGCGCTGCAATATCTTTCGACCAACCAGGAAGAGATGGCGATCGCCACTTACGAGCGCATCCTCTCACTTGAGCCGCGCAACGAGCGCGCTTACCTGCGCCTGTGCCAGGCTTACGCCCGCGTCGGCCAGCAGGACCGCGCGCAGGGCTACTGCGAGGACGCGCTCGACATCAACCCCGATTACGCCGCCGCCTGGGCCGAGGTGGGCATGGCGCGCTACACGCGCCGCAATTACGAAGGCGCGATCGAAGCCTTCGAGACGTGCATCCGCAACGGCTCGAACGACATCCGCTGCTGGTATCTGCGCGGGCTGGCGCATTACTACCTGGGCGACTGCGACGACGCCTGGAACATCCTTGAAGAGGCGCTGCCGATGGCCGAGGCGCTGGCCGACGGCGCTAATATCGTGGCCGACGTGCGCGAAGGGCTGCGCCTGACGACGGTCTCGTGCGCCAGCTACGCGGGCCGCCTGCTGCCCACCGTGCCCGCGCCAACGGCCATCCCGCCCACGCCGATCGGCGGTTAGGGGCACGCATGTACCTGCGCACACCAAAACGCTACCGCCAGGGCCAGCGGCGCAGCATTATCTCGCTGCGCTGGCTGTGGCTGTGGCTGCTGACACCCCTGATCGTCGCGGCGGGGGTTTACCTCTACAACAACCGCGAAGGCATCACCCCGCAGGTGCGCGAGGTTATCGCCGGCATCGTGGACAGCGCCCAGGACGCGATGGCGACCGTCACCGCGCCCACGCCGCTGCCCACCGCCGACCCCAGCCAGCGCCAGGCGCAGGCTGACGCCGCCTGGGTGCGCGGCAACATCGAGGACGCCGTCAGCCTGTACGAGGAAATCAGCCCGGCGCTGCCCAACGATGTTAACCTGCACTACCGCATCGCCCTGGGCCTCATCATGGACGGCCGTCTGCGCGAGGCGCTGGCTGCCGCTGAAAACGCCGTGACCGCTGACCCGTACTCGCCGGACGCCTGGGCGATCCGCGCGATGGCGCTCAACTGGAACGAGCGCAACGGCGAGGCGATCGCCAGCGCGCTGCACGCCATCAGCCTGGCGGGGCAGGATAACCCACGCGCCAGGGCGCGCGCCGAGGCCTTCCTGGCTGAGGCTTACCTGGATGCAGGCCAGTATGACCGCGCCCTCAGCACCGTTGAGCGCGCGCTCGAAACCGACCCCAACAGCTTTGAGGCCTACCGCGTGCGCGCGCGCCACAAGCAGGAAGTGCAGTTCCTGTTCGACGCAGCGCTGGCCGACTACCAGACCGCCTATGACCTGGCCCCCAACCTCAGCTACCTGGCGGTTGACCTGGCGCTGATCTACATCAACCTGGGCGACAGCGACACCGGCCTGGGCATCCTGCGCGACCTGATTGAACTCAACCCGCGCAATACGCGGGCGCTGTTCTGGCTGGGCGCGCTGTATCTCAACACGGTGGGCAGCCCGGAACAGGCCAGCGACTACCTCACGCGCTGCGTCGAGCTGGACCCGGAGAGCATCAACTGTCACTACACGCTGGGGCGCGCGCAGCACCGGCTGCAAAATTACGCTTCAGCCTACGAATCGTTCAGGACGGCGGTTGACCTGGGCACAACCAACCCACGCCATTACTGGTGGGCCGGGCGCGCGCAGGTGCTGCTCGGAAACTGCCCCGCCGCCGTGCCCTATTTCCGCACCGGCTATGGCATGGCGCGCGAGGGCGGCGACGAGGCGCTCATCGCTGATTTCGAGGACCAGATGCGAAGCTGCCAGATGTTCGCGGACCTGCCGCCTGAGCCGGACGCCGAAGCCACCGAGGAACCGGCTGCCGGCGCGGGCTGACGGCAGCGGCGAAAGCTGGACGGCGCGTTGTGGAAACCGCGCAGCCCCGCCCGCGGCCATCCTGTCGCCGGCCCTGTCAGGCCACAAAATCAACGCGCCGCAGCGGGGGATCGCTGCGGCGCGTTAGCTTTTAAATGCGCTGTCGGCCTCAGTCTGCCGCCAGCGGCGCTGCCGGCTTTGTTTTGCCGCGCCAGAACAGGCGGACAAACGGGTTATTGCGCGACTGCATGTGATCAAGCACGCTCACCAGCACGAAACCGAACACCGCCAGCGCCAGCGCCAGCGCGATCTCGCCCGTGCCGAACTGCGGCAGGACGGCAGCGCCCGCGCTGGTGCGCTCCCAGATGGTGCGCAGCGAGCCGATCATAAAGCCGGTCAGCGCGGCGATGGTCGCCTGGTAGTAGTGCTTCAGCAGGTAGCTGAGCACGCGCGAGAAAACGACGATGCCCACCGCGCAGCCCGCCGCCACGATCACCAGCGTCAGGATATCGCGGTCGCGCACGGCGTTCAGGATATGCTCGTACTGGCCCAGGATCAGCAGGATGAACGAGCCGGAAATGCCCGGCAGAATCATGGCGCAGATGGCGATCGCGCCGCTGACGAACAGCGTCAGCGGGTCGTGGCTGGCATTCTGCAAAATCGGCAGGCCGACGATGATAAAGGCCGCCGCCGCGCCCGCCACCAGCGCCGCCGCCGTCGCCAGCGACCAGTGGATCTTCGCCCCGACCGAGACGATCGACGCCAGGATCAGCCCGCCAAAGAACGCAAACACGAACGTCGGGTGCGTTTCCAGCAGGTGGCTGAGCGCGCCCGACAGGGTGAAGATCGCCGTCAGAATGCCCAGCCCGATAGCGATCAGGAAGGCCAGCGGGATGTGGGCCAGCGCCTCGCGCAGGCGCAGGCGCAGCGCCAGCCGCAGCGCGGTGATGTCGAACGACTTGATCGCGTCAAGCAGATCGGCGTAGATGCCCAGGATGAACGCCATCGTCCCGCCGGAAACGCCGGGCACAATGTCAGCAGCGCCCATCGCGAACCCGGTCAGGTACAGGCGCAGAAACTGGCGCGGTGTCCTGGGGTGGGCAAGACTCTGTTCATGGTCAAACATATAGCTCAGTGTCCTCACAGTGGGAAAACAAAAGCTGCCTGTCAAACCTGGCAGGCGCGTTGTGCCGCACAGCCCCGCGGCCAGCGGCCATCTTGCCACAGGGGGGCGGCAGCGTCAATGGAGAGCCGTGCTGTCTAAGCGGCGCAGCGCGTCAATGGCGGTGGCGCGCACGCGCGCGTGTTCGCCCTGGCTGCTGGCGATCACGCGCAGCACCTCACCCGCCGCCGCCGTGCCGATCTCGCCCAGCGCGCGCGCGATCCACACGCGGCGCTCGACCGACGACCCGCCCTGCTCGTACAGCGCCAGCAGGTGCACGACCGCGCCGCTGCCCAGCTTCACCAGCGCCTGCAGCGCGTGGCTGGCGACCTCCGGCGCGTCGTCGCAGAGCGCGTCCAGCAGCGCGTGGGTGGCGCGCGGGTCGTCCATTTCGCCCAGCACCAGCGCGGCATACACCCGCGTCTCGGCGAATGGGTCCTCCAGCAGCAGCTCGGCCAGGCCGGCCAGGGCGCGCGCGTCGCGGCGTTTGCCCAGTTCGAACAGCGCCACCTGCCGGTCAGTCCGCGCGCTGTCAGCGTCCTCGCTGACCGCGTAGAGCGTGTCCAGCGCCAGGCCGTAAGGGATCTCGCCCAGGGCAACCAGCGCGCGGGCGCGCACGTCCTGGCTGGCGTCGTCCAGCGCGTCGGCCAGCGCCTCAACGCCGCGCAGATCGCCGAGCTTGCCCAGCGCCTCGATAACGAACAGCCGCGTCCAGCGGTCCGGCTGGCTGCCGAGCAGGTCAATCAGCGGGTCAACGGCGCGCACATCGCCGAGCTGCCCCAACGCCTTGATCGCCCGCGTGAGCAGGCTGCCCGGCGCGCCCTGTATAACCTTGATCAGCGGGCGCACGGCGCGCGCGTCGCCCAGGCAGCCCAGGGCGACCGCCGCCTGCTGCCAGACGTCATCGTCCGCGTCGTGCAGCAGATCGGCCAGCGGCTCCCGCGCGCGCGCGTCGCCAATGCGCCCCAGCGTCTCCGCCGCCCTGGCGCGCATCAGCGGCGCGGGGTCATAGAGCGCCCGCACCAGCGGCGTCACCGCCGGCGCGCCGATCTTCGCCAGCACCACCACCGCGCCGAAACGCACCCACTCGTCGGGGTCGCTCAGCGCTTCGATGAGCGCGGGGACCGCGCGCGCCGCGCCCATGTGCAGCGCCCACACCAGCGGCTTGCGCACCTCCGGGTCCGGCTCGTAGCGCAGGCGGAAGATCAGCGGCCCCAGCGCGCGCTGATCGCCAATCTTGCCCAGCGCGCGCGCCACGCCGGCGCGCACGTTAGGGTTGGCGTCGTCCAGCGCCTCAACCAGCGGCTCGACCGCCGCAGCGCCGGCGCGCACCAGATCGTCCACAACCAGCGTATGGGCGCGCCGGTCGTTGGTGCGCAGCGCAGCAATCAGAATCGGCACGTTTGTGACGGCATCCACGCCGGGCCTCCCCCAACAGTACGCGGCAAACAGGTGCTCAACCCGGATTATGGGCTGGCGGCCTCACAGCCGCCTAACACCCGCCGCCGCCGACAGCAGAATTTACAGTCGTTACACGTAGATCACGTGCTGCGTCAGAAACGCCAGCGCCGCCTCGTAATACGCCGTGATCGTCTCCGCGCGGCGCCAGCCGTGCCCCTCGCCCTCGTAGACGTGGTAGATGTGCGGCACGCCGCGCGCCCGCAGCGACTCAACAATCAGGTCCGACTGGCTGCGCGGCACAACCACGTCGTCCGCCCCCTGGAACACGGCTAGCGCGTCCACGATCCGCTCCGCGTGGAACAGCGGCGAGCGCGCCCGGTAGAGCGCGGCGGCCTCCGGCAGCGGGCCGAGCAGCGAATCGGTGTAGTGCGCCTCGAACTTGTGCGTGTCCTGCGCCAGCAGGAATTGATTCGACACGCCGTAGAGGCACACGCCGGCGCGGTAAAAGCCGGGCTTGTCCACCAGCGACTGCAACACAGTGAAGCCGCCGGCGCTGCCGCCCATAATCACCAGCCGGTCGCGGTCGGCGCGGCCGCTTTCGACCAGGAACAGCGCGCCGCTGGCGCAGTCCTCGACATCGTAAAGGCCCCAACTGCCGCGCAGCTTGTTGAGATACGCTTTGCCGTAGCCGGTGCTGCCGCGATAGTTGACCGCCAGCACCGCAAAGCCGCGCGTGGCGTAGAACTGCGCCTCGCCGCTGTACGCCGCGGCCACCTGGCCCGACGGCCCGCCGTGCGCCAGCACGATCAGCGGCGGCCGGCCCGGCGACGTAAACTGGCCGCTGGCGGGGGCGTAATACAGGCCGTGAACGGCCTCGCCATCGTGCCCGGCCCAGGTGAGCGCTTCCGGCGCGGCCAGCGCCTCTGGCGGGGCGGCCTCGTCGCCAGAGCGCCGATGCACACGCGCCGCCGCGCCCGCCGCCGCGCTGACAACGCGCGGCGGGATCGCCCACGACGACGCCAGCAGCGCCACCGCGCCGGTAGATGCGACCGCCGGCTGCGCCAGGTGGGTGTAAGCGTCGAAACCCGCGACGCGCTGCGCCTGGCCCGCTGGCACAGCCACGCGCCACAGGCTGTAAAAACCGCGCTCATTGCGCAGCGCCAGCAGCGCGCTGCTGTCCGGCAGCCAGCCAAACGCGCGCACGCCCTGCACCCAGGCGGGGACGGCGTGCTCAGCTTCAGCCTGCGTGAGCTGCGTGTGCTGGCCGCTGGCGAGGTCGCACACGTAAAGCTGCCACCAGCCGCTGGCGTCGCTGGCGTAGGCCAGCCAGCGGCCATCGGGCGAGAACTCCGGCTGGAACACCGCCGTCTCTGTGCCGCCGGCCAGCGTCACAGATTCAACGGCGCGCGGCAGGCCGCCCGCCGGCACGCTGAGCGTCAGCAGGCGCAGCTCGGCGCCGTCCCAGGGCATCTGCGGGTGATTCCAGGCGATATAAGCCAGCCGCGCGCCGTCAGGACTCCAGGCGGGCTGCATGGCGAAATCCGTGCCGTAGGCCAGCTTCGCCGGCCAGTGAGCGCCGTCAGTGTCCACGACAGCGACACCGTCCACATCCTCATAGTGGTGAACGAACGCCAGCCAGCGGCCATCCGGCGAGACGCGCGGCGCGGCGGCCTGCCCGAAAGCCGGCGTGATGGGCCGCGCCGGCCCCGCCGTCAGCGGCTGGCGGTACAGCCGGCCGCCCGGCCCGGCGAAATACACCTGCCCGCCGGCCACCGTGAAATCGCCGCCGCCGTAGCCCACGCGCGCCCGCACCGGCATATCGGGCGGCGTCAGATCGCGCGGGGCGTCAGCGCCGCGCTGCGCCACCAGCACGCCCAGGCCGCTGCGTTCCTCCAGCCACACCAGCGTCGCGCCGTCGTCGTCCCACAGCGCGTCGCGCAGGCGCAGGCTCGCCGCCAGCGCTGACGGCGTGAACGCGCCCGGCCAGGTCCCATAAGGCCGTGTCGTCGTCATGTGTGTTCCTTTCGTTTACGCCTCTGGATTATGCCACGCGCGCGCCGGGGCGGCCACCTGGCTTTGCCCGCTTACACCCTGTTGCGCGCCGGGGCGTTCCCGGCTAGACTGCTAATTATGAGAACGCTGCTGCGCACCCTGCAAGACGCTGACCCGGCGCTGCTGCCGCTGCTGGCGCGCGTGTGGGAGGTCGCGGATGAGGACCTCCAGCACATGAGCCACGACGAGGCGGCGCACGCGCTGGCGCGCGCCATGCTCAACGCCGAGCGCGCTGAGCGCGCCTGGGACGCGCTGGACGACGACCAGCGCGGCGCGCTGCAGGCGCTGCTCAGCGCCGGCAGCCACATGACTGCCACCACCTACACGCGCCTGTTCGGCGGCATCCGCCACATGGGCGCGGAACAGATCGCGCGTGACAAGCCGCACCTGCACCCTGCCACCAGCGCCGAGGCGCTGTTCTATCGCGGGCTGATCGCCCAGGCGTTTGAGCAGGCCGAGGCCGGCGCGCGCGCCGTGATCTACGTGCCGACGGACCTGGCGGCGCTGCTGCCGCGCCACAAAACCGGCTACGCCCGGCTGGACAACGACGAGGCCGCCAGCGAGCTGCCGCCGGAACTGCCCGGTGTCGAGCCGCTGGAGGACGTGCAGAACATCGTCACGGCGGACACGTCCATCGTGGACGATATGGTCGCGCTGCTGGCTTACACGCTGCTGCGCCAGCCAGACCTGGACGGCGACACGCTGGCCGGGCCGCACCGCGCCGCCCTGCTGCCGCACCTGCTGGCGCGCGACCCCGCCCGCCTGGCCTTTCTGGTTTCGCTGGCCGTCAGCGCCAGCCTGGCAGAGGCCGAGGGCAGCAAACTCGCGCTCAGGCGCGCCGAAGCCCGGCGCTGGCTGGAGGCGCACCGCGCCGACCAGGTGCGCCAGTTGGCCGAGGCCTGGCGCGACAGCGCCGCCTACCGCGACCTGTGGCACGTCCCCGGCCTGCACCCAGAGCCGACCGGCTGGCCCTATGACCCGGTGGTGGCGCGCACCGCCGTCATCGGCTTCCTCGGCGAGTTCGTGCCGGAGCAGGACTGGTGGTCGATGGACGAGTTCATCGAGGCCGTCAAACAGGCCGACCCCGACTTCCAGCGCCCCGGCGGCGACTACACAAGCTGGTATATCCGCAACGACGAGGGCGACTACCTGCAGGGGTTTGAAAGCTGGGACGCCGTCGAAGGGGCGCTGCTGCTGTTCTACCTGGGCGGCCCCATGCACTGGCTCGGCCTGGTGGACCTGGCGGAGGACGCCGCCCGCCTGACCGCTTACGGGCGCGCGCTGGCCGACCTCATCCCCTGGCCCAACCCGCCTGAAACCGAGGACAGCGTGCAGGTGCAGACCGACGGCACGCTGCTGGTGTCGCGCCGTGTGCCGCGCATTGACCGCTTCCAGGTGGCGCGCTTCACCACCTGGGTGCAGGCCGCTGACCCGTTCGCCTACCGGCTGGACGCCGCCAGCCTCGCGCAGGCGGCGCGCCAGGGCATCACCACCCAGCACATCAGCGCCTTTATCAGCCGCGCGCTGCGCGACGCGCCCACCCCCGCGCCCATCGCCCGCCTGCTGGAAACGTGGCAGGCCGGGCCGGCGGCCAGCGTCACGCTGGAGCCGCTGCTGGTGCTGCGCACGACCGACCCCGAAACCCTCACCACGCTGCTTGACACGCCGGAACTGCGCCGCTACCTGGGCGCGCAGTTGGGGCCGATGGCGGTCGTCGTCCGTGACGGCCAGGCTGACGCCCTGCGCGCGGCCCTGGGCCAGCACGGCATCGCCATCGAAGGCAGCGACGGCTGACCCTGCGCTAACCCGCGTAAATCGTGCCCTTTTGCTGCTGGCCGACAGTTAAATGCTTCATCCGGTAAATGTTGGCGTCTGTTGTACTGACCTCACCCCCCGGCCCCCTCTCCATAAGAGAGGGGGAGAAAGACGGGAGACTGTAGTGCGGGGGAAATTCTGGAACACCCAATAGTGGAGTATCA